>CAWBDS010000008.1:0-183591 GCA_963787645.1 uncultured Actinomycetes bacterium | reverse complement strand
AGGGGTGGTAGCTGCGAGCAGCCGTAACCGTGCGGGTTGCCCTGTCTCGTCGACCCCAGCGTCACCGCGGCTCGCAGGCTGGGCGGGCGAGCTCGGAGGTTACCCGCTCCAGCATCCGGCGGTGCACGGCGTCGGCGTCCTCTTCCCAGCCGAACACGCACACCGCAGCGATGCCGTCGAAGGCGACCTCGCGCAGCGCGCCGAACGTCTCGTCCCAGTCGATGTCGCCGTTACCGATCTCGTTGTGCTGGTGCACCCGGGCGTCCACGCCGGGCGGGTTGACGATGTAGCGGTTGCCGACGTTAGCCCGGTGGTTGTAGCAGTCGGCCACGTGGACGTGGGCCAGCTTGGGAGCGGCATAGGAGATCATGGCGCGCATGTCCCCGGCGCCGTCAGACAGGTGGAAGGCGTGCGGAATGCAGAAGCAGTAGTTGATCCACGGCCGGTTCAGCCCGCGGACGATCTGCACCGCGTCGTCGTTACGCTCGGAGAAGTCGTATGGGTGGGCCTCGATGTCCAGCTGCAGCCCGTACCGCTCAAAGACCGGGATCAGCTCCTCCATCGAGTGGTAGAAGGCGTGCTCGGACTTGAGCGGCTGGTTCGGGTCGCCGGACAGCTCGGTCATGATCACCCGGCATTCCAGGCCGTCGGCGATCTCCAGCATCCGCTTCCAGTTGCGGACCTGGGCCTGCCTCTCCTGCTCGTCAGGGGCGGACCAGCCGAACACCGGCACCAGCGACGGATGCGCACGCCGGTCTCGTTGACGGCCTTGTTGACCTCGGCGATCATCTCGTCGTCGGCCTTCGGGTAGCGGTGCCAGAAGAACCAGTCCGCCCGCGGCGACAGCTCGAGGTACTCGTAGCCGAGGTCAGCGGCCTTGCGCAGCTCGTCGGCGACCGACATGCTCGCGTGGTACATCGCGGGATCCAATGCGATCTTCATCGTGCACCTCCGCTACATCTTGGCGGCGGCGGCGCGGAGGTTCCCGGCGGCAAGGGCCAGACCCTCCGTGCGGGAGTAGCTGGCGTCCTCGTGCTCGATGTTGACCGCCATGTCGGGGTCGATCTCGGCCAGAGCCCGGAGGAACTCCGTCCAGTACTCCAGATCGTGGCCGGTGCCGACCGCGACGAACCGCCAGGCCGGGTCGTCAGGCCACCTGGCGCACCAGTACCCGATGCCGGTAGGCGCCTTGCCTTCGGCGTCGGCGGGCACCGTGCCGAACATCGTGTCCAGGACGCCGCGGATGGCCACCCCGGGCTCGATCCGGGCGTCCTTGGCGGCGGCGTGGAAGACCAGCGGCCCCAGCCAGCGGATGCACGCGACGACGTCCATGCCCTGCCACATCAGGTGCGACGGGTCCATCTCGGCGCCGATGTTGGCCGCGCCGGTCAGGTCCACCAGCTTGCGCAGCGTGACCGGGGAGAACACCAGGTTGTGCGGGTGCATCTCGATCGCCACCCGCACGCCGCTGGCCCGGGCCAGGGCGTCGATCTCGCTCCAGTACCGGGCGGCGACGTCCCACTGGTAGTCCAGGACCTCCAGGTACACGCCGTCCCACGGGTTGACCACCCAGGACGGGTACCGGGCGCGACGGATCGGAGCCGGGCGTGCCCGACATCGTCACGACGGTGCGGACCCCGAGCAGGCCGGCCAGCTCGATCGTCCGGCGCAGGTCATCGTCGTGCTTGGGGCCGACGCCGGGCAGTGGGTTGAGCGGGTTGCCGTTGCAGTTCAGGCCGGTCAGTTCCATGTCCCGGCGGGAGAACTCGGCCAGGTAGTCGCGGCGGGCCTGTTCCGAGGCCAGCAGCGCGTCGACGTGGCAGTGCGGGGAGGGGATGAAGCCGCCGGTGTTGACCTCCACCGAGGTCAGGCCTTCGGCCCTGAGCACCTCCAGGGCCTCGGCGAGCGGACGGTCGTGCAGGCAGGCGGTGTAAGCACCCAGCTTGAGCGGCATGATCAGGTTCCCAACTGACGGATCAGGACCCGTAGACGCCGGCGGGCGCCTGGTGCGTCAGGTGCCCGGCGTCGCGCGAGCGGAATTCGTCTTCCAGTTCCTCCAGGGTGCGGCCGCGGGTTTCCGGGGCGAACTTGATGCAGAAGAGCAGGGAGATCACGTTGATCCCGGCGAAGATCCCGAACGTCCCGGACGACCCGAGGTTGGTGATCATGTACGGGAAGACGTAGGAGATGACCGTGTTGATCGACCACAGGAAGAACACGGCGATGCCCATGCAGTAGCCCCGGATGGTCATCGGGAAGATCTCCGACAGCATCAGCCAGATCAAGGTGCCGATGAACGTCTGGACGAAGAAGACGAACAGCATGATGAAGACCAGGATGAGGTAGCTGCGGATGGTCGACTCCGGGAGCTTGAACATGATCGCCAGGAGAACGTCGGAGCCCGCGACTCCGCTGAACCCGATCATCAGCAACGGGCGCCTGTTCTTGATGCCCAGCAAGTAGATGCCCAGGAGCGTCCCGATCACCCCGATCGCGCCGATGAAGATCGTCGAGATCAGCGAGGCGCTGGTACCCAGGCCGGTGGACTTCAGGATGGTCGGAGCATAGTACTCGGCCGTGTTGATGCCAGTCAGCTGCTGCACCAGGGCCAGGCCGATGCCGATGAACAGAATCCGGCGCATCCACGGGTAGGCGGCCAGGTCCCGTCGCGCGGCCCCCCGATCCTCCTTCAGGTCCCGCTCGGCGTGCGCCTTGACGATGTTGAACTCCTCCGCCGCCTCGGCCGGACCACGGCTCAGAGCGAGCACCCGCTGAGCGTCATCCAGCCGCCCCTTGATGGCGTACCAGCGCGGCGAGTCCGGCAGGAAGAACATGCCGATGAACAGCGCGACCGCGGGAACCGCGGCGACGGCCAGCATGATCCGCCACACGCTCTGGCTGTGGGACACCGAATTGATCAGCTCGTTGATCCCGAAGGCGATGAACTGGCCGCCGACGATCATCAGCTCGTTGATGGTCGTCATCCGGCCGCGCCGGTGAGCGGGGGCCATCTCCGACAGGTACATCGGCACGGTCGCCGCGGCGGCGCCCACGGCTAGGCCCAGCACGACCCGCGAGGCGTAGATGAGCGGCAGGGTGGGCGAGAATCCGCTGCCGATCGCGCCGAGGAAGAACACCACCGCGTAGATCCGCATGCTGGTCCTGCGGCCGATCGCATCGGCCAGCCGGCCCCCTATTCCAGCCCCGATGATCGCCCCGAACAGCAGCGAGGTGACCACGAACGTCTGCTCGGTCTGGCTGAGATGAAGGTCCTTCCCGATGAACAGCAACGCACCGGAAATTACGCCCGTGTCGTAGCCGAAGCACAGGCCCCCCAGCGTGGAGATCACCGTCAGCTTGGTCAGGTAGCGCCTATGCGCAGGGCTCAGTGTCTCCTGATGGGGCGTGGCCACAGAGTCCCGTCTCGGATCCGCTTCATGCATCGACGTCTCATCCCTTCTGTTCGACGCGCCATAGCAGAGCTATGCCGCCAAGCGTGAGGTTGTTCGCCGAGCAGCGGAAGACCTGCGCACCGAGCCGGGCAATCTCGGACAGAATCACCTAACAATCCGGCCGCCCGGCCCCGCTTACCTGGGAAAAGCATTCAATTGGAAATTGGATTGTTTGCTCATTGTTTGGCAATCCCGTGTCTGTTCAAGGTTAATTTCCCTGGACATTCAAGCGGCTGTGCGCAATCGTTGAATAGGCCCGAAGGAAGGCTATACCATGAATGCATTCAGTGATTTGTCGCGGATACTGCTCGGTACCGCCCCGGACTCGTGGGGGGTGTGGTTCGCCGAGGACCCGCACCAGGTGACCTGGCGTCAGTATCTTGACGAGGTCGCTAAGGCCGGCTACGTCTGGACCGAGCTAGGCCCGCAGGGATTCCTTCCGCAGGATCCCGCGCGGCTGCGGGACGAACTCGGCCGGCGCGGCCTGAAGGTCTGCGGTGGCACCGTTTTCGCCGGGCTGCACAAGGGACCGGATGCGCTGAAGAAGGCCATCGATGACTTCGGCCGGGAGGCGCGTCTGCTGACCGAGGTCGGCGCCAGGTACCTGGTGCAGTTGCCGGAGCAGTACACCGACATGCACACTGGCGCGGCGACCGAACCCGGCGCGCTGGACGAACAGCAGTGGAAGCACCTGGTGGCGGGCACCAACGAGCTGGGCAAGGTGATGGGTGAGGAGTACGGCGTCGAGCTGGTCTTCCACCCGCACGTCGACACCCATGTGGACACGCAGGAGCGCATCGAGCGGTTCCTGGCCGAGACCGACCCGCGGTACGTGAACCTCTGCCTGGACACCGGGCACGTCGCCTACTGCCACGGCGACAACGTCGAGATCGTGCAGCGGTTCGGCGACCGGGTCACCTACGTTCACCTCAAGCAGGTGGACCCGGCGGTGCGGGACCGGGCGGTGGCGGAGAAGCTGCCGTTGTCCGAGGCCGTCAAGCTGGGCGTGATGCTCGAACCGCCCTACGGGCTGCCCGCGATGCCTCCGCTGCTGCACGCGCTGGCCGACCTGGACCGGGACATCTTCGCCGTCATCGAGCAGGACCTCTACCCGGTCGAGGCGGACGTGCCGCTGCCCATCGCCGCGCGTACCGCCGGCTACTTCGTCGCCTGCGGCCTGGGCCCGGCCCGCCGGTGGCCGTACCGTCCCGCCGAGGAAAGGGCCGAAGGGAGGACGGACCGGTGACCCTCAAGCTCGGCGTCATCGGCGTCGGCCTGATCGGCCAGGACCACATCCGCCGGATCACCAGCGTGCTTTCCGGAGCGCGGGTCGCGGCGGTCACCGACGTCGACCTGGACCGGGCCAGCAGTGTGGCCGGCGGCCTGCGCGGCGCAGCCGTCCACCAGACCGGCCAGGACCTCATCGCCGACAAGGGCATCGACGCCGTCGTGGTGACCTCCTGGGGCGGCACCCACGAGGAATACGTGCTGGCTGCGATTAAGGCCGGCAAGCATGTTTTCTGCGAAAAGCCGCTGGCCACCACCCGTGAGGCCTGCGACCGGATCGTCGACGCCGAAGCCGCCGCCGGCCGGCGCCTGGTCATGGTCGGTTTCATGCGCCGCTTCGACCGCGGCTACCAGGCCATGAAACAGACACTGGCCCGCGGCGACATCGGTGCTCCCCTGCTCTTCCACTCCGCGCACCGCAATCCGGCCGTGCCGTCTGGTGTCGACACCGACGGCGTCATCGTCGACACCTGCGTGCACGACATCGACATCGCGCGCTGGCTGCTCGATGCCGAGGTCGCGGCCGTTCAGGCCTTCGCGCCGCGACGCAGCTCGCACGCGGCCGGGCACCTGCAGGACCCGCTCGTGCTGATGCTGGAGATGACCAACGGCGCGCTGACCGACGTGGAAGCGGCGGTCAACATCGCCTACGGCTACGACATCCGCGGCGAGATCGTCGCGGAGACCGGCACCGTGGAACTGGCCGAAAGCAGCGACGTCATCGTCAAACGCGACGGCTCTTACCGCGGGCACGTGCCTGCCGACTGGCGCGAGCGGTTCGTCCGCGCCTACGACGCCGAGCTCCAGCAGTGGATCGACGCCGTCACCAGCTGGCATGTCGACCGGGCCGAGCTCCTGGGACGGCTACGCCGCCACCGTGGTGTCCGACGCCGGCCTGCAGGCCTTTCACAGCGGCAAGCGGGTCGAGGTGGCCATGCGCGAGCAGCCCGCCCTGTACGCCAAGGCCGAGGCCTAGATGGACGCGTTCGAGGTCCTGACCATGGGCCGGATCGGGGTGGACCTGTATCCGCTGCAGGCCGGCGTGGGCCTGGATGAGGTCGATACGTTCGGCAAGTGGCTCGGCGGCAGCGCCACCAACGTGGCGGTGGCGGCTGCCCGCCACGGGCGGCGGACAGGCGTTATCAGCCGCACCGGCCAGGATCCGTTCGGCCAATTCATTCATGCCGCCCTGGCGAAGTACGGCGTGGACGACCGGTACGTCGCCGCAGTGCCGGGCCTGCCGACGCCGGTCACGTTCTGCGAGATCTTCCCGCCAGACGACTTCCCGCTGTACTTCTACCGCTGGCCCAAGGCACCGGACCTGGAGATCCACCCGGACGAGCTGGACCTGGACGCGATCCGCGCCGCGGGGATCTTCTGGGTAACCGTTACCGGCCTGTCGCAGGAGCCGAGCCGGGCCGCGACGCTGACCGCCCTAAAGGCCCGGAACGGCCGTGGCATCACCGTCCTGGACTTGGACTACCGGCCCATGTTCTGGCCGACCCGGCAGGAGGCCCGGCACTGGGTCCAGCAGGCGCTGCCGCTGGTGAGCGTGGCCGTCGGCAACCTCGACGAATGCGAGACGGCCACCGGCGAACGCGACCCGCTGGCCGCGGCCCGGGCCCTGCACGAGGCGGGCGTCGAGCTGGCCGTGGTCAAGCAGGGCCCCAAGGGCGTGCTGGCCCACGACCGGACGGTCTCGGTGGAGGTGCCGCCGGTTCCGGTCGAGGTGCTGAACGGTCTGGGCGCCGGGGACGCGTTCGGCGGTGCACTGTGCCACGGGCTGCTGGCCGGCTGGGACATCGAGCAGGTGATGCGTTTCGCCAACGCCGCCGGGGCCATCGTCGCGTCGCGGCTGGCCTGCTCGGACGCCATGCCGACCACCGCCGAGGTGACCGACTTCCTGGAGGAAACCAGTGCGTGACCAGATCCGGGCCCTGCTCGACACGCGGACCAGGCGCCCGCAAGCCATCGCTGAGGCGGCCGCCCGGCGCAAGCGGCGGATGTCGCTGCTGGGCGAGGACGAGCAGATGTTCATCGTCGCGGCTGACCACCCGGCCCGCGGCGCGCTGCGAGCCGGGGACCGGCCCATGGCCATGGCCGACCGGGCCGACCTGCTGGAACGGATGGTACTGACACTGCGTAGGCCCGGCGTCGACGGCGTGCTCGGCACCGCGGACATCATCGAGGACCTGCTGCTGCTGGGCGCGCTGGAAGACAAGGTGATCGTCGGCTCGATGAACCGCGGCGGGCTGGCCGGCACCGTCTTCGAGATGGACGACCGGTTCACCGGCTACGACGCGGAGGCCATCGCCCGGATGGGCTTCGACGCGGGCAAGATGCTGCTGCGCATCGACCCCGACGATCCGGCCACCGGCCCGACCATCGAAGCGTGCGCCCGGGCGGTCAGCGATCTGGCCGACCGCGGGCTGATGGCCATGATCGAGCCGTTCATCTCGCACCGGATCGAGGGCCGGGTCCGTAACGACCTGTCCCCCGAGGCGGTGATCCGCTCCATTACGGTCGCGTCCGGGCTGGGCACCACCTCGGCTTACACCTGGCTCAAGCTGCCGGTGGTGGACGACATGGAACGGGTACTGGCCGCCTGCACGCTGCCCGTCCTGCTGCTCGGCGGCGAGGTCAGCGCCGACCAGGACGCCGCCTTCGACCGCTGGCACAAGGCGCTGCAGCTGCCGTCGGTGCACGGCCTGGTGGCCGGCCGGACGCTGCTGTTCCCGCCGGACGACGACGTGGCCGGCGCGGTGGACACAGCCGTCAGCCTGATGCGCGGGAAGGAGCTACCGTGAGCACGATCCGGCTGACCGTCGCACAGGCCGTAGTCCGCTTCCTGGCCTGCCAGTACAGCGAGCGCGATGGCGTTCGGCAGCGGTTCATCCCGGGCTGCTTCGGGATCTTCGGCCACGGCAACGTGGCCGGGGTCGGGCAGGCCCTGCTGCAGGCGGCCGAGACCGGCGAGGCCGACCTGACGTACTACCTGGCTCGCAACGAGCAGGCCATGGTGCATGCCTCGGTCGGCTTCGCCCGGATGCGGAACCGGCTGCAGGCCCTGGCCTGCACCGCCTCGATCGGCCCGGGCTCGACCAACATGGTCACCGGGGCCGCGCTGGCCACCATCAACCGGATACCGGTGCTGCTGCTGCCGTCCGACATCTTCGCCACCCGGGCCGCCAGCCCCGTGCTGCAGGAACTGGAGGACCCGCGCTCCTACGACGTGAGCGTCAACGACGCGTTCCGGCCTGTGTCACGGTTCTTCGACCGCATCTGGCGGCCAGAGCAGCTGCCGGCCGCGCTGCTGGCCGCCATGCGCGTGCTTGCCGACCCGGCCGAAACCGGCGCGGTAACCCTGGCCCTCCCGCAGGATGTGCAGGCCGAGGCCCACGACTGGCCAGAAGACCTTTTTTCCGAACGGACCTGGCATATCCCCCGTCCCGTACCCGAACCCGCGGCCCTGGCGCGCGCCGCCGGGGTGCTGCGCTCCGCCCGCCGACCGCTCATCGTGGCCGGCGGCGGGGTCATCTACTCCGAGGCTTCCGAGGCGCTACGCGCATTCGCCGAGGCCACCGGCATCCCGGTGACCGACACCCAGGCCGGGAAGGGGGCGGTGCCGTGGGATCACCCGTGCGCGGTCGGCGGCGTCGGCGCCACCGGCTCCCCCGTGGCCAACGCGCTGGCCCGCGAGGCCGACGTGGTGCTCGGCATCGGCACCCGCTACACCGACTTCACCACCGCGTCCCGCACCGCCTTCCAGCACCCGGGAGTGCGGTTCGTCAACCTCAACATCACCGCGTTCGACGCGGGCAAGCAGGCCGGCGCCGCGCTGGTGGCCGACGTCCGGGCCGGGCTGGAGGCGCTGACCGAAGCGATGCGCGGGTACCACGTCGTCGCGGCGTACGCTGCCGCGTTCCGCGAGCACGACGCCCGCTGGCAACGGGTGGTCGATGAGGCATACCACCTCGGCCATCAGCCGCTGCCGGCCCAGACCGAGATCCTCGGGACGCTGAACGAGTTCATGGACGAGCGGGACGTGGTGGTGCAGGCGGCCGGGAGCATGCCCGGGGACCTGCAGATGCTGTGGCGGGCCCGGGACCCGAAGCAGTACCACGTCGAGTACGGCTACTCCTGCATGGGGTACGAGATCGCCGGCGGCCTGGGGGCCAAGCTAGCCGACCCGGAACGCGAGGTGTTCGTGCTCGTCGGCGACGGGTCCTACCTGATGATGGCGACCGAGATCGTCACCGCGGTGGCCGAGCGGATCAAGCTGAACATCGTCCTGGTGCAGAACCACGGCTTCGCCTCCATCGGCGCGCTGTCGGAGCTGCTGGGCTCGCAGCGGTTCGGCACCAGTTACCGCTTCCGCAACCCGGAAACCGGGCTGCTGGACGGCGACGTGCTGCCCGTCGACCTGGCCGCCAACGCGGCCAGCCTGGGCGCCGACGTACTGCGGGTCAAGACGATCGGGGAGTTCAGCGATGCGCTGCGCCGATCCCGGGCCTCGGGCCGGACCACTGTGGTCTACGTCGAGACCGACCCGCTCGCGCCGGTCCCGGACTCCGAGGGCTGGTGGGACGTGCCCGTCGCCGAGGTGGCCGTCCTGGAAAGCACGCAGAAGGCCCGGGCCGCCTACGACGCGGCCAAGCGCACCCAGCGGATTTACCTATAAGTAAGGAGCAGATACTTCGTATGCGTACTATCCAGCACTGGATTGCCGGATCGGAGACGACCGGGGCCTCGACCCGGTTCGGCTCGGTCTATAACCCTGCCACGGGCGGCCAGCAGGCTCAGGTCGCGCTGGCGACCGTGGCCGACGTCGAAGCTGCGGTGCAGGCGGCGGCCAAGGCGTTCGAAGCCTGGAGCGACGCGTCGCTCATGCGCCGGATGCGGATCATGTTCGCCTTCCGCGACCTCATGGAGCGGCACATCGACGAGCTGTCCGAGCTTGTCGCCGACGAGCATGGCAAGGTCGTGTCCGACGCCAAGGGCGAGGTCACCCGCGGCCTGGAGGTGGTCGAGTTCGCCTGCGGCGTGCCGACGCTGCTCAAGGGCGAGTACTCCGAGCAGGTGTCGACCGACGTGGACGCCTACTCGTTCCGCCAGCCGCTCGGCGTCTGCGCCGGGATCACGCCGTTCAACTTCCCGGTCATGGTGCCGATGTGGATGCACCCGGTCGCGATCGCGACCGGGAACACATTCGTGCTTAAGCCGAGCGAGCGTGACCCGTCCGCGTCGAACCTCATCGCCCGGCTCTACGCCGAGGCCGGCCTGCCCGACGGCGTGTTCAACGTGGTGCACGGGGACAAGGTCGCCGTCGACGCGATCCTGGACCACCCGAGCGTCGCGGCAGTGTCGTTCGTCGGCTCCACCCCGATCGCAAAATACGTGCACGAGCGGGCGTCGGCCAGCGGCAAGCGGGTGCAGGCGCTCGGCGGCGCCAAGAACCACGCCGTGGTCCTGCCCGACGCGGACATCGAGTTCGCCGCCAACCACATCACGGCCGCCGGGTACGGGTCAGCCGGGCAGCGCTGCATGGCCATCTCCGCCGTCGTGGCCGTGGGCGAAGCGGGCGACGCCCTGGTCGAGCGGCTGAAGGCGAAGGCTCTTGAGGTGAAGGTCGGGCCGGGCCGGGAGGCGTCCTCGGAAATGGGGCCAGTGGTCACGCCTGAGGCCCGGGACCGCATCGTTGGTTATGTCTCCCGGGGCTCTCAGGCTGGCGCCACTTTGGTGGTGGACGGCCGGGACCTGACCGTTGACGGTCACGAGAACGGCTTCTTCGTCGGACCGTGCCTGTTCGACCGGGTCACCACCGACATGGACGTCTACCGTGACGAGATCTTCGGCCCGGTCCTGGTGGTGCTGCGGGCCGGCACCTTCGATGAGGCCATCGGCATCATCAACGCCAATCCCTTCGGCAACGGCACCGCGATCTTCACCTCCAGCGGGCAGGCCGCCCGGAAGTTCCAGCGGCACGTCCAGGTCGGCATGATCGGCATCAACGTGCCCATCCCGGTGCCGATGGCCTTCTACTCCTTCGGCGGGTGGAAGGACTCGCTGTTCGGCGACACCCATGTGCACGGACCCGAGGGAATCCGCTTCTACACCCGCGCCAAGGCCATCACCAGCCGCTGGCCCGACAACTCCTACCCGGAGCACCATCGTGCTCACCTGCACTTCCCGACGGCCGTCTGACCGAGTGCAGCCTTGCCGGTTTCCGGTTTTCCGGGCTGGTAAGGCCGACATCAGAGCGCGCGGCGCGCGACTACGGCGTTCGGAGGATTCGGCGAACTTCAGCCGCCGCCAGGCGTAAATCCACTCAGAGATGACATTCCAGTCGTCAACACCGCAGGCCTTCAGGAACGTGCAGACCGCCTCCACGGTCGGCAGCCTGCGGCGCTCGCGGCGGAGGAAGTCCTGCACGGTGCTGGGCGGCAAGCCGGTACGCCGGGAAAGAACGCGGACCGGCGGGTCGCCCGCCCAGATCTTCACCCGCAGCAGGCACTCCATGAAATCACTGGTGGTCTCGGCCGTCACGGGCACCGGGACAGGGCCGCCAGGCAAACCGCGATTACCCTGCCGGGCCGGCGCGCCAGGTGCATGGCCGGCCTGGACGGGCAGCCGCATCGCCCGGGGCAGCCGGGAAAACCGTGCCGCGTGCTCCCACCGCATGCGCCAGTCATCCGTATCGCCGCCGCAGGCCTGAACGTAGGCCCGGGCGACTTTCCAGCTGGGCAGCTTGCGGCCGGAAGCGGCGACCGACAATGTAGCCGTGGAAAGCCCAGTGCTCGCAGCGAGCTGGCGGAGCGTCAACGCCGCGTGCTGACGCAGCAGCCGCAGCTGGTATGCGAAGTCGGCCACCGCGCCGCTACTGCTGATCGTTTTTTCAGGGCGACCCATCTGCGGTCCTCCGGATTGTTAGCACTCGGCGCGTCGCTTCTCCCCCGCGCGGGTTCGGCAGGAACCTCAGATCCTGTCCGGCTGCCCGCGGCTCACGAGGCTTTCTACTGTTACGTGTTACTAATACGTAACAGTATGCTAGTATGCGGTTAACGCCCCACATATGTCAAGACATATGGACAAGAGGACAAACCTCGATGGACACCTCGCCCGCGCTCAATACGTCAGGAAGACTCGGGCGGCCGACTATGCGTGACGTCGCGGCGCGCGTCGGTGTCTCCCAAACGCTGGTGTCACTGGTGTTGCGCAACGCTCCCGGGGCCAGCGCGGAGACTCGCGAGCGCGTCTTGCGCGCCGCCGCCGAACTGGGCTACCGGCCTGACACTGCGGCGCAGGTGCTCAGGCGCAACCGCAGCCGGCACATCGGCGTGCTGTTCACCATGCGACAGCCGTTCGACGTCGACCTAGTCGAGGCGATCTACCCGGCCGCGGAACGGCATGGCTACCACGTTGTCCTAGGGGCCATCGGGCCCGGGCGCGATGACCGGCAAGCAGTGGAGGAGCTGCTCGCCTACCGCAGCGAGGCGCTGATCCTGGACGGGACGACCATCACGGCCGCGCAACTCGCGCGCGTCGCGGATCAGATGCCCATCGTCGACATCGGACGGCGTCATACCGGAGACAGCGTTGATGTCGTGCGAGTAGACGACGAACGCGGCGCTGGTCTGGCTGTAGATCACCTGGTCGGCCTCGGTCACCGTAGCATTGTGCACATCGACGGCGGCGACCTGCCCGCAGCCGCCGAGCGCCGCCGCGGATACCGGCAGGCCATGCTGCGGCACCGCCTCGGCGGCCACATCCGGATTCTCCCCGGCGACTACACCGAGGAATCCGGTGCGACCGCCAGCCGCCACGTCCTCAACGAAGAACAGCTGCCGACCGCCATCTTCGCGGCCAATGACCGGTGCGCGCACGGCATCCTCGACACCCTCATCCGGGCCCGGATAGACGTTCCTGGTGATATGTCGGTAGTCGGCTACGACGACAGCGCGATCGCCCGCCTGTCCTTTGTCAATCTCACCACCATTCGCCAGGACGCCGCGCTGATGGCCGACCAAGCCGTCCAGGCCATCATCGAGCGCCTCGATCACGGGCGGATCGAGGCCAGGGATATCGTGCTCGACCCCACCTTGGTAGTCCGGGGAACAACCGGGCCGCCATATTCCGGTAGCGGCCTGTCTGACTGATCCGGCACACGAAGCGGCTTAGCGGGGAATTATGGGCTGAGACGATTGGACGCTAGCGGTGGATATTGTCGATGAGTCGCTGCGCGACACTCACGCCCAGGTTGGCGTACGGGATCTCCTTGGCGCCGGTCAGCCGGTTGTCGGCGTTGGCAAAGAGCATCGCCGCGCTACGTGTGATGCGTTGTTCATAGCCAACCAACGGGTCAAGAAGCCACGTATGCCGGACGGCAGCCTCGCACGCACTGCGGGACACAGTGGTAGGCGCGTACACCGACATCGCTCCGTCGCTCCCCAAAGAGCCGGCCCATCGACACGAGATGGTCGTAGTCGTTGACCAGCATCAGCCGGGCCTCGGGCGGTATGCGAGTCAGGTAGTTCGGCCACCGCCAGCTAGCCACCGCCCTCAGTTCCGCGCCGGCCAGTCTGGCGTACCCGGCGGCCCAGCGCACGGCGTCCCGGCTGCCGGTCGAGCCGTCCACCCCGACCACGACCACGGAGCGGGCCGGGGCGGTCATTGCCCGGCCCCGATGTCGGGCTGCGGCTGGTCCGGCTGGGGCTCCGGACGCTGGAGCGGGCGGAGTCGCCACCACGCCGCGAAGAACCCCCCGATGACGAGCATGCCGATGCCCATCCACAGGTTGATGTTGATGTGGCTGGCCTTGGCCAGTTCCTCCGACGAGGTGAAGAACCCGGCGACGGTGAGCATGGCCCCGTAGAGGAGGAACAGCCCGCCGATCAGCACCCGCAAGTCAAACAGCCTGGCTGCCGCCGACTGCGGTGCTTCGGCACCGGTGTCTGGCACTTCGGACATGACGGCCTCCTTGCTAGGCGAAGACGATGGACAGGACGAGGACGATGCCCAGGGCGATCCCGCCCAACAGCTTGGGCGACGCCCACCAGGCCGGCTTGGGCACGCTCGCTGGGTCGGGCGCATCTGGGTCGTGCACGCCCCAGACCAGGCCGCCGAGCTCGGATACCGGCTTCGGCTTGGTCACCATGCTGACCAGTATCGTGACCACGAGGTCAGCGACGAAGGCGGCGATCGCCCCGTAGAAGTTGAGCATCTGCGCGTTGATCGTGGCGTGGGTCGGGTCAAGCACCTGGTGCGGATAGAAGTAGGCGATGTGGTAGCCGACGAAGTGCATGACGGCGGCGCCGACCGTTCCAGCGGCCAGCCCGGCGATTCCCGACCACGGCGTGGTCCGCTTCCAGAACATGGCCAGGATGAACGTGGCGAACAATGGCGCGTTGAAGAACGAGAACAGCAACTGAATGTAGTTCATGATGTTGCTGTAGCCGGAGGCGATGAACGCCGTGCCGATCCCGATCAGGATGCCGACCACGGTCACCACCCGGCCGACATTCAGGTAGTACCGGTCCCGCCGGCCCTTCCTGATGTAGGTCTGCCAGATGTCGTAGGTGAAGACGGTGTTGAACGAGCTGACGTTGGCCGCCATGCCGGCCATGAAGGCGGCCAGCAGGCCGGCCAGCGCCACGCCTAGCGCGCCGTTGGGCAGGAACCTGCCCATCAGCAGCGGGATGGCGTCGTTGTAGGAGGCTCCTTTGGGCGTGCCCAGTTTGGGGATGATGGCCAGAGCGATCAGGCCGGGGATGATGGTCAGGGCGGGAATGAAGATCTTCGGGTACGCCCCGATCAGCGGCGTCCGCTGGGCCGCGGACAAGTCTTTGGCCGACAAGGCCCGCTGGACCTCGGCGAAGTTCGTGGTCCAGTAGCCGAACGACAGCACGAAGCCGAGCCCGAAGACGATGCCGATCCAGTCGCCGAGCGGGTTCGCCCAGTGCCCGATCCCGACGCCGCTCCAGGTGGAGAAGGCGTTGGCACCTAGCTTGGTGTGATCGATCTTGGTTTGCAGGCCGCTCCAGCCGCCGACGCTGTGCAGCCCGATGATGACCAGCGGGACCAGCCCGGCGATGATCACGAAGAATTGCAGCACCTCGTTGTAGATCGCGCCGGACAGGCCGCCGAGCGTGATGTAGGCCAGCACGAACAGCGCCGAGACGGCGATCGACAGCCAGATCGGCCAGCCGATCAGCGCGTTGATGACCAGGGCCAGGGCGTACAGGTTCACGCCGGCGATCAGCACGGCGGCCAGCGCGAACGTCAGGGCATTGAACAGGTGTGTGGCCGGGTTGAACCGACGCAACAGGAACTCCGGCACGCTGCGCACCCGTGACCCGTAGTAGAACGGCATCATCACGACGCCGAGGAACACCATCGCCGGGACCGCGCCGATCCAGTAGAAGTGCACGGTCGGCAGGCCGTACTGGGCGCCGTTCGCGGCCATGCCCAGGATCTCGATCGCGCCGAGGTTGGCAGAGATGAAGGCCAGCCCGGTCACCCAGGCCGGCAGCGACCGGCCGGACAGCAGGAAGTCCTCGCTCGTGGCGACCGCCCGGCGGGCGATCACCCCGATCGCTATGACCAGGGCAAAGTAAATCCCCAGGATCGTGTAGTCGAATGGGTTGACATGAAGCCTGAGCAAGCCAGATCACCTCCGCGTGCGCGGTCCATCCGGTCCGGTACAGGCCGGCGGTAAGCGATCGGCCGCCAAGGCCTTTCACAGGTCCGCGCTACTACCCGGTCCGAAAGGATTAATGTGACCGGCGGCACGATCGCGAGCTCGGGCAGCTTCGGCTCGCCGACGGCGCCACCGTGCACCCTTGGTCAGCCGCCCTCTGGTGCCGAACGAACTACCGATCACCGTGACCCGCCGCCACTAGCAGGCGATACGGAGCGGCTCTGACCGCGAGGGTCATGTGGCAGGATGTTCCTACGATCGTAGTCGAGATGTAGCATAAGCGTATGACTACCAAGCGACGGCTCTCCGCATCCGTGGACGCCGAACTAGTGGCGGTGGCGCAGGAAGCGGTAACCGAAGGCCACGCCGAGAGCATAAGCGCCTGGGTCAATGACGCTCTCCGACTGAAGGCCGATCACGACCGGCGGCTGCAGGCCCTGGATGACTTCCTGGCCGCCTACGAGATCGAACACGGGGAAATCACTGACGATGAGATGCGGGACGCCGCCCGTCGGGCACGCCAACGAGCCACCGTGGTAAGAGGCGACCCGGAACAGCGCTCACCTGCGCCGACGCAGCATGGACGGGGAGCCGCCTGATGCTCGTGCTGGACGCAGGAGCATTCGTTGCCGTCGAACGCGGCAGCCGAGACGTCGTAGCACTGATCAAGCGCGAACGTCTCGCCGGACGCTCGCCAGTCACCAGCGGCGGCGTGGTCGCCCAGGTCTGGCGCGGTGGTAGCGGACGGCAGGCCCCCATGGCCCGGCTCCTTGCCGGCACTGAGGTGGCTCCCATCGACGACAGGCTGGGACGGCGAGCCGGCATGCTCCTTGCCCGCAGCGGCCAGTCCGATGCCATTGATGCCGCCGTGGTGTGCCTGGCCGCCGATGGCGACGACATCCTCACTTCAGATTCCGGTGACCTGCATGCTGTTGCGCAAGCAGCCGAGATTCACGTAGAGCTCGTCCCGGTTTAAAACCTTGTGCTCGCCTGCCTTCAACTCACGATTACCTCCATATCAACCATTATGCGGTCGCCTGGGACCTGTACCTGCCCAGTCCGCTCGGCCGTTTCCGCGTCCCAGGCGTTGGCCGCCAGCCGGGCGGCCATTCCCCGCGGCTCGGACATCTCGTGAACTTTTATTCGCCAGCTGTCCCCCGGAGGACAGACCGGATCGGCACCGAGCTACGAGCAGCCCACGTCGATCTGGCGCCTTGATCGGCGCCCGGCGGCCCAGATGCTGTGGGAGCCAGAAAGGGGAGCCAACGTGTTCAGCCGCCCTCGGCGTAGCACGACCCGATCAGATTCTTCTCGCAGGTCAGTGGCTCGCCATTCGAACTCAGTCCGACGGTGACAGGCTCCCTAGAATTCCCTGACACTGAAGAGGTCACTGGTTCAAATCCAGCACGGCCCACCAGTTTCGAAATCTTATCTAGCACCGATAGTTACGGCGGGAGTCAAGCTCCCGCGGTTTCGCCGCATCGTTGCTGGCCAGAACACCTCGCGTGGCAGCCTGAATTGGGAGACTGTCTCCGGCTTGGCACGCTCAGCGGAGACCGTCGAGATGCCACCGCGATCCCGACCCGGCCTAATGTCACGGCAGGCGAATGCCTGCCCGCCCTCCGCAGCGCCTTGTGCTGATCAGGCCCCGGCGGCCATCGTTGCTGGCTAGGCGTAAGCCACGCCGGACGAGCCCACACCGGCTCTGGGCTCGTCCCTATGACACGAGGTCCGGTGTCAGTGGTCGTCGTAGTCGAAACGGCAGGCGATGATGGTTACCACGTCGGACTCGATGTCGTACACGAGCCGGTCCTTCTCGGTTATCCGGCAGACATGAGAACCGCGTTGCCGCCGTTACGGGCCACGATCTCGATGACGATGCGGTCTTCGTTGACCTGCCGAACTAGCGGGAACAGATTCTCGCGGGCGTGGCTGATGCTGACTGCGGCCACCCGGGCCCTCACCTCACTCGTACAGGATTCCTGGACAAGTTTCATGTCATCTGAACCAACGATGACAACGAGGACAACCCTTCGCATGCCCAGTCAGCCCCCGCCTGCCGCTCGGCCACGGCGCATGGTCAAGCTATCGTGGCGTGCCCATGGGCGTTCGACCCTGTCGGCGACATGCGGAGATCGTCAACACTCGCTTTCTCGGCGATGTCCACCTGTATCCGCGCGTCTGCCTACATGAGCGCTATGCGGTGTGTAACCGATTTAAGCACTTCTGTGAAGACTTCAGTGCTCTGGGCCGTCATTAATCCTCCAGGTGGCTAGCTCGCCGGCTCTATCTGCGACCGTCTCGTCGTTCCTATCCCGGCGCCCGGCGCAAGCGGCGACGGCATTTGCTTCCCTGATGTCCGCCGACGCGTTTGTTGCCGTCGTGCTAGCTTGGGGATCGAGTCTGCATCCGGGGTCATCCGTGCCGGGCGGGGTGAACGATTGCAGGGGGTGGGATCGGCTTTGTTAATGCGAATTGCCCTATTTCGTCTGCCCCGGACTGCCCATCCGGAGTCGGCTTCGGCCGACCCTAAGGCCAGAGGAAGGCAGGAAGAGGCCGACCAGCCGTGGAGACGTGATGGGCGTTGAAGGCCCGGGAGCGGCCGGGTTCCTGACCGGTTTTGCCGTCGGCTCGCGGATCGCCGGGTACCGGCTGGAGGAGCAGATAGGCCGGGGCGGAATGGCGGTGGTTTTCCGCGCCCAGGACGAGCGGCTCAACCGGCAGGTAGCGCTCAAGGTGCTCGCGCCTGGGCTGGCGGCGGACGAGCATTTCCGGCATCGTTTCATCCGTGAATCCCGGTCAGCGGCGGCCGTGGACGATCCGCATATCATCCCGGTGTTCGAAGCCGGCGAGGCGGACGAAGTGCTATTCATCGCCATGCGATATGTGCCCGGCGGTGATGTGCGGGCGTTGCTGCGTCGGCTGGGCCCGCTGCCCACAGCCCGGGCCGCCGGGATCATCTCCGCGGTGGCCTCGGCCCTTGACGCCGCACACGCGGCCCGGCTGGTCCACCGGGACGTCAAACCCGCCAACATGCTGGTCGACGTGCGGCCCGGCCGCCCGGATCATGTATACCTGTCTGATTTCGGGCTGACCAAGGTCGCGGTGTCGTCGGTCAGCATGACCGGGGCCGGCGGGTTCCTGGGAACACTGGATTACTGCGCACCCGAGCAGATCCGAGGGCAGCAGGTCGATGCGCGCACGGACGAGTACGCGCTGGCCTGCGCGGTGTTCACGCTGATGTCCGGCGCGCCGCCGTTTCACCGCGACGACGACACGGCTGTGCTGTACGCGCAGCTGTCGGACCCGCCGCCGCCGCTCACACTGCGACGGCCCGATCTTCCCCTGGCCGTGGACGCCGTCCTGCAGCAGGCCCTAGCCAAGGAGCCGTCCGACCGATACGCCAGCTGCGGGGAGTTCGCTGATGCGCTGCGTCTGGCGTTCGGACTCCAGCGGTACGACTCCGACTTGGCGGTAGCGCTGCACCAGCGGTCGCTGACCGATCATCAGCATCGGCTAGGACTGGACCACGCCGACAAGCTGGCGGCTAACGCCAGCGTGGCGGCGGCGCGCCAGGAGGCCAGGCGCTCGGACGAGACGGTCGCGCGGCACCAGCAGATACTGACCGACCAGCAGCAGAACCTCGGCCCGGACCATCCGGACACGCTGGCCACCCGGTTCGCCATCGCCCAGCAGATGGCAGCGCGGGGCGACCACGCCGGGGCCGAGGATGAGTTCTGGTACGTGTTCGCGGCCCGGCAGCGGACGCTGGGGGCCGAGCATCCGGACACGCTGGCCGCCCGGTTCGCCATCGCGCAGCAGATGGCGGCGCGGGGCGACCACGCCGGGGCGGAGAACGAGTTCCGAGGGGTGTTCGCGACCCGGCAGCGGACGCTGAGGGCCGAGCATCCGGACACGCTGGCCGCCCGGTTCGCCATCGCGCAGGAGATGGCGGCGCGGGGCGACCACGCCGGGGCGGAGAACGAGTTCCGGGGGGTGTTCGCGGCCCGGCAGCGGACGCTGGGCGCGGAGCACCTGGACACGCTGGCCACTCGGTTCGCCATCGCGCAGCAGATGACGGTCCGGGGGGACCATAGCGGGGCGGAGCAGGAATTCCGGCACGTGCTGGCCGAGCAGACGCGGGCCCTAGGCCCGAATCATCCCGACACGCTGATCGTCCGTTTCGCCATCGCGCAGGAGATGGCGGTACGTGGCGACCACGCCGCGGCGGAAAAGGCGTTCCAGGAAATGCTGCCCCACATGTGCCGGAAGCTGGGGGCGGATCATCCGGACACGCTGGCCACCCGGTTCGCCATCGCGCAGGAGATGGCGGTCCGCGGGGACCACGCCGGGGCCGAGGACGGGTTCCGGGCCGTGTTCGCAGCCAGGCAGCAGACGCTCGGCCCGGATCACCCGGACACGCTGATCGCCTGGTTCGCCATCGCCCAGGAGACGGCGGCCCGCGGCGACCACACCGGGGCCGAGAACGGCTTTCGGGGATTGCTGCCCCATCTGCAACGGACGCTGGGGGCGGATCATCCGGACACGCTGGCCACCCGGTTCGCCATCGCCCGGGAGATGGCGGCGCGTGGCGACCACACCGGGTCGGAGAAGGAGTTCCGCGACGTGCTGCCCCACCTGGAACTTAAGCTGGGCCGGGATCACCCGGTCACGCTGACCCTCTGGTTCAGCATCGCCCGCGAGATGACGGCGCGCGGCAACTACGCCGGGGCCGAGGGGGAGTTCGTGGATATGCTGCCTCATCTGCGGCGCAAGCTCGGCCCGGATCATCCAGACACGCTGGCGGCCGCAGAATGGATAGACCGCATCCAGGGAAAAACAATCAGTTTCCCGGGCGGAGTCCCCGCTGCGGACAGGTAGGCTACGGGCCCAATGGCGTTGCTTTAGGTGAGCTGCCAGGGGCAGAGCAGGCAGAACTCGATTCTGCGGGTGATGTGCCTGACGGCAGGCTCGCCGGGCCTGCTCCGGGTTGCCCTCGCGTGGACGCCTGGCCGCTGGTCACGGTTCGGCAGGCACCGGGAAGAGGTGGCAATGTGCCGGAATGCGGTCGTCGGTCCGCCCGGTGCATCCAGGGCCATGACCACTCCGGCTCACGGCCCAGTTCGGGATGCCGACATCAGTTGCCGCTGGCCCCGCCGGGTTCTTCCTCTAGATATACGAGCCCGTTGCCGTCCGGGTCGGCGAAAAAGAACATCGGCGGGTAGCCGTCGAGGTGCACGACTTCGTCGTTGTGCAGCCTCGCGCCCGCCTGGCGAAGCCGCGCGTGGGCGGTCTGGGCGTTGGTCGTGCCCAACCGTACGGCCATCGGGATTTCGCTGTCCGGGGGCAGTAGCACCAGGCCGACGCTCGACCCGGGGGGCACCACTTCCACCAGCCTGGCCCCGGGCCACACCTCGATGTCGGTGCGCAGCTCGCAGCCGAGCACCTGTGTGTAAAACGCCAGTGCCCGGTCCTGATCGGCCACCGGGATCGACACGCTCTGGACTCTCGTCGTCATAGTCATGCTCGGTAAGACCGGCGGCCGCCAGGAAAATCATCGCACCGGAAGGCTCCCATCGGTCATGTCCGATGGCGTTGCTTTCAGGTGAGCTGCCAGGGGCAGAGCAGGTGGAACTCGATTGTGCGGGTGACTTTGGTGACGCTGGGCTCACCTGGCTTGCGGGCGGGGAAGTCGCCGGCCTTCTTGGTCTTGCGCGGGCTGGCCCGGCCGGGGCGGTCGTAGGTGAAGAAGGCGGGCATGAGGATCTTGGCCAGGAACGTGGCGAAGGCGAGGTCGGCCTGCTCAGGGGGGAAAGCCGCCACAGTGGCGGTCGCGGCGGCCAGGGCGTGCGGGAAGCTGATCTGGTCCGGGGGATGCCCGCCGCGTCCACGGCGATCCCGGTGAGCCGGCTGATGGCCTGGTAGACGGCGAACAGCGCCCACATCTCCTGCATGACGCCCTTGGGGTCGCCGGAGCGCAGGACGGGCTGGCCCTCGCCCATGTCGGTCTTGTGGTGGCCGGTGACTGTCTCGCAGCCCCAGCGCAAGGGGTACGCGCAGGCCAGGTCCAGCGCCGGGTACTCCTCCACGTCGAGCAGTCGGTGTACCGGCCGATCGCGGCGCCCAGCAGGCTGCCGGTCCCGGACTCCGCCGCCGCGACCCACCGGGCCTGCGGAAACGCCCCGTCCCGCGACTGGTTGGAGGGCCGGCCGAAGAACGCGGCGTTCTTGCCGCTGTCCGGCACGTCCGTGACCGACCCGTCCATGGAGACCACCCGCAGCCCGCAGCAGAACACCCCCGGCGCCCGTCCGCCCCGGTCGGCCCCGCCACGTGCTCGAACAACATCCGCACCGGATCGGCACCCAGCTTGCCGCGCCCGCGGGACAGCGAGGAGATGTCCGGCAGCCACCACTGGCGGCCGCCCCCCGCATCCACCCGCCCTCCCGGCGCCAGGCGCCCGGCCAGCAAGTCCGCCCCCGCCGCTGGCAATACAGCCCGTCGGCCAGCTTGGCCATCACCTGCCCGTACCCGCAGTTCCGGCCCCGGAACAGCCACAACGCCAGCACGAAGTACACCATCAGCCGGGCCGGCAACAGCCGGCGCGCTGCTCCCGCGTCCCGGTCACCTCGATGACCTCATCGACCAGCTCCGGCGGGAACGCCCTGGTCAGCACCCCACCGAGATCCGGTCCGGCAGCCAGCCATCCGGCGAGAGCCCCTCAGAACCATCATGAGCCATAAAACGGTCACGATATCCCATCAGACTCTAAAGCAAGGCCATTGGGCTACGGGCCGGGCAGGCCCAGGCAGTCAGCGTCCGGCTCTGGAAACTCAAATCATTTCCCCTGAAAAGTCGTCGCAGTAGATCTGGGTGCGCCGGGTGGCCCGGCGCCTCTCATACCGGTGAGCGGCAATTGGTAGCAGATGAGCGGATCCGCTGGAGAATCGACGTCTTGTTGATTATCGGGATGTATGGCTGGCAATTTTCCACAGGTAGGTGCTGCCGTCGCTGTCCGCTGCGGCCAAAGTCTTCCCGCCCGGCGCGAACGCCACGAAGTACACGCCCTCGCTTCCCGGGTCGGTGAGGGTGGCGGTGATCTTCCTGGTGGCGATGTCCCACAGGTAGGTGCTGCCGTTGGTGTCGGCTGCGGCCAGGGTTGTCCCGCCCGGCGCATACGCCACGTAGTCCACGCCCTTGCTTCCCGGGTCGGTGAGCGTGGCGGTGATCTTCTTGGAGGCGATGTCCCACAGGTAGATGCTGCCGTTAAAGTCAGCTGCGGCCAGGGTCGTCCCGCCCGGCGCATACGCCACGCTGTCCACCCCCTCGCTTCCCGGGTCGGGCAGGGTGGCGGTGATCTTCCTGGTGACGATGTCCCACAGGTAGGTACTGCCGTTATAGTCAGCTGCGGCCAGGGTCGTCCCGCCCGGCGCATACGCCACATAGTCCACGCCCTTGCTTCCCGGGTCGGGCAGGGTGGCGGTGATCTTCCTGGTAGCGATGTCCCACAGGTAGGTGCTGCCGTTGTTGTCGGCTGCGGCCAGGGTCGTCCCGCCCGGCGCATACGCCACGCTGTCCACGCCCTTGCTTCCCGGGTCGGGCAGGGTGGCGGTGATCTTCCTGGTGGCGATATCCCACAGGTAGGTACTGCCGTTATAGTCAGCTGCGGCCAGGGTCGTCCCGCCGGGCCCGTACGTCACGTAGGCCACACCCTCCCTTCCCGGATCGGTGAGGGTGGCGGTGACTTTCTTGGTGGCGATATCCCACACGTAGGTTGATCCGCCGGTTCCGGATGCGTTGCCGTTGTTATTAACGCTGCCGACGGCTAGCGTCCTCGCGCTCGGCCCGAACGCTACGCCATGAGCCGAAGATTCCGGGTTCCTGAGAGTTGCCACGAGCACCGCCGTTAGGGCCACGCCTCCATCACGAGGCGCCGTGGCTCCATGACCAGTCGCCGCGCCTGCAGGACGAGACGGCGCGCTTCCACCTCCAGACAGGGATACGGAAAGAGCCGCAGCGCCAGCGGCAATAACCGCGGCCGACGCCACAGTCAGCAGTCGCAGGCGACTACGGCTCCGCTTAGCCCGGGACCGAGAAAGACTCGTTGATCGCCTTACGGGGCCGAGTTTTAGCGGGCGTTGATGGTCATTCCTAGCGGGCGGGCCAGGGGTGGCGGTCCTGTTGGGGCCAGCGTATGGCCCGGCGGCAGCGTGACCGGTAGCCGGGCCCACCGGTGCGGGTGCCGTCTCGAAAACAAGTGCGGCCGTATCCGCCGCAACCGACGCGGCCGGGATATCGATATTTCTGCTTTGCATGTCGGCTTCGGCGTGCGGGGTGTGCGCCGTCCCGGCTGCCGCGCTGGCAGAGGATACAGGCTGTCGGCCGGATCCGTCGCTCACCAGGTCGATCTGGGTCGGCGGATGGCTGGGTGCTGGCCCGTCTGATGCCCCGAGGCGGGAGCCCGACGATACGGCGCCGAGCGCTTGAAGCAAGGCATCCGCGAACTCCTGGCAGCTGGCGTAGCGGTCACCTGGAACCTTGGCTAGGGCACGGGCAACCACCTGATCCACAGCCGGCGGGAGGCCAGCCCGCCGGGAGGTCACCGGCGGCGGCGGTTCGGACAGGTGCGCGTACATCACCGCCGTGGCTTCCTCGTGGTGGAACGGTGGCGCGCCGGTCAGCAGCTCGAACGCCGCGCACGCGAGCGCGTACTGATCGGTCCGCCCGTCCGCTGGCCTGCCACGGATCTGCTCGGGCGCGCTATAGTCCAATGTTCCGACGAACTGGCCCGTCCCGGTCAGCCCCGCCGATGCCGTCAGTCTCTTCTTGCTCAGCCCGAAATCGGCCAGGTACACATGGTCAGAACGGTTGGACCGCCTGTCCACGAGCATGTTCGCCGGCTTAACATCACGGTGCACCAGCCCGGCGGCGTGCGCAGCATCCAGCGCCGAGGCCACCTGCGCGATGACCGCCGCCGCCCGTCCTGGCGGCAGCGGGCCATCCCGGCGCACCATGGTCCTCACGTCTCCGCCGGGCACATACCGCATCGCGATATACAGCATGCCGCCGGCTTCCCCGGCTTCGAACACCGGGATGATATGCGGATCTTCGACCGCCGCCGCCGCGCGTGACTCCCGGATGAACCGCTTGCGGAATGCCTCGTCTTCGGCCAGCACCGGTGCCAGGACCTTCAGGGCCACCGGCCGGTCAAGCCGCTCGTCACGGGCCAGGTACACCACGGCCATGCCGCCCCCGCCCACTCGCCGCTCCAGCCGGTACTGCCCCAGCCGTGCGCCAATGGCCGCACTAGCCTCATTCCCGGCCGGGAAACCAGCATCGGCGGCCGGTTCATCGCCCACGATCTCACCTCCCCGACCTCAGGATGGCCGGGCCTTTACATCCTTGTCCTCGCCAGGGCGCTACACAATCTGAACCCCACTCAACGATCCCTCGACCATCGGTGTGCTCGGCCGGCAGATAGGAGAGCTGTCAAGCATCCGATTCAGCAGGGCGCATCCGCGATAGAAATAACAACGCTGAAGTGCGGTGACATCCAAACCTCGGTGTAAATGAAGACGGGCGTAAGTTCTCTTCAAGACGGCCAAGTCATCGAAGGGAAGGACCTACGCCCATGCCACATCGAGTATCCCCTAACGAGCGCATCCGCGCGACCAAATCGACGAGCTATTCGCCTCGGGCAAGCAGTTGCCTGAGATCCTGGAAGATGCCGCCCCGGCTCGACTCGACCACCCCGCCAGCTACGGCCACGCACCGTCACCGTTGGCAGGACGGCAAACGCCACTCAGAATATCAGCAATATCGCTTAACATCACCATGAACTGGAACCACGCCCGTCCCTTTTACACCGAGGGCCTGTAGGCTTGCCGCCGATCGGGCAGGCCTGTGACCTGCGCGCATGGCCCGATCAGAGTCCTCGCGAGGGTTTCCTGGTCAAATTCCGGAGCAGTCATCAGCCAGCTGGTGGGCATTGTTCATCAATGAGGTTTTCTCAGTCACTTTCAGGTGATCATCTTGTGCTCGAATTGCGTGAGGACGAGTGCCGATTTGGCGATGTCACCGATGGTGGTCGGGCTGAGGGAGACGTGCTGGATGGCGCGCCACCGCTGGGACATCAGGGCGAAGCCGCGTTCTCCTGGTAGCGCAGAGACCGGAGCAGCGCGTTTCGGGTTCTCGTGCCGATATCGAGTTCGCCGCGGGCTGGCTTTTCACCGGGACGTGCACGCCCGCGCCGGCCCCCTCGTAGCCGGAATCGGCGAGGATGGGCAATCCCCCAGGTAAGGCCGCGCTTCGGGCAGGACCAGCTTGCGGGCGGCGGTCAGGTCGTGGGTGCTGCCGGGCAGCACGTCCGAGACCCACAGCGGCACCCCGCCCGGCGCGGCCAGCGCCTGGACATTCCCGGCAGGACGGTGTGCCTTCCCGGAGTACCACTTGTCGATCTTCTTTCCCTTCCTGCTGGCCTTCTTATCCGCGCACCGGTCCGAGGAGATCAGCGTGCCGTCCAGGATCAGGTAGGGAAGGCCCTGCTCAGCGGCCTTCTCCAGGGCTTCGTGCAGCGTGGGCGCCTTCGCTGCGAGCACCTCGGCCGCCTCGTCCTTATACCGGTACGCGGTGGCCTGGGAGATCCCGAAGCCCGCGCCGAGCCGGCGGATGTCCGGCCGGTCCCGGAACCACGCCAGCGCGAAGACCGCCTGCTTCCAGCAGGTCAGGGCACGCGTTCCGGCCCGGGTACCGATCTCGCGGCGGTGATCTGCCAGCAGCCGGGACACGAACGTCACCAGTGGCAGCGGGACATCAAGGATGACACGATAGGACAGCACGCGGAGCCTCCGGGAACGGCAGGGATCTTGGTCGAGACCTCTTGTACCGGGGGCTCCGCGTTTCCCCTCGGATCTCCGCTTATGTCCGCGCGCCTGCCCGTGTGACCGTTACGTCAGGAACGCGAGGCTCACCCTCGCCGAGAAAACCTCAATATAATTGGTGCCATTATTGCTACCTATTCAAAACGAGAGATATCGCAACTGGTCTAGACTTGGCCGTCGACGCGCTCGCTGGAATGTTTTATGATGCAGTGCCCCGAAATTCAGCTATACGTTTATCGCGCGTATGACTATTCATTTATCATTATGAGGCCATATTCCTTAACGCTCCTAACAACAAGGATGCCGATTCCGCGCGGGCCGAGCAGCAGTTACGGATCCGGGCGCGGGGAGCATAGCCTTTCCCGCCTCATGGTCGGTGTCTGGCTCCGTGCCGTACCGTCGCAGCAGGCTCTTCAGAGTATAGTTGTCGAAGGCTGGACGACTTCAGCGGTTCTAGGCCGGCTCATACTCATAAGACAGGCAATGGCCGACCGTGGCCGCGTCTACACAGCCGAAGGCACTATCGGTGCTGAGAGGTTCCGGAGCTTGTGAGCTTAATCGAAGAGATCCTACCTGCACTTGAGCTTAGTGCAGGTCAGCGAGACCATCTTAAGGTCGGCGCCGCACCTGTTTGGCAGCCAATCGGACTGCTGCCGCTGTGGCGGCTGGCCGACAGTTCTACAGGCGGGGTGACGAAAGGACGGTACGGGAAAAGGCGGCGATTGTTGCGCCCGCACCCCCGGATTGGATGCTGCTGGAACCATATGCGCAAGCGTAAAATTGTTTACGTGTTCAGCTGATGGTATCCGAACAGGCGAACGCCCGCACATCGGTCCGGTTGTCAATCAGTGTGCAGGTTATCCGCGCCTTGTGGCCGCGAGGATCCGGGCGATGCTGTCGGCGAAGTGGGGAATCGCATCGGGGTCGCCGGTGCTGCGGGTCGGGTTGAGTTCGCCGATCGACAGCGCTCGCACCCGCGGATCTCGCACGGCCAGCGTCAGGGCCTGTTCGGCTTGGCTGAGGGTGGGCCCGGTATTGCGGCCGCCGGTGTCTTCGGCCAGCGGGGCATGGGTGAAGTCCAGGACGTCGACGTCAATGTGGACCGCGATCGGGCCGGCCGGGAGGCGGTCAAGCGCGGCCGCGGCGGCGCCGGCTGGATCGGCGGCCAGGGCCTGGCTGGTGGTCACGTGCAGGCCGAGCCGGGCTGCCTGCTCGCGTTCCCAGTCCGTCGCCCGCTGCGGCTGTACCCCGAGCCAGGCCACCTGGGATGGCTCCAGCAGCGGCCGGGGGCCGAACGCGTCGGTGAGGGTGTCCACGCACCCGGGCAAGGCCAGCGCGTGCGCCAGGCCCATCCAGTCCAGGGCGCCGTCCGTCGTGCTGTCCGGAGTATTGAGGTCATAGTGGCGGTCGGCATACAACAGCCCCGGGACGCCGGCCTCCAAGCGCCGCAACGCCGCCACGACCCCCAGCGCGATGGTGCAGTTGCCGCCGAGGACCAGCGCAAATTCACCGCGCGCCAGCACCGGCCCGAGCCGGGCGGCCAGTTCGCGCAGCGACTCGGTCGCCTGGTCGGCGTTCTGGGCCAGCGGGTGCTCCCGGTCAGGTTTCCACACCTGAACAGGCAGGTCCCCCTCATCACGCACCTCAAGCCCCGCAGCGATCAGCCTGGCGGGCAAGCCAGCTGAACGCAAGGCCGCGGGCGCCAGGTCCTGGCCCGCCGCGTAGCTAGCAGCACTGCTCGGCACACCCACAATTGAGATCCGGCTCACCCGGCGAGCATACCGACGCACGCCGGAGCACACAGGCGGTCATTCGCGACACGCGCGAAACGGCGTTCTGCGCGCCGACCCGGCTGCCAGTCTCATCACGATCGACCGCTCAGCGCGCATGAGGGGGAGAATAGGGCCGTGGCCTCGGATTCCTTGCGCCCGGTGACCCTCGCCGAGCTGGTGGCGACGTTGTCGCTCGTCGCGGATCTGGGGATGGGGCGGCCCATGGAGCGGGTGCTGCGCCAGACCGTGGTTGCCATGCGGCTGGGGGCGGCGGCCGGGATGGATCCGGCTGCCTGCGTGTCTGCGTATTACGCCTCGCTGCTGACGTGGGTGGGATGTGCCGTTGACACCACTGAGGTGGCGGCGCTGTTCGGCGACGAAATGGCGTTTTACGCCGACACGCGCGACGGGGACCTGGGGGGCATCAGCCTGGCGGTCTTCGTCGCTCGTCATCTGGGCCGTGGTAAGTCGGGTTTCCACCGGGTCGGGATAGTCGGGAAGTTCCTGGCGTCCGCGGGCCGGTCGGTGCAGCGGGTGATGGAGGAGCACTGCCAGGAGGCTAGTGATCTTGCCGACCAGCTGGGGCTCGGCCCGGCGGTGTGCAATCCGCTGCGGCAGGCCTTTGAGCGGTGGGACGGAAGAGGGGTGCCCGGGTCGGCCGGCGCCGATGACCTGGCTCCGGCCATCCGGTTGGTCCACTTAGCTGACAGCATTGAGGCGTTCCATCACGCGGGCGGCGCCGAGGCGGCGCTGGCTGTGGCCCGTGAGCGGCGGGGTACCCAGTTCGATCCGGGCCTGGTCGACTGCTTCCACGCGCGGCACGCGGAGATTCTCGCCGGGCTGGGCGCCATCTCAGCGTGGGAGGAGGTGATCGCGCTCGACCCACAGCTCGGCACGGCACTAAGTGATGACCAGCTCGACCGGGCGCTCGGCGCGTTCGCCGATTTCAGCGACCTGAAGTCGCCGCTGCGCCTGGGCCATTCCCGGGGAGTCGCCGAACTGGCCAGGCAGGCCGGTACGAAGCTCGGGCTGCCGGCCGCCGATGTCGTCATGCTCCGCCGGGCGGCGCTGGTGCACGACATCGGCATGATCGGCGTCCCTAGCGGCGTCTGGGACGAGCCTAGCCAGTGGAGTATCTCCCAGCGTGAGCGGGCCCGGACCCACCCGTACCTGACCCAGCGGATGCTGGCCCGAACCCCGCTGCTGGCTAACGTCGGGCAGTGCGCATCACTCCACCACGAGCGGCTCGACGGCTCGGGCTACCCGCACGGGCTGCGGGGCGAGGCCATCTCGCTGGCGGCGCGGATCCTCGGTGCCGCCGACGTCTACCACGCTCTGCGTCAGCCGCGTCCGCACCGCGGGGCGCTCGAGGCCGGCGATGCCGAGCGGGTAATGCGCGGCGAGGTGCGCGCGGGGCGGCTCGACGGGGACGCAGTCCAGGCGGTGCTCGAGGCCGCCGGCCACCGGGTGCGGCGCCGGGCCGGACTGCCGTCGGGACTGACGGCACGCGAGGCCGAGGTGCTAGTACGGCTCGGCCAGGGCCGTTCCAACCCCGAGATCGCTGCCGAGCTGCACGTCAGCCGCAAGACAGTCTCCTCTCACGTAGAGCACATCTACGCCAAGCTCGGGGTGAAGACCCGTACCGAGGCGGCGTTGTTCGCCATGCGTCATGGCCTGATCGGGATGGCAGACAACCCAGAACCTGACAGAAAGATCGGGTAGCTACCCGATTCGCCGCCGTCAGCGGATCCGTACAAAGGATCCATGACGACCACATCCCATAGCCACAGCACAGCAACCGCGATGCCGCAGTTCGCCCTCGCCGGGTCGTTCCTCGAGGGCCTGGCCGCTCAGGACTTCGCCCGGCTGGGCGGCGCGCTCGCCGCTGATGCCTACCTGCGTGCCTTGCTGCCCTCGGGCTTGCGGGAGTGGGCCGGCTCCGATGCGATCGCGGACCGGTTCGCGTACTGGTTCGGCGACACCCAGGAATTCGATCTCGTCGAGGCCACCGTCGGCGAGGTCGGCGGCCGCTTGCACCTGCACTGGCGGCTGCGGCTGCGGGCGGAGCGGCTCGGTGCTGGCTGGTTCACCGTCGAACAGCAGGTCTACGTCGACACCGACGAGAACGGCCGCATCGCCCGGCTCGACCTACTGTGCACGGGTTACCGGCCGGAGGGCGGCCATGACTGACACCCGGACCACGTGGGGCGGCTGGGAGCCGGCAATCCGCGATGACCCGTTCGGCCATTTTGCCGAGGCGCGGGCCCGGTGCCCGGTGCAGAAGGTACGTCTGGCCGACGGTCACCAGGCCTGGGTCGTGCTCGGCTACGACGCGGCCCGGCGAGCACTCAACGAACCCGGCATCTCCAAGGACATGCTCGCCGCCTTGCAGCAGGCCGGCGACGTGGTGGCCGAAGGGCTGCCGGGGCCGGAGTTCTCCCGGCACATGCTCAACGTCGACCCGCCCGACCACACCCGGCTGCGGCGGCTGGTGTCTCGGGCCTTCGTGCCGAGCCGGATCGCCGCGCTGGAGCCGGCCGTCCGGGTGATCGCCGACCGCCTCCTCGATGAACTGGATGCCGCCGGCCCGGATGCCGCAGTCGACCTGATCGAGGGTTATGCCTACCCCTTGCCGTTCGAGGTGATCGGCGAACTGCTGGGTATCCCCGCAGCTGACCGCCCGCGCCTGCACGCCTGGTTCCAGGTGCTGCTCACCGGGTGGGCCGGGGATCCGCCGCCGGCGGCCGTGCAGGCATCGGACGGCATCGTTTCCTACCTGCGCGCGCTGGTCGACGCCAAGCGCCAGAGCCCCGCCGACGACCTGGTCAGCGTCCTGGTCGCCGCCACCGAAGGCGACGCGCTCACCACGCAAGAGCTCCTGTCGAGCCTGTTCCAGCTCATCGTCGCCGGCCACGACACCACGGCCAGCCTGATTGGCAACGGAGTGGTGGCCCTGCTGGATCACCCCAGCCAGCTCCAGGCGCTGCTAGCTGATCCCGGGCGGCTTCCCGCCGCGATCGACGAGCTCATCCGGTTTACCGCCCCGGTCCCGCACGCCACGTTCCGGATGGCGGCCGAACCGGTGACGCTCGACAGCGTGCAGATACCCGCACGTGAACAGGTGCTGGTGTGCCTAGCGGCGGCCAACCGCGATCCGGGCCGATTCCCAGCCCCCGATGTCCTGGACATCGGCCGGGGCGACGGGCCGAACCTCGGCTTCGGCCACGGGATCCATTACTGCCTCGGCGCGCCGCTGGCCCGGCTCGAAGCCCGGGTCGCCTTCGAGACCCTGCTCAGCCGTTACCCGGGCTTGCGGCTCGCTACCGAACGGGACTCGCTCACCTGGGCCCACGGCGACGGACTGGTCTTGCGCGGCCTCACCTCGCTCCCCGTCGTGCTCGGTCCCGGCGGCGGCCGAGATAACCACATCCGATCCATCGAAACTAAGGAGATACCGATGACTGTTACTGGCAATCCCGTTGACAATGGTGTGAATGTGCAGGCTCTGCTGGGGGCGCGGGAGGCGCTGTCGGGTGCGCCGGAGGCGGCCGAGTTCACCTGGCGGGCGGCCTGCACCTGGCGTAAGGGCACGCACAGCCATTCCACGGTGACCGGGTTCACCGGGCTGGGCGCCGAGCAGGCCCACCGGGCTACCTACGAGTACGACATCGACCATCCGGAGTGCTTCGCCTCCGAGGACAACGGCGCCACCCCGGTCGAGGTGGTGCTGGTCGCCCTGGCCGGCTGCCTGACCGCGGGCGTGGCCGCGGTCGCCCAGATGCGCGGCATCCAGCTCCGCTCGGTCACCGCCACCATCGAAGGCCAGATGAACGTCCTGGGCATCTTGGGTGCCGACCCCGGCGTCCGCAACGGCTTCAACGCGGTCACCGTCCGGTTCACCATCGATTCTGGCGCCTCCCGCGAGGACCTCGAAGCGGTCATCGCCCAGTCCCAGAAACGCTCCGCGGTCTTCAACATCGTCGCCAACCCGACCAAGATCCTGGTCGAGCTGGCCTGACCGGCCAACCGCGTCCGCCGGCATGATCCGGACCACGGCCGTCGTCATCGGCGCCGGGCACGCCGGGCTGGCCATGAGCCGCCGCCTCACCGACCGCTGCATCGACCATCTGGTCCTGGAGCGCGGTGAGGTGGCGAACTCCTGGCGGACCCAGCGCTGGCCCACCCTGCGGCTGCTCACCCCCAACTGGCAGACCCGGCTGCCCGGCCACCCCTACCACGGCGATGACCCCGACGGGTTCATGCCCGCCGCCGACCTGGCCGCCACCCTGGCCGATTACGCCCAGCTGATCAACGCACCAGTCCGCACCGCCACCACCGTGCACACCGTGCGGGCCGCCCCCGGCGGCTACCAGATCCAGGCCGGCGACGACCTGCTGTGCGCCCAGGCCGTCATCCTGGCCACCGGGGCCTGCGCCCGGCCCGCCATCCCAGCCATTGCCCAGGCTGTTCCGGCGGGGATGACCACCCTCACCGCCCTGTCCTTCCGCGATCCCGGCCAGCTCCCCGACGGCGGAGTCCTGGTCGTCGGCGCATCGGCCACCGGCGTCCAGCTGGCCGCCGAGATCCACCGCTCCGGCCGCCCGGTCACCCTGGCCGCCGGCGAACACGTCCGGCTGCCCCGCAGCTACCGCGGCCGCGACATATTCTGGTGGCTGGAAGCCACCGGCCTGCTCGCCGAACGCTACGACCAGATCGACGACCTGACCCGGGCCCGCCACCTGCCCTCACCCCAGCTCACCGGAACCCCCCACACCACCACCGACCTGAACGCCCTGTCCGCGCAAGGCATCCAGATCCGCGGCCGCCTCGGCCGCATCACCGGCGGCACCGCCCAGTTCTCCGGCTCCCTGGCCAACACCTGCAAACTCGCCGACCTGAAGATGAACCGCCTCCTGACCCGGGCCGACCAATGGGCCACCACGGCAGGCCTCCACGACCACCTGCCGCCACCGCACCGCCCCCCGCCCACCCGCGTCGACCCTCACACCCCCCTGGAGCTCGACCTGACCACCGGACAGATCACCACCATCGTGTGGGCGACCGGCTTCCGGCCCGACCACTCCTGGCTCCACCTCCCCGTCCACGACCACGCCGGCCGCATCCGCCACGACGGCGGCGTCCTCACCGACACCCCCGGACTCTACGTCCTGGGCCTGCCCGTCCTCCGCACCCGCGCCTCCACCTACATCCACGGCACCGCCGCCGACACCGACACCCTAGCCAGCCACCTCCACACCTACCTCGGCAACCGATGTCAATAAGAAGCACGCGGCGATTTCCCCTGGCTATTTGCATGGCGATCAGGTCGTCGAGCTTGTCGCGACGGTATGGGGTGGCGGTCAGCCCGAGCCAGCGCCGGGCTGGATCTGCATGACCGCGTGCTCGAACGCGGCGGCCGGCACGTGATGGCATTCGTCGGCGACGATCAGGCCGTACCCGCTCGTCAGCTCGGCCACGTCGTCGCGGCGGGACAGCTCTGCAGTGTGACGATATCGATGGAGCCGCGCAGCTTGGCCCGGCCGCCGCCGAGCTGCCCCGCTTTGACGCCGAGGAACTCAGCGATCCTGGCCCGCCACTGGTCTGCGAGGGTCTTCCGGTCCACCAGGACGAGAGTGGAGACCTGATGTGTGGCGATAACCGCGCACGCCATCACGGTCTTGCCCGATCCGGCCGGCGCGACCAGCACCGCCAGATCGTGCCCGGCCAGGATCTGGACGGCCGTCTTTTGCGGCCCGGCCAGCAGGGCCGAGCAGGTGAATGCCTGCGTGGTGCCGACCGCGCGCTCGTCGGCCAGGTCCAGCTTGCTGCCTGCCTGCGCGGCGAGTTCGGTCACGGTGGTGAGCATGCCCCGCGGCACAATCAACCCGCCGTCGATGTCTCGTCGAAGAACTGCAGGAACTGGGGGATGGCCCAGTGGAGGCGCGCATTCGCTGCTTCTCGTAGAACTGCGGGTTGCGCATCGAGGCAGCGTGCCGCATCGACGCGGCAAGCGCGGGCGTCAAGGCCGCGAGGATCGGGGAGCACCGGACGCCGCGGGAGTTGCTTGGGTTGCCCCGCGTGCCGTCACGCAAGGATGCGGCGGTGGACCAGATAGTTCTGGGTGATAGTCAAGCAGGCCTGGTCGCCGATCGTCCCAGCTGCGTAGAAGTTAAAGGTGTGGTTCGCGAAGGGAATTGTCGCCAGGGTGATGTCCACCCCGGCCGCGCGCGCCTGACCGACGAATGCGTACACTCCGCCTGGAGGGACCCGGGAGTCGTGTTCGGGTTCGATGATCAGGGTCTGCGGGGCCTTGTCCGTGATGTAGGTGGAGGACGATATCGCCTTATAGCGGCTCGGATATTGCTGCGGAGTGCCGCCGGCGTACTCTGCGACCGCGGCGCTGCCGCTCACGGAGCCAAGGGTGAAGTTGTCGTCGTAGACGCTGACCGGGTTGACCGCGGGATACGTGGCGACCACGGCGGCGGGGATCGGGACGGTGCCGCCGCAGTTCGACCGGGCTGTCCCGGCGGCGGCGCTGTAGGCGAGATTGATCGCGAGGTTGCCGCCTGCCGAGTCTCCCGCCAGGACCAGGCGGTTCGGGTCGACCTCGAGCTGCGTGGCGTTCCTGGCGGTCCAGGCTAGGGCGCAGGCGACGTCCCCGGGCGCCTGATTCCAGGTGTGATCGGTTGCCGTGGCCAGCCGGTACTGGGTGCTGATGACGAGCCAGCCGTGGTTGGCGTACCACCGGTAGTCGGTCTTGGCGGTGTCGTTGCTGCCCCCGTTCCAGCCGCCTCCGTGGATGTAGAACAAGGTCGGCCACGCGCGCGGCGGCCCGGATGGCCGGTAGATCACGACCGATAGCGCCTGGCCGTTCACGGTGTGGTAGACGGCGTTGGCGTTAGGGCTAGCCCGAAGTTGCCGTAGCTCTCTGTAGGTATCGCTTCCTGAACTGCTGGTTCGGTGAGATCCGACCACGGAGTGTAGTCAGAAAATTGGCGTGTCGCTACCCGGACCTTTCCGGGAATGACGTTATGATCTGGCTATGACCCGAAACGGCGGGAAAGTCCACGTAGTCAGAGTCAGCAAGACCGGCTACGTGGATAAGCAGGGCCGCCGCAAGGACTACTCCTCGGCCTACCTGCGCCGCACCTACCGCGACGGCGGCACGGTCAAGAACGAGACCGTGGCCAACCTGTCCGCCCTGCCGGACCACGTCATCGACCTGATCGACGCCGGGCTGAAAGGCCAGCAGCTGGTCCCCGCCGCCGCCGCGGTCACCATCACCGGGTCGCTGCCGCACGGCCACGTCGCCGCCGTGCACGCCATGGCCCGCGACCTGGGCCTGCCCGCGCTGCTGGGCCCGGCGGGCCGCCAGCGGGACCTGGCCCTGGCCCTGATCATCTCCCGGGTGGCCGCCCCGGCCTCCAAGCTGTCCACCCTGACCTGGTGGGCCGACACCACCCTGGGCGCCGACCTCGGCGTCGCGGACGCGTCCACCGGTGACATCTACGCCGCGATGGACTGGCTGGGGCACCGGCAGGACGCGATCGAGGCGGAGCTGGCCCGCCGCCACCTCAGCCCGGAGCCCAACCCGTCGAAGATGGCGCTGTTCGACCTGTCCAGCTCGTGGCTGGAGGGCTCGCACTGCCCGCTGGCCGCCCGCGGCTACTCCCGGGACGGCAAGAAAGGGAAACTGCAGGTCGAGTACGGGCTGCTCACCGACCCCGAGGGCCGGCCGGTCGCGGTCCGGGTGTTCCCCGGCAACACCGGCGACCCCGGTGCCTTCACCGCCATCGCGGACGTGGTGCGCAAGAAGTTCGGGCTGGCCCAGATGGTCATGGTCGGCGACCGCGGGATGATCACCAGCGCCCGGATCGCCGCCCTGAACCAGCAGGGGGACGGGACCCAGCGGCCGGATCCCTACGGATGGATCACCGCGCTGCGCGCCCCCGCCATCCGCATGCTGATGGCCGACGATGGGCCGCTCCAGCTGTCCCTGTTCGATCAGCAGGACCTGGCCGAGATCACCAGCCCGGATTTCCCCGGCGAGCGGCTGATCGCCTGCCGCAACCCGGTGCTGGCCGCCGACCGCGCCCGCAAGCGCGAGGACCTGCTGGCCGCCACCGAGAAGCTGCTCATTCCCCTCATCGCCCGCGTCCAGGCCGGCAAGCTCACCGGCGCCGCCGGGATCGGGATCGAGGTGGGCAAGGTAATCAGCAGGTACAAGACCGCCAAGCACTTCACCGTCACCATCACCGATACCACCCTGTCCATGCAGCGCCAGCAGGACCGGATTGACGCCGAAGCCGCCCTGGACGGGTTCTACGTGCTGCGCACCCCCGTCCCCGCAGACGAGCTCGACGCGGCTGGCGTGGTGACCGCCTACAAGAACCTCAAATACGTGGAACGGGACTTCCGGCACATCAAATCTGATGACCTGGACCTGCGGCCGGTGTTCCACCGGCTGGAGGAACGCGTCCGGGCCCACGTCCTGATCTGCATGCTCGCCTGCTACCTGACCTGGCACCTGCGCCGCGCCTGGGCCCCGCTCACCTTCACCGACCAGAACCCGCCCGCCCCGGATAACCCCGTCGCCCAGGCCAGCCGCTCGGCGGCCGCCCAGGCCAAGGCGTCCTACCAGCACGACCCGGCCGGGCAGCCCTACCGCAGCTTCGGCGGCCTGCTGGACCACCTGGCCACGCTGACCCGCAACCAGGTCCGGTACACCGGCACCCAGGTCACCATCGCGATGCTCGCCGAGCCGACCAGCGCCCAGCGGCAGGCCTTCGAGCTCATCGGCGCTCCGATCCCGCTGACCTTGAAGTAGCCAGAACGCCACTCGGCCGATCCGGCAAAACACCAGGTCAGACCCGGAACTGCCTGCCGAATTGGCCCTAACTTCGGGCTAGCTGCCGCCACCGAGGATGGCACAAGCGCGCGGAAGATGTTTACCGAGCCGCCAGCAGCGCCGACCGCGGAAATCATGATCGCGATGATGGCGATGCCCATGACCGCGCCCGCAACGCCGGCTGCGGCCGCGGCGGTGGCAGTGCGCCGCGGACTGCGCCGCCTTCTCCACAGCCCCAGGCCGATGGCCGGCAGTGCCGCGATAACTAGCAGGGGCGCCAGGATCGGTATGACGAAGGAGCCGATGGCGCTCAACAAGCCGAGGCCTGGCACTATGGCCCCGAGTTCCAGGGCGGTCACCGCGACGGCCAGGGCGAGAGCCGCGGCGACAGCCGCGAACCACAAGAACGGGGCGGGGGAGTACACCCAGCGATGCGTCGCGGTCCTGCCGGGTGATGTCTCGTCGCCGCCTGTGGCTGTCTCCTCGGACCTGGGGCTTTCGGACATGAACGACTCCAAGGGCTCTGACCTAAACGTTTCCGCCCGGGCCTTCGGACCCGTCGCCGCGCGGGCCAACCGCGGTATTCAGCCAGACGAACACGGTAACGCGGTTCATGGGTCCGTTCTTTAGATGACATCCTGCGCCCGGGCTAACTGAGTGGGCCGGTCCAGCACACCATTACACTGCCTCGCACCGCAGCCGACCAGGACACGCTTCCGGGAACCGGTCGGCCCACCCTGTGCTGTACGTTCATCCGACTGCGTACCGGTACGACGGCGACGCCGACCTATCCCGCCCTGGCGGCATGACGGCTATCTACCGGCACCTGGTCTCTGATGAGCAGCGCACTCGACAGATCGTCGCGGACGTCCCCGCCGCACTCAGCAAGGACCGCAACTGCCTGGTCCTGACCAACCGGACCAGCCATCTGGAAAGGTTCGCCAGCTTGCTGCGCGAGGCCGGGCACGACCCGGTTATCCTCCGCGGCGGGATGGGGGCCAAGAACCGCGCGGCTCCTGGCGCGCCAAACGTCGTGGGAGCCAGAAACGTGTTCAGACGCTCCCATACCAGCACGACGTAGCCAGAATCCCCACACAAGCTTCCAGCGGATCCTGGCATCATCGACACCTGTCAGATGGCTGCCAAGGTCAGCCAGAGCCATCGGTCGGTAGCTCGTCACGGCAACTCCGAAGTCCTACATAAGTCGTGGGTCTGACCAGTGGTATGACGTCTCTGGTACGAGATCTTTGTCCTGAGCATACGGCTCCGACCTTGACCGCCGCGGAATCGCGGCCTTGCGAGGGCAGCACAGTGGGCTCAGAGTTATTGAACGTCACATCTCGGAGGTATAATCATGGTATGCACATATGATTACTATAAGGGAGCCTAACATGAGCAGCCGAATCGAAATCGCAAAAGAGTATTACAATGCTTTTGCCAAGGGTGACCGCCACTTCATTGAGGAGCACTTGGCAGATGATTTTACCTTTTCCGCTCCACCGGATCCGCACCTGGACCGCGCAGGGTATTTTGAACGTTGCTGGCCTGGTGCAGGAAAAGGCGGGGTGCTCGAATTTATTCGACTCATCGAGTCCGGCGATGAAGTCGTCATCACATACGAGGCAAAACACCCGGACGGCAGCAAAGGTGTGAACACTGAAATTCTGACTTTCGCCAGCGACAAGCTCCGCCGAGCAGAAGTTTATTTTGGCTGGAGTACCGACTAGCTCTTACGCTTGTAGCAGCAACCTCTGCTTGAATGTGCCGAGCTTGGACTCTTGGGCGCACTTTGAATGACTGTGGTCAATCAGCCGATCCCGCACTCGGCCAGGGCGGCCGACTGGTCCCTTACGGAGCGGCGGCTAGCACCTCATGCCACAGTCCGCCGTCCAGGTTGATGTTGTTGCCTCTGGGCAGGCCCGGGATGGCGAGCACGGTGATCCAAGTCCGAAGGCCGCGATGACCTGCAGTAGGAACAGAGCGCCGATCGTTGGGATGGTCCGGTAGCCGGTCAGGTACAGATCCAGGTGGATCGCCGCGGTAGCGAGCAGCAGCAGGCCTGTCCTGATCATTGTCTGTCGCCGTGTCATCGTGCTCGCCATTCCCTCGTGTTACTCGTCGCCTAGCCGGCTCAGTACCCGCCGGAGGTCGTCGGCGGTCCAGCGGCCGCCGGCCGTGCTCACGGAGAGGGTGATTTCAGTCCACAGCCCGCCGTCTGCGTTCAGGTCGTTGCCCTTGGATTGCCCGGGAGAGGTGTCGCCGACGTAGGTGTACAGCGGGTGTCCGTTGGTCAGCACCATCGCGCTGCCGATCTTGGCCGTCTTCATGCTGACCGCGGCCGCGGCCGCCGGGCTGTTGCCGCCAGAGGAGGCCGCAGGCGCACCTGTCACAGCCCTTAGCCGCTCCCTGGCCAGCACCCTGGCCGCCCTCCTGGGTCTGCCGGGCACCACGGTCGGTTCGGGAAAGATCTAGAGCATGATGCGGAAGGGACCGTACAACACCGAGCTCACGTGAGCCGTCAAGTCGAAAGCAAGCCCAGACCGCGCATACGACTGGCTGGGACATCCACCGCCTTGGCCAGCTGGTACTGGCTCACGCCGAGCGGCGCGAGGGACTCCTCCAGCAAGATCTCCAGCCGGTTAGCTGAGCACTTCGCGGCAGATTGCTAGCGCGCGCTGGATGTCCGCTGGGCTGATGCCATGGTGAGTCACGAAACGCACCAAGTCTCCGCGCCCGCCGCCACGCAGTCCTCGGTTGGAGCACGCGGCCAGGAAGCTGGCCGCATCCATCTCCTTCAGCCGGAAGTACACGATGTTCGTCTGGACCCGGCTGAGGTCACAGTCGATCCCGGACAGTTCAGCCAGACCTTCGGCCAGCGCATGGGCGTTCTCATGATCATCAACCAGCCGGTCCACCATGGTGTCCAAGGCCACGAGGCCTGCAGCGGCCAGTACCCCGGCTTGACGCATGCCTCCGCCCAGCATCTTCCGCCAGCGCCTGGCTTCTCTGATCTTTCCTTCTGGTCCGCATAGCACACTGCCGACCGGGCAGCACAAGCCCTTGGAGAGGCAGAACGAGATGGTGTCGGCGTACTGGGCAATGGTCTGTGCGTCCGTGCCGGTGGCGATGGCGGCGTTGAAGACCCGGGCGCCGTCCAAGTGCACGGCCAAGCAGTGAGATCGGGCGGTCTCGCTGAGGCGCTGCAGATCCGGCAGCGACCAGGCCACACCCCCGTGCGCGTTGTGCGTGTTCTCGATCATGACGGCTGCGGACAGCGGTTGGTGATCATCGTCGCTGGGACGGAGCGCGGCTAGGATCTGCGCCGGGCTCAGCACGCCACGCTCGGTCGGTACCTGCCGGACCTGGATGCCGCCGACCACCGCTGCCCCGGCCGCCTCGTTCAGAAACAGGTGGGAACGGGCATCTGCGATGACCTCCTGACCGGAGCGGGCATTGACCAGCAGGCCGAGAAGATTGCCCATGGTCCCGCTCGCGACGAGCAGCGCTGCTTCCTTCCCCATCCGCTCCGCTGCCGTATCCTCGAGCCGGTTCACGGTAGGGTCATCGCCGAAGACATCATCGCCGAGCGGTGCGTTCGTCATGGCCCGCAGCATGTCGGCAGTGGGGAGCGTCACTGTGTCGGACCGAAGGTCAATCTCACTCACGTCAACTCACTTTCGCACCCAGATGGCTGCTGGTCGCTAGGTTGTCACCCGGAGCCCGGTCAGGTCGCCGCGCTGAGCGGTTGGATGCCGCACCCTTTATATCTTCGATCCGCCGCGGAACGTGGTCCTGCTGATGGCCGAAAGGGCCCGGCTACTTGCACTCGGCTCAGATGGCGCGCCCGTGAGGCGGCGCGGGCCCATCCGGAGGGGCCGGTCATAATGACTTGCCCGATGACAAACGTGGCGTTCTTCCGGAGGCGCTGCTCGCGGGTGGGAGCCAATCGCAGCACAATGGCTACCATGACGCACGCGAGCGGCCGTTTATGGCCAGCGCCGTAGCCGTGCGACGTCCCCGAGAGGCGAGCAGCTAATGGCGAGACGGCAGGCCACCGCCCAGGCGGCGCTGGCGATCGGTGCTCTCGGGGTTGTCTTCGGGGACATCGGGACGAGCCCGCTATACACGGTCCAGACGGTCTTCAGCCCGAGCGACCCGCACCCACTCAAGGTGTCGCGCGACAGCATCTTCGGGGTCACCTCGCTCATCTTCTGGTCGGTGCTGATCATCGTCACCATCACCTACGTCATCCTCGTGATGCGGGCCGACAACGACGGAGAGGGCGGGATCATGGCGCTGATCGCCTTGATCCGGCGGGGAGCCCTGCCTGGCGGAGCCCGGGCCAAGGCCGTGCTGGCCGGGCTCGGGATCTTCGGAGCCTCGTTGTTCTTCGGCGACAGCATGATCACCCCGGCCATCTCGGTGCTATCAGCGGTCGAGGGCGTGGAGGTCGCGGCGCCGTCGGTATCCGGCATCGTCATCCCCATCACGGTGGCGATCATCCTCGGCCTGTTCATGGTTCAGCGCCTCGGCACGGGCGCCGTAGGACGGATATTCGGGCCGGTGATGGGCCTGTGGTTCACCGTTATCGGCTTGCTAGGTATCCGGGGCGTCGTCGCTCACCCGGTCATCCTGGAGGCGCTGTCGCCCAGCTATGCGATCGGCTTCCTGGCCGGCCACTTCGGCACCGCGTTTTTCTCCCTGACCGCCGTGGTGCTGGCCGTCACCGGTGCCGAGGCGCTGTACGCGGACATGGGACACTTCGGCCGCGCGCCGGTCCGCCGCGCCTGGCTGCTGGTCGTCTTCCCCGCCTGCATCCTGAACTACCTGGGACAGGGTGCCCTGATCATGGGCCACCCGGCCAGCATCAGCAACCCGTTCTTCCTGCTGGCCCCGGGGTGGGCCAGGCTCCCGATGGTGTTCCTGGCCACCATCGCCACCGTCATCGCCTCGCAGGCGGTCATCAGCGGCGCGTTCTCGGTCGCGCACCAGGCCGGGAGGCTCGGCTACCTGCCGCGGCTGCGCATCCTGTACACCTCAGAGGACATGATGGGACAGATCTACGTCCCGTGGGTCAACTGGCTGCTGCTGGCGGCCGTCATCATCCTGGTCCTCGCGTTCCGGACCGCGGCCGCGCTGGCCTACGCCTATGGCACGGCCGTAACCGGCACGATCACGATCACCACCCTGCTGTTCTTTTACTATGCCCGCCACCGTTGGCGATGGCCGCTATGGGCGGTGATCGCGGGCGGCGGCGCCCTGCTCGTCATCGACCTGCTGTTTTTCGCCGCCAACCTGACCAAGCTGCTGCATGGCGCGTGGTTCCCGCTGCTGGTCGGGTTCATCACCTTCACCGTCTTCATCACCTGGCAGCGAGGCCGCGAACTGGTCACGGAGCGGCGAATCCAGGCCGAAGGGCCGCTCCGGGAGTTCATCCAGCAGCTGCACGACATGAAGCCGCCGCTGCCCAGGGTGCCGGGCACCGCTGTCTTCCTCAACCGCGGCAAGGCCACTGCCCCGCTGGCCCTGCGGGCCAACGTCCAGCACAACGAGATCCTGCACGAGCAGGTCGTGATCCTGTCGGTCGACACGCTGCCCGCACCCCACGTCCCGGCCGAGGAGCGGCTGCAAGTCGACGACCTGGGGTATAAGCAGGACCGGATCAGCCACGTCACCGCCCGCTTCGGCTACCTGGACCAGACTGACGTCCCCGGGCTCATGCAGCAGATTCGCGACACCGACCCGGAAGACCCCGTTCACGACAGGCCGTCGTACTTCATCTCACGCATCGAGCTCGTCGCAGGCCAGGCCCCAGGCATGAGCCGCTGGCGGAAGCGCCTGTTCATCGCGACATCACGGATCACCGCCGACGCTGCCGAATCGCTCCACCTTCCCCGCGACCAAACCGTCAGCATGGGCTCAAGCATCGAGCTCTGAGCTGAACGCTTCAATGTGCGACCTCTGGCCGGCCAGCACCACACCAGCGCCCGGACCGAACCTGCGGCGGATCGACGGGCTTGGCCTATCCGGCTTTGAACGCTTCTTGCAGCTCGCTGGTGATCTGGTCGATGGTCGCCTCCATTTCGTGCTTGACGACTTTGGCGCTACCGATAAACGCCTTGTCCAGTGCCGGTTCGATGGTGGCCTCGCCGACCACGATGAGCCCTGCCTCGCCAGCGAGGAGCTCCTCGGCTGCCTCATCCAGCTCCTTGCGGGTCAAGGCTCCGCCGCCGAGCCACTCCGGAATGATGCGAACGCGCGGGTGGGTTAGCCGCTTGACCACGTGCGCCTTGCCGTTCTCTTTGTCGACCACGGCTGCGTCGTACGTGCCGGCCACCTCTCTGTGCAGGTGCTCGAGGGTGCCCAGCACTCCCCGCGCCGCCGCGACAGTCGGATACGCCGCGGCATATACGACCACATAATCCTGCTCCGCCATCACATTTCTCCCTTCGAGACGACAGTTTTATTCTCGTGCGGCACCGGATAGATCGCGCCCGTGAATGCCCTGGTCTCATGCCTAGCCACGCCGGGGCGCTAGGTCGGCGCTTGGGCCTGATTTGCCTCGCGGATGGGCTGGCGGAGGGCTTCGCGGAAGGCACGGATCACTCAGCCTGGCCGGCGTGGTCTTCGCCCTGGTCTCCGCCGCGTTCTGGGCCATGTACATCCTCACCGGGACCCGGGTGAGCTCTGCGGTCTTTGGCCGCGGCGGCCTGGCCGTCGCGATGACCGTGGGCACCCTGATCCTCGTACCGGCTGGGGCGCGCGGCGCCTGGCACATCACGGGCCAGCCGCACCTGATACTGCTGGCCGCCGGTATGGCGATGATGGCTTCGGTCGTGCCTTACTCCTCGGAGCTGGCGGCGATGCGCCGCGCACCCAAGCGCGTACTCGGCATCCTGCTCAGCCTGGAACCCGCCATCGCGACGGCGGCCGGCTGCCTGCTGCTCGGCCAGCCCGCCGCACCTGCCGCACTCGCGGCGATCATCATCGTGATCGCCGCTAGCACCGGCTCGACCATAGGCGACAAGGCCCCCGAAGCCACAGTAAACGGCTTCCTCGCGGCAACCAGCCCGGTCACGGTTGCCTGGGTCGTGCCTGCGCCGGCGTCGTCCAGAGGCAGGCGATCGAGGCGGCGCCGTGGTCAGTGACGTGGGTGCGGAGGATCTCGCATCGCTCTGCGTTACTCCCGCTTTGATCACCTCGCTGACTGGGAGCCAGAGCTTCCCCCGAGTGTGTGTCCTGGTCGCCCGTGAAGTCATCGGTCACAAGCTCGTAGTGCACGACCTTCGACCGCCATGCCCGGCGGAGCCATGGGGTCAGCGAATGGCGCCGGACCGGGTACTTGCGGGCCAGTTCTTCGGCTGCTCGGCTAGCCTCTTCGGCGGGCAGCAGCCGCGCTTCGGCATTGAGCTGCGGCCCGTGGCAGAAGCCCAGCGCATCGCACGACCGTACGCGCACCGCGTCGGAGCGGCGCAGCCGCTTTACTGTGCCCGACCAGCTCCGGACCCTGAAGTAGGCTCGGCCGCCGTCAACTACACCAAGCACGCGTGCAGGTACTGGGCGGCCGTCTCGCCCGGACGTGGTGACCTGCAGGTACCTGCCCGGCGCGAGCAGACCGAAGTAACCGGCGTCAGCAGCTTCCAGCTGGTAATGAGTCTGGTTTGAGGACCAGGGGCCTGGCATGCCTTCTCCTCCATGATCGGTTGCGACCAGTGACGGTCCCGGTCAAGGAGCCTGGATGCCCGGGTAGTGGAGGCGAGATGAAGAACGGCGAGACCTGGTGGTGAGGTAAGGCACACCAGGCCAGAAGGCCCGGGCCTATCATGCGTCAAGACAGTGGTGAGCCGGGGCGAGCGAGGGGTGACTGGCATTGGAGGACCGCAGCCTCGGTCAGGGCCAGGTCAAGGTGCCGGTGGTGGGGCTGGGCACCTGGCAGCGGCTCGAGGTCGCCGCCGCCTCCGGTCAGGACCGAGAGCTCATCCGGGCCGCCGTCGCGGCCGGGATCCGGCTCATCGACACCTCCCCTATGTACGGCGACGCCGAGCGGTTGCTCTCTGAGGGGCTCAGTGCCATCCGCGACCAGGTCCTCGTCGCCGACAAGGTGTGGACACCGTCCCCAGAAGAAGGCGCGGCGCAGCTCGTCCGCGCGGTGGACTGGTACGGCGGCCGCGTCGACCTGATGCAAATCCACAATCTGGTGGCCTGGCCAGCGCACCTGCCGATGCTCGAAGCTGCCCGCAACCAGGGCCGGGTCGGCCTGATTGGAGCCACCCACTATTCCGCTGCCGCCTTCGACGACCTCGCCGAGCTCATGGCATCGGGGCGTATCGACACCATCCAGGTGCCCTACAACCCACGTGAGCGCGAAATCGAACGGACGATCCTGCCGCTGGCCGACGAGCTCGGCCTAGGTGTGCTGCTCATGCGCCCGCTAGGCGAGGGGCAGCTGGTACGGCGGCCGCCAAGCACGGACCAGCTGACGCCGCTGCGTTCTTTCGGCGTCACGACCTGGGGTCAGGCCCTGATCAAATGGGGCCTCAGCGACCCGCGCGTCCATGTCTCACTGGCCGCCACCGCCCATCCCGATCGGCTCGCCGAGAACGCCGCCGCTGGATCGCCGCCTTGGTTCGGGCCGGACGAACGGGCCCACGTGCTGCGGCTCGCCACCACGAACTGACCAGCCTGCCTGCCCGGCCTGGCCTGGCGATCCGGTTCGAGACCCACGAAAGTAATAATTGCCGACGCCGCGCGGGCGGCCTAGGGTCGCACCGATGACTGACGATCTCCCGCCGTGGTTCTCCCGTCTCACGTTCCATGGCCGATGTCTGAGGCCAGAGCCGCCCGCATCGTCGGCCGACTCGCCAGGACACGCCCGGTCACAGTGCTCGATATCGGCCGCGGTTGGGGCGAGCTGATGCTCGGCGTCCTCACCGAGGTCCCGGGTGCGGTCGGCACCGGGATAGATATCAGCGACGCCGACCTCGCCCGCGGCCCGGACGGCGCGATGGCCCGGGCCTCGCGGGGCGGGTGTCGTTCATCCAGGAGTCCGCGGTCGGCACCACTGGGGCCCCGGCCGATTTGGCGCTCTGTGCTGGCGCTACGCATGCGCTCAGCGAGGCCAAGCCGCCGCAGCACTGGGCAGCGGTTGGTTCACAGATCAAATGTGGCGCGCAGCTGCCCGTTGATGAGGAAATTCAGCCGGTGACGTCGGTGCTTGATCACCTCTGTGGGTGGCGCGGGGTCAGGGCTCAGCAGACGCCATCGCACCGCGCAGCCGCCGTCTTTGGGACGCAGCTCGAAGCGGACCTGATCATGGGGTCGGTCTGGCCACAGGGACGACCACACGACCAGCGTCGGCCTGCTGGCCTCAAGGACCTGCGGGGCAACTTCGCCGTCAGCCAGATCGAGCCAGGCGCTGCTGCCAGGATGGCCCGGATCGGCCAGTGCGTCCCAGACCACCGGGGCAGGTGGGGCCGGTGTCTTCTCCTTGCTGGCAAGTTCTTCCACGACCACGAGGATAAGCAGAGTCGAACCCTCTACGCCTGTACCGCAAACCATCGCTGGGTCTGCGGCCCACACGCACCGTGCGGCTACGAGGGCGGCCTAGCCGATTAGCAGCGTCAGAACCGGAAGCGTGTCAGGCCGCCCGGCTCGGCGGCCAAGGTCACGATCGCCGAGCGCGGCTCGATGCGGTAGACGTTCCACGGCGGTGGTCCTTGCGAGGGTGCGTTGAACGGGGCAGTGATGCCCGGGCCGCTCTCGTCGGGTTCGGCCGGCCAGCCTTGGGCCGCCCAGGCCTTCGCAATACGCGCCAGAGCGCCCGGCTCGGTCACTCGCACGGCATCACCTTCGAGGACGACGTCCGCGTCGCGGATCGACACCGCGACCGAACACCGCGGATCGCGCGTAACGTTGCGCCCTTTGCGGGTGCCTGCGCCGGTCTGGAACCAGAACGTGCCGTCCAGCCACAGGGCACCCACCGCCGTCACATGCGGGCTGCCGTCCTCGTTCACGGTGGACAGCCAGGTCGTGCGGGAGTTCAAGGCGTCCGCAGCGGGCGCCGACCCCGCCTCGAGCTTCTCGGCGATGGCGGACCAGTCCACCGGCGGCAGCCCATCCGCTTTACCCAGATTGGTGATCTCCATGAGGTACCCCTTCCTTCTCCGCGGACATCTTGCCTAACGGCATCTGGTAATAAGACGCGCGGCGACCGGAAAGTCATCGCGCAGACGCTGGTCACTAGCCGTCCGACCGCGCCGTCCGGGTTCCGGCATGCCGCCGGAGCCGCCCACCTGGGTAAACTGGCCGCCCGCGCCCTGGTTAAGATCACGTGACATCGCGGCATCGTGCCGCAAACGGGAGGACCATGGCGAACCAGCAGCCACAGGGCCCGCTCGGGCCTGGCGTAGCGGTCACGCACATCCTGGTCGTCACAGACCCGGCGCGGTCACGGGATTTCTGGGTCGACGTCCTGGGCGCCGAACTGTACCGCGAGTACAGCGGAACCAGCGTGGTGCTGCGATTCGAAGGCACCTGGCTGCTGCTGGTCAGCGGCGGCGACCCGACCCCCGACAAGCCCGCCGTGATCTTCGCCCCGCCCGCCGACGCCAACCTGGTCAGCCACGCGATGACGCTGCGCGTGGCGGACTGCCAGGCAACCTACGAGGCGCTGCGGTCCAGAGGCGCCACCTTCCTCACCCCGCCGCATGACTGGGGCGCTGAGATCCGCTGCTTCCTGCGAGACCCAGACGGCCATCTCGTGGAGATCAGCCAGTCAAAAGCCAGCTGACAGCGGCAGATCCGGATGCGCTCGCCGGAATGCCTGGATTTCCTGGCGGAATAGCTTGTGCAGTTGCTGGGCACGCTGGGTGGCATGGAGCCGGTGGTGAAGCAGATAAGCGGCCACCACGGATCGCCCAGATTCCCTGCGGTCCCATGGAAGGCGGGAACCTGGGGCGGGGAAGGACCTCAGCCAGGCCCTCGACCGCATCCGCCAGCTCGCAAGTGCGCGCTCATCTGGCCCGGCCCAGGTCGCAGATGATAATCAAGTTGAAGATGCCCAAGGCAAAGTGGCAAGTAATTCTTACCTTCCTTGCAGTCGTTGTCGGCGTTGCTGTCCCCGCCAGATCTACATCGAAAGAACTGCCAGCGCCGGCCGGCAGGACTAAGACAGTCATCATGGCGTCCGGCGCTGTGGATTCCGAGCTGGATGCGCTATTGAACGATGGCCAGCCGAATTCCGCCACGCCCGCCCGTCACAAGTCAGACAGCTCTGCTCTGGTCGCGGCAGCGGCGGGCGCTGATAATCAGCGATTTTACCGGCTCGGTGAATTGCTGGTACGGGATGGGCTCTCCGACACCATTATTAACCTCAGTCGCGAGATGAACGGCTGGTGGTACGCGTGGAGCGTGTGGCACACGCCGTCATCTGAACTCGATGCCTTTATCCTGGCCTGGCGGCAAGTCGTTACGACTATGCGGTCGGTGCCCGGTGAGCACTTCAGGTTCTTGTGGACCATTTACCCCGGCGCGGCCACGGTGACGGAGTGCTGGCCCGGCAGCGCTTACGTGGACTACGTAGGAACCGATATCTTCGACTGGCACGGCAGCGCTGACGGCAGGTACCCTCATACCGTATCCGGCGGGCTCGACTGGGCTCTTCGCTGGCAGCAGACCCTGACGGCCAGCCCGGGCGGATTGGACTGGACAGCCCGGTTCTCCGAGCTAACAGGCAAACCCGTCATCATCCCTGAGTGGGGTCTGGACTTCCACGTCTTCGGCGGGCAAGACGACACCTATTTCCTTACCCGCATGACGGCTTGGCTGAAGGCTCATCAGGCTATCGGCCTTTACTGGGTACAGGGCCACGTTAGCCGGTCCGGCTGGCCCGGCGGTCCGCTGCTAGCGGACCAGGGCGCAGCGGCGCAAGTTAACAACCCTGCTGATGTCAACGGCATGGGAAAACTGCTGGGCGGGCATTTGCAGTACGCGGGCGTCTACCTGGATGACCAGCAGACAATCTCGGATGCCACGGCGCAGCCTGTTCTAGACCCGTGGGAAAACGCCGGCTACCAGCTGGTCCTGAGCGTCGATATCATCTCGAACCCGCCTGTCATTAAATCCTATTCCGGACCGCCCGAGCCCGGAAACAAGCCCTACCAGTTGTCCGGCTACCCTGACGCGGTCGCTGCGCTCAGACAAGGACTCGGATGATGATTGAGGCAAAAACCCACGAGTAACAATGGCGGCCGCCAGGAGTGACGCTCCGCCGGTTTGTGGGTTAGCAGGCGTCCGGGAGCGGGAGGCGCTTCTTGGCTTCTTCGTAGAGGTCGGCGGGGAGTGGTCCCCTCTGCGCGACGGCGATGTTGCTGGCCAGGTGGACGGGGTTCGCCGTGCCGACGATCGTGGTCGACAGGCCGGGGTGGCTGAGCGTGAAGCGCAGGACGAACTCCATGTTGCTCATGCCCGCCTCGCTCAGCAGATCGGCCAGGCCGGAGGTCTCCCAGTTCCGCTGGCCGACACCAGGGTCCTGGCTCAGCGGGCCGGTCCGCCAGTTCTTGTCCTCCGCCACGGCGCCCCGCGCCGCACCGCCCCGGATGAACGTCCCCGCCCCTGCGCCCGCGGCCTCGGTGATGAGCTCCTCATGGTCACGCTGGACCGCGGAGTACGGGATCTGGAAGACGTCAAAGACGCCCATCGCGATGTGATCGGGCAGATCCGGCAAGATGCCCGACATGCCGATGAAACGGACCTTGCCGTCGGCCTGGAGGCCCTTGAGCGTCTCGACTGTGCCGTTCTCCTCGAGCGTCGCCTTGGCCGGTGACATATGCACCTGGACCAGGTCGAGGCGGTCGGTGCGCAGGCGGCGCAGCGACTGCTCGACGTCAGCGCGGACATTCCCGGGGCTGTAGTCATGCGGGTAGGGCGGAACCGCGCCGACCGGGACCACGAGCGGGCACCCGCACTTGGAGGCGAGGAGGAACTCATCGCGGCGGTGGCCGACGCAGGTACCGATCAACTCCTCGCTGCGGCCGTAGTCGGGCGAGGTATCGATCAAGTTGATGCCGCCGTCCAGAACCGCGTTCAGCAGCCGGCCCGCGTGCTGATCCGCGATCTGCGGACCGCGCGGCCGACGCCTGAGCTCCATGGCGCCGTAGCCGAGAATCGTAACCTCCGCGCCGGTACCCCGAGGGTTCGCGTCACGATCGCCGTACCCCCACGCTATCCCAGACGATCCGCGGGCCGGCCGGGCGCTCGGCTGCCTCCGTCCCCGCTCCGGGCGGCACGGCGACGGACCACGCTGCTCAGCCCACCAAGCGATCGCTCGACCCACGGCACCCATCTGGGCCACCAGTGTCAAGAGGGCGTACGGACCTGGCCCGGTGGGCCTCGCGGGGGATGGCGATCACGTCGCCGGCCCAGGACTGGAGGCTGCCGGGCCGAGCTTGGTGACCGCGCGGCAGCGGCGGATGACGTGCGCAGCGCACTGCTGGATCCCGGCCAGCTCCGGCAGCATCTGCTGGTAGGCGGTGTACCCGTCGGTGATGAGGAACCCGGTGAAGAACCCCAGGATCGCGGGGACCCGCCGTCCGGCTCCCCCGTGCCCGGGTCCTCGTCAGCGGTGAGCACGTTGACCGGGGTCTCGTCCGCCCCGAGCGCCATCTCGGCGGCCAGCGCGGCCTGCATCGCGTCATCGAACCCGGCGTCCTGCAGCCTGCCGTCCAGCCGGCTGGCCGCCTTATCCACGAACCCGGCAGACACCGAGATGCCGAGCAGCATGCCGATCAGGTGCGCGGTCCGTTCAGCGGGCACGTTCCCGTACCCGCTCAGCAGCACCGCGGCGGTATTGATGCCCGGGCCGTAGCAAATCGTGCCCGGGTGCGCGCCTGGCGGGGCGTCCGCGATCGTTACCTGCCCGCAGCACGGGCAGATCAGCGCGGGCAGCAGCCACTCGGTCACGAACCGGGCGATGGTCACGTCCCAGACCTGCGCCCAGCCCTGCTTCGCGGGCTCGGCACCGTCCAGCCCGGTCCCGCACCGCGAGCACTGCACCGGCGGCTCCGCGCTCTTCCGCTCATCCGGGTCCGGGTCCCGGGACAGGGCCGCCCCGGGATGGCCGGGCTGGCCGCCGCGCTTACGGTCCTTGCGCCGTTCCCGCTCGGACTCCTGCCGGTGCCGCCGCTCGGCCTTGCGCCGCTCCTTGGCCCCGATGGGCTCTTTCGACGTCGGCATCCCGGAGTTGCCGCTGTCCTGCCCGAGTCGGCGTTCCAGCTCCGCGACTCGCAGCTCCAGCCGCCGCTGCCGTTCCAGCGCCGCCGCCAGCTCCGCCCGCAGCATCGCGTTCTCGGCGTCCCTCGCCTCGACTACGGCCCGCAGCCTGGCCAGCAGCTCACGCCGCTCCCCGGCCGCTCCGGGCAGATCAGGCTCACCGGGCACAAGCCCCGATCATGCTCAACCTCAGCTAGCGGTTCAACCATCAGGCATCACGGCGTGTTGCGCCGGCTCCGTGCGGACGGCCGTGAGGACCGCTGACAGGCCTGAAGCTGGCAGGACGGCCTGGGCGGACGGCAGCCAGATGCGCAGTCCGCCGGACCCCGGCCGCGCGGCGGGACGTCCGGTTACCTGCGGTTACCCGGGCCAGCGGCCCCGGTTACCCTGGGCTTGTGAGGCGAGCCGTGACCTTCCTGACCACGGTACTCATCGGTGCCGCCCTCACAGCATGCTCCAGCGCGCCGGCCCGCCCTGAGCATCCCGCACCTAGCCCGGCAGCGTCCTCGCCGCTCTCGCTGAGCTGTTCCGACTCGGCCGGCCAGCAGGGACAAGACCATCAGACAGTGACCGGGGGAGTCGAAGGCCTAGTCCTCCCCGGATCAGACGATCCCGCCGGCCTGTACCCGATCGGCACAGCCAGCGGCGGCACGCGCTACTTCATCTACAAGGCATTCCTCGCCGTTTCCGCGTCCGCGGCACCCTTCGCCACGGTCTCCATCACCCGTCCCGCCAGCGCCAGGCTCGTGTACGGCTCATCGTCGCGCATCGACGCGCTGTTCAGTGCCCGCTCAGGCCAGGCCCTGCTGGCGGCTTCGCGGAGCAAGGTACGGCTGCCCGTGTGCGGGCCGCGCTTCACCGGCTTCATCGGCGGCGTCATCGTCACCGGGCCGGCCTGCGTCACCTTCGAGGTCTCCTCGCCATCCGCGCGAGCAGCGACCGTCACCGTCCCCATCGGTCCGGCCACCTGCTGAACCCTGCCCCGCGCACCCGGAGCCTCATCCAGGAACAGCACCGTCACCGGGCAGATCTCGTCACCGCCGACACCCGTGAATGGACACCCCATGACGTCTCCCCTCGGCCTGCAGTCGTGTGACAGTCTGGAAGACCGGCTAGGACCTGACTATGCAGAGGATGCAAAGCGCCAACTGATACGTCACGTTTACATCCGCCAGGCGGTGGCGGCGGGCTGATGTTCAGGTCAGTTCCGACGAGTCGAGGTTACGGCGACCGATCCGCTCGATGCGCATGATCACGCGTTCCTCGGGATCTGGGCAGCACACCAGGGAGTCACGTTCGAGCCAATCACCTTCGGGGAGTTGCCGCTGCTTGGCGGGCAGGAGCGGCAACACCGACTGCAGCGCGAAAATGCAGAAATGCTTACCGTCTGGCAGCCGCAGCTCGCTGCTGTTGACCAGCTCGAACCAGTCCCCGACGGCGAGCCCGCACACCGAGCGGCCCTCGATGCTCTCGACCGTGACCCGCAGGTCGAACAACTCCATATCGGTCACGACATCACCTCTCGAAGGGGACCAAGGCCGAGCGGTCCGAGGCGTAGCGCGTGCATGTGGAAGGCGCGCAGGTCGAAGCCGGGTCGACGTTCGGCTGCGTCGCGCGCCTGCCGCCACAGCCGCGCGCCGACCCGGAAGGCCAGGGCCTGCGCCGGCCAGCCGAGGTAACGGTCGATCTCGAAGCGGGCGGTCGTCTCGTCGATACCGGCGACCTCGCGCAGCATGGCTCGGCCAGCAGACGGCGTCCAATCAGGTGCGTCGGTGAACCCGTTGCCGGCCGGGATCGGCAGCCCCAGGTGCAGCCCCATGTCGATGACGATCCGCGCCGCTCGCCACCGCTGCCCGTACAGCATGCCGAGCCGCTCGCCGGGGCCTCGCAGCAGGCCGAATTCGTCGGCGAGCCGCTCGGCGTAGTGCGCCCAGCCCTCGACATAGCCGTGGACATGCGCCATTGATCGCTGCCACGGATGCAGCCGGGGCTCGGTCATCGCGACGGTGATCTGCAAATGATGGCCGGGCACACCTTCGTGGTGGACGGTGGTCACCTCGCGCCAGGTGTGCGACGTGCCATCGGCCGGCGGCGCCCACCAGATGCGTCCCGGGCGGCTGAAGGACGGATCGGGCGGGGTGTAATACATGACCCCGGACGCGCTCGGCGAGATCCGGCACTCGGCGCGGCGGGCCACCGCCGGCAGGTCGACGTACACGCCGTCGACAGCGTTGGTGACGTCATCGACGCGGCCCTGCAACCAGGCGGTGAGCTCAGCTGGCGTTGACAAGCAAAGCGCTGCGTCGGCGTCCAGCGCCGCGGCCGCGGCTTCGATCGAATCGTGGCCGAGCTTGGCCGCCACCTGGCGCATCTCGGCAGTCAGCTGAGCCAGCTCAGCCCAGCCGAACGCGTAGGTGTCCGCCAGGTCCACGTTGTCGCCGAGGAACGCCCGTGCGGTGACCGTGTAGAGGTCGCGGCCGACCCCGTTGGTCTTCGGCGCGCGAGGCAGCAATTCATCGCGGAGAAACTCGGCGAAGCGTGCGGTCGACTCGGTTGCGGCGGCGGCGCCCGCGTCCAGCCGAGCATGCTGCCGTGGCTCACCTGAGGCGACCAGCCGCCGGTAGAAGTCGTCGGCGCCGATCCAGCGCTCGCACTGCGCCGCGACGGCGAGCACCTGGCGCGCGGCCGATACGTGCCCGGCGTCCGCCGCGGCTCGCAACGTCTCGGTGTAGCCGTCGATGGTACCCGGGACGCGGGCCAGATGGTCGGCGACTCGCTCCCAGTCGGCGGGGGTCTGCCGCGGCAGGTCATCGAAGACTTCGCGGACCTGGTGTATCGGGGTGGCGAGCGGAGCGAGCTGGGCCGTGGTGAATCCGGTGTCGTCCAGCGTGAGCTGGGCGTCCACGCGTTCGCGGAGTGCCGCGCCAAGCACCCGTTCGGCTGGCGCCGGCGTCCCGAGCGCGTCCAGCGACCGGTCCGCCCGCAGGTACGCCTCGTGCCGGATCGCGAAGTTGGCCGGCGCGAGCGCGGGCATGACGTTGGCCGGCTCCAGGCCCAGGGCGCCGGTTGCGGTCGGGTCGACGGGCGCGAGGTCGCGCAGCAGTTGATCGGCGATCTCCGATGCGGACGCTGGGGTCATGATGCCTCGCGCACGCCAGGCAGGACCTTCGTGCCGATCAGTTCGACGCCGTGAGCGCCGGTGCGTCCATGTGGGCCGCCGAACTCGACCCGGCTGGCGCCCGCCTCGAACACCGCGGCCGCGTGCTCCGCGACCGCGGCTGGCGTCCCGGCGAACGTGAAACGGTCGAGCAGCTCATCGGGGATGCAGCGGCCAGCAGGGTCGGGGTCGCCGCGACCGAGCGCGGCGCGCAGCGGGGCCAGCACGCTGTCGGGCACCGTGACGGTGGTATCGAGCGGGGCTACGACGTCGAGGTAGACGGCCACCTGCGCGCGGGCGATGTGCCGGGCAGCGGCACCGTCCTCGTCCACCACGGTCACCGCGCCGGCCACCAGGCCGACCGACGACGGATCGCGGCCGGCGGCGCGACAGGCTTCGTCGAGCACGCCGCGGACATGGCGGATCATGTCTGGGTTCGCGCAGCCGCCGAGCTTGACCTCGTCCGCGCAGCGGCCGGCCAGGGCCAGGCCGCGCGGACCCCAGGTCCCGAGCAGGATGTCCAGGGCGTCGCGTCGTCGCGGGTAGGCCAGGCGTGTTCCCGCGGCCATCGAGAAGATCTGGCCGTCATAGGCGGAGTCGTCACCACCCAGCAGTCGCCGGACCACCTCGACGGCCTCGGTGAGGCGTTGCAGTGGCCGAACAGGCGTTATGCCGATGCGTTCGAGCCAGGTTCCGCGAGCCAGTCCGACGTAGGCCCGTCCGTTCGAGGCCAGGTCAAGCGCGGCCGCTTGGCCGGCGATCTCGACTGGGTGGAGCAGAAAGGGATTCAAGCAGGCGGCCCCGAGCCGCAGGCGAGTGGTGACACGAGCCATTTCCAGCAGCGGGAACAGTGAGGGCTGAAAGCCAAGATCGTGGAACACCGAGAACGCCGTCGAACCCGAGCGACTCCGCCATGACGGCCAGGCGGGTGTAGGCGTCGGCGGACTGGTCGGTTTGGAAGCCGAGAGTGACGTTCGTCGGCTTGCACCTTAGGGCCGTTCGGCTCATTGAAAAGTTCGAAGACCTCAGTCTTGAAGACGGCGGCGAGGTAGACCAGACAGGGGTGGATCTGGCTATACACGCTACGGCACATTAATTCCTTGGCGCATACGGAGGGCTGAATGCGCGCATCCGCGGAGATGCTGCTGCACGACTGCACGGTGTTCGACGGACTGGCCGACGAGCCGCTTCCCGGCGCGGCGATCAGGGTTCGCGACGGGCGCATCGCCGACTACGGCCCGGAAGCCGCGGTCCGGGCCCGCGCGACGCCATCGTGCCAGAACCTGGATATGGACGGCGCGTTCGTCATGGCGGGCCTGGTCAATATGCACACTCATTTCTCGCTGTCCTTGCCGGGGCCGGGCGGCGATGCGGTCAGCCGGCTGAGTGCACACGCGCTGGCCCTTTACATGGCGTCCGGGGCGCAGCGGACGCTGAACTGCGGCGTGACCACCGTGCGTTGCGTCGCCGAGAAGGACCACGCTGAGTTCGCGATCCGGGACGCGATCGACGCGGGCTGGCTCCGGGGCCCGCGAATATTTACCGCCGGGCGGGCGCTGGTCTGCACCGGTGGCCACGGGCACCTCGGCACCGACACGCTGGAATGCGATGGTGCAGACGATTTCCGACGCGGGGCGCGCCGGCAGATCAGTGCTGGCGCGGACTTGATCAAGGTGATGATCTCCGGCGGAATCGCCGGCCAACACGAAGCACTCGACACGCCGCAACTGACTGGCGAGGAGATGGCCGCGGTAATCCAGACGTCACACGCATGGGGCAAGAAGGTGACCGCGCACGCGGGCCCGGCGGGCATCATCGAGCAGGCGGTGCGGCTCGGCCTGGACTGTGTGGAACATGGATACCAGCTGACCAGGGACGTCGCCCGGTTGATGGCTGAGCGGGGCACCAGCCTGGTGCCGACGCTGATCGTCACTCGATGCGGCGATTTCTTCGACTCGCTGGGCGTACCGGAGTGGATGCAGCGCCGTTCGCTGGACGCCGGGCCACGCCACATCGAGAGCTACCAACTGGCTCTGGGCGCCGGCGTCACGGTCATGCTCGGTAGCGACATGCCACCGTTCCAGGCGATCGACGGTACGACCGCCACGGTGCGCGAACTGGAGCACATGGCGGCATACGGCCTTACGCCGACGGCCGCGCTGCGGGCCGCCACGGTCGTGCCCGCCCGCTGGCTGGAGGCCGACGATGACATCGGCAGCATCGCGCCGGGCAAGTACGCCGACCTGATCGCGCTGGACCGCGACCCGACCCGGGACGTGTCCGCCCTGCGTTCGCTGCGCTGGGTGATGAAGGCAGGCACGGTCGTACGCGACGACCGGATCGGCTTGCCTATGTGACGGACGGGCCAGCTCGCCGCTGTATCAAACGGAGGTGTCCGCTCACTGAACCAATGGCGCATCACCGCCACGGTCACGGGGGGACGAAATGACTGCAGACTTGGGCCGACGGGCCATGGCCGGCGCGGCCGCGGCGGTCATGATCTGTGCGGTCGGCGCGGCGCTGCTCCAGCTAGCGGAGGAGCTGCTCAGCTTCCCGGTACCGATCGCGGCCCCCGCGATCACGGTGTTGACCGTGGCCCTGCTCACGTCGCTGCGCCGCCGCCTGCGCACCTGGGCCAGGACCCGGTCCGGGCGCATCGTGGCTGGCGGTGACGCGCCGGCTACTTGGTCAGGTACCAGAACTGCGGGGTGTCGTCGTACTGAGTCAGGTTCTCGATCGCCGTGGGGGTGGCGGCCGAGATGGTCGACTTCCACGCCCATACGTAATCGGGCACCGGCTGCCACAGCACGGGCAGCTGGGTGGTGAAGAACGATATCTCCTTGGTGACCGCACTCGGGTTGCTGCTCGAGATCGACTGGTTGATCAGCGCGTCGGCCCGCGGGTTGCTGTAGTCGCCGACCTGGCCGGTCCCGCCGGTGTTCAAGAACCCGAACTGGGTGGGATAGGTGCCGTTAGTCTCGCCGCCGAAGTCCGCCATCGCCCACTTGTTCTCGTTGGCCGGCGTGACCGCATCGTTGTAGTTCTGGATCATGTAGTTGAAGTTGCTGCTCGACAGGCGCAGGTCGATACCGGCCTGCTTGGCCTCCGACGCGAGGTCCTCCACCTGCTGCGTGAGTGGCGAGACGGTGTTGTAGATCAGGTTGAACGCCAGCTTGGTTCCAGCCGGGATTCCGGCCCCGCACTCCCCCGAACCGGCGCCCGGGTTCGCGCAGGTGTCGGTGCCGTTCGGAGTGACGTGCCAGCCGTTGGCCCTCAGCAGCTTGATCGCGTCGGTGATGCTGAACGGGTAGGGGTTGGTCGCCGCGGCGGACGGCAGGAACGGGCTGCGCGGGTAGACCGGGACGGGCCCGTAGGCCGGGTCGCCGTCACCGCCGAAGAACGCCTTGATCTGGCCGGCCTGGTCTTCCAGATGCTGCATCGCCTGGCGGAAGTACAGCTGCGCGACGACGTTGCTGAAGTCGCCCGTCTTGTCCTTGAAGTTGTAGGCCACGAAGTAGTCGCCGAAATCGGGCAGGCCGAAGTAGTTGTACCCGAGGCTCTTCAGGCTCGGGAGCTGCGGCACGTCCGCCTCCGGCACCCAGCCGAAGTCGACCGCCCCGCTCCTGACCGCGTTCCACTCCGCGGCGTCCGAGGTGAACGGCACGCCGACATAGTTGGACATCGGGTCCGCATGCGGGCCGCCGTAGCTGGTGTTCGGCACCATGATGAACGCCCCGGTGACGTCGTTGAACGACTTCAGCCGGTAAGGCCCGTAGACGGTCTTCCACAGCGGATTGCTCGCGTAAGTAGACGTCGACTCGGACTGCGTACTCAGGAAGGCGTAGATCTTGGAGGCGTTCGCCGGGTTGGTGAAGTTAAGGATCGGCCCCTTCGCCGAGTCCTTCGACCACACTGCCGACGGCAAGATGGCCACGGAGCCGAGGATGTTCTCCTCCATCCAGGTCGGGTTGACCGCCCTGGTCAGGTTGACCACGATCGTGGAGGCATTCGGCGTGGACATGGTGGAGATGGTGGCCGGGAAGTAACCGGGCGTGAAGGTCGCCCAGTTGGCCGGGGACGCCTTGACCGCGGCCTTGATGACATCGAAGGTGAACAACAGGTCCTTCGAGCTCATCGTCTGGCCGTTGGACCACTTCCACGGCTTGAGGGTGATCGTCATCGTCTTGTCGCCGTGGGACCAGCGCGGCGCGTTCGCCACGCTGAGCGAAGAGTCGACCGTCGGGGTCGCGCCCTTCGGGGCGTAGTACATCGGCGGCCACATCTGCCACCCGAAGTTGTAGACGTTGTAGACCGTGTTAGCCGCGGTGGTGGGCATCGGCAAGATCCAGTCCGGCACCTCGCCAGGCTGCATCGCGTACGTGATCGAGCCCGCGACGCCGCTGGGCGTCCCGGCGGCCGGGATGCTCCCGACCGCGCCCGGTACCGTTGTCGCCCCTGCGGTGGTAACTGTCGAGGCGAAGCTTTGGCTGGCGCTGAGGCAGGCCAGGGCGGTGAGGGCCGCCACCGCTAGGGCGACGCCGCCGATGCGCGTCGGCCCGAATCTGGCCGTCGTCTTCCTCGCGCTGCTGGCGTCACTGATCGGTGCTGAGATCATCAGCTTGCGGTCCCCGTCTCTCGCAGTCCGCCGGTGATCCGGCAGCAATTGGAAGCGTAGGTTCAACCCGGCCTCCGCCTCCCGGCAAACAGTCACAACTTGCCATCAATCCCGTGGCCGAAGTGATCCGCTTTGCTGACGAATGGGCGCACTGGGGCATCCATTTGGCCCGGAGTAGCCTGCCGCGGCCGGAGCGAGCGGAGTGGAACCGGCAATCCACCACACCCAAGGGGCCGGGTGGCCCGGGGGAATCTCACCCCCGGGCTCCCACAGAACGGAACGTGACACTCTCGCGTCATTCCGCTCGTCTCATCCAGTCCGTCAGAATTCGGTCATCCAGGCCCAGTGGGCAAACAGGGCTGGCTGTCTTTGCAGCAGCCCGTTCCACCAGCGCTTGGCTCGCTTGAATGCCCTCAGCCGCTTGAACTTCCGCCGTGCCCAGCGCACCAGGTAGGTGTTGATGCGCTTGAGCAGGCCGTGGAGCTCGGTCCGGTAGAACCTGCCGTAGTAGGTCATCCAGCCACGAATGACCGGATTGATCCACTCGGCGAGTTCTCCGATGTCCGAGGTGGTGCGCAGGTTGATCCGCCACCGGCGGACCTCGCCGCTCATTCTCTTGAGGGCGTCCTTGCTGACCGCGGGGAGGAACGCAGCGAACATGCTGGTCCCGTCTCCGGTCGGTGCTTTCCTGGCCCGGAACTCATAGCCCAGGAACGTGAATGTGCACGGCCCGTCATACGGCTGGCGCCGTTTGCGGTCCTTGCAGTACACGATCTTGGTCTTGTCCGGGTGCAGTTCCAGCCCGACCTCGGCCATCTGCATCTCCAGGGCGGCCAGGACCTCCCGGGCCTGCCGCTCTGTAGCGCAGTGCACCACCGCGTCGTCGGCGTAGCGCTCGAACCGCACGGCCGGGAACTCGCGTTCCAGCCAGGTGTCGAACGCGTAATGCATGAACAGGTTGGCGAGCACGGGTGAAACCGCTGAGCCCTGAGGGGTCCCGCGGTCCCGCTCCGCCAGCCTGCCGTCGGGCATCTGGATGGGCGCGGCCAGCCACCGCCGCACGTACAGCACGATCCAGCGCTGCTCGTGCGTGGTGTTGGCCTGCACCGCCTTGACCATCAGGTCCCACGGCACCGAGTCGAAGAACTTGCGGACATCAAGATCGATGATCCAGTCCTTGTCCCAGCACCGCTGGCGGCACTGCGCCACCGCATCCAGCGCGCCTCGCCGGGGCCGGTACCCGTAGGAGTCCTCATGGAAAATGGACTCCGTCCGGGGCTCCAGCGCCAGCGCAGCCACTGTCTGCGCTACCCGGTCGCCTACGCAAGGCACGCCGAGAACGCGCGTGCCTCCCGACGCCTTGGGTATCTCCACTGCCCGCACCGCAGGCGGAAAGTACGTCCCCGACGACATCCGGTTCCAGACCCTGTACAGATTGTTCTTCAGGCCGGCCTCGAAGTCGGCGATGGACTGCCCGTCCACCCCGGCGGCACCACCGTTTGCCTTGACCTGCTTCCACGCCTGCCACACCAGGCGCTTTGGTATGTCGAACGGTTTCCCGTCCGGACCTGACATGCTCACTCGTCTCCTCCCAGGGCTCTGGCCCCGGTTGCTCGCGTAAACACACCTAGATGAGCCGGCCCCTTCGCTCCGCCCCCATTACAGGGACCTCACCGCTACTACGAGCCGGTCCGCCGGCGCGTGCCGTGACGGTACTCAGCACCTCGCGGTTTCTGCCGCCCAGTGCGCTCCCTCTCGCCCGCTGCCCGCACCCGGGCAGCGGCCGGTACCGGCACGCGCCTTCCCGCGTTCCGCACACGAGCCGCAGACCAGGCTCACGCCACCTCCATGCCGGGCACCGCCTGGCCAGTAAACGGGTATCCGCCAGGCTTATCCCGGGCCCGCATTGACGCCCCGGTTCTGATGCCGTTTCCTAACTCTCGACACCTCAGCGGTGGTTCACTCACGTTCGTCTTCCTGATCCCCGCCTGACGGCTCTTACACCGCCTTTTCCCCAGCGCTCAGCACGACAGTCTTCAGCTAACGCACCCTGAGGTGGCTTGACGCCTCCCCCCGCAGGGCGACGCCGAAGGGCCACGAAACCTTCATCTCCTGTGCAGCAACACATCAAGCAAATCGTCTCCTACCTGCGACGACTCCTCTCCGCGCGCGTGGCGCAACAATGCCGCTTAGCTTAAGTCGATCATGCTGCGACCTGGGCGGTTACCGGGTTGGCGAGCCGGATTGTGGGCGGCCCGTGGTGACGGGTGCCGGTATCGGCGGGGCGTTTGACGCGGTAGTCGTTGTGCCTGGCCCGTTTGACGGCGCGGGGATAGGTCCGGTGCCGGCGCGGCGGGTTCAGGTTGCGGGGCCGGGTGATCTCGGCCAGGACCTGGGCCAGCCGCGGCGCGGACTGGTCAGGGGGAAAGCCGGGCCGGCGGCCCGGCGCACGATCCGCAGCGTGCGGGTGAACTTGACCCGGTCCGGGTCGATCCCGGCGCTGGTGGCAGCGGTGCAGATCAGCGCGCTGATCGCGTAATGGGTCAGCAGGTAGCCCCAGATCTCCTGCTCGGCCATCGCGGGGGACTGCGAGCGCAGCACCTGCCCCGGGCCGCGCAGCGACGTCTTGAGCTGGGCATTGCCGGTCTCGTGCTCCCACCGCTGGTGATAAGCCTGCGCCAGCTGCGCCGCGGAGGCCTGCCGCGGGCCGGTGATGGTGGTGACCAGCGCGATCAGCTCATCGTCCCCGTCCCGGTCGGTGACCTCGTACTCGATCACCCGGATATACCGGCCCGCGGCGGGGTCCAGGTCCTCCCCGCGGGCCGCGGCCTCCAGCAGGATTTCCCGCGTGTTCCCCAGGACCTTCGGGTTGATCAGCACCGACCGCCAGGACCCGTCCGGCAGCAGCTCCAGCACCGGCAGCCCGATATTGGCCTTGACCCGCCACAGCAGCGCCGCCCCGGTATCTGCCGCGGTGCACCAGTCCGCCCAGGAGTAGAACCCCCGGTCCGCGATCAGCAGCCAGCCCGGTTCCAGCTGCGCCAGCAGCGGCCGGGCCAGCGCCTGCTCACCGGTGCCCTTCCCGGCCGCCGACGGCCCGACCGCGGCCAGCACCGCCGCATGCGAGGCGCACTCGGCCACCGTCACCACCCGCGCCTTCGGGAACGCCGACCCGCCCGGCCCGCCCTTAGCCCCGAACACCGCCCGGTTCGCCGCCGTGTCCGGGACATCCCACTCCATCCCGTCCACCGACATCAGCCGCCACGACCCCAAGAACGCCCCCGCCGTGTCCAGATCCGCCACCGGCCGGGCCACCTGCCAGAACAGCTCCGCCATCGGCTCAGCACCCAGCCGCTGCCGGGCCTGGGTGATCCCGCCCGAGGTCGGCACCTCCCAGCCGTCCTCCCAGGCCCCCCACCCCCGCAGCGTCCCCGTCAGCCGGGCCGCGACCTCCTCATAGTCCTCGGCGGCGAACAGCGCCAGCGCCATCACCAGGTAGACCACCACATGCGGCGGCAGCTTCCCCCCGGCCCGCCGCGCGCCCTTCCCGGTCACCGCCACCGCGTCATCGACCGCGTCCCGCGGCACCGCCGCCGCCAGCACCCCGAGCGAGATCCAGTCCGTCAGCGAACCCCCGGCCACCACGCCAGTCTGCGTCATGACCCGCGATCATGCCCCCGCCAAGCCGCCCACCGCCGCAGAAGCCGCCACAAAACCAAGATCAACTTAAGCTAAGCGGCATTGCACCCAAGGGTGGTGGAACCCGGGTTTCACCACCCTCGGCTTCACGGGAGCAGCAGACCACCAAGCACACTGTGCTCCCATGCAACGCCAGCACCACCGGTAACAGAGCCGCGGCGGCCGCGCAGTCCATGCGTTCGGCCTTGGCCAGCTGTTCGGCGACGCGCCGCCGATGGTCACGCCACGCGGCGCCTCCAGCGGGGTGCCGTCGAAGCTGACGCGCACCCGGTCGGGCCCCATCGTGTCCTCCTAGCTCCTCGGCGGAGTCATCGTACGGCCGAGGGTCCAGCCCTAGTACCTGCGCTGGTGCCGAGAGAAGATGGCTATCTGAGCGGCCCGCTCTGGAGTTAACGTCGTTAAGGCCCCGCTGCGCGGGGTGGGGAGAGGACATGACCGACTCGGGCGTTCCGGCGCTGCGATTCAGCGTCTTGGGGCCGCTTCGGGTCTGGCGGCACGAGACGGCGGTGGATCTCGGGCCGGTTCAGCAGCGGGTCGTCCTGGCCGTGCTGGCGTTGCAGGCTGGCCGTCCGGTCGGCCGCCAGCAGGTGATCGACGCCGTGTGGGGCGAGGCGCAGCCCAGGAACGCGGTGAACCTGGTCCAGCGACATGTGTCCGGGCTGCGGCGGGCGCTCGAGCCGGACCGGCCAGGCCGGACCCCGTCGGACCTGTTGACCTGGACTGAGGCCGGCTATCTGCTGTCCTTGCCGCCCGGCGCCTTGGATCTGGAACGGTTCGGGCGGGAACTGGCCCGGGCGCGCGTGGCGCGGGCCGCTGGCCAGCTTGAACAGGCCGCGGCAGCGCTGCATAGCGCACTGGAACTTTGGCGCGGCCCGGTCTGTGACGGCTTGTCCAGTCCGTTCCTGGACGCGCAGGCCGACCGGCTGGCCGAAACACGGGTCAGCGCGCTCGAGGACCGCATCGAACTTGACCTGATGATCGGCGATCATGGCGACCTGATCGCGGAGTTGCGGGATCTGGCCGCCGAGCACCCGCTGCGGGAACGGCTGCGCGGCCTGCTCATGCTGGCGCTGTACCGGGCCGGCCGCCAGGCCGACGCGCTGACCGCCTTCCGCGATGCGCGCCGCGAGCTGCAGGATGAACTCGGCGTCGAGCCTTCGGCGCCGCTCCAGCAACTGCATCAGAAGATCTTGTCCGCCGACCCGGCGTTGGCCCCAGCGGCCACCGCCCAGGCCGGGACCGACGCCGGCGCGAGGACCAGCCGGCCTCGAGAGGTACCGGCCCAGCTACCGCACCACATACCGGACTTCACCGGACGCGACGCTGAGCTCGAACGGCTGGACGCGCTGCTGGACGGGGACGACGGTAGCGCACGGAACGCGGTCGTGATCACGGTCATCACGGGCACCGCCGGAGTGGGCAAGTCCGCGCTGGCCCTGTACTGGGCCCACCAGGTCCGTGACCGGTTCCCCGATGGGCAGCTGTACGTGAACCTGCGGGGGTTCGGCCCGGCGGGATCGGCTATGGATCCGGCGGAGGCCATCCACGGGTTCCTGGAAGCCTTCGCGGTGCCGGCGGAGCGGATGCCGCTGGATCTTGACGACCGGGCCGCGCTGTACCGCAGCATCCTGACCGACCTGCGCGTGCTGGTCGTCTTGGACAACGCGCGCGACGTCGAGCAGGTACGTTCCCTGCTTCCCGGGTCTGCGGGCTGCCTCGTGCTGGTGACCAGCAGAAACAGGCTGAGCAGCCTGGTCGCCTCCGATGGCGCGCGGCCGGTGGAGCTTGACGTGCTGCCCGACACCGAGGCACGGCGGCTGCTCAGCTCCCGGTTGGGCCCGGACCAGGTGGCCAGCGAGCCCGCGTCGGTCGATGAGATCATCAAGGCCTGCGCGGGGCTCCCGCTGGCCCTGGTGGTCGCGGCGTCCAACGCGGTCGCCAACTCGCGGCTGCCCCTTTCGGCACTGGCCAGTGAGCTGCGCGGGACCCAGGGCCGCCTGGACGCACTGGGCGCGGATGACCAGTACACCGATGTCCGCGCGGTGTTCTCCTGGTCTTATCGTGCGCTCAGTCCGCCCGCGGCGCGGCAGTTCCGGCTGCTCGGGGTGCACGCGGGACCGGACATTGCGCTGTCCGCCGCGGCCAGCCTGACTGGGGTGCCGCTCGCGCAGGCCCGCCGGGAACTGGCGGACCTGGTCCGTGCTCATCTGGTCACCGAGTGGGCTCCCGGCCGGTTCGTGATGCACGACCTGCTCCGCGAGTATGCCGACGAGCTGGCCATGATCCACGACAGCGCGGCCGACCGGCGTCTGGCGGTCCACCGGATACTCGACCACTACCTGCACACCGCGTACGCGGCAGACCAGTTGCTCCATCCGCGCCGCGACGACCCGATCGACCTGGCGCCGCTGCCCCTGCTGGTAACCACGCAGCCGCTGGCCGATCACCGGGACGCGGTGAGGTGGCTGGCCGCCGAGCGTCAGGTTCTCCTGGCGGCGCTGCGCCAGGCGGAGAACTACGGCTTCGACGCCCACGTGTGGCAACTGGCCTGGGCGGTCACGTCGCACTTCGACCGCCATGGTCACTGGTACGACGCGGCGGCCTCGCATGAGGAGGGCCTGAAGGCCGCGCAGCGACTCGGTGACCTGCGGGCCCAGGCGATCATCCGCTGCTGCCTGGGCTGCTCTTACTGGCGTCTGGACCGTTATGACGCGGCCCGGGCGCAGTTGCGGCAGGCCCTCGAGGTCTACCAGGTGCTCGGCGACCAGGCGGGTCAGGCCCACGCGCATCGGACCATGACCGTGCTGCTCGACCGCCAGGGTCGCTACGGGGAGGCGCTCAGGCATGCTGAGCTGGCCATTGACCTGTTCCGGAGTGCCGGGCGCCCGGCCGGGCAAGCCCACGCGCTGAACGCGGCCGGCTGGTTTCACATCCTGCTCGGCGCTCCCGGCCAAGGACTGCGCCTTTGCCAGCAGGCGCTGGATATTCAACGGGAAATCGAGGACCGGCTGGGCCAGGGCGAAACGCTGGACAGCATCGCGTGTGCCTACACATCCATGGCTCGTTACGACGAGGCCATCGCTCACTACCGCCAGGCGCTTCAGCTTTACCGGGAATCCGGCGACCGCTACGACGAAGCGCAAATTCTCGTTCACCTCGGCGACACGAGCCTGGCCGCCGGCGACCCTGACTCCGCCGTCGGCTCCTGGCACGATGCCGCGACGATATTCGACGATCTCGATCTCCCCGAAGCAGCCAACGTGCGCGCGAAGCTGAGCAACCTGGCCGGACGGCGCGGTCGCTGATCGCCGCAATGAGGTGCCATCTGCCACTTGACGAACGTGGACGAACAGGCCAAGTTTGAGTTAGCTGTTCCCCCGAACGCAATTTTCAGCGACTTAACGGGTTCGCGCGCGAGCCCGGCCGTTCTCATAGCGATATGCCATCTTATCTCCGGAGACCCGACATGACCGACGGCAACACCAACGCCAATCCCCCTACGGAAGATTTCAAAATTACCAACAGAGACGTCGAGGGGCTGATCCGGGTTCTCGGTCAAATAGCGGACAAGCTCACCAAGGGAGAATGGGGCCTGCTGTTGTCTATCCTGGCGGCCGCAGCGAATAGCGTTGAGGTCGGCGCGGACACGACCACGGGGACGTTTTCCGGGGTAAGTGTCGAGGGTAAAGTGATCACCGAACCCAGAAATAAGCAGATTGAAGAACTCCTCGAACAGCTTCGCAATGCCCACATGCCAGCCAAGCAGCCGGGCAAGACGCTGGGGTTCATGGTTACGCCGCCCAAGCATAAATAGCCCTGGGAGTTGCAGGTTTGCCGCGAAATGAATGTGGAAACGCCGGACCGGCACGCCGCATGGCCGGTCGTTCTGGTGTCGATGCCGTTCATGGATCCCTACCGTCCGTCGATTCAGCTCGGCCTGCTGGCGGCACTGACGGCACGGCGCGGTTTCCCGGTCCGGACCTGCCACGCCTACCTGGACTTCGCGGCCGCGATCGGCGTCGACTACTACAAGCGGCTCTGCGATCATCGCGGCGCGCTGATCGGGGACTGGCTGTTCTCAGTGGCCGCCTTCGGCGACGCGGCGCCGGACCACGATGCACGGATGCTCGACGATCTGGCCGCTGCCCTGTCATATCTAGGGGCGTCACCTGAAGACGCCAGAGAAAAGCTGCTCCAGATACGTGACCGTGCGGTCCCGGCTTATCTCGATTCGCTAGCCGACAGCTTCTCCTGGTCCGAGGTGGCGGTCGTCGGATTCACCTCGACGTTCCAGCAGAACACCGCTTCGTTCGCGTTGGCCAGGCGGCTGAAGCAGCGTTATCCGGAAATAATGACCGTCTTTGGCGGGGCCAACTTCGAGGGTGAGATGGGCTCGGAGTGGGTCCGCACGGTCGAGGCCATCGACGCGGCCGTCATCGGCGAAGGGGATGAGGCGTTCGGGCGCCTGCTCGATGCCCTGGCCACGGGCGGCGACCTGGCCCAGGTCCCGGGCCTGGCCCGTCGCCAGGATGGGGTGGTCGCGGTCGCCGACCCCGCGCCGGTCATGGACCGGCTGGACGACCTGCCCGCGCCGGATTACGACGAGTACTTCCAGCGCGCCGAGGACCTGGGCATACTCCCCCGGGCCGGAATGCGCGACGTGTGGCTGCCCATCGAGACGGGCCGGGGGTGCTGGTGGGGCGCGAAGCATCACTGCACGTTCTGCGGGCTCAACGGGGAAACGATGCGATTCCGCGCCAAGTCCGCAGAACGCGTCCTAGCCGAACTCGGCGAACAGGCACGGCGATACCGCAGCTTCCGTTTCGAGGCGGTCGACAATATCCTCGACATGGCCTACTTCACGAAATTGTTTCCGCTGCTGGCCGACCATGAGACCGGCTACGAGATCTTCTACGAAGTGAAGGCGAACTTGAGCCGGGAACAGCTCAAGATCATGGCCCAGGCCGGCGTTACCCATATCCAGCCGGGCATCGAGTCGCTGAGCTCCAACGTCCTGCGTCTCATGCGCAAGGGTGCCCGAGCCATCCAGAACATCAACCTTCTGCGCTGGGCGCACTATTACGGTATCGAGGTCAAGTGGAATCTGCTCTGGGGTTTTCCGGGCGAGACCGAGCAGGACTATACGAGCCAGGCAGCGATTATGCCGCGGCTGTGGCATTTGCCGCCGCCGGAGAATTCCGCGCGCATCTGGCTGGAGCGGTTCAGCCCCATATTCACGGAGCAGGATACGTTCCGGCTCCGGCACCGTTCGCCGGAACGCAGCTATGGCTATATCTATCCCGAGGCGGTCGACCTCGAACGCGCGGCCTACTTCTTTGACTACGAGTTCGACGACGGATTGCCTGACTCGGCCTACGCGGACATACGGCACGCGGCAGACGACTGGTTCCAGGCGTGGCAGGACGGCAGTCCGCCGGTCTTGAAATACTGGTCCGCCCCGGGTTTCGTCCAGATCTACGACGAGCGCCAGCGGGGACGAGGAGGAAGTTACACCCTCGAGGACACGCTCGCCGACCTGTACCTGGCCTGTGTCAACCGGCCCACCACTGCTCCGGCCGTTCGCGCAGCCCTGGGTCTGGACCTGCCGACGGACGGGATCCAGGAGCTTTTCGAGGAGTTTCACCGGCAGGGCTTGATGGTTCTCGACGGGCAGTTCGCCCTCGCGCTGGCCGTGCCCGCCGTCCCCGGCCGGTAAGGCCCCGGCCGGTAAGGCCCCGGCCGGTAAGGCCCCGGCGGGCGTTCGAAGGTGCAGTGCGCGGTGCAGTGGGCACTGCAGCGGCGGTCGCGACGATGAGTTCGTCAGCACCGAGAAGCTCCACTCAGCAGTGACCTGTTTCTCGGCGTCCCTGAGACGACAGGAAGACGATGAACGAATTGCCGCACACATCATCGGGTGGCTGTGACGACGGACAGGCCCGCGCGGCGCGCGACTACTCGGTGGTCGCCAACCTGGTGGCCGGGGCCAAAAACGGCGACCGGCAGGCGTGGGACGCCCTCGTGGAGCGATACGCTCCGCTGATCTGGTGCATCTGCCGCCGGTACGGGATCAGCGGCCCCGGCGCCGAGGACGTCGCCCAGTACGTCTGGCTGCACTTGGTCGAGAGCCTGAACAACCTGCGTGACCCGGCTGCGCTTCCGGGCTGGATATCCACCACGACCCGGCGGGAATGCTGCCGGATCCGTCGCGTTCCCGAGCCGGTAGCCGCCGAAGCGCAGATCCTGGAGAACCTGGCCGACGTTGACGCCAAGCCGTGTGAGCACGAGCTGATCATGGCGGAGCGCCAGGCCACGCTGCGCGAGGCGTTCGCCCGCCTGCCGCTGCCCTCCCAACGGCTGCTGGCGCTCCTGGCCGCCGACCCGCCCGTGCCCTACGCCGAGATCAGTGCCCGGCTCGGCATCCCGGTCGGGAGCATCGGCCCGAACCGCAGCCGCTCCCTGGACCGGCTGCGCCGTGATCCGGCCATAGTCCGCCTGATCAACAGCGAGGTCGACGGCGAGGCAGGCCCGGCCGCAAATGGCGGACGCGCCGCAGGGTGACCCGCGAACCGAGCGGGCTCAGCCGGCCTCGGGCTGGGCCAGAAACTGCGCGATGCTGGTTCCCCGCGGCGTACCCCAGCCGGTCACCGCGTCATAGCCGATCCCGGCTACATAGCCCTGAGGGGGGCCAGGTGACTCGTTGTCGCCCGACGTGATGTCCGTACAAATGGTGCTGCCCACCGCCTGGCCGCCCGGCGCGGCCCCGTACAGCAGGGGCGTGAGGAAGCGCCGCTGGCCGGGATCGGGAAGTCCGGCCGCGACACGGGCCAGCAACGCCGCCCACAACGGCGCCGCCGCGCTGGTGCCGCCACTTTGGTCGTCCGCGCCGCCGATAATCAGGTCGTAGTACGGCTCGCCGGCCAGGGCGGCGACGTCCGGGACGATCCGGCCGTCCCTGCTGCCGGCGTTCAGCGACTCGACGTGGACCGTCTGCCAGGCCGGACGGTCCCACTTGGCGCTGACGCCGCCACCGGTGGATCCGCTGCCTTCTACCCTTCGGTCTCCCGGCGCGACCCACCACACGACTTCCGCTGGCGGTTCCCCGGTCAGCATGGTTCCGCCGACGCCGAGCACGAACGGGCTGGACGCGGGGAAGTTCACGTGCGCCCGGCGGTCGTTCATCCGATCGCCGGCCCCGTCATCACCGGCGGCTGCGCAGACCGTGACGCCGAGCATGGCCACCGTCTGCAGCCGCTGGTTGATCTCCGTAAGGGCCGATTCTGACCAGGCCTGCGAGTCCTCGGGAAAGCCCCAACTGACCGAAACCGCGACCGGGGGCAGCGGCTCGGTATTCGCCACTGCATTCAGTAGGTCGATCCATCCCTTCTGGTTGGACCGCGCGAAATACAGCGTGATACTCGCCGCCGGGCACAACGCCGCGACGATCTCGACGTCCATCGTCACTTCGCTGCTCCATTCGGCCACCTGTTGCTGGTCCGCCCCGCGTTCAAGGACCACCGGCGTAATCGCGGGTAGCGGCCGGTCATATTCCTGGCAGAAGGCCCGCACGTCAGCCTCGGTGTAGGCACCGCTGAACTCGGCAATCGCGATGGTCTGCCCGGCCGCGTTGCCCGGCGGGAACTGGTACAGCGCTTCGAGGTCGGTCGGGGTGAGAGCGGCGGCCGCCTGGACGGGAACATTCGCACGATCTGCCACCCGGCGGTCGTCCAGGCCGAAGACCCCGGTAATGATTCCCGCCAATGGCGCCGGGACACAGATGTGACCTTCACGGCCGCGGAACTGACCCTGGTCATCGCTTTGGTAGATACCGAGTGAGACGCCGAACGCGGCGTCAAGCTGCTGCACCGTCCCGCTCACGTGCATGCTCCTGGTGACCGGCGACACGTCGGAGACGCTCAGCCCGAGCTTGGTCAACTCGTCTTTGACCTTCGCGACGTCATCGGGGTCGGCGCTATACCGGGCCGCGAAGGTCGCGCGATCTATCGCCGAGCCCGTGACCTCGTCCGGGGCCGGCAGCTGCGGCCCGCGCAGCGTAATGGTGACTTCTACCTCATCGTTCGGGCTGGCGTTCCCGATGCGCCGGGCACCAGTCGCGAGCGCGCGGTATGAGTCGGGGAGCCTAACCGATCCGTCAGCCATGATCGCGCCTCCAGTGCCGCACGATGCGAGCTTTTCACGTGACGGAGGCGCGCCGCCGCACTAAAAATACACAGGTCCGGAGCCCGTCGCGGCGAGCGCGGACTAGGGCAGGCTGGAAGTAGGTGCCGGGCCGGCCGAGCTGGAGACCGCAGAGGGCGACGGGCTCGGAGTGACCGACACCGATGGTGAGGGCAACCCGGACGGGGTGGCCGAACGGGACGGGGTCGGCGAACGGCTGGGACGCGGGGTGCGCGACGGAGCAGGCGAGCGGACCGGGCTGGGCGGCGCGGACGGCGTGGCGCTAGGCGCGGGTGCCGGGTTACTGGCCGGCTGCACGGCCGCCGGGACCGGTGTGGGGCGCACCAGGACGTACAGCGCCAGCACGCCCAGGAACACGGCGATTAGCACGATGGTCGAGGTGCGGGGGCGCTTGCTCACGCGGCACCTCCGGTCGCGTGGCCGGTGTCCAGGTCGGCGGTGACGTTGATGCCCTCGTGGCGGAACGCGGACGCGACCCGGGCGCGCAGCTCCCGGCCGATGTCGAACTGCATGCCGGGCAGCGTCCGGGCCACCATCCGCACCGAGAACGTGTCGACCTCGATCCGTTCCACGCCCATCACGGTCGGCGGGTCGAGCATCATCTTGCGCAGCCGGTCGTCGTTCCAGGCCTGTTCGCCGACCCGCCTGAGCACGTCGGTGACCCGGCCGACCTCGATGGCGGCCGGCACGGGCACGTCGATGACGGCCCGCGCCCAGTCGCGGGACAGGTTGGTGACCTGGGTGATCTGGCCGTTGGGCGTGGTGATGACCTCGCCGCTGACCGACCGGATCCGGGTGACCCGGAGGGTGACGTCCTCGACCGTGCCGACGGCCGGCTCCGATACCCCGGTAACCGAGATCCGGATGACGTCACCGAAGCCGTACTGACGTTCGGCGGTGATGAAGAACCCGGCCCCGATGTCCTGGACGAACCGCTGCATGCCGAACCCCAGCGCCGCGCTGAGCAGCGCGGCCGGCGCCACCAGGCCCGCCAGGGGCACGCCGAGGCGCTGTACCACCAGCACGGCGGTGATGACGTACACCATGGCCAGGAACGCCCAGGTGACGACCTCCGCGACGACATGGCGGTGCTTGGCCAGTTCCGAGCGCACCAGCTCGTCGGTTTCGCGGGCGCGCGCGTCGATGCGCGTGACGATCCGGCCACGAGCCCATTCGGCCAGCCGGGTCACCAGGATCGCGCCCAGCACCAGCAGCACGATCTCCAGCAGGTCACCGCGCGCCCACCGGTTCAGATCGCCCAGCGGAGCGATTGCGCCGGTCACAGATAGCCCTCCTTCCAGAGCCTGCATAAGCACCCGAGGATACGTGAGCAGTGTGACGGGCCCATGAACCTGGACAACGAACCGGTGCGGATGCTGGACTCGGTCCGGGCTATGGTGCGGTTGCCAGCGGGGAGGTCGCTTTGCCGGGCGATGCGTGGGTTCGCGTGCAGCACGAGATCGGCGAAGTAGCCCGGCAGAGCCCCAGACAGGTCCAGCAGCACTGGCTGCGCCGGGCCAGCGTCCTGCTGCGCTATCACGCCCGGGAAAGCCTCAACCCCGCCTATCGCGAGCTGCTGGACGGCACGGGTGTCGATCCGGATTCCGGTCAGACCGCGGCGGGCTGGGCCCAGGTGCCCATCATCGACAAGCGGTGGCTGGCCCGAGCCGGTTACGACCGCCGGCCCGGATCCGCGGGGCCCGTGATAACGGTCAGCACGACCGGCAGCACCGCCGCGCAGGTCCTGGTGCCCGTGACGGCCGACTGCGCCAACCGAGGGCTGGGTGACAACTTCCTGCGCGCCCTGGCCATGGCCGGCTTCGGCCACGGTCACCGGCACTGGGGCATCGAGCATCGGCCTCCCGGGCAGCCGGAGGGCGTCACGGGCTCCTCGGTCTCGATGACCTGGCTGGCCCGGCACAGCGGGGATAACGCCCTGGTCACCGTGGCCACCGATCCGCTGGAGGAGCAGCTGCGGCGGGCGATGGCCGTCCATCCGGACACCATCTCGGGATCGCCGGGATTCCTCCAGCAGATCGCCAGGGCGCCGGCGCCGCTGCGCCCCAAGCTCCTGCTGTACGGCGGGGCGGCCCTGGCCGGGACCGACGCCGATCGGCTGCGAGCCCGCTTCCCGCAAGCGCAGCTCACCGCCTTCTATCCGACCACCGAGGCAGGCGCCCTGGGGGCCGCGCCGGGCGGCCACGGCATATATCTCACGTTCTGCGAGACGCACCTCATCGAGGTGGTCGACCAGGACGGCCGCCCCGTCCCGGTCGGTTCACGCGGTGACGTCGTGGTCACTCAGTTCGACGCCTGGGCCGCGCCGATCATCCGTTACCGGGTCGGCGACCGCGCCACCTATCGAGGCTGGGACCAGGGCCGGCTCCTGCTGTCCGACATCGAGCGGTCCGCGGAAGCCGTCATCGGCTCGACCCTGGTGCCCTACCGCGACCTTCAGACCTGGGCGCCCCGCCTGGCGGCGGTTGACCCTTCGGTGGTCGCGGTCCAGCTCGTCCGGGCCAGCTCGCCGGACGACCAGCGCGAGCAGCCCGTGGTCCGCGTGATCGGCGCCCGGACCGCCGATCCCAGGCTGCCGGCCGCCGCGCTCGCCCTGCTCGACGACTTCCCGCAGCTGACCGGGGAACTGAGGAGCGGCGAACTGGCTCCGGCCCGGGTCGAGTTCCGCGACCCGCCGGCGACCCTGGCCGGCCACTGGAAAATCCCGGTGTACGTCGACGAACGCACCCCGCTGGCGGACCTGTGCCCGAGCGACTGACGCTGGCCACCCATGCTCACGGGCCAGGTCGCGCGGCCTGGCTGGCCGAGCTCGGCAACCCCCAGGTGCAGGACAGTTACGGTCTTCAAGCCGCCGAACTGGCGCAGATCCGGCTGCCGGGCGGGTCAGCCCAGGAGCGCCAGGCGTTCATCGCGGACTATGCGGCCCGCCAGCCGGGGGTGTGGTCCTACTTTCCGTGGCGAGACGTGGCCCTGCGCACCGTCGAGCCCGAGGCGCTGTTCGAACTGCGGACCAACCGCAACCGGAATCTGGTCACGCGGCCGGAGCAGGACGTGCTCCGCAGGGCGCACGTGGCGATCGCGGGACTTTCGGTGGGCGGCAACATACTGTCCGCGCTCGTCCACCAGGGAATCGGCAGCACGTTCTCCCTGGCCGATCACGACGAGCTGGCCACCAGCAACCTGAACCGCACCCAAGGCGGCCTGCTCGACGTGGGCGTGCCGAAGGGCCAGCTGGCCGCCCGGACGGTCTGGGAACTCGATCCGTTCGCGACCTGCATCTTGTACTCGCGCGGTCTGGACGATGACACGGTGGGCTCCTTTGTCGCCAATAGCGACATCGTCGTCGACGAACTCGATGACTTCCGCGCCAAAGTGCAGCTGCGCCTCATGGCCCGGTCGCACGGCAGGCCGCTGCTCATGGCCACCAGCCTGGGCGACACCGTGCTGATCGACGTGGAACGCTGGGATATGGCGCAGGACGGGCTGGAGCCCTTCAACGGCCAGCTCGACGGGGTGTCCCTGGAAGACCTGATGCGAACCGGCCTGTCCCCGCAGGAAGTCTCCCGGTTCGCGGCCCAGGTGATCGGCGTGGACAACGTCCCGCTGCGGGCCCTGGCCTCGCTCCCGCTCATCAACGATGAGCTCGTCGGCCGCCCGCAGCTGGCCAGCACCGCGAGCGCTGCCGCCGGGCTGGCCGCGGTGGCAGCCCGCGCCGTGCTGCTCGGCGCGCCGCTGCCCAGCGGCCGGTACCGGCTCAGTCTGGCCGAAACGCTGGCCCTGCCCGACGACCGGGGCAGCGCGGACGAGCGCGCGGCGGTCATGGCCCGGCTCCGGCCGGGCGGCCAGCTCGCCGCGGGCCGACGTCCGCCCCTGCACGATCCGGTCGCGCTGGCCGGCGACGGCACCGACATGGCACTGACCAGGCTGGCGGCCTACGCGACGCTGGCCCCGTCGCCGCACAACACGCAGCCGTGGCGGTTCCGGGTCGGCGACGGCTGGCTGACCATCGGCCCCGACGTCTCCCGGGCCCTGGCGGTCGCCGACCCGCGGCATCGCGCCCTGACCATCAGCCTGGGCTGCAGCGCCATGAGCGTCCTGGTCGCGGCCGCGGCCGCGGGCCTGACCACCACGCTGGAGATCACCGAGCAACCCGGTGCGCGGGTGGCCATCGGCGGCGGTGCGGCCGATCAAGCGCTGGCGGCACTGTTCCCCGCCCTGATCTCGCGGGTGACCGACAAGCGCGGATACCCGCCCGAGCCGGTCGAGCCGCCGCGGCTGCCCTGGCCGGAAGGCATCGACGTGCACTACGCCGCGGACCGGGAAGCGCGGGAGTACCTGGCTGACCTGCACCGCACGGCCGTCGCCGAGCTGGCCCAGACCGGTTCCTTCGCCAGGGAACTGGCGGGCTGGCTCCGGGATCACCCAGCTGATCCCCGGCGGGACGGCATGACCATGCCGCTGCCATCGCCGGCCGCCGCCGCCGTCATCGCCGCGCTCAACAGGTCGGGCGAGCCGCTCAGGCAACTGGGCGAACGCGACGCCGCAGCCCTGGCGGCCGGACCGCTGGTCGGACTGCTGACCTCCGCGCAGGACACCCAGGACGCCTGGGTCCGGGCCGGCCTGGCCTGGCAGCGGCTGGCCCTGACCGCCCACGCATCCGGCCTGGCCGTGGCGCCGCTCACGGCCGTGGTGGAGAATCCCCGGACTCGACGCGCCGCCGCCGCGCTTATCCCGGCCGGACAGCACGTCCAGGTGCTCTTCCGCCTGGGCCGCTCACCCGGGCCGCTCCCGCCCACCGCCCGCCGCGACCCGGCCTGGGCGGGGAGCTGAACGCAACGCAGGTCGGCAGCTCCTCGGTGATCGCGGTCCAAGGCCTGGCCCACAGCCTGCGGTTCTACTGGCAGTCCATCGGCGGGGCGGCCTGGCACCCCGAACTTGCCGCGGGTCCGGGGACAACGTTCGCCTAACGCGGCTAGGTCGCTTCGGCGACCGCTGACCCCACGTCCGTTCTGGAACTCATCTTTACTCCAGAACGTACGTGGCGTCATGAACTGACCGCCGCGGAGTCGAGCCCGAACACCTCGAAGGTGCGGATCGGGCGGGCAAACCCACGCAACGACAGGTCGCCGATCAGCCGACTCACGACTAGATCCTCGGCGACCGCGTTCACCCGCTGAGTGACGAGGATCTGCCAAGGCGCAGCCTCGGCGCACAGGCGGGCGGCCAGGTTAGTAACGCTTCCGACCGAGGCGTACTCGAAACGGTCGGCATAGCCGACCCCGCCGAGGGTGGCATAGCCTTGCGCGATGCCCACCCCGAGGGCCAGCTCATAGCCCCGGCGCTGCCATCGGTCGGCCAGTTCCTGCACCCGCTGGCGCATGGTCAGCGCCATCCGGACCGACCGCTGCGTCGCATCGTCGCACGGGATGGGATCGTTGAAAAAGACCACCAGCCCATCGCCGGTGAACCGCTCCAAAGTCCCCTCGAAGCGGCCGATGAGGTCGCCCATGGCACCGTTGTACTCCCCCAGGATGTCCCAGACGTCCTCGGGTTCAGCCGATTCGGAGAAGGCGGTGAATCCGCGCAAGTCACAGCACACCACCGTGATCTCGCGGCGGTGCGCTTTGAGGAAGGACTCATCACCTGAGCTGATGATGAGGTCAGCCAGCTGCGTCGGCAGGAAGCGGCGCAGCCGCCCCACGCGCTCCAGTTGCTCAATCTGGTCCTGGACGCGCTGCTCGAGCTCACGGTTCCATCGCGCCAGCTCGGCGGCCTGATGTTCGATCGTGTCGTGGTAGCGCTTGACCCGTACCAGGGAGCGCACCCGGGCCAGCAACTCGGCCTGATCGAAAGGCTTGTTGACGAAGTTGTCAGCGCCGGATTCGATGGCGCGGATCTTCTCCTGTTCCCCGCTCGCGGTGATCATGATCACCGGCAGGAAGGCCGTCCCTGGATCTTCGCGGATTCGTCGGCAGACCTCGTATCCGTTCATATCCGGCATCAAGATGTCCAGCAGAACGACATCTGGCTGCTCTTTACTCAGCGCGTCCAGAGCTTCCTGCCCGGAGGACGCCGTGGCCACCCGGAATCCCTTGGGCGACAGCACCGCCTCCAGCAGGCGGACGTTTTGCGCCACGTCATCGACGACGAGGACCAGCGGATCCGGCATCACTCAGCTCCCACCTGGCCGTCGGAGAGGAATCTGCGAACCTGGTCGGGAAAGGCACGGACGCTGATCGGCTTCTCGATATACCCGTTGAAGCCGGCATCCAGCGCGCGTTCCCGGTCGTGCTTCATGGCCTGGGCGGTGACCGCGACGACGGGTATTCCCGCCGTCCGCGGGATCTCGCGAAGCCGGCGAAGCGCCTCCATGCCATCGATACCGGGCAGCTGGAGATCCATGAGCACGAGATCGGGAGGGTCGCTGACGGCCAAGGTAATGCCGTCCTCGGCCGTCCGAGCCACCCGTACGTCATAGCCCGCGTAGTCGAGCACATCCCGCAGCAGCTTGAGATTCCGCTCGTTGTCCTCTACGACCAGGATCGTGTAGGTCATCCCGACTCCGAAGCCGGGGACTGGCGACTGGTGCTCGCCCAGCGCAGCAGTCCCCCAAGGCCGGTCAGATCGAACTCCGTCTTGCGTGCCACGTACGTGATCCGGCCCTGCAGCCGCTCCTTGTCCTGCTGAGTCATGGACATGGAGGTCAAGATGACGACGGGGATGGATTTGGTATCGGGATCGGCTCGCAGAGCCTCCACGACTTCGAAGCCATCCATACCGGGCATGAGCAGGTCCAGCAGGACCGCGGAGGGTTGCCGCTCGCGGATCAGGGCCAGTCCCTGCTGGCCGGTGGCCGCGCCCAGCACCGTCCAGCCTTCGGGCTCGAGGCTGGCCTTGACCAGTTCGATGGCCAGGGGATCGTCGTCAATCGCCACCACCAGGTGCTTGCGCTCCGGCATCGCCGCGGCCCGGTAGAGAGCGGCCAGCAGCTGTTCTTTCCCGACCGGCTTGACCAGGTATTCGGTGGCGCCCAGCGCAAAGCCCCGGCCACGCTCGTCAAGCATCGATACCACGACCACCGGTATGGCCGCGGTCGCGGGATCCGCCTTGAGCTGGGCGAGAACGTCCCAGCCGTCAATTCCCGGCAGCAAGATGTCCAAGATGACGCCCGCGGGACTCAGCCGGCGCACGGTATCCAGGCCTTCTTCGCCGTTTCCGGCGCTGACCACCCGGGCACCCGCCGCCTCGAGATAGACCCGGAGCAGGTCGAAGGACCGGCGATCGTCCTCCACGACCACGACGGTAGGCCTGGAGCCCAGGGCCGGTTCCAGGGTGATACCCGCATCCTGATCAGGCTCCGGCGCTGACGTCAGGGCCGGTTCCTCGGCTTCGGCGGGCAGCGCGATCCCGAATGTGCTGCCCTGCCCGGCTTCGCTTTCCACCCAGATACGACCCCCATGCAGCTCGAGGATCCGTTTGGACAGGGTGAGCCCGAGCCCGGTCCCCTCGACTTGCCTGGAGGGCTGGGTGCCCTGCTGGAAAGCGTTGAAGATGCGGTCGCGGTCCTCAGCCGCCACGCCCACGCCCGTGTCGGCCACGAGCACGACCAGGTCCCGGCCGCGAATGAAGGCACTCACGTCCACGCGGCCGCCCTCGGGGGTGAACTTGATCGCGTTGGACAGCAGATTCAGTACGACTTGCCGGAAACGCAGGCGGTCGGCGTCGAGCACGCCGACCGCGGGATCGACATCGAGGCTGAGCAGAACTCTTTGCTGGAGGGCTCGCTCACGGACCATCGAAAGGCAGTACTCCAGCGAATCGCGGACCACGACCTCGGAGCGGCTCAAGACCATCTGACCGGCCTCGATTTTCGACAGGTCGAGAATGTCGTTCAGCAGCTCGAGCAAATGCTTGCCCGAGCTCCAGATGTCGCGCAAGTAGTCGTCCTGGCGCTCGTTGAGCTCGCCGAACATGCGCTCCAGCAGCACTTCGGAAAAACCGATAATCGCGTTCAGCGGGGTGCGCAGCTCGTGAGACATGCTGGCCAGGAATTCCGACTTGTGCTGGCTGGCGACTTCCAATGCGGCGCTCTGCTGCTCCAGTTGCCGGTACAGCTGCGCGTTGGTCAAAGCCAGTGCCGACTGACTGGCGAACGTCTCGAGCAGGTCGTAGATCTCTTGCTGGATGCGCCCGGGCGTATGGCGGCGGATAACCATTGCACCGACGATGCGGCTCTCGCGGAGCATGGGCACGGCGACCAGGGAGCGCCAGCCGGTCTCGGCCAGGGCGCTCAGGTGAGGATCAAGTGGCGCCTCGCGAAGATCGGAAAGCTCCAGCAGGCGACCCAGGGTCGCCGCTTTGCCGATGAAGGTGTCATCGAGTCTTATCCGGGCGCGTCGCAGCGCGTCGAATGCTTCCTGGCTGGTGCCGCAGACGGTCTCAACGCGGAACTCCTGGGAATCCTCGTCGAACTCGTAGATGGAGCCGCCGTCCGACCCGGACAGCCGCACCGCTTGGGTGATGATCGTGTTGAGCACCTCGGTGAGGTCCAGGCTGGAGCTCACCGCCTGACCCACGGCACCCAGGGCCTCCAGCTGAGTGACCTTGCGCCTGAGCTCGCCGGTGCTGCTCTCCAGCGTCCTGACCAGGGCAACGGTGCGAACGGCGAGCGCCGCCTGGGCCGCGAAAGTGGTGAGAACCTCCACCGCGCGATCGCGAAACGGGTCGACCTGGGTTCGCCACACCGACAGCACCCCGACAACCTCGCCGTCGAGCATCATGGGGACACCCATGATGGTCCGGTAACCGGCCACCCGCTGCGCGTCCGTACGGTACTCAGGATCGGCGAGCACGTCGGTGATCTGGGTAGCCCGCTGATCAAGCGCGACCCGGCCGACGAGCGTGGCCCGGTCCAGAACCACGGGGTTATTGGCGACGAATTCCCGGTACTCCCCCGTTATCCCAGAACCGTAGGCCAGCCGGTACCTGTCGGTATCGATCAGGAATACCTGTCCGGCATCGGCACCGCAGAGCCTGCGCGCGGATTCGACGACCGTTTCGAGCACCGCTTCCAGATCGGATGCGGATCGTCCGATGACGGCAAGAACCTCACTCGTGGCACTAAGCTGCTCGCGCACCTCAATTAGCTGGTCGGCCGGATTTCGCTCGTCACGCTCGACCATTCGGCCTCCCCCCTAGGCAGCCCCGCTGGGCGGCACAGCCAAAGGCATTACTTCCGCACCAGTGTCTCTCCGCCGCCGCCGGCAGACAACGCCGGCATAGGGGTTCACCGGTGGTCAGCGCTGCCCGATGAGCCTGCTCGTGTCGAGATCCTGGACCCACTGATCCAGGTCGTCACTGCCTTCTCGGATGCCCGCCCGGACGAGCAGGTGAGGGTCGCCGTGGTCGGCGGCAGCGGCCACGACGATTGACCCGGAAGGCGGCGGTCCGTCGCTCGCCGCGATGCCATCCCTGGTCAGGCCGGCGGCTAGACCCGCCCGCCGACCCCCAGCCGGACTGATGACCAGCCTCATCTGGTCCGCGACCGCCAGCTGGGCGGCGACCTGTACCGCGGCCGCGCCGCTCTCCCCCCGCGTCCGCAACACCGCGACCGCGGCAGGCGTGTCCGGCAGGCTGCGCAGCACCGTGACCAGCTGGACCGTCCCATCGACGGCGAGGGTCTCGCGGAACAGCCCGGTCGGGCCCAGCACGATGGTGTCGGGCTTGACGGTCGCCACGTAGTCGGACAGCTCGGTGGCGATGTCCCGGCTCAACCGCGACTGCACGACCTCCGGAACTCCCCGGGCCAGCGCCCGGTCGGCCAGCGCCTGAAGCTTTCCGGCGCTCCATTGGCAGAGGATCAGCTGGCTGCGCTCCCGGCTGGCCGCCAGCGCCGCCCCGATGTCGACCAGCGGAGCGGCCGTTTCCGGCGCCTCGACCAGCACCAGGATCCGGTGCTCGGCGGGCGTCCCGAGCGCCGCGCGATCTGCCTCCGCGTTGTCGTGCGCCACGAACTTCTCCGGGTAGATGAAGTGCAGCAGCGGACCGGACATCATCGTGGTGACGATGGCCATCACCACCATCAGCGAATACAGCGACTGGTCCAGGATGTGCAGCTGCAGGCCGACCGAAAGAATGACCAGCTCGGTAAGCCCTCTGGTGTTCATCAGCGTGGCCAGCACCCCGGCGCGCCGACTGCGGACTCCGGCCAGGCTGGCGCCGACGAAGGCCCCGCCGAACTTGCCTGCGATGGCGACCAGCAGGATGAGGCCGAGTTCGGTAAGCCCGGACAGGCCGACAGCGGACAGATTGACGCTCAGTCCCGAGACCACGAAGAACACGGGCAGCAGCACCAGGACGCTGATCTGTTCCAGGCGGTCGAGAATCTCGTCCCGCAAGGCGGTGGCGGCCTTCACGGCCGTGGCGCCCTGGCCGCGGGGCATGACGACGCCGAACAGGAAGGCGCCAAAGATGTATTTCACCCCCATCCAGTCGGTGGCGAAGGAGGACAGCAGCAACCCGCCCAGTACCGTCGCGAGAACGTTCGGCGTGAGCCGGCCGGACCGCTGGTGAACCGCCACCAGCCTGCGCAGCAACCAGCGGACCGGGCCGAGCATGACGGCCACGTAAACCGGGGCCAGCAGCAGGCGGAGCGGCTGGCCGCCTGGCCCCGGCGATCGCGGCCACCACGGCCAGCAGCACCCAGGCCAGCACGTCATCGATCGCGGCGCTGGCCAGAGCGATGCTGCCGATCCGGGTGCGGTGCATGTTTCGGTCGGTCAGGATGCGCGCCAGCACCGGGAACGCGGTCACCGACATCCCCGTCCCTACGAACAGGACGAACGGCAGGACCTGATGCACGTGATGACGGCTGGCCAGCCACGTACCCAACCCGGCGCCAAGTGACAGCGGAACCACCATCGCACCGATCGCCAGGCTCGCGGCCACGCGTTCCCGGCCGCGGATCAGCCGTAGGTCGGGCAGGTAACCGACGCCGAACATGAATATCACGACGCCGAGGTAGGCCAGCGCGGTCAGCGGCGCCCGCAGCGCGACCGGGAACAGCGTCGCGGTGATCCGGCCGTGGAAAAAGGTCGGTCCGAGCAGGACGCCGGCGATGATCTCGCCGAGCACCGCCGGCTGGCCGAGCCGCTTGGCCGCTATCCCGAGCAGCCGGGCGAGCACGATAATGATGGCCAGGTCGGCCAGGAACAGCTGGACCTCGTGGTCGGTCATCAGATGGCGCTCCCCAAGCACACGTTCGCGAGGCCCGCTAGGGCCCGTGCCCGCCAGTACTCGGCGGTCATTCCGGCTCCGGCGCTGATCGTACTGGCGATCTGTTCGGCCCGTGCGCAGTCGGTGGTGGCCAGCACCACGGCGACTTCCATCAGATGGGCGGGATTATGGCCGGCCGCCGCTACCGCCTGTTCCAGCAGCGGTCCGGCGTTGGCCGGATCGGCGCGAACCGCTATAACCGCCGTCACCAGCGCCCGCAGGTACCGGTCAGCACAGCCGCCGGCGATTCGCTCACCGCAGGCCGGGTCGGTGAGCGCCGCAGCTATCGCCACCTCAGCCCGCTTGGGTGTGTCGGCGGGCAGGCTGGCGATGATCTGCTCGGCCAGGAGCGGGTCGATACGAGCCGCGGCCAGCGTTACCTCCCCGAGGGCCTCGAACCGGGCCGGCGCGCTGCTGATGGCGCGGGCATGCTGCTCGGCCTCGGCCAGCAGTTGCCCGGCGTGCTCCGAGCCGGCCAGGACCGGGGCGATACGAGCCGCGGCCGCCTTTACGCTGGTCAAAGACATGCTCTGCAGGTCACGCTGGCTGATGGCGGCGGCCAGTTGTTCGGCCTCGGCCAGCAGTCGCTCAACCTGGGTAGGGTCGGTTTGGGCAGCGGTGCCCGCTGTGCTCGCCGACACCGGGTCGTCCCGCATGGTGCCCGGTTCGGCAATAGTGCGAGTAAACCGCTCGGCATCATCGGACAACGGTACCGGACGGCCAGCGTCGGCTTCGGCCAAGACGACGGCGACCTCGGTCAGGGCCCTGACCTTCCAGTAGCTGGCCCGATTCGGGTCGGCCAGCATCGAGGGCGGCGGGGGCGCGTCCCGGTCCGGCCGATCCCGGTCCGGCCCCTGCGTGCGCCGGCCGATGATGGTGAAGGCGATCTGGGTGGCCCGGGCGGAGCCGGCGCGGGCCGCCGCCGTGGCGACCTTGGCCAGGGCCAGGTCACGTGCTGGGGTCCCCATGGGCCGAACCAGCTCCTCCGCGCCGGAAAGGTCGACATCGGCGACGACCGCGGCGGCCTTGGTGATGAACGGTGCCACATCATCGAGGAATTCTCGGTGCTGCTGCGCTCGGGCCACGGGCGGGATCTTTTCCAGGTCAGCCAGTATCCGCTGGGCGTGCGACGGGTCGATACGGGCCAGGAGCGGGCCGAGCTCTGACGTGCAGTGCCAGACCAGTGCCTCCAGGACGTGCTGATATCCCGCGATGTGCTCATCCCAGCTCGGGTGCAGGGCCTCATCCAGCAGGCGTGCGGCGTGAGCAGGGTCGGAGCGGGCTGCCACCGACGCCACGTGCACCAATGCCCTGGCCCGCTGAACCGCCAGCGTGAGCGCGCGGTCGTACTGATCATCCAGTCCGCGGACCCGGGCGCTGCTGGTAGCCGGCGGCGGCGGCGGGCCGGGAATCGCTGCCTCGCGATCCCGCGGGGCCATGGCCCGCTCATCCAGCGGTAGGGCGCGGGCAATCCGTTCGGCCTCGGCCAGCAGCCGGCCGCCGCTGGCCAGATCGGTAACGGCTACCTGGCCAGGCGGGTCAGGGTCGGCGAGGAGTTCCAGGATCCTGGCCGGAGTGGGCCGTTCGGAAGGCTCTTTGGCCAGGCACGCGGCCACCACCTCGCGGAGGTGGGCATCCAGGCCGTCCAGGTCTGGATCTTCGTGGACGACCCGGTAGGCGATGGTCTCGGGCAGCCCCACGCCGAACGGCCTGATACCCATAGCGTGGGCCAGCACCATCCCCAGCGCGAAGACGTCGCAGGCTGACGTGAGTGGCTGTCCCAGCAGAACCTCGGGCGCCATGTACCCCGTCGTACCGGATCGCGCGGTAATGACCGCGGCGTCGATGGCCCGGGCAATACCAAAATCGATGACGTGCGGCCCGTCTTCAGCCAGCAATATGTTCGACGGCTTCAGATCCCGGTGGATCAGGCCGGCGCCGTGAATAGCTCCCAGAGCTTCGGCCACGCCCGCGCCCAGCACCCGCACGCGGTCCGGAGGCAGGGCCTGATCCTGAATGAGAACCTGCTCCAGGGACGGCCCGGCGATAAAGGCAGTTACCATCCAGGGCCGCTCGGCGTCCGGGTCGGCGTCGACCACTTGTGCGGCGTGGAATCCGCCCACTTTGCGGCCAGCCTCGACTTCCTGACGAAACCGCCGCCGGAAATTGACGTCATTGGCGAATTCGGGATAGATCAGCTTGACCGCGACCGGGCGCCCGGCCCGCGACCGGCCGAAAAAAACCTCCCCCATCCCGCCCGTCCCAAGACGGCCAATCAGAATATAGTGCCCGACTCGCCGGGGGTCTCCCGGCCTGAGGGAATCCATGCCACCCCTGGTCGCGATAATGAACTAACCGTCCCAACTCGATGATTCCAGGAAACGGATCGCCGAGAAAGACTCGCGGCTCCCCCGTAGATGCCTCCGCCCGGGGTTCAGTTCTTGCTGGCGATGATGTAGCTGTTGACGAAGTCGCCGTCGACGTGCGCGGTCTGGACGGAGGTGAAGCCCGCCTCGGCGAGCATGGTCCGTGCGGTCTGTGCCCCCCACATGGTGCCCAGGCCCATGCCGCCGTCGGCCAGGGACACGGTCATGCAGTGCATGCACGATACGGTGTACAGGAACGGCCCGAGCGGGTGGTCCAGGTTCTCCGCGAGCTTGCTGGAGGCGGAGGTATCGACGCACAGGTAGACCCCGTCGGGCCGCAGGGCCTGGGCGATCCCGGCGAGCATCAGGTCCGGCCGGGCCTGGTCGTGCACCGCGTCGAACGTGGTGATGAAGTCGAACCGGCCCATCTCGCCGAGGTGCGCGGCGTCGCGCTGGTCGAAACGCGCGTTGGCCAGGCCCTTGCGTTCGGCCTCCTGGCGGGCCGTGGCGATGCCGGCGGCGGAGAAGTCAAAGCCGGTGAACCGCGAACGCGGGAACGCCTCGGCCATCAGGTTGACGGCGTGGCCGGACCCGCATCCGACGTCGGCCACGTCGATGCCCTGCCCGAGCCGGTTGATCAGCCCGGGAACCAGCGGCAGCATCACGTCGATCAAGCTGGCGTCGTGGACCGCGCCGCTGTCCTCGGCCATGATCGCCTGGAACCTGGGGAACGCCGAGTACGGGATCCCGCCGCCGCGGCGGAAGCACTCCACGATCTGGTCTTCCACCAGCGCCAGCAGCCCGATGTACTGCATCCCGGTGGCGAGGTTGTTCAGGCCGGCCGCCCGGGTCAGCCAGGCGGCGTGCTCGGCGGGCAGCCAGTACGATTCCGTGGCGCCGTCGTGCTCGACGATCTGGCCGGTGGTCATCGCGGCCAGCCACTCCCGGACGTAGCGCTCGTCGAGCGAAGCGCGCGCCGCGATCTGCGCGCTGGTCGCCGCGGGCATCGCCGCCATGACGTCGAACAGCCCGGTCCGGTGGCCCACGCTCACCATCAGGGCCAGCGCGGCGTCGTTCATCGTGCGGAGCATCCGCTTGGCGAAGTCCGTCGAATCCCCGGCCCGTGCCTCAGCCATCTCGGCCGTCACCTCCTGGCACGAGCGTAGCCTCGGGTAGCCCTTGAACTGCGCGTGCACGACTCGTAGATTGTCAACTGTCGACCGTCGCTGATCGGCAGCGCAGGCGGGGAGGCGGCGTGTACCCACACGAGCAAGACATGCTCGGACGACTGTGGTTTCCGGTCGCCCGGAGCGCGGACGTCTACGACGAGCCCGTGCCGGCGCAGTTGCTCGGGCACCGCATCGTGATCTGCCGGACTTCGGAGGGCCTGATCGCCGCGCGGGATCGGTGCCCGCACCGGGGAGTCCGGCTGTCGCTGGGGCGAAGGCTGGGGGACGAGCTCGAATGCCCGTACCACGGCTGGCGGTTCGACCGCGAAGGCAGCTGCACGCTGGTGCCTTCGCAGCCCGGCGCGCACCCGGCGGCGCGACTGGAAACCTTCTCCGCGCGGACCGCCTACGGGCTGATCTGGGTGTCGCTGCACGAGCCGTTCCTGGCTCCGCCGACGCTGGAGGAGATGGCCGATCCGGCCGACGACTGGGAGATCGGCGACGGCGAGCCGTTCGATGTCGGCTGCGGCCTGCGCAGCATCACCGAGAACTTCCGCGACTCCAGCCACTTCGCGTTCGTGCACAAGCAGACCTTCGGCAACGTCTCCCCGCTCATCCCGGCTTACCAGGTGCGGCGCGACGGCTGGCGGCTGGCCTGGGAGTTCACCCTGCGATACGCGGATGAGTGGCAGGTGCAGGACGGCGCCGGGACCGGGACCAAGTACCGCTTCGGCGGCACCGATACCGACCCGCTGGACGCGAGCACCGCCATCGAACAGATCATCCATTACCGCTTCTGCGCGGCGAGCCTGTCCTACGTCTACACCGAGCACCCGGGCGGCGGTAAACGCGTGGTGTGTCAGGTAGCGGCGCCGCTGACCGCCGACGGCCTCAGGTGCCGGGTGTTCTTCTTCGTCGCCGCCAACCGCAGGTTCCGCGACCAGTACGGCAGCGTCGGGGCGCAGGTCGAGCTGGAAAGCCGGGTCTTCGCCGAGGACGTGCCGATCGTGGAGTCCCTGGACCCGCCCGAAGCCCCGCTCGACCTGGACAGCCAGGCGCACGTGCGAGCGGACCGCTACGCGGTGGCCTACCGGCGGCTCTACCGCGAGCTGCTGGACGAATTCGCCCGATGATCTTCGCGCTCGGCGCGGCGGTGGGCTGGGGCGTGGCTGACTTCCTCGGTGCGGTGAGTACCCGCCGGGTCGGCGTGCTGGTCACCATGTGCGTCATGCTGCTGGTGGGCTGCGCCGTCCTGGCCATCACCGCCGCCACGCCCGCGGTCAGCGGCGCGCACCTGACCCGCGGTGACGTCGGGATCCTGGTGCTCAGCGGCGTGCTGGGCGCGGGATCGTACGCGGGCTTCTACCGCGCCCTCCAGCTCGGGCCGGTGTCCCTGGTCAGCCCGATCTTCTCCGCGTACGCCATGGTCACGGTGCTGCTGGCCGTCGTGGTCGGCAAGCAGGCGCTCGGCCCGGGTTCTGCCGCGGGTGTCGCCCTGACCATCGGCGGCGTGGCCCTGGCGTCCTTCTCCCCCGCGCCCTCCCCCGCGTCCGATGCCCCCGCGCAGGCCGGGCCTCGTCGTAGCGGCGTGCCCTACGCCCTGGCCGCCATGCTGGCCTGGGGCGTGGCGACCTACATCCTGGTGCATTCGGCCCCGCATCTGGGCTGGTTCTTCCCGGTGGCCATCTCACGGGTCGCGACGTTGGCCGTCGTGCTCACGGCCGGGGCGGGGATCGCGGTCGGCCGCCGGGGCGGCCCGCCCGCACCGGTCCGGCCCGGGGTGTGGCTGACCAGGCTGGCGCTGCCCGCCGTGGCCGGCTTGCTCGACATGCTCGCGTTCCTGGCCTTTGCCCGGGCCGGCCAGGTCACCTCGGTCGCGGTCACCGCGGCGTCGTCGGCCTGTTTCCCCCTCATCGTCGTCGCCGGCGGGGTCCTGGTGTTCAAGGAGCGGCTGCGGGCAGTGCAGTTCGCGGGCGCGGGCCTGACCATCGTCGGCCTGCTGGTCCTCGGGCTCAGCCAGTGACGTCCCGGTCAGGGCAGGGCGATCGTGGTGCCCGCGTCGACGCTCAGCACCGAGCCGGTCATCGACGTCATGCCGGCCAGGAAGAACACGGCGCGGGCGATCTCCTCCGGTTCGACGATCCGGCCCAGCGGCAGCGTGTCGGTCACGGCCTGGACCGCGTCGGTCGCGGCCTCGAACCCGCCGTAGGCCGCCGCGGACAGATCCTGGTACAGGCGCTCGGTCCCGACCGGGCCCGGCGCGACCGCGTTGACCCGGACGTCCGGGGCCAGATCGACCGCGAGCTGCCTGGTCAAGTTCACCACCCCGCCCATGGCCGCGCAGTAGGCCGCCCAGCCGCCGCGAAAGCCCAGCAGCCCGGCGTCCGAGGCCATCGTCACCACGCAGCCGCGCGCCGCCCGCAGGGCCGGCGCGGCCGCCTGCACGCAGAAGAAGGTGCCCTTCAGGTGGGTGTCGATCGTCTGGTCCCACAGCTGCTCGGTCACCTCGCCCAACGGCGCGGACTCATAGCCGCCGGCGTTGGTGAACAGCACGTCGAGCCGGCCGAACGCGTCCAGCACCGCCGCGACGGTGGCGTCACAGCCCGCCACCGTGCTGACGTCGGCGGCCACGAACCGGACGCGGTCACCGTGACCGAGCCGCTCCGCCGCGGACTTCAGAATTTTTTCCGAACGGCCAGCGATCAGCACCCGGGCACCGGCCTCAAGAAACCTCGTGGCGGTGGCCAGACCGATGCCACGCGACCCGCCGGTGACGAGCACCACATGATCATCCCAGTCCATCCGGTGAATAGTACGCAGAGGAGCAGGTCGTGAGCCAGGTCAGTATCTACCTCGACTTCCGGGCCCGGCCGGATACGCCGCCGGACGCCGCCGACTTCGAGGACGGCATCGGCCTGGTGCAGGCCGCGGATCGGCTCGGCTTCGCCCACGTGTGGACCACCGAACAGCACGGCGTCGACGACGGGTACCTGCCCGCCCAACTGCCCATGCTGGCCGCGCTGGCCCGGGAGACCACCCGCATCCGGCTGGGCGCGGGGGTGATCTTGCTGCCGCTGACCCACCCGCGCCGGGTGCTGGAGGAGGCGTGCCTGGTCGACGTGCTTTCGCACGGCCGCCTGACCCTCGGGCTCGGCGCGGGCAACTATCCCAACGAGTTCCGTATCTTCGGCGCCGACCTGTCCAGGCGGGCGCAGCTCATGGAGGACGGAGTCGCGTTCGTCAAGGCCGGGCTGTCCGGGGGGCTGCTGCCCGACGGGGCCTGGGTGAACGTGCCGCCGGTCCAGCGCCCGATCCCGCTGGTGCTCGGCGGCCTGCGCCGTCCGGCGGTGGACCGCGCGGCCCGCTATGGGGACGGCCACTTCGCCTATTGCTATCTGGACCCGGAGCAGGAACTGCCGCGGGTCTACCGCGATCTGGTACGCCCGGCCCTGGACCGCCACGGCCGCGATCGGGCCAGCTACCGCCTGACCTTCGCCTCGGTGATCTGGGCCAGCGATGACGCCGAACGCCAGTGGCGCGAGGTGGTCGGCCCGGCCTTCGGTTACCAGCAGCGCAAGTACGCCGAATGGGAAGAGGACACGCCCTCGGCCGGCGGGTACGCCCCGGCGGGCGACCTGGACGACCTGCGCCGCCGGATGCTGATCGGGCGCCCGGCCGAGATCACCGAACGCCTGCTGGGCCTGCGCGAGGCCTACCCCTTCGACGAGGTGGTGATCTGGGCGCGGCTGCCCGGAGTGCCGCTGGACATGGCCCTGGAGCACCTCCAGGTCATGGCCGCCGAAGTGGCTCCCAAGCTGGCCCGATAGGCCCGTTTCCGCATCTTGACGGCAAATGTAGAGCACAGCTACGCTTTGTTGACAGTCGACAGTCAACCATTGTCGACATAGTCGCAGCCGTCTGGCCTGGCTGGCGGTCGGCACCTGGAGGGCGACGGTGACCATGGACCCGATGCCGACCGGCCGGCTCGACGGGCGGGTGGCCGTGGTGACGGGCGGCAGTTCGGGGCTGGGCCGGGCGGCCGCCAAGCGGTTCGCCGCGGCCGGGGCGAAGATCGCCATCGGCGCGCTGCAATCCGCCGAGGGAGCCCAGGTCGTCGAGGAGATAACCGCGACGGGCGGCGACGCGATCTACCTCGACACCGACGTCCGCCGGCCCGCCGACGTCCAGGCCCTGATCGCGGCGGCCGAACAGCGCTGGGATCAGGTCAATGTGCTGTACGCCAGCGCCGGGGTGATGCCGGTCGGCACCGCGCCGGACACCTCGGAAGAGGACTACCAGCTGGCCGTCGACGTCAACCTGGGCGGCTGCTTCCGGCTGGCCAAGTTCGGCATTCCCGCGCTGGCCCGGTCGGGTGGCGGCTCGGTCATCCTTACCGGATCCGAGATCGGGATGGTCGGCGCCAGCAGCGCCGCGGCCTACTGCGCGTCCAAGGGCGGCGTGATCAACCTGGCCCGCGCGCTGGCGGTCGACTCGGCGTCGCTGGGGATCCGGGTGAACTGCCTGTGCCCCGGCCCGACCGACACCCCGATGCTGCGTGGCTGGTACCAGACCGGCGACCCGGCGGCGCTGGAAAAGATTCAGGTCAGTCCGCTTCCCCTGCAGCGCACCGGACGGCCGGAAGAGATTGCCGAGGCCGCCCTGTTCCTGGCCAGCGACGCCTCGTCCTTCATGACCGGCGCCGCCTTGGTCGTCGACGGCGGCGCCACCTGCTGGTACGGATTGTGAGGCGAGCATGACCGCGCTGCGCCTGGAACAGCTGACCTCGCCGGAGGTCCGGGCCGAGATCGAGGCCGGGACGCCCATCGTGCTGCCGGTCGGCGCCGTCGAACAGCACGGCCCGCATCTGCCGCTGGGCACCGACACGTTCATCGCGCAGCACATCGCCACCGAGGCGGCCGTGCGGCGCAAGCTGATCGTGGCCCCGCCGATGTTCTACGGCGCCTACTCGCGGCCGCGCAGCGGCGGCGGCCGGCACTTCCCCGGTTCGACCGGCCTGCCCGGCCGGGTGCTGGAGCAGGTCGTACGGTTCGTGGTCGAGGATTTCCTGCGCCAGGGCTTCCGTCAGGTGGTCATCCTCAACGGGCACTTCGAGAACGCGTGGACGCTGCTGGAAGCCGCCGAGCAGGCCAGCGAGCCCTACCACGAGACGTCGAAGGTCCTGCTGGTCAACTGGTGGGACCAGGTTGAACCCGAGGACGTCCAGCGCATCTTCGGCGATGGGTTCCCCGGCTGGGCGACCGAGCACGCTTCCCTGACCGAGACGTCGATGCTGGAGGCGTTCGCGCCGGAACTGGTCCGGACCGAGCGCAAGGCCGCCGGCGGCGCGGACCGGGTCATCACCTATGACGTCTTCCCGGCCCCGGATGACATCTTGTGGCCCAACGGCATCGGCTTCAGTGCCGTGGCGGCCAATGCCGAGACCGGCAAGACCCTGATCGGGCTGCTGGTCGACCGGGTTTCGGCGATTTTGGCCCGCGAATTCCCCGAAGGGTAGGCCCGATGCGGATTTACTTCTGCTCCGACATTCACGCGTCCCGTAAATGCTGGAAGAAATTCCTCGCCTCGGCCAAGTACTACGGCGCCGACGTCATCATCGTCGGCGGGGACATCACCGGGAAGTTCGTCGTCCCGATCGTCAAGCAGTCTGGCGGTCAATCCACGGCCAGGTTCATGGGCGTCACCCGGCGCGTCGAGACGGCTGAGGAGATGTCCGCCCTCAAGATCCGGATCGCCGACACCGGGCAGTACTCGATCGAGATGACGCCGGAGGAGGAGGCCTGGTACGCCGAGGACCAGGGCCGCGTCGACCAGCTGTTCCACAAGCTGGTGATGGAACGGGCCGAGGAGTGGCTGGCCGAGGCCGATACCAAGCTGCGCGGGACCGGCGTGCGCTGTTTCGTCAGCGGGGCCAACGACGACTTCCTCGAGATCGACGACGCGCTGCGCAAGTCCGAGGTCATCGAGGATCCCAACGGGCGGGTCATCGACCTGGACCACGGCTACCAGATCATGGGCATGGGCTACGGGAACCCGACCCCGTGGCCGTGTCCCCGCGACATCCCCGAGGATCAGCTCGCGGCCCGCATCGATCAGGTCGCCGCCCAGGTCGCCGACCCCGGAAAGACCATCTTCAGCCTGCACGTGCCGCCGCTGGGCAGCGGGCTGGACCTCGCTCCGCGGCTCGACGACGAGCTGCGCATGGTCATGACGGCCGGCGGCCCGGACATGATCCCGGTGGGCAGCACGGCCACCCGCGACGCGATCCGCACCTACCGCCCGCTGGCCGGCCTGCACGGTCATATTCACGAGTCCAAAGGCGTCAAGAAGATCGATGGCATCCCGATCGCCAACCCCGGCAGCGAATACGGCGAGGGGATTCTCGACGGCTTGCTCATCGATATCCACCCGAAGAAGGGCCTGCGCGGCATCCAGCTGGTAACCGGCTAGGCCAGGAGCTTAGGAAAAGAGGGCGACATGGCGGAAAAGAGCATTCCGGGCAGCATGCCGGCTCCGGTGGGGGTGTTCACCCGCGCGAGTTCCGGCCTGGTCCGCCAGGTAAAGACGGACGACGTTCTGTACTACGGCTGGTGCCAGATCGCGCTCAGCTACCTGATCTTCATCGTCCTGGCCTGGAGCGCCTATCCGGGCGCCTCGATGGAGTGGGCGGCGGTCCTGGCCACGGTCGGCGGCGTCGCCCTGGGCGTGTGCTACGCGTTGCTGGCCACCGTGTATCCCCGGTCCGGGGGCGAGTACGTGTTCATCTCCCGGATCATCCATCCGGCCGTCGGGTACGCCGTCAGCTTCTCGTTCGCGTTCTGGCAGATGTTCTACTACGGCGTCAACGGCGCCTTCTTGTCGATCTACGCCCTGTCGCCGTTCTTCGGGACGCTGGCCGTGCAGGAGAACAGTTCGGGGCTGCTGAGCGTCTCCACCTGGTTCTCCAGCGACTGGGGCGTCTTCATCACCGGCAGCTTCATGGTCATCTTTTTCGCCGGGCTCCAGGCCCGCGGCATGGGCCGGTACTTCCGCTGGCAGCGTTACGCGTCCTACGTCGCCATCGTCAGCCTGGTCATCACCATCATCGTGCTGGCCCTGGCCGCGTCTGGCGTCTTCGACTTCCAGTCGAACTTCAACCACCTGGCCGGCTCCGGGGCGTACCAGAAGATCGTGGCGGGCGTCCACATTCCCAGCGGGTCGCTCGGCGAGACGCTCAAGTTCATGATCTGGCCCGCGTTCTCGATCTGGTTCGCGGTCATCGCGGTCTCCTTCAGCGGCGAGGTCAAGAACGTCCAGCGCGGGCAGATGATCGGCATCAACGGCGCCATGATCACGATGGGAATCGCCACCGTCGTGCTGAGCTACCTGTACCGGCACGCCTTCGGGACCGCCTTCCTCCTGTCCTCCTCCACCTCCTCGCATTACACGCTGGCCGCGCCGCCCTTCGTGAACGTGTTCACCGGGATCGCCGGCGGCAACATCGTGTGGACCATCCTGACCTTTGCCTGGGTGATCGCGATCGCCTTCTTCGTCGGGGCGACCACGCTGGTCTACTCGACCCGCGCCATGCTCGCGTGGAGCATCGACGGGGTGGCACCCGAACGGCTGGGCGACGTCAACGACCGGTACCACTCGCCGCACTGGGCCATCCTGGTCTCCGCCGTGATCGCCGAGGTATGGCTCGGGCTCTACGCCTTCACCAAACTGCTGGGCCCCATCTCCGGGTTCCTGGGCTTCACCTTCTCCTTCCTGGCGGTCAGCCTGACCGCCATCGTCTTCCCCTTCATCAAGCGGGACGTCTTCGAGAACTCGCCGATCGCGTGGCGGGTGGGCCGGGTGCCGGTGATCAGCATCATCGGCGTCGTCTCGACGGTCTTCATGGTCTACGGGATCTCGCGCATCCTGGTTGACAAGAACTACACGCCCAACCTCGGCTTCGGTGATGTCGGCGCGCTGATCGTCCTGGTGGTCGGGGTCATCGTGTTCTACGTGGCCCGCACCATCCGGCGCAGGCAGGGCGTGAACATCGACCAGCGCTACAAGGAGATCCCGATCGAGTAGTGATGCACACCGATCTCGGCCCGACCGTCGTCACGGGCTCAGATGCGGGCGTGGTGGACGACCTGGTCCGTGCGGCAGCGTCCACCACGCCGGTCATCACCGTCTCGCCCGCCCAGCCGGCCACTTCCCGCGCAGCCGTCTTGGTGTCCGGCCACCCGGACGGCTGGATCCGGGCCGCGGCCGAGGTCGAGCGCACCTGGGGCCTGCCCCGCACGGTGATCATCAGCCCCGCGCCCGTAGCGCGATCCGGGCTCGCCGACCTCGCCGGTGCGGGCTGGCAGACCGCCCTGGACCGCAATCTCGGCGTCGCCACCGAGGTCAGCCGGGCCTTCGCGCCCGGCCTGGCCACGCGTTCCCCGGCTTCGATCGTGATCGTCACCTGGCAGCATGCTCGCGGACCCGGAACGGCGCATCTCGCGGCCGTGGCCGGGGCGGTCCGCTTGTTCGCGCTGGCGCTGGCCGCCGATCTGGGCGCCAGCGGGATCACGGTCAACGCCGTGGCGGTGGCGGAAGACGACGTGGCCGCCGCCTGGCCCGCCGTGCGGCTGCTGTCCTCGCCGGATGCCGGCTACCTCACGGCCGAGGTATTTACCGCGCGAAGCACCACCGGAACCAAGCCGTGAGGGGGCTTGCCGGCCAGGTGGCCCTGGTTACCGGCGCGGGCCAGGGCATCGGGGCCGCTATCACGCGCCGGCTCGGCGCGGCAGGCGCGCTGGTCGCGGTGAACTCACTGCACGCGGACAAGGCGCGCGCGACCGCCGCGCAGGTCAACGCCGCGGGGGGTAAAGCGGTCGCCGTCCCGGGCGACGTGGCCAGCCCGGCCGACGTCGAATCGTTCTTCAGCGCCACCGAGTCCGCGCTGGGGCCGGTCGAAGTGCTCGTGAACAACGCGGCAATTGTGTCGATGGCGCCGTTCGGAGAATTCGACGCCGACGAGTTCCGCCGGATAGTGAACGTGAACCTGACTGGCCCGATGCTTTGCAGCCGCCGTGCGCTGCCCGCGATGCGCCTTGCGCGGTGGGGCCGCATCATAAATCTGGCCTCTATCTGGGGTATCATCGGCGCTCGTGGCGCGACTCCGTACTCCGCGTCGAAGGGTGGCCTCATTGCCTTTACCCGCGCGCTGGCCGATGACGTCGAAGACGATGGCGTGGTGGTGACCGCCATTGCCCCGGGGACGGTGGATACGCCGCAGCTCGCGGCCGACGCCGCCTTTGCCGGCGTCTCGCTCGCGGAAATCAAACAACGTTACGCCGAGGACACCCTGGTCAGACGCATTGCGAGCGCTGACGAAATCGCTGGACTCATTGTATGGCTCGCCGCCGACCTTACCGGAGCCTTCTCCGGGCAGACCGTCGCGGTCACGGGCGGGCGATCAGAATAGGCGTTCGGACGACCGGGAGAGGAACTGGCAATGCCGCGATACATACCCGAAGACTCGCTCAAGTCCCCTCGTTTCACTGGCATTCCTACCTTCGCACGACTGCCCTATATCCGGACCCTGGACGATGTTGACCTGGCGGTTATCGGCGTCCCTTTCGATACCGCGACCACCTACCGTACCGGCGGCAGATTCGGCCCCAACTCGGTGCGGTCAGCGTCGGTGATGATCCGGCCTTACAATCCGGCTCAGGATGTGAATCCATTTGAGATTCTGTCCTGCGTCGACTACGGCGATATCGCCATCGTGCCGGGGTTCATCGAGCGGTCCTACGAGGAGATCGAGCGTAACCTGCTGCCCGTGGTGCAGGCCGGCGTCATCCCCCTGCTCATCGGCGGCGATCATTCCTGCACCCTCCCGCACCTGCGGGCCACGCGGGCCCGGGGCCCGGTCGCGGTCATCATGTTCGACTCCCACACCGACGCCTGGGACAACCACTTCGGCGAACGGTACACCCACGGAACCTGGATGCGGCGGGCCATCGAGGAGGGCCTGGTCGACGTGGACCATTCGATCGAGGTCGGCCTGCGCGGCCAGCTTTACGATTCCGCGGACTGGACCTCGCTGTCGGACGAACTGGGATTGGACTACATAACGTGCCGTGACTTGCTACGCCAAGACCTCGATGCGGTCTGCGCCCGGATCCGGGACCGGGTCGGGGACACCCAGGCGTTCATCAGCTTCGACATCGACGTGGTGGACCCGGCGTTCGCGCCGGGCACCGGAACCCCGGAGGCCGGAGGGCTGTCCTCGTACCAGGCCCTCGAACTCATCCGCGGACTGTACGGCATCAACTTCATCGGCTTTGACGTCGTGGAGGTGATCCCGGCCTACGACCCGGGAGGCGTCACGGCGACGCTGGCGGCCAACCTCGCGTTCGAGATGCTGAGTCTGGCCGCGCTGCGCCGCCGGGAGCAACCGTGAGTACGCCGATGGCCGGCGTCGGTGCCATAGGGGACGATGGGGGCATGGCCACGCTCGAGCCGTTGCGCAGCCAGACCCTCGGCATGCAGGCCGCCGAGGCCATCCGCAAGCTCATCGCGACCGGCCAGCTGGTCGGCGGCGACCGCCTGGTCGAGGCGCGGATCGCCGAGCAGCTGGGCATCAGCCGGGGCTCGGTCCGCGACGCGTTGTGGCTGCTGCGCGGGCAGGGCCTGGTCCGCGATGAGCCACGGCGCGGCAGCTTCGTCGCCGAGCTCACCGCCGAGGACGTTCGGGACATCTACGACCTGCGTATCGCGGTCGAACTGGCGGCCGTGCGAGTGCTGGTCCAGCGGCCCCGGGCGGAGTCCTTCGCGCGACTGGAGCAAGCGATCGAGGCCATGCGGGCCGAGGGACGTGATGCGGCGCGGGCCGCCGAGGCGGACCTGGGCTTCCACAGCGCCATCTGCGCGGCGAGCGGGAACTCACGGCTGCACGACGTCTACGTGCGCCATTCCTCAGAACTGCTCATCTTGCTCCGGCTGGACGAGGAGAAACTCGGCCACGGGCCGGATTCCATTGCCGACGACCACGAATTTCTGCTGGATGCGCTGCTCTCCGGCGACCTGACCACCGCCGAGGCCGCCTTCCGCACGCATCTGGAGGAAGCGCGCGACCGAGTCTCCGCCTACGTCGCGCAATCGCGCGATGCCGGCCGGCCCGCTACCGGTTGACGTCCTCTACATGTTCGTACCACTTGACCCGATCTCCGACCCGCGCGCGGAGCTTCCACCGCTGGGTCTTCGGAGCGCGCTCGATCGCGTCACTGAGCCCGGCCGCGCGATCCCGCACGACCGCCGCGACCTCGGCCGGCAAGGCAGGGTAGTCAGTGAGCGAGTCACCGATTTTCCGCAGGTTGGCCTGCGTGGTGTAGTAAAAGCCCCAGTCCTTGCGCATGGTGTCCGCGATGTAGTCGCGATCGATGGTGTCCCGGCCGGCCGCGCCCACCTCGTGCTCGGCCAGCAAGACGATGCTGTCGATCAGGTCGTTCGCGGTGAATTCATGAATCTGGAGCTTGGTGAGCAGCAGGTCGGTGACCGTGATGGTGGGCGCGTCCAGCTCCAGCCGGCCCGCGAATTCGACCGTATGGGCCATCACCAGCTCGTCGAAAAAGACGTCCACCTTGACGTGCGACTCCGGGTGCTCGTAGACGAAACGCTTGACCCCCCATTCCTGGGCCAGGCGGATGTCCGCGTCCAGGACGTAACCCCGGGTTTCGAACAGCTCGGCGATCTCGCGCTTCTGCTTGGTGTAAGCCATCAGGTCGATATCGCGGTAAGGCCGGCGGCCGAGGGCCGCGAGCAGGTGCGCCTGGGCCGGGCTGTGGGCGCGGACCGCGATCGAGCCGGTCAGCCTCAGGGTCAGCGACCGGTCGGCGGCGATGCGCATCAGCTCGCCCGCCTCGGCCAGCACCGCTTCGGCCAGTACCGCCTCGGCCTGGACCGCTTCGGATCGGGCGAGGTCATCCGGCGGTTCGGTGGCGCTCATTGCCGCGGATCCTCCATCGTCGTGTCGCGAAATATCGCTTCGCCCCTCATTGTGCCTGGTGCCGGCGCCAATGAGCGAGATATTGGTGATCATGGTGCATGACCTGGCGTCGTGTGTCGTAGCGGTGCTCGGCGCGTCGGCTGACGCGCCGCCGCCGGGACTGGCGGACCCCCCGCCAGGATGCGACCTGAGGTTCATCTCCGCCCGAGAGCGGCTGGTCACCGAGGCGGCCGACGCCGACGCCGTGTTCGCGTGGACCCCGCGGCTGGACTGGATGGCGGCCGAATGGGGCTGGAGCGAGCGGCTGCGCTGGATCGCGGCCTCGACGGTCGGCGTCGACTGGCTGCTGTTCCCCGAGCTGGTCGGCAGCGACGTGGTGCTCACCAACTCCGCGGGCGTGTTCAACGAGGCTATGGCCGAGTATGCGCTGGCCCTGGTGTCGGCCGTCTGCGCTGACCTGCACACCACGCTTCGCCTGCAACAGGCGCGGGAATGGCGGCACCGGGAAACGACTCGCCTGGCCGGCCGGCGGATCGTAGTGGTCGGCGCCGGCGGTATCGGCCGCGCCGTGACCCGGCAGCTGACCCGGGTCGGCGCGCTCGTCACCTGCGTCGGGCGCCAGGGCCGGGAAGACCCGGAGCTGGGCACCATCGCCGCGGTCACCGACCTGGCCGCGCTGCTGCCCGCCGCGGACTTCGTCATCATCGTGGCGCCGCTGACCAGGGACACCCGCGGCCTGTTCGGCCCCGAGACCCTGGCGCGGATGCGCGATGACGCCTGGCTGATCAACCTCGGCCGGGGCGCCATCGTGGCAGAGCACGCGCTGATCGGCGCGCTGCGGGCCGGCACGATCGGGGGCGCGGCGCTGGACGTATTCGCCGATGAGCCGCTGCCCGCGCACTCCCCCTTGTGGTCGCTGCCCAACGTCATCGTGTCGCCGCACATGTCGGCCGACTTCTCCGGCTGGGAAGGCGCGGTGACCGGCCTGTTCCTGGACCAGCTGCGGCGCTTCCGGACCGGCGGGCCGCTCATCAACGTGGTGGACAAGGAACTCGGCTTCGTGCCAGGAAGGAACATGGGAGATAACTGATGACCCGAGCAGAAGGCCGTCTTGACTTTCCCTTTGTCGGTATTCCCTCGTTTCTGCGCTCCCCCATCGTCGGTGACCTGGAGCGGCTGGACGCGGATGTGGCCATCCTGGGCTGCCCCACCGACGAGGGATCTCCGTTCATGGCCGGTTCGAGGTTCGGCCCGCGGGCGATCCGCGAGCACTCCCTGCGGTTCGTCACCGACCCGCCCGGTTTCTACGACCCGGCCGAACGCAGGCGGTATCTGGAGCGCGAGATGCGCGATAACCGGATCGCCGATGTGGGTGACGCCGACATCATTCCCACCAACCCCGCCGACACGTTCGTGAACATCACGGACGCCACCCGGGCGATCCTGGATATCGGCGCGCTGCCGGTCATCCTGGGCGGAGACCACGCCGTCACGTTCCCGGTGGTCCGGGCGTATGACGAGGCGGGCCTGGGGCCGCTGCACGTGGTCCACTTCGACGCGCACCTGGACTACATGCCGTTCGTGCACGGGATCTCGATGACCAATCAGCATGCGTTCCGGCACATCCGGCGGATGGCGAACGTGGCCTCCATCACTCAGGTGGGGATCCGCAGCATCCGGGGCAGCGAAGTCATGCTCTCGGACTCGCTGGCCGACGGAAACCGGGTGCTCACCATGGAAGAGCTACGCGACGTGACCATTGCCGGGATGGTCGAAGCGCTGCCCGAGAACGCCCGGGTGTACGTGAGCATCGACATCGACGCGCTGGACCTGCCGCTCGTACCGGGGTGCGTCTCGGCGGAACCGGGTGGTCTGCGCTACGAGGAACTGCGCGCGGCGCTGTTCGCGCTGGCCGAGCACACCGACGTGGTCGGCTTCGACCTGGTGGAGGTGAATCCCACCCTCGACGTGGGAACCGGCGTGACGTCCTACCTTGCCGCGCACACGATCATCGAGTTCCTGGCCCGGATCTGCGCTCAGCCACGCTGGACGGCCAGGACCACGCGATGAGCGGGCCGCTGCGGATCGACACCCACCTGCACCTGTACGCCTCCGGCCAGGAAGGCGAGTGGTGGAAATCGGGCTACGAGATCTGGGAGTACGGCACGCTCCCTGACGTGCTGTTCAGCCCGGACACCGGGACGCTCCAGGAGACCATCGCGGCGCTGGACCGCGGCGGGTTCGCCCACGGGGTGGTGCTGAACCTGTTCACGGCCGACCTGTTCCGGGCGCAGTACGAGTCCACGCTGCCCGCCGGCCTGGACGATCCGGAACGCGCCCGGGCCCTGGCCGAGTTCGACGCCAGCCTCCCCGAGCGGTACGTGGCGTTCAACGAGTGGCTCATGGCCACCTTGGCCGACGTGCCCACCATCAGCGGCTTCGTGGCCATGGATCCCGGGGCACTCCCACCGCAACGCAATGTCGAGCACCTGCGGGACATGGCCGAACGCGGCGCACGGGGCGTGAAACTGCATCCCGTCCTGCAGAAGTTCGAGGCTGGCGACCCGCGCATGCACCCCGTGTACCAGGCCTGCATCGACCTGGGGCTGACGGTGCTGTCCCACACCGGGCCGGCCCGCGGCGGGGAGCCGTTCGCTGAGATCCGGGCCTTCGCGCCGATGCTCGCGCGGTTCGGTGACCTCACCGTGGTCCTCGCGCACCTGGGCGGCGCGCAGTGGCGCGACGCCCGCGCCATCGCCGAGGCTTTCCCGAATGTCGCCTTTGACTTGTGCGAGATTATCGACTGGGTTGGCGCATCCAACGCGCCAACCGCCACGGAGCTGGCCACCCTGATCCGCGACATCGGCCCGGACCGAATCGTGCTCGGGTCCGACTACCCCTGGTATGAGCCCGCGCACAGTGCCGAGCTGGTCCTGTCCCTGCCGGTGCTTTCCGAGCTGGAGAAGAACGCCATCCTGGGCGAGAACGCGGCCCGGATTCTTCGCCTTCCCGTTTTACGCGACGTTTGGGATACCTCAGGTGGGCACAAGTGATCAAACAGGCTGGTGCCGACCGGAGGTAGCTAACGTGGAAATCAGGATGGTGCTCCATCTCCCCCGTGATGCCGCCAGCGTGCCGGTCAGCCGTCAGGTCCTGGATAGCTGCCTGGACACGCTCGGCGTCATCCCCGATACCCGCGCCGACATCGCCCTGGCCCTCAGCGAGGCCTGCGCCAACGCCATCCAGCATGCCGGGCGGGGCGAGGAATACCAGGTGGAGGTCAAGGCCAGGAACGGGCGGTGTGCCATCGAGGTGGTCAACACCGGAACCGGCGAGGAGTGGGCCGACGGGACGGTCCTGAACACAGATCCGGTGCCCGCCACCGCGGAGCACGGCCGGGGCCTGAAGATAATGAGGGCGGTGGTCGACAACCTGGAGCTGAGCGGCAACGAAGGCCAGGGCACGACCGTCCACTTCGAGAAGACCCTGCAATGGCTGCCCGGAGCGCCCGGGCAGCAGTTGTTCAGCGCGGACGGCGGCGGCTGAGCACAGCCGGCCCGCTCCCCCTTCCTGAAGGCGAGTGCGATGGCTGACTATTACGAACGATTCGCAGCCGACTACGACTGGATCTTGGATGATGACGCGCTGGCCCATGGCCTGGCCATCAACCATCCCGCGACGGCACGCCTGCTGGCGCGGACCAGTGAGGCCAGCATCGTGCTGGATGCGGCGTGCGGCACGGGCGTTAACACCGCGGCGCTGGCCCGCCGCGGCTATCGCGTGTGGGCCTCGGACGCCAGCGAGGCGATGATCGCGGTGGCCGCGGACCGGTTCCGCGCCGAGCAGCTAGAGATCCCGCTGGTTCGCAGCGCGTGGACGGACCTTCCCGCGCAAGTCAGCGAACGGTTCGACGTCGTGCTCTGCATCGGGAACTCACTCGTGCACGCGGGCGGCCGCGACGCCATGATCGATGCGCTGACCGGGCTCCGGGAGATGGTGCGCCCGGGCGGGCACGTGCTGGTCGATTCCCGTAACTGGGAGAAACTGCACGCCGAACGGCAGATCGTCCAGCTCGCCGACCGCGCGGTGATCCGGAACGGCCAGCGGTGCGTCGTGCTGTACGCCTGGGAGATACCCGATCGCCTGGACCAAGAGCACGTGGCTCACATCGTGCTCCTCTTCGAAGACGGTGACCGGATCGAGCCTCGCGAATACCGGATCGGCTTTCAGCCCTTCACGATTGATGAACTGCGCGAACGGATCAAGGCGGCGGGCTTGACCGAAGTCGACACCGACTTCGACGAGGCCCGCGACCGTTACGCCATTACCGCGACCCGGTAACGCCGGTCTGCCGTAACGATTTCGTATCGCCCGCTCCCTACGGTGGTGGATAGAACAGCTGCCGGGAGGGGAAGCTGATGGGGACCGCGATCGTGCTGGCCGTGGCGGCCAGCCTCTGCACGGCCACGTCCTCGGTGTGCCAGCGGATGGGGGCCAAGAGGAGTCCGGCGTCGGGCTTCGACGCCGGACTGCTGTTCCGCCTGGCTCGCCGGCCGGTCTGGCTGCTCGGTGTGGCCGCCATGATCGCCGGGTTCATCTGCCAGCTGATCGCGCTGCGCTTCGGCGCGCTGGCCCTGGTCCAGCCCATCCTGGCCGCCGAGCTGGTGTTCGTGTTCGGCTATCTGGCCGTGGCCGGCTCGGGGCGGGTCAAGCGGCGCGACTGGCTGGCCGCCGCGGCCATGTCGGCCGGGCTCGGTGTCTTCCTGCGCGTGGCGTCACCGTCGGGTGGCCGACTTCATGCGCCCGGCTCGGCATGGCTGGTCGCGGGCCTGGTCACGGCCGCGGTGGTGCTGGCCGCTTTGATCGTGGCCTTCGGGCTGGGTCGCCGCCCGGGCGCCTCCGGCACCCGCCGGGCCGGGGTGCTGGGCGTGGCCACCGGAATCTCGTGGGGCTTCATGGCCGCGGTGATCAAGGAACTCAGCTCGCACCTGGGCGGGGGCCTCGGCGCCATCGTGACCAGCTGGTCGCTGTACCTGCTCATCGCCGCCGGGGCAGCGACGATGCTGCTGGCCTCGCACGCCCTGGCCGCCGGGCCGCTGGCCGCATCCCAGCCCGGGTTCACCATCATGGACCCGCTGGCGGCCAGCCTGCTCGGGGTGTTCCTGTTCGGCGAGCACGTCCGGACCGGGGCCGCCGCGCTGGCCGGGGAGGCGCTGGCGCTGGCCGTGGTGGCCGCGGCGGCGGCCGCGCTCAGCCACAGCGGCCACCTGGCCGACGAGGACACGCCACTGGCCGGCGAGGACACGCCAGCTGGCTCCCGGCGACGGTCAGGGGGTCAGCTGGTACAAGCGCCAGGTCTGGTCGTCGAGCGGCAGGACCTGCACGCTGCGGAAGCCGGCTTCGCGGGCGTAGCGGCCCAGCGTGGGGCGCCGCATCATCGCTCCGGTAGCGACCGTGCCGGGATCGCCCATGGCCGCCGGCAGGCACGCCACCACGCTCCAGCCGTAGTGGTACCGCTCGAGGTCGGAGGCGGGAGCGGTGAACTCATCCGCGACCAGTTCGTCGATGACCAGGACCGAGCCCGATGGCGTGAGCAGGCCTCGCGCGCCGCGCAGCGCGTCGACCGGGCGGGACATATCGTGGAGCGCTTCGAAGATCGTCACCAGGTCAAAGCGGCCGGACAGGCCCGGGCCGGAGGCGTCGGTGACGGCGAAGGTGACCCGGTCGGAGACGCCAGCCTGCTCGGCGTTACCGCGGGCCACGGCGATCACGTCGGGATCCAGGTCGAAGCCGTCCACCCGGACCAGCGGGTACGCCTGCGCGATGGCGATGCTCGACCAGCCGGGCCCGCAGGCCAGGTCGGCCACCCGGGCGGCGGGCTCGCGCCGCAGCCGCTGGTCCACGTCGGCGACGGCGGGCAGCCACTGGGTGCCCAGCAGGTTCAAGAACGTGGCCCGGTTGGCCTCGGCGCGCCCCTCCGGGGCCCAGGGCAGCGCAGGCGGAGCACCGCCGGTGCGGAACGCCTCCACCAGCGGGGCCATCCCTCGGCCGGCCCGCACGATCTCGACGCCGTTGAACGCGCGGTACCGCACATGGTCGGGGTCGGCCAGGATCGGAACGTAGGCCGGCGGCAGCCGGTACCGGCGGGCCAGCGGGCCAGCGGCCGGGTCGTCGACCTCGAGTAGCCCGCTAGCCGCGTGATGCTCCAGCCACTCCCGGACGTACCGCTCGACGGTGCCGGTCCGCCCGGCCAGTTCCGTCGAGGTCGCCGGGCCGTCCCGATGGAGCGCCTGATACAAGCCCAGCCGCTCGCCCAGGTACACGGTGAACAGTTCCAGCGCTCCGGTCATGTCCTGGAACAGCCGGTCAGCCAGCGCATCCGCCGACCCCGCCGGACCGCTCTGACCGTCCTGACTGCTATCGGTCGCCATGAACCTGAAGCTACCCCAACGCTCGGTCCAGGCCTCGATGACGTCGAGATGTACGAGCCGCTCGTCGGCCAGCGCGGCTGGAGCCCGCAGCGCTACGAGCACTTCCTGGCCGACACCTGCCACCGCCTGCTCCTAGCCGACTCACGACGCCTGGCTGGAGCCGCATGGTTGCCACTTACTGATGGGAAGAGCGGTGTTGTCTAAGTCCCGCATCAGTCCAGGCCATCTGGCCCGTCGGCTGAGGATAGAGGAGACCTACTCGCTGTGGTCCCCGGCCGGCGGTGCCGCCGGGGACTGAGACTGCCGGCCGGCCCGGCACGGCTGAACCTCGCGGCAGCCGCCACATGGCTCAGCCCAGGATCACCGGCACCATTTTCGGGGAGGATCCAGGCTTGCGGGAGGATCCGGTGCACCCGGATGCACCACATACTCCCGGGAACCCGGATCCTCCCGGAAAGTGATGCTATGGGGGCGGGTGGGGCTTTGGGGAACGCAGGCATCACCCGCGGGCAGAACTGCCGCGGCAGACCCCGGACGGGCGCCGCACAGACCGGCAGACCGGGCAGACCGGGCATCATGCCCGTCGCGGCCACGACGGACGCTGACAAATGCGGGAGCCCGCCCGGAAGAGCCGTCAGGTTGCCACAACCATCGGTCAGGTATGCGGCTGAATGTGTTACGCAACAGTCTGACGGGACTCCCGTGCCTGGTGTGCTCATCCGGACCCGTAGCTCGACGCCCGCCGTCTGGTGATCGAGGCCACGTACCCGCTCTGACGATGCACAGCGTGGGTTGCGTGCCTGGCCCGCATCCCACGCGAGGCGCCGCGCGCGGCGAAACCGGCCGCCGCGGCGTTCTTCGACACGCTGGCCCAGTTCTACCGCAAGGCCTATCTGCGTTATATCGAGGCCACCACCCGGCGGCCGGAACTGCGCGCGGCCCGGATCGCCGAGGTGACCGGCTTGCTCGCGGCCGGGATCAAGCAGCGGCCGCGAGCGTTACGGCAGATCAGAGGCGTCCAGCGTGCGCCGCATGCCCCGCTGGATCGCGTCGATCAGGTAAGGCCGCAGCCGGGCGGCGGGCACGATGGCCTGGACCGAACCCACCTGGTGGGCGCGCTCGATGCTGTGCACGCGGTCGAACTCGTCGGCGATCTCCCCGAGCTTGTCGGCGTGCACCGCGGGCCAGATCGAGGCCAGCTCGGCGCGCAGCCGGGCGGCCTCGTCCTGTTCGCCGCCCGAGGTGGCTTCGGCGATCCTGGCCTGCAGGCCGGCCACCCGGGGATCGGCCGACGTGCGCTTGTTGACCTCCGCGGCGAACACCACCGCAGCCGCGGGCGCCCCGCCGATCACCGAGGCGTAGGAGCCCTCCACCGCGGCCACCTCCATGGTGTCGTTGAGCGTCCCGGAGAACACCACGAACGCCCCGCCGTGGTAGCGGGACACCACGCAGAACACGATCGGGCCGTCGAAGTTGACCACCGCGCGGCCGATCTCGGCGCCGTACTCCAGCTGCAGCCGGCGCAGCGACTCGGGTGAGCCGTCGAACCCGGACAGGTTGGCCAGGATGACCAGCGGACGGTTGCCGCTGGCCGCGTTGATGGCCCGCGCGGTCTTCTTCGACGACAGCGGGAACAGCGTGCCGGCCGTCCACTGCGACGGGCCGTCCACCGGCGACAGCCCGTGCCGCGGCAGCGGCCGGGACTCAAAACCGATCATGGCGACCGGCTGGCCGCCCAGGTGCGCGTCGAGCACCACGGCCGACTCGGCGTCGGCCATGTCGGCCCAGCGCTCCAGCGTCTGATGGTCGCCGTCCGCCACGCCGCGCAGCAGCGAACGGATGTCGAACGGCTTCTTGCGCTCCGGGTTGGTCGCGGCCGCGAAGATCTCCCCCAGCGTGCCGAACTCGCTGCCCGCGCCGGAGTGCGGCGAGGCGGAGATGTCCCGGTCGGCGGGGTCGCTGGTCGGCGCCGGCCGGGGAAAGCGTTCCCCGGCGGCCAGGTAGGTGTGCTCGTAGTGCGCGAGCAGCACGTCGACGGCCACGGACAGGTCCGCGGCCCAGTACTGGGCCTCGCCGTTGGGTCCCATGATCCGGTCGTAGCCGCCGATGCCGAAGTTGTCCTCGGCCGAGACCCCGCCGGAATAGTCCAGCGACTGCTTGCCGGTCAGGACCATGGCCGAGTACGGGGTCATGATCAAGATGCCCTTGGTGTGCATCAGCATGGTGGCCTCGGCGTTCCAGTACGGCTGGGCGCCGACGTTGATCCCGGTGACCACGACGTTGATCTCGCCGCCGTCCTGGGTGAACTCGACGATCCCGCGCAGCGCCCGGGAGATCCAGTCCATGGTCTCGGTACCGGAATCCATGGAGATCTTCGCTCCGGCCGAAATGGCGAACCATTCCACCGGGGCGTCCAGTTGCCGGGCCAGGTCGAGCGCGGCGAGCACCCGGCGGCACTCCGGCTCGGCCAGCGCGCCCAGCGCGCGCGTCGGGTCGCCCATCAGCACGACCCGGCGCATGCCCTCCGGATAGCGCGCGGTCGGCGTGCTGACCACGCCCAGCACCAGGTTCGCGGTGTTCAGCCCGGGTTCCCGGTCCACCGGCACCGGAGCGTCCGATTCGTCGAGGTCGTATTCGGTGAACGTGCCCGGCGCGCCGCCGCGATCCGGCGACCGGGTGATCAGCGGGATGAGCTCGTACGGGTAGATGGTGCCGCGCCGGCGCGCCCGGATCACCTTCTGGGTGTAGGAGTTCAGTTCGCGCAGCGGCTCCGGCGGCGGATCGGTGACCCGCAGGGTCAGCCCAGCGCCGGGCGGCCGGGACATGCGCAGCATCTGCTCGCGGACCCCGCCGTCCGGGGTCGCCACCTTGAACTGCACCATGACCTGTTCCAGGCCGAGGCCCTCGGTGCGCGGCACCAGCGACCTGATCACCTGGTCGAGCCCGGTCGGCGCGACGTCCACCACCGGCCAGACGTAGAGCTTGACCCGGTTCCAGTCCAGCCGGGCCAGCTCCCGATCGGCCGAACGGGCCGCCCGCAGGCTGTCCAGGCAGGCGTCCAGGGTCCGCTCGAGCTGCGGCAGGCCGCGGACCCGCCCGTCATCGTCGCGCAGGATGGTCAGCTCACGCACGTCGGCCAGGGCCATGAGCCGCTGGTCCTCGGGCATCTCGCGGCCCGTGGCCCGGAACAGGTGCACGTCCGGGGCCGCGGGAAGCCGGGTCAGCTCGAATCGGGAGAACCGCCACAAGCCCAGGCGTTCGGCCACCATCGGATGCAGTCCGCGCTGAGTGCGATCCTCCTCGGCCACCCCGTCCGGACGGCGGTGGAAGGTGTACCAGGCCGGGTCGTCCCGCTCGGAGCCGTCGGCGCGGCGCACCGCGACCGCGACCCGGTCCACGCTGGGCGGTATGGGACCGAGCTTGCTGCGGATCCGCTCCGCCCGGGCGTCGGGGTTACCGTTGCCGTCCTCCTCGGGCGTCTGGGAGGTGACGTAGAGGTCCAGGAGCACGATCCGGCCGGGCGGCAGCGCGTTGATCAGCTCGGGCAGGTCGGTCGCGGCCGCGTCCTCCCCGCCGTCGGCCACCGTCGCGATGACCAGGTAGTCATGACCCTCGTGCTGGTACTCGGCGGTGATCAGCGGGCGGCCGCTCCGCTCGGTGATCTGGACGTTCCGCAGCGGCCTGATCCGGTAGTACCGCTTGGTCATCACCTCGAGCATGACCGGATGATGCCGTTCGGTGAAGACGCCGAGAATGGGCTCGCCCGCGGCCACGATGGCGTCGATCTGGGCCGCCCGGGCCTGGGGGTCCGCCGAGAGCTGGTCGAGTTCCGCGCGTACCCGCTGCTGGGCCCGGACCCGCTCGGCGGCGAGCAGCGGAGCGTCGAAGCACCGGTAGCGGACCTGGCGGGCCAGGTCGCCGACCGCCGGGTAGCGCAGCTGGGTGGCCGACATCAGCTGGTCGACCACCCGCCGGTAGTCCTCACGGGCGTCCTGCGGCAGTGATTCGGGGTCGCGCAGCCGCCAGCGCAGCAGTTCGGCCACGACCGGCCCGTGCGCGGCGGCCCGGCGATGGGCCAGGAAGATCCGGTACAGCGCCGGCCCGAGCTCGGACGAGGGCTCCAGCTCGGTGATGCCGTAATGGGCCAGGGTCCGGCGCAGCTTGATCCGGAACGACTCGGGCAGGCCTTCGGCGTCGGCGTCCATGGAGCGCAGGTAGGCGTTCAGGTACTCCTGCTGGTTATGGGCGGCCTCGGCGTCCACCGCGGCCTCGTCGTCGGCTTGGGTCTCGCTGAGCACCCGCCGGTTGCGCCACAGCGCGGACAGGTCGCCGAAGATCCGCAGGATCTCGGTCTCGCCGGCCAGCGCCCCGCGGTCCCCGGCGGGCAGCTCGGCTCGCGCGGCGGCCAGCCGATCCAGCTGCCGCGCGGCCGCGGCCTCGTCGATGTCGAAGCCGAGCACCATGGCGCGCAGGGCGGCCAGCGCATCGGCGGCGACCGCCGCCGGGTCGCGCTCGTCCGCGACCGCGCCGACCAGCGCGTTCAGGTCGACCCGGACCCCTTGGCCCCCTTGGGCCTCTTGGGTCTGGGAATCCTGGCCGCCGTCACCCTCCAGCGCCGCATCCTGCTCGATCCTGACCAGTTTGGCGCCCGTCTCGACCTGGGTGTTGACGTCGGCGAGCACCTCGGCGACCCGGCCGGCCGTCGGGGTGCGCAGCGCGGTCTCCAGCTTCATGCTCTCCACGATGGCCACGACGTCGCCTTCCGCGACCTCGTCGCCGACGCCGACCGTGATGGCCACCACCATGGCCGGGGCCGGGGCGCGGATCAGCCCGGCCTCGCCGCCGGAGATCCGGTGCACCGCTCCGTCGACCTCGACCAGGTAGTCCGGGCCCTGGGCGACCGATAGCACGTCGAAGTGCTGGCCGCCGGCGTCGATGGTGAGCTCGAACCGGCCCGACCGCTCGATGTCGGCCTCAACCGCCCGGCCCTGCTCATTTCCGTCCATCTCGACCCGGTACCGGGTCGGCCGGGGCTGGGATACGCGCAGCTTGTAGGCCTCGGCGCCGATCCGGACGTCGGCTTGATGCCAGGTCTCGTACCCGACCTCCGGGCGCCCGCGTTCGGCGGAGGTGAACAGCCGCTCCTGCTGGCGCCGGACGTGGGCCTCGTAGGCCTCGAACGCGGTGGCTACCAGCGCGACGTCGACCCGGCGGGGCGGGGCGTAGCCGTCGGCCATCATGGTGTCCAGCCAGGTCGTGTCGACCTCGCCACGGACGAACTCCGGCCGGTCCAGCAGGTCGAGCAGAAAGCCCTTGTTGGTGGTCCCGCCCTTGATCACCGCGGCGGTCTGCCGCAGCGCGCGGGACAGCCGGGCGCGGGCCTCGGAACGGTCGCGGCCCCAGGCGATCACCTTGGCGATCATCGAGTCGAACTGCGGCGGGATGACGTCGCCCGCCGAGACCCCGGTGTCGACCCGGATACCGGGGCCGGCGGGCAGCGCCAGGTGCTCGATCAGGCCCGGCGCGGGCGCGAACTCGCGCTCGGGGTCCTCGGCGGTCAGCCGTGCCTCGATGGCGTGCCCGTGCACCGGCGGTTCGCCCGTGTCCTGGTCGAGCACCGCCCCGACGTCGGCCAGCGCGCCGCCGCCCGCGATGTGCAGCTGCAGCTTGACGATGTCCAGGCCGGTGGTCGCCTCGGTGACCGGGTGCTCGACCTGCAGCCGGGTGTTGACCTCGAGGAAGGACAGCAGCCGTTCGCGCGGCTCGTAGAGGAACTCCACGGTCGCGGCGTTGACGTACCCGGCGGCCCGGATCAGCTCGGCGGCGTGGGCGCGGACCAGCTTCTCCTGCTCGGCGTCCAGCGCCGTGGAGGCGGACTCCTCGATCACCTTCTGGTTGCGCCGCTGCACGCTGCAATCCCGGACGCCCAGCGTCCACACGGCGCCCTTGGCGTCGGCGACGACCTGCACCTCGACGTGGTGGCCACCGCGGATGGCCCGCTCCAGGAATACCGTCGCGTCGCCCGCCGTCTTGGACGCCTCAGAGCTGGCCCGCTCGAACGCTTCGTCCAGGTCCTCGGCCGAGCGGACCAGCCGGATGCCGCGCCCGCCGCCGCCCGCGGTGGCCTTGACCATCAGCGGGTAGCCGATCGGGTCGGCCTTGGCCCGGGCGTCGGCCAGGTCGGCCACCGGGCCGCCGCTCCACGCCGCTAGGGGCACGCCGGCCTGCTCGGCCAGCCGCTTGGATTCGATCTTGTCGCCGAGCCTGCGCATGACGTCGGCCGGCGGGCCGATGAAGGTGATCCCCAGCCGATCGCACAGCTCGACGAACTCGGCCTTCTCCGAGACGAACCCCCAGCCCGGCCAAACCGCGTCGGCCCGGCAGGCCCGCAGCGCACGCTCCAGTTCGGCGTAGTCCAGATACGGGCTGGCGGCGAACGCCTCACCGGGATCGGCCGGGCCGATCAGCACCGCTTCGTCCGCCTCGCGGACGAACGTCGCGCGCCGGTCGGCGGCGGTGTAGACGGCGATGACCCGCAGCCCTGGCCGCCCCTCGGCGTTCCACTCTCGGACCGCGTTGATCAGGCGCATGGCCGGCTCGCCCCGGTTGACCACCGCGACCCGGCTGAACGCGCCCTGCCTGTTCTCGCTCATTGCCTCATCCGCCGAACGCCGTGCGCATGTCGTCGCTGGTGCCGCCGCCGACCAGCGGCAGCGTCACCGCCTCACCGATGGGGCCGAGGATCACCTCGTCGGCCACGATGGCCGGGTCCAGCCGGAGCACGGCGTAGCCGCCGACCGCGCCGGCCCCGAAGCCGGGCGCGAAGACCCGCATCGGGGTGGTGATGGCGCCGTCGCGCACGGCGTCGAACAGCGCGATCGGGATGCTGGCTGCAGACACGTTTCCCATCCGCTCCACGTTAAAGTACAGCTGGTCGGCGGACAGCCCGGGTTTGCCCGCCAGGTTGAGGATCATCGTCTTGTTGGCCTGGTGCGGCACGATCAGCTCAATCGCCTCCAGCAGGGTGCGCCCGGGATCGCCGGGGTCGGGCAGCTGGCTGAGCTCGTCCAGCATCTGGGTCAGGTAGCGCTGCACCAGCGACTTGACCTCGGGACCGTACACGGTGATGTCGTTGTCGAACTCCGCGTTGGGCCAGATGATCGAGTTGACCTCGGTGTGCGGTCCGCTGGCGTAGGTCTGCACGACCTCCACGTCGCCCGGCTGCCCGTCCGGGGCCGGGCCGATGACCATGGCCGCCGCGCCGTCGCCGAAGATCATCCGGGAGGTGCGGACCCCGCCGATCTTGTCGGAGAACTTCTCCACGCAGACCAGCAGCACCGGCCGGGCGACCTCCTGGAGCTGCCGGATGGCCTCGGCCACTCCGTAGGGCAGCCCCGCGCACGCGGCGACCAGGTTGGCGGAGGCGTGAGTTTGCAGCAGGCCGAGCTCGCCCGATATCCAGCAGGCGATGGACGGGATCAGCCGGTTGCTGGTGCACGTGCTGACCAGCACGGCGCCGATTTCCTCGGGGGCGCGCCCGGCCTTGGCCAGCGCCGCCCGGACCGCGGGCAGGGCCAGCTGCTCGGGTTCGCGGCTGGTGTAGCGGCGCTGCTCGATCCCGGTCTTGGCGCTGATCTCCGCGGCGCTCATCGGCGACCACGAGAAGCTCGCGTTCGCGATCACGTCGTCGTTGCTGCACACGTGCTCGCCGCGCACGATGGCCAGGGCCTCGAGCTTGGGCTGGATGGCGAACGCCTCCCGGACCCGGACCGGCGGATAGGGCGCCACGGGCGCTACGGCCTCGGGCGGCGCGCTGCGGGTGGTCAGCGTGACCGGCTGGCGGCCGACGTCCGCCGGCCGCCTGACCCGGTCGATGAAGGCCAGCACGTCGCGGTTGCGCGGATAGAACGCGACCACGAAATCATCGTCGCCGATCTGGCCGGGCCCGCGCAGCTCGGTCCGCTCCCGGTCCCACGGGTACTGGTTGTGCAGCACCATCGCCCAGCGCATCAGGGCCTCGAGCTCCGGTACGGCCTCGTGGGCGTCGATGATCTCCTCGAAGCTGAACACCGGGTAGTCGGGATCGTAGTCCGGCATCACGAACGTCAGCGCTTCGGGCTGGGCCAGGAACTCCGCTACCGTCGGCTTCATCGGCGGCAGTTCCGTGGCGTGGTACAGCTTCGTGCTGAACAGGCCGAACAGCAGGCCGAACACCCGGTTCTCGCCGTCGGCGTCCCAGGTGGCGGGCAGCTCATCGAATGCGCGCCGCACCGCGGCCACCTTGCGCTCGCTGTCTTCCCACGGGGTCAGCACCGGCAAGAAGACGTCGTCGCGGCCCTTGGGCAGATCACGCCATCGGGTCGGCCGCCGCTCGAACATGGTGATCGAGTAGCGGTTGGCCCAGAACAGGTTCTGGCCCAGGTCGCGCAGCAGCTCGAAGCGTCCCGGATAGCTGCCCGCTTCGACTCGGGCCAAGATGTCGGTGCCGGTCGGCGCCTTGGCCTCGAAGTCCCGCCCGATCACCGCGGTGAACTGGTCGAGGGACTCCAGCACGGAAAAGTCCAGCTCACCGAGGAAGTTGGCCGGGAACACCAGCCGGCCGTGCTTATTGATCACGAATGGTTTCACGATCCACCTCCTGGTCGGACTCTGGTGACGCAACTGCTGCCGTACCCGGAATCGGCGCACATGACCCGAGGCGCGCAGTTTGGCCCGTTCGGTAAACAAATCATTTAAGCCGAACGGACCGTGGTTCGTGCCTCAGGCGCGGTCCAGGCCGGCCAGGCCGTCGGCCATCGAGCGGAACAGCGGGTCGGTGAAGGTGGACAAGGTGGCGTAGACCCGGTTGATCTGATGGTAGGCGCGGACGGCGGGCGGGTCGGGAGTGAACTCGTCGCCCGGGCTGATCATCGCGGCGCTGGCCTGGTCCCAGTCCGGGTAGATGCCGTGGCCGACGGCGGCGCAGATGGCCGCGCCCAGGCCGGCGCCGTCGTTGACCGTGGTGCGGCGGGCGGGACGGTCGAAGACGTCGGCGACGATCTGCATCATCAGGTCCGAACGGGATCCGCCCCCGGAGACCAGGACCGGGTTGAGCCGGCGACCGAGCGCTTGTTCCATCGCCGCGGTGTGGTTGGCCATGGTCAGGGCGATGCCCTCCAGGATGGAGCGGTAGATGTGGGCGCGGCCCTGGCTGCCGTCGAAGCCGAGCAGCGCGCCGCGGCGCCAGGCCGCGTGGCCGGGGGCCAGCCAGTCGGGCAGGGTCAGCAGCCCGTTGCAGCCCGGCGCCAGTTCGCTGGCCGCCGCGTTGAGGGCGTCCTCCAGGCGGGCCGCGCCGGTCGGCGGCTCCTCACCGTGCGTCCCCTCCAGCAAGCCGCGGTACCAGCCGACCATCCACATGCCGCGGCGGATCCCGGTGCTCTCGTACAGGTACTGGCCAGGGCGCGCCGCGAAATTGGCCCAGTAGGCCGGCTCGGCGCCGCGGGCCGACGAGCCGGTGGTCATGGCCGCGATGTAGGTGCCCAGCGACAGCAGCACGGCGCCGTCGGCCAGACCGCTGCCCAGCGCCTCGACGGCCTTGTCGTTGGCCGTGGCGTACACCGGCAGGCCCGCCGGGATGCCGGTGGCCCGCGCCGCCGCGGGGGTCAGCTGGCCGAGCAGGCCGCCGGGCGGGGCCAGGTCGAACAGCATGTCGCGGGGCATGCCGGTGGCGGCGTAGGCGGCCGGGTCGTCCGACCAGGCCGCCGTGTCGTGGTCGATCGGCCACAGCCCCTCGTAGTTGGCCGCGGTGTCCAGGAACCGGCCGGTCAGCCGGCGGGTGATGTAGCCGGAGGAGGTGGTGATGTAGCGGGTCAGCGGGTTGGCTGGCTGATAGGGGCGGGCCACGCGCTCGTCCATCCAGCTCAGCACCGGTTCGGCCAGGCGGCCGTCGGCGCTTAGCAGGGCCCGGCAGAACCGGATGGTGCACAGGCCGACGGCCACGATGGCGGCGGGGTCGGCGTCGAAGCTGGCCATGACCGCGCGGCAGGCCTCGCGGATGGAGTCCCAGATGTCATCGCCAGGATGGACGGCGTGCCCCGGCACCGAGGTGTCGTAGGGCTTGAGTCTTTTGCTGGCCGAGGCCAGCGCCCGGCCGCGGGCGTCGAAGATCGTGACCTTGGTGCTCTGCGACCCGTTGTCGATGGCCAGCAGGTACGGGCTCATGGCTCGAGCGGGAAGATCGTGCCCGCGTTCATCACGCCGTGCGGGTCGAACGCGCGCTTGAGGGTGGACAGCAGGTAGTAGGCGCTGCCGTGCTCCTCGCGCACCCACGGGGTGCGGTACTTGCCGACGCCGTGGTGGTGGACCATGGACCCGCCCGCTTTGAGGGCTTCTTCGACGATGATCGCGTTCAGCGGCTTGTGGTAGACCTCGATCTCCTCGCGCGGGCTGCAGTTGATCATGTAGTCGTAAACGAAGTACAGGTTGGTCCCGGTCTGGTAGCTGTGCGAGGAGTGCGCGCCGAGCATGGTCAGGTCACCGGCGCGGCCGAACTCGGTGCGGATCCGGGTCATGACCGCGTTCGAACAGTTCGCTGGTGCGGGACCAGTCGACGGAGACCTCGGTGGTGTAGCCGAGGCGGGCGTGTTCGAGCATGTCGGCCTGCTCGGCGTCGATCTTGTCCTGACCCCAGTTGAGGTTCTCGAACCACGCCCGGATCCGCTGTTCGTCGACCCGTTGGTGCGGGCGGCCGTCGAACAGTTCCTCGATGGCCTGGGCCGTGGCATCGGCGATGCCCTTGGGCCCCTCAGCGACCAGTACCACGACGTTGCGGCCCTGGTAGAAGTCGGCGAAGTGCTGCCGCGCGTCCTCGGGCGAGTAGATCCGGCACACCGAGGGCCGGTACCCGGCGGTGATCAGCTCGCGTAGCGCGTCGACGCCGTCTTCGAAGCGGTCGACGACAAAGCCGAAGTACCGGTTGTTTTCCGGCTGGTAGCGGAAGAGCTTGACCGTCACTTCGGTGATGAAGCACAGCGCGCCTTCGCTGCCGATCACGATGTGCCGGATGTCCGGGCCCGCGGCGCGGCGGGGCACGTTCTTGATGCGGGTCACCGTGCCATCGGGGAAGACCGCTTCCAGGCCCACGACCAGGTCCTCGATGCCGCCGTACAGGGTAGAGAACTGGCCGATGGAACGGGTGGCGACCAGGCCGCCCAGCTGGGCCAGCGGCTTGGACTGGGGTGAGTGCCCGGTGGTCAGGCCCTGGGCTCGTGCGGTGTCTTCCAGATACTGCAGGCCGACGCCGCACTGGACGGTGGCCATCATGTTCACCGGGTCGATGGACAAGATGGCGTTCATCCGCGACCCGTCGACCACCAGGCTGTCTTCGACCACGGTCTCCAGACCGCCTTCGGTGGCGGTGCGCCCGGTCCGCGGGACGACGTTGACCAGGTTCTCCTGGGCGAGGCGCAGGACCGCCGCGACGTCCTCGCGGTTTGCTGGGTACACGATGGCCGCCGGGATCGGGCCGTCGAAGATGCCGTGCGCGGCGGTGTACTTCTTGAACCGGTCGACGCTGGCCGCCTTGAGCTGCTCGTCGCCGGTCTCGACGGCGTGGGGGCCGAGGAGTTCGGTCATCGCGGCGACGATCGACTGGCGGTTCAGCGGGGATCGGGACGAGACCATGGTCGGTATCTCTTTCGGTCTGGGGTCAGCTCGCTCTTGGGTCAGCGGACGAGGTAGCCGCCGTCGACGACCAGGACGTGGCCGTTGACGTAGTCCGAGGCCCGGCTGGCCAGGAAGACGGTGGCCCCCATCAGGTCGGCGATGTCACCCCAGCGGCCGGCCGGGACGTGCTCGACGATGCGGCGGTCGGCGGCGGGATCGGCCCGGGTCGCTTCGGTGATCGCGGTCTTGAAGTACCCGGGCGCGATGGCGTTGACCTGGATGTCGTGGGCGGCCAGCTCGTCGCAGTAGGCCTTGGTGAAGCCCGCGATCCCGGCCTTGGTCGCGGCGTAGGCCGGCGAGCGCTGGCCGCCGAGGAAGGAGAACAGCGAGGCGATGTTGATGATCTTGCCAGATCGCTGCTCGATCATGAACTTGCTGGCCTCGCGGGCGAGCTCGAAGGCGGCGGTCAGGTTGACCGCGACCATGGGATCCCACAGCTCACGACCGAACTCGGTCACGTCAGCCAGCAGGGCGATGCCCGCCGAGTTGACCAGGATGTCGATCGAGCCCAGTGTGTCGACGCAGCTTCTGGTGATTCTTGCGGGGGCGCCTGGTTGCGTAATGTCGGCGGTTTCGAACACGAACCGGCGCCCGGCGCCTTCGATCAGCTGGCGGGTGGTGCCGTCGTCCTCGGCCAGGCCGACGGCGAACACGTCGGCGCCCGCCTTGGCCAGCGCGGCGGAGAACGCCTGGCCCAGGCCGGTGTTGCCGCCGGTGACCAGCGCATTGCGCCCGGCCAGGGAGAACAGGTCGAGGCTGAAGTCAGCGATCTGCATGGGTCAGCTGCCTTTGTCGGTCGTTCGGTCTGCCCGTTATAGCCAGAGAGCGGCCCGGGCGCGGTCCAGGCGTTCTGGGGCGCGCAGCGTGGCGATCATGAGCTGGACCACGTCCTGGACGTCTCGGGTCAGCTCGAAGCAGTTCTGGGCCGACCGGCAGTTGGCCGCCGCGAACTGCTGGGCGATGGCTACCACGGCGGCGGCCAGGCCGGGGAGTTCGGCGGCGTCTGGCGGCTCGAGCGGCCAGACCGGTCCCCCGGCCGCAGTGCCCAGGCTGGTGATCTGGTCGCCGAGCCAGGTCCAGGGATCGGCGGTCAGGGCTTGGTCCCAGGACCGGGCCGACGGCTCGTTACCTGCGAACCGCGGGTGGTAGTGCGCCGCGGCGAAGCGACCCGGCGGATCGGTGAGCCGGTCGAACAGGTCGGCCCGCCACAGCGGGCGGTCGACGGTGGTGAGCTGGGAGGCCGACTCGCTGCCCCGGTGCGGATGGGGCGCCAGCTCGCGGATCTCGATCCGCGCGCCATGCTCCATGCACGCGTCGTCCAGGTTGATCTCGAACCAGTGCCGGATAACGACGGCCGAGCGGGAAAGAGCCAGGATGTGCTGCACAATGAGGCTCAGTATGCCGGCCGCCGAACGGCCCGGTCAACGCACCTGGTGGTCCTTGGTCGGACCGCCGATCACCGTGACGCCTTGGGTCTGCTCGGGCAACCTGGTTCAGTGGGTCGGGTGCGGCTGGCCCGCGTCGTGCTCGGACGTCACGGCTGCGCGTTCGGTCCTGGTTCGTTTGGCCCAGTAGCGCAGCCAGAGCAGGCCGAATACCGGCAGGACGAGCGGGACGAAGCCGTAGCCGCTGCCGTAGCCGGACCAAACCGTGGCGTCGGGGAAGGTGGCCTTGTCGGTCAGGCTCCAGGTGCCGACGGCCAGCACGCCGAGGAGTTCGATCGAACAGGACACGGCGGCGATCCGGCGTGCGGCCGGGTTGCCGACGCCCAGGGTAACCGTGGCGATGATGTAAACCACGGCGGCGAAGGCCGACAGCAGGTAGGCGACCGGGGCGTGGTGGAACTTGGTCGCGATCTGCACCGCGGCCCGGGCCGAGGCGGACAGCGCGAACAACCCGTAGATGGCGACCAGCAGCCGGCCCGGACCGGTCCTGGTCGAATCCCGTTGCTTCGTTGCCTCCGGCGCAGCCGCTGGTTCAGACATGGATGACCGGCCAGATCTGATGCAGCCGGACCATCAAGATGGCCGCGACGAGCCCGGCCACGGCGATGACCGGCGGGCCCCAACGGGAGCGCTCCAGCAGTCCCCAGAACGCCGCGACCAGCGGGACGATGGGGATGGCGATCAAGTATCCGATGAGCGTCGGCAGCGAGGGCGGGCGCGCGCCGCCCGCGAGTTTGGCCACCACCAGGCCGACCTCGACCAGCAGCAGGATCTCGAGGACGCCCAGCGCGATGAGCAGGGGAACGGTCATGGGCCGGTTTCGGGCGCTCTGAACCAGCGCGTAACCGGCCAGCACGATGCCCGCGACAATGATCGTCGTAGGAACCGCACCGCTCACGCACAACACGTTACTACGTTTCGTAGTAATTGGCGCGACCGGGCGCCCTTCGTGCTCACGGCCGGGTGCCGAATGCTGGCTTGCCCGGACTGGCAGGCAGCGTGGCGTAGGCGTCGCGGACCCACTCGCAGAGCAGCGGCCTGGTCTGGCGGGGGTCGATGATCTCCTCGATGCCGAACCGTTCGGCGGTCCGCACCGGGCTGCGGACCGCGTCGAGCCGGGTCCGGATGTCCGCCAGGGTGGCGGCTGGATCTTCGGCGCGTTCCAGTTCGGCCCGGTAGGCGGCCTCGATGCCGCCTTCGACCGGCAGTGAGCCCCAGTCGGCCGACGGCCAGGCCCAGCGCCGGATGAGGCGGTGCCGGTTGGTCATGCCCGCTCCGCCGACCCCGAAGACCCGGCGCACGATGATCTCGGCACCTGGCACGGTGGACTGGTAGATGGCGCTGATCGCCCGCACGCCGTGCCGGATGGTGGCGCGCTGTTCGGCCCGGGTGCCGATCAGCAGCCCAGGCTGGTCGGTGAACGTCACGACCGGCAGATGGAACGTCGAGCACAGGTCGGCCAGCCGGGTCATCGCCTCGGCGCCCTCGACGGTCAGGCAGCCGCCGGAGGCATACGGGTCGCTGGCCACCACGCCGACCGGGTGGCCATCCAGGCGGGCCAGCGCGGTCACGATCGACCCGCCGTACCGCTGGACCTCCAGGACCGAGTCTCGGTCGAACACCGCTCGCAGGATCTCCCTGATCCGGTACGGCTGACGGCGGTCGCGGGGTATCGCGGACAGCAGCATGTCCTCACGCCGGCCGACCGGATCGGTGCCGGGGATCACCGGCGGCCGCTGGTAGGCGCTGGGCGGCAGGTACGACAGGAACCCCCTGATCATCTCGAACGCCTCGTGCTCCGAGGCCGCGACCAGGTCCACCGCGGCGTTCCGGCCGTGGACGGCCGTCCCGCCCAGCTGTTCCTTGGTGACGTCTTCCCCGGCTCCGCTGCGGACCACCGGCGGTCCGGCGACGAACAGCTGCGCGGTCCCTTCGACCAGCACCGACAGGTGCGCGGCACACAGCCGGGCCGCACCCAGCCCGGCCACCGGGCCCAGGCCCGTGGCCACGACCGGCACGGTGGACAGGTTGTCCACTACGCAGTCCCAGCCGGGATTGGCCGGAACGTAGGTATGGCCCATCTGCTCGAGCATCTTCACGCTGCCGCCCCCGCCGGTGCCTTCGACCAGCCGGACCAGCGGCAGCCTGAGCTGGTTGGCCAGTTGCTCGGCGTAGATCTGCTTGCCGATGATCGCGGCGTCGGCGGCGCCGCCGCGGATGGTGAAGTCATCGGCGCCCACCACCACCTTGCGGCCGTTGATCCGGCCCGTTCCGGTGACGAAGTTGGCCGGCCTGAAGTCGGTCAGCTCCCCCGCGTCGTCATAGACGGCCGTGCCGGCCAGCGTTCCGATCTCGTCGAACGAGCCCTGATCGAGCAGCACGGCCAGGCGCTCCCGCACGGTGAGCCGACCCGCCTCATGCTGACGCCGGACCTTGTCCGGGCCGCCCATCCGCTCGGCCAGGCCCCGCCGCCGGCGCAGGTCATCAAGTTCCGGTTGCCACGTCACAACCATCCAAGCTAACCAACGAGGTCGTAGCGGGCTTGCAGGTTGAGCCAGAATCGCTCAGAGGTACCGAAGTACCGGGACAGGCGCAGCGCGGTGTCCGCCGTGATCCGCCGCTGGCCGTGCACGATCTCATTGATGCGGCGAGCCGGGACATCCACGGCCTTGGCGAGCTGGTACTGGCTCACGCCTAGCGGGACGAGGAACTCCTCAAGCAAAATTTCCCCCGGGTGTACCGGCGGCATCACCGTGTCCGTCGCCACTTGCCTCCTCCTTTGCGGTAGCTAACATTCTCCACGCCTTCGGTCAGGTGAGCTGAGTGCTTGGATGGGGACATGGGAACGGAACGGGACGGGCCGCGGGTGGTCAGGGCCAGCCGGGAGATCGCGGCGGGGCCGGAGCGGATCTTCGAGCTGATCGCGGATCCGGCCGAGCAGCCGCGCTGGGACGGCAACGACAACCTGCGCCGAGCCTCGGCTGGGCAGCGGGTACACGGGACGGGTGACGTCTTCACCATGGAGCTCACCCAGGGCGCCATCCGGGAGAACCACGTGGTCGAGTTCGAGGAGGGCCGCCGGATCGCCTGGACTCCGGCGGAGCCGGGGCAGCGGCCGCCCGGGCACCTGTGGCGGTGGGAACTCGAGCCGGCCGGCGCGGGGCGCACCCGGGTTACCTGCACCTACGACTGGACCCGGCTGAGCGATGAGAACCGGCTGCCGGCTGCCCGGGCGACCACGGCTGACCGGCTGCAGGCCTCGATCGACCGGCTGGCGGCGCTGGTCGAGGGCTGACCGCTGGCGTGATCGCCTGCCTCGAGGCGCGCTAGCGGGTGGAGGCTGGGCGCAGATCGGCGGCCTCGGGCGACAGACCCGGCGGCACGTAGCCCGAGCACGAACAGCGCGTGGAACGCAGCGAACCCAGCCGGATCGAGCAGGATTTCCGCGAGCGGTGGGACGCGACGGTGTGTGCGCACCGGACGCACATTTGCGACCCGGCTACGCACATACAGTGCCACTGCCACAGCAGGTCGGCCCCGGCGGACAGCCAGAAGACGAAGTAGACGCCGGCCAGGATCAGGGCCAGAACTTCGTACCCGGCGCTGCCCGAGACGGCCAGCACATAGGCCGCGCCCAGAAGTACCGGCGTGACCAGGCCGGAGGTAGCCCACCTGGCCGCGTTGCTGGGGCGCCGGCCGGAGGGCGTGGGTGACGGCTGGCTCAGGACGGGCTCGGCGCGCAGGCCGACGGTCACCATGACCAGATCCGTATACGTGCGGGAGGCGAGCGTCTGGGCGACTCGCGCATCCAGTTCCTCCCTGGTCAGGCGGCCTTGCACGTACGCGGTCTTGAGCACGTCGATCATCTGCTCGCGGTCGGCGTGCGAGGCCAGCAGGTAACCGCGGGCCGCCATGGCCGCAGTTATGTCTTGTTCTGGCCGGGTCATCACGTTTCCTCAATGCCAGGGTAACGCGGGCCCGGGATAGGTGGCCATCGCCGATCAGGCCCGAGCCGCGGCCCGAATTCGGCGCTTGTACGGATCGGGCGGCAAGGTGTTGCGGCCGGTGATCGAGAGGTACTGGGTCGGTCCCGGTGGTGCCTTCGTCGAGTTCACCTAGTCCCCTGACTGTCGCCGTCACCCCCATAGACGACACCTCCCGAGATTACGTTGAGGCGGCGTCCTAACCTGCGCCGATGGCCGCGAGCGTGGCCAGCAGGATGGTCACGGTGGCGAAGGTGACGTGCGCGGCGATCACGAAAACGGGCGGACGGCCGCGGCTCACCGGTTCGGTGGCGGTGGGCTCGGCAACGGGGGGTTCGGTGGCGGTGGCGGGGCCGAGGAACACCAGGGTCATACCCAGGCTGGCCACGGCGAGCAGCAGGCCGCAGCCGACCCAGGCCAGGCCGGTCAGGTCGGTGCCCAGGTAGCTGATCCAGACGACCAGGCCGGTCAGGGCCAGCCCGAGGTGCGCGAAGTTCAGGTCCGCCCCGCGCCGGGGCCGTGGGCTACGGATGATCCATCGCGCCATCATGGTCAGGCCTAGGCCGACGGTGACCAGCCAGGCGGCCAGGGCGGCCAGGCTCAGCGCGGACCGGCTGGGCGAACCCGACGGCGCGGCCGCGGGACCGCCCGGCGACGGCGACAGGGTGGCGGTGGCGGTGGGCGAGCCGGGAGCGGCGACGGCCCGGATGAGCCCGGCCACGTACGGGCTGTCACGCGCGATGACCTGGCGCTGGCGGACCTTGCCGCGCACTCCGGCGGCCGCGTCCCGCAGCGCCCGGGTGACGGCCACGTTCACTTCGACCTGGCTCAGTCCCCGGCAGGCGGCCGGCACCGCGGTCAGCGTGACGTGCCGCTGGATGGCCCGGGCCGCGACCTGGTAACACGCGGCCGCCGACGCTCCGGTAGCCGCGGGCGAGCTGGCGCACCCGGCCGCCGCCCAGGCCAGTATCAGCCCGGTCGCCATCACCTTGGTGGCGCGAGGTACCGTCACGGCCCAACGGTACGCCGTTACGGCCCACCCGAATCCGGGTAAATCGGTGAAGGATTCGGACGAGGGAGGCGCGGCGCATGACGGCCAAGGGCGGTCCACTCGCGCGGCTGGATCTCAGCCTCAAGCTCACCCCGGGCCAAGAGGAGGTCCGGCTGGCCGCGGCCCAGGCGCGGTTGCTGCAGCTGCGGCTGCTCCTGGGCGGCCAGATCGGGAACGGCGACAAGCCCCAGCTCGGACCGCCGGTCTGCGTGGTGTTCGAAGGGTGGGACGCGTCCGGCAAGGGCGGGGCGATCAAGCGGCTGGTCGCGCCGCTGGACCCGCGGTTCGTCCGGGTCGCTCAGTTCGGGGCTCCCACCTTCGACGAGAAACGTCACCACTTCTTGTGGCGGTTCTGGCCGGCGCTGCCCGGCTGGGGTGGCATGGCGGTGCTGGACCGGTCCTGGTACGGCCGGGTCCTGGTGGAACGGGTCGAGGGGTTCGCCACCGAAGAACAGTGGCGGCGCGCGTACCGGGAAATCGTGGAATTCGAGCGGACGCTGGCCGACGAGGGCATGATCATGGTCAAGTTCTGGATGCAGCTGTCGCCCGGTGAGCAGCTCAAACGGTTCAAGGCCCGGGAGCGCGACCCGCTGAAGGCCTGGAAGCTGACCGCCGAGGACTGGCGGAACCGCGAGAAGTGGCGGGAGTACGAGGCCGCCGTGCAGGACATGCTCGAGCGGACCGATCACCAGGCCGCACCGTGGGTGCTGGTCGAGGCCGAGGACAAGCGGTGGGCCAGGGTCAAGGTGGTGGAGTCGGTGGTGACCGCCATCGAGACCGGCCTGGCGGCCCGCGGCTTGCCGGTCCCGTCGCCGCCCCGGGGGTTAGCCCGCACCGGGTAGCTCATTACTGGCCGAGGCGCCCGTCGATCCGCTCGCGCAACAGGTCGGCGTGGCCCATGTGGCGGGCGTACTCCTCGATCGTGCCGACCAGCGCCTCACGCAGCGACATCGCTCCGCCGCCGCTACCGTGCTGATTGTCCGGGTCGTCGCCGGTGATGTCGAGGCTGGGCGCTTCGGCCACGAACCGGGTGGCGAAATCCACCTCGGCCCGCCATGCCTGCCACGCCTGCGCGACCACTCGCGGATCGGGCACGGCACCGTCGAAGTCACCGTCCTGGTCGGTCGGGGAGCAGAACAGCCGGGGTGCGTCCTGGCCGGCCATCAGCACGCGGAACGTGGCCCGCTCCATCTCGGCCAGGTGGCGCACCAGGCCCAGCAGCGACAGGGTCGATGGTTCGACCGAACGCCGGGCCAGGGCCTGCGCATCAAGACCCGCGCATTTAATCTCCAAGGTCAGGCGCAGACCGCGCAGGGCCTCGACCAGCGTGACGCGTTCGTCGCCCAGCCGCGGCCGGTGCTCACGGGGGTCATCGTCGGACGGCTTGCCGTCCGCGGTGAACATGTCGGCTCGCCGGGTAGTGGTCATGATCGCCATCCTCAGCGACGCCCGGGGTGGCGGGCAAACGATTAACGCGTTAGGCCGGCGGCCCTGACGGTGAGGTTCATCCGGTGACCACGGGCCGCTCGGCCAGCTGGTCCGGGTAGAAGGTACGCGCCGCCTCGATCACCTGGTCCAGGTCCGGCCACCACGGGCCGTGGGGCCGGCGGCCAGGATCAGGTAGTGTGCGGCCCGGGCCGGAAGGCACGGTAGACGGCGGCCATGTCCTGCTGGCCGGACCCGGCGTCGGCCGCCTTGCGGTACTGGGCGCCGACCGCGTCGATCAGCGTGGCGTCGGTTCCGGACTCGCGCATCGCGGCGGCGATCAGCCCGGTGTCCTTGACCGCGCCGTCCACCGCGAACGACGGCGCGAACTGCCTGGCGATGATCGTCTCGCCCTTGACGTGCAGGTACGGGGCGTCCACCGCGCTGCCCCGCATCATGTCCAGGAACATCCGCGGGTCCAGGCCGAAGCCCTCGGCGAGCGCGATCGACTGGGCGGTGGCGGCCACGATGGTCGCCACCCAGGAATTGGCCACCAGCTTGAGCCGGGTGCCGTCGCCCGGCCGTTCGCTGACCCAGACGACGCGGGCGGCGATCGCGCCGAGCACCGGGGCCAGCGGGTCACGCAGCGCTTCGGGGCCGGCGGCCAGGACGGTGAGCTTGCCCTCCTCGGCGGGCTGGCGGGTGCCCAGCACCGGGGCGTCGACGTAGCGGGCCCCGCACCCGTCGGCCAGGGCGGGCAGCATATCGCCGGCGTGATGCACGCTCACCGTGCTGGCCTGGACCCAGAGCACCCCGTCCGGGGCGGCGGGCAGCGCGTCGGCCATCACGTCGGCCACCGAGTCGCCGTCCCACAGGATCGAGATCACCGCGTCCGCGCCGGCGACTGCCTCCGACGGCGAGCCCGCCACCTCCGCGCCGTCCGCCGCCAGGGCCTGCGCCCGATCTCGGGTCCGGTTCCACGCGGTGACGTCCAGGCCGGCCCGCAGCAGGCTGTGGGCCATGCCCGTGCCCATGATGCCGGTTCCCAGCACCGCGACGCGCATCAGCAGTCTCCCCGGTAGCAAGGTCGTGTCATGGGCATGCTACGCGGGCCCGGAATTTCCGGTGCTCCCGCGTGCTTGTCGAAGCCGTGGGCGCGCGCATGAGCCAGAAGGTCGTGGTCGGGGTGGTGTTCGTGGCCGCCCTGTTCATGAGCATCATGGACGCCACCATCGTCAACGTCGCGCTGCCCACCATCGGCCGCGGCTTCAAGGTCAGCGCCACCGCGGTGGACAGCATCTCGATCGCGTTCCTGGTCAGCCTGGCCGTGTTCATCCCGGCCTCGGGCTGGCTCGGGGACCGGTTCGGCGGCAAGCGGGTCCTGCTCACGGCCATCGCGGTGTTCACCGCCGCCTCGGCGCTGTGCGGGCTGGCCTCCAGCCTGGGCGAACTGGTCGCGTTCCGGATCTTGCAGGGCGCGGGCGGCGGCATGCTCGCCCCGGTCGGGATGGCCATGCTGTACCGCGCGTTCCCGCCCGCGGAACGGATCAGGGCCGCGGCCATCCTCACCGTGCCGACCACGCTCGCCCCGGCGCTGGGTCCGGTCCTGGGCGGCCTGCTGGTCACCGACCTGTCCTGGCGGTGGGTGTTCTACGTCAACCTGCCGCTCGGCGCGGCGGCCTTCGCGTTCGGGCTGATATTCCTGCAACAGCCACCGCAGGACCGGCCGGGCCGGTTCGACCTGGCCGGGTTCCTGCTCTCCGGGCTCGGCCTGGGGCTGCTCATGTACGGCGTGTCCGAAGGACCCAACCTGGGCTGGCACAAGCCCGATGTGCTGGCCACGATCGCGGCCGGGGTCGTGCTGCTGGCCGCCATGGTGGCGGTCGAGCTGAGGTCACCGGCGCCCATGGTGGACCTGCGGCTGCTGAAGAACCGGCTGTTCCGGTCCGGCAACGGCGTGATGGTGCTGGCCTCGGTCGCGTTCCTGGGCACCTTGTACGCGATCTCGCTGTACTACCAGGACGGCCGGGGCCTGAGCGCGCTCGGATCCGGGCTGAGCACGGCGCCGGAGGCGCTCGGCGTCATGGGCGGCGCGCAGCTGGCCAGCCGGTGGCTGTACCCGCAGCTCGGTCCACGCCGTCACATCACCCTCGGGTTGACCGGGACCGCGGCCTCGATCGGGCTGCTCGCCCTGCTCGGGCCGGGAACGAACCTGTGGTGGGCACGGCTGCTCATGTTCTCGCTGGGATTGTTCATGGCCCAGGTGTTCGTCCCGGTCCAGGCCGCGTCGTTCGCCACCATCACGCCGGCGGCCACCGGCCGGGCCTCGACCATGTTCAACGCGGTCCGGCAGCTAGGCGGCGCGATCGGCGTGGCCGTGCTGACCACGGCCATCGTGCTGGTCGGCCCGGTGCACCTGGTCGGCGGGCACCTGGTGGCCAACCTGACCGCCTACCGGGTGGCGTTCCTGGTCGCGGCCGCGATCGCGCTGTGCGGGGTGGCGTCCTCGCTGACCATCCACGACGCCGACGCGGCCGGCACGATCCCGGCCCGGCGCGGCCGGACCGACGTGGCGCCGGCCTCAGAACCACGGGCCGCCTGAGCGAGACCCTGGGCACGCACCACGGTCCGTTCGGCATAAAAAATGATTTTTCCGAACGGCCGGTGGTCTCAGCGGCCGAGCAGGAGCAGAGCCAGCAGTTCGTAGGCGACGTGCGCGGCGGCTACGGTGGTCATCTCGGCGTGGTCGTAGGCCGGCGCGACCTCCACCACGTCCGCGCCGACCAGCCGCATCCCGGCCAGGCCGCGCAGGATGCCGAGCAGTTCCCGGGAGGTCAGCCCGCCCGCCTCCGGGGTGCCCGTGCCCGGCGCGTGGGCCGGGTCGAGCACGTCGATGTCGATCGACAGGTACAGCGGCGCGTCGCCGACGCGCTCGCGGATCCGGGCCACCACGCCGTCGATCCCGTCGCGTTCCAGATCCATCGCCGACACGATGCGGAACCCGAGCTCGGCGTCTTCTTCCAGGTCGCGGCGGGCGTAGACGGGTCCGCGGATGCCGACGTGCAGGCTGGCATCGTCCCGGAACAGTCCCTCCTCGGCGGCGCGGCGGAACGGGGTGCCGTGGGTGATCGGCGCGCCGAAGTAGGTGTCCCAGGTGTCCAGGTGCGCGTCGAAGTGGACCAGCGCCACCGGCCCGAACTTCTGCCTGGTCACCCGGAGCAGGGGGTAGGCGATCGTGTGATCGCCGCCGATGGCCAGCAGGTGGCCCGCGTCTTCCAGCAGGGCGGCCGCACCCGCCTCGATCTGGCCGACGGCTTCGGCGATGTCGAACGGGTTGCAGGCGATGTCGCCGGCGTCGGCGACCTGCTGCGCGTTAAACGGCGCCACGTCCAGGGCGGTGTGCCAGGGGCGCAGCAGCCGAGAGCCCTGACGGACGGCGGCCGACCCGAACCGGGCGCCGGGCCGGTAGGAGACGCCGCTGTCGAACGGGACGCCGGCGATGACCACGTCGCAGGACCCGACCTCGTCCCGCCGGGGCAGCAGCGCGAACGTGGGCGGCCCGGCGAACCGCGGGATCTTGGTGGTGTCGATCTGCCCGCGGATGGGGTCACTCACCTGGCGTCCTCCACGACCAATTCCGGGCCCGCGGTGCCGGCGCGGCTGAGCGCGTCGGGCCGGCGGACGTAGACCACGGCGGTGGCGATCGCCGAGACGGCCACGATGGCCAAGATCCAGGCCCAGAACACGTTGGCCGGCGGCGGCTGGCTGGGCTGGACGAACTCGTAGATTCCGTAGACCAGCACGGCGGACCCGAGGAGCGGGATGAGCACGTGCTTGACCGGGGAGAACGCGGCCCGGTTGGTGGCCAGGACGTGCAGCGGCAGGGCCGCGTTGGCCAGCAGGTAGACGATCAGGATGGGTACCGTGCCGATGCCCGCTTCGTCGGAGAAGATCGAGACCGCGTTGCCGTGCATGGTGAAGTACGGGATGACCACCAGCAGGACGGTGAAGCCGGTGTAGATGAGCACCGAGGCCCACGGGACCTTGGTCCGGCTCACCGTGGCCATTTTGGGCGGCAGCAGCCCGGCCCGCGCGCCGTTGAAGGTGATCCGGGTCTGAGAGTTCGCCGCGGCGATGAAGCAGCCGAACGAGCTGGTGAAGCCGACCAGGCCGATGAACCAGTCGAACCAGTGGCTGAAGTGCCGGGACAGGTCCAGGAACGGCGCCGTCTCGCTGAAGCTGCCCAGGAAGTTGACGCCGGTCACGGTGCCCTTCCAGTCGGCGTAGCCGGCCACGGCGGCCCAGCTGGACAGCATGTACAGGAACGTGATGATGGCGACCGAGACGTACACGGTGACCGGGATGTAGCGCTTGGGGTTCTTCGACTCCTCGGCCAGCGCGCCGGAGTTCTCCCAGCCGATGAAGCCGGACACGGCCAGCGCGAAGGTCAGGCCGACCAGGCCGCGGAACCCGCCTGGCGAGCCGCCGCTGGCGTGAAACGGCGCGCTCAGGCGGCTGGTGTGTACCAGGCTCAGCACGACGATGGACAAGATAATGAGCCCGAGCGCCTCGCTGCAGAACATGATGAACGAGGCCCGGGCCGAGATGACCACGCCACGCAGCAGCAGCGGGACGGCCAGGGCCAGGCCGACCAGGGTCACGGCCAGCCACCCGGCGTTGCCCCAGTTGAACAGGGCGGCCACCCACGAGCCCATGAACACCACCACCGCGGCTACCGTGACCGGATAGCAGATCATCAGCAGTTAGTAGGACAGGCCCGCCAGCGCGGAGCCGGTTTTCGGTGCTTTCGAGCCCACGCCGCGGCCGATGAAGGTGACGAACGAGCCGGCGCTCGGGATCGTCTGGGAGAACTCCGACATCGTGTTGCCGGTGGCCAGGATCGCCACCCCGGCGACCAGGAATGCCCACGGCGCCTGGGCGCCCATGGCCGCCACGACCAGCGTGATGGACAGGAAGATGCCCTCCACCGGGGCCAGGTTGGCCAGCGTCGAGGACAGCGTGTCGAACAGGCTGAGCGCACCGTGGGCCAGCCGTTGGCCGGGTTCGGTTCCGGTGGCGAGGGGCTCCCCGGTGGTCGCCATGGCGCGCTCCCTTCTGTCGTTTGGGGCGAGTATCGGGCGGAGCGGCGAGATCGGGCAACAGTGACACCCACGAATTGGCAGCTTGTCTTTGTGATTGAGCACAACCTAGGCTGAGCGTCGTGCCCGGTGACGGCGTGATCACGGTCGAGGACCTGCTTCGCTCCCCCGCGCTGCAGCTACGGCTCCTGGCGGGCGAATCGGGGACCGGACGGCGCGTGGCCTGGGCGCACGTCAGCGAGCTGGAGGACCCGACCCCGTGGCTGTTCGGCTCCGAGATGATCATGACCACCGGGATGGCGCTGCCGCGCAGCGGGGCCGGCCAGCGGACCTACCTGGAGCGGCTGGACGACGCGGGAGTGGCGTGCCTGGCCGTCTCAGAGCGGATGTTCGTGCCCCCGCTGACCGGCGCGTTCTTCGCCGCGGCGGCGGCGCGCGGGTTTCCCGTGGTGGAGGTGCCGATCCCGGTGCCGTTCATGGCCATCTCGCAGGAGGTCGCGGCGGCGGTTGCGCCGGGCGGGGCGGGGCAGCGGCTCAACGCGCAGTTGCAGGTGTTCGGCGCGGTCCAGTGGCTGGCCGCGGGGAACGTGAGCGCCACGGAGATCTTCGCCCGGCTGGAGCGGCTGTCCGGGTATTCGCTGTACGCCTGCACGCTGCGCCGGACCCCGCTGCTGGCCGGGTTGCCGGTGCCGCCGGCCGAATACGCTGACCTGATCCCGGCCACGGTGACCAGCCCGCCCACGGTGCCCGGCGGATACGTGCTACCGGTCACCGGACCGCGCGGGACGGCCGGGTACCTGCTGGCCATGCAGTGCCCGGCCGCGACCCCGGCGGGCGTGTCCGTGGTCCAGCACATCGCCACGGTGGCCGCCTTGCAGCTGTCCATGGTGGCGCACGAGCGGGAGATGCTGCGCCGGTCGGGCGCCGAGACGCTCGCGGAGATGCTGCAGGGGCTGCTGGAAGGCTCGGCGGTTACCCGGCGGCTGGTGACCAGCGGGTTCGCGATCGATCGGCCGCTGCGGCTGGGCATCGTGCCGGACGGCGCCGACGACGATCGGGTGGCGGACGCTTTCGCCGACGCCGGGCTGGCGTGCTTCATTCTGCGGCAGCAGGACGAACTGCTGGTGCTCCTGCAGGACGGCGAGGCGGACCGGACGGTGCTGACGGGCGCCGTCTCGGTGGCGGTGGGGTTCAGCCGGCCGTTCCTGGCTGCCGAGGTCTCGGTCGCGGTGGCCCGGCGGGAGGCGCGCTGGGCGCTGGCCCGGGCGGTGGAGGCGGGCCGGGCGGTGGTCAGCTACGGCGAGGACCGCACCGAGAAGTGGCTGACCAGCGAGGTCGCCGAGCTGCGGGCGCTGGCCACACAGGTCCTCGGGGCCGTGCTGGCTTACGACGCGGAGCATTCGGGCGACCTGGTCACGTCGGTCCGGGTGTGGCTGGAGCACGACCGGCAGACCGACCGGGCGGCCCGCGCCCTGCATATCCACCCGAACACGCTGCTGTACCGGATCCGCCGGTTCGAGCAGCTCAGCGGGCGGTCGCTGGCCTCGACCGAGGCGCTGGCCGAGGTGTGGCTGGCCATGCGCACGACGGCGGCCGTGCCCGCGGGCTAGCGTGTGTCTCGTGAGCTTCGTTCCTGACGACTTCGTGGCGCCGCGTTCGCTGACCGGCGAGGGGTTCTGGCTGGAGCCGCTCGGCCCCGAGCACAACGAGGGCGACTACCGGGCCTGGACGTCCAGCATCGACCACATCAGGTCGACCCCGGGATTCGAGGGCCGGACCTGGCCCAAGCCGGACATGACGCTGGCCGAGAACCTGGGCGACCTAGAGCGGCACGCCGCGGACTTCGCCGCACGTTCGGGGTTCACCTACACGGTGCGCGCCGACGGTAGCGCCCAGATCATCGGGTGCGTGTACATCTATCCCGACAAGTCCGGGGCTTCCGAGGCCTCTGGGGCCGATGTCCGGTCCTGGGTCAGCGGCGACCGGCCCGCGCTGGATGTGGTCCTGTACGAGGCCGTGTCGGACTGGCTGCGCTCGGCCTGGCCGTTTGTTACGGTGAGATACGCGACGCGCTTAGCCGTAACGATTTCGTATCGCCGCGTGCTTAGGCTCCTGGTCATGGGAGCAAAGATTGTGGTGATCGGCGGCGGGATCGGGGGGCTGACGACCGCTATCGCCCTGGCTCGCCAGGGCCTGGCGGTCGAGGTCTACGAGCAGGCGCCGGCGCTGAAGGAAGTCGGAGCAGGGGTGGGCCTGTGGCCGAACGCGATGGCGGCCTTCGAGCGGATCGGGCTGGCCGACCGGGTGGCCCGGCTGGCGGCCAGGGTGGACCGGCAGGGCCTGACGCACCCCGATGGCAGCTGGCTGCTGTGCTTGCCGGCTGAGCTGATGGCCCGCCGGTGGGGGGCCGGGTTCGTGGTCGTTCATCGTGCCGAGCTGCAGCAACTGCTGGCGGCCGAGCTCGACCCGGCGGTCATCCACCTGGGCGCGCGCTGCATCGGCTTCCAGGATGACGGCCGGGGCGTGACCGCGCGCTTCGCGGACGGACGCGAGGTGCGGGCCGATGTGCTGGTCGGCGCGGACGGAGTGCACTCGGCGATACGGGCCGCGCTGTTCGGGCCGGCGCCGCTGCGGTACCGCGGCTACACCGCGGTACGGTCGCTCACCCCGCCGGGCTCGGTTCCGCTGCCCCGGGACAGCTGGGAGATCTGGGGCCGTGGTGCGCGCTTCGGCCAGGGCCCGACCGGCGGGGACCGGGTCATCTGGTGGGCAACCTGGAACGCGCCGGCCGGCGGGAAGGATGACGGCGATACCCCGGCGCTGCTGCGCAAGCACTTCGGGACCTGGCCCGATCCCATCCCCGCCATCATCGAGGCGACCCCGGAGGCCGCGCTCGTCCGCAACGACATCCACGACCGCCGTCCGGCGCGGACCTGGGGCCGGGGACGGGTCGTGCTGGTCGGCGACGCCATCCACCCGATGACCCCGGACCTGGCCCAGGGCGCGTGCCAGGCGATCGTCGACGGGGTGACGCTGGCCACCTGCCTGGCGGCCTCGGGCCACCCGCCGGCCGCGCTGCGGGCCTACCAGCGGCGCAGGCGGCGCAATGCCGCCGTCACCGCGCTGCTCGCGCGGTACATCGGCGCCATGGGTCAGTGGCAGGGCCGCACCGCCTGCGCCGTGCGCGACACCCTGATGCGGACCGCGCCGCTGTCCGTGCAGCTCCGCCAGCTGGACATGGTCCTTGACCTGCGACGGGCTACGCCGAGCCGAAGTAGGTGAGCCCGTCCTTCGGTCACGGTCGCCTCGCCCCCTTCGTCGGCTCGGGCCGCACCTTATAGTGTGCCGGGGTGGCTGATGAAGCAGGCGAGGCGGTACGCCGGATCGGGATCAAGCTCGCCGCGCTGGCCCAGGACGGGCTGACCTTCGCCGCCGGTGACTACGACCTGGACCGGTACCGGCAGGTGAGCCAGCTCGCGGTGGACTTGCTGGCGTTGATCAGCGGCCAGCCTGCTGCCGAGCTCGCCGTAGAGCTGAGCCGCGACTCCGGCTACGCGACGCCGAAGATCGACGTGCGCGGGGCGATCTTCGACCAGGACGAGCGCGTGCTGCTGATGCGCGAGAAGACCGACGGGCGGTGGTCGCTGCCGGGCGGCTGGGCCGATCCCGGGGACTCCCCCTCGGACGCGGTCACCAGGGAGGTCCTGGAGGAGACCGGGTACCACAGCACGGCGGTCAAGCTGATCGCCTGCTGGGACCGCGACCGGCAGGGCAATCTGCCGCCGCTGCCGGTGCACGTCTACAAGCTGTTCTTCCTGTGCCGCCGCGACGGCGCCGTGCAGGCCCCGGCCGAACTGGAGACGCTCGAGGTCGGGTGGTTCGGCATGGACGAACTGCCGCCGCTGTCCCTGGGCCGCGTCAACCACCGCCAGCTCGGCCGCGCGCTGGCCCACCACCGAGATCCCTCGCTCCCCACCGAGTTCGACTAGCTCCCCGTTGCCGCAACGACGCGCCCCAGGCGCGCTGATCGTTAACGCGTGGCTGAAGGTTCGCCCCGGCGCGGCCAGGGCCACGGCCAGGCAGGCCGGATGGTCAGAGGATCGCCTGTTTTCCTTGATCACGAAGGATTTTCTGTGCTATGCCATATAAAAGTCTTCGTGATCATGATGACATCGCTCGAGTGTTCGTGTTGATGGCGGTGAGATGGGAAACCGGGGCGGGACGCGACGCTGGCCGGGCTGGCGCAGCGGTGCGGCCGGGCAGCTAGAGCGCTATTGGGAGCCTCACGTCTACGTGCTGGCCGTGGACGATTTCGGCGGCGTCGTGGTAGCGGTAGACGGCCACCGGAACGGCGCGGTAGATCCGCCACGCGGCGTCGCCCAGGACATCGTCGGGCGAGGTGACGGCGAACTTGCTGTCCTGCGGCCGGGCGCGGCGGACCTCGATGGCCCGCTCGACCTCGGTCAGGTCGTGCAGCTCGGTCGCGATCGCATCGAAGTAGACCCCCTGGCCTTCGTGGTGCGGCGGCTCGCCCAGGATGGAGATGCCGACCTGCGGGCGGACCCTGATGTTGGCCGAGTGCACGGTCTGCTTGAACGACACCCAGTAGAGCGTGAACGCCTGGTCGGGCGCGAAGTACACCGGGCAGCTCCACGGCTTGCCCGAGGCGTCGGCGGTGGCCAGGGTCAGGTACAGGGTGTCCGCGATCAGCTGCCGGGCCTTGCCTGCCGCGTCGTTCGTGCTCACCTTGACATCCTCACATGAGTCGTTATTCTCAAACTAAGAACATCTCGCTATGAGAAGGACTTGATGGACGATCAGGAGTTCCTGGCCAGCTACGACCCGCGGTCCTTCGACCCGGTCGCGGTCACAGTGGACGTGGTGACGCTGACGATCCGGGACGGTGAGCTGGACGTGCTGCTGGTCCAGCGGGGTGTTCCGCCGTTCGAGGGGCAATGGGCGCTGCCGGGCGGCTTCGTCCGGCCCCAGCCGGGCGGGGTGCAGGAGGATCTGGACGAGGCCGCGCTGCGGGAACTGGCCGAGGAGACCGGGCAGCGCCCGGGGCGGATCCACCTGGAGCAACTGGCCAGCTACGGGGCGCCGGGCCGGGATCCGCGGCTGCGGGTGATCTCGGTGGCGTACCTGGTGTTCGCACCGGAACTGCCCGGACCGCGAGCGGGCAGCGACGCCCGGGCCGCGGCCTGGGTGCCGATCTCCTCGCTGGGGCTGGCTGAGGGCGGCGGGCAACGGCCGGGCGCCACCCGCAAGCTTGCGTTCGACCACGCGCGGATCCTGGCCGACGGCCTGGAACGAGCCCGCTCCAAGCTCGAGTACACGCCGCTGGCGACCGCGTTCGTGGCCGACGAGTTCACCGTCTCCGAGCTGCGCGTGGTCTACGAGACCGTCTGGGGGGAACGGCTGCACGCGGGGAACTTCCACCGCAAGGTGCTGTCCGTCCCGGGTTTCGTGGAGAGCACGGGCGAGACCACCGAGACGGGCGGCCCGCGCGGCGGGCCGCGCGCCCGGCTGTACCGCCGCGGGGACGCGCGGCTGCTGCACCCGGCCCTGCTGCGGCCCGGCCGCGAAGACGCGGTTCGGTGATCACGGCGATGGCGACCGCCATCTCGCGAGCTCAGGAGTGAGGAAAATCAGATGCGGCTCATGTATGTCACCCACCGGCCCCGGCAGTACGATTCGCCGGTGGGAGCGATGGACCCGGACCTGGGAGCCATTACCATCCGGGAAAGCCGGGGTCAGGTCAGTTTCCTGTTCGCCCTCCTGATGCTGGCCAGCGCGGTAGCCCTGGCTCGCGTAGTGCCCGGTGCGCATACCACTACCGGGCGGGTAGCCGGCTCGGTGGTTTGCGGTGTGCTGCTGGTGGCCTTCGCGACCGGCTGGATCGTGACCATCCGGCGCCCCGGCCGCCTGGTCATCACCAAGGACGCGATCAATTACGTGCAGGGCAACGGCCAGGTGTCCACCTTGTCACGCACGCAGGGCAATCAGCTGCGCTGGGTCAAGCAACTCCGCGGCCGCATCTGGAAGCTGGGCCTGAGCATCGAGGGCACCGATACGGTGATGTTCCTGGGTATTTTCTCCCGCAAGACGGTGGCGCAGGCCTGCGTGGTCCGCGGGTGGCGCTTCGCCGAACAGACCGTCGTGCGGCGCTGACGCGAGAACGGAGCACCATGCCAGCCATCCCCCCGTCTCACCGGGACCTGCTCGACGGCCAGTTCGCCACGCTCGGCACGGTCGGCCCCGACGGCCGGCCGCAACTGTCCGAGGTCTGGTTTCTGGCCGACGGCAACACGGTCAAGATCTCACTGAACACCGCGCGGCAGAAGACCAAGAACCTGCTCGCGAGCCCGGGGGTGAGCCTGCTCCTGCTCGACCTGGCCGTTCCGTACCGTTATCTGGAGATCCGGGGTGACGCCGAGATCACCCCGGATGACGACTACTCGTTCGCGGACCGGTTCGGCGCGAAATACCAGGCCGACCTGCGCGATCATGACGGGCCCGGGGACCGGCGGGTGATCGTCACGATCAAACCCACGAGGGTGAACGCCGTCGATATGCGCGGCTGACCAGCCGCCCGAACACCGCATGGGTCAGCCGGCCGGTACCGCGCGAGACCGCAGCGGCCTGAAGCCCGCGCCGGGCGTCGGCGGCCAGCAGCCCGGCTCGCGAGGTGACCCGCTGGGCCTGGTACAGCTGGTACGCGTAGTTGGGGTTCATAACGGGCCTTCCTTCCGTCTGTCCTGCGCTGTCGTTCTCACGACGAACGGTGACCCGCCCGATGGACACCGGGGCGCCTCCCTTTAGCACACCTGTTACTAGTGCGGCGGGAAAGCATCGCGCAATGTTCGCCTGATTCTCGGGCGGTGGCGGTACCTCGCACCTTCTGGTGGCATACATACTGATTTTGAGCGCGCTGCTTCTACGAATGGGGTCGGTCATCAGGTGAAGGCGGCAGAGGGCACGGACGTCATCGAAGATGGCGGGACGGCGGTTGAAGCACGGCAGTCAGATGCGGCCAAGCCGCTGCTGGACGCCCCGCAGACCTCCGCCGCGGGTATTGCCATGTGGGCGGCGGTGCTGCTGCCCCTGGTCGGGCTGGCGGTGGCCATCCCGGTCGGCTGGGGCTGGGGCCTGTCGGTCCTGGACCTGTCGATGGCCGCGGTCGCCTACGTGGTGACCGGGCTGGCCGTCACGGTCGGCTACCATCGCGGCTTCACCCATCGCTCATTCAAGGCCAAGCGGGGACTGCGCATCGCGCTGGCCATCGGTGGCTTGCTCGCGGTCGAGGGTTCGCCGGTTCAGTGGGTGGCCAACCACCGCCGTCACCACGCGTTCTCTGACCGGGAGGGCGACCCGCACTCCCCCTGGCGGTACGGCACGGACACCCGGGCCCTGCTCAAGGGCATGGTCCACGCGCACGTGGGCTGGATGCTCAGGCGCGAGCTCAGCAACCGGGCCCGGTTCGCCCCCGACCTCCTGGCCGACCGTGACCTGCGGGCCGTCGGCCGGTTCTCCGGCGCGCTGGTAGCCGTGTCGCTGCTGGTACCGGCGGCCATCGGCGGCCTGGTCACCGGCACCTGGTCCGGTGCGGCGGCGGGATTCTTCTGGGCCGGGCTGATCCGCGTGGCGCTCTTGCACCACGTCACCTGGTCGGTCAACTCCGTCTGTCACGTAGTGGGCAAGCGGCCGTTCTCCAGCCGGGACAAGGCGACGAACTTCTGGCCGCTGGCCATCTTGTCCTTCGGGGAGAGCTGGCACAACTCGCACCACGCCGATCCGACCTCGGCCCGGCACGGGACGCTGCCCGGGCAGATCGACCCGAGCGCCCGGGTCATCTGGCTGCTGGAGAAGCTGAACCTGGTCTACGACGTGCGCTGGCCCGACCCGCAGCGCATCGCGGCCAAGCTGGCCAGCTGACGGACTGATCTGCCCAATCCCGGCGATCCACCGCGAAATAGTTGTTGGCGTTTGCCCGGCGCCCGCCTCTTACCGGTGAGTGAGCGGGCAGGCCGTCCCGCGGTGACAAGCGGCCGGAGGCGAGGAACCACCATGCGGGCGCTGAAGACCACGAGCCCGACGATCCCGGCGCCGCGGACGGGCCGGGACGCGGACCGGGCCATGACCGCGATGTACCTGACGCACTACCGGCCGCTGGTCAGGATCGCCGCGCTGCTGGTGCAGGATCTGGCCACCGCCGAGGAGCTGGTGCAAGACGCGTTCGTGGCCGTGCACGCCGCGTGGCGCAGGCTGCCCGACACCGACCACGCACTGTCCTACCTGCACCGGGCGGTCGTCGACCGGTCCCGGGCCGCGCTGCGGCAGCACGTGGTGGTGGACAAGCTCGCGCCCCGGCTCGCACCCGACCTGCCCACCGGTGAGGGCCAGCTGAGCATTGAGGTGGAACGCTCCGCCTTCATCTCGGCGCTGTGGACCCTGCCCGCCCGGCAACGGGAGGTGGTGGTGCTGCGGTACTTCGCCGACCTGCCCGAGGCCCAGGTCGCGTCCGCGACCGGGATCAGCCGGACCGCGGTCAAGGCGCACGCCGCGCAGGCCATGTTCGCGCTGCGGACCGAACTGGGCGACACCGGCTCGGTTACCAAGGCCGGCTCCGCGGATCACCGAACTGACGACGCAGAGCCGTCTTCATGACCTTGCCGCAGTGTGGTTGACCCAGTGATGACGCCGCCGGACATCCGCATCGTTCATGCCCCTTTCCTATAGCACGCGGCGACCGGCCACCATAGGCTCTGACCCAACCTATGGCGGGCCTGAGCTGGGATGGGTGATGTGATGCCGGAACGTCCGTACAACCTGGTCTCGACCCCGCAGGGTGTGGTGGCGCGGGTCAGGCTGCGCGGTCCTTCGGTGCTGGTGTCGCCGCTGCTGAACCGGGGTACCGCGTTCACCTTGGCCGAACGGGAGGCGCTCGGGCTGACCGGCCTGCTGCCCGAGGGCGTGTCGGAGATCGAAGGACAGCTGCGCCGGGTCCACGGGCAGTACCAGCGCCAGCCCGACGACCTGGCCAAGAACCTCTACCTGGCCAGCCTGCGGGACCGCAACGAGGTGCTGTTCTACCGGCTGCTGACCGAGCACATCTCCGAGATGCTGCCGATCGTCTACACGCCCACCATCGGGACGGCGATCGAGCGGTACAGCTACGAGTTCGGCCGGGCCCGCGGCGTGTTCCTGTCGGTCGATCACCCTGGCCAGGTCGAAACCGCGTTCCGCAACTACGGACTGGGGCCGCAGGACGCGGACCTGATCATCGCCACCGACTCCGAGGGCATCCTCGGCATCGGCGACTGGGGGGTCGGCGGCATCCAGATCGCCATGGGCAAGCTCGCCGTGTACGTGGCCGCGGCAGGCCTGCACCCGCGCCGGATCATCCCGGTGGTGCTGGACACCGGCACCGACAACCCGGCGCTGCTGGCCGAGGACATGTACCCGGGCAACCGGCACCCGCGGGTGCGGGGCGAGCGCTACGACGAGTTCATCGACACCTACGTCAGCGTGGCCAGCCGGCTGTTCCCGAACGCGCTGCTGCACTGGGAGGACTTCGGCGCGGGCAACGCGCACCGCATCTTGACCAAGTACGCCGGAAGCTGCCTGACGTTCAACGACGACATCCAGGGCACGGCCGCGGTGGTGCTGGCCGCCGCGCTGGGCGCGGTCCGAGCCGCGGGGTCGCGGATGCGCGACCAACGGGTGGTCATTCACGGGGCTGGCACGGCCGGGATCGGCATCGCGGACGTGCTGCGGCAGGTCATGATCGCCGAGGGCCTGAGCCCGGCCGCGGCGACCGGCTGTTTCTACGCGCTAGGCAGCAAGGGCCTGCTGACCAGCGACTACCCCGGGACGCTGCGGGACTTCCAGGTCCCCTACGCCCGGGCGGCCGCGGAGGTCAGCGGCTGGGCGCGGGACGGCGAAGGCCGGATCGGGCTGGCCGAGGTGGTGGCGCGCACCCGCCCGACCATGCTGATCGGGACCTCGACCCAGCCGGGCGCCTTCTCCGAGGCGATCGTGACCGAGATGGCCGCGCACGTGGAACGGCCGATCATCATGCCGCTGTCCAACCCGACCTCGCATTCGGAGGCCCGGCCCGCCGACCTCATCGCCTGGACGCAGGGCCGGGCGCTGGTCGCGACCGGCAGCCCATTCGAGCCGGTCGCCTACCGCGGCGTCAGTTACCAGATCGCCCAGGCCAACAACGCGCTGATCTTCCCCGGTCTCGGGCTCGGGGTGACGGTCAGCCGGGCCCGCCGGGTCAGCGACGGGATGCTGGCCGCCGCGGCCCAGGCCCTGGCCGATCTGTCCGACGCCGGCACGCCGGGCGCCTCGGTCCTGCCCGCGGTGACCAGCCTGCGCGCGGTTTCGGCCGCGGTCGCGGCGGCCGTGGCCCGGGCCGCGCAGGCCGAAGGTCTGGCCGGCGTGCCGCTCGAGGATCCGGACGGGCAGGTGCGCCAGGCCATGTGGGAGCCCGCTTACCCGAGGATCGAGCCCATCTGACGGGGCCTATTCACTTTTGCTGGATCCTCGCGCAGAGTGGGGCCAGGAGGTAGGCCGCAGTGGGTGACGCGATCGTCGGCGTGGTAGCCAACCCGCTGTCCGGTCGCGACATCCGGCGGCTGGTCACCCAGGCCTCGGTGTTTCCCACCGCCGAGAAGGCCAACATGATCCAGCGCATGCTGACCGCGTTCGGCGCGGTGGGCGTGCACCGCGTGCTGCTCAGCACGGATCTGGGCGGCATCTCGGCGGCGGTGTTCCGCGCGATCGGACGTCGCGGTCCGCAGGCCAGCCGGTGGCCGGAGGTCGAGTTCCTCGACGGGCTGCCGATCCGGCAGAACGCGCAGGACACGGTGCAGGCCGTCCGGCGCATGGTCATCGCGGGCGCGCGGGTGATCGTCTGCCTGGGCGGCGACGGGACGGCGCGGGTCGCCGCGTCGGTGGCCGGCGACGTGCCGCTGCTGGCCCTGTCGACCGGCACCAACAACGTGTTCCCCGCGGTGCGCGAGGCGACGGTCGCGGGTCTGGCGGCGGGGCTGGTCGCGACCGGGGCGGTCCCGGCCGACAGCGTGGCCAGCCGGGCCAAGCTGCTGGAGGTCCGGGCCGGCGACCGGGCCGAGACCGCACTGGTTGATGTCGCGGTATCGACCGAACGGCACGTTGGGGCGCGAGCGGTCTGGGATCCGGCCACGGTCAGCCAGTTGTTCTGCGCGTTCGCCGAACCCGACGCGATCGGCCTGTCCAGCATCGTGGGCCAGCTGTCGCCGGTCAGCCGGGGCGAGCCGCACGGCGTCACCGCGCGGCTGAGGCCCGGCGCGGACCGCCAGGTACTGGCGCCCATCGCGCCGGGTCTGGTCGTGCCGGTCGGGGTGGGCGAGGTCGAGCGGATGGATCCCGGATCGGTGTATCCGGTCGACGCGAAAGCCGGGGTCATCGCCGTCGACGGCGAACGCGAGCTCACCTTCGAACCCGGTGAACGTCCGGAGGTCCGGCTGCGAGCCGACGGGCCCAGGTGCGTCGACGTGGCCGCGGTGCTGGCCGCCAGCGCCCGCCTCGGCCTGCTCCGGCGTGCCCGTCCAACGATCCAGGAATCGGAGGCGTGAGGAATGACTGACATGGTGGAGCGGAAGGCCCCCTTCGGACGGGCACTGACGCGAGAGCAATTGCTCAGCGCCTACCAGGCGATGCGGACGATCCGGGAATTCGAGGAACGCGTGCACGCCGAGTTCGCCACCGGCGACATTCCGGGATTCGTCCACCTGTACGCGGGCGAGGAGGCTTCGGCGGTCGGCGTGTGCAGCAGCCTCGACGACCGCGACACGATCGCTAGCACGCACCGCGGGCACGGCCATTGCATCGCCCGGGGCGTGGACGTCGGCGAGATGATGGCGGAGATCTACGGCCGCCGGACCGGCAGCTGCCACGGCAAGGGCGGCTCGATGCATATCGCGGACCTGTCCAAAGGCATGCTCGGCGCGAACGGCATCGTGGGCGGCGGGCCGCCGCTGATCTGCGGGACCGCGCTGGCGGCCAAGATCAAAGGCACCCGGGGGGGCAGCGTGGCGTTCTTCGGCGACGGCGGCAGCAACCAGGGCACCACGCTGGAATCGATGAACCTGGCGTCGGTGTGGAACCTGCCGGCCATCTTCGTGGCCGAGAACAACGGCTACGCCGAGGCCACGGCCAGCAGCTGGTCGGTGGCCAGCGACAACATCGCCGACCGGGCCGCCGGATTCGGCATGCCCGGCATCATCGTGGACGGATTCGACTTCTTCGCGGTGCACGAGGCGGCCAGCGAGGCCATCGCCCAGGCGCGTGCGGGTGGCGGGCCGACGCTGATCGAGATGAAGTTCACCCGGTACTTCGGCCACTTCGAGGGCGACCAGCAGACCTACCGGGCCGACGAGGTGGCCCGCGCGCGGGCCGAGCTGGACTGCCTGAAGCGCTTCGCCGACCGGGTAGTGGCCACCGGCGAGCTCGCGCCGGGCGACCTGGAGGCGGTGGATGCTTCGGTCGCCGCGCTGATCGAGGCGGCGGTCCAGGCGGCCAAGGCCGCTCCGCTGCCCACCGAGGCGGACCTGCTCACCGACGTCTACGTGCGCTACTGATCATCGGAGGCTTGCCATGGCACGCACCATTACCTACCGCGAGGCCCTGAACGAGGCGCTGGCCCAGGAGATGGAGCGCGACGAGAGCGTCATCGTGATGGGCGAGGACAACGCGGGCGGCGCCGGATCGCCCGGCGAGGACGACGCCTGGGGCGGCGTGCTCGGCGTGACCAAGGGGCTCTACCACAAGTTCCCCGGCCGGGTGCTCGACACGCCCATCTCGGAGTCGGCGTTCATCGGCGCCGCGATCGGCGCGGCCACGGCGGGCCTGCGCCCGGTGGCCGAGCTCATGTTCGTCGACTTCATGGGCGTTTGCTTCGACCAGATCTATAACCAGGCCGCGAAGTTCCGGTACATGTTCGGCGGCAAGGCGGTCACCCCGGTGGTGATCCGCACCATGTACGGGGCCGGGCTGCGGGCCGCCGCGCAGCACTCCCAGTGCCTGTACCCGCTGTTCACCCACATCCCCGGCCTGAAGGTGGTGCTGCCCGCCACACCGTACGACGCGAAAGGCCTGATGATCCAGGCCATCAGGGACGACGATCCGGTCATCTTCTTCGAGCACAAGGCGCTGTACGACCTGACCGGTCCGGTGCCGGAGGAGAGCTACGCGCTGCCGTTCGGCGAGGCCAACGTGGTCCGCGAGGGCAATGACGTCACCATCGTGACGCTGGGCCGGATGGTGCACACGTCGCTGGCGGCGGCGGCCGAACTCGCGGGCGGCGGGGTGCAGTGCGAGGTGATTGACCTGCGCACGACCAGCCCGCTGGATGAGGACACGGTGCTGGAGAGCGTCGAGAGCACCGGCCGGCTGGTGGTGGTGGACGAGGCGCATCCCCGGTGCTCGATCGCCACCGACATCTCGGCGCTGGTCGCGCAGAAGGCGTTCGGCGCGCTGCGGGCGCCGATCGAGATGGTCACGGCGCCGCATACGCCGGTACCGTTCTCCACCGCGCTGGAGGACATCTACATCCCGGACGCGCAGCGGGTGGTGAGCGCGGTCAAGACGGTCACCGGGTGGAACCGATGACTGACGACCGGATCGTCGCGGTGACGATGCCCAAGTGGGGGCTGTCGATGCGCCTGGGTAAGGTCACCAGCTGGATCGTCGCGGAAGGCGACGAGGTGAACGTGGGTGACGAGCTGGCGGACATCGAGACGGAGAAGATCACCGGGACGCTGGAGGCGGCCGAGGGCGGCCCGGTACGCCGCATCGTGGCCCGGTCGGGTGAGGACGTGCCGGTCAGCGGCACGATTGCGCTGATCGCCCCGGCCGAGGTCAGCGAGGAGGACCTCGACGCGGCGGTCGCGCAGGCGCGCGCGGTGATCGAGGCCGGCGTACCGGAGGACGCGGACGGCGCCTCCGAGGTGCAGACGGCCGACGCGGGCGGGCGGAAGATCAGCTACGCCGGGGCCGGGCAGGACGGCGACGTGATGCTGCTCGTCCACGGCTTCGGCGGCGACCGCAATTCCTGGCTGTTCCTGCAGGAGCCGCTGGCCGCGCGGCACCGGGTGTACGCGCTGGACCTGCCCGGACACGGCACCTCGGCCAAGGACGTCGGGGACGGCTCGCTCGCGGTGCTGGCCGACGCGGTGACCGGCGTGCTGGACGCGGTGGGCGCCACACGGGCCCATCTGGTCGGCCACTCAATGGGCGGCGCGGTGGCCCTGACGGTGGCGGCCCGGGATCCGGGGCGGATCGCCTCGCTCACGCTGATCGCGCCGTCGGGCTTCGGGACGCAGATCAACGGCGGCTATCTGCGCGGCTTCGCCGACGCCCAGACGCGGCGGGAGCTGCGTCCGGTGGTCGGCCAGCTGTTCGCCGACGAGCAGCTGGTTACCCGCCAGCTGGTAGACGACCTGCTGGCCTACAAGCGGCTGGACGGGGTGGACCAGGCGTTGCACGCCCTGCTGGACACGCTGCTCGACGGCGACGCCCAGCGTGCTGACTCGGCCGCGCTGCTCGCGGCGATCGGCGGCGCGGTCCCGGTCACCGTGGTGTGGGGCAGCATGGACCAGGTCATCCCGGCCGAGCAGGCCGGATCGGTGGCCGGAGCGGCCCGTTGCCTGGTCGACGGAGCCGGGCATATGCCGCACATGGAACGGCCCGGCGAGGTGCAGGCCGCGATCGAGGAGACCGTCGCCAGGGCAGCGGCCCGGGATTAGCTCACCGTCGTAACGTTCCCGGATCGTTTGGCTGGCGCCCGTAACGGCCGGGGGCATGACCGCAGCCTGGCCTAAGCCCGTGGCCGGGGCGCGTGCCGCTCGCGCCACCTGGTGAGCAACAGGTCTTGATCCAGCAGCGGCACGACCACGGGCGGCCCGGCCGGGATGCGGCGCCACTCGATGATCCGGCGGTTGAGGTCCGCGACCACGTCGCGGACCTCCTGCTCGCTACGCAGATCCTGGACGGTCTCGGTCAGCCGTTCGATCTCCCTGCGCAGCTTGAGCGGGGTGGGCAGCATCTCCTCGGCGGATACGCCCTCGCGGCGCAGGTAGTCCCGCATCCAGGCCTGGGCGGCGTCCTCGGCGGGCCGCTTGGGCAGCGGTTTACCCGCGCCCGGCAGGTTGTCGAAGGCGCCCCGCTCGGTCGCCTCGTTGATCTGCCGGTCGATCCATGAGGTGAAGTTAAGGTCGCGTGGTTTGCGTTCGGTCATGGCTGAGCTCCGCTTCCATCGTACCTGCGGAGCGCAGCCGCGCTTCGATGGGACTCACGATCCCGGTGCGGTACCGCGGGCGCAGCCGGCGGAGGTACTCGATCAGGTCGGTGTTGCCCCAAGGTCAAGGTCAACCGCACGCAGAACGGTCCGTTCGGGAAATTAATGATGATGAATGATCACGGGCGGCGGGGGCGTCGGCGTGCAGGCCGGGCTGGCGTCGTTGGCCGCCTCGGCGATATCGAAGTCGCCGTAGCCGTTGAGCACGCCGTTCCCGCCGGACCACTGCCACAGCAGGTCACAGGCGCCCGGCTCGCTGGAGAACCACTGCGCGCTGGCGTGGGTGCCGTTGAACGAGGACGGGAAGTCGAGCTGGGACTGCTCGTTGGTGTAGGTCCATTCGGCAGTGTTGCTCAGCTTCTCGCTGCCGAAGATCCCCTCCCACGAGCCGTACCAGGTGCCGCCCGCGGAGTAGACCCCGGCCAGGTACGAGGAGTGGTCATCGATGTAGTTGGCGAACCCCACCCAGGTGGCGAAGTCGACGTTGGACGGGATGTAACCGCTCTTGACGGTGTTGCCGCACGGGCCGTTCCAGACCGTATTCCACCCGTCCTGGTCCGGCGGCACGCCGTTGTTCTCGATATCCATGAAGATGTAGCGGAAGTCGAAGACCTTGCCGCCCAGGGCGGAGAGGGCCTGCTGGGCTTGCGCCTCGCCCCAGAGCCCGGCCTCCGCGGTGCTGCCGTTGTAGTGCGGGTCACGCCCGGGCCGGCCGCGAACCAGTAGGCGGCGGCGCCCAGACCGGTGCTGAAGTCGACCACGTTGTCGGTGGCCATGTTGTAGTCGGCCTGCTCCCAGGCCAGCCCGGCCGTGGTGCAGTGCTGCCAGTTCATGAACGAGCCCACCTCGCCGAGGTACTCACCGTACGGTCCGGCGCTACCCTGGCCGCAGCTGCCGGCGGGCTCGGTGTACGGGCCGCTGCTGTTGTGGCACGCCTGCGGGGCGGAGCTGTCGGTCCCGAGGTAGAAGCCGGAGCTGCCCTGGGCTTCGGCGGGGTTGGATTTGGCGGTGGCCAGGGCATCGCGCGCGATGGTCAGGGCCCGGTCGTCGGGGCCGCTGGGCACGAACGACAGGACGCGTGGCGCGCCGCAGATCCGTACCGGCGCGGCCAGCGGAGCGGTGCGGCCCGCGCCACGCGCGGCGGCGGTCGGGTAGACGACCAGCGAGGTAGCCCGCTGGCAGGTCCGCGGTCCGGCGGCCGCGGCGAACAGGGCCACGGAGACCGACCCGGCCGACGGCAGGGTCAGCGCGGTGTTCTGAATGGCGCCGTGCTCGTAGGTGGTGAGCAGCTTGCGCCCGGCCTGGACGGCTGCGGTATCGGGGAAGATCTTGGCCACCTGGCTGGCGCCGCCGCTCTCCTGCAGCCGCACCGTCGGCCAGCCCTCGGGCAGCACGCAGGGGCGGCCGGCGTTGCTGAGCCGCAGTTCGATGATGGCCCCGTCGTGCTCGTTCGCGACCGAGGTGACGGCGGCCCGTAGCGCCGAGGCAGTGCAGGTGGCGGGCTCGGCGCCGGTGGCGGCGGTGAAGGGCGGCGGCGCGGCCGAGGTCCCCAGGGCCTTGATGTCACTGGTCAGTGTCTGCTCGGCGTAAAACGGCGACAGGCGCAACTGCCCGCCCACGCACGGAACGAAGGAGCCGGACGGTCCCGGCACCCAGACCGGTCCCGCCCCGCCCGGGAGGGTGAGCCCGAGCGTCCAGCGGGCGACGCAGCCCTTCGGGGCGGTCGCGGACATGGCCGTGACAATGGCGTTCTGCCCGGCCGGCAAGGCGATCTTAGTGTCCGGTACCGGGGCCAGATTGCTGAAATCGACCCGGCTGACCGTGGTGGCCACGGTCTTCCCCCCGGTCGCGTGGACCACGATCTGCGGCCAGCCGTGTAGCGTGCACGCGGTCTTGGAGATATTGCGGAAGACGATATTCCAGCTCCGTTTCCCCATTCCCACATCGGGGTCGCCGGAGATGGCGGTGGGGAGGCTGATGCGCAGGTCAGCGGCCTGACACGAGGCTAGCGAGGCGCTGCCCTTGGCGGTGCCTTTGATGGCGCCGTTGACGGCGGCTTTACCGGTGACCGACTGGGCGGCGGCGGGTCCCACGGAAAGTACCACGACGGCCACGGCAGCCGTAATCACCCGCAGCAGCGCGGGCGCCTTGAGCGTGCGTCGGGCCATAGTCGGAATACCTCCGGCTGCAGAGGGCGGGCGGTCCGGTCTCTTATCGGTGAATGGGGTGTAACGATTACGTCGGCGCTGACGCTTATGTATTTCTGATGAACTTGTCAGGCTATTTTCTGGTGGCCTCGCGGCTGGTCCAGTTTTACCGTGGGGTTTCTTCCCGGGTCGAGACGACACGCCGGAGACCTGCCGGTTTGTCGAAATCAGCGGCACCTTGACCGAGCATTCACGGTGCGTGATAGACCAATTGCAGCGCTTTGCCGGGTTAAATGCTTCAGGCGCCGGCGAGCCAGGGGAAGCTCCACGGCGCCAGCTCGATCCGGCCGGCCCGCAGGCTCAGGTACCCGGTGCTGGAGTACACGTGGGCGGGCTCGTACAGGCCGGCCCGGGCGATGATCCCGGCGTCGACCGCCTGGGTCACGTCGCTGAAGTTGGTCAGGGCCAGGAACGGCGCGCTGCCCGGATGTACCCGGCGGTAGGCCATTACGCTGCGGTTTTCTGTCGGCAGGAGCTCCGTGCGGCCACCCGAGCGCAGCGCGAGCAGCGAGCGCCGGGCCTGCGACAACCCGCGGATGGCGGTGAATACCCGGCCCTCGACGCTGTCCTGATCGTGGCGCCGCTCGGCCGCGAACCAGTCCATCGCGGGCCGGTGCATCCAGCGGTTGTCGTGCTGGTGGGCCGGGTCCAGGGCCCAGCACGCGTCGTTGGTCAGAGCCAGTTCGTCACCCATGTAGATGAGCGGGATGCCGCCGAAGGAGAAGGCGACGGCGTATATCGACTCCAACCGCCGGATGGCGGCGGTGATCGCGGCCGGATCCCCGGCCTCGAGCGCGGCCTCGATCCCGCACAGCGACGCGGCCGTGCCCGAGATGCGGCTGTCGCCGGTCGCCGGGTTGTCCTGGAATAGTGCGCCCCGGGCGAACGAGCCGGGGAAGCCCGAACCGTAGAAGCGGGACAGGAAGCGGCGGTGGGCTTCGCCGCTGAGCCCGGCGGCGCCGGCGTCGGCGTCGGACACCGCCCAGCCGATGTCGTCGTGGCATCGGACGTAGGTGACCCAGGAGGCCGGCCCGGGCGCGGGTCGGCGGCGGGACAGCGCGGCCTCGGCCAGCCGGACATCGCGGGTGGCCAGGGTCGACCAGAGCATGACCATGAGCTGGTTGTCGTAGGCCAGATCGCACTCCGGGCGGAACCGGTCGTGATCGTGCCCAGCATGGCCCGGAACACGGCCGGGTTGGCGTAGTTCAGGTCCCACTGGTACTCGTGGAAGGTGGTCCACACCCAGCCCAGCCCGGGTACCTGCGTGAAGCTGCCCGGCGCGGTGTCGGGGAAAACCTCGGGCAGCGTGCGTTCGTAACGGTCGGGTTCGGTCCGGTCCGGGTAGATCAGGTACATCTCGCGGTAGCCGGGCTGGCCGGCGCTGGCCTTGCGGGCCCACTCATGCTCGCGGGCGGTGTGGTTGAGCACCAGGTCGATGCACAGCACCATGTCGCGCTCGTGCAGGTCACCGGCGAGCGCCTGCAGGTCGGCCATGGTGCCCAGGCGCCGGTCGACGGCGTCGTAGTCGGCGACCGCGTAGCCGCCGTCGCTTTCCCCGTCGCGCGGGCGCAGCAATGGCATCAGGTGCAGATAGGTGACGCCGAGTTCGGCCAGGTAGTCCAGATGCTCGCGGACCCCGGGCAAGGACCCGGCGAAGCGGTCGGCGTAGCAGACGTAGCCGATCATCCGCGACCGCTGGAACCAGGCCGGGTCGATCTCGCGACGGCGGTCGAGCAGCCGCTGGGTCGGCGGACGGCTGGCGGCAGCCGCGAGCGCGTCCCGGACCAGTTCGGCGGCGAGCTGGTCCGGGTTTATGGCGTCGCCGTAGACCTGGCTGAGCGGCTCGAGGATGTCCGCGGACACCTGGTCCAGCCGGGTCAGGAACGCGTCCGCCTCGGTGGCGCCGAGCCGTGCTTGCGCCTCGCGCTCGATTGCGGAACGCAACTAGGACTCCAAGTAGCGGAGGGCGGCGATGACCCGGCGGTTGTCGTTGTCGTCGGGGGCCAGGCCGAGTTTGCCGAAGATGTTCGCGACGTGTTTCTCCACGACCTTCGGCGAGATGAACAGGGCGGCCGCGATGGCCGCGTTGGACCGGCCCTGGGCGATGAGCGAGAGCACCTCGCGCTCGCGCGGGGTCAGGGCGGCCACGGTGTCGCCGCGGCGGCTGGCGGTCAGCAGCTGGCGGACGACCTCGGGGTCCAGGACGGTCCCGCCGTGGGCGACCCGGGTGATGGCGTCGATGAAGTCGCTGACGTCGGCCACCCGGTCCTTGAGCAGGTAGCCGACCCCAGCCGGGGCCGCGGCGAACAGCTCGGTCGCCGACTGGGTCTCGATGTACTGGGAAAACACCAGCACGCCGACGCCGGGGCGAGCGCGGTGGATGGCCTGGGCGGCGCGCAGCCCCTCGTCGGTGTGGGTCGGCGGCATGCGCACGTCGATGATGGCCACGTCGGGCACGTGTTCCTCGACCGCCTGGCGCAGCGCATCGGCGTCGGCCACGGCCGCGACCACGTCGTGGCCGCGCCGGGTCAGGGTCTGGGTCAGCCCGTCACGCATGATCGCGGCGTCTTCGGCGATCACGATGCGCAGGCGTTCGGGGGTAGCGGTCATCAGGCGTGCCTCGGGAGTTCGATGGTGACGGTGGTAGGGCCGCCGGGCGGGCTGTCCAGGTCAAGCCGTCCGTCGACGGTCTGCACGCGCTCGAGCAGACCGGCCAGGCCGCCGCCGGGGACCAGGCGGGCGCCGCCCTGCCCGTCGTCGGTGACGGTCAGCACCAGCCCGGCGGCGGGCTCGCTGACGCTGATCGTCACCCGGCGCGCGCCGCTGTGCTTGGTCACGTTGGCCAGCAGTTCGGCGGTGCAGAAGTAGGCCATGGCCTCGATGGCGGGCGAGGGCCGTTCGGTGATGGCGACGGTCAGGCCGACCGGGATGGCGCTGGTTCCGGCCAGGATGCCCAGGGCCGCCCCGAGGCCGCGGTCCAGCACCGGCGGGTGGATGCCGCGGGCCAGATCGCGCAGCTCGGTCAGCGTGTCCTTGGCGTTCTGGTGTGCCGACCCGACCAGCTCCAGGGTGCGGTCGTCGGTGGCCGACTGCTCCAGGTTCTCCTTGATCTCGCCCAGCGTCATAGCCAGCGCGGCCAGCCGGACCTGGGCCCCGTCGTGCAGGTCGCGCTCGATGCTGCGCAGCCGGGCGGCGGACTCGTCGACCGCGCGCGCCCGCCGCTCCTGGAGTTCGCGGGCGCGCTCGGCTAGTTCGCGGGCGCGTTCGGCGGCGGCGGCGATCCGGGCTTGCGCGTCACGCTCGGCTTCGGCCTGGGCGGCGCGTTCCTCCAGGGACGCGGTGTAGACCCGGCGGTAGCGGTAGGCGACGGAATCGCCGAGGACCCACGCGGTCAGGGTCAGGCCGCCGAGCCCGGCGGCGGCCCCGAACAGGGCGCTGGTCGGATGGGCGGCGTGGGCCGGGGACCACCGGGTGATGGCCACGGCCGAGCCAAGCAGGCAGACCACCAGCCCGGCGATGGAGACGGGCCGGGGCCGGGACGCGGCCAGAGTGTACAGCAGGACCAGGATGACCAGGTCGGCGTTGGTCGGCTGCAGGGCGAACACCGGTTCCGGCCCGCCGCTCTGCACGCCGAAGGCAATCTGGACGGCGCCGATCACCGCCGCCACGGCGAACGCCGCCACCGGGTACCCGCGACGGAGCACCACGGTGGCGGCGAGCAGGACGGTGATCACGATGAGGGCGGCCCGGCCGGCGATGCCCGTCTGGCCGGCGACGACCTGGCCCGCGCTGAACGCGAGCAGCGCTACGACGAGCAGGCCGTCCGCCTGCCGCGGGTGATCACGCAGCCACGCGCTCATCGGTCCGAGCACCTTCATTTCGTCGGTCTCAGCACCCTCATAGGGTGTCAGGCATCGCGGCGGCTGAACACCACCGCGCCGGCCGCCAGGAGGATCGCCGCGCGCCGGCCGTGTTGCGCATCAGGGCACCGACGCCGAACGCGAACAGGCCGCAGACCTCGACGTACAGCGCGGTGACGATCAGCGAGCGCAGCACCCCCGGCTGGGACAGCGACATGGGCGCGTGGGTGCTGGCCAGCAGCGCCCGGCCCAGGAAGAACGTGCCGAAGCTGATCGCGAACGAGGTGAGCAGGCTGACCGTCGCGAACACGGCGGCCTTGGCCGCGTAGAGCGTGCCGCGCCGGGGCATCACGGTCAGCGACATGCGCACCAACCCGGTCGAGTACTCCGAGGTGATCATCAGCGCGCCGAGGACCACAATGACCAGCTGACCGAGCAGGGCCACGCCCATGATGCTGGACTGAGTGGCGTCGAAGCCTGCCCGGTCCGGGGCCGACATCGTGGGCCACTGGTGGACGGTACCCAGGCAGTAGGCCACGCACCAGGTGATGCTGGCCAGCGCCAGCACGAACAGGGTCCAGTAGGTGGATCGGACCGAACGGAGCTTGGTGAACTCCGAGCGGATGGTGCGGCTCAGCGCGACTCGGCGGGGTGCGGCTCGGCCCGGTGCCGGCTGCGCGGCCGGACGGGGGACGATCGTCAGTGAGGTCATGGCGGTTCTCCTAGGCGGGTAGCTCGGCGCGGTATTCCACGCTGTCGGCGGTCAGTTCCATGAAGGCGTGCTCGAGGGACACGCGCGTGGCGGCCAGGTGGTACAGCCGGATACCGTGCGCGAAGGCCAGGTCGGATATCTGGTCCTCGGTGAGGCCGCGGATCTCCAGCTCGCCTTGGCTTTCGCTTTGCCGCTCGCCTTGGTCGAGGCCGGCGGTGACGGTGGCGCCGGCCGCGGTGACGGCCCGGGCCAGCGCGGCGCGCTGCGGGGTCCGGACCCGGACGGCCTGGCCGGAGCCGCGGGCGATGAACTCGGCCATGCCGCAGTCGGCGATGAGCCGACCGCGCCCGATGACCAGCAGGTGGTCGGCGGTGTGCTCCATCTCCGACATCAGGTGGCTGGACACCAGCACCGTGCGGCCTTCGGCGGCCAGCGACCGCATCAGGTTCCGGATCCACAAGATCCCCTCGGGGTCGAGCCCGTTGACCGGCTCGTCGAACATCAGGATCTGCGGGTCACCGAGCAGCGCCGCGGCGATGCCGAGCCGCTGCCGCATGCCGAGCGAAAACCCCTTGGTGCGCTTGGCGGCCACCTCGCTCAGGCCGACCAGGCCGAGCACCTCGTCGACCCGGCGCGGGCCGATGCCGTTGGTCTGGGCCAGGCCGAGCAGGTGACTGCGAGCGGTGCGGCCCCCGTGCCTGGCCCCGGCGTCCAGCAGCGCACCTACCTGGGGCATCGGGTCGGGCAACTGAGCGTACGGCTGGCCGTTGACGGTGACCGTGCCGGCCGACGGGTAGTCCAGGCCCAGAATCAGCCGCATGGTGGTGGTCTTGCCGGCCCCGTTGGGGCCGAGGAACCCGGTCACCAGACCGGGACGGATGGTGAAACTCAGGTCGTTGACGGCCGCGGTGGAACCGTCGCGCTTGACGAGCCCCCGTGCTTGGATCATCGCCTTCCCTTCTGCTGGGGTTTGCGTGATGACGACAGGCAAAACGTTAGATGCGCAGCGCGGCGGGCGGCAGCAGCCTGTCACCCATCTTGACCTGGGGGATATCCCCTAGCCGGTAGCGTCGGATGGGTGACTCGTGCACCCATCTCGCTGCCTGGCCGGACCGTCATCTTCGATTACGGTGGGGTCATCTCGGTAGCCCAGTCGGCCGCTGACCTCGCGGTGATCAGCAGCCTGGCCGGGGTCGGCGACGACAGCGAACCCTTCTGGCGGTCCTACTACGGCCACCGGGACGGCCTGGACCAGGGCCGCGCAGGCGTCGCCGCGTACTGGCGGGCGATCGCCACCGACATCGGCGCCAGCTGGGACAACGCACGGGTCCATGAACTGTGGGCCGCTGACTTCCGCAGCTGGCTGTCCATCAACCCGGGCAGCATCGAGGTACTCGCCGACCTCAAGGCCGGCGGCACGAAACTAGCCCTGCTGTCCAATGCGGGCCCGGACTTCGGCAGCTACTTCCGGCGCGGCCCCCTCGGCGACTTCTTCGAGGCGTACTACGTCAGCGGCGAGCTTGGCCTGCTCAAGCCGCAGCCCGAGATCTACCAGCACGTGCTGAGCGACCTGGGTATCAGCGCCGCCGAGGCCGTATTCACAGACGACCGCGAGGTGAATGTCCGCGGCGCCGAGGCCCTCGGCATCACCAGCCACGTGTTTACCGGTGCTGCGGCACTGCGCGCTTTCCTGGCGTCGCTGTCCTGAGTCGCGCTACTTACTGGCGAGCCTGGCCGGATCAGCCTGGTATCTTTCGGTCAGACCCTTTTCGCAAGCGGGAACTCTGGGTCACGTCCATTGTGACATGCTTGGGATCAGCTTGGGACCGGACGACTGGGTCATTTCGGCCTCTTTTCCGATAAGTTACCCGGTTAGCTAAGTGTGACCGCGCAACAATGGACGTTGCCCGGCGATGATGCTGCAATGAAAGTAACGCTGCAGCGGAAAATACCTGGTGCTCCGAGAGAGGGTGATTTGAATGCGCAGTTGCTCGTGCGGACATGGTTCTTCGTGTAGCTGCCCTAAAGGATGCAGTTGCGGCTGCAACGGCTAACCAGGATTAACTCGTAGAGATCAGGTCGTGACGTCGGCCGCTTGCCGGAGTATGACCAGGGCAGCGTAATGAGGTTTTCTCAGCGACTTTACGTGATCATCTTGTACGGGTATTGGACTAGGGCGGAGGCGCGCTGTCGCCGGCTGGCAGGTCCGGGTGCTGCCGATTACGTCCTCGCGGATGGGCTGCCTGCTGGATTCCCTGGACCGCGGCTACCGGGTGCTGGGGATTTGCTTCTCCAGTTACTGGAGGAGCCAGACTGACGCCATGGAGAACGACGGACCTCTTCTGACAATCGGTGAGCTGGCCAGACGTGTCGGAGTGCCGGTGCGCACTATCCGGTTCTGGTCGGATAGCGGGCTGGTGCCGCCGGCCTCGCGGACTGACGGCGATCGCAGGCTGTACGACGCGGCGTGCGTGGCCCGGCTGGAACTGGTGACGACCTTGCGAGAGCTGGGCGTGAGCCTGGCCGATGTCCGGCGGGTACTGGGTGGCCAGGTCACCGCCGCGGAGGTGGCCGCTGTCCACCTGGAGGGGCTGGACACCGAGATCCGGGCCCTGCGGCTGCACCGGGCAGTCGTGGCCGCCGTGGTGAAGCGCTCTGCCGACGGCCAGGAGATGGGCATGATCAACAAACTGGCGCGCCTGTCCGCGGCCGAGCGGCGCCAGATCATCGATGACTTCCTGGCGGAGGTTTTCCGCAGGCTGGATCCCAGCCCGGCGAGGTTTGCGCGCTGGGCCGCGGCGCCGGATCTGCCGGACGATCCTTCGGCCGGGCAGGTCGAGGCCTGGGTCGATCTCGCTGAGCTGGTAGCAGACAGGGGTTTCCGCGAGCAGGTCCGGCAGGTCGCTGGCATCGGCGTCCAGATCCAGTCCGGCCGCTGGCTGGTCGACGTCGAGCGGGCGCAGGACGAGGCCGAAGCGGCCTGTCAGCGGGGAGTGCCGCCTGAGTCTGCCGAAGCGGCCCGGATCGTGGCGCAGATCCTGGCGGGCACCCCCGGCGGCCAGCGCCGTGCTGAGTTGCTGGCTCAGCTGGAGGCCGCCACTGATCCCCGGATCGAACGTTACTGGGAGCTGACGGCCGTCATCAGCGGCCGTGGCCCGTTCCCGTCGGTGCAGCGCGCCCTTGAATGGCTGGCCGCCGCGCTGCGCGCGAGCCAGGGCCGAAAGGAGGCAGGCCGGTGATCGCGGTCCGCGGGCTGACCAAGCGCTACGGCTCAACGGTCGCTGTCGACCGGCTCAGCTTCGACGTGCCACCGGGTGCCGTGACCGGTTTCCTGGGCCTGAACGGATCCGGCAAGCCCGTAACTGGACTGTGACATTCATTGCCGCTGAGGCGCGGTCGCTTCGCTCAGGGCCGCACCGATTCGGCACGCATCATGGTTGGTTATCTTTCGCGGTACCTGCGGGTACAGATTGCCCGGTTCAGTATCGGGCTAACGGCGAATCGGTTGCCTGGATAGGGCTGGCTGCCTGGTGGCGTGGTCTACTTTCCTCGTGGCTGAGCAGCCGGTTACGCGCTACGCGACTGGAAGCGGGTCGCATATTGCCTACCAGGTCCTCGGCCATGGGCCAGCGATAGTGATCGTTCCTGGCTTCGCGTCACACCTGGAGCTGGAATGGGAGGACACGGCCTGCCGGTCGTTCATCCGCCGCCTTGCGGCCTTCGCCACGGTGGTGCGGTTCGACAAGCGTGGCACCGGGCTGTCGGATCCGGTTCGGGAGCTGCCCACCCTGGAGGAGCGCGATGCCGACCTGGCCGCGGTGATGGCCGAGGCCGGGGCGCAGCGGCCGGTTCTTTTCGGGTACTCCGAGGGCGGGCCGATCGCGGTGCGCTTCGCGGTCACTGCTCGTGGATCGGTGCGCGGTCTTGTCCTGTACGGGACGGCCGCGCACCGGCCGCCGCCACGGGTCATGGAGCAGCTGCGCGCGGCCGTCGGGGTCTGGGGGACGGGGGCGTCCATCGTGCTGTTTGCCCCCAGCCAGGCCGGTGATCCGGCGGCGCGCCAGGCCCAGGCGCGTTTCGAGCGCGCATCTGCCAGTCCTGCGATGGCCCGGGCTCTGGTCGAGTCACTGGCGCTGACCGATGTGGAGCGCCTGCTCCCTGGCGTCAGCGTGCCGACCCTGGTCGTGCACCGCACGCAGGACATCGTGCCGGTGGAGGAGGGCCGGTTTATCGCCAGCCGCGTCGCCCGCAGCAGGCTCGCCGAGCTTCCCGGCGCGGACCACCGGCCCTGGATAGGTGATTCCCAGGCCGTGATCAGCGAGATCGAGCGCTTCATCGGATCACTGCCACCGGCTCCGGCAGCGCCCGCCGGGCCGGACTCGCCCGGGCGCCGTCGTCCGGCGAGGCAGCTGACTGGATGGGCCAGCCTGACCGAGCGCGAGCATGCGGTGGCTGGGCTGGTGGCAGCGGGATGCTCGAACCCGGAGATCGCCCGGCGTCTGTTCATCAGCCGCGAGACCGTGCAGACCCACCTCAGGCACATCTTCCAGAAACTGGGCGTCAACTCACGGACGGCGCTTGCCGCCCTGGCCGCCGCCCAGCTGGCGGCGGGAAATCACTGACCTCAGGGATGCGGGCGCGTTCTGGCCAGCGCATGATGCCCGCATGATCCTCCCCCTACGCACCGACCCGGCCTCTGCCGGTGAGATTCACGCCGCCGGGCACGACAAGCTGACCGGTAACGGCCTGGCGGCCTCCTACGTCGTGCCGAACTCCTGGGAGCACGCACGCCGCAGGCTGGAACTGCTCGAGGCCTGCTACGACGCGGCCAGCATCAAGCGGGCAAGGTCGCTTGGCGTGCGCGAGGGCTGGCGGTGCCTGGACGCCGGGGCAGGCCACGGCTCGTTCGCGCGCTGGCTGGGCTCGCAGGTCGGCCCGGCAGGCAGCGTCATCGCGGCGGATCTGGACACGCGGCTGCTGGCCGACATCGCCGAGCCCAATATCGAGGTCCGTCAGATGGATCTGGTCAGCGGCCAGCTGCCTGCCGGCGAGTTCGACTTCGTCCACACCCGCCTGGTGCTGATGCACATCCCGACCCGCGAGCAGGTGCTCGGCCGGCTCTGCACGGCGCTGCGGCCCGGCGGCATCTTGATGGTCGAGGAGCAGGACGGCTTCCCGGTGCTGGCCACGGCGACCGGAGCCTCCCGGGAGGCGTGGCTGGCGTTCATCCGGGCGTGCCGGGCGGCGGGAACTGACCCCGACTGGACGCGCGACCTGCCGCTGCGGCTGCGCCGGCACGGCCTGGCCAGCATTGACGCCGAACTCGACGTGCCGCTGTTTCGCGGCGGATCAGCCCACGCCCGATTCTGGAGCCTGACCTGGCAGCAGGTCCGCGACCGCGTCATCGCCGTGGGCGAGCCCGCCCAGGTCATCGACGACGGCCGGGCCGACCTCGCCGACCAGCAGCGATGGTTCACCGGACCCGCGATGATGACCGCCTGGGGCCAGCGCCCGCCAGGCTGAGGTCCCGGCCCCACATGCCGGCCTCCCACCCCGCGCGAATGGTCCAGCGCCTCAACGAGACGACGCGCGGTGAGCTGCCCGTGCTGACCGCAACCGAGCTGACGGAACATCCCTCGCCGCCAGATCGCGACACCCAGATCGACCTGCTATGCAGGCGGCAGGTGATGCGCGCCGAACACATCGCAGCCGACTGTAACGGCGGTTCAGGCACGTCTCGATATGCGTTATCCGGTTTCGCGGCGCGGCTACGGGCCGGGCGGCGGGGCGAAGATCGCGTGGGTCCCGATACGTCGCCAGATGACGTGGGCTTGCCCGGCGATTCGCTCCTGGCCATAGCTGAAGGTCGCGCGTCCGTCGTTGTCCTATGTCATCTCGAATACGCCCGGATGGGCGGTCACGCCCTTGACGCGGAGTCCGGGGCGGAACGGGCGGTCGGGAGCGGCCAGGTCTGGCACGAAGTACTCCGTGATGACCTTGCGGAAGGTAGCCTGCTGCGGCCGGGTGAGGTTCTTCCAGTCCCGCTCGAAGCGGGGCAGCGTCTCGAATGCGGGCATCAGCCGTCCGTCGGCCCGAGCGTGTCGAGATGAGCGAACATGTCCTCGGCCGACTCGTGCACGATGCCCCGTCGTGCCGCGATGTCCTCATCATCCGCGCGTTCCCCGGCCAGCCACTCCGGGGTGAAGAACCATATCTGATCGGTCGGGATGGATACATAGCCCCGGATAGTGACCGTCCCGCCCTCCTGGACGGCGAACTCCACCTCATCGCCTTCCCCGATGTGCAGTGCGCGCCGGATCTCCTCTGGCAGGGTGAGCTGTGCCTTCGGGCGGACCTTGACGCGGGCGGTCATCCGGGGCTCCGGCTCAGCCTTGGCGGCGGGCACAGCCATGAACTCACATCTCCAGATTGGCGGCTTGAACCCGTCACCGCCGACGACCGCAAGAACGTCACCTCAGCCCGCGGTCTCGCCCGCGACTGGAGAAGGCATCCGATCCCGCCAGGGTCGGCGAGGCGCCAACAGCGGGCCTTTCGCCTACCGGGCGACACGCTTTCCGCTGGTCAGGCGGCACATAATACGCAACGGCGCCGACAAGTCCACCACCATGCGCATGATCCTCGGCCTGGACGCCCCGGACGCCGGGCACGCCCGCATCGGCGGCCAGGCCTACCGTCAACTTCGCTGGCCGCTGCGCGAGGCCGGAGCACTGCTGGAGTCCAGGGCCTTCCACCCGGGCCGGTCTGCCCGCGCGCACCTGGCCGCGCTGGCGGCCAGCAACTCCATCAGCCAGTCCAGGGTCGCCGAGGTCCTGAAGATAGCCGGACTGGGATCCGTGGCGGGCAAACGGGCCGGGAAGTTCTCGCTCGGCATGGTGCAGCGTCTCGGCATCGCCGCGGCGCTGCTGGGAGACCCGGCCGTGCTGCTGCTCGACGAGCCGGTGAACGGCCTGGACCCGGAGGGAATCCGCTGGATACGCGGCCTGCTCCGGTCACTGGCCGCCGAAGGCCGGGCAGTCCTGGTCTCCAGCCACCAGGACTCCCGACATAGGGAGATCTTTTATGCAGGGCTTGGGCGGGATTTGACCTCGTAGCGTAGGACGAGGCCGGTGCCGGGATAGCAGGTGCCGGCGGCGGTGAGCTGGTCGCAGAGCGCGGCGAGGGCCTGGGTGCGCCGGGGCGCGGTGAGCGGGTCGAGCCGGATGAGCAGTTCGCCGTCGCCGGGGCAGATGTCGCCGGAGGTGGTGAGGGCCTCGCGGATCAGCGCGTATGCCTCGTCGCCGGCACGGGCGTAGTGCCCGTCCAGGCTGCGGGCCAGGAGGGTTTGAGCGTTGTATGCGGCCATCCGGATGGCGTGGGTGATCTGCTTGGTCTCGGCGTCCAGGCAGACCATGTCCGGGGCGAGGGTGCCAAGCGGGATCCGGGCCGGGACGGCCGCCGCGGCCTGCCCGGCTTCGTCCAGGTCGTGCCAGGCGGCCTCGACGGGGGCGTCCAGGGCGTTGATCACCTGGTTGGTGAGGTAGGCGGCCTGGCCGGGGGCGGGGCTGCGCAGCTGGAGCAGCGCGGCGTCCCGGGCCGTCTCGGCGGCGGTGATGGCCTGCTCGGCGGCCCGGACGCGGGCGGCCGCGGTCTTTTTGGCCGGGTTGGGCACCATCCGGTCGGGGTCATCCGGGGTGGCGGCGTAGGAGTCGAGGGCGTCCAGGGCGAACCGGGTGCGGGCGTAGCGGAAGTAGTTCTCTTCCCGCCACCGCGACGACAGGCGCCAGCAGACCTCCCCGGGGGTCAGGTCGGTGCGCGAGGTCAGCGCGTGGATCTGCCGGGTGGCGCCGGACTTGGCGGGGACGCGGCGGGTGACCTGCCGCAGCGTCACCGTCTGGCCCTTGCGCGGCCCGTCGCTGATGCCCAGCTCCACGGTCGAGTCGGCGAGCTCGTACTCATGGGCCCGGCCGCGGTCGTCGGTGCACGTGATCGTGGTGAACTGGCCGGCGGGAAGGTCGGGGGCCGGACCCTTGCGCCAGGTCAGTACGTCGAATCCGGCGGCGGTGATGTCCGCGAACAGGGCCGGGGACCAGCCGCCCCGGTCAAAGCACACCGTCACCTGCCGCCCCTGGCCCACGATGCCGCGCAGCGCGGGGAGCAGGCGGCGCAGCTCGCCGGCCAGCGAATCCGACGGCTCGGCGACGACCATGAACACCGGATCGCCGTCCTGGTCGGTGACCCAGGTCTCCATCGTCGCGGCGGCGGGGAACTTCAGCCGCGCCACGTGCGTCTTCTGCACCTGCCGTGTCCCGAAGTAGACGCGGGCGTGCCCGTCCGCGTAGAGAAATCCGATCGCATCGGGCCGGGCGGCGGCGTGGCGGCGGGCCAGCGCCATCACCAGCTCGGCGGCCTTGCCCGCGGCGGCGAGCTCGCCGAGCTTGCGGCGGATCGTCTTGACCTCCGGGGCCCGGTCCAGGCCCAGCACCCGGCCCAGCGCGGCCGGCGGGACCCGGGTGGCGCCCTCGGCCCGCGGCTCCCCGGCCAGCGCCAGGAACACCACGGTCAGCAGCGTCGAGGTCAGCCCGTAGAACCCGTCCCTGAGCCGGCCGTAGACCTCCCGGGCCGCCGCCAGCAGGCCGGCGGCCTCCAGGGCAGGCAGCGCCAGCAGCAGCCCGGCCAGCGGATACCGGGCACCGGGCGCGAATACCGGGACGGCGCCCTCACCCAGCAGCCCCCACCGGGCCAGCACCCGCTCGCCCTCCCGCGGCACCGGATCCGGCAGCACCGGCACCACCGCGCCCTGGCCTGCGTCACCGTCCCCGGCGTCCCGCCCGGCGCTGTCGTCGCCGGCCCGGCCGCTGGCCGTCCGCCGGACGCGACCCGGCCCAGCGCGTTGCGCACGCTGAACGTCGACACCCCGGTCGCCGCAGCGATCTGGCGCAGGGTCGCCCCCGCCGCATCCAGCCCGGCGATCCGCGCCGTCAGCTGCGGCGTCAGCTTCGAGGCCCCCTTCGGGCCCGGCCGGGCCGGGACCAGCCCGGCCACCCCGTCCGCGGCCAGCGCATGATCCCACCGCCAGATCGTGGCCGGGTCCACCCCGAACGCCTCCGCTACCTGGCCCTGCGACGCGGCGCGCAGCCGGACCAGCTGCACCGCCGCCAGCCGCCGCCCGGCCTCGTCCCCGGCATCCCACGCGAAGGTGGCCAGCCCGTGCACGATCACCAGCCCGCCCTCATCACCAGCCGCAAAACCCACGCCCGGCGCGATCTCGGCCGCCCCGGCGGGCAGCAACGGGAGAGGCAGCTGGCTGAGCATACGAGCCATCATCCACCCCTCCCGCCCGGCCGGTTACCTTGTAAAGATTTTCTCACGAACCGGACGCACAGGACATGAGCGACACGCTCGAAATTGCAGATCAGCCCGCCACAACCACCCCGGCGCCAGGCTCTATGTCAGGAGCCCTGAGGCCCTGATCAGCGAAATGGCCCTGATGGCCGACCGGCTGGTCGTGATCGGCAAGGGACGGCTCCTGGCCGACACCACGGTGGCTGAGCTGTCCAGCCCGGCCCCCAGCCTCGAAGAGGCCTTCCTGCAACTCACCGGCGATAGTGCCCAGGACCAGGCGAGGAACATGTCATGACCGCCCACGCCAGCCACCAGCCACCCGGCAGATACCGGTTCCGGCAGCTGGCCCGGATGGAATGGATCAAGCTGCGCAGCCTGCGCTCCACCTGGCTCACCCTGGCCATTGCCGTCGCCGCGTCAGCGGGTATCGTCCTCGCAATAGGCAGCAGCAGCACGACAAGCGGCGGCATGTTCGTCGGCAACACGCTGGTCGGCATGCTCATCGGCGTGCTGCTCATCGGGGTGGTCGGCGTACTGGCCATGACCAGCGAGTACACCTCCGGGACCATCCGCGCCACATTCGCCGCCGCGCCACGCCGGCTCGGGGTCCTGGCGGCCAAAGCCGCGGTCGTTGGTGCGGTGGCGCTGGTCACCGGCGAGGCAGCAGCATTTCTGTCCTTCTTCGCAGGCTGCATGACTCTGCGCCACGGCATCCCCGCGCCAGCCCCTCAGCCAGCCCGGTGTCCTGCGGGCGATCGTACTCACCGGAGCCAGCCTCAGCCTGATCGGCCTGTTCGGACTCGGCCTCGGAGCGATCATCCGGCACACCGCCGCGGCGATCACCGTGGTAGTCGGAATCGTCTGCGTCGGCAGGCCGTTCATCGGCCAGCTGAGCCTCGCTATCCGGCCCTACCTGCCGATTTACATAGTCAGCCACTCGCTCAGCGCTACCACGCCGCTATGCCGCCCCGGCGCGGCGTCATGCTGGCTGTCAGCCTGGAGCGGACTCGGAATGCTCGCCATCTACGCAGCCATCGCCATGGTCCTGGGCGCGCTGATCCTCACCTGGCGAGATGCATAAGCCGCAGGCAATGCTCCGCCCCCGCGAAGGCTCCGCGTGATCACCTATCGTGTCACTCTTGACGTCCCGCTCCAACTCGTGATCAAGGTTTCGAACCTCCTGAGGAAACGCCGGAAGGAACTCGGCACCAGGAACGGAACCCGCGCCCTGACCTGCTACCAGCAGGCCGTCTTCATCCTCGCCTGGTTCCGCGACAGGCCGGCCTCTCCCGCCTCGGCCAGGGCTTCGGGATCTCGCAGGCCACCGCCTACCGGTACAAGGACGAGGGCGTCGAAGTCCTCAGCGCACTGGCCCCCGCCCTGCACGACACCCTGGAGAAAGTCGCTGAGCAGGGACTTCCCTACCTGATCCTCGACGGCACCCGCATCGCCTCCGACCGCTGCTCCGACAAGAAAACCAGCAAGAAGGGCACAGAAATAGACAAATGGTACTCGGGGAAGGCGCACCACCACGCCGGCCTCGTCCAGGCCCTCACTGGTCCCTCCGGCATCCCGCTGCGGGTCTCCGCCGCGCTGCCCGGCAGCACCCACGACATCACCGCCGCCCGCCAGCTCGTCCTCCCCGAGGCCCGCCCCTACCTGAAAAATGTCCCGATCCTCGCCGACTCCGGCTACGAAGGCGCTGGCGCCGGAGTCCTCGTGCCCGTGAAAAAATCCCGCAACGGCGAACTCGACATCCACACGAAAACCCGCAACATGCTGCTCCGCGGAGCCCGCTACCAGGGAGAACGCGCCTTCGCCCTATGTCCCAGCGATGGCGCGCCATCCGCCACGTCTCCGCCGGCCCATCACAGATCGGCGACATCGCCAAGTCAGTCCTCGTCCTCACGCAATTGGAGCACAAGATGATCAGCTGAAAGTCGCTGAGAAACCTCAATGGACCTCGGCGCGACCAACCAGGTAAAAGGCATCGTGCCACGCACATCCGGGCTCAGTGCTCACCTTCCCCTACGGGTTCCTCGGACGTCGAAATCCGCCAGTTATCGACGGCGCCTGTGGGGTCAACGATAAGGAGACCGGGCAATGCCGTTGAATTAGGCTGCGGGATGGAGCAGGCGGATCGTCGGCGGCGAGTTGTGGGAAATGTTCTTCTGTTCTCGCCGCTTCATCAGGAAAGCCGTATGTTGCGTGCGTTTCACTGCGCGGGGACAGGTGCGCTCCCGACGAGCCGGGTTTGGCCTCTCGGTGATTTCCTCAATGGCCTCCTGGACTGCCTTCGCGAGTCTCAGAGGGGGAAAAAGCCGCCTGCCCGGAAACCTGGCGGCGGATAACGCGCAGCGTGCGGATGAACGACATTCTGTCCGGATCGAGTTCGGCCTGGTCGGCGGCTTCGCGCATGAGGTGCCGTATGCCGTAGTGGGTAAGGAGAAGCCCCCATATCTCCTGCTCAACCAATTCTGGCTTGCGGGAGCGCAAGATCATCCCCGCGCCGCGCTGGTGCGTCTTGAGCTCATCGAACACAAGCTCCGCCTCCCAGCGCTGATGATAAGCCACGGCAAGTTCGGTAGCCGAGATTTCATTCGGGTCTGTGATATTGGTGACCAGGGTTATGATCTCCTCGCCGTCTCCCCGGTCCGGGATCTCGTAATCGACGACCCGTACGTAGAACCCAGGAAGGTCGGTTATCTTCGCCATTCCGTGACGAAGCCGGTACGAGTTCTTGGCCTTCTCCTTCGAATCCGCGATGAACGAGAGATAAGAGCCGTCGGTAAACCATTCCAGGACGGGCAATTCGACATTCGCCCCCACCCTGAATAGGGCGTCGGCGCCGGCGTCAAGGACCATCTTGAAATTCGTGTAGCTGTACAGTCCTGCGTCGGCCATGACGAGCATCCCGGGCTCGACGGCCCCGCTCGACAGGATGCGGCGGGTCAGGGTCTCCTCGCCCTCTCCGTCTCTGCCTATTTCCGCGGCGACGATCGCGTGCGTGCCGCATTCCGCCAGTGCGCCCATCCGGACGAAGGGAAACGCGCTCCGTCCTTTCTTTCCCGCGTACCCGAAGTACCCGGCGTTCTCCTCGCTGTCCGGGGCTTCCATGCCGAATCCGTCGACCGCCATCAGGCGTCGCCCGGCCAGCCACGCGCCTTTAGTCGACCGCATCGCGCACGGTACTGCGACGCGCTCGTAAAGCTCCCGCATTACCTTCGCGCCGAGTCTCTGCCGGGCGTGGCATAGGCCTCCCGGACTGGGTGTTTCCCAGTCTTTCCGCCATGTGCCCATATAATCCAGCCCGTCGGCCAGCTTTCGCATGACCTCTTCGTAAGAGTCGCCGTAAAACAACGCCATGGCCATCACGAAATACACCATTACGCGCGCCGGGAGCTTATTCTTGCGGATCTCCTTACGGCCTTCGGATGCGACTACCTCGTCCACCAGCTCACGCGGCACCAGTCGGGTGAGCGTCCCTATCCCAATGGCGTCAGTCAAGAGTGACGGCATGTCGGTGCTGCTGGTCACGATCTCCGGCATTCCGCCAATCTAAGGGAGATACCGTCATCCTGGCAACTATTAGCGCGTTGTCCACAGATTTCGGCGTGTCCGCCAGTGCATATGTGGAAACCCGGATCCGAGAGCCTTAATTCAACGGCATTGGGAGACCGGGGTCTCGTTCCTCAACATGTCGATGATGACCGGGAGATTCGCGTAGGTGTAAGCCAAGAGACACAGACCTTGGGCGTATCCCGCAGGGATCATGACTTAGCCATCCTCGGCGAAGAACAGCGATGCAATTCGCGTGTTGTTCGCCTCATACAGCAAGATGACCGCGCTCGCGGGGTCCGATGAGCCACGCGACGAGAATACGTAGTACTCGTAATTCCGGATCTGTATGGACGTAACCGCCATCGATAGCCTCTATTCCCTTGGTATACATGCTGAGTAATATCTGGTTCTGGTGGTCTGTAAGAGGAATCATGCATCGCTTCGCGCTGCTGCCGTGGGTGATGAAAAACTGGGCCCCTTGCCGCTGGGGCGGGGTGCGGGTCGGCGCGGGCCGGGGTTTTGCGGTGGTTCCGGCAGTGGCGGGGATCGCGGAAGGTGCACAGTGGTGCTGGCGTGCCGTCTGTCGTCACTGTCCACGCTTGGACCGTTCGAGGCCGTGTAAGCGATCAGGTGCGAGGATGTCAGCGTTTGCTTTAGTCTTCGCCCCGGTGCGCGGGGTTGTCTCAGGTCGGCGGCTAGCCCGGTCCGGGAGCCGACAGCGCCGTCGGGCTGCCCTGCGCGGGGGTGAAGGTGCGCAATGGCCCGGCGCCGGTCCAAGATCCGAGCTGGTAGTAGCCGTTGTCCGGACTCATCGCCAGCACCCACAGCAGCCCCTGCCGGTCCCACGAGCCGGCCAGCTGGATGCGTTGTGTCGTGGGAGACGAGGCAAGAGACAATGGCCTGCCGGGGACCACGTGCAGCGTCCCGGTCGCGGTGTCGGCGACGAACAAGTCCTCCGCGGTGGTGGTACCCGCGGCGTCGATGCGGTCAAGCGGGACAGCGAGCTGCTGGCCTGACGGGTCGAAACTGGCCGGCGGCGGCGGGTATGTCTGTGACGGCGGTACCCAGGTCCGTGGCAGCTCCACGGCCGCGTCGGTGCCGGTGGTCAGGTCGGTGACATGCAGCTGGCAGGTGCCGCCGCACGACCACGAGATCACCTTGTCGCGCCCCGCCGCGACGAAAGTCGCGTCCGCGGGCAGGTTCAAGGGGAGCGGCCGGCCGGTCGCGCCGTTCCACAGCTGCAGCTGCCCGGTGCGCAGATTCTGCGTCAGCGGCCCGGATCCGGTGGCGGCGACCAGCCCGAGCGGCAGGTGCAGCACCGGGCTGACCCGGCGGCCGGCCAGGTTCACGGCCCAGGTCGGGCTCCTGAAACTCGCTGGCACGCCCTTACCGTTCCGCACGGACCGGATGGCGGTTTGCACCCATACTTGCCGGCCGCCAGGGCCGACCGCGATCATGGTGGCCCGGGCGATGACCCGGGCGGGGGCGGCCGCGGCGGGAATGAAGACCACGCGGCCGACCGCGCCGTAGGTGCTGCCAGCCGAGATGTCGCTGATATGCGCGACCACCCCGCCGGGAACCGGGGCGAGCTGGTCGACCCGGGCGCCGTGGCCGTGCGGGAGGAGCGGGCTGAGCCCGTTGAACAGGAACCCGGCGGCGACGACGGCCCGCGGCTGGCGGTCAGGCCGCCAGAAATCCCCGCCGCCGAGGACCAGCTCGCTGTGGGCACCATGAGCCGGGACACCATCCAGCAGGGGCAGCAGCGGCGGGGCGGACGGCAACGGCGCGCTCACCACGTGCCGGGCATGCCCACCCGTTGTAACCAGCACGACAGCGGCCACCGCCACCGCAGCGGCGGCCAGAACGGCCAGCCAGGTCCGCCTCCCAGACCAGCCCTGCCGGGGCCGCCGGCCGCGCCGCCAGCGCCTGGGCTCCCGGTCCGGTCCGGAGCTGATCGTGTCCACCGGCTTGTCAGGTGTCTACTTTGAGGATGCGATCGATCTCCGCGCGGGCGGCATGCTGCAGATCGCTGACGCCGACGCCGACGCCGAGCTGAGTTCCATAGAGGACCCCCAGTATTGTATTGAGCCATGGAAACCCAAACCCGGTTCCGTAGCAAACCTCACTCAAGCTCAATGATTTTGAGGTTACCGTAAGCATCATTCCCACCGTCTGAGACTGTGCGGAGACCGTGTGGAGGCCGTGTGGAGGTCCAGTAATATCCGGCCTTTGGCGTGCTTAGTTAGCTCCCCGGCAACAACGAGAAGTAGCATCATCGTCTTGCGAGATCCAGGCTCGGCATCTCTTCTTACTTGTGGATGCCTCCTTGAACGGCCGATCTTCCAACAGCCGCAGGAAGACGATCATGACTGGAAAGCGTTCCCAAAGATGAAAAGGGGTGCGGGTCTTCCCGCCGGCGCCAAAAGGGTTCGATGCGCTCGCTGCGACCAAAGCAGATCTCGCGCGGCACGGACTACTGCAGCGTCCTGATCCTCGAATGCAGCCCGGACTAACTTAGCGGCCTAACCTTAGCCTCCGGACCGGCGCGGTTAGAGCATCGTGACGAGCATGTACCCCATGGTGACGGCCATGGCGATCTTGTAACAGGCGGCGAGGCGGGGCGCGAGTGCCGCACGGGAAAGCGCGGCCGCGCCTGCTGCGGGGCCTGCTGCGGGGCCTGCTGCGGGGCCTGCTGCGGCCACCGCTAGCCGGACTCGGGACAGGGCGGCGAGCTGGTCGGCGGCGTGCAGGGCGTAGCCGAGCATGAACAAGGCGAGGAGCACGGTCAGCGCCGGATTGCCTGCGGTCTCGGCCGGGGCCATGCCTGGCATCGCCATACCCGAGCTGCGGCTCGCTGGCCAGGATCCGACGGGGCCCAGCATGTAGACCATGACGGCGCACTCGATGGCATGTGCGACTGGGTGCGCGCCGCGGGCCCGGCCGGCCCGGCGGCCAGCGGGGCTGGCCTGCCACGCGAACCATGCCGCAGCGGCGGCGAACACCGCGCGCCAGATGGTGCCTGGGATGGGGATGAGCTGCGGCTGGAGCATTCCAGCCATGGCTAGACCCATCAGGACGTGCAGGCCGTCGGCGGCGCGATCGGTATCTTTGCCCGGCCGCCGGGAGCGCGCCAGGCGGGACGCGCAGTAGGCCGCGACGGCGATCATGAGCGCGGTGAAGAAACCCGCGAGCCAGCCGGGGCCGCTCACGTCAGCACCGTCCTAGGCGATGTCCGCCTGGGTGCCGGGCCGCGGCGCCAGGCAGCTCGCAGCGCGACGCGTAGGGGCTGATGGCGGCACATAACAGTAAAGGCTAATCCGGCGCTGGCCGCGGCCGCAATATATGCCCATTAAATGAAGGCCGGGCCGGGCTCCTTGGACCGCAATAAACCCAGCTGGGGTATTCGCAATACCCCGGATAGGTATCTCGGTACCAGGCCGGGGTATTGCTGCCGGAGCCATTTACCCGGCCTGGGTATTGTATTACCTGGCCCGGCGGCGCCGGCAAGTCACGGCATTGTTAATGTGACCTTTTCTTCATGGCTGGCGTTCCCGGGCGGTGTAGATTCCGGGGTGCGGCGGTATCTTCCACGATCAGGCTAGCCGGGCGGCCCCGGCTGGAAGGCAGGGCTGGATGTCGGCGTCGGTTACGGGCACCGAGCCACAGGCGAGGCTCCGCGAAGTCGAGCTGTCGATCCGCGGGATGACGTGCGCAGCATGCGCAGCGCGGGTACAGAAGAAGCTCGGCTCGCTGGAGAATGTCACGGCAGCGGTGAATTTCGCGACTGGCAGGGCGGCCGTCACGCTACCGGTGCCGGTGCCGATCGCGCAGCTGATCGAGGCGGTTGAGCAGGCGGGCTACGGCGCTGAGCTGGTCCCGCCGGTGATCGGCGCGGATGGGCAGGGTGCCGGGGACGGGGCAGCGGCGGATGCGGCCCGGGCGGCTGACCTGAAGCGGCGGCTGATCGTCGCGCTGGTGTTCTTCGTCCCGCTGACAGACCTGTCGGTGGTGCTGTCGCTGTTCAGCTGGTCCAGGTTTCCCGGTTGGCAGTGGGTCCTGGTCGTTCTGGCCGCGCCGGTCGCGGGGTGGGCGGCGTGGCCGTTCCACGCCGCGGCACTGAAGAACGCCCGGCACGGGGTCACCACGATGGACACGCTGGTGTCGCTGGGCATCACGGCCGCGTGCGGGTGGTCGGTCTACGCGATGTTTGTCCTGGACCGCAAGCCGGTCCGGGCCAGCGCCGTGCAGTTGCTGTGGCACGCCTCCGGCGGCGGAATCTACCTGGAGGTGGCCGCGTCGGTGACCACCTTCTTGCTGGCCGGGCGACTGTATGAGGCCCGGGCCCGGCGCAACGCCGGGGAGGCGATGCGGGTGCTAGCCGCCGCCGGAGCGCGGGAGGCCAGCGTCCTCGACAGCGACGGTACGGAGCGGCGGGTCCCGGCCGGGCAGCTGCGCCCGGGCGATCGCGTCGTGGTGCGGCCCGGTGAGGTAATCGCCGCCGACGGCGTGGTGGAATTCGGGGAATCCGCCGTGGACACCAGCGTGATGACCGGCGAGCCGGTGCCCGCCGAAGCGTCCGAGGGCAGCACCGTCACCGCCGGGACCGTCGCGGTGAGCGGTCGGCTGGTCATCCGGGCCGAGCGGACCGGCCAGGACACCCAGCTGGCGCACCTTGCCGCGCTGGTGGAGCACGCGCAGGCCGAGAAATCCCGGGTGCAGCGACTCGCCGACCGGATCTGCGGCGTGTTCGTTCCGTTGGTGCTGGCTGCCTCGGCACTGACCCTGGCCGGGTGGCTGATCTCGGGCAGCCCGGCCGAACGGGCGGTCAGCGCCGCGCTGGCCGTGCTGATCATCGCCTGCCCGTGCGCGCTCGGGCTGGCCACCCCCGCCGCCCTGGTCGTGGCCTGCGGGCGGGGCGCGCAGCTGGGCATCTTCATCAAGGGCTATCAGGCGCTGGAGGCCTCCCGGTCGGTCGACACCGTGGTGCTGGACAAGACCGGCACGGTCACCACCGGGACGATGGCGGTGACCGCCGTCCGGGTCGCGGCCGGGGTCAGCCGTGAGGTACTGCTACGCCGGCTGGGCGCCGTCGAGGACGCCTCCGGGCACCCGGTCGCCGCGGCGGTCGCGACGATGGTCCGCGCGGAACTGGGCGCCTTGCCGAGGGCCGACGGCTTCGTCTCGCTGCCCGGTCTGGGCGTATCGGGGATCGTGGACGGAACCGAGGTGATCACCGGACGGCAGAAGCTGCTGCGCGACCGCGGCATGACCATCCCCCCGGACCTGGCCGAGCAGAGCACGGTGTGGGAGCACACGGGCCGTACGGTGGTGCTGACCGGGTGGGACGGCCAGGCCCGCGGTGCCGTCGCGGTCGCTGACCCGGTCAAGCCGTCCGCCGCCGCGGCGGTCGCCGCGTTGCGCGACCTGGGCCTGCGCACGGTGCTGCTGACCGGGGACAGCCGGGCCGCCGCCGAGGCCGTGGCGGCCGAGATCGGCATTAACGAAGTGATCGCCGGTGCGCTGCCCGGCGACAAGGTGGCGGTGATCGAGGACCTGCGAGCGCGGGGCCGCCGGGTGGCCATGGCCGGGGACGGGATCAACGACGGGCCCGCGCTGGCCGCGGCCGACCTCGGGCTGGCCCTGGGAACCGGCACCGACGTGGCGATCAGTGCTTCGGACCTGATCCTGCTCCGGGATGACCTGAGCGTCATCCCGGACGCGATCCGGCTGGCCCGGGCCACCTTGCGGACTATCCGGCGCAATCTGGCCTGGGCGTTCGGTTACAACATGGCCGCGATTCCGCTGGCGGCCGCCGGGTTCCTCAATCCGCTGATCGCCGGGGCCGCGATGGCGGCCTCCTCGGTATTCGTAGTGGCCAGCAGCATCCGGCTGCGCCGGTTCGACGGCACGCCCCAGCAGGAGGTAGCGGCATGCCCGGAATGAACTCCGGACTCAACATCAGCGACCCGGCGGTCGTCGCCGCGTTCAAGGCCGCCCTGGTCCACCAGGGCCTGATCGCGCTGCTCATCTTCGCGCTGGTGGGCCTGGCCTGGATCAGCATCCGCGCCTGGCTACCGGTTTCACCGGCCGGGGCAGGAGCGGCGGCGCAGGCGCCGGCCCTGGCCGAGCCGGCCTGGCGGCGGCTGCTGCGGATCGGGTTCGGCGTGATCTGGGTCTTCGACGGGATCCTGCAGGCCCAGCCGAAGATGGCGATCGGGCTCCCGTCGCAGGTCATCGAGCCGACCGCGGCCAGCTCACCGCCCTGGGTGCAGCACGTCGTGAACTGGGCCGGGACCGCCTGGTCCTATCACCCGATGCAGGCCGGCGCTGGCGCGGTGTGGATCCAGGTCGGGATCGGGATCTGGCTGCTGACCGCGGCCCGCGGCCCGCTGTCCCGGCTGGCCGGACTGGCCAGCGCGGGCTGGGGCCTGCTGGTCTGGGTGTTCGGCGAGTCCTTCGGCGGCATCTTCTCGCCGGGCCTGACCTGGCTGTTCGGCGCGCCCGGTGCGGTGCTGATCTACGCGGTCGCAGGGGCACTGATCGCGCTGCCCGAGCGGGCCTGGCACAGCCGGCGACTGGGCCAGCTGATCACCGCCGGAACCGGGCTGTTCCTGCTCGGGATGGCCATCCTGCAGGCCTGGCCCGGACGCGGGTTCTGGCCGGGCACCGCCCACGGCCAGCCCGGCACCCTGGCCGGCATGACCCAGACCATGGCCCAGACACCGCAGCCGGGCTTCCTAGCCGCTTGGGTCAACGCGTTTACCGTCTTTGACCAGGCACACGGGTTCGCGGTCAACCTGTTCGCCGTCGTCGCGCTCGCCGTCACCGGTGCCACGTTCCTCAGCGGGCGGCCCCGGCTGATCGGCCCGGTCCTGGTCGGCTTCACCGTGCTGTGCCTGGCCGACTGGGTGCTAATCGAGGACCTCGGGTTCCTTGGCGGGCTGGGCACCGACCCCAACAGCATGATCCCGCAGGTCCTGCTGGCCAGCGCCGGATACCTCGCCCTGGCCCGCGTCCCCGCCCCAGCAGCACAGCCCGCCCTGGCCACAGAGCTCGCTACGGCAGAACCGGCGAGCACCTCAGAACCCACGGCTGGATGGCGCACCCGGCTGCGGATCGGCGCCGTACCTCGATCGCTGGCCGCGGCGAGCATCAGCTCGGTGGCCTCTGTCGGCGCGATCGGCGTGATCATCCTGGGTGCGGCGCCGATGGCCGCCGCACAGGCCAGCCCGGTCGCCGACACCATCTTGGCCCAAGCCATCGACGGGTCCAGCGCCCCCCTGAACGGACCGGCTGCGGCGTTCAGCCTGACTGACCAACACGGCCAGACCGTGACGCTGGCCAGCCTGCGCGGCAAGGTCGTGCTGCTGACCTTCCTGGACCCCGTGTGCACCAGCGACTGCCCGCTGGAGGCCCAGGAGTTCCGCCTGGCCGGCCAGCTGCTCGGCTCCGCGGACCGCCGCGTCGAACTGGTCGCCATCGTGGCCAACCCGGTCGACTACCAGCTCGGCTACGTCCAGGCGTTTGACCAGCAAGAACGCATGGACGGCGTGCCGAACTGGCTGTTCCTGACGGCCAGCCCGGCCCGCCTGGCTCAGGTCTGGAAGGCCTATGGCGTCGCCGCCCAGATCGAGGCCGCGGGGTCGATGATCGGCCACAGCGAGATCGCCTACGTCATCGACGCCCACGGCCAGCTCCGGCAGGCCATCAACTTCGATCCCGGGCCGGGTACCACGGCCACCCAGTCCTCCTTCGCCGCCGAACTGACCGACGCCGCCCGGCCACTGCTGAGCCAGTCATGAACAGGCCAGTTCGCCGCCTGGCCGCCCTCGCGCTGATCTTCCCCGGCGTCCTGCTCGCCGCCGGGTGCGCGAGCCCGCCGACGCCGCCTCCGCCACCGGTCCCGGCAGCGCCGCCCGCGCCGTCGCTGAACACCTCGCTGGACACCGCCGCGGGTATCTGGGCCGCGGTCGTGATGGGCGGATCCGCAGCTCAGAACAACGCCTTCTGGGAAGTGTTCATCCGTCCTGCCACCGGCACCGGCTGGAAGCTGGTCACCCCGCCCGGCACCGCCGACAACGGCGGCCTCGTCCTAGCCGGTACTGACGGACCAGAGTTCGTCACCGGCTTCCGGCCCAGCCAGGACCTCACCTTCTCCCCGCTGATCCAGACCACCAACAGCGGGCAGGACTGGACCTCCCTCAACCCGCTCGACGCCGCGCTGGCCAGCACTCCCGACGCCCTGGCCATCCAGCCCGGCAGCGGCCACCTGCTCGCCCTGCTCGCCGATAGCACCGCCGAGCAAGCCTCCTCCGGCGGCGCCTCCTGGTCCGTGCTCGTTACTCGCCAAACCCTAGCCGCCACCCCGCCCGGCCAGCGCTGCGGGCTGACCGCCGTCACCGCCGTCACCTACACTCCCGCCGGGAATCCCGTCCTGGCCGGCACCTGCGACCGGCCGGGTACCGCCGGGATCTTCACCGGTGACGGCCGCACCTGGCAGGCAGCAGGCCCAGCCATACCAGCAGCCCTCGCCGGTAGCGACATCACCGTCCGCAGGCTGACCCGCAACGGACAGGGCATGACCGCACTACTCCAAGCAGGTACCGGATCCGACGCCAGCCTGCTCGCCACCTGGTCCGCCGACGGCAGCCACTGGACCCTGTCACCACCCCTGCCGCTCGGGGACGCCGACCTGACCACCGTGTCCTTCGGACCCGGCGGCACCGCCGCGATCATCACCACCGCGCACCACGGCCAGGTCATCGCCGCGGGATCCACCTGGCAGCCACTGCCACCCCTGCCCCCGGACACGGCCACGCTAGCCCCCGGACCCCGCGGCACGACCCAGGCCCTGGCCGTCATCCGCGGCACCCTCACCATCTGGCAGCACACCCCCGGCCAAGCCACCTGGACCAAAGCGCAAGTCCTGACCGTCCCCATCCCCTACGGATCCTCAAGCTGAGAACCCGCGGCTGCTAGGCGTCGTGGAAGACGAGGCCTAGGGTGTGGCGGCGGCCGGAGCGGATGGTGCTGACGCCGTGGCGGACGGGGGCGGCGGACCAGCCGCGGGCGCTACGGACCGGGCGGTCGCGGGTAGTGAAGATCAGGCCGTGGCCTTGGGGCAGGACGGTGGCGGTGCCGCGGGACTGGGCGCGGGGACGCTGCTCGACGAGCAGGAACTCACCGCCGGTGTAGTCGGGGCCCTGCTCGTCCAGGCCGATCACGACCTGGAGCGGGAAGACCAGGTTGCCGAACAGGTCGCGGTGCAGGGCGTTCCAGTCGCCGGGCTGGTAGCGCAGCAGGATCTGGGCGCTCTTGGACTGGCCGCCCTGGTGGCACAGTGTGAGCCATTCGTCCAGCGTGTCGGGCCAGGGACGGGGCCGCCCGAGGCGGCCTGCCCAGTCCCGGGCGACGGTGAGCAGGTGCGGGTAGAAGGCCTCGCGCAGGGCGCGGACCGGTTCGGGCAGGTCGTGGGTGAAATACCGGTACTGACCAGAGCCGAAGCGGTGCCGGGCCATGTCGATGGTGGACCGGAACAGCTCCGGCTGGTCGTACCGGCTGGCCAGGTCGCGGCACTGTTCCGGGCTCAGGAGCCGGGGGGTGACGGCGCAGCCGCTGGCGTCCAGGTCGGCGGCAATGGCCGACCAGGACGCCGCGGCGAGCTGGGCCCGGGGACCGGCGATGGCGGTGGTCACGCGAACTCCGGGAGCAGGACGCCTTCGTGGACCAGGAGCCACTGCTTGCGCTCCACTCCCCCGGCGTAGCCCTTCATGGTGCCGTCCGCGCCGATGACCCGATGGCACGGGCGGATGATCATCAGCGGGTTGGCGCCGATCGCGGCGCCCAAGGCCACGACCCGGTCCCGCGGCACGCCGAGCTGGGCGGCGAGCTCGCCGTAGGTGATCGTGGTTCCGTAGCGCACCGAGTCCAGAGCCTGCCAGATCCGCTGCTGGAACGGGGTGCCATGGGGTGCGAGGTCGAGGTCGAAGTCGGTCCGCTGGCCCGCGAAGTACTCGTCGAGCTGACGGGTGACATCGGCGAACGCGGCGGGCTCGAGTCGCCAGTCGTCATGTGGCGCGGGCGCGCGGCGCTGGCCGGTCATGGACGCCGACGTCAGCGCCACGCCTTCCTGCGTCTGCTCGCCGACCAGGAGCATTTCACCCAATGGGCTGGTATAGGTCTGGTAGATGCTCATACCTACAAGCTATGGGCGCCAGCGATGCTTAGCTGGCGGGTTTCGGACATGGCGATTACCACGGCCCGTTCGGCATAATTTGTCTTTATGCCACAGACCAACCGTCAGGTTCGCCTGGCCGCCCGCCCGTCCGGGCTCCCGCGGCCCGCCGACTGGCAATTCACCAGCGAAGAGGTACCGGTGCCGGCGGCCGGGGAGTTCGTCACGCAGATCTCGCACCTGTCCATCGATCCGGCCATGCGGGGCTGGATGAACGCGGGGGCCTCCTACGTCCCGGCGGTCGAAATCGGCGCGGTCATGCGGGCCGGCGGAATCGGCCGGGTCACCGCGTCCGAGCATCCAGGATTCGCGGTGGGCGACTCGGTGTACGGCACGTTCGGCGTGCAGGACTACGCCGTATCCGACGGCCGGGGCGTGCTCAAGCTCGACCTGTCGCTGGCCGAGCCCACGGCGTACCTGGGCGTGCTGGGGATGACCGGGCTGACCGCCTACTTCGGGCTGCTCGAGGTCGGGAAAGCCAAGGAAGGCGACACGGTCGTGGTGTCCGGCGCGGCGGGCGCGGTCGGCAGCGTGGCCGGGCAGATCGCCAAGATCAAGGGCTGCCAGGTCATCGGAATCGCGGGCGGGCCGGAGAAGTGCCGGCTGATCACCGAGGAGTTCGGGTTCGACGCGGCGATCGACTACCGGTTGCCGCACCTGCGCCGGACGTTGCGCGAGATGACCCCGAAGGGGGTCGACGTCTACTTCGACAACGTGGGCGGCGAGATCCTGGACGACGTGCTGGTCTGCCTGGCCCGCAAGGCCCGGATCGTGATCAGCGGCGCGATCTCGCAATACAACGAGACCCAGACGCGGGGCCCGGCCAACTACATGATGCTGCTGGTGGCGCGGGCGTCCATGACCGGCTTCCTGGTCTTCGACTACGCCGACCAGTACCCGCAGGCCATGGCCGAACTGGCAGGCTGGTATCAGGCCGGGCGGCTCGTCTCGCGCGAGACCCTGATCACCGGCAGCGTGGAGGACTTCCCGGAGACGCTGCTGAAGCTGTTCGAGGGGGCGAACACCGGCAAGCTGATCCTCGCGCTAGGGGACGCCGCCGACTCTTGATCCGTCTGGGGCGCGCGGACCAGGGACGTTCCGGAATCCGAAGGGCTCGGCCGGGCGGCCGGGCTGGACGTACCAGGCCTCGCCGGTCCGGTCGCTGGCCAGGATGGCCAGGACCGCGTTGGCCACCTGGTCCGCGCTCATCAGCGGGATGCCCGCGGCATCGATCAGGTGCCGGACCGGCTGGTTGATCGCGGTGTCCGCGAACCCGGGGCACAGCGCGTTGACCGCGATGTGCTCGCCGGCCAGGGCCGGACCCAAAGCACGGGCCAGGCCCACGACGGCGTGCTTGGTCGCGGCGTAGATCGGATCCTGGGGCACGGCGGTCAGGCCGGCCAGGCTAGCGGTAAAGACCAGCGCGCCGCGGCCGCGGGCTTTTATGGAGGGCAGCGCGGCGTTGACGCCGAAGAAGACCCCATCGACGTTGATGCCGAACGCCCGGCGGTAGGCGGCCAGGTCCCAGGCCGGGCCGTCTCCGAGCCGGACGCTGGTGGTGGACACGCCGGCGTTGAGGAACGCTACGTCGAGGCCGCCGAACGCCAGGACCACGGCGCCGTCCAGGTCGATGGCCATCAGGGCTGCCCGGCGGTGGCCGGGCTGCGGTCCAGGCCGCGGATCAGGGCCTCGATCACGGTGACCGCGCGGCCGATGTCCGGCGCGCGGTCGGCGATCACGTCGGAATACAGGAAGCCTTCGCTGACCCGGACGATGGCGAAGGCCAGCGTGGGAGTGTCCACCCGCGAGTCGAACGCGCCGCGGCCGCGTTCGAGGTCGATGAGGTTCTCCAGCGCTTCGGCCATGCCCTGGTGGACGGTGCTGCGGGGACCGGTCAGCAGCCGCAGCGCGGTCTCGGGGTCGGACTCCAGGAACATCCGGACGGGCCGGTCGGCGCCGATGGCTTGCAGCACCCCGCCGATCACCGCGGCCAGCCGGTCCGTGCCGGTCAGGTGGGTACTGGTCCGTACCTGGTCGGCGAGCAGGCGGCGGGCCCGCCACCACAGCACCTGGTCCAGCAGCAGCTCGCGGTTGCCGGCCTGGCGGTACAAGGTGGCCCGGGCCACCCCGATGCGTCGGGCGAGCGACCGCATGTCCAGCCGTTGCCCGGCCACGAAGGTGTCCACGGCGGCCGCGAAGATGTGCGGCGGGACCATGGCCGGCGGCTGGGTCCCCTGCGGGAGGACGGCTTGGACGTCGGTCATTTATTCGGTGGCCCGTTTTTCGGCCGCTTCGGCCAGCAGGGCGAGCTCGTCGACCAGGTAGCCGGCCAGCACGTCGATGTCCGGGACCAGTTCGCGGCAGCCCACCAGGCCGAAGTGCAGCTGGCCCAGGTAGCCGACCAGGGTGATGTTCAGGCCCTGGCCGTCGGTGACCACCGACACCGGGTAGTGCGCGACCAGCCTGGCCCCGCACAGGTAGACCGGGACGTTCGGGCCGGGCACGTTGGAGATGGTCAGGTTGAACGGCGGCAGCCGGTGCAGCACGCCGGTGGCGAACACGACCCGGGCGGCCCGGGCGGTCAGGGCGGGCGGCGCGAAGTCGCTGATCTGGTCGACCAGGCCCTGCGGGATCGCCGCCTGCTGGGCCTTGGCGATCTTGGTCGCGGCGTGCACGATCTCCAGCCGCAGCCCCGGATCGCTCACGTTGGTGGGCAGCGCGGCCAGCATGGCCGACACCTTGTTGCCCAGCGCGCCCTTGCTGGCCGGGTCGCGCACCGAGACCGGGATCATCGCGATCAGCGGCTGGCCCGGCAGCGCTTCGCGGTCGGCCAGCCAGCGCCGCAGGGCGCCCGCGCACATGGCCATCACGACGTCGTTGACCGAGACGCCGAAGGCGTTCTTGATCTGCTTGATCGTGCCGAGGTCAACGCTGCGGAAGGCGAACCGGCGGTGCGGGGTGATCGGCTTGTTGAACGGCGTGGCCGGAGCCCGCCCGGGCATGGTGGCGATGACCTCGCCGTCGCCGCGGTTCAGCCCGAGCATGCCGCCGACCACCGTGTTCACCACCGGCGCCACGGTGGGCAGCACCTTGACCAGCTCGTTGGTGATGCGGACGGTCTGGACCGGTCGCCACGCCGCTTTGGCGGCCGCCCGGGCGGCCAGCTCCGGCCAGCGCGGGGCCTTTTCCGGCCGCCAGGGCTTGACCGGCGGTAGTTCGCGACCTTCCGGGGAAAGGTCCAGCAGGACGGTGAGGAGCTCGGCGCCGGACGCGCCGTCGATCGCCGCGTGGTGGATCTTGGTGTACACCGCGGCCCGTTTCTTGGCCAGGCCGGTGATCAGGTAGATCTCCCACAGCGGCTTGCTCCGGTCCAGGGGCCGGGCGTGCAGCCGGCTGACCTGCTCGTTCAGCTGGGCGTCGGATCCCGGACGAGGCAGGGCCAGCTCGCGGACGTGGTACTCGATGTCGAAGTCCGGATCGTCGATCCAGTACGGCTGGTCCAGGCCGAACGGGACATCCAGCAGCTTGCGCCGCAGGACGGGTATGAGCGGGATGCGCTGGGCCAGGGTTTCGGTCAGCCGGACCAGGGTCACGGGCTTGGGCGCGCCGACGGGATCCAGCACGGACAGGCCGCCGACGTGGCCGGTGGTGTTGGCCGTCTCGAGCGCGAGGAAGGAGGCATCAAGTCCGGTCAGCTGCTGCATAGCTCGATCCTCATCCCTGGCGGTAGTGCCGGTCCAGCCAGTCCTGTATGGCCGCGGCGGTCGCGTCGGGAACCTCGAGCATCGGGACATGCCCGACGCCAGGCAGGAAGAGGGACTCCCAGCGGGGATTGCGGGCCGCGGCGTGGCGCATGGCCGCCACCGGGACCAGCCGGTCAGCTTCGCCGCCGATGAGCAGGACCGGGACGTCGATGCTGGCCATCTTTTTCTGATAGTTGCCGCGGCGGGCCAGCACCCGCAGCAGCGACCGGGCGGCGGCCAGGAACACCCGGGCCCGGGCCGCGGCCTGGGCGCTCGTGGCCGGGTGCCGCTTGGCGCTCAGTGCGACCTCGGCCTGGGTCATCGCAGGATCGGCGCGCGACGGGTCGGCGAAGCAGAGCCGGATCAGCTGGTCGACGCCGGCTTCGGGCGCGATGGCGGCCAGACCTTTGGCCACGAAGAATTCGCCCAGGCCAGGCAGCGCGTAGACCAGGAACTGCCCGCTGACCTGCCAATCCGGCTTCTGCGCGGGAAGCGGAAGGGCCGGATCGAGCAGGACCGCGCCCTTGACCAGGTCCGGGTGGGCCGCCGTCTCCAAGAGGGTGATCAGGCCGCCCATCGAGTTGCCGATCAGGATCACCGGCTCGCCGACGACCTCCCGGATGAAGCGGTCCAGGAGGCGTGCGTTGGCCTGGACGGTGGTGTTGGACCGCAGGCCCGGAGTGAGGCCGAACCCATGCAGGTCCAGCGCGACCGCGCGGCGGCCCGCAGCCAGGCGGGGACCGAGCAGACACCAGTTCAGGTGCGAGCCGCCCAGGCCGTGCACGAACACGATCGGGGTTTGGTCGTCGCCTTGGTCCGGGCCGGTCGCGTTGCTGCTGCTCAGGGCGGTGGCGTGGCTCGGGCCTGGGTTGAACTCGATCCAGTGGACGGGTCCGTCCAGGTCGGTGACGTAGCCGCGGACGCCCCAGGGCGCGGCGTAGTCCCACGGGGCCGGACGGGTGCGGGCAGGGTCGGAGTCGATCATCGGCGGTCCGGGTAGAGGGGCCGCAGCAGTGACGGCGGGCGGAAGGGACGGTTCAGGCCGGGTGGGGTGGCCAGCCGGTCGGCGATCAGCCACAAGGTGGCCGGATCGACGCCGAAGCCGATGTGACTGCAGCGGACCTCGACGTTCTGATGCCGGGCGGTCTCTGGTTCCAGGCAGGCTTCCCAGGACACGACGCCGTCCAGGCGGGAGTAGACCGAGGTCGACGGCACGCTGATGGGCCGCGCGCGCTGGGCCGAGGAGGGCAGCCGGGCGTCGTCCGCGTGCAGGTGGCTGAGGCGCCGGTAGGGGCCGTCGACCCGGCTCTGCCGTTGCGGATCGGTCAGGGCGAACGGGCTGCCCAGGGTGATGACCTGGCGGACATGCTTGCCGTTCCGGCGGGCCAGTTCCCGGGCGTAGACACCGCCCAGGCTCCAGCCGACCAGCGAGATCGGCCGCCCGGTGCGTCGTGCGTGGGCCATCAGCGCGCGGCGCATCCCGGCCAGCACCTCCTCGGTGGGCCCGTTATTACGCCCCAGATCCCAGCCGCGCACGTCGTAGCCGAGCCAGCCGAGGTACCTGCGCAGCGGCAACGTGCTGGTGTCGGAGGCGAGCAAGCCGGGCAGCACCAGCACGCCGTGGCCGTCACCGCGCGGGGCGGTAGCCAGCCAGGGTGCGGCTACCAGCAACGCGGTCAGGTCAACCAGCCCGCGCACGGGCTCGGTCAGGAACAGGCCAGCCGACGGCCGGGGCGCTGGTGGCTTTGCCGATCGCCTTGGGGTGTCCGGGCCGGCCGATCCGTCGGCCGATTCCGGTGTCGTTCTCCGCACGTAGTAGATCACTGCCCGCTCCGCTCGCTTGGCCACGACCTAGGCACGGTGGTGATACACCTTTAATATATGTCTCACCTACAAGGGGGTGGGGCATTGAGCTTCAACCTGGCGACCATCCTGACCGAGACGGCCCTGGCCACGCCGGACGCTCCGGCGCACCGGTTCGGCGGGAACGCGACGACCTACCGCGAGCTCGACGAGCATTCGGGCCAGTTCGCGGCGGGCCTGCTCGAGGCCGGTCTCGAGCCCGGTGACGTGGTGGCCGTGCAGCTGCCGAACGTGCCGCACTTCCTGGTCGCGTACTTCGGGGCGCTCAAGGCCGGGATGATCGTGCTGCCGCTCAACCCGTTGCTGATGGCGCCCGAGATCGAGTACCACCTGGGCGACGCTTCGGCCGCGCTGCTGATCGGCTTCGAGGGTATGCACGCCGAGGCCAGCAAGGCCTGCGAGCGGACGGGCATCCCGATGTACCTGGTCAGCTTCGGCGCAGCCCCGCTGCCCGACGATGCCCGGCCGATGAGCGCGCTGCTGTCCTCGTCGCCGCTGGACGTTCCGGGAGGCGAGGTCGTGCCGCGTGATCCGGAAGACACCGCCGTGCTCATCTACACCAGCGGCACCACGGGCAAGCCGAAGGGCGCGGAGCTCACCCACTTCCAGCTGTACATGAACTGCACCATCGCGGGCCAGTTGTTCGGGGCCCGCAACGATGACGTGACCCTGGCCGTACTGCCGTTCTTCCACGTGTTCGGGCTGTCCTCGGTGATCAACGTGAGCGTCCGGTACGGCGGCTGCCTGTCCATCGTGCCGCGGTTCGGGGTCGGCGACGTGCTGGACGTGATCGAGCGCGACCGGTGCACGGTGATCGGCGGCGTGCCGACCATGCTGCACGCTCTGGCCCAGCAGGACATCACCGGCCGCGACCTGTCGGCGCTGCGGGTGGCGGTGTCCGGCGGCGCGTCGCTGCCGGAGGACATCATGCGCACGTTCGAGGGCATGTACGGCATCGAGGTGCTCGAGGGCTACGGGATGTCCGAGACGGCCGGCTCGTGCTCGTTCAACCGGCCCGGCGACCGGCGGGTGCTGTCCATCGGCAAGCCGCTGTGGGGCGTCACCATGCGGGTGGCCGACGCCTTTGACCAGCCGCTGCCGCCGGGCCGCGACAACGTGGGCGAGATCTTGATCCGCGGGCACAACGTGATGAAGGGCTACCTCGGGCGGCCCGAGGCCACCGCGGAGACCCTGCGCGGCGGCTGGCTGCACAGCGGCGATCTGGGCTACATGGACGCGGACGGTTTCTTCTTCATCGTCGATCGCGCGAAAGACCTGGTGATCCGGGGCGGGTACAACGTCTACCCGCGCGAGATCGAGGAGGTCCTGTACGCGCATCCGGCGATCGTGGAGGCGGCCGTGATCGGCAAGCCGGACGAACGGCTCGGCGAGGAGGTGGTGGCGGTGGTTTCGGTGCGTCCCGGCAGCGAGCTGACCGCCGAGGAGGTCATCGCGTACTGCCGCGAGCGGCTGGCGGCGTACAAGTACCCACGTGAGATTCGGTTCGTGGGCGAGCTGCCGAAGGGGCCTTCGGGCAAGGTCCTGAAGTCCGCCATGCGCGAAGCGTAGTGGCGTTTAGGGCGGGCTGAGGCCTGCCCGGGCGCGGCCGGAGCCTGGCGGCAGCTGCTTGCCCGAGCGCCGCTGATAGCGGGATTCGAGAATCACCGACACGTTCAGGAGCACGACCCCGAACCAGATCATGGTGAGGGTCCAGACCACGGCGATTAGGGCTGGGTTGGTGGTGAGGAAGGCGTCAGCGGCCGCGGTGATCAGCGTGGTAACGGCGATCACGCGGGTGCTGTGCCGGATCGTCTGGTTCGCGGGCTGGGCCGGGACGTTGGTGCGCGCCGAGACGTTTGGGCGTGATGGCGGGACCGCGGGGAGGTCGGCGGTGAGCGGGGCCAGATCGGCGTGCGTGCGGGACGTAAGAGCATGGCTCACCCGTGAGTCGAACTCGTCCTTGGTCAGCCGGCCCTGGACGAACGCGTCCTTGAGCGTGTCGACCGCCTGATCGCGGTCGTCATGCGAGGCTCGCAGGCGGCTGTGGCTCGCGCGGCGGGCCGCCTTCTCGTCTCCCGGTCGTGACATCACCAGCACTTCCTTCGGTGCGATGCATACCAGGGTATTTCGATCGTTTCGCGATGGCCATTCCCGGGGCGGGCCGGGCACCGATTCCGCCGCGGATCCGGGACACTGAGGACATGGACCGCGAGGGTGCGGAAACCTACCTGCGGCTGCTGGCCGAGGCCGAGCTACGCCGGGCCACGACCATCGCCCGGGGCAGCCTGCCTGGCCAGTGGCGTTCGACCAGGCTCGAGGTGGTCGCGCCGGCGCTGCGCGCCGTGGGCGCGGTCGGCACCGACGTCACCGACGAGATCGAAGCGGACCTCGGCCTGGCCCTCGCGGGAAGGTACCGGCTCTCCCTCTACCACATCGGGCGGCCCCGCTCCAGGCCGGTTCCGCGGCGAGTTGCGGGCCGGATCGTGCCGGTGGGTCAGGTGATCAAGGTCCGCCACGACGATCTGCGTGACGAGATACTGGTCGTGGCCTACGCGGGCGTTGCGGGCGTTGCGGGCCTTGCGGGCGGCGCGCGGTTCATCGTGGTCGGCAGGCCCTTTCCGCCGTTCGCCGCAGTAGACGACCAGGGCGTCAGCTACCAGATCACCTGGACCGGAGGGCATACCGCGAGCGAGTTGCTGCTGCGCCCGGCCCCGGCGCACCAGATTCGCTGGCTTGACTTCACCGGTGCGGTCGAAGCCCCCGCCCGCATCAATCTGGGTCCGCGGAACCCGGGACCGGATGTCTCCGTGACGCCGGCGGTGCAGAGCCCAGGTGAGCTCCTGCTGGAGGTCATCGCGGCCCGGATTCTCAGCCTGGTGGGGTACCGGCCTCGGGACGATCCGGCACCGCCTACGGCGAGTGCCGACCTGCACGCGTTCATCGGTGACGCACCTGGCCACATCGTCGCCGCACTGCGCGAGGCCGGCGTGCTGGCTCACGACAGTCCGGCACCCGGGCAGCTGGCCGGATTGTGCGCCAGGATCGGTCTCGATGGCCACGGCATAACCGCGCCGCCCGCTGGGGATCTGCCGGAGCGCTGGGAAAGCATGCTAACTCCCCCGCTGCGGCGCGGCTGGCGGCCGCCGCCCGCGCCCGCCATCCTGGCCGTCACCGCGGCGGAACTGCCCGAGCGGGACGGCGCCACGATCACGATCCTGGGCGTGACGCAGAGTCTGCTCCTCGATGAGCCGCGCACCATCATGCACCTGCTGGCCAGCGGCGTCACGGTGGAGGATGACTGGAAGTTCGCCAGAGGGATCATTCCCCTGCCCGCGCTGTGGATACGCGACAGCAACGGCCGCTGGCACACCACCCGGGCGGACGGCGTGAGCCCATGGGGCGATACCGGCATGGTCGCCTTGGGGCTCGAGATCGTGCCCCCGGTCGAGCACGGCACAGCCTGGATCGAGGTATCCGCAGCCGGGTCAACGGCTCAGGCGCAGGTCACCTTGCCGCTCAACGCGCAGTAATTATTACGGCTTGACCGGACCGTCATAGACGGCGGGCATGGTGGCATATCTCCGGCCGGATGGGGTGTGCCAGACCAGGATGCCTGGTTCGGGCTGCTCGAGCCGCCAACCTTGGGCCTGTTTCGCGCGATGGTGATGACGGCACAGCGGAGTATGGCCTCATCCGCAGAGCGTCGGCTGACCTGGAAGAACAGCGCGGATCGCTTACTATGCGCTGGTAACAGGCCGGGTGCACGAAGCCATTGACACGCCCAGATGGGCTATTTAGGCGCGTTCCCGGTTTGGTTGGCAGCCTTCAAAATGATCGCGGTACGGTACCGCTACCTCTCCCCGGTACCCGGTATGTGCGTAGCGGTCCGCATCCCAGCTGAAG
>CAWBDS010000007.1:0-144273 GCA_963787645.1 uncultured Actinomycetes bacterium | reverse complement strand
CCTGGATCGGCCGCTGGCGAGGCCTGATCAGGAAGACGGCCCAAGGTTGCAGTTTGGGTTGTAGTTGACTCATCGCGGACCCCACAGGGCCTGGCCGATCTGCTCGCTGGCATCCTTCATCTGGAGGGTAGCCACGTGCGTATAGCGCTCGGTAGTCGTCACCCTGGTGTGGCCGAGCACCTCCTGGACGACCCGGATATGGACGCCCTGCTCGATCAGCAAAGTGGCGGCGGTGTGCCATCCGCTACGGTCAGGGAGGTGGGACCACTTGAGACCGAACGGCTGCTGCTGGAGCCTGGAATGAGCGGCACCGGGTCGGCTGGCGGTCGATTTGCCGCGATCAGGATGTCATGCGCTTCATCGGGACCGGTCAGCTCTGGTCAACGGAACGGGCGGACGAGGTCTTCGACGGAATGCTCGCACACTGGCGAGAGCACGGATTCGGGTGGCGATCAGTCCTGGATAGGCCGACTGGTCAGTGGCTCGGCTTTGTCGGTCTTAACGTCGTCGGGCCGGGCGTGACCGGAATCAGCCCCGAAGAGGTCGAGATTGGCTGGTGCCGTCGTCCTGGAACCGCGGCTACGCCAGCGAGGGAGCTGCGGTTGCCCGCGACGAGGGATTCGAGCGCGTCGGTCTTGACCAGATGATCGCCCGCCTCCTGCCCACAAATGGTGCGTCGTCCCGGGTCGCCCAGAAAATCGGGCTGACCTTCGAGCATGAGGCAATCGGGCGGCATGGCGAGCCGTTGCATGTCTTCGGGCTCGACCGAAGCCGTTGGGAACGCCAATTCCGCCCCGCCGGGCAGCAACGCCAGCGGAGCAGCTCGGACGGCAAGTAATACGTAGCCCACCGCATGATGACGAGCATCAGGGCGCCGAGGTATCAACCAGTACATGCGACCGGCGCCGTGCCCGTTGCGTGCCCGATCGACAGGCCGACACCGGGGAATCACGGTTACTCGCGGACACACGAACCTGACCGCTGACCAGCACACGGGCAGCTCTGCACCTTGCCGCCAACGTCCTCCTAGCAATGGGTCGTGAATTCGTATCAGTGACACCTAACCACCTTGGCGATCACGCTCCGCCTGGCGTCCGTCGTGCTTGCTAGCCGAGCAACCAGCCGTCAGGGTTGACCCATGCCAGACATCATCGGCCAGGTTGTCATCCTCACCGTCAGGGACGCCGACCGAAGCGCGGCATGGTATTGCGACCTGCTCGGCACAGAGGAAACCAGCCGCTATGTCCGACCGGATGGCCACGTCGCACTGGTCCACCTCGCCGAGCCGCGCAGCGGCGTGGAGCTGTGTCTGGTGGACCACGGCGCGGACCCGGATACCTTCAACGAGTTCCGAGCCGGACTGGATCACCTGGAGTTCCTGGTCGCCCACCGCAGCGACCTCGACGCCTGGGCTTCCCGGCTGGACGAGATGGGAATACGCCACTCCGGTGTAAAGGAACCTTCCTACACCGCGAACGCCATGCTCACCTTCCGCGACCCAGACAACATCCAGTTGGAGTTCTTCTGGCGCCCGCTCACGTCCTGACCGGCAAGGCCGGGAGCTGGATCGGCTACAGGGTTGCAGTTTGGGTTTTCAGTTCACCACTGTGCATAACCGTCCAGGGAGGATCGGTCAAGGATGTTGGTCCAGCCTGAACCGAACTGGACAGCCGCGACCCGAGCTGCTAATTCGGTTAGGTGGCAACACCTTCCGGGGTTCAAATCCCCGATCCTCCGCAGCTCTCTCTAAGGAGCGGCCGGCGGCCGCCGCTGTCGGCTTCCGGGATGGTGGAGCCGCGCCGGGTGCTCATCGGATGGGATTACGGGGCCCGCGGCATCTAGGCTGGCGGCATGGTCGGGCAGGCCAGGGACGGCAGCATGTGGCGAATCGGGACCGATGCTGACGTCGCGTGGATCAACAAAGGCACCTCCATCAGCTTTACCATCACGGCTGCCATCCCGCCGGTCTTCGAGGCCTACGCCACGGTCGAGCTGCCGTCCCACGATGACGGGCAGGGCAAGCATGACCGGGCGGTGCTCGCCATGCTGACCGAACAGTCGCCGGGCCAGCTGTGGTGGCTTGGATACCTCGATACCGGCGCGGGCGACGTGGTCTTCGCTGATGCGCCGATGGTGAGGATGTACGCGGGATGGCGTTACGTGCTGGTTGAGGGAGGGCCAGAGCAGGCGGCCACCTGGCGACAGCACGACCGTGGGTCGTTCTGGAAGGGTGTCCTGCCCGACCTGATGTTCCCTGCCGATCGCTCGTGGCTGGTTTCGACGCTTTGGGACGACGACTGGACCTGCATCGGCGGACCGGCCGGGTTCGTGGACAGGTTCGTGCGCCACCCTGACCTTCGGACCAGACAGGTAACTCTTGACCAGGACGCCACGCCGCCAGGTCACGAGGTGCGGTAGGTAATTCCCGGTCCTCTGTTTCGTGCTCCTGGGCCAGGCGGGCCTGGAAGTCGGCCCGCCGCTGGCGCTCCTCGGCGGCCAGGTCGGGCATCCGCGCCGGGTAACGCTCCCATTCGGGATGGGCGTCGACCTCGGGATCATCCAGGACGGCGGCATCGACGCGCACCGGCGCGCCGGCCACCACGGCCAGGTTGAGCGCGTCGCTCGGCCGGGCGTCGACCTCGACCGGGCCGTCCGGACCCTGGAGGACCACTACGGCGAGCAGCAGCGGCCAGGTCAGCTCGGCGACGCGCTCGTCGGCGACGATGGCCGCCCGGCCGTACAGGGTCAGGGACTCACCGGCGACCTGATCGTCGACGCAGAAGGCCACCCGCGGTCCAGCTCGATGTCCTTGACCTTCTGGGTGGTGCGCGGGGTTGCTGATCCGGATCTCGGCGCCGTCCCGCAGGTACCAGACCGGCCCGGCGTGCGGCGAGCCGCCTGGTCCGACGGTGACCAGCACCCGTCCCGGCCGCGCTTGAGTAGCGCGTGCTGCTGCTCGGATATCTCCACGGTCCGGCCTCGTTGTGTCGTCAGGAAAGACCCTGCAGCATGCTCAGCCCCGACAAGAACCGGCGGCAGGCGTCCTCCGAAGCGCCCTGGTAGGACGGGAGCAACCGCAGGTCAAGCCTGGCCCCGTGCGCACGGGCCAGCACCTTCTCGTACGCGCCGTCCATATGCGCTGACGGGCAGGCGTCCCGGAAGCTGTCCTCGAGGAGCTCGTCGATGGCCTCAGCCAGCCGGCCCAGCTCGCGGAGCGAGGCGTGCCGGGCCGCGCGGAACCGGCCGGGCAGGTCAAGCCGCGCTCCGGACAGCGAGACCAGCAGTCCGCAATCACCGTTCGCGAGCACGTAGGCGGGCTCGGTGAGGAAGCACTGCACCGGGGCTGCTCGGACTACGGCATGAAGTGGCTGGCCACCCAGGACGCCCTGGCCGCGGACGCGGCCGTGATCCTCTAGCCGGCCGGCGGTCAGGACATGAGGTCCTGGGCGCGCCTGTTCGTGGCCCAGCGCGGGTCGTGCGTGGTCCAGCTGACCGCCCGCGGCCTGCCCGGGCACTCCGCCGCCCAGCTCCCGCCGTCCGAGCGGGCCGGCGTGGCGCTGGCCCGGGCCATGGCCGCGCTGGCCGACGCGGATCTGCTCGCGGCCGCGGCCCATCCGATCGACGGCACCCGGCCGACGGTCAACATCGGCACCATGGTCAGCGGCGGAATCACCCCGTTCATGCAGCCCGAGTCGATGACCGCGATCGTCGAGGTACGGGTGATCGAGGGCATGACCATGCCGGCGTGCACACCGAACTGCGCGCCGCGGTGCGCCGGGCCGGGCTGGACGTCACCGCCGCGGATCCGCCGCACGACTGGGTACCGCCAAGTTCGGCGGCGGGCGCCGACCGGCTGATCGAGGCCGCGGCGGGCGCGATGCGATCGGTGCTGGGCGCGGAGCCGGAGCTGGGCGTCCTGCTGGGGGTGACCGACTCCTGCTGGCTGGCCGAGGCCGGGATTCCCGCGCTGCCCGCCTTCGGCTGCGGCTCGCTGGCCGTGGCCCACCGCCCCAACGAGTGGATCACCGCCGGTGACTTCGCCACCTCGATCGACCTGACCGAGGCGCTGGTCCGCCGGTACACGATGCCGGGCTGATCGGCCCCGGTGCGATATTGCTCTCTGTTAACGCATTTCCCTAGACTGAACCGGGGTTCAGCGGCCGGACGAGGAGGAGGCATGCCAGTGGACTGGGTGGTCATCGGCCTGGACAACGGCGGGACGACGAACAACGGGACGATCCTGGATGCCGAAGGCCGGTTCCTCCTCGACCAGATGGCCGAAGTCCCCAGCAACGTCAGGGAGGGCCCGGACAAGGCCATCCAGTCGCTGCTCGACGCGGTGGACCAGGTGCTCGCGCTCACCGGCGTGCCGCTCGCCGCGGTGCGCGCGATCGGCCTGGACACGCCCGGTCCGGCCAGCGCGGACGGCGTCATCTCCTCCAAGGGCGCGACCAACTTCGGCGACGCGGGCTGGGGCGGCTTCGACATCCGGGGCGCGCTGGCCGAGCGCACCGGGCTGCCGGTCATCTACAACAACGACGGGAACGCGGCCGCGTTGTACGCGCACCACGTGCGGTTCGGCGTGCAGTCGGCGCGGCACAGCTCGCTGGCCGCGATCGTCGGCACGGGCCTGGGCGGCGGCCTGGTCGAGGGGGGGCGGGTGATCAAGGGCGCGGCCGGGATGGCCGGCGAGCTCGGCCACGTGCCGATCCCGCTGGACGGGCTGCTGGCTCCCGGTCAGCCGATGCCCGCGTGCAACTGCGGCCAGTCCGGCGACGCGGAAAGCGTGGCCTCGCTCACCGGGATCATGAAGAACCTGCTGCCCTACTGGCTGGCCAGATACCAGGACCACCCGGTGGCGGGGCTGCCGGCGGGCGAGGCGGCCAAGCAGATCCGGCACTACGGCGAGCAGGGCGACGAGCTGGCCCTGGCCATCTTCGGGCAGCAGGCCATGGCCCTGGGCCGGCTGTTCACCATCGCCGCGAACTTCTTCGATCCCGGCGCTTACTTCCTGGGCGGCGGCGTGGTGGAGGCCGCGCCCCACTTCCGCGACTGGTTCCTGGCCGAGGTCCGGGCGCACACCGTGCTGCGTGCGGAGCAGGTCCGGGTGACCGAAATCGCCCTGGTGCCCGACCTGGACATGGCCGGCGCCCGCGGGTCCGCGATCGCCGCCCGGGACTGGCTGGCCGGGGTGGACACCGGGGTTCAGGCCGCCGGGCGGTAAGCCCTGCTCGGCCGGCGGGACGAGTACCACCATGGTGAACCGGGCCGGCTCGTCGCCCTCATTGCCGTAGCGGTGCGGGCGGTTGGCCGCGAACCGGGCGCACTGGCCGGGCTCGACGACGTGCCGTTCGCCGGCCACGGTCAGGGTCAGCCTGGCCTCGACCCAGACCAGCTCGCGGGTGGCCGGCGCGTGCGCCTCGCCGCCGAACTCCTCGCCCGGCAGCACCTCCCAGCGCCATAGCTCGACCGCCCAGGGCGGGTCGGTGGCGCCCAGGATGGTGCCGGCGCCGCCGGACGGCCCGCGCCACAGCACCCGGGAGGCGTCCGGGCGGCTAATCCGGACGGCCGGCTCGCCGCCCACGTCGACCAGCTGCGTGACGGGCACGCCGAACGCGTCGCCGATCCGGGCCAGCGTGGCCAGGTTGGGGTTGGAGCGCCCCTGCTCCAGCGCCACCAGCACGCCCTTGCTGACCCCGGAGCGCGCCGCGAGCTGGTCCAGCGACCAGCCCCGATCGGCCCGCAGGGCCTGCAGGGTGCGAGCCACGGCCGTGGTCAGGTCGGGTGGGTCCGCCATATTTCCCTTTTCCGCGTGAACCGTCGGTCGTTAGGATGAACTGCATGTGTCAATATTCCGACCGCTGGCCTAGCCGACCGGGTGTCCGGCCGTGGTGACGATCCTGGCACTGGCCGCCGCCGTGCTCTACGGGACGGCCGATTTTCTCGGCGGGGTCGCGTCCCGGCGGGCCAGCGTGTTCGCGGTCCTGGCGCTGACCGTCCCGGCCGGCGCGGTGGTCATGCTGGCGGTCGCGCTGCTGGGCCAGGTACCGGCCGTGGGCGGGCTGCTCGGGCACGGCGGGCTCGGCTCGCCGACCTCGATGGGAGACTGGAGCGCGGTCGGCTGGGCGGCGGCCTCGGGGGTGTGCGGCGCGTCCGGCCTGATCGCGTTCTACGCGGGCTTCGCCAGCGCCCCGATCAGCGTGGTGGCCCCGGTCGCGGCGCTGGTCTCGGCGGTGCTGCCGGTCGGCGTGGCCATCGCCGACGGGGAACGCCCAGCGGCCACGGTGATCGCGGGCGGCCTGATCTGCCTGGTGGCGATCGTCATGGTCAGCGCGCAGGCTCCCGAGCCCGGCGACGACCCGGACGGCCGTCCCGGGCTGGCGGGCCGTCCCCGGCTGGCCGGCCGTCCCCGGCTGGCCGCCTCCGGGCGGCTGCGGGCGCTCGGTTACGGCGCCGCGGCCGGCGCCGGCTTCGGCCTGTTCTTCATCTTCCTCAAGAACGCGGGCCAGTCCGGGGTCTTGTGGCCGGTGGCCATCTCCCGGTCGGCCGGGACCGTGGTGGCCTTCGGCCTGGTGCTGGTCTCCCGGACCCGGGTGCGGTGGGGCCGGGGCGGGATCACCGGCGTCGCGCTGGTTTCCGGGGCGATCGACGCGGCGGCTAACGTGTGCTACGTACTGGCCACCCGGGCGGGCCTGTTCGGGCTGGCCGTGGTGATCACCGCGCTATACCCCGGGGTGACGGTGCTGCTGGCCAGGGTCCTGCTCGGCGAGCGGATGCGCGGGCTGCAGCGAGCCGGCCTGCTGCTGGCCGCGGCCGGCGTGGTGCTAGTGACCGTGTAGCCGGCGAGTCGTCGTCGTTATCCCGCCGATTGGTCTGCTCAAGCCACCGGCGCAGGACCTCCGCGAGCCTGGTGGTGACCTCACGGGTCAGGACCGGCGCGAGCTCGCTGGCGAGCTCGCTGCTCAGGACGCGCGCGAGCTCTGTGGCGAGCTCGCTTGCGGGCGGCGGTTCGTCTTCTTTGAAGATCAGGCCGCACACCTCGAGGTAGAGCTGTTCCGGATAAGGGATGAACTTGACGTTCCGCAGCGCCTGATCCTGTCCGGCCGACTCGACGATGAACTCGCCGTAGCCCAGGATGCGGCCGATGGTGGAGCGCTGGAAACTCATGTCCGTCACCTTGGTGAGCGGCAGCATGCCCACCCGGCGGACGATGACGCCCTGGGCCAGCAGCAGCCGCTGCGAGGTGACCACGAAGTAGTTGACCGCCCAGTCCCAGATCTTCACCCCGAGCCAGGCCAGGAGCACCACCCACAGGCCCCAGATGATCAGGATCGCATCGAGGTTGCCATGCGTGATCGAGTTGCTCAGGAAGCCCGCGATGGCCAGGCCCAGCAGGACCAGGGCAATGGGGCCGATGAGCACGGCCGGATGCTCGTGAACGCTGATGACCTGACGCTCGTGGGGTAGCAGGTACCTGTTGACCGAGGCCGGGACCGTGTTGGTATTCGGGGCCAGCCTCATCATCCGGGCACCGAGCCTTAGAGATTAGCGAAGAAGTCGGAAATCCCGTGGGCAGCGGCGGTCAGGAAGGTCCCGATGTTGCGCACCACGTGAGCGGCTCCGGCGGGATCCTCGATGATCCACCAGACGATAAATGCAACAGCCAGCCACCCGAGGACTGTCTTAAGACTCACGTCGCCTCCCAAAGGCGCCCGGACTCGTCCTAATCGTCAGGGAACCAATGTTAGCTTGAACCGAAATCCGGGCCAACGTTAACGGGGTGTAGCTGCCGTGTCGGCATCAGTATGCCCCTTCCCCGCCCCAGTATGCCCGATCGGCGGCAGGAGTGTGCGGCAGCGCGGGCCGGCCACGCCGGCGCAGCTCAGCAGAACCGGCCTCGGGCCGGCGTGATCACCGATTTTGCCGTCGCGGCGGGTGGGTATCTGACAGCATTCCCTCCGTGCAGAGCATGCTGGTGCGATGACCATGTCCGACGTGGGTGAGACCGACTTCGCGGTCATTGTCTACCGGGAAGAGGATCAGTGGGAAGCCGACGCGCTGCCCGCGGCGCTCACCGCTGATCTGGAGGGCCTGCTGCACGCGCTGCGCCTGCAGCCGAGCATCGGCGGCACGATCGGCTTCGCCGGGGTCGGTGACGACTTCTGGCTGGCGGTCCGGGTCCTCGGCGAGGAGGTATCGCTGTTCCTGTCCGACCTGACTGCGGCGGTGGACTATCCGCTGGCCCGTCAGGTGCTGGAGTTCCTGGACATCCCGGTGCCGTCGGACGACGAGCTCGACCAGGTCCTGCCGGCGGGCGACCTGTCCATCTTCGCCGACCTCGGGCTGGAGGAGATGGAGCTCGGTGCCGTCTCGGCCGATCTCGATCTTTACCCGGAGGACGCCGTGGCCGGGATCGCCGAGCGGCTGCGCTTCGGCGAAGCGGTGGAGCAGGCCCTGGATCGTGCGCTCGGCCCGTGACCGGTTACCTGGCCAGCTTCGAGCCCGCGATGCGGCTCGCCCTAGCCGAGGCGATACAGCCCGAGGCGATACCGGCCGGGGCGGGGACCGGCCCGGCCGACGTCCCGGTGGGGGCGGTCATCCTCGACCAGGCGGGCACGGTCCTGGCCCGGGCCCGCAACCGGCGCGAGGCGGACCGCGACCCGACCGCGCACGCCGAGCTCCTGGCCATCCGGCAGGCGGCCCGGGCCCTGGGCAGCTGGCGCCTGACCGGCCTGACTTTGATCGTTACCCTGGAACCGTGCACCATGTGCGCGGGCGCGGTGACCCTGGCCCGGCTCGAGCGGCTGGTCTACGGGGCTGAAGATCCGAAGGCCGGCGCGGCCGGCTCGCTGTGGGACGTGCTCCGGGACCGCCGCCTGAACCACCGCCCGGAGGTCATCGGCGGGGTCCTGGCCCAGGAGTGCGGCGCGGTGCTGAGCGAGTTCTTCGCCGGCCGCCGCCCGGGTAACGAATAGCACCTCCCCGGCGGCCCCGCGATTCGGGTAAGCTCGCCCACGGTGGAGTCGCCTAGTGGCCGAGGGCGCACGCCTCGAAAGCGTGTGAGGGGGCAACCCCTCCGTGGGTTCAAATCCCACCTCCACCGCTGTGTACTTTCTTAGGACATCGGGGTGGCGAGCGCGTCTGGCGTGCTCGCCCGGGGGAACTTAACGCCGCGTCTCGGACGTTCGGACAAGTGATCATGCGGCAGTGCGCGGGTATGCCCTGGCCTGAGTAAGGCGAACCAACCCCCACTGGCCGCAGAGTCCGGCGAGGAGATCCGAGTGTTCGAGCCACAGGGAGCCGGGCTCTTCCTGCTGCTGATGGTGATCTTCGCGGCGTTGATCTTCTGGCTGGCCGTGGCCAAGCAGGTCGTGTTCAAGGTGCTCGCGGCGTGCCTGGCCTTCGTTCCGGCGATGGCGTTCGGAATTGCCTCGGTCAACAAGTTTTATGACTATTACCAGACCTGGGGCGGAATGATCAGCGATCTGACCGGCCAGGGCGCGAGCAGCATTCCCAAATACGCGGTGGCCGGCGCCGGATCCAATCGCCAGTTCGACAAGGACATCGGCCGGGTCACCAGCACTGCCGAAGACGCCCAGGTCGGTTACCTGTTCCAGACCACGATTACCGGCTTGCACAGCCATCTGGTCCGGGACGTGTACATCTACCTTCCGCCGCAGTACTTCCAGAAGTCCTACGCGCACTACCGGTTCCCGGCCATCGAACTGCTGCACGGCTCGCCGGGCAACCCGCAGGCCTGGCTGTCGGTGCTGGACGTGATCCCGACCTACCTCAGCCTGCTCGAGACCCACCCGTCCGACGCCGCGGTCCTGGTCATGCCCGACACCGACGGCGGTCAGCAGTACGGACTGCAGTGCCTGAACAACCCGGGCGGCATCCAGGACATGACCTTCGTCGGGCAGGATGTGCCCGACTACCTGGCCCGGTTCGTGCGCGTCCAGCCCCCCGGCCCGGCCTGGGGCGTGGCCGGCTATTCGGAGGGCGGTTACTGCGCGGCCAACATCGCGATGCAGGAACCCGGCCGGTACGGGGCCACGGGCGTCATGTCCGGGTACTTCGTCCCGATCCAGAGCCAGGTACCCGCGGGCAACAAGCCCGGCGGCAGGCCGGTCACCGTCAACGTGTTCGCCGGGCACCCGGCCCTGGCCCTGCTCAACTCGCCCAGTGCCTACATCGGCAAGGTGCCGCTCAGCGTCCGGCTGCCCGCCTTCTGGTTCGCGGCGGGCGTCGAGGACAAGCAGGACGTGAGCGGGACGGCGAGCTTCCGGCAGCAGGTGCAGACCCGGCTGCAGCTGCAGAGCCGGCTGCTGGCCCTGGGGCCGCCGGCGGCCGTGCCGTTCATGATCGTCCCGGGCGGCGGCCACTCCGGCAACGTGTGGCGCGCGGCACTCGGCCCGATGCTGGCCTGGATGACCCCGCAACTGGGTGCGCAAGCGGTCAAGGCCGACGCGGCCGCCGCCCGCGCGGCCGCTCAGCGCAAGGCCCACCCGGTCAAGACGGCCACCGTGGCGCCGTCGCCGCCGCCGAAGAAGTAGCCGCCACGGCGTTACCGAACTGATACCGCCGTGCCAAAGCGGGCAATTACCGCGGAACGGGCCGGTTAATTCCCGGCAATTCACCGCTCATCTGTTTAGTTCGGCAGATAATTGGATTCTCGAATCGGTAACGGAACGTGTCGGTTTGCTAACTTCTTGACCTGGGGATCTGAATTTGCGTGGTGCAAAACGGATTGTTCGTCGTGCATTTATTTACGCTCCGTGACCGCCAGCCTAACGGTAAACCGGCTTTATTCCGCGTGCGTCTGGGTAGGTGAGAGGGCGGGCTCCGGCGAATGAGGTGTCCGCTACCGGGGGCAACGCCTGACCTGCTCAGGCATACGGGAGGACCATTATGACCGGCGGTGCGGTAAAGGCTGCCCGGATTCGGCCGCAAAGCACGTCGCTCAATGTTTTCTGGGCGTCAAGCTCGCTGCCGACGGCCGGCGTCCTGGCCGCGATCGGAAACGCGGCCGCCCGGCTGAATCCGGGCCGCGGTATTTCCAGGCGGGTGCCGGGACGGCATGCCGTCCCCGCTCGGCGGCGCCCGGCACGGGGCCAGCACGGAGCTCACTGATCTTTCCCGATGACGCGACCGAAAAATCAATTCAGAAAGGTGAACAAATGAGACAGCGAAAGAAAATCCTGGCCTTTACCGCGGCCACGCTGACGGCCGGGGCGCTGGCCGTCGGGACCGGCGGCGCGGCCAGCGCGAGCTACCGCGCCCCGGTGAACTTCGGCGGGAACACCTGGAACTGCGCCAACGGAATCTACGCCGGCTACTGCGGCACCCAGGAGTCCAACACCGGCCTGTACCTCGCGGTGGGCTTCTACGGCCAGATCATCGGCACATCGCACCCGACCGCCGGCGACGCCGAGTTCTTCTGGTTCGCGGACGGCAGCTCCAGCGCCTCCGACAACGACAAGTACGCCGAGTTCGCGCCGGGCGGCGTCGCGTCGAACAAGGTCATGGCGGACGTCAACCACCGCATCGTGCTGGCCCCGGCCAGCGGCGCGGCCAACCAGAAGTGGGTCTTCGACGGCAGTGCGCCGCCCGGATGGTGGCGCAACGTCGGCACCGGTGACATCCTCAAGGCCACCTTCGACGGCGGCCCCGTCACCACCGTCAGCAGCGAGACGAACAACAACTCCGAGCTGTGGACCTTCAGGGTTCCGTAGCCGGGCCGGGCCGCGGGCCAGGGTTCGCCCTGGCCCGCAGGCGGTCCTGCTGGTGCCGTTTGCTGCCGCCGCGTGCGGGTAGCGAGGCAGGGCCTCAGATGTGCCCGTCGAAAGTCTTGACGGACCCTCGTGGCAGGAGGTTATCGGCTTAACACCGTTGGCTCCGCACCGCCGTCGGGATCGCGGTCAACCCGCTGACCGGCGCCGTCTACACCGCCAACATCGGCGACGACACCGTGTCGGTGCTCGCCGGCTAACGCTGGGCGGTTGTGCTGCTCAGGCGTGGCGGAGGATAAGAGATTCGAACTCTTGAGGGGTTGCCCCCAACACGCTTTCCAAGCGTGCGCCCTAGGCCACTAGGCGAATCCTCCGCCGGGAAGCTTACCCGAATCAGGCCCGCAACGGGCCAGATGAGCGCTCGGCCGGCGACCGCGGCCCCATCCGGTCCCGCGGCTGACTACACTGACCGGTGACCCCCCGCACGGCGTTTATCCCGCCAACCCCCCCAGGGCCGGAAGGCAGCAAGGGTACGCGGGCTCTGATGGGTGTGCGGGGGGTCCTCCCATTACCGGTGAGGATGAGTTGATGGCCGCAGCCGCGTCGGAGCGCGAGGGGGCAACCCCGGTTTCGGGATCTAGCTTGGCCCTGTACCGCAAGTACCGCCCGGCCACGTTTGCCGAGGTCAAGGGGCAGGAGCACGTCACCGGCCCGCTCCGCCAAGCACTCAGCACCGGCCGGATCAACCACGCTTACCTGTTCAGCGGCCCGCGCGGGTGCGGCAAGACGTCCAGCGCCCGGATCCTGGCCCGCTCGCTGAACTGCGTCAACGGCCCCACGCCCGACCCCTGCGGGGTCTGCGATTCGTGCGTCGCGCTGGCCCCGTCCGGGCCGGGCAGCATCGACGTGATCGAGATCGACGCCGCCTCGCACGGCGGCGTCGACGACGCCCGGGAACTGCGCGAGCGGGCCTTCTACACCCCGGTGTCCGGGCGGTTCAAGATCTACATCATCGACGAAGCGCATATGGTCACCCAGCAGGGCTTCAACGCGCTGCTGAAGCTGGTCGAGGAACCCCCGCCGCACCTGAAGTTCATCTTCGCCACCACCGAGCCGGAGAAGGTGCTGCCGACCATCCGGTCCCGCACGCACCACTACCCGTTCCGCCTGGTCCCTCCTTCGGTGCTGCGCGAGCTGATGCAGGACATCCTGCGCGCCGAGGGCGTGGCCTTCCAGGACGCGGTGCTGCCGCTGGTGGTGCGGGCCGGGGCGGGTTCGGTCCGCGACTCGCTGTCCATCCTGGACCAGCTGCTGGCCGGCAGCGATGAGTCCGGGCTCAGCTACGAGCGCGCGGTGTCGCTGCTCGGCTACACCGACGCGAGCCTGCTGGACGAGATCGTGGACGCGTTCGCCGCCGCCGACGGGGCCGCGGTGTTCGGCGTGGTCAACCGGGTCATCGAGGGCGGCCACGAGCCGCGCCGGTTCGCGGCCGACCTGCTGGACCGGTTCCGCGACCTGATCATCCTGGCCGCCGTGCCGCACGCGGCCGAGACCGGGCTGCTGGACCTGGCCCCCGACCGGGCCGAGCGGATGGCCGCCCAGGCGGGCCGGTTCGGCCAGGCCGGGCTGGCCCGCGCGGCCGAGATCGTCAGCACCAGCCTGGACCAGATGCGCGGCGCCACCTCGCCCCGGCTGCTGCTCGAGCTGATGTGCGCGCAGGTGCTGCTGCCCGCCGCCACCACCGACGAGAAGTCGCTGCTGACCCGGCTGGAGCGACTGGAGTCCGGGGTCCGGGCCGCGCCGGCTCCCCGGCCGCAGTCACCCCCCTCCCCGCCGCACTCCGCCGCCGAGATTTCTGCCGAACGGACCCGTCCTCCCGCGGCCCCCGACCGGAACGCCGCAAGCCGTCCCGCCGAGACCGCCGCGCCCGCCCCAGCGTCGGCCCCGGCCCCCGCCCCGGCGTCGCGACCAGCGCCGGCGTCGCGACCAGTGTCAGCCCCAGCGACCGCCGAGCCTGCCCTAGCGTCGTCCCCGCCGCCGGTCCCGGCCGCGGCCGCGTCCGCCGCATTTTCCTCGGCCGATTCGCTGCGCAAGAACTGGGACGCCGTCCTCGAAGCGGTCATGCAGGAGCGCAAGGTGGCCTGGCTGCTGCTACGCAACGCGAGCGTGCTCTCGCTGGAAGACCGGGTCCTCACCCTGCGCTTCCCGCGCGACGGTGACCTGAAGGGCTTCGGTGTCAGCGGCCACGATGCCATCCTCAAGCGGGTGCTGAACGCCCGGTTCGGCCTGGACGTGACGATCCGGGGCGTGGTCGGCGCCGACCCGGATAGCGGCTCCAGCTCCAGCTCCGGTCCGGTCCGGCCCGCCGGCCCGGGTAGCGCGGCCGCGCCGAACCCTCCGGCCGCGTCGGCCAGCGGCAGCGCCCCGGCCCGGTCCCGGCCGCGCCACGATGAGCCCCCGCCCGACGACATGCCGCCGTATGAGATGCCGTCCGACGAATACGGTCCGGACCAGCCGGACGACATCCCGCCCGACGAGCCCGCCAGCGGCCGGGCTCCGGTCGTGACCGAACTCACCGGCATGGATCTGATCCAGCGTGAGCTGGGCGGCCAGGTTATCGGCGAGATCGAGGACTGATTCGCGGCCCTGCTTGGGCTTGACAGCTGCGGGCTGGTCGTAGGCTGGCCATGTGGATCCTTCGATGGACATGCAGCAGCTGTTCGCGGCCGCGCAGCAGATGCAGGAACAACTCATGAGTGCCCAGCAGGCCCTGGCCGACGCCGAGGTCACCGGGACGGCGGGCGGCGGGCTGGTCAAGGCCACCGTCAACGGCCAGGGTGAACTGCTCGACCTGAGCATCGCCGCGGGCGCGGTGGACGCCGAGGATGCCGAGGAGACGGCGCGCACCATCGCCGACCTGGTCCTCGCGGCGGTTCGCGACGCCTACCGGGCGGTCGAGCAACTCCAGCAGCAGCAGATGGGCCCGTTCGCCGCGGCCATGCAGAGCGGCGGCGGGATACCGGGCATGCCCGGCGGCCTGGACCTGCCCAGCGGGCTGGACCTGTCCAGTCTCGGCCTCGGCGGATCGGGCCCCCAGGCCCCGGAGCCCGACGACGAGCCAGATAACGACTAGCGCGACCCGAAAGACCTAGGACCTGTCGTGTACGAAGGGGTCATCCAGAACCTCATCGACGAGCTCGGGCGGCTGCCGGGGGTCGGACCGAAGGGTGCTCAGCGCATCGCCTTTCACCTGCTGGCCTCGGACCAGGCTGACGTCAAGCGGCTGGCCGACGCGCTGATCGAGGTCACCGAGCGGGTCCAGTTCTGCCGGACCTGCGGGAACGTGGCCGAAGCCGACGAGTGCCGGATCTGCCTGGACCCGCGCCGCGACATGGCGGTGATCTGCGTGGTCGAGGAGCCCAAGGACGTCGCGGCGGTGGAGAAGATCCGCGAGTTCCGCGGCCGCTACCACGTGCTCGGGGGCGCGATCAGCCCCATCGACGGGGTCGGACCGGACGAGCTGCGGATCAAGGAGCTGGTGACCCGGCTGGCCGACGGCACGGTGACCGAGCTGATCCTGGCCACCGACCCGAACCTGGAAGGGGAGGCAACCGCCACCTTTCTCGCTAGGCTGGTAAAGCCAATGGGCTTGCGGGTAACCAGGCCTGCGAGCGGGCTGCCGGTCGGGGGCGACTTGGAGTACGCCGACGAGGTGACACTCGGCCGCGCATTCGAAGGACGGAGACTGCTCGATGTCTGAACCGCCAGCTCAGGGGGGCGAATGGCGGCCCATCGCGGATCAGATCGCGGTGAACGTGAAGAACTTCATCGACGGGGTGGACGCGCTGGCTACGGCCGGGGGCGATGAGACCGTGCCGATGCTGCTGCTCGAGGTGTCGCAGATCCTGCTGGCCGGAGCGCAGCTGGGCGCCAGCCGGGACGTGATCCTGCCCGGCAACTGGGAACCCGAGGTGGGCGAGGATCCCGACCTCGACACGATCCGTACCGGCCTGGCCCGCCGGCTCGCGGCCGTGGACGAGTACGCCGAGGTGTTCGACCCGTACAAGGACACCTCCTGCCTGCCGTTCCGGATCTCCGACGACGTCGCGGCGGTGGCCGCCGACCTCATCCACGGGCTCCGGCACTACCAGGCCGGACGGTCGCTCGAGGCGCTGTGGTGGTGGCAGTACTCCTACTTCAACCACTGGGGGACCCACGGCGGCGCCGCGCTGCGCGCTCTGCATGCCGTGGTCGCGCACGCCAGCCTCGACGTAGCCGAAGAGCGGACGAGCCTGTAGCGGATAAACTCAAGGTCCATTCGACCCGGGAGGTGCGGCCGCTCGTGGCGCTCATCGTGCAAAAGTACGGCGGCTCATCGGTCGCCGACGCAGATGGCATCAAGCGGGTCGCGCAGCGGATCGTGGCCACCCGCAAGGGCGGTGACCAGGTCGTCGTGGTCGTCTCCGCGATGGGCGACTCGACCGACGAGCTGATGGACCTGGCCGGCCAGGTCAGCCCGCTGCCGCCGGCCCGAGAGCTCGACATGCTGCTGACTGCGGGCGAGCGGATCTCAATGGCCCTGCTGGCCATGGCCATCGCCGCCCTCGGCCTGGAGGCGCGGTCGTTCACCGGTTCCCAGGCGGGCGTGATTACCGACGCCGAGCACGGCCGGGCGCGGATCATCGACATCAAACCGGGCCGTATCGCCGACGCGCTGGCCGCCGGCGCGATCCCGATCGTGGCCGGGTTCCAGGGCGTGTCGCAGACCACCAAGGACATCACCACGATGGGCCGCGGCGCGTCGGACACCACCGCGGTCGCGCTGGCCGCGGCGCTGACCGCCGACGCGTGCGAGATCTACACCGACGTCGACGGCGTCTTCACCGCCGACCCCCGGATCGTGCGGTCGGCCCGGCGGATCCCGCAGATCAGCTACGAGGAAATGCTCGAGATGGCCGCCTGCGGGGCAAAGGTGCTGATGCTCCGCTGCGTGGAATACGCGCGCCGGTACGGGGTGCCGATCCACGTGCGGTCTTCCTTTACCAACCGCGACGGGACCTGGGTCACTGGGCACGCGGACGACAAGTCGGAGGTAGCCGGGATGGAGCAGGCCATCATCTCCGGGGTCGCGCACGACCCGAGCGAGGCGAAGATCACCGTAGTCGGCGTCCCGGACCGGGTCGGCGAGGCGGCCCGGATCTTCACCGCCATCGCTGAGGCCGGTATCAACATCGACATGATCGTGCAGAACGTCTCCGCGGTGGCCACTGGCCGGACCGACATCTCCTTCACGCTGCCGCGTGAGGACGGTCAGCGCGGAATGGCAGCGCTGCACCGCATGCAGGAGACCGTCGGGTTCGAATCCCTGCTCTACGACGACCGCATCGGCAAGGTGTCGCTGATCGGGGCAGGCATGCGATCCAACCCAGGCGTCTCGGCGCGGTTCTTCGGTGCGCTGGCGGAGGCGGGCGTGAACATCGAGATGATCTCTACCTCCGAAATCAGGATCTCCGTGGTCGTGAACCAGGATGACCTGGATCGAGCGGTGACCGCGACGCACAAGGCGTTTGAGCTCGACTCGGATCAGGTGGAGGCCGTCGTGTACGGGGGGACCGGCCGGTGAGCGGCGGCTTCGCCGGGCGGCCCGCGCTGGCCGTGGTGGGCGCCACCGGCGCGGTCGGCACGGTGATGCTGGACATCCTGTCCAGCCGCGTGGACATCTGGGGCGAGATCAGGCTGATCGCCTCGCCACGCTCGGCCGGGCGCCGGCTGACCGTGCGGGCCCGCGAGACCGAGGTGGTCGCGCTGTCCCGGGACGCGTTCGATGGCATCGACGTGGCCATGTTCGACGTGCCCGACGAGGTCTCGGCGCAATGGGCGCCGGTGGCCGTCGAGTGCGGCGCGGTGGCGGTGGACAACTCCGGTGCGTTCCGGATGGATCCCGACGTGCCGCTGGTCGTGCCGGAGGTCAACCCGGAGCAGCTGACGCGCCGGCCCAAGGGGATCATCGCCAACGCGAACTGCACCACGCTGTCGATGATCGTGGCCGTGGGCGCGCTGCACCGGGCGTTCGGACTCGAGGAAATGGTGGTCGCCTCGTACCAGGCCGCCTCCGGCGCGGGCCAGGCCGGGATCGACACCCTCTACGCGCAGCTGGATAAGGTGGCGGGCACCCGCTCGCTGGGGCAGCGGGCCGGCGACGTCCGGTCCGCCGTCGGCGATCTGGGGCCGTTTCCCGCGCCGCTGGCCATGAACGTGATCCCCTGGGCGGGTTCGCTGAAGGCCGACGGCTGGTCGTCGGAGGAACTGAAGATCCGCAACGAGTCGCGCAAGATCCTCGGCCTGCCCGCGCTGCGGGTCTCGGCGACGTGCGTCCGAGTCCCGGTCGTCACCACCCACTCGGTGGTGGTGCACGCGAGATTCTCCCGGCCGGTCAGCCGGGACGAGGCGTGGCAGGTGCTGGGCGCCGCGCCGGGCGTGCTGGTGGCCGACGATCCCCGGACCGGTGAGTTCCCCACCCCGGTGGACGTGGTCGGCACCGACCCGTCCTGGGTCGGGCGGGTCCGCCAGTCGCTCGACGATCCGCACGGGATCGAGTTCTTCGTCTGCGGCGACAACCTGCGCAAGGGCGCGGCGCTGAACACCGCGCAGATCGCGGAGCTGGTCGCGGCCGAGTTCGCGTCCCGCTCCTTATCGGCGGACGCCGGTGGTCACCAGCCTGATGAGCACGGCCGGGGCCCGGGTCAGGCGCGCGGTGGCGGGCCTGGGCCGCCCGGCCGGGTTCGGCGCCCGGCTGGCGGTGTCCGCGCTGGCCACCTTCTTGCTCGTGGTGGTGATCATCGGCGCCAGCCGCCCGGCGCGGCCGGTCGTCCGGGCTGGCCCGCCCTGGCCCGCGCCCGCGGCCGCGCAGGTCGCCGTGGGGGTCCGGGCCGCCGGGCTGTCGCTGCAGCCGGTCCCCGGCCAGGTGGTGCGTTACGCCGTCCATCTGGATGTGATCGTGGACGGCAGGCCGGTGACCGTGCCCGCGCGCATCGGCGTCGACCAGCGAGCCCACGTGATCGCCGCCCTGTTCACCGCCGACGCGTCCGGGATCATCCACGTGACGTCCGATTCGCAGGAGCAGGTGTTCACCCTGGGCCAGTTCTTCGCCGAGTGGCAGGTCGCGCTGGCCGCCGGCCGCCTCGGCGGGCTGCGCATGGCCAGGCGCGACCCGGTCGAGGTGTACCTCGACGGATCCCGGGTCGCCGGTGATCCCGGGTCGCTGATCCTCGGGCCGCACCAGGAGATCGTGGTCGCCTACCGCGCGGGCTCGGCCGCCATCCCGGTCAGCTACGCGTTCCCGGCCGGGATCTGACGGAAGTCTTACCGAACCCTGGTCAGCGCTCCGCGACGGGGCGGCCGCCGCGATGCTATGCGCCCGGTGGCCGAGCAGACCCCGCCGCCGCACCGCGTAGCACAGCTGACCGGACCGCGTAGTCATCTTCGGCCAGTCCGGTATAGCCGGAAGAGTTCCGTAAGCAAGGAGCTTGCCGGTTTGGCAGATCTGCCGCGGTCGGGGGCGATATAACAGGCGAGGAGGCGGGGTAGGGCGAAGGAGGAATGTGCTCGCATATCGCTATGCTCCGGTCCGGCCACGCGGACCGCAGGCCTGGAGCGCCGGCCCCGCCGTACCAGATAGCCGGGGAGATCTGCCCGGTCGGCGCCCGGCGTGCGCGCACCGCTTCCGCCCGAAATCGTTCCTATACCATTTCGCAGTCAAAGCGTTATTGGCGCTGATATAGTCGCACTTCACCGACATGCGAAAACAGTCAGTGTGCGGAGCGTCGCAATTAGCTTTCCCTCGTCAATCACGATCGCAGGAGGATAAGCGTGCCAACGACCGCCGGCCGTTCACGCGGCCGCCAGGGTGCGCGCGCGGGGGCGCAGGGAGCGGTTGGCGAGCACGTGTCCAAGATCATGACGGCGCTGATCACTGGCCTCGCCGTGGTCGCCTTCGCTCTGGTCATGACCAAGCCAGGGCGCGACATTGCCGCTGCTACGCAGCATTTCATGCTGTTCTACGCCGGGGTGTTCGCGCTCATCGGGCTGACCGTCGCGGTCGGCGTGGGCCTGGTGGCGTCCGACCGGATCATCATGACCCCGGGCCACCGGGTGATGGCTCAGGCCGTCCACCGGGCCGTGTCGTTCGGCGCGCTGGCCTTCCTGGTCATCCATATCGTGACCGAGATCCTCGCGCAGCGAGCGCACGTAATCGACGCGTTTATCCCGTTTCTGTCGCCGTACCGGACCTTTTACATCGGGCTCGGCACGATTGCCTCTGACCTCATTCTGCTAATTATCGTAACCAGTATCTGGCGTAAGCGCTTCACCGCGCACGGTAAGGCCTGGCGCTGGCGGGCCATCCACTACAGCGCCTACCTGTCCTTCCTGTTCGGCGTCATGCACGGGCTGCTCGGCGGCCGGGCGGCCAAGCCGTACGTGGACTGGAGCTACGGGTTCGCGATCGCGCTGACCGCGCTGGCCGTGGTGGTCAGGTTCCTGGCCATCTCGCTGCGCACCAAGGACCGGGTGAGCGCATCTCCCGGCGCGGACCGGGCGGCCGGCGGGCTAGGTTACTCGGGGACCTCGCCGCTGCGCTCCGCGGCGCTGCGCATGGCTCAAGCTCAGCTGACCGGCACCATCCAGATGCTGCCCACCACCGCGATGCACGGTTCTGGCCTCGGCCTGCCGGGCAGCCAGCCCTGGGCCGCGCTGCCGCCGCCGGACTGGGCCGCCTCGTCCGGCCCGCTGCCCCCGCTCCCGGTCGGCGTCGGCTACGCGGCGGATCCCACGCTCACGCCCCTGGGCGCGCCGGTCTACGGAGCCCCCATGACCGCCGCCGGGACCGGCTATCCGTACCCTCCCGGGCGCGGCGGCCAGCCCCTGTACGAACCGGAATATGACGGCCCGCCGCGTTTCGAGGGAGCACCCAGACGGCACGTGCCCCAGGACGACCTGTCGTCCTACCCGTACGCCGCGCAGGACCGTCCGTCGGGCTGGGGTAACGGCGGTACCGGGCCGTTGCCCCTCAGTCCGCCCCCGCGTGCCGGCAGCGGCCGCACCCCCCGCGCCGACTCCGGCCCCATGCCGCAACTAGGCACCGGCCCGATGCCCCGCCTCGGCACTGGTCCCTTCCCGCGCGCCGACTCCGGCCCGATGCCTCGCCTCGGCACTGGTGGCTTCCCGCGCGCCGACTCGGGCCTCATGCCCCGGCCCGGGACCGGTCCCCAGCCGCGCGCCGACTCGGGCCTCATGCCCCGGCCCGGGACCGGTCCCCAGCCGCGCGCCGACTCGGGCCCCATGCCCCGTCTCGGCTCAGGCCCGATGCCCATCGCCAGCTCCGGTTCGATGCCTCGCGCCCACACCGGCCCCATGCCCAGGCTCGACACCGCCCCCGTACCCCGAGTCGATTCTGGCCCGATGCCCCGCGCGAACACCGGCCCCATACCCCGGCTCGACACCGGCCCCATACCCCGGATGGATTCTGGTCCGACGCCCCGACCGGGGACCGGTCCGATGCCCCGGGCTGGTACCGGTCCGATGCCTCGGCTCGGGACGGGTCCACTGCCGCGTGCTGACTCCGGCCCGAAACCGCGACTCGGCTCTGGTCCGATGCCAAGGATGGACTCCGCTCCGCCGCCCCGGCTGGTCGCGGGACCAGTACCCCACCCCGATACCGGTCCCATGCCCAGGATCGGTACCGGCCCGCTGCCGCGTGCCGACTCCGGCCCCATGCCCCGGCTCGGGACCGGCCCGGCTCCCCGCAGCGACACCGGCCCGATGCCCCGCGTAGGCTCCGGCCCGATGCCGATCCCGGCAACTGGGTCCACGCCCCGCGCCGACTCTGGCCCGATGTCCCGCGTAGACCCCGGTCAGATGTCCCGCGCTGACTCTGGTCCGCCGCCCCGCGTGGGATCTGGCCCGATGGCCCGGCCTGGCACGGGGCCGGTGCCGCGCAGTGACACCGGCCCGCTGCCGCGCGTGGGATCAGGCCCGATGCCGCAGCCGGGAACGGGCCCGATGCCGCGCCTCGGAACCGGGCCCATGCCTCAGGCCGGCTCCGGTCCTTACCCACGGCCCGAGCCGGCGCCCCGGTCCGGCACAGGAGCCAGTCCTCGCCCCGCTGGCGGGTCCGGGTCGCGCGGCGGGCCTCGGCCCGGCCCGAGCCCGGAGGCGAGCCCTGAGCCGCACCACGGGCGGCGCACCGGCCCCGCGCCCGCGACGGCCACCCGGCGGTCACGCCGGACGCATGCGACCGAACCGAGGCACCGGGACACGCCCGGGCGTTCTGGAGGCGACGAGTGGAGATGACCCAGGTCGAGGGCCTTGACGCGCCCGCGATCATGCGGATCGGGGCCGCCCGGCTAACCGCCGGCCTGGACCGGATGCCGCGGCTCGACCTGGATGCCCACCGCGAGATCTTCGGCCCGCTGCCGAGGCTCTCGGTCGAAGAGCTGATCACCATGGCCGAACAGGTCGACCTGCGCGGCCAGGGTGGCGCAGCGTTCCCCTTCGCGCGCAAGCTGCGCGCCGTGGTCGAATCGGCCGAAGCCAGCGACTGCCCCACGATCGTGGTCGTCAACGCCACCGAGGGCGAGCCGGGCAGCGTCAAAGACAAGATGCTCATGATCCGCTCGCCGTACCTGATCCTGAGCGGAGCGGCTCTGGTGGCGGAGGCTCTAGGTGCCGACGAGATCATCGTCGGCGTGGCCGGAAATGAACTGGCCAACCGGTCGATCGAGGCCGCCATCGCCGCCGAGCCCGGCCTGCGCAAGATGGTCCGGGTCGTGCAGGCCCCGGACCGGTTCATCTCCGGCGAATCCGGTGCCCTGGTCCGGGCCATCAACGGCAAACGGGCGGTCCCGCCCGGCACGAAGGTCCTGGCCAGCGACTCTGGCGTAGACGACCTGCCCACCCTGCTGTCCAACGCGTCCACGTTCGCCCAGCTCGCGGTGCTCGCGCTGCTGGGGCCGGAACGCTTCGCGGCGGTCGGCACCGCGGGCGAGCCCGGCACCATCCTGCTCAGCGTGGGCGGCTCCGCCGCGCATCCCTCGGTCGTAGAGGTGCCCACCGGCCTGCCGCTGGCCGCGGTACTGGACATCTGCCAGGCGCCCGCCGGCGATGGTGTCCTGATCGGCGGCTATCACGGCATGTGGCTGCCGGCCGAGACGGCCTACGTCGTCCCGGTCTCGCGCGAAGGGCTCGCCGCCGTGGGCGGCACCCTGGGCTCCGGCATCGTGCTGCCGCTGGGCGACGGCACCTGCCCACTGGGCGAGGTATCGCGGATCGCGAGCTATCTGGCCGGTGAGTCGGCCGGCCAGTGCGGTCCGTGCAAGCTGGGCCTGCCGGCCATCGCCCGGGCCCTGGCCGCGCTGGTGGACGGCTCGGGCGGCATCGAAGCGCTCGACGTGGCCCGGCGCTCCGCCGCCGGGGTGAACGGGCGCGGCGCCTGTTCACATCCCGACGGGGTGACCCGGTTCGTGCTGTCCGCGCTCGACGTCTTCACCGAAGACCTGGCCGCGCACGTCTTCCACTCCTCCTGCGGCCGCCCGGTCCGCGGCATCCTCCCGCTGCCCTCCGGCCCGGAGGAGCAGGGGCGGCAGCGGCTGGTGGTGGACTGGACGCGCTGCCACGGCCACGGGCTGTGCGCGCACCTAGTGCCTGAGATCATCCACCTGGACGCCCAGGGCTATCCGGTCATCCTCAACATCCCGGTCCCGGCCTGGCTGGAGAAGGACGCACAGCAGGCCGTCCACATGTGCCCGGCGCTGGCCCTGCGCCTCAGCGACTCCACGCTGATGTCCACCCGCTCGGTGCCGGTCATCATTCCCACCCCAACCCTGCGCACTGGCCTCATCAGCGGCCCCAGCAGCAACCGCCGCCAAATCACCGCCGGCTAGCCGTCCGTTCTTCTCGCGGTCAGGCGGGTTCGAAGCGGTCGAGCACCTTCTGCACGTCGTCGATGTAAACGACCGGCCAGCGACCTTCCGCACGGAGACCATCGAAAATCTTGGCCGCCACCGCGGACTCGCCGAGCTCACCGGACAGCCGCCGCCCGTCCAGGCACCGCTGCGCGCCGCCGACCGCGCCTACCGCGACGCGATCGATGACCTCGCCCACCAGGCAGGACTGGCCGCATAACCGCCATCACCCAAGACCAGGTACACATACACCAAATTTGACTCGATCATGGCGGCTCCGGCCGCCCAAAGCCCTTAGTTACTCAATGATGAAAGGCCATGACATCGGCTGTCTTGTCATGGCCTTTGACCTGGTCGGGGTGGCCGGATTTGAACCGGCGGCCTCTTCGTCCCGAACGAAGGAAGAGCCGCAGGCAGGCGTCCCGGCCATCCCTCTGACATGGGAATCTATCTCTCAGGACACCACACGATGCCACGCGGGAACACGTGGTCGCGGCGCACGTGCGGCGCACGGCCCCCTCAGCGGCGCAGTTCCCATTGCCCGGTCTGCGGCCCCATCCCCGAGTCCAGCGTGAACTGCACCTCGGTGATCACCGCGGACTCCGGCACCTCGAACACGACGCACCCGAGCCCGGACGCGCCCGGCGCGATGTTCTCAGTACCGGGGAACGACTGGCACTCCGCCGCGTTGCCGTACCACGACTGGTAGGACTGCCCCTTGGCGTCGGTCACCCCGGCGCCGTTGGACGGCGCGTCGGAGTAAGCGGCGCCGCCGGTGTCGCGGAGGCGGAACTGCACCGCGTACAGCCGGTCACCGGGGTCCGGGCCATCGAACTCACTGGCGGGCTGCGCGTGGCTGTAGACCTTGACGACGGTGACGGCCATCTGCTCGCCGCCGTTGAAGCCGGACAGGGTGATGGTCGAGCCGACCCCGGCGTGCTTGGCCGCGGCCGCGGACGAGGCCGGTGCCGACGGTGCAGTTGTCGTGCTGCTGGTCTGCCCGGTGGTGATCGTGTGGTTGCCGCTGGCGGCCAGCGCGCTGATCACGATGATGGCCACGACCAGGCCGGCACCGGATATCAGGACCGTGCGGAGCGTGTGGCGCTTGCGCCTGCGCCCGGGCGGCGGCCCGGCCTGCTGTGGCGGCGCGTACGGCTGCTGCCACTGCGGCGGAGGCGGGGCCTGGCCGTAGGGCTGCTGCTGGCCGTACGGCGGCCAGGGCTGCTGTTGCGGCGGGTACTGAGGCTGGCGCCCAGGGCCTGACGGCTGCTGCCCGTAAGGCGGTCTTGGCGGCTCCTGATCGTGCGACATGAGTTCCCCTCTCCCTTTGGTGCCTATGTGACGCGGTACCACGACGCGCGGTTTGCCCGGGTAAGGACAAGGTCACCTCGCCGCTAGTAACCGCAGTTGCACCAGCGGAGTTTGCGCCCGCAGACGTCGCACCGGGAGTCGTCGGTGCTCGGTCCGCCCGGGATCGTCGGGCGGCCGCGGCGGAGGTGCCTGAGCAGCTTCATGGTCATTTCCCTTCGGCGCAGGCGTCCCCGGCCTGTCCGGGGATCGCACGTATCTGCCCTGCGGTCGCGCGGGCCAGCGCCTCAACCGCTTCCGGGTCGTACAGGTGGTAGTGGGTGCCGCCGACGACCTGCACGGGAGCCTGCGGCGGCATTACCCGTACAGGAGACGGGGCGGCCAGCTCGGCGCGGCGCGCGGCCTGCACCGCAAGCCGCTCCTCACGCCCGGCCAGCTGGAGCTCGTAGCGTCCCATCTTCCAGCGCAGCCAGAACACGGCCGCCCCAGCCGCGGCGATCAGCACCGCGGCGATCGCGACGAGCCACCAGATGATCTCGAGGAGGAACGTCAGCACCGCGGCGGCGGCACCAACCGCCGCACCGACGGCTAGCGCCGGGCCGAGCCAGTCCATGCTCAGCCCGGTCGTGCGCCAGGTCCCCGAGCCCTCCCAGACGCCTCTCATTGCCGTTCCTCCCGCGCTCGCTGCAGCGAGTCCCTGATCTTGTGCATGTGCCACGCGCCGGCCCGCCGGGTCAGCCTGCGCCCGTTGCAGCGCCAGCACCCGGGCCGCCTCCGGCGCCGCGGCTTGTCCGTGAGCTCGCGGGCGAGCCAGGCACCGCCGATCAGGCCACCCGGCCGGCACCACCTGCAGGTGCGCCACGGCCTGAGGTAGACGTAGGCGCCGCGGCCGGCCAGGGCCAGCGGTACGCCCGCGACCGGGTTGGTGATGGCCCACCGCAGGACGGCCAGCATGACGTCAATCGCCGCTTCCATCGTCACCGCCATCCCCCTCGGCCTGGGCGTCGGCGCGGCCCGCCGAATATCCCGAGGAGTGGCCATCCATCCAGCCCTCCCGGTACTTCTTGCACCCATACCGCTCGCACGACGGGTCGCGGCACGCCTCGGGCACATGCGCTTCGGCCCGCGGCCGCGGCCGCCGCGGCGCGGACTTCCGGGTGGTGGTGCGTGCCTTGCGTTCGGCGGCGGCGAGCTGACGGCGCAGCTTCCGCTTCGCCGCGGTCAGCTGGCGCCGCCGCCGCCGTTCGGCTGTGGCCCGGTTGCGGGCCGCGGCCCGCTTGCGCTTCTTGAAGTCGGTCCGGACGACGCAGGTATGCCGCAGGCCGCGCGGTTTGCGGCAGGTCGAGCAGACCCACTGGACCGGCGACTGGGCCTTGTGGCTGCGTTTGCGGGTCCTGCTGGTGATGCAGACGTGCCGGATCCCGCGCGACTTCCCGCACCGGCCGCAGCGGATGACCCCCCGCAGCTTCAACCCCATGGGGCCGGCATCCTTCCATCTCGGCGCTCACGGCGTCGTCGCCGCGGAACCGCAGGTCAGCGTGGCCAGCGAGCGCGGCACGGGGCGCGGCACGCCCTGGCCCGTGCCGCGCCTCGCGAGCGTTTCCGCAGGTCAGCGCGTGCCGCGCCAACGCGGCACATGTGCCGCGGCATCATGGCCGTGCCGCGGCGGCTAGATCGGCCTTCCTGCATCCCTTGCGGTTCTTGCCGCGCGCGTCGGGCGGCCACCGGACGTCGGTCGATCGGCACGCCGCGGGCCCGGGCCGCCGCGCTGACCGACTCGCCCGTGGCGTCCGCGTGGCGCATCGGGAACCGGGCAGCCAGGCGCTCGGCGGCCGTCTCCCACCACAGGCCGCTGTCGCCGCCCATCACCTCGAGCAGGTCGGCCACGATGTCCGACTCCGGGCTCGTCCACCTCGACGCCGAGCGCGTCACCGGACAGCGTCCGGGCCTTCTCCCGGAGCTTCCGCGCGGCCAGGCAGATCACCTCGGCGTCCTGGCCGTCGGCGAGGTAGGTCCGCACGGTGGGCGCGTCGTCGGTCAGGCCGTACAGGATGCCGATGCCCTTGAACTCCTCGCCGAGCGGCAGGCCCGAGGCGTCGTAGCCCTCGCCGTACGCCTCGTTGCCCGAGCACGGCCATTGGACACGTCGCGGGTCGCGCACCGCAGCGCGAACCGGACGATGTGAGTTGTCCCGGAACCGGTTGAACAGCCGCTGCACGTCGCCCGCGCCGACCCCGCACGGCTTCTGGGACGCGCCGACGAGGATCACCCCGGCCGACGGGCCGAGCGCGCCGATCCGGCGACAGCAGGTTCGCGAACTCCTTGTTCCGCTTCTGGTCGTCCAGCTCGAAATAGCACTGGAACTCCTCCATGAGCAGCAGCTGCACGTGCAGGTCCGGGCGCCGGTACAGCTTCTCGGTCAGCTTCCCCTCGGGGCACTCCGACACGGGCAGCCTGGCCAGTTCCTCGTTCACGTGGACGATGTGCCGGTCGATCTCGCGCAGCGCGTCGAGAGCGCGCTGGACCGGGTCGCCGTCGCGCGGTCGGGTGCGTGCCCTGGATGAACCGGTGCGCGACATACCGGAGCGGCTGCCAGTCCTTCGATGACTTCCCGTCGATCAGCGTGATGTCGACGCACGGGTCCAGCGCGGCGAACAGGGCGATCAGCCGCGGCCGGCGAACGTCTTGCCGCGGCGTGGCTGCGCGCCGATCAGCAGCGACGATCCACATCAGGCAGAACGCGACCCTGCGGCCGAACTGGTCCAGGCCGAACGGCGCCTTGCGCCAGATCGACCGCTGCTTGCAGTCCAGCAGCGGCGTCCGGCCCGCGGGCTCGGCCAGCGGGTCCGCGTCGAGTACGCGCAGCGTGTGGCGCCGCTCGGACTGCTTGTCCGCGGACGAAATAGACCTGCGACTCGGCCACGTCCAAGCCGGACGCGATCTTGGTCTTGGCGTTGACCACCGGCGTCGAACGTGCCGCCGTACGGCAGGTAGACGACGACCTGCGAGCCCTTGTCGAGCGCGTCGCGGGTCATGGTTGAGCCGAACCCGAGGTGGTCGGCCGGCTTCTTCGGGTCGGTACTGCACAGCCCGGCCCGCTCGTACGCCCGGACGATCGCGTCGGTGCTGATCTTCCGGACGAGCGGCGTCGTCACCGCGGACTGCACGATCGGCCGCATGTCCGGGCCGGCCGTAATGGGCGAGCGGCGGCACGGCCACCGCGGCGACGATCAGCCACGCCCACCACGGGGCCAGCACGGCGACCAGGATCAGGACCAGGGCGACCGCGGCCAGCTCCGCGCCGAGGACGGCGCCGCGGAATGACCGGCGCTTGACCGACATGCGAGTGCAGCGCCCGCCACTCCGGGGAGTTGCCGTCCACGACGGCCTTCGACCGCAGGATGGACTGCTCGATCACCCACCACCAGCGCAGCTGCGCCCTGGCCAGCTTGGCCAGGCCGACGCACGCCCACACCACGGCCAGCGCAAGGTACTTCGGCGACCGCAGCAGGTGGAACACGGCGTGGAACCGGGCGGCGTCGAAGTACCTGTACGCCGTCGACCGGATCCCGGCCCATGTGCGCAGCTGCTCGGGGATGACCGGCCGTCGTTCGCCGCCGAGCCCGGGCAGCGCCGATGCCGTCGCCGTCGTGCACCGGCTCTGGCTTCGGCGCGGTCTCGTCGAGCGGATGCTCGAACGAGGTGTCGCGCGGCACTACCAGATCGGGCGGCGCATGGCCGTTCAGCTCAACATCGGTCATGATGTTGTTCTCCTTCGGGAGAGTGCCAGCGGCCCGGGTTGGCTTTCCACGGCTGAGGCCCGGGCCGCTGGCGGCTTATCAGGTTGTGTCCGGGGGCGGTTCCCCGGGCTCTTGCGGGTGCTGCCCGTTGGCCTCGGCGAGCACCAGCTGACGCACTTTGCCCGCGAGTTTCGGGGGCAGCTCAAACCGCGTCGCGAGGCCTCGCGCGCTGTGCGGGTTACCCGCCTGCGCGGTCGCGATCATCGCCCGGATCGCCGCGTCCAGCGCATCATGCGGGACGCCCGGAAAGACTGGCGCATCCTGCGTCGCGGGAGCATGGCGGCGGCGCGACCGCAGCCACCGCTCGAGCATGAAGCAGGCCACGGTGAACGCGACCGCAGGCCATGTTGACACGATCGCCGGAAGCGTGCCGTGCGGCAGCCCGTACTGGAGGTTGGCGAACAGCGTGGCGGCCACGCCGAGCGTGACGCCGAGCCACCCGAGCGCCGACCCGGCGGCCAGCAGGACCGACCCGGCCACGATGAGCCCGTCGATCGGCACGGCGAGCAGGTGCGCGTCGGCCTGACCCTGGTAGGTCCGCAGGCCCAGCGCCGTGATGTGGGTGTAGCTGACCACCCCGGCGACCGCGGCGACTGTGGCGACCGGCAGCGCGACGACGGGGAGCACGTGGTTCCACGACGGCAAGGCGGCCGCGCGCCGCCGCCGCTCGGCCTGCCGGATCACCGAGATGTTCCGGGCGCGCCACAGCTGCAGGCGCGACGGGCCCTGACGACGCGGCCAGCGCGGCAGCTTCACAGCGTCACCATCCTCGGCCGCAGCCGCAGGCCGTCGCGCAGCAGCAGCCGTGCCAGGACCAGCACGATGGCGGCCAGGGCGAGCACGAACGCCAGGACGACCAGCCCGAGCACCGGCGTCGTGCCGAGCACCGGCAGGTTCACGCGGGTGTGCGCCGACACGAGCATGGCGGCCAGCGAGATGCCGAGCCAGGTCAGTAGGGTTTCCATCGGGTCTCCTGTCGTGGGCAGGGGGTCAAGTCCCGGCCGGGGTGGTGACACACCCCGGCCGGGGCGTTTATTCGGGTTGCCCCGCGCCGTTGCCTCTTCCGGAGGCGCTCAGCGGCGTATTGTCTCCCGGCTCAAGGCCGAGGATCCGGTAGACGGTAGTCCGGCTGAGACCGGAGAGCTGGCCGATCTCCTTGATCTGGATGCCAGCTTCGTGCGCGGCCCGGACGAGGGCATCGCGCTGGTCCGCGTTGCGTTTCCACCCGGCTAGTGCTTCCCTGGCCTCGTCCGCCGTCATGTCCAGAACTGTACACGACGGGATGGGTACAGGCAAGTACAGGCAGGAACAAGCTCCGTTACCGGACAGCAATGCACGTGCAGCCACGCCCCCAGCCAGCGCAAATCCAAAAGGTAGCAACAACCTAACCTCCGGGATAGTTGACGCCTAGTGCGGCAGTTGCGGCAAAGTGTCACGTCTTGGGCTCTGACAAAGGGGAGGGAGCACAGCGTGCAACGCATGCCTGTGATGCTGCTGATAACGTCCGCCATGCTGTGGGGGGGCGCGATCAGCGCAGACGCTGACGACGCCGGAGCGAATATCTGGGGCCCGCTGTTCGGCGCCGCCGGGTGGCTCACCGTCGCCGGGATCCTGCTGTACGCGATGCTCCGGCTCACCCGCACCTACGAGGCGATGACCCGCGCCGTGCTCAGCCCGCCGTTCTACCGCGGCGACACCGGGCCGCTGCCCGCGATCATCCCGCAGCCCGCTCCGGGCTGCGAGCCTGCCGGGCGGCTTTCCGCTCTCGGTACGCCGCCCGGGCGGCACGCGAGTCGCTGATCAGCTCTCGTTTCATGTGACCGGGGAGATCGCCGTCGGTGAAGACGGCGGTCTCCCACTCGTCTTGAGGTGGCCACAGGTCGGCCAGCACGGGGAGTGCGGGCGCTGCGGGGGCGCGTCTTCCGCCTCGCCGTCGAGGACGATGCCGAGCACCTCTTCCAGCGCGCCAATGGAGCTGCGGGGATGGGCGCGGCCGCGCTCCCACGCGTTGACTGCGGATCTGGAGACGCCCAGAACGTCGGCCAGGTCCTGCTGTGACATGCGCTTGCGTTCGCGCGCCCGTCTGATCTTGGTCCCGATGCGGGTGTCGGCGGCCATGCCGTCAACGATCGGACACATAAGTTCACATGTCAATCCCTTCTGCTACGTGGGACTACTCGGTAAGACAGATGTGTCTTACGGTTACGCGCGTTTACGTAGTTGTGTGTAGTGCTTGCGCTTGAATAGTAGTGATGTGTAGCGTTCGCTGTCATGACCACAGCGACCACGCGAGCAGTCAACGGCGCCACCGTCAAGGTTGTCCGCGAAGCGCTCGGCATCAGCCAGCGCGACCTGGCCGCCCGCTGCGGCGTAACGCAAGGCCACATATCCCACGTCGAACGCGGCGTCTTCCAGGCCAGCCCGCAGCTCGCCCGCGTGCTCGCCGAGAAGCTCGGCGTCCCGCTCGAGGCGATCACCTACCCGGTGCCTGAGGGCGCCGTGCCCGTCACGGCCGGGGCCGTGTCATGACCGGCCGGTCATCCCGCACATGAAAACGCGGCCCCCGCCTGCCAGCAGGGACCGCTCGCGCCGCAATCAACCGCATCCCCTTGAAGGGAGCATGACCGTGACCCATCCTAACAGCCAGCCCCCCCCGGTACCCGAGCTGCTCACCCCGGCGGAGGTCAGCACCATGTTCCGCGTTGACCCCAAGACCGTCACCCGCTGGGCCCAGCGCGGCAAACTCGACTCGATCCGCACCCCCGGCGGAACCCGCCGCTACTACGCCAGCCAGATCCGCGCCCTGCTCAACCCCGGGACACGGCCATGAGCGGCGATGCGGCCGCCCGGATCGACCTCGGCTCCGGCTACAGCTGCAACCTGTACAGCGTGCCCGCCGCCCCGCCCGTCACCGCGCCCGGCCGCATCGCCCTCGTCCTCGGCACCATGCCGTCCGGACGGCCGCTCGTCGTCACCGTCACCAGCCTGGAATGGCTCGACGACCTGGAGTCCGCCGTCCAGATGGCCCGCGCCCGGGCGATCGTCGAAGCCGACATGACCCCGGCAGGGAGCCGGTCATGACCCCGGCCGTCACCGCTGTCGCCCTCGTCGCCATCATCCTGCTCGTCGCGGTCACCGCGGTATACGTGATCGTGACCGCCCCGCGCGAAGACTTCGCCGATCCGGCCGACACCGCCGACCCGGACGGCACCGCGTTCCTGGCCGCGCTGCACCACGAGCCGGTGTGGACCGCCACGTTCACGCTGCCCGCAGGGGACCGGCCGCCCGCCGCCTCCGTCTTCGCGACCCTGGCCAGGGTCCGCGACGGCCTGCTCCGCCTGCCGCCCGCGCCCGGACCGGATGACACCGCTCCGCTGCCGGTCGTGCTGTGCGAGCTTGGCGGCGAGACAGTCGACCAGTTCGTCGACCGGCTCTTCAGCGAAGCGGCGGCCACGTGAGCGTGACCTGGCGGCCCGCCCCGCCGGAACAGCACCTGTGCGCCCACCGGCGGTGCATCCTGGCCGGGCGCATAGGCGCCGCCCTCATGATCGCCGCGTTCCTGTCCATGGCACCGCTGCTGATGGCCCCGTCCTGGCAGTGGTGCGCGGTCACCGGCGGCCTGCTCGCCGCCGCGTTCGCCGCCATCTACTGGCCGTGCCCGCGCCACGGTGACCTCGAGGCGCTGATCGAGGCGACCCGCGAGCCGCGCCCGCCCGTCACCCGGTACGAGCACGCCGGGCAGCCGTTCCGTGGCCTGGGCGGCCACTTCGAGCAGTGGGAGCGGGAGCTGAAGCAATGAGCCTGACCGGCGTCGACTCAAACGACATCAACACCGTCCTGCACTGGGCGATGGGGCACCGGGCCCGTCGGCCTGGCGGCGCGCCCGTTACCGACGAGACGGCGACTGAAGCCGCCCGGCGGCTGGCCGCCAAGGCGCACAAGGCACTGTACGCAGGCCTGCGCCCGGAACAGGTGCAGCTCACCCGAGCCGTCAGCGAGGCCTCGCGCGCCTGCGAGCCCGGCCTGCCGGGTGTGCGGGTGCACGGAGAACGAGCCGTGCCCGGGCGGCTGCATGTGGGTCGAGGACCCGAAGCTGCTCGGCGAGCTGTGCAGCATCTGCGCCGTCCTCCTCAAGCAGGCGCACCTGCTGTGACCGCCGCGATCGCCCGCTACCTCCTGACCTTGAACGAGCGCCGCCGGATGCGCCGGTGGCGGAAGGATGCGAGATTCACATGACCGACATAGAGGTTTACCAGCCGCCCGCGCAGCTCGAGCAGTACCAGCCGGCGCTGGCCATGAGTCCCGAGCAGGCCAAGGCTCTCGACGACCAGGTGCGCGCCTGCACCAAGGCCGTCCTGCGCGAAGGCACCGACTACGGCGTGATCCCCGGCACCGGCGAGGACCGCAAGGTCCTCCTCAAGCCCGGCGCGGAGAAGCTGCTCCAGTGGTTCGGCTTCGGTTTCGACTGCCGGGCCCTTGACATCGAACGCGACGGGGACGGCCAGAAGGTAGGCGTCACCTACCGGTGCGCCATCACCAAGCGGATCGGCGACCCGCTCCGTGGCCTCCTCGTCGACGTGGCCACCTGCGAAGGGTACGCCGGCTACGACGAGCCCAAGTTCTACCAGTCCGCCGAGGAAGCCCAGCGCAAGGCCGAAGCGAAGGAACGGCACTGGGCCGCGAAAGACAAGCGCGTGGCCAACCCGACCAAGTGGCAGAACGTCGGCGAATACAGGGCGCCGTGGAACACCGTGATCAAGATGGCGCAGAAGCGGGCCATCGTCGGCGCCACCATCGACGCCACCGCCGCCGCAGGCCTGTTCGGCACGGACGAAGACGAAGGCCCTGTAGCCGATGACGGGCCGACCTGGTACGAGCAGGCGCTCGAGCAGGCCATCAGCTTCACCGCCGTAGAGGACGGCCAGCGGCAGCTCGTCGAAGCCTCCCACGCCGCCCGCGACGGCCTGTGCACGCCCGGGCAGGCCACCCACGTCAAGAACCGCATCAGGCAGCGCATGCAGCTGCTGCAGAACGCCACGCCGGTCACCGTCGAAGACCTCGGCCGGGCTGCGGCGGCCGCCAGTACCGCGGCAGCTGCACCGGCCGGGCCGCGGGCCGAGCCAGAGCCCCCGCTGGCGCCTGCAGCCGCGGCCGACGCCAATCCTCCTCGCCCGGAGAACGAGCCCGCGGCGGACATGCCGGAGAACGAACCCGGATCCGTCGGTGAGGGCCAGCTGACCAGGCTCCACGTCGTGTTCACCAAGCTCGGGTTCGGCAGCGACGAACGCGAGCAGAAGCTGGCCGTCGCCGAAACCATCACCGGCCGCAAGCCGCTCCACGGCCCCGTGCGCGGCCGGTCAAGCAAGAACCTGTCCTGGACCGAGGCGGCCACGCTCATCGACACACTCGACGGATTCGGCGGCCGCGACGCCCTGATCGCCTACATGGCCGAACGCGAGCAAGGCCGCAGCGATGCCTGACCCCCGCGCGACGATCGGCCTGAGCGTCATCCAGCCGTCGGATTCCGGCGACATGATGCACGTCCGCGCCTGGCCGGTGCCGGTCAGCCACGCCGAAGAGTTCGCCGCCGCGATGACCGCCAAGCTCGGCGAGCCGCACGAGATGGTCAGCCCGTTCGAGGCCATGAGCGCAGGCGCCGAAGCGGCAGCGGAAAACGGCGGTGCCGTGTTCATGATCGACGGCGAGGTGCGCGGTGTCTGACCTCATCATCGTCCTCGGCTTCGATCTCGCCCTGGTCCTCATCTTCGCCGTCCTGGTCGCCCTCCGGCTGGCCAGGGTCAGCTTCAGCAACCCGCGGCCCCGCAGCACAGGGAAGGCGGGTGAGCACAGTGGCTGACCGTTACCGGATCCGGCCGCTCGGCCCGTGGCCAGGACCCGTCACCGCAAGCCGCAAGAGCAGCGGCGTGTTCCAGGCCGACTGGGATTCCACCCTGGTGCTGCTGCGCAACGAGGTCGACAAGCTCGACGGCGAGTACCCGGTCATCATCCAGATCGACGTCAGCGAGCTCGACCTCCGCCAGGACGGCATGCTGAAGACCCGCGCCAGCGTCGGCCCCTTTCCCGGTGTCATCGTGTCGTTCAAGTCCAGGTTCGGGCCGCTCCAGTATGCGAGCGACGCCTACGAACAGCGATACACGGGATCACTGCCAGGCTGGCAGGCCAACGTCCGCGCCGTCGCCCTGGCCCTCGAAGCTCTCCGCGCGGTCGACCGGTACGGCGTCTCCAAACGCGGCGAGCAGTACACCGGATGGAAAGCGCTCCCGGCCGGCGGGTCCGGTTTCGGCTCGGTCGACGAGGCCGAGCAGTGGATGCGGACCTACTACGGGGCGGATCGCGGCGACCCGGACACCGCCGCGGCGCTCCCGCTCGGCGAGCTGCACCGCCGCATGCGCCGCATGCTCCACCCCGACGCGGGCGGCCCGGCCGGGGAATGGGACCGCCTGGACAACGCCCGCCAGCTGCTCGTCGCGGCAGGCCGGCTATGAGCGACCTCACCCCCGCGCAGCAGCTCGGCCGCCGCATCTACGCCGCGCGTATCGCCCGCGGCTGGTCGCTGCACCAGCTCGCCGCCGCGGCCGGGGTGAGCACCACGCCGGTCACAGGCCTGGAGCAGGGCCGCGAGGCCGGGTTCAGCAACGCGGCACGGATCGCCGCGGCGCTCGGCATACCGCTGACCGAGGCAGGCCGGCCATGAGCACGAAGAAACCACCCCAGTGCCGTGCCGGATGCGGCGCCGCCGTCATATGGGCGCAGGGCCCCGGCGGCATCTCACTGCTGTTCGACAAGTTCCCGGACAAGACGGGTACCAGCCGGTACGCGGTCATGCGCGACACCAGCCTGCAGCTCCACGCCCGCGTCCTGGCCGCCAGCGACGAACCGCGCCCCGGGATCGAGAAACGGCACCAGCTGCACCGCGACACCTGCGCCGCGACCCGGCCCGAGGTCGGCGATGACTGACCCGCACATCCGCGGCGTCGGCCACGTCGAGGACCTCGACGGCACCCGCCTGTACGTCGGCATCGACTACAACACGGTCACGATCCACGCCGGGGTGTTCGTGCCCGGCGCAGGCATCCGCCTCGAATCCGCACAGGCCGAAGAATTCGCCCGCCTCTACGTCGCCGCCTGCTGGGAAGCCGCCCGCCAGTCGAGCGCCCTCACCGACGCGCAGCGCGCCGAACTCCGCGCCGCAGCCGAGGAAATGTGCCTCGCCGACTGCGGCAGCACCGCCCACGACCAGCACTGCCGGCCGCGGCCGCAGGAAGGACCGCACAATGATCACCCAGCTCACTCCCGAGCAGGAAGCCATGCTTCCCGTCATCCGCGACGAATGGCTCCGCCACGGCCTGTCCGTCCAGCCCGCCGACCGGCCCGCCGCCGAGCAGGGCATCCGCGCGGCCTACCAGGCCGCCGGCCTGCAGCCGCCCCGGTTCATGATCTGGCTCGGCTCGCCATGGGCAGGCGTCCTCGGCCAGGCCATCGCCCCGGACATCATCGCCGAGATCTCGTCGGGCGGCCAGGTGGACGGCCAGGTGCGCGGCCAGGTGGACGGCCAGGTGGACGGCCAGGTGCGCGGCCAGGTGGGCGGCCAGGTGCGCGGCCAGGTGTACGGCCAGGTGTACGGCCAGGTGGACGGCCAGGTGTACGGCCAGGTGTACGGCCAGGTGGACGGCCAGGTGCGCGGCCAGGTGGACGGCCAGGTGCGCGGCCAGGTGGACGGCCAGGTGGGCGGCCAGGTGGGCGGCCAGGTGGGCGGCCAGGTGGACGGCCAGGTGGGCGGCCAGGTGGGCGGCCAGGTGTACGGCCAGGTGCGCGGCCAGGTGGGCGGCCAGGTGTACGGCCAGGTGTACGGCCAGGTGCGCGGCCAGGTGGACGGCCAGGTGCGCGGCCAGGTGTACGGCCAGGTGGACGGCCAGGTGCGCGGCCAGGTGGACGGCCAGGTGCGCGGCCAGGTGGACGGCCAGGTGGACGGCCAGGTGTACGGCCAGGTGTACGGCCAGGTGCGCGGCCGGCTAATCAGCTGGTACGAGGCGCTGATGTACGGCCAGCACAACGCCGGCTACTACTCCTACTACGCCGCCATGGAAGCCATCGGCGTCACCGGCCTGCAACCCATCCACGGGCAGCAGCTCGCCGCCAAGTCCGCCGGCTGGTGGTGGGCCTACCGCGACTTCGCCGTCATCACCGAACGGCCCGCGCAGCTCCGCCGCGACGCGAACGGCGACCTCCACAACGCCGGCGGCATGGCCATCACCTACCCCGACGGATGGGGATTCTGGTGCTGGCACGGCCGCCGCGTCCCCGAATGGGTCATCACCGTGCCCACCATCGAGCAGATAGCCGCCGAGACCAACGTCGAGATCCGCCGCTGCGCGATCGAAGCGCTCGGCTGGGACCGGTTCACCGAGCAGGCCGGCCTAGTCCCCGTCGGCCGCACGCCGGGCACCGGCAGCCGCAGCACCGAACTGTGCAACGCGCGAGTCTCCGACCCGGGCAACCCCGGCCAGCACCTCGTCCTCTACGACGTCCCCGAACGGCTCTGGGGCTCCCGGATCCGGCTGCTCATGTGCACCAACGGCAGCACCGAACGAGACGGCACACGGCGCCGCTACGGCCTCACCGTGCCCGCCGAGCTCGGCAACCCGGTCGAGGCCGCGGCGTGGACAGCAGGCCTCACCAAAGACCAGTACGCACTCATGCAAAGGCGTACCTGACCAGCGGCATCACGCCGCCGACTAACACCAACCGGAAGGACACACCGCAGTGAATAAGACGCTCGCTGAAATTACCACGGAGCACGGTTTTGCCGTCCTCGAGCACCTTGAGGCCGAAGCCCAGGTGCCCGTGCTGCCCGGCCTGCAGGCCCAGGGCGACCTGTTCGTCATCCCCCAGGAGACCCGCGGCCGCCACGCGGCCGACCACGCCAAGGGGGTCCCGCAGGCCGGGGTCGCCGTGATCGAGGCGGTCGGCACCGGCCACGAGCACCGCCTGTTCGCCGGGCAGCCCGGCACCGCCTGGTGGACCCCGGCCGTCCGCAGCGTCCAGGACATCGGCGTCCTGGAATGCACCGAGCCCGCGTACCTCCTCCATCCGGAACACGGTGCGACTGGCATCGCGCCCGGAGCGTACGTGCTGCGCCGCCAGCGCGAGCAGGCCGACGAAGAACGCCTCGTCGCCGACTGACCGCATGGACGACACGCACGAGTGCCCGCGCGAAGGCTGTACCCGCCGGGTACCGCCGGACCAGCTCATGTGCCCGCAGGACTGGCACGCCGTCCCCAAGCCATTCAGGCACGCCGTCTGGACAGCATGGCAAGACGGGCGCGGCGCGGGCACTCGTGCGCACACATCGGCGATCACCACAGCCATCAACGCCGTCAACAGGAAGCCCGCCCCATGACCCGGATCGACATGACCGCCCGCGAATGGCACGGGCTGATCAAACCCGTCCTCCCGCACGCCAGCACCGACAAGGAACTCCCGATGCTCGGCGTCGTGCGCCTCGAGCTGGCCGAGCACGCCGTCTACGCCATAGCTACTGACCGGTACTCGATCGCCGCGGAACGGTGGGACGACGAGACGTACACCGCGCCCGATCCGGCCAAGGTCCACCTGGGCCTGCACGACGCCAGAGCGTCGCTGCAGCTGTTCCCGTTCAGCAAGGACCATGACCCGCTGCTGCGGATCGACGTGGACCGGGCCCTGCGTTCGGTCACCGTGCTGGGCGAGCGCCGCGGCGTCCCCCAGCTCACCGTCACCATCGAAGCGGACGACGGCACCCGCGCCGTGTTCCGCGACGTCAGAGACCCCAGCAGGGATCCGCTCGCAGGCTGGCGCAAGAGCATCCACGAAGCCATGACCCGCCCGGACGGCCGCGAGCTCGACGGCCTGGACGTCTTCGGCAACGTTATGGCCAGGTTCGCCGCCGCATGCCGCAAAGGCGAACGCCTCACCGTCTACACCGGCCCCGAACCCGGCGACCCGATCCTGTTCTGCGTCGAGCACCACTTCGCCGGGCTGCTCGCCGCACAGCAGTACCTCGACGGCCCGGGCCGCCGCCGCGACGATCTCCCATGGCGCCACGAGCTCATCGACGGCCTCACCGCCGACGACGCCAGCGCCAGACGCATCGACCTGGAGACTGGCGAGCGCCTCGACGAGAACGAGGACGATTCGTGACGGCCGCAGCCTCCTGCGAGGCTCTTCCGCTGGACGGCCAGGACCATGACGGGCCGGTCCGCGGCTACATCCGCATCTGCCCGGGTGGCCATCTCCGCGCCGGGGACGTGTGCCAGAGCTGCGCCGGGAACGGCGCCATCCTGTGCACTGACTGCCCTGGCGAAGGACCGGCGATCCTGCTGCTCGCCGAGATGTGGCACCGGCTCGCGGCCGAACAGGAAGTGCCCTGATGCCCCAGGTCTACTTCAACCTCCCCGCCGATGACCTGAAAGTGATCGACTATCTCGCCGAGCGGCAAGGCGTCAGCCGCTCCGAGGTGCTCCGCGAGGCGGTCACCGCCTACTTGCACGACCGGGCCGAGCGATGACCGCGCGGTCCCATACCGGGCTGCGCGGCCCTCCTGGTCCCCAGGGCCGCGCAGCTCTCAGCCATGTCCGCGAACCAGAGCAGGCGAAAGGGGAAGGGTGGCTGAGGCCCGCGGCCCGCTGTACGTGGCCTACAGCCGTCCGGACATCCCCGAACCGCCGGACGGCCTGTCAGCCGCCACGCCAGGCGAATGGATCCAGGTGTGGCGCCGCGTCCGCGGCGTCACCGTCATGGTCAAGCTCACCGGCTTCGCGCTCGCCTCATTCGCTGACTGGAATGACGGGACACGGATACACCCCGGCAATTCGGCGCTGGCGAACGTGTGCGCGGAATCGAACCCGAAGACGATCGAACGGGCCATTGTCACGATACGCGGCATGGGCCTTATCTGGCGCTACGTAGAAGGCTCAAGGAAAGGAACGAAAGGAGCAAACGATGAATACCGGCTAACCATTCCAGACGAGATACTGACCCTTATCCCGCTGCTCAACCCGGACTATTCGGCACCCCCGGAACACCGTTTACCGGCACGCACCGACCATGGGACGCTGGAGTCCCGTGGGGTGTGGACAGACAGCAGATCTGGCCGCACCGAACTGTGGATAACCAGGGACCCGGCTAGGGTCGCACAGGGTCAACCACGGGACGCTGGAGTCCCGACCACGGGACGCTGGAGTCCCATGGTCGCTCGCGACACTGTCTTCTTTCCTAGGTTTACAACAACTTAAACCTTAAACATCCCGCCGTACTACGGTCACCTGGAAGGAAGCGAGAACTGTGGAAAACGCGGAAACCGGAAATGACAAATTCGCCGGATGGATAATCCTCGAACTAATGGGACACCGCCGCCTCACCGAGCACGAAATAGCCGGACGCGCATTCCTGCGCATCGACGTCCCGTCCGAACCGCCCGCAACGCAGTTCTACGGCGCCGAAGCCGTCTACTGCATAACCCCCACCACCGAGGAAATCGCGCGCGCCGCAGCGAAACTCAGCAGCGTCGCACCCATCCACCGCTGGGAACTGCCGCCGCCAGCAGCCAAACCCGCAGACACCGACTACGCCGACGCCGACCTCATTGACGAATCCCCCGGATGGGGCGGCTGACACCATGACCCGCCCGCGCGACCGCACCAAGCCGCGGTCCACCCTGTCGCCAGCCGGGCGACGCCAGCCGGTGACGACATGCCCGGAATGCGGCAAGAAAGCCTTCACCTCGAAGGAGAACGCCAAAGCCGCCGCCACGGTCCTCTACCCGGGCCGCAAAATGCGCACCTACAACTGCCACGGCACCAGCTGGTGGCACATGACATCCCAGGACGCCGCTCGCACCACCGAGATGCGCGACCGCGCCGCCCAGGAGGACCGATGACCGAGCACATCTTCGGCGAGCTCATCCGCGACTGGCGGCGCGCTACCGCTCACCTGCACCACCACGCAGTTACGATGACCGCGAATCCAGCGGTCCAGACCCCCCAAGGAGCACCCATGAGCCTCAAAGAGCTCGCCACCGACATCCAGACCGCCCTCGAAGACGGCGAAAGCCACATCCGCACCGTCCTCGACCAGCACATGCCCACGCTCGCCGCCCTCGCCGAGCAAGTCGAGAACGACCCCCTCATCCAGGCCGCCGAAGCCGCCGCCCTCCCGCCCGGCGCCCGCGCCATCGTCGCCGACTTCATCAGCAAGATCGCCGCCGAATTCCCGCAGGCACCCACCACACCGCAAGCACCGGAAGCACCGGAAGTGCCCGCCGAGCCGCTGCCCGAGGCGGCGCCGCAGCCCGCGTGAGCAAGCACGACACGACGGCGGAGGGCCGCGCTGGCAACAGCGCGGCCCGCCCGCTCACCGAAGCCGGGTACGCCGCCATGCTGCCTGCGCGCATGGACGCGGTCGCGGCCGAGCTGAACGAGCGCCTGGCCGACGTGCTACCCGACGGCATGCGCTTCGAATGGACCACGGAGGACTCCCGATGACCACCCCGCCAGTCCCGGCCTGGGACGAAGGCAACCAGCTGCTCGGCGGAGGACCCGCCCAGCTCAGCACGAAACTCACCGACACCCCGTACGGGCAGATGCTCGCCATGACCGTGCGCACCACCTCAGCCACCGTCACCGTCTTCCTCGCCGGGCCCGACGCCAAAGCGTGGGCAGCGCAGCTCACCAGAGACTCCGCGCTCATGTCCGGGGCAGGACTCGTCGTGGCCACCGGGCCCGCGCCGAAGGCCAAAGGCGGCGCCGGCGCGTGAACCGTGAGCAGCTCGACCAGCGCAACACCGCCACCATCCGCCGCCACTGGCGCACCCTCACCGACAACGGCGGCCAGCCACCGCAGCAGCTGCTCGACGACCTCGCCGAGACCGCAGGCCGGCACGCCATCGACGAAACCCGCGAAGCCGCCAAACTCGCGCTCGGCACGAGCATCATGCCGCCGTCCGGGATGATCCCGGTCACGGCCGAGCGGGCAGCGGCACCGGGCAAGGCAGCGCCACGGCGCACGACCACGCGCAGGGGCGCGAAGTGAGGGGCGGGGAAGAACTCGATCAGCTCGACGAGTTCGGGAGGTTTCTCGTCGCAGCGATGAACAGCCCGGCGTACGCCCGGGCATCGGAGCGCGCCGTCCTGCGACTGCTGCCCCGCCGCATCCGCCTACGGCTGTGGTGGACGCGCCGGATCGATGGCACCGCCACCTGCCTGGCCTGCCACGGCCACCTCGGCGCCGCCGAAGCGGTATGGCGGATCACCGGGCACTGGCGCACGGCGAAGGCCAGGAACATCAGGTAGCGATGCCCTGGGAGACCGCACGCAAAGACCCCGCCTACGGCACAGCCGCCTGGCGGCGCGCCCGCGACGCCTGCCTGCGCCGCGCGAACTGGCGGTGCGAGATCCGGCTGAACGGTGTCTGCACCGGCGCCGCCAGCGAAGCCGACCACATCGACGGCCTGGCCAGCGACCCGAACCACCAGCGGCTCCGCGCCGCCTGCACACCGTGCCACCGCGCAATCACCGCACAGCAAGGCGGCGGCGCACGCGGCCAGCAGGCAGCAGACCCAGCACCGCAACCGCGAACCGCCTGGTGAAACCGATGCTCACCTGCCAACTCGGCAACCGCATAGCACCCCCGCAATAGCACCCCCGCACGGGCAGGCGGCCAGCACCCCCGGCCAGCCCCGCCGTCGGCCGCGCCGCCCGGGCCCGGGCGGCCAGGCCAGCCCCGGCAGGACCGGCCGGGCAGCGTCCGCGACGCCAGGACCCCCCGGCCGGGCACGAGCAACGCGGATTCCCGGGCCCGCGGAAACCGGCACGGCGCACCCGAGGCGGCACGCATCGCGGGCGGCGCGATCGCCGCGCTGCTGACTGCGACAATGCAGACGGCAATCGCATACCTTTGTGACCTGCGGCGATGCAAACCAAAAGTCCAGTGAGATCGGCCCCTCTCCAGAGCCGCCCGCCCTATTCTCCCCCCCCAGAGACCATCCGGCGCGTGACGCGTGACGCCTTGACCGTTCGAATACCCGCTCTGACGGTGCCGGATGGTGGCCAGTCCCGGCGTGACGGTACCCCTCCGCTCGTGTCCAGCCGCGTAAATTCGTGTCCATGAGCACGTCAGCGGAGCGGATGAGGGCCCTCCGAGCCCGGCGGGCCGCCTCGGCCGAGCCGCGTGAGGACGTGCCGCCGCTCGACCCGGTGGGACCCGCGGTTGAGGCGTCGATCGCGGCGCTCGAGCTCGGCGACCGGGACCAGGCCGCCGCGGCGCTCGCTCTCCGGTACGCGGAGGTCATGGACAACGCGAAGGACCCGGTGTGGGCCACCAGGTGGATCGGCCCGCTGCTGCTGCGGTCGCTGGAGGAGCTCGGCGCGACCCCGAAGTCGCGGCCAGCAGCCAAGAAGAGCCCCGGCGCGGCCCGGGAGAACCGGGTGGCGCAGCTGCGCACCGCGCACGCGTCGACGAAGGCGAAGAGGACGGCTAGCTGACCATCCGGATGCTGGCGCGCTTCGGCTCAGGCAGGATCAGCGCGGTGGAAAGCGCCGCGGCGGCGGCGTAGGCGGCGTCGACGTGCCCGGCGCCGCGGCGGGTGAACCGCCAGCCGTCCGCCACGTTCAGCTTGGCCGCGCCTTTGATGTGCGCGTCGAGCAGCGGGTCGCCGGGCTGGATGATCCGGCGGCCGCGGGTGAGCCCGGCCAGTTCCATGCACACTTCGGCTACCCGCGTCCCGGTCAGCTCGACGTAGGCGGGCCGGCCGGGCCGGGCGCGCTCGAGCGGGACGGCCTGGACGCCGGGTGCGGGCCGCAGGATGCCCGCGAGTTCGGCGGCGGGCCCGGTGGGGTACCAGGCGACGGCGCACGGCTTGATCCGCGCGATCTTCGCGGCGAGCTCGGCCCGGGCCGCGGTCGCCGAGTCCCATGCGGCGGCGATTTCGAGCCGGCCGCGGCCGTCGGGCGTGCGCGCGGCGACGGCGAGGGTGGCGTGTTCGCCGTCGGGGGCGACGTCGAAGCCGGCGGCGAGCCGTTTGCGGTAGGGGTCCATGTTCCCGGCCGGGTCGGCGCAGTCTTTCCAGGCGCCGTAGCTGACGGCGCCGTCGAGCTGCTCGACGCGCTGGCAGAGGACTTCGGTGCGGTAGATGGCGGGCGGGTCGGTGGCGAGCGCGGTGCGGATCGCGGCTTCGGAGACGGTGTAGCCGAGGCCGGGGTTGGCCTGGCGGATCTGGTCCCAGTCGTCGAGGTCGCAGTCGTCTTCGCCGGACCATTCGAACAGGCCGATGGACGGGTCGCGGCCGGACAGGGCGGCGTCGCGGAGCTGGTTGAGGACGACGGAGCCGTCGTCTCCGGCGTTGGACATGCACCAGATCTGGCTGTCGGGGCGGGCCATGGTGGTTTTGGAGAGGGCAGCCCAGGCGTTCCAGTTCCGCTGCTCGCGCAGCTCGTCGATGTTGAGCTCGTCGATCGACAGGCCGCGGCCCGCCTTGCGGTTGCTGGCCGCGATCTTGTACCGGCCGCCGCCGGCCAGTGTCAGTGACTCGTCGTATTCGTCGTCGTCGTATTCGAGCTCGCGGCCGTTGTCGATGTCGAGGCGGAACCATTCGTCGCCGTTGACGCGGCGGACCTGGGCGAGGTCCTCGCGGAGGTCGGCGCTGGCCTCGATGGTTTCCAGGCACATGGACCACTGCTCGCGGGCGAGGGAGACGTCCTGGGCGACGCCGAGGACCAGGCGGGCGCCGTCGATGTGCAGCCGCCACAGCGACACGGTCCGCTTGACCGAGCTCTTGCCGTTCTGCCGGGCTACCAGGACGATGATGACCCGGAACCGGTAGAAGCCGTCCGGCTGCAGCTCCATGGCGTGGATGACGAGCCACCGCTGCCAGGGCAGCAGCGGCTCCCCGGCGACGTCGGCGAAGTCGGCGATCGCATAGCCGTGGGAGGTGCGCCGGTTCAGCGGCCGCAGCTCCGGCGTCCATAGCCGCGGCCGGGTCCGGCCGAGCAGCTTCACGGCCGCCACATTCACCTCCGCCGTAAAATCTCCGGCCCGCAGTCTGATTCCAAGTCGTCTACAGGAAATCTTGCGGCATGAGGCCGGTCAAACCGTAGATCTTCCGTGACTCGCGTTAAGATGCGCCCGTGAGCAGTGTGCCGGGGGCCTTGACGTGACTGCGGTGCCGTTGCGCCGTCTGGCGTCCCGGCGTGCCCGTCCGCTGCTGCGCCCGCTGTCCCGCAGGGCCGCCAGGGCGCTGAAGCCGGCCCGGCCCGCCGTCGCGAACCTGGCGTCGATGCCGCTGCATGTCGCGGGGCTAGGCTGCGTCGACTTCGCGGCCTTCCACCTGGCGCACGGCTGGGGCTGGCTGGTGACCGGCGTGTCGCTGATGTGGCTCGAGCACGTGATCGCGGACGAGTCATGACCGTCTTGTCGCCTGCGCGCCGCGTCGTGTCGTGTCGTTCGACGACCTGGAGCGGGCGGGCGACTATACCGGCCCGCATCCGGTGCTGTACCCGGACGGAGAGCGCCAGCAGGTCCTGTTCTTGCTGCCCATCCACGAGGGTGCCGGCAAGTTCGATTACCTGGACCGCCAGGGCAGCGGCGTGCACGGGGTGACCGAGCCGCCGTGGACGTTCCGCGAGTGCCCGGACGGCTCGCTGGAGATCCGCGCCTCGATCGGCTGCGGCCCGCAGCCGTACTACTGGCACGGCTACCTCGACGAGGGCAGCACCTGGAGGCAGGTGTGAAGTCGGGCCTGCGCCGGGCGTTCCGCAACGTGGGGCCGGTCCCGATGGGGAGCGGCGGGATGACGGCGCTGCCGGGCCAGATGATGGGCGGCAACACCGACCTGGCGCTGATCCGCAGCTATAAGACGAACGGCACTGTCCAGAGCAATGTGAGCTTGCTGGCCAGCGCGACGGCGTCGCAGGACTGGCAGCTGTTCCGCTCTCAGCCGGTGGACGCCCGGGTCCGGTACACGACGTCGGAGCGGGGCAGCGACCAGCGGGCCCAGGTGGTGCAGCACGCGGCGCTGAATGTGCTGCTGAACCCGTCGATGCTGAACGTTGGCGGGATCAAGATCCCGTTCTGGGACCGGATGGGCTTGTTCGAGATCAGCCAGATCTACATGGAGCAGTGCGGCAAGGCCTACTGGATCGTGGACCGCGGGCCGATGGAGTCGCCGATCCCGCTGGGCTTGTGGCCGGTCCGCCCGGACCGGATGACGCCAGTGCCCGATCCGGACCGGGTCCTGGCCGGCTGGGTGTACACGTCACCGGATGGCCGTGAGCGGGTGCCGCTGCGGCCGACGGACGTGATCTGGAACCGCTACCCGGATCCGGAGGATGTTTACGGTGGGTGCGGTCCTATTCAGTCAGTCTTGACAGATATCGAGGCCGCGAGATACGCCAGCGAATGGAACCGGAATTACTTTGTCAACAGTGCCGAGCCGGGCGGTGTGATCCAGGCGGATCACGCGATGGACGACGAGGAATTCAACCAGTTCATTGACCGGTGGCGGGACACGCACCGGGGCGTGGCGCGGGCACACCGGATCGCGCTGCTCGAGGCGGGCATGACGTGGGTGCCGAACCCGCACAGCCTGAAGGACATGGACTTCGCCACTTTGCGCGGGACGATGCGTGACATCATCCGCGAGGCCCTCGGAATGCACAAAGTGATGACGGGCGTGGTCGAGGATGTCAACAGGGCGAATGCGCAGACGGGCGAGGAGATTTTCTCTTCATGGAAAGTCGATCCGCGTCTTAAGCGGTGGCGGAACGTCCTGAATTCTCAGTTCCTGCCGCTTTTCGGCAAAACCGGCGAGGGCGTGGAATGGGATTACACGTATCCGACGGTGGCGAACCGCGAGCAGGATAACGCGGAGCTGACGACGAAGACCGCCGCGGTTGCCGTCCTGGTCGGTGCCGGGTTCGACCCGGATGACGCCTGCCAGGTGGTGGGCCTGCCGCCGATGAAGGTCGTGGAGAAGGCGACGCAGCAGCCCGCGCTGCCGCCCGGGTGGGTGGCGCCCGGCGCGCCTGCGGGCGGTGACGGCGCGGCCGCCGGGGCTGCGATGGAGGACCTCCGCCGCCAGATGGCGGCCTGGAACGCAGCCGGGAGCGTGAGATGAACCGTCTGGAGATGATGCGGCGGCTGAAGGCGGTCGCCGGGAAGCCGCAGGCGGACAGCCGCCCCTGGTACCGGATCACCGCGGCCGCGGACGACGGCGGCCCGGCGCGGGTCGACGTGTATGACGAGATCGGCGGGTCGTGGTTCTCCGACGGCGTATCCGCGTCGGATTTCGTCGCGTCGCTGGCTGAGATCCCCGCTGCCCGCTCGCTCGAGGTGCACATCAACAGCCCGGGCGGCGACGTGTTCGACGGGATCGCGATCTACAACGCGATCGCGCAGCGGCCCGGGCCGGTGACCACGGTCGTTGACGGCCTGGCCGCCTCGGCCGCGTCGTTCATCGCGCAGGCAGGCAAGACCCGGGTGGTCTCGCCCGGATCGATGATGATGATCCACGACGCCAGCGGCATCTGCATCGGGAACGCCACGGAGATGCGGGAGCTGGCCAGCCTGCTGGACCAGGTGTCGGGGAACCTCGCGGACATCTACGCCGCGCACACCGGGCGTCCCGCGGACGCCTGGCGTGAGGCGATGCAGGCCGAGACGTGGTACAAGGCCGACCAGGCGGTCAGCGCGGGCCTGGCCGACAAGCTGGCCGAGCGGCCGGCCCCTGCGGACGCCGCCGCCGGGTTCGACCTGAGCATCTTCGCGGCGGTCCCGCCGTGGGTGCGGGCCGCGGCCGCGGACGGGCAGCCGTGCAAGACCTGCGGCGGCACCGGCCGGCTGAAGCACCCCGAGACCGGCAAGAACGGCGTGAAGTGCCCGTCCTGCGACGGCACCGGCGTCTACTCGCCCGATAGCGACGACGGGGACGACGAGGGTGACGAGGGTGACGGCGACGGCCAGGACGAGGGCATGGCGGACCGCGGCGGGCAGGCCCGGGCCCGGGTCCTCGGCATCGAGTCAATGCCGCTGCTGGACAAGGCGATCGCCGTGCACCACACCGCGACCGTGGACACCGCGTGGGACGGCCCTGGGGCCGTCGCCGCGATGCCCGCCGAGTACGCGACCCTGCACTACTGCCACGCCTGGCAGAGCGCCGACGCTGACGCGAGCTCGCACACTCCGGGCGACGCCGACGAGGACGACAAGAAGGGGAACTTCAAGTTCCCGCACCACAAGACCGACGGCGGCCCGGCGAACCTCGCCGCGTGCCGGAACGGGCTGGCCAGGCTGTCCAGCGCGGACATCCCGGCCGGGGACGACGCCGGGGTGAAGGCGCACCTGCAGGGCCACCTCGACGACGGCAGCAAAGACGACGCGGATGACCGCGTGGACCACGACGTCTCCGGGGTCGACCTGGAGCAACTCGGCAACGCTCTGAGGGGAGCATTCGCATGACAGCAGATACCGCGGCGGTCCCGCAGACGGCCGAGGAGTTCGAGGAACTGCTCGGCGACACCGGCCGCATCGGGACGGCGCTGGCCGACGGCTCGTTCGGCGGCATGGTGAAGGACTACGCCCAGAAGTGGGCCGCGAAGAACGAGCAGATGGTCGCCGAGTTCCGCGAGCAGATGCAGGTCGGCCTGCAGGAGTTCTACCGGGACCAGGCGGAGCAGGGCTACCGGCCGCGCGGCGGTTTCCGGCCGGGCAGCGCGGGCCCGGAGCTGACGGGCCGGGCCGGGCGCAGGGCGCGGGCGATCGCGAACAGCCTGCTCCCGGACGCGGCGAAGCAGGCGGACCGGCAGGCGCTGTTCAGCGCGGCGGCGATGGGCGCGGGCGAGGAGATCGACGACTCGCCTTACGCGTCGTCGCTGCGGCAGTTCCTCTACACCACGTTGAAGGGCGAGGGCGTCGCGGGCGATGCGGGCGACATGGAGGAGGTCGCCCGGGTCCAGAAGTTCAAGGGCGCCCTGGCGAAGGCGATGAAGATCCGGGACGCGATGGGCGAGCGGGTGCCGTCTGAGGGCGGGTTCCTGGTCCCGGAGAACCTCCGCTCCGAGATCCTCATGGTGTCGCTGGAGGACGCGGTGATGCGGCCGCGGGCGACGATGATCCCGATGGACAGCCTGCGTGTGCCGATCCCGAGCATCGACGACACTACCCACACCGCGAACGTGTTCGGCGGGGTGGCGGCCTACTGGACCGAGGAAGGCGCCACGCTGCAGGTGAGCGCCCCGTCGTTCGGCCGGCTGCTGCTCGAGGCACGCAAGCTGACCGCCTACACCGAGATCCCGAACGAGCTGCTGCAGGACAGCGTCACGGCCCTGGACACCTGGTTCCACCAGTTCTTCCCGCAGGCGGTGGCGTTCTTCGAGGACGTCGCGTTCATCTCCGGCACCGGTGTCGGCGAGCCGGAGGGGATCATCAACGCGCCGGGCGCGGTGACCGTGGCGGCGGCCAGCGGCGGCCACGTCCAGTTCGTGGACGTCGCGAAGGCGTTCTCCCGGTTCTGGCCGCCGAGCCTGCGGCGGGCGATCTGGCTGTGCGCGCCGGACGTGCTCCCGGAGCTGCTGCAGATGGCCGTGTCCGCGGACGGCGGCGGGACTACGGTCGCGCCTCCCGGGTGGCTGCAGGGCATGCAGGCGATCGACTCGCCCGGCGGCGGGAACGACGACGGGTTCAACTACACGCTGATGGGCCGTCCGCTGCGAGTCAGCGAGAAGGTCCCGTACCTGGGCGGCGGGACGGCGGGCGCGCTGACGCTGGTCGACCCGTCGTACTACCTGCTCGGTGACCGGCAGGCCATGCAGGTTGCCACGAGCGCCGACTACCGGTTCGGCTCGGACATGGTCGCATACCGGATCATCGAGCGGCTCGACGGCCGCTTCTGGCTCCGCAGCGCGATCACCCCGGCCAACGGCTCGGCCAACACGCTGAGCCCGCTGGTCAAGGTCAACGCCTGACGATGCGGCTCCGGCCGCTCCCTGAAACGAAGGAGAGTGCGTAATGGCTCTTGGCGAAGGCCTCGGGCGCCTGTTCAACGTCGTGCCGATCGCGGCCGGGACGCTGATCTCGCTGAAGGACGCCGCCGGTGTCACGTTCGTCTGCACCGGCAACGACACGTTCACCGTCAAGTCGGCAGCCACCTACAACGGGTCGGCGACCAACCTCACGGCGATCACCCGCTACTACAGCAACACCTCGACGGCCAGCGCGGCCGCCTGGACGGACTCCGGTGACGTGGCGGCGGTCGCGTCGGTGACGATCGCGTCGGGGGCGGTGGCGTTCTACATCGGCGCCGACGACCTGCCCGCGGGCGCGGAGTACGTCGAGGTGACGGTCGGCGCGTCGGGCCTGGTGGCCGCGATCGTGCACGACCTGCTCGTCCAGCGGACACCGAAGAACCTGCGGATCCTGTCCGGGTCGTCGTCCTGACATGACCGCTGACCTGCTCACGGGAATCCTGGGCACGCCGCTGCCGGGCACGGGCAGCCCGCCCGCGCCCGGCAGCTGGCGCACGGCCCTGCACCGGGAAGACGCTCCCGGCGCGGTGCTGGACGGCCAGCCGTGGGCCCGGTCGTGGGCGTTGTTCCTGCGGGCCGTGAACGATCCGGAGGATTCGTCGGCACGCCGGTTCATCGCGAACGCAATGTCAGAACGGGTGCCCTCGGAGGGCGGCCTGCTCGTTCCGGAAGTCCTGCGCAGCCAGGTCATGGCGTACATGACGCCTGCGATCGTACGGCCGCGGGCCATGGTCCTCCCGATGGCCTCGCTGCGGCTGGGCGTCCCGGTCCTGGACAACCCGAACGCAGTCGCAGGCGCTGGGCGGCCTGACGTTCTCCTTCACCGAGGAAGGCGCCTCGATCCCGTCGAGCAACCCGGCGTTCGCGCGGGTTGCGCTGGAGGCCCGGAAGCTGGCGGCGCTGGTGACGGCACCGAACGAGCTGGCCGACGACTCGGCGGGGGCGCTCGGCGACTTCCTGTCGCGGGTGATCGCGATGGGGCTGGCCTGGGTTGAGGACGATTTCTTCATCGGCACGTCCGGCACCGGGGCCGGCTGCCCGCAGTCACTGCTGAACGCGCCGGGCGCGGTGACGGTGGCGCGGGCGAACAGCGGACAGCCGCCGGGGCTCGTAGACATCGCGAAGATGGCGAAGGCCTTGCACCCGGCGGCCAAGCAGGCAGGTTACACGCCGGGGATCACGGACGTGGCGTGGCTGGTGTCGGCATCGGCGTTCGACGCGCTGCTTGAGCTGTACCTGGCGGTCGGAGGGGCGACGTCGGGGATCGCGGCGGCGACGGACTGGCTGAATCTCGGTGACGGCGACAAGGTGGGCCCGTCGATGCTGGGCCTGCCCGCGTTCGTGACTGATCACCAGCCCGCGGCAGGCAGCACTGGCGACGTGATTCTCGCTGACCTGCGCCAGTACATGATCGGCGACCGGCTCACCCTGACCGTCGAGCGGTCGGAGGCGGGGACCGGGTTCCCGCTGAACGCGAGCAACTTCCGTATCCGGTCCCGCGTGGATGGCCGGTACTGGATCCAGTCCGCGACGACCACCGAGGCCGGCCAGACGGTCAGCCCGGTCGTCGTCCTGCAATAGGAGGCACAGGTGGGCGCGAAGGCGACAGTAGCGGGGGGGATCTCGGCCCAGCTGACGGCGCTCGGGCTGGAGACAGCCGGAGGGGCCGGTTTCGCGCCGTCGAACCCGGCGGCGACGTCGAGCACGTCGCTGAAGATGATGGGTCTGGCGTGCGCGTTCACCCCGGCGAATCCGGGCGGGATCGTGCTGGTGACGATGTCCGGGGTGGCGTCGACGGCGACGGCCGCGGTGGCGGTGACGGCCGGCGGCCGGTACGGCACGGGTTCGGCCCCGGCGAACGGCGCGGCGGTCACGGGCACCCGGTTCGGCGCGGCGTCGGATCTGACGCTCGGCCCGGCCGCGGCCGCGGCCGCGGGTATCCCGTTCACGCTGACCGCGCTTCTGCAGCTCATCTCGGGTACGGCGTACTGGTTTGACCTGGCGGTGGCGACCGGGAACGCGTCGGATGCGGCGAGCGTGGCGAGCATCGGCGTGACGATCGCGGAGCTGCCGTAGTCATGGATCTGCGGGTGTGCGCGGCCTGCACTTGCCGCTATGCGGCGGGCGCTCCCTGCTGCCCGCAGTGCCGCAGCACCGAGCGTGAGGAGGACGGCATGCCGAAGATCACGAGGGCCGGGGTGTCGTACGAGCCGGGCCGCGAGCCGTCCGGCTGGCAGCCCGGGGACGACGGGGGCCAGGCGGAGGACGCTGCGCCGGACCCTGGCCCCGCCCAGGATCCGGCGCCCCAGCCAAACTCGCCTGAGCCCCCGGCCTCCAAAGCCAAGACGGCCCCGACGCTGTCCCGCGCGCCGAAGAGGGCCGACGCCGCCGGCGGCTAGCTCATGGCCCTCAATTACGTCACGCTGACCCTGGACCTGTACGACGGCCAGGGCGCCCCGGTCACGGCCGGGGAAGCCGCCTTCACCCCGTCGGCGGTGCTGACCGATGCCGGTACCGCGATCATCGGGCAGATCCCGGTCGTCGCGTCGTTCCGGGCCGGGTCGCTGCCGTCGGTGAGGCTGCTGGCCACCGACAGCGACGGCCCGGAACCTCCCGGGTGGCAGTGGCAGGTGTCGTTCTCCGGTGTGGCCGGCGCCCCGGCCGCGTTCTCTTTCCCGCTGCTCTTCGCGGACGGGACGAGCCAGCTCTTGTCGGACGTCGGGTAGGCGCCGGTGGCCCTCAATTACGTCACGCTGACCCTGGACCTGTACGACGGGTCCGGGAACTACCCGGTATCGGGGACGGCGAGCTTCGTCCCGTCGGCGGTGCTGACCGATGCGGGCGTGCAGATCACCGACCAGCAGCCGGTCGTCGCGTCGTTCCGGGCCGGGTCGCTGCCGTCGGCCAGGCTGCTGGCCACCGACAACTCCGGGCCGCTGCCGGCCGGGTGGACGTGGGGTGTCACCTTCGGTGGCATCACCGGCGCGCCGGCCCCGTTCTCGTTCTTCCTGCCGTACGCGGACGGCGCGAACCAGGTGCTGTCGTCGCAGATTCCGGTGTCGTCGGGGGCGGCGTTCCAGGCGTACATGCCGCTGTCGGGCGGCCAGTTCACCGGGCCGGTCGAGCCTGCGGCGGTCAGCACCGCCGACGGCGCGACGATCACTATCGACGCCGCCTTGGGGAACCTGTTCCGGGTCACGATCGCCGGGAACCGGACCCTGGACATCATCAACGGCACGGACGGCCAGCTGATCCGGGTCGAGGTCACCCAGGGGCCTGGCGGCCCGTGGTCCCTGACGTACAGCCCGGTATTCGACTTCGGCGCGGCCTCGCCGCCGGTCCTCTCGACGGCGGCGGGCGCGGAAGACGACTTCGGCCTCGGCTACAAGGCGGCCACAAGCAAATGGAAGTGCCTGGCGTTCGCGCCGGGCTACTAGGGAGGCAGGGAATCATGCCTGATCAGGCCGAGGCCGCCGAGGGCGCCTTCGTGCACAAGTACGACGACGACCAGGTCGCGCAGTCGCGCGAGCTGCTCGGCCGCGAGCCGGAAGGCGCGGACCTCGCGGCCCACCACGACACTCCGGCCGGCGGGATCTCCGGGGATCACCCGGACGCCGCCCCGGCGGAAGACGACCAGGAAGGCGAAGCCTGATGAACGGCGGGACCAGGTTCAAGGGCCGCGAGCTCAGGGGCCACGACGGGATTAACTGGCATGCTCACGCCCTGGTCCAGAAGTACAGCGACGACCAGGTCGCATGGGCTCGCCGGGCGTCCGGCATCGCCGAGCCGGAGGGAGCGCTGCTCCATCGCCATTGCGGCGAGCCTGAGAACGGCTATGCGGAGGCTGACGGCAACCTGCTCGTCACCGTGGGCCTGGACGCCATCACGAAGCTGCTGACCGCGATCGGCAGCGCGCAGGCGTTCTCCGGGCCGACCCGGGCGATCGTCGGTGTCGGCGCGACGAGCACCGCGGCGACCATCGCGGACACCGCGCTGGGCGCCGATGGCGGTTCGGCGTGGTACCAGGGCTGCGACTCGTCGAACCCGACGCAGGCCAACGGCGTGATCACCACCGTGTGCACCTTCACCACCGGCAACGCGAATTTCGCGTGGGCGGAGTGGTGCTGGGCGACGTGCACGGGCTCGATCACCGCGGGCGCCACGCTGGCCTCGGTCGCGACCGGCACGAAGCTGTGGAACCACAAGATCCAGTCGCTGGGCACGAAGGTGTCCGGGTCCTGGGTCCTGACCACCACCGTCACCATTAGCTGAGAGGACGCCCGCGATGGCGCAGCAGGCATGGGTGGCCCCCGTCAACAACGGCGCGCCCTGGCAGACGGCCAGCGGCACGACCCTGAACACGGCGGCTACCGCGACGATCTCCCCCGAGATGGCGGGCGGCACGGGCGCCGACCCGCAGGTGTTCGTCTTCAGCCAGGGCATGGTGATCCGGGGGAAGGCGTACGGCGTCTACACCTGCGGGTCGACGGCGACCAACCTGACGCTGGCGCTGTACGCGTCCGCGAGCGGCACGGCGGCGAGCTCGGGCACGTCACTGGCGACGACCGGCGCGTTCGCGATGCCCGTGTCGCAGACGGGCCTGTTCTGGGAAACCGAGTTCGAGATCCAGGTGCGGGCGATGGCTCAGGGCACCTCGACCGCGACGCTGTACACCCACGGCCGCACGCTGATCCAGTCGGCGGCGTATGAGTCGACGCTGACGAACTCCAATCACCAGATCGTGCCGATGCCCGCGACGTCCGGCCCGACCGCCGCTGACGTGGACACCACGATCACCCACACGATCGCCCTAGTGGGCACGCTTTCGCAGGCGACCGGCTCTCCGGCTGTCACCTGCACGTACTTCGCGCTCGATTACGTCTGACCCGGAGGCGGCTCTTTCCCTGCTTTGACGTGACGGAGGTGAGCCATGCGCGTGACCGGCTCGCCTCCGGGCGCGGCTAGGCGCCTGCCGTGACGATCAGCATCGTCCAGACCGCCACGGCCGGCTCGGTCAACGTCACCTTCAGCAGCCCCGTAACCCCAGGCAACACCGTCTTCTACATCCCGATTCTGTACGACACCGTGTCAGGGACGCTGAGCAGCTCGGCGGTGACGCTGGGCGGCAGCACCGTCACCGGGACGACGGCGCTGCAAGCCGTGCAGAGCGCTTTCGACGGGTCCAGCACCGTTTATCACGCGATCTGGATGCTGCCCGCTGTAACCGCGTCCGGGCAGACGGCACTGACCTGCACGTATAGCGCGAACGCCGAAGGGTGCACGGCCTGCGAGGTAGCCGGGCTCGGCTCAAGCCCGGTACTTGACCGGACCAGCCCCGGCAACGGGGCCAGCGGGTCCGGCACGGCGGTCGCGTCCGGGACCACGCCGGCGATCCTCGCCGGGGCTGAGCTGGTCCTCGGTGCCGCTGCCATCTTCGGGACATCGGGCGCCGGGCCTTCCGGCTGGACTGCCCAGGCGAACGGCGGCGGGAACTACGGGTGGACCGGGTACCAGATCGCCGCGTCTTCCGGCGGCACCTACTCGTGGTCGCAGACGGGCGCGAGCAGCGGGTCGTGGACGGCGGGCATCGTCACGATCGCGGCGAGCCTGGCCGCCGCCGCGGCACCGTCGGCTCCGCCCCCGCTCCTGATCCCTCCCGGTCCGTTCACCCCGATGGCGGTTACCGCTCTGCCGGTGGTGCCGCCGACGCCTGCGCCGCGGCCGGTCTCCGACACTGACGCGGCCCTCGGCACCGACACGGCCACACTCACCGCGGCGCTCAGTGACGCGGACACCGGATCGGGGGCCGACACCGGCACTATGGCCGCCGCGGTGAGCGGCGCCGATACAGGGAGCGGCGCGGAGGCCGCTCAGCTCGGCGTCTCCGGCCAGGACACAGCGTCCGGAGCCGAGAGTTCCAGCATCACGGCGTCGCTGGCCGGCTCCGACACGGGTAGCGGGGCAGACACTGGCGCGATCGGAGTCTCCGGCGCCGACACCGGGACCGGCGCCGACATCGGCTCGGCCGTGGTCTCGGTCAGCGACGTGGATACGGGGTCCGCGGCCGACACGGGATCGGCCGCCGTCGCGGTCTCCGCCGCCGACACCGCCGCCGGGACGGACACCGCCAGCGTGGCGGCATCACTGAGCGATACCGACACCGGGACCGGCGCCGACACCGGCTCGGCCGCCGCGGCGGTGAACGGCAGCGACACAGGCAGCGGAGCGGATTCCGGCAGCCTCCCGGTCGCCGCCACGCCGCCGCCGCTGCTGACGCCGCCGGGGTTCACCTCGCCGATAGCGTTCACGGCTTTCCCGGCGCCGCGGCCTTCGTCGCTGCCGCCCGTCGCGGTCTCCGATGCCGATACCGGCTCGGGCGCCGACACTGGCAGCGTCGTCGCGGCGCTCAGCGACGCCGACGCGGGCAGCGGCGCGGACACCGGGGCCGCGGCCGCCGCGCTGTCCGCCGCGGACGCCGGGACCGGGGCTGACGCGGCCAGCGTCACCGTCGCGGTGAGCGGTACCGATACCGGCTCCGGGACCGATGCTGGCTCGGCGTCCGCGGCGGTCTCCGGTTCCGACACGGGCACCGGGGCCGACGCCGGGTCAGCCGCGTCGATGGTCGCCGCCACGCCGCCGCCGCCGCTGCTGACGCCGCCGGGCCCGTTCAGCCCGATGGCGTTCGCCGCGCTGCCGCAGACCGTGCCTGTGCACGCCGTCGCGCCCTCGGGCAGTGCGCGCGGCGCCGCGTTCCTGGTGTTCTTCCCGTGAAACGGAGGCCCTGATGAGCGAACAGCCCCAGACCGGCTCCTGGTGGGGACTCAACGAGGTCCTCAAAGAATCCCGTGAGGAGTTCCAGGAGTTCGTCTCCCGCCCGCCGATGGCATGCCCGGTTGACGGGGAGCCGCTGCGGCCGCCGCCGACGACGGTGTCTGCGTCCGGTATCGAGCTGTACTGCCCGTATTGCGGCTGGCAGTACCCGCGAGATTATGAGCGTCCGTCAAGGCCGTGGTACTGATGCGTCCTTAAATCTTCCGGCTGAGCTGCCCTCCAGCCCCCCAGCACCGGAAGATTTCCCGTCTAGTGCCCTGCTAGCCGAAGGATCTACGGTCTCCGGCGCTACCATTGCCCTTGTGGCCACCCAGCTCACCCGCCCCTGGCGCGGCGTCAGCGCGGGCTGAAGGCCGACCGTGAAGAAAACCGCGGCCAAGGGCCACCACACCCGCAAGCACAGCGGCACGAAGAAGCACCACGTCAAGCCGAAGAAGCACACGGCGACGAAGAAGCACGAGCCGGACGCCCACCAGCTGCACGAGCAGCACCTCCACCAGGAGCACCTGGCCCACCTGGCGCACATCCACGCGGTGGCCAAGCACCCGACGCACGCCAAGCCGCGCAGCCTGGCGCTGTCCGGGACGGGCTGCTGCGCGGCGGAGGCCCTGGCAGCATCCCTGCGGCTGGCCGGGGCCTCCGTCACCGCCGCCGACGTGCTGACGCTGCACCGGCTGGCCGGGGCCGACGACGAGACAGGCGCGCCGATCGGGGCGCTGCTCGAGGCGGCGGCCGAGTTCGGGCTAGCGGGGTTCCGGCCAGTTGATTACCGGCCGGCGGAACCCGGCCGGGATCTGCTCAAGCGGGGTGGTGAGACTAGCCGCGCGATCGAGGGCTTCCTGGAACGCCCCGCTGGCGACCGCCAGCCAGCTCATGATCACGCACCATTCCCGGTCATCCACGCCATTCAGCGTAACGGCCTGCTGCTCGGCGTCGACCTGCCCGGCCCGCACGCCGTCCTGGCCACCCCGGACGGCTGGTGGTCCTGGGGTGAACTGCACTGCCCGTGCGAGTTCCCCGACGCGGTGATCGAGGAAGCGTGGGCGGTGAGCTGGCATGGCTGACGTCACGCTGGCCAGCCTCGGCCACACGCCGGTCCCGTGGGACGAGCTGCGCCCGTACGAGCAGCAGCAGGGCGGCTACTGGCTCTATCACCCTGGCTGCGATGTTTACGGCAACGGCCGGATCTGGGTCACCGTCAAGCGGGCGGATGGTGCGCCATGACGATCAGCCGTGTCTGCTACAGCAATCGCTCCGAGGCGCAGCGCAGCCTGGACATGTCGCCCGGCATCGATGTCAACGCTGCCCTCGACCGTGCGCTCACCACGGCGGCCGACAACATCGACGGCCAGATGCACAGGGTTTTTTACCCCTCCGACGACACCAGGTTTTTTGACTGGCCCAATCAAGGCGGCAGCGGGGGCGGGCAATACGCGCAGCCCTGGCGGTACTGGCTCGACGACAACGACTGCGTCGTCCTGGCCAGCCTGGTCACCGGCGGCGTCACCATTCCGTTGAGCGCGGTGTTCCTGGAGCCGGTGAACAACCCGCAGAAAGGCAAGCCCTTCTACACCTACCTCGAGCTCGACCGCTCCCAGCAGTACGCGTTCGGCGGCAACTCGCAGACCCCGCAGCATTCGATCGTTATGGCCGGGACGTGGGGTTACGGCGCGGACGCGGACCCGGCGGGCCAGCTGGCCGCCAGCGTCGGCACCGGCGACGCGACGATCACGGTGACGGACGGCTCCAAGGCCGGCCCGGGCGACCTGGTCGTCCTGGGTTACGGCCGGGGCTCGGCGCCGTTCCCGTCGGCGGCCGGGTACGCGGGCGCGATCGCCCCGTACACCGGCGAGCGGATCCTGGTCACCGACGCCGCCGCGGTGGCCACCGGGCTGACCCAGTCGAGGGTCCGGGGTCACGACGGCGATTGACAGCGACCAGGCGCTCAGCACGACGGGCAGCGGATCGCTGAATGTGGGCGAGGTTGTCGTCCTGGACCAGGAGCAGATGCTGGTTGAGCAGGTCGTGGCCGGGATCGCGACGGTGCGCCGGGCGTTCGGCGGCACCACTCTCGCCGCCCACTCCGGCGCCGCGGTGTACGCATTCCGGCAGTTCAGCGTGCTCCGCGGGCAGCTCGGCACCACGGCAGGCTCCTACAGCGCGGCCGCGGCGGTGTACAAGCACCGGGTCCCGCCGCTGATCCGTGACCTGTCGATCGCGGAAGAGACGGGCCAGCTGCTGCAGGAGGGCAGCGGGTACGCGCGCACGGTCGGCTCCGGCGACGCGGCACACCCGGCGCCGGGGATCGCGCTGGCCGACAAGTGGGACGAAGCCCGTGCCCGGCACGGTCGCAAGGCAAGGCACCGGGGAGTGTAAATGGCCGGGACGTTCAGGATCGAGATCCGCCCGGAGGTCACCGGTCCCATCGCCGACGGGTCGGCCGACCGCGCCTTGCAGGACTGGGCGCAGAACACCGCCAAGGCGCTGGGCGATGAGGGCGTGCAGCTGCTCCGCGACTTCCCGATGGACAAGACCGGCCGGGCGCATGGCGCGTTCCAGGCAGCCCTTCATGTCCTGCAGGACGGCCCGGAGGCGCGGATCCCGGGGCCGCAGTTCGAGGGGATCACCTGGTCGCCGTGGCTGGAGGGCACCAGCAAGCGGAACGAGTCGACAGGCTTCAAGGGCTACCACCTGTTCCGCAAGACGCGGCAGGAGCTGCAGCGGCGGGCGCCGGAGATCGGCCAGGCGGAGCTGGACAAGATCATGCCCCGGCTGGGCGGTGACTGATGTCCTTTGACCAGGCTGCCATCAGCGCCGTGTACTCGGCCGCCGTCAGCGCCGCCAAGAAGCTCGCCGTGTTCGAGGCGGTCATCCAGCACGAGCCGAAGGCCGCGCCGGTGTCGCTGCCCGCGTGCGCGGTGTGGACGCAGGCGCTGACCCCGGTCGCCGCCGTCTCCGGCCTGAGCGCGACGTCGGGGCGCCTGGAGCTGCGGGCCCGGATCTACCTGAACTTCCTCGGCAAGCCCGAAGACAAGATCGACCCGGAGCTGGTCCGGCTGACGTCGGCGCTGCTGGGCGCGTACACCGGCGGCTTCACGCTCGGCGACCAGGTGATGGAGATCGACCTGCTCGGCGCGTACGGGCAGTCGCTGAACGCCACGGCGGGCTACATCCAGCACGACAGTCACATGTTCAGGGTCATGGAGTGCGAGATCCCGGTCATCATCGACGGCTTGTGGACTCAGGGGGCCTAGCGTGAGCAAGCAGAGCGGCCTAGGCGCCCGGTTCCTGACCGGCGGCTACGACATCTCCGGCGACGTCAACGCGATCGACCAGGTGAGCGGCGGCCCGGCCCTGATCGACTCCACCGACATCACGCAGTGCGCTCACAGCCGCATCTACGGCCTGCGCGACGGCCACATGGCCTTCACCGTGTTCATGGACGCCGCGAACGCGCACCCGGTACTGAAGACGCTGCCCACGACCGACACCCAGATGATGGCGCTGCTGCCGACGCTGGCGGTCGGCGGCGCGGCGGCGTGCCTGAACGCCAAGCAGGTCGGCTACGACCCGACGCGCGGCGCGGCCGGTGACCTGCTGCTGAAGGTGGCCGGTGAGGGCAACTCGTTCGGCCTGGAGTGGGGCGTCACGCTGACGGCAGGGCTGCGCACGGACACGAGCGCGACGAACGGCGCCAGCCTGGACAACGGCGGGTCGACGGCGTTCGGCGCGCAGGCGTACATGCAGTGCACTGCGTTCTCCGGAACCGACGTGACGATCAAGGTGCAGCACTCGGCGGATAACTCCACGTTCGCCGACCTGATCGCGTTCACGCAGGTGACGGCGGCGCCGGCAGCCAGCGGCTGACGGTGAGCAACAGCACGACGGTGAACCGGTACCTGCGGGTAGCCACGGTGACGACGGGCGGCTTCACCTCGGCGACGTTCGCCGTGGCGATCAATCGCAATCCCGTTAGCGGGGTGACCTTCTAGTGCGCGCCACCCGCGATTACCTGCTGAAGATGCCGAAGGACACCACCGTCGTGGCGGCCTGCGAGGACGTGCGCTGCGAGTCGTGGCGGTCCGGCTGGGAGACGCATGTCGACGAGGCCACGGCGCTTGGCCAGCTCCAGGCGGACTACATCCGGCACCAGTCCGCCCGCACGTTCATCGAGCTGCGCAGCCGGCGACCTGACCGTGTTCCGGTTCGCGCCGCACCAGCGGTGTTTCGCCGAGCACCGGACGAAGCCTGCGCGGTTCCTTGTGGCCGGCGTCCGCGAGCACAGCAATCTCGGCGACTGGATCGAGGATGCCGCCGAGCACGTGACCAGCATCGAAGAGCAGCGGAAGAGAGGGTAGCCAATGGCCAAGACCAGCGGTCTAGGGGCAACGGTGCTGGTAGACGACTCCACCAGTGCCGCCCAGACCATCAGCAACGACCTGACCAACTTCAATTTCAGCACGCCGCGCACGGTCCAGGTCATCACCGGCGTGGACAAGTCGGCGATGGAGCGGCTGCTGCTGCTGGCCGACTACACGGTGCAGATGAACGGCGTGTTCAACACCGCGGCGAACATGAGCCACGCCGTGTTCAAGACGATCCCGAGCACGACGGTCAACCGGAACGTGAAGATCGAGCCCACCTCCGGCAGCACGCCGTACCTGTCGGCGCTGTGCGCCCTGTCGGACTACGCGATCACCCGGCCCGCGTCGGGCGAGCTGACCTGGTCGGTCAAGGGTGACCTGGCCGACGGCACCGTGCCGACGTGGAACTGATGGCCGGGTTCGAGCCGCCGAGCAGCGGCCAGAAGCTCGACTTCAGCGACACCGCCTATGCGGGCCTGGAAGTCACGATGGACGCCATCTCGCTCGGCGACCTGCTCGATATCCAGGACCTGGCCGACACGGCGACGGGCGCGGCCGCCCGGGAGATGGTCGCGCGGTTCGCGAAGGCGCTGGAGAGCTGGAACGTCACCCGCAAGGGCGAGCCGGTCCCGCCGACGCTGGAGGGCGCGCTGTCGCTGGACGCGGTGTTCGTCGGTGAGATCGTCCGGGCGTGGACGCGGGGCGTGGCCGAGGCGCCGCCCCCTTTGCCCGGCGGCTCACCCTCTGGCGGGAGCTCGGCGGAGGCTTCGACTCTCGGACTGGACGCCGCGTCGAGAAGCCTGCCGAGCTGATCAGGGCGGAGATCGTGATCGGCCTGGCTGACCGGTGGCACTGCCCGCCGGACCGGGTGCTGGCGCAGGACGCGAGGGTGCTGCGGCTGCTGGACGTGTACCGGCTGGGGCACCGCGACGAGGAAGACGAGGGAGGTGAGGTCTAGGTGGCCGACAACTACGTGCAGATCAAGATCAAGGCGGACGACACCGCGAAGCCTGACCTCGCCGACCTCAAGCTGAAGCTCGACGAGCTAGGCGCCAAGATCGAGACGGCCCGGGTCGACGTCGATGACACCGACGGCTCGGAGAAGCTGCTGCGGATGAACGCGAAGCTGGCCGAGCTGAACGCCAAGGTCGCGAACCCCCGCATCAAGGTCGCGGGCGCGGCCCGGGCCGAGGCCGACATCCTCGCGATCGAGCACGAGCTTGACAAGCTGGGCAGCAAGTCGAAGTCGGCCGAGACCGACATGAGCAAGCTCGACACCACGTCCAAGGACTTCTTCGACAAGCTGCTCGACCGGTCGCAGTCGTCTGGGAAGACCGGCCTGGTCGGGCGCATCCTGTTCGGCATCGGCGGTGCAGGCGGCTCGGGCGGCGGAAGCGGCGGCGAGGGCGGCGCGGCAGGTGACGCGGCAGGCGGCGGAGGTACCATCCTCAGCACGCTGTTCGGCCCGGCCGGGCTGGCGATCATCCCGGCGATCGGCGCGGCGCTGGTCGAGGTGACCGGCCTGGTGTCCGGTATCGCCGCGGCGGGCGCCGGGGCGGGCTCGTTCGCGCTGCTGGCCATCCCGGCGGTCAAGAAGGTCGAGACGGCCTACACGAACCTGAACACCGCCCAGCAGGCCTACCAGACCGCCCAGGCGAAGTACGCGGCTGACCCTACCAAGGCGAACGCCGGGGCCGAGAAGACCGCGCTGGACAACCTGAAGGCGCAGCAGAAGCTCCTTTCGGAGTTGTCACCGCAGGAGCAGGGCGCGATCAAGGGCGTCCAGGGCCTGGTCGCGGAGTTCGGCAAGCTGAGTAAGGCGTTCGAGCCCGAGGCGTTCAAGGTGTTCAATGCCGGGCTGCGGCTGGCGAACGACCTGCTGCCCTCGGTGACGCCTTTCGCGAAGACCTTCGCCGACGTCGTGTCGACGTTGCTGGATAAGGCTGGCAAGTTCACCCAGTCCAAGGGCTTCGCCGATTTCCTGAAGCAGTTCCACGGGATTGAGGGGCCCGCCATCACCGCGATCGGCGACGGCATCGGCAAGGTGGTCACCGCTATCGGCAAGCTGCTGACCACTATGTCCGCGAAAGACGTCGTGAACACGATCAATATCGCCTTCACGGTGCTCGCGGGCACCATCGATATCGTCGCCGGGATCGTCAAGCGGCTGATGTCCAACTGGGACTCCATGTCGTCGACCGCGAAACGGGACACTCATGAGGTCGCCGAGTCCTTCGACGCGTTGCGCCGCGACTTCGCCGACCTGGGGCCATGACATCGCCTCGTATTTCGATGAGGCGCGGGCCAACGTGGCCCGCTGGGCGCAGGACGTCCAGCGGGACGCGGACGACGTGGTGCGGTGGTTCCAGGCGCTGCCGGGCAAGATCGGGTCGGCCCTGGCCTCCCTGCCGGGGATGCTGTTCCGCGCTGGCGAGAACGCGATCGAGGGCCTGCTGAACGGCATGAAGTCGATGGTCGGCGGCGCGCTGAGCACCGTTGAGGGCTGGGGGCACGACATCGCCAACGCCCTGGTCCACCCGTTCGGCATACACTTCTCCGAGCCGTCCGAGGCCACCCAGATGGTCAAGGCCGGCCAGAACGTCGCGGCGGCGCTGAGCAAGGGGATGCTGTCGGGCCGCGGCGCGGTCGCGGCGGCGGCGCAGCAGCTGGGCGCCGCGGCCGGGCTCGCCGGGGGCGGCGCCGCGGCCGCGGGCGCGGGCGGCGGGATCACCATCGAATTCAACGTCAGCAACGCCGGGCAGCTCGGCGCGGACTTCTGGAAGCAGTTCCAGAACGGCGTGCGCGTCAAGGGCGGGGATCCGAACATCGTGACGAAGAAGGTCAAGTTCCAGTGAGCGGGGGCAGCTGATGGCGAACACCGTCCCGGGCGACACCCATGCCATCGGCGACGCCGGGCACACCACGGACCACAACAACATCGCTGACATGCTCACGCTGATGGGCGCGGTCAACGTGAAGAACACCGCGTACGGCGGTGGTGCTGCAGGTACCGGCGGGAACGACACGACCCCGTTCGCTGACGCTTTCGCGGCAGCCCAGTCATCCGGGCGGCCGGTAGTCATCCCGGCAGGCAACTACCAGTTCAATGAGCCGATCCCCTGCGGGGGCGGCTCACCGGGCGCCCTGAAGATCATCGGGGAAGGGTGGAACACCCAGCTCAAACTCATGAACGGCGCTAACTGCTACCTGTTCGACACCGGCGCGTCCGGCAGCCCGCAATTCACCCCCGGCCTGGTCATGAGGGACCTGTATATCAATTGCAACGGCGGTAACCAGACAGGTTTTTCCGGGGGGGTTTACGCCCGCGGCGCCGTGTTCTCCCGGTTCGATCACTGCTGGTTCGACCAGCCCTACGACGCCGGAGTCCATTGCTATCAAGACGGGCTAGGTAATTACGGGCACCACAACCGGTTCTTTTCGTGCTTGTTCACGAACGGCTACGTCAGCTCCAGTTACGGGCTCGGCGTCAAGCTCGACCACGCCGACGAGAACTCGTTCCACGGCTGCACATTCCAGGACTGCGGCTCCAGCACTTACCCGTCCGCCCAGCTGTATGACACGTCGGCCGGCCTGCAATCCATTATCGGCTGCTCGTTCGTCACCACTCGCAGCACGTCGGTCTGCATGATCAAGACCGACTCCTCGCCGTCCCGGCTGAAGATCGCGGACTGCGACTTCGACAGCTCGACGACCGGCAATCATCTGGAGCTCAACGGCGACGGCTCCAGCGTCACCGGCTGCCAGTTCCTGAACTTCGGCAACTCCTCGAACCTGGCCGTGCACCTGTCCAATGACCGGTGCCGGATCGTCGGCAACTCGTTCTACGCCGCCGGGAGCAGCGGCATCGCGGTCAGTGAGGACAGCGGCGCCGACTACAACATCATTCTCGGGAACAGTTTCGAGGGCACCTACTCAGGCAGCGGCCCTCTCGTGACTCACGGGGCGCACACCGTGGCGGCGAGCAATGTCACCGGCTGACGGGAAGGGGATGAACTGGTGAGCGAGACGCAAGGCGCCGGCACGGATGGCGGGCAGCCGGTGAGCGGGGAAGGCGGCGCGGGCGAGCCGCCGGAGATCACCTTCTCGGGCAGCGTGACGCTGTGCCCGCCGGTGGTGCGCAGTGGCGAGTAACCCGCTCTTCTATGACATCACCGAGGAAGCCGCGCTCAATGCCCGCACGGCGCTGCTGAACAGCGGTTTCCTGGTCATCTACACCGGGTCGCAGCCCGCGCTCGACGGCGCGCTGACCGGCACCTTGCTGGTCACGCTCACGTTCGGTTCGACGGCGTTCGCCGCCGCGACGGCCAGCGGCGGGACGGCGGCCGCGAACGCGAACGCGGTCGCGTCCGGGACGGCCGCCGCGACCGGCACCGCCGGGTACTTCGCGCTGCTCAAGTCGGACGGGACCACGGTCGTCATGACCGGGACCGTCGGCACCAGCAACGCCGACCTCGTCGGGCCGACCACCGCCATCACGAACGGCGCGACGGTACAGGTCAGCTCGTTCCAGATCTTGCAGCCGCAGAGCGGCGGATAGGAGAATCATGCCCGCTACCGACTGGCTGGCCATCGGGAATAACGCCGTTTCGGGCTCCGGCCTCGGCGCCGGGTCCGCGTACGCTTCGTCGGCCACCCTGACCGACGTCAGCCCCGCGCCGCAGTACACGTCGCAGACGTGGGGGCCGCTGTATGTCGGCCAGAAGTGGCGGTGGGTCGCATACGCGATCGCCAGCAACACGGCCACGCCTACCTTGCTGCTGGGCGTCTATTACGGCGGTGTCACCGGGACGGCGCTGTGCACGTCGGGGGCGATCACCACCACCACGGCGATGTCGGCGTGGACGTGGCGGATCGAGGTCGATTCCGAGGTCATCTCGACCGGCACGTCCGGCACGATCCGCTCCTACGGCTGGATCGACATCCCCACCAGCGCGACCGCGGTTACCCGGCAGCAGATGAACGGCACCGCGCAGGACGTCACGGTCAACACGACGACGACCAGCGCGCTGACCGTCGGCGCGCAGTGGGGCGCGAGCAGCGCGAGCAACACGCTGACGATCAAGGGCTTCAAGATCGAGCAGGGTTAGCGCGGGGCGGTAGCTGGTGACGCTTGCCCCCGTCCAGTACGCCTGGAACTCGGCCACGTCAGCTGGCAGTCTCACTGTCACGCTCGGCGGCGCTGATTCCGGCGGCACGTCGCCCGGCCCGACAACGGCCGGGAACACCCTGGTCGTCGCGGTCCAGGTGTTCGGGGCAGGCGTCACCGTCAGCAGCGTCAACATCGGCGGCAGCGCGGACAACTTCGCCAAGGCCGCGGGCGTGGTCGATGACAGCAACTCGGACTGCGAGACCTGGATCGATGAGGGCTGCGCGGGTGCCCAGACGTCGGTGGTCATCACCTTGTCCGGGTCGGCGGATGTGGTCCAGGCCTACGTCATGGAATGGCCCGGGCTGCTCACCACCAGCGTGGTCGACAAGACGAACCACGGCACGACCACTTTCGGCACCTCCTGGTCGTCCGGGTCGACCGGCACCCTGAGCCAGGCCTCCGAGGTGGTCATCGGCGCAGTGGCTGCCACCCCGGCGACCACGACCACCCTCGCGACGCCCGTGGCGCCGTGGACTGAGCTGCCCCAGCTGTCCGCCGCCGATTCAGGCGAGACCAGTTACCTGGGCGTGGCCTACCAGGTCGTGAACTCCACGTCGGCGCTGACCTACTCCGGCACCACCGCGGACAGTTCCCTCATCGCCGCGGTCGTCGTCTCGCTGAAGGCCGCAGCGGTGGCGTCCGCGCCGGTCAGGCTGGCGTTGGTGCCGCCCTCGCCGTTCATGCCGATGAGCCTGCCGCGGTACTGGCGGCCGCCGCCGCCCGGCCCGGCGATCTCGTTCTCCGGCGCGGTCTCGGCCGCCCCCGCGGCGGTCGCCGGCGATCAGTCGCCGCCGGTGCTCGCCGGCTCGCCGTCAGCGGCCCCGGCCGCGGTGGCGGGCGAGTTCGACGTTTTCAGTTTCTTCCCGGGCTCGCCGCTCGGCACGAAGGTCGAGCTGCTGATTAACGGCACCTGGACCGACATCACCTCTCCCTGGGTGCTGTACGAGCAGGGCATCAAGATCACCCGCGGCCGGCGAGACGAGACCCAGTCGGTCACCGCGGCGCAGTGCGTGCTCCGCGTCCGGAATGATGACGGCCGCTTCAGCCCGTCGAACGGCAACGGCGCGTATGCGCCGTTCCTTGGCCGCAACACGCAGCTCCGCGTGTCGGTGGACGCCTGGGTCGAGGTGACGACACTGCCCGACCTCTATTCGGGCACCTACCTGGACACGTACGGCACCGGGACGACTGAGCCGGTCAACTACGACGGCTTCCGGTTCTGGGGCGAATGCGCCTCGCTCAAGCCTGGCTGGGACGAGACCGGCAACTTCCGCTACGTCGATATCACCGCGGCGGGCCCGATCAGGCGGTACAGCCAGGGCAACGCCACCATCGGCAGTGCGCTGCGCAGGTACTACACGCGCCTGACGGGCTCGCTGATGCCCTACGGCTACTGGCCCGCGGAGGACGCCCAGGGCGCCAGCGAGTTTGCCAGCTACATCGCCGGGGTGCCCGCGATGGGGTTCACCGGGTCGCCGTCGCTGGCCAGCGACTCCAGCTTCGGCGGCTCCGACGCCATCCCGGCGGTGAACAGCTCGAGCTGGCACGGCCAGACACTGGCGGCCAGCAGCCCGCCCGGCTCGGGCTCCCTCACCCAGACCACCCCGGGCACCTACGACTGGACGTGCCCGCCGGGCGTCACCGCGGTCACCGGCGTGAGCACCACCGGCGCGGGCGGCGGCGGCGGCGCGGCTGGCCCGCATGCGGGCGGCGGCGGCGGGGGCGGCGGAGGCCAGTCGTCGGCCAGCTCGATCGGCGTGACAGCCGGGACGACGTACCAGTACGTGGTCGGCGCGGGCGGCCGGGCCGGGTCGTCGCTCGGCGCGGGCGGCGGACCGGGCGGCGCGTCATCGTGGACGGGTGACACGCAGGCGTGCACGGGCGGCGGCGGGCAGGGCGGCGAGGGCGGCGACACATCGACCGGCGGCGCGGGCGGCACCGGCACGCACGCGGGCGGCGCGGGCGGGACCGGCCAGGAGTCGGTGACCACCAGCGGATCGCTGTACTTCAGCGCCAACACCGGCGGTACCGGCGGGGCGTCCGGCGGGACCGCGGGGCAGGTCAGCTTCGGGTGGCAGTCTCCGGCCGGGGTGACAGAGATCCAGGCAGCCGTCGGCGGGGGTGCAGGGGGTGGCGGTGGCGGCGGCCAGGATAGTAACGGCACCGGCGGCGCGGGTGGCGGCGGCGGCGGCTACAACGCCGAGACGGTCCAGGTCACGCCACTGACCCAGTACAACTTCCTCGCGGGTAACGGGGGGTCCGGCGGGAATTCCGCGGCCGACGGGCAGTCCGGCGGCGACTCGGTGATCACCGGCACCGACAACGGCATGGGCGGGTTCACCTCGATCACCGGCGGGGGCGGCGGCGGGGGCGGGAGTTCTCCCGGGTCCGGCGGGGTCGGTTCGGTGGCCGGGTCGTCCGGCGGCGGGTCGGTCAAGTCCGAGACCGGCGAGGGCATGGGCGGTGGCGGTGGCGGTGGCGGTGGCGGTGGCGACAACGGCACTGGCGGCACGGCGGGCGTGCCGAACGACCCGGAGCCGCCGGGCGCCGGGGGCGGGAACGGTGCCAGCGGGGGCTGGGGCGCAGTCTCCAACGGCGGCATCGAGTCGACGAACGGCAGCACCGGGCAGAACGGCGCCATCCTGGACTCCGGTGGCGGCGGTGGCGGCGGTGGCGGGGCGGTCACGAACACCTCGGGCAACGTAGGGGGCGGTGGCGGCGCGGGCTGGTGCTACTGGTCCTGGTCGGTGACCGGGCCCACGGGCGGCGGTGGCGGGGGCGCGGGAGGAAGCGGCGCGGCGGGCGGCGCGGGCAGCAATGACGGCACCGGCGGCGGGGGTGGCGGGGGGACCACCCCGGGCGGTTACGGCGGTAACCAGGGGGTCTCCAGCGGGATCAGCGGTCCCAAGGCGCCCGGCGGCGGGGGCGGCGGAGGGATCCCGTCCAGCGCCACCACCACGGCCGCGGCCGCGGCGAACGGCGCGGCGGGCCAGGTCGAATTCAGCTGGTCCGGCGGCGCCGTCAGCCCGGTCGCCGCGGACATCGTCCGTTTCCCGCTGGAGATCGACTCGGCGGGCGGGACGGACGGCGTGATCCTGGCCCGGATCATCACCTACGGCACTGTCGAGCGGCTGGACCTGATCTACCGCACCGCTGGCGGGGGCTCCCTGGAGCTGACCGGCTATAACTCCGGCGGCACGCAGCTGTTCGACTCCGGCACGGTGCTGGCGGGCCTGAACGGCACCCCGGTCATGGCCGATGTGGAGCTCACCCAGAACGGCGCCGGCGGCGCCACCTGGTCGCTGGCCGTCATTGAGCCCGGCGCGGACTCCGCGCTCGGCACCTACACCGGCACCGTGTCCAGCGTCACCGTCTCCAACGTCTCCGACGTCTACATCTCGCCGGACTCCGACGTGAGCTTCGCATCGGTCGGCCACATCGCCGTGCAGACCTATGCGGACCCGCTGACCGTCCTGGCGACCGTCATGGCCGGGTACGCGGGCGAGCTGGCCGAAACCAGGCTGGCCAGGCTGTGCAGCGAGGAAGGCCTGACCTTCACCCTCGCCGGCCCGGCCGGGGTGACGCCGCAGATGCAGGCCCAGCAGGACGACACGTTCCCCAACGTGATCCAGTCCTGCGAGGACGCCGACCGGGGGCTGCTGTTCGAGTCGCGGGACTCGTTCGGGCTGACCTACCGGTCGCGGGTGTCGATGCAAGGCCAGACGCCCGCGCTGACGATGGACTACTCACTTGCCCAGGTGGCGTTCCCGGTGACCCCGGACACCGACGACCAGTGGACCCGCAACGACATCCAGCTGACCAGGAACAACGGGTCGAGCGCGACCGCTGTGCAGACGACGGGGCCGATGAGCACGGCCGCGCCGCCCAACGGAGTCGGGGACTACCTCTACACCTTGACCGCCTACGTCTACCAGGACTCGCAGCTGGCGAACATGGCGGCGTGGATGCTGCTAGTCGGAACCGTCGCGGACGAGCGGTTCCCGGTGATCAGCATCGACATGTCGCGGCCGGAGATCCTGGCGCTGTTCGCGACGGCGGCCGCGATCGATATGGGCGCCTACCTGCAGATCGTCAATCCGCCATCGTGGCTGACGTCGACGCCGGTGCAGCAGCTCGCATGGGGGATGACGGAGACGCTCAGCAATTTCGTGTGGCGGCTGGATTTCAACGCGGTTCCTGAGTCGCCGTACAGCACAGGAAACCCGCCGACATGGTGAGGCTAGGCGGGAGATGCCCACTCGGGCCGGTAGCCCGGATGGCCGCTCCAGACGGAGGCGAGCAGCCGGACGTGATGCTCCCACATATCGCGGTGATCCGGGCCGCCCCACGTCTCGGCCAGGAGCCGCCGCTTGGCCTCGACCTCGCGCAGCGCGCGGGCCGGGTCGTAGCGGGCGATGTGCTCGACCACACCAGGAGCGAAATCGCCGCTAATGGGTCCCGACACCGCCAGCACCCAGCCGTTGTACGTCTCCAGGGCGTGGCGCTCGCGCGGCCGCCATTGGCCGGCCCACGGCGCGCCGTTGTCCTCGACAGCCTTGGCCGCCGCCTCGTCCTCATCGAGCCGCGCGGTCAGGAACGCGATCAGGTCGTCGATGTCGCTCACCGGCCCATCCTTCCACGGGAGCCCTCATGCTGCTGACCGCGCTGGCCGCCGCCGGGGCGATGCTCCTGAACGACGTCGCGGCCGTCCTGCTCGTCCAGGCCGAGGCCCGCAACCGCGCCGGGCTGTCCGCGATCTTCGACTCGGTGATGTGGCTGGCGTCGATCGCGACGACGACGATCAGCGTCACCGCGCTGCAAGGCCACGACCTCAGCACCAAGGCGCTCGTGCTGATCGCGGTCGAGCTGGCCAACGTGGCCGGGTGCTACACCGGCGTAGCGATCGGCAAGCGGTGGATCAGGGAGAAGCGGGCGCCGTGCGCATGCGGCTGCCCGGTCCCGGTGAAGGGGGAATCGTGAACTGGCTGCTGCACTGGCTTGCCGTCCACACCGGCACGGTCAACGAAGGCGGCCCTTACTACGGGTTCTGGTCCGGCTTCGGCTCCGATATCGGCGAGGTCGCGCTGATCGGGGCCGTGCTCGGCATGTTCCGCAAGCACAACTGCCATCAGCGGCATTGCTGGCGGGTCGGCCGCCATCTGGTCGACGGCACGCCGTGGTGCAACCGGCACCATGAGTCGGCCAGGCAGGACAATCAGGCTAGCCAGGATCACTGAGAAAGGGGGGCTACGTGGACCCAGCGTGGATCACCGCGATCGTCGCGCTCGCCGTCGCCGTCACCGGCTGCGCAGCATGGGCGCTGCGCTGGGGCTGGCGCCTGGTCCGCCGCGCCGCCCACTTCCTCGACGACTACTTCGGCGAACCCGCACACGACGGCCTGCCCGCCAAGCCCGGCGTCATGGCCAGGCTCGGCGGCGTTGAGCAGCTGCTCGCCAAAGTGGTCGCGGAGACCACCCCGAACGGCGGCGGGTCGATGCGGGACGAGGTGGCGCGGACCGCGCGGGACGTCTCCGACATCAAGCACGAGCAAGTGAAGATGCGCGGCCGGATAGAACTGTTCGAGGTTCAGCGTGCCGGACGTGAGGAGAAGCAGTGAAGGTGAAGATCACGCCCCCGCGGGCGGCCGGCGCGCTGCTGGCCCTGACACTGATCGTGGGCGGCGGCAATCTGTGGGCATCATGGGATGAGGTCCACGCCAATCAGGCCGCGCAACAACGGGCGGGGCAGCTCCTCGAGGAGAAGCTGTGCGCGACGTTCGGGAAGCTGGCCGCGCTGCAACCACCCGCGGGGAACCCGGCGACGAACCCGAGCCGCGCGTACCTGCAAGGCCAGCACGACACGCTCGACGAGATCGGCACCGACCTCGGCTGCCCCCGGAAAGGACCGTGATGAAAATGACCGTCGTCCAGGGCCTGGACGTTTCCGGCTGGCAGGGCGCTTATGACTGGCAGCAGTGGGAAGGCAGGATCGGGTTCGGCGCGGCCAAGGCCGCCGAAGGTGACGCGGTCATCGACCCGGACTTCGGCCACAACTGGAATGCCATGTGGGAGCTGGACCGGCTGATGCCCCGGTTCGCGTACCTGTTCTTCCGTGCCGCGCTCGACCCGGTCGTCCAGGCCGCCCACCTGGTGGCCACCGTCCGCGGCCACGGGCTGCTGCCCGGCGATAACCTCGTCCTCGACGTCGAGGAGACCGAACCCGGATCCGGCCGCAACGACGGCGTCCCGCCCGTCGCGGCCGCGGCCCGGGCCCGGATCTGCCTGCAGCGGATCAACGACCTGGCCCCGGGCCACCGGGTCCTGACGTACATGTCCCCCGGTTTCGCGGCAGAGGGCAACAGCGACGGCCTGGATCCGTGGCATCTGTGGGCGGCCGACTACGGCGTGAGCGCCCCCGAGGTGCCCGCGCCGTGGAAGGCCTGGACGTTCTGGCAGTGGACCGACCAGCCCGTCGACCGGGACCGGTTCAACGGCACCGAGGTCCAGCTGCTCGAGTTCTGCCGGATGCCCGCCAGCCGCTAGGGCACCGGCTCGATGCCGGCCCGGGCACCTTCCGGGCGGTGTAGTCGGCGACGATCTTGTCGCGCAGGCCGAGCGGCGTGTCCGAGCGCAGCTTGTCGTGCGTGTCGCGCCGTTCGCCGATCCAGATGCCGAGGCCAGGGTTGCTGATGTGGTACGCGTCGCCCCAGTGCCAGATCAGCGCTTCGAGCGGCTCATCCCAGGTGTTCAACGGCGACCTCCGGAGGGCCCGGCGGCGCCGTTCGCCTCGGCGAGCCTGCGCCGCGACTCCTCTTCGGCGTGCACCAGCTGCAGGTCGGCCTGGAGCCGCGTGCCTGCCGGCGCGGTCTCCGCCAGGCCCTGCAGGGCGTGTTCCAGTTCGCGGCGGTACCTCGTCAGCTCACCGGTCGTGTACTGGCCCAGCGGATAGGACGATTCCTCAGCCATGAGCCCCCCAAGGGCGTCGGCGGCAACGTAACCCCCGGGTGCCCGGCGCGAACGGAGCACGCGCCGGGCAGCCCTTTGGGGGGGATCCCAAGCATAGCCAGGATGGGAAGGTACGTACCTGCCCGTACCGGATAGTTCTTACTCACCTTTGCCCGTCTACGCTTTGATGATCATGGGTGAGGCACGTGAGGTTATTGATTACGGAGTGGCAGAGCCGGTGTACCGGCAGCTCGCCGGGATTCTCCGTGCCCGCATCCTGGCCGGCCAGATCGACCCCGGCCACGTGGTGCCGTCCGAGAAACAGCTAGAGCAGGAGTTCGGGCTCTCGCGAAACACCAGCCGCCGGGCGATCGCGCTGCTGCGCGATGAAGGCCTGGTCGTCACCGTCGCCGGGCGCGGCTCCTACGTGGTCAGCGAGGCCGAACTCCGCGAGCATCAGCGCACCCAGCCGGACTAGCCGCGGCCCGTTCACGCGGGTGACCGCCACGTCATGGCCGCGGCGTCCCAGCACCAGCACCATCTCGGCCACCAGCGCGGCAGCGTCAGACTCGCGGACCATCACTCTCCTTCAGATCTCAGCCGGGAACCTGGACATGATGCGGTGATCCCGGGCGGCCCGCCGGGCTGCCCGGAGCGCTGCCCGGCGTGACCTGCGCCGCGCGATCATCAGGTGGCCGCACTCGCACCAGCGGCGCGCCACCCACCCGCCGTCAGCGCGCTCGGCCGCCTCAGAAGAGTACTGGTGCACGCGTCCTCCTCATGGGACTGCCCGCCGGGGGAGTCACCGCAAAGACATCCCGGCGGGCAGTCGTTTCCCTCAGCTCCCCGGCCCGGCCGCGGCCGTTCGGCGGAGGGAAGATCAGTCAGCCGTTGGGTTCGAACAGCTGCTGCGGGGTCGACCCGTCGCCGCCCAGCGGATACGAGATCACCGCGGAGCCCGGGCCGCCCGCGCGCTGGTCGTTCAGCACGAGCCCGGTCAGCACCGATTCGTAGACGTAGGCCGTGCCGTCGAAGTCGGCCGCAGCGACCTTGTTGAACGTCTGGTACGGGTTGTACGTCTGGTTAGCGGCGGTCACCGTGTCGCACGGCCGCAGCGCGGCCGCGGCCCGCTCGGTGGACGCGATGATGCTGATGCAGAACCCGGATAGCACCCCGTCCGGCGCGTACTCGACGTTCACCGCGCCGGCCAGCGTCTTGGCCAGCTCGAGCGACGGGTACGTGCTCGTCAGCCCGGTCGCCGCGACCGGGATCAGCTCCCAGTCCTCGGCCGGGTCCGTGACCGACGTCTTCCACACCTTCACCGCCGTGTCGGACGCCGCGTGCTGCTGCCACACGTCCAAGGCGACACCGCCCGCAACTGGCGTGACCAGGCTGCCGCACGCACCGGCGGCCACGGCCTGGCAGCCCGGCGTCGCGGCCCCGGCAGGGACGGCGCCGAGCAGCGGGACAGCAAGCACAGGCACAACGGCCAGCACCTTCAAGCTCCTCATGATCGGTTCCTTTCCGCCGGGGCCTGTCCCCGGACGTCTCAGGTGCCCCCCAGCGCGACGGCCACGATGCACGCCAGGCCCAGCGCGGTGGCGGCCATCACCCCGGCCAGCTCGGCGAGGAAACGCACGCTCATTCAGCCATCACCGCCGCACTGGATCGCGTGGCCGGAAGCGGTCGTGACGTACCCGCACGCCCCGCATCTCGCCGCGGGGGGGGGCGCCGCGGCTGGTATATCCGCTGGCATGATTCCGGCGAGCTCGTCCAGTTCGCGCCTGGCCAGCGGATCCCACCCGGATCCGGGGCCGACTGTGAACGTCCCGGCCCGCTCGGCGGCCAGCTGCGCCCTGACGCGCGCGGCGATCTCAGCCCGGTCCGGCGCGCGGTACGGCTCATCCATCGCAGCAGCCGCCCAGGCCCTCGGCGAGACTTGCGAGCAGGTCCAGCAGCACCTGGGCCTGCCCGAGCGCGTGGGCCAGCGCCGAGGTCGAGTCGTCTTTGCCTGTCTGGACCCTGATGGCCTCCATGTCGGGGAGCCCGGCCAGTTCGCGAGCCCGAGTGATGAGGCGGCGGTCATGGTCGGTCAGCCTGGCGGTTGCGGTCATTGCGGTGACTCCTCTGATGGCGGTCAGGCGGTCTGCCGGGCGCTGCGCGTCTGGCTCTTGATGTAGTCGGCCAGGTGGTCGCTGCGGATACGGCTCTTGGACCGGCGCGATCCGGGCATGGCGATGTCGACGACGTCGAGCACTCCGGCTGCGATCAGCCGGTACACGTGCATCTCGGACACGCCGCCCAGGAGGTCCGCGGTCTCGGGGATCGTGTAGAGCCGGAGTTCCCCGTGTCCCGGACCGGGACGCTCTTTCGCGTTCGGCATGAGCACAGGGAATCACATCAGCCCACTGGACGCAACCCGATCCAGGACATAGGATCTCGTCCTGACGGAGGACGCGATGCCACAGGAAACAACAGCGGATCACCAGGCGGCACACGCCGAGCTCGCCGACGAGATCTTCGCCCGGCGGCTCCGCGAGCTGCGGCAGCGCGGCGGGCTGACACAGCAGCAGCTCGCCGACCGCATGAGCGCGGCCGGCCCAAGGATGCATCGCAGCGCGATAGCCAAGATCGAATCCGGCGACCGCGTCGTATCGGTCGGCGAGGCCTTCCAGCTCGCCGCCGCGCTCGGCGTCCCTGTCGCCGCGCTCGTAACCGATCCTGGCGACGACGCGGACCGGGCGCGCGTCGAAGCGCAGGTGCGTCTCCGGGCCGCCGAGCATGAGGCGGACCGCCGCCTCGATCTCCTCGAGGAGGCGCAGCTGCTGCACGCGCATGCGCTCGAGGTGGTCGAGGAGGCGCGGCAGCAGCTGGCCGGCCTCGCCGGGAAGGACTGACCGATGCCCTACTACCGCAGGCTGCCCTCGGGGAAATGGCAGGCCACCGTCCGCGGTCCGGACGGCCGCAAGCACACGCAGACCGACAAGCTGAAGTCGGTCGTCAAGACGTGGGCGGCCGGGCAGGAAGCGAACTTCGCCCGGGGCGAGGTCCGCGACCCGCGGGCCGGTGATATCCGCGTCGGCGACTGGTACGCCCGGTACGCGGCCGCATCCGGGATCCAGGCGATCACCGCCACCAAGAACCGGTCGCTGTGGCGGACGCACTGCGAGCCGAAATGGGCCGAATGGCGGATGTCGGCGATCACCCGGATGGAAGCACAGGGCTGGGTCGGCGAGCTGCGCCAGACCCGGCTGGCCCGCTGGCGCGGCCGCGACGTCCAGGACCGCGACGAGGGCGTGCCGAGGCTGTCGGCCGCCACCATCGCCGACATCGTGCACATCATGAGCGCGCTGTTCCGCGCCGCGGTGAAGGAACAGCCGCCGGTCGTGCTGACCAACCCGTTCGCCGACCTCGAGCTGCCGGTGATCGAGCCGCGGCCCGTCGAGTTCTACGAGCCAGCCGAGGCGCGCGCGCTGTACGCGGCGATCGAGGACCTGTCCGGACCCGGGCGGCGGACGCTCGCCGAGCTCGGCATGGACGTCGGCCTGCGCCCGGGCGAGATCTTCGGCCTGCACGGCCACCGCGTCGACTGGCTCCGCGGCAAGCTCACCGTCGTCGACGTGATGACCCGCCAGGGCCTGCGGCAGTGGCCCAAGAGTAAGAGGTCACACCGGACGGTCCCTGTGCCGCCGCACGTCCTCGAGGGAATGTCGGCGCTGATGGCCGGGCGGCCCCGGGACGCGCTGGTATTCACCGCGGCGGAGGGCGGCCCGGTTACCGACGAGCATTTCCGCAACCGGGTCTGGTACCCGGCCGTCGCGACCGCGCGGCTGTGCGGCCGGGATCCGGCCGAGGACCTCGACGGCCCGGGCCGGTGCCGCCCGGACGGATGCGCAGACCCGCAGCACCACATCCGCCGGTTCGCCCCGCGGATCATGCGGCACACCGCGGCGTCGTGGCTCGTCCAGGACGGGGTGCCGCTTTACGACGTCCAGGCGCTGCTCGGCCACGAGGACTACGCCACCACCCAGCGGTACGCCCACCTGGCGCCAGACGCCCACAACAAGGTGATCGAGTCGTGGACCCGCCGGGCAGCCACATCATGACGGACGAGGAAAGGCGGTTAGCAGTGACCAGCTATGCCGGCCAGGCCGCGGCGTTCATCGCCGAAGCGCAGCGGATCGCAGCTCTCGGCCTGCCTCAGCTGCCTGATGACCCGGCCGCGGCCGCGGCGATGCGCGCAGCCGGGTACGACGTCCTGGCCGAGGTCGTCGAGCTGGACGGACCGGTCGCGATCGTGTCGCTGCTGAACGAGGACGAGGACCTCGAGCATGCCGTCTCGGCGCCCGGCCTTGCCGCGGCGCTCAGCGTCCCGGCCGGCCAGCTAGCCGGTCGGGAGTTCATCGCGACCTTCCGCGAGACGCCGGAGACGGGCCCGGTGCTGTCGGCGTTCCGGCCGGTACAGCGGGCCGCGGGCGAGGAGATGACCGTGGCGTGCTTGCTGCTGTTCGGTGACGAGGCCGAGCTCGAGCTCGCCGGCGCCGAGGCTCAGGATCCGGCGCGCTGGCCCGCGGCCGCCATCGCCGCGGAGACCGGCCTCAAGGTGGCAGGGTTGCCGGGGAAGCGGTTCCGGGTCCGTGTAACCGAGGACAGCGGCCGGATCCTGTTCTCGGGGTTCCGGCCGCTGCCGTGACCTCAGTACTTGAGGTAGGTGGCCACGTACTTCGAGGTGGCGTGGAAGCGGCCCAGGCACGCTTCGATGGCGCGGAGCCGCCATGGCGCCGGCCCGGCTTCGGCATCCTGGGCGACGACGGCGATCTCGTAGGCGGTGAGCCAGTCGGTGATCATCGACCGGACACGGCCGCGCTTGGTGCTGCTGGGGCCGGCAAGCCGTAAAAGGCGCTTTCGGCAGGTCGCGGCGCACGTGTGGCGCACGGATGGCAAAAGGCCAGCTTCCCGAAGTGGGGAAGCTGGCCTTTTGCCTGGTCAGACTGGTCGGGGTGGCCGGATTTGAACCGGCGGCCTCTTCGTCCCGAACGAAGCGCGCTGCCAAGCTGCGCTACACCCCGCCGCCCGCACCCCGAACCTCGGTGCCGAGCGAACCTTGGACAGTCTAGCGGAAACGCGGACCCGCTCGAGCACGGCTGCAAACCAGACTGCAAACCCGACGCCGGTGAGGCTCAGTCCGGGTCGCGCGCGACCAGGGTCAGCAGGCTGGCCTCGGGACGGCAGGCCAACCGGGCGGGCGCCCAGGGCGACGTGCCCAGCCCGGCGGAGACGTGCAGCCAGGTCCGCCCGTCGGCGGGGTACCGGTGCAGTCCGCGGGCGCGCTCCCGGTCGATGCCGCAGTTGGTGACCAGGGTGCCGTACCACGGCAGGCACAGTTGGCCGCCGTGGGTGTGCCCGGCCAGCAGCAGGTCGTAGCCGTCGGCCGCGAACTGATCGAGGACCCGCGGCTCGGGCGAGTGCAAGACCCCGAGGCGAAGGTCGGCGGCGGCGTCCGCCGGGCCCGCCACCTGGGCGTACCGGTCCCGCTTGATGTGCGGGTCGTGGACGCCGGCCAGCGCGATGGTGAGTCCGCCGGCGGTCAGCTGGCCGCGCCGGTTGTTCAGGTCCACCCAGCCGGCCGCGGTCATGCCGTCCGCGAGCTTTTCCCAGGGCAGGTCGGGTTGCTTCTTCTTGCGCCGCCGCGAACTCGGCCCCAGCAGGTAGCGCGCCGGGTTGAACGGCTCGGGCGCGTACAGGTCGTTGGATCCGAAGACGAACACTCCGGGCCGGTCCAGGAGCGGGCCCAGCGCGTCCAGGAAGTACCGCACCGACTGCGGGTGGGCGATCGAGTCTCCAGTGTTCACCACCAGGTCCGGCTGGAGGTCGTCCAGGGCGCGGACCCACGACTGCAGGCGCGTGCGGCCCGGCGTGAGGTGGGTGTCGGAAATGTGCAGGATTCGCAGCGGGCCGGTGCCCGGGGGCAGGACGGGGATCTCGTACCGGCGCAGGGCGAACCAATTGCGCTCGACGATCCCGGCGTAGCCCAGGGCGGCGGCGCCGGCCGCCGCGGTGACCGGGATGAGAGTTCGCAGTCGCACGCACCTATGGTGCCATGACCGAGGGTATGCACCGACCGCGGCCGATCCGTCCCGCTCCTAGGATGGGCCTCGTGGCTGAACTCAAGGAACGGCTCCGCACGGACCTGACCGCCGCGATCCGGGCTCGTGATCAGGTCCGGCTGCGCACCCTGCGGATGGCGCTCAGTTCCATCACCAACGAGGAGGTGGCCGGCGCTTCGGCTCGTGAGCTCACCGACAACGAGGTCGTCCGGGTGCTGACCCGCGAGGCCAAGAAGCGGCGGGAAGCAGCCGAGGCGTTCAGCGCCGCGGGCCGCGGCGACCAGGCGGCCGCCGAGCGCGCCGAGGGCGACGTGCTGGCCGATTACCTCCCGGCGCAGCTCAGTGACGACGAACTGGCCGCCCTGGTGGACGCGGCGATCGCCGAGACCGGCGCCACCGCCATGTCGGGCATGGGCCAGGTCATGAAGACGGTGACCCCGCAGGTCGCGGGCCGGGCCGACGGGACCCGGGTCGCCGCCGAGGTCCGCCGCCGCCTGTCCAGCTAGCGGCCGGACTCAGCCCGGTCAGCCGGCCGGACTCAGCCCGGTGGCCAGGGCGGCGGTGCTCAGAAGGAGAAGCGGGGCGGGCCGCCATTCCCGCCGCCGTTGCCTCCGTTACCGCCGCCTCCGTTGCCGCCGCCGTTGCCGCCGTTGCCGCCGCCGCCGTTTCCGCCCTTGCCGCCCTTGCCGCCCTTGCCCTTCTTGGGCTGCACGACGACCTGGCCGTTGCCCTTGCTGTTGAACGGGCTGTCCGCGGAGACCGGGACGAAGTAGACGACCGGCCCGAGGTCGGCGTGGTCGAAGCTCATGTGCCAGGTGGACCCGGGCGCGTCGGCCCCGAACATCTCACCCGGGCAGGACAGGCCGCCCGACTCGAGCCGGTAGCAGCTGGAGGACCCGCCCATCGTGTCGTGGACGGTCGGGGAGACCGGGTTGAACACCGAGACGTAGCCGACCAGGCTGGGCGTGTAGCCGGCGAACGCGGCGTACGGGGTGCCGTAGCCGTTCGCCACGTTGGACGTGCCGGTCTTGCCGGCCGCCTCGCGGCCATTCAGGCCGCCAATGTTGCCCGCCGTGCCGGTGGTCAGCACGCCCTGCAGGATGTAGTTGACCGCGTCGGCCACACCGGTGGACAGCACCCGGTGACAGCCCGCCGACGGGACGGCCAGCGAGCTGCCGATGTCGGTGACGATCTTGTCGATGGCGACCGGGGAGCAGTAGGTGCCCCGGTCCGCGACCGTCGCGTAGGCCGCCGCCATCGACATCGGGGAGACGCCGACCGAGCCGAGAGTGAACGAGGGGATGTTGTCCGCGGAGGCCATCGTGCCGAACGGGGTCTTGTCGCTGCTCAGCAGCGAGCTGCCGTCGACCCTGGTCACGCCCAGGGAATCGGCCGTCTTCACCACGTTGCACAGGCCCACCCGCTTTTCCAGCTGGGCGTAGAAGACGTTGACCGACTGGGTGGTCCCGGTGTACAGGGACTGGGTCGAGGCGGACTGCGGCCCCTCGGCATTGGTCACGTTGTAGGCGCCGTTGATGCCGTTGTACTGGCCCGCCGGGCCGCCCTGGCAGTTGGTGTAGCCGTTGATCGTCTGGGTGCCCGGCACGCTCAGCTGGAAGCCGAACGGATAGCCCTGCTTCAGCGCGGTGAGCAGGGTGAACAGCTTGGAGGAGGAACCGGTCTGGACGCCCTGCTGGCTTCCGCCGTACTCGGTGTTCGCCGCGTAGTCGATCAGGGTCTGGCCCGAGCCGGTGCCGTACGGCGCGTTCTCCGAGATGGCCCGGATCTGCCCGGTGCCTGGCTGGATGAGCACCTCGGTGTCGGCGTTGTGGCCCGGGTTGTAGTAGTTGCTGTGGCCGGGCTCGACATAGTTCGTCGCGCTGTTGGCCGCCTGCTGATCCTGCGGGTCCAGGGTGGTGTAGATCTTCAGCCCGCCGGTGGACAGCAGCTTGGCCCGGTCCATGGGCGTCTTGCCGAAGGCCGCGTCGTGCAGGAAGACCTCTTCCACGTATTCGCAGAAGAAACCGGCCGTGCCGACGGAACTGGATTCGCAACCGCTCTGCGGCACCGAGACCTTCAGCCCCAGCGGCTGCTTCTCGTCCGCCGCCGCCTGGGCGTAAGTAAGTCCGGTGTTGGTCTGCGCCATCCGGGCCAGCACGGTGTTGCGCCGGGTCACGGCGGTGGCCGGGTCATGGAGCGGGTCGTACTTGGACGGGTTCTCCACGATGCCGGCCAAGGTCGCCGCCTGGGTCACGGTCAGCTTGTCCACCGTGGTGCCGAAGTAGGTCTCGGCCGCGGTCTCGATCCCGTAGGCGTTGTTGCCGAAGTACGCGTCGTTCAGGTACCCGGCCAGGATTTCCTGCTTGGTGAACTGGTGCTCGATGCCGACCGCCAGGCGCAGCTCGTTCAGCTTGCGGCTGAGCGTATCCGCGTACGCGGCCTTCTCGGCCGTGGTGTTGTCGGCCTCCTCCGCGGTCAGCAGGAGAATGTTCTTCACGTACTGCTGGGCGATGGTGGAGCCGCCCTGGACCGGCTGGTGCTGGATGTCGTTCACCGCCGCGCGGATCGTGCCCCGCAGGTCGATCGCCCCGTGTACCCAGTACCGGGAGTCCTCGATGGCCACGATCGCGTTGATCACGTCCGGGTCAATCTGGCTGAACGCCACCGGCTGCCGGTCCCAGCCGTAGTAGTCCAGGATGCTGGCGTTGCTGGAGTTGGTGGAGTACGGCACGTCCACGCCGTACACGTAGGCCAGCAGGTGCCCGTTCCGGTCCAGGATCTCCGACCGCTGCGGCAGGGTCGCCGCGTTCAGCGACAAGGTGGTGAACTTGTCGGCCGTGTTCCGGACCAGGACGCCGGTGGCGGCGACGATCGGCATGATCATGGCCGCGGCGAGAACCCCGCCCACGGCAGACAGGACGATCAGGCGCCCCAGTAGGCTCGTTCGGGAAAACCACGTCTCTCCGCGCTGCACGCGACTTAGGGTACGCGGCGTTTGCGACTCGCGAGCGCGTTCGTACCGGACAAATTAGACCTACAGGTACCTAGAGGCATATAGTCACGCCCACTATGTGCAAATCGGAATTCACGCGGCAAGATCCGCACAACGTACTAAGTGCGCCTGAACTGCTGGAGTTACCAACAGAACATGACCGCACTCGGAGTGTGATCCACCCGGGTTGCATATAGCCCATCAGAACTATTTGGTAAATGGCCATGCCGGGGTCTTGGCATCTCGCCCGGACTTCCGTAAGTTTCTTCATCACGAACAGGTAACCGTGGCGAGCGCGGCCGCACACGCCCGCCCGGGACCGCAACCCATCGAGACGACCGTCTGGCGCTCGTGCTCGACGATCAAGAGGAGTGGGCACATGTGGATCACTGACTGGACCACACGCGCCGCATGCAAGGGAACGGACCCGGACGAGCTGTTTGTCCAGGGGGCTGCGCAGAATCGCGCGAAGCTGATCTGCCGGGGATGCCCGGTTCGTACCGAGTGCCTTGCGGACGCGCTCGACAACGGCATCGAGTTCGGTGTCTGGGGCGGCATGACCGAGCGGGAGCGGCGGGCGCTGCTGCGTCGGCGCCCCGACGTGACCTCATGGCGCGAGCTGCTCGAGCGGGCGCGCGACGAGTACGAGCGGCAGTCCATCGACGAGCTCGTGGCCAGCTGATCAGCGCTGGCTAACCACGGGGCTGGCTAACCACGGGCTGGCTAACCACGGGGCTGGCTAACCACGGGGCTGGCTAACCCTACGGCTGGCCACCCGCGGCCAGCCGTTCTGGTGACAAACCCGGCCGCCACAGTGTCGTGGCGGCTTTCACCAAGGGTCACATCCAGGCTCACGGACTCTGCTGGGACAAGATCGTCCCGATCACCCGAAGCCCATCGAGGTCGTGGACGTCTTCTGGTTGCGCGATGACTTCGGCGACGGGGATGGCCGGATGGGCCGAGGTGAAGTGCTCGGCCAGCCGCTGTTCCCGTTTGCCGAGGTTCACCCGCTCGGCGTGCATCCGCAGGACCGCGGCGGCCAGGCCGTATCGTGAGCCCGATCCGTCAGCGCCGTCCGGCTGGTCGTTCAGGTCCAGGGTCTCGGCGGCGGCCAGGCTCCGGGCGGCGCTGAGCCGCGCCGCGGGCGAGACGTGCACCCGGTTCAGGATCAGCCCGGCCAGCGGCATCCGCTCGGAGTCGAGCCGCTCGACGAAGTACGAGGCCTCGCGCAGCGCGTCCGGTTCCGGCGCGGCCACGACCAGGAAGGCCGTACCCGGGGCCTGCAGCAGCCGGTAGGTCCATTCGGCGCGCTCGCGGAAGCCGCCGAACATGGTGTCAAACGCGGTGACGAACGTCTGCGCGTCCCTTAGGACCTGGGTGCCGAGGATCTTGGTCAGCGCGCCGGTCATCACCGAGAACCCGGCGTTGAGCACGCGCATGGCCGACAGGCCCGTCTTGGCCGGGGCGGTGAGCAGCCGGATCAGCCGGCCGTCGAGGAACCGGCCCAGCCGCTGCGGCGCGTCCAGGAAGTCCAGCGCGGAGCGGCTCGGCGGGGTGTCCACCACGATGAGGTCCCACTCCTCGGCGTGCCGGAGCTGGCCCAGCTTCTCCATGGCCATGTACTCCTGCGTGCCCGCGAAGCTGGAGGACAGCGACTGGTAGAACGGGTTGGCCAGGATCTGCGCGGCGCGGTCCGGGTCGGCGTGTGCCTCGACGATCTCGTCGAACGTCCGCTTCATGTCCAGCATCATCGCGTGCAGGCTGCCGCCACCGGCCGTGTCCACCCCGTCGACCTGCCGCGGGGTGTTGTCCAGGGAGGTCAAGCCCATCGACTGGGCCAGCCGCCGGGCCGGGTCGACGGTCAGCACGCAGGCCTGCCGGCCACGCTCGGCGGCGCGCAGGCCGATCGCGGCCGCGGCCGTGGTCTTGCCCACCCCGCCCGAGCCACAGCACACGATGATCCGGGTCCGCCGGTCATCGATGATCCGGTCCATGTCCAGCTTCACTGAGGCCACGGTCACGCCACCCCTTGCTCACGGAGCTTGGCGGCTAGCCGGTACAGGCCGGCCAGGTCGATCCCGTCCGGGATCATCGGCAGCTCGTAGTGCGGCAGGCCCGCGGTCAGTACCTCGTCCCGCTCCCGGTCCTGCTGGGCCACCTGGAGCGCGTGCTCCCGCAGCTCGGTCATGAGGTCGACGGCCAGCCCGTGGTTGTCGCTGATCCCGGCGGCCTTCAGCCCGACCACGAGCTCGGCCACGTCCAGAGACCCGTCGGCCGCCGCGGCCAGGTCGGCGGGATCGAGCACGGCCGGACGGGCCATGTTGATGATGATGCCGCCGGGGCGGATGGCGCCCGCGGTCAGCTCGCGCAGCTCGGCTACGCCGTCCAGGGTCTCCTGAACGGGCATCTCCTCCAGCGTGGTGACGAAGTGCACCACGGTCTGCGGGGAGCGGATCACCTTGGCCACCGTGTCCGCATGGGTCTTGATCGGGCCCACCTTGGCCAGGCCGGAGACCTCCGTGCTCACGTCGAGGAACCGGCTGATCCGGCCGGTCGGCGGGGCGTCCATGACCACGGCGTGGTACAGATGGCCGCTGTTGCGGCCATCGACCCGCCGCCGGGTCGCCTCGGTGGCCTTCCCGGTGACCAGCACGTCGGCCAGGCCGGGCGCAATCGTGGTGGCGAAGTCGACCACGCCGATCCGGGACAGGGTCCGCCCGGCGCGGCGCATGTTGTAGAACATCTCCAGGTAGTCCAGCAGGGCGCCTTCCGGATCCACCGCGAGCGCGTAGACATCGCCGCCCTCGCCGCCCTTGGCGCCCAGGCCGAGCGCAACCTTGCGTTCCTCATACGGCAGCGGCGGACAGTCGAATAGCCGGGCCAGGCCCTGCCTGCCCTCGACCTCGATGAGCAGGACGCAGCAGCAGGCCCTGGCCAAGGCCAGGGCCAACGCCGCCGACACCGTGGTCTTGCCCGTGCCGCCCTTGCCGGTGACGACGTGCAGCCGCACGCCGTCCCAGTCGGTATCCCTGGTGGTCATCCCGTTGCTGCCTCCGGTAGTTCTCTTCAACGGAGGCTATCTCCGCGCGGATACCTTATGGTTCGGTGTCGCTCGCCGGATTTGCATACCGCTGGATGGCGCGTGACGGGTTAGTCACTACCCTGGGATCAGGAAGAGAGGTGATCCCGATGGGTGCAGTAGTCGCCATCATCGTGGTCCTGGTCATACTCGGGCTCATCACCGCGGCGCGCTCGCTCAAGGTGGTGCAGCAGTACGAGAAGGGCGTCATCTACCGGTTCGGACAGGTCCTGCCCGAACTGCGTGGCCCTGGACTGCACGCCATCCGGCCGATCGGTGATCGGATGGCCAAGGTCAACATGCAGATCGTCGCTATGGCCGTGCCCGCCCAGGAAGGCATCACCAGGGACAACGTGAGCGTCCGGGTGGACGCGGTGGTGTATTTCCGCGTGGTGGATCCGATCAAGGCCACCGTTAACGTGCAGAACTATATGTTCGCCATCTCCCAGCAGGCGCAGACCTCGCTGCGCTCGATCATCGGCCAGTCCGAAATGGACCAGCTGCTCGCCGAGCGGGATAGTGTCAACCGGGAACTGCGCCGGATCATCGACGAGCCGACCGAGGGCCCGTGGGGCGTTCGGGTCGAGCGGGTCGAGATCAAGGACGTGTCGCTGCCCGAGGGCATGAAGCGGTCCATGTCGCGGCAGGCCGAGGCGGAACGGGAGCGGCGCGCGAGGATCATCACCGCCGACGGTGAGTACCAGGCGTCCAAGCGGCTGGCCGCCGCGGCCAACGTGATGGCTCGCGACCCGGCCGCGTTGCAGCTGCGGCTGCTGCAGACCGTGGTCGAGGTGGCCGGCGAGAAGAACAGTACGCTGGTCATGCCCGTCCCCGTCGAGCTGCTCAGGTTCTTCGAGAAGATGGCGCCCGGCCCGGCCCATCCCGAGCACGAGCCGGTCGAGGACCTCGACGACCTCGGCGACGCCGAGGTGGCGGCCGCGGAGGCGGCTATCTCCAAGGCCAGCGTGCCCGAGCTCACCGAGTCGAGCATCCCGCCGGCGCCCGAGGTGGAGGAGGCCGTGCCGGCCGAGGTCCGCGAAGTCACGGCCCCTGATCTGGCCGGCCAGGAGCAGGCGTAAGGTTCGGTCCATGCCAAAGTGGGAGTACGCGACCGTGCCGTTGCTCGTGCACGCGACCAAGCAGATCCTCGACAACTGGGGTGACGACGGATGGGAGCTGGTCACGGTGATACCGGGACCCAGCTCCGAGCAGCTGGTCGCCTACCTGAAGCGGGAGAGGCCGTGAGCGGCGCTACCGAGCGGCTGGCCGCGCTCGGGCTGACGCTGCCACCGGTGACGGCGCCGGTGGCCGCGTACGTGCCCGCCGTGCGGACCGGCGCGTACGTGTACGTCTCGGGTCAGCTGCCGGTGGTGGACGGGAAACTGCCCGCCACCGGCAAGGTCGGGGACGCGGTCAGCGCCGCGGAGGCGGCGGCCCTGGCTCGCATCTGCGCGCTGAACGCGCTCGCGGCCGCGGCCGAGGCGGCCGGCGGCCTGGACGCGATCAACCGCATCGTCAAGGTGGTCGGCTTCGTGGCCAGCGCGCCGGGATTCACCGGCCAGCCGCAGGTGATCAACGGCGCCAGCGAGCTGCTCATCGAGGTGCTCGGCGAGGCCGGACGGCATGCCCGCAGCGCGATCGGCGTGGCCGAGCTGCCGCTGGACACGCCGGTGGAGGTCGAGCTGATCGCCGAAGTGCGCGCCTGAAGTGCGACACTGAGCGGTGCCCGCCGAGGAAGACCGGGCGCGGGTCCGCGTGCCGCGCGGGATGGCCGACCGGGCCCGTGAGTTCGCCGCGGCCGGGCTCCGGCCCGCCGTGCCGCGCGACGCCGCGACCGTGATCCTGGCCCGGCCGGGTGCCGGAGCGCATCGGCCGGTCGAGGTGTACCTGTTGCGGCGGACCAAGGCGCTGGAGTTCGCGCCGGGAGCGTGCGTGTTCCCGGGCGGTTCGGTGGACGAGCGCGACGCCGACCGGGGTATCGCCGCGACCGGCTGGCATGGCCCGGCGCCCGCCGATTTCGGTCACCTGCTGGGCGTCCCGGCCGAGCGGGCTCGCGCCCTGGTCTGCGCGGCGGTCCGGGAAACGTTCGAGGAGTCCGGCGTGCTGCTGGCCGGGCCTTCCGCGGCCGAGCTGGTGCCGGACAGCGAGGCTCTGGCCCAGGACCGGCACGCGCTGCTGGACGGGTCGCTGTCGCTGGCCGAGCTGCTGGCCCGCCGTGGACTGGTGCTGCGGGCCGATCTGCTGACCCCGTGGGCCCGCTGGATCACGCCCGAGATCTCGCCGCGCCGCTTCGACACCTGGTTCTTCGCCGCCGCCCTGCCGGCCGGGCAGTTGGCCGGGCTGGTCGCCGCGGCGCCGGCCGCGAGGCCCGGCGAGTCCGACTCGGGGACGTGGTGGCGCCCGGCCGTGGCGCTGGAGGCGGCCCGGGCCGGCCAGATCACCCTGCTGCCGCCGACCGCCGTGACCCTGGCCGAGCTGGCCGACTACCAGGACGTCGAGGCCATCTTGCGCGAGCGCCGGGTCATCACCCCGCTGCTGCCCGAAGTGGTCGTCGAGGAGGAGCGGGCGTGGCTGGCCCTGCCCCCGGCCACGGAATACCCGCTATGAGCATCGACGGGTTCCGTACCCCGCGAGCGACGTGCCTGCTGGCCCCCAATCCGTCGCCGATGACCCTGGACGGCACCAACACCTGGGTCATCGCCGAGCCGGGCGCACCGTCGGCGGTGGTCATCGACCCCGGACCGCTGGACGAGGGGCACCTGCGCCGGGTGCTGGCCGAAGCGGTGGCGGGCGACCGCCGGGTGGCGAGCATCCTGCTGACCCACGGGCACCTGGACCATTCGGCCGGAGCGGCCCGGTTCGCCGAGCTGAGCGGGGCACCGGTCCAGGCCGCCGATCCGGCGCGCCGGCTCGGCAGCGAGGGGTTCGCCGGCGGCGACGTGATCACGGCGGCCGGCTGCGACCTGCGGGTGGTAGCTACCCCCGGTCACTCGTCGGACTCAGTGAGCCTGCTGCTGCCCGCCGACGGGGCCCTGCTCACCGGCGATACCGTGCTCGGCCGCGGCACCACGGTCATCGCCCAAGACGGCAACCTGGGCGACTACCTGCGCTCGCTGGACCAGCTGCGCGCCCTGGCCGAAGCCGAACAGCTCCGGCTGCTGCTGCCCGGGCACGGGCCCACGCTGGCCGACCCGGTCGGCATCCTGGATTTCTACCTCGCGCACCGGGCCGAGCGGCTGGACCAGGTCCGGTCGGCGCTGGCCGCCGGAGCCACGACGCCCGCCGAGATCGTGGCCATGATCTACACCGACGTGGACCGCAGCGTGTGGGCCGCCGCCGAGTGGTCCGTCCAAGCCCAGCTCGACTACCTCACCGAGGCAGGGATGAAATAGGCGGGAAGGCTAGCGGGCGCGGCGGCGCAGGCGGTCGATGTCCAGGATCAGGACCGAACGCGCGGAGATCTGCAGCCAGCCGCGGGCCGCGAAGTCGGCCAGCGCCTTGTTGACCGTCTCGCGGGACGCCCCGACCAGCTGAGCCAGTTCCTCCTGGGTCAGGTCGTGATGGACGTGCAGGCCGTCGTGGTCCTGCTCGCCGAACCGTTCGGCCAGGTCCAGCAGGTTCTTGGCCACCCGGCCCGGGACGTCGGTGAAGACCAGGTCAGCCACCACGTTGTTGGCCCGCCGCAGCCGCCGGGCCAGCGCCTGCAGCATATGCATGGAGACGTCCGGGCGTCCGGGCAGCCAGGAGCGCAGCGTGTCGTGGGCCAGCGCCGCGACGGTGGCGTCGGTGACCGCGCTGGCCGTCGAGGTCCGCGGCCGCGGGTCGAACAGCGACAGTTCGCCGAACATCTCGCCGGGTCCCAGCACACTCCACAGGTTCTCGCGGCCGTCGGCCGCGGCCCGGGTGAGCTTGATCTTGCCGTCGAGCACCACGTACAGCCGGTCGCCGTCCTGGCCTTCAAGGAAGAGGTGCTCGCCGCGGGACAGCTTGACGTCTGACATCTCCCGCCGGAGCGCCCGTGCGCTTTCGTCGTCGAGCCCCTCGAAAAGCGGTGCCCGCCTGAGCACAACGTCGGCGTCCTCCACCAATCAATCCTCCTTGCTGGCTGCGCGCCCGGTCACCGCGGCCGGCAGCCTGGCCAGCGATCGTTTCTAATCTTTGCTCTTTCAAGTGTGGATCACCAGCCGGAGTGCACTGTGCTCGGGATCACACTAAGCCATCACCGCGCGGCACTGTGACTAACACCACATTCAAGCATTACGGTAACTCCGTTGCGGAGTCGATTGCTCATCGGAACGCGAAAAGCGCAGGGTCGGGGGTGCTGGAGCCTTGAGGAATTCGCGCGGGCCGCGCAGGCTGAGACCAAAGGTCTCCGGCCGGCCCCGGCTGCGAATGGTCATCGCTTGTGCCGTCCTGGTCGCTGTGAGCCTGCCGGTCGCGCTGCCGCGTTTCCGGCTGGCGGCCAGTAATCCCAAGCCGCCCACCCAGGCGCAGATCAACGCGGCGGAAAACCGGGTCAGGCAGCAGCAGGCCGCCCTCGGCGCGCAGCAGGGACGGGTGTCCGCGGCGAACGTGCAGCTGGCCTCCCTGCAGGCCCAGGCCGAGGTGCTGACCCAGCGGTACGACCAGACCCTGGTCGACGAGCAGCGGGCGGCGGCGGCCTACAAGACGACCGAAGCCCGGCTCAAGTACGCCCAGCAGGCCCAGCAGGACAGCCAGCAGCGGCTGGCGCGCCTGGCGGCCAGCGAGTTCGAGTCCGGCGGCGGCTTCGGCCCGATGACCTCCATGCTCGGGGACGCCAGCGGCCCGCAGGGCTATCTGAGCGAGGTCGGCCTGGGCCAGGTCATGGCCCAGAACGGCACCGACACGGAGGCTGAGGCCCAGGCGAACGACGTGGTGGCCGCGGCGTTCCGCAAACAGGCGCACGAGCTGCTGGTGTCCGAACAGGGCGATCTGCAGGCGGCCGGCCACCTCAAGCTGGCCGTGGAGGCCGCCGTCACCCAGCAGCAGGCCTTCGTCCGGGCCGGCCAGGCCAAGAAGAACTCGCTGGCTGGCCAGGTGGCCAGGTCCCAGGCCCACGTGGCCGCGCTGAAGTCGGCCCGGCAGGCGGCGCTGGCCGCGGCCGCCGCGGCCGCCGCCGCCAAAGCCGCCGCCGCCGCGGCCGCGGCGAACAGTGCACCGAGCAGCGCCAGCACGGCCCCGTCCTGGGCGGAGAGCTCGGGCGCGTCGTCCAACCAGGGTGACATCGCGGCCAACTGGGCGCTTACCCAGCTGGGCAAGCCGTACCAGTGGGGCGCGGCCGGCCCGGGCACCTATGACTGCTCGGGGCTGACCATGATGGCCTGGGCCCGCGCGGGCGTCTCGCTGCTGCACTACACCGGGTACCAGTGGGAAGAGGGCCCGCACGTGCCGCTGGACCAACTGCAGCGTGGTGACCTGCTGTTCTACGCCACCAACAACTCCGATCCGGACACCATCCACCACGTCGGGATCTACATCGGCAACGGCATGATGGTCGACGCGCCGTTCACCGGGGCGGACGTCCGGATCGACAGCATCTACCAGCCCGGCACCCCGATCGGCGCCGTCCGCCCGGCCGGCTGAACGGGCCGGCTGAACGGGCCGGCTGAACAGCCCGCTGAATGACCGGCTAGGAGCGCCGTTCGCGCGGGCTGCCCGCCCGCGCGCCCTCGGTGGCCGGCGGTTCGAGCTGGCTGAGCACCTGGCCGTAGGCCAGCAAGATGAGCTTGATCACGTTGCCGTGCGCGCCGAGCGGCGCCGCGCACTTGGCGCCGATCATGGCCGCGGCGCCCTCGATGAGCGCGGGGTCGACTTCGGGCCCGATCACGCACGGGGCCACGGCGATCCGGCTCACGCCCATCTCGTCCAGCCGGGCGGCGGCCTCCTCGATGCCGGGCTTGGCGTCCATCGACGCGGCCAGCACCGGCAGGGCTAGCCGCGCGGCCAGCAGCACGGCGGTGACGCTGGCCGTGCCGACCGCCTCCTCGCCGCCCACGGTGGCCAGGATGATGCCGTCCGCGGAGGTGGTGATGCTGAACATGCGCACCCGGTCGGCCCGGGCCAGCCCGGCGTCGGCCAGCCGGTGGTGCAGCGCCTCGGCCAGCAGCGCGTTGGTGTTGAACACCTCGCCGATGCGCGCGTTGGCCCCGGTGGCCGCGATGGCCTCGCGCAGCGCACGGAACGCTTCGGGATGGGGGGTGACCAGCTGCGGCACGATCACCGCGGAGGGCGCGCCCGCGGGGCGCCGGGCCGCCGCGTCGGCCAGCACGGCCCGGATGCCGTCCGGATCGCCCCGCCCGCCGTGGTTGATCCGCGCCACCCGCACGTCCAGGGCCGGGTTGTCCACCCGCAGCACGGTGGCGATGTCGGCGGTAGGGCCGTTCAGGCCGTCGTCGCCGACGCTGGGCACGGCCAGGATGAGCGCCGGAGTACCCTCGGGCAGCGATGCGGGGACCGCGCGCCGGTGACGGCCGCCGGGCTGGACCAGCCGGGCGTGCGGTTGCCGGACCGGGAAGGCCTCGGGCGGCGGGTCATCGGATTGCGGCTGGTACTGGAGCGACGCGTCCTGGGCCGGCCGCTGGGCGGGCAGCCCCGCCGGGAAGTCGGATGTGTCGCTCACACATGCGAAGCGTAGTCGCCAGTGATCAGCGAGGTGTGAAAACTCATAAAAATACGGACATGCGGTCAATAGTGACGAGCAGGGTCATTTGTGTCCCCTGACCGGATCGGCGCCGACTGGGCCGCCCGGGGCGGCGTGGCTCCGTTAGTTACTAGCGGGTAGCATAGACCTTGTACGCCAGGAGGCGAGCACTGTCGGCGAGCAGTGGAGCAGCGGATGAGCCACTACAAGAGCAACCTGCGGGACATCGAGTTTAACCTGTTCGAGGTGCTTCGGCGCCAGGATCTGCTGGGCGAGCCGCCCTACCCGGAGCTGGACGAGCAGACCGCCCGGACCATCTTGGCCGAGCTGGCCGCGATGGCGGCCGGGCCGCTGGCCGCGTCGTTCACCGACGCCGACCGCAACCCGCCGGTGTTCGACCCGGCCACGCACGAAGTGACGGTGCCCGAGTCGCTGCGCGCGTCCTACCGCGCCTTTATGGACGCCGAGTGGTACCGGCTGTCCCTGCCCGCCGAGCTGGGCGGGACCCCGGCGCCGCGTTCGCTGAACTGGGCCATGGCCGAACTGATCCTCGGCTCCAACCCGGCCATCTGGATGTACTCCAGCGGGCACACCATGGGCCGGGTGCTGTGGGAGCTGGGCACCCCGGAGCAGAAGCGGTTCGCGGAGCTGGCCGTCGAGCGCGAGTGGGGCGCGACCATGGTGCTGACCGAGCCGGACGCGGGCTCCGACGTGGGCGCCGGGCGGACCCGGGCCGTCGAGCAGCCCGACGGCACCTGGCACATCGAGGGCGTCAAGCGCTTCATCACCAGCGCCGAGCACGACCTGGCCGAGAACATCTTCCACCTGGTGCTGGCCCGGCCCGAGGGGGCCGCCCCCGGCACCAAGGGGCTGTCCATGTTCCTGGTCCCGAAGTACCTGGTCAACGAGGACGGCTCGCTGGGCGAGCGGAACGGCGTGGTGACCACCAACGTCGAGCACAAGATGGGCCTGAAGGCCTCGACCACCTGCGAGCTGACCTTCGGCCCGATAGAGCCCGGAGGACGCCCGGCGGTCGGCACCCTGGTCGGCGGTACGCACGACGGCATTCGCCAGATGTTCAAGATCATCGAGGACGCCCGGATGATGGTCGGCACCAAGGCCATCGCCACCTTGTCCACCGGTTACCTGAACGCGCTGGACTTCGCGCGCACCCGGGTGCAGGGCGCCGACCTGACCCGGATGACGGACAAGACCGCGCCGCGGGTGACGATCATTCACCACCCCGACGTGCGCCGCATGCTGATGCTGCAGAAGGCCTACGCCGAGGGGATGCGGGCGCTGGTGCTGTACACCGCCACGCTGCAGGACCGGATGCAGGTCGCGGCGGCCCGCGGGGAGACCGACGAGGCGACCGCGGCCCTGAACGACCTGCTGCTGCCGGTGGTCAAGGGGGTCGGGTCCGAGCGGTCCTACGAGATGCTCACCTTGGCCCTGCAGACCCTGGGCGGGTCCGGGTTCCTGCAGGACTACCCGATCGAGCAGTACATCAGGGACGCCAAGATCGACAGCCTGTACGAGGGCACGACCGGGATCCAGAGCCTGGACCTGTTCTTCCGCAAGATCATCCGGGACCGCGGGCAGGCCTTCGGCACCCTGCTGGCCAAGATCAGGGAGTTCGCCGCGGCCGACGGCGGCAACGGCCGGCTGAAGGCCGAGCGGGCCGCCCTGGCCGACGCCGCGGCCCACGTGGAGGCGATCGCCACCGCCATGACCGGCTACCTGATGGCGTCGGCGGAACAGCCCGCCGAGGTCTACAAGGCCGGGCTGAACACCACCCGGCTGCTGATGGCGCTCGGCGACCTGGTCATCGGCTGGCTGCTGGCCACCCAGGCCGAGGTCGCCCTGCGCGAGCTGGACCAACTCGACGCGGGCGCCCCCGACCATGACTTCTACGCGGGCAAGGTGGCCGCGGCCCGGTTCTTCGCGGCCACCGTGCTGCCCCGGCTGGCCGTCGAGCGCACGGTGGCCGAGGAGACCACGCTGGACCTGATGGACCTGCCGGAGGGCAGCTTCTAGAAAGCCTTCAGGGGGATCAGGTCCAGGCCAGCGCCCGGACCGGGTCCTGCAGCATCGCACCCAGGTCACGCAGCACCGCCGAGCCCAGCTCGCCGTCGATGATGCGGTGGTCGAACGACAGCGACAAGGTGCACACCGCGCGCACCGCGAGCTGCCCGTCCACCACCCAGGGCATGTCCCTGATCTGGCCGAAGGCCAGGATCGCGGCCTCGCCGGGGGTGAGGATGGGCGTCCCGGCGTCCACCCCGAACACGCCCACGTTAGTGATCGTGATCGTGCCGCCGGCCAGGTCGGCCGGGCTGGCCTGGCCCGCCCGCGCCGTCTCGGTCAGCGCCTGCAGGCTGCGGGCCAGTTCGGGCAGCGACATCTCGTGGGCGGCCTTGACGTTCGGCACCAGCAGCCCGCGCTCGGCGGCCACCGCGATGCCCAGGTTGACGTAGTGCTTGACCACGATCTCCTGGGCGTTTTCGTCCCACGACGAGTTGACCATGGGGTGCCGGCGCACCGCGGTCAGCAGCGCCCGGGCCACGAACAGCAGCGGCGAGACCCGCACCTTGGCGTACTCCGGCAGGTCCCGGATCCGCCGCACCGCGGCCATCGTCTCGGTGACGTCGACCTGCAGGAACTCGGTGACGTGCGGCGCGGTGAACGCGCTTGACACCATGGCCGCGGCCATGTGCTTGCGGACCCCGCGGATCGCGATGCGCTCCTCGCCGGCCGGGCTGGGCACCGCGACCAGGCTGACCGGGTGTGCCCCGTTCTCGTCCCTTTTTTCTGCCGAACGGACCGTGGTCTCACCGGCCGCCCGGTGCACGTCGTCCCGGGTGATCGTGCCGTGCGGCCCGCTGCCCGTCAGCGCGGCCAGGTTGATGCCCAGGTCCTTGGCGAGCCGGCGCACCGGCGGCTTGGCCAGCGCCCGGACCACCGGTCCGTGCTGCTCGGCCGGAAGATCCGGCGGTTCGACGGGCACCTCGGGACTGGTGGGTACCTCGGCGGTCGCCGGCCGGGCCGCGGTGACCCTGCGCGCCCGGCGGGTGGTGGCCGAGGCCTTGACCCCGTAGCCGACCAGGACCGCTTGCCGTTCGGCGGGCTCGGCGGTAGCTGGTTCGGCCGGGGCTGGCTCGGCCGCGGCGGGCGGGGGCTGGGTGGCGGCTGCTGGAACCATGGACCGTTCGGCCGAAATTTCTGCACCGGCTACGGCGGATCCGGCGCCGGATACGTCCACCGCGATGATCGGGGTGCCCACGTCGACCGTCTGGCCCTCCTCGGCCAGCAGCCGGGCCACCGTCCCGTCCCAGGGCGAGGGTAGCTCGACCACGGCCTTGGCCGTCTCGATCTCCACGATGATCTGGTTGACCTCGACCTGGTTGCCCGGCTTGACGTGCCAGGAGACGATGTCGGCCTCGGTCAGGCCCTCACCCACGTCGGGCAGCCGGAATTCCTTGAGCTCGGCCATCAGAACTCCATCGCGCGGTCGACGGCGTCCAGGACCCGGTCCAGGTCGGGCAGGTAGTGGTCCTCCAGCCGGGACGGCGGGTACGGGGTGGCGAAGCCGCCCACCCGCAGCACCGGCGCCTCCAGGTGGTAGAAGCACTGCTCGGTGACCCGGGCGGCGATCTCGGCCCCCAGGCCGGCGAACACCGGTGCCTCGTGCGCCACCACGCAGCGCCCGGTGCGGCGCACCGAGGCGGTGATCGTCTCCACGTCCAGGGGAGACAGCGAGCGCAGGTCGATGACCTCGATGCTGTGGCCTTTACTGGACCCGCCCTGGCCGGCCTCGCCCTGCCGGGCGGCCAGCGCCGACTCCAGGGCGGTCCGGACCATCGGGCCGTAGGCCAGCAGGGTCAGGTCGGTGCCCTCCAGCACGACCTTGGCCCGGTCCATGGGCAGCGCGCCGGCCACCCCGGAGACCGGGTTGACCTCGCCCTTGTCCCAGTAGCGTCGCTTGGGCTCGAAGAAGATCACCGGGTCGTCGCAGCTGACCGACTGCTGGATCATGGCGTACGCGTCGGCCGCGTCCGCGCAGGCCACCACGCGCAGGCCGCCGGTGTGCGCGAAGAGCACCTCGGGGGACTCGCTGTGGTGCTCGACCGCGCCGATGCCGCCGCCGCACGGGATCCGGATGACCACCGGCAGGGCGACGTGGCCGCGCGACCGGTAGCGCATCTTGGCCAGCTGGCTGACGATCTGGTTGACCGCCGGGAAGACGAAGCCGTCGAACTGGATCTCGCACACCGGGCGGTAGCCGCGCAGCGCGAGGCCGATCGCGGTGCCGACGATGCCGGACTCGGCCAGCGGGGTGTCGATGACCCGGTCTTCGCCGAAGTCCTTCTGCAGCCCGTCGGTGACCCGGAACACGCCGCCCAGCTTGCCGACGTCCTCGCCCATGATGATGACCTTGGGGTCGTTCTCCATGGCCTTTCTGAGCCCCGCGTTCAGGGCCTTGGACAGGGTCAGGGTGGTCATCGCCCGGCCTCCTCGAAGGAGTCAAGGTACGCGGCGTACTGCTCGCGCTCTTCGCGCAGGATCGAGGTCGGCTCGGCGTACACGTTGTCGAAGATGGCCAGCGGCGGCGGGTCGGGCATGGTCCGGCAGGCCTCCCGGATCCGGGTGCCCACCTCCTTGGCCTCGGCGTCGACGGCGGCGAAGAACTCGGGCTCGGCCTGGCCGGTGCGGACCAGGTAGGCCCGGACCCGCTCGATCGGGTCCTTCAGCTTCCACACCTCGAGCTCGCTGGCCAGCCGGTACCTGGTCGGGTCGTCGGTGGTGGTGTGCGCGCCCATCCGGTAGGTGAAGGCCTCGATCAGCGTCGGGCCCTGGCCCTCGCGCGCGGCCTGCAGGGCCTTCTTGGTCACCGCGTAGCAGGCCAGCACGTCGTTGCCGTCCACCCGCAGGCCCGGGAACCCGAAGCCGCGGGCCCGCTGGTACAGCGGGATGCGGCTCTGCTTCTCCAGCGGCTCGGAGATGGCCCACTGGTTGTTCTGGCAGAAGAACACGACCGGCGCGTTGAACACCGAGGCCCACACGAAGGCCTCGTTGACGTCACCCTGGCTGGTCGCGCCGTCGCCGAAGTAGACGATCACGGCCTCGCTGTTCTCGCCGCCCACCGCGCCGTCGCGCTGGATGCCCATCGCGTAGCCGGTGGCGTGCAGGGTCTGGCTGCCGATGACGATCGTGTAGAGGTGGAACTTGTGCTCCTGGGGGTCCCAGCCGCCGTGGCTGACCCCGCGATACAGCTCAAGCAGCTTGACCGGGTCGATGCCGCGGCACCAGGCCACGCCGTGCTCGCGGTAGGTGGGGAAGGCCATGTCGTCCGCGCTCAGCGCGCGGCCGGAACCGATCTGGGCCGCTTCCTGGCCGAGCAGTGAGGCCCAGATGCCGAGCTCACCCTGGCGCTGCAGGGAGATGGCCTCGGTGTCGATCCGGCGGACCAGGACCAGGTCCCGGTACATGGACCGGATGTCCTCGGCGGTCAGGTCGAGCGGGTAGTCGGGATTCTCGACGCGCTCGCCTTCGGGGGTGAGCAGCTGGATGAGCCCGGGGTCGGGCTGGGGGGGTGCGGTCGCACCGCCGGGTTCGACGGTCACGGGCCACTCCTTTCCGTGTCCCTTCTGGGGCCGGGACCGGGATCGCCGGCGCCGGCCAGATGGGCTAGGGTTCGGCTCCTCAGCCGACGATATATGCCCTGATCGACCAGGAGAGAACATGCCCCGGATGATCGTGGAAGTAATGCTCAAGCCGGAGATCCACGACCCGCAGGGAGAGGCCATCGCCAGCGCCTGCCGGCGGCTGGGGTTCGGGCAGGTGCTCGGGGTCCGGCAGGGCAAGCGGTTCGAGGTCGAGCTGGACGGGCCCGCGGACGCCGACGCGGTGGCCGCGGTCACCGCGCTGGCCGGGGATCTGCTGGCCAATCCGGTCATCGAGGAGTTCATCGTCAACGCGGGCTGAACCGGCCTGAACCAGCGGGATTCGCGGCCACCGGGGTCTAGTTTCAGCCGCGTTTGTAGGGAATGATGTTAACCCTGAGTCGAATTCACATAGCTGTTAGTACAGGCTGAGTTGCAGCCAGGGGAGGACATCATGCAAGTCCGCAGGGGGATCGCGGCGGTCGGCGTCACCGTCGGAGCGCTGGGCATTTCGTTCGCCACCGCCGGGACGGCGCTGGCGGTGACGCCCACCCAGCCGACCGTCAGCGGCGTGATCACCGGCCCGCACACCTTCGCCTACGCCACGTCCTCGGGTCAGGTCGTGGTGCCCGGTGAGACGCTGCACCCGAACGCGCCGGCCTACACCGCCGACGTTCCGGTGCTCTCGGTGACGGTGAACACCAAGACCGGCGTCACCACGATCACGACCGGGTACACGTTCCTGCCGCTCAACCGGAAGGGCGTGACCACGACGTTCACCGTCGTACCGCCGGTCCCCTAACCCCCGCCGGCTGTGATTGCGGTCACAGCGGCCCGCGCAACCGGTCATCGTCGCCGGTCACGCTGTGTTGACCCCGGCCGTTAGCTTTTGTTAGCGCGCAGCCTTGGTTTCAGCGGCGTTAACGGGGAATCACTCGGACTGTGAAGGCTAGTTCCGAGTTGACGGTGGGCACGGGGTTGATTGATGCGTGTGAAATCGGTTCCTGATGTGAAGTTTTGCTTGATGTTCCGGTGCGAGACGCTGAGCGTACCGGTGATGCGCCGGGTGCTCGGGGATACCTTGCGCGGGCTGGGGGTGGACGAAGAGTCCGTGTACGACCTTCTGCTCGCGGCGACCGAGGCGTGCACCAACGTCCTGCGGCACGGCGGCCCCGACGTCCGTGGTTACACGGTGGTGGCCAGCCTGGGCGCGGTCGGCTGCCAGGTCGAGGTGGCCGACGAGGGGGTTGGCCTGGTGCCGCCCGAGACCGGCCGGCGCGACGACGTGGCTGAACCCGAGCCAGCTGTGCCGCTCGCCCAGCTGCCCGAGTCGGGGCGCGGGCTGGCGGTCATGCGGGCCTTTGTCGATAACGTCACCTTGGACACCAGCCCCGGGCGCGGCACCGTGGTCACCTTGCGTAAGCACATCAGGTGGTCCCAGGACGCCCCGTTGCGGCACTACCGGGCGGCCAGCTAGTTACACTTCGTGCGTGCGGATAGGGGTCATCAGTTTCCCGGGGTCGCTGGATGACCGGGATGCCGCGCGAGCCGTCCGGCTCGCCGGGGCGGAGCCGGTCACGTTGTGGCACGGGGACCGGGACCTGCGCGGCGTGGACGCGGTCGTCCTGCCCGGCGGGTTCTCCTACGGCGACTACCTGCGCTGCGGCGCCATCGCCCGGTTCGCCCCGGTGATGTCCGAGCTGGTGCCGGCGGCGCGTTCGGGGCTGCCGGTGCTCGGCATCTGCAACGGCTTCCAGATCCTGTGCGAGGCGCACCTGCTGCCGGGCGCGCTGACCCGCAACGCGGGCCTGCGGTTCGTCACCCGGGACTTGCGGCTGCGGGTGACGAACGCGGCCACGGCGTGGACCCGGGGCTACCGCGGCGGGGAGGAGATCGTGGTCCCGCTCAAGAGCGGCGAGGGCCGGTACGCCGCCGACCCGGGCACGCTGGCCGGGCTGGAAGCGGCCGGCCAGGTCGTGCTCAGGTACGCCTGCCGAACCCCAACGGCTCGGCCGGGGACATCGCCGGGGTGTGCAACGCCGAGGGCAACGTGGTCGGCCTGATGCCGCATCCCGAGCACGCGGTCGACCCGCTGACCGGCCCTTCGGCCGACGGCCTGCGCTTCTTCCTGTCGGCGGCCGCGTGAGCGCCGAGCCGGCCGTGCAGCCGTTTGCTGAGCTGGGGCTGACCCAGGATGAGTACGAGAAGATCATCGGCACCCTCGGGCGGCGGCCGACCGCCGCGGAGCTGGCGCTGTACTCGGTGATGTGGAGCGAGCACTGCTCGTACAAGTCGTCCAAGGTGCATCTGCGGCAGTTCGCCGACCAGGCGCCCGCGTCCGCGGCCCTGCTCGCGGGCATCGGCCACAACGCCGGCGTGGTCGACATCGGCCAGGGCTACGCGGTCACGTTCAAGATCGAGTCGCACAACCATCCCTCCTACGTGGAGCCGCATCAGGGCGCGGCCACCGGCGTGGGCGGCATCGTCCGGGACATCCTGGCCATGGGCGCGCGCCCGGTGGCGGTGATGGACGCGCTGCGGTTCGGTCCCGCGGCCGCCCCGGACACCGCGCGGGTCCTGCCCGGGGTGGTCAGCGGCATCTCCTTCTACGGCAACTGCCTGGGCCTGCCCAACATCGGCGGCGAGCTCGACTTCGATCCCTGCTACGCGGGAAACCCGCTGGTCAACGCGCTCTGCGTGGGAGTCATGCGGCACGGTGACCTGCAGGTCGCGGCGGCCAGCGGCCCGGGCAACCAAGTCATCCTGTTCGGCTCCACGACCGGCCCGGACGGCGTGGGCGGGGCCTCGGTGCTGGCCAGCGCGACGTTCGGCGGTGCCGGGGGCGAGGCGGTCAAACGGCCCAGCGTGCAGGTCGGCGACCCGTTCATGGAGAAGCTGCTGGTCGAGTGCTGCCTGGAGCTGTTCGAGGGCGGCCTGGTGACCGGCATTCAGGACCTGGGCGCGGCCGGGGTGGCCTGCGCGAGCACGGAACTGGCGGCGGCCGGGACCGGCGGGATGCACGTCCGGCTGGACGCGGTGCCGCTGCGGGACCCGACCCTGGTGCCGCCCGAGATCTTGATGAGCGAGTCCCAGGAACGGATGATGGCGGTCGTCGAGCCCGGCCGGGTGGCCGAGTTCCTGGCCGTGTGCGCCAAGTGGGACGTGCGGGCCGCGGTCATCGGCGAGGTCACCGACACCGGCCGGCTGGTCATGACCTGGCACGGCGAGGTGGTGGTGGACATCCCGCCCGGCTCGGCGGCGGACGGCCCGGTGTACCACCGGCCGATGTCGCGTCCGGACGCGCTGACCGCTTCCTCGGCGTCGGCACTGCCCCGGCCGTCGGACGGGGCCGGGCTGCGGGCGGACCTGCTGGCCCTGCTCGGGTCGCCGGGCCTGGCCGACCCGAGCTGGGTCACCGACCAGTACGACCGGTACGTGCGCGGCGACACCGTGCTGGCCATGCCGGAGGACGGCGGCCTGGTCCGGGTGGACGAGGCGACCGGGCTGGGCATCGCGCTGGCCACCGACGGCAACGGCCGCTACTGCCGCCTGGACCCGTACGCCGGCACCCAGCTGGCCCTGTCCGAGGCGTACCGCAATGTGGCCGCCACCGGCGCGCGCCCGCTGGCCGTGACCAACTGCCTGAACTTCGGCTCGCCGGAAGACCCCGCGGTGATGTGGCAGTTCGCCGAGGCGGTCCGCGGCCTGGCCGACGGGTGCGCGGCCCTGGGCGTGCCGGTCACCGGCGGGAACGTGAGCTTCTACAACCAGACCGGGAGGACGGCCATCCACCCCACGCCGGTCATCGGCGTGCTGGGGGTCCACGACGACGTGCGGCGTCGGCTCTCGATCGGGTTCGGCGCGTCTGCTGCGGAACTCCTGCTGCTGGGCCGGACCGAGGCCGAGTTCGGGGGTTCGGCCTGGGCGCACGTGGTGCATGGTCACCTGGGCGGGCGCCCGCCGGTTCCGGACCTGGCCGCCGAGCAGCGGCTGGCCGCGCTGCTGGCCGCCGCGGCCGCGGCCGGGCTGCTGGCCGCGGCGCATGACCTGTCCGACGGCGGGCTGGCCGTGGCGCTCGCCGAGTCCTGCCTGCGCGGCGGGACCGGCTGCCGGGTCCGGCTGTCCGGCGACCCGTTCACCGCGCTGTTCAGCGAGTCGGCGGCGCGGGCCGTGGTGGCGGTGCGGCCCGGGCTGGCGGCTGACTTTGACGCCCTGCGGTCCCTGCACGAGGTGCCGGGCCAGACCATCGGCGCGGTGGGGGGCGAGGCCCTGGTGGTCGAAGACTGCTTCGCGATCGCGCTGGCTGAGCTGGCCGCGGTGCACGGCGCGGCGCTGCCCGCGTTGTTCGGCTGACGGCTGCTGGCATGCCGTCGCGCCGTCCGGACCCGCGGGGACCAGAGCAGGTCGCCGCGGTGCTGCGGGCCCTGGGCGACGGTGGTGATCCATCGCCGGCGGAGCTGCGCGACGCGGCGCGGTACCTGCTGGCCCTGCTCGCCGCCCGGCACCCCGGCCGGGTGCTGGAGGTCCGCATCCCGCCGGTCGCCGCCGTGCAGTGCCTGCCCGGCCCGGTGCACACCCGCGGCACCCCGCCGAACGTGGTCGAGACCGACCCGCTGACCTGGGTCCGGCTGGCGGCCGGCCGGCTCGGCTGGGCCGAGGCGGTCAGTTCGGCCGCCGTCTATGCCAGCGGGCCCCGCGCCGACCTGACGCCCTACCTGCCCCTGATTGAATAGACTGAGGTAGTGACACCCCCCGATGGCGGCCTTGTCCCCGAGGACCCGCCGCCACGAGAGGCCTGCGGCGTATTCGGTGTCTGGGCGCCGGGTGAGGATGTCGCGAAGCTCGCCTACTACGGCCTGTACGCGCTGCAGCACCGCGGGCAGGAATCGGCGGGCATCGCGGTCAGCGACGGTCACCGGATCATGGTGCACAAGGAGATGGGCCTGGTGGCCCAGGTCTTCGACGAGCCCGCGCTGACCGCGCTGACCGGGCACCTCGCGGTCGGGCACTGCCGGTACTCCACCACCGGTGCTTCGGTGTGGGACAACGCGCAGCCGACGTTCCGCTCCACGCCCACCACCAGCCTGGCCCTCGGCCACAACGGGAACCTGATCAACACCCGCGAGCTGGCCGCGCTGCTCGGCCCGGCCGATCCGGGCCGCGGCGGGATCGCCGCGACCTCCGACACCGACGTGCTCACCGCGCTGTTCGTCAGCGATCGCGGGCCGGGCGCCGGCGGTAGTCGTTCCAGCGGGCCGTCCACTGGCCCGTCCGGCGGCCCGGCCGACGTCGGGGCGGCCGCGGCGGCCGTCCTGCCGCTGGTCAAGGGTGCGTATTCGCTGATCTTCATCGACGAGCAGACGCTGTACGCGGCGCGCGATCCACACGGCTTCCGGCCGCTGGTGCTGGGCCGTCTCAAGGGCGGCTGGGTGGTGGCCAGCGAAACCGCCGCGCTGGACATCGTGGGCGCGACGTTCGTGCGCGAGATCGCGCCCGGCGAACTGCTCTGCATCAACGGGCGCGGGGTGCGCTCGGTGACGTTCGCGGCCCCGCAGCCCAGCGGCTGCCTGTTCGAGTACGTCTACCTGGCCCGGCCGGACACCACGATCTCCGGCCAGGGGGTGCACGCCACCCGGGTGGCGGCAGGCCGCCGGCTCGCGGCCGAACATCCCGCCGACGCCGACCTGGTCATCCCGGTCCCCGAGTCGGGCACGCCCGCCGCCATCGGCTTCGCCGAGGCCAGCGGCATCCCGTTCGGCCAGGGGCTGGTCAAGAACTCCTACGTGGGCCGGACCTTCATCCAGCCCAGCCAGACGATCAGGGAGCGGGGCATCAAGCTCAAGCTGAACCCGCTCCGGGACGCGATCGCGGGCCGCCGGCTGGTGGTGGTCGACGACTCGATCGTGCGCGGCAACACCCAGCAGGCCTTGGTGGCCATGCTCCGGGAGGCGGGCGCCGCGCAGGTCCACGTGCGGGTGGCCTCCCCGCCGGTGCGCTGGCCCTGCTTCTACGGCATCGACTTCGCGACCCGGGCCGAACTCATCGCCGGACGCCTGTCACCCGCGCAGATCTGCGCCTCGATCGGCGCGGACTCGCTGGGCTACGTGTCGCTGGAGGGACTGACCGAAACCAGCGGCATACCGGCCAGCCGGCTGTGCCGGGCCTGCTTCGACGGGCAGTACCCGATCCCGGTGGCCGACGACGACCGCGGCAAGCACGTCCTCGAAGGCCTCGGCGTCGGCTCCTAGCCGCGCGTCATCGCCGCCGGGCGCGTGCTACCGACGGCCTATCGTGGCCGGGCGCGCGCTATCGGCCCCAGGCGTCGGCGTCGTTCCAGGCGTCCTCGGAGTCGGATCCGGGATCCTCGTCGTCGTCCTCGTCGTCGTATTCCCCGCCGGAATTACCGTCGTGGGAGTCCGCACCGACACCTAGCTCCGCACGCAGCCGATCGAGGTCGGTGTCGTCGCTCTTGTACTTGAGCTGACGGGCGACCTTGACCTGCTTGGCCTTGGCTCGGCCGCGCCCCATTGGCTCGACCCCCTCGAACGTCCGGAGCCAGTCAGGCCCCATGATCTCCGCCTCGCTGGTTGGTCCGTCGTATGACTTTGGTGCGTCATACGGCGCCGCCGCCACCCCGCTGCGGGGTGCACGACGTTCACCAGCATCCGTACAGGTACAACCGTACCCGGTTTGCGCCTCTGATGCCTACGCTGATCCCATCGTGCCCAGCCAGATTCCGCGCAGCCGTCCCACATCGCACATTCGGCGCTCGGCGAGGCGGTCCGCGGCCACCGACGGGGGCACTCCGTCGGAGTCTGCGATCGACAGCACCTTCGCGGTGGTGGTGAAGATGTGCTCGGTCGCGGCCCGGGCCCGTTCGAAGTTGAACCCGTCCAGCTCATCGGCCACCTGGATCACGCCGCCCGCGTTGACCACGTAGTCCGGCGCGTAGATCACGCCCCGGTCGGCGAGCAGTTTCTCCACGCCGTGGTGGGCGAGCTGGTTGTTGGCCCCGCCGCACACGATGCGCGCGGTCAGCTCGCCGACGACCCGGTTGGTCAGCGTGCCGCCCAGCGCGCAGGGGGCCAGGATGTCCAGGTCAGCGGCCAGCAGCGCGTCCAGGTCGGCCACCACCTGGACCTCCGGGTGCTGGGCCCGGACGGCCTGCGTCGCCGCGGCGCTGACGTCGCAGATCACCACGCGGGCCTCGGCCTCGACCAGGTGGCCGACCAGCCGGTGGCCCACCTTTCCGACGCCCTCCACGCCCACGGTCCGCCCGGCCAGCGCCGGGCTGCCCCAGGCGTGCTCGGCCGCGGCCTGCATTCCGTACAGGACACCGAGGGCGGTCAGCACCGAGGAGTCCCCGGCGCCGCCGTGGGCCGTGGTGCGGCCGGTCACGTAGTGGCATTCCCGGGCGATGATGTCCATGTCTTCGCTGCGGGTGCCCACGTCGCAGGCGGTGACGTAGCGTCCGCCGAGGGACTCGACGAAGCGGCCGTAGGCCCGCAGCAGGGCCTCGGTCTTCAGCTGCGCCGGATCCCCGATGATCACGGCCTTCCCCCCGCCGAGGTCCAGGCCGGCCAGCGCGTTCTTGTACGCCATGGCCTTGGACAGGCGCAGCACATCGGCCAGGGCCTCGCCCTCGCTGGCGTAGGGGTAGAAGCGGGTGCCGCCCAGCCCGGGGCCGAGCGCGGTGGAATAGATGCCGATGATCGCCCGCAGCCCGGTGGGGCTGTCCTGGCAGAACACGACCTGTTCGTGGTCCGCCTCGCCGGCGGCCCCGTTGTCCCTGTGGGACGTCGCGAACACGTTGGTCACGGTAGCGACTCTCCTCATCCGTCCCGAGTCCTCGTTGAACCGGGCTCGGAAACAAGCGTATTGCCTGGGCGCCCCGGCGGCCCCGGGCCGGTCCTCAGGCAGATTCCGAGCCCGGCGCCGAGCCGGTCCTCAGGCCGGCACCGAGCCCGTCTCCGAGCCGTCCTGTTCCTGTCCCCGAGCTGGTTCCGATCCGGTCCGATTCCCTGTCCCCGAACCGATTCTGAGCCCGTGCCGACCGCCTCTCCGGGCGCGGGCCGGGCCCGTCCGCGTAGGCCTTCGGGCAGGTCCAGGCGCTGTCGAATGCTTTGCGTACCGACCGGTAACTCACAGTATTGATGATCTCGTTACCTTGAGTACCGACTTTGCGGCGTTCTGGTATGTCACGATACGACAGTGATGACTTACGCCGCGTATCTCCGGATCTACGAACCGGTGGCGGCGTTCCACGAGCCGGAGCGGTCCAGGTGGGCGGCCTACGTGGCTTCCGCGGCCCGGCCGCGGCGACGCGATTCGCTCGCCGTGGAGCACGCCGAGGCCCTGCACCGGGCGATCGCGGCCCAGCAGATCGTGGTGCCCGAGCAGGAGAGCGAGCACGCCTATATCCGCCGCGCGGATGGCGTCACCTATGTCTGCCCGTGGCAGACCAGGCTGCGCTGCCTGCTGTCGTACGGACGGATGCTGTCCACCGCGGGTTCGGCGCTGCCGGGCGTGGTGCCGGATCGCGACGACCACGAGACCATGACGGCGCTGGCCCGGCTGACCGACCAGGAGCTGCCGGGGCCGGCCACCAGGCTGCACATCCTGGCCAGCGTCTGGACCGTGCCGCTGGCCTGGTTCGTCCCGTTCGCCGCGACCGAGCGGTGGCTGGCCCTGGGCCCGGGCGCGAAGCGGCCCGGGGCCCCGAAGACGGCGTCCGCGACCCGGGCGCTGCTGTACACCACACCGATGTCCCGGGCCCGCCGGCGGGTGTCCCGCGCCCTGGCGGCGTTGCACGGCCTGCCGTCCAGCTTCGCCGGCGGCGTATGGGATCCGGCCCGGGCCGAGACCGAACTAGGGGAGGTGGGCCGCTGGCTAGCCGAATTTCATCCGTACTCGCTGGTCGAGCTGGACTACGCAGGTCTGGTCCAGCTGCTCAGCGATGACGCGCTCAGTAGTGACCAGTCGGCTGCCGAGATCGCGGCGGCCATCGATGGGGTAGCAAAGGGCGAACGCGAGCTCGCGGTGGCGATGTATAAGCGCACCCAGACTCGCTGGCGCACGTTCGCGGAATACGAGATGGCGAACTGAGTACCGGACCAGGCCGGCGGAGAGTTGCCGGGCACTATTTCCAAAACCGCCGCGATGCGACGATTAGTATCGCTAGACTCACTGTGAGTGACAGTGAGCGGCGGAGCAACTGGGCATCCCGGTACGAAAACTTTGCGCCTGGTGGTCGACGCGTCACGGCTGGTGATGGCAATATGGTCCCTGTCGGCCATATAGGACATCCCCGACAGGCTCCCCACGGAGCACCAGGCAAACAAGAGGATGCAGGATCAACTCTGGTCCAGGAGGAGAGGCCACGCATATGTCCGCACGTACACCAGAGGCCGAGCCGCTGTTGACGCCCGCGGAGGTCGCCACGATGTTCCGTGTCGACCCCAAGACCGTCACCCGGTGGGCGAAGGCCGGAAAACTGACCTCAATCCGCACGCTGGGGGGACACCGGCGCTACCGGGAGACTGAGGTTCGTGCACTGCTCGCGGGTATTCCGCAGCAGCGCTCCGAGTGACACCTGCCGTCTTCACGAGCCACGCGCTCGAGGATACGGCAGCACTCGATCAATGGAATGGGGGGTCGGCCCCGGAGGGGCGTGCCACATCGACAGTCTGGCCCGATAGGCCAGAATTGCCAGGCATGCTTCCGGGGCCGGTCCGCTCTCAGGGGAGGGTCGCACGATGCGTGATCCAGAACTGGTCGCACGTGCTCAGCGCGCCGCGACGCGCCTGGAATCGGCATGGGAACAATGGCGTGCACTGCATGGACTCGCGGTCGCGCCCGGGCAGCCGGTAGTCAGCTACGTAGGCTACTCGCTCAAAGAGCCATGGGGTGAACCCCGGGTCGTCATCGGCATCGACGCCGATGAGGCCGAATATCTCGCGGAGTTTCTCGACCGCGACGAATGCGTCCGGCGGGCGCAGATCCCGCAGCAGCAGGGACGGCGGGCCGAACCGTCGGCCGAAGGCACGGGCGAGCACGCCCGGGCGGCCCTGCTTGGCGCGCCGGTCAGCTTCGGCCGTCACGCGCCGGATCAGGTCCGGGACATGGCCGAGCTATCCGGATGGAATTCCGGTGAGCTTCCCGGCCAGGTAACCGACCAGCTCGCCGCGTGGCCGGGCCAGACGGGCCCTGATCAGCCGCCGGCCAGCGCCTAACCCCTGGCCGCGGACGCTGCGGCGCAATCAGTTCTCGTTAGTTGAGGCTGGTTCACAGCTGTGTCCTAGCGTCCGTTAAGGTTCACAGGGCATGATCAATATCAACAGGGCTGAGGGTGACTCGCCTTGTCGTGTCTGGGCTCGGGGTGGCCAGGCCCCGCTCCGAGCCCAGGCCACTCTCCCGCTGCGATAGCAGCGGCCTGCGGTGCCTGTACGGTCGCCGGGAGGATCGGTGTCACAGGTCGCGATCGTCGCCCGCGTCACGGTCAGAGAAGGCAAGGCGGACGACTACCTCGCCGCGTTCGTGCCCCTGCTCGAGCAAGCTGAGCAAGAGCCGGGCACGCTCCTGTTCGCCGTGCACCGGTCCAAGGACGATCCGCACCTGTTCTGGACCACCGAGGTCTACGCCGACGAAGCCGCCTTCGCGGCCCACCGCGCGAGCGACGTGCACGCCGCGGCCGCTCCGGCCTTCACCGAACTGATCGCCGCGGCCGATGTCATCATCGGCGAAACCCTGCTGGCCAAGGGCCTGGGCAACTGAACCTGGCGGCGTCCGATTCGAGGCGTTTGCCGCGCGCTTCCCAGACCTGGAGTAGTCTCGGTGCCTTCGCAACGGAGGCGCCCGCGACGAAGGAGGCTGGATGAGCATCGATGGCATGAAGAGACGACTCGCCCTGGGGATGGCCGCTCTGTCGGTGCTGGCCGTCACCGCCGTCGGGCTGGTCGCGGCCGCACCCGGGTCGGCGTTCGCGGCGACCGGCGCCTGCGGCACCGGGTCGTCGCACGGCAACGTCCGGACCTGCGTCTCGCTCAGCGACAAAAGCGTCTCGGTCAGCGCGCAGGTGAAATCCTCGGGCCGCGTCCTGAACTCCTGCCTGCGCCGCAACGGCAAGAAGGTCGCCTGCACCGGATACCGGTACATAGCCGCGGGCCGCGGAACGGGCCTCAACTGGATCCCCGGCGGCCTGGTGCCTAGCGGTACCTACTGCGCCGTCACCTGGCGCAAGAACCCCAACGGGGCCGTGACCAAGCTCGGCTCGCAATGCGTGGGCACCGGCACGACCACGATCGGCTAGACCCGAGGCCCTCAGCGGACGTTTGACCTGGTGGGATGCCAAGGGTCGAACCCTGAACCAATGGGTTAAAAGTTGCCCGTCGCAACGCCGCGCTGGCTCTTATCTGCACAGATAGCACAGGCGAATACCGTCATAATGTCCATCGCACCCATATTCGCGGCCCACTCGGTCCACGAATGCGGGCATCTGCGAGGTCACTGTAACTACGTAGCGTCATCATCAGCCGTTGGTGTTGCGACGTCGGTTTGCTCGCTACTTCGTCGTACTATGACCCCATGGTCGCCCAGCTGCGCCGCACCCAGGCGTGAGCTACCGGCCGTTCCTGGAATCCAGTGCGCTCCGGCAGATGGGCGGCCTTCCGGAGCAGGCGTTCGACATGCTGCTGAGCGGTCGGCTATTGCGGGCAGGCGCGCGGCCGGCTTCCATTCCCCGGCCGCGCAGCGGCGCCGCAGGTCGTCCTAACTGGCGTGAGGGCAGCTCCGGACCACCGACACTCGGTCTACGAAGACCATGATCATCATGGTGTTTCGCCTGGTGGGGCGCCAGGGGGTCGAACCCTGAACCAATGGGTTAAAAGCCCACTGCTCTGCCATTGAGCTAACGCCCCGCCGCGCCGGGGTGAACGGCGCCGCAGACGAAGCGTACCGAACTCCCCGGCCTGATCGCCTTCCCGGACCCGCGCTGTATTGGCTACCCGGGCCCGGAACCCGTCTCCCGCCACCCCGCTCAACAGCGTCGTTGCGGCAACGACGTCGTTCGGCCAGCCCCACCCAGGCCCGCTACCGGTACGCGGCGATGCCGGTGAGCGCCTGGCCGATAGCCAGCGTATGGATCTCCTCGGTGCCCTCGTAGGTGAGCACGGCCTCCAGGTTGTTCGCGTGCCGGATCGGCGGGTACTCCAGCGTCACGCCGCTGGCGCCGAGCACGGTGCGCGCCTGCCGGGCGATGTCGAGCGCCGCCCGGACGTTGGTCATCTTGGCCACGCTGACCTGCACCGGCGTGACCGAACCCGCTTCTTTCAGCCGTCCCAGGTGCAAGGCGAGCAGCTGCGACCGGTACAGGTCCGCGGCCATCCAGGCCAGCTTGCCCTGGGTCAGCTGGAAGGACGCGATCGGCTTGCCGAACTGCTCCCGGGTCTGCGCGTACTCGACCGCGCTCTCCAGGCAGGCCCGCGCCGCGCCGGTCACGCCCCACGCGATGCCGTAGCGGGCCTCGGTCAGGCAGGACAGCGGTCCCTTCAGCCCGGTCACCTCGGGCAGCACCGCGTCAGCGGGCAGGCGCACGCCGTCCAGCAGCAGCTCGGAGGTGATGGAAGCCCGCAGCGACAGCTTCTTGTGGATGTCGTTGGCGCTGAACCCGGGAGTCTCGCGCGGGACCAGGAAGCCGCGGATGCCGTCGTCGGTGTTGGCCCAAACCACCGCGATGTCGGCCACGCTGCCGTTGGTGATCCACATCTTGGTGCCGGACAGCACCCAGTCCGATCCGTCCCGCCGGGCGAAGGTCCGCATGCCGGCCGGGTCCGAACCGTGATCGGGCTCGGTGAGGCCGAAGCACCCGATCGCCTCCCCGGTCGCCATCCGGGGCAGCCACTCGGTCTTCTGCTCCTCCGACCCGTACCGCCAGATCGGGAACATGGCCAGCGAGCCCTGGACCGACGTCGCGCTGCGCAGGCCCGAGTCGCAGGCCTCCAGCTCTCGGCAGGCCACGCCGTAGGCCACGGCGCCGGCGCTGGCGCAGCCGTATCCGGTCAGGTGCATGCCGAGCAGGCCGAGCTTGCCAAGTTCCGGCATGACCTCCCGCGGCAGCGTGCCCTCCTCGAACCAGTCGGCGACGTGCGGCAGGATCCGCTCGGTGGTAAACGCCTGCACCGTGTCGCGGAGCAGCCGCTCCTCGTCGCTGAGCTGGCCGTCGATGTTGAGCAGATCCGTGTCCGGCATGGCGGTGTCCTCTCTTTACTAGCCATCAGGGTAATTACCGGGGCCTCCCCGATGTGACCCCGGCCCCGTTCCGGGCATGATCGAGCCATGAATGAACCGAACAACGGCGCCACCAGGCGCTTGTACCGCATCCGCGACGGCCGGGTTGTCGCGGGCGTCTGCGCGGGCCTCGCGGCCTACTTCGGCGTCGACCCGACCCTGGTCCGTCTGGCTTTCGCCCTGCTCACCGTGTTCGGCGGGATCGGCGTCCTGCTCTACCTGGGCGCCTGGATCGTGATCCCGGACGAGGTGGACGGCGCGTCTATCGCCGAGACCATGGTCAACAAGCGCCGTTCCTAAGCCTCGACCGCCTCCGGCGGCGGGGCGGCCAGGTGGCCGTGCAGCTGCGTCCAGTTCACCGCGAGCATGGTCGCCGCGGTCAGCCCGATCAGGCCGGCCAGCGCGACGGCGAGCGGGGGCCCGATGACCTGTGCCACCGCCCCGCCGGCCAGGATGCCGAGCCCTTGGACGGCGTACAGACCCGACTGCGCCAGGCCGAACGCCCGGGCCCGGGTGGCAGGCAGCAGCGCCTGCACGAAGGCCGCGGCCGCGGCGAGCTGGTACGCGCCTCCCGCGCCGGCCAGGGCCCATAGCACCAGGACGGCCCAGAGCGGCGGATCCGCCGCGCTGCCGATCAGCGGCACGCAGGACAAGATGGCCAGCCAGCCCATCATCCGCATCCTGGTCGACGGCGTGGCCATCCGGCTGAGCAGAAAGGCGCCGATCACCATGCCGAACGGCATCGCGGCCATCAGCAGCCCCACCGTCACCGTGTTGCCGTGCAGTGAATGGGCGTACGGCGCGGCCAGGCCCTCCGGGACGATGTAGAAGCCCGCCAGCCAGCCGAACAGCAGCAGGGTCAGCAGCTCGCGGTTGCCGAACACGATCCGGATCCCGTCCGCCGACACCGCCCACAAGGAGGGCCGCGCCGCCTCGCGCGGCGGCAACAGCCGAGGTCTCACTCCGGCGGTCACGATAAGAGCGGATATCCCGAACGAAACGGCGTCCAAGCCCAGCGTCCGGTACGGGTTAACCACGGCGACGACCGCCGCGCCTGCGACGAATCCCAGAATCTGGCTCGCCTGGAAGCTGATGTTGCCGATGGCGGAGCCCAGCACGAACTTATCGCCGGGCAGCACGTCGGGCAGCAGAGCGGCCCGGGCCGAGGAGAACGGCGCGCCCGCCAGTACGGTGCAGAACAGCAGCGTGCACAGGACCGCGAACGGCATGCCCGGCACTGCCATCAGCCCGACCGTGCCGATCCGGAGCACATCGCAGACGACCATGACGCGACGGCGCGGGAACAGATCGGCCAGGCCGGACAGCAGCGGGCCGCCCGCGATCGGCGGCAGGTAGGTCAGGGCGTAGGCCAGTGCGGTCAGAAACGCCGAATGGGTCTTCCGGTACACCAGGATGGCGATGGCCACCTGGGCGAACTGGTCACCGGCGAACGAGAGCACCTGCGCGGTCCACAGCGCGCGGAACTCCGCGATGGCGAAGACCTCACGATAGGACGAACGCTGCTCGCGGGCCCGCCGGTGCCGCCCGGAAGGGGTGGTCTCGAGTGCCTGGCCGACCGGGAATACCGGATCCTGCCCGGCCCGAAGCCCGGCCTCCGCGGGCTCAGCCCGGAACTCGGTCCGCGGCTCGGTCGTCACTGGCGTCGTTCACCCTCGGGCATCGGCCAGTGTCCCGCGTGGGATGTGACCAGCCTGTTCGTCACACATAGTTGCTGATCTCGATCATACAGTTACCTAACCCTCCGCCGCGGCGCTGGCGACCGCACTGCGTGACTCAATTATCGCTTACCGTGTCCGATCGCAACACCCCGAGCAGAGGCCTTGGGGCCGAATCTGGGCTGGCTGGTCCGGAAGTAGTCGTTCCGCTTTGCTGGTTGCGGTGTCTGTCCCCTATGCTGGGGCAGTCCCCGACGGGCTGATACGGTTACGGCGGCCAAGGCCGTCGGCGCCCCCATCGTCTAGCGGCCTAGGACACCGCCCTTTCAAGGCGGCGGCACGGGTTCGAATCCCGTTGGGGGCACACGTCGGCTACGGTTGACGGTAGTACGAGGTCCTGTAGAGCAGCTTGGAGTGCTCGCCACCCTGTCAAGGTGGAGGTCGCGGGTTCAAATCCCGTCAGGACCGCAGGGATACCCGGTGTGGACTCACTGGGTATCCAGCCAGGTCAGGTAGCTCAGTCGGTATGAGCGTCCGCCTGAAAAGCGGAAGGTCGACAGTTCGATCCTGTCCCTGACCACAAATGTCCTCTGGCCAGCCGAAACGCATCCTACGGGAACCACAGTGCGGCGGCCGCTCGATGCGCACAGCGCTTAGCGAGCTTCCTTACATCGTGCGGCTATCACGAGGATGATCAGCGAGAGTGACCGCAGGTCGGCCACACCTCGCAGCACGGCAAAACGCCTGTCCGGGTCGGGCGGTGGCTGGCCTCACCGCGCCGGGCGTGACCCGAGCGCAAGGACGATGGCATCGGGGCCGGGGAGGGCCTGTCCGTGTGACCAGGCTTGCTGGAACTCGGCGGCCCCGAGGGTTTGAGCGGCTGCGGCCTTGCTGCGCTCGAAGTGCGGTGCCTCATCTGGTGGCCACGCGGTTCCTTGCTCGGCCATCAGGCGTCCGGCCGCCGCCAGCAATATGGCGGCCCGTGTGTGGTCGCCTTCTGTCACGGCGATGGCGGCCAGGCCGTTGAGGCAGTAGGGGATCATCCAGTCGTCACCGCGCCGGGCGGCGAGGGAAAGACCCTCGCAGGCAAGATCCCGCGCCCGGGACAGGTTACCGAGCTGACGTTCCACAACGCTCAGGTTGCCCGCTTCTGCCGCGGCGGCCCGGTAGGCGCCCGTCTCGCGGGCCAGCTCAAGACGCTGCGTCATCCAGCCGCGGGCCTCCTCTAGCTCGCCTTTCATCTGCGCAGTCACGCCGAGCAGGTGCAGCGCGTTAGCCCGTCCGCGCTCCTCGCCACAGCCGGCGACGGTATCCAGAGCCTGCTGGCTCAGCTGCTGGGCACGGTCGAGGTCTGACCGCAGCGCTATCCGGGCCAGCCCGGATAGCGCCAGGGCGGTACCGGTTGGGTCACCCAGGCGCCGAGACAGGTCCAGGCTCTGCTGGTGCAGGTCCTGAGCTGCCTCGTCCTCACCTTGCCAGAACGCCAGCAGGCCGGCGTGGAACAGCGCCTCAGCGCGCAGCCCGTCCCCGGCGCCGGGCACGCTGAGCGCCCGGCCGAAGTAATCCCGGCCCTGCGCGATGCGGCCGGTGGACTGCCAGAAATCGGCCAGTGCCACAGCCATGCGCAGACTCTCCTCGGCGCGCCCGTCGTCGGCGAACCAGGACAGGGCCTCGCCGAGCTCCTGGCAGCGGCTCTCCAGCCGCGCGGCAGCCGGTTTCGCGTCAAGTCCTCCCAGCTGTGCCCCTGCATCTTCGGCCAGGCGCAACAGCTGCTCTGCCTCGGCCCCCGTCACGTCTTGCCCCCATCGCGTACATGCCGGTACGCGGCGATGATGGCATGCGCGCTGTCCTTGATGTCGTCATCAGATGTTGCCCAGCCGGAGATGCTGATCCGCATGGCTGGCCGCTGCTGCCAGGTGGTCGGCCCGCACCAGCACGTCCCGCTCTGCTGGACAGCGGCCACCAGGGCCAGCGTCATGTCGTCCGTGGCCGCCCGGACGAGCACCTGGTTCAGCACGACGTCGTTCAGCACCTCCAGGCCCGCGGCGCGCAGGCAGGCGGCCATCGTCTGAGCATGTCCGCAGGTCCTGGTAATGAGGTCGGTCACGCCCCGCCGGCCGAGCGTGCGGAGCACCGCCCACACCTCGACCTGCCGGGCCCGCTGTGAAGCCTGAGGCGTGTGGTGCATGGCCTCGAACGCGGTGTCCGGGGGCAGATAACCGGCGACGGCGGCGAAACTCCGGCGGAGATCCTCCGGCCGCTGGACCAGGACGATGCCGCAGTCGTAAGGCCCGTTGAGCCATTTGTGCGCATCGGTAGCCCAGGAGTCGGCGCCGTCAAGGCCGCGGGTCAGGTGAGAGCGCGAGGAGTCCGCCAGCGCCCACAGCCCGAAGGCGCCATCAACATGAACCCACGCCCCCCGCTCGCGGGCCCACTGGACAATGTCAGGGAAGGGGTCGAACGCACCGGTGTTCACCTCCCCGGCCTGCGCGCATATCACGGCTGGTCCCGTCACCTCCGCGGGCAGGCGGTCGGCCCTCATCCGCCCCTGGTCATCAACCGGGACCCAGCGGACCCGCTCCCGGCCCAGCCCTACCATCCCGAGGGCCCTGATCAGCGTGGAGTGAGCGTTCTCCCCGGCGACCACGGTCAGCTCCGGCGCCCCGAACAGCCCGTCCGCCTGCACATCCCAGCCAGCACGGGCCAGCTGGTGATCCCGGGCCGCTGTGAGGGCTGCCGTATTGGCCATGGCAGCACCGGTCACAAACGCCGCCGCGCTTCCGGCCGGCAGGCCAAGCAGCCCGGTCAGCCACCGCGTCACGACCTCATGCAGGCGTGCGGCAACCGGCGACATCACTGGCAGCGCCGCGTTCTGATCCCATGCTGCCGCCAGGCAGCCCGCGCCGAGCGCGACCGGATGACAGCCCCCGATCACGAAACCGAAATAGCGGCCGCCCGCGCTCGCTACCGTGGCCGGAGATCCCGCCTGATCCAGCAAAGCCAACGTGGCGGCGGCGTCCCCCACCGAATCCGGCAAGGACTCATCAAAACGCGCAAGGCCGGCCAGCGCCGCACCGGACGGGACCACCGGGCGGTCATCAAGACCCGCCAGGTAGCAGCCCGCCCGTTCGGCGGCGTCAGCCAAGAGCATCTGAACCTGAGCGCCGTCAAGCAAGGACATGACCACCAGTCTGGCACCACAACGAGCGTGACGGCCGAACTCGCCCCGGGAAGAAGGGCCGACATAACTCCGCAGATCGCGGATGCAAGAACCCAGCCGACACAGATCACCCCTCAAATGCGCGGCACCACTGCTGCCCACGTTTGCCGTGATCAGAGAGACGGATCGGCTATGCGCGCGTGCCGTTTCGCTTCCATGCGGTTAATCTGGCGGGCCAGTTGGCGACGCTCCCCAGAGACGCTGGTTGCGGGAATGCGGTGGGCAACCCGGGGGCGGAAAGGTCTTCACGTTTGACCTGCGCGGCGCGGTTGGGCGGCCAGTTGATCTGCCTGGGCTGTCGTCCTCGCTGATCTCCTCGGGGAGGGTGATCCTCGGGCACGCTGGCGAGGGTGGTGCCCGCCAGGCGGTGCCGGTGTGGTCGCGGCTAGTGTGGTCAGGTGTCGGCCATGATGCGGTCGTAGTTGCGGCGGGCGCGGACCCTGCGGCTCATGATCGTTTGCCGAGGGCACGGGGCGTGGTACCGCGGGGTGGCGACGATGCTGGTGGCGGGCGGGCGATGTGATCAATACTGCCTGGCACCCCCAGCACGTAGGAGAGATGGGCATCTCCGTGGACCAGCACGGCGTGCCTGGGTCAACGCGCAACGCGCGCTCGGCGGCGTAGTCGATAGCCCGGCTGGCCGCCCGCTCGGTGCAGGGCTCGCCGAGGTCCCCGCCATGCGTCGATGATAAAGCGGGCCAGCCAGTCAGCCTTGGCGGCGCCTGTTGGTAGTCGGCCGGAACTGGCTGGGCGCCAGCCGCGCGCCAAGGTGGCGGTGATGGCGGCGATCTGCCGGTCGCTGGACCAGCCCCGGCTAGCCAGCGGGTGACCAAGGCGTTCGAGCAGCATGCTCTGCCGTTTTTCGTCGGGGCAGATCAGCCTCGCGTAGGGGTCGCCGCCCGCGGCCTGGAGTGCCTGCAGTTCCTGCTCGAAAGGAGCGAAGCCGTCGATGCCCGGCGGTAGGGCAGTCTGAGAACCGCAAGCTGTCCATCGGCGGGGACCGCATCAGCTACGTATGCGGCGTTGCCTCCCCAGAGCGCCGTCCCGCAAGTCACCGTCCAGTCCGCTTCGAGGCTGGAGACAAGGTCGGGCAGTCCAGCGAGCCAGCGCTGCCCGGGCAGCCCCAGCGCGGCCACGGCAGCACTCACGGGCTCGGGAAGACGAATCAATGGCATGCCCGTCCAGCCTGCACCCGCCACGCCGATGACCGTGACGGGATCCGCTGCGTCTGACTAACCCCAGCGACGTCCACTGCGCTGGCCTCGCTGACTCCGATACTCAGCGGCGTAGCCGGTACCATTGCGGTGCGGTCCGGTTCATCGGCCAGCCAAGGCCGGCGGTCTCTGCGGGCTCGACGGTGAGCATCTCCCAGCCGGGGAACGCAGCCTCCACCTCGATCTGAGACACCCCACCCACGACAGACCGGTACCGGCTAAGGCCGAAAGCGAGCATCAAAATCGTGGCACCAGGCTCGGCCAGACTGGATACTGACTCGCCGGCCGCGCGGCGCTGGTCGGCGTTGAGGCCCTGGAAGCAGCCGATGTCGAGGAAAAAGCCGAAGCGTCCGAGGTCGGCCGCGGCCAGGTTCGTGACATCTCCGATGACGTAGGTGACGCCTTCCGTACCTCGGCTGTTTGCGGCCTCGACCGCGGCTGGGACGTAGTCGATACCCGTGGCTTGCCACCCGCGCCGCGCGAGCTCGGGGGTGAACTGGCCGCGTCCGCAGCCGAGATCCAGGGCCCTTCCGAGCGGGCGGTCCCGATCGTTCTCTTCCCGGTCCAGCCTAGCCGAGATGCTCGTCGCGGCGACCGACCCGTACTTCTCCCAGGGCGTCATCCCCAGGCGATACATCCAGGAGTAGTTCGTCATCGATTTCGGCCTCGTCCCTGCAGTTGTACGTACGACGGCTAGGTAGATACCTGGCCGCCATTCACCTTGTCTGTCCTCGTTGTCTGTGTCATCGCGGTGGCGGCCGCGGCTAGCCGCAGAGCTGACGCGATCACGAGTCGGGGCCGGAATCCTGGCTGAGGATCGCGGCGAGCAGCCGCCCAAGGGCCGTTCTGCCCGTCGGTCAGCCGGAGGATGCCTCACACAGGCCAGCACCGCCCATGACCTGACCAGGCACTGACGGTTCTCCGCCGGTCTAGCGACGGCATCCGGGTCAGCTTGCGGAGCTGGATGGGCAGCGGTCAGGCGGCCGGTGCAAGGGGTAACGGTGCAGCCGAATGCCCTGAGGCAACCCCGCGCCCCTGACAATACGAGAGCCAGCGCCGATTCCACCGCAGCAGTGAAGTCAGGCTGCTTTATCTTGAGCAGATTACGCATATATTCCCGGTTTTCTCGCGCCTGGGCAGTGGCACTCCTGGCCCTCATCCGCTCCATGCTGACCGCTGTCTCTCGCACTCAGACGGCCGCGGACCACGCTCGCGCATGTCGGCGCATGGCCGTGGGCCTGGCCACCGGGAACAGTGCCCCCGCCGTCGCCGAACAAGGTGACAGCTTTGCAAAGCAGCCTCCACCGTTGCCCGGAATGGCTATCCACAGCTCCGGTAGCTGCACTGTTCTCAGCGTGGCCCGGCAGCGGCGGCCAGACATCCGCCAGTCGGCTGGCGTTGGCCGCCGCGCGAGCCGAGACGGCCGGTTTGCGACATGGCCTGAGGTGACCGAGAGTGACTCCGGGCAGACGATACGTCGCCGCTCCCTGTGCCCGGCCCTCGCGTGGGCTCGGTGAGGAGGTGTGGCCTTCCCGCCAGCAGGCATGACACTCCATCCGCCCGACATCGGCCAGACGGCGGATGTCCCGGGAACTCGTGCGGCTCACGCTGGAACGAGTCCCAAACCCGCCGGGTGCCAGCCTCAGCAAGGAGATGACGACATGAAACGGATCCGCATCCAAAGACCAAGGGGCCGGGGCGAGCGTTCCTGGCTCGAGGTACTGCCGCCCGACCCGCGAGACCCAGATGTCGCCCGCGCCAAGGCACTTGCCCGTGCCGCCAACTCCAGGAAAACGTGACCAGGAATCATGGCCGCAATCGGCGGCAGGCGCGCCGGGAATGCCGCTGGCGCAGCGGCAGGGCGGTGCCGTCGGCAACGACCGGTCCGCTCAGCTGGATTTCCTCAATTGACAGCTACCGACTCGCCGGAAGCCATCTGCCTGGCTGGGATCAGCCGGCCGGAGCGAGAAACGAGGCCGTGATTGTCCCTGCCATCGTCCTCCGGCTGGCTGCCACACACACTCTGGGTCTGCCGTACGGCGAACCCGGCAGCTCTATTAGGAGGCGAGACAATCATGCAGGCATCGTCAGGACACACGATCACAGCGGTGGTGCAGGCTCTGCTGGCGGACCGGGCCCTGGCCGGGGAATGGGTCCTGGATCCGCGTAAGTCCAGCATCGGGCTGAAGAGCAAGACTATGGGCCTGGTTCCGGTGAACGGCGTGTTCCGCAAGTTCAGCGGCAACGGCACCGTTTCTCTGGACGGCAAGGTCAGCGGCACCATCACCGTGGCCGCGGCATCCATCGACACCAAGAACACCCGGCGCGACACGCACCTGCGCTCGGCCGACTTCTTCGACAGCGACACCCATCCGGACATCACCTTCACCGCGGACGGTATCCGGCCGTCTGATCAGAGTGCCGCCGTGACCGGCGCGCTGACCGTGCGCGGCCGTACCCGGCCGCTGTCCTTCGACGCTGCGGCGTCCGTCCAGGGCGACGGCGAGATCTGGCTCGACGCCAAGGCCCGCATCAACCGGGCCGACTTCGGCCTCACCTGGAACCTCATGGGGCTGGCATCGATGGACAACACCCTCACCATCCACGCCGTGTTCACCCGGCGGTGAGCACATACCAGCTGTAGTGACGGGCATCACAGGGCTCATCGGCAGCTCGGTTACCCGTCTGCTGCGCTCGTGGGGATGAAGTCGTCGCCGCGCTCAGCCGCGACCGCGGCCATAGCCGCTCCGCAGGGCGCCCGAAAGCCCTCGGGGGGACTGTCAGCCATGCAGGCGTTCCAGCGCAGAAAGGGAGATAACCGATGAGCGACCTTCAGTCCATAGCGGATCGCGTCGAGATCGAGGCGCTGCGCGGCGAGTTCACCGACGCGGTAATGATGCACGACTACGACCGTCTCGCGTCGCTATTCACACACGACGGCGCGGTGCGGATCCCGCACATCAACGCCGAGGCCGTCAGCCTGCCGGAGATACGCGCCGGGGCCGAGCGGCTGCAGGCTCTCATGGACTACTTGGTGCAAACCACGCACTCGGGCACGATCCAGGTTGACGGCGACACCGCGTCCGGGCGTGCCTACATCGCAGAGCTCGGGCGCTTCCGCGACGGCAGGTCCGAGCTGAACTACGCCGTATACCACGATCGCTACCAGCGCACCCCCAGCGGCTGGAAGTTCACCGAGCGCGTCTACGAGATCAGATACCTCGACGCCACCCCGCTAACGGGCTCGCCGCCAGCAAGAAAGCGGTAGCAGCCCGCTTGACGGCGAATCGCAAGGCTGTCAGAGCGCGAGATCAAGTGCTGCGGGCGTTCAGATTCGCAGGGCTAGGCACCTCTTGCGGAACCAAGGACGTGACCCGCTCCTCCTGCAGCGGGTTAATCTCCAGACACTGCCAGAGTGTCATTCCGCAGTAGCATCCAGGACATGGGCAGGCTGACGCCCATGCCACGGATTTACGGGCGTGATGCGGAGATCGCGACGCTGGTCAAGGCTTTGGACCTGGCCGCGTCGGGTCGGCTGGCGGTCGTGCTGATCGAGGGTGAGGCCGGCATCGGCAAGAGCCGGCTGCTGGAGAAAGCTCTGGAGTCGGCACGCGGCAGGGGCATGCAGGTCACCACGGGCCGGGCCGAGGAGCTTCAGCGGACGCGGCCATTCAGCGTCATGGCCGACGCCTTCGGGTGCGTCCGGTCATCGCCTGACCCGCGGCGGGCGGCCATTGCGCGGTTGCTAGCAGGCGGGGCCCTTAGTGAGCGGGAGCCGATCACGGTGACCAGCGACCAGGGCCTGCGTTTCCGCGTGATCGATGCATTCGCTGACCTGGCGGAGGAACTCGCACTGTCCGGGCCGCTGGTGATCGGGGTGGATGACCTGCAATGGGCCGATCCCTCCAGCTTGCTGACGCTCGGGATACTCAGCCGGCGACTGGCCTACCTGCCGTCCGCCCTGGTTGGGTGTCTGCGGCCATCGCCCCGCGTGCCCGAACTGGACCGGCTAGCCGGAGCGCTGGAGGACGGCGGGGCACGGCGCCTCACCGTGCATCCGCTCGCCGATGACGCTGTGGCCGGCCTGGTGGCGGAAATGGTCGCTGCCGAGCCGGGCCCTGCGCTGCTGGCCAGGATTTCGGGGGCGGCGGGCAACCCGCTGTTCGTCTCGGAACTGGTGGGGGCGCTGGCTCAAGAAGGGGCAATCGAGACCGCCGGAGGGTGGGCGGAGACGGGGAAGCTCACGCTCCCGCCCACGCTTCGGTTGACGATCTTGCGTCGGCTCAGTTTCCTGCCCGAGGACACTCTGCAAGCGCTCCGGGTCGCTTCGATTCTGGGGTCCGGCTTCTCACTCGCCGATCTGGCCACGGTGAGCGGCCGGCCCGCCGTGGATCTCGCCATAGTGCTGGCAGAGGCGATGAGGGCGCGGGTGCTTGAGGACGACGGGACGGTTCTGCGGTTCCGGCACGACCTGATCCGCGAGGCGATCTACGCGGATTTGCCGGCGAGTGTCCTGCAGGGGCTGCACCGGGAGGCCGGGCAGCGGCTGGCCTCCTCGGGCGCGCCGGCCCTGCAGGTGGCCGAGCATCTCGCGCGCGGGGGCGCCCACGGGGACGCCGATGCCATCGGGTGGCTGACCAGGGCGGCCCGCGAGGCGGCGGCCCGGTCACCGGATGTGGCCGCTGACTTGCTGGAGCGGGCAGCGGCGCTGATGGACCCGGCGGATCCCGGCCGCGACCGGCTGCTCGCCGAGCGGGCGAGCAGCCTGATGCTGGCGGGGCGGATCGCCGACGCCGCAGCGGCCTGCCGCCTGCTGCTCGGCCGGGATCATGACCGGTCTGTGACCGGCCCCGTCCGTATCTGCCTGGGGCACGTCCTGCTCGCGCAAGGCCGCGTGCATGACGCGCTGCGGGAACTAGAGCGGGCAGCGGAGTCACCGGTGCTGACCGGCGCCGAGAGCGCCGCCGCCCTGGCGTGGGCGGGTTATGCCCGGCTGTGGCTAGGCGATCTGGACGGCGCCTGGGCCGAGGCCGAACAGGCACGCATGGCGGCGGTGTCGGCCGATGACCATCTTTCCGTTAGTGTCGCTATGGCCACGCTGGCCTGGGTCTCGGAAGTCCGCGGCCGTCTCCAGGACGCACTGCAGATCATCGACGAGGCGGTGCGCCTGGCTGACCTGAGCCCGGGCAGGCTAGGGCACCGCTACCCGGTCGGGGTAATCCGGGGGCACATCCTTATCCAGTTCGACCGGCTCGAGGAGGCCAGGTCCGCGCTGAGCGCCGGCCGGCAAGTCAGCGAGGACCTCGGCGTCCGCTGGCCGCTGCCTGCCTACCAGGTGTTCCTTTCATTCGAGCGCATGATCGCCGGGGAATGGGACGATGCCATCGCCGAACTTGAGACGAGCCTCGCACTGGCGGAGGAGATCGGCGAGGTCTCCAGCCGCGGGTACGCGAACGGCGTGCTGTCCCTGATCAGCTTTCACCGCAATGACCTCAGCCGCTCCCGGGATGCCGCCACCGCCGCTGCCCGCGATCTGGCTGGCTGGAGCCCCGGTTATCGCACGAACTGGGGCCCGTGGCCGCAGGCCCTCATCCTGGAGGCCGACGGCGAGCCTGGCAAGGCGCTCGCCACCCTGGCCAGCATCTGGGACCAGTGCGCGAGTTCAGGACTCACCCTGCATTACCCGACAGTCGGAGCCGATCTCGTCCGGCTCTCCCTGGCTGCAGGCGATATCGAACGTGCCAGGGAGGTGTCGGCTGCGGTCACCGAGATGGCATCAGGTAACGAGGTGCCCTGGATGGCCGGAGCGGCCTTGCGCTGCCGGGGCCTGGTCGAGAATGACGCCGGGATCCTGCAAGCCGCCGCTGACGCCTACGCACGCGGGTCGCGTCCCCTCGGCCTCGCGCATGCCTGCGAGGACGCGGGCGCCGCATTCGCCGGGCGCGGGCAAATGGACCGTGGCCGCCCGCTGCTCGATAAGGCGATCAGCATCTACGAGCGGCTCGACGCCGCGCGTGACCTGGCGCGGGCCGAGGCGGTGCTGCGCGAGGCGGGCATCCGGCGCGGGCGGCGGGGCGGCCGGAGGCGGCCGCAAATCGGCTGGGACAGCCTCACCCCGGCCGAGCGCAGGATCGCCAGCCTGGTCGCCGAGGGCCTGTCCAATCCTCAGATCGGCCAGCGCCTCTACATATCAGGCCGGACGGTGCAGACGCATCTCGCCCACGTGTTCGCCAAGCTGGATATCACCGCGCGGGCCCAGCTGGCGGCAGAGGTGAGCCGTCATCAAGACATCAAGCGGGCTGATGTGGCCGGTTTCCCCGAGAGTAGGTCCGGGCACGGCTGACGGCTCAGCATTCTTCCAGCAGTGCCGCGAGCGCGGCCTTGACCGTACCCAGCGGCCCGGCGGCTGGCGGCCTGAAGCGAATTCCGATGGTGCTGACAATCACCATGCGGCCGCGGGCTCGCCGCAGCATCGGCAGCATGGCCTGGGTGGCGGTGAGCCGGCGGTCACGTTCACCTCCAGCTGCCGGCGGAATGCCTCCAGCTGCACCAGCTCGACGGGACAGGCCAGGCGGAAACCGGCATTGCTGACCAAGCCGCCCAACCCGGCGGGTCCGGTATGGCGGGCGCAGCGGCCCACCGCAGCGCGCGCCGTCCCAGCACGGCGAAGTTAGCGCGCTCGGCGCGTCACGGGTCTACTGGCGGTCCGCCGGCGGGTGCCCCCATCACCTCGTAAAGGGCTCGCAGCAGGCCGAGCCAGCCGGTAAAGCAGAACTCCCTGCCTTCTTGGCGGCCCGGCAAAGAGCTCGGACCGGAAGTCGCCCGCAGTCGGCCCGCGGGCGGGTCAATGGCTTCGAGGAAAATTTGGATCTCCACCTGGCCATCGTCGTCCGGGATCCCCAGCGGCAACATCGGCCAGCCGGCCGCCGCGGAGGCTCTAGCCGACCGTACCTGTCCCGCAGGCCGGCCGGTCAGCCGCGTACGCCTCCGGCCTTGGGGTGTTCACGTGCTCCAGTCCAGTACCGGGGCGAGGGACCGGGCGAACGATGAACCGGGCAGCAGGCGCAGCGCGGTGTTGCGCAGGCGCACGGCGGCCGGGGACTCCCACTGGGCGACTACGCCTATGCGGTGCGCGCGCAGCGCGATCTTCTGGGTGCGCGCCCGGCGGAGGCGGTTGTAGGCGTCCAGCCCTCCGGAACCGTCTAGGGTCTTGGCCAGCACGACGGCGTCTTCGATCGCTAGCCCGGCGCCCTGTCCCAGGTTGGGGGTCATAGCGTGCGCGGCGTCGCCGACGAGCACGACCTTGCCGGTCGTGTAGGTCTTGAGCGGCGGCAGTTCGTACAGGTCGTCGTGAAGCACCGCATCCTGGTTAGCCGCGTCCAGCAGGGCCGGGATCGGGTCGTGCCAGCCGGAGAACCGGCTGCGCAGCCCGGCGAGCCCGTCGTGTGCGGTGCCTTCGGGGGCGTTGGCAGTGGCATAGCAGTAGATGCGCCTGTCGGGGAGAGGGGCATAGCCGAACCGATCTCCCGATCCCCATGACTCGGAGCTGCCGTCGACTGGCACCGGTGCTGTAACGATCCGCCAGGCCGTGTAGCCGGCATACCGGGGCGCGCGGGCGTCGGGCCAGATCGATGTGCGCGCGACGCTGTGTATGCCGTCTGCCCCGACAATCAGGTCAGCATGGGACTCGCCGCGGGAGTGCATCACCGTCCCGTCACGCCGCACCCGGGTCACCGTGACGCCGCGGCGCAGAGCCCCGGCCGGTACGGCGGCGTGCAGCGCGGCCAGCAGGTCGGCGCGGTGGATCATTGCCATCGGCCCGTAGCGGCGTTCCAGCTCAGCCGTGCCGGTGTGGGCCAGCCACCGTCCCGTGGCGTCCCGGATGCCGGCCTGCCCCTCCAGCAGGGCATGCTGACGGACAGGTTCGCCGATGCCGAGCGCGTCCAGAGCCCGCAACGCGTTGGGCCACAGCGACAGGCCCGCGCCGGCCTCGGCGAACTCCGCCGAGCGTTCCAGGACCTCGACCTTCCAGCCACGCTGGCTCAGTGCCAGGGCGGTGGCCAGCCCGCCGATCCCGCCTCCGATGATGACCGCTTCCATGTCTGCCTCCACTCCGCATCTATTCCGCCTGCGCACCGATCGTCTCTGCGGGTCCCGGCACAGACATCCGCCGGCCGGCGGATGTCTGTGCCGCCGCAGCGACGGCACGCTGAAGTAGCAATCGGAGCAGGGGCGCCGCCGAAGAAGGCCGGCCCGAAGGTCCCCAGATTGAAAGAAGGGGCGCACGGATGCTTGAGCTTGAGTACGACATGGCGTTCGCGGCTCGAAGGGCCGCTGGGACCCGCTACCGGTTTCCGTCACGCTTGTGCTGGAAGATCGCGGAAGGCGCGCTCCCCGGGCCGCGGATCTCAGCGTGCCCGGCCATACCAGGGATCGATTGGATCCGGGTGGAACGGAACGGCATCCGGCGCCAGGACCAGCGAGCACAGTTCCTCACCCACGACGGCGTGCTGATCCTCATGCGCTACGACGCGGGCCTGATCCGCGAGGACGAGGGGCTCGGCCGGGTGTGCATGACCTCCCAGTTCGGTGTCAACAACGACAGCTGCGCTTGGTGAGCTGGACCTGCCGGGGGGATGTGGGCACGGTGGCGCCACTGCTGGCGCAGCCGGCCGCCGCGGCCGGTGTCGGTGACGCGCTGGCGAGAGCCGCGCTCGCGCGGGATCTGCACGACGTGGTGGCCCACTACATCTCTGTCATCAACGTGCAGGCCAGCACCGCGCTGCAGCTGATGGACCGCCAGCCTGACCGTGCCCGCACGGCGCTGGTCACTATCAACGAGGTCAGCAGGCAGGCCCTGGTCGAGCTGCGCTCGGTACTGGGGGTGCTGCGCGCTGTGGACGGGAGCGCTCCTCGGGCACCGGCCCCGGGGCTGGCGCGGCTGGGTGACCTGGCCGACACCGCGACCGCGGCGGGCCTGGCCGTCCGCATCGAGGAGAACGGGCAGCGGGTCCCGCTGCCAGCCGACGTCGACCTGGCCGCCTACCGGATTATCCAGGAGGCCCTGACCAACAGCGCTCGCCACTCTGGCCATACGACTGCGACGATCCGTATCGTTTACCGGGAGGGCGCCCTGGTGGTCGAGGTAGCCGACGAAGGCGCCCGGCGGCCGTCTGCCCGGCCTTCCGACCAGCCTGGTGGCACGGGTAGCGGCATCGCCGGGATGACCGAGCGGGTGGCCGCGCTCGGCGGCACGCTGCAGGCTGGCCCCCGGCCCGGAGCCGGCTTCGCGGTCCGGGCGTGGTTGCCGCTGCCCGGAGGCGACCGGTGATCCGGATCGCACAGGCCGACCACCATGACCTGGTCCAGACCGGGAACGACATCGTGGTGGTTGGCGAGGCCGCCGACGGGAGCGGGCCGCGCTGCTCGCGGCCCTGGACGCGCCGGACGTTCTACTAAGGGGCGTCCGTATGTCCGGGGGGTCGAGGCATCAAGGCGACCCGCCGCATCGCCGCGTGCCCGGCCCTCGCCTTGGTCTACGTCCTATTTGACCACGTTCGAGCTGGACGGGCCCTTTTCAAGGGCTCGCAGGCCTGGCATCCGGCCTGGTCCTGGGCGGTCGCCCGCGTGGTCTTTTGCGCGCGATAATGGCTCCCTGGTGGAAGATCTCGCCGCCCCAGACTCCGCACGGTTCGGCGCGTTCGAGCGCGCCGGACAGGCAGGCCGTGCGCAGCGGGCACTCCTGGCAGTACGTCTTGGCCTGTTCAAGCTCATCAGGCAGTTCGGAGAACCACAGCTCGCCTCCTCCGCGCTGGCAGGGCAGCAGGTCAGCCAGCGCGGAGGGTGGGCGGGCTGGGGCGGCGCTAGAGGCGCTAGGCATTACCATCCTCCGCGCCCAGGACGCCCCGGCCAGGCTCTGCGTCGCGGGTGCGAGGATCGGCACCAGCCGGGCGGGAACGGTCGGCGAGCTGTTTGGCGCGGTCGCGTTGATCTGTCGGCAGCGGCTCGAGCCGCCCGCTGGCTGGACGGTGGTGCTTGCTGATATGGATTGTATTCACGGAGGCTCCCTTCTGCGTGGTGGTTGCCGGCGTCCGGGGCGGCCCCTGTGCGCTCCGGGTGCCGATGTCCGCTGTGGGTGGTAATACCGCTGTCAGTGTGCGACCGCAGCGGCCCGGCGGACATCCGCCGTATAGCCGATCTCGCGATCCGGGAACCCCGGCTCGCCGGAAAGACCGACCGCGAGTTGCCGGTCAGCCGCTCAGGCGGCGGCCGCCGTTAGGGTGATGCCGACGTCCGCCACCTGGCCGCTATGCGGATGCCGTCACACGGTTGGCAGGCAGCGACACTGGCGGTGTGATCGGCCAGATCGTTGCCACCAGCCCGCGCGGCCGACGGCTGCAAGCCATTCGTCGGGCTCGACGGACGCCCAGTGGAGTCGCTGTACGCGGGGGTTGGCAGGCTTTCTGTCGCCGCCTGCCGCCGCGACAGCCAAGGCATCCGCCTTGAGTCGATGGTTAGGTCTGCGCCGACCTCACGACATCGAACGCGCGCAACCGTCCGCCCGTAGCTGACGAGTCTCACGGTGGTCGCCTAGTGCAGGATCTCGATGTACCCGTCCGTTCCGTGCACACGGATCCGCTGCCCGTCCCGGATCAGCCGAGTGGCCTGCTCCACCCCCACGACGGCCGGCAGGCCGTACTCTCGTGCGATCACCGCGCCATGGGTCATCAGGCCCCCCACCTCCGTCACCAGGCCCGTGATCGCGACGAACGCGGGCGTCCAGCTCGGGTCGGTGTAGGCAGTGACCAGGATGTCGCCTGATTCGAGGTCGGCCTCGGCCATGTCCAGGATGACGCGGGCCCGTCCTTCGACGGTCCCGGCGGAAACCGGCAGGCCGGTCAGCGCGCCGGCCGGCACATCGGTCCGCCGGTACGTCCCGGCGACGGCCTCGCCGTCCGAGGTGAGCACCCGGGGCGGGGTGAGTGCCTGGTACGACCTGAACGCGTCCTTACGCTGGCGGATGAGCTCGTGGTCCGCCTGGTTCGTGCGGACGACGTTGTGGAGCTCCTCGAACCTGAGGTAGAAGATATCTTCTCGCTCACCGAGCACGCCGGCTTGCACGAGGCGGTCGGCGTCGTTCAGCAGGGTCTGCTTGTAGATGAAGTAACAGCTGACCATGTGGTACTTCGGGTATTCCCGGTAGCCGGCGAAGGTCCGGATCCGGTCGATCAGCCGCTTGGCCTCTTCGGCCTCCGGTTCGCCGTCCGGCATGGCCCGCAAGCGGGTCAGCAGTTCCTGTTCCGCGTGTGCGGCCTGCTGCCGACCCTGCTCGAAGCGCCGCGGGCCGGCGCCCGGCTCGGCGTTCTTAACGTTGGCGAGGATCATGGGCAGCAGCGTGGTGGGGCGTTCGCTCCAGCGTGGCCGGGTGATGTCGATCTCGCCGACGCAGCGCATGCCGTACTTGCCGAGGTAGGCCTGGATGGCGTCGCGCGCTTCGCAGCCGCCGGTGAGCGCGGGCAGCTCGTCGAGGAAGGTCTCGTCCTGGACGTGCTGCAGGAATGCCACCACGTCGGGATGCCGCCGGATCACGTCCGCGACGTCGAGCAGAGCCAGCCCCATTTCCGCCGTCACGTTGCCGGGGACGGATTGCGTGAGCGTGCCGGCTGCGTTCTTCTCGCCCGCCCACTCCTGCACCCGCTCGTTCAGCCGCCAGGCGGCCTGCATCCCGGCCAGGATTACCGGGAGGTTTTGCGGGTCGAACATGAACTGCCTCAGCTCCTGGATGTTCGCGAGAATGAAGTCGGCCAGCGCCGGCCCGGACTTGCCGCGGATGTCGCGCTTCAGGGCGGCGATCGCGGCCTGGCTGCGCTTGATCAGCCCAGCGGGGATGGCCGGATCGGTCTCGATCGAGGCCGGCTCGCTTCCGGGCGGCATTTCGCCTCGGCCCTCGTCCGGAAGGGCCGGGATGAAGTCGCCGCGTTCGACGACGGTCCGCAGCGCGTCCCCGAGCAGCGGATCGGATCTCCCCAGGACATCCAGCAAGCCCGCGCGACTCGCGGGCGACCCCAGCGCCCGGGTGACGTCAACGAACAGCCTCCCGCCGGCCTCGGCCATCGGCCGGGGGGTCGTCATCTGCCAGAAGGAGAGTCCAGGGGCTTTATCGGGTCGGTCATCATCTGCTGGTGCCCGACGGAGACGTAGACGTGGTTCTCGTGGTCACTGGTTGCGGGGATGGGGAACAGGGTGGTGATCGGCCGGCTCTGGACAATCTGGAACTCGTCGTCGACCAGGCACCATTCGATGTCATGGGGGTGGCCGAAGTGCGCTTCGACCCGCCGGCCGAGCCGGGCGAGCCGCACGATCTGCGCATCGGTCAGTGCTGGCTGTTCCTGGCTCTCTGCTTCGATCGCCAGTTCCCGTGTTCCGCCTGCAGGCGAGGCATGGATGGCGAGTTGCTTGGTACCAACTGCCTTGGCGATGACCTCACTGTCCCGCACCTGGTAGACGTCCGCGTTCACCAGGCCGGCGACTAGGGCCTCACCGAGGCCGAAGCTGGCCTCGATGGAGACGACCTTCCGGTTGGAGGTGACGGGGTTGGCCGTGAAGAGGATGCCGGCCGCCTGTGGGAAGAGCATCCGCTGGACGACCACGGCCATGTGGACCTTGCGGTGGTCGAAGCCGTTCCGCAGGCGGTAGGTCACGGCCCGTTCGGTGAATAGGGAGGCCCAGCACCGGCTGACTTGCTGGAGGATCGCAGTCGGCCCCACGACATTGAGGTAGGTGTCCTGCTGGCCCGCGAAGGAGGCCGTCGGCAGGTCCTCCGCCGTCGCGCTGGACCGGACGGCCCAGGCAGCGTGGCCGCCCAGCCGGGTGACCGACCCGGTGATCGCCGCCGCCACATCGGCAGGGACGGCGATCTCCTCAACGGCCCGGCGCACCTCCGCGCTGAGCGTCCGGATTTCCTGCCGGTCGTCGGGGTCCAGACGCGACAGCTGATCGAGCTCATCGTCGATATAGGGCAGCGATGTCATCACCCGCCGGAACGCGTCCGTCGTCACGCAGAAGCCAGCCGGCACGCGAATGCCCTCGATCCGCGATAGCTCCCCCAGGTTCGCGCCCTTGCCGCCAGCCAGCGCGACCTGCGTCTTGTCGATCTCTTCGAGACCTAGGACGTAGCGCACGTTCATCGCGATACCTCCAGGTTCGCCGTGCTTGGCTGCACTGCGATCGCCCTCATCTCGTTCCTTCCTGCTCCGCGCGAGTCATACGCCGACGACAGCACACTCGCCTTTGGCCCACCCATTTCACGCAGGCCGTCGGCCTGCTCGTAGACGGTGACTTCATGACCTGAGCCGCGAAACGCCTCGGCACCGGCCAGACCGGCTCCCCTGGCAGACCGCCTGGTCCTGACGGTCTGCCAGGGCCAGACGGCCGGCCCAGGTTTCATCGGGCCTGCCCGCTGAGCGGCTCGCCGAGCCGGGGCGCCCGCATGGCAGCCAGGCTGTCCAGCTTGTGAACGCGCTCGTCGTAGCCGATCTGACGGAACAGGTCCGCCAGGCTGGCGTAGCGTCCGTATTGTGCGGCGTAGGTGCCCGGATCGGGCTGGCGCTCCAGCTCGGAATGGGCGGCGACATAAGCCATGTATTCGTGCTCGGCGTGATCCTCGAAAGCGGCATTGAGCCGGTAGCTGGCCTGCGGCCGGATCACCAGGAGGAGCCAGGACACGTGGTAGTAGAAAAACGCGATCAGCCACGGCGCCAGCCGGTGCAGCAGCAGCGACTGCCGCAGGCCGCGACGCTGCACGAGGTCCTGCATGATCAGCAGGTGCCACTGCTCGTTGTCCTGCTCGGCGCGGGTGGTCACGATGCGGTCGAACACGCGTGTCGCCAGCTCGGAGTGGCCGCGGTGACGGGCCAGGACCAGGTAGCCGACCCGCTCCCACGCCTGGTAGGGAACGCGGGCGATGTACTCGAGCATGGTGAATTTCACGATGCCCGGTTCCGCGCCATAGGCGAGGTCGGTGGCCCTGAACAGCAGCCGGGCTAGCAAGCTGTAGTAAAGCCGGGGCGCGTCCAGGGTCTGCGCCTGCGCGGCCCGCAGCTCAGCAGGCGCCAGCTTGAGTGGTCCGGCCGGTGCCTCGGGCCGGCCGGTCAGTGCTGTGGCGGACATGATTTCTCCTTTTCCTATTCATCTCTGCTCGTTTCCGTTCGCATCGATCGTGCGGGTATGCGCTGCCGTGTGTCGTCACCTGGACGGACACATCCCGGTACGCCGTCGCGGCAGCGGCGGAGGCCAGGGACTACGCCTGAGGTCTCATCGGGCCGCCGGACGGTCCCGCACTGGCGGGCCCGCGGCGCTGTCGGCGGCCCCGGACAGTCACCCGCATGCGGTACGTGTGCGTGGCCAACGGTCACCCAGGGGTGTAGGGGGAGTGATCCGCAGGGCCGACGACAGGGCCGCCTGGCGTTCGCCAGCATGGCCACATGCTTGACGTTGAGCGTGCGGACCGGCCCTGTCGGCCGGCGGTATACCCGGGTCCTGTCCCGTTGCTGTTCTTGATCGCTGATACCGGCGGCGGGCACCGAGCCGCAGCGGCGGCGGTCGCCGGCGCCCTAGGACGCGGCTATCCCGGCAGGTATGCCCCGGTGTTGTGCGACCCGCTGGCCGGGCCTGCCGCGCCGCGGCTGCTGCGCCTGATCACCATGGCCTACGGGCCGGTGGTGCGGCTGGCGCCGTGGCTCTGGGGTCTCATCTATCACGCCACCGATTCCAGCCTGGCCGCCTGGCTGCTGCGGCGGACCCTGCTGGCCGTGGCCGGGCGGCCGCTGGCTGATGCTCTCGCTGCGGTACGGCCGGCCGCGGTGGTGTCGTTTCATCCGCTCGCCGGTCAGATGGCGGCACGGGTATGGCTGGACCAGACGCCGGCCTGCCGCGCCGCTGCGCTGGCAGCGGTGATCACCGATCTCGGCGTGCCGCACGCCACCTGGCGGGCAGACGGCGCCGACCTGGTGGTGGCCCCCGCCAGCGGGGCCGCCCAGGCGCGGACGGTCCGAGCCCGACGCCGGCCGGGCGCCGCGGACCAGGTTGTCCTGACCGGCCTGCCGGTTGGCCACGGGTTCCGGCCTGGGCCGGTGCCCCGGGCGGAGCGCGGAGAGCTGCGCCGTTCTGTAGGACAGCGGGAGTCCGCCTTCCTGGTCGTCCTGACCGGTGGCGGGGAGGGCGCGGGGCGGCTGGGCCGCCGTGCCGCGGCGATCTTGCGCGGCCTGCCCGATGTCGACCTGGCGGTGATCTGCGGCCGGAACACTCGCCTGCGTCGCCGGCTGGCCCGGCTGGCGGCCCGTTCAGACGGGCGGCTGACCGTGCATGGCTTCGTTCCGGACATGGCGGCATGGCTGCGCTGTGCGGACCTGGTGGTGAGCAAGGCCGGCCCGGGCACGATCGCCGAGGCCGCCTGCTGCGGCGCGCCGATCCTGCTGATGTCGCATCTGCCCGGCCAGGAACGCGGCGGCGTGCAGCGCGTGACCCGCGCGGGTGCGGGCCGCTACCTGCCGCGAACCAGCCAGCTCGTCACCGCGATCGGCCAGCTCAAGGAGCATCCCGCCGACCTGGCCGCGATGCGCGCGGCGTCGGCCCGGCTAGGCCGTCCCGGCGCGGCCGACGACCTGGCCGTGATGCTGGACGGCCTGGTCCAGGCCCGCAGCGCCGCATCGGCCGGGAGCAGCCGTGGATAGGCCGCCGAGCCGGACCGGACGCGCCGTGGCCGCCGCGCTCGGAGCCGCAGCCGCGGCAGCGCTGGCGCCGCTGGCCGCGGAGGTCCGGATCGCCCGGCCCGCCCGGCCGCTGACCGGGCGCTGGCAGCAGCTCGTGGTGGAACCGGCCGGCGATGCCCTGCTCGGCATCAGCTTCCGCCCGCTACAAGCCCGGGCGCTGGGCCTGGACCCGCGGCCGACGCTGGCCGAACTGCTGGACTACCCGTTCCGGGTGATCCGGCTGGCCGCCTACTGGGACCGGATCGAGCCCGCCCCGGGCCGGTTCGATCCGGCCTGGCTGGACTGGCAGGTGGACGCGGCCGAGCGGGCGGGCAAGCAGATCATCATCTGCCTCGGCCCGGTGAAGGCGTTCGGCTACCCGGAGTTCTTTGTCCCGGCCCACCGGCTGCCCGCCCCGCTCCCCGAGCGACGGCTGGTGACCGCCGCCGATCGCGGGCCGCTGCTGGACGCCGGGACCGATTTCATCGCCCGCGTCGTCGGCCGCTATGCCGCGCGCCGGGCAGTTATCGCCTGGCAGGTAGAACACGAGGCAGTCGACCCGCTGGGCGTGGAGCATTCCTGGCGGCTGGCGGCGGCGTTCGTCCGACGCGAGGTCGCCGCGGTCCGCGCGGCTGACCCGTCCCGGCCGGTCCTGCTGAACGGGTTCCTGCCCGCCTCCACCCTGGTCGCTGCGGCGCAGTGGTGGCGGACCCGGGACCAGGGCGACTCGCTGGCAGTAGCCCAGCAGCTGGCCGACATCGTCGGCATCGACTACTACCCGCGGCACGCCCTGACCGCCATCGGCGGCCGGACGGTATACCTGGACGGCAGCGCCCGCTGGTGGGGGCAGCGCAGGCGCAGGCAGCTCCAGCACCGGGCGGCGGACAGCGGCACGCGGCTGATGTTCGCCGAGATCCAGGCCGAGCCGTGGGAGCCGGTGACCACGCCGCCCAGCCCGGCCGGCCGGGCCGCCTACAGCTGCCCGCCCGAGCACGTCATAACCAACTACAACCGGTGCGCGCGGTGGGCCCGGGAGACCCCGCCCGGCGCCTGGGCGCACCTGTTCTGGGGCGCGGAGTACTGGATCCTCCGCGCCCGCCAGGGTGACCCCAGCTACCTGCAGGCGTTCGCCCGCGTCCTCAATCAGGCCTGAAACGGCCGACGGCTCCAGGTCTCATCCGTCATCGCCGATGACCTGAGTTTGTCGGCGAACGCCGTCCGGTCACGGTCAGGCCGTCCCGTGCCGCCGCGGGCGGAGCAGGAACAGGCCGACCGCGTAGCAGACCAGCGCGATCCCGGCCAGGATCGCCATCGCCGTCGACGCGGCCTCGCGTCCGCTGCTGACGAAGCTGGATCCAGCGAACGCGGCCCCGGTGATCGCGAGCAGCGCGATCACCGAGGTGATGATCACGGGCCGGTACCGGGCGACGGCCGCCTGGACCAGCAGCCCTATCGCGGCCAGGATCAGCAGCAGCCCGATTACCACGTGGAAGCTGAGCGCGGCGGGTCCGTTGGAGATCGCCGTACCGAGCCCGTGGTCCCGGTCGGCGCCCGGGACGGTCACGGCCAGGTTGACCCCGGTGCCGATCCCGGACTGGATGAGCAGCAGCGCCAGGGCGGCGATGCCCGCCCGCCGGAGCTGCCTGATCTGTCGAGGTGACGGCCGGGCGGTGGCCGGGCCAGAGGTGCTGCCTGCTGTGGCTTTCATTGCCTGTCTACTCCGTTCTGTATCGGTTTCTGTGCGCCGACGGCACGGCCGGACTGTCCGGCCGCTCCGGGGCTGTTATCCGCTCGGCGGTGATCTGCGCCCGTGCGGGATGGCTCGCGGCCATGACTGGTGCTCACCGGGTGCGCTCGCGGTAGCTGAACAGCATGGCGCCGGCCCGAGCAGCAGGGCGACCACGCAGGCCAGCACGGCCGCGTCCAGCAGCGGGCGGCCGGCCACCGCCTGGCCGTAGCCCGGCGTGCCGGCGTAGTACGCTGCCCGGGTCAGATCCACCGCGTACCGCATCGGCATCGCCTGGGTAGCCGCGTTCAGCGCTGGCGAGGTCCCGCGCAGCGGGACGATCACCCCGCCGAGCAGGTACTGCGGAATGATCAGGAACTGGAAGACCTGCATCGCGGACCGCTGGTTCGGCAGGACCGCGATCGTGGCCAGCCCGAACGCCCCGCCGGCCAGGCAGGCGGCCAGGCAGGCGGCAGCCAGTGCGGGCAGCCGCCCGGCCGGTATCGGCACCCCGGAGACCGCCGCGACCGCCAGCACGCATGCGCACTGGGCCAGGGCGACCAGGGTCTCGCCGGCGATCTTGCCGGCGACCAGGGTCAGCCGCCAGACCGGGGTGATGAACAGCTCCCGGGCGAAGTCGGTCTCCCGGTCCTCGACGATCGAGATCATCCCCGCCGCGGCCGACTGGAAGGCGGTGGCCGCGAGCACCCCGGTGAACGCCAGGGTGACCGCGTTCAGGCCGGTAACCCGGCCCACGGTGGGCTGCAGGACGTCGCCGAGCCCGAGGACGAGCAGCACCGGGAAGGCCAGGTTTACCGCCAGCCGGGGCCGGTCGCGCAGCAGCTTGACCACATCACGCCAGGCGATCGCCGCCAGCCCGCTGAACTGGCGGGCGGCGCGGCCGCGGCCGGCGTCGCGCAGTCACCGCGGGCCTGCCGCGCCGCGGCCCGCTGCCTCCAGCAGGGCCAGATAGGCGTCCTCCAGCGTGCGGCGATCGGCGCCCAGCCGGCGGCCCTTGATCTCGGCCGGGCTGCCCCGCTCGATGACGCGGCCCCGGGCGAGGACGCCGATGGCGTCGGCGTCTTCGGCCTCGGCCAGGTAGTGGGTGGTGAGGAAGATCGTGGTGGCGTGCGCGGCGCGGACCTGCCGCAGGTACGTCCACAGGTCGCGACGGCTGTGCGGGTCCAGGCCGGTGGTCGGCTCGTCCAGGAACAGCACCCGGGGCTGGTGCAGCAGCGCCCGGAGGATCTCCAGCTTGCGCCGGGTGCCGCCGGACAGCGCCCGGGCCGGCCGTCCCAGGGTGCCAGCCAGGCCGAGGATCTCGGCTAGCTCGGCCACTTGGCGCCGGTAGGCCGCGGGCATCAGCCGCCAGGCCGGCCGCCATGGGTAGAGCCCGTAGAGCACCGCGTGCAGCCGGATGTTCTGCTCGCCGGTCAGATTGAGGTCCAGCGACGGCTGCTGGAACACCACGCCGATCTCCTGGCGGACCCGGGCCTGCGCGGTGGCCAGGTCATGTCCGGCGATCCGGACCTGGCCGCCGGACAGGGCCAGCGTGGTGGTCAGGAGCGAGACCGTGGTCGTCTTCCCGGCGCCGTTCGGGCCGAGCAGGCAGAACAGCTGGCCCTCGGCCACCTCAAAGGACACGCCGTCGACCGCGTTGCGGGCCGCGCCGCGGTAGCGCTTGGTCAGCCCGGCGACTTCGATCACGCCCTGTGGCGTGGCGGCCCGGCCGCCGGCGGCGGAGCGGCTGGTGCCGCCCGGGCGGCCGCCTGGCCCGGGGCCGTCCTCAGCGGGCGGCATACCCGCTCTTCCCGTCCCGCAGCCGGCGGTACCGGCGTCCCGGCCGGCGGCCGCCAGCCAGCGTAGCCAGCAGCCGGGCGGCCAGCCGCAGCAGCCCGGGCAGGACCGGGGCGGCGACTTCCCGCTCGAAGTCCCGCATGAACAGCGCTAGGTCGGCCAGGCGGGGCCAGGCCCGGGCGGCTGCATGCTGGTCGCTGGCCAGCGCCGCCGCGGTTTCCAGCAGGTCCTGCATGGCCAGCGCGGGCCTGGTCTGCACCGTCACCCGCGCCGGGGCGGGGCCGGGGTTGGCGAAGTGGTGGACCGTGCCGGGCGGAACGGTCACGGTGTCCCCGGGGCCGGCGACCTGCCGCCGCCAACCGACCCGGAATCGCATCCGGCCCTCCAGCACGGTAAAGGTCTCCTGCTGCCGGGGGTGGGAGTGGCTGGCCGGCACCCGGCCGCCGGGAGCCAGCTCCAGCTCCCAGGCGAGCAGCGCGCCGCCGGTCTGCGCTGCGGTCCGCCGGATGGTGATCCGCTCGCCGCTGAGCGGGTTCTCGATTACCTGGCCGGCTCTCATGTGATGTCCCGGCGCACCGTGGTGCAGGAAGCGAGGTGGACACTGCACAATTCGTTCACGCTCGATGAACACGTCATACGAAACCCTTTTCTGCCGCTCAGGTGATGTCGTGGCGGACGATGGTCCGTCCGGCGAGCAGTGAGATGGCCGCGGCGAAGGCAGCGACGAGCGCCGCGGCGGCGAGGAAGGGCAGCGCCTGCTGGGAGGAGACGCTGTAGCCGGGCCCGAAGGCGCCCGCCCCGAGCTTGGCACCGCCGAGAGTGGTCGCGGCCGTGTAGGGCAGGTAGGGGCGGATGGCGCTGATGGTGCCGCCCAGGATGGACTCGATGACCATGCACCACACGAAGACCCCGATGACCCCGGCCAACTGGGCCCGGATGAGTGAGCCGACGCCGACGCCCAGGGCGGCGAGCAGAGCGGCGCCGGCGCTGGCGCTGGCGATGTGGCCGATCATCGTGGCGGTCCCGAGGTTGACCGGGTTGCCGTAGCTGGCCACGAAGATCAGACCGACGGCCGTGGCGGCGATCCCGGCGGCCAGGCCGTAGCAAGCGCCGAAGAGCGCCGTGGCGATGGCTTTGGCGCCGAGCACCCGGCGGCGGTCCGGAGTGGCCAGGTAGGTGAGGGTGGCGCTGGTGTGGCGGAACTCGCCGCTCGTGACGATCACGCCGAGCACGCAGGCCAGGATCATCGCCACGCCACTGACCGTGGTCACGTCGCCGAGCCCGGCCGCGGTGGAAACGGGCGGGACGCTGCGCCCGGCCCGGGACGCTTCGAGAGCCGAGAACAGTGCCGTGATGGCGACGGCTGCGGCGAGCAGGCCGTAGGTGACGCGCATGGTGCGGAGCTTGAGCAGCTCGACGCGGACGAGACGGGTCATCGGATTACCTCCTTGCTGGCGGGGTTGCCGGTCAGCTGGAGGAATACGTCCTCCAGGCCGGTAGCCTCAGTGGTGGTCTCGTAGATAGGGATGGCGGCCCCGGCGGCAAGAGTGCCGACCATCTCGCCCGAGGCGCCGGTCGCCTCCAGACGGTCAGGGCCGAGGAGCCGGGCACTGGCGCCGTTCTCGGTGAGCAGCGCGGCCAGTTGCGCGGGCCGGGGGGTGCGAACCCCGATGACCTGTGCGGCGCGCTCGGTGAGCTCGTCCAACCTGGCCTGGGTGACGAGCCGGCCGTGGTTCATGATGACCACGCTGTCGACGGTCTGGGCCACCTCGGCCAGGATGTGGCTGGAGACCAGCACCGTCCGGCCTTCGCCAGCCAGCTGGCGAAGGAGCCGGCGCAGCCAGTGGACGCCTTCGGGGTCCAGGCCGTTGGCCGGCTCGTCGAGGATGAGGATCTCGGGGTCGCACAGCAGCGCGGTGGCCAGGCCGAGGCGCTGGCGCATGCCGAGCGAGTACTGCCCTACCCGCCGGCCAGCGGCCTCGGTGAGATCGACCAGGTCGAGCACCTCGTCGACCCGGGCCCGGGGGACGTCACCGGCGAGCGCCTCGATGCGCAAATGGTTCACTGCCGTGCGTCCCGGATAGGGGTTGGATGCCTCCAAGACCGCGCCGACCGCATGGCGAGGTTCGGGCAGCTCCCGGTACGGGCGCCCGTTGATGGTGGCAGCGCCGCTGCTGGGGGTGACCAACCCGAGCAGCATGCGCAAGGTGGTGGTCTTCCCGGCCCCGTTCGGTCCGAGGAAGCCGGCCACGGTGCCGCGTTCGACCGTAAAGCTCAGCTGGTCGACGGCCAGCACCTGGCCGAAGCGCTTGGTCAGCCCGCGCACCTCGATAACGGATGGCATGATCAGCCTTCCTTTCATCCGGCGGCCCCGGCCAGGCCGGCAGCCGCGCCGCGGATCGCCGCGGCAGCCCTCATCGTGTGCGGTGGGGCAGGGTCCCGTCGTCGGCCGTGCGGGCCGTCCGGGGGTCGTCTTCAGCGGTACGGCACGGGCGTGCGGATAAGACGCCTGCGGTAGCCGGGCCGCGGCCAAGCCGGCCCCCTGTACGATGCCGCCCAGGCCGCCGCTGGCGTACCGTCGGGGATAGCCATGATTCAGCCGTTCACATTCACAGGCCGCCGGCGGCCAGGCACGCGCCTGACGTCAGGGCCGCCGGGCGCCCTCGCGATCCAGACCCGCCGGCGCTGGCTGACCGATGCCCTGATCGCGGCGGTCGTGACCGCCGTGGAAGTGGGCGGCAGCGCCGCCGGTACGCACCATCCGCACCAGCATGCCCTCGGCGCGGCCGGCTACCTACTGCTCGCCACGGGCGGGGTCTCGTTGATCGGCCGCCGCCGGTATCCGGCTGTGGTCCTGGCGGTCACTCTCGGCTCGGCGCTGGCCGCGTCGGCCCTTGGGGGCGCCGGCGTGGCCTGGCTCGCGCTGATCGTCGCGTTCTTCACCGCCGTCCAGGCCCGGCGCCGGGCGGCCGCGATCGCCTCGCTGGTCATCGGGTACCTGGTATCTGTGTGGCCGCCGTGGCTGGTCGGCACTAGCGGCTACCCGTCGGTGACGTTCGCACTCACGCTGCTCATCGGCCTGGTCGTCCTGCTGTCCGCTGCCGAGCTGATCCGCAGCGGGAGCCAGCGGGCGCAGGCGCTGCGGCGGAGCCGGGAGGAGGAACTGCGGCGCCGGGCCAGCGAGGACCGGATGCGCATGGCGAGGGACCTGCATGACATCGTCGCGCACAACATCTCGGTGATCAACGTGCAGGCGAACACCGCGCTGCACCTGATGGATCGCCAGCCGCAGCGCGCCCGCGAGGCACTCACCACGATCAACGACGTAAGCCGGCAGGCGCTGGCCGAGCTGCGATCGGTGCTCGGCGTCCTGCGCAGTGTCGATGAGGGCGGGGCCGGCCAGGACGCGCCGCGCGCGCCGACTCCCAGCCTGGACCGGGTCGATGAGCTGGCCGCCACCATGCGGACCGCGGGCCTGGCCGTTCGCGTCGAGCGGTACGGCAGCCGGGTTCCGCTGTCCGGCGGAGCCGACCTGGCCGCCTATCGCATCGTCCAGGAAGCGCTGACCAACACGGCCCGGCACTCCGGCGGCTCGGCGGCGACCGTCCGGATCACCTACCGAGAGGACGGCGTAGAGGTCGAAGTTGATGACGACGGCGGCCCGGATGGCGCGGCGCCGCGGCCCGGCGGCGGCCACGGCATCGCCGGGATGACCGAGCGAGCGCAGGCGTTCGGCGGCTGGCTGCGAGCGGGCCCGCGGCCCAGCGGCGGGTTCCGGGTCCAGGCCCGGCTTCCCGCCGAGCCGGACGGCCACCGGACCCAGCCGGGCCAGCGATCCGGTCCGCCCGGACGGGGCGCGTCGTGATCCGGGTCGCGCTGGCCGATGACCAGGAGTTGGTCCGGACCGGGTTCGCCGCGCTGCTGGAAGCCGAGGACGACATCGAGGTCGTCGGCCAGGCCGCTGACGGCTGGGAAGCGGTCGGCCTGGCCAAGCGCGCCCGGCCCGACGTCATCTTGATGGACGTCCGCATGCCCGACCTGGACGGCATCGAGGCCACCCGGAAAATCTCTCAAAACCCCGGCCTAGCCGCGGTCCACGTGGTCATCTTGACCACCTTCGAGCTGGATGAGTACGTCTTCGAGGCGATCTGCGCCGGCGCGGCCGGGTTCCTGGTCAAAGACACCGGCGCCGCCGAGCTGCTCCGCGCGGTCCGGGTGGTCGCAGGCGGCGAGGCGCTGCTGTCTCCGGGGGTGACCAGGCGGCTGATCGCCGAGTTCGCCTCCCGAGCCCGGCCGGCGGCCCAGTCCCTGGCATCGAGGAGCTGACGCCCCGCGAGCGAGAGGTCGTAGCGCTCATCGCCGCCGGGCTGTCCAACGACCAGATCGCCGCCCGGCTCTACGTGAGCAGTTCCACCGCCAAGACGCACGCCACCCGGGCGATGGCCAAGCTCCGCGCGCGGGACCGCGCGCAACTGGTCGTGTTCGCCTACCAAGCCGGCCTGGCCCGTCCCGGCTGGACAGGCTGACCGGAACACGCGCCACGGCCCGTTCGGGAAAAGTTCTTTTACTCCGAACGGACCGCGGTGCTACGGTCCCGGCCCCGCTCGCGCCTGCCGGGGTCAGGCTGTACGGCGCCGTTGCCCGGGCTGCCGCCGCGGCCAAAGACGATCGCGCGCTGGAGCGTTCTGTCGCACTTCGTGGTCAACACCGTCACTTCAGCCGCCTGTTCCGCCAGCACTACGGCTATCCGCCGTCGCAGACGCGCCGCCCGGACAACGTCCTGTTCCGCCGCGTGGAGTGCGTTCGGCGCAGGCGCAGGGCAAGATCACTCCGGCGAGCTGGCATCATAGAGGCAAATGAGCAGCTCATCTTCACGCCGTTTCCCTGTCACCGTCACCCAGCTTCCGGTCACCCGCTGCGAGATCTGCCAGCGGACCGTGGCCTACCGGTCCGGCTCCCTCAGCGAGGCGCTGACGGAGCACTACCGGCGGGTCCATCCCGAAGCGCTCGGCCTCCCCGCCCAGTAAGGTCCGCAGCCTGCCCTATCACTCCGCCGGTACCGTCACCGGCGGCAAACTGCCTCGGACCTGGAGCGCCCGAGCCTGGAGGAGGTCTACCTCTCCCTTACCGGACCCGCGAGCAACACGACCCAGGTCGCAGGCGGCCAGATCGGCACGTCGGTGTACTAAACGCTGGTCCTGTTAGCTCTCTCGACCCGTCTTACTAGCGGACTTGGTAACTGGAGCCGTCACGGCTTGGGCTGGCTGAAGGGCCGATGGGTTGGGCTGCGACGGCTTCCCGCCGATGAAGTTTTCCCAGCCGGACTGAAGGGGAGTCCAGCGCCGGTCGAAGTCGGCGGCGCGGCGGGTCGCGCATTCCAGCCGCTCGCCCCGGTAGCGATGCCGGGCCCAGATCGATGACGGGCGCGCGAGGCGCAGCGCGCCGGCCAGCCCGACGGGCGGCAGAAAGAGCCCGAACAACGCCGTCCGGTGCTTGCCCTTCAGGACGCAGATGAACGCGAGCACGCCGTCGATGATGAGGATCCCGCTCGCGGTCAGGCGCAGGGTCAGCTCGATGTTGCCGATGTCTGCTATCCCGAAGGGACTGAACCCGGCCAGGGCCAGCCCGAGGCATGCCGCCTGGCCTTTCACGCTGCCGGTGGAGCGTGCGATCGTAACGACATGACGACCGCGATCATCGGCACCGGCGGCGCGGTCGTTGACCGGCGCGGCCTGACCGCTGGCCAACCGGGCCGGAAAACCGGGTGCTGCCTGCTGGCCCCGCGAGTTACCGTGCGGTCATGCAGGTGACGTTCACCAAGGGACCCGGGCGGCGGTACCTGATGGCGGTGGTCCGGGAGCGCGGGCCGGCGCTGGCGCCACGGTACGGTCCCGGCTACCACGATCAGCTGCCCCACGACGCCGTGCACTTCCTGGTGGAGGTCGAGGCACGGCTGTCCAGCGGGGTGTTCGGCCAGATCGCCGCCGGGCGGAACAACATGTTCTGGCCGGCCGATCCCCGGGAGCGACGGCGGCAGGGGCGCCGGGAAGCGAAACGGACGGCGAGCCCGGCCGAGCAAGCCGATACCGGCCGCTCTGAAGAGCTGGCCTCGGTGTGCCAGCCGCTGTGGGAGCTGCGGGCCGGTCTGCGCCGAACGCTGCCGGACTGGTTCGCCAGGGTGCCACCAGGCGTCGCGGCCATGGAGTCGCCGCTGATCGACCGGATCCTGAATCGCCTGGATGACTTCGCGGCGCGCTGGCAGGCCCTGCCGGCCGGCGGCAGCATCACCCTGTCCTGGCCGCTGAACGGCCGAGGCTGAAGTCTCAACTTGAGCCATTCATTATCTTGTACCTCTCGTGTTAACGCGCTAGGTTGGGCGGCGTGACCGTAGCTCAGCCGCCGACTACCGCCGAGGTACTGCGCGGTGCGGGCCTGCGGGTGACGGCGGCCCGGGTGGCGCTGCTCGAGACCATCGGTGTCGGTGACCATCTCGGCGTCGAGGCGATCACCGCCGGGGTACGGGACCGGGTCGGCCACGTCTCGCTGCAAGCCGTCTACGAGGCCCTGCACGCGCTGACCGCGGCGGGACTCGTGCGCCGCATCGAGCCGGCCGGCAGCCCGGCCCGGTTCGAGCGGCGCGTGGGAGACAACCATCATCACCTGGTGTGCCGCTCGTGCGGCACCGTCGCCGACGTGGACTGCGCGGTCGGCGAGGCCCCCTGCCTGACTGCTTCGGACGACCGCGGGTTCTCGATCGACGAGGCCGAGGTCGTCTACTGGGGCCTGTGCCCCAGTTGCTCCACCACCCCAAGTTCCTAGGTCCGTGACCAGCCAAGCTCGGAGGATTCGCATGTCTGAGAACCACGACCCGACCGTCACCGAGGGCCCGACCCCGGAAGCCGGGGAATGCCCGGTCCTGCCCGGCCGCGTGCACCCCACCGCGGGCGACGCCAACAGTCAGTGGTGGCCGCGTCGGCTCAACCTGAAGATCCTGGCCAAGAACCCCGCCGTCTCGAACCCGATGGGCGAGGACTTCGACTACGCCGAGGCGTTCAATTCCCTCGACCTGGCCGCGGTCAAGCGCGACATCGCCGAGGTGCTGACCGACTCCAAGGACTGGTGGCCGGCTGACTTCGGCCACTACGGCCCGCTGATGATCCGGATGGCGTGGCACAGCGCCGGCACCTACCGGATCAGCGACGGCCGCGGCGGCGCCGGGGCCGGGCAGCAGCGCTTCGCGCCGCTGAACAGCTGGCCGGACAACGTCAGCCTGGACAAGGGCCGCCGGCTGCTGTGGCCGGTCAAAAAGAAGTACGGCCGGAAGATCTCCTGGGCCGACCTCCTGGTCCTGACCGGCAACGTGGCCCTGGAGTCGATGGGCTTCCAGACCTTCGGCTACGCCGGCGGCCGGGTGGACACCTGGGAGCCGGAGGAGGACGTCTACTGGGGTCCCGAGACCACCTGGCTGGGCGACGAGCGCTACAGCGGCGACCGCGAGCTCGCCGATCCGTTCGGCGCGGTCCAGATGGGCCTGATCTACGTCAACCCGCAGGGCCCGAACGGCAACCCGGACCCGCTGGCCGCGGCCCGCGACATCCGCGAGACGTTCCGCCGGATGGCGATGAACGACGAGGAGACGGTGGCCCTGATCGCGGGCGGTCACACCTTCGGCAAGACGCACGGCGCGGGCCCGGAGGAGAACATCGGCCCCGACCCCGAGGGCGCCCCGCTCGAGCAGCAAGGCCTGGGCTGGCAGAGCAGCTACGGCTCCGGAAAAGGCCGGGACGCGATCACCAGCGGCCTGGAGGTCACCTGGACTCCCACGCCGATCACCTGGGACAACACCTTCTTCGAGGTCCTGTTCGGCTTTGAGTGGGAGCTGACCCGAAGCCCGGCCGGCGCACACCAGTGGCAGCCGAAGG
>CAWBDS010000006.1:0-387881 GCA_963787645.1 uncultured Actinomycetes bacterium | reverse complement strand
CCGGGCGGGCTTTCCGTCCCGTCGACGAAACCCAGGCCGTCCCGTTCGTCGAAGTAGCGGAACCCGTGCACCTCGTCGGCGACGTCGGCGTGCCCGGAAAGCGCCTTCATGAGCTGCCCGCCCAATTCGAAACACAGGTCCATGTGCCGGGCGCGCAGATGGAACAGCAGGTCGCCGAGTGTCGCCGGCGCGGTGTGCACCGCGCCGGCGACCGGCCGGAACGGATGCAGCCCGGCCGGACGCGGCGAGCCGTAGAGCCGGTCCCACAACTGCGCACCGATGCCGACCACGCAGCTCAACTCCCCCTCCGGGGCGCGGAATCCCACCGCCCGCAGCAGTCCCGGGGTCTCGGACAGGAAGCCGCGCACGGCGTCCTTGGCGCCGGGACGCACCGTGACAACGAGGAAGATCGCCGCCTCGGCGGGCGGGGCCAGCACGTATTGCGGCTGATCCACGTGCGTCATCGCTTCACCTGCCTATCCTCCGCCCGGTCACCGGCCGGCGTCTAGCTCGCCTAGCTCGCCTAGCTCGCCGGGCGGGATGATCGCACCCGGCCCTGCGGCAATTGAGCGCGCCGCTACGATCTCGTCCGCGCACCTTACCGTTGACGTGCCGTGGCGGTGGACGCCGCGTTGACGTGTTTGTCCGAGACCACAGGCTTGGTTGTCCGGCGAATCAGAATGCCTGGCCCGGGGGGCTCGTCCCGTTGCCGGGCGCCACGCCGCGGGTGACGATGGCCGAACGAGACGACAACGACGATGGCCGAACGAGACCCGGAGACCGGAGAAATGCCGTGGTGCCCGGGTCGCGTTGGTATTCGGGAGGCGAGAACGATGACACTGCCGGTGCGACGGAGCGCGGGACTGCTGAGGTCGACGGCGCCCGGGTGGGGCTGGGCGTCGGGCCGGGAGATCGACCCCCTCTACCGGCTGATGGGTCAACTGGTACGTGACACGGCCGGCGAGGCGGCAGCCGCCGGCTGGGGCACGCCGATCGACCTGGAGGAGACCGAGGACGCGTATCTGCTCGAAATGGATCTGCCGGGTGTCGGCAAGGACGCGGTCACCGTTGATGTGACCGGCCATGAGATCCGGGTCTCCGGCGAGGTGAAGGAGTGCGAGCACACCGGCCTGCTGCATCACCATTCCCGCCGGGTGGGGCGGTTCGACCAGGTGGTGAGCCTGCCCGGTGAGGTTGACCCGGCGCAGGTGGCAGCGACGCTCGCCGACGGGGTGCTGACCGTACGGGCGCCGAAGGCCGAGGCGAGCAAGCCGCGCAAGGTCGAGGTCACGGTGGGCTGACCGTGCCTGGACCCGGGTGGGTCGCGGACACGCTGGTGATCTTCGGGATCACCGGGGACCTGGCCAGCAAGATGACCTTCCCGGCGCTGTACCGGCTGGAGCGGCGCGGCGCGCTGACCTGCCCGGTGGTGGGCGTCGCGTCGACGCCGATGAGCGCGCAGGAGCTCGCCGGGCGTGCCCGGCGGGCGATCGAGGACTCCGGCGAGCCGGTCGACGGCGCGGTATTCGCCCGGCTGGCCAGGCGGCTGACCTATCTGGCCGGGGACGTGACCGAGCCGCAGCTGTACAAGGCGCTGGCTGTCCAGCTGGCCGGGGCGCGGCGGCCGCTGTACTACCTGGAGACGCCGCCGTCGCTGTTCGCGCCGATCGTGGACCGGCTGTACGCGGCGGCCTTGCTCGGGGACGCGCGGGTGGCGGTGGAGAAGCCGTTCGGGCACGACCTGGCGTCGGCGCGGGAGCTGGGCGCCCGGCTGCGGCAGGTGCTCGGCGCCCGGCAGCTCCTGCTCGTGGACCACTTCCTGGGCAAGGAGCCGGTGATCGAGATCGAGTACCTGCGGTTCGCGAACTTCGCGATGGCCGAGTTGTGGCATCGCACCAGCGTTGAGGCCATCCAGATCACGATGGCGGAGAACTTCGGCGTGGCCGGCCGTGGCCGGTTCTACGACCGGGTGGGCGCGCTGCGCGACGTGGTGCAGAACCACCTGCTGCAGGTGCTCGCGCTGGTGGCGATGGACCCGCCGATCGGGGCGTCGGCCGACGAGCTGCGGGACAAGCAGGTCGAGGTGCTCAAAACGATGCCGCCGGCCGAGCCGTCGTCCTGCGTCCGCGGCCAGTACGACGGCTACCTGCAGGTGCCCGGGGTCGCTCCCGGGTCGGGCACCGAGACGTTCGTCGCGCTGCGGCTGGAGATCGACAGCTGGCGGTGGGCCGGGGTGCCGGTCTTCATCCGGGCCGGCAAGGAGCTGCCGACCCGCGACACTGAGGTGCGGCTGATGCTCCGGCACACGCCCCGGCTGCGGTTCCTGCCCGACGCGGCTCGCGTCGAGGCGAACCAGATCGTGCTGCGCATCACCCCCGAGCCCGGCCTGCGGCTGCAACTGTCCGGGCTGGACGAGAACCGCGCCTGGCGCCCGGTGCGGCTGGACACCGCGTTCGCACGGGACCTGGGCGAACCCCAGCCGCCCTACGAACGGCTGCTGTACGACGCGCTGACCGGCGACGACCGGTTGTTCGTCCGGCAAGACGCGGTGCAGGAAAGCTGGCGGATCCTGCAGCCGCTGGTCGCCTACCCGCCGCCGGTGCAGCGGTACCCGGCCGGGTCGTGGGGACCGCCGCAAGCCGATGCGCTGCTGTCCGGCTACCCGTCCTGGCAGCCGCCCTGGCTACCCGGACCGCCGGCCTAGGAGGCGTTCACATGCAACTGGGCATGATCGGCGCGGGCCGGATGGGGGCCGGCCTGGTGCGGCGGCTCATGCGGGCCGGGCACGCGTGCGCGGTGTTCGACCGCGACGTTGACACGGTGACGGCCCTGGCCGGCGAGGGGGCCACCCCCGCCGGCTCGCTGTACGCGCTGGCTGACGCGCTCAGCCCGCCACGGGTGGTGTGGGTAATGGTGCCCGCCGGGCCCCCGACCGACTTGGTGATCGGGGAACTGGCCGGGATACTCACCGACGGTGACATCGTCATCGACGGAGGCAACACCTACTACCGCGACGATCCGTGGCACGCCGGGCTTCTCGCGCCGCGCGGGATCCGGCTAGTGGACTGCGGCACCTCCGGCGGGATCTGGGGGCTGACCGACGGGTACTGCCTGATGCTCGGCGGGGACGCGGCCGCCGTGGAACACCTGCGGCCGATCCTGACCGCGCTCGCACCGGGCGCCGCCGCCGCCGTCCGCACCCCGGGGCGCGACGGCCCGCTCGCGCCGTGCGAGCAGGGCTGGCTGCATTGCGGCCCGGCCGGCGCCGGACACTTCACGAAGATGATCCACAACGGCATCGAGTACGGGATGATGGCCGCGCTCGCCGAGGGCCTGAACATCCTCGACCGCGCCGGCATCGGCACCCGGCCTGGTGAGGCCACCGACGCGGAGACCACCCCGCTGGCACACCCCGAGCAGTACCGTTATGCGTTCGACCTGCCCGACATCGCCGAGGTGTGGCGGCGCGGCAGCGTGATCCGGTCCTGGCTGCTGGACCTGACCGCCGCCGCGCTGTACGCCTCTCCCGACCTGGCCGAGTTCGCCGGGCAGGTGGCCGATTCCGGCGAGGGCCGGTGGGCCGCGATCACCGCCATCGACGAGGGAGTGCCCGCCCCGGTGCTCACCGCCGCGCTGTACTCCCGATTCGCCTCCTGGCACGCCGGCGCGTTTGCCGACCGGGCGCTGTCCGCGATGCGCCAGCAGTTCGGCGGGCATGCCGGGACGCCGCGACACCACGCGGAAACGTCACCGGATTCCGGGAGCCGGCGATGACCGATGTGGCCACCCGGAACCGTAGCCACGAAAGCCCATGATCCCGAACGATCGGTGGTGCACGCCCCGCCCAGGTGCGTGCCGCTCCAGGGCAGGAGGTGCAACGGTGCTGACCACCGCGCGGCCCCATCTGGAGCTCGTGCGGCGCGAGCCGGGCGGGCTGACCGACGGTGAACTCGCCGGCCGCGTCTATCAGCAGGCCCGGTGCGCCGTGTCCCGCATCGATCCCGACCAGTGGTTCCCCGCGGCCATGGACGTGGCCAGAGCGCGCGACCAGGCGGCGGACGCCATCGCCGTGTGTGCCGTCTGCCCGGTGCGGGCGGACTGCCTGGAGTTCGCGCTGCGGCACGGGTCCGGTCTCGGCGCTCACGGCGTCTGGGGCGGGCTGGTCGAAGGCGAGCGCCTGTCGCTGCGCCGCAGGTGGCTGGCTGGTACCACGGTCGCGGAGTTCCTGCGGGAAGAGCGGGAAGAACCGGCCGCCGTCCTCGTCTCGGAGGAGTGCCCGTGACGATCACCGCCTCGGCCGGGCAGGCCGCGTATCCGCCGCCGGGCGGGCAGCCCCGCCGCGCGCTGCCCGCCTGGCAGGCCCTGGCCCGGCACGCCAACCAGCTGCACGCGGTGACGCTGCGCGAGTTGTTCGACCGCGATCCCGGCCGCGGCGCCGACCTGACCGCGGAGACCTGCGGTCTGTACGCCGACTTCTCCAAAAATCGCCTCAGCCGCGACACGCTGCGGCTGCTAGCGCAGCTGGCCCGCGAGTGCGGCCTGGCCGAGGCGACCGCGGCGATGTTCGCCGGCGAGCCGGTCAACACCTCCGAGCGCAGGCCGGCGCTGCACGTCGCGCTCCGGGCCCCGCGCGGCGCGAGGATCCTCCTGGACGGCCGCAACGTGGTCCCCGGCGTGCACGCGATGCTGGACCGGATGGCCGGATTCGCCGATCAGGTCCGCGACGGCCGCTGGACCGGCCACACCGGCAAGCCGATCCGCACCGTGGTCAATATCGGCATCGGCGGATCCGATCTCGGGCCGCGGATGGCCTGCCACGCGCTGCGCCACTACGCCGACCCGCGGCTGCAAGCCCGCTTCCTGTCCAACGTGGACGGAGCCGCGTTCGCCGACGCCACCCGCGACCTCGACCCTGCCGAGACCCTGTTCGTCGTGGTCTCCAAGAGCTGGCACACCAGCGAGACGCTGACCAACGCGAGAACGGCGCGGGCCTGGGTCCTCGACGCGTTCGGCGGGGACACCGCCGCGGTCGCCCGGCACTTCGCGGCGGTCTCGGCCAACGCCGATGCCGTCGCCGGATTCGGCATCGACCCGGCCAGCATGTTCGGGTTCTGGGACTGGGTGGGCGGCCGCTACTCGCTGGGCTCCGCGGCCGGGCTTTCGCTCATGATCATGATCGGGCCGGAACGCTTCACCGACATGCTGAACGGCTTCCACGCCATGGACGAGCACTTCCGCTCCGCCCCGGCCGACCGCAACCTGCCCGCGCTGATGGGCCTGATCTCGGTCTGGTACAACAATTTTCTCGGCGCGCAGACCGAAGCGGTACTCCCCTACAGCCACGCGCTGGCCCACCTGCCCGCCTACCTGCAGCAACTGGAAATGGAAAGCAACGGCAAGCGCGTCGCGCTGACCGGGCGTCCGGTCGATCACCAGACCGGGCAGGTCATCTGGGGACAGCCGGGCACCAACGCTCAGCACGCCTTCTGCCAGCTGCTCCACCAGGGCACCAAGCTCATCCCCGCCGACCTGATCGGCGTGGCCGCCCCGCTCAGTGACCTCACCGACCGGCAGGACTTGCTGGTGGCCAACCTGTTCGCGCAGGCCGAGGCGCTGGCGTTCGGCCGCACCGCCGACCAGCTGCGCACGGCCGGCGTCCCCGGCTGGCAGATCCCGTACCGGGTCTGCCCCGGCAACCGGCCCACCACCACGCTGCTGCTCGACGCCCTGTCCCCGCGCAGCCTGGGCAGCCTTCTCGCCGCATACGAGCACAAGGTCTTCACCGAAGGCGTGATCTGGGGCATCGACTCCTTCGACCAGTGGGGGGTCGAACTCGGCAAGATCCTGGCCCGCACGATCCTCGACGACCTCACCGGCGACCATCCCCCGGCCGGCCGGCACGACAGCTCCACCAGTGCCCTCATCCGCCGCTACCGACGCTTGCGGCACCGCCGGACCTAAAGCCATCTTGGATGAATCCCCCAACCGCCCGGCCAGTCCAGTGCGCCTCGTGATCGAGGCCACGTTGGGCTCTGACATCGGGTTAACGTAACGGCCGCTCGCCATCCCCGTGCGAGGAGTGACCCCGCCGCGGTGGCTCGTGGAGTCATCATCCCGTTCAGCGTGTCCATCGGCTGTCCGTCTGTCTCCACGTAGGCGGTGCCGGTACTGGAGCGGCGCCAGGTACCGCTCGGGCGGGTCCGGGGCCGGAGGATTCACGGATCGTCTGGTTTCAGAAGATGATTGCCTTGCCGATGACGCCGAGGACCGAGAGCACGCCGATCACGGTCAGCGCGGCGACCGCGCCGATGGCGCTGGCCAGCCATGGCCATCGCGAACGGGCCGGATCCAGGCTGATCCAGCCGAGCAGGCCGAAGGCAAGGCCCTCAACCAGAAACCAGGGCTCGTTTAGGAACAGGTCCTGCAGGTCAGCAGCCCGGTGATCGACCGAGCGCCAGACGCTGGCCGGGTAGTGGATCTCCACCCGGCCGGCCAGGCTGAGCACCCGCTCGGTCATGTCAATGAGCGCATGCATGCAGCAGCCCGCGGCGACCAGCCAGCACAAGGCGAGCAGCACCGGCCGCCACCGGGACCGGGGCCACAGCGGAAGCACCGCCACGGGTACGGCGGCCGCGATGCCGAGAATGATGGCCCCGGCCAGGTTGACGGCGCGGAACGGACCGCCGGGCACCGGCACGCCGGGAAGAAAGCCGGTGCCGCCGACCGCGTAATAGCCGCGGTAGACCGCGTACCCCAGGCCCCAGGCGGCCAGCGCCACGCTCAGCTGGGTCCGTCGTCGCGGCACGGCGCGGCGTCGGACTGGGCTACCGGGCGCAGTACTGGTCATGACGGTTACCGGTTGATGGTAGCCGTGTCTATGGTGGCAACCGCCACCGCTGGCGATCTTACGGAACTGGCCACCATGCTCCTGGCCGGCGGGTGCTGCCACGACAGACCCCTGCCTCCACCGGGGCGTCCTATGCGGCGTACCTGGCCCGCTCGGTGCCGCTGGCCAGCATGCTTCGCGCTTGGGTCGATCCCCGCAGGCCCCGGGCGAACTGCCGCCCGGCTGCGACCGAAATTTCAGTGAATGTGATGGCCCTATAGCTGCAATGGCGTGTTAAAAGGCCGGTCGGTCGCTCGCCGTCAAGGAATCGACAGTAGCGGCCTCACTTCCCGCGGACGGTATCAGCCAGCCGGCTGCTGCTTGCGACCAGCGCGTGGCGCTGGCACCGGCCGCGCATGGCCGTTAGCAGCCGGTGCGCGGCGACCGCGCCGCGACGCGGTGTCGAAACTGAAACGCAGAGCGTACGCGGCAGTGGCCAGCTCGGCGATGCCTTGCGGGTCAGACAGCGAACGGCCGGTGAGGCTCTGCAGGCGCCGTAGCCGGTAGCGGACCGTGTTGGGGTGGCAGTAGAGAACCTCGGCGGCGCGCTTAGCGGAGCCGGCGTGGTCGAGATAGGCGCTGAGGGTGTCCAGCAGGGTGCCGCGGTCTTCGGGCGATAGCTCGAGTACGGCCCCGAGGACCTGGTTCGCCAGGCGCCGGCCTTCGCCGGGTTCGCAGGCCATGACGGCGGCCAGCGGGCTGGGGCTGAACATGCGCACATCGGCCCGCTTGGCGGGGAGCGCGGCGAGCGCGGTCCGGGCCAGCTGCAGCGCGCGGGGAGTGTCGGCCAGCGACCGGTACGGCGGGCTGACGCCGGTGCGGGCGCGCGCGGCGTCGCGCAGCACGGCCAGCACGGTGTCGCCCTGGTCGGCCTGCAGGGAGACCACGCCCAGTTGCAGTGCGGGGGTGAGCCGCCATCCCGAGACGATCCCGCGGGCGGCGAGCCGACGCTCGATGCCGGGCAGGCTCTCCTCGGCCAGGCCCCGCGTATCTGCGGCCACGACTACCAGGAGTGCGTCGGGGGGCAGGCCGAGCAGCGCGGCCGCCTCCCACGGCCCGGCCTCCGGGCCAGGGTGGCCGGTGAGCAGCGCCTCCACCAGGGCGGAGCGGCGACGCTCCTCGGTGAGCAGCAACTCCGCCGTCGCGGCCCGGTACGCTTCGGTGAGGGCGATGGCGTGCTCGTCGGTCAGCTGCCAGATCATGCTGGCCGCGGTGAGCAGTGCATCCGCCGTTACCGGCTGATGGCCGCGGCGGGAGTACTCGACCAGTTCGTCCCACAGCGTGGCGAAGCTGATCCGGTAGGCCTGCAGGACCTCGGGCAGCGGCACGCCCTGGTGGGCGCGGCGGCGGCCGGTCTCCTGCGGCGCGGCCAGGTCGAGTTTGGCCTGCGGGTGCCCGATGGCGGTGACGATGAATCCCAGGTTGTGCGCGACGGAGCGGTGCAGGTCCTCGGCCGGGACGAGCTTGTCGCGGTAGAGCGGGATGCGGTCCAGGACCGCGGCGTAGGCGTCGTCGATCAGCCGGGGCAGCCGGGCCTCAGCCCACGCTGCCAGGCCGGCCAGCCCGGTGCCGGTCATCCGGCCCCGGCCTCCGGCGTCCGCGCTGGGCACCGGATCAGCCCGAACGCTCATCAGTTCACCTCGCAGGTCCCGGTACGGCTGCGCTGCCCGCACGCACCCGCGGAGCCGACGCTGCACCGGCCGCTGGGCGCTGCCCTCGTCGCAGCGGAGCCATTCCCTGCCGGCCAAACATGAAACGGTATCGGTCAGGTTTGCGTGAATGCATCCTGGGAGTCATGGCATGCTACCGGCCACCGACCCTGATCTGACCTCATCCTCCCTAGGATGCCGCCCGCCGCTGCTGTTCCGTGCGGCGTTCTTCGTGGCATGCTGGTGTACCCCTGCGCGCTGGCGCGCGCGACGATATCCGCGGTCGCTGCCGTCATGCACGCTGCCGTGCCGCGCTGCCGTGGGCGATGGTATGCGGGGCCGACAAGGCGCGCAGCGCCTCGTCGAGCGTGGCGGCCAGGGGGTATATGGCGGTCCAGGGCCGGTCAGGCCGAACAGCCGGGGCCCCGAGCCCGGCCGCGTCGATGAAACTGACCTAGTCCAGATCGGCGACCAGCGGGCGGCCGTCCCTCGGCGAGCGCGAACAGCTGCTCGCGCAGCTGGCTCACGGTGGCGATGTCGATCTTCCCGGCGGTCGTGACGATCGTGTAATCCGGTTCGCGTCGCACCCGGATCGTCAGCATCTGGCTCATGGCCGGTCACCACGTGCTCACGCCGCGGCTCGAACACCACGCCGAGCCGCGCAGCTCCGGGTACCCACCATCAAGCCAGGTTACGCGCACGGCTAGCTACCAGATCTCAGCGAATAGCCAGAACGCGGCTCCAGTACCCATTCCGTAGCCGAGATGTGCGGTCAAGTCCCTGGCCAGCGTCTTGGCGTCATACTCCCAGATCGGTTTGTACAATCCTGCCTCCGGCAGGACGAGGTAGCCGGACGCCCAGACCGTAACGCCGAAGGGCAACCCATACAGTGCATACGGCCTGCGCAGCGACCCGGCCAGGACGCCGTACAGTGACGCCCACGCCGATCCGTAGCTCCAATGCGCGACGGTGCTGATGAGCCGAGCCCAGCGATCCGGCAGCTCACGGCCCGTGAAGCCCTCGATCAGGCGCTTGGCCACCTTCCCGGGGTCCGGCGCCTTCTCCCAGCTGACGACCGGCGGAAATTCCCAAGCCAGCGGGGTCTCCTGGCCACCTGCGCGGCGATACATCGCATACTGAGCGGCGTCCATGCTGGCGGTCCCGACCACCCCGGCCAAGAGACCCCCTACCACCGCCGCGAGCGGTGTCATCAGATGCTTTCGAGTGCGCATTGCCCATCCCATCTTGCTCTCATCGTGGTATGCGCCTCCGCAGTGGCTGTGTACCGGGGTACGCGAGTCACGTCAAGGTCAGAGGGCCAGTACGCGGGGGAAGCGGCGCGATCCTAGTAGTGCGGACAACGAATCTTGGCCTGACCCACATCGACGCGGGGAGCCGCGTGCAGGAGAATCTTGTCGTGCCCCCGCTGCTGCAGAGCAGCCTTCTCCTTAGCCGCTCATGATCTGTCACGCCGCGGCCGGAGGTCGCGTCGCCGATGTCATGATCAGGTTCCCGAAGACGCACGGCTGCGGGTCCAGGCTGGAACAGATCCGGGCGTTCTTCGAGGACGACCACCTCCACATGGCACTGATCGTCGCCATGCACGGGCGGCTGGTCACGACGATTGAGCGATCCGACCTCGTCACCGCCATGTCAGCTTTCACACCAGCCACGGAACTTGGCACGCTCACCGGCCGCACCACCGGACCGACCGACCCGCTCGACGCCGCGACCCTGACAATGCTGCGAGGACGGCGACGCCGGCTGGCGGTCGTCGACGATTCCGGCCAGTTGCGCGGCTTGCTCTGCCTCAAGAAGGACGAGACGGGCTATTGCTCCGATGAGGGCATCCGCGAGCGTGGACACCAGGCGAGACGCACGCGCACCGGGTCGATGTCGTGCGCGCCAGAGTCCGCTGTTGCCGAGGACAAAGCTGCCATGCCTCACAGGGCCGGCCAGCTCGTGGCATTGACGTCGTACCCTCGCCGCGGATAGAGCGGATAAACCGGTACCAGCAAGGCGGGCCGCCCGGAGACCGGCAGGATCACCTTCATCCGGACATCCGGAAGGGACTGCCCGCACCAACGGTCGCACCGCGCAGCTCGACCCCGGCTCGGCCTATTTGCACGTTAGTGCGGGTTTCGCGGGGCACGGATTCAGGAGGATGAAAGGATGGGCACCGATCGGGTGGCAGACATCTGGGGCACCCGAACTCCGCACCCGGGCGGCACCCGATGGCCGGTCAGGGTCGACCAGTTCCTGGTCGCCGGGGTCATCGAGGCCGATGTCGAGCGATGGGTGCGCGGGGCGTGCCTGCTGTGCTCGAACGGGTGCGGGCTGGAGATCGCGGTCGCCGACGGGCGGATGATCGGGGTGCGGGGCCGGGCCGAAGACCGGGTCAACCACGGCCGGCTCGGGCCCAAGGGCCTGTACGGGTGGCAGGGCCAGCAGCATGACCGGCTGACCGCGCCGCTGATCCGCCAGAACGGGCGGCTGGCCGAGACCGACTGGGACACGGCCATGGCCGCGGTGGCCGAGCGGTCCCGGTCGCTGCTGGAGACCGAGGGCCCGCTGAGCCACGGGTTCTTCACCTTGGGCCAGTTGATGATCGAGGAGTACTACACGCTGGCGGTGATCGGCAAGGCCGGGATCGGCACTCCGCACATGGACGGCAACACCCGCTGGTGCACGTCGACCGCCTCGGCGGCCTTCCAGGAGAGTTTCGGCTGCGACGGCCAGCCCGGCTCCTACACCGACATCGACCACTGCGACGCGCTGTTCTTGTTCGGCCATAACGTGGCCGAGACCCAGACCGTGCTGTGGGCGCGGATGCTCGACCGCCTGGAGGCGCCGGACCCGCCGCGGCTGGTGTGCGCGGACCCGCGGCGCACCAAGGTGGCCGAACGGGCCGACGTGCACCTGGCGATCAGGAACGGAACCAACCTGGCGCTGATGAACGCCCTGGTGCACGAGCTGATCGCGCACGGCTACATGGACCGCGCCTACATGGATGCGCACGCCGTCGGCTTTGAGCAGCTGGCCGAGATCACCGCCGAGGCCACCCCGGAGTGGGCGGCCGCCATCTGCGGGGTCGGCGCCGATGATATTCGCCGGGCGGCAGAGATCTTCGGCACCAGCGACCGGGTAGTGTCCACCTGCTCGATGGGGTTCTACCAGTCCCATCAGGCCACCGCGGCATCCTGCCAGGTCAACAACATGCACCTGCTGCGGGGCATGATCGGCCGCCCCGGCGCGGGGATCTTGCAGATGAACGGCCAGCCGTCGGCGCAGAACAACCGGGAGACCGGCTGCGGGCCGGCCCTGCCGGGTTTCCGCAACTGGGACAACCCGCGCCACGTCGAAGAGCTGGCCCGGCTGTGGAACGTGGACCCGATGGTGATCCCGCACTGGTCGCCGCCCACCCACGCCATGCAGATGTTTCGCTACGCCGAGCAGGGCTCGATCGGGTTCCTGTGGATCTCCGGCACCAACCCGGCGGTGTCCATGCCGGACCTGGCCCGGGTCCGGCGCATCCTGTCCGGTGACCAGTGCTTCGTGGTGGTCTCCGACGGCTACCGCACCGAGACGACGGAGCTGGCCGACGTGGTGCTGCCGGCGGCGCTGTGGGCGGAGAAGACCGGCACCTACACCAACCCCGACCGCACCGTGCACCTGCAGGAACAAGCCGTCGACCCGCCCGGTCAGGCCCGCTCGGATCTGGCCATCTTCCTCGATTACGCCCGTCGGCTGGGCCTGTCCGACCGGGACGGGGCACCGCTACCTGCCTGGGAGACGGCCGAGGAAGCCTTCCAGGCGTGGCAGGAGGCCAGCGCCGGCCGGCCGTGTGACTACTCCGGGCTCAGCTACCCCAAGCTGCACGAGGCCGGCGGCATCCAGTGGCCCTGCACGCCCGCCGCGCTAGCGGGGACCGAACGGCTCTACGGCGACGCGGTGTTCCCCTCCGACCCCGGCGTCTGCGAGACCTACGGGCACGATCTGGCCACCGGCGTCCCGGTCAGCGAGGTCGAATACCTGGCCCTGCGGCCCGACGGCCGGGCCATGCTCAAGGCCGCCGGATACGAGCCCCCGTTCGAAGAGCCCGACGAACGGTACCCGTTCCGGCTGACTACTGGCCGTACCGTCTACCACTGGCACACCCGCACCAAGACCGCCCGCAGCCGGCCACTGAACCAGGCGGCCCCGGCGATGTGGGTCGAGATCTCCGAACCGACGCCGGCCGGCTCGGTATCGCCGAGGGTGACATCGTCCGGGTTACCTCGCGGCGGGGCAGCATCCAGGCCCCGGCCCGGATCGCCTACCTGCGCGAGGGCGTGGTGTTCGCCCCCTGGCATTACGGGGACGACGCCGCCAATGAGCTTACCCTCGGCGCCTGGGACCCGGTATCCAAGCAACCCGAGTTCAAGGTGGCCGCGGTCTCGGTCGAGCGGGTCGCCGCCGGAACCGGCCCCGCCCCGGCCCCCACCAGCACCGCCTCCGCGCCGGTGCATCCCCTCGATGACGCCGCCCAGACCGGAACAGGGTGAGGACGACATGTACCTGGTCACCTACCTTGAGTTCCTGCAGCACGCCGAACAGACCCTGGGCCGCAGCTACCGGCTGGTTTCCGACGGCCACGCCGCCGACGACGACGTGCACTACACAACGGCCGGCTTCGCCCGCCAGTGCACCGCCCACGCCGACGACCTGGCCCCGGTGCTCGCCCGCTCGGCTCCGCCGGCCGAACCCGAACCCGAACGCCTCAGGCCCTCGGGGCCGAGCTCCCACCGCGCGGGTCCCATCGGACTGTTGCGCGACCTGCAAGATCTCTACCAGCTCGCCAGCCTGGTCGACATCACCTGGACTCTGATCCGCCAGGCCGCACAGGGCGCACGCGACCCGGACCTGCTCCAGGTCGTGGACCGCTGCGCACCGCAGACCGCAGCACAGCTCGCCTGGCTGCGCATGCGCATGATGGCCGCTGCCCCGCAAACCCTGCTGGTTGCACGATAACGGGCGCAGCAAGAACGAAGCGCGAGGAGCCAGGCCGAACCCAAGAAATTATGGTCCTCCAAATTGGCCTTCGTGGGCCGTGCGGTCACCTGGGCCGCGCAGGGGGTACGGTCATAACCAGGAACCGCAGTGTGGCGCTGCGGGAGGAAGGCTGGCGTGTTCGAGGCTGCCGACATCCGGGAATGGCGCGGCCATGACGTGGTTGACGACACGGGTCACAAGATCGGTGAGCTGGAGGCCGTCTACGTGGACACCGGCACCGACCTGCCGTCATTCGGCACGGTCAAGGTCGGGATGCCGACCCGGCACCGGCTCGTGTTCGTGCCTCTTGACCAGGCCACCGTGGGCCCGGGGTACGTCAAGGTCTGCTACGGCAGAAAGCAGGTGAAGGACGCCCCGTCGATCGGCACTGACGGCGAGCTGCCCGCCGGCGATGAGGAGGCGGTCTTCAAGCACTACGGCCTGGCCTACGAGCCGGGCGGCGGCGGTGAGCGGCGGCTGGCCCGCCGCTGAACCGGCGGACTGAGTGGAGGTTCAGATGATTGCCCTGTTCCTGCTGCTGGTGATCGTGGCGATCGTGCTGGGCATCGTGGGCGTGGTCGCGAAGGGCTTGCTGTACCTGCTGATCATCGGCATCGTCGTGTTCCTCGGCGCCCTTGTCCTGGGTGCCTTGCGGATGCGGCGGCGGCCCGGCAGGCGCCCGGCGAGGTAGTTGCCCGCGGTCACCCTTAATGCAAGCGCCGGCAGGGGGAAGCCCGGATTGCCTGTCATCTGCCGGCGGGGACAGCGGCATGGCCCTCCCGGAAGAAACCGGTAACTTCCATGCACAGCGGTTATGTGACTGAGCGCCGAGTCTGGCATCTCGAACGGCTGTGACATGGCGGTTCAGCGACTCTGGGCACGAAGGCTGGCACATCCTGGGCAGGATGGCTGGCGGCTGAGTCCATGTGAGCGCGGAGGCTGGCACGGACGCCGTCGGCGATCCGGTGCCTGAGTGCCCGCACCGATGTTGCGGGACTTCAGCGAGCAGGGCCGGGCCTGTGGCGGCCCCAGGACCTCCCGCAGTGGATCAGCGACGTCAAGGCCACCGACCTGCCCGGCTTGTCGTCGTTCGCCAAGGGCCTCGAGCAGGACTTGGACGCCGTCACCCAGGGCCTGACCAGCCGCTGGAACTCCGGGCCCGTCGAAGGCCGCGTGCTCTTTTAAGGTGATCAAGCGTCAGATGTACGGCCGGCCCGGCTTCGACCTGCTCAACAGGTAAGCGCGTCATCTTGCACCGTGGCGCTACCGGGACCACAAAATTCGCGGCAGAGCCCAAAAACTTGGCCGTTGACATGGTTCGCGCACGGAAGGCTGAGTGCTTCCCGTCCGCCGCGCGGAGGATCACGTCGATTTGCGGGTGATGACCTTGCATGGGAGAACTGTCTGCTGGGGCGCGGCTCCGTCCGGGTGGGCGAGGGCGACTTCTACGGCGCGCTTGCCGATTTCGTAATGGGGGAGCGCGATCGTCGTGAGGGCAGGCCGGACCTGCGTGGCGATCAGCCATTGGTTGTCGAAGCCGACGACGGCCACGTCTTGCGGGATCTGTCTTCCTGTCTCTTTGAGATAGTCGTAGGCGCCCATGGCCATGCGGTCGGTGGCGCAGAAAAGCAAGCTGAGGTCTGGGTGGCGGCGGAAAAGGGCGCGTGCCGCCTTGTATCCGTCAACCGCATTCCCGCCGCCCTTGCCGGGACGGCGGCTGGCGGATTCTCCTGTGTAGATCACGAGGCTCTCGTCGAACGGCAGGCCGGCGCCTTCCACTGCTGCCCGGTATCCGTGCAGGCGGCCTGCAGCCGCCACGTCACCTCTGGCGATATTGATGAAACCGATCGGTGCCCAGCGGATTGCCAGCAGTGTCTGTGCGGCCAGCAGGCCTCCGCCAACCTCGTCCGGTACCAGCGAGGAGAACTTCCGCTCTGCATCGAACGCGTTCGCCAGGACCGGGTTGGCGTCCGCCAAGGCGGGCGGCAGGTCCACCTGCCGGTGCGCGTATGCAGCGTAGATAATGCGGTGGGCGCGGCGCTCTGTGAACCGGGTCACGGCTTCGCACACGAGGTCACGGTCGTGGCCGGTTTCCACGATCATAAGCAGGTAACCCCGGTGCCAGGCGGCGTCCTGGGCGCCCCGGATCATCTCGCCGCCGAATGGTCCCTCCGCAATGCCGTCCGCGATGAATCCGATGGTGGACTTCGCCTGGCTGCGCAGTTCGGTGGCTGCCTGGTTGCGGACGTAGCCGAGTTGCCGTGCGGCAGCCCGGACCCTGTCCTGGGTCCGGGCGGGGATGTTGGGCGGATTCGGTCGGCGAAGGACCAGCGACGCGGTGGTCTTGGACACCCGGGCATCGCGGGCGACATCTGCCAGGGTTGGCGGGCGCCTGGGCCCGTTGTGGTCGCTGCCGTCTTGATGGCCGGTCACGTCTGGTAATTCTGCCAGGGCGCCGGTGGTGCCGGTCGTCGGGCGCGGATGTAGGGATAGGCGCTGGGCTGGGCCGGATGACCATCCCGTGATCCTGACGGCGTTTGGAGGCGAGCCTTGAAGAGTCCGGATCTGCACCTCAACGGCATCGTACCGTCCGTCTCGGTCGCAGATGACGGCCGCCGGGCTGGCGCCGGGGCTGTACACCTCCACGATGCCCGCGTCGTAGTAGATCCTGACCGCGCCCGCCGCCAGGACAGGCAAAAGCGCCGGGCCGGCGGCGGGATTCCCGGTGGTTAGCGGGCGGTTCCCCTCGGCGATCGTGGTACGGCCGTGGCTGACCTGGATCGTGACGTCAGCACAGCCGATACCCCGTAGCCGCACCGTGATGGCTGCGGCCTCGCCGCGGACTGGGGTGATCCGGAACTCGGCCGCGTTCTGATCTCGTGCGGATAGCTTCATGTTCACTGTTCCGTGCCCCTCGATGACCTGGCTGGCGAGTTCCTCGCTCCGCGCGCCGTCGAGTTCGCGGGCCGGCCGGGACCGCAGCTTCCCGTCTTCTAGGTACAGCTCGCGGGGCAGGGACATGACGCCCACCCGGGCCCGGTCCTGGCCGGTCAGCTCGTCGAGGCTCTCGCGGATCCAGCCGATCTCGATGCGCCGGCCGTCTGTGAGGGACAGAGACTGAGGCGCGTAGTATCGGCCTCCGGCGTCGCACAGGCCGCTGGCCCTGGGCGTGAACGTGCCGCCGGTGATCTCCCCGGTCATCCACATCGCGTACCGCGGGCCCGCATCGTGTACCGAGACGATCACGACGGAGGTGTGGCCGAGGGTGAACACGTCCGGGCATTCCCAGATCTGCCCGTCTAGCCCGTGGTCGGCTGCAGCGGCGAAGACGCCCAGGTACTGCCAGTTCCGCAGATCCTCGGACCGGTAAAGGAAGAGCGCGCCGCCCTTTTCCGCCAGGCCCCCGCCTATCACCTGGTACCAGGCTGCGCCGGCCCGCCATGCGGTATGGTCGCGGAAGGCCCGGACTCCCGGGTCGGGGGGCGGGTCGGCGATCACCGGGTTCTTCTCGTAACGGGACCATCTGATCAGGTCCTGGTCGCAGGCGGCGGCCAGGCAGGGAAGCGTCACCGGACCGCGCAGGCCGGTGTAGAGCAGGTGCGGCGTCCCGTCGTGCACGACCGCGCAGCCCGACCAGCAGCCGTCACGGTCGGGGCCGTCCGGCCCGGGTTCCAGCGCCAGCGGATGATCTGCCCAGTTCCACAGGTCGGTGCTGCTGGCGTGACCCCATGCGATGTGCTCCAGGGTCACCCCCTCGGGATTGTGCTGGTAGAACAGGTGGATCCGGCCCTGCCACTGGATGAGGCCGTTCGGGTCGTTCATCCAGTTCCGCCGCGGCGCGAAGTGCAGCGCCGGGCGGGGCCTTCCGGGCCCGCCCGGCGCGTCTGCGGTCTCGCGGATCATCCCTTGACGGACCCGAAGGTCAGGCCCTCTACCAGGCGGTGCTGGGCGACCAGGAAGACGATCAAGGTGGGGATCAGCGACAGGATCACCCCGGCGAGCACCACCGATACGCTCCCGGTGCCCAGGTATCCCTGCAACGTGACCAGGCCGAGCGGGAGGGTGAACTTCGATGGGGTGGACAAGAAGATGAGCGGGCGGAAGAACTCGTTCCAGTAGGCGGCGAACGCGAGGACGGCGAGGGTGGCCAGCGGCGGGCCGGCCAGCCGGGCGTAGACCTTGGAGAAGACCTGCCACTGGTTCGCGCCGTCGACGGTCGCGGCCTCGCCGAGCTCCTTGGGCATCTGCAGGAAGTACTGGCGCATCAAGAAGGTGCCGAACGCGGTCCCGACCACCGGCAGGATGAGCCCGGTGCGGGTGTTGATCAGGCCGAACTGCTTGATCAGCAGGAAGACCGGGATGATCGTCGCCTGGATCGGCACCATCATGGTCGCCAGCACGGCCCAGAACAGGGGCTCGCGGCCCCGGAACTGCAGCCGGGCGAAGGCGTAGCCGGCCAGGCAGGAGGTCACCATCTGGCCGAGCACGATGAAGCCGGTCACCAGGAAGCTGCTCAGCAGGAAGTCCCAGAAGGGGACGCTGTTGAACACCGCGGAGTAGTTCGCCCACATGGGATGGGTCGGGATCCAGTCCGGGGGATTGGTGAAGGACTGCGCCGGCGTGCGCAGCGATGTCACGATCGTCCAGTAGATCGGCGCGACGACCAGGATGGCGGCGGCGGACAGGAGGACTATCTCGATCACCCGCCCGCCGCGCCGCAGCGGGGGTCGGCGGGTACGCTGCTGACCGCGCTGGGCGGCGGCGGTGCGGGCGGCCGCCGACCGCGGCTGGTGTCGTGTGGTCACGGCGAGCGCGGGCTGCACGGGCTGCACGGGCTGCTGGCTCATGGTCGGCTCCTCATGAGTAGAACACCCACTTGCGGGAGATCCGGAACTGCAGGTACGTCGCGATGAGCACGACGATGAACAAGATGACGGAGATAGAGGAGGCGTAGCCGAACCTCAGGTTCTGGAACGCCTGCTGGTACATGTCCAGGACGATGGTCTCGGTGGAGTAGCCCGGCCCGCCGTGGGTCAGGACGTACGGCTGGTCGAAGAGCTGGAGCGTACTGATGACGCCCACCGTCACCGTGAACAGGATCGACGGGCTGATCATGGGCACCGTGATCTTCCGGAAGATGCGCCAGCCGCCGGCGCCGTCGGTCCTGGCCGCTTCAATGAGCTCCTTGGGCACCGCTCCCAGCGCGGCCGAGAAGACGATGAAGGTGAAGCCGAGCTGCTGCCATGTCACCACGATGATGATCGTGAGGATTGCGCCCCAGGTGGAGTTGAGCCAGGGGACCTGCGGCAGGCCGAGCAGGTGCAGGTAGTAGTTCACCACCCCGAACACGGGGTCGAAGATGTAGCTGAAGACGATGGAGATGGAGGCCCCGGACACGAGCAGCGGCACGAAGAACGCCGACCGGAAGATCGACCGGGCCCAGGTCATTCTCCGCTGCACCGCCACGGCCAGGGCGAGGCCGACCACGACCTCGGCTATCACGATGCCCATCGTCAGGATGAAGGTGACGACGAAGGCATGCTGGGCGTTGGTGTCGTGCAGCAGCGCCTGGTAGTTGGCCAGCCCGACCCAGCGGGCAGGCGAGATCACGCTGTAGCTGAAGAAGCTGAGAATGAATGAGGCCACGATCGGCGCGGCCGTGAACAGGCCCACGAAGAGAACGGTGGGGAGGATGAGCAGCCAGGCGAAACGGGTCTCCCGGCGTCGCTTGAGATTGGCCGAGGCCCTGGGCTGGCCGAGCGCTAGAGCCATGGTTCCTGGCCCTTCTGTGTGCGAGATGGCCGGTCACCGGCCGGATGGGTGGCGGTATGCATTCGCTGCCCCCTCAGGTCGAGGAAGTGGAGGCGAATGCCTCCAGGTCGCTTTGCAGCCCGTCCAGCGCCGATTTGGCGCTGCCGCTGTACATCGCCTGGGTGGTCCGGGCGTTGAAGGCCGTGGCCAGCTGCTGGTAGTACGGAGGCGCAGGAATCGGCGTGGTATTCGGAAATTTGTCCAGCGTCCCGTAGAACACCGGCCAGTGGGCCGGGCCGGTCGGGGCGTACCGGCTGGCCGTCATCATGGACCGGCGGGTCGGCGTGCTGGTGTTGCCGGCGACCAGGGCGCCCAGCGCGGCCGGCTCGGTCAGGGACTTCATGAACTCCCAGGCGATCTCCTTCTTGTTCGAGGTCCTGAGCATCGCGTAGCCCGCGTCGCCCAGCAGGTGCTTCTGCGTCGACCAGGCCGGGAAGTACTGCACGTCGAACTGGTGCGACGCCATGCCTGCCGTGTGCAGCCCGCCGGCCCAGAACCCGCCGCCGATCGTCATGGCGATATGGTTGCTGGCGAACAGGCCCTGCAGCGTCCCGCCGCCGCCGACGTCGGGCGCGGCTGACAGCCGCTGGTTCCTCAGGTCGATCATGTACTGCAGGGCGTCCACCACGGCGGGGTCGTTCGCGGTCGGCGCTCCCCAGTGCCAGCCGCCCGCGCGGCCCTGCGCCGCCGGGTCGTTCGGGTAGAACGTGTCCCACATCCAGCTGCCGCCGGGCCAGCGGCCCTCGCTGAGCAGGTTGGCGTTGTTGGCGTACATCCAGGATGTCCAGCTGCCCCACAGCCGCACTACCCAGTCCCACGCCACCGCGCCCGGGGCGCGGGCCCACTTCTGGGCCATGTCGTCGAAGTCGTTCTTCGTCCAGTTATCTGACGGATAGCTGGCGTCGGCCTTGTCCAGCAGGTCCGTGGAGAAGAACATGTTGCCGGCGTTGAAGTCGGTGGGCAGTACGTACAGATCGCCCTGGTACATCATCGACTCGATCAGCACCGGGTGGACGTCGGAGAAGAACCCTTGCAGGCTTGCCTTGTCCGACATCACGTAGCTGTTGAGCGGCTCGGCGATGCCCTTGGCGGCGAACAGCTGCAGGCCCTCGGTCGCCACCGACGTCAGGTCGGGCGGGTTCCCGCTGATGATGAGCGTCAGGATCTTGGTGAAATAGTCGTTCCAGTCGGTGCCGTTGATCGCCATGAAGTTCAGGCCGATCCCCGGATGGGCCTGCCGGAACGCGGGACCGACAGCCTGCTGGAGCGCCGTCGCCGCCAACTGCGTCCCGTTCACCGCGATGGTGAGCGTGTTCTTCGATGATGACGCTCCGCAGCCGCTTAGGCCGGCCGAGGCGGCAGCGGCCATCCCGGCGGCCGCGCCGACGCCGGCGAGGAAGCCACGCCGGGAAACCTGCTGCTGCGTCTGCCCGTGGACGGCTCTCATCGCCAACGACCTCCTCCGATGCAAGTGCATCGATACACTAACGCGTTAAGTGCATCGATACACCGAAAGGACTGCGGGCGTCAAGAGCCGATGCGCAGATCGTTGCAGCTTTTCCCGCGGCCGCAGAGTTCAACCTGGTAGAAGGCCTGAATTCCGTTGCCCTGCCGGTCAGCCGAGCCGCGCGCCACGCGCCGGGGAAGTCCTGCCGTGCGCAGCGCCGTTGACACGGGCGGCCTGTTAGTGTATCGATGCACTAACGGAAGAGGGCCCCGCATATATGGGGACCCGGATCGGAGGCATGATGGCCACCGTAAACCTCGAGCAGATCAACAAGGTGTACCCGAACGGCTTCCACGCCGTGAGGGATCTGAACCTGGATGTCCGCGAGGGCGAGTTCATGGTGCTAGTGGGCCCGTCCGGCTGCGGCAAGACCACCGCGCTGCGGATGGTCGCCGGCCTCGAGGACATCTCCTCCGGCACGCTGCGCATCGCAGGGAACCCGGTCAATGATGTCACGCCGAAAGACCGGGACATCGCCATGGTGTTCCAGAACTACGCGCTGTACCCGCACATGAGCGTGGCCGAGAACATCGGCTTCGCGCTCAAGCTGCGCAAGCTGCCCAAGCCGGAGATCACCGCCAAGGTGAAGGAGACCGCGGAGATCCTCGGGCTGACCGAGTGGCTGGACCGCAAGCCCGGCCAGCTGTCCGGCGGGCAGCGGCAGCGGGTGGCGATGGGCCGGGCGATCGTGCGCGAGCCGTCGGTGTTCTTGATGGACGAGCCGCTGTCGAACCTGGATGCCAAGCTGCGGGTGCAGATGCGGGCCGAGGTGCAGCGGATCCAGCGGCGGATCAACGTGGCCACCATGTACGTGACCCACGACCAGGTGGAGGCGATGACGATGGGCGACCGGGTGGCGGTCATGCGGGCCGGGGTCCTGCAGCAGGTCAATCATCCGCAGCACCTGTATGACCACCCGGACAACCTGTTCGTTGCGGCGTTTATCGGCTCGCCGGCCATGAACCTGTACGAGGCGTCGATGACCGAGGGCGCAAGGTCCGTCCGCCTCGGGTCCCAGGACATAGAACTGCCGGAGTCAGTCCGCGCGGCACGTCCCGGGCTGGCAGCCTACGCCGGCCAGAAGGTGATCCTGGGCCTGCGGCCTGAGAACCTGCCCGCCGCCAACGGCGCCGCCGGGCCGACCATCGTCGGCAACGTGGACCTGATCGAGGCCCTCGGCTCGGAGCTCGTGGTGCACTTTACCGTGGACGCCCGCCGGGTGCGGGCCGAGGGCACGGCCAGCGCGGACGAGGAAGCAGTCACCGAATCCGGCGAGGGCGTGGCCCGTATCGACCCGGGCAGCAAGGTCAAGGTGGGCGACCGGGCCACGTTCGTCATCAAGACCGACGGCATGCAGTTCTTCGACCCCGAAACGGAAACAGCCATCTGGACCTGACCGGTTTAGGGCCACCACTTTTTGCGCTGAGGGCACCGATGGCCAGTGGGCGAACAGCCGGGGTACTGGGTGGTGACGCGTTTCCAGCAGGCCCTGGCCTTCTTCGCAGGTGTCAGCCGCTCGTATTTCTTGCGGATCCGGCGCCTCAGGTAGGCGTCGACGCGCCGCAGGAGGGCAGCAGCGCGGAGCGGTAAAACGCCCCGTAGTACTGCATCCAGCCCGCACGGCGGGGTTGGTCTCCCGGGCGAGGCTGCCGATGGTGCGCCGGTGCGGTCAGCGGCGGACCTCCGCACTCACCTTGTTCAGGGCGCCCTTGCTGACCGCGGGCAGGAACCAGGTGAACTTCTTCCCGTCCTTGCCGCGGGCCGCGCGGGCGCGGAAGGTGGACCCCGCGAACGTGAACGACACATGCTCATGCGAGCCGCGCTGCGGTGCATCGTTTACATGTAGTTCGCGTACCGAGTAGCGATCGCTTGGTCTGGGTCGCAGCACCGCAGAATAGCCTTGACCTGGTTGGCGGTGCGGATGGTGACGGGGTCGTGGCCATCGAGCCGGGTCTGATTCCAGTTCGTTTTGGTTAGCGTTAGCGCGAGGGTTTCGCATCCGGTGCCGCGCGAGAGCTGCGTATGGACCGGGCAGGCCTGATGCCGATGGGCTGCGGGACGTACATGCCGGGTAGGTGGAGTAGAACTCGATGCTGCCCGTGGTGTAGAGGACGCTTTCCTGGTCGCAGAGGGTGAGCAGGGTGCCGCGCAGGGCCGGGGCCGCGCCGGGGCGGAACAGCCGGGCGCCTTCGCTGCTGTTGATCCAGCTCATCTCAAGGGTGTCCAGGCCGCGCTCGTCGGCGGCAACCTGGAATCTGGCCGTCGGGAGGGCGGGTGGCCCGAGCCTGGGCGGCCTGCGGTGCCGCGCGGGTGGTGTGCGCGGCTGCTGCGGGCGGGATGTGGATGGATCGAGGTCGAACCAATAGGCGGGCTACCTGACAAGCAGGAAGATCAGCTTCTGCTGGCAGTTGAGCCGGTCGCGGACTGATTAGGGTATCGCGGTGGGCTTGTGCCAAGCGATCGCGTTCCGCAGGATCCAGCCGTCGTCTTGCAGGGCGAATGCCACTCGCCAAGGCAGGCCGATCAGATTCTTGGCCTGAATGCCCGGGACCTTGTGAGCGGTCAAGTGCGAGCCGAGATCGACATGCAGCCCGGTTCTCGCTTCCCCGCCGACCAGGAATCCGGCAGACGGCCCGTTCGCGGAAGTTACCGGGGCCAGCGGCGGCCCGCCCGGCATCTTGCAGTATTGTTAGTTAGTCCAGGGTGGCTCCGATTGCCTATATTTTCGGAAATAGGCGGACCAGCCGCATTTTGGTCTCCGCCATGCGGGATCGAAAATGACTGTTCAAAGGTATGGCTGTGCATTGGGGAGGCCTTAGATGCCGAACCGCTATAAAGAGGACGCCGTTATCCTGCTGGCCGAGGATGATCCAGGCGATGCGGTAATGATCAGGGAAGCCTTCGAGCAGGCTCTGCCCTCCGTCCGGGTTCATGTGGTAGGCGATGGCGAGCAGGCTATCGATTTCGTGCGGCGGCCCAGCGCGGGTATCCATCGTCCCGACCTGATCCTGCTCGATCTCAATCTGCCGCTTCGCAGCGGCCTGGAGGTCCTGGCTGACATGAAGGGTGATGACGATTACTCTGCTATCCCGATTGCGGTGCTTACAGCATCTCGTGACCCGCATACTGTCCAGCGGTGTTACTCGCTTCACGCGAACGCATATATTGTCAAACCCGCGGACTTTGATGACTTTGCCAGCGTGATCTATCAGATCGTGACGTGGTTCCTCGGGCTGATTACGCTTCCGGGGCATTCGTAATAACTCACCGCGGCTCAGGTACCCCAAACCCGGCCCGGTCCCGGCTGCTCCCGGCCGGCGGCGCAACCGGGTGGTCCCGGTCGCATGGCTCGCTGGCGGCAACCGGGCCGCGGCACGGGGTATGACTGCGAGCAGGCCGGTGGTCGTGCCGGGAACGGGCAGCGGGAGATGCTCGCCCGACCCGGCGCGCAACGGGCACTCTTGCTGGTATCTGTAGCCTGTCGGCATGACGGTCTGCGCCCACCGCAGGCCCGCCAGCGCGCGGAGCCTGCTCGCCGCGACCTGGCGGTAGCGATGCGTACTGCGTGACCGGTCCCGGTGCTGCTGCTCATCTAGCTGGTCATCGGCGCTATCGCCGCCGGCAGCGGCACTGCTACACCGAGGGCTCGGCGAACTGCACCGGGGCGGGCACGATCATCGTGACCATCTTGGCCGGGCCGCTGAACTACGCGGGCGCGAACCCGAAAGTGTCCTGCCACCTGCCGCAGCCCAGCCAGTAACCAGTCGTCACCCCTGCCTTGCCGGCAGGATCGCCTGCCGCCGCAGCCGCCCGCACGGGTATACCACGTCACGCCCCGGGTAGGGAGGCAGTGTCAGGCCGTAACTCAACCTCGGTACTTACCAGGGAAGTGATAGGCATAGCCGGGATGTTGCGAATGCGGCGCAGCCGCGGAGCCCTCAGCGGATTCCTGCTGGCCCTGCTCGGGCTGTGAGGCGCACTGATCCCCTTCATCGGACCGTATTTCCGCTATGCCTACACGCCGGATGTGGCCTGGACCTACACGACGGCCCGGCTGTGGCTGGAGATCCTGCCCGGCGCGGCCGTTTTCCTCGGCGGCATCCTGCTCCTAGTCGCCATCGGCAGGCACGTCGCACTGTTCGGCGCGGTCCTGGCCGCGGCGGCCGGGGCCTGGTTCACCCTGGGCACCGTCCTGAGCTCGCTGTGGAACCACCACGTGGTCCTGGGGGGCTCGCCCGCCGGTTCCACCGCGTTCATGCGGATCATGGAACAGCTCGGCTTCTTCTCCGCGCTGGGCGTGGTCATCGTGTTCATCGCGGGCGCGGCGTTCGGCCGGATCCTGTCGGTGCCCTCCGGGATCAGGCCGCCCGAGACCGTTCCCTCGGCCACCTCCGCCGCGGAGACAGTCCCGGCCGAGACCATCCCGGCCGAGACCGCCAGGACCGAGGACACGCAAAGCACAGGGTGAGGCACGCCCTCGGGCCACCGTGCAGAATCTCATGGCGGCCGGGACGGCGACCTGATCATCCGTACGCCGCCTCCCGGTCTACGACGGCCGGCGGGCCGTCGCCGGTGCGTCAGCTGAGCAGCATCTGCAGCTGGGCGATGGTGCCCCCCGGCCCGGATCGCAGCTCGATCAGGTCGCACAGTTCGTGGGCGATGCGCAGGCCGTGCCCGCTGTCCGCATGCGGTGAGTCGGGGTGGCGCCCGGCGAGTGGGTCGGTGATCTGTCCCTCGTCCCGGATCTGGCACACCAGGGCCGTGCCGTCCCGCCAGATCCGCAGGGTTCCCGCGCCGGTGGCGTGGACGACGGTGTTGGCCGTGATCTCTCTGACCGCGATCATCAGGTCCTGCGCGGCTGCCGGGGAGCCCCGCCTGGCGTCATAGGGGCACAGGCCGGTGGTGGGACGGCGGCCAGGGCCGTGTTGATCAGCGCCTCGTGCCGGGTCGCCTCGGCGGTCTCGGCGGCCGAGCGCCCGGCCCACACCGGCTCGCCCATGAACCGGGTGCGGTGCGGGCGGCGGCTGTCGGTGAAGGGGCGGATGGCCGGGATGATCCGGGCCGGGTTGCGGCCCAGTCCGGTCATGTCGGCGAACGAGACCACCTCGGCTGCCGGGCCCAAGGCGGCGCGGACCAGGTCCAGCCGGCGGCTGGCCCGGCGACCAGGGGTTCGGCCGCGGCCAGCCCCTCGCGCACGAACGCGCACACCTCCCTGGCGTACTCGTCCTGGCTGCGGTAGAACAACGCGTAATGGGCGAAGGGTCCGGCCTGCATTAGGCCGTCTGTCGTGATCACGGAATCATCACATCCTCAGGCCCATCCATAGCCGGACCGTCGTGAGTATGCCTTCCCGGGCGATTTGCCTCCGGCCCCTGATCGCCAGGGCAGGGCCACGAGTGCTGCCGGCGCCGGTGCCCGGTGCGGGGAATGTGTGTGAGCTGGGCCGGTGCGCGGCTAGGCCGCTTCGGACCCGCAGATCAGCGCGGCTGGCCGCCGGTTAGGTGCCGGTCCATTGGACCAGCAGCAGCGTGGCGTCATCGCGCAGGCCGCCGGCCTGATGCTCCAGCACGGCCCGCACCAGCCGGCGCAGGAGTTCCTCGGCCGGCTGGCCGCTGGCGGCCTCCCGCTCCAGCAGGTCGGCCAGCCGGTCCAGCCCGAACAGCTGCCCGTCCGGAGTCCGAGCCTCGACCACGCCGTCGGTGTACAGCAGGACCGCGTTATCGGGCTCCAGCTCGCAGATGGCCGGCACGGGAGTGTCGTCGCCGAGCCCGAACGGCAGACTCGCATCGCAGTTGAGCTCGGCGACCACCTTGCGGCCGCGCAGCAGCAGCGGCCGCGGGTGCCCGGCGCACGACCATTCCAGCCGCCCAGGGCTGGTCGCCAGCCGGGCGATGATGCCGGTCGCGAACGAATCATCGTCGTAGTACCTGGCCAGCGCCTGATCGATGGCAGCGTGGATGTCGGCCACCGGCGCCCGTTCCGGCGGGCGTGCCGGTAGGCGCCCACGGCCAAGCCGGTCAGCAACGTCGAGCCGATGCCGTGCCCCAGGCCGTCAATGATCGCGAAATGCAGGTCGGCGCCGTTGAATGCGTAGTCGAACGCGTCCCCGGCAATATCGTAGGCGGGCTCGAGCACCCCCGGCGATCAGGGCGCCGCTGGTCCGCGCGCTCAGCGGCGGCAGCAGGTCCCACTGCATACCCGCCGGCAACGACATGGCCCGGCCCCGCCGCCGCATGTAGGGGACGTCGCTGACCCGCGTGGCCGCCGCGGCGACCAGCCCGGCGAACACGCCCAGCAGCTCGGCCTGGGCCAGGACCGCCTCGCCGGCCTCATGGACAGTGATAGCCAGCACCCCGGTCCGGGTCGTCTGGTCCACCACCGGTACCCACACCCGGACGAAGCCGTCCCGGGCGCTGGTCACTGGCTGGCCGGTGGTGAACGCCCGGCCCGCCATCGTCCCCGCCACGTGCTCTTCAGCTATGCCGGCGGCCAGCGGGAATAGCACCGCGTGAGCGAAGTCGGCCAGGTACACCACCGGGTCCCAGGCTGGCACCGGGCCGCATGCCGCGGCTAGCACCCGGTGCAGGTCAGCCCCGGCCTCCTGGCACAAGACCCGGAACGCTTCGGGATAGCCGGGCACGCCCATCGCGGCTCCACTCCGGTGATCACCCGGCCCAGCGCGGGCCGCGCTGCCCGGCAAGCCTAACCGGCCGATGCCCCGGGCCGCCAGGCCCACGCAGCTCAGCTCAGGGCATGGCGCCGGCCTGCCGCCGCCGATCCGGCCGGACGCCGCTGCGTCAGGCCGAAACGGGTGGCGGGCCGGGCGCATCTGCCCTATGTGTCGCGGCGGCGTGGCGTGCATCGACGCGGCGGTGGCGGCGGGCCGCGATCCGCAGCTGGATGATCCTGGCGGTGCCGGGCAGCACCACCAAGAGCACGCCGAAGACCGCCGCCAGCAGCAGGGCGACGCCGAGCGGGAGGTGCCCGTGCGCGCCCAGGTAGGAGATGCCCACGGTGCGGCCGTTTTGCAAGATGAAGATCAGCAGCAACAGCAGCACGACGGCGAAGCACGCCATGGCGACCCACACGCCGCCAGCCCTGGTCCGCCGAATTTTATGCTGCGGCAGCGGGAGGCCGGCCAGCCGGTGCCCTCTCCTGTGGCACAGTGCCACCCTGGGTCGGCTCGGTCGGCCGGGACGATGCGGCTGGCGTCTGCGGGTCGGTCGGCATCCGGCACCTCCCTGGTGCCTAGGCATGTCGTGCCTGATGCACCTGCCCGCACCAGGCACGGGTTATGCGCTGTCGGAGGGTATGGTCGCGTCCAGCAGCGCGGTGGACCCGGCGGCCCACGTGACCGGATCCTTGGTCCGCTCCCGTAGCCGCTCCAATGATTCGCAGTCGCCGAGCGGGACGGTGGCCTCCAAGCGCTCGCTGGCCTGTACCTCGGGCAGATTCATGACCGCATCGACCAGGTTGGCCCGGCTGCCCGGAACGATGTGCCCGGGCGCCGCGTGCAGCGAGATCCGGGCGGTCCCGTCAGCCTGCCCGGACGTTGTTACCTCGGCCGCGGCGACCGTCTGGTCACCCTCTTTGACTTCGACGTGACGGGACGTATCAGAACCGGTCATGACATCCTCCTCACACCGCCGGCCCTGGCAAGACCAAGGCATGCGAGGCCTTCTCCTGGCCCGGCGTCTGCCCCGGCGGCCTGCCGGCACGCACAGCGCCCTTGCTGACGCGGGTCCGGTTGTGGCCATGCCCCGGGTGCGTCCTGATGAAACGGCCAGCCAGAGCCTCGAGGGTGACTTGGAGGCCCGGCTTGTTCTATAGCATCTGGCGGCGGGGCCGGGTCGGATGGGTGAGGACAGAGGAATCGTAGTAATCCGGGTTCGCCGCAGCCTGGCGGGATAGCGGAGCCGCGGCAGAACAATTCGGAGGCAGCCATGCGTCTGGGCTTGGTCCTTCTCCTCATCTGGCTGCTCATCGGAGCGATCGCCGCCAGGCAGCGGCACTACTACAGCACGTCGTCAACGAATTGCGCCGGTGGGGCACGATCGCGATCACCATCCTCGCCGGGCCGCTCAATTACATCGGCTACATCGGCGCCAATCCCAAGCTCAGCTGCCATTAGTTAGCAGTCAGCGGCCAGTTAGGAGTCATCTGGCCTGGGCAGGCCGTGGTGCCACTCCGCGAGACGCTGGTTCGCCGTCCCGGCCCCAGTGTCCGCAGGATCTGGCGGCCGGACAGAATCCGGCAGGCTGCCCGCCTGTTATGAAGGCCGGGGTGTTTCAGGGTGTCTGGGCTCGGGCGGGGGCTGCTGGTTCTCATGCTGCAGGCCGCTGCGCGTCATCATCGTGGCAGGGCCGCGCGCACCGCCTTCAGGCCGGCGCCGCGGGGCACCTTGAGCAAGGCGTAGGCGGCGGCGCCGGCCGGAATGGGCAGCCAGAAGTTGACCAGCCGCCAGGACCGCACCACCGTAAAGCCTGGTGCGGCACGCACAGCGGACCGCTATGTTCCGGCCTCCCACGTCCCGTGGCCATAGCGGCGGTAACCAGCCCAAGATGTCTACGGAAGTCGATATTCAAGTTCCACCCCAAGATCGAGTTACAGCAGGTCGGTGCGCGTCCCGGCATCGGCGGGCCAGGCGCGTGCCCGCGACACTGACTCCCAAGCCGGGAAACCAGATCATCAAAGGATGATCAACGGGAGAACCTGCGCGCCGACAATCCCCCCCGACGACTCGGCCGGCTGAATCGTGACTGGCGGCTGCCTACCCGTCCACGTCCACTACGGAGTACGCGGGCGCGGGCCGGGCCGCGGGGCCCGGCCCCGGGGGGAGAGGACCATGGAGCCACGCGGCCCGGGGAGGGGATTCCTACCCCTTGGTCCGCAGGCCGCCCTCGCGTGGGCCAGGCTACGATCCTGCGGGCTTTGCGGCCATGCTGCCCCGATGGGGCGCCATCAAACACCGTGCTCGCCGGGCCGGTCATGCCGGACGCCGGAGTCCAGATTCCGCTGCGTCCGCGAACAGCCTGGTAGCGACCGTTCGGCTTGCAGCCTGTTCGCACGCAGCACCCGGCTCGGCTGCTGCCCAGCAAGTTGAGCCCCGCCAGAGAGCCTGAAATATTCAGCCGCCGAGGACCTCCCCGTCCCGTTCGGCGGGCAGGGCGTCGGGCAGAGTCGGCTAGACCGGCAGGTAGGCAACCAGGCCGAGCTGCTGCATCCCGGTGGAGTCACAGAACACCGTCGGCAACGACGGTGCTGGTCCCCGGCTGAACGCGGCGGCCAGGTCCTGTTTGACATGCTCGGCGTTGCCGGAGGTCACCTCGTCGGGCAAGGCGACCACCGCCGGGCCCTGGCGGGATGCGGGCGGCTGCACGGCAAACGCTCCCCGAGCTGGCGCACGCGGCGGATGCTAGGCGGGAGCCCCTCTCGTTTCACCGGCTTCGGCGGCCAGAGCCCGGAGCGCCGCTACCTGGCCACCGTCGCCGATCACGATGAGAATCTCCCCGCCTTCGATCATCGCGGTGGGCGGCGGGTTGGTGCGGAACTCCCCGCCCGGATGGCGCATCGCCAGCACCAGCGTGCCCGTCCGGTCGTGGACCCGCGCGCTGCGCAGCGTCTGGCCGGCCAGCCGCGAGGCGGCCGGTACCTCCACCTGCTCCAGGCGGAACTCCAGGCTCCCGCCATGCATGATCACGTCGAGAAAGTCGGCCACGTGCGGCTGGAAGGCCAAGGCCGCCATCCGGGCCCCGCCCAGGTCCTGCGGGTTAACCACCCGGTTGGCACCCGCCTGGACCAGTTTGCCCACTGCCGCCTCGCTCGCGGCCCGGGACACGATGAACAGGCCCGGCGCCATGGACCGCGCGGTCAAGGTGACATACAGATTGTCGGCATCGGTGTTCAGCGCCGTGACCAGCACCCGGGCCCGGTCGATGCCAGCCGCCCGCAGCACCTCCTCGCTGGTGGCATCCCCGTGCACGTACGGCAAGCTGACGGTCGCGAGCCGCTCAGCGGAAGCGTCCACCACCACCAGGCCTGCCTGGGCCGTCCGGCGGGCGATAGCCCGCCCGACCCGGCCCCAGCCGCACAAGATCATGTGACCGTGCATGGCTGTGATCTGCCGTTCCATCCTGCGCCTCCCGAAGGTCCCGCCGAGATACCCCTCCACCAGGGTGTCGATGGCCACGCCAAAGGTGTAGGCGGCCGTGGCGACCCCGACCAGGATCAGCACGATCGTGAACACCTTTTCGCCCGCGCCGAACGGCCGGGCCTCGCCGAATCCCACCGTGCTCACGGTGATAACCGTCTGGAACACCGCGTCGAGCAGGCTCAGGCCGAAGCCGACATAGCCGATCGTCCCACCCACGAGAACCAGCAGCAGCCCGGCAAGCCCGATGAACAGCCGCCGGTGCCGCGGCGGAGACGGGAGGGATGCCGGCATGTACGCATTGTGCTCGGGACCCGGCGGAACCAGCCAGTCCGGGCCCGACAGCATCTCCCCATGCAGCAGGTCGTGGAGTCATCACATCACCTGCCTCCCCGTCAGGAGCGATGTCCGCGAACTCGCCTGCCAGTCCTGCGCTCTTGACAAGCCTGCCCCAGCGTCCGCCCCGGCCATGCTGGCGCGCGATCTCGCTCCCGGCCGGAAGCGTGCCATCATCGGCCCGGTTGACCAGCGCCCATCGCCATGCCTGACGCTTCAGCCCGCGCGACGGCGCAGATCGATCCACGGACTCCGGCCGAGACGCTACGCGCCGCATGTCCCGGCATGCGGCCGGGCGCTGCCCGCCGCCAGCCTGGCGCGGAGTCCGACTTTCGCCGACCGGGGCGCTGCGGCGTATCTGGCGCGTCAGCAACTCAAAAGACGCGGTGAGCGCCAACGACGGCCAGGCCGCGATAATGCATCCGGCCAGGGTCGCTCGGCCACTGCAACGTTCGCGGCCAGGCTCGCGACGCTCCCCGCCACCAGCAACGCCCACGGCAACACCCGCCCTGCCGACCAGCCCCCGACTCGGCCAGCAGCCTAGTCGATGCGGCCTCGATCATCCCGTCCACCGGCAGGGGGTGAGCGAATCGACCCACCCGGGCTGTCCGTGCAGTGCAACGAGCGTGTGCATGTGGAGGTAGGACACCGCACCCGCGATGAGCGCCAGTAACGCCACGCACCCGGTCGTCGTCCGCCTGATCCAGCCGTCCGCCCGCCCGGTCACCGCTGCTCCCGCGCTTCCGCAGCCAGCGGGCCGTTTTCTCAGGTGGTGCCAGGTGTTGTGGTGCCGGGTGTTGGGTTCGAACTAACGTAGGCTGAGCCGACGGTTTACAGACCGTCGGCTGATCGTGGTGCCCACCAACCGGGCCGCATGATTGCCGTGCGGGTCAGCACCAATTCGGGCACGCGGCCCAGAAGCGGTGGAACCAGTCGGAAACAAACGGGCACACCGCCGGTGAGTCACACCACCGCGCAGGTCGGCTCGCGCGACGCCAGCGTAGCGGCCCCGGCGCAGAGCAGACTGCCGCTGACTTGCGGAGACGCTGTCCTCGGGTGCTACTTGAGGAGCTGCCGGGCCATCATCATCCGGTGGATCTGGTTGGTGCCATCGTAGATCTGGGTGAAAGTCGGGCAGCGGGCAGTATCCGCAGCTAGATGACGTGCAGTCGGCAGCGGGTCAGTACGGGTTCATCGGATCGACGGCTGGCCTTGGCCGCCGCCCGGGCGAAGTGTTACTGTGGCTGCGAATCCCGGGATTCGCGGTGATCGGTCAGAAGATGACGACGCGGCCGACGACGTGCAGCGCGCTGAGCAATCCGATCGATGTCAGCGCGGCGACTGCGGCGATCGCGGTCCCGGTCCACCAGCGGCGGGCTGGTGATGGGCCGAGGACCATCCGTGCAAGGATGCCCCACAGCAGTCCTTCGGTCGCGAACCAGGTCTCGTTGAACGCCAGGTCCTGGATATCGGCAGCGCGCCTGTCCACTGTAGTGAAGAAGGGATAGTCCAGGTGTTCCGCCCCGGCTAGGCTCAGCACCCGCTGTGTGTCATCGACCAGGGCGTGCATGACAAATCCGACGGCAAGGACCCAGCAGAACCCGAGCAGGACCCGCCGCAGCCGCGGGCGCCGCCACAGGGGAAGCGCGAACAGGGGCAGCAGCGTGAGCACGAGCAGCACGGCCGCGGCAGCCAGGTTGATGGCCCGCCACTCAGCTTCAGAGGCCGGCGTGCCGAACATGCCGGCAGTTCCGCCGAACCCGTAGTAGCCACGGTAGACCGCGTACAGGAGCCCGCAGCCGCTGGTCACCAGGCTCACGGCCAGCAGGCGCGGCTGCCGGCGCCGCGACGGCCTGACGGGTGGTACCCGGTCGGCGCGTCTGGCAGGCTGTTTATCCAGCCCGTCCGTGGGCCAGCCGAGCATAGGCACTGCTCCTGTTCTCCGTGAGCTGCGTGAGGCTCCGGCTGCTGGAGCGTCCGTGATCTGGTGTCGGCGAAGGTAACCGGAGTATCCGCTGGGCGCCGGTCTGCGCGGTCAGCCCGATGGCACCAGCTCGTGACACACCGCAGCTGTGCCCAATCTGGCGCGCGCCGAGTCCTGGGTGTTTCGCCGGGGCGGTCCGTGTAGACGGCGCCGGCAACGGCTGAGCCCGGCATGCGCCGGACGCGGCCGCGGGCACCGTCATCTCCGGCCTGGACGGCCGGGACCGTTCGGCCCCGGCCGTCGCCCCCGTTACCCGAGCGCCTGGGCAGCGGCGGTGTAGGTGTTCACTCCGACGATGCCGTCGACGGTGATGTGCGCCCACCGCTGGAAGGCCTGGGTCGCCGCCTTGGTCTTCGGGCCGAAGATGCCGTCCGCGGCGATCTTCGGCTGGTCCGGCTTGCCGGCCGCGGCCAGCTTGTTCAGCGTGGCCTGCCAGTCGCTGACCGCCGTGCCCCGGCTGCCCTCGCGGAGCAGCGGCTTAAGGTGGGGGTTGGGGTCGAGGGCGGCCGACGACAGGGCGGTGGCCGCGACGGCCCGGGTCTGCGAGCCGACGATCCCGTCGGCGGTGATGTGCGCCCACCGCTGGAAGGCCAGCGTGGCCGTCTTGGTCTTCGGCCCGAAGATGCCGTCGGCCGCGATCGTGGCCTGTTTGGGCATGCCCTTGGCGGCTAGCTTGTTGAGCGTGGCCTGCCAGTCGCTGACCGCCGCTCCCCGGCTGCCTTCGCGCAGCAGCGGCTGCTTCGCCGTCGCCGCCGCGGACGCGGACGTGGCCGGGTCGGCGGTGGCGGCGCGGGCCGGCGTCATGGCCGCGGTGGCGATCCCGGCCGCCATGAGCGCCGCCGCAGCGGCCGCCGCGGCCTTGGTCAGCCGGCTTCTGCGGGCGCTTCCCCGTGTCGTGCTCATCTGCTTTCTTCCCTTTCCTGCTTTTCTTCCCGGTTGCCGGGAACCCGATGGAACAGGTCTATGACCGCCTTGTGGAGGCGGGGTGCAGGCGGCGCGTAGCCCGGCTGGGGCGGGCGCCCCTGGCGGGACCAGCCAGCGCAGGGCTTCCCCGCCGTCTTGAAGGTCCAGGCGCCGGGTCAGCTCGGGCAGGGCCTGGGACTGGCTCTCGTGCGCGGCGGCGGCGCATTTCTGGATGGCCCGGCGGTGCCGGTATCGCCGCCGAGGTCGATCAGCCAGGAACCGTTCGCGCCCGGCTCGGTGCGCGCCAGGGCCGGCACGCCCGCCTGGCTGGCGGCCGTGCACGCGGCAGCGGCGACGGCGGTGTCGCCGGGGTCACCCGCCAGGGCGTCGATGACCAGCAGCAGGTCGGCAGCGTGCGCGCGGATCGCGCGCCGTACCCGCTCGGCGAGTTCGGCCGCCGGGTGCCGGTGCAGCGCCCCGTCGGGATAGCTGACCACCGTGACCGAGGAGATGCCCAGCACGTGGGCGGCCAGCTGCAGTTTCCAGGGCCGGACGGCCTCCAGCCGCGAGCACCGGGTGGCGTTCAGCGGTGAGGCCTCACCGCGGGTCAGGCACAGCAGCGCCAGGCTGGCGCCAGCTCGCCGGAACGCGTACAGCACCCCGCCCAGCTCGGCCGACTCCTGGCCGGGCCGCGCCGTCACGGCCAGGATGCTGCCGGCCTGCGGCAGCGGCCGGGTGGCCGCGGCCCGGGGCATGACCAGCGGCGCAGCGGCCGGGTGCGAGGTCATCGGTGCTCCTTCGTGTCCGGGCCGACCATCGAGGCGGCGGGTGCCGATGGCATCCCGGCTGCTGGTCAGCGGCGTCGCCAGCGTCTTTGGCCAGCCACAGGCCGGCTCCGGCTACCCAGATCAGCAGCAGCGGCGGCGACAGGTACGCCAGCGCGGCCAGCGGCGGGGCGAGCAGCAGGTAGCCGAGTCCCGATCCGGTCAGCGCGACGGCGAGCATCAGGCTGGGCCATCGCGTCCACGCCGGCCAGGGGCCGGCCCGGCGGGCCAGCGCCATCCCTGATAGCGCCAGGGCCGCGAGCAGCAGCATCTTGGCCCCGTCGATGCGGCTGATGAGCCGGAAGAGGCTGCCAGCCGCGGAGCTGTCACCGTCGGGGGCGGCCCAGCCGGCGAGCAGCAGCCCGAGGGCGCACTGGACCAGCGACAGCCCGGCCGCCGCCAGGCCCGCCACCTCGGCCCGGGCCGCCAGCCCGCGCGCGCGACGGCTGCGGGCGGCCTGGCCCAGCGCCACGACGACCACCGCCAGAGCACCGGCTGCCACGCCTTCGGTGAGCACCACCTGGATGATCGCAAGGCCCGGGTTCTCGGCGTAGGCGCTGGCCACTTCGGCATCCGTCGCAGTCACGCGCACGGCGGCCGGGCCGATCACCAGCCCGGCCGCCCACGCCGCGGCGTAGAGCAGGCCGGCCACCGCCGGGACCGCCGTCCGGCCGCTGACCGCGCGGTCGCGCCCGGCCGGGGCGCTCATCGTCTTCATCGCTCATCTCCTGAGTACTGACGGCAGGCAGGCCCGGGTCCGCGGCCCGCACATGCCGCTGCTACCAGGTGATGAAACCCCGCGACCGTGCAGGCGCGATGCGCGCGTGGTGGTGACGGGATGGAGACCAGCAGCCAGCGCCGGATGGACGGTCGTATCTGGATCGGACGCCGTGGTCCGGGGTCCCGTCCGCCGCGACCGTGTGGCCGGTGTCGTCCGGGCCGCCGCAGACGGCGTCTTCACCGCGCCTCCATCGCCCGCGCACGGCAGGTCCTTGCCGCCCGGCTACCACTGGGACGGTGAGTCAAGCCGGGAGGAGGCCGGGAGTTGGTTGATCATCTGCTGCAATCGATCCCGCCGCTGGCGGTCTGCCTGATCGTGGGCATCGTGATCATGGCCGAGAGCCTCGGGACTCCGGTTCCCGGTGAGATCACGCTGGTGTCCGCGGCGGTGCTCGCGGCCCAGCACAAGCTGGCGGTCTCGCCCGCGTGGCTCGCGGCGTGCGCCAGCGCGGGGGCGATCGCCGGCGACTCGATCGGCTTCGCCGCCGGCCGCCGTTTCGGCAGGCCGCTGTTCGCCTGGCTCGGGCGGAGGTTCCCGGCGCATTTCGGGCCGTCGCAGCTGGCCGCCGCGGAGCGGATCTTCGCCTCCCGCGGCGCGTGGACGGTGTTTTTCGGCCGGTTCGTCGCGGTGCTGCGGATCGTGGCCGGGCCGCTGGCCGGAGCGCTGCGGATGCCCTACGGCCGGTTCCTGGCGGCCAACGCCTGCGGCGGGATCACCTGGGCGGCCGGAATGACCTACCTGATCTGGTTCCTGGGCGTGGCCGCCGGGCAATGGCTGTCCTGGCTCGGGCTGGTCGCGGCGGCGGCCGCCGGCGTGACGATCTCGCTGCTGATCAGGAGACGGATCACCAAACTGACCCGGCAGACGCCGGCGCAAACCCCGGTAGAGGCCGCCGGGGGGCGACCGATCGCGGACGGACTCCGCCGCCCAGCCGGACCACCGGTGAGCCCAGTGGTGCGACGCAGCGCAGGGCGGCTCGCAGCCGGCGAGGAACCTGGCCAAGTCATGGTTGCACACGCTCGGCTCCCTGGGCCGTTTTCGTCTGCCTCGGTGGCCCGCTCGTCCTCGTTTATGCCCGCCGGCCTGGTGCTGGACGCCGAAACCGGCCACTCTGGCGCGCGGACCGCGCTGCCGCGCGCGCCGGGCCGGTCCTGGGCAGGCGTGCCGGATGACCGGTCCGGCCGCAGCATGGCGGCGCCCGCCAGTTACTGGCGGGCGCCGTCGAGTCCGCTGTCAGGCGGCCTGGCTGGGTGACCCGGCCCGGCCGGCGTGCCGGGTCGCGGCAGTTACGGGGGTATTCATCGAGCGAGGGTACTGGCCCGGCTGCGGGGGTGCTCCGGGCAGGCGGAACATCAGTTCCGATGCCAGGAGCAGGTCGTCGTTGACGTGCCGGAGGGTGCGGATCAGCCCGCGCAGGGCGGTCATCGTCCATCCCAAGCGCAGGTGCCGCTCCGGCTGCCGTGCTGCTGCCATGGTGATCACCTCCTTCGCGGCGGAGGGCGTTGATGCTCGCGGGGTGCTGCGGGCTGGGACACCAGCGCGGGACGCGTATGCCGTGGCGCCCGGCTCGTTGTGGTCGCGCTGGCGGTGGTCCTCGCGGACGTGCAGTTCCAGGAGCGGCCTGCTGGCGAAGCGAAGCCCGCAGATCGAGCAGGTGGGGGTGAGCGTGCTGGGCATGTCGGCCTCCTTTGATTCCCATCTCACCCCGCCGCGGTGCAGCCTGGGTGTTGTGCTTGTGGTCCTTAGATGGAGACGGCCGGGACACCGTGCCGCGGCTAGCTGCCGGGCAGCTCGCCGAGCGTCACCTGGATCGTCAGGTGCTGGCCGCCGCGGTCGATGCCGAGGGTGGTCTGCTGTCCGGGCTGGGCGGCGGTCAGCGCCTGCGAGATGCTTGCCACATCGGGCGTGCGCGTGTTCCCGGCGGAGGTGATCACGTCGCCGGGGCGCAGCCTGGCCGCCTCGGCGGGTCCGCCGCCGGTGACGGCGACGATGCCGGCGCCGGCCGGGGTGCCGTCAGGTGCGGTGACCGTGGTGATCTGGGCGCCGAGCGAGGCGCGGTGGGAGTTGGTGACGTGTCCGGAGTCGATGAGCTGGCGGGCGATGTCGCGGGCCAGGTTGGCGGGGATGGCGAAGCCGATGCCCTGGGCCTGGGCGCCGCCCTGCGAGCCGGCCGCGGCCAGCGTGGGGATGCCGATCACCTGCCCGGCCGTGTTGACCAGGGCACCGCCGCTGTTGCCGGGGTTGATCGGGGCGCTGGTCTGGATCGCGCCGGGCAGCGCCGCCGCGGCCGAGCCGGAGGTCGCGGGCTCGGTGACCGCGCGGCCGGTCGCGGAGATGATGCCCTCGGTGACGCTGCTGGACAGGCCGAGCGGGTTGCCGACGGCGAGGACCAAGTCGCCGGCCCTGGCCTGGTCCGAGTCGCCGAACCGGGCCGGCTGCAGCCCGGCAGGGTTGTCCACGCGGATCACGGCCAGGTCATCGGGCGGATAGCTGCCGATCAGCTTCGCGGTGCGCGGGGTGGGGTCCCCGGCGACCTGGACCTGGAAGGTGGTGGCGTTCCCGGCGACGTGAGCGTTGGTGACGATGTTCCCGGCGGTGTCGAGGACCACGCCGGAGCCGAGCCCGGCGGGGGTGCGGATCTGCACCACCGACGGCAGGACCTCGCCGACGAGGTCCGCGTCGCCGGCCTGACCGCGGCGGCGCCGGCCGCGGCGCCGCCGCCGCGATGCCCGCGCGCCGGGCCCGTTGTGACAGTTTCATGGCTGAACTCCCTTGTCGTCGGCCCGGATGCGCGATGCGCGGCGGGCAGCCCTTCGCCCAGGGCCGGGCCTAACCAAGCCGGCCGGTGTGCACGCCCGGTGCCGCCGCGGTGGCGGCTGTGTGGAGGTACCCGCCGTTCCGGCGCTGGCCCCGCAGGTAAGGCGGCGGGCAGGGTGAGGGTCATCTGGGTGCCCTGGCCCGGCTGGCTGGCGGCGGTCAGCTGGCCGCCGTGCGCGCGGGCCAGCTCGGCGGCGACGGCCAGGCCGATGCCGCTGCCGGAGGTCTGCGCCGCGCCCCGGCCGCGCCAGAACCGGCCGAAGATGTGCGGCAGCTCATCGGCGGCGATGCCGGCGCCGGTGTCGGTGACCTGCAGCACCGCGTCCGGGCCGGCCTGCCGGGTCGTGATGGTGACCCGGCCGCCGGCCGAGGTGAACTTCAGCGCGTTGGACAGCAGGTTGGTGAGCAGCTGGTGCAGCCAGCGCGGGTCGGCCAGCACCGGCGCCGTGGCCAGCTGCCGGTCCACGGTGATGCCGGCGGCCTCGAACCTGCGGGACAGGCTGTCGGCCGCGGCGCGCGGCGATGCCGGCCAGGTCGCCCCGCCGCAGGTCCAGGTGCAAGACGGCAGCGTCGGCGGCGGCCAGGCCCTGCAGGTCGCCGACCATGCGGGCCAGCCGCAGCACCTCATCGCGCAACGAGGACAGCTCCTCGGGGGTGGGCTCGGTGACCCCGTCCAGCAGCGCCTCGTGCCCGGCTTGCAGCACCGCGACCGGGGTGCGCAGCTCGTGCGCGACATCGGCGACCAGGTTACGGCGCAGCTGTTCCTGCCGGTCCAGCGCGCCGGCCATCTGGTCGAACGCGGCGGCCAGCTCCCGCAGCTCGCCCGGCCCGCTCACCTGCCCGGCCCGGGCGGCGCGGTCCCCGGCCGCCATCGCCCTGGTCGCCGTGATCAGCCTGGTGACCGGGCGGGTGATCCGCCGGGCCACCAGCAGCCCCGCAAGCAGCGCCAGCAGGGCCGCCAGCCCGGCCGCCCCGGCGATGGCCCGCAGCAGAGCGGCCCGCAGCACGCTGTCGGCCGCGCCCAGGCCGGTGCCGGCGAACCGGACCAGGACGGTGCCGATCTGCTGGCCGCGGACCGTGACCGCGGCGCTGGACGGGATGCCCGCCTGCGCGGTGAACCCGGGGGTGGCCGCGACGGGGCGGCCATCCTGGTCGCGGACCTGGACGTCCGCGCCGGTGCGGATGGCCAGGTCCAGCACCGGGGACAGGTCGGCGGCTGCCCAGCTGTTGTCCCGGTCCCACGCCGCGCCCGCGGCCACCGCGATCGCGCTGGTCAAGTCGGCACGCTGCTGGCCGGTCAGGGCCGAGACGTCGGCGGAGGCAAACGCCGCGACCAGGCCGGCCAGCAAGGCGACGGCGGCCAGCGCGATCGCCAGGAAGACCAGCGCGAGCCGCAGCCCGAGCGTGCCGCGCGGGCCGCGTGCCACCGGGCCGGCGGCCTCAGTCATCGCGGGCCAGGCCCAGCCGGTACCCGCTGCCCAGCACGGTCTGGATGATCCGCGGGCTGGCCGGATCGTCCTCGATCTTGCGGCGCAGGTTCTTCACGTGCGAGTCGATGGTGCGCTCATATCCCTCGAACTCATACCCTCGCACCCGGTTGATCAGCTCGAAGCGCGAGTACACCCGGCCCGGGACGGTGGCCAGCGCGACCAGGATGCCCCACTCGGTCGGGGTCAGGTCCGCCGCCGTCCCGCGCACCGTCGCGGCACGCCGCGGCTCATCGATCACCAGCTCGCCCCCGCCGTAGCCGGCCACGCCGTGAGCGGCGGCCGGGCCGCCGCGCCGCAGGATCGCCTGCACCCGCAGCACCAGTTCCCGCGGGCTGAACGGCTTGGTCACATAGTCATCGGCGCCTAGCTCGAGGCCGCGGATCCGGTCTTCCTCCGCGCTTTTCGCGGTCAGCATCAAGATCGGCACGGCCGCGGCGGCGCGCACCTCCCGGGCGACCGTCTCGCCCGGCACGTCGGGCAGGCCCAGATCGAGCACCACCAGGTCCGGCGCGGCCGCGGCCGCCATCGTGATCGCCTCCGCGCCCGACCCGGTCGACAGCACCGTGAACCCGGCCCGCTCCAGGTAAGACCGGACCAGGTCCCGCAGCTTGCGCTCGTCCTCCACGACCAGCACCGTCGCCGCCATCGCGACCCACCCGCCTTCCTCCGGCCGGCCACCCGGCCCGTGATGCCCGCCGCCGGGCATGTTTCCCATGATCCTGCCCTGAGCGCCGCCACCAGGCCAGCCGCCCCGCGCCTTCATCCCGTCACCATGTCCCCTTCACCGCGCCCGCACGCCCGGAGGATGCACTGGATGACAGGCAGATCCCGTCAGGCAAGGGGCGGAACGGATGACCGTGAGCGACGCGCTTGTCGCGGCACCGTGGATCAGCTTCGGCGCCGCGCTCGCCATCGTGTGCATCCTGCTGCTCGGCCCGCACCGCGACAACACGCGGCGGCCGCAGCAGCCCCGGTCTGCCGCCGGTCCAGACGGCCCTGCCGGCCCGGACGGGCCCGCGCAGGCCGCGGCGCGGCCGAGGCAATGTCCCGGCCGCGCCGTAATACGCGCCAGCGACCGGCCGCCGCGACAAGCTGGAAACGCGATGCGCCCCGAAGAACACGAGCCTGGCGCCGCTGATCCCCGGTTAGGAGGCCTGGCATGTCCGCGATTCACCGCGTCATCACCGGGGTGAGCGGTTCGCCGCGGAACCTGCCCGCGCTGCGTTACGCCGCGGCGCTGGCCCGCGGCCACCTCGCCGCGCTGATCCTCGTCCTGGCCTGGCTGCCGCCCGGCGGAGAGCACGCCGACCTGCGCTGCCCATCGCCTTGGCTGCGCCGCGAATGGGAGCAGGCCGCGCGGGATCGCCTCGATGATGCGGTGAACGCGGCGTGCGGCGGCCTGCCAGCCGATGTGGCCGCCGAACCGGTGGTGGTCCGTGGCCAGGCCGGCCCGGTCCTGATCCACGCGGCGAGCCGGGTCGGTGACCTGCTGGTGGTCGGGGCGGGCCTGCGCGGGACCGCGGGCCGCATCGCCGGCGGGTACGTAAGCCGGTACTGCGTGGCCCGCGCGGCCTGCCCGGTCCTGGCTATACCCCCGTCGTCGCTGGAGCTGGAAGCCGGCCACGGCCTGCACGGCTGGGCGTTCCGGCACCGCGGCCTGACCGCGGGCGAGCTGACCGCCGGCCGGTGACCGCAGCAGCACGAATCCGCCGGACGGCCGTCCGTGCCCTGCTCCCGCGGTCATGCTGGCACTGGCGGCGAGAGCCCGCCTCGTGCCACGCTCGCCTGCTGGCTCGCTCATTCTCACCTCGGCTGGCTGGTATCACATGACGGTCTCCACCCGGGCAGCGGCGCCGCGGGCGGAGAACTGACCGCAGTCCGGTCTCATCCAGGAGGGGGCACGTGGAGAAGCTGTGTGCCGGATGTGGCGCGTGGATGACGGATGAGTTCAGCGCGTTCATCACAGGGATGCAGGACTCCCGACATAGGGAGATCTTTTATGCAGGGCTTGGGCGGGATTTGACCTCGTAGCGTAGGACGAGGCCGGTGCCGGGATAGCAGGTGCCGGCGGCGGTGAGCTGGTCGCAGAGCGCGGCGAGGGCCTGGGTGCGCCGGGGCGCGGTGAGCGGGTCGAGCCGGATGAGCAGTTCGCCGTCGCCGGGGCAGATGTCGCCGGAGGTGGTGAGGGCCTCGCGGATCAGCGCGTATGCCTCGTCGCCGGCACGGGCGTAGTGCCCGTCCAGGCTGCGGGCCAGGAGGGTTTGAGCGTTGTATGCGGCCATCCGGATGGCGTGGGTGATCTGCTTGGTCTCGGCGTCCAGGCAGACCATGTTCCGGGGCGAGGGTGCCAAGCGGGATCCGGGCCGGGACGGCCGCCGCGGCCTGCCCGGCTTCGTCCAGGTCGTGCCAGGCGGCCTCGACGGGGGCGTCCAGGGCGTTGATCACCTGGTTGGTGAGGTAGGCGGCCTGGCCGGGGGCGGGGCTGCGCAGCTGGAGCAGCGCGGCGTCCCGGGCCGTCTCGGCGGCGGTGATGGCCTGCTCGGCGGCCCGGACGCGGGCGGCCGCGGTCTTTTTGGCCGGGTTGGGCACCATCCGGTCGGGGTCATCCGGGGTGGCGGCGTAGGAGTCGAGGGCGTCCAGGGCGAACCGGGTGCGGGCGTAGCGGAAGTAGTTCTCTTCCCGCCACCGCGACGACAGGCGCCAGCAGACCTCCCCGGGGGTCAGGTCGGTGCGCGAGGTCAGCGCGTGGATCTGCCGGGTGGCGCCGGACTTGGCGGGGACGCGGCGGGTGACCTGCCGCAGCGTCACCGTCTGGCCCTTGCGCGGCCCGTCGCTGATGCCCAGCTCCACGGTCGAGTCGGCGAGCTCGTACTCATGGGCCCGGCCGCGGTCGTCGGTGCACGTGATCGTGGTGAACTGGCCGGCGGGAAGGTCGGGGGCCGGACCCTTGCGCCAGGTCAGTACGTCGAATCCGGCGGCGGTGATGTCCGCGAACAGGGCCGGGGACCAGCCGCCCCGGTCAAAGCACACCGTCACCTGCCGCCCCTGGCCCACGATGGCGCGCAGCGCGGGGAGCAGGCGGCGCAGCTCGCCGGCCAGCGAATCCGACGGCTCGGCGACGACCATGAACACCGGATCGCCGTCCTGGTCGGTGACCCAGGTCTCCATCGTCGCGGCGGCGGGGAACTTCAGCCGCGCCACGTGCGTCTTCTGCACCTGCCGTGTCCCGAAGTAGACGCGGGCGTGCCCGTCCGCGTAGAGAAATCCGATCGCATCGGGCCGGGCGGCGGCGTGGCGGCGGGCCAGCGCCATCACCAGCTCGGCGGCCTTGCCCGCGGCGGCGAGCTCGCCGAGCTTGCGGCGGATCGTCTTGACCTCCGGGGCCCGGTCCAGGCCCAGCACCCGGCCCAGCGCGGCCGGCGGGACCCGGGTGGCGCCCTCGGCCCGCGGCTCCCCGGCCAGCGCCAGGAACACCACGGTCAGCAGCGTCGAGGTCAGCCCGTAGAACCCGTCCCTGAGCCGGCCGTAGACCTCCCGGGCCGCCGCCAGCAGGCCGGCGGCCTCCAGGGCAGGCAGCGCCAGCAGCAGCCCGGCCAGCGGATACCGGGCACCGGGCGCGAATACCGGGACGGCGCCCTCACCCAGCAGCCCCCACCGGGCCAGCACCCGCTCGCCCTCCCGCGGCACCGGATCCGGCAGCACCGGCACCACCGCGCCCTGGCCTGCGTCACCGTCCCCGGCGTCCCGCCCGGCGCTGTCGTCGCCGGCCCCGGCCGCTGGCCGTCCGCCGGACGCGACCCGGCCCAGCGCGTTGCGCACGCTGAACGTCGACACCCCGGTCGCCGCAGCGATCTGGCGCAGGGTCGCCCCCGCCGCATCCAGCCCGGCGATCCGCGCCGTCAGCTGCGGCGTCAGCTTCGAGGCCCCCTTCGGGCCCGGCCGGGCCGGGACCAGCCCGGCCACCCCGTCCGCGGCCAGCGCATGATCCCACCGCCAGATCGTGGCCGGGTCCACCCCGAACGCCTCCGCTACCTGGCCCTGCGACGCGGCGCGCAGCCGGACCAGCTGCACCGCCGCCAGCCGCCGCCCGGCCTCGTCCCCGGCATCCCACGCGAAGGTGGCCAGCCCGTGCACGATCACCAGCCCGCCCTCATCACCAGCCGCAAAACCCACGCCCGGCGCGATCTCGGCCGCCCCGGCGGGCAGCAACGGGAGAGGCAGCTGGCTGAGCATACGAGCCATCATCCACCCCTCCCGCCCGGCCGGTTACCTTGTAAAGATTTTCTCACGAACCGGACGCACAGGACATGAGCGACACGCTCGAAATTGCAGATCAGCCCGCCACAACCACCCCGGCGCCAGGCTCTATGTCAGGAGCCCTGGGATGCGGGCGGCGGGAAAGGCTGCCTTCGCGATCGCCGTCCCGGCGTGGTGCGACAGCAGCCGGTCATCTCCATACCGTCACCACGGCAGCTGCACCCGACGAGCACGGCCGCCGGGTGCACTGGGAGCAGAGCACCGGCCGCGAGGGCGAGACGAGATGACCGGAAGTAATCTGATCGCCGAGCACCGCGGACCCGTTCGCGGGCGTTCGGCGTTGTATGCGTCCAGCGGCCCCGCAGCCGCCGTGCTCCCGGCCGGGCGGACCGGCTGGCCCGCCCGGCCGGCCTGCGCTCCGATGTCCTGCCCGGATTACCGGGTGAGGAACACGCGAGCTCTCCCCAGGGACAGGAAGGTCAATGCTCAAGGAAGACCACGCCGAGCCCGCGGCCACCGTGCCGGCGCCGCCCGCTGGAGCCGGCGGCCCGCGCTGGCGGGCGCTGCTGGAAGACCGGTGGCGGGCACGGCTGCAGGAAATCACCGAACTGTCGCTGGCCTACCACCACGCCGCCGCTGTGCCGGACGCGCGGGACCGCAGCATGGAGACACAAGAGGCACGCCGCCTGCTCCGCAGAACGGTCGATGCCCGCAGGAATCTCGTCGGCATCGAGGAAGCACTAAGCCGGCTCGCGTCCGGCAATTTCGGCCGCTGCGAGCAATGCCGAGCACCGCTCCCGCCTGAGCTGCTCGCCGCCGTCCCCGAGACACGCTACTGCCCGCCCTGCGCAGAGCCCACTTAGCTCGGCCTGTGGTCCAGCCGTTTCGATCACGGCGAAGGCCAGATGCCAGGCCCTGCGGGCACACCGCTGCCGTTCGGCGCCGATCAGGCGCCGCAGCCCGGGCCCACCGCCAGCCGCGTGAAGAACTCCAGTGTGCTGAGCGTGGCATCCGGGGCGTCTTCCTCCCCGGAGGAGCCTCGCTGTCCCGCCCGCCGACGCGCGGACCCGGGTAGTGCGATGGCAGGGACGCGATCGGTACTCCGGGACGAATCCCTAGTAAGGATCATGGCCCGGCTGAGCAGCGGAAGGACGGGTCGGTCCCCGCCGATGAGTTCGAACTCCCGGTCGTTGTCCCGGCCGGCCAGCGAGCGCATGAATGTCACGGCATCGGCTCGGACGAACGCCGCCGGTTCCCCGGATCCGATCAGCCATGCGCCGCCCGCGCGGCCGGTGAGCTCCAGCGCGATCGGCGCCGCCGGCCAGCCGAGCGCCAGGTCGCGGACGACCTGCTCGACGACCTGCCGGTCGTGGCCGCCGACCGTGAACGGCTGCCGTGTCGCCCGGGCTAGGTCCAGGCGGTGCATCCACAGGTCGCGGTTGTAGATGATGTCGACCAGGTGGCCGATGCTGAACCGGGGCATGCCGGGCACGCCGCTGCTGATCGTGATCCGGCGCAGCGCCCCGGGTCTGCGCCGTCGGGCCTGGACGGCGCGGGGCCACAGCACCGCGAAGCGCTCGGCCAGTGCAGGTCCCGCCTCGGAACGATGGTCGTCGACCTGGGCGGCCATGCGCGTCCACGGCGATCTTGTCCCGGTAATGGCATCGTTCGGCCAGTTCCCGGCAAAGCATGATACCGAGGCGGAGGCCGTCTTCGCACTGGGCGACCAGGTGCGAGACCAGCGTGCGCACGTCCCACTCGGCGCAGTCGGTGGGCCGCTGCCAGTCGCGGTCGCCGAGCTGGCGGAGCAACTTGACTGCGGCCCGGCCTTCGGCACCGCCGGTCAGTGCTGCCTGGCCGCGGTCCGGCTGCCGCAGGCGCGAGGCCATCACGATGGATCCGATCATGATCCGCCCTCCTTCGAGGCGTCAGAGCCGGGCAACATGCCCAGCTCCACCTGGGGAATGACGTGCCGGTGGGAACGCAGCGGCGGTCAGCTACCGGCCCGTTCGCGGCGCCGCACGCTTTCCCACGGGTCCGTGATCGTGGTAACCGTGCCGCCCGGGCAGGTCAGTGTGGTGCTCGACGGTGTAGAAACGGACCTCGTGGCCGTCAGGGTCATGCAGTTCGGGCAGGATCCAGCCGATGCTGGCCCAGTGCACCCCGGCGTGCTGTTCACCCAGCGCGGTCAGCCGGTCTGCGAGCTGGTCGATCGCCTCCTTGTCCGGAACGCCGATGGCGAAGTAGTCAAATCCCGCTGCTGCCCGAGCCCGTTCGGGGTCGAGCCGCAGGCCTAGCATCGGCCCTCCGTTGGGATGAGATAGCCCGTAACCCATCAGCCGGCCCTGCTCGACGAACTCCATCTGCACCTGGTAGCCCCGGCGGCTGCGGTACCACTCGCGCGACCTGGCCAGGTCGGTGACCGGCAGCTTGAGGTGGTGGACGCCCGCGAGAACGGGCGCTTCCGGTTGCTCATAATGCCTCCAATCGGCCCTCAAGCTGGCCGGACGTTCGCGTTGAGGTGGAAGACATTGCCCGGGTCGTATTCGGCCTTGATCTGGGCGAGCCGCTGGTACTTGGCGCGGCCGTAGCTTCCGCGCACCCCGTCGCCGGAGTAGTCCGACGTGCCGTTGACGTAGGCGCCCCCGTCGTCGATGGCGTGCGGGCGCAGGGCCTCCCAGAGGTCGCGGACCCACCGGCGTTCGGCGGCCAGGCGGCCGGCATCCGGCACCAGGCCGACGATGAAGGCGGCGTAGCGCGGCGAGCGCCCGCCGCTGAAGGCCGTCTGCTCGTCGCTGACCCGGCTGTAGGCGCCGTCAAGCCGGTAGAACAGCACCACCGACATGGGGGAGGTCTTGCGTGAGACGTGCGCGGTGATGATGTCGATGACCGGGTTGGACAGGTCTTCGAGGTATGCGCCCTTGTCGTAGCCGTACATGCCCCAGGCGTTGGCATCGTCGAGCAGCTTCTGCAGCTCGACGTAGGGCACCGGGGTGACCAGGTTGAACAGCGGCGGCAAGCTCTCGCGGATCCGGGTGACCAGCTCGGCGTGTTCTGATCCGGGCCCGAACCCGGTCAGCAGCAGGGCATACCCCGGCGCGAGGTGGTGCTGGGCCGGGACGAACGGTGCCGGCGGGGCGTTCACCGCAGCCAGCACGACGTTAAGGTCCGGCGGCAGCGCCGTGGTGATCTCGCGGGCCAGCCGCAGCGCGGCCGGGCCCTGATCAAGGCCCCAGAAGAACAACCCGAACTGCACCACGGGATCCACCTCGTGCAACTCGAACTCGAAACAGGTCACCACGCCGAAGTTGCCGCCCCCACCGCGGATCGCCCAGAACAGGTCGCGGTGCTCATCCGCCGCGGCCCGGCGCACCTGCCCGTCCGCGGTGACGACCTTGGCCGAGACCAGGTTGTCGATGCTCAGGCCGAACTTCCGGGTCAGCCAGCCCATGCCGCCGCCCAGGGTCAGCCCGCCGACGCCGGTGTGGCTGACCAGGCCGGCGGGCACGGCCAGCCCGTGCGCTTGCGTCGCCGCGTCCATGTCGGACAGCAGCGCGCCGCCGCCGACCCGGGCCCGCCGCGCCGCCGGGTCGACCGTGACCCCGGTCATCAGGCTCAGGTCGATCATCAGGCCGCCCTCGCAGACGGCGGTGCCCGCGATGTTGTGCGCGCCGCCGCGGACCGCTATCTCCAGCCGACGCTCGCGGGCGAAGCTGACCGCCGCGGCCACATCGGCGGCCGACGCGCAGCGGGCGATCACCGCTGGCCGCCGCCCGATGGCCGCGTTCCACACCCGGCGCCGGTCATCGAAGTCAGGATCGCCGGGCGTGATGACGGGCCCGTCCATCAGCGCGCGAAGCTCTCCGATCCCTCCCGTGGCCGTCTGCGTCATAACCGTTCTCCGTTCCCTCCTGGATGCCACCCGGCGACGCCCATAGGCTCGTTCGCGCAGGCTGGCGTTGAGAAATCTGCATACACAGCCGATCAGCCGCGCGTGCATGCGCAGTGCCGGCGTTGTGCAGATCGCGTGAAGACTCAGCCGGACGTCCCGGCGGCGCTGCGGGGGACCGGCGCGCCGCGACATCGGCGGGCTGCCCGGGGTCGTCTGGCCGCTGGCGAACGCCGGCCATGCCCGGCGGCCCTGGCGCGCGCATGTCACACTCCGGGGTGATGCTGCATCCAGATCTGGACGTCGGCATGGCCTGTTCCGCCGCCGCGACAGCAGATCCTGTGCGCTGAGCGGCGGGAGTGGGAGTCCAGGATGCACCGGGCGTCCTGGAGGAACTGCGCCGGCAGTTCTGGCCAGCTGAGCCGCCCCGCGACGCGGTCCGCGCCAATCACGACGTGACCGGATACGCCGCAGATGCCGATGGCCAGCACGGTCGCGGCCCCGCTGTCGAGATAGCGCAGCGCGCTGCCGAACATCGGGTCGCCTGCCCGCACCTGCGTGGCATGGACGTCCAGGCTGACCCCGCCGGATAAGCCGATGTAGCTGGCAGCCTCGTGATCTATGTCCAGCCGGGCGAGCCGGTCGCGGCCCGTCCGCAGCGCCTCGGCGGCCAGGTCGGTGATGGCCCCGTCCAGCGGGCCTGCGGGGGCTGACTCCGATGGCCAGTCCTGACTCGCTGAGCGTCACCACCGTACCCGGCCGCCGTAGCGCGGTTCCGCGCGCACCCACGACCGTCGCGATCGCGAACCCGGTGCCGCCGTTGAGCGGGAGCCGGAGCTGGATTGCCACTTCCCGCAGGTCCTGGCCGCCGGGCTGCCACTCTGGTTCTGTGCTGCCCGGCTCGCCGGCCTGGATGCGCGCCGCACTAACCATGGTGGTCTCCGGCAGGCCGCGACGCGCCATACCCGGTCGCCTGTCCGGCCCGGCTGCCCGGTCACCGCCGACGCCCATCGTTAGCAGGGACAACCACCGGCTCCAAATCGGCAGCCTTATGGCGGTAGCCGTCTGCCGGTGCGGATCCCCAGTGCGGGTGCCAGAGCACCATCCGCAGCGGGACCGGACCAGGCGGCGAAGGAAACCGCAACCGCCATCAGCGGTACGTTCAGCCAGAATCACATCATTCGTGCCCTCCTGCATCAGATCTGGCTGGCCGGGTGAGGAGTTGCCCGGCGTGCGTCACCAGCAGGGCCGGCTGGCCGCGCGGACCAGCCCTTTCGCTGCAGCACGGCGATCCCGGTTGCGGCGAACCCGGTCATGGGACAGCACGGCCAGGTAGCAGGCATAGCCGGCGATCATCAGCGACCCGCCGGCCAGGCTCAGCCGCAGCGCGCGCGGGTGCTGCCAGGCCAGCGCGAGGAGATCGGCCCCTGTTTTGTCGCTGCCGCCGTGCCGGGTGGCCCAGGCGTAACCGGCGTTGGCCATCAGCAGCCCCAAGGGCGCGAGGAACAGGGCCAGCGCGGCCGCTGGCCTGCGCAACCGGTCGGTGCCGGTGGTGCCCGGTCCCGGCTTCGGTGACCGCCGCCGGCGGCTGCCCCGCCGGCTCAGGTGACAGCGATGTCGTCATGATCGCCTCCCAGGGTGCGCCCCTCCCAGGCGGTGCCCGTCGAAAGCACCAGAGAACTCTCTCGTCATGACTGCGCTCCTCTGCCAATCGTCCTGGCAGCAAAGCAGGCCGATCTGGAACAGCAATGCAGCGGCGGTGCAGGCGATGTGGAGACGGCTGACCGGCTCGACCCGGCGGCCAGCTCGCCCGGTGGTCAGTGCGCGCCGCCGCTGAGCTGCAGTCCGACGACGCCGGCCAGTACCAGGCCGATCGACACCAGCTTGACCGCCGACACGGGTTCACCCAGCCAGATCATCCCGGCCGTCACGGCTCCGGCGGCACCCAGGCCGGTCCACACCGCATAGGCCGGGCCGACGTCCAGGTCCTTGAGCGCGAGGGTAAGCAACCCGAAGCTGCCCAGCGCGAACGCGGCGAACAGCAGCGTCGGGCCGGACCTGGTGAATCCGTGGCTGAGCTTGAGACAGATCGCGAAACCAGCCTCCAGCACGCCCGCAGCGGCGACGATCAGCCAGGCCACACCCTCCTCCATTTCTTCGCCGGCGGTGATATCCGCACCTGACGGCGCGGGTCGCCGCGGCAGCGAGCGTCCTGTGCCGGTGCTGCTGGCCGGGCCAGCCGCCATCACCGTGGAGCCCGGCGCCTGGCTCGCCGCAGGCGCGACACGCGCTCCATGCAAGTCAGCACGGTTGGAGACAAGGTGCGGTACCTGTGGCGGCCCGATGAAGAAGCGAGCAGCTTCTCCCGCATGACCCTCCAGATTCACGGCCGGCCGGGATTGTCCTTCGCGGTCCTGCCGCTCGGTGCCGCGAACAGCGCAGTCAGCTCGCGGTCATCGCGGTCGCCAGCCAGCAGCACAGCCTCGTCTCCGGCCTGCAGCGCCGTGTCAGCCTGCACGGGGAGGAGGCGCCCGTCCCTGATGATCAGGCTGACCCAGGCGTCCCCGGCCAGATGCAGCTCGCCCACCAGCGCGCGGTCCGCGGCGGAGCCCGGCGCGACGACGAGACGGCGCAGGCCTTCGGGCTCGTGCCGGAACCGGATGCCCAGGCTCCACGGCTCGGGCTCGGCGGCCCGCTGCGGTATGCCCAGCTGCCGGATCAGCCACGGCAGCGTGCTGCCCTGGACGATCACGGAGAACGCCACCACGACGAAGATGATCTCGTACAGCCGGTGCGCGCCGCTGATCCCGGCCTGGACGATAAGCGCGCCCAGCAGGATCGGCACCGCGCCCTTGAGCCCGGCCCAGGCCACGAACAGCCGCTCGTTGCCGGGCAGCCGCACCGGCCACAGCAGCAGCCCGGTCAGCAGCGGCCGGATCACCACGGCCAGCGCCACCGCGAGTACCAGGCCGGTGAGCCAGGCCCCGTCGCGTACCAGGTCATGCAGCGTGCCGGTCAGCCCGAGGATGACGAACGCGACGAGCTCGCCGAGGCTGGCCAGCGAGGAGTGGAAACGGGCGATCTCCCCCTTGTAGGGGGCCTTGTGGTCGCCGAGGATGATGCCCGCGATGAACACCGCCAGGAAGCCCGAGCCGTGCGCGGCGGTCGCGGCGCCGTAGATGGCCAGCGAGCCGGCCAGGACCCGCAGCGGGTACAGGCCCTCGCTGGGCAGCGGCACCCGGCGCATGAACGCCAGCAAGGCCACGCCCCCGGCCGCCCCCGCCGCCGTGCCGATCGCCAGCTGGGATACCAGTTCCCAGGCGACCCGGCCAGCCGCGGGCACGCCGGGCGCGGATGCCGCCAGCAGCGCGGCGAGCAGCACGATGCCCACCGGGTCGTTGGAACCGGATTCGCCTTCCAGCAGCACCCCGCCGCGCCCGGCCACTTCCCGGCGGCCGAGCACGGAGAACACCACCGCCGGGTCGGTGGGCGCCAGCGCGGCGCCGAGCAGCAACGCGGCACGCCAGTCCAGGGACAAGACCAGGTGCGCCACGGCCGCGACGCCGGCGGCCGTCGCCAGCGTCCCGGCGACACCGAGCCACACCGCCGGGAGGGCGGCCGCGCGCAGCCGCCGCCAGCCCAGCCGCATGCCGCCGTCGAACAAGATCACCGCCAGCGCCACGCCAGCCACATTCTCCACCGCGGCGGGCGGCAGGCCGCCCAGCTGCGGCCAGATATCGGAGGCGGCAGCGGCGGCGATGAGGAAGAACGCCGGCGCCGGGACGCGAAGCCGCTCGCTCACCCGGCTGGACAAGACCGCGGCAATGCCGGCGACAGCGGTGACCAGCACCACCAAGCCGAACGCCGGGCTCACAGAACCTGATACCTCGCATCGTCACGGTACACGCCGGGCGGATCCGGCGTGCAGGCATGGGCAATGGTCAGACGTCCGTCTGGGCTGCTCACCTCACGACGTGGCTCATGGGTGACCGCGCCCGGCCGGCTGTCCAGCCGGGCCGGCGCCCGGTCCCGGCGCCTCATCTCAAGGCCCCCGGCGGGGCGGCGATGGCGGCCGGGACTTCCGCAGCAGGACGAACACGACGGTCAGGGCCGCGCTGAAGGCCAGCCACGGCAGCAGCACGATCAGGTCGCTGCAGGTCATCTCACCCCTTCCGGTTGCCGACACCCGAACCGGGTGCTCCAGCTGCCGGCGCCTCCGGGCACAGTCCACCGGGCCAGGGTGCGACCGCGGTGAAGCTCACATGGTGGCGGTATGAAGTCACGGGATGCGCGGGCGGCAGCCGCGATGACCTCGCCGATGGACCCGATCCGCGATCTCCATCCGGCCTCCGCAAGATCGGCATGCCCGCTGCACCCGGCCCGGGTGTCATCGGCACCGGGGACTCCGCCGCAGATCAGGCAGCGGAAAGACATCTGGGCGCCGGAAACTGCGCTGGCGCGCACGCGGCGCGGACAAGCAGGAGGCAGACGCGGTGAGGCTGTCGATGAACCTGATCCGGGATCTGGCGTTGAGGAGCCCGGGCACGCCGGTGCTGAGCGTTTACGTGCGACCGATCCGCGGGACCCGGCCAACACGGCCGCCGTGCCGGGGTGGCTCGTCGAGTTGCGGAACAGCCTGCGCGAGCGCGTGGAACGCGAGGTGCTCGCGCTGGAGCCGGCCGAGCGGGGCCGGGGCCTGGCCTGGTTCCGGACCGCTGACGGCTGCCTTGATTACCTGGGTCACGCTGCAGTTGCCGCCGCTTGGGACGCTGGCCCGCTGGGATGACCGCCCGTATGTCTCGCCGAGTCCGGCCAGCGAGTGCGGGAATGGCATCTCCGCTTCCTGCGCACCACGTGCGGGCGATCGGAGCCCAGGCCGCAGACCTTGGCTGGCACCAGATTCTGCTGGCCGGCGAACCACGGGTCACCGAGCCGTTCGTTCACCAGCTGCCCGAACCGGCGTCCAGCCAGATAATCGCCGCCATCGACGCGAACGTGATCTGGGAACAAGCTGCCGCGGTCGCCGAACGCCTCGATGGCGCCCTGCGCGATGCCGGCCTGCGACAGGCGCGGGCACTCGCCGGCGAGACGGTCAGGCGCGCTTTGGCCGGTGACGGCGCGGCGATCGGCTGGCCGGAGGTAACGGAAAGCCTGGTGAACCACCGCGTCCATCACCTGATCGTCGCCGCTGGCGCCGCCCTCGACTCGGCTGAGCTAGGCCCGCACACGCATGCCGCGCTGGGCTGGCCGTCTCCGCAGATGCTCGTCGAGCGCGCCGTCGAGCAAGCCGTGATATCCGGCGCCGAAGTTACCGTGCTGCCCGCGGGTACTCCAGAGCTGGTGCGGGCCGGAGGAGCCGGAGCACTCCTGCGCTACTGACCCGATGCCCGGAACACGCGCCACGGCCCGTTCGGGAGAAGTTCCTCATTCCGAACGGACCGCGGTGCTGCGGTCCCGGCCGCGGTTCCCGCATGCCGAGGTCAGGCGACCCGGCGCAGCTGCTCGGACTTCTCCAGGGTCGCCGCCTCGTCCCCAAGCTTGCGGGACAGGCCGGCGAAGAACCCGAGGATCTCCTGCCAGAAGTACGCCGCGCCGCTGATCATCAGGCCGGTCACCGTCACCCCGATCGCGCTGTCGCGAGTGTCGACAGCCAGCACGCCGAACAGGTCCAGGTTGATCAGCCAGGCGGCACCGACCCCGAGCGCCGCCAGCGCGAACGCCCTGATCTCGGCCGAGACGGACAGGTAACGGCTGGCGACCGCGGTGACGGCCAGCACGGCCAGGCCGAGCAGCCCCATCATGGCGAATGCGAACATCGTGCCCTCACTTCATCGAATCTGCCTTGTCGCTGCCGCGAGTCGGCGGCGGCTGTGCTTCATCAGACCTGCCGCCAGTGGACGCGCCGTGCTGCCCGCGTGATGACCGGATGGAGGGCGCATCCGGTCATCTGGTCTCTACCCGCGCTCCACAGTGACCGCACCAAGGCTGCATACCCGCCAGGTTCGATGTCCGGAGTGGCTGTGCGCTGGCATCAAGCGATCGAGCCCACCGGAGGAACGCACCATGGCAAACCTGCAGATCATCGCCGAGCCCGCCGTCCCGCAACTGCTGGTCACCAGCGAGTTCGCGGCGCCACGTGAGCTGCTGTTCCGCGCGTACACCGACCCGGAGCTGCTGGCGCAGTGGACCGGCCCGCGCGGACTCACCCTGACCATCGGCCACGTCGACCCCCGTCATGGCGGCACCTGGTGCTACATCGCCTCGGACGCCGAGGGCCACAAGTACTCTTTCCGCGGCGTGTTCCACGGCACGCCATCTCCCGACGGCATCGTCCAGACCTTCGAGTTCGACGGCGTGCCAGGCCACGTCTGCCTGGAGACCGTCACGTTCACCGAACGCGAAAACACCACCGTGCTGACCCAGAACACCGTCTACCCGTCGGCGCAGGACCGCGACCGGGCGCTGCACTATGACATGGCCGAAGACATCAACGAGTCGATCGAGCGGCTAGAGGAACTGCTGGGCCGGCTGGCCCGGCTGAGCTGATCCGGTCCGCCCGGACCGGGACCCATCCCGCCTGCTGCGGAGGTAGCAATGACCAGCATCCCGACCACCAGCGACGACAGCCAGCCGCGCGAGTGGAGCATCAGCAACCGCACCCTGATCCTCAGCGCGGGCAGCAAGCGAGTCCTGGCCATCCTGAACGGGCGCGATCCGCTGCTGCTCCGGCCCGGCAGCGTGCTGCAGTTCGACGACCCGCCCGGCGAACTCGTGGTGACCAAGGTCCGTCTCGTCCTCGGCGACGACGGCGGAATCGTATGCGTCGAGGCCCAGCCGGAACCGGAGCGCCACCGCGCTTCGGCGGCGGCCGGCCGCCCGGCAGAGCGACCGGGGCACCTGCGGCCGGTACCGGGCCAGACGCCGTGGTGGAACAGCATCCGGCCCGGTAACGGCTGATGCGCGAGCCCGGCGGGCGTGACACGCGGCAGTCCGGACGGCCTCAGCCGGCCGCTATGTGCACGACGGCTACGGCGCAGGACGTGCCCGCTGGCGTGGTTGGCGGTCGCGGCGAAGTGGGCGCCCATCGCCTACCAGACCGCGGAAGCGAGTGCCGCTGCGGTCACCGCCGCTGCACCTCGCCTACCACGCTACGGAGCGCCGTGCCAGCCAGGCCGGTCCCAGGGCTGCCGTCCGGTTCTGGCCACTTGCGTTTGTCATGGGCGTGGCCAGTCCAGCCTGCTCGCCATTCTCGCCCTGCCGGCAGGTTGCTTCGGTCATGACGACCGCGCGCTCGCCACATCTGGGACAGTCACCAGCACCGCCGTCGAACCAGTAGAGACAGCCGCAGAAGCACGCAACACCGGCCATCGCCGGGCTCCGATCTTGGGTGAGGAGTTGAAGCAGGTGCCGCCAACCTGGCCCAAGCAGGGTCAGGTCATCAGCACGACCTTGCCTGGAGACTGTGAGGCCCGCACGCAGGCCATATGCAGATCTTATGGAAGCCGCAGTCGACGGCATGGCGCCGCAGGCGCCAAGGTCTCCGAAGCTGTGAACAGCGATGACTGAGCCGAGTAGCAGCTACGGCTGCGTCCCGAACGACGACGGGCAGTTGGATATCTGGTGGGTACGCCTCGACCCGGCAAGTGCAGAGCTGGCACGCGAAGCCAGCAGGCGAGCGTCGGGCAACCGTCCACGCCGATTCGCCAGAAGAGCTAGTCAAGGTGCTTGCTGATCCGGCCGCGCTTGCCCACTGAGCCGGTTCCGGTCCTGACGCCGTCGAGGGCGATGAGCAGCGTCTGCTCCGCGAGCAGCAGATCCGTACCGGGAACGCACCTCCTGGTCGTGCGCCTCATCCCCGGTGACGCTCCGCTGGCGGTAGATGTCCGCCGCTCTCACGATGGCAGTGGTGCTGGTGGAGATCGCTGTTGTCAACGGCGTGCCTGGCGCTAGTGCGCTGTTGCGGCCTGGCTCGGCGTGCGCATGCGATCAGGAATGCCCGGGAGAGTCCGGGCCTACGTCTTGGCCGGCGGCGGCTTCGCAGGTGAGAAGCTCGTAGTGCGCCTTCTGCCAGCGCCGCGTGCGGTGGACAAGCGGGATCAGGAAACGCTGCCGAAACGGTACTTGCGGGCCAGCTTCCCGGCGACCCAGCTGGCCTCCTCGTTCGGTAGCGGCCGCGCCACCGCGTCGAGCGGCGGCCCGACGGCCAGGCCCAGCGCAGTGCACGCCGTCACCTGCACCTCGTCGGTGTGCCGGAGCCGCTTGGCGGTGGCCGACTGATTCCAGACGCGGAGGTAGGCCCGGTCACCGTCGACCGCTCCGTGGACGGAGGTGGATACCGGAAGGCCATCTGGCTTGAACGTGGTGAGCCGCATGTACCTGGCCGACGCAAGCGGACCGAAGAAACCATCGGCGGCTTCCTGCTGGTACCTGCTCTGGGTTGCGGACCGGCGGTCTGACATGTCTCCTCCTCACTCACCGGATATGACCAGTGAGCGAGGCGGGCGTGCAGGCCGGGTACCCCCGGCGGTGGAGGAAAGATGGAGAACGGCCCGGCCGCCCTGAGGGTGTTCCATTTCCACGCCTCCTCCATGCGTTCTTCACGCCATGTGGCCAGGAAGCGATGAGGCTCGGACACGCGCCATGCGCGGTTGAACGGATACATGCGCCGACGAAGATCGGGAGGTCTACATGCTCACCGTCGAGTCCCGCCGGGATTGCGCCGAGGCCCGGTCATGACCGCAGCGCCGCTGGAGTTCGGGATCTACCCGCTCGGCGTCGCCGGCACGCCGGCCGGCCTGGCCGCCGGACCACCCGACGACTACCAGCAGGTTCGCTCCGCCCTGCATGACCTCGGCGGCCGGGTGGCAGCCCGCACCTATCTGGTCGACACCGACCCGGGCGGCCAGGACGCGGTCCTGGCCGCCGGGGACCGGTACCGCGACGCCGGGCTGCTCGGCCATGTCACCCTGGGCTGCCTGCGGGACACCGGTTTCGAGGTGGACCGGTGGGTGAACCTGGTGCAGACGGTCGTCCGCCGGTACGGTGACTGCCTGCGGTCGGTGCAGATCACCAACGAGCCCAACCTGTCGTTCATGGACGGCGCGAAGCCCTACGTGCTCGACGCGCTGGTCCACGGCGTCATCGCCGCCAAGGACGAGATCGCCCGCCGCGGCCTGCAGATCGACGTGGGTTTCGGCTCCGTGCCCCAGACCCCCGCCGCGCTGCCCTCCTTCTGGGACAACCTGGCCGCGGCCGCCGGCCCGGCGTTCACCGGGTCCGTCGATTTCGTCGGACACAACTTCTACGTCGACGTCTTCGAAGAACCCGTCGACCTCGCCGCGATCCCCGGCCGCGTCGAGGAACTCCTCCGGGACCTGCGCCGCAGGGACCTCGCCACCGCGTGCATCCCGGCGTCCGTGCCGATCCGGGTCACCGAAAACGGCTGGCCCACCGGCACCAACCCCCTCAACGGCGCTCGCCGTGGCGCCGCCCGGCAGGCAGAGGTGATCGACACGGTTGTCCGCACCGTGCATCGCCTCCGCCGAGAACTGAACATCTCGCACTACATGCTCTTCGGCCTGCGCGACGCCGACAGTTCCGAGCCGGACCTGTTCCACCAGTTCGGCATCATGCGCGACGACTACACCCCCAAGCCCGCCTACCACACCTACCGGCAGCTCATCCACCAACTCGGCACATGACCCCGCAGGCTCACGCCCGTCCCTGCGGCCTGGGAATCCTAGAGAGTGTGACCATGGCTCGGATCGGGATGAACGTCCCGGAGGTAACGGGAACCGGCGCCACGGGCCTCAGCCGCTCGCTATGTAGATGGTGGCCGGCTGGCCCCGGACATGCCCGCTGGCCACGGTCGCAGTCACGGCGAAAGTAGAGGCCGGTGTGTTCGCCGTGATCACGGTCTCGAAGCCGGTGCGCGGCTGGGAGCGGCCTTTGCCCCAGCCCGCCGGGCTGGGCCTGCCAACGCCCGGGCCACCTGTACACGGCGCAGGTAATACGGGACGAGACGAGCCCTGCTGGACGGTCCCGGGCCTGAAAGCACCAGACCGCCGAACCGCCACCTGGATCGCGCCGTAGCCGGCCACGACGCCGGCCGGCGGGTCCGCAAAGGCTCACCGCCGTGTACGCGAACGCCAGGACCGCAGCCGCATGGGCCGCAGCCGTCCCGAGCCCACGCCGCTGGCGTGCGGCACCAGGCGTTCGCTCGCCGTGGGACCAAGTGGCTGACGCCCACCGCCGCCCGCGGTCACGCAGCCCGCGGCCCGCCCGGTGCGGCCCCGCCAGCCTGCGGGGCGCGTATTCCCGCGCCCCGGCTGACCGCAGGCGATGCCTCAGCCTGGTCAGGCGCGGCAGCCAGGTCGTCCTCTCGCCGCCCGGCGGCGACGGCCGCCTCGTCCCGCCACGCGGGATGAGCGTCGGCGTAGAAGACCAGGACGATCCAGGCCGCCACTACGATCACCACGACGACCGCGGTGATGATGATCCCCACCGTCGATCCTGTCATGTCAGGCCTCCTTCCGTGGGATCCGGGGCAGCCGCCGTTGCCTGTATCCGGTGTCTGGCTCGTTCTCCGCTATGCAACCGGGCACCTGTGCACACGGTGTGATCCCACGGTGGCGACGCGGTGGAGCATTGCCGTGGCTTGCCGCTGGCGGTCACGGGTTCGGCGCGAACCCACAAGCTCACATGGGCCGGGTCGACGGACCGGGTGACCGCCGCGGCCAGATCGGTGCGCACGGCGTCGGTATCGGCCTGCTCGCGCATCCGCTGGGCGAACGCGGCGATGACCGCCTCGGCGTCATGACGGGCCCGGTTGAACCGCCGGTCCACTACCCGCTGGACACGCCGCCGCAGCGGCGCGAACAGGGCCACGGCGACCAGGACCGAGACCGCCGTCGCGGCCCGGGCCGGAAACCCACAGCACGCCGGTCACCAGCGCCACACCGCCCACATACACGCCCGCGAGCGTCGCGGTGATCATCACGTAGGACACGGTGCGTGACACGATCTTGTCGCAAAGATAGGTTTTGCGGCCGGTAATTACCGGGCCGTGCAAGGCGTCGCTGGTCCAGATCTCGTCGCACCGGCTGGCCTGGAACGGGCCGAAGACCTGCGGGCTGCCTTCGATCTCCCGGTCGAGCTCAAGCCGGGCGAAGTGATGCTGCAGGGTCCGGTCCGAGGGCGCCCAGCCGGCCTGGCGCGCAGGATACGGGTCACCTGCACCGCGGTCCGGCGCGGGTTCTCCGCTTCAGCGCCACCGCCAGCGCGGGCACCTCAGCCGGTGTCCGCGGAGTCACCCGCGCCGAGGGCCGGCACCAGGGCCCCGGACCCGCCCGCGCACGCCATGCCCGGACCCACCGCCTGATGGTCTGCTCCGATACCCGGCCGCAGCCGCCACCGGCCCCCGCCCTCGCCCCGGATCACCCGCAGCCAGGCATGCCCCCACCCGGCCAGCCGCTGACCGCAACAGGGCACTTCAGCCGCCCCGATGACAACAGCCGCTCGACGCCAGCCACGTCCTTGCCGACCGTGAGCCAGGGCGCCTCCACACGCCTCTGGCGGCCCTCCCGGCGGCTCGGCAAAGACGACCGGGAGGGCCGCACTCTTCCTGAACCCGCTCACGTTGCCGCCGGACACGAAAAAGGCAATCCAGCCGGGCCGCCCCAGACCCGCTCACCCCCGATGACGCCGGCCTACCCCTCACGCTCACACCGATAGTCGCTCAACATTCGCCAGCAGCTCGCCGACTGGCGCGAAACCACCGAGGAAGTGGCCGGTCTTCCCGATGGCGCCCTGCTAGCCTGCCTGATCGGATACGCCCAGCTCCACGGCGCCATCACCCTGGAGCTAACCGGGCGGATCCCCCTCAGCTCCAGCCCACCGCCCTGTTCGACCTGCAGATGGCCCGCGTCTCGGGTTCCCTGAACGCGCCGCCACCTCCGTAGTGACCCAGCAGGCCACCTCGCCGGCACGCCGACACGCCTCGTTGTCGCAGAACAGGTCATGGTCGAGCAGGTCATCCACCGCGCCTTGCATCCTGCGGATGCCCGCAACCGGCAACAGCCGCAGCGCGGCCGCAACGCGGCGACAGCCGGGAAGGCGGACGCATGGCGCACAGAACACGGTTTCCCTGGTCAGACAGCATAAGACGCGCAGCGGCACCGGCAAGCCCGTTACTGGACTGTGGCATTCATCGCTGCCGGGGCGCGGTCGCTGGACCGGCGGGAGATCGGCCTCGGCCAACGCTGCGGTGTGCCGTTTCCCGGAGACTGCCTGGCATGCCTGCCCGCAGGACTTGCCGTCATCGGTCGCCGCCAGTGCGCCGCGCAACTGCTCCTGCCAGATACGGGCATGACCTGGCGTGACAGGGAAATCCACCGCCCGACGCTCAGGGAAGCGCATGTCGAATATGGATTCCCACTAAAACGGCAGGCATGCCTGGGCCCCGCCGTACTGTGAGGCCGATGTGCTACCTCGGGGCAAGACTCGCGTCATCCGCAATTCCCGCGGGGATGTGAAATGACTGGCCCGGAGCGGGCAGATAGAGGTATGGGCGAGTCTGACGCAGGCTTGCTCGCGGCGACGGCCCGCGGGGATGCGGAGGCGTTCGGCCGGTTCTACTGTCGTCATGAGCATCAGGTGCTCGGCTACGCGATTGCGCGGTGCTCGAACGCCAGCGACGTCGCCGACGCGGTCGGCGAGACATTCCTGGTCGCCCTCGGCGCCGCGGCCCGGTTCAGCGACGACGGCGGCGATGCGGTTCCCTGGCTATTCGGCATAGCCCGCCGGGTGCTGGCCCGCCAGCGCCGCTCGCTGGCACGGCGGCACCGGCTCGTCCGTCGGCTGGAGACCCTGCCGTCGTTCACCTCGGCAGAGGCCGAAGCGGTCGACGCGGCGGTCGACGCGGCGCGGCTCGCGCCCCGGCTAGCGGCGGCACTGGCGAAGCTGCGCCCGCAAGACCAGGAGCTGCTACGGCTGGTCGGCAATGACGGGCTCTCCCCGGCGCAGGCCGGGGCGGTGCTCGGCATGAACCCCAACACGGCCCGGATCCGGCTTTCCCGTGCCCGGGCGCGGGTGAAGGACCTGCTCGCTGCCACCGACGGCGCAGCACCGGCGGGACAGGAAAGGAAGGAAGCCGATGTTCAGCCGAGAGAATAGCCCGGCGATGCCGGACACCCCGGAGTTCAGCAGGGCCATGGAGAAGGCGCTGATCGCCGCCGCGCGCAGCCGCTCATCGCATCATCCCTCGCGAGCAGCCCGGCTGCGCAAGCCGGCCATTGCCGTGCTAGCCGCAGCGGCGGTCGCGGCCGGCGCCAGCATCGGCATCGATCACGCGCTCAGCAACGGGCCTGTCAGTAACTCCCTCGGCAGTTCCCCCGGCACGGCCGGAGCGGGGGCCCGGCCAGTGCACATTCACCTGGCCTCGTTCTCAGTGGACCGGACGGCCAGCGGCACTGTTACCGTGACGATGTTCAGCAACCACGCCCCTTGATGCGGCCGCGCTGCGCCAGGCGCTCGCCACGGCCGGCGTGCCAGCCCTAGTGACCATCGGCACAGTGTGTTACGTACCCGGCCCGGTCAGCGGGCTGGGACAGGCCATCTCACACCCCCCGCACGTGCCGTTCGGGACGGCCGTTATCACGGTCACCCCGTCAGCCATCCCGTCAGGATCCGAGCTGAGCATCGGCTACTTCTTCCTGCCCGGCGGAAACGGCGGCGGCATACATGTCACGATCGTGCCTGCTCACGCGCATCTCACCTGCAAGGCAGAGCCACCGTTCGGGCCGCAGCCTGGCTAGCTGGAAGCGAGACGCGACTAGCGGGCGGCCCGCGCGATTCTCCGTTAGCTGATGAGACGGGTCACTCGGGTATGGTCACGTGTTTACTAGCGAACCGCTTGGACGGGCGGCGTGCTGCGTCGACTGGCTTGCCTTACTGACCCGGCAGAGCGACGGAACTGGGGAAACCTCCTTTCCGGCGCTGTTAGAGTGGGCCGGTGCTGTCCGGGTTCCATCACGTTACGCTGAACGTCACGGACCTGCCACGGGCCCGTGCCTTCTATGAAGGCGTCCTCGGATTCGAGGTGGACCAGGATTTCCCCGGCAGGAAGCTGCGCCTGCGGGTCGGCGAGTCCAGGGCCAGGCTGGTGCTCTGTCCGCCTCCCGGTGCTGTCGATGCGGACCGATTCAGCGAGTACCGGATCGGCCTGGACCACATCTCGTTCGGCGCCAGCAGAGCGGACCTCGACCGGCTGGCGAACGCGCTCGCGGCGGCGGCCGGCGTCCCCGCCAACCTCGACCATGACCCGCTCGGCCCGGCCATTCTCTGCTTCCGCGACCCGGACAACATCGCGCTTGAGTTCTTCGAGGAGCCCTAGCGGCGGCGGTCCGGACGCGGGACATAGATGGGGCGAGATCCTGCCGAATATCATGACGGGCAGCTCAGGCGGCCGACGCCGGTCCTGACCAGCTGGGCCAGCTCGGCCAGGGTCTGCTCGGGGGTCATCTCTGAATTGTCCAGACGGGCCGAGCCGGGATGTCGCTTACGCGCATGGGTTTCCGCGTCGGCTGCGAGCCGGGGCGGGCCGCGGCCTGGCAGGTCAGGACCGCAGCGAGCGAGCACGGCCTGCAGGGCGGGGGCCAGCGTGACGTGATAGACCTCCGCGACCGGGCACAGGCGGGCGAGGACCGGCGCCGTGTCGTCGGGGTCGAAGAGGCTGTTCCCGGAGATGATGACGGTTTGCCAGCCGTGCTCGAAGAGCGAGATGGCCAAGTTGCGCGGCCTGGGAGAGCACCATCGCGTTGCGAGCATCGTCATAGGCCAGCTCAAAGCGGGCGTCCACATTGAAGTAGAGCTGGTCGGTGTCGATTGCGGCGGCGGGATGCCCCAGGCGTCCGCCATGGCCCGGTACCCGAGCCGGCAGACCGTCGTCTTGCCCGAGCCCGTCGGTCCCGACAGCAGGACACAGCGCCAGGGCGTATGGGGAGTCACGGCATCGACCATAGGGGTTCTGTGCTCGCTGCTTATGATCCTCTTGCCCCGCCGCGTGATAAACACTCCGGCAATGCTCGATGTGGCCAGGTTCCCGCCGGATCCAATGGCGGGGATCAGGGATCCTTGCGGGTATACTCACTGGTATGACTATGACGACCATCAAGGTGCCGAAGGCCACCCGGGATCGGCTGCACCGGCTGGCCGCCGCGGACGGGGTCACACTCGCACAGGAGATCGACAAGCTGGTCAGGGAACGCGCGCCGCGGCTCCGGCCCGCCACCGGCGGGTTCCGCAGCAGCCGGTCACTGACCGCTGAGGAGATCGACGGCCAGCTCGCTGCCGGTTTCGGGGAATGACCGCGATCATCGTTGATACCAGTGCCGTCTTGGCGAGCCTCGACGAGGCCTATGCAGAGCACGAGGCGATCGCCGCGATCATCGCCGGTTCTGACGGATTGCTGGTCGTCTCGCCGATGGTCGCTGCCGAAAGCGATTACATGCTGTTCACCAGGCTCGGTGCCGCAGCCGCACGCCAGTTCGCGGCCGACGTGGCCGCTGAGGCATATGAACTGCCGGAATGGACCGCGGCCGACCACTCGGCGGCCCTGGATGTCATCAACCGGAACTCGGACGACAGCAACTACATCGGAATCGCGGACGCGGCCAACGTCGTGCTTGCCGACCGGTACCGCACAACGCGCCTGCTCACCCTCGACCAGCGGCACTTCCGGCGGCTCCGGCCGCTGTGGGGAGCGGACTACTTCACGTTGCTGCCTTACGACCTGTGAACCCAGTGTGCGGCTCCCGCAGGCCAACGACGGCGGGAACCCAGGTAACCGATTAGCCGGATCTGTTTCTGTCCGGGGCCGGGCGGGGCGATTGCCAGTTTTCGCTGGTCAGACGGCACAGGATGCCCAACGGCGTCGGCAAGCCCGCAACGGGATTGTGATTTTTCGTGTGGCCGGATCCCTCGTAGCACCCCTTATCAACGGCGCTCCCGAACCCGTACGCGTGAGGATGGCAAGGACTTCGAGGACGTTTCAGGTGAATCGTCGGTCGGCGTCTTGTTCCGGTACACCTGCCAGGCAACGCAGCGGAATCTGACGCTGAATCATAAACCGGCTGCCGAGCTGGCCGTAACTTCGGGTTAGTTCTCGTGGCCGACCTCGCCGGCTCTCTTGTTGAGCTGCTGGGCCAGTTGCTGGGCTTCGGCGAAGCCCTGGTCGCTGACCGCCGGGACGCGCTCCCACCGGATCAGCCAGTTCTGCGGGTTGGCCCGGTCGACGGTGACCGGGAGGGCACTGTTTTGCTGCGGCCACCTGGCTGAAGCGGTCATCCCGGTGAACCGCACAGGCCTGGCGGGCACGCCGGGGGCCTGAAGGACCCCTTCAAACGCGCAACTGGAGTTCATCGCTCCGAACGCCGGCGGGTGATCGACGTTCGTGACCCGCACGGTCCCGTCTGTCGGCGATCTTGTAATTCCCCACTTCTGAGGGCGTAGCGATCACGTAATTCCCCACCCTGATCACGTAATTCCCCATGGGGATGGCGTGCGTGTCGGGGTGGACCTGGCCATCGAGATCGAGCAAGGTTGCCTCCCGTCGAGGACGGGGGGCCGATGGCGAGGAGAACGTTCGACGTGATCGACGTGACCGAGATACTGGTGCACTGGCATGCGGGCAGGTCGCTGAACGAGATGTCGCAGAGCCTGGGCGTGGACCGTAAGACGATCCGCAAGTACGTCGCCCCGGCGGTTGCCGCGGGCGTGTTGCCGGGCGGGCCGGCGAAGAGCGAGGCTGAGTGGGCCGGGCTGGTCCGGGAGTGGTTCCCTGAGCTGGCCGACACGCGGCTGCGGCAGGTGACCTGGCCCGCGATCGGCGAGCACCACGACTACATCGTGGCCCAGGTGAAGGCCGGGGTGCGGATGTCGACGATCCACCAGCGGCTGCGGGACGAGCACGGCCTGGCCGCGAGCGTGGCGAGCTTGCGCCGTTACGTGGCGGCGAACATCGCGGAGGAGGCCCGCCGTTCGCAGGTGACGGTCTGGAGCCCGCGGCTGGCCGAGGCCGGGGAGCAGGCGCAGATCGATTACGGGATGCTGGGCCGCTGGCTCGATCCGGCGACCGGGAAGCTGCGCACCGTCTGGGCGTTCGTGATGGTGCTGGCCTGCTCACGGCACATGTTCGTCCGCCCGGTGCTGAAGATGGACCAGGCCGCCTGGACCGGGTGCCATGTCGAGGCGTTCGGGTTCTTCGGCGGCGTCCCGGCCCGCCTCGTGCCGGACAACCTGAAGACCGGGGTCGACAAGCCCGACCTTTACGACCCGAAGATCAACCGGTCCTATGCCGAGCTCGCCGCCCATTACGGCTGCCTGGTTGACCCTGCCCGCGCCCTTAAGCCACGCGACAAGGCCCGGGTCGAGCGGCCGATGCCCTATGTCCGGGACTCGTTCTGGCGGGGCCGGGAGTTCACCTCGCTGGAGCAGATGCAGGCCGGGGCCGCGCGCTGGTCAGCCGAGGTGGCCGGGCAGCGGGCGTGCCCGGCCGCTGGAGGGCGCCGCCCCGGTCTCGGTGTTCGAGGCCGTGGAGAGGGACGCGCTGCGGCCGCTGCCGGCCGGGCCGTTCGTGCTGGCCACGTGGGCGACGGCGAAGATCGGCCCGGACATCCACGCCCAGGTCGAGAAGGTGCTCTACTCGGTGCCCTGGCGGCACATCGGCAAGACCGCCGACGTCCGGATCACCGCGACGATGGTGCAGTTCTTCATCGGCGGCCAGCTGGTGAAGTCCCACCCGCGCAAGGTGAGAGGGAAGCAGACCGACTTCGGCGACTACCCGCCGGAGAAGATCGCCTTCCACATGCGCACCCCGCAATGGTGCCGCAGGCAGGCCGCCGCGATCGGCCCGGCCTGCGAGCAGGTCACCGGCGAGCTCCTCGCCGAGAACGCGCTCTACCGGCTCCGCGCCGCGCAGGGCATCATCGGGCTGGCCGACAGGCACGATCCCGGCAGGCTCGAGGCGGCCTGCGCGAAGGCGATCGCGGCCGGGGACCCGTCCTACCGGACCGTGCGGGGCATCCTCGCCGCCGGAGCCGAGCGGGACCAGCTCCCCGCCGCAGCCGGGGACGGCGGCGCCGCCGCGTTCCTGCGCGGCCCGGCGTCGTTCGCGAACGTCATCCCCATGCCCGGCTCGATCCCCAACAACGCCGTCACCGCGGTGACCGCGAACGGAGCACCGTCATGACCAGCGCCACCGTGACCGACCGCAGCGCGCTCGCGTCCGCGCTCCGGACCCTGAAGCTGTCGGGGATGCTCGCCACCCTCGACGCCCGCCTCGCCCAGGCCGGCGCCGGGGAACTCGGCCACCTGGACTTCCTCCAGGTCCTCTGCCAGGACGAGATCTCCCGCCGCGACAGCATGTCCCTGCACCGGCGGATCCGCCGCGCCCGCTTCGAGACCGAGGCCACCCTCGAGGGCTTCGACTTCACCGCATCCCCGAAGCTGCCCGCCGCCCAGATCCGCGACCTCGCCGCCCTCCGCTGGCTCGCGGCAGGCGAGTCCGTCATCCTCTACGGACCCGTGGGCGTCGGCAAGAGCCACATCGCCCAGGCCCTGGCCCACCTCGCCATCCGGGCAGGAGCCGAGGCCCGGTTCACCAAGACCAGCCGCGTCCTGGCCAGCCTGGCCGGCGGCCGCGCCGACCGCACCTGGGACCGGCGGCTCGCCGAGCTCACCCGCCCCGCCGTCCTGGTCCTGGACGACTTCGGCATGCGCGAGCTCACCGCACCCCAGGCCGACGACCTCTACGAGCTCATCACCGAGCGCGCCGGGAAATCACTGATCCTCACGTCCAACCGGGCACCCGCCGACTGGTACCCGCTGTTCCCCAACCCCGTCGTCGCCGAGTCACTCCTGGACCGGCTCATCAACAACAGCCACCAGGCCTTCATGAACGGGCCCAGCTACCGCCCGAACAAAGCACCCGCGCGTGTCATCCCCACCGGGAACACGAGCGGAAAGTAGACTAAGAACACAGCCAGGACCTGGGGAATTACCTGATCAACACCCCTGGGGAATAACGCGATCGCCCACACGTCGACAGGATCGGTCATCGCGCGTAGCCGCGCGGCGCGCCGCTGCCGCCGGAAGAACAGGCTGGGCGAGGTGATCGCGAAGACCAGGGCGATAACGATCCATTCCCAGTGCGATGAGATCATCCTCATGTAAGCCTCCTGACGTCGCGTCCGGCACGCACATCGTAAGTCGTACCTGGCGTAGCCGTCACAAGCATCTGAATAGGCGCGATAGTCCCCTGGTAAGTCGGAGCGGTCAGCGAACTTCGCGGCCGGGCGCAGAACAGGACCAGGCGATGAGGGCATGACCGAATCTCGCCGCCGCCGGGCGTCGCGGCCAGCAACGCCTCCGGTCGTCCCGCCCGCGGTACGCCGCTGCTGATCGAGTTCGCTCACCTGCTGGATGCGTAGGGTAACCGGTTCGGCGGCCAAAACCGTCCGCCTGAGTCCAGACGACACTGACACCCCGTGGAGCCCGAGGAACAGCTTCGCGCTGCGGAACTACTCAGCCCGGCAACTGTCGCTCACCTGGCCCGGTAACTGCGTCCTGGGTCAACGGGATCTACCGGGTGATCGGAGCGGCGTGCGCTCGCTCGCGAGCCGGGAGGCTGAGAGGCGGGAGCTGAGCCCTGGCACGGGAGAGGTGTGGTTCGAGCGGTGGATGGCCAGGATTCCCGGTGGTCCGGCCATTCCCGGAGGGGACGGCCTAGGCTCAGCCTGGGAGGGCACGGGGTGAGCAACGGAGTGCGGCAGCTGTGGCGTTGACCAAGCGCGCCCCCGATGTCAGCGGCCGGGATGCTGGGCGTCGAATGCCGCGACGTCCACGGCGACCCGGGTGCCGTCGTGGGTATCGACGCGGACCGGGAGCTCGCGGCCGATGACCGCGATCGCCGCGCGTCGCCGGGCATCACGGAACCCCAGCCGCGTGCAGGCGGTGTAAGAACGTCCGTCGGAGCGGCGGACCTGGAGCGTGAGGTCACACAGAGATGCTGTCGGGCTGGGCAGCGCGGCCTGGGGGGCGGGGACATCGGCGATGCCGGTCACGACGGCGGTGGCCGGCTCGCCCGCGATGGTCAGGCGGGCGGCTTCGGCGGCCGTCAGGTGACCGGCCGTGAGGTCAATGACCTGCGCCGGCCCGTCGACGGTAAACCGCTGGCCCGGCAGGGCCCCGGAGAGGGCCTCACCGAGGCCGGGGATGCCGCTGGTGCGCAGTTCGTCAACCATCTGCCGGGCCCAGTCCGGGGCAGGGCCGGCGGTGTCGTCATAGACATACACCTGCGGGGTGGGGCCGGGCGGGGCCGCGGCACCGCCGGCCTGCACCCGCGCCGCGGCCTGCTGCGCCTGCTCACGGGCCTCGGCGCGGTAGTCCCGCAGGCCCACTTCCTGCCACAAGATGACGAACCGGGCGGGATCCGCGCGGTCCACCAGGACCGGCAGCACGCTTCGCCCCAAGGTGCTGACGCCGTGGGGGTGCTTAAGATCGTTCAGCGCCTCGCCCGCTGCCGGGCCGATACCCGGCGCCGTGACGACCCCGGTCAGCATCTCCTGCATCGGCACCCGCCCGGGATGCGGGAAATAAAACCCGGTCGGGCGGAACTCCCCGCGCACCGGGTCCTTCATCGCCTGCCTGGCCCGCCAGTCCTTCCATCCCATGGCCCCAGTATCGGCGGTACGCAGGCGCGAGATGGTGCATTCGGCCAAGATCCGCATAACGGGGATTTCCGCTGGATGCAGGTGATCCTGCAGGCGGTGGTGGCAGGATGGCGGGGTGTCTGTTCACCGTGTCACTGTTGTGGCAGCCTGGGTGACCGTGGCGTGCGCTGCGGTGCTCGTGCTGGTTCCCGTCGGCCCTGCAGCCGCCGCGTCGGCGTGCCCGGCCCGGCCACGGAGCCCGGCTGGCCGGGCGCACCCTGACCCAGGCGCAGGTCGAGAACCGTGACCTGAGCTGTGCTGATCTTAGTGGCGCGCACCTGGATCATCTGGATCTGACGCAGGCGCAGCTGGCCGGGGCCAATCTGCGCTCCGCCACGGCGGTGGGCACCGATTTCAGCCAGGCGACGCTCACCGGGGCGGATCTGAGCGGGGCCGACCTGGCCGGTGCCACGTTCGAGCAGGCGAGCATGGCGGGAGCGGATCTGGCGGACGTTTCGGCTGCGGGCGCTGATCTGTCCCAGGTGGACCTGTCCGGCGACTCGCTGCGTGGCGCGGTACTGCCGGACGCCGACCTCAGCCAGGACCAGTTGCGGCAGGCTGATCTGGCCGGCGCGGACCTTCAGGGCGCGCAGCTGGACCAGGCCGATACCACGAGGGCGGACCTGGCCGGCGCGGACCTGCAGGGCGCATCCCTGGTCCAGGTGACCGACACCGGGGCGATCGTGCGTGGGGCACGCGGGCTGACCCCGGTCAACTCCATCGGTGGCGTCCTGGCCGTCCTGTTCGGCCTGATCTCGCTGCGGACGCGGTGGCTCCGCGGGCCACCCGCAGGACGCGCTGCCGCGCTGCTCGCCAGTGCTGTCCTGCTCGCCGCCGGCGCCTACCTCATAAACATTGCCACAGGGTTCCGGCCCACCGTGGACACCGGTTTCCTGATCCCCATCGTCTGGGTTCCCGGCCTGCTCGCCGGGCTGCTGCTCGTCCGGGCGGTCCGGCGGGTCGCGAGCGCCATGATCGCCGCGGTCCTGGCCATAGCCGGGGCGCTCGGGTTCTACCTGCTGCTGAGCGCAGCCGTGGCCTATATCGCTGATCCCGCCACCGATATCACCGCCTACGCGGAAGCCTGTAACGGGCCGAGCTGCCTGGGCGGCATGACCCGCGGCCTGACTGGCGCCGCCGCCGGGCTCGTCCTGCTGGTCCTGGTCCTGGCGGTGTCGCGGCTGACGGGAATCCGGCGGCCGGGAGAACCCTCGCGGTTTCGGTGGGTGGTGACATCTGGCGGCGGCGCGGGGTGGTAGCGGGGCCGGGCCGCCGCACGGCGACCATCATTTGAGCCGCTGCACGACGCGGTCTGGGGGGAGCGCGCCTGGGCCGCTGGCGATCGCCCGGGCGCCGTCGGGGTAACGACCGGCTCAGCCGGTCGATGACTGTCTTGGCGGTGCGGAGATCAGCTCCTGTCTCCAGGCGATATTGCTGGATCGCGTTGACCTTCGCTCCGCGCATGACCAGGGCATGCACGGCTACTGGCACATCACCTGGCGGCCCGGCACCCTCAAGCTGGGCCGCAGCCTGCGGGTACGGCGAGCCAGTGCCCGTCTGCCGGCAGAGCCAGTCCACCGTCTGCTCAAGCTCGGTTATCCGGCGCAGCATCTCCAGATCTGTTTCCACGAAGCCATTATGGGGGCAGCATTCCCGCCTATCCGGCTCATGCCCAAAACGGAAAGGTCCGGCCCAAACCGTTCCAGCCGCTGGCCGTCAGTTCCGCTGAACCGGGGCGCCTGACAACAGTTACGGCGAGCCTCGGATGCTGGCATGCCCGTCCCGCCGAACCGTGGCTCTAACTGGTTTAGCGCCGGTTGCGGTGGTGCGCAGACTCGCCCACCTGCGTGACTTGAGCGAGCGCGAGGACCGTAACCTGGCCGTCTGCCCTTGTCAGGCCGCATGCAGGGATCCGGCGGACTTGCCGGCTACGCGCGGCGTCCGTGCCGGCTGGCAGCGTGGGTGCCGGGCGGCTGCGTGGATGGACGTTGCCGGTTTCCTCCGGGAGGGAGCCATGACGTTCTCCGCGTGGCGTGTGACGGGCCAGTCGCGGCGTCCCGCGAACCGCTTGCCCCGAGGACTGGCTACCTGGCCGGGCGCCTGCCGGGCCGCCGCCGCATCCGCAGGGCACCCAGGACAAGGGCGCCGGCGAACACGACGATGCCGATGATCAGCAGGTACAACAAGCCCTTGACGACCACGCCCACGATGCCCAGCACGATCGCCACGATCACCAGCAGCAGGAACAGGGCAATCATCTGAACCTCCACTCAGTCCGCCGGTTCAGCGGCGGGCCAGCCGCCGCTCACCGCCGCCGCCCGGCTCGTAGGCCAGGCCGTAGTGCTTGAAGACCGCCTCCTCATCGCCGGCGGGCAGCTCGCCGTCAGTGCCGATCGACGGGGCGTCCTTCACCTGCTTTCTGCCGTAGCAGACCTTGACGTACCCCGGGCCCACGGTGGCCTGGTCAAGAGGCACGAACACGAGCCGGTGCCGGGTCGGCATCCCGACCTTGACCGTGCCGAACGACGGCAGATCGGTGCCGGTGTCCACGTAGACGGCCTCCAGCTCACCGATCTTGCGGCCCTGGGCGTCAGCCACGTCATGGCCGCGCCATTCCCGGATGTCGGCAGCCTCGAACACGCCAGCCTTCCTCCCGCCGCGCCACACTGCGGTCCCTGGTCAGGACACTACCCCCGATGGCGCGCCTCAGGCATGGCCCGGACTGGCCGGACCGGCGGGCCGCCGGTCACAGGGTCGGCCGGGCGGGCGTGCCCAGGCCGTGGCGGGTGATCAGGTGCGCGCTGCCGTCGGCCAGCCGGTAGGACAGGCCCGCTACCGCCGCCCGCCCGGCTGCGACCGCGTCGGCCAGGACCCGGGAACGGTCCAGCAGCAGCCCGGTGGTGTGCCGGATGTGCGCGGCGGTGAACTCGCCGTCGTCCCGGTGCCCGGCTGCGCGGGCGGCCAGCACGCTGGGGGTCACCTTCTCGATCACGTCCCGCACGTAGCCGCGGGCGGTGTCCCCGTTCTCCACGGCGGCGCGGGCGGCGGCGACCGCGCCGCAGGCGTCGTGGCCCAGCACGACGACCAGCGGGCAGCCGAGCACGCTGATGCCGTATTCGATGCTGCCCAGCACCTCCGGCCCCAGGACGTGGCCGGCGGTGCGGACCACGAACAGGTCGCCCAGGCCCCGGTCGAAGATGATCTCGGCGGCCAGCCGGGAATCGGAGCAGCCGAACAGCACCGCGAACGGCGCCTGGCCCGCCGCGGCCTGGGCGCGGCGGTCGGCGTCCTGGTTAGGGTGTTCCGGAACCCCGGCGGTGAACCGCCGGTTCCCGGCCAGCAGCACCTCGAAGGCTTCCTCGGCGGTCATCTGGTCACCGGTCATAGCGGCAGGCTACGCCCCCGGGTGCTGAGAAAACCCGGCGCGGGACCCGTCAGCCCGCCACCCGCAGCCAGGGCATCCGCGCTGACCTGCTGGCTTCCGGGCGGATACTTCCTCTAAACACACATTAGCTGTGCGGGCCAGTTTTCGTCTAGTCCGTCGCTTCGAGGTGGTCTGTGAGAAACTCTGCTTCAATATGCGCACCTACACTCAACCTCGTCGATGCGGCGGAAGTGGTGATCGCACGGAGAGGACCCACGTGATAAGTGGAGATACCGGGCTCTGTGTTGTTGACAACAGTTGCTTCGTCCCCGCCGTAGGATTGATCTATGACTGGCGGCGGAGCGGCAACCAACTCCGGCATAGACTTTCAGAACCGTGTAGGTGCTCTAGCGCTGGTCGCCATGATTACCGATGTTGTGGATCTGGAGGTAGTAGGGCTTGGAAATACCCAGGAGAAGCCCGTGCAGGTCAAGTTTGAGACTTCAGATGGAATTGATGACATTGTTATCGTCACGCCCCGGAGAAAGATTTGGATTCAAGCCAAGAACTCTATCTCTCTATCTAAGGGCGACGACTCTGATTTCGCAAAAGTGATCCGTCAGTTTGTCGCGCAGGCATTCCATGGCACAAACGATGATCATTATGTATTGGCAGTATCGTCGGCAGCGTCGAGCAAGATCCGAATAACTCTGAGGAAGCTCTGCGAATCATACCGTCTAAACGAACACGGAGCTGAAGATAATCCGCTTACCGAAGATGAACGCGAGGCCCTGGAAATAGTTAACGCGCGCATCGACCGCGAGTTTCAAAATGTTACAGGAAGAGCATCGACCCAGCGTTATCGCGTGGATCTACTCAAGCAGATCTTTGTACGCACGCTCGATGTAGCCGATAGCGGAGTTACTGAACGCCTCGCGATTACCGCACTTGCACCAGTATCTTTGGCTAATCCGACCCTCCTCTGGCGCAACCTCATATCCATGTGTCTCTCGCTGGCGCGTGATCGACTCTCGATCGATGCGGTCGGACTTGCATCTAGAATAAGTGCACTCAGGGGTCTCCATTTAACCGGAGTTGTCCAGGTCAGCCGCTCTCCACGGGCGCTCGGCTGGCGGCCGGTCCAGGCTGGGCGGATGCCCGCGTGCCGCTGGCGGGACCGGCGGGATCTTCCGTGGCCGCTTGCCTGCGGTGATGTCGCGGTAGCGCACCGGGTCGTGGCCGGCGGCGAGCTCGAGCAGCCGGTAGAAGACCAGCCCGCGGCTTCGCGAGCGGCGCCGGTTGAAGCGGAACACGAACTCATCCAGGTAGCTCTGCAGGTGCGCTTCCTCGACCGAGCCCTGATGGGTGCTCAGCAGCCACCGCTTGGCCAGCGAGGCGACCCGGTGCACCGCGGGCAGCAGCTCGCCTGGGTCCTGGCCGCGGGCGCGGGCCGCCCGCTGGCTGCGCCGCTGGTGGACGTAGCCCAGCCCGGCCAGCCCGTGATAGCCCATCCAGGCATCGGTGATCACCGTGGCGCCCGGCTCGACATGGGCGGTGACGAACGGGTGCAGCGAGGCAGAGGACCCATCCGCCAGCAGCGCCATCCGGCACCGGCCGATCCCCGTCGGCTCGCTGACCTCCACCGCGATGCCGGTCAGGACCTTCTTGCCCCGGGCCCGGCCCCCGCGCAGCCCCGGCTCCTCCCCGCCGATATAGGTCTCGTCCACCTCCACCCGCCCGGCCAGCCGGTCCCGGCCCGGGCGCACCAGCACCGACCGCAGCCGGCCCAGCATCGCCCACGCCGTCTGGTACGAGCCGATCTCCAGCGACCGCTGCAGGCTCAGCGCCGAGATCCCGTCCTTGGCCGTCGCGAACAGCCAGCACGCGGTGAACCACACCGTCAGCGGCGTCCGCGTCCGGTCGAAGATCGTCCCCGCCGTCACCGACGTCCGGCGCCCGCACCCAGCGCACATGATGCGGCCGTCGCCCAGCCGCCAGCCCTGGCCTAGGCCGCACGCCGGGCACGCGAACCCCTGCGGCCAGCGCACCCATTCCAGATAGTCCAGGCAGTCAGCATCAGTGCCGAACCACGCCTGGAACTCTCCCACGGACCGGGGGTAGTCCCAGCCGCCACGGAGCCTGACCATCCCGCCAATCTACTCCGGTTAAATGGAGACCCCCGAGTGCACTAATCCGGCATTCGACCGATAATCCCGAGGATTCCGCACCCTCAGATTATTCCAGCGTTACGATGGAGAGACGCGGCCTCACATCCACGGGACGAGAAGTAATTCTTGCGAGTGACGACAACGGTCGGATAATATTGACCGATTTCCGCCGGTTCGGCAAAGATGGAACTAAGAGGCTAAGATTCGCATCCGGATTTCTTGAGTTCTCGCAAGAAGTTCGCTGGCGAGTAATAAGACGCGCGGCAACCTTTGCAGGTATGAAACGGGAGATCGAGGATCGCGGGTTGGTCCAAGAGGGGGACAACTTTATATTCCTGGCGACCAGTCTAGAGGGCCTTGATGAGGAACCGGTGGCGAAGGCCTACGCAGCCGCGCATGATCAGCGAATGCGCGAGCTGCGCAATCCCCTGGTCTGCATCGCATGCGGGCGGCCCATTTCGGAGAATAATTCCTATGAAGTTGAGATCGATGAGGTAGACCATCCGCATGAGGTAGGCATGGTACATCGCGACTGCCTAATGCCAACATACCGCGTCATTGGCGTCATGCAGAGTGATTTGTTCGCCAAAAATCCGAATCTTATAGATTTCGATTTCCAAACTTGGGTTCGCAGCCTCAAGTCCGGCCAAGGCATATTCAATTGGGCTCGCGAGAGTGGCAAAACTGGCGTGTTTCCGATCGCTTGGAACCCCGATAACGCCAAGGCGGCAACTGGGCCATTCGGCGTCGCCTACGAACTAGATGACGGCACGACACACTACGTGATAACCCGTGGCAAGGTTCACCGCATGATGCGATGGCAGGCAGAGCAAGCTGCCGAGGAGATGAATAGGTCTATCGAACTTGCTCGCAACAGTGGGAATCCCTACTGTGTCGACAGCGACGAAACATTCGCGCCCTACTCCACCCTCGTATCAGCGGAGAATCCAAATCCGCCAAAGGTCATAGTCGCATACGCACGAGCACTAACGCAAGCTACTGTAGAGGCCCATAACAGGGTCGACAATTACTATGCTCCGCTGTTTTATATGACTGATAGAAAACAGGCCAAATTTTTAATATCGACAATGAAGTGATCCTTCTGAGTAATCCGCTGCAGGCAGGCTCATTGGTAGAAAACTGGAAGAATGCGGGGCTTGCATTTCCGTCGTATTCGACCACAATACTCGCCGAGGATCGTGATTTTGACCTCTTCATGCGGGAACTGCAGCATGATTCGATGATAGCCGTGGTGGATCCGGTACTCGATGCAGATTGTCGGGCAATAAGTGGGTTCCTCATAGCACCATTTATCGATATCCGAGACGTTATCCAGGATTCTAAAGGAAAAGGGACTCCACTTGAGCCTAAAAGCTTAATTGTGAACTGAACCACACGATTTGCGGCACACTATGAACAATAAATTCATCTCCGGCCGTTCATTCAAGAGGGCGGCGGGGATCCTGCGTCCCCTTCCCCATCTGCGCTGCTCAAGATAAATGACCCAGCTTCCTCGGCGTGTCGCCTCAGATCTTCTCGGTGGAAATTGATAACTTCATCTTCTCGACCATTCCAAAGAAGCGAGTTCTCGCGCGAATGGAAGGTGTCATCCAAGACGCGTGCACGCTCCAATAGGGTGGTCAACTGTTTCCTACGAGATTGATCCGAAGCCTCGTCATAGCCTTTCCATTTATAATGCGCAAATGCGTTTCTGGCTTCCATTATTTGACTTATTAGGGAAGCGTCTGCGCTCGACAGCGGCTCGAACCCTGCGGCTCGCCATAGTTTGGTAGTCTTCTCTTCAATGTTGAGTCTGCGTATGAGCAGGTTTATGATGTCTGGATCGTATCCTTTTCGCTGGAAGCCGACCATCAAGTTACCGTTAACCACATGCTCGATCCATAGTGCATATAGAGTAACTGCTACCTGCGGGTCGCCATTATCGGACTCGTTCTCGGCGCGCCGCCAAAGAGTCGATCTGTGATCCGGAACATGATGCAGCTCAGAATCCTCGGCAAGCATCATTGCCAGGTGTTCTTTATATTCAAGGATTATTTCATCGAGAGATTGGTCTCCAATTACGATGGACCCATCTTCAATAAACGAACGAAAAAGGGCCTCTGCGATTGGGGTAAACGGTTCGTCCGGATCGCTAAAGTCTACCTTAGTGGGTGACACCGTAAGTTCGTCGGGGTCAGGATTCGGGTTCGTGGCCGAGTCCTGTGAGGTGGACGGTGCAGGCAGTATCGAGTGCTTCTTGCGGGCTGCCGATGGGCAGTCCGGTGAGCAGGACGGCATCTTCATAGCGGTCGCGGGCGGGTGAGTAGATCGCGAAACCGAAGGAGTGGGCTGAGCCGCCGTAGCGGAGCCGGAACAGCGGGATCTGCTCGCCGCCGGGCAGGACGCCGGTGATGTAGGCGAAGGAGTCGCGGTACCTGGCCTGCACTTTGGCCAGTTGCGGCCAGTTCTTCTCGGCGTGGTCCAGCAGCCGCAAGATGATGGAACTGCGGGTGGATTCCGGGATGGCGGGCATGCGCCTCATTGTCCCGCGCGGCGGCATGAGGGCTGGTTATGATCCCGTGCCGGGGAGCGGATGACCTTGCCGCAATCGCCCGGGAGCTGTCATGCCTTTGCCCCGCGCGGTGCCGGTCACATTGACCGCCGCCGAGCGCACGACGTTGACCAAACGCGCCCGCGGCGCGAAGACCGCGCACCGGGACCGGTTGCGGGCGCAGATCGTGCTGGCGGCAGCCCGCGGCCGGGACAACGCCCGGATCGCGGCGGACCTGCAGGTCACCGTAGACACGGTGCGCAAGTGGCGGGGCCGGTTCGCCGGCCGCGGCCTGGAGGGGCTGGCGGACCTGCCCCGCCCGGGCCGGCCGCGGCGGATCAGCGAGCTGACCCGGGCCGCGGTCGTCGCGCTGGCCTGCCAGCTGCCCGCCGCGACGGGGGTGCCGCTGTCGCGCTGGACCGGGCCGGAACTGCTGGCCGAGCTCACCCGGGCCGGGGCCGCAGATGAGCTGTCGGTGTCTTCGGTGCTGCGGATCCTGGCCGAGCATCCGGTCAAGCCCTGGCAGTACCGGTCCTGGATCTCCCCTCGCGACCCGGACTTCGCCGCCAGGGCGGCGGTGATCTTGGACCTGTACCAGGGGTTCTACCAGGGCACGCGGCTGCGGCCCGGCGACCGGATTTTGTCGGTGGACGCCAAGCCGTCCATCCAGGCCCGCGGCCGGTGCCGTCCCGCCGTCCCGGCCGCGCGCGGCAAGCCGGTGCGGGTCGAGCATGAATACGTCCGGCACGGCGCGCTGGCCCTGCTGGCCGCCCTGGACGTGCGCACCGGGAAAGTGTTCGCCGCCACCCCGGCTACCACCGGCATCGCCCCGTTCATGGACCTCATCGGCCAGGTCATCAGCCGGCCGGAGTACAAGGACGCGCCCCGGGTGTTCGTCATCGTGGACAACGGGTCCGACCACCGCGGCCAGCCCGCCATCGACCGGCTCCGCGACGCGTACCCGAACGCGATCATGATCCACACGCCGGTGCACGCCTCCTGGCTCAACCAGATCGAAATCGTCTTTTCGGTGATCCAGAGGAAAGTCCTGACCCCCGGCGACTTCCCCGGCCTGGGCACCCTCAGTTGTGCCCTGCTGACCTTCGTCAATCGCTACAACCGCACCGCCCGGCCGTTCAACTGGAAATTCACCGCCGACGACCTGACCGCGCTGCTGCGCCGAATCAGTCAGCGCGAGCAAACAGCCGCCAGCCAGCAAGCCGCCCTGCCCCAGGCCGCCTGATAACCCAAACGAATTTACGGAGCTACCCACTTAGTGGGTGACACCGTAAGTTCGTCGGGGTCAGGATTCGGGTTCGTGGCCGAGTCCTGTGAGGTGGACGGTGCAGGCAGTATCGAGTGCTTCTTGCGGGCTGCCGATGGGCAGTCCGGTGAGCAGGACGGCATCTTCATAGCGGTCGCGGGCGGGTGAGTAGATCGCGAAACCGAAGGAGTGGGCTGAGCCGCCGTAGCGGAGCCGGAACAGCGGGATCTGCTCGCCGCCGGGCAGGACGCCGGTGATGTAGGCGAAGGAGTCGCGGTACCTGGCCTGCACTTTGGCCAGTTGCGGCCAGTTCTTCTCGGCGTGGTCCAGCAGCCGCAAGATGATGGAACTGCGGGTGGATTCCGGGATGGCGGGCATGCGCCTCATTGTCCCGCGCGGCGGCATGAGGGCTGGTTATGATCCCGTGCCGGGGAGCGGATGACCTTGCCGCAATCGCCCGGGAGCTGTCATGCCTTTGCCCCGCGCGGTGCCGGTCACATTGACCGCCGCCGAGCGCACGACGTTGACCAAACGCGCCCGCGGCGCGAAGACCGCGCACCGGGACCGGTTGCGGGCGCAGATCGTGCTGGCGGCAGCCCGCGGCCGGGACAACGCCCGGATCGCGGCGGACCTGCAGGTCACCGTAGACACGGTGCGCAAGTGGCGGGGCCGGTTCGCCGGCCGCGGCCTGGAGGGGCTGGCGGACCTGCCCCGCCCGGGCCGGCCGCGGCGGATCAGCGAGCTGACCCGGGCCGCGGTCGTCGCGCTGGCCTGCCAGCTGCCCGCCGCGACGGGGGTGCCGCTGTCGCGCTGGACCGGGCCGGAACTGCTGGCCGAGCTCACCCGGGCCGGGGCCGCAGATGAGCTGTCGGTGTCTTCGGTGCTGCGGATCCTGGCCGAGCATCCGGTCAAGCCCTGGCAGTACCGGTCCTGGATCTCCCCTCGCGACCCGGACTTCGCCGCCAGGGCGGCGGTGATCTTGGACCTGTACCAGGGGTTCTACCAGGGCACGCGGCTGCGGCCCGGCGACCGGATTTTGTCGGTGGACGCCAAGCCGTCCATCCAGGCCCGCGGCCGGTGCCGTCCCGCCGTCCCGGCCGCGCGCGGCAAGCCGGTGCGGGTCGAGCATGAATACGTCCGGCACGGCGCGCTGGCCCTGCTGGCCGCCCTGGACGTGCGCACCGGGAAAGTGTTCGCCGCCACCCCGGCTACCACCGGCATCGCCCCGTTCATGGACCTCATCGGCCAGGTCATCAGCCGGCCGGAGTACAAGGACGCGCCCCGGGTGTTCGTCATCGTGGACAACGGGTCCGACCACCGCGGCCAGCCCGCCATCGACCGGCTCCGCGACGCGTACCCGAACGCGATCATGATCCACACGCCGGTGCACGCCTCCTGGCTCAACCAGATCGAAATCGTCTTTTCGGTGATCCAGAGGAAAGTCCTGACCCCCGGCGACTTCCCCGGCCTGGGCACCCTCAGTTGTGCCCTGCTGACCTTCGTCAATCGCTACAACCGCACCGCCCGGCCGTTCAACTGGAAATTCACCGCCGACGACCTGACCGCGCTGCTGCGCCGAATCAGTCAGCGCGAGCAAACAGCCGCCAGCCAGCAAGCCGCCCTGCCCCAGGCCGCCTGATAACCCAAACGAATTTACGGAGCTACCCACTTAGTCACTCTCTTATACTACTCCCGCTTTAGGCTGCTATGCTCTTTCCTCCCGGCGACACTTCCTGCACACACCAAATTCAGCAGAGACCCGAATGTGTGCTATTACTAGCTGGGGAGCTGCTGAGAAGGCGCGGCATCGGCCTTGACACCCCGCCACGAGCAGAGCGCGGATGCCTGGCGGGTCCCGGGCGGCAGGCCAGCCCGGTCTGCCGCCAGCTCGTCCGGCGCGGTCATCCTCGCGGATACTGCGGCAGGCCAGCGGGCCGCCGGTCACTGCCCGGGACCACGCCCCCCGCCTGGCCGCCAGTGCGGGCCGGCCTGGTCATCTGCTCGCCGTGCCGTGTCCCGGCCGGTATCAGCACGCGGGTGGAAAAAGGGGTGGCGGCGTGGAGAAGGAGCGTCCGCCGGGCGCGGCAGGTCGCGGTCTTCATCGATTCCGGGAACCCGGTCCTGGGCGCGGGCAAGGGGCTGCCCGGCCAGGCCAACCCGGTGCCGTAATGCCGCGCTGACCCGGCTGTGCCGGGACCAAGGCGACGCCTCGGTGCGGCGCGTACGCGGACTGGGCCGGCCCCCGGTCCGGCCGCTACCAGGACGACCTGGCGCTCAACGGGGCGGGACATGACGCAGGCCGGCCGGTCCGGCGCGCAGGCCCAGAACGCCGCCGGCATCCAGATGGCGGTCGATGCGATGGAGACGCTGATCGTGCACCCGGACGCGACCGTGTTCGTCCTGGTCGCCGGGGACAGCGACGACACGTCGCTGGTGCGTCGGCTGCGCAAGTCCGGCACGTGGGTGGCTGTCGTCGCCGCCGAGGCCGCCGCCAGCCACCGGCTCGCCTCGGTCTGCTCGCAGTACAAGTACTGGGGCATCCTGGTCGCCGAGGCCGATCCGGCCGCCCGCGCGGCCATCGACGCCGCGTTCGACATCACGGCGGCGGAGCAGTTGCTGATCCGGGCCTTTGAGGAGACCGCGCGGGCCACGCTGACCGCGTCGGCGATCACGAGCAAGATGGTCGCCCTGGGCTCCTCTTTCGATGAGCGTAACTACGGCTGCCGCAGCTTCCTGGACCGCTTCCCCAAGCTCGTCCGCCGGGCCGGCCGGTCAGGAGGCGATATCACGCTGGAGCTGATCAGCGGCCGGTGAGGGACGCCGGCATCACGCACCGCGCGGGTGGTGCTGTGCCGCGGGGCGGCGCGGTTCCGCCGGGTAGCTCTGCGACCGGTCACGGCACGCCATCTGGTCTCCGGTCTGTCCACTTACTTTCTGGTGACACTCCTTACCGGGGGTTCCGTTGGGGGTACCGGTGCCTTGACAGGACGCGGCGTGCGGAGCGTCCATGGAAGATGCGCGCGGCGCCTGGCGCGGCACGGCACAGGAGAAAGCCGGCCTAGGGGCGGCGCGCGTGGCCGAAGGCTGGCCTATGGACCCCGTAGCGGGGCGGCGTGCGGCATGGCGGGCTCCGGACACGGCTGCCGGGGCTGCGCTCCCGGACGCCAACAGCCGCAGCAGCCCGGACCCGCGCAGATTGGCCGTGTCAACCCCAACTGGCCCCAGTGTTCTCCGATGTCGCCAGGGGGTCAAAATTGGCGTGCCGTGCCTGTGGCGGCTTCAGCTAGCGCGAGGATCTGGCGGTGCAGGGCGAGCAGGCCGGGCACCTGGTCGCGTTCTGCTCTGCCCATGCCGCACTCGGTGCATATTCCCCATTCTCTTGGCCCGGCGGGGGATTCGGCGAGGAAGCCGTCGATGAGGGAGATCTGCTGGCGCGTCGTGCCGGCTTGCTGGTCGGCGGGATGGTAGGGGACGAGGGAGAAATACAGTTCGGTCTGGCGGCCGGCGCGCAGGTTGCGCAAGGGCATGAAGTAGGCCGGGTCACGCTGGTACTGCGGAACGGTGAATGAGGTGAAGCTGACGGGGCGAGGGGCGGTGGCGATCACCTTGTTGAGCACCCGCACCTGTGTCTCCAGGGACGCGGGCTCAACGAGGTGGTGGTGACCGTAGTCGCCGTAGCACAGGTGCAGGCCTGCCGGGATCTCGGATGGCACCTGGCCGATGCACCGCGCGAGCCGGGTCGTGATGTCCTCGAGAGCGTCCGGCGCCGGGTCGCCGCGGGCGCCCTCGAGGATCCCGAACTCCACCGCGACGTCCCACTGCACCGCAACCCGGTCGCGGGGTGTCAGCGCCAGCAGCTGCCGCAGGTCAGTGAACAGCGCGCGCTCATACGAGCCCAGCAGCTTGTCTTGGTGATCAGGGGCAATCCACGATCGCACGGGCGCCAGCGGACTCGGGTACTGCACCTGGAACCGCAGATCGGCCGGGACCACCCCCGCTGCCTGGAGCTGGCTGAACAGCTTGTACGACTGGGCATACGCGCCGGCGTAGCCCAGATCTGGCCACTGCAGGCCGCCGGGCGAGATGCCATCGGCGAGCCGCACCGTGGGAATCTGCTGATAATCACCGGGAGCGCCGCCGTCGCGGACGGGCACGAACCCCGGATGCTCCAGGAACTTCTGCAGCTGAAAGAAGATCCACTGTGCGCGGTCTCCGGTCTCCCCGTCAGGCAGGCGGCGCAGGCCCGTCGGCACACGGGATACGATCTCGCCCATGACCGTCTCGGCATCGGCGAGATTGACGCTCCGGTTGAGGTGAACGCAGTTCGGCGGCACTCTTACCTCCCCTGGCATCAGCTGGTCCGGCTCTGGCCCAGAATGCCAGACAACTCGGCCGGGAAAATATCCCAGCCGTACGGGATTTCCCCTGGACGCCTGGATGGCTGACGATGGGCTGGTGACCTCCAGCTGGACGATCAGCCGCTGCCGCGACCGGCTCACCCGGCTCGCCGGCACCCACCAGGACGCCGCGTCGTTCCGGCAGGAGACCATCGCCGAGCTGAGGCGAGTGGTCGGCTTTGACGGCTGGTGCTGGTCCTCGACCGACCCGCTGACGGGCATGACCATTACCTGCCTGGCCGACAATCCGGCGCTGACAGGAAAAGTCCGGCAGCTGTTCGAGCTGGAATACGACGCCGGCGACGTCAACGCCTACCAGGACCTGGCCCGCCACTGCAGCCCGGCGCGGCTGTTTGCCGCTACCGGCGGCAACCCCGGGCACAGCCGCCGCTGGGCCCAGCTGCTCGGCCCCAGCGGCGTCGGCGACGAGCTACGCGCCCCCCTGACCGAGCGAGGCTGGCGCTGGGGCCACCTGGTCCTGTACCGGGCCAGCGACAGCCCGGGGTTCACCGCCACCCAACTCGGCGTGCTTGCGCCAATGCTGCGCCAGTGGGCGGCGCGCCAGCGGCGCGAGGTTCAGGGCCAGCTGGCCGCCGGACCCCCCACTCCCGTTCCCGATGCGGCAGCCGACCAGGCAGTGCTGCTCCTGGATTCCGGATCTACATCATCATTGGGGCGTGTCCTGCAGATCTAGGAGCGAGTGACGGAGCCGGATTCTGATCGATATGACATCGATGACTCCCCGCGGACACGGACGCGCTTGTTGGAGCCGGGTCGCGACGCTGGCGCCGACGCCAAAGGAGATCGTCATGCGGATGACCTGCGGGCCTGGGCTGTCGATTTCGGCCGGCGCGACGCGTAGGAGAAGCAGAGGCTGGCAGCGAGCCAGCCCGCACCGAAGGAGACGCCCGATGAACACCTACCTGCTCGTGCATCGCCACCGGCACGACTACACCGGCAGCCCCGAGGCCGCTGCAACCTGGGAGGCCTGGTTCGGGAAGCTGGGTGATGCCCTGGCTGACAAGGGTAACGCCGTGCTAAGCGACCGTAGCGTCGCCGGCGAAGCGGGCACCAGCCTCCCGCTCGGCGGATACACGATCGTCAACGCCGCGGATCTTGAAGAAGCGACCCGGCTGGCAGACGGTTGCCCGATCGTGCAGGAGGGAGGCGCGGTCGAGATCGGCATGCTCCGTCCTGTCCCCGGCCGCCAGCACCCCGCCCGCACATTCTGATACAGACCGTTGACACCCGAAGGTGCCGTGTGACCGGGTCCGGCTCGATCGCGTGAGCCCGCGGCGGCGGTCACGACAGGCTCCCGATCGCGTAGTCGGGCCAACTGCCGGACCGGGACGGGCAGCGAGTACACCGCGAGCACGTCCCCGGCCGCGGAAGCCTGCGGCGCGTATCACGCTCAGCTCGGCCAGCTCCGGTGCCAGCCGGGTGCTCCCGACCGCGGCGGCGCCGGTGATCAACGCCTCGCCGACCGAGCCCAGCGCGCTGAACTCCTCTCCGCCGCGTCTGGCCGCAGCGGCCGCCGTGGCACGGCAGGCCGTGGACCACCGTAGAGCTCATCCCGCACCGACACCTCTGCCCACGCGGCCAGCACATACCCGGTGATGACCTGGCCGGTCGCGTCATGACAGGACGAGGCGATGGTTAGTGCGCCAACAGAGACGATCATTTCATTCTTCCCTCAGGTGACGCACCGTCTTGGGGCGACCTTTCCGAATTCTGGAACGCAGAACTGGGCACGGGTGTTGGCCATCGGGAAAGACTCATTAGGGGGTGCGTCCGGCAATGGCAGGTCCAGTGCTCGTGCGATTAGCTCCCCGCCCTCGGCGGGCGCCATTCCAGCAGGCGCCCGGCAGATGCTTCAGCGCGCAGGGCGTCATTGTGCTTCTGGGAGGCGGTGAGCTTGAAAGCCGCGGGCACCCTCATGCAGCGACACGCCAGCCCTGCCCGTCGCTACGCCTTGTCAGGGCGGGGATACCCGGCTGCCTGCTGCGACGCCGGGCGACCGCCCGCGGCTGCCGTGGTGAGCCTGGCGAGGAAGGTGCGCCACCCCTCCTCGTGGGAGCGGCGGTGTTCGGCGGGCAGACCGCGATGAACCAGGGTGACCAGCGTGCCGCCGCCGACCGGCGTGAGGGTGACCTCGACCGTGGTCCCGCCGGGCGGAAGGGTGTCGCTACCGGGCATTCCCCAGGTAAAGGCGAGTGAGCGCGGAGGGTCGAGGGAGAGGTAGGTGCCGCGAGCAGGCGAATCGCCTACATCGACGGCGAATACGCCGCCCGGGGCGGGGTCGAGCGTCGCGGTGGTGCCGAGCCAGCGGGTCATCAGGTCCGCGTCGGTGAAGTAGGGGTAGACGGACTCGGGCGGCGCGTCGATGTGGACGGAGGCGACCAGTTCGCCGGTCGTGGTCATCGTCGGGGTTCGTCTCCTCTTGGGTGGTCGGTCTCGACGGCCTGCTTGAGGCGGGCGAGTGCGTCGGGCCAGAACTCATCCAGCGCGGCCTTGGCTGGCCGGAGGGCCTGGGGCTGGAGCTGGTAGAGGCGGCGGGTGCCGTCGCGGCGTTCGGTAAGCAGGCCGGCCTTCTTCAGCACGGTGAGGTGGAGGCTGACGGCTTGCTGGGTCATCTCGAACTGGGCGGCGATCTGCCCGGCGGGCAGCGCGCTGAACTGGACCAGGCGCATGATCTGCCGGCGGTGCGGGTCGGCGAGCGCCCTGAGCACCGCGTCGGCCGAGGGGGCCTGGGGTGCCGCGGCGCTCGCCGCCTTCTGCGCAGGTTCAGACATTGTGGCCGGGCTTTCTCACCCGCGGGAGCGGGACTCCTCAAAGTGAGCGGCCCGCTGGTCGTTCTCCGAGCCGAACGCGGTGCCGCCGTCACGGTCAACGTAGTCGACCAGGCTGGGCAGGTATTGGCGCCACCCCGCGGTGCACACGTCGTAGCACTCGAACTGCTCGGTGAGTCCCTCGTGGCAGAACTCCAGCTCGGTGCCGCCTTCGGCGCCAGCGCGCAGGTGAAAGTCGATGTGGGTGCCGGCCCATTCCGGCAGCGGCTCGGACACGGCCACCAGCCACCGGACGTGCCGCGCGGGCTCGGCCACCTCTACCTCGATGACGACGGCCATGTCACCGAACGGCAGCCGCAGCGTCCCGCCGGGGGTGCCGGTGCCGGTGCACGGCGCCCACCAGCGGCTGATCGCCCCGGCCGAGGTCAGGGCGGCAAACACCGCGTCAGGCTGCGCAGCGAAGGCCTGCTGTGCGCGGTAGCCCTCCGGGCGGGCGGGCGTGTCGGGCGGGATGCTCGCGGATGTACTCATGGCTGGTTCCCTTCAGGTTCTTCTCAAGAACTCTCTTGTACAAGAGTTATCTTGTAGATTACGGGATGAGATGTCAAGACCCGAATGCAGAGAAAGTGCGCACGGCCTCGCGCCAGGCCGCTCCCGCTCAAGAATCCAGCCTCCGCCCTGGCCAAGAGGCTCGTGGCCGGTCGATCGCATTCGGCCGCCGGCACCGGGGCGAGGGGACCGCCATGGCGGCTGCCCGGTCATGCCGCTGACAGCGACGTGCATACCTGCGGCCATCAGGACTCGCCTCCAGTTGCCGCCAGCCATCCTGCCCAGGACGTGCCAGCCTTCGGCCCTGGCTCGCTGAACCGCCATGTCGCAGCCGTTCGAGATGCCGAACCCGGTGCCCAGCCACAAGTTGCCGGCTGGCCCGCCTTGCTTGCAGGCGTCCGCGTGGCGGTCCAAGGGGCAGGACACGGAGCGTAGCAGCTCATCTCCGCGCGTCACATGCGGGCTGCCCCCGGGGCCTGGCGGGCCATGGCTGCGGCGCGCCATCGGGGGTAGTGTCCTGACCAGGGACCGCAGTGTGGCGCGGCGGGAGGAAGGCTGGCGTGTTCGAGGCTGCCGACATCCGGGAATGGCGCGGCCATGACGTGGCTGACGCCCAGGGCCGCAAGATCGGTGAGCTGGAGGCCGTCTACGTGGACACCGGCACCGATCTGCCGTCGTTCGGCACGGTCAAGGTCGGGATGCCGACCCGGCACCGGCTCGTGTTCGTGCCTCTTGACCAGGCCACCGTGGGCCCGGGGTACGTCAAGGTCTGCTACGGCAGAAAGCAGGTGAAGGACGCCCCGTCGATCGGCACTGACGGCGAGCTGCCCGCCGGCGATGAGGAGGCGGTCTTCAAGCACTACGGCCTGGCCTACGAGCCGGGCGGCGGCGGTGAGCGGCGGCTGGCCCGCCGCTGAACCGCCCGGTTGAGCGGAGGAATCCGATGATTGCCCTGTTCCTGCTGCTGGTGATCGTGGTGGCCGTGTCAGCCCCAACTGGCCCCACTGTTCTCCGGCGGAGAACAGTGAGGCCAGTTCAGAGTGCTACCGCCACGCAGATCAGGCAGCCTGCGCCGCACCGAGATCCGGGTACACCGGCAGGACCTGATCAGCCCCGAGCAGCTCCAGGATGCGGAGCACGGCACCAGCACACACCACCAGCCGCAGCTCGGCATGAACCGCGCTAGCCCGGCCGCCGGCCGCCAGCAGGCTGCGAACCCCGGCGCAATCACAGAAAACCGTAACCGTCAGATCCGCGATGACGACGGCCACACCGGGCACGAGGGCGGCGGCCAGCCGCTCACCGGCAGAGTCCGCATTAACGAAATCGATCTCATCCGGCAGCACCACCACGACAACCGGGCCGGCCAGGCACTGACGGTCAATCATCACAACTTCCCCACGGACAGGCGGCCATCCCGCGAATCCTGGGGAAAGGCAGGGTCTCGACCCGATCCCGGAGGTAGCACCGAACCCGGCAGAAACAAGACTCCTGCCGACAGTCCCACTCTCCTCCCCCGGCCAGCACAAGTCCAGCCCCAGGGCAAGCCAGGAAACGCCGCCGGCCCGCGCCAGCCGGGACCAGATGCCCTGCAGGCACCAGCCGGACGCGGTGCGCGCCTGACGACGCCACCGCGAACACCACCCGGCCGGCCCGGCAGCAAGGCCGCCGTGCCGCCGGCCAGAGCCCGGCGGCGTCTCCCGGACGCCGTTGTCCAGGGCGCGGCCCGCGCCGGGCGGCCGGGTCCGGGGGCCGCGGGACCCGCCGCTTTGGCCGTCCGGGGTCCTGCGGCCCGTGGCCGTACTGCCCGCCCGGCGGCCCGCCATGCAGGCCGCCGCCGGGGAACTTCGCAGATTCCCGGGCCGGCCATTGGGCCGGCCCGGGAATGGCCCCAGCGCAGGGCCCCTGTCCTCGGGGGGGATAAGGATCAGGGGCCCTGCGGCTCCAGGCCGGGAGGCATCGTGCCCCCGGCCCGCAGGTGCCGCTGCCACGGCGGTACGCGGTGGGGACCTGCGGGCTCCCGAGCCATGCTGCCCCAATCCGGGCCAAACCGTCAACAACCTTCCCCGCCGGCCGGCGCGGGCGGTGCTCCCCCGGCGGGCAGCGCAAAGGCCGCCGTCACCGCCGTCCTGCCCGGCCCCCGCCAGACGCTCATCTGGTCACTGACCTGCCGTACCACCTACAGGCCATGACCGGGCTGGAGCGGCCACCCGCCGTCCGCGCCGCCGCCGGGGATGTCCGGCCCGTCCCGGCCGCGAGAACCTGCCGGGCAGCCCGCTGCATCGCGGCGCGGCGGCCCACGGCCTGCATCCTGGCCCGGGCTGCGCGAGGACGGCCCGGTGTGAGAGACTCCCGGTCATCGGTGCGCTTACCGCGCCCGGGGGGACTTGCTGCCTTCCGGAGAGGGTGAGCGGAGATGGACGGGCAACTGCTGTCAGAGACGTTCGTCGAGCTGACCGACACCATGGTCGCCGGGTTCGACGTGATCGACTTCCTGCACGTGCTGACCGGCCGCAGCGTCCAGCTGCTCGACGTCTCCGCCGCCGGGCTGCTGCTGGCTGACCCGCGCGGGGAACTGCGTGTAGTGGCCGCCTCCAGCGAAGCCGCCCGGCTGCTGGAACTGTTCCAGCTGCAAAACGACCAGGGACCCTGCCTGGACTGTTACCGCACCGGCCGGCCCGTCACCGCCGCGGACCTGACCTCAGCGCAACGCTGGCCTCGTTTCGCCGCCGCCGCCCGCGACGCCGGGTTTACCGCCGTGCAGGCCCTGCCGATGCGGCTGCGCGAGCAGGTCATCGGCGCCCTGAACCTCTTCCGCGCCGCCCCCGGCCCCTTCGACCCCGTCGGCATCGGCATCGGCCAGGCCCTCGCCGACGTCGCCACCACCAGCCTGCTGCACGAGCGCAGCATGCGCCACAGCGAGACTCTGAACGAGCAGCTGCAGGCCGCCTTGGACAGCCGGGTCATCATCGAGCAGGCCAAAGGCAAGCTCGCCGAGCGTCTTGGGGTGGACATGGACCAGGCATTCAGCCTGCTGCGCGGCTTCGCCAGATCCCGCAACCTGCGCCTGTCCGACCTGGCCCGCGCCATCGTCGACGGCACGGAAACCCTCACCAGCCTGACCGCCGGCAGGCCGCAGCAGCGGCTGCCCGGCATCAGCCAGGCACCCCGCCAGCCCCGGCCGGGCTCCTGGCGCACGTGGTAGACCCGCCAGGCACCGCGCTGCCCGGACCCGGGCAGCAGGATTACCCTGATCGCCGGCCCAGCCGGCATGCCAGGCACGAGACGGCACCCCTCGCAGAGAGCCACCACCGGCACTACCACAAGGGCGCTGGCTGCCGTCATCACTGCCGCCAGGTACCGACCGCGCCGAAGGCACCGTGAGTTCCATAAGCGCTACCAGGCACTGCTGGGTACTATCCCAGCTTGGACGCGGCACGGGGCAGCCAGGCACGCTAATGCCGGTCAAGGCGCGCTGGCATGAGGTGACGACGGGCCGGCGCTCCATCGCGTACGCCTTTCCGGCCTTGGCGGACCTTCTAAGGTACCCTTCCTGACCGGCAGGGCCGGGTCCCGGCCAGGGGCTAGAAGTAATGCCTGCGCCCGCCGACCGCGTGACCGGCCATCCCGAGCAGGGCCAGGATGGCGCCGATCACGACGACGATAATGCCGATCGTCCAGAGAATGGCGATCCCGGCGACGAAGCCGATAATCAGGAGAATGACGCCGAAAATGATCACAGGAGGCTCCTAGCAGCTGGTTGCCGCCGTCCGGGACCGGGGGCGGGGGATATCCGGATGTTCATCTTCTGGGCGATGCTCACGGTGGCCTACCTTTCCGCGGGCTGGTCCGCGTCGGCGGGGACATCGGGGGCAGGGCCGTTTGCCGCTGGCACCTGCGGGGCGGCGGCCTGCGGCGAGGCGGACCGGGACCCGGACAGGTGCCATCTACGGTGCTGGCCGCCGCCGGCATCCGCGCCGGGATCGCGGCCGCCGTCGGCCGGGCCGTCACCGAGAGTGCTGGCGGTGTAGGCGCGGGCGGTCTCGCGCTGGCCGATCAGGTCGTCGCGGTCCTGGGTGACGGCGGCGGTCTCGCGGCGGGACTGGGTGAGCCCGCGGCGGGCCTGGCGGCCGCGCCGCGAGGTGCGGCGCGCGCCGGCCAGCAGCAGGCTCAGCCCGGCCAGGCCCACTGCGCCGACCACGATGCCGTACAGGAACAGCGTGCCGTCAGAGCCGGTCACGTGGTAACCGAACACCGCGAAGTGGCCGGTGAGCGGATGCCCGCTGCCGCTATTGGACAAGACGCCGGCCACGCCGGCGACCACCGCCGCGACCAGGATGACGAGCCCGATAATGATGATCATGATGTACTCCGGGGATCTGAGTTACTAACGGACGCCGGCAAGCCGAGGAGCCCGGCCGCCGCGCCGGTTCCGGGTGGCCCGGATCCGGCGCGGCGCGGCGGGCCGGCACATGCGTGCGTGCCGTCCGCGGGAGCGCCGTGCCGGCGGCGCTCAGCGGTGCGCGAACCGGCGGGAACGGGTGGACCGTCGGGAACCGCCGGACCGGGCGCTGACCAGGTGGAAGATGAGCAGCAGGACGGCCGCGCCGGCGATGGCGGTGAGCCAGGTGGACAGATTGAAGAACCCGTGCAGGGTGTGGACGTGGAACAGGCGGGTGGCCGCCCAACCGCCGCCCAGCGCCCCGAGGACGCCGATCACGCAGGTCAGGATGAGGCCCTGTGATCTTCTGCCGGGGATCAGCATATTTGCCAGCAGGCCTGCGCCCAGGCCGAGAATGATCCATGCGATGATGCCCATGACCGACTCCTTAAGTCAGTGACCATGACGTACGCGGTGGTCGGTCATGCTGGGAGATCGCGGTGGGGAGAAGGGGGTTCTCCCGGGGGTTCTCACCGTCCTTCGGGCGTGGCGTCTTGCCGGCACCGTGCCGTGTACGAGCAAAAAAGCTCCGGTCCTGGCGCTGTCTCCGCAGGGATCGCGGGTGCAGCTGCCGGGGTCCAGAGCAATACCTTCATCGTACTCCTTATTCCCGCGCATAGGGCATTCCGCAGCCAGCGGCGGGGCCTTCCGGGCTTGCGGAGGCAGGACTCAGCCTCACCGGCTGACGCCGCTCCCTGGATTTCTCAGCGGCCTGCCGCCGGGTTCATCTGACCGCTCTGTCATTCTCCTGAGGGTCCCCGAGCCCCTCCCCGCCCGGGTGGGGCACTACTGGCTGCGGGGCAAGCGCGGATCGCGGTCTACGAAGACGAAGACGGCGGCCTCGATGGCCAGACCGATCACAGCGACCAGCCACAGCGGGACGGCCTTGGCGAGGACGCCGCCGACCACGAAGGCGGCGGACAAGGCGACCGCGATCGCGTTGGGAGTCATGGCCACCGGAAGCCGCTCGCCCGGCGCGGCAGGCTTCTGAGCCGCTGCGGCAGGATTCTGATCCGGCGCGGGGCCCGTCACCGCAATCGGCACCTCCTGCCACAGGGCTTGCCGTCTCACCTGGCATTATCCAGCCAAGCGCATGCGCGCCGCGACGGACACACGGACAAGCCGGGCGCCGAAGACGCCATGGGCGTGTGTAGGGAATCGGTGAAGATGTCACCTGTGCTCAGGCTTGTTGTCATCTCGGTGGGGATGACGGCACGCCTGGGGTGGGCCGGGGTTGTCATTTCCTCGCCTTTGTCTCTGCGCAGCCGTGCCTTCCGCGGGCCGGTGCCTGGGGTGTCTGGCGGGCGGTGCCCGTGGCGGCGCGGGCGGAGTGAACTGCCGGCGGGCGGGTAGCGGGTGCGGGTGGTTACCTGCTGGTTTGGGTGTTGCCTTCTGCCGGGCGCGGGGAGCCTTCGGGCCGGTACGGTCGTGTCTGGCGCGCTGTGGTGGCGGCTGGCGGAGGTGGCAGGGTGGCGGCTGGGGCGGATGCGCAGATCACGGAGCTGGCCGTGGATGATCACGCCTGCCTGACGTTCGGTGAGGAGGAAGAGCTCCTCGACCTGACCGCCGCGTTCGTCCGCGACGGGCTGGCCGCGGGCCTGCAGGTGGTGTGGCTCAGCGACGCCGCGCCGCAGCAGGCGGGCGAGCTGGAGCGGCGCGGTATCGCGGCGGGGCCCGCGCTGGAGCGGGGGCAGCTGACCGCGGCCGGGAGCGAGGGGCGGCTGCTGACGGGGCAGGCGTTCCGCGCGGACGCGGCGGTCGGCTGGCTGGCCCGGCAGGTCGAATCCTCACGGCAGGCGGGGTTCCCGGGGCTGCGGGTGGCGGTGGATATGGGGTGGGCGCTGCGGCCGGTGACCGGGATTGAGGAGCTGCCCCGGTTCGAGGAGGACATCACCGGGATCCTCGGCGGCGGCACGGCCTCGGTGCTGTGCCAGTACGACCGGGGCCGGTTCGACCCCGTCACGCTGGCGTCGGTCGCGGAGTTCCACACCCGGTCGGTGGCCGCGGCCACCTACTACGCGGACGCGGTGCTGCGGATCTGCCGCCAGTACGCCCCGCCCGGGATCAGGATCGCCGGCGAGATCGACTACCACGCCGAGGAGCCGCTCGCGCTCGCGCTGGCCGAGGCGGTCCGCCTGGACGGCGACGTCACGCTCAACATGGCTGCGCTCGCGTTCACCGACGCCCCGTGCACGGCGATGATCGCCGACGCCGCCCGGACCATGGCCGCCTCCCGCGCCGTGGTCCTGCAGTGCCGGCCCGCGGTCGCCGCCGGGCTCGCCCGGCTCGGCGTCGCCGGCCTTGCCCGCGTCAGGCTGGAGGCCGCCAGTGACGGGTGAACGGAGCAGACGGGAGGAGACCGTGCCGGAGCCGCCCGAGGGCATGCCGCCCCGCCCCGCGCGACTGGAGCAAGACTTCGACGACGGGTCGCTGTACGCGCTGCGGTCCGCGGTCGCCGCGCACGCCGCCGCGGCCAGGCTGCCCCCGGCCCGGGTCCACGACGTGGTGGCCGCCGCCCACGAGATGGCCGCCAACGCCGTCCGGCACGGCGCCGGGCACGGGCGCTTGCGGCTGCAGGCCGCCGACGGCGTCCTGACCTGCCAGGTCACCGACGACGGCCCCGCAGCACCCGGCCAGGACGGCAAACCGGACACCAGGACAACCCCGTGGCCGGCCGAGCACAGCCACGGCCTGTGGGTGATCGAGCAGGTCGCCGACCAGTTCACCATCGACCGCGGCCCGGCCGGCACGACTGCCACCGCCATCTTCACCCTCAGCCCCCGCGGCTAACCCCAAGGGCCGGACCGCTGCCGGCCTGACCTGCGCTGGGGTCCCGGGCCAGGTGAGGCGCCCCACCGTTTCCGGACAGGGGATCCAATAGGATTCTCGCCGGAAAGGACGGGGGAAAGTGTCGAGGGGAAAGTACTACACTCCGGAATTCAAGGAACAAGCTGCCAAGAAAGTAGTGGAAGGCTCGCTTAAGGTCGCACAAGTCGCCAGGGAACTTGACGTAAACGAGACAACGCTCGGGTGCTGGGTCGCAGCGTACCGGAAGAAAATCGCCGGGAATCCGCTGCCCGCCGACATGCCGGAGTCTGAACGGGTAAGGGAACTGGAACGCCGGGTCCGGGACCTCGAAATGGAAAATGCCTTCCTGAAAAAAGCGGCAGCGTACTTCGCGAGGGAGCAGCGGTGAGCGAGAAATACGCGTTCGTCGATGCTGAGTGCGCAGCCGCGCCGAAGCAGGACGAGGCTCCCACGGTTACGCAGATGTGCGAATGGCTCGGTGTATCGAAATCCGGCTACTACGACTGGAGGGTACGACCGGAAAGCGAGACGGAGAAGCGCCGGGAAATGCTCAAGCTCATGATCAAGGCAATATTCGAGTACAACAACGAGGAGTACGGGTACCGGCGCGTGCACGCCGTGCTGGCCCGCGGCGGCGTGTCCGTCGATGACGAGACTGTCCGCAAGCTCATGCGCGAGCGGGCCTGGTGCCTTGCCAGCCCAGGCCGTGGCGCTGCTCGCTGACCGAGCAGGACGGCTCCGCCGGGCCGATCCCGGATCTGGTGAACCGTGACTTCACTGCCAGCAGGCCAGGCGAGAAAATGGTCGGCGACATAACGTCCATCGAGACCTGGGAAGGATGGGTGTATCTCGCGACGGTCATTGACTGCGCGACACGCAAGATAATCGGGTGGGCGATGGATGATAATTACAAGACCCCGCTGATCTCGCGGGCGATCGAGATGGCGGCGAGCAACGTCGCACTGCCGGAAGGCGCGATATTCCACTCCGATCGCGGCAGTAATTACACGTCGGCTGCGTTCGCGCTGAAGCTGGGCGGACTCGGGATCCGGCAATCAGTGGGCCGTACGGGAATATGCTATGACAATGCCCTGTCGCAATGCCGTTGAATTAAGGCTCTCGGATCCGGGTTTCCACATATGCACTGGCGGACACGCCGAAATCTGTGGACAACGCGCTAATAGTTGCCAGGATGACGGTATCTCCCTTAGATTGGCGGAATGCCGGAGATCGTGACCAGCAGCACCGACATGCCGTCACTCTTGACTGACGCCATTGGGATAGGGACGCTCACCCGACTGGTGCCGCGTGAGCTGGTGGACGAGGTAGTCGCATCCGAAGGCCGTAAGGAGATCCGCAAGAATAAGCTCCCGGCGCGCGTAATGGTGTATTTCGTGATGGCCATGGCGTTGTTTTACGGCGACTCTTACGAAGAGGTCATGCGAAAGCTGGCCGACGGGCTGGATTATATGGGCACATGGCGGAAAGACTGGGAAACACCCAGTCCGGGAGGCCTATGCCACGCCCGGCAGAGACTCGGCGCGAAGGTAATGCGGGAGCTTTACGAGCGCGTCGCAGTACCGTGCGCGATGCGGTCGACTAAAGGCGCGTGGCTGGCCGGGCGACGCCTGATGGCGGTCGACGGATTCGGCATGGAAGCCCCGGACAGCGAGGAGAACGCCGGGTACTTCGGGTACGCGGGAAAGAAAGGACGGAGCGCGTTTCCCTTCGTCCGGATGGGCGCACTGGCGGAATGCGGCACGCACGCGATCGTCGCCGCGGAAATAGGCAGAGACGGAGAGGGCGAGGAGACCCTGACCCGCCGCATCCTGTCGAGCGGGGCCGTCGAGCCCGGGATGCTCGTCATGGCCGACGCAGGACTGTACAGCTACACGAATTTCAAGATGGTCCTTGACGCCGGCGCCGACGCCCTATTCAGGGTGGGGGCGAATGTCGAATTGCCCGTCCTGGAATGGTTTACCGACGGCTCTTATCTCTCGTTCATCGCGCAATGCCGTTGAATTAGGCTGCGGGATGGAGCAGGCGGATCGTCGGCGGCGAGTTGTGGGAAATGTTCTTCTGTTCTCGCCGCTTCATCAGGAAAGCCGTATGTTGCGTGCGTTTCACTGCGCGGGGACAGGTGCGCTCCCGACGAGCCGGGTTTGGCCTCTCGGTGATTTCCTCAATGGCCTCCTGGACTGCCTTCGCGAGTCTCAGAGGGGGAAAAAGCCGCCTGCCCGGAAACCTGGCGGCGGATAACGCGCAGCGTGCGGATGAACGACATTCTGTCCGGATCGAGTTCGGCCTGGTCGGCGGCTTCGCGCATGAGGTGCCGTATGCCGTAGTGGGCAAGGAGAAGCCCCCATATCTCCTGCTCAACCAATTCTGGCTTGCGGGAGCGCAAGATCATCCCCGCGCCGCGCTGGTGCGTCTTGAGCTCATCGAACACAAGCTCCGCCTCCCAGCGCTGATGATAAGCCACGGCAAGTTCGGTAGCCGAGATTTCATTCGGGTCTGTGATATTGGTGACCAGGGTTATGATCTCCTCGCCGTCTCCCCGGTCCGGGATCTCGTAATCGACGACCCGTACGTAGAACCCAGGAAGGTCGGTTATCTTCGCCATTCCGTGACGAAGCCGGTACGAGTTCTTGGCCTTCTCCTTCGAATCCGCGATGAACGAGAGATAAGAGCCGTCGGTAAACCATTCCAGGACGGGCAATTCGACATTCGCCCCCACCCTGAATAGGGCGTCGGCGCCGGCGTCAAGGACCATCTTGAAATTCGTGTAGCTGTACAGTCCTGCGTCGGCCATGACGAGCATCCCGGGCTCGACGGCCCCGCTCGACAGGATGCGGCGGGTCAGGGTCTCCTCGCCCTCTCCGTCTCTGCCTATTTCCGCGGCGACGATCGCGTGCGTGCCGCATTCCGCCAGTGCGCCCATCCGGACGAAGGGAAACGCGCTCCGTCCTTTCTTTCCCGCGTACCCGAAGTACCCGGCGTTCTCCTCGCTGTCCGGGGCTTCCATGCCGAATCCGTCGACCGCCATCAGGCGTCGCCCGGCCAGCCACGCGCCTTTAGTCGACCGCATCGCGCACGGTACTGCGACGCGCTCGTAAAGCTCCCGCATTACCTTCGCGCCGAGTCTCTGCCGGGCGTGGCATAGGCCTCCCGGACTGGGTGTTTCCCAGTCTTTCCGCCATGTGCCCATATAATCCAGCCCGTCGGCCAGCTTTCGCATGACCTCTTCGTAAGAGTCGCCGTAAAACAACGCCATGGCCATCACGAAATACACCATTACGCGCGCCGGGAGCTTATTCTTGCGGATCTCCTTACGGCCTTCGGATGCGACTACCTCGTCCACCAGCTCACGCGGCACCAGTCGGGTGAGCGTCCCTATCCCAATGGCGTCAGTCAAGAATGACGGCATGTCGGTGCTGCTGGTCACGATCTCCGGCATTCCGCCAATCTAAGGGAGATACCGTCATCCTGGCAACTATTAGCGCGTTGTCCACAGATTTCGGCGTGTCCGCCAGTGGATATGTGGAAACCCGGATCCGAGAGCCTTAATTCAACGGCATTGGTTCATCGCGGATTCGAAGGAGAAGGCCAAGAACTCGTACCGGCTTCGTCACGGAATGGCGAAGATAACCGACCTTCCTGGGTTCTACGTACGGGTCGTCGATTACGAGATCCCGGACCGGGGAGACGGCGAGGAGATCATAACCCTGGTCACCAATATCACAGACCCGAATGAAATCTCGGCTACCGAACTTGCCGTGGCTTATCATCAGCGCTGGGAGGCGGAGCTTGTGTTCGATGAGCTCAAGACGCACCAGCGCGGCGCGGGGATGATCTTGCGCTCCCGCAAGCCAGAATTGGTTGAGCAGGAGATATGGGGGCTTCTCCTTACCCACTACGGCATACGGCACCTCATGCGCGAAGCCGCCGACCAGGCCGAACTCGATCCGGACAGAATGTCGTTCATCCGCACGCTGCGCGTTATCCGCCGCCAGGTTTCCGGGCAGGCGGCTTTTTCCCCCTCTGAGACTCGCGAAGGCAGTCCAGGAGGCCATTGAGGAAATCACCGAGAGGCCAAACCCGGCTCGTCGGGAGCGCACCTGTCCCCGCGCAGTGAAACGCACGCAACATACGGCTTTCCTGATGAAGCGGCGAGAACAGAAGAACATTTCCCACAACTCGCCGCCGACGATCCGCCTGCTCCATCCCGCAGCCTAATTCAACGGCATTGTGCCCTGTCGGAATCAGTGAATGGCACCCTGAAAGTTGAACTGGTCCACCGGACTGCCTACGCGACACGCCGGCAGGCAATGGATGACATCGCGCGGTGGATCGAGCTGCGCTATAATAAGACCCGTCTTCACTCCACGCTCGGATACAGGACTCCGCAGGAAGTCATGGACGAGCTGCTGGAAATGCAGGCAGCCGCGTAAATAGTCACACGATTTCCTGTCCGAAAAACGCGGGGCAGCTCAAGGCTAGGTCCGCTGACGCTCACCAAGGTCCGCCGGGGCAGCAAGCTGCCCCGGACCGGCTACCGCGTCGCAGATGACAAGCCGCGCACATGACATCGGGAATGACAACCAGGCGCCCGGATGACATCTTCACCTGTTCCCTAGAAGTGTGAACAAGTAGCCACATGCAGTAGTCACCTGTCGGATGGGTGCCAAGGACGGCCCGGTTTCCCGAATTTATAGGCGAGGCGGTTCTCGTCCACGATGCCGTGACGGCACCCTGACACCCCGCCTGACAGCGCCGCTGCCAGGAGGTTTGCGCAGGTGAGGGACGGATCAGGCGCGGACGGGGCCGCTGGCGGTTGGTGGCTGTCAGGTAACGATCGGGGTGCGCGGGTGAATTTGAGGGCTGTTTGCCGGATTTCTGTAGGTGCGAGGGCATGTCCCCTCCGGGGTCACACCCGCCCGCCGTGCCGGTCATGAGCCGGGCGCGGGCCGGGCCACGACCCGGCCACGGCCGACCGGGCTGCGGTTAATCCAGGGAGCTGGCGTGGTGTTACAGGGCGGACGTTATCCCGCCCGCCTGGCACGAGGGCCGGGGGCACCGGCTGGAGGGGAGCTTTCGGGCTGATGAGGTGGAGGCATCGTTTCCTGCTGGTCCTGTCGCGGGGAAGGCCGCAGGCGGAGGACCGGGCGCAGCCGGACTTGACGGCTCGCGGCGAGCCGAGCGTGGATGCTGCGGGTGCCGGGCGGCAGGCCAGCAAGACCTGCCCGCCGGCTCGCTGTCCGGCCACGGCTGAGGCAGCCGGCAGGTCCGCGCCGACGACCACCGCCTGGGACCTCCGCTGGCCGCCCGGCCACCCCCCTCTGCCGTCCCGTATCGCCCGGCCCGGTGGTCCAGGCGGGCGGGCCGGGCGGTGTTTGCTCCGGCAGGCCGACCGGACGGTTACCCGGCCAGTGCCCCGGCAGCCTAGACCTGCCGGGGCACCTGCCGGCCCCGCAGGGGCCGCGGGCGCAGGTCAGCGGCGAAAAACACCTGACGGGAGGTGCCCGGACTGATGACAGCATCATCACGTTCTCATCCGCGCGGGGCGGGCACGGGGGCACACGGCAAGGACGAGGCCGCCCTGCTCCAGGCGCCCGCGCACCTGACCGACCGCGACCGGGAGCTTGTCCGCCTGGTCGGCGAGCACCGGGTGCTGACCACCGGCCAGCTCACCGCGCTCGGCTTCGCCAACCTGACCACCGCCCGGCACCGGCTGCCGGTGCTGGTGCGCCTCGGGCTGCTGCGGCGGTTCCGGCCGCACCCGCCGACCGGGTCCGCGCCCTGGCACTACGTGCTCGGCCCCCTCGGCGCCACCCTGCTCGGGGTCGAGGACTGGGACGAGCGCAAGTGGGTGCCGCAGGCCCGCACCGACCGGCAGCTCGCCCTGGAACGCTCCCCCAGGCTGGGCCACATGACCGGCCGGAACCAGTTCTCCGTCGCTCTCGTGGCCCATGCCCGCCAGCACGGCGGGCAGCTGTGCGAGTGGCGGAACGAAACCCAGGCCGCCGCGCACGTCCTGGGCGACCTGCTTGTCGGTGGCATCTGGGACCGGCTGCCCCGGCCGGACGGGGCCGGCACCTGGGCCGAGGACGGCCGCGAGGTGTCGTTCCTGCTGGAGTACGACCTCGGCACCGAGCACCTGAGCGTGCTGGCCACCAAGCTGGACGGCTACGCGCTACTGGCCTCGGTCCTGGCCGAGGACGGGCAGGCCGCGCCGCCGCTGCTGTTCTGCTTCGGCTCACCGCGGCGCGAACAAGCCGCCCGCCGGGCGCTGGACGCCTGCCGGAACTCGGCCGCGGTGCGGATCGCCACCGCCGCGATCGACCCGTACGCCGCCAGCCCGGCCGGGCCGGTCTGGCTGCCGCTGACCGGCCACCAAGGCCGCCAGGTCCGCCTCATCGACCTGGACGCCGCGCTGCCCGATCCGTGGCAGGACTACCAGGCACGGCGGGCACGTGAACGCCGCCAGGCCGCCGAACGCGAGGAAGCCCTGCGCCGCGCCGACGAGGACGACGAGGACCTGGCCACGTACGGCACAGCAGCCGGGGAGGAGGTGTTCGGGCAGTGGCCGTGACCGCGGACCAGGCCAGGCCCGGTCGGGGTATCGCTCCGGGAAACGTCGCAGGTGCATTCTGTGGTCCCTTCGGATCGGGCCATCCACCGTACGGCCACGCCCGCAGGTCAGGCGGGTGAACAGATGGCACCGTCGCTCCCCCGACACACCAGGGAAAACCAAGGTGTCTCCCAGTCAGGCCGGAAAGGCCGCCGCCTCGGGAGGCGATGGCGCAGGTCTCCGATCCTGGATGTGTTGCCGGTCGTGCTGCTCGCCACCACTGCGGGCGCGGTGCCCTTCGCCCACCTCCGCGACACCACCGCCTAGCACGGGCAGCACAAGCCGACGTCCAGGGCGGCCGCGTAAATGAGCACCGAGAAGGAGAGGAACACGACTCGCCCAGCCCGCTCCAACAGGCCAGCAGTCGAGCACGCCGCACGCCGCTCCCGCCGCAGTTCTCCGCAGCCGCCCTCTGGGCGAGATCTCAGATCGTGGGCAGCATCGTTGGCAGCCGCGTTGCCGGCGTTGACCGAGCCGCAGGTGGCTGCGGTGGCCAGGCTGGCAGCGCGCCTCGATGCAGACGACAGCCAGGAGTCGGCCGCGTGATTACGCCTACTCGATCCTGATCCGGCGCGTAACGTCGCCGCTTAGCGCACGTGTGCCGGGAGCGGGGGGAGCGATGATAAGGCGTCTGCCACGCAGCGCCATCTTGAGCAGCGCTCGCTTTTCCTCCTGATCAGCAGCGGTCCAGCGGCGCTCCCAGTGCTCCCGGCTCGCTCTCGGCGCCCGCTGCGGAGATGACCCGCCGAACGCGGCGCGCTCATCCTTGAGCTTGGCTATGCGCTCATCCAGTGGGCGGATAGCGATGTCGTAGCGGGAAAGGGGGATTTCGCCGCGCCCAAGACGATCGGCTAGGGCCTCGGCAACGCTTTCGGCCTCGGCGATGGCCAGATCTAGCCGCACGGTTTCGCTCTCGATTTCACGGGCGGTGGCCTCTATCGCATCGGCATGACGAGGATCTGCCAGAATCTCGATAGTGAGCGCTCCGGCGGCCTCGTCGAGGGCACGCTGATCAATAAAAAGCTTCCCGCAGCCCTTGGCGCTACCAGGACCACACCAGTATTCACGACGCACCGATCCGTCTTCGTACGGCTTCATTCTCGGGACCGGACGGCCGTGGAGTGCGCTCTCGCAGCCAGGTCTTCCGCAGACGGCAACACCTGAGCATAGGTAGGCGGGTGAAATGGGGTGGCTGCGACGGCGTGCAGCGAAGATCGCGACGACCCGATCGAAGTCTTCTTCCTGGATGATCGGCTCGCCCGGCAGGCGGCCGACAACAGATGTGACGCCCGTAGCCGAGTCGGTGTAGATGATCCTGCCGCAGTTTCTCTGGCGCGTCAGGAGCTTTTTCAGCGGTACGCGCGTCCATGTTGTATTGCCGGCCGACGTGGTGATCCCTCGTGCGTTCAGATCGGCAAGCAGCGCGTCCACCGTCTCTCCTGCTAGAAATCGCGCCGTCAGCTCACGCAGAACGGCAGCCTCGTCTTCCCGTATGGTCACGAGATCGGCCTCGAAGCCGAACGGCCGCACAGTGCCGTTCGGTCTGCCTGACATCGCCTTGAGCTTCTTGCCGCGCGAGACTCTGGTCGACAGGCGGTCGGAGTAGTAGGCAGCGGCGTTGATCGCGTCGCGGAACGCCTTCTTGCCGTTCGGGGTGGTCAGGTCGTACTCGCTCTCACTGTCCAGGATTTGTATTCCCCGGTCGGCGAGGTCGATCATCCGCTCGCCGTCTTTCGGGATGCGAGTGAGCCGTTCGAGGTCAAAGACAATCGTCCCGCGCGAGATGCGGCGCTCAAGCCGGTCCATCAGCTCGTCCCATGCCGGGCGCTTGACGGTCGGGTCCCACGCCGATCGATCCACGTCGACTAGGACCTTGCCTTCCTTCAAGCCGAGTTCGGTGAGCCTGATACGGCACATCGCAACCTGGCCTTCTGTCGACGGCTCGCTCTCTCGCTTACGCTTGACCTCGCTGACCCTGGCGTAGATGTCGATGATCTTGTCAGTTTCAGCACCCATAGTGATATTGTAGCAAATTAGACCGCGATCGGGCACCTGTTCCTGTACAACGCGGCGAAGAGCTAGGGTCTCGTCCCCTGGTGCTGCGCGCCTAGTCTTGCGGAAGGCTTCGCGGGAGGCTTCGCGGGAGCGCAGCACCAGGGCATGCGCCGCGGGTAACGGGGAAGGCAGTCCGGATGGCGACCGAGAACCCACCACGCGCTTCGGGGCAGCACGAGGGCGGGCATCACGAGGGCGGCCACCATCACCGGGACGTGTCGGGCGGGTGGCTGCGTCCGGCGGTGTTCGGCGCCATGGACGGCCTGGTGACCAACGTGTCGCTGATCGCCGGGGTGGGCGGCGGCGGCGGTTCGTCGCACACCATCGTGCTGACCGGCGTGGCCCTGCTGGCCGCGGGTGCCTGCTCGATGGCGGCCGGGGAGTTCGTGTCGGTGTCCTCGCAGAACGAGCTGATCCAGGCCGAGGTCGACAAGGAACGGCAGGAGCTCGAGCTCAACGCCGTGGCCGAGCAGGCCGAGCTGGCCACCATGCTCCGGGCTCGCGGGATCAGCGCGGCCACCGCCCGGCAGGCGGCCGCGGAGATCTCGGCTCATCCGGAGAAGGCGCTGGCCGTGCACGCGCTCGAGGAGCTCGGCATCGACCCGGGCGAGCTGCCCTCCCCGCTGGTGGCGGCGGGCGCGTCGCTGGCCTCCTTCGCGGTGGGCGCGCTGATCCCGCTCATCCCGTATCTGGCCGGGCTGAACGTGCTCGGGCTCGCGCTCGGGCTGGCCGCGGTGGCCGCCGTGGCGGGCGGGGGCATGGTCGCGCGGCTGACCTCACGGCCGTTCTGGCGCGGGGCGTTGCGGCAGCTGGTGCTGGGCGCCTGCGCCGCCGGGATCACGTACCTGATCGGCACCTTGATCGGTCATGTGACCTGACGGTTGCCGGGGTCTATGAGCTCCGGTTCCGGTGCGCGGACTGGGCCCAGCCGTCCATGTCGGCGGGCTTGGGGGCGGCGGGCCGGTCCGGCCACGCCGGATTAGCCAGCAACTGGCCGGCCACCGGCGCGCCCAGCTGCAGGACCAGCCAGATCCGCTCCGGCTGGGACAGCAGGTGCGGCTCGCGCAGCGGGTCGCCGTCGACGACGATCAGGTCGGCGAGCTTGCCTTCGGCGACGGTCCCGATGTGCTCGTCCAGGCCCAGCGCCTCGGCCGCGGTCCTGGTCGCGGCGACCAGGGTTTCGGTCGGGGTCAGGCCGTGCTGGATCATGCGCTGGACCTCCAGGCCGGCGGCCAGGCTGGTGTCGCTGCCGAGCGCGATCTTGACCCCGGCGCTACGAGCGGCCCGCATGCTGGCCGCGCCTGCTTCGAGGTTGTGCTGGGCCAGTTCGACCAGGACGGGAGGCATATCGGGATGGGCTTCGGCGTGGGCCGGGTCGATGACATCCGCGCCCAGTCCGGACATCCAGTAGTACCCCGACAAGGTGGGCACCAGCACCTGGCCCGCGGCGGCCATCGCGTCCAGCAGGTCCGGCCGCTGGTGCAGGTACATGCCGTGCTCGATGGTGTCGACGCCGTGCTTGATCGCGGCCGCGCAGCCGTCCAGGCCCTCGGCGTGGGCGGAGACCCGGTAGCCCAGCCGGTGCGCCTCGTCGGTGACCGCGGCCAGTTCCGGGTCGGTGAGCTGGAGCGGGTCGGGATCTTCCAGCTCGTTGGACCGGGCGCCGGTGGTCATCACCTTGACGAAGTCCGCGCCCCAGCGGATCTGCTCCCGGACCGCCCGCCGCACGTCGTCTTCGCCGTCGGCCTCGCGGTACATGTCACCGTAGAAGCGGCCGCCAGGCGCGGTAGCCGAGATGATCTTGGCGCAGGTCAGCAGGCGCGGGCCGCGGAAGGCGCCGTAGCGCATGGCCTGGCGGGCCTGCTGCGGCAGCAGTCCCTGGGAGCCGGTCACCCGGATGGTGGTCACGCCGTAGCGCAGGTAGTCGCGCAGTTCGGCCTGCAGGAAGTGGGCGTCCACGCCGGCGAGGGCTTCCTCGGCGCCCTTGGCGGGATGCGGGACCGACCCCGAGGCGTGCGTGTGCGCGTCGGTCAGCCCCGGCATCAGGACACGCTGGCCCAGGTCCAGCGGGCGGGCGCCGTCCGGGCAGGGCTCGCTCGCGTCGGCGACCCGGGCGATGACCCCGTCCTCGATCAGGACCGCCGCGTTCTCGCGCAGCGCCGCTCCGGTGCCGTCGAACAACCGCGCTCCGGTCAGCCAGAGCCGCCCCGCGGCCGCGGGGGGCGCCGCGATCAGCGCCGGGAACCTGTGCGCCACGTGCCTGCCACCTTCCTGGTTGTCGCCTTGGTGCCTTTCGTGCCTTGGTGCCTTTCGTGCCTTGTTGCCTTGTTGCCTTGGTGCCTTGTCGCTGCCGCGTGGATGATCTTCTCACGTGGTATCCCGGGCGCTGCCTCATGGGTTTCCCAGGCGGCTATGCGGGTTCGCGTACGAACTTCCCGTACTGCGTTTACCGGCGTCCCGCGTTGGTGTGTGAGCATCGGTCAGGTGACTGGTTATCGGTTGACCGCTGTAGTGTGCACGGCGCTGGCCGCCGGCGGCGTGCTGGCTGGCTGTACCGGGTCGTCGCCGCCCGCCTCGTCTTCCTTGTCCGCGCCTGCGCCCGGGGCCCTGTCCGGTTCGCCGGGAGCGGTCGAGAAGGTCAGCGGCGGGCCGGCGGGCTCGTACGTCGTGCCGGCCGGGATCCACAAGATCAAGCACGTGATCATCGTGATGCAGGAGAACCGGTCGTTCGACAGCTACTTCGGGACCTATCCCGGCGCGGACGGGATCCCGATGAAGAACGGCACGCCGACCGTGTGCGTGGCGAACCCGGCGGGCGGCTGTACCCGGCCCTATCACGACACCGCCGACGTGAACGGGGGCGGCCCGCACGGCGAGGCGAACGCCGTGGCGGACGTGGCCGGCGGCCAGATGGACGGGTTCATCCAGCAGCGTGACCAGGCTCGCTCGAGTTGCACCAACCCCGACGACCCGGCGTGCACCACCGGCGGCCAGCCGGACGTGATGGGCTACCACACCGCGGCCGAGATCCCCGACTACTGGACCTACGCCCAGGACTTCGTGCTCGATGACCACATGTTCGAGCCGGTCAAGTCGTGGTCGCTGCCCGACCACCTGTACATGGTCTCCGGCTGGTCAGCCCGGTGCAAGAACGCCTCGCCGATGAGCTGCGTCAACAATATCGTCGGGCCCTACGGGGCCGGGCAGTTCGACCGGGCGGTGGACACTGAGCTGCGGACCGGGACCACCTCGATCGACCTGGCCTGGACCGACGTCACCTGGCTGCTGTTCGCCCACCGTGTGAGCTGGTCCTACTACGTGCAGACCGGCACCCAGCCGGACTGCGACGACGACTCGGCCGAGACCTGCGCGCCGGTCGCGCAGAGCGCCACGACGCCCGGGATCTGGAACCCGCTGCCGCTGTTCGGCGACGTCCGGGCCGATCACCAGCTGGACAACGTGCAGTCCCTGGACTCCTACTTCGCGGCGGCCAAGGCGGGCACGCTGCCCTCGGTCAGCTGGATCACCCCGTCCAATCCCGACAGCGAGCATCCCCCGGCCAGCGTGCACCAGGGCCAGGCCTACGTCACCTCGATCATCAACGCGGCCATGAAGAGCCCGGACTGGGACTCGACCGCTATCTTCCTGGCCTGGGACGACTGGGGCGGCTTCTACGACCACGTGGTCCCGCCCGCGGTGGATCAGAACGGCTACGGCCTGCGCGTGCCCAGCCTGGTCATCTCGCCCTACGCCAAGCGCGGCTACATCGACCATCAGACGCTGTCCAGCGACGCTTACCTGAAGTTCATCGAGGACGACTTCCTCGACGGCGCGCGCCTCAACCCGGCCACCGACGGCCGCCCCGACCCGCGGCCCGATGTCCGCGAGGACGAGGCCATCCTGGGCAATCTCGAGCAGGACTTCGACTTCAACCAGACGCCGCGAGCACCGGTCCTGCTGGCCACCAACCCGCCGACCGACTCGCCGTCCATCCCGGCCTACTTCCGGGGGCAATCGCCGTGCGTCGGCTGCACCATCCCTCCCCCGGGCGGGCCGAAGGTGGGGCGTAAGAAGTCGGCCTAGGCGCCGCTGGTCCTGCGGGCTATATTTCGCCGGGAGGTGCGGATGATGCCGGGCCAGCCGGTAGCGGCCCCGGGGCAAGCGGTTCTCCCCGGCAGAGCTGGAAGCCGCTCGGCGGGTGCGCCTCGCCGACATCATCGCCGACGACCTGGTGGTGCTGTTCTGCGGCGCCAAACCCCGGGCTTGCCTCCGCCGCGGCCCGCGCGCCGTTCGCGACGCCGAGCGACCGCTGGTGGCCGGCGCTGAGTCCGGGTTCACGCCTCGCCGCCTGGCCCCGCACGAAGCGCACGAGCTGCTGGCCCTGGGACTTGGCCTGATCAGCCTCGTCTGCCGCCCGGCCGTCGGTGTCGCCGAGCTGGCGAAGGCGGAATTTGCCGAGGGCGGCCGGCTGCTGCGCAGACGGGTGCTGGCCCGGCGTCCCCGATGGCTGGCGGTGCTGGGAGTCACGGCGTACCGCGCCGCCTTCGGCCGGCCGGACGCGGCAGTCGGTCTCCAGCAGGACATGATCGGGTCGACGAGGCTCTGGATACTGCCCTATTTGCTCGTGCGAACGAGGTCCGGGAACGCCCGGCCGGACATGGTTGACGGGCCGCCATACCGATAAGAGCGGTCTTGACTAAGTCCCCCGGCCGTCCGGCCAGTTCAGCGCGCCGTCTGGTGGTCGAAGCCTGCTGCCCGCTGTGAAACGGCGGCCAGCGGTACGGGGCCGCGCAGCCGCCTCGGGGCCAGCCTCAGCCGCGCTGGCTGACCTACCGCAGATGCGCGGATGCCTGAAGCCTTCCCGCAGCAATCACATCGCTCATCCCGTGATCACCAGCACCATTTACGGGGAGCGCAGGGGCTCCTGGGAGGATCCGGTGCATCCCGGTACCCCGGATCCTCCCGGGAACCCCGATCCACCCGGGAAATGAGGCAGCAGCGGCGGGCGGGACTGCGGAGCACTCGACTAGCCCTCCTCGCGGGCCGGACGGCACCAGCAGACCCGGCCAGGCCAGGCCACAGCTGCTCATCCATACAACACCGATGGCGCCACATACAATGAGTGGCATGGAGGGTACTGAGGTAAAAGTCAGCCGCAATGGTCAGGTCTCGGTCCCGGCCGCTGTCCGGCACCGATGGGGAACCTCCAGCGTGCTCATCATCGACCGCGGTGATTACGCGATCGTCCGCCCGGTCCCGGACGACCCGATCGCGGCGCTCCGCGGGGCTTACGCGACGCCCGGACCTACCACTGATACGGACCGGGCTGCCGAGGCAGTTAGCGATGACCGCAGGCGGGACCAGGTCGGGTGACTGTCCTGGATGCCTATGCGGTGATCGCCTTCCTACGCGACGAACCCGCTGCGGACGAAGTATCCGATTTGCTGCGTGGTCCCGCGATCCTCACCTCCATTCACGCCGCCGAAGTCCGCGATCAGATGGTCCGTGTCTTCGGGGCAGACGCGGACGGCATGGAAGCTGATCTGGCCCTGCTCTGCCATGCCGGGCTGACCGTGCAGGCCGTCACGCACGAACTTGGCATGCAGGCCGGGCGTATCCGCGCGCGTCGCTACCATCGCGAGCGGGCGGCCGTGAGCCTCGCGGACTGCGTTGCCGCAGCAGCCGCTCTCGCCGTCGACTCGCCGCTCGCTACGTGCGACCGTGCACTTGCGGAACTCCTGCGAGCCGAGGGCGGGAAGGTCCACACGCTCCCAGACAGCAAAGGCAGACGGCCTTAGTGCGGACATCGTCCGGGAGACTCTCGACGGCAGCCGGGGGATATTAGCGCTCCTGGGAGGGCGTCCCCGTATGATTTCACGGTGTTCGGTGCCAGCAACGGGGCCAGGGCGTCCCGGACCAGTCGCCCGTGGTTACCCGGGATCGTCCGCTCCGGATCGCGCTGCTCTCTTATCGCAGCAAGCCGCACTGCGGCGGGCAGGGCGTCTACGTCCGCCACCTGAGCCGGGAACTCGATGCGCTCGGGCACCGCGTCGAGGTGTTCTCCGGCCAGCCGTACCCCGAGCTTGATCCGGGTCCCCGGCTGACCCGGGTACCGAGCCTGGATCTGTACCGGGACGGTGACCCGTTCCGGACGCCGCACTGGGGTGAGTACCGGGACTGGGCGGACGTGCTGGAGACGGTCATGATGTGGGGCGGCGCGTTTCCGGAGCCGCTCACGTTCAGCATCAGGGCGCGGCGGGTGCTGGCCGCCCGCGCCGCGGACTTCGACGTCGTGCACGACAATCAGGGGCTCGGCTACGGGCTGCTCGGGCTCGGGCGGCTGGGCTCCGGCGGGACCGCGCTGCCGCTGGTGGCCAGCATCCATCACCCGATCAGCGTGGACCGGCGCATCGACCTGGCCGCCCTGAAGCCGCTGGACCGGCTGTCCCGGCGGCGCTGGTACGGGTTCGTACGGATGCAGGCCCGGGTGGCCCGGCAGCTGGCCCGGGCCGGCCCGCTGATCACCGTGTCGGTCTCATCTCAGCGGGACATCTGCCGCGACTTCAAGGTTCCGCCGGAGCGCGTGCGGGTCATCCCGCTGGGGGTCGACACACGGGTGTTCCGGCCCCGGCAGACCGCGCGGGTGCCGGGCCGGATCATCGCGGTGGCCAGCGCCGACTCGGCGATGAAGGGCACCGCTACCCTGCTGCAGGCGGTGGCTAAGCTGGCCACCGACCGGGACGCGCACCTGGTCATCGTCGGACGGCCGGCGCCCGCGACCGAGCGGCTGGCCGCTCAGCTGTCACTGGCCGACCGGGTCACGTTCACCCACGGGCTGGACGACGAGGCGTTCTCCGCCCTGCTGGCCAGCGCGGAGATCGCCGTCGTGCCTTCGCTGTACGAAGGGTTCTCGCTGCCCGCCGTCGAGCACATGGCGTCGGGCACGCCGCTGGTGGCCAGCCGCTCCGGCGCGCTGCCCGAGGTGACCGGGGACGCGGCCGCCCTGGTCACGCCGGGCGACAGCGAGGAACTCGCCGCCGTGCTGCGGCGGCTGCACGACTCCCCCGCCGAACGCGCCGCGCTGGCCGACCGGGCCCTGCGCCGGGTCAGCGAGCGGTTCGCCTGGCCGGCTGTGGCGCAGGCCACGGTGGCGCAGTACCGGGAGGCCATGCGGTACCGCGCCGGCTCCGGGACGGTACGACACCGCGCTGGCACCGGGACGGCCGCGTGCTGACCGTCGACTTCGGCCGGTTCCCGGTCCGGCCCGGGCACCGCGTGCTCGACCTGGGCTGCGGCGGCGGACGTCATGCGTTCGAGGTGTACCGGCGCGGCGGCGACGTGGTGGCGTTCGACCTGGATCCCACCGAACTGGGACCGGTGCGGGGCATGTTCGCCGCGATGCGGGAGGCAGGCGAGGCGGGCCCGCGGGCCGATGCGACCGCCGTCTCCGGGGACGCTACCGGGATGCCGTTCGGGAACGGCGTGTTCGACCGGGTGATCGCGGCCGAGGTCCTGGAGCACGTGCTGGATGATCAGCGGGCCATGAACGAACTCGCGCGGGTGCTGCGGCCGGGCGGCCTGGCCGCGATCACCGTGCCGAGCTGGCTACCGGAACGGATCTGCTGGGCCCTGTCCACCGAGTACCACGAGGTGCCGGGCGGCCACGTGCGCATCTACACCCGGGTCGAGCTGGAGGCCAAGCTGGCCCGGGCCGGCCTGAGCGTCGGCTGGCACCACTACGCGCACGGCCTGCACTCGCCCTACTGGTGGCTGAAGTGCGCGGTCGGGGTGCACGACGACAAGCATCCGCTGGTCAGCGCGTACCACCGGATGCTGGTCTGGGACATCATGCGCAAGCCGGCGGCCACCCGGCTGGCCGAGCGGGCGCTGAACCCCGTGGTCGGCAAGAGCCTGGTGGTGTACGCGGTGAAGACCGGGGCGGCCGAGTGACAGGTGAGGCGGCTGCGGCGTGGGGCGCGGTCCTGACGGAAGCGGATGTGCTCGCCACCGGCGAGTCGATCGCGCGGATGCAAGAGCCGTCGGGGGCGATCCCGTGGCCGGACGGGCACGTGGACGCCTGGGATCACGTCGAGTGCGCGATGGCGCTGAGCGCATGCGGGCTCCGCGAGCCGGCCCGGCGGGCCTACGCGTGGCTGCGGGACACCCAGCGGGCCGACGGGTCGTGGCCGCGGTCCAGCCTGGGCGGCGTCGTGACCGACCGGGCGGCGGAGAGCCACCACGCCGCGTACGTCGCCGTCGGCGCCTGGCACGAATACCTGGTGACCGGGGACGAGGACCAGGCCCGGACCATGTGGCCCACGGTGCGCCGGGCGGTGGAGTGGGCGCTCGCGCTGCGCACCCCGCGCGGAGAGATCGCGTGGGAACGCGATGCGGCCGGGACCGCCGGGAGCTACGCGCTGTTGTCCGGCTGTTCGAGCATCCACCAGAGCTTGCGCTGCGCGGTCGCGCTGGCCAAGCTGGCCGACGATCCGCAACCCGACTGGGAGCTTGCGGCGGACCGGCTCGCGGGCCGGGTGGCCGCGCACCCCGAGGCGTTCGCGGACAAGAGCCGGTTCGCCATGGACTGGTACTACCCGGTGCTGGGCGGGGTGGTGCGCGGCCCGGACGCGGTGCGGCGGCTGGCGGCGGGCTGGGATACGTTCGTGGTCCCCGGCCGGGGCGTGCGGTGCGTCAGCGACCAGCCGTGGGTGACGGGCGCAGAGACCTGTGAGCTGGTGCTGGCCTGCGACGCGTGCGGGATGCGGGCCGAGGCGGCCGAGATGTTCGGCACCGTCCAGCGGCTGCGGCATCCGGACGGTTCCTACTGGACGGGGTGGCAGTACGCCAACCGCGCGCACTTCCCGGCCGAACGGTCGAGTTGGACCGCGGCCGCGGTAGTGCTGACGGCGGACGCGCTGATGGGCATGTCTGCCGGCGGAGGCCTGTTCCGCGATATAGGTTCAGAGCACGACAGATAAGACCAGAGCAGACCAGAGCAGAGGTCGTGGTGACTAGCGGGGAACGGCGGGAGCGGTGCGTTCTAGAAGGCGGAGGGAGCCTTCGGCGTGGACTTCGGTGAAGGTGCCGGAGGATAGGGCGCGCTGGTAGATGAGGTAGGGCGGGCGGCCGCCGTCGGCGGGGTCGGGGAAGACGTCGTGGATGGCCAGGGCGCCGCCGGGGGCGACCCAGGGAGCCCAGCCCTGGTAGTCGGCCAGGGCGGCGGGCTCGGTGTGGCCGCCGTCGATGAAGACCAGGCCCAAGGGGGTGCCCCACAGGCGGGACACGTCGGCCGAACGGCCGACGATGACGACCACGTTGTCCTCCAGGCCGGCGGCGGCCAGGGTGGCGCGCAGGCTAGGCAGGGTGTCCAGCCGGCCGGTGCCCGGGTCGACCAGGCCCGGGTCGTGGTACTCCCAGCCGGGCTGGTGTTCTTCGGAGCCGCGGTGGTGGTCGACGGTGATGACCGGCTGGCCGGCGGTACGGGCGGCGGCGGCCAGGTAGATCGTGGACTTGCCGCAGTAGGTGCCGATCTCCAGGACCGGGCCGCGGGGGGCGTAGCGGCGGGCCGCGTAGAACAGGGCCAGGCCTTCGGCGGGCGGCATGAAGCCCTGGGCGGCCTCGGCGGCGCGTTGGAGGTGAGCATCCATAGGTGTCATGAGTCCAGGTAGGCCAGCACCGCGAGCACGCGGCGGTTGTCGTCGTCGGAGAGAGCCAGGTCCAGCTTGGCGAAAATACCCGCCGCGTGCTTGCTGACCGCCTTCTCGGTGATGAACAGACGCTGCGCGATTGCCGCGTTGGACCGGCCCTCGGCCATCAGGGCCAGCACCTCACGCTCGCGGGCGGTCAGCCGGGCCACCGGCTCGGTGCGGGCGCGCCGCTCGAGCAGCTTGCCGATCACCTCGGGGTCCAGGACCGTGCCGCCCGCGGCCACGGTGCGGATCGCGCCGGTGAACTGGTCGTCGTTGAACACCCGGTCCTTGAGCAGGTAGCCGACCCCGCCGGCCTGGTCGGCGAGCAGTTCGCGGGCGTACAGCTGTTCGACGTACTGGGACAGGACCAGGACCGGAAGGCCGGGGATCTGCGCCCGGGCCTGCAGGGCGGCGCGCAGACCGTCGTCGGTGTGGGTGGGTGGCATCCGGACGTCGACGATGCCCACGTCGGGATGTTCGTCGACCAGCGCGGTGAGCAGTTCGGGGGCGGTGGCCACCGCGGCCGCGATCTCGAAGCCGTGCGCGGACAGCAGCCGGACCAGGCCCTCCCTCAGGAGGTAGAGGTCTTCACCGATGACAACGCGCACGGTACCTCGATGGCGATGATGGTCGGCCCGCCGGGCGGGCTGTTCACCGCCAGGATGCCATCAAACGTCGCCAGCCTGCGCTCCACTCCGGCCAGGCCGGTGCCCTGGGCGGGATCGGCGCCGCCCGCGCCGTCGTCGGTGACCACGGCCCGCAGCGTGCCGGCGCGGTGGCCGATATGGATGCGGACCGTGCGGGCACCGGAGTGGCGGACCGCGTTGGCCAGCGCCTCGGCGACCGCGAAGTAGACGGCCGCGCCGACCGGCATCTCCACCTCGCCGGGCAGGTCCACGTCGAGCTGGGTGTACAGCGGGGTGTCCAGGGCCAGGGCCCGGACCGCGTCGGCCAGCCCGCGGTCGGCCAGGACCGGCGGGTAGATGCCGCGGACCAGGTCGCGCAGGTCGGCTCAGGGCCCGGGACGAGGTTTCCCGGGCCTCGCTGACCAGGGCCAGCGCCGCGTCGGGGTTGCTGGCGAACAGCCGCTCGGCGGCCCGCAGGGACATGCCCAGGGCGACCAGCCGGGCCTGCGCGCCGTCGTGCAGGTCGCGCTCGATGCGGCGGAGTTCGGCGGCGGCGGCGTCGGTCGCCTCGGTGCGGGTCAGGGTCAACGTCTCGACCCGCTCGGTCAGCGCGGCCAGTTCCCGGTCCGGCGCGCCCGCGATGTGCTCCCTGATCACCCGCGGCATCAGGTACGCCCCGGTGGCCAGCAGGACGAGGCCTTGCCCGATGGCGGGAACCCGGGTATCGAACTGGCCGTTCAGCGAGACCACGCCGAAGAACTGGAGGGGCATGGTGGCCGTCCAGACCGCGCCGAGGATGATCCCGTACAGGCCCAGGATCTGCAGGCCGGTGGCGGCCAAAATGGCGGCCACGGTCGGCGCGCGGCGGACCAGGAAGACGCCGCCCACGGCCAGCGCGACGGTGGCCACCACGGTCCACTCCAGGGTCCACCACACCTGGCCGAGCCAGAACCGCAGCCCGAGCACCTCGACGGTCAGGGCCAGCACCGGCAGCAGGAGCCGGGCCCAGCGCGACGGCCGCCCGGCCACGGCCCCGGCCGCGTACCCGAACAGAGCGCGGACCTGACCGGACCCCGGCGCGCGGACGCGCAGGAACAGCCAGGCTCCGGCGGCCGTGAACAGCGCGGCCTCGGGCAGCACCAGGCGGTCCGGCCAGGACCCGCCGCCGCTGAGCGCGAGGCCGTAGAGCACGGTCGGCAGGCCGCCCCGGTCGAAGTCCCGGACCAGCACGATGCCCCACCAGCCGAGGATCATCAATCCGAACGGCACCGCTATGGTGGCCAGCCGTGGCGCGAAGACCACGATCGCGATGCCCGCCAGCACCTCGACAAGGGAGGTCGCGCGCTGGGTGGTGAGCATCGCGTACTGCACGGCCAGCGGGATGGCCAGCAGGCCCCAGCCGCGCGCCCGGAGGTGCCCCCGCAGCTCCGCCGGACGCAGGCCGGTGGCGCGGATGCGCCGCACGATCAGCGCGACGCAGGCCAGGATCAGCGCCACGATCAAGACCTTGACGAGCATCGCCAGGCTCCCTCCGGGCCGCCGTGCGGCCGCCCTGGGTCCATCCTGGCCGCCGCCGCGCGCGTCCACCATGGGCCTAGGCCTACCGTTGCCCGGGGGCTTGGACCACGGCCGTTCGGATAAAAGGTGTTGAGAAAGACGGGTCAGGGCCTCGGTCAGGACCTCCGGCTGTTTACAGAAGGCGAACCGGACCTGGGTCCGGCCGGCTCGGCGTGGTCGTAGAACAGGGCTGACGGGATGGCCACCACGCCGGCCCGTTCGGGCAGGGCCAGGCAGAACTCCAGGCCGTCCCGCTCGCCCAGCGGCTTGATGTCGGTGAGGACGAAGTAGGTGCCCTGCGGCGGGTAGACCTCGAAGCCGATCTCGGCCAGGCCGCGGGACAGCAGGTCGCGCTGGGCTTGCAGGTTCTCGCGCAGCGTCTGGAAATAGGCGTCCGGCAGGGCCAGGGCCTGCGCGATCGCGTACTGGAAGGGGCCGCCGCTGACGAAGGTGAGGAACTGCTTGGCCGTCTTGACCGCGGTGACCAGCTCGGGAGTGGCCTGGACCCAGCCGATCTTCCAGCCGGTGAAGGCGAACGTCTTGCCCGCCGAGCTGATCCGGACGGTCCGCTCGCGCATACCCGGGAACTGCACGATGGGCACGTGTTCGCCGTCGAAGACCAGGTGCTCGTAGACCTCGTCGGTGACCACGAGCAGGTCGTGCTGGACGGCCAGGGCCGCGATGGCGGCCAGTTCGTCGCGGGTGAACACCGAGCCGGTGGGGTTGTGCGGGCTGTTGAGCAGCATGAGGCGAGTGCGGGGGGTGATGGCTTTGGCGAGTTCGTCCAGGTCCGGGCGGAAGTCGGGCGGGCGCAGGGTGACCGGGACCCGGATGCCGCCGGCCATGGCGATGTTCGCGGCGTAGGAGTCGTAGTACGGCTCGAACGCGATCACCTCGTCACCCGGCTCGACCAGGGCCAGCATGGTGGCGGCGATGGCCTCGGTGGCCCCGGCGGTGACCAGGACCTCGGTGTCCGGGTCATAGGCCAGCTGGTAGAAGCGCTGGGCGTGGTCGGCGATCGCGTGGCGGAGCTCCGGGATGCCGGGGCCGGGCGGGTACTGGTTGCCGCGGCCGTGGAGGATGGCGTCGGCGGCGGCGCGGGCGATCTCGGGCGGCCCGTCGCGGTCGGGGAAGCCCTGGCCCAGGTTGATCGATCCGGTGGCCACCGCGCGGGCGGACATCTCGGCGAAGATCGTGGTGCCCAGACCCGCCAGGCGGCGGTTCAACAGTGGCCTTGAGTTCACCTTGCCCATGATGCCGTGCTGGTTAGGGTGGGAGGTATGCGAGTCGCCTTGGGCCAGATTCCGGTCAGTGCCACGCCGTCGGTCAACTTGGAGCGGGTGCGTGCGGCGGTGGCCACGGCGGCCGAGCAGGGCGCCGAGCTGGCCGTGTTCCCCGAGGCGACGATGATCAGGTTCGGCTCGGACCTGCGGGCCGCGGCCGAGCCGCTGGACGGGCCGTTCGGCTCGGGGCTGGCCGCGACGGCCAAGGACAGCGGGGTGGCGCTGGTGGCCGGGGTGTTCGAGCCCGCGCCGGACGGCCGGGTGTACAACACCGCCGTGGCCTACGACGGGGCCGGGGAGCTGGTCGCCTCCTACCGCAAGCTGCACCTGTTCGACGCGTTCGGGCACCACGAGTCCGAGCAGGTGGCACCGGGGTCGGCGCTGTGCCTGTGCACGCTGGCCGGGGTTCGGACGGGGCTGGAGATCTGTTACGACGTGCGGTTCGGCGAGTTGTCCCGGGCGCTGGCCGTGGGCGGCGCACAGCTGCTGGTGCTGCCCGCCGCGTGGGCCGCGGGGTTGTACAAGGAGGAGCACTGGGTCACCCTGGTCCGGGCGCGGGCCATCGAGAACACGGTGTGGGTGGTCGCGGTCGGGCAGGTGCCCGATCCGGGCGAGCCTTTGACGCGGGCCGCGACCGGGGTGGGGCGCAGCATGCTGGTCGACCCGCTGGGCGTGGTCCGCATGGACCTGGGACCCGGCCCGGGGGTGGCGGTGGGTTCGGTGGATGTCGCGCTGATCGAAACCGTGCGGGCCGCGGTGCCGAGCCTGGCCAACCGGCGCGACGACGTGTTCGGGACCCCGGCCGCGATCCGCCAGGCGCCGACGCTGGGCGCGATCCTCGGGCACTCAGTGGACGGGTAGCTTTTAGCGGACCGGCCTTAGCGGGCCGGCTTTAGCGGCCGGCCTTAGCGGACTGGTGACTGCCAGAACACGGGCTGTTCGCCGCCGGGGGTGGCGGTGAAGCCGACGCCGGTCACGGTGCTGGCGGCCACGTCCAGGCCGGTGATGGCCTGGATGCCGGTCCCGCTCAGGCCCTGCCCGGCCGGGGTGGCGACCTGCCAGGCCGCGCCGGCCGCGCCCGGGAACGAGGTCCACACCACCACGTCCTGGTGCCCGGGCGTGCTGCCGTACGTGCCGGTGGCCAGGAATTTGCCGCCCGCGGCGGTCAGCGCGGTGACGGTCGCGCGGCCCTGCGGAACCGGCAGGGCCGCTTCGGCCCAGGTACGGCCGCCGTCGGCCGAGCTGGCCGCGAACGGCAGCTGCTGGCCGCCGTCGGTGAGCGCGGCGCCCACCGCGACGACCGTGTGGCCGTTGCTCGCCACCTGCTGGAGCACGGCGCGGGTGGCGCCGTAGGGCAGCGGGACGTTCTGCTGAGTCCAGGTCCGGCCGTCCGGTGAGGTCCAGGCCGCGGCCGCGTTGCCGGCCTGCCCGACCGCGACGAAGCCGCCCGGTCCCGCGGTGACGGCACGCATCTGCTGGCTGGCCGCGCTTTGCGCGCCTCCTGGGGAACCGACCGTGGCGCGTTGCCAGCCGGTCAGGGCCGCCGACCACCACGCGGCGGCGACGGTGCGGCCCGCCACGCTCTGGTCGCCGACGATGACGTAGCCCTTAGGCCCCGCGGCCGTCGCCTGCGTGACCAGGCCAGGCGCGCCGAAGGCCGCCTCCTGATCGACGGCGCTCCACGCGGTCGCGTTCCCCGAGACCACCACCACCGGGTGCGGGGCGGCGACGGCGATAACGCCGCCCACCGCCAGCCAGCCGTCGGCGCCGTAGGCCACGCTGGTCAGCTGTTGGACGCCGGGCCTGGTCAGCGCGGCCGGGGTCTGGCCGTTGGCGCGGGTCCAGGTGCTGCCGCCGTTGGCCGAGGTCCAGGCGGCGGGATAGCCGTCGGCGCTGCCCACCGCGACCTGCAGGCCATTCCCGGCGGCCACGCCGTTGACCGCGAGCTCCTGGTCGGCGGCACCGGGGATCTGCGCGATGTCCACGTCCCGTGGCTTACTGGCCACGCCGCCGAGCACGGTGAGCAGCGGCTGGCGGCTGTCCGGGTCATTGGTGGTGGTGCCCGCGGTCACCACGGTGCCATCCTGGCCGACGGCCACGCCCGACATGCCCTGCGTGGCGGCGGTGCCGAACGCCGGGGCCTGCCGCCAGGTGATGCCGTCGGCGGAGGTGAAGGCGACCAGCGCGGGGCCCGACTGCCCGGTGACCACCGCACCGTCGTTGACCACACCGGACACGAAGCCCTTCTGGGCGGTCAGGGCGGCGGTGAAGGCCCAGGACGTGCCGTTCGGCGAACGGTAGACGTCGACCGCGGACTGGCGCTTGGCGGTGGCGGGACGCAGCGCGACGAAGCCGTCCGCGGTCGCGGCTAGGCCGCTGATCTGGGCCTGGGCACCGTGCCCGGCCGGGGCGCCGGGCGGGATGACCAGCGTCCAGGTGGTGCCGCCGTTGCCGCTCAGCCAGGCGGCGCTGGTCTGGATGGTCACCGAGCGCCGGGGATGGCCGACGGTCTGGACCGCGGTCACGTCGCCGGAGATCAGGATCTGGTGGCCGTCGACCGCCGCGGACTTCAGGCCCAGCACGATGCCGACGCCCATGGCGGTACCCGTGCCTTTGCCGGCGCCGGCGCCGGCGGTCAGGTGGAGCTGGCTGGCGCCGAGCCGCGCCAGGTGGTGCCGTCGGCAGACAAGAAGATAACCGGGGTGGCATTCGACGTGGTGCCGGGCGGCACGTTGGAGCCGACCGCGATGAAGCCATCCGCGGTCCGCTTGAGCACGCTGATCTGATCGCCCGGCTGCAGGGGCAGGCCGGCGGTGGAGGCCAGCGTCCAGGTCCGGCCGTCGGGGCTGGTCCAGATCGACGAGGGCCCGAGGGCGACCCAGGCCCGGTGCCCGCCGGCCACGAACCGCGCCGCGTATCCGGGTGGCGGCGGGCCGCCGCCCGGGGCCTGCACGTGGCCCATGGACCAGGTCCGGCCGTCGTCGGTGGACACGAAGAACTGGGCCCGCGCGATGCGCGCGCCCTGCTGCGAGCCCACGGCCACGATCTCGGCGCCGTCGCTGGTCACCCGGCCGAGCGTCTGGCTGATGCCCCGGCCGGTGGCCGCCGCGGCGAACGCGTTGCCGGCCAGGCTGGCGGGCGGGAAGCCGAGCGCGGCCGGGGGCGGAGCCGGGCCGTCGTGGTTACCGTTCGCGCCCGCGATGACCGCTATCGCGACGCCGAACACCATCATGGCCACGATCGGGATGATGACCCGCACCCCGGCGCCGCGGAAGTGCAGCGCGGCGCGGAACTCGGCGAACCAGTTTCGCTTGACCGGCTCGGGCAGGAACGAACGCAGCAGCCGACCCCATTCGGTACCCGCGCCGGGGTGCGCGTCGGCGGGGTGCGCCGCGGGGGCGGGGCGGCCGGGGCCGGGGTCCGGCGCGGGGCCTGGGGGCTCGCCGAAGTGGTCGGCGTCGAACAGGCCTGGGCTGAACGGGTCGGCGGTGCGGGCGGTCGCGTCGAACTCAAAGCCGGGCGCGGCCCGGTCGGCCCGGGACGGCGGGATGACCACCGGCTGGCTCACGGTCGAGGTGAACCGGAAACGGCGCGGTTCGCTATCGGGGGCGGGCGGGGGTGACGGGCGGCGGGCGGCGCGGCCGCCCTCGAACTCGAAGCCCGGAGCACCGCCCCAGACCGGGAAGGCCCGCTGCGGCCCGGTCAGTCCGCTGGTCCACCCCTCGTCCCCGGCATCGCGCTCGGGCCCGGGGTCGCGCTCGTCCCGGGCGGCAGCGTTCGGGCGCCGAGAGGCCGAAGGCCGGCGAGAACCCCGTGCGCGGCCACCCCCGGTGTTGCCTGCCGTATCCCTGGTCACCTGTGCCTTACGTCCCGAGCCTGCGGAGATGGGCGGAAGGGCGGTATCTGTTCCCCGGCTGATGGTACCGGCCCGCACCCCTGCGTGACCGGCAGTTGCGTAGGCCGGTAGGCCCGGCCGGGCGTGAGAGTCGCCACTGACGCGGCGTCAGCTTCCGGCCCAGGCCTGATGACGCGCGGGTAACCTGGTAAGACCAAACCAACTTCGGAAAGAGGGTCTTGGGGGACGATGTCCGCCGTGTCTTCTGGGTCATCACAGTCTTCTGGGTCACCACGGGGCAACGCGGAGGTCCGCGACCCTGACGGGTCACACCAGTCCGGGTCTGCCGCGCAGTCAGCGGACTTCGGCGCCAACGAGTGGCTGGTGGAGGAGCTCTACCAGCGCTACCTGGCCGATCCGGGGTCGGTGGACCGGGCCTGGTGGAGCTTCTTCGCCGACTACCAGCCGTCGCTGCCCAACGGCACCGGGCCGCAGCCCGTCATCTCGGCACCCCCCGAGCCCGCGGCACCGGCGCAGGCCCAGGCCGGCGCGGCCGCCGCCCAGCCCCAGGCCGCGCCGCCCGTGCAGGCGGCCCCGGCCCCGGCTCCGGCCGCTGCCCCGGCGGAGGCGCCAGCCCCTGGTGCCCCGGCCGAGGCGCCAGCCGTGGCTCCGGCCGGGCCGGCACCGGCCTCCGCGCCGGCACCGGCGCCCGCGTCGGCTCCGGCACCCGCGTCGGCTCCGGCCCCCACGCCGGCTTCGACTCCCGCTCCTGCCCCGGCTGGGCCGCCGGCGGTGGCCGGCGCCGAGGTGAGCAGGCTGCGCGGAGCCGCGGCCCGCACCGTGACCAACATGACGGCCAGCCTGTCCGTGCCCACCGCCACCAGCGTGCGTTCGGTCCCGGCCAAGCTGCTGAGCGACAACCGGATCGTGATCAACAACCACCTCAAGCGCGGCCGCGGCGGCAAGGTCTCGTTCACCCACCTGATCGGGTGGGCGGTGGTCCAGGCGCTCAAGGCGCTGCCGGACATGAACGACGCGTACACCGAGGAGGGCGGCAAGCCCGCCATCGCCCGCCCGGAGCACGTCAACCTAGGCCTGGCCATCGACGTGCAGACGGCCGACGGGTCCCGGCAGCTGCTGGTGCCGAATATCAAGGCGGCCGAAGGCCTGGACTTCCGGCATTTCTGGACCTCGTATGAGGACGTCGTGCGCCGGGCGCGGGCGGGCAAGCTCGCGGTCGAGGACTTCTCGGGCACCACGGCCACCCTCACCAACCCGGGGACCATCGGCACCGTGCATTCGGTGCCGCGGCTGATGCCCGGCCAGGGCGTCATCGTCGGCGTGGGCGCGATGGAGTACCCGGCCGAGTACGCGGGCGCCTCGGAGGAGACGCTGGCCCGGCTGGCCATCAGCAAGGCGGTCACGCTCACCTCGACCTACGACCACCGGATCATCCAGGGCGCCCAGTCCGGTGAGTTCCTGCAGAAGATTCACCAGCTGCTGCTCGGCGAGGACGGCTTCTACGACGAGATTTTCGCCGCGCTGCGCATTCCGTACGAGCCGGTCCGCTGGGTCAAGGACTTCCCCTACGGGCACGAGGACGACGTCACCCAGCCGGCCCGGGTGCAGGAGCTGATCCACGCCTACCGGGTGCGCGGCCACCTGATGGCCGACACCAACCCGCTCGAAGTCACCCAGCGCAAGCACCCCGACCTGGACATCAACCTGCACGGGCTGACCCTGTGGGACCTGGAGCGCGAGTTCCCGACCGGCGGCTTCGGCGGCAAGCCGCGGATGAAGCTGCGCGACATCCTGGGCGTGCTGCGCGACTCGTACTGCCGCACGGTCGGCACCGAGTACATGCACATCCAGGACCCCGAAGAGCGTCGCTGGCTGCAGGCCCGGATCGAGGTCCCGCATGCGCGGGCTACGCACGACGAGCAGATCCGCATCCTGTCCCGGCTGAACGTGGCCGAGGCGTTCGAGATGTTCCTGCAGACCAAGTTCGTGGGCCAGCGCCGGTTCTCGCTCGAGGGCGCCGAGTCGCTGATCCCGCTGGTGGACGCGGTGCTGACCGCGGCGGCCGACGAGGACCTGGACGAGGCCGTGATCGGCATGGCGCACCGCGGCCGGCTGAACGTGCTGGCCAACATCGTGGGCAAGTCCTACGGCCAGATCTTCAAGGAGTTCGAGGGCAACCTGGACCCGCGTAGCGCGCAGGGCTCCGGCGACGTCAAGTACCACCTCGGGGCCGAAGGGACGTTCCGCGCACCTGACGGCCGGGCGATCAAGACCTCGCTGGTGGCCAACCCCAGCCACCTGGAGGCGGTCGACCCGGTACTGGAGGGCGTGGCCCGGGCCAAGCAGGACGTGATCGACAAGGGGGAGCCCGGCTTCACCGTGCTGCCGGTGCTCATCCACGGCGACGCCGCGTTCGCCGGGCAGGGCGTGGTGGCCGAGACGCTGAACCTGTCCCAGCTGCGCGGCTACCGCACTGGCGGCACCGTGCACGTCATCGTGAACAACCAGGTGGGCTTCACCACCGCGCCGCAGTACTCGCGGTCTTCGGTGTACGCCACCGACGTGGCCCGGATGATCCAGGCCCCGATCTTCCACGTCAACGGGGACGACCCGGAGGCCGTGGTCCGGGTGGCCCGGCTGTCCTTCGCCTACCGGCAGGCGTTCAAGAAGGACGTCGTCATCGACATGCTCTGCTACCGCAAGCGGGGGCACAACGAGACCGACAACCCGTCCTTCACCCAGCCGATCATGTACGACCTGGTCGAGGCCAAGCGGTCGACCCGCAAGGTGTACACCGAGTCGCTGATCGCCCGGGGCGACATCACCATGGAGGAGGCCGAGGCGGCGCTGCGCGACTACCAGCAGCAGCTCGAGCGGGCCTTCACCGAGACCCGGGACGCCGCCACCCGCCCGCCCGAGCCCGGCTCGGTAAGCCGGCCCGAGCCGGAGGACCGGCCGGTCAACCACGGGGCGGCGGTCACCGCGATACCCGGCGAGCTGGTCAAGCGGATCATCGATACCCAGGTCAACCTGCCCGCCGACTTCACCGTGCACCCGCGGCTCAAGCCGCTGCTCGACCGGCGCGCGGCGATGGTCTCCGAGGACGCCATCGACTGGGCGACCGGCGAGCTGCTGGCGTTCGGCGCGCTGGTGGCCGACGGCTATCCGGTGCGGCTGGTCGGCCAGGACAGCCGGCGCGGGACGTTCGGCCAGCGGCACGCGGTGCTGGTGGACCGGCATACCGGCCTGGAGTACACGCCGCTCAAGCAGCTCGACTCGGGCCCGGCCAAGTTCTTCGTGCACGACTCACTGCTGTCGGAGTACGCGGCGATGGGCTTCGAGTACGGCTACTCAGTGGCCCGGCCCGAAGCCCTGGTCTGCTGGGAAGCCCAGTTCGGCGACTTCGCCGACGGCGCGCAGACGATCATCGACGAGTTCATCAGCTCCGGCGAGCAGAAGTGGGGCCAGCGCTCGGGCGTGGTGCTGCTGCTGCCGCACGGCTACGACGGCCAGGGCCCGGACCACTCCTCGGCCCGGATCGAGCGGTTCTTGTCGCTGTGCGCGCAGGACAACATGACGCTGGCCTACCCGACCACCCCGGGCAACTACTTCCACCTGCTGCGCTGGCAGGGGATGTCCGGCCGGCACAAGCCGCTGATCGTGTTCACCCCCAAGTCCATGCTCCGGCTCAAGGCGGCGGCCTCCCCGCTCAGCGAGTTCACCAGCGGATCGTTCCGCCCGCTGATCTCGGACGTGGCGGTGGACCCAGCAGCGGTGCGGCGGGTGCTGCTGTGCACCGGGAAGGTGTACTACGACCTGACCGCCCGCCGCGAGAAGGTCGGCGCGACGGACGTGGCCATCGTGCGGGTCGAGCGGCTGTACCCGCTGCCGGTCTCGGAGCTCGCGGCTGAGCTGGCCCGCTATCCCGGTCTGGAGTCGGTGACATGGGTCCAGGAGGAGCCGGCCAACATGGGCGGCTGGCCGACCTTCGCGCTCAAGCTCCCGCTGCACCTGGAGCGTCAGGTCGGCGTGGTGTCGCTGCCGCCCAGCTCCGCGCCCGCGGAGGGTTCGGCGGCCCGGCATGCCGCGTCGCACACCGCGCTGCTGGAGAAAGCCATCCCCTGATGTACTTCACCGACCGCGGCATCGAGGAGCTGGCCGACCGGCGCGGCGAGGAGCAAGTCAGCGTGGCCTGGCTAGCCGAACGGCTGCGCGACTTCGTCGACCTCAACCCCGGCTTCGAGACCGCCGTGGACCGCCTGGCCACCTGGCTGGCCCGGCTGGATGACGAGTCCGAGGATTTTTAAGCCAGCTCGGTGCGGTATGGCGCCACGCCCGGGTGAGGTGACGTCCGGATGTGGTGCCGGTCTGGCGCCAGGTACCTCGTGGTGAGGACGCGATGCCAGGGACGCGGCCCGGATGTGGCCCGTATGTGGTGAACCCCGGGTTTCACCACCCCCTATGGTGCTGGATTCCGGGGTTCACCACGTTGCGCGGCGCCGGAATCGGTTTCCTGGAGCGGTGGCTCGCGTTGGCTGTTTCGTTACCTGCGGGGTGGTGCCCGCGAGACCGGAGTCTGGCATGCTCTCCGTGCTAGGACGGTCTGATCTTTAGAGATGTTGCCGCCGAACCGTCGAAGGGTCAAGGCTGATAGATCGACGGCGGGCGGCCCGGGCGGCTCAGCGCCAGGGTGGGGAAATCGCGGCCCGGCCGGCATGAGGGACTTGCTTCAAACGGCCATCCGCGGCGGCCGCAGGGCCGTGAGCCCGAACCGGACCGGTCAGGACGCTCCCCGGCGGCCGGACAACCTCAATGTGTGGGAGGAAGATCATGAGACGGACAACTGCAATCGCGGCTTTGGCGGCGATCGCCTTGGCGGCCGCCGGCTGCAGCAGCAGCGGCAGCAGCAGCGGCACCAGCGGCACCAGCAGCAGCGCGGCCGCCGGCGGCAATACGGTCGACATCTACTCGAGCCTCCCGATGCAGGGAGCCTCGAGCGCGCAGACCATCCCGCTGGTCAACGGGATCAAGCTGGCGCTCGCCCAGGCCAACAACAAGGCCGGTCAGTTCACGGTGAACTACCAGGTGCTCGACGACTCGACCGCCGCGGCCGGGAAGTGGGACCCGGGCCAGACGGCGGCGAACGCGCGCAAGGTGGCCTCGGACCCGAAGGCCGTCTTCTACATCGGCGAGTTCAACTCCGGGGCCAGCGAGGTGTCGATCCCGATCCTCAACGAGGCGGGCATACCGCAGGTGAGCCCGGCCAACACCTATGTCGGCCTGACCACCAGCCTGCCAGGCAGCGCCCCCGGTGAGCCGCAGAAGTACTACCCCACCGGGAAGCGCACGTTCCTGCGGATCGTGCCGATCGACTCGATCCAGGCCGCGGCGGACCTGATCGCGATGAAGAACGCGGGCTGCACCAAGGTGGCCGTGGCCAACGACAAGGAGGCCTACGGGGCCGGCCTGGCCACCCTGCTCGAGCTGGAGAAGGGTTTCTACGGGATCACGATCACCAGCAACACCGGGATCGACCCGACCGCCCCCAACTTCCGCTCCTACGCCTCGACGGTCCAGGGCCAGGGCGCCAACTGCTTCTTCTTCGCCGGCATCGTCTCCAACGGCGCCGTCCAGATCACCAAGGACGTCCACTCGGCGCTTCCCAGCGCCAAGATCTTCGGCGGAGACGGAGTGTGCACGAGTTCCTACACCGCCGCGTCGCAGGGCGGCGTGCCGGCCGCGATCGACCCGCTGATCGAGTGCACGGTCGCCACTCAGGACCTGTCCGCGTATCCGGGCGGCAAGGCCTTCCTGGCCGCTTACTCGGCCAAGTACGGCGGTTCCAGCCCCGACCCGTACGCGATCTACGGCTACGCGGTGATGCAGCTCGCGCTCAACACGATCAAGAACCTCGGCGCGCAGGGCAACAGCAAGTCGGCCATCCTGGCCGCCCTGTTCGCGGACAAGTCGGTTCAGTCCGTGCTGGGCACCTACGGATTCGACGCCAACGGTGACACGACGCTGAAGTCCTACGGCGTGTACAAGGTCGGCTCCAACGGCGACCCCGTCTTCTTCCAGACGGTCACGCCCACGAAGACGGTCCACTAACGGCCACAATGGGGCGGTGGGGGGCTGACTGCCCCCCACCGCCTCGGTCCATCCGCACGCCGCTCGATACTCCGCACGGAGCCATGTGGAAACCACGACAGTCTCTCCGCCAAGCTTGCCCGCGGCGCCGATACGCCAGCTAGCAGTGGTTCGCCGCTACGCCGGGCAGTGGGGCCTGATCGCGGCGCTCGCGGCGCTGCCGGTCTACTACGGCGTCCACGATCTGGTGTACGGCTACCAGGTCACCGTGGCGGGCCATCAGGTGCTTCATCACGACCTGTCGAACCTGGGCTACGACTTCGCCCAGGGCCTGTCCAACGGCGCGATCTGGGCCTTGATCGCGATCGGGTACACGCTGGTCTACGGCATCATCGAGCTGATCAACTTCGCGCACGGCGACGTGTTCATGATCGGCTCCTTCACCGCCGTGGGCATGTGGTCGGTGTTCGGGCTGAGCCCCGGCGAGGGCACCGCGGCGCTGATCGGCTTCCTGCTGCTGACGCTGGTCATCACGATGCTCGTAACGGGATCCCTGAACGTCCTGATCGAGCGGGTCGCCTACCGGCCGCTGCGCAGCGCGCCCAAGCTCGCGTCGCTGATCACCGCGGTCGGCTTCTCGTTCATCCTGCAAAACGTAGGCCTGCTGTGGCGCGGGGGCTCCCCGCAGAGCGTGTCCGACCTGATCGGCGTGCAGGCTACCGTGTTCACCGTCGGGGGCGTGTCGATCCAGCGCGGTTACCTCCTGGTGTTCGCGGTGATGATCCCGCTCGTGTTCGCGCTGGCCTGGTTCATCAACTCCACACGCGCGGGGCGCGCGATGCGGGCCACCGCCCAGGACCCGGAGGCCGCCCGGCTGATGGGCATCAACGTCAACGCCACGATCTCGCTGACGTTCCTGCTCGGCGGCATGCTGGCCGGCGCGGCGGGGCTGGTGTACGCGCTGTACGAGACCAACGTGTGGTACTTCCAGGGCTTCAAGGCCGGCCTGATCGCGTTCACGGCCGCGGTGATGGGCGGCATCGGCAACGTCCGCGGCGCGGTGCTCGGCGGGCTCATCATCGGCGTCATCCAGGCGCTATCGGATGCGCGGCTGGGCCCGCAGTGGACCGAGGCGGTCGTGTTCGGCTACCTGATCGTGATCATGGTCCTTCGCCCGCGGGGGCTGCTCGGCGAGGAGACGAGGGAGGCCGGATGAGCGGGCTGTGGACGCGGCTGCGGCAGCGGCAGGCAGCGGCGGTGCGGCGGCTTCCTCGCTGGTGGAACCGCGCGCTGGCCGGAGCGCTCATCGTGTTCGGGATCGTGGTGCCGTTCCTGTTCCCGGCGAACAGCGGCTTCATGAACGGGACGATCATCGCCGTGGCCTACGCGGTCATGTCGCTCGGCCTGAACATCGTGGTGGGATTCGCCGGCCTGCTCGACCTGGGCTACGTCGCCTTCTACGCGCTCGGTGCGTACTCACTGGGGTGGTTCGGTTCCGGGTTCTTCTTCAAGCTGCACATCCACGTGCTGGTCTCGCCGCTGGAGAGCACGCTGCAGGGCATTCACCTCAACTTCGTGCTGATCCTGATCGCCGCCGCGCTCATCTGCGCGGCGGCGGGGATGCTGATCGGCCTGCCGACGCTGCGCCTGCGCGGCGACTACATCGCGATCGTCACGCTCGCGTTCGGTGAGATCATCGGCACGCTCGCCGTCAACGGCCAGAGCATCCCGGTCGGCGGCGGCATGACGCTGACCGCCGGCAACCTCGGCATCAGCGCCGTCGACGCGCCGTACTTCCCCGGTTCCGGGGAGTTCGGCCTGCTGGACCTGAGGCCGTGGTACTGGCTGATCTTCGCCATCTTGCTCGTCGTGCTGTTCGTCAACCTGCGGCTGCGCGACTCACGGCTCGGCCGGGCCTGGATCGCGCTGCGCGAGGACGAGGTCGCGGCGGTGTCGATGGGAATCCCGCTGGTGAAAACGAAGCTGCTGGCCTACTCGGTGGGCGCCGCGTTCGGCGGCATGGCGGGCGCGTTCTTCGGCACCTACTACACCGAGGTCAACGCCAGCCAGTTCGCGTTCGGGTTCTCGATCTTCATCCTCGCGATGGTGATCATCGGCGGGCTCGGCTCGATCTGGGGAGCGGTCGTCGGGGGCCTGGCCCTCGGCTACATCAACAACTACCTGATTCCCGATGTGCTGAACGACCTGCCCAGCAAGTTCGGGCTGCACTTCCAGCTGACCCAGGTGGAGTTCGGGATCTTCGGGTTCCTGCTGGTGATCATGATGGTGCTGCGACCGCAGGGCCTGATCCCGGAACGGCGCCGCCGGCTCGAGCTCACGGCCGAGATTGCGGCCGAGGACGCGCAACTCGCGGAGGCGCCGGGCGGCGCCGGAGGCGCGGCGTGATCCCGGACGAGGGCGCCGCTCCGCTCGGTGACCCGGCCCCGCCCGCGTCGCCCGCCTCGTCCGCTCCGCTCAGTCCCGCGGTCCTGAGCGCCGAGCGCATCACCAAGCAGTTCGGGGGGCTGGTGGCCGTCAACGACGTCTCGGTCGACCTTCCCGAGCACTCGATTGTCTCGCTGATCGGGCCGAACGGCGCCGGGAAGACGACCCTGTTCAACATGCTGACCGGGCTGTACCGGCCCACTGCGGGCCGGATCGTGCTCGGCGCCCGGGACATCACGCGGTCCCGGCCGGATGTGATCACCGGATACGGGGTCGCGCGTACCTTCCAGAACATCCGCCTGTTCGGCGCGATGACGGCGGTGGAGAACGTGATGATCGGACATCATGCCCGGATGAGGGCGGGATTGTTCGGATCGATCTTCCGCCCGCCCTGGGTCCGCCGCGAGGAGCGGGAAACCCGGGCGCGGGCCCGCGAGCTGCTGGCCTACGTCGGACTGCCCGCCACCGTCTTCGACCGGGTCGCCGCGCAGCTGTCCTACGGTGATCAGCGGCGGGTGGAACTCGCGCGGGCGCTGGCCGCCGAGCCGAGCGTCCTGCTGCTTGACGAGCCCACCGCCGGCATGAACCCCCGCGAATCGGCGGAGCTGACCGCCTTCATGCGCAAGCTGCGCGACGACAAGCAGCTGACTATCCTGCTGATCGAGCACGACATGAAGGTGGTGATGGGGGTCTCCGAGCGCGTCACGGTGCTCGATCACGGCAGGAAGATCGCCGAGGGCGCGCCGGCCGTGGTCCGGACGGACCCGCGGGTGATCGAGGCCTATCTCGGAAAGCAGGACTGATGGCCCTACTCGAGGTCCGCGACATCCGTACCCGGTACGGCGCGATCGAGGCGCTGAAGGGGATCTCGCTGACGGTAGACGAAGGTGAGGTGGTGACGCTGATCGGCTCGAACGGGGCCGGGAAGACAACCACCCTGCGTTCGATCTCAGGCCTCACCCCGGCCAGTGCCGGGACGATCGCGTTCGGCGGACAGGACATCACGTACACGCCGGCGCACGAGATCGTCGGCCACGGTATCGCCCTAGCCCCCGAGGGGCGCCACTGCTTCCCTCGGATGACCGTCCTGGAGAACCTGGAACTGGGCGCCCACAAGCGGCGCGGTCCCGGGGTGGCGGCGGACTTCAAACGGGTCTACGAACTGTTTCCCCTGCTCAAGGAGCGCGAAGGCCAGAAGGCTGGCACCATGTCCGGAGGCGAGCAGCAGATGCTCGCGATCGGGCGCGCCCTGATGGCCCGGCCGAAGCTCCTGATGCTCGACGAGCCGTCGCTGGGCATCGCCCCGCTCGTGGTGCAGCGGATCTACCAGACCATCGGCGAGATCAACCGCTCCGGGGTGGCGATCTTGCTGGTCGAGCAGAACGCCAACTACGCGCTCGATGCCGCCTCCCGCGGCTACGTGCTCGAGACCGGGCATGTGGCCCTGGCCAACGACTCGGCGAGCCTGCGCAACGACCCCGAGGTTCAGCGAGCGTATCTGGGCACATGACTAATACGGAGAGTGATAGCCATCGGAACAATTGGCGCTAAGGCGCTGTACCTCCTGTTCGCGTGGCTCATCTCGGCGGCCGCCTCGGCGTGGCTAGCGGAGCGCAAGGGCTACGGCGAGCGGGTGGGGCTGACGCTGGGCCTGTTGCTGTCGGTCGTGGGTCTGCTGGTCATGCTGCTGCTACCCGGGCGTCCCGGCTCGAGGTGGAAGGTTCAGGGCCGGATACCGCGGCGGCGGCGCGCGGACTCTTCTATCCGTCCAGGGCTATGACGTGGTCGGCCTGGCCGATCACGATGGGGTCGTGCGTGGCGCAGATCACGGTCTGGCCGTCGGCGTGAGCGGCGGCCGCGAGCAGGGCCGCGACGGCCCGGGCGTTGGTTTCGTCCTGCCGGGAGGTCGGCTCGTCGGCGATCAGCAGCCCCCGGGCGCCGGCCAGCGCCCGGGCTAGCGCCAGACGCTGGGCTTCCCCGGCCGAGAGGCCGGCGCGCTGACGCACGCGGTCCGCGAGCCCGGCCCGGGTCAGCGCCGCGACCGCGCGCTCGGCGGCGGCGTCCGCGTCCCAGCCGCGCATCCGCAGGATGAGGACGGTGTTCTCCTCGGCGCTGAGGAACCCGATCGGCGCGGGCTCCTGCGAGAGGTACCCGATCCGCTGCCGGCGCAGGCTGGCGAGCTGTTCACCGGTATCGTCGCCCGTCCGGTGCCCGTCGAGCATGACCTGGCCCGAACTCGGGCGGTCGAGCCCGGCCACGAGCTTCAGCAGCGTCGACTTCCCCGCCCCCGAGCGACCCGTGACGACCGTCAGCTGGCCGGGCGCGAACTCGTGCGTCAGCCCGCTGAGCACCTGGCGCCGGGTTGGCCCGTTCCCGTAGGCGCGCGCGAGGAGACAGAGCTCGACCCGGGCCGGGACCCAGCGTGGCTGGTCGCTCGGGGGCGCGGGCTGCGGCGGGGCTGGTGCCGATGACGGCGCGGTCGGGCCGGAACCGCCGGTCGCCCGGGTCACGACCACACCATCCGCGGTTGGCTGCGCGTGAGCGCGGCGCCCGATGCCGGCCTGACTAAGCAGATCGGGGGGAAGTCGCAGCCAGCCGCCGTCGATTACGAGCGCCTCCTCCTCCCCGCCACGCCGGTCGCTGACGATCCGTCCGTCCCGGATCCGCAGGGTGCGGTCCGCGACCCCCGCGGTCGCCGGATCGTGGGTCACGAGCATGACGCTCGCGCCGTTGCTGCGGGCCAGCTCGACGATCAGCGCGCGGATGGCGTCGGCGCTGGCGTCGTCGAGCTCGCCGGTCGGCTCATCGGCGAGCAGCAGCGCCGGCCGGTGGATAAGGGCCGCGCACAGCGCAAACCGCTGGCGCTCGCCGCCGGACAGCTCCGCGGGCCGTGCGTCGGCCCGGTCCGCCAGCGCGGTGACCCCGAACAGTTCATCGACCCTCCTGCGACGCTCCCGCTTGGGCATTCCGCGCAGCGCGAGCGGCAGCGCCACCGCGTCACGCATGGGAAGTTCCGGGCTCAGCACGGTGTCGGTTTGCTGGCCGAGGAACCCCATCAGCTCGTGACGGATTCGCGACCGGGAGCGGCCCGGCATCCGGCCGATGTCATGGCCCAGCACCCGGACGATCCCCGCCGACGGCTGCTGGAGCCCGGCGATGACGCGTAGCAGCGTGCTCTTCCCGGCACCGCTCGGACCGAGCACGCCCAGCACCTCGCCCCGGCCCAGCTCCAGGTTCGTCCCGGCCAGCGCCGCCGCGTCCCCCTCATTGGTGCGGTGAACGCAGAACACATCGCGCAGTTCGACGACGGCTTCGCTCATCGGACGGCGCTTCCGGCAGTGCTACCGATCTGGGCCCGGGTGGCCAGAGCGCCCGCGAGCGCGAGCACGGCGAGCGTGCCGGCGCCCCCGGCGAACAGCGCCGCCCACGGCACGACGGTCACCACCGGCGGGCTGGGATCGGCAACCGTCCCGGCGGCGCGGACGCTGGCCACCGCCAGCCGCGTCAGCAGCACGGCGATCCCCAGGCCGGCGATCACCCCGAGCACGCTCGCGAGCGTGAGCCGGACTCGCAGCTCGGCCCGCAGTCCACGCGGGCCGACACCCTGCTCGCTGAGGTCGGACTCGGCCCGCGCGTCGCGGGCCCCGCCGAGCAGCGCGGTCAGCAACCCGACGACCGCCAGGACCACGGACAGCACCGTCGCGGCGATCAGCGTTCCGAGCACCCCGCGCGCCACCGGCGCGTCGCGCAGCTGCTGATCGATATCGATGCGGAACGCCGAGTCAAGCTGGGCGAGCGTCCCGCTGCCAAGCGCGGCGCGCAGCTGCGCGAGGTGCTCCGTGCTGATCCACAGCTCGTCGGGCCGCCCTTGACCGGGCAGCTGCGCGTCCAGGGCCGCCGCGAGCGTCGCCTCATCGGCGATGACGAAGCCGGCCGAATCGCGCGCGAGGGTCGGGAAACGGTCGAGGACCCCGACCACGCGCGCGACCACCGGCAGGCCGTCCACGGTCAGCGCGATACGGCCACCGGGCCCCGCGGACGCGGCGGTCTGCGGATCGGCGAGCACCGGGACCGGGAGCGTGTCGGTTGGTTGCGCGGGCCGGAGCACGCCGGGTGTTCCGCTGTCGGAGAAGCTGACGACCGCGGCGCCGCCGCTGGTCGCCGGGCCCGTGGTGGCCGGCCCCGTGGTAGCCGATGCTGTCGTGGCCGCCGCGCCGACCCCGCGCCAGGCGCCGAGCGGGACGGGCAGCGACGGCCCGCGGGCGTCCAGCACGGACAGCGGCCCGAGCGCGACGCGCGCCGTAGCCTGGGTCGCGGCGCCGGGGTTCTCGCCGTTCTGATGACCGTTGGTGATGGCGAGGCCGGTTGGTTCGTCGAGCTCCAGAGCCTCGAGCTCCCACCGTCCGGGCGGCACCCGGACCCGCAGCACCGCGGCGCTGGCGCTGGCCGTTCCGAACGTGACCTGCCGGATCGCTCCCTGGGGATCGCGCAGGTCCGCGATCACCGTTACCGCGAAGTCCTGCGCGGACGCTCGCAGCGACAACCACTGCGCGTCTGCTGGAAGCGCCGGTCCAGGCACCCGGACCGGGCCCGTGGGCTCGAGGCGCCGGGCGAGCGTCGCCAGTGAGGCCGAGCCGTCGCTCTCCCGCCAGCCGTGAATCGCGGTCAGTTCGTCGGCGGGAATGCCGAGGGCGGGAACCGTGACCGTCGCCCCGCCGGTGGTGTAGTTCGCGTCGGTCCGGCGGACGGGCAGCACGGCGCCCGAGGCGAGCGCCTGCCAGCGCTGCAGCGAAGCCACCTGGAGCGGGGTGTTGAAGTCCGGCCCGGGCGAGACGAGCGCGTCGAGCGGGACCTGGTCCGCCGCCTGATCGGCCGCGCTGCGGATCAGCGTCGACCGGTAGGCCAGGGCGAAGCCGCCCAGTCCGGTGGCGACGGCGATGAACGCGATGGCCAGGGCCGCTACCCCGGGGGAACGGGCCAGGTTGACCAGCGCCAGGCGCGGAAGCACCGGGCCGTGCCGGGCCACGCGCTCCGCCCCCCGCAGCACCAGCCGCGCGGCGCGGAACGTCACCACCCCGGCGGCCGCACAGCACAGCGGCGCGAGCAGCAGCGCCAGCGCCTCATCGGTGCCGGTACCCGCGGCCAGCGCCGCCACCAGGGCCGCGGCCGCCGCGATGGCCAGCATGTCGGTCATCCTGGCGCTAGGCATCAGCACCAACGCGCCGAGCAGCACGGTCGCCGCGAGCCACCCAGTCCCCAGCGTGATCGCCCCGGCACGGGTGATCACGGCGTGCAGCACGATCGCGCCGGCCGGTTCCCCCTGGGTACTGGCCAGCAGCGCCGCGACCCCGGTCCCCGCGACCGCGCCGACGCCCAGCGCCGCCGCGGACAGCCATCCGGACTCGATCGCCACGAACAGCACGCACTGGCGCGTGCGGGCGCCCGCGTTGCGGAGCCGGTCGAGCTCGGCCCGCTGATCGCGGCGAAGTCCACCGCCGGCCAGGACGATGAACAGGGCCAGCGCCGTGAGCGCGCCCCCGCCCGCGAGCAGCAGGCGCTGCGGCGCCACGCTCGCCGCGGTGCGTGCCTGGTCCAGCGCGGTGAACGGCGCGCTCAGGCTGAACTGGCTCCCGCTCAGGAGCAGACGGGCCTGTGAACGCTGCAGCCGGTCCTCGACGCCGGCCAGCTGCCACCACCTCAGCCCGGCGGTCGTGAGCGGCGCCAGCCAGTTATGCGTGCGGTACAGGCCGCTCAGTCCGGGCAGGGCGTCCAGCCCGGCGACGTCCCAGGTCACGAGCACCGGTCCCGCGGCCGCAGTGGACGGCGCGAATCCGAGAGGGACCGCGGAGCGCAGCGGCAGCGAACCAACCACCTGGATCCGGACACCGGTCGCGGTCAGGGCCGAAGGGACTCTTGGGGGCGGCCCGCCGCCGACGAGTAGCATCGGACAGTTCTCGGGGCGGCAGGGCCCCAGTCGACCTGGCAACGGGCCGGGGAGCCACCGACCCAGCGAATCAATCGCGGCCGGACGCACGATCACTCCGTCGAGCCGCACCGGGTTCATCAGCAGGACCTCGGTCGGCAACCCCAGGCCAAGCCCGCGCAGCAGGGCCCGCGCCTGATCCGTCACGCTGGAACTGACTGGTCCCGGCCAGGTGACGCGGACCTGGCTGTCGAGCGGCGATACCCCGGCGAGCACCGATCGGGCGCTCTGGTCCCCCGCGATCTGGGACTGCGCGGCGACGCCCGCGACGAACGCCGCCGCCAGCGCAATGCCGAGCGCAGGCAGCAACCACCGGGCTGGGCGCCGCCGGGCCCGCGCTGCGGCCAGCATCAGTGGCGCAAGCCAGGCCCGCACGACCCTATTGTCGCACTACGGCGAAGATGTGCCGCCGCACCCGGATCTCCATTCGCGATATGTCTTGACTTTCAAAAGATGAGATATATCGTTTAGAATAGTCAGAGGTGAGCGGATGGGAAGGACGGGCGGATGGCGCACTGGAGTATCGAGGCTCCGACGAGCCTGGACTTTGAGGACGTGACGGGGCTCCGGGTCAGGCTCATCGCCGGATCGGTAGCCGTGCTCGCCACCGACGGGACGCCTTCGCTGGACGTCGCGAACGTGAGCGGCGATCCGCTGGACGTGACGTACGAGGACGGGATGCTCACCATCACCCACGAGAACCTGACCTGGGAAGGTCTGCTGAAGTGGCTGCGGCCACAACGGCCCTCGGCGACGGTGACGGTGACGGTATCGCGGAACTGCCCGGTCCAGGTCGGCGTGGTCAGCGCGACGGCGGTGCTGAGCGCGATCAGCGCGCGGGCCTCGATCAAGAGCGTGTCCGGCGAGATCACGCTGGACGGCGTGACCGGTGACGTGGACGCCAACACGGTCTCGGGGACGCTGGAGGCGCAGGGCAGCAACGGCAAGCTGAACTTCAACACGGTGTCCGGGGATCTGGCCCTGGCCGACGGCTGGCTGGAGCGGCTGGACGTGAACTCGGTAAGCGGCGACGTGACCGCGGACATCGACCTGGACCCGCTGGGCGGCATGCACGTGACCACGGTGTCCGGCGAGGTTACGCTGCGGCTCCCGGCCGAGACCGACGCGCAGGTCCACCTGCACTCTATGTCCGGCGCGGTGCGTAGCGAATTCGCCGAGCTGGGGTCGATGTCGGGCCCCGCGTCTCATACGGTGAGCGGTAGCCTGGGCGCCGGTTCCGGACAGGTGTCGGTCAACACCATGTCCGGGCGGGTCATGCTGCTGCGACGCGCCGGGCGCCGAACCGCGGCACAAGGGGCCCGGACCAGTGCGCCGAAGCCTGATAATGAGAGTGAGATGGAAGGCGAGGCCAGTTGAGTCCGGTATTCCGCCACGGCAGCCTCCGGCTGTACCTGCTGCGGCTCCTCGATGAGGAGCCCAGGCACGGCTATGAGGTCATCCGGCTGCTGCGCGACCGGTTCATGGGCGTGTATTCACCCTCGCCGGGGACCATCTACCCTCGGCTGGCCCGGCTGGAGGAAGAGGGCCTGGTCACCCACGACGAGGTGGACGGGCGCAAGGTCTACCGGATCACCGAGGCCGGCCGCGAGGAACTGCGCAGCCGCAGCGACGAGCTGGACGAGCTCGAGGAAGAGCTGTCCGCGTCGGTCAGCGACATCGTCCGCGAGGTCCGGGAGGACGTCCGGCAGACCGTGCGCAGCCTGCGCGAGGAGCTGACCTGGGCGGCGCGTGAGTCTCGCCGGGCGGGCCGGGACGCGGCCGCCGATGCTCGCGAACAGGCCCGGCAGGCCCGGGACGAGGCCTGGGCGGCGGCCCGGGAGGCCCGCGATGGGGCCAGGGACCAGGGCCGCCACACTCGTGACGAGGCCAAGGACCAGGCCCGGCAGACTCGTGACGAGGCCAAGGACCAGGCCCGGCAGACTCGTGACGAGGCCAAGGACCAGGCCCGCCAGGCGAGTGAGCAGGCCAAGGAGCAGGGCCGCCAGGCGAGTGAGCAGGCCCGCCAGGCACATGAGGAGGCCCAGCAGGCCTACCAGCAAGCCAAGGAGCGGTCTCGGCAGGACCCCTGGGAACAGGCCACCGACGAGACCGAGACCGGCCAGCCGACGGACGCGGGCGGCCGGTCCGAGTCGGCCGGGCAGGACGCATCTCGCCGCGTGCGCGAGCACGCGCGCTGGCTACGCGAGGAAGCGCAGCGGGTCCGCGATGAGGCGGGCTCGCGGTTCGAGGAGGCGGGCTCGCGGTTCGAGGAGGCGGGCTCGCGGTTCGAGGAGGCGGGCTCGCGGTTCTCCGGGGAAGACTGGGACACCCCGCCGGGCTGGGCCGGACGGCCCAGCTGGACCGAGTGGCCGGGCCGGCGCGGCCGGGAGGATTGGTCCCGGGCGCGGGGGCGGCGCGGCTGGACCGGAGCGCTGGACTTCGGGACGCTCAAGGACCTGGAGCGGGTGGCGGTCCAGTTCACTTCCGACCTGAGGAAGCTGGCCATGCAGTCCAGCGCGGCGGGCGAGAACGTCATCACCGACCTGCGCACGATCTTGGAAGAGGCGCTGGAGCGCATCAAGACCGAGATCTTCGGTCCCGAGCAGGATCCCGAGCGACCGGACCCCCAGCAGGCCGCCAAGCCGGACGCGGCGGCTCAGCCGGGCGAGGAGACCAAGGACTCCCCCGCCTAGGGCACGAAGACGACCTTGCCGAACAGGTCGCCCGCGATCATGGCCGCGAAGCCGTCGCGGGCGTCCCGCAGTGGGAGTACCCGGTCGATCACCGGACGGACGCCGGTCTGCTCGCACAAGCGGGCCAGGCGACCCAGCTGGTCACGCGTGCCCATGGTCGAGCCGGTCACCGACAGCTGGGTGAAGAAGATCCTGGTCAGCTCGGCGGGCGGCGCGTCGCCGCTGGTCGCGCCGCAGATCACGATCCGGCCGCCTGGCTTGAGCGACCGGATCGAGTGGGCCCAGGTGGCCTGGCCGACGGTCTCCATGACCACGTTGACCCGCTCGGGCAACCGGGCGCCTGCCGCGAAGCACTGGTCCGCGCCGAGCTTGACCGCGCGCTCACGCTTGGCCTCGTCGCGGCTGGTGGCCCAGATCCGGTACCCGGCGGCCCGGCCCAGCAGGATCAGCGCGGTGGCCACCCCGCCGCTCGCGCCCTGGACCAAGATGGTCGCGCCGGGCTGGACGCCGGACTTCTCGAACAGCATCTTGTAGGCGGTCAGGTACGCCGTGGGCAGGCACGCGGCCTCTTCGAAGGACAGCGCGGCGGGCTTGGCCACCAGGTTGCGCCGGGGCACGCTGACCAACTGGGCGAAGGTGCCGTCGTGGCGTTCGGACAACAGGGAGCGGCCCGGGTCGAGGGTCTCGTCGCCGCCGCCGGCATCGGGGTTGCCGATCACCGAGTGCACGATGACCTCGCGGCCGTCCGGGTCCAGGCCGGCCGCGTCACAGCCGAGCACGATCGGCAGCCGGTCGGCCGAGATGCCCACGCCGCGCAGCGTCCAGACGTCGTGGTGGTTGAGCGCCGCGGCCTTGACCGTGACCGTGACCCATCCGTCGGGGGCCACCGGGTCCGGCCGCTCACCCAGGTCCATCCCGGCCAACGGGTCTTCGGCGTCGATACGCGCAGCAGTCACAGCAAACACGCTCACCACCCTACCGACACCGCCGCGGTCGGCTAGGCCAGGGGATGACGCCAGCGCAGACCAGATAAGCGTCAGGCACGAGCGTCCCTGAAGCTCCGACCTTCAGGCAGAGGTCCCGGAGGATGGGCCAGAACCGGGCACCGGGACCGAGCACCTGGGCATGCGGCTGGTCACGGATCGTCTCGGCATAGTTCAGCGCAATCAGGGTGGGCGTGGCGTTCTCGTAGATCCGCCGGTTTGTGACGATGCGGACCACGCCGTTCAGCGCCCAATCCGAGACCGCGTACGGCTCGGGCCCGGCGATCAGCGCATCCATCCAGGCGCGGTACTCAGCGTGCTGGCCGGCGTCAAGCCGGTGGGCGTAGATCATCACGTTCGTGTCTACGAGCATCATCGGCGGTCACCTCCAGAAAGTGCGCGATGTCCTCTTGCGCAAGGATCTCCTTGATGTCCTCCCAGCTAGGGTGACCATCGCCCGGCGTGCCCCAGGTGGGCAGCTCGACGGGGGGACGGGCGGCTAGCTCCTGGGCTATGGATAGCCAGCGGCGGCGGGCTTCTTCCATGACGGAGTTGAGGCTGCGGTGCTGGCGAGCGGCCACGGCCTTTGGCCTCGGCCAGGAGCTCCTCGTCGAGGCGGAATGTGGTGCGAGCGGGCATGCCCGCTGGATAATGCGACATAAATATCTCGCTATTGGCAACTGGTTGCGCGGTAGCCGCGGCGCCACGGGGCGCCGGCGTGCTGCTAGCGCAGGGCTGATCGATGGTGTAATACTCAGTACCGGCAGCAGACCATTACACCTCTCTTCGCAGCTGGGGAACGCCAGATAACCCGGCTAGGGACTTCCGTGGACCTCAACTCCTACGCCGAACTCGCGGTGCGGCTCGTGAACACGGCCGGGGCCGGAGGCGAAGACGGTGACCGGCTGGTCAACCTGGACGGATTGCGCGCCCTGGTTGCCGACCGTGAGCACCTCAATTCCGGCGTGACGCGCGCCGACCTTGACGCGTTGCGCGCGCTGCGGGCCGAGTTCCGGGCCTTCTTCGTCGCCTGCGCGGCGGGGGACGGCGAGGACGCCGCGGCGCAACTGAACGCGCTGCTCATCCAGCATCCGGTCCATCCGCAGCTGTCCGGGCACGACGGGCAGCCCTGGCACGTGCACTACACCGAGAGCGGCTCGGTAGCGGACAAGTACGCGGCCGGGGCGGTCATGGGCCTGGCCGTCCGGCTGACCGACGTGGGCATCGAGCGGTTCGGCGTCTGCCAGGCGCCCGGCTGCCTCGGGGTGTTCATCGACGTGAGCACGAGTAACACCCGGCGCTATTGCTCCGACCGGTGCATGAACCGGGCCAACGTATCCGCGTTCCGGGCCCGCAAACGCGGCGAAGACGAGGCCGACACCAAAGCGCCCGGGGCGACGGTTTAGATCAGGCCCCATGCCGATGAACACCGTGTGGGGGTAGTCGGTGGTCTGACCTCAACAGCGTCGTTGCGGCAACCACGTCGTCGGGTGCGCGTCGTTGCGGCAACGACGTCGTTGGGTGGCGCACCAGGAGCGGGTCGGGTGGGTGATATGGGGGCGGTGAGGCAGGTGAGATGCGACCGCTCCGCGCCTAGCTGACGCTGACTCCAGAAGGCAGCCACCACCCCCGAGGAAACGCGCCCGCGCTGTGTCGATGAACACGGTGTCGATGAACACGGTGTCGATGAACACGGTGTCGATGAACACGGTGTCGATGAACGCGGTGTCGATGAACACTATGTCGAGATGGACAGTGTGCAGCGCACGTTAAGCGGTTGGCTTTATCGTTTTGGCCAAAGCTATTGGTGTATACGAGATTGCGGGCCCGACGAGTTGTGACGTAACGCATAAGTGTCACGTGAATCGGTGACGCCGAGTTCTATCCCAATGCGGATGAACACTTCTCAGCAATCACGATGCTCTTTACGATGATCTCACTCGATGCGTACGAGACGCTCACCCGTTCGGGGCGGGGATAGGGCACCGCGGGTAGCAAGCCCTCCGGGGCTCGACGGAAAGAGATCGATCATGGCAACTGAAACTTCGGGGGTCGCCGTAACCAGGCCGTCTGACGTCGGCCTGAAACGGGAACTGGGGCTGGTCGGGGCCACCTGGGCGTCCGAGACATCGATCATCGGCTCGGGCTGGCTGTTCGGTGCGCTCTACGCTGCGCAGGCGGTCGGCGGCGCCGCCGTCCTGGCCTGGGCCATCGCCGGCGTCGTGGTCATCGTGCTGGCCCTGTGCCATGCCGAACTCGGCGCGATGTACCCGGTCTCGGGTGGCACGGCCAGGTTCCCGCACTTCGCGTTCGGCAGCGTGGCCGGCATCGGCTTCGGGTTCTTCTCCTACATGCAGGCCGTGACCATCGCGCCGATCGAGTGCTTCGCGTTCATGCAGTACGCCTCGTACTACTGGCCCAGCCTTTACGACGCGAAGACGCATAACGTCACCGGGACGGGGTTCGCACTCACCATCGTGCTGATGGCGATCTTCGTCGCGGTCAATTTCCTGGCCATCCGCGCCTTCGGCCGGGTCAACAGCAGCATCACGTGGTGGAAGGTCGCGATCCCCATCCTGGCCATCCTCGTGCTGCTGTTCAAGTTCCACGGCGGCAACTTCACCGCCGGCGGCACGGGCTTCATGCCGGGCGGGGCCAAGGCCTTGTTCGCCGCGCTGCCCTCCGCGGGCATCATCTTCGCCTACTCCGGCTTCGAACAGGCCGACCAACTGGCCGGCGAGATCAAGGACCCGGGGCGCAACCTGCCGCGGGCGATCATCTTGTCCATCCTGATCGGCACCGTGATCTACATCCTGCTGCAGGTTGCGTTCATCGGCGCGATCTCGCCGGGCCTGCTCGCCCATGGCGGCCTGATCGGCCTCGTCTGCCCCGCCACCGGAACGTGCAAGGCCTCGGTGGCCGGGATCAACGCCGGACCATTCGCGGCCGTCGCCGCCTTGGCCTCACTCGGGTTGCTGGCGACCATCCTGCGGATCGACGCCTTCATCTCCCCGTCCGGTACCGGCCTGATCTACACGACCGGGACCTCGCGGGTCAGCTACGGGCTGGCCAGGAACCATTACGCCCCGCAAGCCCTCGGGAAGGTCGACCGCCGGGGCATCCCGTGGGTGGGGCTGATCTGCGCGTTCCTGATCGGGCTGCTGTTCTTGCTGCCCTTCCCGAGCTGGCACTCCCTGGTCGTTCTCATCACCGATGCGAGCGTGCTGATGTACGCGGGCGCGCCGCTCGCCCTGGGCGCGTTCCGCGGCCAGGTGCCCGAGGCCAGCCGTCCTTACCGGATGCCTGCCGCCGGCGTGCTCGCCCCGGCCGCATTCGTCGTGGCCAACCTGCTCATCTACTTCTCGGGGTTCGAGGCGGTCTGGAAGCTCGGCATCGTCCTGGTCATCGGGTACGTGATCATGGGCATCTTCATGGCGTTCGACCCGCAGCGCCCGCCGCTCGACTGGAGGTCGGCGACCTGGCTGCCGGCCTGGCTGCTCGGCATGGGCATCATCTCCTGGCAGGGCCAGTACTTCAACACCGTGTCGAGCGACGCGCACCCGTTGCCGCCGCTCAACACCGGCAACATCCCGTTCTGGTGGGACATCGTCACCGTGGCCGGCTTCAGCCTGATCATCTGGTTGTGGGCCATGCGCACCAAGCTGCCGCGCGACAAGATGCTCGCACTGGTCAACATCCAGGCCGCGCAGGGGGACGACCCGCTGCCGGACGTCCACCACTAAGTAGCCGGAGCAAGCTCGTACCCGGCCGGAGCGCTGGCACCACGGCCCGTTCGGGATAAAAGGCTCTTTCGCCAGTAGCGGCCCAGGACCCGGCCCTCGATGAGCGAGCCGGGCACCAGGCCGAAGCGGCGGCTGTCCACCGCGCCGACCTGCTGGTTGTCCGACTCCAGCCACCAGCCTCCGCTGGTCTGCCCGTCCCCCGCCACGCGGCGCACGGCGCGCTTGACGATGAACATCTCCGGGCGGCCGGGGTGGCGGGCCAGCACGATCTGGCCTGGCCGGATCCGGCGGGTGCGCCGGACCAGCAGCCAGTCGCCAGGGCGCAGCGCAGGCTCCATGGAGCGCTCGGCGACGGTAACCCGGAACAGGGGCCAGTGCATCCATCCCCCCGGTGTAGGCGGAAGGGGTCGGGGTAGGGTCGGACCTGCAAGTGAACGTGTCGGAGAAAGGGAATCGATGAGGCTGCTTACCCGCCTGTTCGAGCCGAAGACCGTGGCTCACGCCCACTGTGACCTGCCGTGCGGAGTCTATGACCCGGCGCAGGCCAGAATCGAGGCGGAGTCGGTCAAGGCCATCATTGAGAAGTATCAGCAGAACACGGACCCGGAGTTCCGGGCTCGCTGCATCTACATCAAGGAGCAGCGCTCCGAGCTGGTCAAGCACCACCTGTGGGTGCTGTGGACCGACTACTTCAAGCCGCCGCACTTTGAGAAGTACCCGCAGCTGAACCAGCTGTTCAACGAGGCCACCAAGCTGGCCGGGGCCGCGGGCACCAAGGGCAGCACGGACGTGGCCAAGGCCGATGAGCTGCTGGGCAAGATCGAGGAGATCGGCAAGATCTTCTGGGAGACCAAGCAGGCCTGAGCCTGTGTACGCCGCGCCGCCCCGTGATGACGGGGCGGCGCGGCGTATTTCTCGGCACGCGCGGGGGGCGGTAGGTTGCTTGCAAGAGGGTGGTGAGCCGAGCAACCGCCCGAAGGAGAGACGTGAGCGAAGACACCGCCGCGACGACTGCCGTGCCGGGCCAGCGGGAGCCGGGCCAGCGAGCGGAGCGGGAGACCAAAGATCACGTGAAGGTGTGCATGCCCGCCGAGGGCGCCTACCTTTCCGTGCTCCGTACGGCCACCGCGGGCCTGGCGGCGAGGCTGGATTTCACCCTGGACGACATCGAGGACCTGCGCATCGCGGTGGACGAGGCGTGCGCCATGCTGCTCCCCCAGGCGATCCCCGGCACCAACCTGGAGTGCGGCTTCGACTTGGGCACCGAGGATATGACGATCACCGTCGCGGTGGTCGCCGCGGAGCCGAGCATGCCGGCCAGGGACACCTTCGCCTGGACCGTGCTGTCCGCGCTGGCTGGGGAGGTCGATTCCCGGCTCGGGCCCGATGACCAGGTGGCGATCGTGCTGCGCAAGCACCGGGAAACCCTGTCGGGGTCGGGGCCCGCGTGAGCGGCGAATTCGAGGTCCAGGTGACCGAGGAGTTCGAGGTGGCGGCCGGGGCGCTGCAGTCCGAGGAGGGCCAAGCCGAGGCGGCCCAGGCCGAGCTGGCCCAGGCTCAGATAGCACTGCGCATCGACCACTCCACACCGGACCGCGCCCGGGCCCGGGAACTGTTCGAGCGACTCGCGGCCCTGCCGCCCGGCGACCCGGAGCGGACCCGGATCCGGGGTTACCTGGTCGAGCTGCACCTCCCGCTGGTGGAGTACCTGGCCCGCAGGTTCCGCAACCGGGGCGAGTGGCTCGATGACCTGACCCAGGTCGCGACGATCGGGCTGATCAAATCGATCGACCGGTTTGACCTGGAGCGCGGGGTCGAGTTCTCCACCTACGCCACGCCGACCATCGTGGGCGAGATCAAGCGGCACTTCCGGGACAAGGGCTGGGCGGTGCGGGTACCGCGCCGTCTGCAGGAACTCAAGCTCTCGCTGACCAAGGCCATCGGCGAGCTGGCCCAGCGCGAGGGCCGCGCGCCGACGGTCAGCGAGCTGGCCGGCCACCTGCAGATGAGCGAGGAAGACGTCCTGGAGGGGCTCGAGTCAGCCAACGCCTACTCGACCGTGTCGCTGGACGCTCCGGACTCCGGTGACGAGGACGCGCCGGCCGTGTCGGACTCGCTCGGCATGGTCGACGACGCGCTGGAGGGCGTCGAGTACCGGGAGTCGCTCAAGCCGCTGCTCGAGCAGCTGCCACCCCGGGAGAAGAAGATCCTGCTGCTGCGGTTCTTCGGCAACATGACCCAGTCGCAGATCGCGTCCGAGCTCGGCATCTCCCAGATGCACGTGTCCCGGCTGCTGGCCCGCACGCTGGCCCAGCTCCGGCAGGGGCTGACCACTGACGACTGAGCTGGTCGAGGATCGGGTTACCGGCTAGCAGGCGAAGGGCGGTTGAGGGCCCGCAGGCTGGCCGGAGTGAACAGCCCGGCCAGGCAGGCCGCGGCGAGCAGCAGCGCGGGCACGCCCCACTCGGGCCGGTTCCCGTCCAGCAGGACGATCCCCCCGATGACCACGAACAGCTGGGTCATCACGGTCGGGGTGCGGGTCCACGGCCGGGCCCGGGCCAGCGCCACCGCGATGAAGCCGATCCCGACGGCCACGCCGATCGCGAACACGGTGAGCGCTACTCCGCTACCCACCTGGGAAGCCTTGCCGTCGGCGGTCGCTACGGCGCCGAAGGCGGCCGCCACGCACAGGCCCAGCGCCTCGATCACCTGGGCGGCCGCCGCCAGGCGCAGCCCGATGGGGCGCTCGGCGGGCGACGCGGCCGGGCCCGCGGCAGGCGGCGGGACCGAAACCTTGGTTTGCGGCCCCTTGGGTCGCCGGGCTCCGTTGGCTCGCGCCGCCATGTCGTACACCATCCTCGAGATCTGGAGCCGCGCCGGCTCCCCCGCCTTACCTACCGAGCTTAGGCGGCGGCTAGCCTGGGCGGGTGCGAGGCCTCCTGATCGTTAACCCGCGGGCGACCACCACGACGGGGAACTCCACGGATCTGGCGATCCGTTCGCTCGCCGGGCTGGTCGACCTGGACGTCGAACATACCCGGTACCGCGGCCACGCTCGCGAGCTGGCCGCTGCCGCGCGTGGCGAGCTGGTCATCGTGCTCGGCGGGGACGGGGCCGTCAACGAGGCGGTCAACGGGATCATGTCCCGGCCCTCCGAGAAGCCCCTGCTGGCCGTCATACCGGGCGGCGGCGGCAACGTTTTCGCCCAGGCGCTGAGGCTTCCGGTCGACACGGCGGCGGCGATCGCCAGGATCGGAGAGATTCTCAAGGAGGGCCGGCACCGGACCATCGGGCTGGGTTTGGCCGACGACCGGTACTTCACCTTCTGCGCGGGCCTGGGCATGGACGCCGAGGTGGTGCGGGAGGTCGAACGGATGCGCGCCAGCGGGCACCGGGAGAGCCCCGCGTTGTTCCTGAGGACGATGGTGCGGCAGTACCGTTCGGGCACCGACCGGCGGACCCCGGCCCTGACCCTGGAGCGCGACGGGCAGCCGGCCATCCCGGACCTGTTCCTGACGGCCATCACCAACCGCTCGCCCTGGACCTATCTGCACGGCCGAGCGGTGCTGCCCGTTCCGAACCCGGACTTCAACTCCGGCTTGGACGTATTCGCGCTGCGCAAGCTGCGGGCCAGCACGATCGTGACCGCGGTCGGCAAGATGCTGGTGTTCCGGCGGCGCCTGCCGCGCTCGCGGCACGTACTGACCGTGACCGGCCTGGAGTCGCTGAACGTCCGCTCCGGGCGGCCGATCGCCTTCCAGGTCGACGGCGACTATCTGGGCGAGACCGAAGCGATAAAGTTCCAGTTTGTCCCTAACGCGCTACGCGTCGTGGCGTGACCTGGGGCGCCGTGATGCAGCGGCGCGAGCAAAATGTGATCGATCTGACATTAAATTCAGCCGAAGGTCTGCTGCGCCCTCTTGCGCATGTCAGGCGATGTTGAAAGGCTTTAGGTGATGTCTGGTGCGGGGGCGCCTCGCACGTGTCATCAGCCCAGGTGGCCTCGGTTTTAGTGGCCTTCGGGGTTCGATGGCATGGCGTCGCCTTCGGGGGCTCGCTCGGGCTGCTATTTGGGCTTGGGTGCGTTCTGCTCGGCATCATAACGGTTCTTGGAAACTTGGACCGCGTGACAGTACGGACTCGCTCGTGAAAAGCTTCACAAGCTATAGATAAACGCTTGGCCCGGCCGCAACCGCTGGCGACCGGACCGTTCCGCTAGAAGGAGTGGACACCATGGACTGGCGCCACGAAGCCGCCTGCCGTGCGGTGGACCCCGAGCTGTTCTTCCCTATCGGGAACACCGGTCCAGCGCTACTCCAGATCGACGAGGCCAAGCAGGTCTGCCGCCGGTGTTCGGTGATGGACGAGTGCCTGCGCTGGGCCATCGACAGCGGGCAGGACGCGGGCGTATGGGGCGGCATGAGCGAAGACGAGCGGCGAGCGCTCAAGCGGCGCACCATCCGGCTGCGCGCCCGCGCGCACGTGTTATCGGCTTAGTCCGCGCCCGCCCGCCCGGAGCGATCACTCGTATCCGACCGGGAGATCGACGACCGCCTCGGTGCCGCCGTCCGGCCGGGGCACGATCCGCAGCCGGCCCCCCAGCTCGCTGACCACCAGCGTGCGCACGATCTGCAGCCCCAAGCTGGTGGCCGAGTCCAGGTCGAATCCGTCGGGCAGGCCCACGCCGTTATCGGCCACCGTCACCGTGAGCCGTTCGGCCGCACGGACGGCGATGACCTCGAGCAGGCCCCCTTCGCTGACCGCCGAGCCCTTGGCGGCGGAGTCCTTCATCGTGGCCGGGAAGCCGTGCTGCAGCGCGTTCTGCAGCAGCTCGGTCAAGATCATGGCCAGCGGGGTGGCCACCGCGGCCGACAGCGGGCCGAAGGATCCGCTGATCTTCGGGATGACCCGCACCTCAGGCGCCGACACCTCGCCCGCCATCATCGCCACCCGGTCCGCGATGTCGTCGAAGTCGACCACCTCGTCCGGGGCGTGGGACAGCGTCTCGTGCACCACGGCGATCGACCCGACCCGGCGCACCGCCTCGTCCAGCGCCGCCCGGGCCTCGGGCGCGCGCAGCCGCCGGGCCTGCAGCCGCAGCAGGGCCGCCACGGTCTGCAGGTTGTTCTTGACCCGGTGGTGGATCTCCCGGATCGTGGCGTCCTTGGTCATCAGCTCGCGCTCGCGGCGGCGCAGCTCGGTCACGTCGCGGACCAGGATCAGGGCGCCGGTGCGGCTGCCGCCGACGATCAGCGGGATCGAGCGCAGCTGGACCACCGAGCCGTTCCCGTCGACCTCGGCCGCCCGCGGCGCGCGGCCGGCCGCCACCACCATCAGCGACTCGTCCAGCGGCTCGTCCGACGCGCACAGCCCGGCGGTGATCACCGCCAGCTCGGTGCCGGTGAGGTCGGCGGCCAGGCCCAGGCGGCGGTAGGCCGACTCGGCGTTCGGGCTGGCGTAGGTGACCCGTCCGGCCCGGCCGAGCCGGAGCAGGCCGTCGCCCACCCGGGGCGAGCGGACCAGCATGGCCGCCTCACCGGCGAACGGGAACGTCCCCTCGGCCACCATCCGGGCCAGGTCATCGGCGCCCTGCAGGTAGGTGAGCTCGAGCCGGCTGGGGGTGCGGGCCGAGTTCAGGTTGGTGCACCGCTCGATGACCGCGATAATCCGGCCCGCGCGGGTGACCGGGATGGCTTCGGTCCGGACCGGGACGCCGTTCGTCCAGTCCGGGTCGCTCTCCCGCCAGATGCGCCGCTCGTCCCGCGCGACGTTCAGCAGCCGCTGGTCCTCGGGTCCGGCTACCGTCCCGACCACGTCGTCCTGCAGCGAGGTGGGCCCGGTGGTCGGCCGCATCTGGGCCAGGGCCAGCCAGCCCCCGTCGTCCCGGACCGGGGCCCACAAGATCAGGTCGGCGAACGACAGATCGGCCAGCAGCTGCCAGTCCGAGACCAGCGCGTGCAGCCACTCCACGTCGGCGTCGCCGAGGCTGGTGCGGCGCGCGGCCAGGTCGTTCAGCGTGGGCACATCATCATCATCGCATCAGGTCCCGGCCGGCCCGCGCGTCCGGGCGGATGGCTATGTCAGAGTTGACGTTAACCCTTCATTAAGGCAATGATTCCGGATGACCGCTTCCCTGCTTCCGGCCGACGAGGAGCCCCCGGTGGGCACCTTGGCGAAGCTGCCCAAGTACTACCAGGTAAAGCGCCAGCTGCTCGTGTTCACCGCGACGCTGGAGCCGGGCAGCCCGGTCCCGCCGGAGCGGGAGCTGGCGCGCACCTACGGCACCTCCCGGACCACCGTCCGGCAGGCCCTGGCCGAGCTGGTCATCGAGGGCCGGCTGCTGCGCATGCAGGGTAAAGGCACGTTCGTGGCCAAGCCCAAGGTGGCCCAGGTCCTGGAGCTGGCCAGCTACACCGAGGGCATGCGGGCCCACGGCCTGCATCCGCAGACCCAGATCCTGGACGTCGGCTACGTAACCGCCGACGAGCAGCTGGCCAGGCTGCTGGGCATCCGCTCGGGCGGCCGCGCGCTGCGCATCCACCGGCTGCGGCTGGCCGACGGCGAGCCGATGTCGATCGACACCTCGCACCTGCCCGCCCGGCGCTTCCCGGGCCTGCGCAAGCAGCTGGAACGGCAGCTGTCGCTGTACGAGACGCTGCGCCTGGCCTACGGCATCCAGCTCGCCGAGGCCGAGGAGACGATCGAGACCGTGCTGGCCGACCCGAACGACGCGCGGCTGCTCGGCGTGGACCCGGGCCTGCCGCTGCTGCTGCTGTCCCGGCACGCCTATGACGTGACCGGCGAGCCGGTCGAGTGGGCCCAGTCGTGGTACCGGGGCGACCGGTACAAGTTCGTCACCCGGCTGCGCCGCGGCTCCGTCCCGTAGAACCCGGTAAAGGCGGCATATTTCATTCTTACTAAGTGAGATCAATGGCGCTAGTTCTTATCTCGCGCGTACCAAGCATTGCCGATCGCCGGGCTGGGGAGCACCATGGTGTGGCCGCCCCCCGACGAGAGGGAAACAATGGCTCAGGAATCATCCATTAAGTCACGGGGTCCCATCGCCGCCCATCCGGTTACCTCTGCGATCATCGCCATCTTGACCATCGCGGCGGTCTTCTTCGCGGTTTACGTGCCGCTTTTCGGCCGCACCACCCCGAAGGTGGGCGACTTCCCGTTCTTCTACTTCTATCTGCTCATCTACATGCCCGCGGTGTCGATCGTGTGCTGGATCATCATCACGCTGCAGAAGCGAGTGAGCAGATGAGCAACGTCAACTACGTCACGTTCACCATCGTCCTGGTCTTGTTCGCGGTGGTCACGATGACCGGATTCGCCGCCGCGCGATGGCGCCGGGCCGATGACATGATGCACCTGAACGAGTGGGGGCTCGGCGGGCGCAGCTTCGGCACCTTTATTGCCTGGTTCCTGCTCGGCGGTGACCTGTACACCGCGTACACGTTCATCGCGGTGCCGGCCGCGGTATTCGGCGCCGGCGCGGTGACCGGCTTCTTCGCGGTCTCCTACACGATCATCGTGTTCCCGATCGCGCTGATCTTCCTGCCCCGGCTGTGGTCCATCGCCCGCACGCACAACTACGTCACGCCCGCCGACTTCATCCGCGGCCGGTACGGCTCACGTGGCCTGTCGCTGGCCATGGCGGTCACCGGCATCGTGGCCCTGATGCCCTACATCGCGCTGCAGCTGGTCGGCATCCAGGCAGTGCTCACCGTGATGGGGGTGGGCGCCTCGTCCACCAACACCTACGTCAAGGACCTGCCGCTGTTCATCGCGTTCTTGGTCCTGGCCATCTACACCTACGTGTCCGGGCTGCGGGCGCCCGCGCTGATCGCGTTCGTGAAGGACACCCTGGTCTACGTGATGATCATCGTGGCGGTGTTCTACATCCCGACCCGGGTAGGCGGCTGGGGGCACATCTTCGCGGCCGGCCAGACCCACCTCAAGGCGATCAGCCCGGTCACGCACAAGCCGAACGGCGTGTTCATCCCGACCACCGGCAACAGCCAGCTGGCCTTCTCCACCCTGGCCCTGGGCTCCGCGCTGGCCCTGATGGTCTACCCGCACGCGGTGACCGGCGTGCTGTCCACCAAACGACGCGACATCATCAAGCGCAACATGGCCCTGCTCCCGCTGTACTCGCTGATGCTCGGCTTCATCGCGCTGCTCGGGTACATGGCCCTGGCCGACAAGACCACGGTGGCGGACGTGAAGAAGGCGGGCGGCAACGCGCAGCTCGCGGTGCCGTACCTGTTCCAGCACCTGTTCCCGAGCTGGTTCACCGGGATCGCATTCTCGGCCATCGTGATCGGCGCGCTGGTCCCGGCGGCGATCATGGCCATCGCCTCGGCCAACCTGTTCACCCGGAACATCTTCAAGGAGTTCTTCAAGCCCGACGCCACCCCGCGGCTGGAAACCCGGGTCTCGCAGTGGGCCTCGATGGTGGTCAAGCTGGGCGCGCTGCTGTTCGCGGTGGAACTGCCGCGCACGTTTTCCATCAACCTGCAGCTGCTGGGCGGCATCTGGATCCTGCAGATCTTCCCGATGATGGTGTTCGGCCTGTTCACCCGGTGGTTCCACCGCTGGGCGCTGCTGCTGGGCTGGCTGGGCGGGGAGATCTTCGGCACCATAGCGGCCTATAAGGTGGCCACGCCGACCACGTCGCACTGGGCCGGGTCGACCGACCTGGAGTTCGGCCACACGGTCTACATCGGGCTGTCCGCGCTCATCCTCAACGTGGCCATCGCGCTCGTCCTGACCCTGATCTTCAAGGCGGCCAAGGTGCCCGAGGGCACCGACGAGACCCTCCCGCAGCAGTACACCGCCGACCCGGCCGACGCCCCGGCCCCGGTCCCCGCAGGCGCGCGGTGACCGGGGCCGGGGCGGCCGGCGGATTCAGGCCGCCCGGCGGCGGACCAGCCAGATGGTGGCCGCGATGAGCAGCACGGACAGGCCGAGCAGGTAGCCGCCCTCGATCCACTGGAACGGCCAGAACCGGCTGGCTGGCTGGTAGGTCACCCAGAACTGGTAGCCGTGCTGGGTGAGGTAACCCACGGGGTCGAGGTTCGTCTGAGTCGAGTTGGGTCCGACCTGCTGGGCGGCTGGGTGGTAGCCCTGGAGGAACTGGCTGACCGCCGCCTGGCTGAGCGGCTTTCCGTCCCGCCCGGTGTACCACGATCTGATGATCCAGGCCGAACCGGGCTGGTTGGGGTTGTGGGCGACCAAGGGGGTCAGGTAGTGCTGGCGCAGGAACAGCCCGGCGGCCAGAGCCAGGCCGGCCCAGGCGGCCATGGTCGCGGCGATCGCGGGGACGACCCGGCGGATGAGCATGCCGGCCAGGGCGCCGATCGAGCAGGCGGCCAGCGTCCAGGCCGCGAACGCCACCCCGTGCAGGTCGAACACCAGCGGAGCCAGCGGAGGCAGCCGGGTCCGCAGCCCCTGGTCGGCGAACGGCTTGAAGTACCAGGAGAACAGCACGCTGAACGCCCCGGCGGCGGCGGCCACGGTGACGGCCAGCGGCACCAGCTTGGCCAGGGTCCAGCGGGTCCGGCCGATGCCCTGGGTCCAGGCGTACCGGAAGGTGCCGGTCTCCAGCTCCCGGGCCAGGATCGGCGCCACGGCGAACGCCCCGATCAGCGCCGGCACCACCTGCAGCAAGACCGCGATGGCCTCCGCTGTGGACCAGTGGGCGGTATCGAAGTCATCGATGGCGTTGCCGCAGGCCAGCGAGCTCGCCGGGCGGCACGCGGCCACGGCGGCGTAGGCGTGGTGCAGCGGCAGGCCGGTGACCACCAGGTACGCGGCCAGTACGCCGAGCAGCCCGGCCACCCCGGCCAGCGCGAAGCGGTGCTGCCGCCAGGTCACCCAGGCCATCCGCCGCCACGGCACGGGCCGTAGGCCGGTGTCGGTCTCGGGCCGGGCGGACATGGTTAGTGCGGTCATTTCGCCACCTCCAGTGTTTCGCGCAGGTAGGCCATGGCCAGTTCTTCCAGGCCGGCCATGTGGTGGCTGGCGAGCAGGTCACCAGCCGTTCCAGCCAGTTGCACCTGGCCGTGCGACAGCAGGATCAGGTAGTCGGCGACCCGCTCCAGCTCGGCCAGGACGTGCGAGGACAGCAGGACCGACACGCCGTCGGCGGCCACCGCCGCCATCACCGTGGCCATGAAGTCGTGCCGGGCCACCGGATCGAGGTTGGCCAGCGGCTCGTCGAGGACCAGCAGCCGCGGCCAGGCGGCCCAGGGCCAGGGTCAGCGCCAGTTGCGCCTGCTGCCCGCCGGACAGCTTTCCGGCCTTGCGCTTCAGCGGGATGTTCAGCTCGCCCAGCCGCCCGCGCGCATAGCCCATGTCGAAGTGCCGGTTCAGGTTGCGGGTCAGGTGCAGCAGGTCCTGAGCCGGCAAGTTCTGGTAGACCGGCGTGTTCTGGGCGACGAACGCGATGCCGTCCAGCGCGGCCCGGGATCCGGCGGTCCGGCCGCCGAGCACGGTCACGGCGCCCGCGGACGGCGCGGCCAGGCCGACCGCGAGGTTCAGCAGCGTGGTCTTGCCCGCGCCGTTCGGGCCGACCAGCGCGGCGACGTGACCAGCCGGGATGGCCAGGGTGCACTCGCGCAGGGCCCAGGTGCCGCGGTAGTGCTTGCCGAGGTGATCGGCTTCGATGACGTTAGTCATGAGGTGTCCTCTCCGATAGGAATCGCTCATGGCCGCTGACGCTAACGACAGGCCGATAACACTGCCGTAACGCCGTTGTGTTATCGGGGTGTTACGCGAGGCCGGGCATGATGAGAACATGCGCGTGCTGATCGTGGAGGACAACGAGGTGGTCGCGCAGGCCGTGGCCACGGGTCTGCGTGATCAGGGCTTCGCCGTGGACGTGGCGGGTGACGGCGCGGCCGGGCTGGACAAGGCCGAGCTGTCGCCCTATGACGTCATCGTGCTCGATCGTGACCTGCCCGAGATGCACGGCGACGAGGTGTGCGAGCAGCTGGCCGGCGCCCCGGGCGGCGCGCGGATCTTGATGCTGACCGCGGCGGGCGCGCCCGATGACCGCGTCGACGGGCTGAATCTGGGCGCGGATGACTACCTGGCCAAGCCGTTCCATTTCCCGGAGCTGGTCGCGCGGGTCAACGCACTCGGCCGCCGAACGCCGTCCGTCCCGCCGGTCTTGCGCCGCGGTGAGCTGACCCTGGACCGGCCGCGGCGCCAGGCCAGCAGGAACGGGCGGCTGATGCCGCTGACTCGCAAAGAGCTCGGGGTGCTCGAGGTGCTGATGTCCGCCGACGGCGCGGTGATCAGTGCCGAGCAGTTGCTGGAACGGGTCTGGGACGAATACGCCGACCCGTTCACCAACGCCGTCGCGGTGACCGTGATGCGGCTGCGGCGCAAGCTCGGCCAGCCGCCGCTGATCGAGACGGTCACCGGGGGCGGGTACCGGCTGCCATGAGGGTCATGCCAGCCGCGCTCAGCCCGTGGCGCAGCAGCATCCGGGCGCGGATTGTGATCGCCTGCGCAGTGGTGTTCCTGGTGCTGGGCGCCCTGTTGATCGGCGCCGCCTACACCCAGGTCGGTCGCGTCCTAGTGGTTCCGTCCGGCCCGCAGGGCGAACACATCGAGCCCGGGGGCAACTTGCAGGTCAACGCCACGACGGACGCCTCGAAGCGCACCGATTTCCTGGTCTTCACGCTGACCGGGCTGGGCGTGGGCACCTTGCTGGCGGCCGGGCTGGGCTGGGCGGTCAGCCGCCGGGTGCTGCGGCCGCTGACCGCCGTCACCACGGCGGCGCAGGCCGCCTCCCAGGAGAACCTGGACCGCCGGCTGGCCCTGGCCGGGCCGCCCGATGAGCTCAAGGAACTCGCGGACACCTTCGATGCGATGCTGGCCCGGCTGGAAGCCGCGTTCGCCAGCCAGCGCCGGTTCGTGGCCAACGCCTCTCACGAGCTGCGCACGCCGCTGACCGAGATGCGCACCCTGATCGACGTCACCGCGGCCCGGCCGGCGGTCTCAGCCGCGGAGCTGGCCGCGGTGCTGGCCGCGATCGGCAGCGCCGTGGACAGGTCCGAGGAGCTGATCGAGGCGCTGCTGACCTTGGCCCGCTCCGACCGCGGACCAGGGCCGGCCGAGCTTGTCGACCTGCCCACCGCGGTCGAAGACGCCGTCGACCAGTTCGCCCCGGCCGCCGCGGCCAGGCAGATCCGGATCGAGGTCGCGCTGCAGGACGCCCAGGTCACCGGGGACCGGGTGCTGATCGAACGGCTGGTCAGCAACCTCATCGACAACGCGGTCAAGCACAACGTGACCGGCGGCTGGGTGCTGGCCAGCACCAGAACCGAGGCGGGCACCGCCGAACTTACCGTCGCCAACGGCGGCGAGCACATCCCCGCCGACCAGGTCACCGGGCTGTTCGAGCCGTTCCGTCGCCTCCGCGGCCGGACCGGCAACCGCCCGGGCGCCGGCCTCGGCCTGTCCATCGTGGCCTCGGTCGCCCAGGCCCATGGCGGCCGCGCCCAGGCCCGCGCCGGGCCGGACGGCGGACTGGACGTGCAGATCACCCTGCCGGCCACGGCGAACGGGCACCGGCCTCCCGTGCTCGGCCCGGCCTTACCGGCTGGTAACGTCGCTGGCGTGGTGCGGGTATCGGGTCATGGCGGCGTGGCGGCGCTGGCGGCGGCGCGGCGGTACGGCGTGTCGACGCTGTTCACGCTGTCCGGCGGGCACATCTTCCCGCTGTACGACGCGGCCGTGAAGGGCGGCCAGCCGCTGCGCCTGGTCGACGTGCGGCACGAGCAGACCGCCGTGTTCGCGGCCGAGGCGACCGCCCGGCTGACCCGCACGCCCGGGCTGGCCGCGGTGACCGCCGGGCCGGGCGTCACCAACACGGTGAGCGCGGTGACCACCGCCTGGCAGAACGGGGCCCCGGTGGTGGTCCTGGCCGGACGCGCGCCGGACTACCGCTGGGGCCAGGGCAGCCTGCAGGAGATCGATCATCCGCCGCTGCTCGCGCCGGTGACCAAGCGGGCCTGGACCGAGCACGACCCGGCCCAGGTGGCCGGGTCGGTCGACGCGGCGTTCCGGCTGGCGCTGAGCCCGCATCGCGGGCCGGTGTTCCTGGACATCTCGCTCGAAGCGATCTACGGGCAGGCCGAGACGGTGCTGGCTGAGGGGGGCCTGGCCGACCCGGAGCCGCTCCCGGTGGTGACGCCGGATCCGGCCGACGTCGGGCGGATCGCGGACCTGCTGCGGGCGGCGGCGCGGCCGGTGCTGGTCCTGGGCTCTGACGTGTGGCTGGGCGGCGCCGCGGATGCGGCGCGGCGGGCGGCCGAGGAACTGCGGCTGCCGGTGGTGGCCAACGGGCAGGCTCGGGGGGTGCTGCCGCGCGGCCACGAGCTGCTGGTCACGCGGGCCCGGTCAGTGGCACTGCGGGAGGCCGACCTGGTGCTGGTGGCAGGCGCGCCACTTGACTTCAGGCTTGCATATGGGTCGTTCGGCCAAAAAAATGAACCGGCGCAGGTCGTGCACGTGGCCGACGGACCGGGCGGGGTCGCGGCGCAGGTGCCCCTGGCCGCCTCGGCCGTCGGTGACCTGAGCGCGTTCTTCGACGCCCTGGCGAGCCTGGGCGGCACCGGCGGTGATGATGCCTGGCGGGCGCGGCTGGCCGGGGCGGTGCGGGCCGCGCGGGAGGCGGACGGGCCGCTGCTGGCCAGCGAGGCGTCGCCGGTGCATCCGGCCCGGGTGTACGGCGAGCTGCTGCCGATGCTGGCTGACGACGCGGTGGTGATCGGGGACGGCGGCGACTTCGTGTCGTTCGCGGGCAAGTACGTCGAGCCGGCCCGGCCGGGCGGGTGGCTGGACCCGGGGCCGTTCGGGTGCCTGGGCACCGGGCTGGGGTACGCGATCGCGGCCCGGGTGGCCCGCCCGTCCGCGCAGGTGGTGCTGCTGCTCGGCGACGGCGCGGCGGGCTTCTCGCTGATGGACGCGGACACGCTGGTCCGGCACCGGCTGCCGGTGGTCATGGTGTGCGGCAACAACGGCGCGTGGGGCCTGGAGAAGCACCCCATGCGCGCGCTGTACGGCTACGACGTGCTGGCCGACCTGCAGCCCGCCTGCCGGTACGACGAGGTGGTCCGGGCGCTGGGCGGCGCGGGCGAACTGGTCACCTCGGCGGCCTCGATCGGGCCGGCGCTGCGGCGGGCGTTCGCCTCCGGTGTCCCCTACCTGGTCAACGTGGTCACCGACCCGGAGATCGCCTACCCGCGGTCGACCACCGGCGTGTAGTCCTCAGCTAGTCCTCAGCCGATTTCGGCGATGAGGTCGCCTTCCTGCACGACGTCGCCCTCGGCGACGTGCATCTTGGTGATGGTGCCCGCGTCCTCGGCCAGGACCGGGATCTCCATCTTCATCGACTCCAGGATGACCAGGGTGTCACCGTCATCGACATGATCGCCCTCGGCCGCGACCACCTTCCACACGTTCGCGACCATCTCCGCGCGGATCTCAGCCACGGCGGCTCCTGTTCTGTTGGTGCGTGTCCCTCGCCCTGTTGACCTTAGCGGGGGCGCATCCTGCTTATCAGGGACGTATCGTAGTCCCCGCTGACGAACTCCGGGTTGGCCAGCAGCTCGGCGTGAAAGAGCAGGTTGGTCTTGGGGCCCGCGATGGCGAAGGCGGCCACCGCGGCCCGGGCTCGGTCCAGGGCGCTGTCCCGGTCGGCCGCGTAGACGCACAGCTTGGCCAGCAGCGGGTCGTAGAACGGGGTCACGGTATTGCCCGCCTGGTAGCCCGCGTCGACCCGGATGCCTTCGCCCTGGGGTTCTGCCCATTGGGTGATCGTGCCGGGGCCGGGCAGGAACCGTATGGGGTCCTCGGCGTAGATGCGCAGCTCGAGGGCGTGCCCGTGTGCCGTTCCCGGCCCGGCCGGGTCGAACGAGGGGGGCTGGCCCGCGGCGATCAGGAACTGCTGCTCGACCAGGTCGATGCCGGTGACCAGCTCGGTGACCGGGTGCTCGACCTGCAGCCGGGTGTTCATCTCCAGGAACATGAACGAGCCGGTGTCGGTGTCGACCAGGCACTCGACCGTTCCGGCGCCCTGATAGCCGACCGCTTCGCCGGCCCGGATAGCGGCGGCCAGCATCTGCTTGCGGAGCCGGTCGTCCACCCCCGGCGAGGGGGTCTCCTCGGCGACCTTCTGATGCCGGCGCTGGACCGAGCAGTCGCGCTCGCCGAGGGCCAGCACCCGTCCGTCGGCCAGCCCGAGGATCTGGACCTCGACGTGCCGGGCGCGCTGGACGTAGCGCTCGAGCAAGATCTCCGGGGAGCCGAAGAAGCGCTCGGCGCGGGAGCGGGCGGTGTCGAAGGCAGCTTGGAGCTCGGCCGGGCCGGTCGCCACGCCCATGCCGATGCCGCCGCCGCCGGCCGCGGCCTTGACCATGACGGGATAGCCGATGCGCTCGCCTTCGGCCAGGGCGGCGTTGATGTCCTTTATTGGCTCGCGGCTGCCTGGGGAGACTGGCACGCCCGCCTGTTCCATCAGGTTGCGGGCCCGGATCTTGTCGCCCATCTGCTCGATCGCCTGGGGATCGGGGCCGACCCAGATCAGGCCGGCCGCCATGACCTGGCGGGCGAAGCCGGCGTTCTCGGCCAGGAAGCCGTATCCGGGGTGGACCGCGGTGGCGTTGGCTTTTTTCGCCGCGTCGATGATGGCCGCGGCGTCCAGATAGCTCTGGGCGGGCTGGGCCGGGCCGATGCGTTCGGCCTGGTCGGCCTCGTGGACGAAGGGCAGGTCCGCGTCGGCGTCGGAATACACCGCGACGGCCCGGATCCCCATCCGGCGAGCGGTCCGGATCACGCGGCGGGCGATCTCACCCCGGTTGGCGACAAGCACCGAATCGAGCATCAGGCCATATTAGGCCTCGCGAGATTGAGCTGGTGCCTCGCGGGGAGCTGCACCTGGCGAGGTGGAGGTGCGCGGCGGCGAGTTGGCGCGGCGGCCGGATGCGGGACACGTGCGCGGAAGGGCGGGCGAAACACAGGGATAGCCGGCTGGCGATTAGAGCTGGATCACCGAGCGGCGGGTGACGACGCGGCTCAGCGCCTCGACCGTCTCGGGATCGTACTCGCTGGCGGTGTCCAGCCGGAGCTGCTGGACGGCGGCGGCGGCGCGGCCGGGATCCAGCGAACTGCCCACCAGGTCGTCGAAGGCGTTGGCGGCCTTGATGATCCGGCTGCTCAGCGGCGGGCGGGACGGCTCGCCGTCGAGGCGGTCCAAGCGCGCTGGCCGGCCCGGTAGCCCTCGTGGGCCACCTCCACGCCCCGGTAGGGCTCGTTCTGGCGACGGACGATCTCGGCCACCGAACCGAGCACCTGGGCCTGCTGGATCACGTCGGCGCCCAGCTCGGCGATGCGCTGCTGGTCCTGGCGAGAGACCAGCACGGTGGCGCCGCCCGGGATCGGGTCGGCCAGCGACAACTGGCCGATGTCGTGCATCAGCGCGGCGTATTCCAGCTCGAGCAGCTGCGGCTCGTGGATGCCGAGTTCGCGGCCGATCGCGACGGCCAGCCGACTGACCCGCTCGGAGTGGCCCGGCTCCACGTACCCGCCGATCTCGGTGACCTTGGCCAGGGCCCGGACGGTCTGCAGGTAGGTGGCCCGGATTCCGGCGTAGCGGCGGAAGGCGACCTGGGTGACCAGCAGCGGAGCGGTGAACACGGCCAGCGCGGCCAGGCCCATGACCTCGGCGGCGAACGCGATGATCAGGCCCGAGGCCCCGACCGCCGCGCCCAGCGGGAGCTGGACCCGCATCTCGTCGACCAGCGCGACCCGGAACCTGGCCCGCTGCTCGTCCACCCGCATGAGCGCGGTGAGCACCGCCTCGAGCAGCAGCGCGAGCACGGCCAGGGCGGTCATCAGCGAGAAGGCCAGGCCCCAGTGGTGGGCCACGGCGTTGTTCCCGGCCAGCGGGCGGAAGATGAAGGCGACACTGGCCACGCAGAGGAGCCGGACCGACATCCCGCTGACCTTGGCCGGGCGGCCCACGGCCAGGTGCGGCAGGGCCCCGACGATCATGCCGATGGTGGTCACGGTGACCACCTGCTCGGCGCTGTGCAGCGCGGCGTGATTGCCGACCCGGATGAGCAGCGCGTAGGCCAGCGCCCCGGCCATCCCGATCGGGGCGGTTTCCCGGTCGCCCGGCAGGTTGAGCCGCAGCACCTCGCCGAACGCGATCAGGACGCCGAACGCCACCGCGATGCGCGGGTCGCGCAGGCCTTCGACCGCGGTCTGGGCCACCGAGGCGACGAGCACCACGCCGGCCGCGACGACCAGCAGCAGCAGGCCGGAATCCCGCACTAGCCAGGGAAACCGGCGCAGCTCATGTCGTCGTTCGGTCATCGGGGGCTGTCGACCACCCGTAGTGGCGTGCTGGGATCGTCGTGGTCCTGGGCGGTGACGGCGGGCAGGTCGTCGGCCGTGAGCACGGACGGCTCCGGGCTCTGCCAGCCGTCGCGCTGGATCGCGGCCACGAAGGCGTCCACGAACGCCGGGTCGAACTGCGTGCCCGACCACTTGCGCAGCTCCGCGACCGCCTCCTCGACCGGGCGCGCGCCGCGGTAGGACCGGGTGGAGGTCATCGAGTCGAAGGCGTCGGCCACCGCCAGCACGCGGGCGAACTCGGGGATCTCGTCGCCAGCCAGGCCCATCGGATAGCCCCGGCCGTCGATCCGCTCGTGATGGTGCATGATCCCGGCCAGGGCCTCGTCCAGGAAACCGATCTCGCGCACGATGTCCAGGCCGCGCATCGGATGCAGCTGGATCGCCGCGTACTCCTCTTCGGTCAGCTTCCCGGTCTTCTGCAGGACCTTGGTCGGCACGCCGAGCTTGCCGACGTCGTGCAGCATGCCCGCGTACCTGATCGCCTCGACCCGCTCGCCGTGCATGCCGATCTCCCGGGCGATCATGACCGAGCCGCGGGAGACCCGGTCGCTGTGCCCGCGGGTATAGAAGTCCTTGGTCTCCACCGCCTGGCACAGCGCGCCCACCGTGGCCTCGTAGGCCTGCTGCTGTTCGGCGATCTGGGCCACCGCCCAGCGTGCTACGAACAGCGGAATCAAGATGAGCACCGGGGCGAACAGCCCGGTCACGCTCCACACCGCGGCGATCAGCAGTCCGAACGCGCCGTAGCCGAGGTCCGAGGCGATCAGCTTGATGCTCATGCCCAGCGGAGCGCGGCGGCCGGCGAAGTCACGGTCGCTGGTCAGGAAGAGCACGCCCGCCAGCAGTATGTGGTTGGTCACCGCGTGGACCAGGGCGGCGACCGCGAAGGCGCCGATGATCTTCGGGAACGAGGTGGAGTCGGGGGTCCCGACGGTCCCGCCCATGGCCACGAAGGCCCGGCCCGCCAGGTACGCGGACAGGGCCATCATGCCGGTGTTGAACCCGCGCTGGGCGATCGAGGGCCCGCGCCGCATCCCGAAGATGGTGCAGGCACCGACCAGGCCCGCGCCGACCGGGCCGAGCAGGACCGCGGCGGCCAAGGTGGCGGAGGAGTTGGGCGACCAGGCGAGCTGGCGCGGGCGCAGCAGCGTGGCGGTCGACTCGAATACGACCAGCAGCAGACCGAGCACCGCGACATTCCGCCACCAGTGGCTATCGCCGAAGGGGCCGCGAATGAGCACGAGGGCGGCGAGGAGGACCACCATGCCGACGTATAGCCGAGCGGCCCACGAGAGCCTAGCCAAACCCTCCCCCCCTCACCGCCAGGAGCGTGGAACGCGGGCTATGCGCCAACCCTTACCCCCACGTGCTCCCGGAAAGGGCGGTTGGGACCGCCGTCACCTCGCCCGCAGCACACAAAATTCCGCCGGATGGACGCATGGAGCTGACCTCCCTAACGTGCAACTACCGACAGCTCGCCGGATATCGTCCAAGGTCAAGGATAACGTGGCCACAACGGATCTCGCAGGCCCAAATCTCATCGTGAACAAATCGTGAGCACGATAGTCACAATGGGCGATCAAATATGGCACATGCTGCCCAATTGCCTCAGTCCTGGCAAATCGGACGGTTCGCGACTACTCAGCGAACTCGATCGTGGTCCGGACTTCGCGGATGCGGACCAGGATTTTGGCGCGCAGGTCGGCGGGCGCCGGGTCGCAGCCGCAGTGCTTGGCCACCAGCCGCTTGACCGCCTCTTCCAGGCCGTACTCACGCAGGCAGGGGCCGCATTCGTCCAGATGCTGGCGGATCTTGGCGCAGTCGACGTCGCTGATCTCGCGGTCCAGGTAGCCGTAGACCCGATCCAGTACCTCGGTACACGGCGTCTCGTGAGGCTTTCCGCAGCTCATCGCCCTTCCTCCCCGGGCAGGGAAGCGTCAGAACCGGTATGCGCCAGTCCACGTTCGGACGCGTAGTCCTGGAGCAGTTCCCGCAGCTGCCGCCGACCGCGGTGCAAACGTGACATCACGGTACCAATCGGGGTTTCCATGATGTCGGCGATCTCCTTGTACGCGAAACCTTCCACGTCGGCCAGGTAGACCGCGATCCTGAATTCCTCGGGGAGCGCCTGGAGCGCTTCCTTAATGTCGGAATCGGGCAGGCGTTCCAGTGCTTCGGCTTCGGCCGACTTCAATCCCCCGGAGGTATGCGAAGCGGCCCGGGCCAGCTGCCAGTCCTCGACTTCCTCCGCGCCTGAGCGCTGCGGCTCACGCTGGCGCTTGCGATAGGTATTGATAAAGGTGTTGGTCAGGATCCGGAACAGCCAGGCCTTGAGGTTCGTGCCCTGCTGGAACTGGTGGAAAGACGCGTACGCCTTGGCGAAGGTCTCCTGGACCAGGTCCTCGGCGTCCGCCGGGTTGCGAGTCATCCGAAGCGCCGCGGAGTACAGCTGGTCCAGGTAGGGCAGCACCTCCTGCTCGAAGCGCTCACCGCGCTCTTCGAGAGTCTCCGGAACGGGACTCACCCCCTCAGGGTCGTGAGGAATCGGTCTGCTGGGGAGCAGATCATATGAGGGGGAGGATACCGCGCCCGGAAACGGAGCGAGTTTCAGGATGCCACGAGGTGGCGAGGCCACTGCCATGCCGCGTTCAACATCCAGGCGCGGCCCGTCATTCCGAGATCGGTCCGGCGTGGCAGGTGAGAAAGGCTCCGGGCCGGGAAGAATGAGGTGGAAACCCTTCCCGCGGCTCAGGAGCCCGGCCTCGTGCACCCCGCCATTACCGCGCCGGATACTGATCATCTTCCGGTCTACTGGCAATTCCACGACGCCGTGGCGCAGGCTCAGCTGCTGGCCTGGCTGCCGCGCGGCCAGCACGTCATCGTGGACCTCTCCGGACCGCGCGCCCCGGCTGGGGAACTGGCCGCCATGGCCGGGCACCGTGTGCTGCGGGTGCTCGACGGCCCGTCCGCACCGCGGGCCGATGACGCGCCGAGCACCCTGATCCCGGTCGTCGCCGACGCCAGCGGGCTGTCCTTCCTGGCCGATGAGTGCGCGGACGACGTGCTGGCCGAGGACCGGGCGCTGTCCACCCGCCTGGCCGCCGAGACGATGATCGCCGAGATCGCGCGCATCCTGCGCCCGGGCGGGCGCGTGCTGGCCTGCGTTGACTCGCTCGTGCTGGGCATGGCGGTACTGGCCGATCAGAACCACTGGGCGCACCTGGTCGACCTGCCCCAGGCCGAGGTGGTACTGGTGCCCTGGCCGGACGGCAGCATCACCCGCTGCTACGGCCCGGACCAGGCGCGCGAGCTGTTCACCGGGGCCGGGCTGACCGTGAACTGGATCCGGCCGCGCACCGTGTTCTCTGAGTCGATGGTCACGCACGTGCTGCGCCGCGAGCCGGGCAGCCTGGCCAAGCTGGTGCGCGCCGAACTGGCGGCCCGGTCCGATGAGTCGCTGGGCGCGCAGCTGGTCATCTCGGCTAGCAAGAGGCGGGCTTAGCGGCGGGCCTGCTTGGCGGCCCTGCTTGGCGGCCCTGCTTGGCGGCCCTGCTTAGCGGCGGCGGGCGTGCTTGGCCTGGCAACCCACGCAGCGGGCCGCGTCCGGCCGCGCGTCGAGCCGGCCCTCGGGGATCTCTCCCCCGCAGCTCACGCAGCGCCCGTAGGTGTTCTGCTCGATGCGGGCCAGCGCGGCGAGTACCTCGTCCCGCTGGCTGCGGGCCGAGTGCAGGACCGCTTCGACGCGATCGACCTCGGACAAGGCGGAACCCGCGTCGGCTGAGTCCTGGGTATACCCCGCCCCCGCCACGGGCGCGGGATGCTCGCCCTGCAAGATGGATATCGACCGGTCCAGGTCGGAACGCATCTCCTCAAGGCGCTTACGGGCGACAGTTATCTCCACTGGTCTCTCGCCTCCCGTCCGCGTGCGCTGCGCAGCCCAGGCTCGGGTGAGCCGCGGGCCGCGTGCCCCGCGGACTCAGAACAACTCGCCGGGCGGCCGCTCCTGATCGGCGGAGAGCGGCACGATCAGCTCGGGTCCGTTGTTCCGCACGGAGTTCACAGCCATTGAAACGGGATGCGACGTGAGGTTGCCGGCCATCGCGGGCAGCATCGTCGCTTGGAGCTGGCCGGCCTCGGAGTTGTCCGGGTCAAGCCAGTCGGCCCAGTGGTCAGGAGTGATCACCATGGGCATGCGATCGTGGATCTGGCCGACGTCGTCGGTTGCCTGGGTCGTGATAATCGCGGCCGTCCATAGCCAGGCGTGTTCGTGGTCATCGGGTAGGGTCTCGTCCCGCCAGAGCTCGTAGAGCCCGGCGAAAGCCAGCGCACCACCGTCCTTCGGATAGATGTAGTAGGGCTGTTTCCGCTGTTTTCCGTCTTCGGTGACGGCCTGCCATTCGTAGTAGCCGTCGGCGGGAATGATGCACCGGCGCTTGGCGAAGGCCCGCCGGAACGCGGGCTTGACCGAGACGGTCTCGGCGCGGGCGTTGATCAGCTTGCCGCCGCCCGAGGCGTCCTTAGCCCAGAACGGGATCAGCCCCCAGCGCACCGTGCGCAGCTCACGGGCGACCGGCTCGTCGTTGTCCTCTTTGCGGGGACGGGGCTCCATGACCGCGAACACGCGCCTGGTGGGGGCCACGTTGTAGTCCGGACTGGGCTCCGGGTCGGGTCCGTCGGCGACGCGGTCGCGCTCGATGCTGAACTCCTCCAGCAGCTCAAGGCGCTTACGCGCAGACACGAACCGACCGCACATCTAAAACTTCCCTAATTGAATGGAATCCGGACACGTCCCGTTAAGCCTGGATTGGCATTTCATAACCAAAATCGCGCTTCGTCAAACCCCTGGACTGGCACCGGCCCTGCGGGCGGACGCGCAACGATACGCTCGACGCTATGCATGCCGATGCCCAGCAGGCCTGGGCCGCGCCCGTCGCGGCCGGCCCGGTCCGCGCCCGGATCTGGCTGCCCGCCTCCAAATCCATCACCAACCGGGCCTTGGTGCTGGCCGCCCTGTCCGACCGGCCGGCCCGGATCGCCAACCCGCTGCGGGCCAGGGACACCCTGCTGGCCACGGCCGCGCTGCGCGCGCTAGGGACTTCGGTCGCGGACGACGCGGATGGCGCGTGGCTAGCCGCCCCGGGGCAGCCGCCCGCCGGGGCACCGGTCAGCGTGGACGTGGGCAACGCGGGCACGGTCATGCGGTTCCTGCCCGCGGTCGCCGCGCTGACTTCGGCCCAGGTGCGCTTCGACGGGGACGAGCGGATCAGGCAGCGTCCGATAGGCCCGATCCTGGCCGCGCTGCGCGACCTGGGCGCCCGCATCGACGACGGCGGCCGGGGCGCGGCCCCGTTCACCGTGCTGGGCCAGGGCCAGGTCCGCGGCGGCACCGTCACCCTGGACGCGTCCGGCTCCTCGCAGCTGATCTCCGGCCTGCTGCTGGCCGCGCCGCGGTTCGAGGCGGGCATCGAGATCCGGCACGAGGGCCCCCCGATCCCCTCGGCGCCGCACATCGCCATGACCGTCCGCATGCTCCAGGCCGCCGGGGCCGGCGTGACCGAGTCGCGGTCCGGCGCGGACGAACGGCCGGACGGCTGGCGGGTCCGCCCCGGGCGGCTGGACCTGGGGTCGGTTACCGTGGAGCCGGACCTGTCGAACGCGGGGCCGTTCCTGGCCGCCGCGTTGGTCACCGGGGGGACGCTCACCCTGCCGGGCTGGCCGGCGAACAGCCTGCAGGCAGCCGGGCCGATCCTGGACGTGCTGACCGGGATGGGCGCCCGGTGCGAAACCGGCGCGGACGGGCTGACCGTCTCGGGCCCTGGCACGGTCCGGGGCATCACCGCGGACCTGCGTGATGTCGCCGAACTGGCGCCGGTGCTGACCGCCGCGGCGGCGCTGGCCGACGGGCCGTCGACCTTCACCGGACTGGCGCACACCCGGCGGCACGAGACCGACCGGCTGGCCGCGCTGGCCAAGGAGATCAACGCGCTGGGCGGCGACATCACCGAACTGCCGGACGGCTTGACGATCCGGCCGCGCCCGCTGCGGGCGCACGCAGCCGACGGCCCGTTCGGCACCTATGACGACCATCGCATGGTGATGGCGGCGGCCGTGCTGGGCCTGGCCGTACCGGGCCTGCGGGTGGCCAACGCGCAGACCGTGGCCAAGACGTTTCCCGACTTCACCGACGTGTGGGCGGACATGCTAGGACCGGGCCGCTGAAGTCGCGGTACGACCGGCTCGACGAGGACGACGTCCGGGTCCGGCCCGGCCGCGGGTCCCGGCCGCGCACGAGGCGGCGGCCCGCGCACTTCGAGGCCATGCCGGGCTTCGTGACCAGCGTGGACCGCGGCCGGTACGGCTGCATGACCGACGACGGGCTGGTCGTGGCCATGAAGGCCCGCGAGCTTGGCCACGGCTCGGTGGTGGTCGGAGACCGGGTTGCGCTGGCCGGTGACACGTCCGGCGCGGACGGGACGCTGGCCCGGATCGTCCGGGTCGAGCCCCGGACCAGCGCCCTGCGACGCTCCCCGGACGATACCGACCCGGCCGAGCGCGTCATCGTGGCCAACGCCGACCAGATGGTGATCGTCTGCGCGCTGGCCCAGCCGCCGCCCCGGCTGCGGTTCGTGGACCGGTGCCTGGTCGCCGCGTACGACGGCGGCCTGGACCCGTTGCTCCTGCTGACCAAGGGCGACCTGGCCTCGTCGCGGCGCGTACGGGCCCTCTACCGGCCGCTGGAAGTGCCCATGCTGACCACGCGACGGCCGCTGCCGCCGCGCACGCTGGCCCGGGTCCGCAACCTGCTGACCGGCCGGATCAGCGTGCTCATCGGGCAGTCCGGGGTGGGCAAGTCCACGCTGGTCAACTCGCTGGTGCCGGACGCTTTGCGGGCGGTGGGCACGGTCAACCCGGTGACCGGCCGGGGGCGGCACACCTCGTCCTCCGCGGTGGCGCTGCCGCTGGGTGACGGCTGGCTGATCGACACGCCGGGCCTGCGGGGGTTCGGGCTGGGACACGTGAGCCTGGACCGGGTGGTGGAGTCCTTCGGCGACCTGGCCGAAGGCACGGCGGGCTGTCCGCCGGGCTGCGATCACCGGTCACCCGGTTGCGCGCTGGATGAGTGGGCCCGCGAGCATCACGCCGAGGCGCGCCTGGATTCGCTGCGTCGCCTGCTGCGCAGCCGCGAGGACAGCGCCCCGGACTAGCGGGCGGTCCCGGCGCGGTACGCGGGCTCCGCCGGCGGGGTCGCGGAGGCGGGGGTTGCGGGGATTACGCAGGCCTGCTCGTGTGGGCTAGCTGGAGAAGTCCTGGGTCATCCAGACGGTGCCGGAGGGATCCCGGTAGACGGCGATGCCGATGTGGGTGAAGGTGCTGCTCAGGATGTTCAGTCGGTGACCGTCGTCGGGGGGCCGCTCGTTGAGCATGGCCTGGGTCAGCGCGACGGCCATCTGGGCCATCGCAGCGGGAGTGTCGGCCACCGGGCCGCCCTCGCCGATGTTCTCGCCGGCCGCGGTCCAGTCCACGCCGGCGGCGGTCTCGCGGGGTCCGATGGCCGGCTCGCCGGGGCAATCGTGAGTCAGGCCGCAGCCCTCGGCCATCTTCAGGTTGTGGCCCGAGGCGCTGGCGTCCAGGCCGGACGTGGCGGTCAGCGGCGGCAGGCCGGCCGAGGCGCGGGCCTGGTTGATCAGCGCGAGCACCTGATCCGCGGGTGCGCCCTGCTGGCCGGCCGGGGACGGCGGGGTGCTGGCCGGGTTGGACGCGGAGGCGGCGGGATGGGGGGTGCCGTGGCCCGGTGATGCGGACGGCGACGCGGCACGACGGGCGGCGGGCCGGCGGGCACGGGTGCGGGTACGGGCACCGGCGCGGGCATGGGCGGGAACTCGGGCCACGCCGACGTGGAACGGGGCCGGGGTGCACAGTGGCCCGCAGGCGGTCGGGCCTGGCGAGGTAAGCGGGGTCGGGGAGGTGGCTGCGGCCGATGGGAGGGCCGAGGATGCGGGGGGCGCAGTTGGAGTGGTCGGGGCGGTTCTCGGGGTGCGGGTGGGTGGGCTTGGGCGGCTGGCCAGGTAGAGGGCGCCGATGATCAGGACTGGGACCAGGAGCAGGCCGCACCACAGATAGGGGGACCGGCGCGGACGACCCCGGCCCGGATCAGGGGTGCGGGGCGGGCGGGCCCGGCCCGGGTCAGGGGTGCGGGGCGCGGCTAGCTGCTGGCGCGGTGGTGCTCCGGTCGGCACAGGGCAAGACATTAGAGGACCGGAACCCGGCCGGTGGACGATTACCCGATGTTGCGACCAGGGCGCGGCTAGTTGACGGTGCCGCCGGCGCGCCAGTAGATGCCGTCGGCGGTGCGGGACAGGAAGTCCTCGTCGACCAGGTAGCGGCGCAGGGTGCAGTGGTCGTCGAAGAGGGCCTTGAGGATCTCGTCGACGTCGGCTTCGGGGTAGGTGCGGCCGGGCTCGAAGGCCTGGGCCACCTGGTCCAGGAGCAGGCGCCGGCGGGGGCGCTTGGACGGCATGGCGGTGATCCGGCCGTCGCGGACGAAGGCCTGCAGCGCGTCCGGCGGATCGGCGAGCACGGCGTCTGGGTCGCGGTCCATCGGGTCCAGTATGGCGCGAGCGGCGGTCGGAGGGGTAGCGGCGGCGCGCCGGGACTGGTGGCGGGTGAGCGGCGCGCCGGGCTGGGGGGCTGGTGGCGAGTGAGATGTCACAGGCGGTACCGTTTCGCGGGTGGCCCGCTATGACGATGACCTGCGGTTCGCGCATGTCCTCGCCGACGCCGCGGACGACATCACCACCAGGCGATTCCGAGCGCTCGACCTGAAGGTCGAGACCAAGCCCGACCTCACCCCGGTGAGCGATGCCGACCGGTCGGCCGAGGAATCGCTGCGTAACGTGCTGCGCCGGGCCCGGCCGCGGGACGCGGTGCTGGGCGAGGAGTTCGGCCGGTCGGGCGCGGGACCGCGCTGCTGGGTGCTGGACCCCATCGACGGGACCAAGAACTACGTGCGCGGCGTCCCGGTGTGGGCCACGCTGGTCGGGCTGATGGACGGGGAGGACGTGGTGGTGGGCGTGGTCTCGGCGCCGGCCCTGAACCGGCGCTGGTGGGGCGCGCTGGGCGGCGGCGCGTGGACCGGGCGCAGCCTGACCAAGGCCTCGCCGTGCCGGGTGTCCGGGGTGACCAAGCTGGGCGACGCGTCCATGTCGTACTCGGGGCTGGGCGGCTGGGCCGAACGCGGGATGCTGGACAACTTCCTGGGCCTGACCCGGGCGGTGTGGCGCACCCGGGCGTTCGGGGACTTCTGGTCGCACATGCTGGTCGCGGAGGGCGCCTGTGACGTCTCCGCCGAACCCGAGGTAACGCTGTGGGATCTGGCCGCGCTGCAGATCATCGTGACCGAGGCCGGCGGGCGGTTCACCTCGCTGGAGGGCGAGACCCGGCCGGACGGCGGCAGCGTGGTGTGCACCAACGGCTATCTGCACGACGACGTGCTGGCTCATCTCGGTAACGGAGGGCTTGCCCTCTGAAGCTGCGGCAGGCGGCCCGCATGATGTCCAAGCGCCGGACCGGCGCCGCGGTGGTGATCGACCCGGAGCACGCGGGCATCGGCACCATAACGGCCATCACGGAATTGCTGACAATTCCGGATTAGCGGGCATTTTATCGACGCCTTCACCAGCGCCGACGAATTTTCTTTATCATTTTGTGATTCTCTCGTGCCGCGTGGTTAAAACGCGTTCCGATATACGCCGCTCCTATTATTGGCGCCGGGGATGTTTTTCGGGGAATCGGGGCGAAGGAGACCATTCCGTGAAGCTTTCGGGGGGACGGCGGGTCGCCGCCTGGGTGATCGCCGCGGCGCTGGCCGCGGGGGGCGTGGTGGCGGTAGCCGTCGCGGAGCCGTCATTTGAGGCGTCATCGTTCGTGGCCGCGCCGGGCTCGGCGCCGGCGGGCGAGGTGGCCGTGGCCCAGGGGCTGGGACCGACCGCGCTGAAGAACGCCACGGTGAGCGGCACCACGCCGGCCTCGACGCCGGAAGCCGTCTCGTTCATCCTGCGCGGGCGTGGCCTGTTCAGCCTGGAGTCGGCGGTCGAGAAGGGCCAGGCCCCGGACATGACCGTGGCCCAGTTCGCCAGCCGCTACGGGCAGAGCACCGCCGCGATCACCGCGCTGCAGAGCTACCTCGCCAAGTACGGCATCACCACCAGCGTCTACCCGGACGACCTGGACGTGACGGCCAACGGCACCGCGGCCCAGTTCGACAGCGCGCTGTCGGTGCAACAGCAGCAGTACAAGGTTCCCGCCACGCCGGCGCACGACGGCGTGGCCGGCATCGCGGCCCAGCAGGTCCACGGCACCGCGCAGAGCCCGTACCTGCCCGCCAGCATCGCCCCCAGCGTGCTGGCCGTCCTCGGGCTGACCAACTACGCGGGGTTCTCCAGCGACCTGACCCACACGCCCAAGAGCGTGACCCCGTCGGACTCGGCCGCGCCGAGCACCACCTACACCGGCAACCTGACCCCGGCCGACTTCGCCAAGAACTACAACCTGGACCCGCTGTACAACAACGACGTCACCGGGCAGGGCCAGACGGTCGGCGTGGTCACGCTGGCCGGCTTCGACCCGAACACCGCGTACTACTTCTGGAACCACGTACTGGGCATGACGTCCAGCACCAAGCGGATCACCGTGTACAACGTGGACGACGGCCCTGGCCCGCCCAGCGAGGCGGCCGGCTCGGCCGAGAGCGACCTGGACGTGGAGCAGTCCGGCGCGGTGGCCCCGGGCGCCAGCGTCGTGGTCTACCAGGCGCCGAACACCGACAGCGGCTACGCGGACGCGTTGTTCGCCGCGGCCAGCCAGAACCTGGCCGACACGCTGTCCTCGAGCTGGGGCGAATCGGAGACGCTGCTGGCCGCCTCGGCGGTCAACGGCGGGACCCCGGCCTACGCGCAGGCCTTCGACGAGGCCTTCCTGGAACTGGCCGCGCAGGGCCAGAGCACGTTCGTCTCGGCCGGCGACACCGGCGCCTACGGCGCGAACGGCGACCTGGGCACGACCAACCTGTCGGTCAACAACCCGGAGGACAGCCCGTTCGTGACCAGCGTGGGCGGCACCACGCTGGGCGGCACGATCACCGCCACGGTGGGCAAGACGACGCTCAAGGCGACCATCGCCGCCCAGCGGACCTGGGGCTGGGACTGGCTGTGGCCCAGCTACGCCAAGTTCGGCTTCGCCACCGAGGAATCGTTCGCGGACGCGGTGGCGGCGGGCGGCGGAGGCGGCTACAGCGCCTTCGAACCGACCCCGATGTACCAGGACACGCTGGCCCAGCAGGGTTCGTTCGACGCGGGCGGCTTCAGCGCCGTGCAGTACCTGACGCCGGGCGACTTCGGCACCGTGGACGGCCTGTACCTGCCCACCCAGTGGACCTTCGACGCCGCGCCCACCGTCCAGCAGGGCCAGGCCACCGGCCGCGCCGTGCCCGACCTGGCCGTAGACGCCGACCCGTTCACCGGCTACCTGCTGTATGACCCGCTGGCCTCACCGACCGTGCAGGGCGGCTGGGGCGGCACGAGCTTCGGCGCCCCGCAGCTGAACGGCGCGGCCGCGGTCATCGACCAGTACGTCGGGCACCGCGTCGGGATGTGGAACCCGGCCATCTACGGCTTCGCGACCTCGGGCCGCTCGCCGTTCACCCCGCTGTCCGCGGCGGGCACCGGCAACGACAACCTGTACTACACCGGGACCCCCGGCCAGCTCTACAACCCGGGCTCGGGCCTGGGCTACCCGGACCTGGACCAGCTGGCGGGTGACTTCCGCTAGCGGCCCGCGAGGTCCGGCGATGCCGGACACTTAGGACATGAACCGCGAGCGCGCGGAAACCTACCTGCGGCTGCTGGCCGAAGCCGGGCTGCGCGACGCCGCCCTGACCGGCGCGTCGCGCACGCTCGACATCCCGCACTCGTTCCTGCCGGTCACGCTGATGCGGGCGGCCTGGGCGCTGACCACGGTCGGGGTGCTCGAGCCGGACACGGCCCAGGCCATCTTGGCCGACGCGGAACTGGCCCTGGCCGCGCGGAACCGCCCGGAGCCGCCCGAGAGCTGGACCGGGCCCGCCGCGGTCTCCGCCGCCCGGCCGCGCCCGCAGCGGTTCGGCGGCCCGCACCCGATGCTGGGCCGGACGAGCAAGCTGATGCCGGCCACGCCGGGGGCCGCCCCGGCGCCCGGCGCGGCCGGCCCGGACCGGTACGTGCCGGTCGGGCTGATGATCTTGTTCCACGACGAGCTGATCAGCGGTGAGCTCGACCTCATGTCGTACGCGCACACCGCGAGCGGCGCCCGGTTCACCGCCGCCTGGCGGGCCCGCGACCTGCTGGGCTCGCGGTACCACGGCGTGCCGCCGGTCGAGGCGTTTACCTTGACCGACGAGCGGGGCCAGGGCTACCAGCTGGAGTTCGACACCAAGGGGCGGCTGGAATCAACCTGCGACCTGGCCCTGCGACCCGAACCGCCGGCCGACATCGGCTGGCTGGACATCACCGCGCCGGGTGAGCAGGCCGTCCGCGTCGACCTGAACCGCCGGGCCGAACCGCCCGAGCCGCGGGTCAGCGACGCGGGCCTGAGCGTGGGCGAGCAGTTGCTGATCCGGATCGCGGAGCGGATGCTCACCATGGCCCCCGAGCACCAGATGGACCTGAGCTACCAGCTGGCCGCCCTGCCCGACCGGCCGCTGACCAACCTGGCCGCGGGGCTGGGCACGGCGGTCGCGGCGCTGCAGGCCGCCGAGGTCCTGCCGGCCGACAGCCCGGTGCCGGGCCGGCTGGCCGCACTGTGCGCGAACCTGCGGCTCGACGATCACGGGATCGCCGCGGCGCCCGCGCCCGACCTGCCCGAACCGTGGCTGAGCATGCTCACCCACTACCATCGCCGCAAGCCCGAGACGGCACCGGCCCGGGACGACTTCGCCGCGGTGGGCGTGAGCCTGCCCGAGCTGGAGGGGATCCGGCTGGTCCTGCTCGGGGTGCACAACAACGGCGGGGAGACCTGGCTGAACGCGCTGGCCCTGGGCCAGCTACGCGACCTGCAGCCGGGGTCGCTGGGCCTGGACCTGACCTTCCCGTTGTCGATGTGGGTCCGGGACGGCGCCGGGCGCTGGCACGCCGGGCGCCTGGCGGCCTGGCATGAGGAGAACGGCGAGGCCGCGCTCACCCTGCGGCTGATCCCCCCGCTGACCCGCTCGTCGGCCCGCCTGGAGCTGCTGGCCATCGGGCTTTCGGCGCAGGTCCGCGCCACGCTGCCGCTGAGTTGGGGGTACTGTCCGTGAGTCTTATACCGAACGGGCCGTGGTTCACCAGCCTGCCTAGCTGCCAGACCGAGATGCCGTGCGGGACCGGCCGGCACCTCGTGCGCTGGGAAGCCGGAGCGCTGCACCTGCCGGCGCACGCGGACCTGGAGGGCGAGCTGGTGCTGGCCGCGCTGGGCGGCGAGCGGGCCCGCTGCGTCGAGCTGGCCCAGGCCTGGGAGCGGCACGCCGACGACCTGTCGCTGCTGGCCATCGGGCCGCGCGGCCCGGGTGACGAGATCGCCGTCGACTGGGACGACGTGCTCGAGGCCGAGCAGCAGGCCGGGGCAGCGTCGACCGGTACACCGCGGACCGGGCCCATGCGGCCCGGTCCGGGGGCCCCCGCCCGGCCGGGCCGGCTGGCCAGCCAGCCGGGGCCGACGCTGGCCCGGGCCGGGGCCCGGCAGCGCAAGATGCAGGAGGAACGGCTCGCCACCCAGCGGCGCCGCAACGATGTGCTGTTGCTGCTGGCGCTGGGATACGGGTTCCAGGTCCGGCTGATCGGGCGGGTGGCCGCGGCGCACGCGGCGCGCATTTCCGGGCGCATTCCCGGTCGCATGACGGGGCCGGGCGGCGGCGAGCAGGGGCGCCCGGCGCTGATCGCCGCGATCAACGGGCGGCTGGCCCCGGTGGCCGAGCAGTGGCTCGGCATCGACCCCGACCAGGTGGAGGTGGACCTGCACCAGAGGCCCAGCTGGGGCTCGACCGAGCTGACCGGGTACGGGGCGGCGCGGCGGCTGCGGGTCAGCCTGCCCGCCGGGTGGCTGGCCAGCGTCTGGGCCTGCGGGCTGGCCCGGGTCGGACGGTACCTGATCGTCGGCGTGGAGCAGCCGGGCTGGCCGCACGCCCGGGTACTGGGCTTGCGTTCGCCGGGCGCTAAACCCGAAACCCTGGACGTGCACGCCGACCCGGATAGTCCCGGAGATGTCCCACACTGGGAGCTATGAGCGAGCCTTGGTGTGCAGGCGAGCGGGAGACACAGCATGAGCGATAATCCGGCGGCTGAGGCGCTCGGGGTGGCGGTCGCGGCCCGGGTGCCGGTGCTGCTGTGGGGCGCGCCCGGGACCGGCAAGACCTCCGCCATCCGGGCCATGGCCCGGGTCATGGACCTGCCCTGCGAGACGGTCATCGCCTCGATCAGGGAGCCTTCGGACTTCGCCGGGCTGCCCATCGTGGTGGGCGAGGTGGTGCGGTTCGCGCCGCCGGCCTGGGCCCGGCGGCTGGCCGAGGCGGGGCACGGGCTGCTGTTCCTGGACGAGCTGTCCACCGCCCCGCCCGCGGTCCAGGCGGCGCTGCTGCGGGTGGTCCTGGAGCGGGCGGTCGGCGACCTGACCCTGCCCGACGAGGTGGCGGTGGTGGCCGCGGCCAACCCGCCCGAGCAGGCCGCGGACGGCTGGGACCTGTCCGCGCCGCTGGCCAACCGGCTGTGCCACCTGTCCTGGCAGGCCCATCCGCGCGCGGTGGCCGACGGCCTGGCCGGCGGCTGGACGGCCCCGGAGATCCCGCTGCTGCCCGACGGCTGGCAGGCCGAGGAGATCATGTCCCGCGGCCTGGTCGCCGCGTTCTTGCACGTCCGGCCCGCGCTGGCCTGCGCGCCGCCCACCGACGCGGCCTCGGCCGGGCGCGGCTGGCCGTCGCCGCGGACCTGGGAGATGGCGGGCCGCCTGATGGCGGCCGCGGGCGCGGCGGGTGCTTCGGATGAGGCGCGCTCGGCCCTGATCCGGGGCGCGGTGGGCGAGGGGGCCGGGGTGGAATTCTTGACCTGGCTGCTGGAAATGGACCTGCCCGACCCCGAGCAGGTGCTGGCCGACCCGGCCTCGTTCCGGCTGCCCGAACGAGGCGACCGGGCCTACGCCGCGCTGGCCTCGATCGCCGCCGCGGTGGCCTCGAACCCGACCCCGGAACGCTGGACGGCGGGCTGGCAGGTGCTGGGGCTGGCCGCGGACGCGGCGCTGGACATGGCGGCCGCCGCGGCCCGGGTCCTGGCCCGGTGCCGTCCGGACGGGGCGGCGCTGCCCGAGCAGGTCCACGTGTTCGCTCCGGTGCTTCGGGCCGCCGGCCTGCTGAACGGGTAGCGCACGATGAGCGGGCGCGGGCTCGAGGGAATCGCGGCGGCGCGGCTGTGGGCCACCGACCGGTTCCCGTACCTGGCCACCGGGCTGTTCGGGGCCGAGGTGGTCGCGGCCCCCGGAAGCGGGACGGTGTCGGTGGACGAGCACTGGCGGATGCGGGCCGACCCGGAGCTGACCGCGCCCTGGACCGCCGCCGAGCTGGGCAGCGTGCTGGTGCACCACGTCTGCCACCTGCTGCGTTGCCACGGGGAACGGGCCCAGGCGGTCGGGGTGACCCCGGAACAGGCGCCGGACTGGATCCGGGCCGCCGACGCGGAGATCAACGACGACCTGATCCCGGCCGGGCTGGAGCTGCCCGGCCGGCCGATCGTGCCGCGCGACCTGGGCGCCGACGACGGGCTGCTGGCCGAGCAGTACTTCCGGGCGCGCACCACGGATCGTTCGGCCCAAATAACGGCAGCAGGGGAAGCGGCGGGGGGCTGGCTTGACTGCGGAAGCGGCGCCGACGGGGTGGCCCGCCCGGACGACGGGCCAGCGCGGCTGCCCGCGTGGCAGGCCGACCTGCTGCGCCGGCAGGTGGCCCAGGACGTCATGGCGCACGCCAAGCAGGCCGGGACGGTGCCGGCCGGGCTGCTGCGCTGGGCCGAGGAGGTCTTGCGGCCCAAGGTCAACTGGCGCGCGCTGCTGGCCGCCGAACTGCGCCGGGCGGTGGCCGAAACCTCCGGCGCGGTCGACTACTCCTACCGGCGGCCGTCCCGGCGGGCCACGGTGGCCGGGAACGTCGTGCTCCCGGCGCTGCGGCGGCCGATCCCCGAGATCGCCGTGGTCTGCGACACCTCGGGCAGCATGACCGAAGACCTGCTGGCCATGGCGCTGGCCGAGGTCGAGGGGCTGCTGCGGGCGCTCGGCCTGGCCCGGCAGGTCCGCGTGCTGGCCTGCGACACCGCGGTCGGCCCGGCCCAGCGGGTCAGCTCGGCCCGCCAGGTCCAGCTGGTCGGCGGCGGCGGGACCAACATGGGCACGGGCATCGCGGCGGCGGTCGCGCTGCGGCCGCGGCCCGCGGTCACGGTGGTGCTGACCGACGGGTACACGCCCTGGCCGCCGGACGCGCCCAAGGGCACGCGGGTGGTGATCGCGCTGATCGGGCCGGGCGCGCCGGACGCGCCGGCCTGGGCCCGGGCGGTCCGGGTGGAGCCCGACTAATCTATCGGGCGATGGACACCAGCCGCAGACAGCGTTTCCTGACCCTGATCGCCATCGCGCTGACCTTTGCGTCCGGCGCGACGGACGTGACCGCCTTCACCCGGCTGGGCGGCGTATTCGCCAGCGTCCAGACCGGGAACATCGTGCTGTGGGGCCTGGCCCTGGCGCGCGGCTCGGCTGACCTCACCGAACATACCGCGGTCTCGATCGCCGGCTACATCGCCGGGGTGGCCGTCGGTACCTGGATCGGGCACTGGTTTAAGGAACACTGGGCCAAGGACCCCGAGGCCGACGAGGACGCCGGCGTGCTGCCCGGCCACGTCGTCTGGATGCTGCTCGGCGAGCTGACCCTGATGGCCGGGCTGGCCGTGGGCTGGGAGGTCAGCGGGGCCAGTCCGGCCGGGTGGGCGCAGTTCTGCCTGCTGGCCACGGTGGCCGCGGCGATGGGCATGCAGTCCGCCGCGGTCCTGGACATGGGCCTGAGCCACGTGGCGACCACCTACCTGACCGGGACCTTGACCGGGCTGGTCTCCTCCCTGGCCAGCCCGGAGAAGGACACGCCGCTGGGCCTGCGGCGGGTCGGGGTGCTGCTCGGGCTGCTGGCCGGGGCGGGCCTGAGCGGGCTGCTGATCAGGACCGCGGCGGCCGGGGTGCCCGCGCTGCCGCTGGCCGGGCTGGTCACCGCGCTCACGCTGGCCATCGCCCCGGGCTGGCGCGACCGGCGAACGCGAAATGTCACCGGGTGATGTCAGCATGTGGGCGTGAGACCAGCACTGAAGGCGGGCCTGCTGCCGGCGTGGCGGGACCGGGACACGCTGCAGTTCGGGACCGATCCGCGGCGGGCGACGGCGCTGGCCGGGCTCGGGCCCGCGGCGGCGGTGATCAGCCTGCTGGACGGGAGCCGGGATCGCGACGCCCTGATCTCGACGGCGCAGGCGTACGGTATTGGGTCCGACGCGGTCGAGCCGGGTGCTGGTGCTGCTGGCCGACGCGGGGGTACTGGACGACTTCCCGGCCGGGCTGCGTTCTTCGCTGCCGGGCCAGGTGCGGGCTCGGCTGGCGCCGGAACTGGCCACCGCCGCGCTGGCCTACGGGGAGGCGGACGGCGGGGCGCGGATCATGGCCCGCAGGCAGGCGGCCTTCGTCCGGGTGCACGGGGCGGGCCGGACCGGCGCGGGCCTGGCCAGCTTCCTGGCCGCCTCGGGCGTCGGGCACGTGGCCTGCACCGACCCGGAGCCGGCCGAGGCCGCTGACCTCACGCCCGCCGGGCTGATCGAGGCCGATCTGGGCCAGCCGCGGCAGGACGGCGCGGCCCGGGCGATCGAGCGGGCCGCGCCGTCGGTCCGGACCGGTGACGATGGCTCGCTCCCGGACCTGGTCGTGCTGACCCGGCCCACCCTGCCCGACCTGACCGACGGCCTGGTCCGCGACCGGGTGCCGCACCTGGCGGTGTCGGCGGGCGAGGCGATCGGGGTGATCGGGCCGCTGGTGCGGCCGGGGCGTTCGGCCTGCTTGCGATGCGTGAACCTGCGGAAGGCCGATGCCGACCCGCGCTGGCCGCAGATCCTGGCCCAGGCCACCTTCGGCCGCGTCCAGTCCGAGGCCTGCGACACGGTGCTGGCCGCGGCGACGGCCGCGCTGGCCTGCGCGCAGGCGCTGGCGCTGATCGACCGCGGGGCTGGGCCTGAGTCTTTGCCTGGGTCTTTGCCTGGGTCTTTGTCTGCGCTGCCGGTCACGGTGAACGGGACGCTGGAGGCGGTGCTGCCCGACTGGCAGTGGCGGCGGCGGACCTGGCGGCCGCACCCGTCGTGTTCGTGCGGCGCTCACCGTGACGGTTTCCGCTCCCCCCACCTGCGCCGTAACGATGCGGTAACGGGTGCGCCCTAGCGTGGGTTACAGAGAACAGGCGCGAGGAGGGGCGAGATGACCGAGGTCGAGGCGGGTCGCAGGTTTTACGCGCTGCGCGGAGTGCGGGACAATGTCTACGTGAACGACGTGCCGCAAAGCCCGGTGGCCCGGGCGGCCAAGCTGGCCGGCCTGCCTATCGGGCTGGCCGGGCGGACGGCGCTGGGCATGGGCAAGCGGATCGGCGGCCGGCCCGCCGAGATCGTGGCCGAGGAGATCCAGCGGCGTACCGCGGACCAGATCTTCCGGGTCCTGGGCGAGCTCAAGGGCGGCGCCATGAAGCTGGGCCAGGCGCTGTCCATCTTCGAGGCCGCGCTGCCGCCGGAGCTGGCCGGGCCGTACCGGGCCACGCTGACCCGGCTGCAGGAGTCCGCTCCCCCGCTGCCGGCCCGGACCGTGCACCAGGTGCTGGAGCGCGAGCTGGGCGCTTCGTGGCGTTCGTCGTTCGAATCGTTCTGTGATGTGCCGGCCGCCGCGGCGTCCATCGGGCAGGTGCACCAGGCGGTCTGGAGCGACGGCCGGCGGGTCGCGGTGAAGATCCAGTACCCGGGGGCCGGGCGCGCGCTGATCAGCGACTTCAACCAGCTCAGCCGGGCCGGGCGGCTGTTCGGCCTGCTCATGCCGGGGCTGGACGTCAAGCCGCTGCTGGACGAGCTGCGCGACCGGGTGGCCGAGGAGCTGGACTACTCTTTGGAGGCCGAGTCCCAGCGGGCGTTCGCGGCGGCGTACGCCGGCGATCCGGACATCTACGTGCCCGACGTGGTGCTGGCCACCGACCAGGTGCTGGTCACCGAGTGGATGGACGGCACGCCGCTGTCCCGCATCATCAGCGACGGCAGCCAGGAAGAGCGCGACCGGGCCGGCATCCTGCTCACCCGGTTCCTGTGGTCCGGCCCGGTGCGCGCCGGGCTGCTGCACGCCGACCCGCACCCGGGCAACTTCCGGCTGCTGGACGACGGGCGGCTGGGCGTACTGGACTTCGGCGCGGTCGACCACCTGCCCGACGGGCTGCCGCCGTTCTTCGGCCACCTGCTGCGGATCATGCACTCCGACGAGCCGGACATCGTGGCGGTCGAGCGCGAGCTGCGGGCCAACGGGTTCCTCAAGCCCGGCATCCGCGTGGACCTGGAGGCGCTGCGCGCGTTCCTGGCCCCGCTGGCCGAGCCTTCGGCGGTGGATTGCTTCAAGTTCAGCCGGGAGTGGCTGCGCGACGAGGCGTCCCGGGTCACCGACTTCCGGGCCAGCAACATCACCCGCCAGCTCAACCTGCCGCCGTCCTATGTGCTCATCCACCGGATGTCCACGGCCGGCATCGGCGTGCTGTGCCAGCTGGGGTGCGAGGGCGAGTTCCGGGCCGAGGTGCTGCGCTGGATACCGGGCTATCACGACGAACCGGTGGCGTCTTAGCGGCCCTGCCAGACCGGGGCGCGCTTCTCGGCGAAGGCGCGGGCGCCCTCCTTAGCGTCCTCGGAGCCGAACACCGGGGTCATGAGCGCGGCCATCTGGTCCCAGCGCTGGTCGGCGGGCCAGTCGGCGCCGCCCGCCGCGATCTGCTTGGTGGCGATCAGGGCCAGCGGGCCGTTGGCCGCGATGCGTTCGGCCAGTCCGATCGCCGTGTCTTTGGCCTGGCCGTCGTCGACCACGTGGTTGACCAGGCCGATCTCGGCGGCCCGGGCGCGTCGACCGGGTTGCCGGTGAGCAGCATCTCCAGGGCCAGGGCGCGCGGGATCCGCTGGGCCAGCAGCATCGCGCCGCCGGCCCGGCCAGCAGGCCGCGCTTGACCTCGGGCACCCCGAACCGGGCCGAGGCGCCCGCCACCACCAGGTCGCAGGCCAGCAGGAGCTCGAAGCCGCCGGCCAGGGCCCAGCCCTCGGCCGCGCCGACCAGCGGCTTACGCGGCGGGGTCTGAGTGATGCCGCACAGGCCGCGACCGGGGAAGGAGGGCAGCTCGCCCCGCAGGAACGCCTTGAGGTCCATGCCGGCGGAGAACGTGCCGCCCGCCCCGGTGAGCACGCCGGCCCGCAGTTCGGTCGTCGCGTCCAGTTCGTCCACCGCGTCGCGGATGCCGACCGCCACCGCGCCGTTCAGGGCGTTGCGCGCCTCGGGCCGGTTGATCGTGATGACCTGGACCGCACCATGGCGCTCGACCAGTACCTCGTCGCTCATTCCGTCTCCAGCTGCTCGGGTCTATAGGGGCCGATATGCGTCGCGGCGGTGCTCGACCCGCAGCACGACGACCTCGTGGACATCTTCCCGGATGCGATATAGAACCCGGTAGGTGCCCCGGCGCGCCGGCCATATCCCGGCCAGGTCGTCCTGGAGGGGCTTGCCAACTCGCGCGGGCTGGTCGATCAGCGTGGTGGTCAGGAACTCGATCACCGCCGCGGCCACCGCCTCGGGCAGCTTTCCGGTCGCTGCCGCTGCGGGAGCGTAAGAAGCTGCGGACGCGCCGGCGCTGGCCGACGCGGCGCTGCGGCTGTTCGCCGAACAGGGCTTCGACCGGACCACGCTGGAGGAGGTCGCCGAGGCGGCCGAGGTCTCCAAGAGCACGTTCTTCCGGTTCTTCCCGGCCAAGCAGGCGGCGGCGATCGAGGCCGAGGCCGAGCTGTGGCGGGCCTACGTGGCGGCGCTGGCCGGCCGTCGGCTGTCCGGGCCTATCCTCGGCGAGCTGCACCAGACGCTGGCCGCGGCGGTGGCCGGGCTCGACCCGGGGTGGGACGAGCGGTTCCTGGCCACCCGCCGCCTGGCGGCGGGCGAGCCGGCCCTGCTGGCCTACGTGGAGCACTACCGCGCGGGGGTCAGGACCCAGGTAATCGAGGGCCTAGCGGGAAAGCTCGGGCTTAACCCAGAGGATCTGCGGCTGCACGTGCTGGCCGAGCTCGCCGTCACCGCGTTCAGCGTCTCGGGCCGCTACTGGCTCCGGCACGGCGGAGACGGCGGACGCGCCGCGCTGCTCGAACGGTTCGACGAGGCCGTCGCGGCCATCCCGGCCAGCTTGGACCTGTCAGCCTAGAGTGGCAAGCTTGCGGAAGTCCCAGCTGACCATCTTCTGCGGGGTGATGCGCAGCCAGGCGTGGCGGCCGTCGTAGGTCACGTCGGCGGCGTCGAAGTATTTGGCGGCCATCCGGCGTTCGGGGTCGGCGAGCTCGGTGTCGTCTTCGCCTGGCTCGCCGGTGCGCGGGACCGGGCCGACCACGGTGGCTTCGCCCTCGATCTCGACGCCGCGCAGCTCGTGGTAGTGGTGGCCGTCATCGATGACGACCGCGACGCGGGGGTCGCGGGACACGTTGGCCCAGCGTTGGCTGCGGGTCAGCGAGTAGACCCAGATGGCCTGGCCGTCCCAGACGAACCAGGCCGGGGCGACGTGCGGGCCGTCCGGCCCGGCGGTGGCGAACCGGCAGGTGTGCTGCTGGTCCAGGAACGCGGACAGCTCCTCGGCGCTCATCGCGATGACCCGGCCACGCCGCTGCTGTCGTTGCATGGGAAGACCATAATGACCTAATGAGCCATGCGCCACCGCCGCTCGGGGAGCCCGACGAGCTCAGCCCGCTGGATTACCTGATGCACCGGGGCGAGGCGCATCCGGCCACCCGGTCGGCGTTCCTCGGCGTGGAACTGCTGGACCAGCCCGCCGACTGGCCCCGGCTGCGCGAGGCGATGGACCGGGCCAGCCGGGTGGTGATCAGGATGCGGCAGAAGGTCGTGGTCCCGCCGCTGCCGGTCACACCGCCGCGCTGGGTCGTCGATCCGGACTTCGACCTGGACTACCACCTGCGGCGGATCGCGCTGCCCGCGCCGGGCACGCTGCGCCAGCTGCTCGACCTGGCCGAGGTCACGCTGGCCTCCCCGCTGGACACCTCCCGGGCGCTGTGGGAAGTGGTGTACGTCGAGGGCCTGGAGGGTGGCCGGGCGGCGTTGCTGAGCAAGTTCAGCCACGCGATCACCGACGGGCTGGGCGGGATCGCGCTGTTCGAGCAGGTCTACGACACCGAGCGGGACGCCCCGCGGCGACCCATGCCGCCGGTGCCCGTCCCCCGCGACCTGACCGGCACCGACCTGCTGCGCGATAGCCTGCGTCGGCTGCCGGCCACGGCCGCGTCGGACGGGGCGCGGCTGCTGGGCCGCACGGCGCGCGTGGTCGGCCGGCTGATCGGGGATCCGGGCGCCACGGTGGCCGAAGCCGCCGGGTTCGCCAGCTCGGCGCGGCGCGTCCTCGGCCCGCCGCCGGTCCCGCCGTCGCCGCTGCTGCGGCGGCGCAGCCTGGTCAGCCGGGTCCACGTGCTCGAGGTGCCGCTGGCTGAACTGCGGGCGGCGGGCAAGGCGGCCGGGGGTTCGGTCAACGACGCGTACCTGGCCGCGCTGAGCGGCGGCCTGGGCCGCTACCACGAGGCGCTGGGCGTGCCGGTAGACGAGCTGCCGCTGACCCTGCCGGTCAGCCTGCGCACCGCCGACGATCCGGCCGCCGGCAACCGGATCACCGGGGTGACCATCGCCGCGCCGGTCGGCGAATCGGATCCGGCGATGAGGATCCGGCTGGTCCGCGAGCAGGTCATCGCGCGCCGCGGCGAGCCCGCCCTGGACGTGCTGGACCGGATCGCGCCCGTGCTGAGCCTGCTCCCGGACGCGGCCCTGGAGAGCGTCACCACGCGGATCACCCCGCCCGACATCCAGGCCAGCAACCTGCCCGGCTACTGGCAGGAGACGTTCCTGGCCGGCGCGCGGGTGGACCGGCAGTACGGGATCGGCCCGCTGCCCCGGGTGGCCATGATGGCGGTACTGATTTCCCGGGCGGGCATCTGCACGGTGACCTTCCGCTACGACACCGCCTCGTTCGTCGCTCCCGATCAGCTGGAGAAGGACCTGCAGCTCGGGTTCGACGAGGTGATCGACCTGGGGCGGCCGCGACCGCCGCGCCGGCGGCGGAGGGCCTCGTGACCGACGGGCCGGTCCGGCAGCTGCGCCTGCCCGGGTCGGTGGCCGAGGTCGACGCCAGCCCGGAGGGGCCGCAGGTCGGCGCGTTCTTCGACCTGGACGGGACGCTGGTGGCCGGGTTCACCGCCGCGGCGCACACCCTCGACCGGCTGCGCCGCCGGCAGGTCGGGCCGGGCGACTTCCTGCGCATGACCCAGCTGGCGGTGGAGTACAAGCTGGGGCGCGGGGAGATGGAGGCGCTGATCGCCGGCGGGGCCGGGACGGCCCGGGGGCGGCTGGCCGAGGACGTCGAGGAGATGGGCGAGCGGATCTTCCAGCAGTCGGTGGCCGACCAGATCTACCCCGAGATGCGCGATCTGGTCCGGGCCCACCAGCGCCGCGGGCACACCGTGGTGCTCAGCTCGTCGGCGCTGACCATGCAGGCCGAGCCGGTGGCCCATTTCCTCGGCATCGACCACGTGGTGTGCAACCGGTTCGTGGTCGACGAGCACGGCGTGCTGACCGGCGCGATCGCCCAGCCGGTCATCTGGGGCCCGACCAAGGCCACCAGCGTGCAGAAGTTCGCCGCCGAGCACGACATCGACCTGCGCTCGAGCTACTTCTACGCGGACGGCGACGAAGACCTGGCGCTGATGCACCTGGTCGGGCACCCGCGGCCGACCAACCCCGGGCCGGGGCTGACCCGGGTGGCGCAGCGGCGCGGCTGGCCCATCCTGCGGTTCGGCAGCCGGGGCAGCGGCGGGCCGCTGGGCCGGGCCCGGAACCTGGCCGCGCTCGGCTCGCTGGGACCGGTGGCGGCCGGCGCGCTGGGCATCGGCGTGCTGACCGGGAGCCGGCGCGCCGGGGTCAACTTCCTGACCCGGTTCTGGCCGGAGACGGTGCTCACGCTGGCCGGAGTGAAGCTGAACGTGCTGGGCGCGGAAAACCTGACCGCCCAGCGGCCGGCGGTCTTCTTGTTCAACCACCGCAACAACTTCGACGTGTTCATGGTCGCCGCGCTGGTCAAAGACAACTGGACCGGCGTGGCCAAGAAGGAGCTGGCCAGCAACCCGCTGGTGGGAACGCTGGGCCGGCTGCTGGACGCCGCGTTCATCGACCGGGACGACCCCGCGGCGGCGGTGGCCGCGCTCCAGCCGGTCGAGGAGGCGGCACGCAAGGGGTTGTCGATCATCATCGCGCCGGAGGGCACCCGCCTGGATGTCGCCGGGGCTTTGGGGCTCGGCCCGTTCAAGAAGGGGGCGTTCCGGATCGCCATGGCCACCGGCCTGCCGGTAGTCCCGATCGTGATCCGCAACTCCGACTCGGTGGCGGGCCGCAACGCCACCACACTCAACCCGGGCACGGTCGACATCGCGGTGCTGCCGCCGGTCAGCGTGGCCGACTGGACGGTGGCCAACCTGCGGGACAAGATCGAGCAGATCCGCGGGAACTACCTGGAGCTGCTGGTCGACTGGCCCGCGACGCTGGACGGTTGGCCCGCCACGCTGGACGGCCACCAGTGAGCGAGCTGGCCGCGGCCCTGGCCGCCCCGTCGGTCGTGCTGGTCCAGGCCAGCACGCCCACCGAGCTGCGGCTGATCCGGGAGCGGGTCGCCGCGGCTGCGCCGGGCGCGTCCCTGGCTAGCCTCGGGCCGCCGGGCAGCCCGGGCATGGCGCTGTCGGCCGAGATCCTGGACCGTGCTCCGGACACCATGCTGGTGCCGGTCCGGGTGGCGTGGCTGCCCGAGGAGCGCTCCGGCCGGCGGGCGGCCCGGCTGGCCGATATGGTCCCCGGCCGCGACCCGTACCGGCCCGGCGAACGGCAGCAGCAGCGGATCCTGGCCCGCCAGCCCGCCCGGGCCCGGGTGCTGGCCGGCGAGGCCGCCACGATCGGGTCGCTGCGCCAGCGCTGGACCGAGGCCACCGGCGGCCACGACCCGGACGACTTCGGCGCCTACGTGGCCCGCCGGGCTACGCTGGCGCTGGACCGGGCCGAGTACCGGCTACGCGGCCCCCGGTACAAGACGCCCAGCCTGGTCAAGGAGGAGATCCTGGCCTCGCGGCGGTTCCGGGAGGGGCTTTCCGCCGTGGGCGGCGGTCCGGACGGTCCCCCGTCGCTGGCCGAGGCGGGCGAGATCCTCGATGAGCTGGCCGCGGGCTGGAGCCGCCGGCTCATCGACGTCATGCCGAACGTCGGGCGGCTGATCTTCCAGCGCGGCTTCGACCCGCAGATCGACTACGACCCGGGCCAGGTCGAGCGGCTGCGCGCGGCCCTGGATCGGTATCCGGGCATCTTGCTGTGGTCGCACCGCTCGAACCTGGACAACCTGGTGCTGACCGCCGCGATGCAAGAGCAGGGGCTGCCGCCGGCGCACGTGTTCGCGGGCATCAACATGGCGTTCGGGCCGATGGGCGCGCTGCTGCGCCGGGCCGGAGTGATCTTCATCCGGCGCTCCACCGGTGACGACCCGCTGTACAAGTACGTGCTGCGCGAATACGTCGGATACGTGCTGGAGAAGCGTTTCAACCTGTCCTGGTCAATCGAGGGCACCCGGTCGCGGACCGGGAAGATGCTCCCGCCGCGGCTGGGCCTGCTGTCCTACGCCGCCGACGCGTACCTGCAGGGCCGGGTGGACGACATCCTGCTGCTGCCGGTGTCCATCACCTTCGACCAGCTGCACGAGATCGCCGAGTACGCCGACTACGCCCGGGGCGCGAGCAAGAAACCCGAGGGGTTCGGCTGGCTGTACGGCTTCGTCAAGGCCCAGGGTGCCCACCACTACGGCAAGGTCTACGTGCGGTTCGGCGAGCCGGTGTCGCTCTCGTCGTTTCTCGGGCCGCCCGGCGGCCCGGTGGCTGCCGATCCGGCGGCGCGGCGGCTGGCGCTGCAGAAGACCGCGTTCGAGGTGGCCTGGCGGATCAACCAGGGCATGCCGGTCACGGCCACGGCGATCATCACCACGATCCTGCTGGCCGCCCGGGGCATGGCGCTGACCTTCGAGGAGATCCGGCTGGCGCTGGGCGACGGGCTTTCCTACCTGTCCAGCCGTTCGGTGCCGCAGACGGCCAGCGCGCAGGCGCTGACCGCGGCCGAGCCGGTCCGGGTCACGCTGGACGCGCTGGTCGCGGGCGGGCTGGTCACACTGGTCGGGGACGGGCGCGAGCCGGTGTGGGTGATCGACCCGGAGCACCAGCTGGCCGCCACCTTCTACCGCAACTCGGCGGTCCACTTCCTGCTCGACACCGCGCTGTGCGAGCTGGCCGTGCTGCGAGCCCGCGACGACGCCACCGACCCGGTCGCGGCGTTCTGGACCGAGATCGCCTGGCTACGCGACCTGCTGAAGTTCGAGTTCTACTTCCCCGAACGCGAGGAGTACCGGCGCCAGGTGCGGGCCGAGATGGAACGGCACGACCCGTCGTGGGAGGCCCGGCTGCGGTCGGGCCCGGCGGCCGCCGACGCCTTGCTGGCCGCGATGCGTCCGCTGGTCTCGCAGGTCATCGTCCGGCCGTTCGTCGAGGCCTACCGGCTGGTGGCCGACGTGCTGGCTTCCGAGGACGTCGCGGCCGGCGTGGATACGCTCGCCGATGACGCGGAAGTGACCAAGCGGGCGCTCGGGCTCGGCCACCAGTATGTAGCCCAGCGCCGGCTGCGCAGCTCAGAATCGGTCTCGGTGCTGTTGTTCGCCACCGCCTTGCAGCTGGCGCGTAACCGGGGGCTGTTTGATCCGGGACCGGAGCTGGCCAAGAAGCGGGCGGCGTTCTTGGCCGAGCTGCGCGACCTGCTGCGGCGCATCGACCGGATCGAGGACCTGGCCCTGAGGCGTTACGCCCGAGACGCGAGCGCGCGTCCGGCGGGCGATTAGCGGCCGGGTCGCGGGTGGCTGGCGGCCGGCTCATGGTGGTTTTCCATGATCGCGAAGGATTTTATACGCGCTGGCACATAAAACCCTCCGTGATCATGGTTTGGCCTCTTGTGGGCGGCGCGGGTCACGCTACTCATTTACTGAAGTCGACCGGATCGCCGGTCCTTCGGGGAGTCGCGGAAACTCGGGGGAAGGATTTCGCGATGGCCAGTGTCGACAGGCGCGGGATGCTGATCGCGGCGGGCGCGATCGTAATCGGAGCGGGGATCGCGGTCACGACGCTGGCCACCGGGCCGGCGCACGCACAGGGTGCCGGGAGCATCAGGCGGTAACCGTCGGCACCACGTTCCCATCGTCCAGCGTCAGCTATGCGGGTGACGGCGCCGGGCCGGTATTCGTCGGCGCCACGTTGCAATTCGTTCCACCGGGCTCGAATTTCGGCTCTGCGAACGACACCTACGTCGGCACGACAGCGAACCTGACGTTCCCGCGACGTTGCGGCGCCATCCGCTCGACGACGATGTGCCGCCGATGCTGCTATAACGACACCAATGGGACATGGGTGCGTTTGCGTTGGCGTGAGGCTGCGGCCGCGACCATCCCGAAACCCAGCGCTCCGCGAGAAACCTTGCTGCTGATTTGCGCGGGCTAGGACTGGAGGGCGGCGCCGGAGGCGATTAGGTCTTGGGCGTCGGGGAGGCCCCAGGCGGTTAGGGCTTCTAGGGTGTGCTGGCCGGGGGCCGGAGCCGGATCTGACAGCTCGCTCGGGGTGCGGGAGAAGCGGGGGGACGGGGCGGGCTGGGTGATGCCGTCGACCGCGACGTAGGTCTGGCGGGCGGTGAGGTGGGGGTCGGCGGCGGCTTCGGTTAGGGAGAGGACGGGTTCTACGCAGGCGTCGGTGCCGGCGAAGGTGGCGGTCCACTGGTCGCGGGTGCGCTCGGCGAAGCGGGCGGTGAAGAGCTCGCGCAGGGCGGGCCAGTTGCGGGGGTCGGCGCGGTCGGGGGCTTCGGCGGTGAGGCCGAGGCCATCCAGGAGGGCGGCGTAGAACCGGGGTTCCAGGGCGCCGACGGCCAGCCACTGAGCGTCGGCGGTCTGGTAGACGTCGTACCAGGGGGCGCCGCCGTCGAGGAGGTTGACGCCGCGCTCGTCTTGCCAGACGCCTTGGGCCATGAACATGAGCGGCATGGCCAGCAGGCTGGCTACGCCGTCGACGATGGCGGTGTCGACGACCTGGCCCTGGCCGGAGGTGGCCCGTTCGACCAGGGCGGCGCAGATGCCGTAGGCCATGACCATGCCGCCACCGCCGAAGTCGCCGAGCAGGTTCACCGGGAACTGCGGCGGGCCGCCCGCGCGGCCTAGGGCGTGCAGGGCGCCGGTACGGGCGATGTAGCCGATGTCGTGGCCGACCGTCCGGGCCAGCGGGCCGTCCTGGCCCCAGCCGGTCATCCGGGCGTAGATCAGCCGCGGGTTGCGGGCCAGGCAGACCTCGGGGCCGACGCCCATCCGCTCGGTCACGCCGGGCCGGAAGCCCTCGAGCAGCACGTCGGCGGTATCGACCAGGCGCAGCAGGGCGTCCACCGCGGCCGGGTGCTTGAGGTCGAGAACCGCGGACTGGCGGCCACGGTTGAGGAACTCCCGCTCGGGGTGCGCGGTGGTGGCGCCGACTGCGGCGGCGGCCGCGGGGGAGCCGGGACGATCAATGCGCAGCACGGTCGCGCCGGAGTCGGCGAGCATCATGGCGCAGAACGGGCCGGGGCCGATGCCCGCGAGTTCGAGGACTCGCACCCCGGTCAGCGGGCCTCCTCCTGAGGAGCTCATATCGGTACCGTATGGGCCTATGGACATCTCGGGAAACATCGCCCTGGTCACCGGCGGGGCGTCGGGGCTGGGCCTGGCCACGGTGGAGCGGCTGCACGCGGGCGGCGCGTCGGTGGTCATCCTCGACCTGCCCGGCTCGAACGGCCAGGCGGTGGCGGCGGACCTGGGACCCCGGGTCGCGTTCTCGGCGGGCGACGTGACCAGCGCGGCGGACGTGGACGCGGCGCTGGACGCCGCGGGCGCCCTGGCGGGCGGGGTGCCGCGGATCGTGGTCAACTGCGCGGGCATCGGCGCCGCGGCCCGCACCACGAGCAAGGACGGCCCGTTCCCGCTGGAGTCCTTCGCCCGGGTCATCCAGATCAACCTGATCGGAACGTTCAACGTGATCCGGCTGGCCGCGGACCGGATGAGCCGGGTGGCCGAGGAGGACGGCGAGCGGGGCGTGGTCGTCAACACCGCGTCGGTGGCGGCGTTCGACGGGCAGATCGGCCAGGCCGCCTACTCCGCGTCCAAGGGCGGCATCGTCGGCATGACGCTGCCCATCGCCCGCGACCTGGCCCGGCTGAAGATCCGGGTCATGACGATCGCGCCCGGCCTGTTCAATACGCCGCTGCTGGGCAACCTGCCGGACGAGGCGATCAAGTCACTTGGCGAGCAGGCCCCCCACCCGGCCCGGCTCGGGGAACCGGCGGAGTACGCCGCGCTGGTGGCGCACATCGTGGAGAACCCGATGCTCAACGGGGAGACGATCCGGCTGGACGGCGCGATCCGGATGGGGCCGCGTTAGGCGCTCGAGCCGTCTGGGCTCCGCATCACGGTCAGCAGGCGTTCCAGGTCGGCGCGGGCCAGCGGGCGCTGCCATTCGGGGAGCACGCCGCGCATGATGAAGCCGCCCGGAGCGGGCTCCATCGAGGTGAGCAGGACGTCGAAGGGCAGCTCGGGGAGGGGCACGTGGAAGGCCGGGACCCGCAGCGGCAGCCGCCGGTCGAGCAGGTGCAGCGCGCGGGGCACCACGCGGATCGACTGCCCGCCCGCGCCCGGCTCGACCTCGAGGCGCAGCCACGGCGCGCCGGCCAGGCCGACCTGCGGGACGCCCTCGTGCATGGCCAGTTCCAGCCGCGGCGACGCCGCGGCCAGCCAGCGCGTCGCGGCCTGGGCCGACAGGAAGGCCTCGACGCGCAATGGAGCGGCCACCAGTACCGGCTTGGTGCCTGGCCGCAGGTGCACGTTCCGGGCCTGCACCTCGACCCGCTCGAACCGGTACTCGCCCCAGTCGACGTCCCGGGCCAGGGCTCGCAGCTGACCGTACTGACCCACGGCCCGGGCCAGATCGGACCCCTCGACCGACAGGTCCTCAAGGGTCAGGGTCAGCTCACGCCCGCCCAGGGTGAACGTCCGCTGCTTGCCGATCAGCCAGTTCCGCGCGGTGTCCACGATCACCGTGAACGGGTCGCCGGCCAGCAGACCCGCCGCGGGCAGGCCGAGCGAGGCGGCCGCGGCCGACGTGAGCGACAGGACGCCGCTCAGGTTCCGCTTCCACTCATCGAACGGCCACCGCTCAGCCATGACCTCAGGTTACCCGGGCTCGCGCTCGTGACCAGCTTGGAAGTACGGGGTAAGGCCGCGGTAGGCGGCCGCGGCGGGGATCTCGCCGGTCAGGACCCGGTACACCTCGGCGCAGACGGGCATCTCGATGCCGTGGTGTTCGGCCAGTTCGTGGGCGGTGTAGGCGGTCCCGACACCCTCGGCCACGGTGCGGGTGGCCGCGGTGATCTCCTCCAGCGTCCGGCCCGCGCCGAGCTGCTCGCCGAGCGTCCGGTTGCGGCTCAGCGGGCTCATGCAGGTGGCGATCAGGTCGCCCATGCCGGCCAGGCCGGAGAAGCTCATCGTCTCGCCGCCCATGGCCACGCCCAGCCGGGTGAGTTCGGCCAGGCCGCGGGTCACGACCGCGGCCCGGGTGTTGTCCCCCACGCCCAGGCCCTGGGCCACGCCGGTGGCGATGGCCACCACGTTCTTCAGCGCCCCGCCGGTCTCGCAGCCGATCACGTCGTGGTTGGTGTAGATCCGGAACACGCCGCGCTGCATGACCGACTGCAGGGCGCGGGCCACGGCCAGGTCCTCGGTGGCGATCACGCTCGCCGCGGCCTGCCCGGCCATGATCTCCTTGGCCAGGTTGGGCCCGGTCAGGGCGGCGGCGGGATGGCCGGGCAGCTCGTCCCGGATGACCTGGGTCATCCGGAGCAGCGAACCGCGCTCGAAGCCCTTGGACAGGCTGACCACCGGGATCCAGGGCCGCAGGTACGGGCGGGCTTCGACCAGGATGGCCCGGAAGCCGTGGGTGGGCACGCCAACCACCAGCAGGTCGACGTCGTGGACGGCCTTCTCCAGGTCCGCGGTGGCCGTCAGCGCGGTGGGCAAGGGGAAGCCGGGCAGGTAGCGCGAGTTCGCGTCGCGCTCGTAGATCTCCCGGGCCAGCTCGGGGTCGCGGGCCCACACGGTACAGTCGTGCCGGCCGGCCAGCAGCGAGGACACCGTGGTACCCCACGATCCGGCGCCCAGTACCGCGATGCGCATGTCGGCTCCCCCACGGTGTGCGTTGATCGGGTGGCGGACGCTGGGCGCCCGGTCCGTTCGGTATAAAAAGGATTTGATCCATGATCGGACCTCAGCGGGTCCGTGACCAGCCCAGGGGAGGCAGAGATGACGATCGTCGTGCTGGGGGCGACCGGCGGGCTCGGGCGGGCGGTCACCGAGCGGTTCCGGGACGACGGGGCGCCGGTGCTGGCCTTCGACGCGCGGATCCCGGGCGCGCACGAGCGGCAGGACGGGGTGCAGTACGTGGCCGTGGACGCGCTGGACGAGGGCAGCGTGTCGGCGGCGTTCGCGCAGGTCCCGGCGGCAGCGGCGGTGGTCAACCTGATCGGCGGGTACGCCCCGCCGCAGGCCCTGGACATGCTCGACATCGATGTCCTGCGGCGGCAGTTCGAGCTGAACCTGGTCAGCGCGGCGATCGTGACCAAGTACGCGATGCCGGTGCTGGCCGCGCGGGGCGGCGGCGCGATCGTGCACGTCTCGAGCCGGGTCGCGCTGGAGAAATGGGAGGGCGCGTTCTCCTACAGCGTGAGCAAGCTCGGCGTGGTGCGGCTGGTCGAGGCGGCCGCGGCGGAGGGACGCGAGGGCGGGGTGCGGGTCAACTGCATCTTGCCCAGCATCATCGACACGCCCGCCAACCGGGCCGCGCTGCCGAACGCCAGGCACGAGCGGTGGCCGAAGCCGGCTGAGCTCGCGGGCGTGCTGTCGTTCCTGGTCTCGGACCAGGCGGCGCTGATCTCGGGGGCGGCGATCCCGGTCTATGGCCGCGCCTGAAGCCGGGGTGTTGCGGCTGGGGCGGTCCTGTTTTGAGCCGTCACGGCTGGTCGTGATGGGGATGGCGGAGCGGCTGGACAGCGTGCGCGAGATGGTGGCCGAGGGGGCCGACATCGTGTCAGTGCCGGACGCGGCGCTGGTCGGGGCGGTGCGGGCGGCGTACCCGTCGCTGGTGATCGGCGTTCGTACCGGGCGGACGGAGGTGGCGCGGGAGGCGTGCGCGGCGGGTGCGGACCTGGTGGACGGGGGGTTGCTGGAGGTGGCAGCGGAGTTCGGCGTGGGGGTGGTGTGCACGGCGGAGCTGGCGGCGCACGCGATGGCAGCGGGAGTTGGCGGGGACCGGGTGATTGTGGAGGCGGGCGGATTTTTGGGGGCGGACGGGGTTATGGGGTTTTTGGGGACGGTGGGGTGGCCGGTGCTGGTGTCGCTGACGGGAGAGGAGCTGGCCGGGGATCTGGCCCGGGCGGCGGTTTACGGGTGGCTGGGGGTACGGGTGTTCCGGGTGCGGCGGGTTGGTGCGGTCCGGCGGACGCTGCGGATGGTCTCGGCGATCCGGGGTGATGTGCCGCCCGCGTTCGCGGTGCGGGGGCTGGCCTAGGGGCGGGTTCCGCGGTCTTGGTTGCCTCTGGCCCGGGCTTGCGACCGGCCGGGGCTGGCGTCCGGGGCTGGCGTCCGGGCCGGTTAGTGCAGGCAGAGGCAGAAGGGGTGCCCGGCCGGGTCGAGGAAGACCCGGAAGGAGGTACCGGGCTGGTGTTCGGCCTTGGTCGCGCCCAGCTCCAGGATCGCGGCCTCGGCGGTGTCGAAGTCGTCGACGATCACGTCGAGGTGCATCTGCTGCGGCCCCTGCTGGCTGGGCCAGCTCGGCGGGATGAAGTCCTCCACCTGCTGGAATGAAATGCACTGACCGTAGTCCGCCCGGATGTCGGCCCAGCCCGGGGACAGGTCGACCTTCCAGTCGAGCATTTTCCCGTAGAACGCGGCGAGCGCGTGCGCGTCGGGACAGTCGATGACGATGCCTGGGAAACGTGCGATAGCCATGGGGCCAGGCTAGAGGGTGTTCCGGACGTTCGGCTTCCGGATTTAGTGTTCTGCGGAGCGACGCCTGCTCAGCGGGTGCCCGCCACGTCCTGCAGCTGGGCCGTGCCCACGCACTGCTGGAAGCTGGTGACCTGGCCGTCGCGGATCTTCCAGATGTGGCATACCTGGGCGTCGAGTTCCTTGCCGGTCTGCTTGAACGTGCCCGTGTAGCGGGCCTCGATGACGATCACCGGCCCGGCGTCGTAGAACTGCTCCGGATGGACGGTGAAGTCATCCCATTGGGCGGCGAGCCACATGAACAAGTTGGCCAGCACGGCCTCCGGTCCTAGCCACGCTTTACCGTAAGGATTTCCCTCGGCCTCCCGCCACTGGATAACGGGTTCCATCGCGCCCAGCACGGACGGCATGTCGCCCCGGCCGAGCGCGGCGTACAAGTCCTGCATCAGCTGCATGTTGCTCATGTGCGAGACTCCACCGTCCTGGGGCCGGTCATCGGGTTCAGCTCAGCACAGAAGCAGGTGCACGCCGCAGGTGTAGTTGACGTGGAGAATTCGCGGGTCGGCCCGTACGGTTGGGGTGGAAAAGATCACCGAGAAGGGAAAATACGGATGACACGCACGCCGGAGGAGATCTTCCAGCATCACGTCGAGACCCTGGGCGCCGGCGACCTGGACGGGATCGTCTCGGACTACACCGACGACGCCGTTCTTCATCACGCCGGCGGCCATCAAGCGCGGCAAGGACGGCGTCCGCGAGGGGTTCACCCAGCTGCTGGCCGACGTGCCGAACGCGGCGTGGGAGCTGAAGACCACGATCTTCGACGGCGACGCGTTGTTCCTGGAATGGGCGGCGACCTCGGCGGCGACCAAGGTCGAGGACGGCATCGACACGTTTATCTTCCGCGACGGGATGATCCGGCTGCAGACGGTCCGTTATACCGTCCAGCACACGGGCTGAGTCCCTTGCGCTAACTATGTCAATCAAAAGCGATTGCGCGGCCCGGTCCCAGTGGACCTGCCGCGCAATCGTGCCTGACCGGCCGGCTGCCTAGCCGAACTGACCGGAGCTGGCCAGGCGGGCTCGGTCAGGGCACCTGTAGGTCAGGACTTACTTGCCCTGGCCGGACAGCGGAGCGGTGACCTGCAGGACGTCGTTCGCGAACTGGCGCTGCGTGGACAGCAGCTGCTCGGCGAAGTCGTAGGCCCCGTTGACCAGTGATTCCGGCTTCGGCAGCTGGTCGACGTAGGGCACGTCCAGCTTCGGGAAGGACGGGGTGACGGACTGAACGGTCGCGGTCCACGCCTGCAGCGCGTCCACCACGGTGTCCTGAGAGGTGCGGATCAGCTTCAGGATCTCGTCCTGGAGATCACGCCCGGCGGTGCTGATGTCGATCATTGTTGTTCCTCCTCCAGTGGCTCTTCTGCTTACTATAGTACGCAAACAGCTTGGCTTGTCAAGCGAACGGGAGATATGCCAAGCGGGCTGGGACGCGGCCGGGGAGGCGGTCTGCGGCCGGGGAGGCGGTCTGCGGCCGGGGAGGCGGTCTGCGGCCGGGGAGGCGGTCTGCGGCCGGGGAAGCGGTCTGCGGCCGGGGAGGCGGTCTGCGGCCGGGGAGGCGGTCTGCGGCCGGGGAGGCGGTCTGCGGCGGGGAGGCCGGTCCGCGGCGGGAGGGCGGGGCGCGGTGGTGCGGGCGCGACCGCGCTACGAGGTGCTCCCGCCCAGCACTACGAGCGTTTCCCATGATCATGAAGGATTTTTAGTGCTATTCCGTATAAAAGTCTTCGCGATCATGAAACCTCGCGGCTGCGACGGTGCCAGTGATTCCCGTGGTGCATGAGCAACGTGGCGCGTCAACCCAGGGGAAGCCTGCACGGGGTTCGAGGCGCGCACCTTGGTGGTCATGAAAGGGCCGCCGGGAAGCGCGGCATGGCGTGACGCGGGCAACGTGTCACGTTCAACGGGCGGGACGGTAGGTGCGTTTGCGTATCAGGGTGTGTGCGGGTTATCGGGTGGCTTGGCGGGTGGCCAGCAGGACCTGCAGGAAGGCTTCGCCGAAGTATGGGCTGGGTTCGCTGGCTGGGTTCATCGGGCGGAGGATGCGCACGGAGAAGGGTGGCTTGTCCCACCAGGCGCACAGGCGGTCTGCTGAGTAGCCCAGGCCGCCGCCCAGGCTCGCCCGCTGGTAGACCTCCCGGTCGGTGTAGCCGCTGCCGCCCTCGGGGGTGAAGCACACCAGTCCGTAGCTGCCGCCGGGCGCCAAGGCTCGCTGCACCAGGGCGGCGTAGTCGCCGCGGCGGTGCGGGGGGATGTGATGGAAACAGCCGGAGTCGTAGACCAGATCGTAGGACCCGCCGGTGAATGGGGCGTCGAAGATGGAGCAGTGCTGGAAGGCGACCGGGACACCGGCCCGGTCCGCGCGTTCCCTGGCCCAGCTGATGGCCTGCGCGGAGAAGTCGACGGCGTCGACGGTGCATCCCAGGCTAGCCAGGTACGTGGCGTTGCGTCCGTTGCCGCAGCCGAGTTCGAGGACACGCCCAGGGTGGAGCAGGCCGCCGCTGAACCATTCGGCCAGGTTCTCATCGGGCCGCTCGGCGAAGAACGGGATCGGCTTGGACCGGTCCGCGAAGAACTCATCCCACCACGGGCCATCGGTGCCTGGCAGGACAGCGCGGTCCGTCCCGGTACCGTCTTCGGCCATGGGCACTTCCCCGCCTAGGCTTGCTCGGGGTCGAGGCCGAGGGCGGAGCGGCCGCCGTCGACGGGCAGGATGGCGCCGTTGACGAAGCTGGCGTCCGGGGAGAGCAGGTAGGCCACGGCGGCCGCGACCTCGGCGGGGCGCCCGGGCCGGCCCACCGGGTGCAAGGCGCGCATCTGGTCCTCGGTCTGGGCGGCAGCCTCCGGGGGCTGGGCGGCCAGGTAGTCCTGGTATCGCTCGGTGGCGATGGAGCCGAGGGCGACGGCGTTGACCCGGATGCCGCGCGGGCCGTAGTCCACGGCCAGCGCCCGGGTCAGGCCCTCGACCGCGGCCTTGGCGGTCGCGTACGGCAGGGCGCCGCGCACGGCCCGCTGGGCCTGGTGCGAGGAGACGTTGACGATCGCCCCGTCGGTCCCGGCGGCCAGGAACCGGCGCACGGCGGTGGCGCAGCCCGTCACGGCCAGGCTGAGGTTGGCCATGATCAGCTCGGTGACCTCCTGGGCGGGTACGGCATCTAGCCAGGCGTCGCGGAAGACGGCTGCGTTGTTGACCCAGCCGGCCAGCGGCCCGGCGGCCTGGGCCAGGTCGGCGGCGCGCTCGGTGACGGCCTGGTCGGCGGCGTCTCCGGCGAGCGGGATGGCCCGGCTCGCGGCCGGGTGGGCGGCCGTCCAGCCCAGCGCCGCGCCGTCGGGGTCGACCACCACGACGGCGAGGCCGTCGGCCAGCAGGCGCTCGGCGATGGCCCGGCCGATGCCGCGGCCGCCGCCGGTCAGCACGCAGGATCGGCGCACCCCGGTCATCCCTGGCCCGCCGCGGCCGGGGGCGGGGGCGCGGCCCCCGCAGGGGGCGGGGGCGGGGGCGGGGGCGGGGGCGGGGGCGGGGGCGCGGCAGGGGGCGGGAATGGCTGGCCGCCCAGGTCGGCCTGGCCGGTGGCGGCCAGCGCGGCCACGGCCTCGCGCAGGGCGTCCAGGGCGCTGTAGCGCGGCGCGTAGCCGAGGACCTCACGGGCCCGGGCAATGCTGGCGGTGATGCCGCGGAAGGTGTGCTCGCGGGTGACGTCGGCGTGCTCGGCGCCGGCCCGGCGGGTGAACTCGGGCCAGTCGACGAAGTCCAGGACGGCCTCGCGGCCGAACCAGCCCGCCGCGCCGGCGGCCAGGCCGCGCTGGGTCATGGCCTGTTCGGCGACCACGTGGAAGCTGGCCCCGATCGCCTCGGGGCGGGACAGGGCCAGCTGGAAGGCCTGGGCCACGTCGTCGGCGTGCACGTGGTGCAGCACGCCGAGGCCGTGATCGGGCAGGGCCAGCGGCTGGCCGGTGGCCAGGGCGGTCCAGGTGGCCGGGTCGAGGTTCCCGGCCGGGGTGATGACCGGCCAGCCCGGCCCGCTGATGTGACCGGGGTGCAGGACGATGGCCGGGACGCCGCCGGCCCGGGTTTCGGCGTGCAGCAGCGCTTCGATCTCGGCCTTGCCCGTACCGTACTCGCCGTAGGCGGTGCGGGGCTCGTCCTCGGTCACCGGGACCCGCAGCGCCGGACCATGGACCCAGATGGTTCCGCAGTGCACCAGCAGCGGGCGCGACGGCCGCAGCGCGTCGACCAGTTGCCGCGCGGAGGCCGGGGTGAAACAGATCAGGTCGATCACGACGTCCGGGCGCAGCGCCGCCACCTGGTCGCCGAACGTCCCGTCCGCGTCCAGCGCCTCCCGGTCCGCGCTCACCGAGGTCACCGCGTCCCACTGCGGGCTGGCATGGTAGGGGCCACGGGTGCCGCGGCTGAGCGCGACGACCTGATGGCCCGCGTCGACCAGCCGGGGCACCAGGTACGTGCCGATGTGCCCGGTCGCTCCGATGACCACCACCCGGCTCATGTCCGCTCACCCCTTTCCGGCGCTTGGCACCATCCTCGCGGACGCCGCGAGGCCGAAGCGTCCGGGGTGGCCCGGCTCGCCTCGGCCTCGTGGTCGAGCGTTCAGTACTCGGTGGATTCCAGCGCGCTGCGCACTTCGGCGGCCCGGCGCCACGCCTCGACCATCCGGCGTTCGGCCTTGCGCTCCATCCGGCTGGCCCGGCGCAGCGCGAGCAGCCGGCGCGTGGACCGCAATTCCGCGGCCCGTTCTATTTTGCTGCGACTTTCCTCGGTCGCGAGCTTTTCTACCAACAGCATGATGATCACTCCGTTGTGCATCGTGTGCCTGGCGGCCGCGCGGCCGTGGTCGGCCGCGCGGCCCTTCCCCGTGTGGCGGTGCCGCTTACGCGGCTACTTCGGTCTTGCGCGGGCGTCCGCGAGGCCGCTTGCGGGGCACGATCGCGCCCCGGATCAGCAGCTCTCCACCCCAGACGCCCCAGGGCTCCCGGCGCTCCAGCGCCCCGGTCAAGCAGGCGATCCGCGCCCGGCACTCCCGGCACATGGCCTTCGCCTGCTCCACATCCTGCGGAGACTCGGCGAAGAACAGCTCCGGGTCGTCGGTGCACGGTAGGTCCAGCCCTACCGGAAGAGCGGTGGCCGCTTCCGCCACCATGAACTGACTTGCCACACTGACCTCGCCGACCTGGCCGATCGTGTCGACCTGGATCTGCCTGACGTCCGACTCCTGGCGTATCTGAGAGCCGAACGCCTCGAACCCCGTCGTGTCCTCGCCTCCGACGGTGGCAGCGCGCCACTGCATCGGTGCCATCCCCTCTCGCTTACCGGTCCTAGTAGTCGCCCGAAGCGATTTCTCGCCCGTCTGGAGGGCCTAGGCCTTTCGATAGCTAAGGCCGCGGACCCTGTGTGCGGATCCGCGGCCTCAAGGGGATGGTGGCCGGTCTTTCTAGACCGGTTCCCTATATGGAGGCGGACCCGATGCGCCTTCGCCGATGGCGTAAACGCTGGTCATGTGGTTGTAGTTATTCGTCTGCCCGAACGGCGCCGCAGCGGCGGGCTGCGGGACCGGGCGGGCCGAGCCGAGGCTGACCTGGTCCCGGACGCGCGGAACCGACCGCACGACGACACACGGCCCAGTGCCGCCACCGGCACGAGGCACACTGGTCCCCGGGAACGTCGAACGCGGGCTGAAGGCACCCAGCCGCGCACGCCAAGGCTCTGCCGCCAGGACAGCGTTCGTCAGGACAGCGGACGTCATAACATCTGGCGTCTGGATGTCAGAGTTGACCTTGGTCACGATGGGCACCTCCTTCCAGGAGCGTCGACTACTAGCCCACGGACATGTAGGCAGCCTATGTAATGCCCCCGGAAGGGGGCAACAGTTTTTTGAGCTGCGGTTTTCAACTAATCGCGGGCGCGGTACGGATCAGGCCCTCTTGCATCACCGACACCACCAGTTGGCCGTCGGCGGTGAAAACCTCACCGCGGGCCAGGCCCCGGCCGCCGTGAGCCGTGGGTGTTTCCTGCGCGTACAGCAGCCAGCGGTCGGCCCGGAACGACCGGTGGAACCACATGGCGTGGTCCAGGCTGGCGCCGGTCGTACGGCCGTCCGCCCAGGACACGCCGTGCGCGAGCAGCACCGTGTCGAGCAGCGTCATGTCCGAGACGTAGGTCATCAGGCACACGTGCAGCAGCGGGTCGTCGGGCAGGTCGCCGTCCACCTTCAGCCAGACCAGGTTCTTGGTCGTCTTCAGCGCCGGGTCGCGTTCGGCCTCTACCGACAGCGGGCCGACCGAGCGCAGGTCGAAGGGGTTGTCGGTGAACCGGGGGAGGTCCACGCCCAGGACTCGGGCCCACCGGTCGGCGTTGCGCTCGACCTGCTCGGGCGGCGGCGCCTGCGGCATCGGCTCGGCGTGCTCGAACCCGGGCTCGGCGTGGTGGAACGATGCGGACAAGGTGAAGATGGTCCGGCCGTGCTGGATCGCGGCCACCCGGCGGGTCGTGAACGAGCGCCCGTCCCGCGTCCGGTCGACCGTGTAGACCAGCGGGATAGACGGGTCGCCGGGCCGGATGAAGTAGGCGTGCAGCGAGTGCACCGGCCGGTCCGGGGGGACGGTCCGGCCCGCCGCGACCAGCGCCTGCCCGGCCACCTGGCCGCCGAAGACCCGCTGCCGGTCGTCGTCCGGGCTGCGGCCGCGGAAGATGTTCTGTTCGATCTGTTCCAGGTCGAGCAGTTCGAGCAGGCCGTCGAGCGCTTTACCCATAAGGACCCACCTTCACCGACGGCCCAGGCGGACGTCATCGAGGAACCGCGATCGCTGCCGGGCCGCGACGCGACCGCGTCCATCTCCGGGGCCTGGCGCCCGGGCCGGGGACCAGGACAGGTACAGGTGCTGGCGCGCCCGGGTCACCGCCACATACAGTAGCCGCCTTTCTTCCTCGATCGCCTCCGCGGTCCGGGCGTGCACGATCGGCATCAGCCCCTCGACCAGGCCCGGCAGCAGCACCGCGTCCCATTCCAGGCCCTTGGCCGCGTGCATGGAGGCCAGCGTCACGCCCTGGACGACGGGCGCGTGGCCCAGCTCGGCGCGCTGGGTCAGCTCGGCGGCGAAGTCGCTCAGGCTGGCCTGCGGCCGCGTCGCGTGCATGTCGTCGGCCAGCTGGGCCAGGGCGGCCAGCGACTCCCAGCGCTCGCGGGCCGCCGCACCGCCCGCGGGCGGGCCGCCGGTGAAGCCGATGCCGGTCAGCACGTGCCGGACCGCGGCCGGGAGCGGATCGGGGTCCGGGTCGTCCGCGCTGGCCGCGGCGCCGCGGGCCGCGCCGCGGAACAGCACCAGGGCCTGGCGGACCACGGCCCGCTCGTAGAACCGCTCGGCGCCGCGCACCACGTAGGGCACCTGAGCCTGGGCCAGCGCCTGCTCGAACCGTTCGGTGCCGGCGTTGATCCGGACCAGGACCGCGATCTGGCTGGCCGGCACGCCCGAAGCGAGCAGGGACCGGATCTGCACCGTGACCCCGGCCGCTTCGGCGTCGTCGTCGGGGAACTGCGTGAGCACCGGCCGCGGCCCAGCCGGGCGCTGGGCCACCAGGGCCGGACCGGAGCGCATGAGCTGGTTGGCCACCGCGACCACCTGCGGCGTGGACCGGTAGTCGCGCAGCAGCCGGACCTGCGCGGCGCCGGGGAACTCGGCGGTGAAACCGGTCAGGTAGGCGGGGGTGGCGCCGGTGAAGGAGTAGATCACCTGGTGCGGGTCGCCCACCACGCACAGGTCGTCGCGGTCGCCGAGCCACGCGTCGAGCAGCAGCTTCTGCAGCGGGTTCACGTCCTGGTACTCATCGACCACGAAGTACCGGAACGTGTCGCGCACCTGGTCGGCCGCGCCGCGGTGCTCGAGCACGATGGCCGCGGTCAGCTCCAGGACCGACTCGAAGTCGATCAGGTTCCGCTCGCGCCGCAGCCGTTCATAGCCGTCGTAGACCAGCGCCATGGCCTCGGCGCCGACCGCGGGGGTACGCCCGGCGGTCGCGGCGGCGCGGGCGTAGTCCGGCGGGCGGGTCTGGGTCGTCTTGGCCCACTCGATCTCGCCGGCCGCGTCGGCCACCCCCGGGCCGTCCAGCCGGACCCGGGCCTGCTTGGCCGCCTCCCGGACCACGGCGGCCTTGGCGTCGATCAGCTGCGGCGCCCGGCCGCCGACCACCCGCGGCCAGAAGTAGTTCAGCTGGCGCAGCGCGGCCGCGTGGAAGGTGGAGGCGCGCACCTGGGCGGCGCCCAGCTGGCGGAGCCGGCCGCGCAGCTCCCCCGCGGCCCGCACGGTGAACGTGAGGGCCAGCACGTGAGCCGGGTTCATCACCCCGATCGCCGCGGCGTAGGCGATCCGGTGGGTGATCGCGCGCGTCTTACCGGTGCCCGCGCCGGCCAGCACGCAGACCGGGCCGCGGGTGGCCAGCGCCACCTCGCGCTGCTCGGGATCCAGCCCGGCCAGCAGCGCGTCGGCCACCACCTCGGTCAACTTGTTCTCCCCTCGGGAACGCAACCGGCCGCGCCGGTGTTACACGATCCGGTAATTTTCACCAACCTCGAGGAGGCAGCGGGTGTCCGGCCAGCTGATTATGTACACCACACCATGGTGCGGCTTCTGCCGGAACCTGAAGAAGCAGCTCGCCCGCGAGGGTATCGAGATGGCCGAGGTCGACATCGAGCGCGACCCGGAGGCGTGCGAGTTCGTGATGTCGGTCAACGGCGGCAACCAGACGGTCCCGACCGTGGTGTTCCCGGACGGCACCGTCATGGTCAACCCGTCGGCGGCCCAGGTCCGCGAACGATTGGCCGCGGTCAGCGCCGGGTAGGCAATTCTGCCGAACGAAGCGTGGTGCGTGCCTCGAGACAGGACGGACATGGACGGGCAGACGACGCGGCAGGCCGGTGAGGCCCAGGCCGTTGAGGTGGGCGCCGAACCGGTGGTGGTGCGCCGGTCCGGGCGGGGCTGGCAGGTCGGGGCGGAGGAAACCGCCGACCTGACCAGCGCCATGGTGCTCGCCGACCTGCTGGCCGCCGACCTCGGGACGGCCGCGGTTACCGTCAGGCCCCCGGCCGGACCGGCCGACGAAGCCGACGAGGCGGCCCGGCTGGCCGTGACCGTGGCTCAGCTCGAGCACGCGCTGACCGCCCGGGTCCGGGTCGAACAGGCCATCGGCGTGCTGGCCGAGCGGCACCGGCTGCGGCCCCGGCAGGCGTTCGACCTGCTGCGCAACGTGGCCCGCGCGGGCGGGGCGAAGGTCCTGGACATGGCCGAGGCGGTGGTGGACAGCACGTCCAACCCGCTGCTGCCGCTGCCCGAGGAGCTGGCCCGCCAGCAGCGCGGCCCGCGCCCGCGCGGGCGCGGGCCGCGGCACGCCGCCCGTTCGGGCGAGAATGTCGCCGCGGAGCGCTAGAGTCCTGCGACACGGCCTCGTCCTGCGGCGCTGCGCGCCCGGGCTGCGGGAAACTGAGCCATCGAGGTCGTTGTCTGTTCGTCGGATGGGGTGCTTGCTGGATCGACGAAGGAGGCCGGGGTGGCGGATCTTGAAGTCGTCGAGGTCTGTGCCGGGGCGGGCGGTCAGGCTCTCGGGCTTGAGCGGGCCGGCTTCGAGCACGCCCTGGCCGTCGAGCTGGACCCGTCGGCGTGTGCCACGCTGCGCGCCAACCGGCCCGCCTGGAAGGTGGCCGAGGGCGACGTGGCCGACCCGGGGCTGTGGCGCCCGAGCGACTACCGGGGCGTGGCCCTGCTGGCCGGCGGGGTCCCGTGCCCGCCGTTCACCGTGGCCGGCCTGCAGCTCGGCGCGACCGACGAGCGTGATCTGTACGCCTGGGCCGTGGAGCTGTGCGCGATCGTCCGGCCCCGGGCCCTGCTGCTGGAGAACGTCCGGGGCCTGAGCACCGGCCGGTTCGGCGCCTACCGGCAGCACGTCGGCGACCGGCTGCGCGACCTGGGGTATGTGCCGGGGTGGCGGCTGCTGAACGCCTGCGACTTCGGCGTGCCGCAGCTGCGGCCGCGGACCATCCTGGTCGCCGTGCAGGCCGCCGACGCCCCGTGGTTCCGCTGGCCGTCGCCGTCACCGCGGCGGGCTCCGACCGTGGGCGAGACGCTGGCCGACCTGATGGCCGCGCGGGGCTGGCCGGGCGCGGCGGCCTGGGCGCGGCGCGCCGACCGGATCGCGCCCACGATCGTGGGCGGCTCCAAGAAGCACGGCGGCGCCGACCTGGGGCCGACCCGGGCCAAGCGGGCCTGGGCCGAGCTGGGGGTGGACGGCATCGGGCTGGCCGACGCCGCGCCAGGACCGGACGCGGACCCGGCGCTGCGGCCCCGGCTGACGTGCGAGATGGCGACCCGGCTGCAGGGCTGGCAGGACGACTGGGGCTGGCGCTTCAGCGGCCGCAAGACCGCGCGCTACCGGCAGATCGGCAACGCGTTCCCGCCACCGGTGGCGCAGGCGGTCGGCACCGCCATTCGCCGCGCCCTGGAGCACGCGGGGCCGCCGGCCGCGGCCGCGGCCGAAGTCGAAGCGCACGTGCACGATCCGGTGTTCCGCGTGCTGCGCGACCGGGACGACTTCCTGACCGCCCGGCAGATCGCCGAGCTGGCCGCGGCGGGAGCAGCCGGGGCGGCCCGGACCCGGCTGAGCCCGGCGGCGGTGCTGGCGCACCTGCGCCACCTCAGCGGTGACTTCGAGCTGGAGATCGCCGATGGCCGCGACGGTCCGGCCTACCGGCTGGGGCCGTTCCGGGCCTTCCTCGGCCAGCGCGATCACGCCCGGCACCAGCGCTTCGCCGCGCACCGGTCCACGGTGAGCTGATGGTCACGCAAAATTACTTGCAGAACTGCAGTATTTACTGCATTACTGAATGCCGCTGGTGGGACGGCGTGGCGGGGCGGCTAGCTCCGCCGGCGGGACAGCCGGACGGGACCGGTCCGCTGGTCATGCTCGCGACTAGCTACCGTAACCTCCTCGACGCTGCGATAATGCCTGGATGACAGGGCTGAGCCTCGCCCTGGCCAATCTGAAGCCGGGCACGGGCAAGACCACATCCGCGGTCTGGCTGGCCCATGTGTTCGCACAGGCCGGCAACAGCGTGCTGCTGGTCGACGCCGACCCGTCGGGCAGCGCGCTGGAATGGTCCGACCTGGCCGCCATGTACCCGGGGCTGGTGCCCGAGGTGGCGGCGTTCCCGTTCCGGATCGTGGCCCTGCCCTCCCGCGAACTGCACCGCCGGCTGCCGGAGATCGCCAAGCACGACGACGTGGTGATCATCGACACGCCGCAGATCGAGGACCACGCGGCCATCGCGCGGTCGGCGCTGCGGTACGCGGATGAGATCTTGATCCCGTGCGCGCCCAGCCCGATCGAGATCAACCGGACCACGCCGGTCCGGGACGAGATCGCGGAGATCAGGGAAGTGCGCGACAAGCCGGTGCGGTCGGCGATCCTGCTGAACCGCTGCGTGGCTCGGGCGCATTCCACCACCGACGCCCGGGAGGCGCTGAGTGACCTCGGCTACGACGTGCTGAGCACGGTGGTGCCCCGGCGCGAGGTCTACGCCCAGAGCTTCGGGGTGCCGATCAAGCAGGCGGGCTGCGACGTATGGCGCCAGGTGGCCCGGGACCTCATCGAGCGGTGCGCCCCGCTCTGCGGGGTCCGGTCATGACCGCCCAGAAGGAACGCGAACTGCGCAAGGCGCAGATGGCGGCCGCGGCAGGCCGCCGGGCCGAGCCCGACGCGCGCCCGGCGGGCCGGACCGCGATCCGGTCCAAGCCGGTCCGGATCACGCTGGACCTGAGCCCTGAGCTGTACCGGGAACTGACCGTGTGGGCCGATGAGGCGGCCATCGCGCTCGGCGTGCCGCGGGTGTCCCTGGCCAACGCGGTCCGGGCCATGATCCGGGTCACCTCAGACCATCCCGAGCGCGTCCTGGACCGGCTGCGGCGCGACCGCGACAAGTAGTGGCGTAACGCCGGGTTTGTCCCTTGACCTGCCGATCAGGCCGTCGCTACGCTTCGGGTGGCCGCGGCCAGCGGGCGGCCCAGGGCCCGCGAGACGCCGGCCAGCCGGGCGAACAGCGCGGCGCCGGCCGGGCGCGGCGCCGGGCCGAGCTTGACGACCAAGATGGCGTCATCATCGGCTGAGGTCGCGGTGATCCAGGTGCGCAGCAGGCCTTCGAGGTTCTTGCGCGGCCGGGGTTCGGAGACATTCAGTACCCGCACCCGGTAGCTGGCCACCGGCCGGCCATCCGGGGCGGTCAGCGGGAGCGGCGTCCGGCCCGGGCGGAAGCGGTCGACGTCGACGCCTAGCGGGCAGGTGGCCAGCCGCTCGGCCGGGTAGCCGGCCGCCAGCCAGGCCTGGCGGGAGGACTCGGTGCGCACCACGACCAGGTTGCAGGTCCAGCCGCGGGCTGCCCAGCGGGGCGGGACCGGGCCGGCCTTGAACATCGTGTAATTGACCGTGAGCCGTCCGGGGCTGTCGCTGACCTGGTGCGGCATGCAAAAGTGCAGCACCGCGGCGGCGGTGTCGGGCCCGGTCAGCTGGTCGAACCAGGGGTCGCGGGCGGCAGGCGGCAGCTTGACCGGATGCCACTGCGGTATGTCGGTCAGCGTGATGTGCACGTCCTGGGCGGCCAGGTGCGGACGAACTCGCGAGTGTGCCGGTCGTGACCGCTGACCCCGCGGAACGAGCCCCGGACGGCGAGCGTCCGGGTGCCCGAGCCTTCGGGGGTCATGCCCGGCTGGCGCGGGCCCGCTCGCGGAAGCGCCCTCGGGCGTCCAGGACGGTCTTGCGCAGCCGGACCGCCGGTATGGTGACCTCCACGCACTCGTCGTCGGCGCAGAACTCCAGCGCCTGCTCCAGGCTGAGCAGGCGCGGCGGCACCAGCCGCTCGAGCTCCTCACCGGTCGACTGGCGGACGTTGGTGACCTTGCGCTCACGGGTGATGTTGACGTCCATGTCGTCGGTGCGGGAGTTCTCCCCCACGATCATGCCCTCGTACACCTCGGTGCCGGGGGTGACGAACAGCGAACCGCGCTCTTGCAGGTTGAACATGGCGTAGGCGGACGCGCTGCCGGCCCGGTCGGCGACCAGCGACCCGGTGGCCCGGCCGCGCATGGCTCCCGCCCAGGGCTCGTAGCCCTCGAAGACGTGGTGCATGATGCCGGTGCCGCGGGTCTCGGTCAGGAACTGGGTCCGGAAGCCGATCAGCCCGCGGGCCGGGACCACGAACTCGATCCGGACCCAGCCGGTGCCGTGGTTGGTCATCGACTCCATCCGGCCGCGGCGGACCGAGATCAGCGAGGTGACCGTGCCCAGGTACTCCTCGGGCACGTCCACGCTCAGCCGCTCGACCGGCTCGAAGACGGCCCCGTCGATGTCCTTGGTCACCGCGGCGGGGCGGCCCACGGTCAGCTCGTACCCCTCCCGGCGCATGGTCTCGACCAGCACGGCCAGGGCCAGCTCGCCGCGGCCGCGGACCTCCCAGGTGTCCGGGCGCTCGGTGGGCAGCACGGCCAGCGAGACGTTGCCGACCAGTTCGCGGTCCAGCCGGTCCCGGACCAGCCGGGCGGTGACCTTGGCCCCGGCGCTCAGCCCGGCCAGCGGCGAGGTGTTGATCCCGATGGTCATCGAGATGGCGGGCTCGTCCACGGTGATCAGCGGGAGCGGATGCGGGTTGTCCACGTCGGCCAGGGTCTCGCCGATCATGATGTCCGGGATGCCGGCGATGGCCACGATGTCCCCCGGGCCGGCCGAGTCGGCCTGGACCCGCTCCAGCGCGTCGGTCAGGTACAGCTCGGAGATCTTGACCCGCTCGATGGAGCCGTCCCGGCGGCACCAGGCGGCCTGCTGGCCGCGGGACATGCGCCCGTTACGGATCCGGCACAGCGCGATGCGGCCCAGGTAGGAGCTGGCGTCCAGGTTGGTCACGTGGGCCTGCAGCGGCGCGCCGACCTCGTAGACCGGAGCCGGGACGGTGGCCTTCAGCGTCTCGAACAGCGGCTCCAGGTCCGGCGAATCGGGCAGCTCGCCGTCGGCCGGCCGCTTGAGCGAGGCCCGCCCGGCGCGCGCGGAGGCGTACACGATGGGGAACTCGATCTGCTCCTCGGTGGCGTCCAGGTCGATGAACAGCTCGTAGCAGGCGTCCACCACCTCGGCGATCCGGGCGTCGGGCCGGTCCACCTTGTTGATGACCAGGATCACCGGGAGCCCGGCGGCCAGCGTCTTGCGCAGCACGAACCGGGTCTGCGGCAGCGGTCCCTCGCTCGCGTCGACCAGCAGCAGCACCCCGTCGACCATGGACAGGCCGCGCTCCACCTCGCCGCCGAAGTCCGCGTGGCCGGGCGTGTCCACGATGTTGATGGTCAGCCCGCCGTGGTGCACCGCGGTGTTCTTGGCCAGGATCGTGATGCCCTTTTCCCGCTCCAGGTCGCCGGAGTCGAGCACCCGCTCGGCCACGTTGGCGTTGGCCCGGAACGCGCCCGACTGCCACAGCATCGCATCGACCAGCGTGGTCTTGCCGTGGTCGACGTGGGCGACGATGGCGACGTTGCGCAGGTCGTCGCGGGTCGCCAGGGCCTCGGCCGCGATCGCGGTCTGGTGCTCTGCTCTTTGGTACACGGGCATGCGTGAGTCTCGTTCATTCGGATCGGGAGCTGCCACTAGATCGAGTGGCTGACTCTAGTCTAATAACGCTGCCTGGCGTTCTATTCCTGGCCGACCTGGGCCGCTGCTGGGCCTAGAGCGGAGTGGAACCGGCAATCCACCACACCCAAGGGGTGGTGGAACCCGGGTTTCACCACCCTAGGCTTCGCGGGAGCAGCGCCCTGGCCTCGCGGGAGTAGTGCACCACCAAGCACGCTGTGTTCCCTGGCAACGCCAGCACCACCGGTAACCCGGCTGCGGCGCGAGCCCGCCCGACTTGCTAAAGCAGCCGCTGACGACACCGCATTCCTCAGTCACTCCGCTTACCTGCATGTCGCGGAGCGGAGTTTCACTGGCCAAGGGCATAGTGAAATGCCGGTTTCATTCTGGTGGCGAGGGTTGGGCGAAGGCGGGGCGGGAGCTTGGGTTGGGGTTCTGACCTGGGGTAAGGCGGCTTAGGCGGGAGGCGGGGGGGACGGCGCGGGGACTAAGGCGGTTTGGGGGCGGAAGATAAGGCAATCGTCCGATGCCGGGGGTGGGGCCTTACGACGAATCTTGAGGATGTGGGGAACCAGACAGGTTCTCTTAGGGGACCAGGAGGAACCATGCATCCCGAGATTATGCGTGAACTGACCGCACAGCGCGGCCGTGACCTGCGGGTACGGGCGCACCGGGCGCAGCTGGCCCGGACCCTGAGCCGGGAGCTGCGGGCCCGGCGGCACCGCGGCGGGCAGCTGGCCGAGGCTGCGGAGCCGGCCGTGCCGGCCGTCCCCGACTACGTGGACGGCTCGTTCCGGACCACCGAGGAGCAGCCGCGGCCAGCCGGGTGCCAGCCGCGCGCCACGCGGCCTGAGGCAGTCATGACCGCCCCGGCGCCCGCTCCCGGAATGTCAGCGCTCCATGGCATGCTGACAGCAGAGATGAGCGGGCGAGCAGCCAGCCCCGTCCTGGTCGGGCGGGAGGAGCAGATGGCCGCCCTGGACGCCGCGTTCGACAGCGTGCGCCAGGGCGGCCCGACGGCTGTGCTGCTGGGCGGCGAGGCCGGCGTGGGCAAATCCCGGCTGGTCAGCGAGTTCGGCCGGGCCGCGACGGCGGCCGGGGCGCGGGTGCTGACCGGCGGCTGCCTGGAGCTGGGGACCGACGGGCTGCCGTTCGCGCCGTTCACCGCGGTGCTGCGCGACCTGGTCCACGAGCTGGGCGCGGACGCGGTGGCCTCGATGCTGCCCGGCCGGACCACGCGGGGGCTGGCCCGGCTGCTGCCCGAGCTGGGCGAGCCGGACAACAGCGGGGACCCGGGCGAGGCCCGGGCGCGGCTGTTCGAGGAGGTACTCAGCGCGCTGGACCACCTGGCCCGGCACTCGCCGGTGGTCCTGGTCATCGAGGACGCGCACTGGGCCGACCGGTCGAGCCGGGACCTGCTGACCTTCCTGATCGGCAACCAGCGGGCGATCAGCGGGCTGCTGATCGTGGTCACGTTCCGCTCCGACGAACTGCACCGGACCCATCCGCTGCGCCCGATGCTGGCCCTGCTGGACCGCATCTCCTGGGTCGAGCGGATCGAGCTGCCCCGGCTGACCAGCGACGGCACCGCGGCGCTGGCCGCGGGCATCCTGGGCCGCGCGCTGGCCGCGGACCTGGCCGACGCACTGTACCGGCGCACCGAGGGCAATCCGCTGTTCGTCGAGACGCTGGTGGGCTGTGACGGGGAGCTGACCTGCGAACTGCCCGAGTCGCTGCGCGACCTGCTGCTGGACGGGGTGCGCCGACTGCCCGAGCAGGCCCAGGAGGTGCTCCGGGTGGCCAGCGCGGGCAGCGAGACCATCGGGCACGCGCTGCTGGCCGCGGTCACCGGGCTGGATGACGCGGCGCTGACCGGCGCGCTGCGCCCGGCGGCGACGGCCAACGTGCTGCGCGCCTGGCCGTCCGGTTACACGTTCCGGCACGAGCTGATCCGCGAGGCGGTGCACGAAGACCTGCTGCCCGGCGAGCACGGCCGGCTGCACAGCCGGTTCGCCGAGGCCATCGACGCCGACCCGGCCCTGGTGCCCCCGGGGCGGGCCGCGATCGAGATGGCCCACCACTGGCACGCGGCCCACGACTCGGTCTGGGCCCTGATCGGCGCCTGGCGGGCGGCGGCGCAGGCGGGCCGGACGGTGGCCCCGGCCGAGCGGCTGGCGCTGCTGGCCCGGGTGCTCGAGCTGTGGGACCAGGTGCCGGACGCGGCCGAACGGATCGACGCCGACCACGCCCGCGTCCTGGAGGAGGCGACCTGCGCGGCGCAGGACGCCGGGGAGTTCGAGCGGGGCATCGCGCTGGCCAGCTCGGCGCTGCGGGAACTGGACGCTTCGGCGGCGCCGGTGCGCGTCGCCCAGCTGCTGGAGGCGCGCGGCCACTTCAAGAAGCAGCTGGGCCGCAAGGAATTCTCCGACGACTTCTCGGCGGCGCTGCTGATCGCCCCGGCCGACGCGCCCGCCGTGCGGATCCCGATCCTGCTGGCCGCGGCCCGCTGCGTACCGGTGGTGGCCATGGAACGCTCCTACGCCGAGGAGGCGCTGGTGCTGGCCCGCCAGTCGCGAGACGAGGCGAACGAGGCCGACGCGCTGATGACGCTGGCCATGTTCCGGGCCGGAGCCGGAGAGCAGGCCGGCAGCGGCAGCGATCCGCTGGAGCTGCTGGCGCAGGCCCGGGCGATGGCCGTCCGGGCCGGGCGGCAAAGGCTGGTGGCCAAGGCCGCGATCAACGAATCCCACCTGCTGGAGGGGGCGGGCGAGCACGAGCTGGCCGTGGCGGCGGCGCGCCGGGGCCTGCCCGGCGAGGGCGAGCCCTACCTGGACCGCAGCTCGCAGATCCTGCTGGCCATCAACCAGGCGGAGCCGCTGTACGCGCTGGGCCGGTGGGACGAGGCGCTCGCGGTAACGCAAGCCCGGGAGTTCCAGTTCACCTCGCTGCCCCTGCACCGGTCCACGCTCGCGGTCCTGGTCGGGCTCGTCGCGCTGGGCCGGGGAAATACCGAGGCCGCGGCGGCCGCGGCGGCGACCGCGAGCGAGCTGCTGCGCGGCACGCCGCAGGACGACGAGTACCGCCTGCCGTTCGGCCGGCTGGAGATCTTGCTGCGGCTGGCCACGGCTGGGCCGGCGGCCGCGCTGGCCACGGCGGCGGAGGTCATCGACGGTTTCGAGCTGGCCGGCGGCAGCCCGCGGTACGCGTGGCCGATGGTGGCGGCCGCGGCGCAGGTATGCGTGGCGGCCGGGCTCGACGCCGCGGCCCCGCTGGCCGGGCGGCTGCGGACGATCGCGGAGAAGCTGGAGGTGTTCGGCCCGGCCCAGGAGGCCGCGCGGCTGACCTTCGTGGCGACCGACGCCCAGCTGTCCGGGGAACCGGGGCTGCTCGCGGCGTGGGATGCCGCCGCGGCGGCGTGGGGCGCGGTCAGCGAGCCCTATCCGCGGGCCCAGGCGCTGCGGGACGCGGCCGAGGCGGCGCTGTCGTCCGGCGACCGAGACGGGGCGGCCGAGCGCCTGCGTAGCGCGGCGGCCCTGGCTTCCGGGCTGGGCGCGGGGGCGCTGGGCGGCCAGATCGAGCAACTAGCCCGGCGGGCGCGGATCGTGCTGGACTCGGCTGGTTCAGCCGAACCGGAGGCTGGCTTCGGGCTGACCGGGCGGGAGCTGGAGGTGCTCCGGCTGGTGGCGGCCGGGCGCAGCAACCGGGACATCGCCAACCAGCTGTTCATCTCGCCCAAGACGGCCAGCGTGCACGTGTCCAACATCTTGGGCAAGCTCGGCGTGGCCAGCCGCGGCGAGGCCGCGGCCCAGGCGCACGCGCGGCGGCTGGTGGATCCGTTGTAAGACCGGTTCGCGGCGCTTATGGTGGGGATCCTCCGCCATAATGCTGGGGTGGCTGTGCGGGCTTGGTCCAAGAGGATGGCCGGCCTGGCGGCCGGCGTGCTGGCGCTGACCGTTCTGGCGGGCGGCCCCGCGTCCGCGGTCGGCGGTTCCGCGGTTCTGGCGAGTGCCGATGCCAAGGCGTGCGGCCCATTGCCCACGTTTCCGGCGGACACGGCGAATGAGCTCATGGCGGGGCGGCTCACCATCGCGCCGTTCGGCCCAATTCTTATCGACCCGCACCACGACGGACGGATCGACTGGGCGCAGAACCCGTACCACAATCCGACCTGGGAGGTGGACTTCCAGAACGGCCAGTGGATCGAGGCCCTGGTGGCGGCCTCCCTGGCCGGCGGGCCGGACGCGCAGGCCTACCGCGACCGGGCCAAGACCCTGCTGCAGGGCTGGCTGGCTCACGTGCCGGCCGTGAACAAGAGCCCGGACACGCTGATCTGCTCGGCCGAGGCCTTTCCCGGGCAGGCCTGGATTCACGACCAGATCCCGGGTCTGCTGAACTACTACGCGACGCACTGGGACGGGGCCTGGAATCACGGCCTGAAACAGGACCTGCAGCTGCTGGCCGCCGGGTGCGCCTACCCGGCGCAGGACTTTGGCGGGCAGCCGGTGAGCTGGCGGAACCACGCCCGCCAGCAGATGATCGACTCCTTCGAACCCAACCCGCTGGGGCCCGCGGTGGACGCCCAGGGGGTGACCAACGAGGAGTCGACCGGCTACGCCAACTTCGACCTGGGCCTATGGAGCACGGCCGAGCAGGACCTGGCCGCCTGCGGCCTGGCGCTGCCAGGCTGGACCACGGCCCGGATCGCGCAGATACCCACGTTCCTGGCCATGGCCACCGAGCCCGACGGCAAGCTGGCCCAGATCGGGGACACCTACCTGGTCGGCCCGCGGGACCGGCCCGGCACCCCGCTGCAGTACGCGGCCACCGCGGGCCGGTCGGGAACGCCCCCGGCCCAGCGGGTGGCGGTCTACCAGGCGGGTTACGTGTTCGGCCGGTCCGGGTGGCGCCCGTTCGGGGACCAGTCGTTCTACGCGCTGCGGTTCGGCCGGGGACAGCAGGTGCACGGGCACGACGACCACATGGGGCTGATCTACTACGCGCGCGGCCGCGACCTGATCGTCAACGCCGGGCACTACGGGTACGCGAACACCCCCTACCGGGCCTACCTGCTCTCCCCCGAGGCGAACAGCGTCCTGGTCATGCCCGGCGTCCCGTTCGACTCCGCGGCGCCGACCCGGCTGATCCGGGCCAGCGTCGGGGCCGACGGGCAGTTCTTCGAGTTCGGCGACACGGCGTTCGGCGGCCACCCGCGCTACCGCAGCGTCTACGTCGACCAGGACCCGGATCTGGTGCTGGTGTTCGACCGGGCCTCCGGCGCGGGCCGCTACCAGCAGCTGTGGCACCTTGCTCCGGGCCTGACGGTCACGACCGTGACGCGCTCGGCCGCGATCGCCAGCGCGCCGGGCACCCAGCTGGAGATCCGGCAGATCCCGCTGCCCGGCCAGCAGATCCCGGCCGCCTCGACCCAGGTGAGCCAGGGCTGGGTGTCGCACGCGGCGCTGCAGCGCATCCCCGCCCCGGTGGTCACCATGACCCGCACCGGGTCGAGCGCCGCGATCCTCACGCTGATCGCCCCGACCGCGCCCGGCACCGCGATCAGCGCCGCGGTGAGCCGAGGGTCGGGCGGCTGGTACCGGCTGCTGGTGCGGATCGGAGGCCGGCCGCTCGCGTTCGAGGTCAGTCCGGGCGGCGCGATCCAGGCGGGCTGAGGAGTCCGGACCGCAGCGCCTGGTCGGCGGGCAGCGCAAGGCCAGCGGCGTAGGCCCCGGTTCAACCGCTCCTGGCCGAGCTGGTTGCGCAGCATGGCCAGGCTCGAGCGCCTCGGCGGCTGCGCCGCTCCAGGCGGGCTCGCGCGGCCGGGAGGTCGCCGGTCAGCAGGACCTCGGCGCCGGTGTTGTTGAGCAGGGGAATAGCGCGCGAGCAGGTCGCCGGAGCGTTCGGTGCACGCGAGGCCTCGGCGGACAGCTGGTCGGCTTGGCCCGGTCCGAGCAGGTCGCCGAACAGGCGGTAGATGACCAGGCTCTTGCCCAGCAGCATCGGCGTCCAGCCGGGCGAACCACGGGCCCTGCTCGGCCCCGGTCAAATGCGGGCCCGCGGCCTGGGCCACGGTCAGGAAGTACGCGCTGTGGTCCGCGCGGGCGGCGCCCGCCATCTGGTCGCCGGCCTCGACGAGCCGCTCGGCGGCGTACTGCCGGATGGTCTCCAGCAGCCGCAGCAGGCTCTGCTCCGGGCCGGTCAGCAGCGAGTAGGACCATTCGACGGTGGCCCGCAGCCTCTGCTGCCGGGCCAGCGCGGTGCGGCTGCCCCCGGTCAGCAGGCGGAAGCGCTGCTCGAGACGGTCGTGCAGGTCGCGCAGGGGCAGGTCCAGGCCCTGCTCCCGGGCCCGCTCGGCGAACAGCGCGACGGCGTCACCGGATCCGGGGCCGGCCTCGTCCGGGCCGGGCAGCGACAGCGACGGGACCCGGTAGATCGCCTGGCCGCCGATGCCGAGCGGCTCTCGGCTGGTGGTCAGCAGGTGGACCCGCGGACACCGCCGCACGATCGCGTCGGCGGTCTTGGCGCAGGCCTCGATCAGGTGCTCGCAGTTGTCCAGCACGATCAGGACGTCCTGCGGGGCCAGCGCGTCCAGCAGGTGATCCAGCACCGGCCGGCCCGGCTGGCTGGCGATCCCGAGCGCGGCGGAAATGGCCGCCGGGACTTCGGTGGCGTCGCCGAACCCGGCCAGCTCGACCAGCCAGACCCCGTCCCCGGCCCCGGTCAACGTGACCAGCCGCGCGGACCGGGTCAGGGCCCGGATTTCCCCGCTCGCGGCCCACGAAGGTGGCCAGCTGGGCGGGCAGGTTGTTCGGCAGCGCCGGATGGCCGAGGGAGCGCAGCGGCGGGAAGTCATCCGGCAGCCCGGCCACATCGAGCTGGAAGATCCGTTCCGGGCGGCCCAGGTCCTTCAGCTGATGGTCGCCGAGGTCCCGCAGCGCCAGGCCCGGCGGCAGCGAGTCGCGGACCAGCGCCGCGGTGGTGTCGGAGAGCAGGATCTGACCGCCGTAGCCGACGGCGGCGATCCGGGCGGCGCGGTGTACATCCAAGCCCACCAGCCCGGCGCCGATCCGGGACGCCTCACCGGTGTGTATCCCCATCCGGACCCGCACGTGCTCCCCGTCCGGCCACTGGTGGGCCTGCAGGGTCCGCTGCAGGCGGGCGGCGGCCGCCACCGACGCGTACCGGGCATCCCCAGCCGTCGCAGCAGAATCGTGGAGCCTTCGATGTCGGTGAACAAGAAGGTGAACGTTCCACGAGGCTCAGCCTAGGGACTTAGGCGGTCAGCCAGTCTGGGGGTTCGGCCCCGGTCTCTGCTTGCCACACGGCGGCGAAGTGATCGGGGTCGGCGCGGTAGGCAGACCGGATCGCCGGGATCGTATCCCGGATGAGGTCCCGCTGTCGCTGGCTGCTGGCCATGCGCCAGCCCATGGCCAGCAGGCGGGCCGCCTCGCGGTGGCGGGCCTGCCCGCACAGCAGGTCGCCCTCCAGCAGCATGGCCCGGGCCGCGCAGGACGGAAGCTGCTGCCAGGGCAGCTTGTCCTGGCAGATGCCGGTCGCCTCGTGCACGGCGATGAACGCGTCGCCGGGCAGATCGATCTCGGCCAGCCAGCCGGCCTCGCAGGTCAGGCAGTCGGCCAGCGCGGGCAGGTACCGCGCGGGGTCGGCGGCGGCGACGTTACGGTACAGCCGCACCGCCACCTGCATGGCGGTCAGCGCGTCGGCCAGGCGATCGTCGGCGGCCAGCAGGCGGGACTGGTGGTCCAGCGCGTCGGCCAGATCCGGGCCGTACCGGCCGGGGCGTTCGGCGGCCAGGTCCTGGTAGATCGCGACCGCTTCGTCGGCGGTGCGCAGCGCCTCCTCGTCCCGGTTCATGGCCTGCAGCGCACCGGACTGGACGATCAGCCGGTTGGCCAGCGTGTCGCGGAACTGGCTGGGCCAGATCCGGGCCAGCGTGCGCCAGCTGGCCATCTCGCCGTGGAGCTGCGCGATGGCCTGATCCGGCCGGTCGCGGCTGAGCAGGGTGGCCGCGTCGGGCGCGGTGAACGCGTGGACGACGGCCACCACTACAGCGGCGATGAGCGGGCCGATGAGTACCCCGACGACGGCCCACACCGGCCCGAGCAGCAGCCAGGCTCCCACCCCGAACGCGACGGCACCTACGGCGAAGGTCACCAGCAGCTTGCCGTGTGTCAGTTCGCCCCGCATGGCGTCATTATCTTGCCTTGCGACCCCCTGGGTCCGGAAAGCGGCTTTGTGGCGTCCAGATCGTGAGCTGGCCCGTTGTCCGCGACGGGCGGCACCGGACCGGCGGCGGCGTCGCGCGCTTGGCCTGGAGCCGGTGCTGGGGGCACGAACCACGGTCCGTTCGGCAGAAAAATCTTTATCGAACACCACGCCGAGCGGCGAGGGTCGGGCGTAACGATTTCTCGGTCTCTTACGATTTCTGCGAGCCGTGCGACGGCGGTTAGACTAACCGGGTCTTTCGCCTCGAACCGGATCGCGCCGTCGGCCGTCTCGGTAGTAGCCGATCACACTCAGGGAGCCGTAGGTGCGGCAGCGAAGGCAGCCCGGCCCAGGCAGGACATCGGGCAGGCGGGCGGCCATGTGGGTGGCCACCGCCATGGTGTTCGGCTGCGCCGTGACCGCGTGCTCGTCCGGGCCGCCGCCGATCCCGTCGCCGACCGTCAGCGGCGCGGGGCAGTTCCGGAACTCGGACGCCCCGGCCCTGCTGGTGCAGTGCATGCTCAGCCAGGGGACGCTAGGGCGGACCGATTCGGTCTTCTCCGGATCACCCAGCTGGCTGCGCGACGGGAACGTCGTCATCACCGCGGGCACGGCGGCCAAGTTCGACGCCTGGTACCACGCTAATTCGGGGATCAGCGTGGCGGGCAAGACGCTCGCCCAGTGGACCCAGTGGACGGCGGCCAACGATCAGCTGCCGGCGGACGTGTGCGGGACTTCGGTGTCGGCGGCGGCGTTGCAGCGGCAGGTGTTCGGCAAGGACCCGGCCGCGGGTAACCCGTGGGGCGCGTGAGTCCTACGCGGGCGTCTGTGAGACCTGTGCCCCATTCGGGCGCGCGCGGCGTTCCGGGCGGCGAGCAGCGGTCCGGGCGGCGCGCGGCGGTCCGGGCGGCGAGCGGCGGTCCGGGGGGCTCGCGTAACGACGTCGTTGCCACAACGACGCGCACCAGACGACATGAGAGCCACAACGACGTCGTTGCCGCCCACGGGCCCCCCGACTAATCCGGCCGGCCGCAGCGACGGGCCATCCGGCCCGGGCCGTGACTCGGCCGCATCCGCTGCGCCAGCCCGGCCAGCACCGCATCTCGGCCTGGCTTCCCATCTTGAAGACATCAATGCGAACACCTGAGCGGTATTATCATGATCACGAAGACTTTTATATGGAATAGCACAGAAAAGTCTTCATGATCATGGAAAACAGGCAATCCCCTGGCCACCCGGCCTGGTCGGCCAGGCCTCTGGCCGTAGCACTTCCGAACCCGGGTGAACCTGCAGCCACGCGTTAATGATCGACGCGCCCCTGACGACATGGCTGCGGCAATAATGCCGTCCGGGTGCGCGACCGGCCTGCCTTGTCCGTTCTTTTGACGCCAGGTACTATGCACTACATGGAACCTGGCGAGGAAAGTAACTGGCTGGCCCAGGTTCGCCGGGGCGTCGCTGAGCACTGCGTCCTGGCCCTGCTCACGACCGGGGAAAAGTACGGCTTCGAGCTGGCGCGTGAGCTCGGGGCCCGGGGTCAGATCATCGCCAGCGAAGGGACGCTCTATCCGCTGCTGGCCCGGTTGCGACGTAACGGCCTGGTCGAAACCTCGTGGCGGGAATCAAACGCCGGTCCGCCGCGCCGCTACTACCACCTCACCCGCGACGGGGAACAGGCTCTGGCCACCTTCAAGAAGCAGTGGCGGGTGTTCCGCGAGGCCGTCGACGAGATCCTGAGCGAAGGGAGCCCGGAGTGACGTCCAGGCAATCCACCGGCGAGGCCGACAGGCTCGTCCGGCGCTATCTGGCTCAGCTAGACGAAGCGCTGCGCGGCGTCGACGCCGCGCGCAGGGACGAGATCCTCACCGAGGTGCATGAGCACATCGACGAGGCGCGGGCCGAGCTCGATCCCGACGACGCAGTTGGCGTCCGGATGCTCCTGTCCCGGGTCGGCGACCCGGCCGCCATCGCCGCCGAGGCGGGCGCGCCGCCGCCGGGCAGCCGCCGCTGGGACGCGTGGGCGCCGTGGCTGATCATCTTCGGTCCGATCGCCAGCGGGCTGGGCTGGATCGCCGGGGTGCTGATCCTGTGGACCTCCCCGACCTGGCGTCAGCGGGACAAGCTAATCGCCACCGTCCTGCCGCCCATCGGCCTGGCGGCGCTGTTCATCGGCGTGGTGACCACGCTCTCCGGGGCGACCACCTGCTCGGAGCATGCGTCGGCGGGTTGCACGACCAGCAAGCTCACCCTCCCGCTGGCCGTCTCCATCGTGCTGATCGTGGCCGGGCTCGCCGCTCATGTACTGCCGCCGGTCCACCTGATGAGAATGCGGCATCGGCAGCTTGACATGCTAGAATAGGAGTTCGATAGGCGGCTATGCTGTGACGATGACCGGATACACGCCGCCAGGATGGCCGACCGGGGTGCATCCCCCGGACAGCGAGGAGTTCGAGTCCACCGCGGTCACCTGGCTGCTGGACGTTGTGCCGCCGGACTACCGGCTGCACGGGGTGCTGCGCCGGTATCCGGTGGCGCTGGCCACCATGGCCAGGTACCACACCAAGGCGTGCGTGGAGGGTGCGCGCGAGGGTTACCGGACGGCGCGGACCGAACTGGCCGGGGTGCTGCCGCCGCACGCGATCGACACGGTGCTAGCCGCCTACCGGAAGGAGGGCGCCCGGCTGGCGGCTACAGCGCAGGCGGTCGGGCTGGTGGAGCGGGCGCTGCGCGGTGAGGTGTTCGCGCCGAAGATGCAGGACCGGCGGGCGGCGCGGTAGGGACGACGCGGGTCGGATGGGCGGCGCGGTACGGACGATCGGGGGCGGACGGGCGGGCGCGGTACGGACGATCGGGGCGGACGGGCGGCGCGGTACGCACGATCGGGGGCGGACCGGTCGCGGGGCGCTGATCACAATGTGAGATCATTGACCCAAGTTGGCCGGGGGCGGCTGCAGGCTGGGGCAGCGAGAAGGAAGTGTGGACCAGTGTCACGGCAGGCCCGGATCCTTCTGGTTGACGACCGGCCGGAGAACCTGGTCGCGCTCGATGCGATCCTGTCGTCGCTGAACCAGATCCTGGTGCCGGTGCGGTCTGGCGAGCAGGCGGTGCAGGCCGTGCTGGCCGACGAGTACGCGGTGGTGCTGCTGGACATCATGATGCCGGGGATGGACGGCTTCGAGACCGCCACCCAGATCAAGCGGCACGCCAGGAGCCGGGACGTGCCGATCATCTTCCTGACCGCCGCGACCATGCGGCCCGAGCAGGCCTTCCAGGGCTACGCGGCCGGCGCGGTCGACTACCTGGCCAAGCCGTTCGATCCGTGGGTGCTCAAGTCCAAGGTCTCGGTGTTCGTCGACCTGTACCTCAAGCGAACCGAGTCCGCGCTCAACCACCTGCTGGCGGGCGTGGGGGCGGTGGAGGAGACGCTGGCGTTGCTGCGCAGGCTGCCTGCGGTGCTGCGGGACGCGGAGGCGGCCGAGACGGCGGCGCAGCTAGCGGGGCGAGTCGGACGCCTGCGCGACGCTGTGGAGGGGTTCGGGCGCGGGGGCGGCTAGAGGGCCGGCGAGGGGCGGGACGGCGGACTGGTCGCCGAGGGCCAGTAGCGAGCGGGGCCAGCCGTCGCCGGGGACGTACTGCCGGACGACGCGGGCCGGGACGCCCGCCACCACGCAGCGGTCGGGGACCGTGCCGCGGACCACTGAGCTGGCCGCGACCACGACGTTGCGGCCGATGCGAGCACCGGGCAGGACGACGGCGCCGGCGCCTAGCCAGCTGCCGGAGCCGATGTGGACCGCGGCGTTGCGCGGCAGCTGCCGGCCGATCGGCTGGTCCGGGTCGGCGTAGCCGTGGTTCTGGTCGGTGATGTAGACGTACGGGCCGGTGAACACGTCGTCCTCGATGACCAGCGAGTGGTGGGCGACGATGTGGCTGCCGCGGCCGATCACGCAGCGGTTCCCGATCTGCAGCACCGGGGCCGGGCCGAGATCCTGGCCGGGAACCATCCCGGCGGACAGGGAGACCAGAGCGGCAATCAGGGTGTCCGCGCCGATGGCGATCCAGCGCTCGCCGAACACCGTGCCGGGCGGAAAGGCGGCCATCGAGCCGGGACCGAACGCGGCGAACCGGCGTCCGGCCGGGGTGTCGGCGGTCACCACGCCGGCCCGCTGGGCGGCGTCCCACGCCCAGTGGACCAGCTGCCAGCGCAGCCAGGCCAGGATCTGGGTCACGAGGGGCGGGCCGGGGCGGGAGGCGAGACCGGGGCGGGAGGCGAGACCGGGGCGGGAGGCGAGACCGGGGACTTAACCGTGGCGGCCAGCTGGCCGCAGGCGCCATCGATCTCGCGGCCGCGGGTATCGCGGACGGTGACCGGCACGCCGTGGGACTCCAGGCGGCGGACGAACTCGCGCTGGGCGGCCGGGCGGGACGCGGTCCACTTGGAGCCGGGCGTGGGGTTGAGCGGGATCAGGTTGACGTGGGCCAGGTGCCCGGACAGCAGCGAGCCGAGCATGTCGGCCCGCCAGGCCTGGTCGTTGATGTCCCTGATCAGGGCGTACTCGATCGAGACGCGGCGACCGGTCACGGCCGCGTAGTGCCACGCGGTCCCGAGCACCTCGGCCACCGGCCAGCGGCGGTTGACCGGGACCAGCGTGTCGCGCAGTCCATCGTCCGGGGCGTGCAGGGACACGGCCAGCGTCACCGAGAGGTCTTCGGAGGCCAGTCGCTTGATGGCCGGGACCAGGCCGACGGTGGAGACCGTGATCGAGCGCTGGGACATGCCGAGGCCTTCGGGGACCGGGTCGGTGAGCCTGCGGACGGCGGCGATCACGTTGGGGTAGTTGGCCAAGGGCTCGCCCATGCCCATGAAGACCACGTTGGAGACGCGGGGGGGTTTGGGGGGGTCATGGGAGACGCGGGGGGGTTTGGGGGGGTCATGGGAGACGCGGCCCGGACAGTCGGGGATCTGGCCGTCCGCGAGCAGGCGGGCGCCGGCCACGACCTGGGCGACGATCTCGGCGGTGGACAGGTTACGGGTCAGGCCCGCCTGGCCGGTGGCGCAGAACGGGCAGGCCATCCCGCACCCGGCCTGCGAGGACACGCACATCGTGACCCGGTCCGGGTAGCGCATCAGCACCGACTCGACCAGCGCGCCGTCAAAGGCCCGCCACAGCGTCTTGCGGGTGGTCCCGTCATCGCAGGACAGTTCGCGCTCGGCGGTCAGCAGCGGGGGCAGCAGCGCGCCGGCCAGCGCGGCCCGGGAGGCGCGCGGCAGATCGGTCATGTCCTGCGCGTCCTGGGTGTACCGGCCGAAGAAGTGCCGGGACAGCTGAACGGCCCGGAACGCGGGCTCGCCGAGGTCGGCGACCGCGGCGCGGCGGGCGGCCAGGTCCAGGTCGGCCAGGTGCCGGGGCGGCTTCTTGCCACGGCCAGCGCGGCCCGGGTCGCTGAGCGCCAGCATGACCGGGGGCGCCGATTGTCCTGAAACCACGGCATCGCTGGCCGGGGGACGGGCGGGTGACACCGTGCTCCGTTCGGTAGAAAAAGGGTTTTCACCAGGATAGGACGTCGAGCTGACCACGGTCGCCGGCCGGGGTTTGAGCGCGGCGGTTAACTCAGTACATTTCGTTCATGGGTACGCCGCAGGTTCCGGTCACGCTGCTGGAGAGCTTCAGCCCGTACGGCAGCCGCAAGGTCACCGTCGAGTACGACGGGCTGGTCACCGCCGCCTACCTGCACGACGACAGCGCGGCGATCTCGGCGACCTGGATCGCCAACCACCGGCCCGCGCCGGCGGCCACCGACCAGGCGCGGCTGGACGCCGGGCGGGCGCCGTTGATGCCCGCCGCGCGGACCAAGCACCCCGGCGGGCGGCCGCCGTTGCAGGCCGACGCGCTGGAGGCGCTGTGGTTCGAGGAAGGCGACGGGGTGGCGATCCTGGAGGGCGGCCGGCCGATCGCGGTGATCGCCGGCTGGTCTGACATGGACCGGGGCATGCCCGGGTACAGCGCCGACGTGATCGGCCAGACGCCGTTCGGCTGGTCGCTGGATGACGCCATGGAGGGGCTCGCGCCGCGGCTGGAGCGATCCCGGGCCTACTGGCGGTGGCGGGCTTCGGCCAGCGGCTGGAGCCAGTTCCAGCAGGCCCTGCTCGGCCACCTGCAGCCCCGGCTCGGCCCGGGCGGGCACTACTGGGACGCATCGGCGGGCAAGCAGCCGCTGACCGGGGTCACCGAACGGCCGCCGTCTGCGCGGCGCCCCTACTCGGTGCTGTCCACGGTGGGCATGAGCGCGCAGCGGATGCCGGTGGTCGAGCAGGTGCTGGACGACCCGAGCGGCTACGCCCGGATCGAGCTGGCCGTGGCGACCACGCTGCCCAGCGCGCAGGCGGCGCGGGTGTTCCTGTGGCTGGCCACCTACCCGTGGCACGCGGTGACGTGGTTCGGCCCGGGGCATAGCGTGCGGTGGTACCACGAGCCTTCGACGTTCCCGCTGAGCGGATCTTCGGGAGCCGAGGCGGTGCTGCTGCTCGACTCCCCCGGCGCGCTGGAGGGGCCGGAGCCGCCGGACCTATCGGGATTCGCGTTCGGCGGGGACCCGGTGCGCTGGCTGTGGGTGGTCCCGATCTCCGAGCGGGACCGGCAGCTGGCCAAGGAACGCGGTTCGTCCGCGCTGGTCACCCGGCTGGCCGGGCAGCACCGGAGCTGGATCGTGGGCTGAGGCTGGTCGGTGGCTGGCCGCTTAGCGCTGCTCGGTGTCTGCTCGGCGCTGCTCAGCGGGCGGGGATGAAGAGGTAGAGCAGGAGCCAGACCACGGGTGCCGCGACCAGGAGTGAATCGAGGCGCTCGAGGACGCCGCCGTGACCGGGCAGCAAGGTGCCCATGTCCTTGATGTCCAGATCGCGCTTGATCATGGATTCGACCAGGTCGCCCAGGGTCGCGGCCAGCACCACGGCCAACCCGGTGAGCACGCCTTGCCAGGGGTGGCCGTGCAGCAGGTACGTCACGCACAGCCAGCCCGCGATCAGGCAGGCCGCGGTCGAGCCGGCGAAGCCCTCCCAGGTCTTCTTCGGGCTGATCTGCGGGGCCATCTTGTGACGGCCCGCGGTGACGCCGGCCGCGTAGCCGCCGATGTCGCTGCAGATGGTCACGATGACGAAGCTCAGCACCCGGCGCGGGCCGTCGGCCGGGATCAGCATCGCGGCCACGAACGAGGCCAGGAACGGCAGGTAGGCGACGGCGAACAGGCCGGCCGTGGTGTCCTTGACGTAGCCGGAGGCGCCCCCCGACAGCCGCCAGGCCACGATGCCGACCACGGTCAAGCCGGCCGCGGCCAGCACGTATTTCGGTCCCACCCAGTAGGTGCAGGTGATGATCGCGGCTCCGCCGGCCGCGACCGGGATGACCGGGATGTTGATGTCGCGCTTGGCCAGGGCGGTGGTCAGCTCGGTCAGCGCGATGGCGACCGCGACCCCCATGTACAGCAGGAAGGTGGCCTTGACGGTGAACAGCGTGAGCACTACCAGGCCGCCCAGGCCCAGGCCGACACCGATGGCGGCGGGGAGGTTACGTCCGGCGCGTCCCGTGGTGGCGGTGTCCTGGGCCTCGGTCTGCGGGCCGGCTTGGTCCACCTAGACCTCGAGGAGCTCGGTTTCCTTGTGTTTGAGCAGCTCGTCGACCTGTGCCTCGTAGGTGTGGGTCAGGTCGTCGAGTTCACGCTCGGCGCGGCGCACGTCGTCCTCGGGCGCGTCCCCGGCCTTGATCATCTTGTTCAGGATGTCCTTGGCGTGCCGCCTGATGTTCCTGATCGCGACGCGGCCGTCCTCGGCCTTGTGCCGCGCGGTCTTGATGTACTCGCGACGGCGCTCTTCGGTCAGTTCGGGCAGCACGATCCGGATGATGACACCGTCGTTGGCCGGGTTCACGCTCAGGTCGCTGTTCCTGATCGCGCGCTCGATGGCGCCCAGGGAGTTCTTGTCGAACGGCTGGATGACCACCATCCGCGGCTCGGGGACGTGGAACGAGGCGAGCTGGTTCACCGGAGTCTGCGTGCCGTAGTAGTCGACCGTGACCTTGTTGAACATGGCCGGGTGGGCGCGGCCGGTCCGGATGACGGCGAACTCCTCCTTGGCCACCGTGACGGCCTTGTCCATCTTCTCCTCGGCTTCGAGGAGCGTGTCATCGATCATGTTCGGCTCCGTTACTTCGCAGTGCCTATGGAGCTTAGCTGTGGTTAGGGCCCAAGCGGGTCTTCGGGGTCCGCCCGGGTGGTGGTGCGGCTGATCAGCGTGCCGACCCGCTCGCCGCGGATGGCCCGCACCACGTTGCCCTCGCCCATCAGGGCAAAGACCACGATCGGCAGCCCGTTGTCCATGCACAACGTGACCGCCGTGGTGTCCATGACCTTCAGCCCGCGGCTCAGGTACTCGGTGTAATCGAGCCGGTCGAAGCGCATCGCGTCCGGCGTGGTGATCGGGTCGGCGTCGTAGACCCCGTCGACCTTGGTGCCCTTGAGCACGGCGGCGGCGCCGATCTCCAGGGCACGCTGGGCGGCGGCGGTGTCGGTGGAGAAGTACGGCGCGCCGAGTCCGGCGCCGAAGATCACCACCCGGCCCTTCTCCAGGTGCCGGATGGCCCGGCGCGGGATGTAGGCCTCGGCGACCTGGCCCATGGTGATGGCGGTCTGCACCCGGGTGTCGATGCCCTTCTTCTCCAGCACGTCCTGCAGGGCCAGGCAGTTGATCACCGTGCTGAGCATGCCCATGTAGTCGGCGCGGGCCCGGTCGATGCCTCGTTCGGCCAGGGCCGCGCCGCGAAACATGTTGCCGCCGCCGACCACGGCGGCCACCTGCACCCCCTCGTTCACCGCGGCGATGATCTCGGTGGCCAGGTGGGCGACCACGTCCGGCGAGATGCCCAGGGGCTCATGGCCCGCGAACAACCCACCGGACAGCTTCAGCACCACCCGGTGCCAGCTGGGGTGCAGTACCCCCGCGGTTTCCGTCATTGCCCGGGCTTCCTGGGATCAGGCCTGGCCGACCTGGAACCGGGCGAAGCCGGTGACGGTGAGTTTGTTCTGGGACAGGACCTGCTTGATCGTGGTCTTGTTGTCCTTCACGAACGGCTGCTCGGTGAGCACCACGTCCTTGAAGTAGGCGCCCAGCCGACCCTCGACGATCTTCGGGATGGCCTGCTCGGGCTTGCCCTCGTCGCGGGTGATCTGCTCGGCGATCCGGCGCTCCTTTTCCACCACGTCGGCGGGGACGTCCTCGCGGGTGGTGTAGAGCGGGCGCATGGCCGCGATCTGCTGGGCGACGTCGGTGGCCACCTCGCCGTTGTCCTGGTCCAGCTGGACCAGCACACCCAGGGTGGGGGGCAGGGCCGCGTCGCTGCGGTGCAGGTAGCTGGCCACGTAGCCGCCCTCGAAGCGGGCGTACCGGCCAAGCTCGAGCTTCTCCTTCAGGCTCGAGCCCGCCTCCTCGATGAGCTGCTCGACGGTGGCGCCGGGCTTGGCTTCGGTGGCGAGCAGGGTCAGCCGGTCGGTGGCCTGGCTGGCGATGGCGGCCTTGGCGATCTGCGCGGCGGTCTCCTGGAACAGCGCGGTCTTGGCCACGAAGTCGGTCTCGCAGTTCAGCTCGACCAGCACGCCGGCCCGGTGACCGTCCAGTTCCGCGGTGACCAGGCCGTTGGCCGCGGTGCGGGTGGCCCGCTTGCCCGCGTCCTTGACGCCCTTGACCCGGAGCAGCTCGACCGCGGTCTCGAAGTCGCCATCGGACTCGCTGAGCGCGTTCTTGCAGTCCATCATGCCGGCACCGGTCTGGTCCCGGAGCCGCTTGACATCAGCGGCAGTGAAGTTCGCCATGTCCTCTGTCTCTCGTCTTTACTTGGTCTCGTCAGCTTCGGCGGGGGCCGCGTCCGTGCTCTGGCCGATCGTTTCGGTGAGGGGCGCTTCGTCGGTGGCCTCGGCCTCGGCGGCTGCTGCGTCGGCGGCCACTTCTTCGTCTTCTTCGTCGCTGACCGCTGCGTCGGCGGCGGCCGTCGCTTCGGCGGCCGTCGCTTCGGTGGTCGTCTCCGTCGTCGTCGTCGCCGTCGTCTCCGTCGTCGCCGTCGTCGCTTCGGCGGCAGCGGCCTCGGCGTCGCCACGGGTCTCGTCGGCGGTCTCGGCCAGGCCCTCGAGATCGTCAGCCTGGTCGGCCGCCGCGTCGGCTTCGCTGGTCGGGGAGGATGCGGCGTTGATCTCCAGGTCAGCGGGACCCTCGGCCTCGGCCGCGGCGACGATCGGCTGGTCGACGGGAGTCACTGGTGCTTGAGCCGTTTCAGTGGCCGAGCCTTGGAGGAGCTCGCGCTCCCACTCGGCCAGGGGCTCTTCGGTGCCTATCTGGCTGCCGGCCGGCTTCTCATCGGCACCGGACGCGCCGGCCCGCGCGATGAGGCCTTCGGCCACGGCGTCGGCGACCACCCGGGTCAGCAGGGCGACGCTGCGAATCGCGTCATCGTTGCCGGGGATCGGGTAGTTGACCTCGTCCGGGTCGCAGTTGGTGTCCAGGATGGCCACCACGGGGATGCCGAGCTTGCGCGCCTCGTTGACCGCGATGTGTTCCTTCTTGGTGTCGACCACCCAGATCGCGCTCGGCACGCGGGCCATGTCCCGGATCCCGCCCAGCGTCCGGTCCAGCTTGTCGTGCTCGCGCCGCAGGTGCAGAAGCTCCTTCTTGGTCATGCCCGAGGCGGCCACGTCGCCGAAGTCGATCTCCTCGAGTTCCTTGAGCCGCTGCAGCCGCTTGTAGACGGTGGAGAAGTTGGTCAGCATCCCGCCCAGCCAGCGCTGGTTCACGAACGGCATCCCGACCCGGCGGGCCTGTTCGGCGATCGCCTCCTGGGCCTGCTTCTTGGTGCCGACGTACAAGATGGTGCCGCCGTGGGCGACGGTCTCCTTGATGAACTCATACGCGCGGTCGATGTAGTCCAGCGACTGCTGGAGATCGATGATGTAGATGCCGTTGCGCTCGGTGAAGATGTAGCGCTTCATCTTCGGGTTCCAGCGCCTGGTCTGGTGCCCGAAATGGACGCCGCTCTCCAGGAGCTGCTTCATGCTGACGACCTGAGCCACTGGCACGGTCCTTTCCTTCGTGCGCCGCGTTTTCAGGTGCGCGGCGCTGCTCGGTTGGTTCCTGGTGCCCGTGACCTGACGCGCCTGCGGTCGGCCTGGTGGCCGACGGACCGAGCGGCGCGTCCCGCCGGGGGCTCGATGAACCGAGGATCCCCGATGAGCAAACGGGCACGCGATTTAGCCGCCGCGCACGCGCTTATCCGGCGCAGCCGCGGCGACCGCTACTAAGGATACTTGACGTTCCCGGGGGTCCGCGCATGGCTCAGCTTTCGCGGCCCTTTGGGCTTTGGGGCTTTGGGGCTTTGGGGCTTTGGGGGCGGCCTGGATGGGCGCGGGGGAACGGAGTGAAACCCCAGTAACACTTCACCTAGAACGTAGTGGAAGGCGGGTTTCATTCCGGTGGCGAGCGCGCTCCGGGGGGTTAGGCGCGGGGGTGGGCTTGGCGGTAGCTGGACTTGAGGCGCTCGATCGACACGTGCGTGTAGATCTGGGTGGTGGCGGGTGAGGAGTGACCGAGAATCTCCTGGACGCTGCGCAGGTCGGCGCCGCCCTCGAGCAGATGGGTAGCCGCGCTGTGGCGCAGTCCGTGCGGGCCGGTGTCACGAGTCACGCCACCCTCGCGCAGGCGCTGATGGACGATCCGCCGGGCGGTGCGCGGGTCTAGGCGAGCACCGCGGGCACCGAGGAACAGGGCGGCCCCGCTGCCCGGGTTGGCCAGGACCGGCCGGCCGCGCTCCTGCCAGGCGCTAACCGCGCGCAGGGCGGGCACGCCCACCGGGACCGTGCGTTCCTTGTCGCCCTTGCCGCGGACCCGGATCGTCCTTCTGCCGTGGTCGAAGCTGTCCGGGGTGAGCGCGCACAGCTCGCTGACCCGGATGCCGGTCGCGTAGAGCAGTTCGAGCACGGCGGCGTCTCGCAGGGCGACCGCGGCCTGCGCCGCGTCTGCGGCCGCGTCGGCCGGTCCGGCGTGGGGGGCCGCGTCGGCCGGTCGGGCGTGGGTGGCGGCGTCGGCGGCGCGGCTGGCGGTGTCCAGGACGGTCCGTATCTCGTCCTGGCGCAGGACGTGGGGCAGGACGCGGTGAGTCTTCAGGGTGCCGAGCCGCGGCCCGGGATCGGCAGCCAGCCAGCCGCGGCGATGCGCGAAGGCGGTGAACGCCCGCGCCGCGGCGCCGCGGCGGGCCAGGGTGGTGCGCGCCGCGCCGGAGGCGTGCTGGCTGGCCAGCCAGCCGCGCAGGTGACCGGCGTCCAGGTCGCCGGGCGCTTGGATCCCGGCGCGATGCGCGTGCTGGAGCAGCGAGGTCACGTCGCCGAGGTAAGCGCGGACGGTGTGCGGGGACAACGAGCGTTCGGCCCGCAGGTGGCGCTCGAAGGCGGCGAGGGCCTCGGCCAGTTCGGGGGGCAGCGGGTCCTGGACGTCTGCCATGGGCTCAGTTTGCACCCTGGACCGGCGAGTGGGCCGGAAGCGGCGCGGCGAAACGGCGTCGGCGCGCCTGGGCCTGGCCGAATGGGTCCGGCCGAAGGAGTCCGGGGCGCGTGGCTCGGCTGGGCGACATGTATCGCGACTAATTTCGCATGCCGACACGCCGATCGAACTGAAGTTTGACACGAGGAGGCCGGTGCGGCAGGGTGAGCCATGCGTCCACTCGGACCGACCGCGGGACGCGCTCGAAGTAGCGCCTAGAGAGGGATCGAGCATGGGTCAGAAGACTGTCCGGTTCAGCGACCTAAGCGGCCAGCTCATCACGCATGACGACGCACTGGCACGCATCGTGGTCCACGAACACCCCGAGCTGGTCGACGGACCGGTCGAGATCGAAGCCCTGACCGACGAGGCCGAGTCCATCGAGCAGGCCGCGCTACGGGTCGCGGTCATCGACCTGTACCTGCCCGACGACCTGGAACCGCGCCGCATCGTCCTGGAGGCCGACGCCTTCGACAAGCTGGCCACCGACAACCCGATGGAGCAGCTGCTCATCGCCGCGCGGCCGGTCCGGCGCAGCCCGCGAGCCTCGGTGAGCAACGGCTCACGCGGGGACCGGCTGGACTACGCCACGCTGGAGAACGCGGGCAAACCGCACAAGGGCAAGGTCACCGACACCGAGAAGCAACTGGTCCGCGAGCACCTGGACCAGATCAACCAGCGGCTCGCCGCCGAGGGGCAGCGCACGATCAGCGTGGCCGACCCCGATCACGTCGAGCGCTACGGACTGCAGGAGGTCGCCCGGGACCGCACCGCTGAACTCGAGTTCGACCTCGAGGATGAGCAGAACGAGGAGCGGGTAGCCGCGGCCGGGTAACGGCCGGCGCAGGCGCCAGCCATTCGCGCAACGCTCGATGAAGCCGGAGCCGGCCAGCAGTCCGAGGCAGCGCAGCACCGTATCCAGGTCCACGCCCGCCTCGGCCGCGATGGTGGAGGTCCCGGCCGCGCCGCGGGCGGGCAGCGCGTCCAGGACCCGGGCGCTGTCGAGGTCGAGGTCGTCGCGCGAGGGCGTCTGACCAGGGCGGCCCGGCAGCGCTGATCCGGCCGGGGCGGCCGGGTCCGCCGTACCGAGCGGGCTGAGCATCTCGATGATGTCGTCGGCGCGGGTGACGCAGGTGGCGCCCCACTCCCGGATGATCCGGTGGCACCCGGCCGACTGGGCCGAGGTCACCGGACCGGGAACCGCCATCAGCGGCCTGCCGAGCTGGGCGGCGTGGCGTGCGGTGTTCAGCGCACCGCTTCGCTCACTCGCCTCGACGATTACCGTGCCGCCGGATAGCGCGGCGATCGTCCTGTTGCGGACGAGGAACCTTAGGCGAGCGGGCTGACGGCCGGGCGGCCATTCGCTGATGACCAGGCCCTGGGCCGCGATGTCCGCAAACAGGCTCACGTGACCCGCGGGATAGGAGTAGTCGACACCGCAGGCCAGGACGGCGATGGTCGCTCCCGCGTGGGCTGACCCTGCGGTGGTCGTACCCGCGGTGGCCAGCGCGCCGCGGTGGACGGCGGCGTCGATGCCGTACGCGCCGCCCGAGATCACCGCCCATCCTCGCTCGGCGAGATCGGCGGCGATCTCGCCCGCCACGTGAGCGCCGTACCCGGTGGCGGCACGGGAGCCCACGATCGAGACCGAGCGTCCGCACGTTTCGCGCAGGTTCGCGTGGCCGCGTAGCCATAGCGCATACGGGCGGGCCGGGCCCAGCTCGTCCAGGCCGGCCGGCCATTCCGGATCGGCGGGGCAGACCAGCCGGATGCCGTCGCGGTGAGCGTCCGCGAGGCCGGCGTCGTCGGGCAGCCACGGCAGCCGGAGCCGCCAGCGGCCAAGCGCGGCCTCCAGCGCGCGCCGCCGGGCCGGGCTGTCCTCGCCTTGCAGCCAGGCCTGCGGCAGCGAGTCCGCCCTGATCGCGGCCAGTACCTCGGCGGGTTCGCAGGCGGCCAGCAGGGCCCCGAGCGCGGGATCGGCCGGGCTCGGCCAGGTAGGTGAGCGCAGCCCGGTCCTGCTGGTCGCGGCTCGCTGGACTCCGGGTCGCGCAGCTCGCTGGACCGCGAGCCGTGCGGGTCATCGCTGGACTCCGAGCCAGAGGCCTAGGGCGGCGTGACATTCGTCCTTGGCCGGGCGCGGCCGTCCGGCCAGGTCGGCGAGGGTCCAGGCCACCCGGATGACCTTGACCACGCCCCGGGCGCTGATCTGGCCGCGCTCTAGGGAGCGTTCGACCACGGTCAGCGCACCCGGGGCAGGCGGCCAGGTGCGACGCAGCTCCGAGCCGGGCACCTCGCCATTCAGGCGCCAGGGAGTGCCGCGCAGCCGGCGGGCGGCTCGGTCCCGGGCCTGCGCCACGCGCAGCGCGACGGTCTGGCTGGACTCGGCGAAGTGCCGGTCGTTCAGCAGTTCCTTACGGCTCACCGGCTCGAGCTCGATTTTTACGTCGACCCGGTCCAGGAGCGGGCCCGATATCCGGCCCAGGTAACGGCGGCGGGTAGCCGGGCTGCAGGTGCACCCCTCAGCCGCCCCGGCGACCCGGGCGCACGGGCACGGGTTCGCGGCCAGCACCAGGGTGAACCGGGCCGGAAACCGAGTGGTGACCCCGGAGCGGGCCACCACGACCTCGCCCGCTTCGAGCGGTTGACGCAGCGCGTCCAGCACATCCCTGGCGAACTCCGGGGCCTCATCCAAGAACAACACGCCTCGATGGGCCAGCGATGCCGAACCTGGGCGGATGACACCACTGCCACCGCCCACGATCGCGGCCTTGGTCGCGGTGTGATGCGGGGCCATGAACGGCGGGTCCCTCAGCAGCGGAACCTTTGGCGGCAAGGTTCCGGCCACCGAGTGGATGGCCGTGACCTCCAGCGCGGCGGTCCGCTCCAGGCGCGGCAGAATGGTCGGGATGCGCTCGGCCAGCATGGTCTTGCCCGCCCCGGGCGGCCCGAGCAGCGACAGGTGATGGCCGCCCGCCGCGCTTACCTCGGCGGCGCGCCGGGCCAGAGACTGGCCGAGCAGCTCGCCCAGATCGGGCGTCATCGCCTGGCCGGGATCGGGAACGGCGCCATGAGGCGGGTCCTGGGGGGCGTGGAACTCAGCGGCCGCGGGAGCGGCGCGCAGGCCCGGGGTGTCCCGCAGCCAGTCGGTGGCCGTGGTCAGACTGGTGGCCGCGATCACCCGGATCCCGGGGACCAGGTTGGCCTCGGGGGCATTCTGCTCGGCCACCATGACGGTGCCGAACCGGCCGTCGGCCGCCGCCGCGGCCACGGCAGGCAGCACGCCGCGAACCGGCCGCAGCCGCCCGTCGAGGCCCAGCTCACCGAAGAACATCACCCCGTCGCAGGCCTCGCGCGGTATCGTCCCGGCCGCGGTGAGCAGTCCGACGGCGATGGCCAGATCGAACCAGCTACCGCGTTTGGGCAGGCTGGCGGGCGACAGCCCGACCGTGATCTTGCGCTGGGGCCACTGCTCGCCGCTATTCACGATCGCGGCGTGGATCCGGTCCCGCGCCTCCCGCAAGGCGGTGTCGGGCAGACCGACCAGGATCATCCCGACCAGCCCGTTGGCGATGTCGACTTCGACCTCGACCACCTGGCCGGACACGCCGACCAGGGCGACCGAGGCGGTGCGGGCCAGGGCCACGGCTAGCCCACTCCCCTGACGTGCTCGATGGTGAATCCGCCCGTGCCCTCGTAGACCAAGCCGACCACGTCGATCCGGACCTGGTTGAAACGAACGCCGTGGGCGTTCAGCCACTGGACCGCCAGCCGGCGCAGCCGGGCTCGCTTGGCCCGGCTGACCGCCTCCAGCGGGCTGCCGTACCGTACCGAGGTCCGGGACTTCACCTCGCACACCACCAGCACCTGACGCTCAACCGCCACGATGTCGATCTCGCCGTCCGCACTGCGCCAGTTCCGGTCGAGGATCCGCAGTCCGTGAGACTCCAGGTACTTGGCCGCCTCCAGTTCGCCGGCCTTGCCCAGCACGTCCTTGGCCCGCATGGCCATCACCTCCGGTTTCGACGATCGCCTCGGATGGCCTTGACTCGCTGAACGACCTAAGGGCGGTGGAAAACCGGACGACAGAGCCGAAAATGTGGATAACGGGGCGGAAATGTCAGTGGTGGGTGGTTCGATGCTCCGGGGAGGTCTGGCGCCGGCGGGGGTGGGCGGAGGTGCGAGGCCGGGACGGGCGGAGGTGCGGGGCCGGGACGGGCGGAGGTGCGGGGCCGGGACGGGCGGAGGTGCGGGGCCGGGACGGGCGGAGGTGCGGGGCGGGGGCAGGCGGAGGTGCGGGGCGAGGCTTGCGGCTGGGACGGCGTGGGGCATGCGGCCGGGGAGCGCGGGGGGACGGCCGGGGAGCGCGGGGGGACGGCATGAATGCCACTTACTGATGGGAAGGGCGCGTCTCGTGGTGACACGCTGATGTGGGAGATGGCCCTGCCGAATGTGGTAAGCACCGCTGCGGCCTGCGGAAACCGGCCGACCGCAGCGACGGGCTATCCGGCCCGGGCCGCGGCCCGGGCCGCACCCGCTGCGCCAGCCCGGTCAGCACCGCATCCCCGGCCCGGCTTCCCATCCCACAGGCATCAATGCGAACCCCAGAGCGGCACGATCATGATCACGAAGACTTTTATATGGTATAGCACCGAAAAGTCTTCGTGATCATGGAAATCAGGCGATTCCTGACCACTGAGTGCCACACCATATTTGGGCGAGCTTGTGTGTGCGACGGGCGGGTCTCGCGGGTCTGTTGTTGCGAACGTTTCGGCGAGGCGGGCGGATGCGGCGGATCTATGGCCGCTGCCTGGACGCGGCAGGGCCAACCTGAGGCGTTCTGAGACTGGATAGAATTAAAGTTCGATCGGTAGCATCGATGTTGTGGCGGTGTCGATCGGAGAGCGGAACGATAGGGCGGCAGCGCGGGGCGAACGGGCTCGGCGCCGGCGACAGGAGGCGGAGCAGGAATACCGGGATGAGGTGTACCGCCAGTGGCGGGCCGCGGAGGCCGCGACGAACGGCTATCTGCTCAACCGGGCCGGCTTGGCCGGGGTATCGATGAGCGGTCGCTGTTCGTGGGACCGGAGTCGCGGGTCCGCAAGTACGCCTCGGCGGAGCTGATCGAGTGGTTCCAGTCGCATCCACGGCCGACTCGGGTCTCGTGGTTTGGTTCGGCCGCGGCGCGGCGCGCGCATCTGGCGGCCCGGCGGATCGGGTGACGGCGGCGCGGGTGACAGCGCGCGGGTGACGGCGCGCGGGTGACGGCGGGGAGGGTGACAGCGCGCGGGTGACGGCGCGCGGGTGAAGGCGGGGCGGGTGAAGGCGGGGCGGGTGACGGCGGGGCGCAGACTGGCGCGGGCGCGCGCGGGCTGGCGGGCCAGGTAAGGACTGGCTTGGGTTGGCGGATCGGGTGAGGTGATGCTGAGCGGCGGGCCGGGTGGGTCAGGTGCTGGCGCTGCGGCTGTAGGGCTGGCGGCCGAACGGCTGCTCTGGACGCGGGCCCGCCTTGACCGACGGAATCTTGCGCTCCACGGTCCGGTGGCCGAGCTGGAACTCCTCGCCGTGGTGGGTGATCGACAGCGGGTCGCCGTCCACCAGGGCGTACTTGGCCCGGTGGCCCTGGATCTCGACGCTCAGCTTGCGGCCGCGGTAGCGCATCCGGAACATCAGCCGGGAGATGCCGTCGGGCAGCCTGGGGCTGAAGGCCAGCACGCCGGTACCGGCGCGCATCCCGCCGAACCCCGCCACCAGCGCCATCCAGGCCCCGGCCAGCGAGGCCATGTGGACGCCGTCGGAGGTGTTGTGCTCCACGTCCCGCAGGTCCATGAGCGCGGCCTCGGCCAGGTAGTCGTGAGCCAGGTCGAGCTGGCCGACCTCGGCGGCCATCACCGCCTGGGTGCAGGCCGACAGGGAGGAGTCGCGCACGGTCAGGGGCTCGTAGTAGGCGAAGTTGGCCGCCTTCTGCTCGGCGGTGAACGCCTCGGAGCGCAGGTGCATGGCCAGTACCAGGTCGGCCTGCTTGATCACTTGCTTCCGGTACAGCTGGAAGTACGGGAAGTGCAGCAGCAGCGGGAACTGATCCTCGGAGGTGTTCTTGAAGTCCCACCTCGCGTAGTCGGTAAACCCCTCGTGCTGCGGATGCACGCCCAGGCGCTCGTCGAACGGGATGTACATCGCGTTTGCCGCGTCGCGCCAGGACGCCGCCTCCTCGGTGGTCACGCCGAGCGCCTCGGCCTCGGCGGCCAGCCGCGCGACGATCTCCGCCGCGCACAGCAGGTTCCGCTGGGCCATCAGGTTGGTGTAGACGTTGTTGTCTTTGACCGCGCTGTACTCGTCCGGGCCGGTCACGCCCTCGATCCGGAAGTGGCCCATCGCGTCGTGCTGGCCCAGCGAACGCCACAGCCGGGCGGTCTCGACCAGCAGTTCCAGGCCGACCTCGGTCTCGAACTTGGTGTCCTGCGTGGCATCCAGGTAACGGCTGACCGCATCGGCGACGTCCGCGTTGATGTGGAACGCGGCGGTCCCGGCCGGCCAGTAGCCGGAGCACTCCTGGCCCCGGATGGTCCGCCACGCGAAGGCCGACCCCTTCAGGTTCAGTTCGGTCGCGTGCCGTCTGGCCTCATCGAGGGTCAGGTGCCGCCAGCGCAGCGCGTCGGCCGCGGCCGAGGGCTGGGTGTAGGTGAGCACGGGCAGCACGTACGTCTCGGTGTCCCAGAACGTGTGACCGTCATAGCCGCTGCCGGTCAGGCCCTTGGCCGCGATCGGCCGGTATTCGGCCCGCGCTCCGGCCTGCAGGATGTGGAACAGGCCGAAGCGCACCGCCTGCTGGACCTCGGCGTCGCCGTCGACCTCGACGTCGGCGCCGTCCCAGAACTCGTCCAGGTACTCCCGCTGCTCGGCCAGCAGCCCCTCCCAGCCGGTCAGGTGGGCGGCGGCCAGCGCCCCGACGATCTGGTCGATGAGCGCGGGCCGGGAGCGCTGGCTGGACCAGCCGTAGCCGACGTACTTCACGATGTTCAGCTGCTCGCCCGGGGCCAGCTCGGTGCCCACCGTGGAGCGGCCCAGGTCCGGATAGGACTCGGTGCGGACGACCATCTTGGCGCCGCAGGTGATCTCGTGCGACATCCCGGCCGCCATGCGCAGCTGGCTGACCCGGGTCCGGTGGACCAGCACGACCCGGGGCGGGGTGCCGTCGTAGGCCTGGTGTTCCTCGCCGACCAGCGGGGACTCCAAGATGGCGGCCAGCCGGGGGTCGTTGCCGCGCTTGGGCATCTCCTCGTTGGTGACCAGTTCGGACTGCAGCACGATGCGCAGCTTGGAGTCCACCGGCTCAACCGTGTAGTTGACGGCCGCGATGGCGCGCTGGGTCAGCGACACCATGCGCACCGAGGTCACCTTGATCCTGGCCCCGGCTGGAGAGGACCAGTCGACGGTCCGGGTCAGCGTGCCCGCCCGCAGGTCCAGGACGCGCTCGTGGGAGTGCAGGGTGCCGTACCTGATGTCGAACGGCTCGTCATCGACCAGCAGCCGGATGACCTTGCCGTTGGTGACGTTGATGACGGTCTGCCCGTTGTCCGGGAACCCGTAGCCGGCCTTCGCGTAGGGTAGCGGCCGGACCTCGAACATGGAGTTGAGGTAGGTGCCGGGCAAGCCGTGCGGCTCGCCCTCGTCGAGGTTGCCGCGCAGCCCGATGTGCCCGTTGGACAACGCGAAGATCGACTCGCTCTGGGCCAGCAGGTCCAGTTCGAGCTCCTTCTCGACCAGCCGCCAGGGCTCGGTCCCGTACGCGGCCTGCTTGATCATTTGTTGTCCTTGAGAAGCTCCGACAGGTCCTTGACCACGACGTCCGCCCCGTGCGCCTTGAGCTCCGCGGCCTGGCCGACCCGGTCCACGCCGACGACCAGCGCGAAGTGACCCGCGTGCCCGGCGGCCACGCCTGCTTGCGCGTCCTCGAAGACCACCGCGTGAGCCGCGGGTACGTGCAGGGCCTCGGCGGCGGCCAGGAAGGTGTCGGGCGCGGGCTTGCCGTGCAGGCCGCGCTCTTTGGCGACCACCCCGTCTATCCGGACGTCGAACAGGTCCTCGATGCTCGCGGCCTGCAGGACCTGGACCGTGTTGGCGCTGGCCGACACGATCGCGGTGTGGATGCCGCCCTGCCGCACCGCCTTGATGTAGGTGATGCTGCCCGGGTAGACCTGAACGCCGCCGGCCGCGATCTTGGCCAGGACCAGATCGTTCTTGCGGTTGCTCAGCCCGTACAAGGTGGCGGTGCCGGGCGGATCGTCGGGGGTGCCTTCCGGCAGGTCGATGCCACGAGATTCCAGGAACGACCGGGTCCCGTCCAGGCGGGGCTTGCCGTCGACGTAGGCGTCGTACTCGTGGTGCGGGTCGAAGGGGACGAACTTGGTCCCGGTCTGTTGCGCGCGCTGGCGGAGGAACTCGTCGAACATTTCCTTCCACGCCGCGGCGTGCACGGTGGCCGTCTGGGTCACCACGCCGTCCATGTCGAACAGGCAGGCTGAAACCCCGTCAGGAAGCCCGAACATCCGCCCCTCCGCCGAAAGTTATGCCGGGAAGTCCGGCTTGTCCTCGGGGACCTCCAGGTCCGCCTTGGCCAGTTCCTCGATGTTGACATCCTTGAAGGTGACCACACGCACATTCTTGACGAACCGGGCGGGACGGTACATGTCCCACACCCACGCGTCTCGCATCGTAACCTCGAAGAAGACCTCGCCGTTGTCGCTTGACCGTACGTTCAGCTCAACGTCATTAGTGAGATAGAAACGGCGCTCGGTCTCGACCACGTGGGTGAACAATCCGACCACGTTGCGGTACTCGCGATAGAGCTGCAGCTCCATCTCGGCCTCGTACTTCTCAAGGTCTTCCGCGCTCATGAGCTCATTCTCCTCTCGTTCTCCCCGGATGCACCCGTCAGGACCAGGTCCGGCAGCGTGGGCGGGGTCCGCGACGGCCGTGAGCTCCACGGGGTCGGTCAGGCCCATGGGGTCCATGGGGTCAGGGCCCGCCGGGCCGGTCACCCGGTTCACGTTCACGAACGAATACCGGTGGGCCGGACTCGGCCCGTGCTCGGCCAGGGCACGTTCGTGATCATCGGTGTTGTATCCCTTGTGCCGGTCGAAACCATACAAGGGATAACGTTCATGCAGGTCCCGCATCATCCGGTCCCGGCTGACCTTGGCCACCACCGACGCGGCGGCCACCGATGCCGTAACTCGGTCGCCTTTCCAGACGGCCAGCGCGGGGGCGCTCAGGCCGCGGACGGGGAACCCGTCGGTCAGCACGTAGCCCGGCCGGCAGCGCAGCCCGGCGAACGCGCGGCGCATGCCCGCCACGTTGCACACGTGCAGGCCCAGCCGGTCGATCTGGTCGTTGCCGATGACCACCACGTGCCAGTCCAGCGCCCAGCGGAGCACCTCGGCGTAGGCCTGTTCGCGGGCCGCGGCGGTCAGCAGCTTGGAGTCGGCCAGCCCGCGGATGCGCTTGATCCGGTCCGGGTCCAGGACCACGGCCGCGATCACCAGCGGGCCCGCACAGGCGCCCCGGCCCGCCTCGTCGATCCCCGCCACCGGCGCGAATCCGGCCTTGGCCAGCACGGTCTCATAAGCGGCCAGCCCCCCGTCGCGCCGCGGCGTATAGCCGACGTACCGGGGCGGAGCGGCCAGGGGTGGCGGGTCGCTGACGGTGTGCAGTGGCCGCTGCGCGGCGGGCAGCGGCCCGGGATCGCGGGTCATGACACTGGGAAGCGTACGCCAGTTGGCACGGTGTCGCGGCCAACGCCGCGGGCCCGGGCTAACCGCGCGGCGGACCTCGCCGGCGGCGTCGGGCGACCCGCGTTCGCACCCGCCGCTGCAGCCAGGTCAGCGGGATGGCGCCCGCCACCCCGAGGGCCAGCGGGATGGTCTGGGCGGTGGGCTCGGCCTTCGCGGCCAGCAGGTCGTCACCAGCCGCGGCCGGTCCCGCGGCGTGCGAGCTGTTCAGCGCGGGCTGCTGGAAAGTAGCCGGAATGGGCATGATCCGCCACCGGCTGGGCGGCCAGATGATGATGAAGGCCCGGCCGACCACCGCGCTCTGCGGGACCGTCCCGCCGCCGGGGTCGCCCATGTGGTCCCGGGAGTCCTCGGAGTAGAACCGGTTGTCGCCCATGACCCACAGCCGTCCGGGCTGCACCACGATGTTGAACCGGGTCAGAGACGGGGCCGAGCCCGGATACAGGTAGGACTGCTCGGTCAGCGGAACGCCGTTGACGGTGATCCGGCCCTGCGCGTCGCAGCACGCTACATGGTCACCGGGGATCCCGATGACCCGCTTGATGAGGATGTCGCCCGAGCGCCCGAAGCCGAACATGCTGGCAAAGCCGGCGCCGAACTGCTGGAAGACATTGCCGCCCACCGGGACCGTACCCGGGTCCCACGAGCCGTCGCCGTTGAAGACCACGATGTCGCCACGGTGAATATCGCGGGTGTGGTACACGATCTTGTTGACCAGGACCCGGTCGTTGATCTCGAGGGTGTTCTCCATCGAGCCCGACGGAATCCAGAAGGCCTGGATGGCATAGGTCTTGATCAGCACCGCGAGCAGCAGCGCGATCGCGACCAGAATCGGCAGCTCGCGCCAGAACGACCGTTGCTTACGCTTGCGCCGACCTGAACGCGGCCCGCCCGCGGCCGGCCCGTCGCCCGGCGCTGCCTCGGCCGGGTCCGTGCCTTCGGCCGGGGCCGGTGCGTCATCGTGCGGGTTCGCGGCGGCCTGGGCGGCCGTGGCCTGCGAGTCCGCGTCCGACCTGACCGTAGAGCCGCCGTCGCGCGGTTCGGACGCGGCGCTGTCCTGCGGACCGCTCACCTAGACCCACACCCCTCGTCGACCCTCACCGTCACCCAGTGAGCTTAGCGCGATTACTTCACGTGGCGGCGACGCAGCAGAAGCCAGGGCGCGCTGAGTATTCCGGCCCCCGCGGCGGCCCCGCCCACCGGGATGGCGGCCACCGCGGCCAGCGCGGTCCCGCCCACGTCCGCGGCCCCGACCAGCGCGGATCCCGCGGCCCCCGAGTGCAGCGCGGCCTGGCTGAAGGTAGACGGGATAGGCAGATCGCGTAGCTGCGACGGCGGCCAGATGATCAGGAACGCCCGGCCCACGACCTCGTTCACCGGAATGGCGCCGGCGCCCGGATCGCCGGTGTGGTAGCGGGAGTCATCGGAATCCCCGCGATGATCGCCCATGACCCACAGGTGACCGGCCGGCACGGTGACCGTCTTGAACGGGAAAGAGGGCGCGTCACCCGGGTACAGGTAGGAGGTCTCGGTCAGCGGGACGCCGTTGACCGTCACCTTCCCGTCGGTGCAGCAGGCCACCTTGTCGCCCGGCAGCCCGATGACCCGCTTGATGTAGTAGGTCTGGCTGCTGTGCAGGCCGACGTCGGACAGCACGTCGTCCCACAGCCGGACGAAGCCGTTGCTGGCGGGGGGCGGCGCGTCGGGCCCCCACGAGTCCTGCCCGCTGAACACGACGACGTCCCCGCGGGCGACGCCGCGGAAGTGATAGACGAGCTTGTTCACCAGGACCCGGTCGCCGACCTGGAGCGTGTTCTCCATCGATCCGGTGGGAATCCGGTAGACCTGGGCGACGAACGCCTTGACCACCAGGGTGAGGGCCGCGGCGACCACCACGATGACCAGCAGCTCACGCCAGAAGTGCTTGCGCCGCCGCCCCACCGGGGCACTGGCGGGTTGGTCGGCGGTGTCTTGGTCCGGCGCAGGCGGGCTCGGCTGGGACTCCGGGTCCGGCCACTGCGGCGGCTGCTCGGACGACTCGGACGACTGGGACGACTGAGGACGAGGCCAGGTAACGGTGTCAGGATCGTGCGGATCGTCTGTGCCCTGCCCTGGCGGCACGTCAGCTGCCGGTCTGGTCGCGGCGCTCCTTGATGCGCGCTGCCTTGCCGCGCAGGTCCCTCAGGTAGTACAGCTTGGCCCGGCGGACGCGACCGCGGGTGACCGGCTCGATCTTGTCGATCGAGGGGCTGTGCACCGGGAAGGTCCGCTCCACGCCCACGCCGTAGCTGATCTTGCGGACGGTGAAGGTCTCGCGAGCTCCGCTGCCCTGACGCCGGATGACCACGCCCTGGAACACCTGGATCCGCGAGCGGTTGCCCTCGGTGACCCGGACGTGCACCTTCAGCGTGTCCCCGGGCCGGAAGTCCGGGATGTCAGACCGGGTCTGGGCCTGCTCGATTTCGGCGATGGCGGTATGCATGACAGCGAATTCCTCGGTGGTGGTCGGGTTTCGCACGGCCCGGCGGAGCCGGCTCGCGCCAGGGCACCTTGGGGCCCCCAGTCGCAGCCTTGAAAAGACAGCGGACTTCAGTGTGCCATATCTTCGCCACTAACCGGAAAGCCACCGGCATCCTCGGCCGGGAATCCGGTCTCGGCCAGCACCTGCCGGTCGCGGCGGTCCAGGTCGCGCAGCGCCCTGATCAGGTCGGGACGGTGCGCGGCGGTGCGCCGCAGGGCCATGTCGCGGCGCCAGCGGGCGATCGCGGCATGGTGGCCGGACAGCAGGACCTCCGGCACCTCGAACCCTCGCCACTCCCGGGGCCTGGTATAGACGGGACCTTCCAGCAGCCCGCGCATGGCCGGATCGGCATCGGGTCCGAACGAGTCGCCGCCGAAGGAGTCATCCGCGGCCGAGGAGGCGTTGCCGAGCACGCCGGGCAGCAGCCGTCCGACCGCCTCCACCATGACCAGGGCCGCGGCCTCGCCGCCGGCCAGCACGTAGTCGCCGATGCTCACCTCATCCACCGGCACGCGGTCCCGCAGGGCCTGCACGACGCGCCCGTCGATGCCCTCGTAACGGCCGCAGGCGAACACCAGCCAGGGCTCGGCCGCGTACCGGGCGGCCAGGTCCTGGGTGAACGGAACCCCGCTGGGCGTGGGCACGACCAGCCGGGCCTGGGACGAGCCGGCCAGCACCTCATCCAGCGCGGCGCCCCACACGTCCGGCTTCATGACCATGCCCGGCCCGCCGCCGAACGGCAGGTCGTCCACGCTGTGGTGCACGTCGGTGGCCCAGGACCGCAGGTCGTGCACGCCGAAGGAGATCTCGCCGCGGGCCGCCGCCTTCCCGATCAGCGAGACCCGCAGCGGGCTCTCGAAGTACTCGGGAAAGATGGTGACGATGTCGATGCGCAGGCCCATGGCCCTACTCCGTCTGCGCGGGGTCGAGCAGGCCGGGCGGCGGGTCGATGACCACCAGGCCCGCGGCCACGTCGACCTCCGGGACGATCGCCTTCACGAACGGGATCAGGTGTTCCCGGCCCGCCGGGTCCTGGATCACGAGCAGGTCCTGGCCGTAGTGCAGCACGTCGGTGACGGCGCCGACGTCCTGGCCGTCCGACGTCCGCACCGACAGCCCGACCAGGTCGTGGTCGCGGAACTCGTCCGGATCGGGCGGGGCGGGCAGCTGGCTGGCGTCCACGCTCAGCCAGCCGCCGGTCAGCTCCCCGGCCGCCGTCCGGTCGGCCACGCCGGAGAACGCGACCAGGAGCTGCCCGGAGTGCCAGCGCTTGGCCGCCACCGTGAGCTGCTCGGCCGGGCTCTCGGCCGTCGGCTCGGGACCGAAACCGAGGATCGCGCCCACGGCGAAGCGGAGGTCAGGTTCGTCCGTCCTGACCCCGATCACGACCTCGCCACGGATCCCGTGCGGACGACCGATGCGGCCGACGATGACCCGCACGGGATAAGCGGACCTCGTTCGCGTCGAGCAGATCGATGCGCACGTAACGACCCGAAGACAGGGCACCGATCACCGTGCGCAGGGCGCGGGCGGTGCGCCCGCCCCGGCCGATGACCTTGCCGAGATCGTCGGGATTCACCCGCACCTCGAGCACGCTGCCCCGGCGCAGCGCCCTGCTGTTCACACGGACCTCGTCCGGGTACTGGACGATGCCCCGCACCAGGTGCTCGAGGACCTCTTCGAGCACGTCAGGCCTCGGCGGTTGGCTCGCCAGGCGTGGCCTCGTCGGCAGCGCTGCCGGCCGGAGCAGCCTCGGCGGGCGCAGCCTCGGCCGGAGCAGCCTCGGCCGGAGCAGCCTCGGCCGGAGCAGCCTCGGCCGGAGCAGCCTCGGCCGGCGCAGCCTCGGCCGGAGCGTCCGCTGCCTTGGCCGCGGACGCCTTGGCCCGGCCACTGGATCCGGACTTGGCCTTCGGAGCGGCCTTGACCTTCTCGTCCTTTTCCTTAGTCGCCGCGCTGGCCTTCGCGGCGGCCTCGAAGGCTTCCTTCTTGTCCCCGCGCGGCGCCGCGGTGCGCAGGGTGCCTTCGCTGCCCGGCTCGCCACGGAACTTCTGCCAGTCCCCGGTGATCTTGAGCAGGACGCGCACCGAGTCCGTGGGCTGGGCGCCCACCGACAGCCAGTGCTGGACCCGCTCGGAATTCACTTCGATGAGGGAGGGGTCGGCCTTCGGGTGGTACTTGCCGATCTCCTCGATGGCGCGCCCGTCGCGCTTGGTACGTGCGTCGGCGACGACGATCCGGTAGTACGGCTCCCGGATCTTGCCCAGGCGCTTCAGCTTGATCTTGACAGCCACGGCTGTGGTCTTCTCCCAGCGATAGATGCGAGGCGGCGGACCGGCGCCGGCGGGGGAAGCACCAACGGGACCGCTCAGAGGTGCCAGGCCGGGCGAACGGTTAGAGGGCGTCGCATGGCCTGACGGTCAGCATCACATTGTGCCAGACAACTGTGCCCGACTAGTAATCGTCGCCGTACCACTGGGAACACTAAACACTGTGTGGCCCATGAGGTGGATGGGGGTGTGGGGATGCGGGGGCGCAAACGTGGACTGGAGCGCGGCAGCCCGGGGCCCCGCGAGCCAACAGGCGCGCCGCTGCCTGGACTGTGTTTTCCCACAGGCCCACCCCAGGCGCGAGGAACGAGCGACGAGGGAAGGCGGCGGCTCAAGAGCGCCCGGCGGCGAGCGGGGACAAGCAGAGCGCCCGGCGGCGAGCGGGGAAAATAGAGCTTCGACCTCGGGTGTCTCACGGATTGAAACAGTTACATAACGTGCGTTGACTATCCGCAAACACGCATCCTAGCGTTGCCATACTGTTCTATATATGTACGCCCGTTCGCAGAGCGCACGAACTCCAGGATAGCGAGTAGGAGCCCGCACATCAGGCACCGAAGGTCCCGAGCCGGGGGCCACGGTGTCATTTCATAGCGGTCCCGCGCCGTCGGCGCGACCCTCAAAGGAGATCGATTGCCCATGAGTGACCACACTGCCCAAGGGTCCGGGGGGTACGGGGAGCCGGACAGCTCCCCCGTGAACGGTGGGAATTCGAGAGGGGTAACGCGGCGCGGCGTGCTGCGCACGGCCGGCGCGGCCGCGGCCGTGGTGGGCGGCGGCGGGCTGCTCGAGGCGTGCAGCTCCAGCATCAAGGGCAATACGTCCTCGTCCTCCTCATCGTCTTCGTCCAGCACGGGCTCCAGCGGCTCGGAGATCGTGATCGGCTTCATCCACCCGCTCACCGGTGATCTGGGGGAATTCGGCACCTCGGACAACTGGATCGTCAGCCAGATCATGGCCACGTCGCAGTTCAAGAACGGGATCAAGATCGGCGGCAAGAGCTACCCGGTCACGATCAAGTCCTACGACACCCAGTCGGACGCGACCAAGGCGGGCCAGCTGGCCAGCCAGGCCATCTTGTCCGACAAGGTGGACCTGCTCGTCACCTCGTCCACGCCCGAGACGGTCAACCCGGTCGCGACCCAGGCCGAGAAGCTGGGCTGCCCGCTGGTCTGCGGCAACGTCCCGTGGCAGTCCTGGTACGTGAACCTGGGCGGCAACCCGACCCCCGGTAAGTCGACGTTCAAGCCGACCTGGACGACGATGTACTTCCTGGGCGTCAACGACCTGTGCAACTCCTTCATCCCGATGTGGAACAAGATCCACCAGCAGCTGGGCACGGACAAGGTGGCCGCCTGCATGTTCCCCAACGACTCGGACGGCAACGCGTTCCGCGGCGCGTGGCCGCTGTTCGCCGGCCCGGCGGGCTACACGCTGGTCGATCCGCCCGCCTACAACGACGGGCTGACCAGCTACTCCTCATTCATCAGCCAGTTCAAGTCGAAGACCTGCGACTTTTTCACCAACGTGCCGCTGCCGCCGGACTTCAACACGATGTGGAAGCAGGCCGCCCAGCAGGGCTACAAGCCCAAGCTGGCCACGGTGGCCAAGGTGCTGCTGTTCCCGTCGGACGTGACCGCGCTCGGCTCGCTGGTCAACAACATCGCCACCGACGCCTGGTGGACGCCGAACATGCCGTGGAAGTCCTCGCTCACCGGGCAGACCTGTGCGGAGATAGCTTCCGCATTCACCTCGGCCACCGGGTCGCAGTGGGTCCAGTCGCTGTCCAATTACAGCCTGTTCGAGGTGGCCTACGCGGCCCTGACCTCGGTGAACAACCCGCACGACAAGGCCGAATTGGCGGCGGCCCTGTTCAAGGTGAAGATCGAGGGGGTGGCCGGGCAGCTCGACTGGACCAACAGCAAGAACCCGGCTCCCGGCGTGGTGGACACGCCGTGCGTGGGCGTGCAGTGGAAGCCGAACTCGAGCACCAAGGAAGGCTTTTCAATGGAGGTCGTCGACAATACGCTGATGCCGAACGTCCCCCTGACCGCGACGCTCGAGCCGACGAACAAGTAACCGGATGGCCGAACCACTGCTTGCCCTGGACCACGTGACGAAACGGTTCGGCCGGGTCGTCATCGCCGAGGACCTGTCGTTCGCGGTCGGAGCCGGGGACACGGTCGGGATCGTAGGGCCGAACGGAGCGGGCAAGACCAGCCTGTTCGGCCTCATCTCCGGCGACCTGGCCCCGAACGCGGGGAGCGTCTCCTTCGCCGGCCGCCCGGTGACCAAGCTGGCCGCGGCGACCCGGTGCAGGCTCGGTATCGGCCGTACCTATCAGGTGCCGCGGCCGTTCACGGACATGACCGTGTTCGAGAACGTGCTGGTGGCCACGCAGCAGGGCGCCGGGCTGCGGCGCCGGGCCAGCTACGTGGCGGCCGCCGAGGCCCTGGAGCGGGCCAACATGACCGGCGAGGCGAACCTGCCCGCCGAGCGGCTGGGGCTGCTGCAGCGCAAGCGGCTGGAACTGGCCCGCGCGCTGGCCTCGCAGCCCAGGCTGCTGCTGCTGGACGAGGTGGCCGGCGGCCTGACCGACCCCGAAGTGGCCCAGCTGGTCGAGATCGTCCGCGCGGTCAACGCCGAGGGCGTCACGGTGATCTGGATCGAGCACGTGGTGCGCGCGCTGGTGCCCGTGGTCACCAGGCTGGCCTGCCTGGCCGGCGGGACGTTCGTCGGGGACGGCGACCCGGCCGCGGTGCTGGCCGACCCGGCGGTCCGCGAGGTGTTCCTGGGCTCCGAGCTCACCGCCTCCCTGGCCGCCGGCACGCTGGCCGTCGACACCCTGGCCGAGGACGTCGATCCCGGTGAGTGAATCCGCCCGCGAGCCAAAGGCGCCGGCGTCGCCTGGACTGAGGAGCGACGAAGGAGCGACGAGGGAAGGCGACGCGTCAAGAGGCGCCGGAGGCGAGCGGGAAGATAGAGCACCAATAGTGGAGGTCAGGGACCTGACCGTGCACCACGGCCAGCTGCGGGCCCTGGACCACATCTCGCTGCGGGTGTTCCCGGGCGAGGTCTACGCGATCATCGGCGCCAACGGGGCGGGCAAGTCCACGCTGCTGCGCACCATCGCCGGCCTGCACCACCCGACCGAGGGCTCGATCCGGTACGACGGCAAGGACGTGACCAAGATCCGGCCCGAACGCCGCGCGGTCAGCGGGATCGCCATGGTGCCGGAGGGCCGGCGGCTGTTCCCGTCGCTGTCCGTCGAGGAGAACCTGCAGGTCGGCGCCACCTACGCGCGCCAGGGCCCGTGGACGATCGAGCGGGTCTACGAGCTCTTCTCCTGGATGCGGGACCGCCGGAACCAGGCCACCCGTCAGCTGTCTGGCGGCGAGCAGCAGTCGGTGGCCATCGGCCGCGCGCTGGTGGCCAACCCGCGGGTGCTGCTGCTCGACGAGCTGTCCCTGGGCCTGGCCCCGGTGGTGGTCCAGCGGATCTACGGCATGCTGCCGCAGATCCTGGCCAGCGGGCTGACCGTGCTGCTGGTCGAACAGGACGTGAGCCAGGCGCTGCGGGTCGCCTCCCACCTGCAGTGCCTGCTGGAGGGGCGGACCACGCTGGAAGGCACGCCGTCGGACGTGACCGCGGAGCAGGTCGAGGCGGCCTACTTCGGGCTGCGGTCTGCGCCGGCCGAGGAAACGGAGGCCTGATGGCCTGGGTCAACGCGATCATCCAGGGCATCCTGGTCGGCGGCCTGTACGCGCTGTTCGCCTGCGGGCTCTCGCTGATGTTCGGGGTCATGAAGGTGGTCAACCTGGCCCACGGCGACCTGGCCGTGATCGGCGGCTACGTCGCGGTCGGCGTCATCACCGTGACCCACATCCCGGTGCTGTGGTCGTTCGTGATCGTGGTGCCGCTGATGGCGGTGCTGGGCTACGTGCTGCAGCGGACCGTGATCCAGGCCGCGCTGGACCGCAGCATCTTGACCACGCTGCTGGTCACGTTCGGACTGTCGGTGGTGATCGAGAACGGGCTGCTGGAGTTCTTCAGCGCCAACAGCCACTCGCTCGGGGTCGACAACGCGATCATCACCAGCTCGTTCTCGATCGGCTCGCAGATCAGCATCGCCTACCTGCTGCTGCTGATCTTCGTGGTGGCGGTGGTGGTCCTGCTCGGCCTGCAGTACTTCCTGTCCCGGTCGCGCTACGGGCGGCTGATCCGGGCCGTGGCCGACGACCAGGAGGCGGCCCAGCTGTCCGGGATCGACTACCGGCACGTATTCGGGATCGCGGCGGCCATCGCGTTCGGCACGGTGGCGCTGGCCGGCATCGCGTACGGCATGTACTCCCAGTTCGCGCCCACCACGGGAACCGACACGATCCTGCTGTTCGCGTTCGCCGCGGTGGTCATCGGCGGCCTCGGCTCGCTGTGGGGCACGCTGCTGGGCGGCGTGATCCTCGGGGTCTCCCAGGCGATCGGCGCCCAGATCAGCGGGTCGGATGAGTTCCTGGCCGGGTACATCGTGTTCCTCGCCGTCCTGGTGCTCCGGCCCCAGGGTCTCATCGCCAGGAGGAGCACAACGTGACCGCGGTCGCTGAAACCACGGCCCGTTCGGCCGAAAAATACCGGGTGACCCGGTCACGCAGGAACGTGGCCTGGACCGGGCTCGGCGCCCTGATCGTGGTGGTGGTCCTGGCGCTGTTCCCGTATGTGGTGGGCGCGGGGACCGAGACCATCTTGGTGCAGGCGTTCATCATCTTGACCCTGGCCAGCATGTGGAACCTGCTGGCCGGGTACGCGGGCCTGGTATCGGTGGGACAGCAGGCGTTCGTGGGGCTCGGTGCGTACTTCGTGCTGATCCTGAACATCCACAACCTGTCGATGTTCACCGCGCTGCCCATCGCGGCCATCGGCTGCGGGGTGGCCGCGCTACCCATGTGGTGGCTGGTCTCGCGGCTGCGCAGCGGGTACTTCGCGATCGCCACCTGGGTGCTGGCCACGACCGTGCTGCTGATCATCGAGAAGTTCCCGTCCATCGGCGGCGGGACCGGCCTGTCGCTGCCGCATACGCCGAACCTGAGCTCGGCGGTGCTGGAGGCCTACACGTTCTGGATCGGGCTGGCCGTCACCGTGCTCGCGCTGCTCGGCGTCTACCTGCTGCTGCGCAGCAGGCTGGGGCTGGTGCTGACCGCGGTCCGCGATGACGAGGTGGCCGCGCGCAGTTCGGGCGCGCGGGTGGGCCTGGCCCGGATGCTGGTGTTCGTGGTGGCCGGGGTCGGGTGCGGCGCGGCCGGCGCACTGCTGGCCATCAGCCAGCTGATCGTGCAGCCCACCGCGGTGTTCAGCGTGCAGTGGACGGCCGAGATGGCGTTCGCGGTGATCATCGGCGGGCTGGGCACGATCGAGGGCCCGATCCTGGGCACGATCGTGTACATGATCTTGCAGCAGACGCTGCAGTCCTACAACGTCTGGTACCTGATCGTGTTGGGCCTGGTGGCCATCGTGATCGCCATCTTCGCCCGGCGCGGGCTGTGGGGGCTGGTCGATGAGCACCTGCACGTCCGGCTGTTCCCGGTCGGGTACTGGCTGTGGGACCCGGCCGGAAACGGGCGCCGGTCCCGGTCCCGGCGGCGGCGGGGCGGCGGCTCGCCCGGCTAGGCTGGGGCCTCGAAGGCCCACGCCTACCGGAACGAGGCCAGCGTGACGCCAGCTAACTGGAACGGCCATCAGGTCACGCCGCGGAAGCGGCCGGGTGTGCTCCGCCAGATCGCCTGGGCTTCGGTTCCGGTCTGGTCGATCGGGTTCCTGTCCTTCGTGCCGTTCCTGGCCTTCGCGGTCATCAACCGCCGCAGGCGCGACTGGGCGGTCTTCGCCGCGTACCTGGCCGCCACCATCGCGATGATCGTGACCATCGGCGCGGTGAACTCCAACAGCGGCGCGGGCGCGGCGGTCGGCGGGTTCATCATCGCGCTGGCGGGCTGCGCGGCGGTCCACGCGGCGGTGCTGTTCCGGCCCGGGCGCGGCCAGCCGGTCCCGAGCCCGCCCGGCCCGGCCGGCCTGACCGAGCGCAACCGGGAAGCGGTGGCCGAGGCCAAGAGCCGGATCGAGGCCCGCAAGCAGGCCAGGCACCTGGTCAGCACCAACCCGGCCCTGGCCAGGGACCTGCGGATCGGCCGGCCCGACCTGCCCCGGGACTACGACGACGGCGGGCTGGTGGACGTGAACAACTGCCCGGGCCCGGTCCTGGCCGGCCAGCTGGGCCTGACCCCGGCCGAGGTCAGCGACGTCCTGGGCGCCCGGGAGCGGCTGGGCGGCCGGTTCTCCAGCGCCGATGAGCTGTGCGCCTACACCTCGCTGTCGCCGGACCGGGTCGATAACCTCCGCGATCTGATGCTGTTCGGCTGACCGGGTCTGCTCATGCTGCTGGTTCGGATCGCCGAGGTGTCGCGGGCCGTGGGCGCGACCAGCGCTCGGCTGGCCAAGATCGCCCTGCTGGCCGACGCGCTGCGGGAGGCGGGGCCGCTGGAGGTACCGATCGCGGTCGCGTACCTGTCCGGGGAACTGCCGCAGCGCCAGATCGGCGTCGGGTGGGCGGCTCTGCGGGGGGTCTCGGGGGGTCGTCCCCCCGCGGCCGCGCCGTCGTTGACGCTGAGCGAGGTGGACGCGGCGCTGTCGGCCATCGGGGCGGTGAGCGGGAAGGGCTCGGCGACGGGCCGCAAGGCGCTGGTCGGAGAGCTGTTCGGCCGGGCCACCGCGGATGAGCAGCGCTTCTTGGTCGGGCTGCTGTCCGGCGAGCTGCGCCAGGGCGCGCTGGAGGGGGTGATGACCGACGCGGTGGCCAAGGCCGCGGCGGTGCCGGTGGCCGAGGTCCGCCGGGCGATGATGCTGCGCGGCTCGCTGGGCGCGGTGGCGGCCGCGGCGCTGGCGGGCGGGAGTTCGGCGCTGGCGGGGTTCGGGCTGGAGGTCGGGCGGCCGGTGCGGCCCATGCTGGCGGCCAGCGCGCCGAACCTCGCCGAGGCCCTGGCCAAGATCGGCGACGGCGTCCAGGCCGCGGTGGAGTGGAAGCTGGACGGGATCCGGATCCAGGCCCATCTGGCGCAGGGCACGGTGCGGTTGTTCACCCGGACGCTGGACGACATCACCGGACGGGTCCCCGAAGTGGTCGAGGTGCTGGGCCGGCTACCGGTGCGGGCGGCGGTGCTGGACGGCGAGCTGATCGCGCTGCGGCCGGACGGGCGGCCACTGCCGTTCCAGGACACCTCGTCGCGGGCGGCCAGCTCGGAAGGGCCGCCGTTGTCGGTGTTCTTGTTCGACGCGCTGCACCTGGAGGGCGCGGACCTGATCGACCGGCCGGCCTGGAAACGGCACGCCGAGCTGTCCTGGGCGGTGCCGGCGTCGCTGTTGATGCCGCGCCTGGTCACGGCCTCCGAAGCGGAGGCGGCGGAGTTTTTCGCCGACGCGGTGGCCCGCGGTCACGAGGGCGTGGTGGTCAAGTCGCTGGACGCCTCGTACGCGGCCGGGCGGCGCGGCGCCGGGTGGATCAAGGTCAAGCCGCGGCACACGCTGGACCTGGTCGTGCTGGCCGTCGAGTGGGGACACGGGCGGCGCCACGGCTGGCTGTCCAACCTGCACCTGGGCGCGCGCGACCCGGCCACCGGCGGGTTCGTCATGCTGGGCAAGACGTTCAAGGGCCTGACCGACGAGCTGCTGACCTGGCAGACCGCGCGGCTGCTAGAGCTGGAATCGCGGCGCGACGCGTACACGGTCTACGTCCGGCCGGAACTGGTGGTGGAGATCGCCTTTGACGGCGTGCAGCGCAGCCCCCGCTATCCGGGCGGGCTGGCCCTGCGCTTCGCGCGGGTGCTGCGCTATCGCGAGGACAAGCCGGCGGCCGAGGCCGACACCATCGATATGGTCCGCGCGCTGGCCCCGGCGTTCGGGACCCAGGACTAGGTCAGGCGTTACTTCTTCTTGCGCTTGTTGTCGCCCCGGAAGGCGGCCGGGATGTTGCCCTGCGCGGGGGGCGGGAAGTTCAGGCCGGGCGGCAGGTTGGCCAGGCCCTCGGCCAGGTTATCGGGGAAGCCTTCCGGCAGCCCGCTCAGGCCCCCCAGCCCGCCGAGGCCGCCTGCTGTGGCGCTCTTGGCCGCGGCCGGGCCCTGGTCTGGGGCTCCGGAGCCGCGGGTGATCTCAGCGGCCCGGCGGGGGTCGCCGCTGCGGACCGGCTTCTTCTTGCCCTTCTTGCCGCGGGCCTGCTTGGCCGCCGCGCGGCGGGCCATCCCGGCCATGCCGGGCGGCATGCCAGGAATGCCGCCGCTGAACATGGCCTTCATCTGCTTCTGGCCCTCGAAGAAGTTCGTGACCAGCTGCGAGACCTCGCCGATGGCCACGCCGGAACCCTTGGCGATGCGCGAGCGGCGCGAGCCGTTGATGATCTTGGGGTTCTGCCGTTCCTCGGGGGTCATGGACCGCACGATCGCTTCGGCGCGGTCCAGGTCCTTGTCGTTGACCTGGGACAGCAGCTCGCGGTTCTTGGCCGCGCCGGGCAGCATGCCGAGCAGGTTGCCGATCGGCCCGAGCTTGCGGACCATGGACAGCTGCTCGACGAAGTCCTCCAGGGTGAAGCCCTCGCCCGAGGCGATCCGGCCGGCCAGGTCCGCGGTCTGGTCGGCGTCGAAGGCCTTCTCGGCGTGCTCGATCAGGGTCAGGATGTCGCCCAGGTCCAGGATCCGCGACGCCATCCGGTCCGGATGGAACAGGTCGAAGTCCTCGAGCTTCTCCCCCGCCGAGGCGAACATGATCGGACGGCCGGTCAGCTGCACGATGGACAGCGCGGCGCCGCCTCGGGCGTCGCCGTCGAGCTTGGTCAGCACGACGGCGTTGTAGCCGACCCCGTCCAGGAAGGCCTGCGCGGTGGCCACCGCGTCCTGGCCGATCATCGCGTCGACCACGAACAAGATCTCGTCCGGGTCGGTCACGTCCCTGATCGCCCGGGCCTGGGCCATCATCTCCTCGTCGACGCCCAGCCGCCCGGCGGTGTCGATGATGACGATGTTCTGCTGGCGGCGCCGGGCCTCGTCCAGCGACTGCCGGGCGACCGCTATCGGGTCGCCGACGCCGTTGCCCGGCTCGGGGGCGTAGACCGGAATCCCGGCCCGCTCGCCGAGCACCTGCAGCTGCTGGACCGCGTTGGGCCGCTGCAGGTCGGCGGCGACCATCATCGGCGTGTTGCCCTGGTTCTTGAGCCACAGCGCGAGCTTGGCCGCCAGCGACGTCTTGCCGGCGCCCTGCAGGCCGGCCAGCATGATGACGGTCGGCGGCACCTTGTTGAACCGCAGCCGCCGGGTCTCGCCGCCGAGGATGCCGATGAGCTCCTCGTTCACGATCTTGATGACCTGCTGGGCGGGGTTCAGCGCGGCGGAGACTTCCTCGCCGTTGGCCCGCTCCTTGACCCGGGCGATGAACTGCCTGACGACCGGGAGCGCGACGTCCGCCTCCAGCAGGGCGATGCGGATCTCCCGCGCGGTCGCGTCGATGTCGGCAGCGGACAGCCGTCCCCGGCCGCGCAATGCCGAAAAGACCTGCGTCAACCGGTCAGATAGGGTCTCAAACACGCTATCCAGGCTACCGGCTGGCGAGCCCTCAGCCGTCCAGCCCCGACATGGCCAGCGCGGCGAGGACGGAATGCACGGTAGTGCGGCGCCGTTCGGTGTCGGTCAGCGGCTCGCCGGCCTCGTCGGTCACGTAGAACACGTCGACCACCTCGGCGCCCAGCGTCTCGACCCGGGCCGCGCGGACGTCCAGGCCGCACTCGCCCAGGGCCCGGCCCACCCGCCACAGCAGGCCGGGCGCGTCGTGCGCGCGGACCTCCACCACGGTCGCGGTTTCTGAGGCCTCGTCGACCACGGTGACCTTGGGCGCGGGGGCCGGGGCGGCGCGCGGCGGGCCGGACCGGGCCCGGCGGTCCAGCCGGTCCGCCACGTCCAGCCGGCCCAGCAGCATCCGGCGCAGGTCCCCGGCCAGCAGCGTGGGGTCAGGTGGCTCGCCGAACTCGGGCTCCACGTCGAACACGCTGACCGCGGTCCCCCCGACCGAGGTGGCGTTGGCGCTGCGCACGGTCAGCCGGTGCGAGGCCAGCACCCCGGCCGCGCGCCACAGCAGCCCCGGCCGGTCGGGCGCGACCACGGTCACCTCGGATCCGCGCACGGTCGCGGCCGGGCCGCCGCTGGCGGCCAGCTCGAGCTGATCGCGGCGCAGCGGGGCCGGCTCGGGCATCGGCTCCCCGGCCTGGACGGCCGCCACCCGCCGGACCAGATCGGTGACCAGCCTGGCCTTCCAGTCGTTCCACGCGGCGGGCCCGGTGGCCAGGCCGTCCGCGATGGCCAGGGCGTGCAGCAGCTCGAGCAGCGTCCGGCTGGGCACCAGCGCGGCCACCTGCTTGACCGTCACCGGGTCGTCCAGGTCCCGGCGGGTCGCGACCATCGGCAGCAGCAGATGATGCCGAACGGCCGCGGCGACCAGCTCCACGTCGGGTTCGGGCAGGCCCATCCGGCGGACCTCATCCCGGGCCACCACCTCACCGGTGACGCTGTGATCGCCGGGCCAGCCCTTGCCGATGTCGTGCAGCAGGGCGGCGAGCAGCAGCAGGTCGGGCCGGGCCACCTCGCGGGTCAGCGCGGCCGCGGCGGCGGCCGCCTCGACCAGGTGGCGGTCCACGGTGAACTTGTGCAGCGGGTTGCGCTGGGGCCGGTTCCGGACCCGTTCCCAGTCCGGGATCAGCGTGGTGATCAGGCCCTGGGTGTCGAGTTCCTCCCAGACGCTGACCGCCGACGGGCCGGCCCCGAGCAGGGCCAGCAGCGCGTCTCGGGCCGGCCCGGGCCAGGGTACGGGCATCGGCGGGCATTCGGCCAGCCGGTCCAGGGTGCGCGGGGCCAGCGGCAGCCCGGCCTGCGCGGCGGCGGCCGCGGCCCGCAGGACCAGGACCGGGTCGGCGGCCGGGTCGGCCGCCCGGGCCAGCACCACCTCGCCGTCCTGCTCGACCACGCCGTCGGCCAGCGGCCGCCGGCCGCCCAGGCGGCGGTTTCGCGGGCGGCGCTGGCGCAGCCAGGCCTGGCGGAAGGTGTGGTCGACCGCGTAGGCCACGGTCCGGGCGGCGCCGGCCAGCATGCGCAGCAGCACGTCGGCGTCAAGCAGGCCCAGGGCCCGGGCCACCTCGTCCTGCTCCTCGAGCACGAGCCGGTCCAGGCGGCGCCCGGTGACCTCGTGCAGCGCGTGCCGGGCGTCGAGGATCTGCTCGTAGGCGGTGCGCACCTTGGGCCCGGGCGCGGGCGCCACCCACGCGGCGGCCACGGCCTGGATGGCGTGCACGTCCCGCAGCCCGCCGCGGGCCTCCTTCAGGTCCGGTTCGAGCAGGAAGGCCAGCTCCCCGCTGATCCGGGTGCGTTCGTCGTGGGCGGCGTGCAGCTCAGCCAGCCGGGCCGGGGCGGCGCCGCGCCAGTCTTCCAGGGCGCCCGCGCGCAGGCGTTCGGTCAGGTCGGGATCGCCGGCCACGTGCCGGGCCGAGAGCAAGCCGAGCGCGACCTTCAGGTCGGTGCGGGCCACCCGCCGGGCCTGCGGGACGGTGCGGACCGCGTGGTCGAGTTCGGCGCCGGAATCCCAGACCGGATACCAGATCCGGTCGGCGATGCCCGCGATGTCGTCACGCCCGCCGTGCAGCAGCAGTACGTCCAGGTCGCTGCGGGGCAGCAGCTCCCGGCGGCCGTACCCGCCGACCGCGACCAGGGCCACGCCGGGCTCGGCGCCCAGGAGTTCGGCCAGCCAGCGGTCGACCTGAGCGGTGCGCCGGGCGCGATCGGCGGCGAAGGACGTGACGGCCCCCGGAACGGTCATGGCACTCCCCGCAACGGTCATGGCGCTCAGATGGCGTCTGGGCCGCGCTCTCCGGTCCGGACCCGGACCACGGTCTCCACCGGCACCGACCAGACCTTCCCGTCGCCGATCCGGCCGGTCTGCGCCGCCTTGACCACCACCCCGATCAGGTCGTCGGCGTCCTCGTCCTCGCACAGCACCTCGACCCGGACCTTGGGCACCAGATCGACCTGGTACTCCGCGCCGCGGTACACCTCAGTGTGGCCCCGCTGCCGGCCGTAGCCGCTGGCCTCGGTGATGGTCAGGCCGTGCACGCCGAACGCCTGCAGCGCGGCCTTGACGTCGTCCAGCTTGAACGGCTTGATCACCGCGGTGATGAGCTTCATGGTCAGGTGTCCCTTCGCCAGTGCTGTACTGACCATCGGCCGCGGACGTTTCGCCGGACGCGTCGGCGTGTGTCGGCCAGATGAAAGACCCCGCGCGCGTGTTACGTCGGTGTTTCGTTTCGCTCAGCCGAGGATGGCGTCGACGAAGGCGGCCGGGTCGAACGGGGCCAGGTCGTCGGGCCCCTCGCCGAGACCCACCAGCTTGACCGGAACGCCCAGCTCACGCTGGACGGCGATGACGATGCCGCCCTTGGCCGTGCCGTCCAGCTTGGCCAGCACGATGCCGGTGACGTCGACCACCTCGGCGAACACCCGGGCCTGGCGCAGCCCGTTCTGGCCGGTGGTGGCGTCCAGCACCAGCAGCACCTCGTCCACCGCGGCCTTCTTCTCCACCACGCGCTTGACCTTGCCGAGCTCGTCCATCAGCCCGACCTTGGTGTGCAGCCGCCCGGCGGTGTCGATGATGACCGCGTCCACCCCGGTCTCGATGCCCTCGCTGACCGCCTCGAAGGCCACGCTGGCCGGGTCGGCGCCGTCCCGGTCGGCGCGGACGGTCTTGGCCCCGACCCGCTCGCCCCAGGTCTGCAGCTGGTCGGCGGCGGCGGCGCGGAACGTGTCGGCCGCGCCCAGCAGCACCGTCTCCCCGTCCCCGATCAGGGCCCGGGCCAGCTTGCCGCAGGTGGTGGTCTTGCCGGTGCCGTTCACGCCGACCATCAGGAGCACCGCGGGCGTGCCGCCGTGCTTGGTGGCGTGCACCGTGCGGTCCTCGTCGCCCAGCTGGGTGAGCAGCTCCTCGCGGAGCAGACCCTTGACCTCATTGGGTCCGCGTACCCCCAGCACCTTGACCTTGGTCTTCAGGTCCTCCACCATCAGCCGGGCGGGCACCACGCCCACGTCGGCGGTGATGAGCACCTCTTCTACCTCGTCCCAGGTCTCGTCGTCCAGCTTGTCCCGGGACAGCAGGCTGAGCAGCGCCGAGCCGACCGAGCTCTGCGAGCGGGCCAGCCGGGCGCGCAGCCGGACCATCCGGCCCGCGGACGGCGGCGGGCGCTCGACCTCGATGACGCCCGCGGTGGCCTGGGGCTGGCCAGGTTCGGCCGCGGTTTCCTCGGCTTGGCCCGGTGCGGCTGGCGTGGCCTTGGCGGGCAGCGAGGACGGCGCGGGCGGCGCTGATACGCGGCCGCGGCGCGGGCGCACGAACAGCAGCCACCCGCCGGTTCCGAGCGCCAGCACGGCGATGACGATGATCAGGATCACGTATTCCATCAGGCTCACAGTCTTGCAGATTGGCTAACTGCCGCTCCTGGCAGGGTTTTGGAGCAGGCCGTCCGCCAACCTACCGCCAGCGCGCCCATGCGGGGCTCCAGAACCCCCGCAGCCACCCCATAGCTCACCTCCCCATTACCAGCCCCATCCCGGGAGGATCCGGGTTCCCGGGTGGATCCGGTGTACTCGGATGCACCAGATACTCCCCGAAGCCCCGATCCTCCCAGACGTTGATGCTGCCGGGATGGGCGTGAGCGGAGATGCTGCCGGGACGGGTCTGGTGGGACCGCGCCGGTTGCCGCGTCCGCGGGAGGGCTAGGCGGGCTGGCGGGTGGCTAGTTGCTGGCTGATCACGGTGGAGACGCCGTCGCCGCGCATGGTGATGCCGTACAGGGCGTCGGCGGCTTCCATGGTCCGGCGCTGGTGGGTGATGACGATGAGCTGGGAGCTCTCGCGCAGCTCCTCGAACACGGCCAGCAGGCGCTGCAGGTTAGTGTCGTCCAGCGCGGCCTCGACCTCGTCCAGCACGTAGAACGGCGAGGGGCGGGCCTTGAAGATGGCGAACAGGTAGGCGATGGCGGTCAGCGACCGCTCCCCGCCGGACAGCAGCGAGAGCCGCTTGACCTTCTTGCCCGGCGGCCGGGCCTCGATCTCGATCCCGGTGGCCAGCATGTCGTCCGGCTCGGTGAGGACCAGGTTGCCCTGGCCGCCGGGGAACAGCCGGGAGAACAGCTGCTCGAACTCGCGCGCGGTGTCCGCGTAGGCCGAAGCGAACACCTCCTGCACCCGGTCATCGACCTCCTTGACCACGGTGAGCAGGTCGCGGCGGGTCTTGCGCAGGTCATCGAGCTGGGTGGCCAGGAACTGGTGGCGTTCGGTCAGGGCGGCGTACTCTTCCAGGGCCAGCGGGTTGACCTTGCCGAGCCGGTCGAGCTGGCGCTGGGCGTCGGCGGCCCGGCGCTCGATCTCGGTCCGGTCGTAGCGCGCCGGACCGATAGTCGACTGGGCGTCGCTGTCCCCCGGGACCGGCACCGGGACGTCCGGGCCGTACTCGGCGACCAGGGCGTCGGTCTCGATGCCGAACTCCTCCAGCGCGTGCTCGGACAGCTGGGCCAGCCGCAGCCGGTGCTCGGTGCGGGCCATCTCGGTGCCGTGCGCGGTGTTCACCACGGTGTCCAGGTCGGAGCTCAGGTCACGGACCCGGGCCCGGACCGCCTTGAGCTCGCCGGCGCCGCCCGCGCTGGCCGCCTGGACCTCGGCCCGTCGCTGCGCGGCCTCGGTCACCGACCGCTCGGCGGCCTCGATCGCGTGGCGGGCACCCAGGGCCACGGCGCGGGCCACGGCCGATTGCTCGGCCCGCCGGGCCCGGCGCTGCGCGGCCCGCTCGCGGGCCTGGCGCTCGCCGGCCGCGGTGGCGGTCAGCGAGTCGGCCCGGCCGCTGATCGCGCGCAGCCGCTCCTCGGCGGTGCGCACCTCGAGCCGGGCCTCCATCTCGGCGTCCCGGGCGATCGCGCACCGCTCGGCCAGGTCCTCGCGGCCCGTCTCGTCCTGCGGCTCGTCGGGAAGGTCCGCCTCGGCTTCGGCCTGGGCCAGTTCGGCACGCAACTGCTCGAGCTTGGCCAGGTCCTTCTCGGCCGCCAGCCGGGCCGCGGTGATGGCCGCCTCGACCCGGCCCGCCTCCTCCTGGGCGGCCCGGGCCGCCCCGGCCAGCCGGCCCAGCCGGCCGGAAATCTCTGCCGCCGCGGCGTCGGCTTCGTGCCGGCGGGTCAGGGTCTCGGCTACCGCCTGCCGGGCGGCGTCCTCGGCTTCCGCGGCCGCGGCGAGATCCTGCGCGGCCGCCTCGCAGGACCACTCGGCCGCGGCCAGCCCGGCGGCCGCCTCATCCGCCGCCGCCCGCAGCTCGAACAGGCTCTGCTGCCGCGCGCCGCCGCCCTGCGCCCAGTGCGCCCCGAGCAGGTCACCGGTCCGCGTCACGGCCCTGAGAGCGGGATTTTCCCGAACGATGCGGTGTGCGTGCTCCAGGTCATCAGCCACGACCACGTCGCGAAGCAACTCGGCCGCGGCCCCGGCGAGTTCGTCGGGGGTACGCACCACGTCGACAGCGCGAGTGAGCCCTGAGGCTGGGGTGGCGGCGGGGGCGAGGGCGAGGGCGAGGGCGCGGGGGGCGGCCGCGATGACCAGGGCGGCTCGGCCCGCGTCGTCACGGCGCAGCGTGGCCAGGATCTCGGCGGCGGCGTCCAGGCTGGTCACCGCGATGGCTTCGGCGGCGGCGCCCAGGGCAGCCGCGATGGCCACCTCGTAGCCGTCGGCCACCTGGAGCCGCGCGGCGAACGAACCGGCCACGCCCGCGAACCGGTCCGGGTCGGCCAGCAGCGCCGCGGAGGCGTCCGCGCCGCGGCGGACCCCCTCGGCCAGCGTCTCGGCCCGGGCCCGCAGGGCGGCCAGCTCGCGCACGGATTCACGTTCTGCGGTGCGCAACGCCACGGTCCGTTCGGACAAATTATCCAAGGTCGCGGCGGCCTGCTCATGTGCGGCGGCCAGCTCGCTACGGTCGGTGTCCGGGAGGCCGCCCAGCTCCTGTACCTGGTCGTGCTCGGCCTGGGCCAGCTCGGCCCGCTCCTGGGCCTGCTCGGCGGAGACGGCCAGGCGGTCCATCTCCTCCTGCGCGGCCGCGGCCCGGCTGTCGGCCGCGCCGACCTGCTCGCGCAGCCGGGCCAGCCGGCTGGTCCGGGTGGCGGCGGCCTTGGCGCCCTCGGCGATCCGGCGCTCGGCGGCGCCGAGCTCGGCCTCGGCCGCGGTGCGCTCGACGGCGGCGGCGGTCAGCACGTTGCGGCCCGCTGCCAGCCGCCCGGTCAGCACCTCTTCCTCCTCGCGCAGCTCGGCGGCCTGACGGTCCAGCTCGTCGGGGTCGCGGCCCGGGCGCTCGGGGTCGGCCTGCTCGGTCAGCAGGGTGTGCCGCTGCGCGGCCAGCTTCTCGGTCGAGCGCAGCCGCTCGGCCAGCGACGACAGCGCGAACCAGGTTTCCTGGGCGCGGGTCAGCATGGCCGAGACCTGCTGGGCGGCCTGGTCCAGCTCGGCCTCGGTGCGCCGGGCCCCGGCCAGCTCCTGCTCCAAGGCGGTGCGCCGGGCCAGCGCGGCCGCCTCGTCGGCCTCGTCGCGCTGCAGTTCGGCGGCCAGGATCAGGTAGTCGTCGGCCAGCAGCCGGAGCCGGGCGTCGCGCAGCTCGGCCTGGATGCCGGCCGCCTTCCTGGCCATCTCGGCCTGCCGGCCCAGCGGCTTGAGGCGGCGGCCGAGCTCGGCGGTGAGGTCGACCAGCCGGGTCAGGTTGGCCTGCATCGCCTCCAGCTTGCGCAGCGCCTTCTCCTTGCGCCGCCGGTGCTTGAGCACGCCGGCCGCTTCTTCGATCAGCGCACGGCGGGCTTCGGGGCCCGCGTGCAAGATGGTGTCGAGCTGGCCCTGGCCGACGATCACGTGCATCTCGCGGCCCATGCCCGAGTCGGACAGCAACTCCTGGACATCCAGCAGGCGGCAGTGGTCGCCGTTGATGGCGTACTCGCTCTGGCCGGACCGGAACATCAGGCGGCTGATGGTGACTTCGGCGTAGTCGATGGGCAGCACGCCGTCGCTGTTGTCGATGGTCAGCGTGACCTCGGCCCGGCCCAGCGGCGGCCGGGAGGTCGTGCCGGCGAAGACGACGTCCTCCATCTTGCCGCCGCGCAGGGACTTGGCCCCCTGCTCGCCCATGACCCAGGACAGGGCGTCGACGATGTTGGACTTGCCCGACCCGTTCGGCCCGACCACGCAGGTGATGCCGGGCTCCAGGCGCAGCGTGGTGGCCGAGGCGAATGACTTGAACCCGCGCAGCGTGAGGCTCTTGAGGTACATGCGCCCCCTCCCCGCTGATCGATGGGCTCCCCGGCACCTTACCGTCCCGCGGCACGCCAAGCCGGGAACTAGGCCGAGGGAGCCCCCGGGAGATCGCCTCGCAACGCCGGACTGTGACTAACGAGGCCGATGAGGTCCGTATTCGATCATGCCGGACGGTGCATACCCATCGAGGCGTACCTATCGGGGCATTACCCACCGGGTTAATGGCATATCACGGGTAATAAACAACGAAGAGGGGCGCCATCACAGGCGCCCCTGATTCGTCTTTGTCGTTTGGCCGTCGACCGGCGCTCAGGCGAGCGCAGGTTCGCGGTCCGGCACCAGCATGTCTCCGCGTGCTGCCTCTACCGTGAGCGACTCGTTCTCTTCCTGGAGCCGGACAAGCTCGGCTTCCAGGTCTCGTACTCGCTGCTGGAGGCGGCGCATCTCGGAAACGATGCGGGGGTCGGCACCGCCGACGTGGCCGAATAGAGCCTTCGCCATTGTTAAAGGTCCTCCACGCTGAGTGACCAGAGTGGGCACATTCTCAACACACGCGGAGTCGCGCGCGCAATCAACGCTATCTAGTTTCCCACCCCAGCGTTTGCTGGTCAAGTTGAAGGCCGTTCCGAGGCCGGTTAATTACCCTATCAGCCGCAACAAGCGATTTGGTCCAGCTCACCAGTGGGCGCGGCGCGGCCGGGGCTGGCAGTGCGGGCAACTGTAAGCCGAACGGTTCATGAACGGGTCACGGCGGACCGGGGTGCCGCACCGCGGGCACGGCAGGCCCTCGCGCCCGTACACGGCCAGCGAGCGGTCGAAGTAACCGCTCTCCCCGTTGACGTTGACGTACAGGGCGTCAAAGCTCGTCCCGCCGGCGGTCAGGGCCTCGCCCAGGACCTCGCGGACCGCGGCCAGCAGCTTGCTGACCTCCGGGTTGTTCAGCGTCTCGGTCGGCCGGGCCCAGTGCAGGCCCGCGCGCCACAACGCCTCGTCGGCGTAGATATTGCCCACCCCGCTGATCAGCGACTGGTCCAGCAGGGCGCGCTTGACCCCGGTGCGCTTGAGACGGAGCCGGCGGGCCAGGTCGGCGGGGTCGAAGGACACCTCGAAGGGATCGGGGGCGATGTGGGCGATAGGGCCGGGGAGTTCGGCGCCGTCGGGCACGAAGCACATGTGGCCGAACGTCCGCTGGTCGGTGAAGCGCAGGTCGGGACCGGCGTCTTTGAACGTGAACCAGACCCGGACGTGCGGATCAAGGGACCGGTCCGGCTCACCGACCAGGAGCTGGCCGCTCATGCCCAGGTGGGCCAGCAGGGCGTCGTCGCCCACCGACAGCCACAGGTACTTGCCGCGGCGCTTGACGGCATCGAAGGTGCGGCCGGCCAGTGCGGACTCGAAGTCGGCCGCGCCCGCCAGGTGGCGGCGCACGGCGCGCGGGTGCAGCACGCGGACGGTCTCGATGAGCCGCCCGGTGACGTGGTGGGCCAGGCCCAGCCGGACGGTCTCGACCTCGGGCAGTTCGGGCACCGGGTTACCGGTCCTCTACTGGTCCGTCGCCGTTTTCCTTGGCTTTCGCGATTTCCGCGTTGATCGCGGTCCAGGCCGTCTCGGCCGCGTGCTGCTCGGCGGCCTTCTTGGTGCGGCCTTCGCCGGAGCCGAGCACGCGCCCGGCCACCCGGACCGTGGCCCGGAATGACTTCTGGTGGTCCGGGCCGCTCTCCTCGACCTGGTAGTCCGGCACCCCGAGGGCCTGGGCCGCGGTCAGCTCCTGCAGTGAGGTCTTCCAGTCCAGCCCGGCGCCCAGCCCGGCCGACTTGGCGATGACCGGGTCGAACAGGCGGTGGACCAGCGCGCTGGCCTCGGCCAGGCCGCAGTCGATGTACACCGCCCCGATGATGGCCTCCAGCGTGTCGGCCAGGATGGAGGGCTTGTCCCGGCCGCCGGTGACCTCCTCACCCCGGCCGAGCTTGACGTAGGAGCCCAGGCTCAGCTCCCGCGCCACTTCGGCCAGCGCGCGCATCTGGACCACGGCCGCGCGCAGCTTGGCCAGCTGTCCCTCGGGCAGGCTCGGGTACCCGCGGAACAGCGTGTCGGTGACCACCAGTCCGAGGACCGAGTCGCCGAGGAACTCCAGCCGCTCGTTGGTGGGCGGGTTGGCATTCTCGTAGGCGAAGGAGCGGTGGGTCAGCGCACGGTCAAGCGACTTGGGCATGATCGGCACGCCGAGGGCATGCCGGAGCTCGGCCGGATCCCGTCCGGCGTGGCCTCCGTCCCAGACCTGACTCACGACGCCCATCGCGCCCGGCTCAGGACGGGTTGAGGACCTGACGGCGACGGTAGGTGCCGCAGGTCGGGCAGGCCACGTGCGGGAGCTTGGGCTCATGGCACTGCGGGCAGCTGACCAGCGACGGTGCGGTGGTCTTCCAGTTCGAGCGTCGAGATCGGGTGTTGCTGCGGGACATCCTCCGCTTGGGAACCGCCACGTCAGCCCTCCTGTAGGTCGATGGCGCCGGCGCGCCGGGTTGCTTGGTCGTCATACTGCTTCAGCGCGGCCCAGCGCGGGTCCGTCGCGTTATCGTGCTGGTGCTCGGGCCCGGCGTCGTCCAGCGGCACGCCGCACTCGACGCACAGTCCCGGGCAGTCCTCCCGGCACAGCGGTGACATCGGCAGTGCGAGCACCACCGCGTCCCGCAGGACGGGCTCCAGGTTGAGCAGGTCGCCGTCGAGGTAGAACTCCTCTTCGTCCTGCTCCTCGTTCTCCTCCCGGCGTTCCCGCCGGTCGTGCTGGTCGTGCTTGCCGTACTTGCCGTGCTTTTCGGGCTGGTACAGATACAGCTCGCGGAAGCTGGCCGTCACCGAATCGGTCAGCGGCCGCAGGCAGCGAGCGCACTCGCCAGCCAGCGGTGCGGTCGCCGACCCGGTGACCAGCACGCCTTCGGTTACGGCCTCGAACCTGAGGTCAAGCTGCATATCGGTGCCGACCGGTACCCTGGCGAGCTCCAGACGCAGGTCGTCCGGGGCTGGCACGGTCAGCTGCTGAGTCCGCGCCGAGCCGGCCTGGCGGCCGAGCGTGCGCGTATCAAAGATGAGCGCCCCGCGAGGCGCGTTCGTGCGTGTATTGGGCATGACAGTGTACTCGTGGGAATAGGTGTTGCGGAGCCGAGCGCCCAGCCTACCGGCGGCGCGCGGTAATCCCAACTTGACCGCGCTCGGCCTGATTCCCGGGCGTGATTCCCGGGCCTGGTTACTGGCCAGTTCACTCCGCCTCTCAGTCCGCCTCGGCCAGGCGCGTGCGCAGCCGGCCCAGGACCGGATCGGGGACCAGCCCGCCGACGTCGCCGCCGTACCTGGCGATCTCCTTGACCAGGCTGGAGCTGAGGAACGAGTACAGCGGGTTGGTGGTCATGAACAGGGTCTCGACCTTGGCCATGCGGTAGTTCATCTGAGCCATCTGCATCTCGTACTCAAAGTCGCTGACCGCCCGCAGGCCCTTGATCACCGCGCTGATCCCGTTGGCCGCGCAGAAGTCCACCAGCAGGCCGTGGAACCGGTCGATGGTGACGTTGCCGTAGTGCCTGGTCACCTCGGTGAGCATCTCGACCCGCTCATCCACCGTGAACAGGCTGCGCTTGGTCACGTTGATCAGCACGGCCACGACCACCTCGTCGTACAGTCCGGACGCGCGGCTGATGATGTCGAGGTGCCCATTGGTGACGGGATCGAAGGATCCCGGACAGACGACGCGAGCCACGCGATGCCACCCCTTTCACGGTTCAGCGAGCAGGTTATCCGGGCCGTCCGGGCCCGTCCGGGCTTGCGGGGCGTTCCGGGCCGCGGGCGTACCAGAACGTCGCCTCGCCGTACCGGCGGGCCCGGTCCGGCGTGAAGCCCGGGGGCCAGCGGACCGGCCCGGACCGGGTGGCGCGCTCGACGACGACCAGCGCGCCGGGGGCCAGCCAGCCGTGCTCGCTGAGGGCTTGGAGCATGGCCGATACCTCGTCGTCGGCCAGCGCGTAGGGCGGGTCCGCGAAAACGAGGTCGTAGCTTTGGCCGCCGGGGCCTTCAACGCCGGGGCCGCGGGCCAGCAGGCGTTCCACCCGGTCGGCGGCGACCTCGGCGCCGGGCAGGGCGATGGCCTCGATGTTGTCCCGGATGACGCGGGCGGCCCGGGCTCCGGATTCCACCAGCAGCACGTGCTCCGCGCCCCGGGACAAAGCCTCCAGGCCGACCGCGCCGGACCCCGCGTACAGGTCGAGCACGCGCGCGCCCGCCAGCGAGCCGGTCAGCGAGACGATGGTGCCGAACAGGCCTTCCCGGGCGCGGTCGCTGGTCGGCCGGGTGTTCCGCCCGTCCGGGACGGCCAGCCGCCGGCCGCCCGCCTCGCCAGCGATCACGCGTGCCACCCCTTAAGTGTGCACGTCCGGCCCGGTCGGCGGCTCGTCGGCCCGCGCCATTAGCCACAGGATGCCCAGCGGCACCAATTTCGCGGAGATGGTGCAGCAGGGGCCGGCGGGAACCCCGGAGCACCCAGCCGTCACCCGCGCGGGCAGGACCGCACGGGCAGACCCGGGCCACAACAGATGAGTGCGGCACTGTGCTGGCGGGAGACGTTAGAGTGCCGCACCCATCGGTTGGGCGGACGGTCGAGGATGTAACGGGATGGCTCTAGCGGGGAGGGCACTGGCGGCGGCGAAGGGGAGCGGGGCACCGGCGCTGACCGCGGGCGGAGCCGAACCCGGCGGCGCCCAGGGCACTGCCAGCCACGCTGGTAGCGGCGCGGGGTGCGGAGCTACTTCATGAACAGGGCGTTCCGTGTGGCGCCGTCGCGTTCCACCTAGGTCTTGTCCAGGTACTCGGCCTGGATGCCGAGCAGCTCGGTGATGGCCTCGCGCAGCGCCGGGTGGCGGGCCAGGTCTGGGTCGGCGGCCACGATCTGCGTCGCCTCGGCGCGAGCCTGGCCGATCAGGTCCTCGTCCTTGAGCAGCTGGAGCAGGCGCAAGCTGGAGCGCCGCCCGGCCTGGGCGGCGCCGAGCACGTCGCCCTCACGGCGCTGCTCCAGGTCCAGGCGGGACAGCTGGAACCCGTCCAGGGTGGCGGCCACCGCGTCCAGGCGCTCCCGGGATGGGGTGGCGGGCGGCGCCTCGGAGACCAGCAGGCACAGGCCCGGCGCGCTCCCCCGGCCGACCCGGCCGCGCAGCTGGTGCAGCTGGGACACGCCGAACCGCTCAGCGTCCATGATGACCATCACGGTGGCGTTGGGGACGTCGACCCCGACCTCGATCACCGTAGTGGCGACCAGGACGTCGATCTCCCCGGCGGAGAACGCGCGCATGACCCGGTCCTTCTCCTCCGGGTGCAGCCGGCCGTGCAGGATGCCCAGCCGCAGCCCGGCCAGCGGGCCCGCGTCCAGGTCGGCGGCCACGTCGAGCACAGACAGCGGCTGGCGCCGCGCGCCCTCGTCGGGGTACTCGGCCTCCTCGGAATCGGCGGGGCCGTCGCCGATGCGCGGGCAGACCACGTAGGCCTGCCCGCCGCGCTCCACCTCCTCCTTGACCCGGGCCCAGGCCCGCTCCACGAAGTGCGGCTTGTCGGCCGCGGGCACCACGTGGGTGGCGATGGCCGAACGCCCGGCGGGCAGCTCGGTCAGCGTCGAGGTCTCCAGGTCGCCGTACACGGTCATGGCCACCGTCCGGGGAATCGGCGTGGCCGTCATGACCAGCACGTGCGGGCGGTTGTCGGCCGCCTTGGCCCGCAGCGCGTCGCGCTGCTCCACGCCGAACCGGTGCTGCTCGTCGATGACCACCAGGCCCAGGTCGTCGAACTGGACCTGGTCCTCCAGCAGCGCATGGGTACCGATCACGATCCCGGCGTCGCCGGTGAAGGCGTCGGACAGGGCGGCGCGCCGGGCGCCCGCGCTGACCGACCCGGTAAGCAGAGCCACCCCGGTGGCGTGCTCGGCGGCGCCGAGCTGGCCGCCCTCGGCCAGCGGGCCGAGCATGGCGGTGACCGAGCGGTAATGCTGCTGGGCCAGGACTTCGGTCGGGGCGAGCAGCGCGGCCTGGCCGCCCGCGTCGACCACCTGGAGCATGGCCCGGATGGCGATCACCGTCTTGCCCGAGCCGACCTCACCCTGCAGCAGCCGGTGCATCGGGTAGGCGCAGGCCAGGTCGTGGGCGATGGTCTCCCCCACCGCCACCTGGCCCGCGGTCAAGGTGAACGGCAGCGCGGCGTCGAACTCGTCGGCGATACCGTCGCTCACGTGCGGCCGGGGCATGGCCGGCAGCGCGGCGGCGGCCATCCGCCGCTGGGCCAGCGCGGCCTGCAGCATGAACGCCTCGTCCCACTTGAGCCGCTCGACCGCGCGCTTGCGGTCGGCCCAGTCCAGCGGCCGGTGAATGGCCCGGATGGCCTCGGCCCGCCCGTACAGCCCGTACCGTTCCCGCAGCTGCGCCGGCAGCGGGTCCTCGCCGGTGTCCAGGGTTTCCAGGAGGGTCTGGATCGACCTGCCGATGACCCACGAGCTGACCTTGGCGGTGGCCGGGTAGATCGGGATCAGCTCGGTGGCGAACTCGGCGGCCAGCTCGGTGGTCAGATCGGCATTGGGCGGCGCCCCGGGCAGCAGCTCGTACTCCGGGTGCACTAGCTGGAGCCGGCCGCGGAAGCTGGACACGGTGCCCGCGAACATGCCCACCAGGTCCGGCTTGAGCCGTCGGAAGCTGAATACCGACCCGCGGGACCGGAAGAAGAAGGTCAGCATCAGCTTGGCGCGGTCGTCGGTAATGATCACCTCGCCGCGCTGGCTCGGGCCGCCGTGCGCCATCGGGTGCAGGCTGACCTGGGCGATACGGGCCAGCACGGTCACGTGGTCGCCCTCACGCAGGCTGGACAGGTCGGTCAGCTCGCCGCGGGTGTAGTAGCGCCGCGGGTAGTGCCGCAGCAGGTCGCCGGCCGTCTCGATGCCCAGCGCGGTCTGCAGCGCCTTGCCGGTCTTGGGGCCCAGCGCCCGGACGAGCGGTTCGCGGAGCGTGGTCACACCTGGCAGCATAGAAGGGCCGGCTGACAAGTCGGTGAGTTCGCGCGCAGCCGGGGGCATCGGGTAAGCTTCGACGGCTGCCTGATCCGCCGGTAGCGATCCGTACCTACTTCCTTCTGGAGCAAACCGTGGCTTCCGTCTGCGACGTGTGCGGTAAGGGGCCGGGCTTCGGCAAGAACGTCTCGTTCTCCCACCGCCGCACCCCGCGCCGCTTTAACCCGAACGTGCAGCGCAAGCGCGTCGTGGTGGGCGGCACGCCCAAGCACGTGAACGTGTGCACCTCCTGCATCAAGGCGGGCAAGCTCCCCAGCTAACCCCGGAAGTGGTCCCAGCCGGCTGACCCGGCCCAGGCCCGGCCGTCCACCAGGACGCCTTCGCCTTCCTTCACCGTTCCGATCACCGTCCAGCGGGGCGGCAACGCCGTGCCGGGCTGGAACGCGGCCGCGAGCGCGTGATCCTCGCCGCCGGACAATACCCAGCTCAGCCCTTCGGTGTACGCGGCGCCCGAACGATGGCCCGTTCGGCCGAAAATTGAGCGGGCCGCGGTCCGCAGGTCTGCACCGGGGGCCAGCCGATCCGATGAGAGGTCGATGCGGACGCCGCTGGCCGACGCGATGTGGCCGACGTCGGCGAGCAGGCCGTCGCTGATGTCGATCATGGCGGTGGCGCCCAGGTCGGCAGCTTGCGGGCCCGCGTCGTAGGGCGGGTGCGGGCGGCGGTGCGCGGCGGTCAGGGGCGCTTCGGGCAGGCCGGCTTCCAGCAGGGCCAGGCCGGCGGCGGCGCGGCCGAGCGAGCCGGTCACCGCGACCAGGTCGCCGGGTGACGCGCCGGAGCGCAGCACCGGGGCCCGGCCGGCCAGGTCGCCCAGGACGGTGGTGACGAGCAGGACGGAGGCGGCGCGGGAGGTGTCCCCGCCGACCACCGTGGCACCGGCCCGGGCGCACTCGGCGGCCAGGCCTTCGGTCAGGTCACGGACCCAGGTGACGGGCAGATCGGGCGGGGCGGCCAGCGCGACCAGCAGGCCGGTCGGCACCGCGCCCATGGCCGCGACGTCGATCAGGCTGCGGGCGGCGGCCTTGACGCCCACGTCGGTCCCGCTGGACCAGTCCCGGCGGAAGTGCCGGCCCTCGAGCATGAAGTCGGTGCTGGCCACCACCCGGCCGTCGGGCGCGGCCAGCACGGCCGCGTCGTCGCCGATCCCGACGAGCGTGCGCCGGTCGGGCGGCAACCACCCCGACAGCGCCTTGATCAGGCCGAACTCCCCGAGCTCGGCTACCGTCTCGTTGATGGTGCCTCCCCGTAGGTGTCACCGGTCTGGACCACTACGGTAGCGTGATGCCTGCGGGCCACCTGTCCAAACCATGGCCCCGGGAGGACCTCATGGTGGAGGCATACATCCTCGTCCAGACCGAAGTCGGCAAGGCCGCCGACGTGGCCTCGCACATCGGCAAGATCGTCGGTGTGACGCAGGCCGAAGACGTCACCGGCCCCTACGACGTCATCGTGCGCGCGCAGTCAGACAACGTGGACGACCTGGGCCGGCTGGTCACGACCCAGATCCAGGCCGTCCCCGGGATTACCAGGACCCTGACCTGCCCCGTGGTGCACATCTGAGCAGTTCGGTCGCGAGCGGAGCGGTACGCGGGCCGAGGCCGAGGGCGGCGGCGCCGCGCAGGTCAGCGGGCGTGTCCACATCCCGGCGCAGGCCCGGGATGTCGTCAAGCTGGAGTTCGGCGGCGCCCGCCGCCGCGTGCCGGGCCCGGGAGGCCAGCCCGAAGGCGGGCCGGAACGGCGTGCCCGGCGCCGCCGTGTACAGCGTGGTGCCGTCCCCGGCGGCGTCGGCTACGAAGGCGTTCGGCCAGGCTGAGGCGGCGGCCAGGGCGCGGGCCAGCTCGAGCGGGCGCAGCGCGGGCAGGTCGGCCGACAGCGCGGCCGTGCCGTCCGCCGGCCAGGTTTGGGCGGCCACGGCGGCGCCGTGCCGCAGCGCCGCGTTGAGGCCGTCCCGGGGTTCGTCGGCGATGACCAGCGCGCCGAGTTCGCGCAGGGCGGCCGCCGCGACCGGGTCGTCGGTGATGACGACCGCCCGGGCGGCCTGATCGGTGCGCAGGACCGCGGTCACCGTGTCGCAGGCCACGGCCAGGGCCAGTTCCGCCCGGCGCGGCCCGGCCAGCCCGGCCAGCCGGGACTTGGCCGCGGCGAGAAGCTTCACGGGCAGCAGCACTGACCAGGTGACCAGTGCGTTATCGGTCATATCGTTGATCCTGCCTCGACACCAGAGCACCTCAACCAGGAGACTGACGCTATGAGCACGGGCAATGCCGGTGACCAGCCTACGGTCCGCCGCGAGTGGGGCTATTCACCAGGCTGGCGGCTGTTCTCGCAGATCTTCCTGCACCCGGTGCTGCGGCTGCTGGTGAGGTTCAAGTGGTCGGGCAAGCAGAACATTCCGAAGGCCGGCGGCATCATCCTGGCCCCGAACCACATGTCCTACGCCGACTGGCCCGCGATCGCCCTGTTCAGCGACGGCTACGCGCACCGGTACCCGGTGTTCATGATCAAGTCGGGCATCTTCGAGGTCAAGGTGGTCGGGTGGCTGCTGTACAAGTTCGGGCAGCTGCCGGTGTACCGCGGCCGCGGCGACGCGGGCCTGGTCCTCAAGCAGGCTGAGCGGGCGCTGCGCAAGGGCGACGCGGTGATCGTCTACCCGGAGGGGACCGCGACCCGCGACCCGGACCTGTGGCCCATGATGGGCAAGACCGGCGTGGCCCGGCTGGCCCTGACCACCGGGGCGCCGGTGATCCCGATCGGGCAGTGGGGCGCGCAGGAGATCTTGCCCTACGGGTCGAAGAAGCCGAAGCTGTTCCCGCGCCAGACGGTCACCATGGTGGCCGGGCCGCCGGTGGACCTGTCGGCCTACGCCGGCCAGCGACTGGGGGCCTCCACGCTGCAGGCCGCGACGGCCGACATCATGGCCGGCATCACCGCGCTGCTGGCCGAGATCAGGCACGAGTCACCGCCCGCCGAAATCTGGGATCCCGCCGTTGGCGCCCGGGTGCCTGCTTTGGACCGTGGTGCACCCGCCGCGTCCGGGAGTGCCGCCGCGTCCGGGAGTGCCGCCGCGTCCGGGGGGTCCGCCGCGTCCGGGAGTGCCGCCCCGTCCGGGGGGTCCGCCGCGTCCGGGGGTTCCGACCCCACATGAGGGCGGCGGTCATGGGGGCGGGCTCCTGGGGGACCACGTTTGCGCAGGTGCTGTGCGATGCCGGGACCTCCACCGTGCTGTACGCCCGGCGGCCGTCACAGGCCAAGGCGATCGGTGAGCTGCACGAGAACCCGGACTACCTGCCGGGCATCACGCTGACTTCGGCCCTGGACGCGACCGCGGATACGGCGCTCGCCCTGGCCGGGGCGGACATCGTGGCCTTCGCGGTACCGGCGCAGTCGCTGCGGGCCAACCTGGCGGAGTGGGCGCCGGCCATTCCGCCGGACGCGCTGCTGGTCAGCTTGATCAAGGGCATCGAACTGGGCACGCGGCAGCGGATGAGCGAGGTCATCTGCGCGGAGCTGGGCGCCGACCCCGCGCGGGTGGCGGTGGTAGCCGGGCCGAACCTGGCCGGCGAGATCGTCCGGCGGCAGTTCACCGGGACGGTGGTGGCCTGCGGGTCGGCCGCGGGGGCGGCGGCGCTGCAGGGGGCGTGTCACACGGCGTACTTCCGGCCGTACACGAACACCGACGTGACCGGCTGCGAGCTGGGCGCTTCGGTCAAGAACATCATCGCCATCGCGGTCGGGATCGCGGTGGCCATGGGCCTGGGCGACAACACCCGGGCGCTGCTGATCACCCGGGGACTGGCCGAGATGGCCCGGCTGGGCACGGCGCTCGGCGCCCAGGCGCAGACGTTCGCGGGCCTGGCCGGGATGGGCGACCTGGTGGCCACGTGCTCCTCGCCGCTGTCCCGCAACCGGACGTTCGGGGAAAACCTAGGGCGGGGCATGTCGGTGGCGCAGGCGGCCGCGCTGAGCCAGACCGCCGAGGGCGTGGCCTCGTGCGAGCCGGTCCTGGAGCTGGCCCGGCTGCACGGGGTGGAAATGCCGATCACCGAGGTCGTGGCGGCGGTCATGGGCGACGGACTGCCGGTCCGGGAGGCCGCGTCGATGCTAGCGTCGCGGTCAGCCAAGCCGGAGTGGTACGGGCCATGATCTCGCGTTCTGAGGGGACCTCGTGGACATAGTGCGTAAGCAGGCCGGGGAGAACACCCGGGCGGTGCACCTCCCGGCTCCGCCGACGCCCTCGCAGCAGCCGCTGGGCACGCCGGTGTACCGCACCGCGGCGTTCTCGTTCGGCAGCTCGGAGGAATACCGCGCCGTCCTGAACGACGAGATGCCGGGCTACACCTACAGCCGGATCGACAACCCGACGGTCGACGCGTTCGCCCGGGCGGTGGCCGCGCTGGAGGGGGTCAACCTGCCCCGGTGGCCCGCGGCCCAGGCGTTCGCCTCCGGGATGGCCGCGATCAGCGGGGTGTTCTGGACCTTCGCCCGGGCCGGAGCGCACGTGGTGGCGTCCTCCGCGCTGTACGGCGGGACCTACTCGTTCCTGCGCAACGTCTTGTCGCGGTTCGGGGTCGAGACGGACTTCGTGGACATCACCGACCTGGAGCAGGTTCGGGCCGCTCTCCGGCCCACCACCCGGATCATCTACGCGGAGACGATCGCCAACCCGACCACGGCCGTGGCCGACGTGCGCGCCCTGTCCGAGATCGCGCACGACGGCGGAGCGCTGCTGGTCGTGGACTCCACCTTGGCCCCGCCGGTGATCTGCCGGCCCCTGGAGCACGGCGCCGACCTGGTCCTGCACTCCGCGACCAAGTACATGGGGGGCCACTCCGACGTCACCGGCGGCGTGGTCACCGGGCGCATCGAGCTGATCAGCAACATCCGCGGTGTGCGGGTGGATACGGGCGGCTCGCTCTCGCCGGACGACGCATTTCTGCTGCGGCGGGGGCTGGAGACGCTGCCGCTGCGGGTCCGGCGGGCCTGCTCGACCGCGTCGGTGTTCGCCGCCGCGCTGTCCCGGCACCCGACCGTGCTGCGCATCGACTACCCGGGGCTGCCTTCACATTCCGGGCATGAGGTCGCCCGGAGGCTGTTCGACGCGGGACCCGAGGGGGTGCGGTTCGGCGCGATCGTCACCGTGACCCCGCACGGCGGGCGCGACGCGGGCATGGCCTTCGCGGACAAGCTGCGGCTGGCCGAGGTGGCCACGTCGCTGGGCGGGACGCATACGGTGGTCAGCCACGTGGCCTCCACCACCCACCGCCAGCTGGACGATCGCGCCCTGGTAGCGGGCGGCATCGACCCGGGGGCGGTACGCTTCTCCATTGGCCTGGAGGACCCCGAGGACCTGATCTCCGACGCGTACGTGGCCCTGGAGTCCCTCAGCAGACCGTAGTGTTCCTCGGGTTCCTGGGTTCCTGTGGTTCTTCGGTTCCTTTGGTCGGGTTCCTTTGGTCGGGTTCCTTTGGTCGGGAGGCTTTGTGGGGCAGCGCAAGATCCGGGTGGCCGTGGTGTTCGGGGGTCGCAGCACGGAGCACGCCGTGTCGTGCGCGAGCGCGGGGCTGGTGCTGTCGGCCATCGACCGGGACCGGTACGAGGTGCTGCCCATCGGCATCGCCACCGACGGGCGGTGGGTGCTGACCTCGGGGGATCCGGGACGGCTGGCCTTGGCCGCCGGGTCGTCGCCGTCGGTGGAGGCGGTAGCGGTACCGGGCTCGTCGATCGTGCCTGCGGGCGGGTCGCTGTCGGTTTCTTTGCCGGGCTCGGTGCCGCGGGACCTGGGCGAGGTGGACGTGGTGCTGCCCCTGCTGCACGGCACCTACGGCGAGGACGGCACCATCCAGGGGCTGCTGGAGATGACCGGTACCCGGTACGCGGGCGCGGGCGTGTTCGCCAGCGCGGCCGGGATGGACAAGGAGTACATGAAGCTGATCCTGGTGGCGCGCGGCCTGCCCGTCGCGCCGTACGTGGTGGTCCGGGATCGCGACTGGTCGGCTGGCGTGGCTGAGCGCAAGCGGGTGCTGGACGAGATCGCGGAGCTGGGCTGGCCGGTGTTCGTCAAGCCGGCCCGCGGCGGGTCGAGCATCGGGATCACCCGGGTCACATCGCCGGCCGAGCTGGAAGCCGCGGTGGACGCGGCCCGCGTGCACGATCCCAAGGTGCTGGTCGAGGCCGCGGTGGACGGGATCGAGATCGAGTGCGCGGTGCTCGAGGGGCTGGACGGCGGGCCGCCCGAGGCCAGCATGCCCGGGCAGGTGATGGTGGACGCCGGGTCCGCGTTCTACGACTTCGAGGCCAAGTACCTGGCCTCGGGCACCTACATGACCATCCCGGCGCCGCTTCCCGTGGAGGCTACGGCGGAGATCCGCCGGCTGGCCTGCGCGGCGTTCGACGCCATCGGGTGCGAGGGGCTGGCCCGGGCGGACTTCTTCTACACCCCGGCCGGGGACATCGTGGTCAACGAGATCAACACCATGCCGGGCATGACGCCCGCCTCGGCCTTCCCGATGATGTGGGCCGCGACCGGACTGCCGCTGCCGCAGCTCATCGACCGGATCATCCAGACCGCGCTGCGCAAGCGTCCCGGGCCGCGGTTACCTCTGGCTAAGGCGGCGGCGGGCGGCGTCCGGGTAGGCTTCCCGGAGACCGCCCGCCGTTGCTTACTTCTTGGTTACTGCTTGGTTACTTCTTGTCGCCCGGCTTCTCGCCGTTGACGAGAGCCTTGAAATCAGCACCCGCGCGGAACTTCGGCACCGAGCTCTTGGGCACCTGGATGGTGGCCCCGGTGGCGGGGTTGCGGGCGGTGCGAGCCGGACGCTCGCTCTTCTCGAAGACGCCGAACCCGGTGATCGCCACCTTGTCGCCGTTCGCGACGGCCGACTGGATGGTCTCGAGCACCGCGTTCACAGCTTCGGTCGCGGATTTCTTGTCCCCCAACCGTCCCGAGATCGCGTCGATCAGATCACGCTTGTTCATATTCACTCCTGCGAATCCCCCACAGGTCGCGTGGGCTCCGATGCCAGATCGCGACCTCTGACCTGCCCGAAAGTAGGCGATCCAGCGCCGTTGCACAATAACCTCGGCCACATTGGGCCCCGTGTCGGCGAAGATCACACCGCCGCGGACCTATACCGTGTACGGAACGTAGCCTTCTGACCGGTTAATACTACTTTCCGAATACGCCCATGGTCAGAGCGTTGCCGGGCCCCGTCGCTGCGGGCTTTTTGGTCGGCGGGGCCGGCCGGAACCGTAACGATGGCCCGTTGTACCGGTCCTAACCGGCACTCGGGGCCATCGTTACGGTTGAGCGGGGGCCTGGGCGGTGGGTGGAGGGGCTGGGGTTGGTGGTGGGCACTCACCTGCCTCGCCGTCCCATCTGGCCCGCCTGACCCGCTCCTGCTGAGCCACCCGGCGACGTCGTTGCCACGACGCGCACCAGACGACGTGGCTGCCACAACGACGCTGTTGAGGTCAGACCACCGGCTGGCTCCTGCCGAGAGAAACACCCATGGCACATTGGTGCCGTTATGGCGACAGCAGTGTTCCATCGGTGCGGTTGGCCGGGGGCGCGGCTGCGGGCTGGGGCGGTGGGTGGAGGGGCTGGGGTGGTTAGGCGGTGAGGGGGAGGTAGGTGGGGCGGGAGAGTTCGAAGGCGGTGATGTCCTCGACGTGGCGGAGGGTCAGGCCGATGTCGTCTAGGCCCTCCATCAGGCGCCAGCGAGTGTAGTCGTCCAGGTCGAAGGGGGCCTTGACGCCCGCGGTATCGGCCAGGACCACGCGGGCGCCCAGGTCGACGGTGATCTCGGTGGCTGGGTCGGCCTCGATGGCGTCCTGCAGGGCGGCCACGGTGGCCTCGGGCAGGATGACCGGCAGCAGGCCGGCCTTGGTGGCGTTGGTGCGGAAGATGTCGCCGAACCGGGGGGCGATAACGGCGCGGAAGCCGTAGTCGGTCAGGGCCCAGACCGCGTGCTCGCGGGAGGACCCGGTGCCGAAGTCATTGCCGGCGACCAGGATGGTGGCGCCCTCGTACTGCGGCTGGTTGAGCACGAACGACGGGTCTTCGCGCCACGCCGCGAACAGGCCCTGGCCGAAGCCGGTCCGGCTCACCTGCTTGAGGTACTCGGCCGGGATGATCTGGTCGGTGTCCACATTGGTCCGGCGCAGCGGCACCGCGCGGCCGGTGTGGGTGGTGAACGCGTCCATGGTCGGTCTCCTTACAGGTCCGCGGGCGAGCTGAGGTGGCCGGTGACGGCGGTGGCCGCGGCCACCGCGGGCGAGACCAGGTGCGTGCGCCCGCCCTTGCCCTGGCGGCCCTCGAAGTTACGGTTGGAGGTCGACGCGCTGCGCTCGCCGGGGGCGAGCTTGTCCGGGTTCATGCCCAGGCACATCGAGCAGCCGGCCGCCCGCCACTCGGCGCCGGCCGCGGTGAACACCGCGTCCAGGCCCTCGGCCTCGGCCTGGGCCCGCACCTGCATGGACCCGGGCACGACCAGCATCCGGACCGACGGGGTGACCCGCCGTCCGCGCAGGATGTCGGCGGCGGCGCGCAGGTCCTCGAGGCGGCCGTTGGTGCATGAGCCGAGGAACACCGTGTCCACGGGGACGTCGCGCAGCGCGGTGCCGGGGGCCAGGCCCATGTAGGTCAGCGCGCGCTCGGCGGCGGCGCGCTCGTCCGGGTCGGCGAACGAGCCGGGGTCGGGCACCGAGGCGGCCAGCGGCAGCGCCTGGCCGGGGTTGGTGCCCCAGGTCACGTACGGGGTGAGGGTGCCGGCGTCCAGCGTCACCTCGTGGTCGTAACTCGCGTCGTCGTCGCTGGGCAGGGCGCGCCAGGAAGCCAGGGCCCGCTCCCAGTCCGCGCCGGACGGCGCGTGCGGCCGGCCCTCCAGGTAGGCGAACGTCACGTCATCCGGGGCGACCAGGCCGGCCCAGGCGCCGGCCTCGATGGACATGTTGCAGACGGTCAGGCGGCCCTCCATGGACAGCGCGCGCACCGCGGAGCCGCGGTACTCGACCACGTAGCCTTGGCCGCCGCCGGTGCCGATCTTGGCGATGATGGCCAGGATCAGGTCCTTGGGCGTCACGCCGTCGGGCAGCGTGCCGTTCACGGTGATGGCCATGGTCTTGGGCCGCAGCTGGGGCAGCGTCTGGGTGGCCAGCACGTGCTCGACCTCGCTGGTCCCGATGCCGAAGGCCAGCGCGCCGAGCGCGCCGTGGGTGGAGGTGTGCGAGTCGCCGCAGACGATGGTCAGGCCGGGCTGGGTGAGGCCCAACTGCGGGCCGATCACGTGCACGATGCCCTGGCCGGCGTCGCCCATGGGGTGCAGCCGGATGCCGAACTCCGCGCAGTTCTTGCGCAGCGCCTCGACCTGGGTGCGCGACACCGGGTCGGTCACCGGGCTGCCGGGACCGGACAACGGGACGCCGGGACCGGTGATGCCGGTGGTCGGCACGTTGTGGTCCTCGGTGGCGATGGTCAGGTCGGGGCGGCGGACCTTGCGGCTGGCCGCCCGCAGCCCGTCGAAGGCCTGCGGGCTGGTCACTTCGTGGATCAGGTGGAGGTCGATATAGAGCAGGTCGGGCTCGCCGGCCGCGCTGCGCACCACGTGGGCGTCCCAGATCTTCTCGGCGAGCGTACGGTGTGCACTCCCGGCCATGGCGCCGTCTTCCTTCCGCTTGCGTCTCGCATTCCGAGACGGCAGTATTCAGATCATGAACAACTCTAGCGGAGTCGGCGTTCTCGACAAGACCGTTTCCGTACTGTCCGCCCTGGAAAACGGCCCGGCTTCGCTGGCCCAGCTGGTCAAGGCGACCGGGCTGGCCCGGCCCACCGCGCATCGCCTGGCGGTCGCCCTGGAGACGCACCGGATGCTGACCCGCGACGCCCAGGGCCGCTTCGTGCTCGGCCCGCGGCTCGGCGAACTGGCCGCCGCGGCCGGGGAGGACCGGCTGCTGGCCGTGGCCCAGCCCGTGCTGGTCCAGCTCCGGGACATGACCGGGGAAAGCGCGCAGCTGTACCGGCCGCACGCCGATACGCGCATCTGCGTAGCCGCGGCCGAGCGGACCAGCGGGCTGCGGGACACGGTGCCCATCGGGGCCGCGCTGCCGATGACCGCCGGCTCGGCGGCCCAGGTGCTGCTGGCCTGGGAGGACGGCAACCGGATGCACCGCGGGCTGCGCGGCGCGAAGTTCACCGCCACCACGCTGGCCCAGGTCCGCCGGCGCGGCTGGGCGGCGACCGCGGCCGAGCGGGAGCCCGGCGTGGCCTCGGTCTCCGCGCCGGTGCGCGGACCCGGCGGGCGGGTGATCGCCGCGGTCTCGGTATCGGGCCCCATCGAGCGCCTGACCAGGTCCCCGGGCCGCCTGCACGCCGGCGCCGTGGTGGCCGCCGGGGAGAAGATCAGCAAGCTGCTGCGGGCCGAGGGGATCTAGGACACCGTTCGACGGGTAGGGTCGGATTCCGGAGACCCGGGGAACGGATATATGAGGTCGCGCGTATGAAGACTGGAGTCGTCAAGGAGACCACGCCGGGGGAACGCCGCGTGGCCCTGGTTCCGGAGGGCGTGACCAAGCTTCGCCCGGCCGGCATCGAGGTCCTGGTCGAGCGCGGGGCGGGTGAGGGTGCCTGGCTGAGCGACTCGCTGTACGCCGACGCGGGCGCTACGATTGTCAGCGCCGCCGAACTGTACCGGGACGCCGACGTCATCTTGACCGTGACCAGGCCGTCGGCCGATGTGATCGGCCTGCTGCGACCGGGCCAGGCGGTGATCGGCATGCTGGGCCCGCTGGTCTATCCCGAGCTGGCCGCGGCGCTGGCCGCCCAGGGGGTGACCGCGATCAGCCTGGACCGGATGCCGCGCACGCTGACCAGGACCCAGCCGATGGACGCGCTCAGCTCCCAGGCCAACGTGGCCGGTTACCAGGCGGCCCTGGTGGCGGCGACGGAGTTCGGCCGGTTCTTTCCGCTGCTGATCACCGCGGCGGGTACCGCGCGGCCGGCCAAGGTGCTGGTGCTCGGGGCCGGGGTGGCCGGGCTGCAGGCCATCGGCACCGCCCGGCGGCTGGGCGCGGTGGTCAGCGGCTACGACGTCCGGCCCGCGTCCAAGACCGAGGTGGAGTCGCTGGGCGCGACGTTCATCGAGCTGACCGCGGGCGTCACGGCGGCCGGCGAGGGCGGCTACGCCCGCGAGCTGACCGCCGAGGAGCGCCGGGCCCAGCAGGACGAGCTGGTCGGCCACATCACCCGGCACGACGTGGTGATCACCACCGCGCAGGTGCCCGGGCGCCGGCCGCCGCTGCTGGTCACCGAGGACGCGATCAAGGCCATGACCGCCGGGTCGGTCATCGTGGACATGGGGGCCAGCGTGCTGGGCGGCAACGTGTCCGGGTCGCGGCCCGGCGAGACGGTCGTGACCGGCAACGGGATCACCATCATCGGCGCGGACAACCTGCCCGCCAGCATGCCGACCGCAGCCTCGAACGCCTACTCCCGGAACATCGCCACGCTGCTGGCGTACCTGACCACCGACGGCGCGCTGGCCATCGATACCAGCGACGAGATCCAGGCCGGCGTGGTCATCACCCACGACGGCCGGGTCGTCCAGGAGGGCGTGGCAGCCCTGCTGATACCCAAGGGAGACGCCGATGTCGACGGCCCTGCTGACTGACCTGACCATCTTCATCCTCGCGCTGCTGGTCGGCATCGAGGTCATCGGGAAGGTTCCGGCCACCCTGCACACGCCGCTCATGTCGGCGACCAACGCGATCCACGGGATCGTACTGGTCGGCGCGGTGCTGATCGGGGTGAGCGCGCACAACATCGTCGGGTACATCCTGGCCTTCGTGGCCTCGTTCTTCGCCAGCGCGAACGTGGTCGGCGGGTCCGCGGTGACCGGCCGGATGCTGAAGATGTTCCGCCGCAAGGCACCGGAGCAGGGCGCTGAGGAGCTCAACGGGCACAGTGCTCAGCTCCGGGGGCTGCGCGGCATGCTGAACCGAGCGGGGAAGGCAGGATCATGAGCGAAGCCTTGGCCTGCAGGCGAGCGGGGTGGCACAGCATGAGCGAGCCTTGGCCTGCAGGCGAGCGGGGTGGCGCAGCATGAGCGGGTTCACCGGATCCATCCAGCTGGTCTACGTCCTGGTCGCGGCGTTGTTCGTGGTCGGCCTGCACCTGATGAACAGCCCGGCCACGGCGCGCCGGGGCAACCAGGTGGCCCAGGCGGGCATGGTCACCGCGGTCATCGCCACCATCGTCCTGCTGGCCCACGACGGCACGGTCACCGCGGCCGGCTGGACCGTGATCATCGTCGGGTCGCTGCTGGGCTCCGCGGTGGGTCTGTGGGCCGCCCGGACGGTGCAGATGACCGCCATGCCGCAGCTGGTCTCGGCGTTCAACGCGGTCGGCGGCGGGGCCGCGGCGCTGGTGGCGATCTACGGCTACTACGACGCCGAGGCCAAGGGCGCGGTGCTCGGCACTACCTCGGTATTCACCGTGCTCGACGTGCTCATCGGCTCGGTGACGTTCTCCGGGTCGATCATCGCAGCCGGCAAGCTGCAGGGCTTTATCAGCGGGCAGCCGATTATCTTCAGGGGCGGCCGGCTGCTCAACGTGGCGCTCGCCGTGGTGGCGGTCGGCACGGCCGCCTTCATCTTCAGCACGGCCAGCCTGCCGGCGCTGCTCATCGTCATCCTGGCCGCGCTGGCGTTCGGGGTGTTGATGGTGCTGCCGATCGGCGGCGCGGACATGCCGGTGGTGATCTCGCTGCTGAACGCGTTCACCGGCACCGCGGTGGCCATGGCCGGGTTTGTCATCGGCAACTGGGCGCTGATCGTGGCCGGCGCGCTGGTCGGCGCGTCCGGAAGCATCCTGACCAAGCTGATGGCCGACGCGATGAACCGGTCGCTGACCAACATCATCGTGGGCGGGTTCGGCACCGGGGACAGCGCGGTCGCGGTCGGCCCGGCGGTCGACGCCCACGTCCGCTCGATCGCCGCCGACGACGCGGCCATCCAGCTGGCCTACGCGTCCAAGGTCATCATCGTGCCCGGCTACGGCCTGGCCGCGGCGCAGGCCCAGCACGGCGTGGCCGAGCTGGCGGCCCTGCTGGAGGAGCGCGGCATCGAGGTCAGCTACGCCATCCACCCGGTGGCGGGCCGGATGCCCGGCCACATGAACGTGCTGCTGGCCGAGGCGAACGTGCCGTACCCGCAGCTGAAGGAGATGGAAGAGGTCAACCCGGAGTTCGGCCGAGCCGACGTGGCCCTGGTCATCGGGGCCAACGACGTGACCAACCCGGCGGCGCGCCGCCCCGGCAACGACATCTCCGGCATGCCGATCCTGGACGTGGACCAGGCCAAGTCGGTCATCGTGGTCAAGCGCTCGATGGGCACCGGTTACGCGGGCATGGAGAACGAGCTGTACTTCGACGCCAAGACCAGCATGTACTTCGCCGACGCGAAGCGGGCGATGGCCGAGCTGACCGCCGCGGTCAAGACCCTGGTGGGCTGACCCGTCAGGTGATGCTGCGCTGCCTGGTGACCAGGGCGGCGACGGCCAGCGCAGCCAGGACGTACGCGGCGAGCACGCCGAAGGCGAGGACCGGGGCGACTTCGACCCCGCTCGGCGGCTGCGCCGACGTGCCCGCGCCCGAGTCGGTCGTGGTGTTGTACAGGTTGACCAGGGTATTGATGCTCGCATCGGGCAGCGCCTCGTACACCCGCAGCAGCACACCGCGGAGCTGGGTGCCGATCTCGTCCAGGTAGGGCTGAACGACGACGGTCCACAGCAGCACGGCCGCGACGGCCTTGGTGGCGCTGCGCAGCACGGTCCCGGCGGCCAGGCCGACCGCGGTGCAGGCCAGCACGATGATCACGCCCCCGGCCACCGAGACGGCGACGTGGGCGGGGAGCGGGAAGCTGGCGGCCTGCGGGGGCGCCGAGCCGCTCAGGCTGGCGGCGGCGACCGCGCTGGTCGCGGCGGCCAGCGCGAACGTGAGCAGGACGCCGAGGACGGCCACGGCCAGCACGGCCAGGTCCTGGCCGATCCGGGTGGCCAGCCGGCCGGGGCCCTGGAGCAGGGCGGTCTTGATCCGGCCCTGACCCCAGTCGGTGCCCGCGATCAGCGCGCCGAGCAAGAAGAACGGCCGGCCCGTACAGGCCGGAGTAGCTGCCCAGGCCGGACAGGGCGTTGGTCAGGTACTGGCCGGGCAGCATGGCGGCCACCACCAGCGGCCCGCTCACGCTCGCGGTGAGCCCGGTACTGGCGGTCCGGTAGTACACGAAATCGGTGAGGTAATCGCCGATCAGGACGCTGACCGGCATGGCCAGGACCAGCGCCCACACGGCCGGACGGCGCCGGATGACCAGCAGCTCGGCGCGCAGGCAAGCCAGCACCCCGCCACCTGGTCCCGGCGCCGGGACCGCAGCGGGCGCCGGGCGCGGCGGCTTCGGGGGCCGGCGGCGGCGGTCCGGCCGGGCCGCGATGTCCCGGCGCCGCAGCAACACCAGCGTGACGCCGAGGAACAACACGGTGTAGCCGGCCAGCGCCAAGCCCGCCACGGCCGGCCGGACGAACAGCCACATGGCCGAGGCCGCCCCGCCGCCCGGTGAGCCGAACAAGCTAGCGGCCGTGGCCGCGCTCGTGGCCGGAAGAAAGCCGGCCGCCCAGTTCCACGCGCCCTGCGCCTGGGAGGTCAGGTTGAACACGGTCGGCTCGATCAGCACGGTCCAGACCAGTGCGGCGGCGACCCCGCCGGCCGCGCTGCGGCACACCGTGCCCAGCGCCAGGCCCAGCGCTCCGTAAGCCACCGCGATCAGCAGACCCACGCCGAGGCCGCGCACTACCACCCAGGGTGCGGGGAACGCCGCGTCAACCGGATTGGCCGCCCTGGCTTCCAGCGCGCGGATCGTCACGCTGGCCGCCGCCGACACCGCGAACGTCACCACCACGCAGGCCGCCAGCGCCACGGCCAGCGCGAGCGCCTGGCCGGCGCCAGTGCGGACCCGGCCGGGCCCGGTCGCCAGTGCGGTCCTGATCGTGCCCCGCCCCCAGTCGCCGCCCGCCAGCGCCGCCCCCAGCACGGCGAACGTCACCGCGCCCGCGGAGCCGAACTGGGTCAGCGCGATGATCACGAACTGGCCGGGCAGCATCGACGGCAGGTCCTGAGCCGGGGAACCCAGCTGCGCGTACTGGGCCGGGGTCTCGGTGAGGTACTGCACGAAGTCGACCACGTAGTAGCTGAGCAGCGTGACCACGGGCAGGACCAGCAGCAGGCCCCAGGCCGCCGGCCACTTGCGCAGGATCAGCAGCTCAGCGCGCATCGCAGCAAGCACCAGACAGCACCCCATCCTGACCCGGGATCGGCCCTATGGTTAGCCGGCGACGGCGGCGGCCAGGACGCGGCGGAACTCGACCGAGACGCGGTTGGCGCGGGTGTGCAGCTCGGCGGCGACGTCGAGCGGGAACTCCAGGCCGGACAGCGCCCGGCGCTGCAGGTCCAGGTCCTCCTCGAAGATCGACATCTCGTACTTGGCGGCGCTTTCGGCCTGTTCCGGGTCGGCCAGGCCGGGGCCGGTCACGGTCTGGTAGATCCGGCAGCTGCCCGCGTCTTCGGGCTGCACGGCGAAGGTGAGGAACTGCCACCCCTGCGCGTCGAGGTATTCCAGCAGCAAGGTGGCGGTCAGCGGCGCCTGGTACCGGTAGGTCATCCGGCGGCGCTGGACCGCCGGGCGGGTGCCGTCCCGCACCGCGGGGTCGGTGAGATTGGTGAACGTGTGCTCGCGGACGGCGGTGAAGGACAGATCGCGGCGGTCCACGTCGGCTCGCGGGATGACCTCGGGCCCGGCGCCGCCGATGGTGGCCGCGTGGACGAACGGCAGGTGCGCCTCGTCGAGGAAGTTGTCGATGAGGATCGCGCCGTTGCCCGGCACCTGCAAGACCGGCAGAAACACCGTCGTGACCCCGTCCCCGCCCAGCGGCACGCCGGGGTGCAAGTCCGGGATGGGCGCGCGGGGCGGCTCCGGGGCCAGCCAGACCAGGCCGTCCTGCTCGGCGACCCGCGCCGGGCGGCGCAGCGTGGCCCGCTCCGGGATCGACGCGCCCTCCTCCAGGGCCGGGATGGCCACGCACTGGCCGTCGTGGGTGAACCGCCAGCCGTGATAGGGGCACTGCAAGGTGCCGTCCGGCACGACCTGCCCGGCCGACAGGCGCGCCCGGCGGTGCGGGCACGTGTCCGCGAACGCCGCGATGCCGTCACCGAAGCGGACCAGGGCCCAGCCCTGGCCGCCGAGCCGGACCGCGGCCGGCTCGGGGCCGACCTCGGCGGACAGCGCCACGGGATGCCAGAACCGGGCGAGCGCGGGATGCGCGTTGGTGAACTCCTCAGCAGTCATGTCCCTATCGTCGTCCTGCGGGGCGGGTGTGCCGCAAGCCCCATCCCGGGCGTAGGGTGCGGGAAAGATCTCCGAGGAGGCTGACTTGAGCGAGCACACCAAGATCACCCTGGATGAATCCGAGATCCCGCGCCAGTGGTACAACGTGATTCCCGACCTGCCCGCCCCGCCGCCCCCGCCGCTGCACCCGGGGACCGGCCAGCCGATCGGCCCGCAGGACCTGGCCTCGCTGTTCCCGATGGAGCTCATCCGCCAGGAAGTGGCGACCGACTCGTTCATCGACGTGCCGGACGACGTGCTCGACGTCTACCGGCTGTGGCGGCCCACCCCGTTGTACCGGGCCCGCCTGCTGGAGAAGGCGCTGAACACCCCGGCGCGGATCTACTACAAATACGAGGGCGTGTCCCCGGCCGGGTCGCACAAGCCGAACACCGCGGTGCCGCAGGCCTACTACAACGCGGCCGAGGGCACCAAGCGGCTGACCACCGAGACCGGCGCCGGCCAATGGGGCAGCGCGCTGGCCTTCGCGTGCTCGCAGTACGGCATCGACTGCGAGGTCTGGATGGTCCGGGCGTCCTACGACCAGAAGCCGTACCGGCGCACGATGATGCAGACCTGGGGCGCCACCGTGCACCCGAGCCCGTCCCGGGCGACCACCGCGGGCGCGAAGATCCTGGCCGCTGACCCGGACTCGCCGGGCAGCCTGGGCATCGCGATCAGCGAGGCGGTCGAGGCGGCCGGGGGCAGCGCGGAGACCCGGTACGCGCTGGGCAGCGTGCTCAATCACGTGCTGATGCACCAGACGGTGATCGGCCAGGAGGCGATCAAGCAGTTCGCCGAGGCCGGAGAGGAGATGCCCGACCTGATCGTGGGGTGCACCGGCGGCGGGTCCAACTTCGCCGGGCTGTTCTTCCCGTTCCTGCGGGAGAAGCTGGCCGGCCGGGCCAACCCGGTGATCCGCGCGGTCGAGCCCGCGGCCTGCCCGTCGTTCACCCGCGGGGTGTACGCGTACGACTTCGGCGACACGGCCGGCTTCACGCCGCTGCTGAAGATGCACACCCTGGGCCATGATTTCATCCCGGATCCGGTGCACGCCGGCGGCCTGCGCTACCACGGCATGTCGCCGCTGCTGTCGCACATGTACGAGCTGGGGATGTTCGAGGCGGTGGCCAAGCAGCAGCGGGAGTGCTTCGCCGCGGCGGTGCTGTTCGCCCGGACCGAGGGCATCATCCCGGCGCCCGAGCCGACCCACGCGCTGGCCGAGGCCATCGCGGAAGCCAAGCAGTGCGCCGAGTCCGGCGAGCCGAAGGTGATCTTGACCGCGCTGTGCGGCCACGGGCACTTCGACATGGCGGCCTACGAGAAGTACCTGACCGGCGAGATGACCGACTTCGACCTGCCCCAGGAGCGCATCGACGCTGCGGTGGCGAACCTGCCCCAGGTCGGCTGAGGCGCCGCTAGGCGGAGTGAAACCCGGGGTTCACCACACTAGAACGTGGTGGATTCCGGGTTTCACCACATTGGAGGGGCGATCGGAGGGGCGGGGGGTGAGGCCAGGGGGCGGGCGGGACCGGTGGGACGCGTGAGGTGGGGTGGGGGGCGGGGATCAACGGACCGTTCGGACTAAAGAGCGTTACGGCGGGTCTGGACGGCGGCGGCCAGGTCGGTCAGTACGGCGGCGGTGGCGGCGATGTCCATGCAGGCGTCGGTGACGCTCTGGCCGTAGGTCAGGGTGGCCGGGGGGCCGGGCTCCTGGCGGCCCTCGGTCAGGAAGCTCTCCAGCATGACGCCGGTCAGGCCCGGCTCGCCGGGCGCCAGCTGCTCGGCGATGGCCGCCGCGACCAGGGGCTGGCGGCGGTGGTCCTTGCCGCTGTTGCCGTGGCTGGCGTCCACCATCAGGCGGCGCGGCAGGCCGGCCGCGGTGATCAGGTCCAGCGCCTTGGCCACGTGGCTGGCTTCGTAGTTCGGCCCGCCGCGGCCGCCGCGCAGGATCACGTGGGTGTCCGGGTTGCCGGCCGTGGTCACCACCGCGGCCGCGCCGTGGTCGGTGACGCCGAAGAACGTGTGGCCGGCGGCCGAGGCCCGGCAGGCGTCGACCGCGACCTGGACGTCGCCGTCGGTGCCGTTCTTGAACCCGACCGGCATGGACAGGCCCGAGGCGAGCTGGCGGTGGACCTGGCTCTCGGTGGTCCGGGCGCCGATCGCGCCCCAGGTCACGGCGTCCGCGATGTACTGCGGGGTGATCGGGTCCAGCCACTCGCAGCCCACGGGCAGGCCGAGCGTGACGATATCCAGCAGCAGCCGGCGGGCGGTGCGCAGGCCGCGGTGCACGTCGTGGCCGCCGTCCATGTCCGGGTCGTTGATCAGGCCCTTCCAGCCGGTCACGGTGCGCGGCTTCTCGAAGTAGACGCGCATCACGATGAGCAGGTCGGCCTGATGCTCGTCGCGGAGTTCTTGCAGGCGGGCGGCGTAGTCCAGGGCAGCGGCCGGGTCGTGCGCCGAGCAGGGCCCGGCGATGACCAGCAGGCGGTCATCGGAGCCGTCGAGGACCCCGCGGACTTCGGCGCGGGTGCGCTCGACGGTGCCGGCGGGGGCTTCGCTGAGCGGCAGTTCGTCGAGCAGGGCCGCCGGGGACAGCAGCGGCTCGTAGCCAGTGATCCGGGTATCCCTGGTGCGCGGCACCGATTGATGCTACCCGAAGTCACTGAACCCGGAATGCCGCACTCCACCACGTAGTTCTCAGCTTAGACACATAATTAACCAAACTCGTTCACAGGTTAAACGGCCAGTCTGTTGGCACGCGCATCGCGGCAGCCTCAGCATGCGCGTCGTCGTCGTATCCATCCGACGCCCGGGGCCAAGGCCGGGGCCACACCTTCAAACGCGGGAGGCATCTGCCTTGGCACGCCTGGTCACCAGGTCCGGCGCTTCGGATCCGGCGGACGCTCGCGTCCCGTCACCGGGTGATACCGCCGCGGTCGGGCGGCGGCACCTGGCCCGGCGCTGGGCGCTGCTGGTCGCGCTGGGCTGGCTGGTGCAGGTCGGACTGCGAGTCTGGTTCAGCCGCGGGCAGAGCGTGCCGCTGGCCAACCCGGACGAGTCCGCGTACCTGATCGCCGCGCGGGTGCTGGCCGGCGGCCCGGCCACCGACTTCTCCTATTCCACTTTGTACCAGGGCGGCTACCCGCTGCTGATCACGCCGGTGTACTGGTTCACCAGCAACGCGGTGGACGTCTATCACGCGGTGCTGGTCATCAACGCGGCGGTCAGCGCGCTGATCATGCCGCTGTCCTACGTGACCGCCCGGCGGCTGGGGCTGGTCCGTCCGGCCGCCTACACGGTGGCCATGGTGGCGGCGCTGCTCCCGGCCGGGCTGTTCTACTCCGAGTACGCGCTGACCGACGCGATCTACCCGGTGCTGGTGCTGGCCTGGCTGCTGACCGTGCACAGCTGGCTGACCTCGCGATCGGTGCCCGGCCGGTACCTGGCGGCGGGCGGATCGGCGCTGCTGGCCGGGTACTCCTACGCGGTGCACAGCCGGGGCACGGTCATCGTGTTCGCCTACGTGGTGGTGGGCGCGCTGGTGGCCTGGCGCCGCCTGGCGCCGCGGCTGACCGTCGCGGTGGCCGCGCTGGCGGTGGCCGCGTCGACCGGCGCCGGGTGGCTGCTGGACCGGTACCTGTCGACCGTCATGTACCCCGAGGGCACCCGGGACCTGCGGGCCCAGATGGTCACCACGCTGCACAGCGTGCACGGCGCGATCGGCGTGTTGGAGATGGCGGCCGGGCAGTACTGGCGGCTGGTGCTGGACAGCTGGGGGCTGGCCGGGGTCGGCCTGATCGCGGCGCTGGCCGTGATCGTCCGCTCCACGTTCCGGACCGACCTGCGGATCATGGCCGCGCTGAGCGTGGCCGTCACCGTGATCACCGCGGTCACCGCGCCCGCCGCGCTGCCCGCGGACCAGTCCCAGACCTGGGCCTCGGGACGCTACCTGGACGGCCTGATCGTCACCTACCTGGTGGTCGGCGCGGTGGTCGTGCTGCGCGCCCGGCCCCGGTTCATCCTGATCTGCACCGGGGTGACGGCCGTCACGACCGCGCTGGCCGCCGTCATCGTGTCGGTCTACGCTGGCTCGTCGATTCCCACCGGGTCGTTCCCGACCGGGTTCAACTTCGGCGAGCCGGCCGTGCTGGCCCAGAACTGGAACAGCGCCAACGTGTTCGTATCGACCGCGGTGGGGCTGGTGCTGCTCGGGGTGTGGGTGCTGATCGGGCTGGGGGCCCGGCGGTGGAACGGCTCGTGGGCGGGTCTTCGGGTGTCGCGGGTGCTGCGGAGCCTGGCCGTGGCCGGGATGGCCGCGGTGAGCCTGGTCGCCGTGACCCAGATGACCAGCCATGTCTCCCAGGCCAACACGCCCGCCCAGAAGGCCAGCACGACCGGGTTCCTGGCCGCCACCGGGCTCGCGCCGGGCGACCAGCTGGCGGTGGCCTACGCCATCGGCACCAACAGCATCCCGGCCACCGACGTGCCCTACTACCTGTGGGCGCCGCAGGCGTTCGAGGTGTCCTGGACCGACGTGGAGTTCTTCAACCCCACCCAGGCTCCGCCCGCCGGGACCACCGTGGTCGAGACCGGCTGGCCGGCCAACCAGGCCGCGTCGACGGGCTGGCCGAACCACCCGGCCGGGTGGCACATCGTGGCCTCCAACCAGGCCGCGGGCTGGGTTGCCTGGCGGAATCGGTGACCTGCTGCCGCCCCGGTTACACAGTTGTCCACGGTGTTACCCGCTAGGCTTTCTGACCGTGGTACGCCCCCTGGACCTCACCGACACGGCCCTCGCGGCCGCCTCCGGTGAGCCGGCGGTGGCGGCGGGCCGGAGTCGGCTCCGGCTCCGGTGGGGGCTGCTGCTGGTGGCCGGCTGGCTGGTCCAGGCCGCGCTGCGGGCCTGGCTCAGCCGGACGCAGACGGTGCCCCAGGCCATTCCGGATGAGTCCGCGTACCTGATCGCGGCGCGGGTGTTCGCGGGCGGCGTCACGGCCAACTTCTCCTACTCCACGCTGTATCCAGCTGGGTATCCGCTGCTGATCACGCCGGTGTTCTGGTTCACCCATAATCCGGTGACCGCGTACCACGCCGTGCTGCTCGGCATCAACGCGCCGATCAGCGCGCTGATCATGCCGTTGGGCTACGTGGCGTGCCGACGGCTGGGGCTGGAGCGGCCGTGGGCGTTCGGCGTGGCCATGGTGGCGGCCCTGCTGCCCGCCGCGCTGTTCTACAGCCAGTACGCCATGACCGACGCGATCTACCCGGTCCTGGTGCTGGCGTTCTTGCTGACGGTGCACAGCTGGCTGACCGCGCGTTCTTCGCGGGGGCAGTATGTCGCGGCCGTGGGCGCCGCGCTGCTGGTGGGGTACGCGTACGCGGTGCACTCCCGCGGCGCGATCATGGTGGCGGGGTTCGGCCTGGTGGGCGTGCTGGTTTTCTGGCGGCGGCTGGTGGCGCGGTGGACCGTGGTGGCCGCCGCGGTGGCGCTGTGCGTGCCGCTCGGCGTGGCCCGGGTGCTGAACCACCACTTGTCCTCGGTCATGTATCCCAGCGGGCCGCGCACGCTGGCCGGCGAGGCGCTGATCCGGCTGCGCAGCGTGCACGGAGTGATCTTCGTGCTGGAAATGGCCACCGGGCAGGTGTGGCGGTTCGTGCTGGACGGCTGGGGGGTGAGCGGGCTCGGTCTGGCCGTGGCCATCCTGGCCGTGTTCCGGCGCGAGGTCCGGACCGACCTGCGAATCGTGGCCGCGCTGGCCGCCGGGGTGACGCTGGTCACCGCGGTCACCTCGCCCGCCGCGCTGCCCCCGACCCAGCCGCAGGCCTGGGCCTCCGGGCGCTACCTGGACGGTCTGGTGGTGGCGTTCTTCATCGTCGGCGCCGTGGTGCTGCTGCGTTCGGCGCCGCGGCTGGTTTTGATCTGCGCCGCGTGCGTGGTGCCGCCGGCGCTGGTGGCCGCGCTCGTGGTCACCGTGTACGCGGGCGCGTCGGTGCCGACGGGCGGGTTCGGCGCGGGGTTCGTGTTCGGCGAGACCGCCGTGCTGACCCAGAACTGGACTTCGGCCAGCGTGCTGCTGGCGACCGCGGTGGCGTTGGTGCTGCTGGGCGCTGCGGTGCTGGGCGGCCTGGCCGCCGCGCGGTGGGGCCGGCGGTGGGCGGTGGTGCTGCTGGCCGGGCTGGGCGCGGTGAGCCTGGTCGCTTCGGTCCAGATGACCAGCCACATCTCTCAGGCCAACACGCCGGGTCAGGAGGCCAACGTCACTTCGGTGATTAACGGGACCGGGCTGCGGCCCGGCCAGCACCTGGCCATCGGCACCGGGCTGTCCTGGCAGACGTGGATGCCGCAGGCCTACGAGCTCTGGTGGACTCCGCTGCAGTTCTTCACGGCCGGCTCTCAGCCGCCGCCGGCCGACGCGACCGTGGTCGAGGTGTCCTGGACGGCCGGCGAGCCCTCGTCCGCGAGCTGGCCGAACGTCCCGGCCGGATGGCACATCGTGGCCTGGAACCGGATCGCGGGCTGGGTGACCTGGCGCCGGTAAGCTGCGGGCCTGGTCGCCTACGCGGTCGCCTGCTCCGTCGCCTGCTGGGTGAAGCGGGGCGAGGCGGCGGTCACGATGGCGGTCCGCGGGGTGATCGCGGGCCAGGCGGCCTGGATTTCGGTGGCTAGCGCGGTGATCAGCTCCGGGATGTCGTCGGGCGCTTTATCGTGCAGTGCTTCGGCCACGATGAGGGCGGTGGTCGTGGCGCCGCGGACCGCGGAGCGGCCGCTCTGACGGTTGGTCCAGCGGCGGGCGTGGGCGTGACCGGCCTGGTCGGCGAAGATCACCTCGCCTTCGGCCGGGTGCTCCGTTTCGCCCGCGAAGGTCAGGTAGGTCTCGGTTCCGGTCGCGTAGCGGACCTCGAGCGGGCCGGTGATCTGGGCGACGTCCAGGACGGCGACCGGGATGGCGAAGGCCAGGGACACCGCGTTGCCCAGGTCGACCAGCGGGTGCAGCGCGGGCAAGCGGCCTTCCTTGCGGAAGCGACGCAGCAGCGACTCCGAGGCGCAGCGGTACTGGGTGGGCTTGAGGCCCAGTTGCCCGAAGGCCCGCCGCCAGGCCTGGATCTCGGGCAGTTCGCTCTCCGCACTGACGGCGGCCAGCCGGGACCTGGCCCGGGCTGCGAAGCGCTCGACGGCCGGGCTGACGTCGGCGGTGCTGGTGATGCCATCGGCGTACAGCACACCCGGGACCAGCTGCGGGAAGTCCCGCCAGAGCGGCGCCGAATGCTGGAACTGCATGATCCTCCTCAAGTCGCTTTAGCACTGCGCAGGCCCAGGGTCAGGCCGACGGCCACGACGGCGATGCCGAGCCAGACCAGCGGGCGGGGCGCGGGGCCGCCGAGCAGGACGCCGGTCGCCGCGGCGGCGACCGGGGCCACGCCGGTGAGCAGGCCGGCCCGGCTGGCGCCCAGCCGTCCCACGCTGGAGTACCACATGACGAACGCGGCCGCGGTGACCGCCACGGCCAGGTAGAGGACGGCCAGCCAGTCGCGGGCATCCAGGCGGTCCGCGGCAGCCGGGCCGCAGCGCCCGCGAGCACGCCGGAGACCGCGACGCTGCCGCCCACGCAGATCATGGCCCCGGTCCCGGTGGCCAGGCCCGCCACCGAAGGCCGCCCGGTGGCAGCCCGGGGCAGAACGGCGGCCGTGCGGGGGTGCGGGGCGGCGGCTGCGGGGGTGAGGGTGTCGGGAGCAGGCATGATGCCCACGGTAGGGGGTTGATGGTCCAGCGAACAGGACCAACGGGATGGCTTTATAGTGGACCAATGGCGGCCGAGGGGCGAGGGGCGGATTTCTTGCAGCTGAGCCCGGCGGCGGCGCCTGCGCGGGGGCTGACCGGCTGGCTGGCCGGGGCGATCCGGGCCGCGATCATCGACGGGCGGCTGACGGCCGGGACGACGCTGCCCGCCACCCGGCTGCTGGCCGGTGACCTCGGCATCTCGCGCGGCGTGGTGGTGGAGGCCTACCAGCGGCTGGCCGACGAAGGTCTGGTCAACGGCCGCCCCGGAACGGGAACGAGGGTCTCGGGGCTGGCACCACGGCCCGTTCGGCCGAAAAAGGAATCACCGTCGCCTGGGCGCGGCGGCACTACGGTGCTGCCGCAGCCGTGGCGGGCCCGGGCGGAGCTGGACCTGTCCCCCGGCGTGCCGGACCTGGCGGGGTTCCCGCGGGGCGCCTGGCTGCGGGCCGAGCGGGCGGTGCTGGAGCGGGCCAGCATGGCCGAGCTCGGGTACGGCGACCCGCGCGGGCACCACTGGCTGCGCCGGGAGCTGGCGGGCTGGCTGGCCCGGACCCGGGGGCTGCGGGCCGGCCCCGACGACATCATCGTGGTCAGCGGGGTGGCTCAGGCCCTGGCCCTGCTGGCCCAGTGGCTGCGCGGCCAGGGGCGGTCCCGGGTCGCGGTGGAAGATCCCGGCTCGCGCGGGTCGCGCGAGGAGCTGGCCTACTGGGGCCTGACCACGGTGGCGGTTCCGGTCGACGAGCAGGGGCTGGTGGTCAGCGGGCTGGGTCGTTGTGACGTGCAGGCCGTGCTGCTGACGCCCGCGCATCAGTTTCCGACCGGGGTGGTACTGGCCCCGCAGCGCCGGCGGGCGCTGCTGGACTGGGCGGCCGCGGCCGGCGCGCTGATCATCGAGGACGACTACGACGCCGAATACCGCTACGACCGGGCGCCGGTGCCCGCGATGGCGGCCGCGGCGCCCGGTCACATCGCCTACGCGGGCACCACGTCCAAGACGCTGGCCCCGGGCATGCGGCTGGGCTGGCTGATCCCGCCGGCCGGAATGTACGCCGACCTGGTCGCGGCCAAGCACGCCGCCGACCTGGGTAGCCCGGCGCTGCCGCAGCTGGTGCTGGCCCGGCTGATCGCCACCGGTGAGCTGGAGCAGCACATCCGGACCGTCCGCAAGCGGCAGCGCAGCCGGCGCGACGCGCTGCTGGCGGCACTGGCGTCATATCTGCCTGCGGCACAGGTGCAGGGCGTGCCCGCGGGGCTGCACCTGCTCATCACGTTCCCGTCGCTGGGCGTCGCGGACACCGAGCTCGCGGAGCGGATTCGGCGGGCCGGAGTGCTCGCGCATCCGTTGTCGTGGCATCGGCAGTTGCCGGGGCCGCCCGGGCTGGTGCTGGGCTACGCGGCCCATACGCCGGATCAGCTGAGGGAGGCGGCGCGGCGGATCGCGCTATGCGTTCAGGGCTCTGCGGCTTAGGGCGCTGCGGGCTTAGGGCGCACCAGGACGTCCCGGTCCCCGGCGGCGTCCTTAGCGCGCCGAACCGCGGCCGCCAGCCCGTCCAAGGCGAACGTCCCGCCGTTGTCACCGAGCTGGCCGGTTCTACATCGCTGAGCGTTTGGCGTCGGCGCGGCGGTGGCGGCGGGCTATGGTGCGCAGCTGGCCGATACGCGCTGCCCCGGCCAGGATGGTGAGCAGCACGCCGCAGACGGCCGACAGCAGCAGGGCCACGCCCAGCGACAGGTGCCCGTGCAAGCCGAGGTAGGAGATGCCCACTTCCCGGCTGTTCTGCAGGATGAAGATCAGCAGGAACAGCAGGACGACGGCGAAGAAGGCCACCGCGAACCACAGGCCGCTGGTCCTGGTGTGCTTGATCTTGTGCTGCGGCGGTAGCTGCGGCTGCGGTGGTGATTGCGGCTGCGGTGGTGGCTGCGGCTCCGGCGGCGGGGTATCGAGCCGGGGGTCGTCGAGCGCGGGGCGGGGCTGGGGAGCAGGAGCCGGCGTCTGGACGCCGGGCTGCGGATCGGTACTCAACTGGGGCCCCCTGTTACCGAAGCGGACAAGCGTGCCCCATTCCTGCCCGTCGGCGGCCAGGTTATGCGCGGGGCCTACTCCCCCAGGTAGGCGAGCACGGCCAGCACGCGCCGGTTGTCGTCGTCGGAGGGCTGCAGGCCGAGCTTTCCGAAGATGGACGCGGTGTGCTTGGCCACCGCACGTTCGGTGATGACCAGGCGCTGGGCGATGGCGGCGTTGGACCGGCCTTCGGCCATCAGCGCGAGCACCTCGCGCTCGCGGGGGCTGAGCGCGCCCAGGGTCGCATTGCCGGTGTTGCGGGCGAGCAAGCGGGCGATCACTTCCGGATCCATGGCGGTGCCGCCGTCGGCGACCCGGCGGACGGCGTCGACGAACTGGGCGCTGTCGAACACCCGGTCCTTGAGCAGGTAGCCGATGCCCCCGCTGCCGCTGGCCAGCAGCTCGCGGGCGTACAGCTGCTCGACGTACTGGGACAGGACCAGGACCGGCAGGCCCGGCACGGTCTTGCGGGCTTCCAGGGCGGCTCGGATCCCCTCGTCGGTGAAGGTCGGAGGCAGCCGGACGTCCACGATGGCCACGTCCGGCCGGTCATTGGTCACCGCGCTGAGCAGGTCCGCGCCGTTGTCCACGGCCGCGACGATCTCCAGGCCGTGGGCCTGGAGCATCCGGGTCAGCCCGTCTCTCAGCAGGAAGAGGTCTTCGGCGATGACAACGCGCACGGGATCTCCATGGTTACCGCGGTCGGGCCGCCCAGCGGGCTGCTGATAGCCAGGATGCCGTCGAACGCGGCCAGCCGGCGCTCGATCCCGTGCAGCCCGCTGCCGCGAGCCGGATCGGCCCCGCCGTGCCCGTTGTCGGTCACCCCGATCCTCAGCATCCCATCGGTGTACCGGATGTCGATCCAGGTTTCGCGCGCTTCGGCGTGCTTGGACACGTTGGCCAGCAGTTCGCTGACCGCGAAGTAGGCGGCCGATTCGACCGGAGCGGGCGGGCGGGCATGCAGGTCGCTGGCCAGGTGGATCCGTTGCGGGGTGTCCAGGATCAGAGCGTGGATCGCGTCGGCCAGGCCCCGGTCGGCCAGTACCGGCGGGTGGATGCCGCGGACCAGGGCGCGCAGCTCGGCCAGGGCCTTGACCGAGGAATCGCGGGCCTCGTACAGCAGCGCTCGCGCGGCGTCCGGGTTGGAGTCGATGATCTGCCCCGCGGCATCCAGGGTCATCCCCATGGCGACCAGCCGGGCCTGCGCGCCGTCGTGCAGGTCGCGCTCGATGCGGCGGATTTCGGCGGCGCCGGTGTCCAGGGCCTCGGTGCGGGTTTCGGACAGGTGGCGGACGCGCTGGGCCAGTTCGGCGTGGCCGGGCGGGGCGAGCATCCTTGCGGCCAGCAGGCCGTAGCCGCGCAGCAGCCACGGCGCGGCAGTGACCCCGGCGATCACCATCGCCGCGCCGAGGATGGCTACGGTCGGCTTGGTGTTGCCCGGGAAGGCCGGCGGCGGGACGATGCGGGAGAACACCGGGATGAGGAACGCGATGACGCCGACCGCGGCGAGCACCGCGGCGGCGACGGCCAGGATCCACCCGACGAAGACGTTCACCAGCACCCACAGCAGGTCGCGCCAGGTGGTCGCGTCGGTGAGCAGCCAGCGCAGACGTGCTGTGTAGTAGTGCTTTTCCGTTTTGGCCGGAGCGGGTAGCGGCTGACGCGGCTCGGGGATGGCCACGCCGCACCACTCGCCGACCAGCCGGCGGGTCACGCTGGCCAGCTGACGCTGGGCCAGCAGCGCGGACGGGACCAAGAACCGGCCGATGACCAGCCCGGCCCCCGCGACCAGCAGGGCCAGCAGCGGGCGCCGGCCGGTGGCGCCGAGCGTGAGGGTGCCCACGCCGACCAGGACCAGCAGCACCGAGGCGATCGGGACCAGCAGCAGCCCGAGTTCGGCCACCATCAGCAGGGCCAGGCCCACGCCGCGGACCGTGGCCGCTAGGCAGGGCCCCAGGCCCATCTGGGGTCTGCTGCGCGTGAGCATCGTGGCGCACCTCCGTTCTCGCGGCCTGTCCCTGCCAGTCTGCCCTGGGCGGGCCCGGCTCGGAAATGACGCTAAGCCCCGAACGCCGGGTGTACCTAGGTCTACCCTCGCCTGGGTTGCCCGTGACTTCGTTGGCCCGTGACTTGGGCGCTACTTGTTGTAGCCGAATGATTACTAATTGTTAGTTAGGCGCATAACTGCAGCGTGTTCGCTAGTAGAGGACGGACGGCGGCGGCGCTCAGCCTGACCGGCGCCCTGGTCATGCTGGCCGGGGTCTTGCTGCTGCCAGGCCTGGTGGCTGCGCGGCTGGTGCCGCGGGCGCTGGTGTCCGGGATCGGGCTGCGAGCCATCCCGGCTCGGTACCTGACCTGGTACGTCGCGGCCGCGCGGACCTGTCCCGGGCTCAGGTGGGAAATACTGGCCGGGATCGGGACCATCGAGTCGGACAACGGCCGATCGCACGCCCGCGGCGTGCACTACGGCAAGAACCGCAAGGGCGCCGAAGGGCCCATGCAATTCGAGCCGGCCACGTTTGCCGAATACGCGGTGTGGGCGGACCGTTCGGCCCGGCTCAGCCTGTACAACCCGCCGGACGCGATCTTCAGCGCGGCCCGGATGCTGTGTGCCGACGGGGCTCGTGGCGGCCGGGCCCGGGGGCTGCGGGGCGCGATCTTTGCCTACAATCACGCGCACTGGTACGTGCGGGACGTGCTGGCCCTGGCCGGGCGGTACACGGCGGACGCGCGATTGTTCTGCTCGGCCTGGCGGAGCCATGTGCGGGTGGAGCACCGGCATCGGCATCGGCCCTGGCACCGGCGCCGGCTGGTGCACCGGGTCCGGCGCCGGTTTGTGCACGGCGCCGGCCTGGGTGGTGCGGGTTAGTGGCGCGCGTCTAGCGCTCTGGCTGCGGGGCTCGGCCGGTCTCGGCGAGTTCGGCGATCAGGGCCGTCACGGCCGCGTCGACCTCGACCCGGGCGGTCAGCGCGTGGGTGTGGGCCCGGTCCAGGTCGCCCAGGGCAATGCAGTCGAAGGCGACCCGGGCGTCGTGCTGGGCGGCCTGAAGCTCGCGTGCGGCCTGCTCGAGCGCCGGGCTGGTCGGCTCGGTTCCTGGATCGGTCATCCTCGGTCCTCCCCGGTGTCGTCCCGGTCGTTGCTCGTGTGAGCGTCGCTGCTCGTGTGAGCTTCGTTGCTCGTGTGGCCGTCGGCCCTAGTCGGGCCGAGCGGGGAAACCCTACCCGCTACGGCCGTCATCATGTCACGCCGGGTTACCGGAGTCAGGGGTTTGGCGTACGCAGAGCGACGAATTCTGGGCGCTCAGCGTGCGTCTGGCCCCTGCTTGGCCTGATTGTCCAGGAATTCGGGCCACGTCCGGTGGCCCGTGACGGCCTGGCTGCCCGGCTGCGGATACAGGGCGCCTGCCCGGATCGCGCCGGTGGCCGGTATCCAGATGGGCACCACCGGTCGCGTCCGACCGGTCACCCGCAGGTAGGCGCGGATCAGGCCGGCGAAGCCCAGGATCTGCGGACCGGCCATGTCGGGCACCCGGCCGGACGGCTCGCCCAGGGTGAGCTCGGCGAGCCGCGCCGCCACCTCACCGGAATCGACCGGCTGGAGCGCGACACCGGCGGGCACGGGAATCACCGGGAGTTTGACCAGCCGCGCCGCGCCCTTGAGGATGAGATCGTAGAACTGCGTGGTGCGCAGCGTGGTCCAGGACAGCCCGGAATCGGCGATTACCGCCTCGGCCTCGAGCTTGGTCTTGAAGTAGGCGCGCGGGAACCGGTCTACGCCGACGATCGAGATGTACACCAGATGCGGGCGGGGCGTTTGTTCTGCGGCGGCCTGCACCAGGTTGCGGGTAGCTTCGGCGTCCCCCTTCTGGTTGCTGGCGCAGTGAACGATCGTGGTGATCCCGGTGGTAGCGGCGGCCAGTCCCTGGCCGGTGGCCAGGTCGCCGGTCACGTACTCCCGGCCGTCCTGGCTGGCATGGCCACAGCGGCTCAGAACCCGGACCTGGTGACCCGCTGTGCACAGCCGCGAGACGAGCTGACGGCCGAGGGTACCGGTTCCGCCGGTGACCAGGATGGACGGCGACGGCATTCTGATCCTCCGGTGGTCTGGTTTCCGACTTGGTGCTACTAGAACGAGGCGGGGGCGCGGGATGTGACTTCGTTCTGAGGAAATCTTTGCGGACGGGGTGTTATGACCGGGAAATGTCTTAGGTAGCCGGTATTATCGAACTAGAAAGCGAAGCTTGTGCCAGCCGGGGACGGGGGTGAGGGCGGGATGTGCGTGCCGGTGCCGGGGAGTGCGGGTGAGGCGGTGGGCATGGTCTTGGCCGGGTTGCGGCATCTGGCGGCCCTGGATCCGACGGTGCTGGCGGTCCAGGCGCAGGCGGAATGCTTGCAGGCGCTGGAGCAGGGCGACGCTGTGTCGACTGCGGCGCGGGCCCGGATCCTGGCCGCGTTCACCGCCGGGCAGGGGTATTCCGCGGACGCCGATTACAGCCCGGTGTCGTGGCTGATCCACCGGACCAGGGTGACCAAGGCGGCGGCCGTGGGGCACCGGGCCTGGGCGCACCGGACGGAGAGCCATCCGCGGGTGGTGGCGGCCCTGGCCGAGGGGGCGGCGCTGACCGAGTCGATGGCCCGGACGATCTGCCGGTGGACCGGCAAGCTCCCCGCGGAATGCCGGGACGCCGCCGATGAGATCCTGGTCACCGCCGCGCGGGCGGGGGCGGGCCAGGAGGACCTGGCCGCGCTGGCGGCGGAGATCTACGCCCGGTCGCTGCCGCAGGACGAGGATGACCCGGAGCCCGCGTTCGAGGACCGGCAGCTGCGGGTGCAGACCACCTTTGCCGGTGCGGGGGTGATTTCGGGGGATCTGACGCCGGAGTGCGCGGCGGTGGTGACCGCGGTGCTGGAGTCGCTGTCGGCCCCGGCGGGGACGCATGATACGCGGACCCGGGAGCAGCGGTACCACGACGGGTTGCAGGAGGCGATGCGGCGGCTGGCGGCTTCGGGGTTGCTGCCGGAGCGGGCCGGGCAGCCGGTCAAGATGTGGGCGCACGTGTCGCTGGCTGAGCTGCGGGCGATGGATGACGGGTCGCGGCTGGAGGCCGAGTGGACCACCGCGATCCGGATCCGGTGGGCCGCGCACCGGGCGCGGGCAGCGCAGGGTGCCGGGAGTGACGGCGGGGCGTGGCTGGACGGGGACGCCGCCCGCGCGGCGGCGTGTGATGCGACGGTGATCCCGTTCGTGACCGGGGACGTGAACCTCGCGGTCCTCGATGACCTGGTGGACTTGTGCCTGCAGCTAGGCGGGCACGGCCCGGGCTGCGCGGACCAGGCCGGCCCGGAACCGGTCCCGGCAGAAGATGCCGGGCCGGACGGGCCGGGCGGGCTGGCGGTGTTGTCGGGGATGTCGCGGGAGGCGATCCGGCAGGCGATCATCGGCAAGGCCGCCGACCTGATGTCGGGGCCGGGCGGCCTGGCGTCGTTCTTGCGGACCCGGCAGCTGGGGGCCCGGCTGGGCGGCCCTAGCTTGCCGTTGGACATCGGGTACGCCGATACCGTCCCGGCCTCGATCCGCAACGCGGTGATCTTGCGGGACAAGAAGTGCCGGTGGGCCGGCGGCTGCAACCAGCCCGCCGCCGCCTGCGAGGTCCATCACGTCAAGCACAAGGCCAACGGCGGCAAGACCAGCACCAAAGACTGCGTGCTGCTGTGCAGCTTCCACCACCAGGTCGTGATTCACCGGTGGGGCTGGGCGCTGATCCTGAACCCTGATGGCACCACCACCGCATGGAACCCCGACCGCACCAAGGTGCTCCACAGCCACGGCCCCCCGGCCCGCGCCGGGTGACCTCCCGGGCCAGCCAGCTGATACCAAGGCGCGGATAACTGCGCCGTGAGCTCGTAATGCACGGTGCGGTAGCGCATCAGGCGGTGAGCCGCGGGGACCAGGACGGCCTGGAGGACGGGGTGCCGCCGGGCCAGCGCCCGGGCGGCGAGGCGGGCCTGCTCGCCGTCGAGCAGGGTGGCCCGGGCGTGGATGGCCGGGCCGGCGGGCTTGCCGCGGAAGGTCGACGGAGCGGCCTGGACGGACGGGTCGCGGCGGATCCGTTTGATCTTCCACGCTTTGTCCCAGGACCTGAAATAGGCTCGGTCACCGTCGAAGGCCACGCTCACCGGTGTCCCGACGGCCGTCCCGTCTCGTTTATAGGTGGTCAGCAGGATCGTCTTCGCGTCCCTGTCGCTTGCCAGGGTGATGGGACCGGGTTTTTGCCACGAGAAAGGGACCACCTGGCGTCATGAGTGATCATGCGGGTTTCCTTTCTCGTCGTCAACGGACACGCCGGTGGTGTGGCCGTTGAGTGATGGTTTCTGGCGTTGCCGGTAAGAGGGTCCTTCGATGACGAGTTCGTGGGCGGTGGAGACGAGCCGGTCGACGGCGGACTGGGCGAGCAGCGGGTCGGCCATCATGGACAGCCACTCATCCGGGGTGCGGTTGGAGGTCACGATGGTGGCGGCCCGCTGGTGGCGTTCGACGCACAGCTCGTAGAAGTCGGTGGTGCTGGCGGCATCCAGCGGCTGCAGGGCCAGGTCGTCGATGATGAGGAGCTCGACGGTGGCCAGGCGGCGCATCTCGTACTCCAGGGTGTTGTCCAGCCGGGCGGCCTTGAGCCGTTTGAACAGCTTGTCGGCGCGGGCCATGTGCACGCCGCGGCGGCGCCGGATGGCGATATGGCCGAGTGCGCAAGCCAGGTGGGTCTTGCCTACCCCGACCGGGCCGAGGAGCAGGGCGCCGTGGCGGGAGTCGAGGAACCGCAGCGAGGCCAGCTCGTTCCACAGCTGCTGGTCATAGCGGACAGCGGCGGCGGGGTCCCAGGTGTCCAGCCGCATGCCCGTCTCGAGCCCGGCGGCCCGGGCTCGCAGGGAAGCGGATTTAGCCTCGCGGCGGCTGACCTCGTCGGCGAGGATCAGCTCGAGGAAGTCGGCGTGCGTCATCTTCTGCTGGCGGCCCAGGGTGAGCCGGTCGGGCAGGGTGTCGAGCATCTGGCCCAGCTTGAGCGCCCGCAAGGTGGCGCGCAGGTCCGGGCTGACGGCATCGCGGATGGCCGTGGTCACCGGGTGCTCGCCTCCCCGCCGTCCAGGAGGGTCAGCTGGATGTTCCGGGGCCGGTATTCGGCCGGGTCACGGGCGAACCGGGCAGCAGCGGCCACCGCGGGGCGCGGCGGCCGGGCGGCGTTCTCGGTGGCCTTTTCCAGCATCGAGGCGATCTTGGTGACGTTGACGACGTCCAGCTCCAGCGCCCGGGCGCAGGCGGTATCGACCGGGCCGGGCCCGTAGCGGCGGACCAGCCCGAGCAGCCGGTAGACCTGCCGCATCTTGGTCCATGGCAGGTCCGTGTCCAGCAGCTGGTCGGCATAGACGCCGATGGCGTCCCCGTGCCGGCGGGCGGCCCTGGCGAGCGAGGCCACGTCCCGCATCGCGTAGGTAGTCTTCTCCGCGGGCAGGTCAGCGGGGTCGGTGGACCGGCGGCCCGGCTGCTGGCGGGGGTGCACCTTGACCAGCTGCCCGCGGCAGTACAGCCTGACCAGCGCCGAGTCGGCGCGGGCATCCAGATGGCAGCCCAGGTATTCCTTCGGCGCCGAATACAGCGACCGGACCACCTCGACGTGGAAGTCCCGGTGGACCTTCACCCGGGTGAACACCGGCACGTCATAGGGCTCTGCGGGCGGCGGCAGCAGCGCCCCCGCCTCCTGGGCGGCGAACACTTCCGCGGGCCGCGCGGCGATGGTGCCGTGAATCCGCATCCCGGCGACATCCCGGCACCAGTCCTCCGCGCGGGCCTGCGCCTCGGACAGCCCGGCGAAGTCCTCCCCGGCGAAGAAGTTCCCGCGCACGTACTGCACCGCCCGCTCCACCTTCGGCTTGTCTTTCGGTGACCGGACCCGGGCCGCGTCGGTGACAAAGCCCCGGGCCTGCATGTAATCCAGCCAGCCCGCGGTGAACCGGGGATTGACCGCGTCAGCGTCCGCGACGATCGCCGAGGCATTGTCGGGAACCAGGACCTGGAACACGCCGCCGAAGAACGCCCAGGCGGCCTCGCATCCCGCGATGAACGCGGCCAGAGTCTGGGTGAACGACAGCCACACGAACATGTGCCGCGAATAGCACGCGGTGAAGATCAGCGCGTGCACCTTGCGCTGCCGCCCGGACACCGGATCAGCCAGCAACCCCAGGTAGCCGAAGTCCAGCTGGCACTCCATCCCCGGCTCGCCGTCGGCGACCCGCACCGTCGTCACCGCGGAACGGCCGTACCCGCAGCGCTCCGCGCAGAACCGGTGCAGCGTCCGGTACGGCACCGCGACGCCCTGCCGCTCCAGCAGCATCCCGATCTTGACCACGGTCAGGCCCTGCTTCACCTGCGCCTGGATCTCGTCCCGGCAGGCCTCCAACCGGTCCCATGCCTGCCCGTGCCCGGCCGGCCGCACTGGCCGGACCGCCTCGGCGACCTGACCAACCAGCTCATCGGTCAGCTGCCCTATCCCGCCCTCGCGGGCCAGGCCCGCCGCCAGCGCCGCCTCGACATACCGGCGTGCGGTCTTGCGGTCCACCCCCGCCTGCGCGGCCACCTTCCGCAACCCGGCCCCGGCCAGCCACGACCGGAGCACCTCACGGATCTCTATCACGCTGACCTCCCGGAACACCATCCGCCCGCTTCCTCCAAGTCCGACGACTTGCAGGCATCCGAGCAGGAAAGCGGTCAAAACCACCGGCGCGACACGCCGGGTGGTCCCATTACTGGCAACCGGGTGGTCCCATCCTTGTGGCAGAAAACTCCTCGAAGTGGTCCCATGATCATGGCAGGCGACAGCGTCCCTGATCGGGGCCAAGGCAGCGTTCACTGCCGCTCCTTTCGCCGTCACTGGCCCCTGAGACCGCACGGGTAGGCGCGTTGTGACAGCTTTGAGGGCGGGGCAGCGTGAACTGATCGCTAGGAGGAGCGCGATGTGCCGTCTATTCGGGCTGACATCGGGGACGACACCGGTCCGGGCGACGTTCTGGCTACTGGACGCGCCCGATTCGCTCGAGGTGCAGAGCCATCGCAACGCCGACGGCAGCGGGATCGGTTTCTTCGATGCCGCGGGCGCACCCGTGCTGGATAAGCAGCCGGAACCGGCGTTCAGCGACGAGGAGTTCAACCGCGAGGCACGCCAGGCCGAGTCGGCGGCCTTTGTCGCGCACGTCCGGTGGGCGAGTACGGGCGGCCGGACGGTCCAGAACACCCATCCGTTCGCCATGCACGGCCGGATCATGGCGCACAACGGCGGGTTCGGTGAGCTGCCGCGCCTGGAGGAGCAGCTCGGTTCCTACGCCGACCTGGTGCTCGGCGACACCGATTCCGAGCGGTACTTCGCGCTGATCATCCAGCAAACCGAAGCGCACGGCGGTGACGTCGGGGCCGGGATCACGGCCGCGGCCAGCTGGATCGCCGCACACCTGCCGGTCTCGTCGCTGAACACCATCGTCACCGCGCCGGGTGAACTGTGGGCGTTGCGCTATCCGGACCAGCATGCGCTGCACATCCTGGAGCGACCCGCGAGCGGCGAGCTGCACGTCCGCAGCGCGACCTCCTCGATCCATGCGCCTGCGCTGGACAGCACGCCATCGGTGGTGGTGGCCTCGGAGGAACTCGACGGGGAGAGCGGGTGGCGGATGCTGGCCCCCGGCGAGCTGGCGCATGTCGGACCGGACCTGAGCGTCCGTTCAGCGGTGGTGATCAGCCAGCCGCCGGTCCGGCTGGTTCCCCTGCCAGCCGGTAACCCGAACATCGATACCTGAAGCGCGAGACGTCACGCGAAGTAGCCCCGACCGGATTCGAACCGGCGTTACCGCCTTGAGAGGGCGGCGTCCTAGGCCTCTAGACGACGGGGCCGAGCATGGCACGGCAAGGGTTCTTACCGGGCCGGGAAGCTGGCAGGACCAGCGGCGTACAGACTACCGCCTCGCCGCCGGTCAGGCCAACCGGGCGCTTAAACCTGAGCGGCCAACCGGGCGGCGGCTTGGACGAGCTCGGGGTTTCCGCTGGCCAGGCGGCCGTCCTCGAGGAGGACGGTGTCCTCCAGACCGACGCGGATGTCCCGGCCCAGGTGCACCGCGGCGCGCAGCACGGCCCAGGTGGCCACGCCCTCGCCGTGGTGCAGGCGCGGGGCGGTGAGAGCGTGACGGTCTAGGGCCGCGTCGATAGCGGCCGCTTGCGCCAGCGCGCCGGACGGGGCGGGATCCTCGGGCTCGACCAGGATGCGCAGCACGTGGCGGCCGAAGGGGCTGGCGGCCAGGCGTTCGGCGTCGTCGGGTGAGGCGAGGCCAGCCTCGACCGCGATGCCCAGGTCGGCGAGCAGGCTGGCCAGTTCGCCGGCACCGGGCTCGTACAGGTTCACTGAGGCGAAATCTGGCCGGCCGGTTCCGGTCCAGCCGGCGACCAGCGACATCCGGCGGGCCGGGCCGCCGGCCGCGGCCCATAGCCCGGTGGTGACGCCGACCGGGATAGCGGGGACCGTGGTCCGGATCGCGTCGACCGCGGCCAGGACCGCGTTGGGATCGAGCGTCTCGGCGCCGGCCACGTTTCTCGGGTGGATGTGGATCGACCCGGCACCGGCGACACGGTCGCGGCCGCGTCGGCGGCCAGTTCGGCCGGGGTCCGTGGCACCGAGGGATGGGTGTCGCGAGTGGTCCCGCCGTTCAGACAGGCCTGCAGCAGCATGCTGCCTCCCGCTGCCTTCGACTGCGTCCAGAAAACGAACAAGCGCGGACACCTGATCGTGTCCGCGCTGTCGACTTACCTGGCTGGGGTACCAGGACTCGAACCTAGACTAACAGGGCCAGAACCTGTCGGGCTGCCAATTACCCCATACCCCAATGGCGTCGCACCCGGTGGCCGGATGCGCTCCCGCAGTTTAGCGGACTCCGCTCGCGGCAGCCAACCCGGAAGCTCACAGCGGCTCGATCTCGGTCAGTCCGGCCTCACGATCCAGCCGGAGCCAGCGGGTGATCCCGGCCGAGCGCAGGAAGGGGACATCGTGGCTGGCGATTATGATCGCGCCGCGGTAGCCCTCCAGAGCTTGAGAGAGCTGACGGACCGAGGCCATGTCCAGGTTGTTCGTCGGTTCGTCGAGCAGCAGGAGCTGGGGTGCGGGCTGGGCGAGGAGCAAGGCCGCGAGCACGGCGCGGAACCGCTCGCCGCCGGACAGCGTGCCCGCGACCCGGTCGGCCCGCTCGCCGCGGATCAGGAACCGGGCCAGGCTGGCCCGGACCTCGTTGACCGACGCGCTCGGGGCGGCCGCCCGTACGTTAGCGACCACGGTCAGCGAGTCATCGAGGGTGTCCAGGCGCTGGGGCAGGTAGCCGACGACCGCGCCCAGGCGGACGCCGACGCCGGGCAGCGGGGCCACGCCGTCCACGGCGACCGCGCGCAGCAGGGTGGTCTTGCCCGCGCCGTTCGGGCCGGTCAGGGCGATCCGCTCGGGACCGCGGACGATCAGTCCGGCCTGGGACGAGGCGGAGGGGGCGGTCGCGGGGGAAGCAGCGGTCGTGGCCGGAGTGACCGTTGGGGCGGAGGTTTTGGTGGGGTCGGAGGTATCCGCTGAGGGCGAGGTTTCGGCGGAGGTGATTCGGGTGGCGGGGTGCCAGGAGGAGTCAGTGAGGCCGGTCAGGGTTAGGACGGTGCGGCCGGGGGGGACGGTGGTGGCGGGGAGGTCGACGCGGATCTCGGCGTCGTCGCGGACGGCTTGTTCGGCTTCGTCGAGGCGGTCGCGGGCGGCCTGGAGGCGCTCGGCGTGCAGTTCGCGGGAGCGGCCTGCGCTCTCCTGGGCGGTCCGCTTGCGGGCGTGGGCGACGATCCTGGGCAAACTTCCGGAGGCGGCCAGCTGGCGGCCCTGGCGGTCGCGACGGGCCTGCTTGGTCTGGGCTTCGACCAGATCCCGGCGCTCGCGGCGGACGTCGGCTGCGGCGGCGGTGACGGCGCGTTCGGCGGCGGTCTGCTCGGCGGCCAGCAGGTCCTGGTAGGCGGCCAGGTTGCCGCCGTACATCCGGATGGCGCCGGCCGACAGGTCAGCGATCTGGTCGACGCGGCCGAGCAGTTCGCGGTCGTGGCTGACGATGACCATCACGCCGGTCCAGGAGGCGACCGCATCGGAGAGCCGGGCCCGGGCGTCCAGGTCGAGGTTGTTGGTCGGCTCGTCCAGCAGGAGGATGTCGGGACGGCGCAGGAACAGCGCGGCCAGCGAGACCAGGATGGTCTCCCCGCCGGACAGGCGCTCGACGCGATCGTCGAGGCCCAGGCTGGCCCGGCTGAGACTGGTCAGCCCGAGCCGGTCCAGCCAGGCCCTAGCCCGCTCCTCGACGTCCCAGTCGTCGCCGATCGCGGCGAAGGCCTCCTCCCCGGTATCGCCGGCCTCGATGGCGTGCAGGGCGTCCCGGGCGGCCGTGATGCCGAGCAGGTCGCTGACCGTGCGACGGGTGCCCAAGGTGATGGCCTGGGGCAGGTAGCCGACCTGGCCCTCGGTGCGGACGGCGCCCTGGCTCGGGCGCAGTTCGCCCGCGATCAGCCGGAGCAGGGTGGATTTACCCGAGCCGTTGACCCCGATCAGGCCGGTGCGGCCGGGCCCGAAGGACATGCTCAGGCCGGACAGGACGGGAGCGCCGTCGGGCCAGTTGAAGCTGAGGCTGGAACAGATAATGGCGGCGGTCATGAGGGGTGGCTCCCAGCACGTAGGACGGACTTCCGTTACGTGTGGCGACACCACGCCAATCAGGTCGCGGTATCGCTGACCTCAGGAACGCACCGCTGCTCTCCCGCTGACGGCATCAGGACACGGTTATTGTACCGCCGAGAGGAACAGGCGGGCGGGGCCGGTGGCGTGAGCGGGGCCGTCGCAGGCGGGGATGAAGCAGGATTGCCCGCGGGTCAGCGCGAGGGACGCGCCGGACTCGGTACGCAGGGTGGCGGCGCCGTGGGTGCACAGGGCGATGCGGGGACCGGCCGCGGGGAGGGGGACCTCTGGGGCAGGGGGCAGGTCGGCTAGGTAGAGGCGGAATTCGGGGGCGGGGGTGTTGAAGTAGGCGACGGCGGGGGTTAGGGGGGTGGGGGTCAGGATGGGGACGGCGACGGTGGGGTCGAGGAGCTTGAGGAGTTCGGGGACGTCGATGTGCTTGGCGGTCAGGCCGGCCCGGATCACGTTGTCGGAGTTGGCCAGGACCTCGATGCCGGTGCCCTGCAGGTAGGCGTGCAGGCCGCCGGCCGGCATGAACACCGCCTGGCCCGGGGACAGCTCCACGTGCTGGAGCAGGAGCATGGCGACCACGCCGAGGTCATCGGGGTGACGGGCGGCCTCGCGCACCGCGGCCGCGCAGGCGGCCGCGTAGGGACCGGCGGACGAGGCCAGGGTGGCGCAGGCCGCGGTGACCGCGGCGATCAGCTCGGGCGGGGCGGGCCAGGTGAGGATGGCGGCCAGGGCGTCGGCGAGGGCCTGGGGGGACGTCGCGGTCCGGAGGGTGGTGGCGGCCTGGGAGGTGGTGGCGGCCTGGGGGGTGGTGGCGGCTTCGAGGTCCGCGGCTAGGGGGGTGAGCGCGGGGACGGACAGGGCGCGCAGCAGGGCGGCGGCGTCGGCTGGGGAGCGCAGGCCGGCCAGCACCTCGAACGGGGTCAGCGCGCACAGCAGTTCGGGCTTGGGCCAGTCGTCGACGTAGTTGACGTTGCGGGCCTGCCAGCCGCCTGCGCCTGGGCCCGGGAGGGATGAAGCTGGATGGACAGGGCCTGCTCGGCGGACAGCACCTTGAGCAGGAACGGCAGCCGGGGACCGAACCGGGCCACCACCGCCGGGCCGAGCTCGCGGTCCGGGCCGGCGGCGATCATCGCGTCCAGGGTGGTCTCGGCCACCCCGGAAGGGGCGGACGGGTGGGCACCCATCCAGAGCTCGGCCTCGGGGCCCGCGGCCGGGACCGGACGCCCCTGGAGTTCGGCGATGGCGTGGCGTGAGCCCCAGTCGTAGGGGCGGATTACCGGCTGGAGAAGCTCCACCCGGGCATGTTAACCGGCCTGGGCCAGCTGGAGGTGGGAGCTCGGCCGGGTACTCGACCAGCGCCACCACGCGGCTGGCCATGAACCGGGCGGTCCGGACCGGGGTGCCGGTCCGGGTCACCTCGCTGACTTCGATGATCCCGCGCCGGTTGGCGATATCCACCCGGCGGCCGGCCCTGGTCGCGGTGATCTGGTAGGTCTGGGTGCCGTCGCCGGAATCGATCACGATCTCGACGCGGTCACCTTTCATCGCTGCCTCGCACCACGGTCCGTTCGGCCAAAAATTAATAAGTGGGCAGGGAGGGATCCACCTGACTGACCCAGGCCAGTACCCCACCCCCGACATGGACGGCGTTGGAGAAACCCGCGTTCTTGACGATGGCCAGGGCCTCGGCGCTGCGGGCGCCGCTCTTGCAGTGCAGCACGATCCGCTGGTCCTGGGGCAGCTTCTCCAGGGCGGCGCCGGACAGGAACTCGCCCTTGGGGATCAGCGTCGCGCCCGGGATGGACACGATCTCGTACTCGTTGGGCTCGCGCACGTCGACCAGGAAGATGTTGTCGCCCGCGTCGATCATGGCGGCCAGGTCCTTGGCGCTGATCGTCGAGCCCTGGACAGCCTCGGCGGCCTCGTCGGACACGGCGCCGCAGAACTCCTCGTAGTCGATCAGGTGAGTGATGGTCGGGTGCTTGCCGCACACCGCGCAGTCGGGGTCCTTCTGCACCCGGACCGTGTGGTAGCTCATCTCCAGCGCGTCGTAGATCATCAGCCGGCCGGCCAGCGGCTCGCCGATCCCGGCGATGAGCTTGATCGCCTCGTTGACCTGGATCGACCCGATCGAGGCGCACAGCACGCCGAGCACCCCGCCCTCGGCGCAGGACGGCACCATGCCAGGCGGCGGCGGCTCGGGGTACAGGCAGCGGTAGCACGGGCCGTACTCGGCCCAGAACACGCTGGCCTGCCCGTCGAACCGGTAGATCGAGCCCCACACGTACGGCTTGCCCAGCAGCACGCAGGCGTCGTTGACCAGGTACCGGGTGGCGAAGTTGTCGGTGCCGTCGACGATCAGGTCGTAGTCGGCGAAGATCTCCAGGGCGTTGTCCGAGTCCAGCCGGACCTGGTGCAGCACCACGTTGACCAGCGGGTTGATCTCGCGGATGCTGTCCCGGGCCGACTCGGCCTTGGACTTGCCCACGTCGGACTGGCCATGGATGATCTGGCGCTGCAGGTTGGACTCGTCGACCACGTTGAAGTCGATGATGCCGAGCGTGCCGACCCCGGCGGCGGCCAGGTACAGCAGGGCGGGCGAGCCGAGGCCGCCGGCTCCGACGCACAGGACCTTGGCGTTCTTCAGCCGCTTCTGCCCGGTCATGCCCACGTCGGGGATGATCAGGTGACGGGAGTAACGCCTGACCTCGTTGACGGTCAGCGCTTCGGCGGGCTCCACCACAGGGGGCAGCGACACGATGCTCTCCTCGGACATAAGGGATTGCCCCACGATCAACCGGCCGGGGCGAGCGGGAATTCCCGGGCCCGCGCGGCCGCCTCGTCGAGCATGACGGTGATCTCGGCGGCGACCTGAGCCGGCTGTTCCATGTGGGCCAGGTGGCCGGTGCGGGGCAGGACCACGATCCGGCCCTGGCCGAACGCGCGCGCGGCCCGGCCCGCCATGCGCGGGTCGACCACGCGGTCGTCGCTGCCGTAAATGACCAGAGTGGGCGCGGTGATGCGGGCCGCGTCGCGCCAGGCGGTGTGCCGCCCGGTGCGGAAGAACTCGGTGGTCAGGGCGCGGATCGAACCGACCAGGGCGGCGGTGGCGTAGTCGAGCGTGTCGCGCTGGGAGAGTTCGGCGACCTCGGCGGCGAACCGGGCGCTCAGGAACAGGCTGGGGTCGCTGTAGCAGGTGCCGATGACGTCGGCCACGCGGGTTTCGGGCGGCAGGGCGCCGTACTTGCGGATCAGGCGGTGGCCGATCCCGGGCACGCTCATCAGCGCGAACTGCAGCTGGTCCAGGCGCGGGCGGGAATCGGGCAGCGCCGGGGAAATCAGCGTCACGGTCTTGACCAGGTGCGGGCGGGTCGCGGCGAGCTTGACCGCGACCGCGCCGCCCAGGGAGCTGGCGATCAGGTGGACGCTGGTGCCGCGGCGTTCGATCAGCGCGGCGACGCTGTGGACCAGGGCCGCGACGCCGTAGCGGCCGTCGGGGCGGGGCGGGGAGTCACCGAAGCCGGGCAGGTCGACCGCGTTGCAGGCCAGCCGGGGCCGGAGCAGGCCGATCAGGTCGGTCCAGTTCCGTGACGAGCCGGCGAGGCCATGTATGCATAGGGCGCGCTCGCCGTTTTGGTCCGGGGCGCGGCGGACGTAGAGCCGGTGGCCGCCGTCGAGGCTGAGCAGCTCGCCGGGCCAGTGCGGGATGGGCTCGCGGGTCATGCGCTGGCTTTGCGCCGGGTCCTGGGCTTGGCGGGCTTGGACTCGTCTTTGCTGTCTTTGCTGTCTCGGGGGGCACCGTCGCGGCCGCTCTTGACGGCGGCCACGCTGGCGCGCAGGATCTCGGTCAGGTCGGCGGGCTGGCTCTTGGCGGTCGGCTCTTCCAGGCCGGCCGGGCGGACGACGTTGTTGCCCTCGACCTTGGCCTGGATGACCGATTCGAGCGCCTCGCGGTAGTCGTCGTGGTACTGGTCGGGGTCGAAGTCTTCGGTCATCGTGTCGATGAGCGAGGCGGCCATCTTCAGTTCCTGTGACCGCACCTCGATGTCCTCGTCCAGGAAGCCGAAGTCGGGCTGGCGCACCTCGTCGGGCCACAGCAGGGTCTCCATGGTGATGACCCCTTCGCGGACCCGCAGCGCGGCCAGCGCCTCGCGCTGGCGTAGCGCGACCTTGGCCACCGCGACCTTGCCCGAGTCCTCCAGCGCGTCCCGGAACAGCACGTAGGCCCGGACCCCGGCCGGGTCCGGCTCGGTGTAGTAGCTCTTGTTCGCGTAGATGGGCTCGACCTGGGCGCTCGGCGCGAAGTGCAGCACCTCGATGCGGTGCGCGGTGACCAGGGGCAGGTCGGCCAGGTCCTCGTCGCTGAGCACGATCATGTCTCCGGTGGGCAGTTCGTAGCCCTTGGCCACGTCGGAGTAAGGGACCTCCTCCCCGTCCAGGGTGCAGAACCGCCGGAACTGGATCCGGGCCCCGTCCTTGCGGTGGACCTGACGGAACGCGATGTCCCGCTGTTCGGTCGCCGAGTAGAGCTTCACCGGGATCACGACCAGGCCAAAAGAAATGGCCCCCGCCCATATGCTGCGCATGATCTTCACCTACCCCGGTTGCACAGGGACGATTCCCGCGCGGACGGGCCGGTTCCCCTAACTTGGTGGAGCGATTCTCCTATTTAGCCCAACTCTTCCAGCGAGCTTACGGCCTGGCTGCGATGATGAACACGCTAGGGCGAGGGGGAACGGAGAGGTATGGGCGCTTTCGACGTAGTGGTGCTCGGCGGCGGGACCGCCGGCGTCCACGTCGCCACCGAGGTGGTGCGGGGCGGCAAGTCCGTGGCGCTCGTCGAGGCCGGGCTGATCGGCGGCGAATCCCCGTACCTGGCCTGCGTGCCGTCCAACTCGCTGCTGCTGTCCGCGAGCCAGGGCCTGGCCTGGGAGGACGCGGTCGCGCGGCGCGAGGCGGTGACCGGGGGGCTGGACGACTCCGGGGCCGCGCGGCGACTGGCGGCCGACGGCGTGACCGTGTTCCGCGGTACCGGGGGGATCATCGGCCCGGGCGCGGTTTCGGTGACGCTGGCTTCGGGCGGGAGCGTGGCGCTGACGTTCACCGACCTGGTCGTCGCGACCGGGTGCGAGCCGGTGGCGCCACCCATCGAGGGCCTGTCGGACATCCCGGCCTGGACCACCGCGCAGGCCTTGTGCTCGCCGGACCTGCCGCGCCGGCTGCTGGTGCTCGGCGGCGGTGCGGCCGGCTGCGAGCTGGCGCAGATCTTCGCGGCGTTCGGCTCCCAGGTGACGCTGATCGAGGCCGACGCGCGGCTGCTGCCCGGGGAGGCGGCTTTCGCCGGGGAGGCCCTGGCCGTGGCGCTGCGCCGGGCCGGGGCGGAGATCTTGCTGAGCTCGCCGGCCACCAAGGCCGAACGGACGCCGGAAGGACTCACGCTCGCGCTGGAGGACGGAACCCGGATCGACGCCGACCGGCTGCTGCTGGCCACCGGCCGGCGACCCCGGCTCGGCGGCCTGGGCCTGGAGGCGCTCGGGCTCGCGGTCGCGCCGGGCCAGGCGCTGCCCACCACCACGGCGTGTCAGGTGGTGGACGCCCCGCACGTGTGGGCGGCCGGGGACGTCACCGGGATCACCCACACGCACGCCGGCCGCTACCAGGCGGGCGTGGTCGCGGCCAACATCTGCGGCCGGGAGATTCGGGAGGCGGACTACCGGGCGATCCCGCGCTGCGTGTACACGGCGCCTTCGGTCTACGCTGTGGGCGAACCGGCGCGGGCCGGGCTGTCGGTGGCGAGCGTGCTGCTCAGCCACACCGCCCGAGGGCGGCTGGGGCACGATGACCTGGGGCGGCTCGAGCTGTACGCGGCGGGCGGAGTGCTGGCCGGCGCGGTGGCCGTGGGGCCGGACGCGGCGACCTGGATGGCGGAGGTTACCCTCGCCATCAGGGCCAGCATTCCGGTGGCCGTGCTGGCCGACGTGGTGCATGCCTTTCCGACCTACTCCGAAGCGCTGCAGGCCGCGTTCCGCGAGCTGGCCAGCACCGACCAGAATGAAAAGGGGATCGGGCCGTTGAGCGAGATGGGCATGGAGGACGACGTCCTCGAACAGCGCCGGGAACTCGTATCCGATGAGGTGGACGAGGCGGACGCGGCCGAGCAGGCCCGGGTGGTCGGCTTCGACGATGACGATTACCGCTGAGCGCGGCTTAGGATAGTTCGAACGCGGCATGGTGCCGCGGCCGACCACCGGAGACCGAATCTTGACCGCAACGTCCGACGCCGCGTCCAACGCTTCGTCCGACGCTTCGTCCGACGCCCGGCCGCGCAGCAGCCGGCTGCCCAGGCACGAACGGCGACGGCAGCTGCTGGATGCGGCGCTTGAGGTGTTCGTGTCCCAGGGCTACCACGCCGCGGCCATGGACGAGATCGCCGAGCGGGCGGGCGTCAGCAAGCCCGTGCTGTACCAGCACTTCCCGGGCAAGCTCGACCTGTACCTGGCGCTGCTCGACCAGAGCGTGGACGAGCTGGTGGAGACCGTCCGCCAGGCGCTGCGCTCGACCGCCGACAACAAGCAGCGGGTGGCCGCGACGTTCAGCGCGTACTTCGAGTACGTGGAGCGCGCGGGCCAGGCGTTCCGGCTGGTGTTCGAGTCGGACCTGGGTAACGAGGCCGCGGTCCGGGACCGGCTGGAGCGGGGCCAGCGCGAGTGCGCGGAGATGATCAGCCCCATGGTGCGCGAAGGCGCGGGCCTGGACGCGGATGAGGCCCACCTGGTCAGCGTGGCCATGGTCGGCCTGGCCCAGTTCACCGCCCGGTACTGGCTGACCCAGAAGGACATCCCGCGCGAGGCCGCCGAGCAGCTGGTGGCCAGGCTGGCCTGGCGCGGCATCAGCGGCTGGCCGCGGAGCTAGGGAGCTTGCCCGTCATGGAAGTGAAGCTGTCATGGAAGTGAAGATCGGGATGCAGTCGGTGCCGCGCGAGCTGGTGGTGGAGACCGACACGCCGGCCGAGGAGATCGAGGCCAACCTGACCGCCGCGCTGGAGAAGGGCGCGGTCTTCGCGCTCACGGTGGCCAAGGGCGGCCGGGTGCTGATCCCGGCGGACAAGATCGCCTACGTGGAGTTCGGCGGGGCCGAGGTGCGCCGGGTCGGGTTCGGGAACCTGTAAGGACACGGCCCTGCTGCCGGGCCGGGCGGACTGGTCCTGGTATCGTGGATTACGACTGATCAAGGAATGACATAACCAAAGGTCGTGTTATCCAGTCGGCTGCTGTTTTACGCCGGGCTTCATCGTCCGGCCTCCCTGGGGGGAACCCGAGTGAACAGCAGCGTCCCAGCGACGGTAGCGGGCTCCTGGACGCGCGCCGCGCCAGATTATGGCGTCCGGCGGCACCTGGTTGCAGCTCACATCGTGGCGGGTCGCTGCGGGCAGCCAGCGGACATGACAGGCTCGCTACCGGAACAGGCCGGGTGGGCCATGATGAAGGACGGCAACCCCTGACCACTCAAACTTCACCCGGGGACACGACAGAAACCCACGCGGTCCCGTTCAGCGACTTCGGCATCAGCGAGGAGATCTGCTCCGGCCTGGCCGCCGCGGGCATCCTCACCACCTTCCCCATCCAGGCGCTGAGCCTGCCGCTCGCGCTGCGCGGGCAGGACATCATCGGGCAGGCCAGAACCGGGACCGGGAAGACCCTGGCGTTCGGCATCCCGCTGCTGGAACTGGTCCGGGAGGGGCCGGCCGGCAAGCCTCGCGCGCTGGTCGTGGTGCCGACCCGGGAACTGGCCATCCAGGTGGCCGAGGACCTGCGGGTCGCCGCGGTCAACATGCGCGTCAAGGTGCTGACCGTCTACGGCGGCCGGGCCTACGAGCCGCAGATCGACGCGCTGACCGCCGGGGTGGACATCGTGGTCGGGACTCCGGGGCGGCTGCTCGACCTGGCCCAGCGCCGGCACCTGGACCTGAGCGCGGTACGGGCGCTGGTGCTCGACGAGGCGGACAAGATGCTCGACCTGGGCTTCCTGCCCGACGTGGAGCGGATCATCCGGCTCACCCCGGACGGCCGGCAGACCATGCTGTTCTCCGCGACCATGCCCTCGGAGGTCGTCACGCTGGCCCGCCGTCACATGCGGCAGGCGACCAACGTGCGGGCCGAGGGTGACGACGAGCCCGTGCCCGCGCCGCTTACCAGGCAGTATGTGTTCCGGGCCCACCAGATGGACAAGATCGAAGTGCTGGCCCGGGTGCTGCAGGCCCGCGAGCGCGGCCTGACCATGGTGTTCTGCCAGACCAAGCGGGCCGCCGACCAGGTGGCCACCGCGCTGGCCAGCCGGGGCTTCGCGGTCGGGACGGTGCACGGGGACCTGGGCCAGGGCCAGCGGGAACGCGCGCTGCGCGCGTTCCGCAGCGGCAAGGTGGACGTGCTGACCGCCACCGAGGTGGCGGCCCGCGGGCTCGACGTGGACGACGTCACCCACGTGGTGAACTACGAGTGCCCGGACGACGAGAAGACCTACGTGCACCGCATCGGCCGGACCGGCCGGGCCGGGAAGGCCGGCGTCGCGGTCACGTTCGTCGACTGGCGGGACATGCACCGCTGGAAGCTGATCAACGACGCCCTAGGCCTGGGTCAGCCCGAGCCCGAGGAGACGTACTCCACCTCCGAGCACCTGTACACCCAGCTCGACATCCCGCGCGAGGCGTCCGGCATCCTGCCGCAGGCCCTGCGGGGCCGGGCCGGCCTGGAGGCCGAGGCCGTGGAGGACATCGGGGAGACCGGCAAGACCCGCTCCCCGCGCCCGCAGCGCGCACGGGGCGGGCGCGGCGGCGCGTCGGGTCGCGGCGGCGTGACGGGTAAGTCGGGTAAGGAGGCTTCGGGCCGGGCCGAGGCGGAGGCGCGGCAGGCGGTCAGCCCGCGGCGGCGGCGCCGGACCCGGGCGGGCCGGGACATCGCGTCGGCCGCCGAAGAGGCGCCCCGGCGGAAGGCGTCCTGAGCCGACGGACAGTGTCCGTTCAGCCTGGCCGGGTAAGGTTCGCCTCTGTGAGCACACCAACCTCCCTCGAGCTGCCCGACGGGGTGCGGCCGGTCACGGTGAGCACCAGGCGCGGATCGTTCGCGGCGCTGCGGGCCGTTCCGGTGACGGGGGTCTGCGAGCGAGAAACGGCTCTGCTCGTCCCCGGTTACACCGGCAGCAAAGAGGACTTCCTGGCCGTCTTGGCCCAGCTGGCCGACCACGGCCGCCAGGTCGTCGCGATCGACATGCGCGGCCAGTTCGAGACGCCGGGCGCGGCCGAGGCCGACGGCTACACCCCCGCGGCCCTGGCCGCCGACGTGGCCGCCATCATCGCGGCCACCGGGGCCAGGCATCTGCTCGGGCACTCCTACGGCGGGCTGGTGACCCGGGAGGCGCTGCTGCGCACCCGGTCGCAGGACGACATCGAATCGTTCACCTTGATGAGCTCCGGTCCGTCGGCGCTGACCGGACCGCGGGCCGAGGAACTGCGCCTCATGCTGGCCGCGCTGTCGGTCCCGCTGGCTGGCCCGCTGGCTGGCCCGCTGTCCGGGACGTTGTCCGGGGCGGGCGGCAGCTTGCCGGACCGGGACACGCTGCGGTCCGCGATCACCGGCATCTGGCGGGACCACCTGGAACCGCGGGCCGTGGCCGAGGGACACCCCGCCCCGATCGTCGCGTTCCTGGCCCGGCGCATGCTCAGCAACGACCCGTACGGCCTGATCCAGATGGCCCGCCACCTGCTCACCGCGCCGGACCGCACCTCCGAGCTGGCCCGGCTGGACCGGTTCGGCACACTGGTCATCTACGGCGAGGACGACAACTCCTGGTCCCCGGCGGCCCAGGAGGCGATGGCGCGGCGGCTCGGCGCGCGCCGCATCTGCATCCCGGGGGCCTCGCACTCCCCCGCCGTCGAGGCGCCCGCGACCACGGCCATCGCGCTGACCCAGTTCTGGGACGCGGCCGAGGCCGCCGCGGCGCACGCGGCCAGCGCGCGGATGGCCTAGACCGGTTCCAGGCCGTCCCAGGGGCGGCGGGTGATGGCGGCGACCCGGCCCTGCGGGCAGTGGCGCAGGTAGTCACACCAGCCGCAGGACGTGCTGGGGCGGGGCGGGAAGACCTCGTCGTAGCGCTCGGGGGTCAGGCCGTCCCGCAGGCGCTGGTCGGCCGCGGCGCAGTCGGCCGCGATGGCCTCGGCCCGGCCTAGCTGCCGCTCCAGCGACGCGTCGGAGTGCGACCAGGCCAGCACCTGACCGGAGGGCAGGTGGTGCAGCTCGACCCGGTAGCAGGGGCGCCGCAAGACCCGGCCGGCGGCCAGCGCGTACAGGGCCAGGGCCATCGAGCCGCGGGCGTCGTCCACACTGAGCACGTGCCGGCCGGTCTTGTAGTCGACCACGACCAGGTGGGGCCGGGCGTCCAGCCGGTCGATCCGGCCGGAGAGCGCGATCGTGCCGGTGCGCGTGGCCACGGTCCGTTCCACGCCGAGCGGCTCGTCGGCCGGGTCCAGCTGGGCGACGTACCCCTGCACCATGGCGATGGCGCGCTCCCGGTGCCGCACCGACTGGGTCTGGTCGGCGAAGCCCTCGTCGATCCAGCCACGGTCGAGGAGCCGGCCCGCGGCGGGCACGGTGCGTTCGGCCAGCGGGAGCCGCCACCAGCCGGCCAGCGCGTTATGGATGCTGGCCCCGAGGCTGTTGTGGCCCCACGGCGGGCCCTTGTGCGGCGGCGGCCGGTCCAGGTAGGTCATCCGGTACCGGCGGGGGCAGTCGAGCCAGGTGGAAAGGCGCGTCGGCGTGCACGGGTACAGCGGCCGGGGCATCCCCTCGAAGCCCAGCTGCTCCATTACGGTCTCGCCGACGCCCAGGAGTCGAACTGCTTCTCGGCCGCCGCGATGGTGGTTTCCTCGCCCTCCCCGGGCAGGACGCGCGTGCTGCCCGGCAGGGTCAGCAGGTACTCGCCGATCGCGGCGAGCTGGCTGGCGAAATCGGGGTACTCGCCGTCGTGCCGGACCAGGCCGCCGGCCGTCAGCGTGTGCCCGGTGAACACCGCGCCGAGGTCCTCGCAGTACAGGCAGACCGAGCCGGGCGTGTGGCCGGGGGCGTGAATGACCTCGAGCTGGACGTCGGCCACGTCGAACACGCCGCCGTCGGCCATCTCGATATCCGCGTCCTCGTCCGGGTAGGCGTCGCGCCACAGCAGCCCGTCCCGGGGATGCAGCGCCACCGGCGCCTCGTCGCCCTCGGCCACCTCCAGCGCGGCGGCCACGTGGTCCGGATGGCCGTGCGTGCAGATCACGGCCAGGACCACGCGATCCCCCACCGCGTCCAGCACGCCGGCCGCGTCACGGCCCGGATCGATGACGATGACCTCCTCGTCATCGCCGATGATCCAGGCGTTGGTCTCCTCGGAGGACACCGGTTCGATCCGCGCGGTCATCTGAGCACGTCCCTTCCTCGGGCTGGGTCCGCCGACTTTCTTACCACACCCGCCTGAACGCTCAGGCGGACCGTGACCGCGAGCGGCGGCGGCGCACGGCGCGCAGCAGGGGCAGCGCGGCGAAGTAGGTGCCGGCCAGCGAGCTGGCGCCGACGCCCAGGTCGACCGAGACCCGGCCCTGCTGGGCCCAGTAGACGTCCTTGAGGTCCAGGAGCAGCGCGAACTCATCGACGATGAGGGCCAGCCCGGCGCCGTAGGCCAGGGCCACGGCCGGGTGCCTGCGGCGAGCGTCTTCGCCGTGGACGGCCACGCCGCCGACGCCGCTGACCATGCCGATGCCCCACATGTAGTGGTGCAGGTGAGCGCCGCCCACGCTCAGGTTGTGGAAGGGGCCCTTGCCTTCCTTGATGCTGTAGGTAATGGTACGGACGGCGCCGAACGTGGTGGTGAAGGCGAGCCAGCTGAGCAGTGCGGCCCGCTGCCCGGGGTCCAGTTCCTCGCGGAACACCGTGCGGACGTCCTTGGCGAGCGACGATGTGATGGCCATGGGGGCACAATACCGGTCGCCGGCTAGCCGCCGCGGACCGGCAGGGCTCCGGTGGCCTGGGCGATCAGGCGGTCATAGGCGTCGGCCGCCGCGATGCACGACCCGATCCGGTGCCCGGTCAGGCTCCCGTGGTCGTCGCTGCCGCCGGTGGCGATCAGGCCCAGGTCGCGGGTCAGGGCGAGCAGGGCGGCCTGTTCGTCCGGCGGCTGATCCGGGTGGCAGACCTCGACGCCGGCCAGGCCGGCCCCGGCCAGCTCGGCGATCTGTTCGTCGCTGACCGCGAGCGCGCGATCGGCTCGGGGGTGGGCGACGACCGCGACGCCGCCCGCCGCGCGGACCAGGCCGATGGCCCGGGTGGTGTCCAGCGCGTACCGGTCGACGTAGGCCCGGCCACCATCGGCGATCCAGTCCGGGGTGAAGGCCTGGTCCGGCGAGGCGATGGCGCCGCTGGCCGCCATGGCCCGGGCGATGTGCGGGCGGCCGACCACGGACGTCCCGGCGATGTCGGCGACCTGTGCCCAGGTGATCGGGACGCCCAGGGCGATCAGGCGGTCGACCATGGCCTGGGCGCGCAGCACCCGGTCGTCGCGGATCCGGCTGGTCTGCGCGGCCAGGACCGGGTCGTCGGGGTTGAACAGGTAGGCCAGCAGGTGCAGGCTCTTGCCGTCCAGGCGGGCCGACAGTTCCATACCCGGGATCAGGGTCAGGCCGGCGGGCAGCGCCTGGCGGGCCGGGGCGTGCCCGGCCACCGTGTCGTGGTCGGTCAGCGCCACCACGTCCAGGCCGGCCCGCGCGGCCCGGCTCATCACCTCCGCCGGGGGGTCGGTCCCGTCCGAGGCGTTGCTGTGGGCATGCAGGTCGGCGCGCACCGGACCAGTGTTCCAGATCGGTCAGGTGACGGGCAGGCGCGGCGACGGAGCGCCGTAGGGCAGGTCCAGGTCCATGCCCGGATCGCGCAGGTCGCGCAGCGCGATCGGCTCGATCAGCAGGACGCCCGCGGTCTGCGGCCACAGCACCACCCACAGCCAGTGACCCTTGATCTCGCCCGCGACCACGGCCCGGTCGGGCGACTGGACCTGCCACAACGGAAAAGCATGTTTGCCGAACGACACGGTGGCGATAGGCGGCGCGGAACCGAAACCAGCCCCCGGGTCGACCGCATCCAGGCCGGCCGCCGCCGCACCCAGGCCGACGCCGGGATCCTCGGCCACGACCAGCATGTCGGCGGGCCCGCCCACCGGGTTGGGGCCGGACAGCGCCACGACGCAGGCGCGCGTGCCGGTCCGCTCGTCACCGGCCCCGGCGAACCCGGCGACCAGCCATCCGGCCGGGAGCGGCCAGGGCAGCCAGGCCGGCACGCCGGCCGTACGGAGCAGCCCGTCCAGGCCGTCGCGGGACGGGCTGAAGGCGGGCAGCAGGGGCTGAACCTCACCATGCCAGTCACAGCGCCAGGCGCTGGACCAGGCGGTCGGCTCCCGGACGGGCTTGCCGCACCGCGGGCAGGCCGCTGACGAATGACGGCGGCTATCTGGGTGCGTCACGATGGTGGCGTTCTTACCCCGTTCCTGGCCCGCGCATGCCAGCGGCGCCGGTCCCGCGGGGGACCGGCGCCGCTGCGAGCAGGGGTGGGGTTACCTCAGCACGCCGAAGTCAGCGCCCCACATCTGGTTGTCGAAGACCGTGCCGGTGGAGTACTTGGACAGGTTCCACGTGTCGAGCTGCGGACGCGGCTTGTCCGTCGGGTAGGCGCCGCCGCCCGGGTAGTTCAGCACGTACGGGTGGGAGAAGTTGGTGTCCGACCCGTTGATCAGCGGGACGTAGTAGCCGCTGATCGTGTCGTAGGAGTCCGTCACCCAGACGGTCTTGGAGGACACGCCGCACGGCTCCAGCGCCACCGGGGTGCCGTTGGCGGCCGTGGTGCCGACGCCGACACACAGGTTGCTGTCCACGCCGTTGGGCGTGTACTGGATCTCGTACGCGGTGAACTTGGAGTAGTGCAGGTTCAGCGCGGCGCTGACCAGGCCGGCCGCATAGAAGTCGGCCACCGTGCCCTGGTTGGTGATGGTGAAGTCTTCCGCCGGGTCGTGGTTGCTGGGCTGCCACAAGATGATGGGCTGCCCGGTCACGGCCTTCTGCTGGTACACGTCGAGTACGAAGCCGGGAGCCCGGTGAGTGCCGAACTCACGAAGGAAGATGTCGATGCAGTGGTGACCGCACGACGGGGTGGCCGCGTTCGCGCTGAGCGTCCCCACTGCCCCCAGCCCGCCGACCATGGTCAGCGTGGCCGCGGCCGCGAAGATCTTGCTCTTGATGGACATTTGTGCCTTTCCTCCTCGGTACTGCGGTCGTGCCCCGTGCACAACCGCTGAGCCGGGCAGGGGCGGCTGACCCATGGCTCACAACTAAAGACGCGACAGATGTTGACTTGGTTGTCATATTTCGTGTCTTGGTGTCCGGCGTAAACCGTGTCTTAAATGATACGCCCAATACAGAACAGTGGCGCCGGCCCCTAGGGGGACCGGCGCCACCGGTGTTACTCAGGGTGTGAAGAAACCCAGGTGCTTACTTCTCTTCGCCGAAGGTCGCGCCCCAGAGCTGGTTGCTGTTCGCGCCGGTGCCGAAGAGGTTGCCGACGTGGAACGAGAAACCGGTCAGGTTGGTGACGACCAGCTGCGGACGCGGCTTGTCGGTCGGCACCGAGTCGTTCGGGTAGGTCAGGACGAACGGCTGGGAGAAGTTGGTGTCCGAGCCGTTGATCAGCGGGATGTAACCGTGCGCCCACGCGGCGGTGAACTGCTGGTCCAGGGTGTCCAGGATCCACACCGTCTTGGAGGAGACGCCACACGGCTGCAGGGTCACGCCCTCGTCGTTGAACGCGGTCGCGGCCACGCCCATGCACAGGCCCGAGTCAACGCCGAACGGCGCGTACTCGTTCTCCACGGCCAGGTAGTCCGAGCTGTGGGACCCGCTGACGGAGGTGAGGCTGAACGGGCAGTTCGGGAAGTTGCCGCTCGGGGCGCTGTCCGGGATGCAGCCGTAGTGCAGGGCCACCGCGGAGCCGACCAGGCCGGCCGCGTAGAAGTCCGACACGGTGCCCTCGAACGCGAACGTCCAGTCCAGCGCCGGGTCGTAGTCGGCGGTACGGAACAGGATGATCGGCTGGCCGGTCTTCTCGCCCTGCCGGAGCACGTCGACCGTGTAGTTCGGCGACTTGTGGGTGCCGAACTGGTAGCTGAACAGGTTGATGCAGGCCGGGCCGCAGGACGGCGTGGCCGCGCTGGCCGTGCCAGCGCTGAGCGTGCCTACCACACCGATGCCGCCGACCAGGGTCAGCGTCGCCGCGGCGGCGAGCACCTTGCTCTTGATGGACATGAATGTTCCTCTCTTGGAACCCACTGCCGTGCCCTGCGCACGGCCGCGTCGAGCTGCCCCCGCAGCGCACGTCGGATTTCTTCCCCGATCGTTCGGCACGCTGCCGGCTGTTGCGGTGGCTGATCAGGACCCAACAGCGCCTGATCGGTCTTGCAGTTCCATGGGCGGGCTTGCGCCTCCCACATGAAAGGACGCGCAATGTGACCAGAAGGTTGACGCGCGGGCGAATAACAGTGGCGCCGGTCCCCGCAGGGACCGGCGCCACCGGATTACTCAGGCAGTGAACTGCGGCGATTAACGCTCTTCGCCGAAGGTCGCGCCCCAGAGCTGGTTGCTGTTCGCGCCGGTGCCGAAGAGCTCACCGGGGTGGAACGAGAAACCGGTCAGGTTGCTGACGAACAGCTGCGCACGCGGCTTGTCGGTCGGAACCGAGGAGGCCGGGTAGGTCAGCACGAACGGCTGGGAGAAGTTGGTGTCCGAGCCGTTGATCAGCGGGATGTAACCGTGCGCCCACGCGGCGGTGAACTGCTGGTCCAGGGTGTCCAGGATCCACACCGTCTTGGAGGAAACGCCACACGGCTGCAGGGTCACGCCCTCGCCCTGGGTCGCGGTCGCGGCCACGCCCTGGCACAGACCCGAGTCCACGCCGAACGGCGCGTACTCGTTCTCCACCGCCAGGTAGTCCGAGGTCCCCGGGCCACTCGCGGAGGTGACGTTGAACGGGCAGTTCGGGAAGTTGACGCCGGCGATGCAGCCGTAGTGCAGCGCCACCGCGGACGACACGAGGCCGGCCGCGAAGAAGTCGGCCACGGTGCCCTCGAACGCGAACGTCCAGTCCAGCGCCGGGTCGTAGTCGGCGGTACGGAACAGGATGATCGGCTGGCCGACCTTCTCGCCCTGCCGCAGCACGTCAACCGTGTAGTTCGGCGAAGCGTGATCGCCGAACTGGTAGCTGAACAGGTTGATGCAGGCCGGGCCACACGACGGCGTAGCCGCCGATGCAGCGGTCGCACCGAGCGTGCCAGCCGCGCCGACGCCACCGATCAGGGTGAGCGTGGCCGCCGCAGCGAGCACCTTGCTCTTGATGGACATTGATGATTCCTCTCTTGGAACCCCGCGGCCAGTGCCCTGCGCACGGCCGCGTCGAGCTAGCCCCCGTAGCACGCGAAGATCGGATGCATCCGATCCGCTCGGCACGCTGCCGGTTCACGGTGGCCCGATCAGGCAGGAACGGCTGACCTGACCGGTCTTGCGGTGGTGGAGCGGGAAAGCCCCGGGCGAGCCCGGAAGCTCCATTACGGACAAACAGGCAGTGCGCGCCCAATAACCACGAAAAGCGATAACTAGCTGGTTAGAGAGCAATCACGCAAAGAAACGAATAACCACGCTTACCGTGCCCGTTCGGTAGACCTAGCGTCACCGCCGAAGTCCTCGACGCGAGCACCTGCCCTTTATCCCATACCTCGCCATGGGATGTGGCTAATTTCCGTTATGTCGAAGCGGGTCGTAGCCAAATGGTTATCATCGCCGCGCCGCATATAGCAGTGGCGCCGGCCCCCCGTAGGGGACCGGCGCCACCGGGTTACTCAGCGGGTGAAACCCCGGTTGTTACTTCTCTTCGCCGAAGGTCGCGCCCCAGAGCTGGTTGCTGTTCGCGCCGGTGCCGAAGATGTTGCCGACGTGGAACGAGAAACCGGTCAGGTTGCTGACGAACAGCTGCGCACGCGGCTTGTCGGTCGGAACCGAGGCGGCCGGGTAGGTCAGCACGAACGGCTGGGAGAAGTTGGTGTCCGAGCCGTTGATCAGCGGGATGTAACCGTGCGCCCACGCGTCGGTGAAGGACTGGTCCAGGGTGTCCAGGATCCACACCGTCTTTCTCGCCCTGCCGCAACACGTCCACGGAGTAGTTCGGCGACGCGTGCGTGCCGAACTGGTAGCTGAACAGGTTGATGCAGGCCGGACCACACGACGGCGTAGCCGCGCTGGCCGAAGCCGCACCGAGCGTGCCGGCCGCACCGACGCCGGCGACCAGCGTCAGCGTCGCCGCAGCGGCGAACACCTTGCTCTTGACGGACATAGATGATTCCTCTCCTGGAATCCCGCGGCCGTGCCCGGCGCGCGGCAGCGTCGAGCTGGCCAGGGCAGGAACGGCTGACCTGACCGGTCTTACCGATGTGGAGCGGGAAAGCTCCGGGGACGCCCGGAAGCCTTAATACGGACAAACAGGTCGTAAAAGCTCAGTGAATGCGGAAAACGGTAGATACTTCGTTATGCAGCAATGACAATCGCAAACCAATAGATAGTGCTCGGCTCGCAGTAGCCCAGGCACAACAGAGGCGGCGCAGATCGCGCGCCGCCGCTGAGGTCCCAGATGCGAGCTCACGCCGTTTACCGCACAGCTCGCCACGAAGTGGCGGCAATATCCGCTATGTCGACGCGTGGCGTGTCCAAAGGGTTATGAACGCCATCCCCCGGGGCACATAGCAGCGGCGCCGGTCCCCCGCAGGGGACCGGCGCCGCCGGGTTACTCAGAGCTTGAACTGCGGCGATTAACGCTCTTCGCCGAAGGTCGCGCCCCAGAGCTGGTCGCTGTCCGCGCCGGTGCCGAAGAGCTCACCGGGGTGGAACGAGAAACCGGTCAGGTTGGTGACGACCAGCTGCGGACGCGGCTTGTCGGTCGGCACGGAGATGTTCGGGTAGGTCAGGACGAACGGCTGGGAGAAGTTGGTGTCCGAGCCGTTGATCAGCGGGATGTAACCGTGCGCCCACGCGTCGGTGAACTGCTGGTCCAGGGTGTCCAGGATCCACACCGTCTTGGAGGAGACGCCACACGGCTGCAGCGTCACGCCCTCGTCGTTGAACGCGGTCGCGGCCACGCCCATGCACAGGCCGCTGTCCACGCCGAACGGCGCGTACTCGTTCTCCACCGCCAGGTAGTCCGAGTTGGCGGTCCCAGAGTCGCCCGGGAAGGAGGTGACGTTGGGCGGGCAGTTCGGGAAGTTGACGCCGGCGATGCAGCCGTAGTGCAGCGCCACCGCGGACGACACGAGGCCGGCCGCGAAGAAGTCAGCCACGGTGCCCTCGAACGCGAACGTCCAGTCCAGCGCCGGGTCGTAGTCGGCGGTACGGAACAGGATGATCGGCTGGCCGACCTTCTCGCCCTGACGCAGCACGTCAACCGTGTAGTTCGGCGTCTCGTGGTTGCCGAACTGGTAGCTGAACAGGTTGATGCAGGCCGGGCCGCACGACGGCGTAGCCGCGTTGGCCGAAGCCGCACCGAGCGTGCCAGCCGCGCCCACGCCGCCGACCAGGGTCAGCGTCGCCGCAGCGGCGAGCACCTTGCTCTTGAAGGACATTAAACGATTCCTCTCTTGGAACCCCGTGGCCGTGCCCTGCGCACGGCCACGTCGAGCTGGGCCCCCGCAGCACGCGAAGATCGAATGCATCCGATCCGCTCGGCACGCTGCCGGCTCACGGTGGCCTGATCAGGACCAGGAACGGCTGACCTGACCGGTCTTACACCCTTTTCGGGAGAGGGAAAGCCCCGGGCGAGCCCGGAAGCCTAGTTGCTGTCTATACGGGTCGTACAAGCTCAATAACTAACGGCAAATAGCTATTTTGTTGTGATACGGCTACAGACAGAAATCAATGGAGGCGAGGCACGATACGAGACCGACAGCGGCAGCGCGGATCCGGCGCTGCCCCTGCGGGCCAGGACACGAACTCTGGTCCTTTATCCCATACGAGAGACGCACGATGTGGCCAAATGGCTGGCACCGATAGCGATTGTTTACCGACGTGATCAAATCGCAACTTTGAACATCGCTAACCGTGATCGCCTTATGGCGAGTAGCACGCTACCACGCTTGCTGGCGATGTGCCGCAGCACCGATACTTAGCGGCGTGTCTGGCCGTGTGATCCCCTGCGTGGGCGCCGTCATCAGCGATGATCAGGGACGCCTGCTGCTGATCAAGCGCGGGCACGAGCCCGGGGCCGGGCTGTGGTCACTGCCCGGCGGCCGGATCGAGCCGGGCGAGACGGACGCGCAGGCGCTGGAACGGGAGATGCGCGAGGAAACCGGGCTCACCGTGCAGGCGGGACCGCTGGTGGGCCGGGTGCAGCGGCCCGCCCCGGGTGGCCGGGTCCTGGACATCAGGGACTACGCGGCCACGGTCACCGGCGGAACGCTGCGCGCGGGTGACGACGCGGCCGACGCACGCTGGGTGGCGCCCGGCGACCTGCCGCTGCTGCCGGTCACGGACGGCCTGGTCGAAGCCCTCACCGGCTGGGGTGTGCTGAGCTGAAGCCAGCCGCGTTACCCCGGGCCACGACGACTTCGGCCATCTTGCGCGAGGCCTCGTCGATCATCTCCTCGCCCAGCATGACCGCGCCGCGCGCGTCCACGGTGGTGGCCTGAGCGTAGGCCTCGATGATCGCCACGGCCCGCGCGTAGTCGGCTTCGGACGGCGCGAACGCCTGGTTGATGACCTCGATCTGGTCGGGGTGCAGCGCCCACTTGCCGTCGTAGCCGAGCGCCGCCGAACTGGCCGCCGAGCGCCGCAGCCCCTCGACGTCGCGGACCTTCAGGTACGGCCCGTCGATGGCCTGCAGGCCGTGCGCGCGGGCCGCGATCAAGATCCGCATCAGCGCATAGTGATAGGCATCGCCGCCGACGTAGCCTTCCGGCTGGCCGCCGACCTCCAGCGACCTGATCCCGACGCTGGCCATGAAGTCGGCCGGCCCGAACACCAGCGCCTCGAGCCGCGGCGAGGCGGCCGCGATGGCGTGCACCGCGGCCAGGCCCCGGGCGTCCTCGATCTGCGCCTCGATCCCGGTCTGCCCGACCGGCAGGTCCGCCTCCCGCTCGACCTGGCCGAGCAGCAGGTCCAGCCACACCACGTGGTCCGGCGAGCTGACCTTGGGCAAGACGACGGCGTCCACCCGGCCGCCGCCGACCACGTCCAGCACGTCACGGTGCGCCCATCCGGTGACCGCGTCGTTGACCCGCACCGCGACCACCCGGCCGCCCCAGTCGCCGGCGGCCGCGGCGGCCGCATTCGCCCGGGCCTGCGCCTTGGCGCCCGGCGCGACCGCGTCCTCCAGGTCCAGGAACACCTCGTCGGCGGGCAGGCCGCGCGCCTTCTCGATGAACCGCTCGCTGCTGGCCGGCACGGCCAGGCACGATCGCCGCGCTCGGTACGGTCGCTCCATGCCAGGAGCGTAACCGCCGCGCCGTCCGCGCTTCATGAAATCCGGGGCCCACGAACCACGGTCCGTTCGGGAAAATTAGGCTGGGGGGACGGCGGTTCGTAGCATGAAGCCATGAGCTCCCCGCCGATACCCCCGCCGACCGCCGAGCAGATCACCAAGGCGCTCGACGGCGTGAACGACCCTGAGATCCACCGACCGATCACCGAGCTCGGCATGGTCAAGGGCATCGACGTGGCGCCCGACGGCGCGGTCCGCGTGCAGGTGTGGCTGACCGTGGCCGGGTGCCCGCTGCGGGACACCATCACGCGCGAGGTCAGCGCGGCGGTCGGCAAGCTGCCCGGCGTGTCCGCGGTCCGGGTGGACCTGGACGTGATGAGCGAGGAGCAGCGGCGGGCGCTGCAGACCCAGTTGCGGGGCGGGCGGCCCGAGCCGGAGATCCCGTTCTCCCAGCCGTCCTCGCTGACCCGGGTGTACGCGGTGGCCAGCGGCAAGGGCGGGGTGGGCAAGTCGTCGGTCACGGTCAACCTGGCCGCGGCGCTGGCCGCCTCGGGCCAGAAGGTGGGCGTGGTGGACGCTGACATCTACGGCCATTCGGTGCCGCGGATGCTGGGCGTCACCGGCCGGCCGACCCCGGTCGAGAAGATGATCATGCCGCCGTCGGCGCACGGCGTGAAGGTCATCTCGATCGGCATGTTCACCAAGGGCAACACCCCGGTGGTCTGGCGCGGGCCGATGCTGCACCGGGCCCTGCAGCAGTTCCTGGCCGACGTGTACTGGGGCGACCTGGACGTGCTGCTGCTGGACCTGCCGCCCGGCACCGGCGACGTGGCCATCTCGGTGGCCCAGATGCTCCCGACCGCCGAACTGCTGGTGGTGACCACGCCGCAGCTGGCCGCCGCGGAGGTGGCCGAACGGGCCGGGGCGCTCGCGACCCAGACCCGCCAGCGCATCACCGGGGTCATCGAGAACATGTCCTACCTGGTCTGCGCGCACTGCGGGGAGCAGACGGACATCTTCGGCTCGGGCGGCGGGGCTTCGGTGGCCGAGGCGCTGAGCCGGCTGACCGGCACGCCGGTGCCGCTGCTCGGGCAGGTGCCGCTGGACGTCCGGCTGCGGGAGGGCGGCGACGCCGGAATGCCGCTGGTGCTCAGCGATCCCGACTCCCCGGCCGCGCTCGCGCTGCGCAAGGTCGCCGACGAACTCGGCGCCCGCGGCCGCGGGCTGGCCGGCCGTCAGCTCGGGCTCACGCCACGTTAAGGCGCTGGCGGCTCAGGTCGCGTCGATGTCGTAGGGGGCGTGCTCGCCGGGGGCGAGCAGCGAGCCGTTGGCGCGGGCTTGGCCGACCTGGACCCCCTGGGTGCTGGCCGTGGTCCGGCCGTCGCCGTTCATGTCATCGAACAGGTGCTTTTGCACGAACCGCTTGGGGTTCAGGTCCTCGATCTCGAAGTCGGCGAACTCGGGCCCGAGCCCTTCGCGCAGGTCGTTCTTGGCGCCTTCGGCGATCCGGCGCAGGTCCTTCAGGGCCCGGCCGGCCTGGGCGGCGATCTTGGGCAGCTCGTTCGGGCCGAAGATGACCAGCGCGATCACGGCCAGGAAGAACAGCTTGCCAATGGACAGATCGAACACGCTCAGGTCTCCGTCGCGCTGGTGAGGTCACGCACTCGCATACCCACTTTAAACCCGCACCGTCTTTAACCCGCACCGTCACCGGAAGGGGTTGACCCAGGACGCGAGGCGGGCGAAGCCGTGCGACATCCGCTTCCAGAAGCCGGGCGGCCGGTCGTGGGGCAGGGCCCCGACCACGGTGTCCACGGTCTGGGCCGGCGCGTCGGCGATCAGCGTGTACACCATGCCGCGGCTGGACCAGGTCAGCGAGCGCTGATCGGGTTCGGCGGCGTAGATGACGTGGCCGGCCACGGTGGTCTTCTGCCAGCCGGCCAGTTTGGTGGCCAGGTTGCCGCGCTGCTCGAACAGCGAGACCACCGACAGCCCGTCCGAATAGCCCAGGTCGAGCACGGGTCCGCTGCTGGTCTGGGTCTGCGCGCCGGTGAACAGGGACAGGCCGCCGGGGAGCTGGCGCGGGATCAGCCAGCCCTGGTCGCGCAGGGCGAGCAGCCGGGCGGCCGGAAGCGGGTCGGCCCACGGGCCTTGCGGATCGGCCGGGCCGCTGGCCGGCGCGGCGGCCATGCCCTGTTTGGAGAACTGGACGTTGATGAAGACGTCTTCGCTGATCACGTGGGAGGCGGTGTCGAAGACCTCGCGTTCCAGCGGCAGCTTGGTGGCGTCGTCCAGCCAGAACCGGGCGGCCAGGCTGCCGTCCTGGCGCCAGGCCTCCACGATCTGGGCGGTGCGGTTATCGGCCGAACCCGCTCCGGCGTAGGCCACCACGTAGTGCGCCTCGAGCAGGCGGACCAGCGGGGTGGTGACGCCCAGCACGCCCTCGGGCCACTGGCCGTCGGTGTCGGAGGACAGGTAGGGCGCGCCGGTGGAGGCCGGGCCCGCGGCCAGGGTCTGGGTCACCGTCTGGCCGCCGCTGGCGTGCCAGATGTCCGACACCAGCACGCTGCCGCTGCCGCTGCCGCCCCAGTGCGAGATGATCTCCTCGCCGTGGTACGAGGTCAGCACCGCGGCCTGGGCGGCCTGGGTCAGCAGGTGGGTGGCCAGGGCGCTAGCTGGCCGCCGGGTGGCCGGCGAGGCGGTGTCCCCGAGCGTCGTGGTGGTGCTCTGTTCGCTGCCGGCCGGCGCGGCGCCGACCGCGGCCGGGCCACTGCACGCGGTGACCAGGAAGCCGGGCACCGCTACGGCGAGGACCGCCGCGATCAGGAGCGGCCGTCCGTCACGGCGGCTCCTGGTGGCTGGGCAGTTGAACGCGAACACGGTGGCCTCAGGGTGTCGGGGCGTCCGAGGACCGGAGCCACGGACCGGTGAACGGGACCTCGCCGGTGGTGATGGCGTGCTCCACGCTGTACAGGTCCACCTGCGGCGTGATCCGGGGGCCGGGGCTCGCCTCGCCGCCACCGCCCGCGGTGAACGCGACCGTGCCGAGCGCGACGACGATCGAGAAGGCGCCGACGGCCAGGTAGCGGCGACGGACCTGGCTCCGGGGGCGTGGCCGGCGGCGCGGCGGGAGCGGTCCGCCGGGGCCGGTCATGGCGATCAGGCGGCGGGTCATGGCGGCTTCGGCCGGAGCGCCGGGCACGAGCGTGCTGAGCTTGCGCTTCAGCGCCCGGAGCTCGGCGGCTTCGGTCCGGCATTGGTCGCAGCTGGCCAGGTGGGCGTGCGCGCGGTCACGTTCGGCCCCGTCGAGTTCGCCGTCGATCAGGGCCGACAGGCGGTCACCGAGATGGCTCACGATCCACCTCCCGGCCGCTTCAACCGGGGCAGGCTCGGCCGCCTTGGTCCCTGACGCTCGGCTGCTTCGACGGGGGCCGGCCGGCGGTGTTCCAGGGCGGCCCGCAGCTGCGCTCGCCCGCGGTGAATCCGGCTGCGCACCGTGCCCAGCTTGACGCCCAGGGTGGCAGCGATCTCCTCGTAGGAGAAGCCTTCGATGTCGCACAGCACCACGGCGGCGCGGTACTCCGGCGGCAGCGCCTTCAGCGCGGCCTGGACGTCGTCGTCCAGGTGGGTGTCGTCGAAGGCCTCGGCGGGCGTGGGCTCGGAGCCGGGCAGCCGGTGGGCCATCTCGTCGGCCAGGCCCTCGAATCTGATCCGCTGCTTGCGCCGGGCCCCGTCCAGGAACAAGTTGGTGGTGATGCGATGCAGCCAGCCCTCGAACGTGCCGGGAGTGTAACTGGACAGCGACCGGAACACCCGGACGAAGACTTCCTGGGTAAGATCCTCGGCGTCGTGCGGATTGCCGGTCAGCCGGTAGGCAAGCCGGTAGACCCGAGCGGAATGGGTCCGGACGATGTCCTCCCACGTGGGCAGGTTCCACTCGGGCTGAGCAGGTTGTGCCGGGCGGGATTCCAGAACCCTGGCCTCCTCCAACCATCCGCCCTCGGGGTCGCAGATTGCCGCGACTCTTCCCATCGTGCCCTGGATTCTTCCGTTGTGCCAGTTGCGACCGTGGGGGCCGCCGGTATCGCCTAGCTAACGGCCTGGAGCTCGGGATAGTTCCCGGACCTGGGCCGCTGGCGCTAGGCTGCTGAGCGTGGGGCCACTTGCCTATGCCGCCGAGTACATACCCGAGGACGAGCCGCTGCTGACCGCCCGGGCCTACGCGGCCGACCTGGGCGGCACCGAGCCGGTCGACCCGGCGGTGGGCGCGACGCTGCGCTTCCTGGCCAGTGCCGTCGGGGCCAGGACCGCGGTCGAGATCGGCACCGGCTGCGGCAGCTCGGGCATCTGGCTGCTGCGCGGAATGCGGACCGGCTCGACGCTCACCAGCGTTGATATCGAGCCGGAATACCAGCGAATGGCCCGCAAAGCGTTCACCCAGGCGGGCTTCGCGCAAAACCAATGCCGGCTTATCCTCGGCCGCGCGCTGGACGTGCTTCCCCGGCTCTCCGACGGCGCCTACGACATGATTTTCTGTGACGCCGATGCGGGCGACTATCCGGATTACCTGATCGCCGCGCTGCGCCTGTTGCGGCCCGGTGGCGTGGTGGCTTTCAATGACGCGTTGCCCGCCGGAGCGGACCCGGACGACGTCTTCGACGGGACGGCGGACCTTGCTCAGCAGCTGCGCGGGGATGACCGGCTGGTTCCGGTGCTGGTGCCGCTGGGCAATGGCCTGCTCGCCGCGGTCAAACGGGGAGACTAGGCCAGGTCACCCGACCACGGACTTCAAGGCGTCACCAAGCTTAGCCGCCTCGTCTGCTGTCAGCTCCACAACCAGCCGCCCGCCGCCTTCAAGCGGGACCCGCATCACGATGCCGCGCCCCTCCTTGGTGACCTCAAGCGGACCGTCGCCCGTCCGCGGCTTCATCGCCGCCATTCTCCCATCCCCTTCCTCCCGGCTCCGCGCCTCGGCACCGATGCAAGGCAGCGCACCACTACGCGGCACCACGCCGCGCGCACTTGCGCGTACCACAATCCCGACGCCTGCGGCAGAACCGGCCAGCCACAATCGTCTCTATCCGTCGCCCTATTATCCCGTGTTCAGAAGCAGAATGGTAATGATCGGCCATGCTCGCTGCCGTCCGGGGGCGCGCAGCGGCCTTTCCGCCGGCCGTTCAGCGCCGGGCGTTTGGTCATTGCGCCGGCGCGTCGCGTGATCAGGTCTGCTTGCGGACGCGCCGGCGGGGCGGCATCCGTTCATCCGTTCATCCGTTCATCCCTTCATCCGGAAGGTTGGGACTTGGGGGAAGGCACCGGGCAGCGAGCCGGGGTTCGCGCTGCGCGACGCTTGCTGATCGATGTGGGCCCGCTGCGGCGATCCCGCGATCTGCGGCTACTGGTCCTCGGCGAGCTGGCGTCGGTGCTCGGCAGCCAGCTGACCACGGTGGCCGTGCCGTATCAGGTGTATCAGCGGACCCACTCCTCCCTCGACGTCGGCCTGGTCTCACTGGCGGTGCTGTTCCCGCTGATCGGCGGCGCTCTGCTGGGCGGATCGCTGGTCGACGCGCTGGACCGGCGGCGGATGCTGATGGTGGCGCAGGTGCTGCTGGCCGCCTGCAGCGCGGGCCTGGCGGTGAACGCCGACCTGGGCACCGCGCTGTGGCCGCTGTTCGTCCTCCCGGCCCTGGCCGCCGGGTTCAGCGGGCTGGACGACGCAGGCCGCGGCGCGATCGTGCCCAACCTGGTCCAACGCTCCGAGATGCCGACCGCGAACGCCATCTTTCAATCGCTGTTCCAGTTCGGCCTGGTGGTGGGCCCAGCGGTGGCCGGGCTGCTGCTGGCCGGGGCCGGGGTCAGGTTCGTGTACTGGATGGACGTGGCCAGCTTCGGGGCGGCCCTGCTGGCGGCGTTCCTGATCGCTCCCCAGCCATCGCCGCCGCCGGCCGAGGGGGCCGCCCGGCACCGGCCGGGCCTGCGTTCGATCGTCGAAGGCCTGGGTTTCGTGCGGGGCCGCCCGGCGATCCAGGGCGCGTACCTGATCGACATCAACGCCATGGTGTTCGGCATGCCGCGGGCGCTGTTCCCGGCGCTGGCCACGACGTTGTTCGGCGGCGGCGCGTCGACGCTCGGGTTCTTGTACGCCGCGCCCGGCGCGGGCGCGCTGGTCGGCGCGCTGACCACCGGCTGGGTGAGCCGGATCCGCCGCCAGGGCCTGGCGGTCATTATCGCGGTCCTGACCTGGGGCGCGGCCATCACCTGCTTCGGGCTGACCTCCTGGCTGCCGGGCGCGCTGGCCCTGCTGGCCGTGGCCGGCTGGGCGGACGTGATCTCCGCGGTGTTCCGCAATACGATCATCCAGCTGGCCGTGCCGGACGCGCTGCGGGGGCGGCTGTCCGGGCTGCAGATCGCGGTGGTGGCGGGCGGGCCGCGGATCGGGGACGTGGAGGCCGGAGCGGTGGGGGCGGCGTTCGGCGATACGGTGTCGGTGGTGTCGGGCGGCCTGGCGTGCATCATAGGGGCGTTGGTGCTGGCGCGGTTGCTGCCTGGCTTCCGGCAGCAGTGCGTGCCGGAGGCTGCGGGCGAGGAAGCTGCGGGTGAGGAAGCTGCGGGGGGAGGAAGCTGCGGGCGAGGAAGCTTCTTAGGGCTTGCTGGGCGGGGTTTCCGGGCTCGGGGCCGGTTCCGGGGTACGCGTGAGTGGTGGGGCGGGAGGGGCTGCCGAGGTGCGGCGCTGGCGGGCGGCGCGAAGAGGGGCACCGCATGGCTGCCACTTACTAATGGCTCTTGGCGTCAGGTTGCAGCAAGGGTGCGGCTGTTTTGGAGTGAGGCTCGGCCCGGACGGGCTGAGGTGGCGCAGGCAGAGCGGGGACGATGGCCCGCTGTGCCGGTCCTGGCCCAGTGCTGGGGACTTGAGCCGACTACAGGCTGGTCATGATCGTGGCCAGAAACGGACAGTCAGCGGGCGGAACTGGCCACGATCATGCTCGACGCCCGGGATGCCACAAGGCTGGCTGCCACTGCAGCACCGCCGGCGCGCATCCCGGGGCCGCGGATCCATGATCGCGGGTCGAAATGGGCGCTATCTGCCCGGAACGGCCCATGATCATGGTTTCGCGCGTCCTGGCCGGTGGCGGGGATCCGCGGCGCGGTGAATGAGCGGCTGGTGTTTACCGCGGGACCGGTGAGGTGGGACGCGCGCAGACGCTATGCGCGACCGGACATCATGCCCCGCGCCGCCGATGGCGCCCCACTCACGCCAGAAGAGCCACACCCTTGCAGCAACCATGGGTGCCTGGTGGGTGCCGCCCCACGGGCTGGTGGAGCCGATGGTACGTCGCTGGGGAGGGCGTGGCTGATGATGCGCGAGGGAAAAGAAGAGACGCGGAGACCAGGCTGTCGCGCGGAAGCGGAACGACACGAGTGTGGCACTGAGACGTCTCTAGCCAGCAGAGTGCCGCACTCATCTGCTGCTAGCAGACGCCGACCGCGGAACGGGTCGGGACTGGCAGTTGTGGATGCTGCGCAAGTAGAGATGAGGCGCAAGAGATCGTGCGCAAGCGCGGTCGCATGCTTGAGCAACTCCGCGCCAGCCCATGCGGGCACGAGCGCGAGGTCCTGGCTCGGTATACGGGAGCTTCGGACACCTCCAACAATGCTCAAGGCTCAGCTTGAGCACTCTTGGAGGTGGCGGGAATCGAACCCGCGTCCTTCAGTGCATCACCAGGGCTTCTCCGGGCGCAGCTTGCTCTGCTTTTCTCAGCCCCGGCGATCACGCAAGCTAGACGCCGACAGGCTCAGCCGCTGTTCGATGTCCCGTCTGGCCCCGCGACCGGGTCAGACGGTAATCCTTCTAGCTGATGCCAGGCACCGGGTCGAAGGCATCCCCGGGCTGACAGCAAACAGGCTTCTAACTTGCCTTAAGCGGCAAGAGCGAAGGTGTTTGCAGTGCGCGTTTCGTTGGCACTTATTGGTTTGCGATCGCAGGATTTACGAGGTCACAACCGCAACCCTCGGCCCGCTTCCCCTGGTTCAACCACCGAAGTCGAAACCGTTCACCCCCTATTGAGTTGTGCGGCAAGCACGGTACGTTCTGCCGTACAAGACCGTACACGTATAACCCGCGGACGCCAACCTGGATTCCCGCGCCGGTCCGGGCCGGACGTGAAAGTGGCCCCTGCGAGCGCTGGCGGTGGCCGAAACACGCTCGCAGGGGCCGACCGGCAGGGTCGGAGCCGGTCTAGTGGCCGGGTCTCCCCCGAGATGAGACCCGGACCTTTAACGCGGACTGGGCCGCAACCCCCCGAGCGAACCCCAGTCAACGGTAAGGACGCCCGCGAAGGCCGACATGGTTGCTCACTCTCCGCAACTTACGGTCACAATAAAATAACGCTAGGTAATCGAGATGAAGGCGGGGCGGCTGGGAGGCGGGGGTGGGGTATAGGGCTCAGGCTGGGGCGCGGAGGGGGAACGCGGAGACGGGCCAGGCTTTGGGGGCGGTCAGCTGCCGAGGTCGGACAGGAACGCTGGGGCGGTCAGCTGCCGAGGTCGGACAGGAACGCTGGGGCGGTCAGCTGCCGAGGTCGGACAGGAACGCTCCGGCTAGGGCGGCGGCGGAGAGCTGGGCCGTCTTGCCGGACTCGATCACGGTGAAGGCGATGTTGCCGCGGAAGCCGACGAACCAGCTGGTCCAGGTCGATCCGGTGTGGACCAGGCCGACCTGGCCGTAGACCGGCGAGCCGGGGCGGCTGGCCGCCTGCGCGGCGCCGGAACGGACCGTGTTGCGCATCAGGCCGCGCAGGACAGACAGGTTGCTGGCGTTCAGCGCGCTACCGGAAGGATCTGGCGCACCCATGATGAACTGCGGGGTGTGCCAGTTGCCCGAGTCCACCGCCGCGACGACCATGGCCATGGCCAGCGGGCTCATCTGGACGTTGCCCTGGCCGATCGCCTCTTCGGCCAGGCCGCCCACGCCGGCCGCGGACGGCACCGACCCGGAGAAGGCCGGAACCGGCAGGGACGACCAGTCGGCACCGATCCCGAACGCCTTCACCACCTGATTGAACAGGCTGGTGCTGAGGCGCTCGGAAAGCCCAGCGAAAGCGGTGCCGCAGCCGTCGGCGAAGTCGTCGCTGAACGGCCTGGTCGCGCCCGTCCCATCGCTGGTGGTGAACGTCTGGCCGCCGACGGTGAACGAGCCTTCGCAGGGGACCGGGCTGCCCGCCTTGAGCCCGATCTGCAGCAGCGCGGCGGCCGACACGATGGTGAATGCGTTACCGGGGGCGAGCTGGCCGTCCAGCGCGTCCGCGACGGGCACCCCGGAGACGTGACGCTGGGCCACCGCGAGCACCTGCCCGGTGTCGGCCTGGACGGCGACGATCGCCCCCGAACCCGACACCGCGTCGAGTGCGGACAGGGCCGCGCCCTGCGCCTTGGGGCTGATCGTGGTTCGGACCGGGGTTCCGGGCGTGCCCTGCCACTGCGCCAGCACGCCGACCTGCGCACCGGCCGAGGTCACCGCCACCACTTCGGTGGTCGGCATGCCGAGGAGCTGACGCTGGTACTTCTGCTCCAGGCCGGACAGTCCCACCGTGGTGCCGGGCAGGTAGTACGCGCCCTGGTTGCGCAGGGCCAAGCTGGTCTCGTTGCCCACCGCCCCGACCAGGCCGCTGGCTTCGGCCTGGAACAACCGGGTCCGCTGCCGCTGGACCACCAGGCCGGGCACGGTGCGCAGGCCGTGCCGCAGGATCGAGTACGTCGCGGGATCCAGCGAGGCGAGCTTGAGGAACTGCTTCGGCGGGGCGGCGTTGATCTGGCCCAGGACCTGCCCGGCGTCCAGGCCGGTCGCGGCGGCGAACCGGTCGGCGGTCGCGGCCGCGTCGCTCAGCGCGGAGGGCATCACGCCGACCACGTAGACCAGGCTCGGAACCTGCAGCGGCTGGCCTTGCGCGTCGAGCACGGCGGCCCGGTCCGGGAACTGGGTGACCACGGCTAGCCGCTGGCCCGGGCCCAGGCCCGGGTACACCACGCTCGGCGACCACTGCACCTTCCAGGTGCCATTGACCTGGGTCAGCCCGAACCGGCCGTGGTAGGCCCAAACCCGCCCCGCCTGGGCCAGGTCGACCGAGGCGGTGAACGACGCTTGCGCGGTACTGCCGTGCTGGGTGATCGAGTCCATGGTCAGGAACAGCTGGGTGGCGTCGAGCTGGGCGAAGGCGTTCTTCAGGTCGGCGGCGGCGGCGGCTCCCGGCGCGGCCGAGGTCAGCGCGCCCGCGGCGGCGTAGTGCTGCTGCTGCCAGGCGAGCAGGAACGCCTGGGCGGTCGGCTCCGCGGACAGCTCCGAGCCGAAGCCGGTGGCCAGGCCGATGACCAGGACACCGATGACGACGATGAGCAGTCCGGTGATCCGGGCGCGCTTGGTCGGCCGGAACGCGGGCCCGGGCCGACGAGCGGCGCCGGATGATCCTTGGGAGCCGTGCCGGGCCGGACCACGGGGTGTGGCCGGACCACGGGGACTACCGGGTACGGCCGGACTACGGGGCGCGGCCGGACTACGGGGCGCGACTGGGCTACCGGGTGCGGCCGGACTACGGGACGCGGCCGGGCTACCGGGTGCGGCCGGACTACGGGACGCGGCCGGATTACGGGGTGCGGCTGGGCTTCCGGGGCCCGTCAGGTCGGGGGCGGTGACTGGGCCGGACGGGACGATGGGGATGGCGGGGCCTTCGGGGCTGGCCGGGATGACCGAGTTGGGCAGGACGACGGCGTCCGGGACGGTCGGGGGGCCGGTGGGACTGGAAAGGCCGGGTGGCACGGTGGGGCCGGCGGGACCGGTGGGACCGGTGGGACCGGTGGGACCGGTGGGGCCGGTGGGACCGGAGGGGCCGACCTGGCGTAGCCCGGGCACGGCGGGGCCTAGCGGCCTGGCGCGGCCGCCGCGCTCGCTCGAACTCCAGGACACGATCCGCCTGCCCGTCACCTTCGCCGTTTCAGCGCGCGATCTATTTCTCTGGCTGCGTCACGTCGTGCTAGGTCCTGACGCTTATCGTAGGTCCGTTTGCCTCGCGCGAGGCCCAACTCGACCTTGACGTGGCCGTCTTTGAAGTACAGCGACAGCGGGACCAAGGTCAGGCCCTGCTCGGCCACCTTGGCCGCCAGGCGGTCGATCTCCTTGCGGTGCAGCAGCAGCTTCCTGATCCGGCGCGGGGTGTGGTTGGTCCAGGTGCCCTGCGTGTACTCGGGAATGTGCACGTTGTGCAGCCACACCTCACCGTCGGTGATCTGCGCGAACCCGTCGGCCAGGGACGCCCGTCCGGCGCGCAGCGACTTCACCTCGGTGCCGGTCAGGACCAGGCCCGCCTCGACGGTGTCCTCGATGAAGTAGTCATGGTAGGCACGCCGGTTACGGGCGATGGCCTTGCGCCCTTGTTCCCGAGCCACATCTCTCCCGTCGCCATGCCCGCCACGTTCTCCTAGATCCGCAGGTAGCGGCGCAGCGTCAGGAAAGACGTCAGCCCGCACAGCAGTACCCCGACGACCATCGAGAACAAGATGACCTCGATCAGGTCGCCGACGGACAGACCCACGTTGAAGGAGAAGTACTGTTCCAGGCTATCTAGCATCAGCGACTTGACCGCCACCAGGAGCCCGGCGGCGATGGCCCAGCCGATCAGCCCGGCGATGGCTCCCTCAAGCAGGAAGGGCAGCTGGATGTAGAAGTTCGACGCGCCGACCAGCCGCATGATCGCCGTCTCCCGGCGGCGGTTGAACGCGGACAGCCGGATGGTATTGGCCACCAGCAGCACCGCCGCCACGATCAGGATCAGGGCGATGACGATCACCGCGTTCCGCGCGCCGTCCAGCAGCCGGTAGAACTTGTCCAAGATGGTCATCTCGTCGACGACGGTTTCCACCCCGGCGGCGCCGGTGACCGCGCTGGCCACGATGTTGTAGTCGGCCTCGGGGTTTTTCAGCTTGACCTCGAACGAGTCGGGGATGTCGCCTTCCTGGGTGTCCTGGACCAGGGCCGCTCGTTGGAGAAATACTGCCGGAACTCGGTGTAGGCCTGCTGCTGGTCGACGTAGTACACGTTCTGGACCTGAGGCATGGAGGACAGCTGCTTTTGCAGCTGGGCCCGCTCGGCGTCGGTGGCGGCCCCGTTCTGCTGGCATTGCGGTTCGGGGCTGGTCTTGATGCACAGGTAGATCGACAGCTCGACCTTGCCCTGCCAGTAGGTCCGCGTCCGGTCGACCTGCTTGACGAACAGCAGACCGGTCCCGAGCAGGGACAGGCTGATCGCCACGACCACGATGAGCGCCATCGTCATGGTGAGGTTCCGGCGCAGCCCGATCCAGATCTCCTGGAAGACGAACTGTGAACGCATGCTGGCTGATCCCTTGTAGTCGTAGACGGTGATAACGGGTCAGTAGGCCTGGCCGTACACCCCGCGTGACTGGTCACGGACGACCTTGCCGTATTCCAGCTCGATCACCCGCTTGCGCATGGAGTCGACGATGGCCGCGTCGTGCGTGGCCATCACCACGGTGGTCCCGGTCCGGTTGATCCGGTCCAGGACCTTCATGATGCCGATCGAGGTGGCCGGGTCGATGTTCCCGGTCGGCTCGTCGGCGAGCAGGATCATCGGCCGGTTGACGAAGGCCCGGGCCATCGCGACCCGCTGCTGCTCCCCGCCGGACAGTTCGTCGGGCATGCGGTCGTGCTTGCCCTCCAGTCCGACCAGGTTGATCACTTCCGGAACGACCTTGCGGATGAAACGCCGGTGCTTGCCGATGACCTCTAGCGCGAAGGCCACATTCTGATAGACGTTCTTGTTCGGCAGCAGCCGGAAATCCTGGAACACGCAGCCGATACGCCGACGCAGATAAGGAACCTTCCAGTTGGTGAGCCGAGCCAGATCGCGGCCCGCGACGTGAATTCGCCCATCCGACGGCCGCTCCTCCTTCAGCACCAGGCGCAGGAACGTCGACTTTCCCGAGCCGGACGGCCCGACCAAGAACACGAACTCGCCCTTGGCCACCGAAATGTTCACGCTCTCCAGCGCGGGCCGGGACTGATTCGGGTAGACCTTGGTGACGTTATCGAAGTTGATCACAGGACCATCACAGCGGGTTAGGTGTGCGTCTGGTGGGCTCTGGCGCCGCCAACTCGGGCGACTTGCGGGTAACCTGGTTACAGCCAGGCAACAGTGTAGAGGGAAACTGGCAGCTAAGGCCGTAACATCGCGGCAAGTGCCAGGGCACGGGCCAGCCGGAAGGGGTTCCGATGAGCTGTGAACACCTGATCTGCGCTCAGTGCGCCGGGCCGGTCGTCGAGGGCCGGTGCCCGGCGTGTCGCGTCGCCCGGCAGCACGTCCACCACCAGCACTTCAGCGCCACCCCGCAGCTCATCGTGGCCGCCCTGCTCGCGTTGGCCGTGGTGTTCCTGCTGATCATGCACGTACACGGATAGCTAGCGCCCGGTCTGGCGCATCCAGCGGATCTCCGCGTCAATGAACCTGTCGATCTCGCCGTCCAGCACCGCCACGGCGTTGCCCGTCTCCATGCCGGTCCGGACGTCCTTCACGTTCTGGTACGGGTACAGCACGTAGTTGCGGATCTGGGTGCCCCAGGCCCGGCCGCCGTCGCCGCGCAGCGCCTGCATCTGCTCGTCCTCCTCCTGCCGCCGCCGCTCGAGCAGCTTGGCCTGCAAGACGGCCATGGCCGAGGCCCGGTTCTGGATCTGGCTGCGCTCGTTCTGGCAGGAGACCACGATCCCGGTGGGCAGGTGGGTGATGCGGACCGCCGAGTCGGTCGTGTTGACGCCCTGGCCGCCGGGCCCGCTCGAGCGGAACACGTCGACCCGGATATCGTCGTCGGGGATCTCGATGTGGTCGGTCTGCTCCACCACGGGGATCACGTCGACCCCCGCGAACGAGGTCTGCCGCCGCCCCTGGTTGTCGTACTTGGAGATGCGGACCATCCGGTGCGTGCCGTGCTCGCCGCGCAGGGTGCCGTAGGCGTAGGGCGCGTTCACCGCGAAGGTAGTGGACCTGATCCCCGCCTCTTCGGCGTAGGAGGTGTCGTACACCTCGGTCGGGTACTTGTGCCGCTCGGCCCAGCGCAGGTACATCCGGAGCAGGTTCTCCGCGAAGTCGGCCGCGTCTGCCCCGCCCGCCTGGGCGTTGATCGAGATCAGCGCCTCCCGGGCGTCGTATTCGCCGTTCAGCAGGGTGCGCACCTCGAGCCCGTCGATCTCGCTGCGCAGCCCGGCCAGTTCCCGCGTGGCCTCCTCGCGGGTGGGCGCGTCGTCCTGGTCCTCGGCCAGTTCGAACAGGACCTGGGTGTCATCGAGCCGCTGGTGCAGGCCAGACAGCCGGGTCAGCTCGGCGTCCAGGTAGGACAGCCGGCGGTGCACCTTCTGGGCCCGGGCCTGGTCGGTCCACAGCTCCGGATCGGCCGCCTGCTCGCGCAGGCTCTCGACCTCCCTCTGCATGGCGGCAGGGTCGAGCACCGCCTCGATGCTGGCGAGCTTCGACGTCAGGGCCGCGATCTCCTCGGCCGGATCCACACCTGCCACGCCGAAAGTTTACGCGAGACGCACGTGCAGATCAGTCAGCCCTGCCCGGTACGGACCGGAGCGAAACCCGGGCGGGCCAAATCCGGCGGCAGAGCCGGTATTCTGCCTAAGCGTGACGCGTAGCAGGCTGCGGTACCTGGGGGTCCTAGGGTCGGTGGCGATGGCCGCCGCCGTCGCGCTGGCCGGGTGTTCCTCGCCCGGCGGCGGCGCCGGAGGCCCGGCCAGCCCGGTGCCCGCCGCTGATCGCATCTTGACCATCACGCAGGCGCAGAGCGTGTACGACAAGTACGTCACGCACAGCACGGCGGCCGCGGCGCAAGGCGACTCGGCGGCGGCGCTGGCCATGGCCGGCGATGCGCAGTGGTCCATCCTGCACGCCCAGTACGCGGCGCTGGCCGCCGCGGGCAGGCCGGTGACGCGGTACAGCTACGGCACGCCCACCTTCTACGTGCCGGGCCTGGCCCAGTACCCGCAGTGGTTCGTGGTGTCGGTCCCGGTCGCCACGGTCACCGGGACGCAGCGGTCGGCCCCGGCCAGCACGGTCATGGCCTTCCAGCGGCTGGGCGCGACGCAGGGGTGGACCCTGGACGGGCAGGCGGTGCTCGACCAGCCGCTGCCGGCCATCGCCCGCGACCGCGACGGCTACGCGGTCAGCGTCGCCAACGGGACCCAGAGCCTGGTCCTGCCGCCGAACATCGTGGGACCCACCCAGGCCGCGGTGGTCGATGAGGGACCGACCGCGCCGGCCGCCACGGCGATCGCCAGCGGGCCGCAGACCACCGGGATGTACGCCGCGCAGGTCACCCAGACCCAGGCCTACACCGCGCAGGGCCTGAACTACCTGTGGCTGCTGGAAGGCGCCTCGCTGCCGCTGTTCAGCCTGCAGACCACCAACGGCGGGGCGGTGGTGATCTACAGCATGTACCTGAACACCACGATCGAGCATCCCGGTAACGTGTTCGGGCCGCTGATCCCGGTGCCCGCCAACTTCAGCCCGCTGGTCAAGCCCCACCCGGCACTCAAGGGCAACCACGGGATCAACGCCAACTGGACCTTCGAGTTCGCCGCGGTCGACCCGCCGTCCACCGCCGCCGGGGCCAAGGCCGTGGTCATCGGCGGTACCGGCGCTCCGACCTACGGGAACGCCTATTAGGTGCCAGGGGGTCCGGGGGGATGGAGTCCCCCCGGGAAGGCTAGGCCGGGGGCAGCGAGCTCGCGGCGACCAGGGTCCGGATGGTGCGCAGGGCCACCGACAAGGTGGTGAACGTGAAGCGCTCGCTCTCCCAGATCTCGCCGAGCATCTGGGCCGCCATGGCCACCGCCGCCTCGTTACCCGACGCCCAGGCCGCGAGCCGCTCCTCGGGCGCGATCCCCGGCCCGCTGACCTCCAGCACGTCCTGGGTCAGCGAGGCGTGCGCGGAATACAGGTCGTCACGCAGCGCCGCCCGGGCCATGGTCGACCAGCGGTCCTCGCGGGGCAGCGCGGTGATGCGGTCGCGCAGCCGGGCGATCTGCAGCCGGTCGGCCAGGTCGAAGTAGACGTCGGCGGTCTCCTCGACCGGCAGGCCGGTGAGCGCGGCCACCTGGACGATGTCGAACGCGGAGTAGGTCGGGACCATGGCCGCGACCCGGTCGGCCAGCTCCGGCGGCACGCCCAGGGCCAGGTAAGAGTCCCGGCGTTCCTCGCACCCGGACAGGTCGCGGCCGGTGAGCAGCTTGGGCAGGCCGGCCCGCACGGTCCGGACCCCGTCGGCGAAGAACCCCACGGTGGCCTGGATGTCGAACGGCGGGCGCCGGTTGTGCAGCAGCCACCGGGCCGCGCGCTCGGTCAGCTTGCGCCCCTCGAGCAGCAAGGTGATCTGGGCGGCCAGGCTCACCTGGCCCTCGAGTCCCTCGACCTGCGCCCAGAAGGCGTCCATGTCGAACACGTCCCGGGCCACCAGCCAGGCCCGGGTCAAGTTGGGCACCGAGGCCCCGGTCTCCTCGATCAGCCGGAACAAGAACGTGGTGCCCGAGGTGTCGATCATCTCGTTGACCACCGAGGTGGTGATGATCTCGCGGCGCAGCGGGTGCGATTCCATCCGGTCGGCGAACGCGGCCCGCAACGGGGCCGGGAAGTACGCGTCGAGCACCCGGCGCAGATACGGATCGTCCGGCAGGCCCGAGGCGAGCACCTCTTCACCGGCCGAGATCTTGGTGTGCGCGAGCAGCAGGGCGAACTCCGGCGTGGTCAGGCCGCCCCCGGCGGACCGGCGCTCGGCGATCTCCCGCTCGCCCGGCAGGACGTCCTGCTCGGGGTCCATCCGCTTGTCGCGCACCAGCTTGCGCAGGTACCGCGCGTGCACGTGGAGCAGCGAGGACGCCTGCGACCGGGACGCGGCCAGCGCCATGTTCTGCCCGTAGTTGTGCCGAAGGACCAGCCCGGCGATGTCGTCGGTCATGCCCTCAAGCAGCTCGTGCCGGGCGCTGGCCGGGATCACGGCGGCCCGGATCGCGTCGGCGAGCAGGATCTTGATGTTGACCTCGTGGTCGGAGGTGTCCACCCCGGCCGAGTTGTCGATGAAGTCGGTGTTGACCAGCCCGCCGCCCAGGGAGTACTCGATCCGCGCGGCCTGGGTCAGGCCCAGGTTGCCGCCCTCGCCGATCACCCGGGCGCGCAGCCGCGGCGCGTCGATCCGGACCGCGTCGTTGGACCGGTCGCCCACGTCGGCGTTGGACTCGCGGGTGGCCTTGACGTAGGTGCCGATGCCGCCGTTCCATAGCAGGTCGACCGGCGCGGCCAGGACCGCGGAGATCAGCTCGTCCACCGGCAGCGCGTTCACCGTAGCGTCCAGGCCCAGCACCGTGCGGACCTGCGGGGAAACCGGGACCGACTTGAGCGTGCGCGGCCAGACCCCGCCCCCGGCCGAGATCAGCGCCGGGTCGTAGTCGGCCCACGAGGACCGGGGCAGCTCGAACATCCGCTGCCGTTCGGCGAAGCTGGCCGCCGGGTCGGGATCGGGATCGATGAACACGTGCCGGTGGTCGAACGCGGCGATCAGCTTGATGTGCTCCGAGAGCAGCATCCCGTTGCCGAACACGTCACCGGACATGTCACCGATGCCGACCACGGTGAAGTCGTCGGTGGCCGGGTTCATCCCGAGCGCCGCGAAGTGAACCTTCACCGACTCCCAGGCGCCGCGCGCGGTGATGCCCATCTTCTTGTGGTCATAGCCTTCGGAACCGCCGGAGGCGAACGCGTCCCCCAGCCAGAAGCCGAACCGGGCCGCGACCTCGTTGGCCGTGTCGGAGAACGTCGCGGTGCCCTTGTCCGCGGCCACCACCAGGTACGTGTCGTCGCCGTCGCGCCGGACCACCTGCGGCGGCGGCACCACCTGGTCGGCCTCGATGTTGTCGGTCACCTCGAGCATGGCCCCGATGAACGTCTTATAGCAGGCCAGGACCTCGGCCTGGTACGCCTCGCGGTCGGCGGGGTCGGGCAGCTGCTTGCACACGAAACCGCCCTTGGCCCCGGACGGGACGATGACCGCGTTCTTGACCTCCTGCGCCTTGACCAGCCCGAGGACCTCGGTGCGGAAGTCCTCCTGCCGGTCCGACCAGCGCAGCCCGCCGCGCGCCACCCGGCCGAAGCGCAGGTGCACCGCCTCCAGCCGGGGCGAGTAGAGGTAGATTTCGAACTTCGGCCGCGGCTGGGTCAGCCCGGGAATGGCGCCGGGGTCCAGCTTGAGGGTGAGCGGGCGCGGGCCGGCGATGCTGCCGGGACTTTCGGTCCGGTAGTAGTTGGTCCGCAGGGTCGCGTCGATCAGGGCCAGGTAGGACCGCAGGATCCGGTCGGCGTCCAGGCTGGTCACCTCGTCGAGCTGGCCGCGGATCTCCTCGACGATGGCCTCGCAGCGTTCGGCCGCGCCGTCCTGGCGGGCCGGGTCGAACTGCGACTCGAACAGCCGGACCAGCAGCCGGGTGATGGCCGGGTTGGACCGCAGCACGCGCTGCACGTAGTCCTCGCTGAAGCGCACGCCGCCCTGGCGCAGGTACTTCGCGGCCGCGCGCAGCAGCGTCACCTCACGCCAGGTCAGGCCGGCGGTCAAGACCAGCGCGTTGAACCCGTCGTCTTCGGTCTGGCCCCGCCACAGCGCGGTCAGGGCCTCCTCGAAGACCAGGCGCAGGCTCCCGGCGGCGGGGGAAGCCGGCGGCCGCAGACCGAATTCATATATCCAGAACGAACCGGCGCTCGAGCTGCCGGCGAACTGGTACGGGTGCTCGTCGACCACCTCGACCCCCATGTGCTGCAACTGCGGCAGCACATCGGACAGGGTGATCGGCGAGCCCGTCCGGTAGACGACCAGCGTCCACCGCTCCGGGTGCTCGACCAGGCGGACCGCGAACGGCACGCCCGCTTCGCGCAGCCCGAGCATGGTGGTCAGGTCGTCGACCGCGTCCTGGGCCGAGACGTCGGCCTTGTAGGTCTCGGGGATGCGCGCGCCGCACAGCTCCAGCAGGACCCGGGCCCGCTCCTCGCCGAGCACCCGGATCGCTTCGGCGGACAGGTCCTCGTCCCAGGACCGGACCGCGGCGGCCAGCCGGCGCTCCAGCGCGGCCGCGTCCACCTGCGGCACCACGTGGCCGCGCTCGGCCCGGACCACCACGTACAGCCGGGCCAGGGCCGAGTCGCCGATGGTGGCGCTGTAGTCCACCGACGCCCCGTTCAGCGCCTCGCGCAAGATCTCCTGAGCGCGCAGCCTGACCTTGGTCGTGTAGCGATCTCGCGGCAGGTAGACCAGGCAGGACATGTACCGGCCGTAGCGGTCCCGGCGCAGGAACAGCCGGGTCTGCTTGCGTTCGGACAGCCGCAGCACGCCCAGCGCGATGGGGGTCAGCTCGTCGGCCGAGATCTCGAACAGCTCCTCGCGCGGGTAGTCCTCGAGGATCTCGACCAGGTCCTTGCCGTCGTGGCTGCCCACCGACAGGCCGGCCTGGGCCAGCACGTGAGACACCTTGCGCCGGATCACCGGGACGCTGGCGATCGGCGCGGTGTGCGCCGCGTGCGAATACAGGCCCAGGAACCGGTACTCCCCGGTGACCGTCCCGTCGGGCCCGAGCTTCTTGACCGAGACGTAGTCCAGGTAGTTGGCCCGGTACACGGTGGACCGGGAGTTCGCCTTAGCCAGCACCAGCCGCTCGCCGGGGTCCTGGGCCCGGTGCGCCACGCGGGTCGACAGCTTGCGCAGCGCGTGCCCGTCCTGCCGGTCGTGGCGCAAGATGCCGAGCCCGGTGCCGGGCACGGGCTGCAGGCCCACGCCGTCCTGCGCCCGGACCAGGTTGTACTCGCGGTAGCCGAGGAAGGTGAAGTTGCCCGCGGCCAGCCAGCGCAGCAGGTGGCCGAACTCGGCCACGTCCTCGCGAGAGGGATCGGGGGGGTCGCCCCCCCGGGTCGAACTGCCCGGGTCACCGCCCAGGTCGTCGGCCAGCCCGCGGGCCGCGGCCGCCATCCGCTGGGAGTCCTCGACGGCCACCCGCACGTCCTCGAGCACGTGACGCAGGTCGCCCTCGAGCCCCTCGGCCGTGACCCCGTTGCCGGGCGGCTCGATCTCGACATGAATCCACGACTCGGTCATCTCGCCGGTGACGCCCGTGTTTGCGTCGGCAGGCACGCCGTCGCCGGGCTTGTCCTGGGCCGCGGCCTCGCTGCACACGCCGACGATCTCCTGCAGGGCGCCGGTCACGTCGCGGCGCACCCACAGCAGCGGGTGGACGAGCAGGGTGATCTCGGCCCGGTGCCGGTTCAGCCGGGTGGTGACCGAGTTGACCAGGTAGGGCATGTCGTCGGTGACGATGTCCACCACCAGGCCGGCCGGGGTGACCGGGTCCAGGTGCGCCTGCCCCGGCTCGCGGACCTGGACCAGGGCCCGGCCCTGCGGCCGGTTCAGGCCGAGCCGGGCGTGGGCCCCGGCCACCGCGGCCAGCCGCGAGGGCGAGGGCAGGTCCTCGGTGGCGACGCGGTGGTAGTACGCGCGCAGGTAACACAGGACGCTCTGTTCATTTCCGGCGCCGCCCTCACCCAGGACGGCGGGATCCAGGCCGGGTTCGTCCACCCAGGCCTGGGCCGCCTTGACCAGCAGGGGTTCTCTGGTCTCAACGTCGCTGTCCGGCATCGCGTCCACTATCCACTCCTTTGTGGGTTCGTGTGAGGCCAGGCTAACTCGGGTCAGGCCGGAAGTAAGCCAGGACCTCGGGGTTGGCCAGGGCGTTGGGGTCGGCCGCCTTAGATGGCTCGGTACCAAGCAGGATCTTGCGCACCGGCACCTCCAGCTTCTTGCCGGATAGCGTCCGCGGGATGCCCGGCACCTGGTGGATCTCGTCGGGCACGTGCCGGGGTGAGAGCTGAGCGCGCAGCGCGGCGCGCAGCCGGGCGGTCAGGTCGTCGTCCAGTTCGCGGCCCGCGGCGGGCACCACGTACAAGATCAGCCGTCCCTCGGCGCCGAGCCGGCCGGTGTCCACCACCAGGCTGTCGGCCACCTCATCGAAGCCCTCGACCACGCGGTAGAACTCGCTGGTGCCCATCCGGACCCCGCCGCGGTTGAGCGTGGCGTCCGAGCGGCCGTAGATCACGCACCCGCCGTCGGGCAGCATCTCGATCCAGTCGCCGTGCCGCCAGACGCCGGGGTAGACGTCGAAGTAGCTTTCCCGGTACCGCACGCCGTCCGGGTCGTTCCAGAAGCCGACCGGCATGGACGGCATGGGCTGGGTGATGACCAGCTCGCCGACCTGTCCGATGACCGGATGGCCGTCGTCGTCGTAAGCCTCCACCGCCGCGCCCAGGCAGCGACCGGAGATGAGGCCGGCCCGGACCGGCAGCAGCGGATTGGGTCCCACGACGCCGGTGCACACGTCGGTGCCGCCGGAGTACGAGCCGAGCAGCAGGTCCTTTTTGACCCGCTCGTATACCCAGCCGAACGCCTCGGGGGGCAGCGGCGATCCGGTCGAGCCGATGGCCCGCAACGCGGACAGGTCGGTCTCCTCCCCGGGCCGCAGTCCCGCCTTCATGCAGGCCACCAGGTAGGGCGCGCCGAGCCCGAGGTAGGTGATGCCGTGCTCGGCGGCCAGCCGCCACAGCCGGTCCGGGCCCGGGTAGGTGGCACTGCCGTCGTACAGCACGATGGTCAGCCCGGCCAGCAGGCCGCCGACCAGGTAGTTCCACATCATCCAGCCGGTCGTGGTGTACCAGGTGAACACGTCGCCGGGCCGCAGGTCCTGGTGGAAGGCCAGCGCCTTGAGGTGCTCGAGCACGATCCCGCCGTGGCCGTGCATGATCGGCTTGGGCAGGCCGGTGGTGCCCGAGGAGTAGACCACCCACAGCGGATGATCGAAGGGCACCTCGTCGAACTCGGGCTCCCGCTCCCCCTCCCCCAGGTTGTCCCAGCGGATGAAGCGGTCGGGGAAGGTATCGGCCTGGCCGATCAGGTCGACCAGGACCACGGCGGACAAGCCGGGAAGGGCCGCCACCACGTCGTCGACCAGCTGGGCCCGGGAGAACTCCTTGCCGCCGTACCAGTAGCCGTCGCCCGCGATCAGCACGGTGGGCTCGATCTGCGCGAACCGGTCAATGACGCTGCGGGCGCCGAAGTCCGGCGAGCACGAGGACCAGATCGCGCCGATGCTGGCCGCGGCCAGCAGGCCGATGACCGCCTCGGGCACGTTCGGCAGCAGGGCCGCGACCCGGTCGCCGCGGCGGACCCCGAGGGCCCGCAGCCCCCGGGCCACGCGGGCGACCTGGTGGGCCAGTTGAGCGTAGCTAAGGCTCCCGGCCCTGGACCGTTCGGCATCAAAAATAATCGCCGTGCGGTCGGGATCGGTCCACGCGGTCCGTAGCGCGTTACGGGCGTAATTCAGCGTGGCACCGGGGAACCAGCCGACGTCGGGCATGACCTCGCCGGTCAGAACCGGACCGGGTTCGCGGTGGCCGAGCACCTCGAAGTAGTCCCAGACCGCGGACCAGAACGCGCCGGGCTCGGTCACCGACCAGCGCCACAGGTCGTCGTACCCGCCGAAGTCGTGGCCCCGGCCGGGAGCGGGCACGGTTAGCCAGCGCATGAAACGGGTGATCCGGGCGTCGTGGACGGTCTGCTGATCCGGCTCCCAGAGCACCGCGCCGTAGCCCCGGCTGGTCAGGTCACTGGTGTCCATCTTCACAGCATCGTGCCATCCTGGCGTGCCTGGCAACGCCCGTCAGATGTCAATAGTCCCGGTGAGCCGGGTGATGAGGGTCACCAGCGCCGCGGTATCGGCCAGGTCCGGCAGCACCGCGTCCGCGCCCACGTCGCGCAGTTCGGCCGCGCTGGACCGGCCGCTGGCCACGGCCAGCGATCGGGCCCCGCCGATCCGGGCCGCGTCCACGTCCCGCGGTGAGTCCGCGACGTAGACCGTGGCGTGCTCGCCGAACGTCACGCCGAGCTTGTCGCCGGCCCGCTGGCGGGCCACCCGGAGCAAGGTGCCCTTCGGGTAGGCCTCGGAGCCGTACCCGCCGATGTCGAAGTCGACCAGGCCGTCCAGGCCGAACGCGCGCAGCTTCAGCTCCGCGGTCGGCCTGGAGTTGCCGGTCAGCACGGTCTGTACGGTGGCGTCCAGCGCGGCCACCGCGGCCAGCGCCTGGGCCGCGCCGGGCAGCAGCTGGCCGTGGGTGGTCAGCTCGTCATGGCGGGCCTTGAGGGCGGTGGCCAGTTCGGCGCTGAACGGCTCGACCAGTTGCTCGGCCTGTCCGCCGGCCCGCATGTCCTCGCCGTTCAGCGCGAGCGCGTCGAAGAAGATCTCCGACTCCGACCGGCCCGCCGTCTGCGGCAGCTGGACCAGCGGGCGGCCGACGATCGCGGCGAACGCCTCGGCGTAGGCCGCCCTCGTCACCCGGGCCACATCGACCAGGGTCAGGTCGATATTCCACAGAACCAGGCGATGAATGGCGTCCTCCTCCTCGGTTACCCCATGTGAGGGTAGCGGTAGTCCGAGGGGGGGACGAACAGTTCCTTGATGGCCCGGGCCGAGACCCAGCGGATCAGGTTATAGACCGAGCCCGCCTTGTCGTCGGTGCCGCTGGCCCGGGCGCCGCCGAAGGGCTGCTGGCCGACGACGGCGCCGGTGGGCTTGTCGTTGATGTAGAAGTTGCCCGCCGAGTACCGGAGCTTCTGGCTGGCCTCGGCGATCGCGTACCGGTCGGTGGCCAGCACCGCGCCGGTCAGCGCGTACGGGGCCACGTCGGCGGCCTGGGCGAGCACCTCGGGGTACGCGTCGTCGGGGTAGACGTGGACGGCCAGGATCGGGCCGAAGTACTCGGTGGTGAACACCTCGTCGGTGGGATCGGTGCACTCCAGCACGGTGGGCCGGACGAAATAGCCCGTGGTGTCGTCGTAGCGGCCGCCGGCCGCGACGGTGATCGTCGCGGTGTTTCTGGCGCGCTCGATGGCCGCGGCGTGCTTGGCGAAGGCCCGGGCGTCGATGACCGCGCCCATGAACAGCGACAGGTCGGACGCGACGTCGCCCATGGTCAGCGAGTCGATCTGAGCCAGGAAGTCGTCGCGGGTTCTGGCCCACACCGATTCGGCGATGTAGGCGCGGGAGGCGGCGGAGCACTTCTGGCCCTGGTACTCGAACGCGCCGCGGATCAGCGTGGGCGTCGTCGTGGCCGGGTCGGCGCTGGGGTGGACGATCACGAAGTCCTTGCCGCCGGTCTCCCCCACCACCCGCGGGTAGTTGCGGTACCGGCCGATGTTCTCGCCCACGGTCCGCCACAGGTGCTGGAAGGTGGCGGTGGAGCCGGTGAAGTGGATGCCGGCCAGGTCGGGGTGGGTCAGCGCGACCTGGGAGACCGCCTGGCCGTCCCCGGTGACCAGGTTGATCACCCCGGGGGGCAGCCCGGCCGCCTCGAGCAGGCGCATCAGGAAGTGCGCTGCGAGCTGCTGGGTGGGCGACGGCTTCCACACCACCACGTTGCCCAGCAGGGCCGGGGCGGTGGGCAGGTTCCCGGCGATCGAGGTGAAGTTGAACGGGGTGATGGCCAGCACGAACCCCTCGAGCGGGCGGTAGTCCATCCGGTTCCACGTGCCGGGGGCGGACTCGGGCTGCTCGGCCAGGATCTTCGTGGCGTAGTAGACGTTGTAGCGCCAGAAGTCGATCAGCTCGCAGGCGGCGTCGATCTCGGCCTGGTACGGCGACTTGGACTGGCCGAGGACGGTCGCGGCGTTCACGGTGGCGCGCCACGGCCCGGCCAGCAGGTCGGCGGCCCGCAGGAAGATCGCGGCCCGGTCGTCGAAGGCCAGCGCGCGCCAGGCCGGAGCGGCCTGCTTGGCCGCGTAGATGGCGGCGGCCACGTCGACGTCGGTGGCGTTGCCCAGCTGGCCGAGGACGTGCTGCTTGTTGTGCGGCTGGACCACGTCGATCAGGTCGCCGGCGGGCATCCGCTGGCGGCCGTCGATGGTCATGGTCAGTTCGGTCCGCTGGCCGGCGAGTTCCTTGATCTTGGTTTCCAGCGCGGCTCGCTCGTGGCTGCCCGGCTGGTACTGCCTGACCGGCTCGTTGGCCGGTACGGGAGTTCTGGTGACGGCGTCCATACCCCTTATCGTATGAGCGCTGTTACTCCGGTTTACCGGCCAGGTAGGGCAGCTCCTGGGTGGCGTACCAGCCGAGCTCGTGGCCTTCTGCCCCGTCGACGGTGAACTGGGCGTCCTCGTCGCCCGCGTCGGCGGCGGCCAGCGCCTCGGCGGCGCTTTTCACGTCGTGGCTGGCTTCGGGGGCGTCCACGTGGGCCGCGGCCAGGTCTTTTATCGTGACGATTTGATTGATGAGCACTCGGGCGGGCTCGGCGTCCTGGGGATCCGGTTTGACCTGCTCGGCGGGGATCTCGGCGGCCAGGACCACGCGGCGGGGCGGGGCGGCCGGGTCGGCGGCCAGCATGCGCAGCGAGGCGCGGGCCGCTTCGGTCAGGGCGGCGTACTCCAGTTCTTCGGTGTCGCCGTGGGCGTAGGCCTCGCGAAGCGCGGGCGTGACGGCGAACCCGGGCACGGGGCCGACCTGGCCCGTTTGGAGGGCCAGGGCCACGGCGGGCAAGGTGGAAGGCAGGAAGACGCGCATGGTCTTGGAGATTCTAGGGGTTTTTGGGGCCGAGCGCGGTGATCACGGTGGCGATGGCCTCGTCGAGGGGGACGTGTTCCCATAGGCGGATCACCGACCAGCCGGCCAGGGTCAGGGCGGCGTCGTTGGCCCGGTCGCGCTCGACGTTGCGGACCAGCTTCGGACCCCAGTACCACTCGTTGTTGCGCGGCTTGGAGCCGTGCTGGGGGCAGGCGTGCCAGAAGCAGCCGTCGACGAAGACCGCCACCTTGCGCGCGGTGAACGCGATGTCGGGCCGGACGCGCCGACCGCTGACCAGGTCCAGCCGGTAGTCCTTGCGATAGCGGTAGCCGCGCTGGTGCAGCGCGCGGCGCAGGGCCAGCTCAGGCTTGGTGTCCGTGCGCCGGTTGGCCCGCATGTTGGCCGCCCGGCCTTCGGTGGCGGGGTGCGGATAGTCCGGCACGCGGTAAAGCGTAGACCTTTGGCATCACGTTGCGGGCGCACTCGTTGCCGGAGCACTGGTTGCGGGGGCACTGGTTGCCGGAGCACTGGTTGCCGGCGCGCTCCAGGCCAGGGGCACGCCGAACAGATCCTGCAGGGCGGCGGCGGTGCTGGCGGTGTCGGTGTGCAGCACACCGGTCATGCCGCAGGCCTGCGCGGCGGCCACGTTGGCCGCCATGTCGTCGATGAAGACGCACTCCTCGGGCGGCAGTCCGAGCGTCTGGGCCGTGTGCAGGAAGATCTCCTTTTCCGGCTTGCGCATGCCGACCTCGCCGGACAGGACCACGGTGTCGAACAGCCCGAGCAGGTCCGCGCGCGGGTACTCGTCGCACCCCCAGGAGTTGGACAGCAACGCGGTGCCGAACCCGGCCACGCGCAGCGTCCGGATCGTGTCGTACATGGCCTGGACCGGCACGCTGGCCGCGAACATGCGGCGCAGCAGGCCCTCGGCCGCCACCGCCGACCCGTCCAGCCGCAGCAGCTCGGCCGCCAGCATCTGCTCGAACTGGGGGCCGGTGCATTCGCCGCGTTCCAGCGCGTGGACGGGGTTGGGCAGGCCGTCCGCACCGTAGGCCTGGGTCACCCAGGGCGCCATCACGGCCCGGTAGCTGTCCCAGTCGATGCTTTCGGCCTCGATCCAGGCCCGGACCGTGGGCAGGATCGGCGAGCACAGGACGCCGCCCCAGTCCGAGATCAGGCCGCGCAATTCCCCGACAGTATCCACAACGGTGATTTTAGGGGCATCTCGGACGAGCGGCGGGCACGGGAATGTCAGTGGGTCGAGGTACAACGGTGGGTACCGGGACGCGGCGGCCACGGGCGGGAGCGTTCATCGGATCTGGAGGGCGGGGTCATGCCCGACCTGTCATCGTTGCGCCTGGTCAAGGTGCCGCACGCGGCGCCGCCTTACGACTGCGAGGGTTCGGAGGGAGCCGGGCCGGAGGTTTCTGCGGCGGTTCCGGTTCCTGCGGCGGTTGCGGTTTCTGGGGCGGTTGCGGTTTCTGGGGCGGTTCCGGTGGCCGGCGCGGAGGCGGCGGGGGTGCGGCCGGGGCAGCTGGCGGTGGTGATCGTGGAGGTGCTAGCGGGCGTTCGGCCGGGACGGCAGCTGGTGCCGCTGGCTTCGGAGCGGGTCCGGTCGCGGGTGGCCAGCCTGGCTCCGCTGCTGGCCTCGGGCGGCGGCCCCGGATCGCGCGCATCATGACGTCGCGGCCCGCGGACCGGGTGGTGGAGATGACCGTGGTGGTGGCCTTCGACGCCCGCTCGCGCGCCTTGGCCATGCGGTTTGAGCAGGTAGCCGCGCGGCCCGCGGCGCCGGGCTGGCCCGCCCGTGCGGCGCACTGGCGGTGCACCGCGCTGGAGGCGGGCTAGGACCGGTCAGGAGTTGTTGCGGGGGTCGCCGTGGCAGCGCTTGAACTTGCGGCCCGAGCCGCACGGGCAGGGGTCGTTACGGCCGACGCGGCTGTAGTCGTCTCCGGCGGCCGAGCTCCGGGTGGTCTCCACGTGCGTCCCGCCGTCGACCGACGGGGCGGAGTACTGGAGCCGCTGGGTCCGGCGCGGGGCCAGCCCGGCGGGGATGGCGGGCGACTCGCCGGCCGGCGGCTTGGCGTGCGCGCCGCCTGGGGCTCGCTGGGTGCCGCCCGGGGCTCGCTGGGTGCCGCCCGGGGCTCGGGGGGTGCCGCCTGCGGCTCGGGGGGTGCGCTGGCCGTCGGCCGGCGTAGCGGCGCGGGCGGGCGTACCGCTGGCCCGGGGACCCGGGATACCGGGCGGGGCCGTCTGCGGGGTGTCGACCGCCGCCGGTGCCTCCAGGATTCCCGGGATGGCGCCGTCCGGGCCCGCCTCTTCGACGATCGGGTTTTCCTGGACCTGAACCTGCAGGTTGAACAGGTTGCCGACGGACTCTTCCTTGATCCCTTCCATCATGGCGCTGAACATGTCGTAGCCCTCGCGCTGGTACTCCACCAGCGGGTCGCGCTGGCCGTAGCCGCGCAGGCCGATGCCCTCGCGCAGGTAGTCCATCTCGTACAGGTGCTCGCGCCACTTGCGGTCCAGGACCGACAGCACGACCCGGCGCTCGAGCTCGCGCATGACCTCCGAGCCGAACTCTTCCTCGCGCCGCTCGTAGGCGGACTGCGCGTCGGCCAGGACCGCCTCGGTGATGAACTCGCCGGACAGTCCGGCCCGCTCGCCGCCCACCTCGTCGATCACGTCGTCGACCGAGATGCCGATCGGGAACAGCTGGCGGAACGCCCGCCACAACTTGTCCAGGTCCCATTCCTCGGGGTAGCCGTCGGTGGTCTCGCCCGCGACGTACCCGGCGATCACCTCGTCGACCATCTCGCGGATCTGCTCGTGCAGGTCGGCGCCCTCCAGGACCTGGCGGCGCTCGCCGTAGATGACCTTGCGCTGGCGGTTCAGCACGTCGTCGTACTTGAGCACGTCCTTGCGGATCTCGAAGTTCTGCTGCTCGACCTGGGTCTGGGCGGACCGGATGGCCCGGCTGACGACCTTGGACTCCACCGGCACGTCGGCCGGGATGTTCAGCCGTTCCATGATCGCGCCGACCCGCTCGGAGTTGAACAGCCGCATCAGGTCGTCTTCCAGGGACAGGTAGAACCGGCTGACGCCCGGGTCGCCCTGACGGCCGGAACGGCCCCGGAGCTGGTTGTCGATCCGGCGGGACTCGTGCCGCTCGGTGCCCAGGACGTACAGGCCACCCGCCTCGACGACCTCTTCGTGCTCCTGCGCGACGTCGCGCTTGGCCTTGGCCACCGCCTCCGGCCAGGCCGCCTCGTAATCCTCCGGCGTCTCGACCGGGGACAGGCCACGCTGGTGGAGCTCGGTGTCGGCGATGAACTCGGGGTTGCCGCCGAGCATGATGTCGGTACCGCGGCCGGCCATGTTGGTGGCCACGGTGACCGCGCCCTTGCGGCCCGCCGAGGCCACGATCATGGCCTCCCGCTCGTGGTACTTGGCGTTCAGCACCTCGTGCGGAACGCCGCGCCGCTTGAGCATCTTGGACAAGATCTCGGACTTCTCGACGCTGGTCGTGCCGACCAGGACCGGCTGCCCGGCCTGGTGGCGTTCGGCGATGTCCTCGACGCACGCCTCGAACTTGGACTGCGCGGTCTGGTAGATGACGTCGGCCTGGTCGTCGCGGATCATCGGCATGTTGGTCGGGATCGGGACCACGCCGAGCTTGTAGATCTGCTGGAACTCGTTGGCCTCGGTCATCGCGGTACCGGTCATCCCGGACAGCCGGTCGTAGAGCCGGAAGTAGTTCTGCAGCGTGATCGTGGCCAGCGTCTGGTTCTCGTCCTTGATCGCCACGCCCTCTTTGGCCTCGATGGCCTGGTGCATGCCCTCGTTGTAGCGCCGGCCGTGCAGGATGCGCCCGGTGAACTCGTCCACGATCAGGACCTCGCCGCTCATCACGACGTAGTCCTTGTCCTTCTTGTACAGCTCCTTGGCCTTGATCGAGTTGTTCAGGAAGCTGACCAGGGGCGTGTTGACCGGATCGTAGAGGTTGTCGATGCCGAGCCAGTCCTCGACCTTCTCGACGCCGGATTCCAAGATGCCGACGGTCTTCTTCTTCTCGTCGACCTCGTAGTCGCCCTCGCCGTCCTCGCCGCGGCGCAGCCGGGGGGCGATCTTGGCGAACTCCACGTACCAGCGCGCGCTCTGCTCGGCCGGGCCGCTGATGATCAGCGGGGTCCGTGCCTCGTCGATCAGGATCGAGTCCACCTCGTCGACGACCGCGAAGTGGTGCCCGCGCTGCACGCATTCGTCCAGCGTCCAGGCCATGTTGTCACGCAGGTAGTCGAAGCCGAATTCGTTGTTGGTGCCGTAGGTGATGTCGGCCGCGTACTGGACCTTGCGCTCGGCCGGGCTCATCTGGCCCAGGATCACGCCGACCTCGAGTCCGAGGAAGTGATGGATCCGGCCCATCCACTCCGAGTCGCGCTTGGCCAGGTAGTCGTTGACCGTGACCACGTGCACGCCCTCGCCGGACAGCGCGTTGAGGTAGGCGGGCAGCACCCCGGTGAGCGTCTTGCCCTCACCGGTCCTCATCTCGGCGATGTTGCCCATGTGCAGCGCCGCCCCGCCCATCAGCTGGACGTCGAAGTGGCGCTGGCCCAGCGTGCGCTTGGCTGCCTCACGGACGGCGGCGAAGGCCTCGGGGAGCAGGTCGTCGAGCGACTCGCCGTCCGCGTAGCGCTGCCGGAACTCGTCGGTCATGCCGCGCAGCTCGGCGTCGCTCATCGCGACGAAGTCATCCTCGATGGAGTTGATCTGCTCGGCGATCCGCTTGAGCTTGCGCAGGGTCCTGCCTTCGCCAGCGCGAAGGACATTATCGATGATGGGTGCCACTCTCGTCGCGCTCCTCGCGGATCGTCTTACCTCACACAATGGCCAGTGACCCGTATTTGGTTCCGGTTCACGGTCTCGCATGTCATCGTAGGCGAGATGAGGCACCAAGCCGAGTCGGCGCTTGCCGTGACACCAGCGCCGGCGAACCGGGTCTTGGGCCGGCTGGTGATCAGTCTCGCACTTCGCAGTGAATAATAGGACCGGTACTCACCGAGAGGAGCTACGAGTGGCCGATCAGGGGTCAGCAGGAGCCGTGACCGGCGCCGACGCGGACACCGGCACGAGCGGGGTTGACCTGCTGCCCGGCGTGCCGCATGAGCACGAGGCGCATCACGGCCGGCCCGCATCCTGGGCGACGACGGCCATCGTCATCGTCGGGTTCATCGTGGGCGGGATCGCGCTGCCCATCGGACCGGTCTGGTGGCTGTTCTGGCTGGCGTGCGGCATCGTGGTCCTCGGCGTCATCGTGGGGGCCGCCGTGCACATCTTCGACGACTGGTACTAAAAGTCCGGTGGTGCGCCTGGGTGCTCCCGCGGCTGAGGCTCCCGCGGCTGAGGTGACGATCACCCCGGACGAGGCCCGCCGGATGACGCTCCGGGCGCAGGGGTTCCTGGGCGCCGCGCCGTGGCGCCCGACCCGGGCCGGGGTGACCTCGATGCTGCGCCGGGTCGGCGCGGTGCAATTGGACACGATCAGCGTGCTGGCGCGCTCCCACGAGCTGGTCGCCTACGCGCGCCTCGGGCCGGTCCCCCGTGAGCAGATCGAGCAGGCCTACTGGCACCCGGCCAAGCCGGCGGCCTTCGAGTACTGGGCCCACGCGGCCTGCGTGCTGCCGCTCGAGCAGTGGCCGTACTTCGCGTTCCGCCGCCGGGCCTTCCGGGCCCGCGGCGTGCGGTGGCATCAGAGCCATCAGGAGACCTGCGACAAGGTGCTGGCCCGGCTGCGCGCCGAGGGCCCGCTGACCGCCACCCAGCTGGGCGGGGCCAAGGCGGGCGGGCCCTGGTGGGACTGGTCCGAGGTCAAGATCGCGGTCGAGTGGCTGCTGGACACCGGCGACGTCATCTGCGTCCGGCGGACCGGGTGGCGTCGGGTCTACGACCTGCCCGAGCGGGTGCTGCCCAGTGAGCTGCTCGACCCGGACCCGACCGACCTGGAGTGCCTGACCTACCTGGCCGGGGTCGCGGGCCGCGCGCTCGGCGTGGCGACCCACGCGGACCTGGTCGACTACCACCGGCTGAACTTCCCGGTGAGCGAAAAGGGCCAGCGCACGCGGCTGGTCGCGGCGGCCGCCGCGGCGGCCGGGCTGGTTCCGGTGGCTATAGCAGGCGCTGCTGCCGGCTTTTGGGCGCGCTGGGGTCTGGGCCGATCCGGGCGCGCTGGAGCTGGTGGCGGAGCGGGGGCGGCACCGGGTGACGCTGCTCTCGCCGTTCGACTCGCTGGTGTGGGACCGCAAGCGGACGCTGCGGGCGTTCGGCTTCGAGCACAGCCTGGAGGCCTACGTGCCCAAGCACAAGCGGGTGCACGGCTACTTCACCATGCCGCTGCTCGCGGGCGGACGGCTGGCCGGCCGGGTCGACCCGGCCCGGGAGGGCAAGACCCTGGTCGCGCGGAAGGTGTCGCTGGAACGGGCTTCGGCGGCCGAGCCGATGGCCCAGGCGCTGCGTGCGGCGGCCAGCTGGGTGGGCTGCGACGACGTGCGGCTGGAGCAGATCGAGCCCGCCGCGCACGCCGGGCGCCTGGCCGCCGCGCTGGCGTGAGGGGTTCTGCGCTGGCCCGAGGGGCCGCGGTTAGCTGAACTCGATGAGTTTCTGGCGGACGGCGATCATGACGGCTTCCATGCGGGAGTGGATCTGGAGCTTCTCCAGGATGTTCCGGACGTGGTTCTTGACCGTGTTCTCGGAGATGTACAACTCCTTGGCGATGTCGCGGTTGTTCATGCCGCGGGCCACGAGCTTGAGCACCTCCATCTCCCGGTCGGTCAGCTTGGGCGCTGCGACGTGCTGGGCGCGGTCCTCGGTGGTGTCGCGGTTGGCCAAGGTGGCGAACTCGGTGAGCAGCTTGCCGGCCATGGAGGGGTTGATCAGCGACTGGCCGCCGTGCACGGAGCGGACCGCCTCGGCCACTTCGTCCAGCGGGATGTCCTTGAGCAGGTAGCCGCTGGCGCCGGCCCGGATCGCCTCGAACAGGTCCTCTTCCTCGTCGCTGATGGTCAGCATGACGATCTTGGCGCTGGGCGCGACCTCCTTGGTCGCCCGGCAGGCCTCAATGCCGCTGGTCTTCGGCATCCGGATGTCCATGAGCACGACATCGGGCAGCGACTCGCCGGCCACGGTGACCGCCTCGGCGCCGTCGCTGGCCTGCCCGACCAGGTTGATGTCGTCCTCGTCGGCCAGGACCATCTCCAGGCCGCGCCGGAACAGGGCGTGGTCGTCCGCGATCAGCACCCGGATCGGCTCCGGGCCGCGCTCAGGATCCGGCCGCTGAGCAGCGGTCATCGCCGCGTCGCCGGTTGCGCTCAATTCGTTGCCTCCCTGTGGTGCCACCATCAGACTCTTGCCGACGGACGGCCATGATGCAAGCCGGGACCCGGCCCGGCTCGCACCATGCCAACCACGATGGGTGAGTGAATTACTCCTCGACCAGGCGGATGACTCCGTAGTCATAACCCCGGCGGCGGTAGACCACGCTGAACCGGTCGCACTCGCTGTCGTGGAACAGGTAGAAGTCGTGACCCACGAGTTCCATCTCCAGCAGGGCCTGGTCGATCGGCATCGGCCGGGCCGCGTGCACCTTCTCGCGCAGCACCAGGGGGCCGTCGCCCTCCATCTTGATCGGGACCAGGTGGCTGTCCGGCTCGGTCCCGCCGAACCGGTCGTCCTGGTCATCCAGCTCGCCGGTGCGCGGCCGGACCACACCGCTGCCGCTGCCGCTGCCGCTGCCGTTGAGCGAGGGCGGCGGGAGGGGAGGCGCCGCCGCGTCCCCCGCGACCAGGGCGGACGAGCGCATCGTGACGCTGTCGGTTTTGTTGATCTTGCGCCGGTCCGAGGCCCGGCGCAGCCGGGATTCGAGTTTGGCGAAGGCCAGATCCAGCGCGGTGTAGCGGTCGTCGGCGGCCGCCTCGGCCCGGATCGCCGGGCCGCGGGACCGGATGGTCAGTTCGACTCGCTCACGGCGATCAGACTGCCTCGGGTTACGTTCCTTGGAGACCTCCACATCGATCCGTAGCGCCTTCTGGTCAAGCTTCTCGAGCTTGGCGAGTTTGGCGGCGGCATGCTGACGGAAACGCGGGGGGACGGTTATGTGGCGTCCCCGGACGATGATTTCCATCGCGATCCCCTTCCAGTCCGATTGGGGCTGTGTCTGATTGAACCGGGTGGCACTCGCCCGGCCGACCTGGTCTTCGACCCCACATTCGCCTGCTGAGGGGGTTGCGGCCTCCTGGCCACTGAAGCCCTTCTCCCGGCCCGGGAGACTCGGTATCTCCCGGCGGGGCAGGTCTTACTCCTAAGCCGCACCGTGATCGGTCGACGAGAAGTCGCCTTACGTGGGCCGTTTCGCCTGCGGCTGGCATCGGCTTGCCTGACGCGAATCCCACAACGGGAGCCACGCCCGGCGCAACCACGGGCCCGGGCGAGTGCCATGCCATGAACGCTAGCTCGCCAGAGCGTGAATGTCAGGAGGGACATGTAGGCGATCAATCACAATTCGTAACATAACGGCTGCATAACGTTTTGTCGGCCGAGGCTATGTGCCCTTTTCATCCCCTATAAGCGAGATGCGTAGTCCCGTCAAGAGGAAAAATGTGCCGGGTCCGGGCCAGGCCGACCGGTTACCCGGGGTAAGCGGGATACGCGCCGGGCGGGCCGAGCGGGTCCCACGGGCCGATCAGGCTGGTCGAGACGGACAGGCTGCCGCCGGCCACCCCGGCGACCAGCAGGTTCTGGGGGCCAGCGGCCGTGATTGAGGTCACATTCGTCGGGGCGACCTCCTGCTGCGGCTGCTGCCCGTCGACGGGCACCTCGTAAAGTCCGTTCCCGCCGGCCGCGTCGTTGACCACCAGCAGGTCATCAGCGTCGTACCAGGCGACCGAGGCCGGATGGCCGAGCCCCGGCCCGATGAGGGTGGCGCCTGTGATGGCCTCATGCCCGTTGGGCGAGCCCGACACGACGTTGGTGGGCGGGCCGCTGCCCACCGCCGCCAGGTAGAGCCCGTAGCGGTCGTTCGGACCCCGGGCGATGAAGGCGAGCCGGACGCCGTCCGGCGCGACCGACAGGTCGGTGACGTTCTGCGGACCGGTGACCGGTACCGGCTTGCCGCTGGACGACTGCAGCTCGCCGGACCGCAGCTCGTAGATGGTGCCGCCCTGGGTCACCCACAGATTGTCATTGTGGTCCCAGCTGAGCGAGGTGATGCCCCCGCCGGTTAGCCGGCCCGGACCGGTGACGAACGACGCGGCCGCGCCCGACGGCTTCCCGACATACAGATCGCCCTGGCCCGCGGTGACGATGGCCAGATAGTTCCCGTCGGGCGAGAGCGCCGTCATGGTGACGGCCGGCAGCGACGGCGGCTGGGCCGCGGGCAGCGCCGGATCAGGCTGGCTGACGGACTGGCGGGGGACGCAGGCCGGGCTGGTGAACGCGCCGGTGTGCCCGACGAGCGGCAGGACCGGGCCGATGGACCCGGACGCGCCCAGGGATTCGGCGCCGCACCGGGCCCAGGACTGGCCGTGGTACACGTAGTAGAACGCGGACGGCGACGACGGGTACGGATTGAAACACGAAAAGTAGCCCGAGGTCTGCGCCTGACCCGGGACCCGGCCGTTCGGGCAAGCCGGGGCGGTTGGCGTCCACGGCTGGCCGTTGATCTCCAGCACGACCGATGAGAAACCGGTCGGGCTGGTCAGGGTCCATACCAGCTGCGAGGCGAACAACTCGAGCTGGTGGGGGTCGGGGCTGGCCCCCTTGGGCACCGAGATGTTCACCGTGACGGTCGAGCCGTCGTTGAGGACCTGCTGCACGCTGTAGTTGGGGGGCAGCTCGGTATCGATCGCGCTGGCCAGCCACGGGGTCTTGGGCGGCCCGGTGAGCGAATCCACCAGGTCGGTGAGCAGCTGGGAGACCGTGGCGCCCAGCGGCACGAAGACCGAGTCCGGGACGAGCGTGTCGTCCTGCGGGTCCATGAAGTACAGGTCTTGCGTCTTGTAGAAGTACGGGAAATCGCCCACCTGGAGCATCCGGTAGCTAGGCGGATTGGTGATGCGCCACTGGCCGTTGACCTTGACCAGGGTGAATGGGTTATCGTAAGCGGCCGAAGCCGGGCCCGGGTTGGCCGAGATGTACTGACCGGTGCCGTTGAACGTGGACTGGATCGTGCCGGTGACCTCGACCTTGGCCTGCGGGGCGCTGGCCGGGCTGGCCTTCGGGGTCGGCACCGTGACGGGCGGGTCCAGCTTGCTGAACACCTTGACCGCGAATTGCGGGTTCCACGACCTGACCGCCGAGCTGGTCAGGTACTCCAGGGCCACGCTGTACAGCGGGTAGCTGTCGGCCGCGGTCAGGAAACCCTCCACGACGTGGGCCGGGTCTTCCCCGGCCTGCGGCCCCAGCGGCACCGATCCGATCAGGTTCCCGTCCTGACCGCCGCTTTGCGGGCTGGCGCTGAACTCCTGGACCGGGCCGTTGGACGGCATGCCCACACAGCCCGCCACCGAGGCCACCACGGCGGCGATCACGGCCACCCGCCGGACGGTGCCCAGTCGCGTCCGGGCGCGGGGGCTGCTCAACAGAGGCCATCTGGCCGGAAGGGTCACGAGTCCATCACTCCGGGACCCGTCGCGAGCTCGGCTTCGTCCGGGCCGAGCGGCAGCGGCGAGCCCGCCAGTTCCTGGCCGGCGTCCCGCGGCAAGGTCAGCCGGAACACTGAGCCCCGGCCCCGCTCGCCCCAGGCCTGCAGCCAGCCGCCATGCAGCCGAGCGTCTTCCAGTGAGATAGCCAGGCCCAGGCCGGTACCACCGGTGCTCCGGGCCCGGGCCGGGTCGGCTCGCCAGAACCGCTCGAAGACCCGCTGCTGCTCACCCGGGCGCAGTCCCACACCGTAGTCCCGGACCGACACCGCGACCGCGGCGCTGTCCATCGCGGCGGTGACCACCACGTCCTTGCCCTCACCGTGCTCGACCGCGTTGACCAAGATGTTGCGCAGGATGCGCTCCACCCGGCGACGGTCCACCTCGGCGAAGCACCCGGTGGCCGGCAGCCGGAACTCGATCCGGCTGCCCTTGCGCTCGGCCAGCTGCTGCGCGTCGTCGGCCGAGCGCCGGACCAGGTCGCACACGTCGACCAGGTTGGCGTCCAAGGTGGCGGCCCCGGCGTCGTACCTGCTGATCTCCAGCAGGTCGACCAGCAGCTCCTCGAACCGCTCCAGCTGGCTCTGCAGCAGCTCGACGGACCGCCCGCCGGCGTGGTCGAGCTCCTGCCGGGACTCGAACAGCAGGTCCGCGGCCATCTTGATGGTGGCCAGCGGAGTACGCAGCTCGTGGGAGACGTCCGAGACGAACTGGCGCTGCACGCTGGATAGCTCCTCGAGTTCGGCGAGCTTGGCCTGCAGGCTGCTGGCCATCTCGTTGAACGAGGTGGCCAGCGCGGCCAGGTCGTCGACGCCCAGGACCACCATGCGCTCCTCGAGGTGGCCGGCCGACACCCGCTGGGCGGCCTGGGCCGCGTGCCGCACGGGCAGCACCACCCACCGGGTGACCAGCGAGGCGATCGCGGCCAGCAGCACGACCAGAGCCAGCCCCACGCCGATCAGGACCCGCTGGATCAGCACCAGGAACGCCTGCTGCTGAGTGAACGGGAACACGTAGTACAGCTGGTAGTACTGGCTGAGCGGCTCGCCGACGGCCAGTGCCGGCACCGGGGCCCCGTACCCGGGGACATAGGTCAGCGTGGTCGGCTCGGACCAGGGCGTGGCCGGCTTGTCGTTGTCGTAGCGATAGTTCTCCCGCTCGTTGCTGACCGCCAGGATCAGGTCCGCCGGGATGGTGGCGGTGATGTTCACCGTGCGCTGGCCGGCCCACTGCGCGCCGACCTGCTGACCGCCGGTCGACTGGACGAAGACCAGGTAGCTGCCGGTATTGCCGCTGGTCCGCTGGAGCGTGGTGGCCAGGCTCAGGGCGTCGGACTGGCCGCTCGGCGGGTTCAGGACGTCCGGGTCCTTCAGGCCCGACGCGATGTTGGCGCCGTTCTGCACCTGGTTGCGGTCGGTGCTCTCCGCGTTGCTGAGCAGGCCTTGGGCGATCGACTGGACCAGGAAAAAGCCGAGCACGGCGATGACCAGAGCGGACAGCACCAGCGTGGTCGAGACGACCCGCAGTTGCAGCGAGCGATGCCAGCGGCTGCGTAGCTGCGCGACGACATGGCGCTGCCAGCGACGGATGACGAACAGCCCGCGCCGCGCCCGGTCCGGCAGCCGGCGCATGATCGCCTTGCCGAACGGCGACCGGACGAACTGGGTAATCCAGTCCTGCTGGCGATCCGTGCTTGCCGCTGCCACCGTGCCGACCCCGACTTAGCCAGGACCCGCCTTGTAGCCGACGCCACGTACGGTCACCACGATCTCGGGCCGCTCGGGGTCGCGCTCGATCTTGGCCCGCAGCCGCTGGACGTGCACGTTGACCAGCCGGGTGTCGGCCGCGTGCCGGTAGCCCCAGACCTGCTCGAGCAGCACCTCACGAGTGAAGACCTGCCTGGGCTTGCGGGCCAGCGCCACCAGCAGGTCGAACTCCAGCGGGGTGAGGTTGAGGGTCTCCCCGTCGCGCTTGACCGAGTGGCCGGCCACGTCGATGACGATGTTGCCGATCTGGAGCATCTCCGGGGCGGGCTCGTCGGTCCGGCGCAGCCGGGCCCGGACCCGGGCCACGAGTTCCTTGGACTTGAACGGCTTGATGATGTAATCGTCGGCCCCGGACTCCAGGCCCAGAACCACGTCGACGGTGTTGGTCTTGGCGGTCAGCATGACGATCGGCACGCCGGACTCGGCGCGGATCTGCCGGCATACGTCTATTCCGTCCGAGCCTGGCAGCATCAGGTCCAGCAGCACCAGATCGGGCCGGGAGTCCCGGAATACCTCGACCGCCTTATCCCCGTCGGAGACGAAGGTCGGCTCGAATCCCTCGCCCCGAAGCACGATACCGAGCATCTCGGCGAGGGCGGCGTCGTCGTCGACGACCAGCACACGTCCTCTCATGGGCCCCATCGTTCCATGTGATGTGACACTGCGTCATGGTTGACACTGCGTGGACGCAGGCTACCCTCATTTTCCTGCTACGCGACACCCGTTCAGCGTTAGCTTTTCCGATTCGCGGGTAACTGAAACAGTTTTTGAGGGGAGCGACCGTGCCCGTAATGGTCGGGACCTCGGGCTGGCAATACCGCGACTGGCGCGGCGCCTTCTATCCACCGGGCGTGCCGCAGCGGCGCTGGCTCGAACACTATGCCGAGCAGTTCGCCACCGTGGAGAACAACGGCACTTTCTACCGGCTCCCGGCCCGGGACACGTTCGCGAGCTGGCGGGACCGGGTTCCCGGCGACTTCGTCATGACCGTGAAGGCCAGCCGCTACCTGACCCACGTGCGCCGGCTGCGCGACCCGGCCGAGCCGGTCAAGCGACTGCTGGACGCGGCCGCCGGGCTGGCCGACCGGCTGGGGCCGGTGCTGCTCCAGCTTCCGCCGGACCTGCAGGGCGCCCCGCCGCTCCTGGCCGACTGCCTACGCCAGTTCCCGGCCTCGGTCCGGGTCGCGGTCGAGCCGCGGCATCCGTCCTGGTGGACCGACGAGGTGCGCGAGGTCCTCACCGCCGCGAACGCGGCGCTGTGCTGGGCCGACCGCGGCGGATCCGCGCTGACCCCGCTGTGGCGTACGGCCGACTGGGGCTACCTGCGGTTCCACGAGGGCGACGGCGAGCCGTGGCCGAGCTACAGCACCCGCGCGCTCGGCCGGTGGGCGACGCGGATCGCGCATACCAGCGACATGTATGTCTACTTCAACAACGACCAGCACGCCACGGCGCCCCGCGACGCGGCCCGGTTCGCGGCGGCGCTGGCCAGGCGCGGCGGGCAGGTCACCCGCGCCTGGCCGGCCGGGACGCCGGAACGAGCTAGAGTTTCCTGCCATGGCGGAGCCGTTGCGCAACATCATCGACCCGGGCTGGGCCGATGCTCTGGAGCCCGTCGCGGACCGGATCGCCGCGATGGGGGATTTCCTGCGCGCCGAGGTCGCGGCCGGGCGCCGGTACCTGCCGGCCGGGGAGAACGTGCTGCGGGCGTTCAAGCAGCCGTTCGCGGGCGTGCGGGTGCTGATCGTGGGCCAGGATCCCTATCCGACCCCGGGGCACGCGGTCGGGTTCAGCTTCTCGGTGGCGCCGGAGGTCAAGCGGCTGCCGGGCAGCCTGGTCAACATCTTCCGGGAGTACTCCGATGACCTCGGTTATCCCACGCCCACCACCGGTGACCTGACACCATGGACCGAACGCGGTGTGCTCCTGCTCAACAGGGTGCTCACCGTTCAGCCGGGCAAGCCGGGGTCGCATCGGGGCAACGGGTGGGAGGAGGTGACCGAGCAGGCCATCCGGGCGCTGGCCGCGCGGCAGACGGAGCCACTGGTGGCCATTTTGTGGGGCCGCGACGCGCGTACGCTGGTTCCGTTGCTGCAGGGCATTCCCGCGGTTGAATCGGCACATCCGAGTCCGTATTCGGCAGCCAATGGCTTCTTCGGGTCGCGTCCGTTCAGCCGAGCCAACCAGCTGCTGGAACAGGAAGATGCCGAACCGGTCGGCTGGAAACTCCCGTAGCAGGTGCGGTCCGCAAACTCGCGAAGTAACGCGTGGTGATAAGCTTATTTACCTGCTTCGGGGGCAGATTTACCGTTTCGGCGTGGCTACAGCTGAATAGGCAACAGGGGAAATCGCGTGGACGGGCGGGTACCGGCACAGTGGAGAACAGGCAGGTAGAAGACCGTGAGTCGAGGCCAGCCCACCAGCACTGGCTGAGCTGGCGTCGAGCGCTGGTCGCGAACGGGGCCTTCGCGATCTACGCCACCGCCTTGGCGGTGGACACCGGGCATGCGGACCGGACCTGGGCCATCTGGGCGGCAGCGGGCTACGGGGTTACGACCATCATTTTGTGGCTCCTGCGGAACAAGAAGGTGCCGCTCATCTTCCCGCTGCTGGTGTCGCTGGCCGGAGCGCTGGCCGCGCCGCTGACCTGGCTGGCGACCCGGGTGGAGCCGACGGCCGAGGTGAAGGTGATCTCGCAGTCGGCGGTGCTGCTGTTGCAGCACGGCTCGCCGTACCTGCCGTCCGGGCAACTGGACAGCTGGCTGTCCTACAACCCGTACCTGCCGGTGATGGCGGTGTTCGGGATGCCGAAGGCGCTGGGCGCGACCGGGCTGTTCGGCGACCCGCGGCTGTGGCTGACCGCGGTATCCATCGCCTTGATCTTCGCGGCGTTCAGCGTGGCGGCGCCGCACCGGCACTGTGACGGCTGCCGGCACGGTGTGCTGCTGTCCACCGTGTTCTTCGCCGCCTCCCCGGTGATCGCCTTCCCGCTGGCGGTGGGCATCACCGACCCGCCGATCATCGCGCTGATGTTCCTCACCCTGGCGCTGATCGCGCGCCCGTCGGGGTTGCTCAAGGCGGCGGCGGCGCTCGGGGTCGCGGCCGCGATGAAGGCGACCGCCTGGCCCGCGGTGCCGGTGTTCACCGCGATGCTGGCCGCGCGGGCCGGGGTCCGCAAGGCCTGGCGCTTCGCGGCGGCCGCGATCGTGATCGCCATCGGGCTGTCCGTGCTGCTGGCGCCCGCCGGGCTGGCCAGCCCGTACTCGTTCCTGCAGAACACCGTGCTGTTCCCGCTCGGCCTGACCAAGCACAAGACCCCGGCGGCCAGCCCGCTGCCCGGGCACCTGCTGGCCGACACCGGGAACGCCGGCCACCTGGCCGCGGTCGCCCTGCTGGCCGCCGCCGGCCTGGCCTTCGTGATCTGGCTCATCGCCCGGCCGCCGCGCGACGCGCAGGCCGCGGCGTGGCGGCTGGCCATCGGCCTGACCGCCATGTTCACGCTGGCCCCGGCCACCCGGTGGGGCTACTTCGTGTACCCGATCGGGCTGATCGGGTGGGTGCTGCTGACCCGGACGCCGACGCCGGCGGCCGCGGCGCCGCCCGGCGGGGCGCCGCTGGAGATCCCGGCGCAGAGCGCCGGCGAGCCAGCCGTGCCCGCGGTGGCCAGATAGGTCCTACGACCCGATCCGCCAGGAGTCCAGGTAGGCCTGCTGGGCTGGGGTGAGCGCGTCCAGTGAGGTGCCGGCCGAGGCCAGGACCAGGCGGGCGGCTTCGGCGTCGATGTCGGCGGGCACCTCGTGCACGCCGATGTCGAGCTTGCCGGTATTACTGGCCAGCCAGGCCAGCGCGAGCGCCTCGATGCCGAAGGCCAGGTCCATCACCTCCGGCGGATGCCCTTCGGCGGCGACCAGGTTGACCACCCGGCCTTCGGCCAGCAGCAGCACGGTCCGGCCGTCGCCCAGGTCGTAGGCGTCGGTATGCGGCCTGACGTCTGGGTGGACCGCCACCGCGAGGTCGGTCAGCGCCCGGACGTCGATCTCGACGTCGAAGTGGCCCGCATTGGCCAAGATGGCGCCGTCCCGCATGACCCTGAGGTGCTCGCCGGTGATCACGTCGACCGATCCGGTCACGGTGACGAACACCTCGCCGAGCGGCGCGGCCTGGGCCATGGGCAGCACCCGGAAGCCGCGCAGCGAGGCGTCCAGGGCCCGGACCGGGTTGATCTCGGTCACGATGACCTGGGCGCCGAAGCCCCGGGCGTGTTCGGCCACGCCGCGGCCGCTGGCCCCGAACCCGGCGACCACCACGGTCTTGCCCGCCAGCAGGGTGTTGGTGGCGCGCAGGATGCCGTCGATCGCCGACTGCCCGGTCCCGCAGGTGCCCTCGACCAGGCGCTTGACCGCCGTGTCGTGCGCCGCTATGACCGGGAAGGCCAGCGCGCCCTCGGCGGCCATGCGGCGCAGCCGGATCACCCCGGTGGTGGTCGACTCACAGCCGCCCTTCACGGTGCCGAGCGCGGCGGTGGCCGTGGTGTGCAACGTGTTGACCAGGTTGCCGCCGTCGTCGATGACCAGGTCCGGGCGCGTAGCCAGGGCTTGCTCGAGGTGCCGGTAGTAGCCGCGGCGGTCCACCCCGGCGCGGGCGTAGACCGCGGTGCCGTGGTGGGCGGCCAGCGCCGCGGCGATGTCGTCCTGGGTGGACAGCGGGTTGGAGGCGGCCAGGCAGACCGCCGCGCCGCCCGCGCGCAGCAGCCGGACCATCATCGCGGTCTCGGCCGTGACGTGCAGGCAGGCGGCGATCCGCAGGCCCTCGAACGGCTTGGTGCCGGCGAAGCGCGCCATGAGGCCGGCCATGAGCGGCATGGCGCGTTCGGCGTAGCGGATGCGGACGTCGCCGTCGGGCGCGAGGCCCGGGTCGGCGACGTCCTGGTCCGGCGGGCGGTCAGTAACGGTACTGCTCCGGCTTGTACGGGCCGTCCACCGCGACCCCGATGTAGTCGGCCTGGTCCTTGGTCAGCGTGGTGAGCCGGACGCCCAGCGCGTCCAGGTGCAGCCGGGCCACCTTCTCATCCAGGTGCTTGGGCAGCACGTGCACCGCGGTCGGGTACTGGTCGGGCTTGGTGAACAGCTCGACCTGGGCGATGACCTGGTTGGTGAAGCTGTTGGACATCACGAAGCTCGGGTGCCCGGTGGCGTTGCCCAGGTTCAGCAGCCGGCCCTCGGAGAGCACGATGATCGCGTGCCCGTCCGGGAAGCGCCACTCGTCGACCTGCGGCTTGATGTTGATCCGGTGCACGCCGGGCAGCCTGGCCAGCCCGGCCATGTCGATCTCGTTGTCGAAGTGACCGATGTTGCCCACGATGGCCTGGTGCTTCATCCGGCTCATGTGGTCGGCGGTGATCACGTTGCGGTTCCCGGTGGCGGTGACGAAGATGTCCGCCTGGCCGACGACATCCTCCAGGGTGGCGACCTGGTAGCCGTCCATGGCGGCCTGCAGCGCGCAGATCGGGTCGATCTCGGTCACGATGACCCGCGCGCCCTGGCCGCGCAGGCTCTCCGCGCAGCCCTTGCCCACGTCGCCGTAGCCGCAGACCAGCGCGACCTTGCCGCCGATGAGCACGTCGGTGCCGCGCTTGATGCCGTCGATCAGCGAGTGCCGGCAGCCGTACTTGTTGTCGAACTTGGACTTGGTCACCGAGTCGTTGACGTTGATGGCCGGGAACAGCAGCGTGCCCGCCCGGGCCATCTCGTACAGCCGGTGCACGCCGGTGGTGGTCTCCTCGGTCACGCCCTTGATGCTGCTGGCCACGCGGGTCCACTTGCCGGGGTGATCGGCCAGCGAGTTGCGCAGCCGGTCCAAGATGATGACCCACTCCTCCGGGTCGTCCTCGCTCGGGCTGGGCACTCCCCCGGCCTGCTCGTATTCGGCGCCCTTGTGCACGAACAGCGTCGCGTCCCCGCCGTCGTCCAGGATCATGTTCGGGCCGTCGCCGTGGGGCCAGGTCAGGGCGTGCTCGGTGCACTCCCAGTACTCCTCGAGGGTCTCCCCCTTCCAGGCGAAGACCGGGATGCCCTGCGGGTCGTCGGGGGTGCCGTCCGGCCCGACCGCCACCGCCGCGGCCGCGTGGTCCTGGGTGGAAAAGATGTTGCAGCTGGCCCAGCGGACCTGCGCGCCCAGCGCGGTCAGCGTCTCGATCAGCACCGCGGTCTGGATCGTCATGTGCAAGCTGCCGGTGATCTTGGCGCCGTGCAGCGGCTGGCTGGGCGCGTACTCGGCCCGGACCGCCATCAGCCCGGGCATCTCGTGCTCGGCCAGCTGGATTTCCTTGCGTCCGAACGAGGCGAGCGAAAGGTCGGCAACCTGGAACGGAAGCTGATCCGCGGACATGGGTTCTCCCTTAGTTCTCTTCTTTTGACCGAACGGCGCGTGGTGCCCCCTACCGGTCACACGCTACGGGAACCGGGGTGGGCGCCGCACTTGGTGAGTGTGGTTTTTGACAAGAAATTGTTAGAATACTCATTCATGCGCATCACGGAAGCCGCCCGGCGGCTCGGCACGTCGGCTCGGATGCTCCGCTACCGTGAGGATCTCGGGCTGCTCCCGCAGGTCCGGGACCGTTTCGCGCGGTCCGCGGGGCCGGCGCACCGGGTCTTTACCGCCGAGGACGTGGCGGCCGTGGCGGCGGCGCTCGAACTGGAGCGGCGCTATGACGTCAGCCCGGCGGCGCTGGCCTTCGGGGTGCGGGTCCTGGCCGAGCCCGCGGTGCGGGCCTCGGTCGCCGACCTGGGCCGGCGGCTCGGGCGGATCCCCGCCCCGGCCAGCCGGGCGGTCGACTTCGAGAAGGAACGCGCGCTGCGCCTGCTGTCGCGGGGCTCGGGTTAGCGCAGGGTCCAGATGGTGGTGTGCTTGACGTCGGCGTCTTCCAGGGCGGCCAGGCCGGGAACGTCGTAGCTGGCCAGGGCGGTCAGGCGGGTGCGGGGCAGGTAGGTGCGGCCGAAGTCGCCGGCCAGGACGGCGGCGCCGCGGGCGTGGCTTCGGTCCAGGAAGGCGAGCACCTGGCGGGCCAGGATCCGTTCGTAGAAGGCGTCGGCGACCAGCACGACGTCGGTACCGGGCGCGGGCAGGTCCTGGTCGGTGAGCACGTCGGCGCACACCGCCGGAACGGGGACGCCGTTGGCCGCGGCGTTGACGCTGATGGCCGCGACGGCCAGCGGATCGATGTCGTAGGCGGTCACGGCCGCGGCCCCGGCCAGCGCGGCCGCGATGGCGACCAGGCCCGAGCCGGACGCGACGTCGATGACCCGCCGGCCCGCGACCGCCGCGGGGTGGTCGAGCAGGTACCGGGCCAGGGCCTGACCGCCTGCCCAGGCGAAGGCCCAGAACGGCGGGTCCAGGCCGCTTCGGCCGGCGGCCTGCTCGGTGTCCTGCCAGATGCCCATCGGCTCGGCGGCCTGGTAGAGCCGGATCTCCGGGACCAATGTGACAGCAGTGAGCGTGGTGCTGGTGTGGATGATGTGACGCTGGTCAGCGGGTTCGGTCACGGAGCTTTTTGGGCCCGGTCGCTGCGCGGAGGGCGGCCCAGTTGGGCGGCGCGGATGGAGGGGTCGGTCTGGTCGGCCTGGTCCGGGCGGTAGATGTCGGGTTCCAGGTAGATCGTGCTGGCGATCGGGACGGCGGCGCGGACCCGGCGCTCGGCGGTGTCGATGCCCGCCGCGACCTGGGCCGCGGTGTCGGTACCGCGGACCGCGATCTTGGCCGCGACCAGGATCGAGTCGGGGCTGATGTGCACGGTCCGCATGTGGATGACCCGGTCCACCTCGGGTCCGTCCTCGAGCGCGGCGATGATCTTGCGCTGCATGCCGGCGCTGGCCGACTCGCCGATCAGCAGGCTCTTGGTCTCCACGGCCAGGATGGCCGCGGCGGTGGCCAGCAGCAGGCCGATGGCCAGCGAGCCCGCGCCGTCCCACCAGCCGGCCCCGGTGACCCAGGCCAGGGTCACCCCGGTGAACGCGAAGGCCAGCCCGATCAGCGCGGCCATGTCCTCCAGCAGCACCACCGGGAGCTCAGGGGCCTTGGTCCGCCGGATGAACGTGCCCCAGCCGCGGTTGCCGCGCACCTTGTTGGCCTCGGCGATCCCGGTGCGCAGCGAGAAGCCCTCCAGCACCGCGGACAGGGCCAGGACGATGATGGCCACCAGCGGCGCGTGGACCTTTTCGGGATTCACGATCTTGTGGATGCCGTCGTAGACCGAGAAGGCGCCGCCGACGGTGAACAGCATCACCGAGACCACGAACCCGTAGAAGTACCGCTCGCGGCCGAACCCGAACTGATGCTCGTCCGACGCCGGCCGGGTCGACCGGCCGTGCCCGACCAGCAGCAGCACCTCGTTGGCGGTGTCCGCGACCGAGTGCACCGACTCGGCCAGCATGGACGCCGACCCGGTGAACAGGAACGCGATGAACTTGGTCACCGCGATGCCGAGATTGGCACCCAGGGCGGCGATCACCGCCCGCATCTCCCGTAGCGAGACCCGCACGGGTCCTACTCGATCCGGGCCTGAAGATCAGTGACGGCGGCGGCCTGGCTGGGGTCGATCCCCGACGCGATGGCCAGGTAGACGCTCGCGTAGTCGGCCAGCTGGATCACGCCGGCCAGCCGCACCAGCGGATGCTCGCCGTCCATGGCCAGCTCGGACAGCCCGATCCCGCGCTGCTCGGCCAGCTCGGTGACGGCCCGCTGCTGAGCCGCGACCCGCGGATCTTGATCCGGGTCGACGATCAGCACCAGGCGCAGCGGGGTGAACCCGTTGCCCGGCCGCGAGTCGTCCAGGTCCAGGTCCCAGTCGGACAGGTCGGGCAGCTCGGAGAGGCCATCGACGGTCTCGGCCGGAGGCATCTGGCCGGCGGTCAGGGGCGGCCCGGCGGGCGCCGAGCCCGCGGCGAACGGCCCGTCGAACGCGGCGATCTGGTTGTGCGCCGCCTCGGGCAGCAGGCCGTCGATCGCCGGGTACTTGGCGTTGTCGCCGAGCTGGGTGGCGAACCGGTGCGCGGCGGCCGCGCTCAGCGGCGACGTGCCCCACACCACGGGCAGCGTGCCCACCAGGTCCAGGGCCAGCGACTTGCCCGGGTTGACGAACGACTCGCTGGCCGGGCGGCACTGGTGCGAGACCTCCTCGAGCCGGCCGGCGGTCTGCTCGTAGACCGCGGGCCCGATGCGGGCCACGCCGAGGCGTTCGGCGATGATCATGAGCGGGATGGCCAGACTCCACAGCATCGAGCGGGCCAGCGTGGGCCCGGGCGGGACCACCGGGATGTAGGGGGCCCGGGCCTGTTCGGCGATGCGGCGCAGGGTTGAGTCCTGGGGGCCGATGCCGACCAGGGGGCAGCCACGGCGCGCCGCTTCGGTCGCGGCGGACAAGATCTCGGGCGTGGTACCGGAGGCCGACGCCGCGATGACCAAGTCGGCTGCGCCGACCCAGCCCGGCAGGCGCTCGGCCCGGGTGGTCACCACCTGCACCGGGCTGCTGGGCCCGGTCACGGCGCCGAGCATCTCCCCGGCCAGGCCCGCGCTGCCCAGGCCCGCGACCACGATCGCGCGCGGCCGGGCGTCCGGGGTGAAGGCCGACAGGTCGGTTTCCAGGCTGGACCGCAGGGCGGTGCGGACCTGCGCCGCGGCCGACGCGACCTGCCGGAGCATGTCACCGGGATCGGCCGCCTCGACCACGTCGGGGGTGTCGAGCCGGTCGGCGGCCAGGACGAACTCCGCCCCGCCCCAGTCGTCCAGGCCGTCACTCATGCGGGATCGCGCCGGGCCGCCTGGCCTCTTCCACCAGCAGCACCGGGATGTCGTCGCGCACCGGATAGGCCAGGCCGCACGTCTCGCCGGTGCACACCAGCTCGCTGGCCTCGTCGTCAGCGCGCAGCGGCGCGTGGCACTCCGGGCAGGCCAGGATGTCCAGGAGCCAGGCTTCGATCTGCATCAGATGTCCTTCTCCCTGCTGGCTGGGCCGCCTGCGGCGGCGGGGCTGGCTGGGCCGCCTGCGGCGGCGGGGCTGGCTGGGCCGCCTGCGGCGGCGGGGCTGGCTGGGCCGCCTGCGGCGGCGGGTCGGACGATGCCGAGCACCTCGTCGCGCAGCGCGGCCATGGCTGGCTCGCTGTCCGCCTCGACGTTCAGCCGCAGCAGCGGCTCGGTATTGGACGGGCGCACGTTGAGCCACCAGTCGGCGGCGCTGATGGTCAGCCCGTCAAGCTCGTCGGTCCCCACCACGCCGGGCCGGCTCGCGAAGGCCTGCTTGACCTTGGCGGTGGCTTCGGCCTGGTCGGCCACTTCGGAATTGATCTCCCCGCTGGCGTAATACCGGGCGTACTCGGCCAGCAGCTGGGACAGCGGCTTGGCCTGGCCACCCAGGGCGGCCAGGGTGTGCAGCGCGGCGAGCATGCCCGAGTCCGCGAACCAGAAGTCACGGAAGTAAAAGTGCCCGGAGTGCTCGCCGCCGAACACCGCGCCGGTCTCGGCCATCTTGGCCTTGATGAACGAGTGGCCGACCCGGGTCCGTACCGGCACGCCGCCGTGCTCGGCGATGATCTCCGGCACCGCGCGCGAGGTGATCAGGTTGTGGATGACGCTGGCGCCCGGCTCGCGGGCCAGTTCGCGGGTGGCGATCAGCGCGGTGAGCACCGAGGGCGAGACCACCTGGCCGCGCTCGTCGACCACGAAACAGCGGTCGGCGTCGCCGTCGAAGGCCAGCCCGATGTCGGCGTGGTGCTCGAGCACGGCCCGCTGCAGGTCGCGCAGGTTCGCCGGCTCGATGGGGTTGGCCTCGTGGTTCGGGAACGTGCCGTCCAGCTCGAAGTAGAGCGGGATCACGGTGATCGGCAGCCCCTCGAAGACCTTCGGCACGGTGTACCCGGCCATTCCGTTGCCGGCGTCGACGGCCACGGTGAGCGGCCTGATCGCGGAGATGTCGATCAGCTTGCGCAGGTACTCGGCGTACCCGGGCAGCAGGTCCACGGTAGTGATCGAGCCAGTGACGGGAGCGGGCACCATGGACCGTTCCGCCAAATCTTTTATGTCTTTAAGGCCTGTCTCGATGCCGACCGGCTTGGCGCCGGCCCGGCACAATTTGATGCCGTTGTACCGGGAGGGGTTGTGGCTGGCGGTGACCATCGCGCCCGGGATGCCGAGGTCGCCGCTGCCGAAGTAGAGCATGTCGGTGGAGCCCAGGCCCGTGGCCAGCACGTTGGCGCCCTGGGACGCGGCGCCGCGGCCGAACGCGGCGGCAAGCGGGGCCGAGGTGGTGCGCATGTCGTGCACGGTCAAGATCGTGGCCGCCCCGGTCACCTTGGCGAACGCCGCGCCGATCGCCTCGGCCACGCTCTCGTCAAGCTGGTCCGGGACGACGCCCCTGATGTCATAGGCCTTGACGATGCTCGCGAGATCACCCACTGCCGGACACGCCTCCCGTTTGCTGCTGGGTTCCTTTCCTCGCGAGCCTATCCGTCTTGCGGGGGGCCTGAGCGCAGCACCCGCAGGTGGCCGCGGCGGCCGACCTCGACACCCTGGCCGACCGGCTCCTTGTCGGCCCGGCGGCGGGGCTGGGTCTCCATCACGGCGTTGGCCAGCGCTTCCAGGTCGTCGGCGCGCTCCTGGACCTCCATGGGCAGGCGCACCACGTCCCAGCCGCGCGGCGCGGTCAGCCGTGCGGCGTGCTTCTCGCACAGGTCATAGCAGTGCGGCTCGACGTAGGCGGCCAGCGGGCCGAGCACGGCGGTCGAGTCGCGGTACACGTAGGTCAGCGTGTACACCGGCGGATGCTTGCATGCGGTGCGCGAGCAGCAACGAGACTTCACTCAGCCCACCTCGCTCACATCACCGTGACGATCTTCTGCCCGAAAGGGCGGCGTCGGATACTACGGTGACGGTATCTGCCCGCGGACGGTAACGCCATCACCCCGCGGTGCTGGGGTTCTCGTGTCGTGCTCTGTCCGTTATGGCCGTTCGGCGTCGCGGGTGGCTGCGGGGCCTGCGGCCTGCGGGTTGGGGGTGGGGCTTGGGGGTTGGGCTTGGGGTTGGGGCTTGGGGGTTGGGGCTGGCGGCGGCGGCCTGGTGGCGGCGGGCTGGTGGCTTGCGGCTGGCGGCTGGCGGCGAGGGGCTGGCGGCTGGCGGCGAGGGGCTGGCGGCAGGAGCTGGCTGCTTTTGGTCTTGGCGAGGACGGCCAGGGTTGCTTGTTCCGCCTGATATCACGCCTGGGCGGATGACCAGTGCGGGCGGCCTGCGGATTGTTGCGCCATACGCAACCCATCGGGACGCGCCCGTGGACCGCTGCCGTCGCCATAATCACGGTTTCGGTCCACGATCATCGGATCCGTGTCGTGACGGGTGGGCAGGCCGAATCAACGCGGCTTCACGGCGCGGCCGGGCCCGTCGGGGATGGTTTGACGCCCCGCAACGTCCGGTGTCGCGCGTTCTCCAGGCGGGTTCCATGATCGCGAAGGATTTTATGTGCCAGGGCATACAAATTCCTTCGTGATCATGAAAAGGTGGCGCGGGTGCCGGGCGAGGAGGGCACGAAGGGGCCGCTAGGCCGCGGATGGATCAGTCGGGACGCTGCGGGGTGCCGGTCTTATACGCTCAGTTGCTGTGCAGACCGGCGAAGACGGCGCGAAGTCAGGGGCTCGGCCTCGGCGGCGGGATCGCCACGGCCGCGGGCTGCGCGGCCGGCTGGTCCCGCCCGGGGTCCCGCTGTACCGCAGCCGGTCCCAGCAGTTCGACGAGATCGTGCTCGAGGCTGTGGCCCGGCTGGAACCGCGCTGGGAAACCGAGCTGGCCGACGTGGAGTTCGCCGTCCAGGAAGTGCCGGACTTCGAGACCATCGGGGAGGACGGCATGCCGCTGGCCCGTATCGTCCGCGGCTCGCCGGATAGTTCGGATCCGGATAATCCGGCTACCGGGCCGCGCATCGTGCTGTTCCGGCGCCCGCTGCTGGCCCGGGCGGAGGACGAAGATGAGCTGAGTGAACTCATCTTTGACGTGGTGGTCGAAGAGTTCGCCGAGATCCTGGGAGTGGACCCGGAGATCATCGATCCCGGCTACGGTGACCTCGATTGACGGCGGCTGTTGACTGACGGTGGCAGTTGACTGACGGCGGCTACGGATATGGAGGATCTCGTGGACCTGTTCGACCTCACCGGCAAGGTCGCCGTGGTCAGCGGCGGCGGGCGCGGGATCGGGCTGATGATGGCGCGCGGGCTGCTGCAAGCCGGGGCTTCGGTCTACATCAGCTCGCGCAAGGCCGAGGCCGGGCGGGCCGCGGTGGCCGAGCTATCCCAGCACGGCGTGACGCTCTCGATTCCCGCCGACCTGTCCCGCGAGGAAGAATGCCTCCGGCTGGCCGCCGAGGTCGGCCGGTTCGAAGAGCGGGTCCACATCCTGGTCAACAACTCCGGGACCAACTGGAGCGCACCGCTGGAGGAGTTTCCCGCCTCGGGCTGGGACAAGGTCCTGGACCTGAACCTCAAGACGCCGTTCTTCCTGACCCGGGCGTTCCTGCCGTTGCTGGAGGCGGCCGGGACCGCCGACGATCCCGCTCGGGTGATCAACGTGGGCAGCATCGACGGCCTGCACGTGCCGCCGTTCAGCACGTATTCGTACTCGGCTAGCAAGGCCGGGCTGCACCACCTCACCCGGGTCCTGGCCCGCGAACTCGGGCCGCGCCACATCACGGTCAACGCGGTGGCCCCAGGGCCGTTCGAGTCCAAGATGATGGCCGCCACCCTGGCCGAGCAGGGCGAGCAGATCGCTGCCGCTGCGCCCCTCGGGCGGATCGGCCGCCCGGACGACATGGCCGGCGTGGCGGTGTTCCTCAGCGGCCGCGGCAGTGCCTACGTGACCGGGGCCGTCATCCCGGTCGACGGCGGCATCTTGGTCGCGCGCTGAGGTATCTCGTGGCTGAGGCCCGTGGAGCGGGGCCTCCGCCGGGTTCCCGTCGGTCCGGCCGGAGGACGCTCCCGGTTACCTCAGGTGGTGCGGTCCTGCCGCTGTTCCCCTGAGTCCCTGAGATCGTGGGTCAAACCCATGCTCTGGTGAGGGTAATGACCCACGATCATGACTTCCCGATGATCGGGGGCCGCTACCTCGTTCTGGGAGGGGTTACGGTCCACGATGATGGTTCCCGCGTGCTGCGCCGGCGGGCGACGCTAGGTTCAGGAGCTTTTCCGAACGGACCGTGGTTAGAGCTCACGAGCTCAGTTCAGGTTGTGCGGTGTTGATGATCCGCGCAGTGTCTGGCCTGTTCCTGGTCGGGCCCTCCTCATCGCTGCGCTGTAGTCGGCTTGTGCGAGCTGGGGTGGGGACGGGCCTCCGGCCGGGTTCCCGTCTGTCCGGCCGGAGGGCGCCCCCGGTTACCTCAGGTGGTGCGGGTTACCGCGGGTTACAGTCCCAGGCCGGTGGCGTTGCCGTTGCCGGAGTGGGTGCTGGCCATGGTGACCGGGACGTTGATGGCGCCGGGCAGGTTGACCGAGGCCAGCGACCGTATCCGGCACCGTCAGCGGCCCGGGGACGATTGGGTGGCGGCCGAGGCCGGGCCAGCCAGCAGCAGGCCTATGCCGAATATCAGGCACAGACCGCCGACCGCCGCCCCGAAGGACCACAAAAGCACCTTCAGGGCCGGCATGCACCAGCCCTTCATTCCAGGCACGCTAGTTACTCGAAATGGCAATGTCCATACCGGAAGAATAATTTTAGTAATGGCGGTCACTGATTTTATCAAGCATGGCCATATGCCCGACTTGAGGCATTTTTCAGCTTATATGCATACCAGGATACCGCTGGTCATGTGGTGTTTTGGAGCGACAGGTCAGGGAATGATTGGAGTAAATCTCGGCGGTATGAATTGCCGAGCTCCCTTGAGTCAAGTATTGGGAAGGCGACGAGCGGGAGGAGGTGCACAAGCCTGCCGCCGCGCGGCCGGAAAGCGTCTGGCCGCGCGGCGGTTATGGCTGCCTGGGCTGTCATCACCGGCCGTTCGGATAAATGATCTTTAACTGCGGACCGGGGGGCCGACCGCCGCCTCGACGGCGGCGGCCAGGAGCTGATGGCCGTGGGCGGTGGGGTGCAGGTCACAGCCGCCGGAGGCCAGCTTGACGCGCAGGCCGGCGGCGCAGGTGTTCCCGTCGTAGGGGGCCGATGCGGCGCGGAAGGCGGCGAAGCCGTCGGCCAGGCGGGCACCGTACTCGGCGGCGGGGGCGGTCATCGCCGCGTTCAGGGCTTCGATCGGGGTGACCGACGCCGGGTCGTCGTAGTCCTCCGCGTAGTAGGTGAGCACGACCAGCGTGTGCTGGTAGTGCGCCCGGTCGCGCAGGGCGCCCAGGATGGTGTCGAGGTTGGCGGTGACTTCGGCCAGGGTCTGGGTGAGCTCTGACCCGCGGCAGTGATCGACGGTGACTTCCTCGCAGCGGAACAGGTCGTTGGCGCCGATGCCGAGGGTGACCAGCTCGGTGTCCGGGTGCTGACGCAGGTAACTTACGGCGAAGCTCAGCTGCGCGCCGCGGTAGGCCACGTGCAGCGGGAACATGGCGCGGTAGCCGAGACCGCCACTGGCGTTGTGCTCGCAGCCGTTGCTGGCCGCGCTGGGATCGATCATGCTGGCGCTGGTCTCCCCCGGGCAGGCGGCGTTGACCAGGTAGAGCTTGAGCGCCGCGGCGACGTCCTCGGGGTAGGCCGAGAAATCGGCCTGGTACCGGTAGTCCGACCAGGGCGCGGGCCGGTAGCCGAAGGCGATCGAGTCGCCCAGGGCCAGGTAGCCGGGTTCACCGCGGATCTGGGCCACCGGCGGCGCGTACTGCGTGCCGGACGCCGTCGCGTGCAGGCCGACGGACATCTGGCTGGAGCAGGCAGCCAGCGCTAGCGCGCTGAGCAGGACGGTGGCGGCGAGGCGGCGCATCGGGTACCGCGCTGACCAGCAGGTCAGGGCGATATCGCTTGGTACGAGTCGCGCACGGCGGCCAGGGCGATCGTGGTCAGGGCGCTGGCCGCCGGGATGATCGACACGACCGTGTTCTGGCCCTGCGTCTCCACCCGGGCCGCGTACAGCGGTCCCGACCCGGCCAGCGGGGTGATCACGATGGCGTAGGGCGACCCGTTCTTGGCGCCCTTGGGCAGGGTGACCGGCACGCTCACAGTATGCCCGCTCGAGACCGTGACAACCTGGCTGGCGGTCGCGCTGGGGTTGGCGGCCGTTTCGGTCACGCGGACCCGGGCCTGGGCCGCGGGCGCGGTCAGTACGACCGTGACGCCCAGGCCCGAGCTGGTGTTGCCGGCCACGACGGCCTGCTCGCTGATCGGCGCGGTGGCCGCGGTGAAGGCGCCCAGGCCGCTGCCGGGGACCAGCACGCCTGCGGTGACCGGCACGTTCGCGGTGAGCTCGAGTGAGCCGGTACCGCCCAGCGGGGTGAGCGGGACGTAAGACGCGGAGCTGCCGGGCAGGTCGATGCTCTGGCTGCCGAACGGCTGGTGGCGTCCCTGGGCGGTGATGGCCTGGACGCTGATCCGGGCGTTGGCGGTACCGGGGACGACGATGTAGAGCCCGGCGGTTCCGCCTGAGGGGGGCACGCCGGGGATGATCTGCCGCGTCGACGGCGGGGCGGCGCTGGGCACCCAGCTGGCCGTGCCGCCGTGGGACGAGCTCTCCGAGACGTCCGCGGCTACCCGCCCGATGCTGGTCCGCACCTCGATCGCGACCACGCTGGCGTTTGCGGCCAGGGCAGACAGGGCTTCGGTCACCGTCTGGTGCGGGGGTACGGTGATCCCGGCGTCCCCGCCCGCCTGGACCAGGCCGGCATCGGTGATGATGCCGACGTCCACGCTGGCCGGCAGCGCGTCGACGTTCATCAGGTCGAGCTGGATCTGGCCGACGCCGCCCTGCTGGCCGGGTCCGACAAACCAGATGTCCGATCCGGGTTCCCCGCAGCGGACGCTGCCCAGGCCGTGCTGGTCGCCTCCTCGGCCTCCATGGCCTGGGCCATGGTCCCGCTCGCGGTCACCGACCAGCCCTGCAATACCGTGGTTTTCTTGGTCACGCTCTGGGCGGCGGGGATGCTCAGCAGGGACAGCAGGCCGGGTTGGGTCTGGCTGATCGGGTTCAGGGTCCGGAGCTCGACACCGGCCAGCGGCAGCGGCGCGAGCTCGGCTAGCCCGGGGCTGGCCTTCGCCGTGGGTTCGGCGGCAATGAGGGCGACCCGGCCCGACGCGCCGCCCGGGACCGGCGGGCAGGCCCGGGCGGCGGAGGTCACGGCCACCTGCTGCGCCGCCGTGGCGGCATGCGCGGCGGCGGGCGCGGTGGCCGAGACCAGTTGTGCGGCGCCGGCGATGGCGCCCAGGGCCAGCAGCACCGCCCCGGCGGGCACGAGGTGAACCGGCCTCATGACCGCTCACCGGATTCCCACGGAGCGTGCGGGCCGGTGGTCATGGGATCGGGAGTCACCCAGGTTTCGTCCGCGGCCGGGACCGGATCCAGGGTCTCCAGGGCCGGCGGCTGGCGCTCATCCGGCGCGTGACGGTCGTCGGCCGGGCGGGACGCGGGCGGCTTGGCCGACCCGCGCCAGCGCTTGGCGGGCTTGCCGTGCCGGGCGGCGTGCTGGCCGCCGCGGGACCGCCTGGGAGGCGCGGGGTCGGCGGGGGCCAGGGTGGCGGTCCCGGCCGGGGCGGCCGCGGCGCTGCTCTGCGGGGCGGTCTCGGCCGGGGCGGTCTCGGCCGGGGCGGCCGCGGCGCTGCTCTGCGGGGTGGCCGCGGCCGGGGTGGCTTCGGTGCTGGCCGGCGGGACCGGGACGGCCTGCGGGACGGGGGTGGGGTCGGGTTCGGGGGCGGGGCGCGGGCGTAGCTTGCGGCGGGCGGGCTTCGCGCCGCTGGAGCGGTCGTGGCGCCTGCCGGGGGTGGTGGCCGGTTGCGGTTCGGGCTCGGCGGGGGCCGGCGTGGGGGCGGGGGACCTGGTGCCGGGCAGGGCGAAGGCGAACACGATCGCCAAGGCGACGGCCTCGGCGCTGAGGCTGAGGTCACGGGCCAGCTCGTTGCGGGAGATGACCAGGTGCCCGCCGCCGGGCGGCAGCACGAAACCCTGGGCCCATCCGTCGACCGGCTGGGCCAGCTTGGCCAGGGGCTTTCCGTTGAGGGTGGCGGACCAGCCGCCCGCGGCTTCGGCCAGCACGAGCGTGCCCGAGGTTGCGGCGGGCAGCACCGTGTTCACGCCGATCCGCCCGGACGGGACGGGCAGCACGGCACCGCCGGCGCCGTTCACCCGGGCGCGGGCCACCGTCCCGGCCACCTGCCAGAGGTCGTAGGCGGGCGCGGTGGTCAGCCGGAGCAGTCCGGCCGCGCCGTCCAGCTGGCGGGCCAGCGCCTGGTCGATCGGGGCGGGCAGCAGCACGTAGCCGATGTCGAACTGGCCGAGCGCCTGCCCGGCGTCGCCGCCGTCACCGCCCGCGGCGGCGCTCAGCGAGGCGACCACGCCGTTCAGCGCGCGGGTGGCGGCGGAGGCTTCGGTCAGCTCGGGCTCGCCCAGCACGGGATCGGCGGCGCGCAGGACGGTGTAGGACAGCGCCGCGCCCTGCGGGCGCAAGACCAGCGTCCTGGTCTGGCCGAGCCCGGTGGACGAGGAGGCCACGAAGGGCGGCAGGATCTGCGGTCCGGCGGCGCCCACTGGCCCGCGCACGCCCGTGGCCAGCCAGTACCCGGCGGCCAGGACCGGCGCCGAAGCCACGACCGCGAGACCGCCCAGCACGGTCAGCCGGCGCCAGCCGCCCGGGGACGCGGACCGGCCCAGCAACTCGAGCAGCGGGGCGGCGGCCAGCAGCAGGCCGGCGGCGGCCACGGCGGTCGCGACGCCGGGCCAGACGCTGATTGGGGTCCCGCCGGGCGGCGTGACCCGCAGCCGGCTGACCACCAGCGCCGCGACCAGGCCGCCGAGCGCGATGGCCCAACCCGTGTAGACCACGGGCCGCCGCCTGCGCGCCAGCAGGGCGCCGAACGCGGGCAGCACCAGGCCGGCGGTGACCCAGGCGGGCGGCAGCCCGGGGCCGCCCGGGCTGAGCAGCAGGACCGACTCCGGCCGCAGGCCGGCCGAGGCCAGCCCGGGCCGCGAGATCCCGGCCTCCAGGAAGAACGCGGAGCCGCTGGTGAACAGGCGGAAGGTCCACGGGATCAGGACGGCGGCGGGGACCAGCGCGACGACGGCCGCGTTGATCGCGGTGGCCCGGCCAAGCCACGGCCAGGCCGCGATCAGGCCGACCGCGGCCAGCGCCGCGAGCGGCCAGATGAGCGGTACGAAGGCGGCCGCCACCGCGACCAGCAGGCCGGCCGCCCAGGCCGCGCGGCGGGCCCGCCGAGGCGGGCCCCCCAGCATCCGCCCCGCGGCGACGCCGATGAGCGGGAGCAGGACGAAGGCCGCCAGGGTGCCGATCCGCCCGGCGGCCACGGCGCCCATCGCGACCGGGAGCAGCGCGTAGGTGGCGGCCAGCCAGATCCGCGCGGCGAGTACCGGGGTCAGGCGGCGGGTGGCCAGGAACGCGGTCAGCCCGGCCGCGGGCACGGCGCCGAACAGCAGGACGTCAACGGCCAGCCACGGCTTTCCGGCCATGATGGTGGACAGCACGGCCATGACGCCGATGTAGGGCGGGGTGCTGGCCGCCGAGCCCAGGCCCGCGTCGTGATAGCCGGCCAGGTACTCACGCCACAGGTCGCTGGCGCCGCCCCAGGCGGGCACCAGGTCCCCGCCGGCCAGCGTGCCCGATCCGCTGAGCACCGAGCCGACCAGGGACCGCTCCGCGACCAGCGCGACCAGGATGAGGCTGGCGCACAGCAGCACGCCCGGACTGGTCAGCACGCGCCGGACCACCGAATCGGTAGCGGGCATGGGCAGGTCGTCGCTGACCTCGTTGACCATGGCGTGATGCAGGCCGCCGCTGTCGTAGACCGCGCCGCCGGACAGCAGGCCCGCGGCCGATTCGGCCAGCCGTCCCAGCGTCCGGCTCCGGGGCACCTGTTCACGCAGGACCGACCAGACCCGTTTGCGCTGCGCGACCCGGGTCCGGCGGGCGCGCCAGACCAGGACCGGGTGGCGCGCCAGCCAGGCCAGCGCGCCGAGGTGGTCCCAGGCCTTGCGCTGCTGCTTGGTGAGCAGGAAGTACCCGGCCCGCACCAGCGAGCCGAGCGTGCAGCCGCCCACCAGCACGAGCATGGGCAGCAAGGGCACGTTGACCGCGAACACGTACAGCGCGCCGCGCCGGTCCAGCAGGCGCGGATGACCGGCCGCGGCCGGGGCCTTGCGGATCTGCCGGGCCGACAGGTCGCGGTGGTAGACGACCGCGTTGGTGATGACCCGGACGTCGTAGCCGGCCGCGTGGGCCCGCCAGCACAGGTCGATGTCGTCGCGCATCAGCGGCAGGTTGCGGTCGAACCCGCCGAACTGGTCCCAGACGTCACGGCGGATCAGCATGCCCGCCGTGCTCACGGCCAGCACCGGCCGGTTGCCGTCGTGCTGGCCCTGGTCGAGCTCGCCGGGCTCGATGCCGGTGAGCCGCCGGCTGGCCCGGTCGACCGTGACCCCCGCCTCGCGCAGCACCCGCCGGTCGGCCAGGTCCTTCAGCTTGGGCCCGAGGATCGCCGTGGAGCGGTTGCGGGTGGCCGCCCGCAACATCTGCTCCAGGGCGTCCGGGGCGGGCTCGCAGTCGTCGTGCAGCAGCCAGATCCACTCCACCGCCGGGTCCGTGTCGCTGGGACCCGGCGGTGGCCTGCGCGCCACCGGATGCTGCAGCGCGCGGGCCACGGCGGCGCCGTATCCCGTGTCGGCGTCCAGGCCGAAGACCGCGTCGGGACCGAGCAGTTCGGTCAGCACGGCCCCGCTGCGGTCCCGGCTGCCGGTGTCCACGCCCACCACGCCATGCACCGGATGGGTCTGCTCCCGGACCGCGTTAACCAGCCCAGGGAGCAGTCGTGCACCGTCGTGCGCGACCACCACGAGGGTCACGACGTGGCGGAGAGCCGAGGTGTTCTCTGACAAGGGTCCCGTCTGATGGCGTGGGCAGTGGCGCTCAGTGCGGCAGGCTGCCCGGCACGAGCGTACGGACTACGTGGACGACGAGCCCCCCAGCGTCCACGACAGGACCAACCATACACAGGGCCATATTCAAAAGTTCGGGTAATTCGCGCACCAGCCGGACATGGCCGGCCGGGTCGCGGCGGGAGCCCGAACCGGCTAGCCGACCGCTCGCTTCAGGCGACGGCGTTCACGTTCTGACATGCCGCCCCAGATGCCGAACCGCTCGTCGTGTTCGAGCGCGTACTCCAGGCACTCGGCCCGGACCTCGCAGCCGCGGCACACGCGCTTGGCTTCCCGGGTCGATCCTCCCTTCTCCGGGAAGAACGCCTCCGGATCCGTCTGCGCACACAGTGCCCGGTCCTGCCAGCCCAGCTCTTCAACCTCTTCCGGGCTGATGAAGACCTGCGCTAGCGGGACGATGACCTCAGTCACGGCGCATCCTCCCTCCCTCCCCAATCGGAGCCCCCCGTTTCCCACCGCCGGTTCGGCGGTGGAAATCACATCAATGAAATTACACTCGCGTGTCTTGCTTCAAGTCAAGCGAGGAAGGTGATAATGGTCGCCTCGTTGTCTGAGATGCGAGATAAATCACGTGGGGAATCCGGGGATTCAGTACCTCCTCAGAACCATCGACATCACGGACATCTCTTGTCACATTGGTCACATTGGTCTCAGGGGGGTTACGTTCGGGCGGTGGGGGCACGGGATGGGCCAGCGGGTGGCCCAGCGGGTGGTTGAGCGGGTGGCCGATTGGGTGGCCGGGACCTGACAGACTTTGGGTCATGCGTATCACCGTGCTCGCGGGTGGCGTGGGGGCCGCGCGCTTCCTCCGCGGGCTGAAGCAGGCGGCCCCGGAGGCCGAGATCACGGTCGTGGGCAACACCGGCGACGACATCACGCTGTTCGGCCTGCGGGTCTGCCCGGACCTGGACACCGTCATGTACACCCTGGGCGGCGGCATCAACGAGCAGCAGGGCTGGGGCCGGGCCGACGAGACGTTCAGCATCCGGGGCGAGCTCGCCGCGTACGGCGCGAGCCCGGACTGGTTCACGCTCGGTGACCGGGACTTCGCCACCCACATCCTGCGCAGCCAGTTGCTGGCCGCCGGCCAGCCGCTGTCGGCCGTCACCCGGGTGCTCTGCGAGCGATGGCGCCCTGGCGTACAGCTGCTGCCCATGTCCGATGACCCGATCGAGACGCACGTGGTGCTGGCGGACCGGCGCACGGTGCACTTCCAGGAGTGGTGGGTCCGGCTGCACGCCCAGGTGCCCGCCACGGACATCGTCGCGGTCGGCGCCGCGCAGGCCGTCCCGGCGCCCGGCGTGCTGGCGGCGATCGGCGCGGCGGACGTGATCGTGCTCCCGCCGTCCAACCCGGTGGTCAGCATCGGCACCATCTTGGCCGTGCCCGGCATCCGCGCCGCGCTGGCGGCCAAGACCGTGGTGGGCGTCTCGCCGATCATCGGCGGTGCCCCGGTGCGCGGCATGGCCGACGCGTGCCTGACCGCGATCGGGGTGCAGACCTCGGCCGCCGCGGTCGCCGCGCACTACGGCCCGGAGCTGATCAACGGCTGGCTGGTGGACGACCAGGACAAGCCGGCCGTGGATGACCCCGCGCTGGCCCCGATCCAGGTCCGCGCCCTGCCGCTGTTCATGCGGGACCTGCCCGCGACCACCGCGATCGCGCGCGCGGCCCTCGACCTGGCCCTGGAGCTTTCATGACGTTCAGTGTTTTTCCGGTGGCCGGATTGCCGGAGATCGCCGGGGGCGCCGACCTGGCCGCGCTCATCGCCGACGCGCTGCTGGCCGGCGAGGGGCCCGACCTGCGCGACGGCGACATCCTGGTCGTCACCTCAAAGGTCGTGAGCAAGGCCGAAGGCCGGGTGGTCACCGCACCCCGCGAGCAGGCCATCGAGGCCGAGACGGCGCGCGTGGTGGCCCGGCGCGGGGCGACCACGATCGCGCAGACCCGGCACGGGCTGGTGCTGGCCGCGGCCGGGGTGGACGAGTCCAACACCGCACCGGGCACGGTGGTGCTGCTCCCGGAGGACCCCGACGAATCGGCCCGGCGGCTGCGCAAGGCGCTGCACGCCCGGACCGGCCGGACCGTGGGGGTGCTGATCACCGACACCATGGGCCGGCCGTGGCGGGCCGGGCAGACCGACAACGCGATCGGGGCGGCGGGCGTGCTGCCCGCCCGCGACTACCGGGGCGAGGCCGACACCTTCGGCAACATCCTGGAGGTCACGGTGGCGGCGGTGGCGGACGAGATCGCCGCGGCCGCCGACCTGGTCAAGGGCAAGTCCCGCGGGGTCCCGGCGGCCGTGGTGCGCGGGCTGGACGCCCTGGTCACCGAGCAGGACGGGCCGGGAGCACGGGCCCTCATCCGGTCGGCCGAGGAG
>CAWBDS010000005.1:0-158040 GCA_963787645.1 uncultured Actinomycetes bacterium | reverse complement strand
GGTTCTCGCCGCCTGGGGCAAGAACGACCCCTTCTTCATCTCCCCCGGCGCCGAGGCCTATCGCACCGACGTGCCCGGCGCCGAGATCGTGCTGCTCGACACCGGCCACTTCTCTCTCGAAGAAGAAGCCGACACCATCGCCGAACTCACCGGCAAGCTCATGCGCACAGCGTTCGATGCCTGAGCGGCCTGCGCTCCAACACGAAGGATGCAGCCCATGTTCCTGCTGAACACCGGCCATTCCGCCCTCGAAGAAGCCGATGCGGTTCCCGAAGCCTGCTCCTCCCTGCTCTCCGACGTCTCCGGCGGCTGAGCGACATGGGACTGTCTTGGCAGCAAGGACCACTCGCACCCGGTGCAATCGGGCACTTCCTCACTGCCCAGCCCCTGCCCGACCGGCTGCTGTTCGCCGAGCCGGCTCGCCGCCGCATGCGGATCCGTTTCGACGACACGTGGATCGCAGACAGCGAACAGGCGATCTTGCTTCACGAACCAGGCCACTACCCGGTCGCCTACCTACCGATAGAGCACGTAGAAGAGGGTGTACTCCTACCCACAGACCGCATCACTACCCACCGCGACCTCGGCGCGACTCGGTGGTTCACCGTCGCCGGCCCCGGCCGCCGCGGCGAACGGGCAGCCTGGACCCACACAGACCTGCCCGAGCACGCATCGGTGCTCGCCGGGCACGTCGCGTTCGCATGGCGCGCGATGGACGGCTTCTACGAAGAAGACGAACGCATTCTCGGACACGCCGCCGACAACTACCACCGCGTCGATATCCGCTCGAGCTCCCGCCACCTCGTCGTCCGCGCGGCAGGAACGACCATCGCCGACACAACCGCACCCGTCGTCCTCTACGAATCGGGCTTCGCGCCGCGCTGGTACGTGCCCCGAACGGACGTCGACGAGACCGCACTGACCGCGACACAGACCAGCACCTTCTGCCCCTACAAGGGAATCGCCGGCTACTACAGCGTCGCCGGAATCCCCGATGCCGCGTGGTTCTATCGCGACGCCTTCGCCGAGGCCGCTCGCATAGATGACCTGGTCTCGTTCGAGCCCGACAAGATCGACGTATTCCTCGATGGGAAGCAACTCGGGCTCGAGCCTGGGCAGACGGTGATTGCGCACGGCTTGGATCGTAGCCTCCAACCCGACGAGATCGCGCACCGCGACGATTCCGGCCTCCACAACACGGAAGGACAGCAGTGACCAGCGGACCGGATGGAGTTCTCTTCAGTCGAGACCACCTGTGGGTGCGTATCACCGACGGCACCGCGCGGGTCGGGCTGACCGACTTCGCTCAGGAGACCCTTGGCGACATCGTTGACATCTCCGTGCCCGAGGCGAACTACCGCGTCACCGCGGGCCAGGCGTGCGGCGACATCGAGTCGACGAAGAGTGTCAACGACCTGGTGGCTCCGGTGTCCGGCGTCGTGACGGCGATCAATACCGATCTGGACGAGCGCCCCGAGCTGATCAACACCGACCCCTACGGGGGCGGCTGGCTGATCGACGTCCGACTCGGCCCCGACGCCGGTACCGCCGACCTGCTGTCGGCGGCCGACTACGCGCAGCTCATCGGGCGTTGACGGAGGAGACCACGATGCACGTCCACAACCGCTTCGCCACCCGGTCCGACATCACATCCGCCGCGGTGGTCGCGATGACGAACACATTCCTGACCTGCACCACCCTCAAGGTCCACGGTGGCGAGCCGTGGACCTGACGGCGACGATGACCACACCCAAGGCCAGCACAGGGGGCACCTTGGTGTCGGTCAATGTCGGCATGCCCCGCGACGTGCAGTGGCGTGACCGCACCGTGCACACCGGCATCTGGAAGTACCCGGTCGACGGTCCGGTGATGGTGCGCCGGCTCAACGTGGACGGCGACGGGCAGGGCGACAAGGGCGGACACGGCGGCGAACAGCGCGCGGTCATGCTCTACCAGGTCGAGTCCTACCGGTACTGGGAACGGCAGCTGGGGCTGGAACCGCTCGAGTACGGCGCGTTCAGCGAAAACTTCACTGTCACCGGCATGGCCGACGACCAGGTTTGCATTGGTGATCGTTACCGCGTTGGCGAGGCGACGCTCGAGGTTACCCAGCCGCGGGTGACGTGCTTCCGCGTCGGAGTGCGGCTCGGCCAACCACAGATGCCCGGACTGCTCGTGGCGCACCGCCGCCCCGGCTTCTACCTCCGCGTGATCCGGGAGGGGCACGTACGTGCCGGCGACACGCTCGAGCTCACCTCCCGCGGACCGCACGCCCTCACCGTCGCGGAGGTGGACGGCCTGCTGTACCTGCCAGATCCGGACATCGACCGCGTCCGGGACGCGTCGGACGGCCCCGCGCTCAGCCCTGGTTGGCGTCAGTCCTTCGCCGAGATACTGGCCGCGCACGAGCGCGGCACGAGGCCCCCCGGTGTCGAGGCCGGCTCGGAGCCCGGCTGGCAGGGGTTCCGCCCGTTGACGGTGACGCGACTGGCGCAGGAGACCGACCAGGTGCTCTCGATCGAACTTCACGCGGAAGAGCGCGGCGCCCTTCCAGCGCCGTTGCCGGGGCAGTACCTAACGCTGCAGGTCGTCGGCGCGAGCGATCCGGCGCCCGTCCGCTCCTACTCCATCTGCGCGGTAACCGATTCGGGCGGTTACCGCATCGCCGTCAGACGCCAGGAGGGGGGACTCGTGAGTTCCTGGCTACACGCGCACCTGCGGGTAGGAAAAACGCTGCAGGCAGCCGCTCCGCGCGGCGTGTTCACGCTAGACAGCCGACCCGACAACCCGGTCGTGCTGATCTCCGCCGGCATCGGCGTCACGCCGGTGCTGGCGATGCTGCACGCGCTCGCGGCCACCGATTCGCTACGGGTGGTGTGGTGGCTGCACACCGCCCGTGACGGCCAACATCATCCCTTCGCTGCCGAGGCCCGGGAGTTGCTGGCGCGACTGCCGAACGCGCACACGCAGGTGTACTTCAGCCGGTCCGGGCCGTCCGAGGACGGCGTCATCGCCGGGCCGTTGGACGGCGCGGCACTCGGGCGTTTGCCGCTACCCGTGGATGCCACCGTCTACACCTGCGGACCACAGGCGTTCATGGAACAGATCGCGAGCGCGTGCCGGCTGCTGGGGATCACCGATGTCCGCAGCGAGTTGTTCGGCAGTCTGGACGCCATTAATCCCGGGATTGTCGGGGAGTCGCCTGTCCATCACCCGCAGGTCCCCGACGGCGCGCTGGGCGACGGGCCATTGGTCACGTTCTCCCGCAGCGGGCTCAGCGCGCCGTGGGCCGGGCAACGGTATGCGAGCCTGCTGGAGTTTGCCGAGGCCTGCGACGTGCCCACCCGCTGGGCGTGTCGCAGCGGCGTCTGTCACGTGTGCTCGACACCGGCCGTGTCGGGTGCCGTTCGCTACGTCAACGACCCTCCGGTGCCGCCGCCGGCCGGCGAGGTGCTGCTGTGCAGCTGCCAACCGGCCGGGCCCGTCGTCCTGGACATGTAACGGATGCCGGCCGTGAAGCAGCAACCGCGTGACGCCGACCGGTTGTCGGCCTATTCCGACGCCGTGTTCGCCGTGATCGTCACGATCATGGTCCTGCAACTGAGCGCGCCCCACTCGCCCCGCCTCTCCGCCTTGATCAAGTTGTGGCAGCCGGCAGTGAGCTATCTGGTCAGCTACGTCTTCATCGCCATCATCTGGATCAACCACCACTACCTGTCGCGGCTGACGCGGGCCACCACCCTGCCGATCATCTGGATCAACTTTGTGCATCTCTTCTTCGTGTCCCTGCTGCCGTTCACCACCGCCTGGATCGCACAGACCAGACTCGCCGCCACCCCGGTCGTCATGTATGCAGCACTGTTCGTCTGCGCTGACGGCACCTACAACCTGTTCGAACGACGCGTCCTGCGCGAAAGCAACCAGGTCACCGACCAGCAGCGGCGAATGGCTCGCTACCGCTCGCTGGTGGCATTTGCGCTGTTCACGTTCGCCGCCGTGCTGGCCGGGTTCGCGCCGTGGGCCGGGTTCGGGCTCATCTGCCTCGCCCTCGTGCTTCACCTCAAACCTGACATCGGAGTTCGACGGCGGCGCAGGTATTACCGCGAACGGTGTCGTAAAGGATCGTGTGCTGCTCGTGCGCGGCAATCGCGGCCTGCTGACCGGACGGACGGACCCGTCATGCGCTTATCCCGCCGCGTAGATCCTGCACATCTGACCGTGCAAAGCGTTTTGAACAGTTACTCATGCGGCCGATCACCGTCGCGAAGCGAGATGACCGGGCCGAACTCGGCCCGCAGCCCGGGCTTGGAAGGTAAGGAAACGATGACGCAGAACGTGGCGCGACGGTCGGCTTTGGCGACTTTGGGGAGCGGTACCCGCCCGCCGCCGCGCCGCGGCTTGGTGCTCGCTGCCGCAACTTTGGGCTTCGGGGTGATCCAGCTAGACGTCAGCGTGGTGAACGTCGCGGTCAAGCCGATCGGGGCCGCGCTCGGCGGCGGCGTGAGCGGCGTGCAATGGGTCGTCGACGCCTACACGCTGGTGTTCGCGGCGCTGATCTTGTCGGCCGGGGCGCTGGGGGACCGGTCCGGTCACAAGCGCCTGCTGATGGCAGGTTTCGCCGTGTTCACCCTGGCCTCGGCGGCCTGCGGCCTAGTCCCCAGTATCGGTGAGCTGATCGCGGCCCGCGCCGTGCAGGGCGCCGGCGCAGCGGCGCTCGGGGCTTCCTCGCTGTCGCTGATCAACCACACCTACCCCGACGCAGCAGGCCGGGCCCGCGCGGTCAGCGTGTGGACGGCGGGTGGCGCGGCGACCCTGGCCGCCGGGCCGCTGATCGGCGGGCTGCTGATCGCCACGGTGGGGTGGCGGTCGATCTTCTCTATCAACCTGCCGCTGGGCGCCCTCGGGTGGTGGCTCACCCGCCGGTACGCGACCACCACCCCGGCTGACCCGGGCCGGGGTACCGACCTGCCCGGGCAGGTCACGGCCATCATCGCGCTCACCGCCCTGGCCGGGTCCACCATCGAGGCCGGCTCGGCCGACAGCCGCCTGCCGCTGGTTTACGGGGGCTACGCCCTCGCGGCTGCGGCCGGAACTGCGTTCATCGCGATCGAGCACGCCAGGGAACGCCCGATGCTTCCGCTGTCGCTGTTCCGCATGCGCGCGTTCAGCACCGCCGCGTGCGCCGGGCTGCTGGTCAACCTGGTTTTCTTCGGCCTGATCTTCGCCTTCAGCCTGTTCCTGCAGCGCCAGCAGGGGCTCTCGCCGCTTGCCACGGGCCTGGCGTTCCTGCCCGTCACCGTCCTGATCGTCGTCAGCAACCTGGTCTCCGGGCGGATCCTGCCCGCACGAGGCACCCGCGCGGTCGCATGGGCGGGGGCGCTGCTCATGGGAGCCGGCTGCCTGGCCATGCTCGGCCTGCTAACCGCCCGTGCCGGCCCGCTGGTCCCGGCGCTGATCGCGGGCCTGTCACTGACCGGGTTCGGCATCGGACTGGTCGTCACCGCCATCACTTCCGCCCTGCTCGGCAGCGTGGCCCCGGCCCAGTCCGGGATCGCGTCCGGCACCTTCACCGCCTTCCGGCAGACCGGCAGCGTCCTGGGCGTCGCCCTGTTCGGCACCCTCTTGGCCGGCCTCCACCCGTCCACCGGCCTGGAAGTCACCTTCGCGATCGGCGCCGGGCTCGCTGCCGTCGTCGCCGCGCTCGCCCACGCCGCCCGCTGACCGTCCGGCCCGCCCGCCCGGCGAGCCGCAGAACTAAGAAAGAAGAGACACATATGACGACATACCGCACGGTTGAGGTCGATGGAATCGAGATCTTCTACCGCGAGGCGGGCCCCGCCCACGCACCGGCCATCCTGCTGCTGCACGGCTTCCCGTCCTCCTCACGCATGTGGGAACCGCTACTAACCCGGCTGGGGGATGCCTTCCACCTGGTCGCGCCGGACTATCCCGGGTTCGGGCACAGCGACACCCCAGATCCCGCTGGCTTCGCCTACACGTTCGATCACCTCGCCGAGGTCATTGACGGCTTCACCGGCAAGCTCGGTCTTACACGCTACGTGCTATTTCTGCAGGACTACGGCGGACCGATCGGGTTCAGGCTGGCACTGGCGCATCCCGACCGGGTCCAGGCGCTGATCGTGCAGAATGCCGTCGCCCACGAAGACGGGCTGGGGCCGCTGTGGGAGACCCGCCGCCAGTTCTGGGCTCACCGCGCCGAACACGAGACGACGCTACGCGAGAACTTCTTCTCGCCCGCCGCGACCCGCCTGCGTCACATCGGAACGAGCCCCAGGCAAGAGAATTACGACCCGGACCTCTGGACCGACGAGCTCGCCTTTCTGCGGCGCCCCGGCCAAGCCGACATCCAGGCAGACCTGTTCTTCGATTACCAGACGAACGTCGCGAGCTACCCCGCGTGGCAGCAGTGGCTTAGGGCTCACCAACCGCCGCTGCTGGTGACCTGGGGTCGCTACGACCCGTCCTTCGAGGCCGCGGAGGCCGCAGCCTACAAACGCGACGTGCCTGGCGCAGAGGTGCATCTGCTCGACGGCGGCCACTTCGCCCTCGACGAGCAAGCCGACCAAATCGCAGATCTCACGCGCGATTTCCTCGTTGCCGAGCTCGGCAGCCCTCCGGCGGCAACCCTCACGTCCTGATCAAACCGGTCGAGCAGACCTTTCGCTGACGCACAGAAGGAGACCCATGCCAGACCAATCCGCATCCGGCAAGCACATCGTCATCACAGGCGGCACCTCCGGGGTCGGCCTCGAGACAGCTCGGCTAATGGTCGCCGCCGGAGGCGACGTCTTCATCGTTGGGTCCGACCCGGAAAAAGGCAATAGGGCCGAGCGCGCGCTCAATGAGACCGCCGGCGCAGACGGCCATGCCACATTCCTCGGGGCCGACCTCGCGTCGCTGGAGGAGGTCCGTGGACTGGCGGAGACGATCGGTCAGCGGGTCGACCGCGTCGACGTGCTGATCAACAACGCGGGCATTGTCACCACCGAGCGCGTCCAGACGGTGGACGGTTTCGAGCGGACATTCGCGGTGAACTACCTCGCGCCATTCGCTCTCACCAACGCGTTGTTGCCGCTCCTGCGGGCCTCGGCACCCTCGCGCGTCCTGTCTCTGACAGCTGCGGTCGAGCCGATCGGCCGCCTCCCGTTCAAGGACCTCCAGCGGGAGCATCATTTCGGCGGGCTGCGCGCGTACTCCCAATCGAAGAAGGCGCTTGCGATGTACACGCTCGAACTCGCACGACGCGAGCGAGATTCCGGCAGCGGCGTCAACGCCAACGTGATCGACCCGTTCCTAGTCCGCACCGACCTGACGAGCGCCAAGGATGTCCCGCTCCTGTTCAAGCTCGCCCGACCGCTGATGATCCGTCCCGCCAGGGCCGCGCGCTGGGTCGCTCGCGCTGCGCTCGACGAGAAGCTGTCCCGCACGACCGGTCGACACTTCATGCTCGGCCATCGAGTGCCCAATCCTCCTGGAAGCCGAAGCCGCGGCCGTGCGAGCCGACTCTGGGACGCATCGACTGATCTCACAACGCGTCCGGAAACCTCGCGCGCATGACCGAGATCTCGCTTACCAGCTAAGCAGGCGGTTGGCTGGGCCAGGCTCGAGCAGGTGAGGTTGTCCCCCTCCGTCCGGACAACTTGATCATCCCCCTGTTTCCCGGATCAGCTTGTTGAGAGTATGCGGCTGCTTCTGGAAGGAGAAATGGTACCAATGCCGAGGCTGTACCCGCCGGAGTTCCGGCAGCGGGCGCCGGGCCTAGTCCGCTCGGGCCGTCCCGTGTCCGGGGTCGCCACACTGCTCGGGATCGCGGTTTCCTGGCTGGTTGAGCAAGCCCGGAGTATGTCGCCGTCGCGCAGGTACGAAGTCTCGTTCTGCGAGCGATAACCAACTGAGGAACCCCAGCGCATCGATTCTCCGAGGAGCAGAATGGCTGAAGAACGGTTTTCATTCGACTCGTATCAGAACGTGCCCGATCGTCCTGGCAAGGAGTCGCAACTTCCGCGCGTCGAGCACGGCGATGAGGGCGCGGCCGCCGTGGTGAGCGCGTTCTACGAAGCGCTGTTGGCAGAGGATGCCCCGCGAGCTCTTGGCGTGCTCGCTCCCAAGGTGGCGTGGTACGAGATGCCTGGCGGACCCTACGCCCGACCGGACGGCAGGCCATACCAGGGGGCGGCTGAGATCGCTGACGGCGTTCTTTTGCGCCAGATCGGCGACGTCGAGGATCTGGCGATGGTGCAGCACGAGATGCTCGTCTACGGCGACTCGATCGTCGTCTTGGGCACGGCCACAGGGATGGGGCGAAAGACCGGCGTCAGACTAGAGGTTCCGTTCGCTCATGTATGGGTGACGCGAGACCATCAAATCGTGGAGTTTCGGCAGTACGTCGATCCTGTCAGGTTCCTGGCCGCGGTCGACCCGTCATCCGCGTGACCACCGCCAGCCCCGAGAAGCGACGGGCTAGTGCGCTGGCTACCAACGTTCACCGGGTTGGTTATGCGGCTTTAGGCTTCGGGCGGCCCCAGCGTTGCTGGCGCTCGCTGCGGATGCGGGCTCGTTCGCGGCGCTGGGCGGCCAGCACGTCGGGGTGGCGGGCATGAGCGTTACGCCAGCGGAGGTAGGCCTGCAGCCTGCGGGCCAGCGCGGGGTGGTTCGGATGGTCGGAGTTGCCCATGACAAAGGTCCGCAACGGACCGAAGTGCGCCTCAATCGGGTTGGCCCAGGACGCGTTCGTCGGCGTCAGGCACAGCTCGACGTTCTCCCGCCTGGCCCAGCGGCGGATCGCCGGGGTCTTGTTCGCCGCCAGGTTGTCCAAGATCACGAACAGCCGGTACCCGCCCGGCCGGGCCGCCCGGATCGACTTCAGCGCGGCCAGGGTGTGACCGGCGCCCTTGTGCTCGCGGACCACGCCCCACAGCTGGTCATCGCCCACGCAGTAGCAGCCGTGGAAATAGCGGATGCCGTGGGTCCGGTGATAGGTCGCCCGCAGCCGGGCCGGGTGTTTGCGTTTCGCCCAGCAGGCCCCGTGGCACGGGCGGATGGACAGCGGCCCGAACTGGTCAAAGGCAAAACAGCGGTCCGGGTAATGCCTGGTCACGTACTCGATCCGGTCCAGCTTGGCGTCCCGGTCCGGATCCCGGGACTCTTTCCAGGTCCGGGTCCGCTGGAAGCTGATCCCGCGCGCGTGCAGGATCTGCCGCAGCCGCTCCCGCCCGATGATCACCGGCCGGTCAGGATGGCGGGCTAAATAGTCAGCCAGCTTGCGCAGGCTCCACCGGGTGAACGGCTGGCCCAGCTTCTCCGGCCGGGTCCTGGCCGCCGCGACGATCACCTCGATGGCCTCGTCACTGATCAGGCGGGGACGGCCTCCCGCCCACCGAGGGTCCAGCGCCGCCAGGCCCTTCTGGTTAAACAGGTGGATCACGTCCCGCACCGTGTCCTCATCCGCGGCGACCAGCCGCGCGATCGCCGGGACCAGCGTGCCCGAGGCCGACGCCATGATGATCATCGCCCGCCGCACCCGGACCGACCCGTGCTTGCCCCGCCGCACGATCTGCTGCAGCCGCTGCCCCTCCTGATCAGTCAGCCGCCGCGCCCGCACCGGCTCCGCCATCACGCCCTCCCGCCACTCGATCTATTCACACGATCGAGTGTGAAAGCAATCACCGCCGCCTGTCACCAACCCGGTGAACGTTTATGGCCAGCGCACTAGTGTGCTGCGCCTGAAGTTCGATTGGTTATTCTTGCTTGGTTGCAGGTGGGCCTGTACCAAGCTTGGCGAGGTAGTCGGCAAGCGAATTCAGGATCTCGTCTGCGGTCTTGGTCCAGGTGAACGGCCTGGGGTTGTCGTTCCAGGTGGCGATCCAGCCCCTGATGTCGTTCTCCAGGGCCGGCACCGAGGTGTGGGCGCCGCGGCGGATCAGCTTGTCGGTCAGCAGGCCGAACCAGCGCTCGACCTGGTTCATCCAGGACGAGCCGGTCGGGGTGAAGTGGACGTGGAACCGCGGGTGCCGGGTCAGCCACGTCTTGATCTCGGCAGTGTTGTGAGTGGCGTAGTTGTCGCAGACCAGGTGCACCTCAAGGTCAGCCGGCACCGCCTTGTCGATGGCGGTCAGGAACTTGCGGAACTCGATCGCCCGGTGGCGGCGGTGCAGTTCGCTGATCACCGTGCCGTCGGCGATGTTGAACGCGGCGAACAAGCTGGTGATGCCGTGCCGCAGGTAGTCATGGGTACGCCGCTCGGGCATGCCCGGCATCATCGGCAGCACCGGCTGGGACCGGTCCAGCGCCTGGATCTGGCTCTTCTCATCCACGCACAGCACCACCGCCTTGTCCGGCGGGTCGTGGTAGAGCCCGACGACGTCGACGACTTTCTCCACGAAGAACGGGTCGGCGGACAGCTTGAAGGAGTCCTGCAGGTGCGGCTTGAGGTCGAATTTCTTCCAGATCCGGCCGATGGTCGACTTGCTCAGCCCTGAGTGCTTAGCCATCGAGGCCCGCGACCAGTGCGTGTCCTTACCTGGCGTGCTCTCCAGCGTGGCCACGATCACGTCCTCGACCTGGTCCAGCAGGATCGACGGCGGCCGGCCGGGCCGCGGCTCATCATGCAGGCCTGCCAGCCGCCCGGCGATGAACCGGGCCCGCCACCGCTCCACCGTCGTCTCATCGACACCCAGATCCGCGGCGGCCTCCTTATTCGTCCCGCCCTCCGCGCAGCGCAGCACGATCTTCGCCCGCATCGCCAGGTACTGGGCCGTCTTCGCGCGCCGGGCCCACCGGACCAGCTGAGCCCGTTCCGCCTCATCCAGCACCAGTTCCGCCTTGCGCCGCCCGACCGGCGCAGCGTCATCCAGCCCGGCCAGCCGGTCCACGGCGAACTGGCGCCGCCACTTGGATACCGACTTGACCGCCACCCCCAGCGCCCGCGCAGCCCCCGCATTAGACATCCCCTCGGCACACGCCAGGATGATCCGGGCCCGGTCAGCCCGCCAGCGCCCCGGCAGCCCCGCCCGGCGCACCAGTTCCGCGCGCTCATCTTCAGACAGCACGATCACGGCAGCAGAAGGACCCGAATGCGGCATATCCGGCAGACTAGCAGAAATAACCCTCAGAACTTCAGACGCAGCACACTAGCGCTCAGCCGCGCCTTGCGGCTCGGGGACCCGTGACCGCGACTCGGGCCGTCTAAACCGAGTCGTTCCCCTGCGGATACCTGATCGCCTCGAGTAGACCGTCGTGGTCGCTGCGGCAATCGGGACAGGCTTTGAAGTGAGCGGCCGCGCCCGGGTAGGTGAGTGCGGGGTCCTGGCCGGCAGGTTCGAGTCCGCCACGGCGTGCACGCGATACCGCACTCAAGGCCCGCTAGCCGGGAATCCGCGAGGTAACCGGACAGAGCAGTAAGGCCCCACTCAATGCGTTACGGCTCAGGTTACTAGTTCAGATGCTTAATTCGAAAACGTGTCCGAGGGGGGACTCGGTCCCCGCTCGTGGTGGTACATCCCCGAACGGGGGATCCATCACCACTCCAAGCTAACACGGCAAGGGCCCGCCTGGCCCGCATTCCGCAGGCGAGAAGAGGCGGCAGCGTCGGCCTGCTCGACCAGTTCGGTCATGTGACCTGCGGAAACGACGAGGGCGGTGAGCGGGGGACCGGGCCGCACGCAGGGCCGGGCCGCGACAGCCGCACACGACGCTTCATCATCAGGGAAGCACAGTGACAGCCTCCCCGCTGCTGCTCCGCCGAGAGCTTGGTACGCACACCCACTCCAGACCTATCGGGTCAGGGCCGTTACTCCAAGTGTGGCCTGGGGCCGGTCTCGTGGCCCGTGCACCACTTGCGGGCCGAGTTGCGCGCTCGGCTGCCTGCTCACGTCGCCGCGCGGGCTCGCCGTGGGCGACGGCGCAGCGGATGATCCAGGATGGTCGCCGCCGGACGGTTCGTCGGCCTGGCGCGTGCTGGTGCAGCCAGCCAGCCCGGCTCCGACGGTGGCCGCACCGCCGAGCAGGAAGAAATCCCGCCGCTCGATAGGCACCCGGACACACTACCCGCGTGTGGGGGGCCTTGGGCCCGGCTCAGCGGCGACCAGAGCCGACTGTCCAACACCCGTTCGGTACGCCCCGTTGGCCTCTCCCCAGCGGCTTCATGTCACCTAATTCCTGCCGCAGCCGGGTCCGAAGCGGCGTGGCGTCGGGGTGATGGAGCTCCTCGAGGATGGCAAGTGCCCGTCGCCAGGCAGCCTGGGCCTTGTTTTCTTCGCCGGCGGCATGGTGGGTGTCGCCGAGGTGAGTGAGGGTGTCGGCTTGGTAGTAACGGTTGCCGAGCTCACCGAAGATGCTGAGCGCCCGGCCGTAGCAGTCGGCGGCATCGTCGAGGTTCCCGAGCTGGTGCTCAGCGTAGCCCAGGCTGTCCCACGAGCTTGCCTCACCGGGGCGGTCGCCGAGCATGCAGTACAGGCTGAGGGCCTGCTGGCAAAATGTCTGGGCCTGCCGGTAATCGCCGAGCCGGGCGTGGCAGCAGCCGACGTTGTTGAGGGCCCCGCCCTGCCCGGCCTGGTTGCTCGTGGCGTGAAACAGGGCGAGAGCCTGCTCGGCGTGACCGAGCGCGTCAGCACTCTGGTCCTGTTGCGCCGAGATCCAGCTGAGGGTCTGATGGACGTGAGCCTGGCCTGCAAGGTCGGCGAGCAGGTCGTAGAGGGCGAGGCATTCGGTCAGGTGGGCGCGCGCCTGATCGTAGTCGGCGAGCTTGGCGCAGGAATGTGCGAGGAACCGGCGTGCTGCGGCCTGCCCGGCGATGTCGCCGAGCCGGGTCGCGGCGGCCAGCGCGGTGCGCTGTGTCTCGGCCCATTCATGCCAGTGTCCCCGCCAATCGAGAAAGTTCGCCATGGCCCAGGGCAGCTGCCAGCCGTAGGCGTCGAATCCGCGCTGGGCGGCTAGGGTCACGGCTGAGGTCATGACGTGGTGCTCGGCTTCGAACCAGGCCAGTGCCTGCACATGGTCGGCCAGGGGCTCGGGCGCGACCCCGGGCCGCGGCGGGTGGAGGGTGAGCGGCTCACGTGACGGGTTGAGCAGCAGGGCGGCGGCGTGGGCGGTATGCATGTAGTGGTCGAGGATCCGGCTGATGACTTCGCCAGCAGCGGTGTCGCGGTCGGACCCGCAGGCCTGCTCGGCGGCGTAGGCGCGGAGCAGGTCGTGGAAGGCGTACCGGCCGGGTGCGTGCTCGGTGGTCAGGCCGTCGCGGGTCAGCTCGCCGAGCAGGCGACGGGCCTGGGGTTCGCCGGCGGCGGCCAGGCTGGCGGCGGCGGGGACGCTGATGTCCGGGCCAGGGTGCAGGCCCAGCAGCCGGAACATTCGTGCGGCTTGGGGGCTGACCTGCTGGTAGGACCAGGAGAACACGGCGCCGACGCTCGCCGTCGGGTCGCCGGCATCGAGGGCGTCCAGACGGCCGGCGGCCCCGCGTAGTTCGGCCACCAGCTGCGTCAAGGCGAAGCGGGGGCGTGCGGCGGCCCGGGCGGCGGCGATCGCCAGCGCCAGCGGCAGGTGCGCGCACAGGGCAGCGATCTCACCGGTCGCGCCGGGTTCGGCGGCGGCCCGGTCCTCGCCGAGCCGGGCGGTGAGCAGCTGGACGGCTTCGTCGTGGGTGAGGATGTCGAGGACCATGAGCCGGGCGCCATCGGCGGCGGCCAGGCCGGTGAGCTGGTTGCGGCTGGTGATCAGGACGAGGCTGGCCGGGCTGGCCGGCAGCAGCGGCCGGACCTGGTCTTCGTCGCGGGCATTGTCCAGCACGATCAGCATCTTCCGGTCCGCTAGCAGACTGCGGTACAGGCCTGCCTGGGCATCCGGCGCGGATGGGATGCGTTCGGGCGGGATGCCAAGAGCGTCCAGGAACCCGCAGATCGCCGAAGCGGGCGTGGCCGGGGCGCCGGACGGGGCGAAGCCACGCAGGTTCACATACAGCTGACCGTCCGGGAACCAGCCAGCGACCTGATGCGCCCATTGCACTGCGAGGGCAGTCTTGCCGACCCCCGCCGTCCCCCCGATCGCGCTGATCAGCGGCGCTCCTGGCACCCGATCGCCGAACTCGTCCAGCAATCTGGTGAGCGCCCGCAGTTCGCCCGACCGTCCGGTGAAATCCCTGACCCCCATCGGCAGTTCCCGCGGTACCACTCGCGCCGGTTCGCTTGGTGCGGGCGTTGCCAACGCTGGAGCATCAAGCGTCGTGGCCAACTGGCCATGCGCCGGGGTCGCGACCGCCGTACAGGCTGGCACCGCGTCAGCGGACGGGGCCGGCTCGGCGTCGCCAGCCAGAATGCGTTCATGCAGGCCGCGTAGTTCGGGCCCGGGTTCGATACCGAGCTCGCTGGCCAGCACCCGGCGGGCGTCCTGGTAGACCTCCAGTGCCTCGGCGCGCCGCCCGGCGCGGGCCAGGACACGCATGAGCTGGGCAGGCGGGCGTTCGCGTAGCGGGTAGCGTGCGATCAGGTCGTGCAACTGCGGGACGAGTTGCTCGTACCGGTCTAGGTGCATCTCGGCGTCGACGTGATCGTCGATGGCCTGGACTCGCAGCCGGTCAAAACGCGGAAGCTCCCGCTGGCGCAGCAGGTCTGACGGCACATCGGCCAGCGGTGCGCCACGCCACAGCCCCAGCGCCTCGGTCAGCAAGGCGGCGGCGCGCGGCCACGCTGGCTCCCGCGCCGCCGAGCGCGCCTGACGGCACAGCTTCTCAAAGCGCAGCACATCCAGCTCGTCCTCCTCAGCCCGGCACAGGTAACCGGGAGGCTGGGTCACGATCCGCGCCGCCGCCGAAGGCCCCAGCGCACGCCGCAGCCGCACGACATGAACTCGTACCGTCCTGGCCGCACGTACCGGCGGCGCCCCATCCCAGACAAGCTCGACCAGCTCATCGACCGGAACCGCGTGATTCGCCTGAGTCAGCAGCCCCGCCAACAGCACCCGCAACCGGCCCGCCGGCAGCCGGATCTCGGTGCCGGCGTCATCGGCCACTTGGAGCGGGCCCAGGATTCCCCAGCGCATCGATGACCCCTTACGGCCGCACCCTCCGCAAGCCCATTGCTCTCCTGCGAATGGTTTAACCGGACTGTAGCCGCAGTGCAACCCCTCAGCCGCAGACTACCCCTAGGTGCCGCCGAACACACGGAAGGCCAAATACAGGCACCAGCACTCTAGGCGCTCAGCGAGCAACGACGCCACAGGCCATCTCCGCTTCCGGGGGGCCGGCAGCGGTTTTCATGGATCGTGCCCGCTATGCACTGGCGGCGAAACACCGCTCGGACATCTTCAGGATTCGTAGAAGAGAGGATAGTTTCATGGGCGTTTTCAACAATATCCGGCACGGCGCCGCGGTTACGGTGTGCGTCGTGGCAATGTCCATCGGCTTGGCGACAGCCGCCCAGGCTTCAACCGCTCACGCTGCAACAACCGCTCACGCTGCAACAACCGCTCACGCTGCAACGGCAGCCTACCCATCAACCCAGTACGGTGAGGTTTATTCCTGCACGACGGGCCAGTATGCGCAGGTCAAGACAACTGACGGCGGGTATGTTTGGAAGTACACCGGAGGGGGCGGAGCAGGTACGCAGTATCAAGACGGCATCGTGTATTCCTACACAACGGAGAGGACTGCCAATGTCTACTCGGATGACGGTGGGGAATACTGGCTCTACGTCACCAACCCTGTCTGCTGAATACCGTAACCAGACTTCCGCGGATCGTGAGTACACGATCTCGTGGATCTGAGGGCTGGCCTGGGCAATGTGAGTTGCCCAGGCCACCCTGTTACTGCGTTTGCCGTGTCCGTCCGCGGGTCAGCCGGCGGACGGGGCGAAGGCGAAGAACCTGGGGGGTTCGGGCCGGTCAAGGGCCTGGAGGATGACGCGCTGGCCCAGCAGGCTCGGGTCTTTCCAGTCGAGGACCCGCCTACCAGCACGGCGATGCCACTCTGTCCGTCGGTCGCCGCGCGTACTACTCGATTGAGCATCTCATCATGCTCACGCGAAATATATGGTGGCAGCAGCGGTAGTTCTAGCGCCGCATCCTCAGGCTGTACCGGCGGATGCACCTCAAAACTAAACGGGTCAGTCACCTCATCTAGGAGCAGTCCTGTTACCTTTCCTCCGCTGTTAGTCTCAGCCAGCGCGGCCTGGACCTCCTTGCCCAGCCCGGCGAACAATCTTCCAATCTGCGAGCGTGGTTCGTGCTGGTCAGGTGGGTGCTGGCAGGGCGCTGAGGCGCTGCCAGCAGGTGAGGAAGGCGTCGGCCCATGGCCCAATGGCGTTAGGTTAAGGCAACCGCGGTGTATGACCGCCTGCGTGGCCAGGCGAGGGCAGCAGGTGGCCGTTATCACCTTCAGGTAGAGCGCCTGCATCTTCTGGAGGTCCGATGACGGGGCCGTATCACTACAAGAAGGCCGAGGACATGCTCGCTGAGATCGGGGCCGCAGACGCGGCGCCCGACGGCGCAGAGACGGCCCTGGCCATCCGGGCCCAGGCGCATGCTCTTCTCGCGCTCGCGGCCGCCACCGCGATCGACCCGGCGGCTGGCAGCGGCACGAGTGGCACGACGTCGCAGGGCCCAGCTACGCGGACACCGAGTGACCGGGTAACGGGCCCAGCCGCAGCCCGCCCGTGTCAGTGCTGGCACCTGGCGTCCCAAGGCGGACCCACAGACCCGGCAGAGCCTGGGACCGGGCGGCTCATGCGGGCCGTCCAGGCCACCGGCGGCGGCCAACCGCACAGATCCGCCGGATCGCTTGCTCGGTGAATCGCCTGGTCAGCATATGAGCCACTGCCGTGCGCACATGCAGATCGTCGTCTGCGGGGCTCCTATCCGGGTCGCAGGCCACGCCATACCGGTTGGCGTAGCCGTCCGGTCGGGTGCGTTCCAGGTAGGCCACCTCGGCGGTGACCACGGGTCGGGCCCATCGGGGCGTGCCGGGTGATCTCCGGGGGCAACGGGCCGGTGAATGGCGAGACGGGCTGCTCCAGGGACTCAAGCAGGAGGGTCAGCTCGCGCACCTCAGCCATCGACAGGCCGCGCCCACCGCGCCGACGAACTCTAGCGCACCGGGCCCGGGTAGGCCATGAGCACCGACCCGGCCAGGTGCGCGCGGGCGCCGGTGCCGGGCAGCCAGCCGCCCACCCGCACGTCGACGGTGTCGATGTTGCGGAGCTTTAGCCAGTCGCGGGTGCGCCGTCCGGGGTGGTACAGCGAGGCGGGCCGTTTGAGCACGATTCCTCCAGGCCCTGATCGCGGGTGGCGGCCAGCAGCGCCGCGGCGTCGCCAGGGAACGCGGGCGGTACCTGCACGGTGCCGGGGACCTGCAGGCTCAGATCATCCAGCAGGGCGCGGCGCAGCACGTACGGGCTGCCCGCCAGGTGATCGCGGCCGGACCGCAGCACGTCGAACACGATGATCGTGACGGGCACTGCGGCCAGCAGCCCGGTGTCCGGCCGCCCGGCGGTCATCCGCCGCTGCAGCGCGCTGAAGTCCGGGCGCGGGCCGGACAAGGCGACGATCTCACAGTCCAAGATCATGGTCCTGTGCTTGGCCGCAGCGGTGAGCGCGCCGAGTTCGGGATCGGCCGCGGTGATATCGCGGCCGTTCCGGGACCAGGCCCGGACCCACCCGCCCGTCACGGCGATGCAGGCCCGCAGGCCGTCCCACTTGACTTCGGCTACAAACTCGGCGGCGTCCGGCGGCAGGGCGGCTACCGCGGTGGCCAGCATGGGCGCGATGAAGCCAGGGCTGTCCCCGGCCGCCTGCCCCGGCATCGCCGTTCCCCCGCGCGTGTACAGGCCGAGGGCTTGCCCGGGGTCACGCCTCGACGGTCACGGGGGGTCTGACCTGGAAGTACGTACCCTGACTCGGAAGGGTTCACACTGGCGCACGAGCACGCAGCCCCAATTGGACCCGCACCGAACGCGTCGACCTGCGCGGCACACCGCACCCGACACCGGCTCGCCGCTGACCTGTGACGAAACTTGGGGACCTCAGCCTGGCGTGCGGCAGCGCCGGCGCAGCCGGCTAACTGGCGGGCCGGTGGAGGCGGCGAAGGTCAGGCTGCCTGGCCTGGGTTATCCGGGGGCGGTGGGGCGCCGTCGCCGGGCTGGGTGATGGTCACCTGCAGGCCGAGCCGGGCCAGGGCGTTCTGGTGGTAGCGGACCAGGTGCTCGCGGTTGCGCTGGTCGCGCCGCTGGTAATAGTCGGCGCCGGCGTCGATGTAGTCGCTGTCGTAGCGCATGACGGCCCAGGCGATGCTCAGCAGGGTGTGCGCGACGGCGATCGCGGCCTTCTTCTCGTTGCCCTTGCCGAACCGGCGGGCCAGGCGGCGGAACCGGGCGCCGGGCCGGGTCGCGGTGCGCCAGGTCGCCCAGGCCGCCTCGACCATGGCGGTGCGCAGGTGCGGGTTGCCGTTGCGGGCAGCGGCCTTCTTGCGCTTGCCCGCGGACTCGTTGTCGCCGGGCGCCAGTCCGGCCCAGGCCGCCAGCCGGGCCGCGGTGGTGAACCGGGTCATATCGCCGCCGGTCTCGGCGATGATGACCTCGGCGGTGCGCTGCCCGATGCCGGAGATGGTGATCAGCGGGGCGATGAGGGCAGCGAACGGCGCGGCGGCCTCGGCGACCAGGGCGTCCAGCTCGGCGATCTTGGCCGTGAGATGGTCGTAGGCGTCCAGGTGCAGCCGGCACATCTGGCCGTGGCCCGCGGTGAACCGGCCGTCGCAGGCCATCGCCAGCTCCTCGGTCTTGCGGCGAAGCACGCCCAGGGGCAGCCCGGCCAGCCGGGCCGGGTCCCGCTCCCCGGCGATCAGCGCCTCGATCATCGCCCGCCCGGACCTGCCCAGCATGTCGCTGGCCACCGAGTCGATCTTGATCCCGGCGTCTTCCAGCACCTTGGCCAGCCGCTGCCCCTCGCTAGAGCGCTGCTCGATGAGCTTCTTGCGGTACCGGGTCCGCTGCCGCAGCGCCGCCACCTGAGCGCCCGGGATGAAGCTGGGCCGCAGCAGCCCGTATTCATGCAACTCGGCGATCCACTGGCAGTCCGCCAGATCCGTCTTGCGGCCCGGGACGTTGCGCATGTGCGCCGCGTTGCAGACGCACACCTCGATCCCGGCGCCGGCCAGGGCGTGATAGACCGGCCACCAGTACACCCCGGTGCTTTCCATCGCCGCGTCCCTCACGCCCAGCTCCGCCAGCCAGCCGGCCATCTTCTGCAGCGACCGCCAGAACGCCTTGAACCTCCGCACGGTCACCGCGCGCTGACCACGCTCCTGTCCGGGCAGCCGGACCGCCACCCAGATCACCTTCTTGTGCACATCGATCCCGGCTACCTGAGGATGGATGACCTCCATCGCCAGCCTCCCTATCTCCCCCCATACTGGATACGGGCGCGCCGCCCGCGGAGCCCGCGACAAGATCAAGATCCTGTGACACGCGCTCGCAGCAGCAATCCGGGGTACCTACCGGGCAGGCTCCAGCGTCAGTCTTCTAAACAGGCACGCAGCGCCAAGGTCGAACAACGTCAGCGGGCGGCGCGCCCCAAGTTTCACCCATCCGCGGGCGCACGAAAGTGGCATGAAGTCTCCTAATGCCAGGCGCGGCACTTCGCCCAATGGGCGCCGCCTCTTGGCCTGCAGCCCGAAGTGTCACTTATCGCGCTTACGGTGCAAGCAGCGACGAACCGCACAGCCGATACGACGTCACTGTCCGGGTCGCCTATGACAATGGCTGCCAGCCCGACCCGGCCGCATTCGCGGTCGCCGCCAGCCGGGCGGCCTCGAGCAGAGACGCTAGCGTCGTCAGCGCGCACACGGCCGATCAGATCCTTTGCGTGGTAAGCGTTCACGCCGGGACCAGGCCTCGGCAGTTGCCGTCTCCCTGGCCGTCGTGGCCGATGCGGTCAACGCCGAGGTTCAGGTCCCGTCACCCAACCGGTGAGCGGCTGGTACCCGCGGTCGTGCGGCGGCTCGAAGAAGACTGTCTGCTGGAGCTGGTCGTGGCAGGTGTTACAGGTGACGCGGACGTGTCCCATGCCGCGGCCCCGGCCGGCGGCTTCCCGGGCCGACTCGCAGATGCACGGCGTCCAGCTCACCTGCGCCTTGCCGGGCCACAGCTGATGACCGAACGGGCAGCATTTTGGCTTGTTCTCGAATAGAGAGGCGGACACTAAACGATCATGCCGTGATGAGCCGCCACGAGTCAATGATCATCGTGAGGCCGCGGGCGATCAGTCCGGAAGCCCGGGCTCAGACGAGCGGGATACATGCTGCGCCTTGCCGCAGCCCACTGACGAACCCGTTTCCTACCCAGTAGCCGACCAGAGCGCGCCAGTTGCCTGGCAGCAGATCAACGGGGATCGCTCAGATTGCTCAAAAATGACACTGTGCTTACGGCGCCCTTGGAGGTTGAACCCCACAGCCGGCTCCACCGTGCTTTCTCATGCGTGGTTGACTAACAGTCACCACTTAGCTCGGGCGAGCAACCAAGGGAACGGGAAGCGCGCCATGGCGGTGGATATCCCGGCCATCCGGGAGGTAGTGGAGCGCGTCTGCACGCGCCCGGAGGTATTTGACGCGTGTAAGCGCCACGACCTGGGCTTCGTGATCGCGGCCTTGTGCGCGGAAGGTATGACCCAGGACCAGATCGCTGCCCTCACAGGCAAGCCTCAGGGACGCATAAGCGAGTACATGACGCATAAGCGCATCCCGAGCGCCACAAAGACATTCGTGGAGTTCGCTAATGGCCTGGGGATGCCTGCGGCGGCGCGGCGCGCGCTCGGGCTTGATCCGGAGCCTGCCGGATCCGGGCCGTCCGGCCAGGCCGGAGGACGGTCAGCGAATGTCGCGGGTGCCGATTCTGGGGATGTGCGGCCTCTGCTCAGCAATTTGTCGAGGGCCAGTGCTGTCCCGGTGTTGTCGGCGCTTCGAGAGATCCATCGTGGCCATGTCGAAGCCGACCGGATAATGGGGTCCATCTGTGTCACCGGCCCGATCAGCCTCCAGCTGCCTGTTGTCGAGCGGGTTTGCGAGGTGACCATGGGTGCGGACCGGGCCGAGATGCTCCGGTTTGCCTGCCAGTTCACGGAGTTCGGCGGGTGGGTTTTCCAAGATGCCGGCGATCTGGTGCGCGCGATGCACTGGACAGACAGGGCGCTCGATTACGCTTTGGAGCTCGGCGATCAGCGTGTCATCGCCTATACGCTTATGCGCAAGGCGATGATCGCGACGGAAAGCGGTAATCCCGCGCAGGGCCTGGGCATCGCCAATTCTGCTTTGGCACACAGGGATGCGCTGACTCCGCGGCTGCGGGCGGTCATCCTGCGCCAGCGATCCTATTCTAATGCGGTCCTCGGGGAAGGCCTTGCGTCGGCCAGGGATTCCGATTCAGCCGTTATCGAGGCAGTCACGGGCGAAAAGCAGAACGAGGAAGACCGCGCACCGTATTGCACGCCGACTTATGTGGCCATGGAAGCCGGAGCATCGTGGGTTCGCCTCGGGCATCCGAAAACGGCATTTCCGATCTTGGAGAAGAGCCGCTCCGATTGGCCGGATCATACGCCAATGCCGTTTAGCTTGTGCTGATCGGGTCTTTTAGCTGCTGGTTTTCCAGGTTGGAGAGCCTGATCGTGGGCGGCCCGTTGTGACGGGCCGCGTGGTCTTTCGGTGTCTTGAGCTTGTACCTGCTGGTGCGCCAGCGTTTGACGACGCGGGGGCAGGTGCGGTGGCGGACGGGGTTGAGGTTCCTTTTCCTGGTCATCTCGGCCATCGCGCGGGCGAGGAGCTCCTCAGCCTGCTGAGGGGGGAAAGGCCGGGCCGACGGCCCGGCGGACGATGCGGACGGCCTTGGTGAAGCTGACCCGGCCGGGGCCGGTCCAGGCGGCCGCGGCGGCGTCGCAGATCAGGGCGCTGACGGCCCAGGCGGTCAGGAGGTAGCCCCAGATCTCCTGCCGGACCAGGTCCGGGCTGCCGGACCGCAGAACCCTCCCCGGTCCGCGCAGGACGGTCTTGACCTGCGCGTTCGCGGTCTCGTGCTCCCACCGGGAATGGTAGGCCGAGGCAAGGACCGGGGCCGGGGCGGCCTGCCAGCCGGTGACGGTGGTGACCAGGGCGATGAGCCCGTCCTCGCCGTCCCGGTCGGTGACCTCATACTCCACCACCCGGACATGCCGGGCCACGCTGGGGTCGAGGTTCTCCGCGCGGCGGGCCGCCTCGACCAGGCCGGCCCGGCGGGCGCCCTTGACGGACGTCTTGACCAGGACAGACCGGTAAGAACCGTCAGGCAGCAGTTCCAGGAACGGCAGCCCGACATCGTTTTTCACCCGCCACAGCAGGTCAGCGCCGGAATCGGCGGCCGCGCACCAGTCCGCCCAGCCGTAGAACAGCCGGTCCGCGAGCAGCAGCCAGCCTTCCTCCAGCCGCGGGTAGAGCGTCCGGGCCAGGGACTGCTCCCCGCTGCCCTTGGCCGCCGACGAGCCCATCGCCGCGAGCACCGGGGCCCGCGACCCGCACTCGCAGACCGTGACCAAGCGCACCTTGGGGAACGGGCCGTCGTTCGCCCCCGCGCCGAACGCCTCCCGGTTCGCCGGCGTGTCCGGCACATCCAGCTCCGTCCCGTCCACTGACATCAGCCGCCACGGCCCGAGGAACGTGCCCTCGCCGTCCAGGCCCGCGACAGGGACGGCGACCTGCGCGAACAACTCGGCCACCGGCTCAGGGCCGAGCCGCTGCCGGGCCTGAGTGACCGCGCCCTTCGTCGGCGGCTCCCACCGCTCGTCCCACGACCCCCACGACCTCAGCGCCCCAGTCAGCCGCTCGACGACCTCCTCGTAATCCTCGTCGGCAAACAGCGCCAGCGCCATGACCAGGTAGACCACGACATGCGGCGGGAGCTTCCCGCCCCGCCGCCGGGCCTCCTTCCCGGTCGCCGTGACCACGTCATCGACCGCGTTGCGGGGCACCCGCGACGCGAGAACGCCCAGCGACATCAAGTCCGTCAGCACCGGCCCGGCCACGACACCAGTCTCCGTCACGACCAGCGATCATGCACCGAACCACGCGCCCCAGCAGCCCGAACACCGAAACCGGATCAGCCAGCTAACAAGCTAAACGGCATTGGGGCAGGCTCCGGCCCGTGATTATGCATTGTGCGTGACGCGCCTGGCGACGGCTTATGCGGCGGGTGATGAAATGGAGCGGGCCTGCGCGGCCGCTGAGGAGGTCGTGGCACTTGCCCAGGGGCTTGGCTCGCGCCGCGTGGCTGGCCGACTCGACGTGCTTTATCGTAGGCTGGCGAAGTGGCGGCAGGATCCTGTCGTAGCTGGCCTGCGAGAGAGGTTGAGGGTGCTGGTGGATTCGTTCGAACCGGACCACGAGACGGGCTGATGAATCAGGTCCTGCCGACGGCGACGACATCGGATGAAAGAAGTCGCGGAGCGACGTGCGCGGTCCTTCCGGTCGGCAGCTTCGAGCAGCACGGCGATTACCTGCCGTTGATCACCGACACCGTAATTGCCTGTGCAATATCGCGGGAACTCGCTGGCGTCTACCCTCTTCTCCAGCTGCCGCCGGTCACGATCTCATGTTCCCATGAACACAGCAGATGGCCGGGCACGGTGAGCATCTCGTCGGACACATTGCGTTCCATCATTGACGACATCTATCGTTCTATCGCGGATGCCGGCCAGACCTCACTGGTAATCCTGAATTGTCATGGCGGTAACTATGTCCTGGCCAACGTCGTTCAGGAAGGAAATGCCCGGGGAAAGAGCATGGCTCTCTTCCCGTCCGGGCGGGACTGGGCGGACGCCCGGCAGTCAGCCGGGCTCGCCACGTCAAACCATGAGGATATGCACGCAGGTGAGCTGGAGACATCCATCCTTCTCCACGTGCAGCCCGAACTAGTCCGAGACGGCTACCAGACGACGGACTGGCTAGCGGACGACAGGCGCCATCTGCTGACCACCGGGATAAGCGGATACACGCAAAACGGAGTGATAGGCCGGCCGTCTCTAGCTTCGGCGGAAAAGGGCAAGGCCGCGCTCGCCTCACTGGCCACGAGCTTTGCGTCCGTGCTGGAGATTCTCCGGCGGTCGTTACTCAAGCCTGGGTGTCGTAGGAAGCAGGCTGGTCGCGTCTCGTCGGTGCCGTCGAAGCACCCGAAGCATGAGCGGCGGCACAGCTCAGGAAGATGAGTCCCGGCAGATCCGGGGAACGAGCACCTGATGGCGCTGTCGGCTCTGCCGGGACCTAAATCCCACTGTACCGAGCTTGGCATAGCACTAGCAAGCTAGGTAGTCGAATGCGCAGGTCAGTCTTGCTCTACCATGATCATCCGTGTCTGATATGCCCGACTTCAGCGCCGACAGTCCGACGCCCGTGTACGTACGGGTCGCCGACTGGATCGAGTCGCGCATCAAGTCGGGAGAACTCAAGCCGGGCGCGCGCTTGCCGGCTGAACGCGACCTAGCCAGCGACTTCGGGGTGGCCTACGACACCGTACGGCGCGCAGCAGCGCTGCTTCGCGAACGCGACCTGATCATCACTGTCCACGGCCGCGGCACGTACGTGGCATAGTACTGGCGCGGAGAAGCGCACGCCGCAAGATGGCCTACTGACGTTTCCTTGCATGGAGTCGAAAGAATCCGTGCGGGCCTGACCGTCCGGTGGCGCCCGGTCTTCATGTCGTGCCGCATGACGGCGCTTGAGGCGTTCCAAGGCGTCTTCAGACGGCCTGCCGCGTCCGTGAGCGTCCCGCGGTGGCTGTCTAGTCTTGGCCCATCACGCGCTGGCTTTATGGGCCGAACATCTCTCCCACGCCCCCCTGCAGGAGTCCTGCCCCGCCGCTGAGCCCACGTCCAGGGCGTCGCCACGCGGGCACGCAGCCTGGCACCTGACCTCGGTACTGATGCCGATCTCCTGGAAGCCGCAGCGTGGCTGCACGACATCGGCTATGCGCCCGGCCTTGTCGTGACGGGCCTGCACGCACTCGACGGTGCCCGGTACCTCCGCGACGCCCAGCAGGCTAACGCCACGCTGTGCCGGCTGGTCGCCCATCACTCCTACGCCACCGTCGAAGTCGGCGAACGCGGACTTGCCGACGTCCTGGGCCTTGAGTTCGAGCCCGCACCGTACGAGCTCTCCAGCGTCCTGACTTGCTGCGACATGACAACCAGCCCGGACGGCGCGCTCGTACCGGTCGAGAGGCGACTCGCCGAGATCCCATGACCGCTACGGTCCCGGGCACGTCAGCCGGTCAATCCATCGCGCCGCGCCGGTGATCCTCCGTGCAGTCGAGCAGGTCCATCATCACAGAGCCGGGTGGCTGCCAAGCCTTGCAGCGGCGGCCCCGAAGCCGACCGATAGTTGCGCAGCTACAAGTCGACTTGGCCCCCGGAATGGCCCCCAAGGTCTATTCGATAGGTTCGAATTAATTCTGTGAGCTGGAGCCCCGTTACGGAATCGAACCGTAGACCTTCTCCTTACCATGGAGACGCTCTGCCGACTGAGCTAACGGGGCCTGTCTTTAGTTATCTTTTCGCGATCCACTGGCGGAACGCTTTGGCCGCTCGGGCGGTGCGCAGCGCTCGCGCCGAACCCGGACTCGGCCAGCGCACCCTGAACAGTGGTCGCGCCAGCGGAACAGAGCATAGCGTACCTCGCTGCTACACGGCGCTCGCCGAAGCCATCTTGCGCCATCTAGTTAGTAAGGACGCGGCCTGGGATCGTGCGCCAGGACACCTAGCCGCCCTTTCCGCATCTGATTCCGGCAGTCCCCACCGCTACTCCGGCGGTGTGGTTGGATCCCCATGGGACGGTTCGCTGTCCGGCCCACCCGGCTGCCCGCAACCCTCCTTCCCGCCGCCCGGCTGCCTGCGGCTCCAGCGGTTGTCCGGCCAGGCCCGAAGCCAGGCGTCGTGGAACCAGCGCCCGAACAGCTGGCCGCCATAGATGACCCAGCCGACGCCGATCAGCCACGACTGCACGATCAGCACGGTGCCCACAGCCCCGTAGGTGACTGCGTTCGCGACGATGAGCGGCTCGAAGACCAAGGCGGAGAAGGCCCGCAGGCCAGCCAGGAACGCCACCGTGGCCACTGCGCCTGGCATCGCCGCCAGATAGCTCACCCGGCCGCCGACCAGGAAGTGAAGCCCCCACCAGAAGAAGGCGACGCCAAGCACCACCGCCACCGACACCCGGGTCACCGTCGCGGCCGACGCATGGTGTGTCAGAGGGCCTACCGTGGCCGCCGCGTAGATGTAGGCGATGAAGACGACCAGCCACACCGCCTGACGCCAGATCTTGTGCCACGGCCCGGCGGGAAGGCCCCAGATCCTTTCCAACCCGGCCTGCACGCTGCCCGCGAACGTCACTCCGAACACGGCCAGCAGCAACACGCTGAAAAAGCTCGTCGTGCCCAGGACCCGGCCGGGCGCGGCAAAGAGCTGTACCACCGCTTGGGCAGAGGAGCCGGTCAGGCCCATGCCGTAGACCACCCATCTGGCCAGGCCGTGACGCGACGCGGCACTGGCAGCGGCGATGAGGACAAGCAGCGGGAACAGGGCGAGCATGGCCAGAGCGGCAAAGCCCGTGGACCGGCCCATGAGTTCAAACTCCTTGCCGCTTCGGTAGAGGTCTTTGAACCGGAGATCGTGCCAGAGCCGCCCGGCGCCTCCGAGGTCTGAGCGGCGCACCGCCCGGTCCTGGCCCTGGCGCGTCTGCCCACGAACGCGCCCATTGCGCCGCTGCCGCATCGCGCTACCGCCTCGCGGTACTGCACCTTGGGCGGCGCAAGCCGTCACTTCGGCAACGCGATCGTTGCGTCATCAAGGGGCTCATCTCCTCGTAGCCAAGAATCGCGTGCGCATCCGAGCTGACACGACAGTGAACTCTCTTAGCTGGCGGCGCACGGCCAAACCTGGTCAGCACAGCGTTTCAGCGGAGAGCTCAGCGGACTTCTGCGGTGGTCGCGTCTTCGTGTCGGGAGTCCGTTGGCTCGGACGAGACGACGGCATTGGCTGGCCGCTGCGTAGCGGCTAATTGCGCAGGACGGTGGTGCGGCGGGAGCGGCGCAGGCCGAGGAGGCCCGCGGCGATCAGGAGGAGCCCGGCGGCGATGGTGGCCAGCCAGGGGGCTGAGCCAGCGGGGGCCGGGGGGGCCATGCCGCCAAAGCCGGTGGCGGCGCCGCCCGTGGGGTCGTCCGAGCTGCCGGCGGCGTCGGTCAGGGTGTCAACCTTCAGGCCGGAGGAGCTGTCCAGGACGACGATGGTGTGGACGGAACCGGCGGCCAGCGTCTCGGCCATGGAGGTCTGCTGGCCTGACGCGCTGAACTGGACGTTCTGGGAGCCCGGCGAAACGCTCATGTACGAGGTTACGGCGCCGAAGGCGAGGTTCTGGGCCAGGGCGTGACCGCCGTCGGAGATGGTGACCTGGTCCTGCTTCAGGGAAGCCTGGATGACGCGGACCAGGGCCTGTCCCTTGGGCGCGGACATGGCGTCGTGCAGGACCTCTAGGCGGCGGGCGGCGGCGGGGCCGAGGCTGGCCACCGTGTAGTTGGTGCCGCCGGAGACCATGAAGTTGGTGGAGACGATCGGCGGGCTGGAGGCCGACGCGCCGACCGCGCGCATGGCCACCGTGTACTCGCCCGAGGGGATGGCCATGTAGCTGGATACGTCGCCATAGGCGACATGCTTGAGCACGGTGGGATTGCCGGAGTTGCCGAAGGCCAGCAGGTAGATGTCCACGGCCGTGTTGCCGGGCGAGAGGTTGGCGCAGCGCACCCAGCCGGTCGAACCTGAATTGGTGACGGCCATCGCGGGCGCCGCGATCCCGGCCCCGAAGCCCAGCAGGGCTCCGAGCACGGTACACAGGGCGAGGATCCTGCGTAGCTTCACGATCAGCTCCTCCCCTCGGACCAGCATGCGTCCGCCCGCACTTCGGTGAGCTTCCAGCCACAAACCCGCCGCGTCCGAGGAGACCCGGCGCGGCGAACTCGGTCCCACGGCGGCCGTTGCCCGCTCATACCGTCCCCGTCACCGTGGCTGTCTGGAACAGCAGAGCACATCCGGCTCACCCGCTTCAACCGGAACGCGCCGTTGAGTCGGATGTGTTATGGTCCGGGCGGCCGGATCCGGATATGCGTTCAAGTGCTCAGCCGGGCGTAGACCACCACGTTGCTCAGGTAGCTGCGGCGCGCGTGGTCGAACGTGCCGCCGCAGGTGATCAGGCGCAGTTCGGCGTCGGGCACGGGACCGTACACCAGGGCCGTGGGGAAGTTGCTCTTGGTGAAGATCCTGATCGCCGTCACCGTGAAGACAGCCAAGGTGCCGTCGGCGCGCCTTACATATATGCGCTCGCCGGGGCGCATCTTCTTGAGCCAGAAGAACACGCCAGGACCGGTGTAGGAGTCGACGTGGCCGGCGATGACGGCCGAGCCGGTCGCGCCGGGACGCGGGCTGCCGGTGTACCAGCCGACCACCGTGGTGGTGCTGGGGACCTGGAGGGTGCCGTTCTTATTGAGGCCGAGGTTGATGATCGGGGCCTTCACCCCGATGGCCGGGATGGTCAGCCAGACGGGCTTCGGGGCCTGCTGGAGGGCCGACATCGTAACCGGCAGGACGGGCCGGCCCGTCGGGGTGGCCACCGGGGACGGCGGCGGGACGACCCGCGCCGCCGTGTCGGACGAGGTACGGGCGACCAGCAGGCCGGCCGTTCCGGCGCCGGCGGCCAGTAGTCCGGCGCTAAGCATCGCGGCGGACAGCAGGCGGGCGTGCGCGCCCCATACGGCCGAGGCCCAGCCTGGCGGCCGCGGTCGGCGGGGCGCGGGGGCAGGCGGACTGGCAACGGCGGACGGCACGGCGGCGGGAGATACAGCGAGGTCGGCGGCCAGGCGGGGGTGAGGCGGGGCGGGGTGGTGCCGGTGGCGGGAGAGCCACAAAGTGACCGTGGTGGTCAGGATGCGGCCCCAGGAGGGGTCGGACGCGGCTACGTAGGACGGTGCGGGATCCGGATCGGGAAGTTCGGACGCATCCTCGCCTGGTTTGTCCGGATCCGCGCCGACCGGGGTCACCGCGTCCCAGGCGGGCCCCCACCAGTCGGCGTCGACGTCCCAGACCGGAGAATCCGGCTCGGACGTGGTCGCGGGCATGGCACAGCAGAGTACACCCGGCAGGCCGCTATCCACCGGAATGGCCGGGTGCGTCCCGGTACTACGGCCCACGAGCCGGAATCCGGGCAAAGTCGTGATACGCGTCACGGAACCGATCCGGTCCGGGACGCGTCAGAGCCGTGGTAACGCCGGTAAACACCGGTCCGGCCGGCTGGCCGCCGGGGCGCAAGCTGTGATGTGGAGGACGGGTGATGCATATGTAGCGTGTTAAGGGAAATGAGTACCCATACCCATCCGGTCCCTAGTCGCCTCCGAACCACGAAGAGCACACGGTAACCCTGACGAGCAGCGTAGACAGGCGATTCCTAATGCGTTTCGCGCACGTAAGAGTAGCGGCAGTCATCTTGCTGAGCGGGAGCTTCCTCACCCTGGGCGTGCTGGACAGCGCGCAAGCGGCACCCCGGGCGACGCCATCCAATACCGACACGGTGTGCCAGGCGCTGCCCGCCTCGGCGACCCCGACCCCCGCCCCGTCGCCGTCGCCCGATCCGTCGCCGTTGCGGTCGCGGTCGCCCTCTCCGTCACCCTCGGCGAGTTCGAGCAGCGCGTCCCCCAGCCACTCGGCGGCGGCCACTACCACGCCGACCGAACACCCGCCGGCCTCGGCCAGCAGCGGGCCTAAGACCGCCTCGGCGTCTCCGTCGGAGTTCACCTCGCCGTCGCCGTCCGGGAAGGCTACCGCGACGGGCACGGCCACGGCCACCGGCACGCCGACCAGCACAGCGACCGGAAAGCCGACCACCACGGCCAGCGGCACGCGGGCCACCACGGCCACAGCCACCGGCACCGCCAAGGCCACGCTCGCCGCGGTCGTGGCCACCAGTCCGACCTCGGACGCGAGCCCGACGACCAGCGGCAGCGCTCGCACGAGCGCCAGTACCGCGGCGCCCCAGCTGTGCGTGAGCGTCCAGCGCTCGCAGTCCAGCATCAAGCGCGGCCAGACGGCCGGCTACGTGGTCCAGGTGTCGACCAAGAACGGGACGGCCTCGGACGTGACGGTCGCGCTGACCGCACAGCCGTCGAGCCAGAAGCCCACGTTCAGCGGCGGCTGCGCCAAGGACGACGGGACCGCCTCGTGCAGCCTCAGTTCGGTGACGACCAAGGGTACGGGCCTGGACGCGCAGGTACCGGTGGCCGCGAAGGCGAGCTCGGTCAGTTCGGTGAAGCTGACCGCCACGGCCAGCGTGTCCACCACCGTCAAGTGGACGCCGCCCGCGGCCGACGAGACGACCTCGGTCACCGCGGCCGCCTCGCCCACCACATCGGCCAGCGCCTCGGCGCCGCCCGCCGAGCATATGGCCGTGCTGCCGCTCGGCCCGATCCCGGCCCTGAACGGCGAGGCGAGCATGTTCGTCGGGGCCGGTAACGCGTCCGGCCTGTTCCCGACCATCGCCCCGGCGCACGGCGCGAGCGCCACCCCCGCCGCCACGGCGCAGCAGCCGGCCAAGCGGACCTCCGACAGGCCAGTCTCCGAAGCCTCACCGGTTTCGGCCAGCACTCCGGTCTTCACCGCTCAGGTGGCAGGCCTGATCGTGCTCGGGCTGGCCATCATGCTCACCGTGACCCGGCTGTCGGTACGCAAGCGCTCCAAGCCAGGCAGCTGAACCCGGGAAGCCGGGCTACTTCTTGACCACCAGCTCCAGCGACGGGCGCATGGTGCGCATCACGCCGCCCAGCGTGCTGGCGTTCATGGTGGGCGAGACGATCTCACCGAAGCTGTCGTTGTCGAACCAGACACACATGGCCACCGAATTCGCAGTCCCGGGCGCTTCCTCGACGCAGGCCGCCTTGCCGCCCAGCGAACCCGCGCTGACCACCGAGGCACCGGCAAACTTCTGGGTGAAGCTGGTGACCGAGCTGGCGGGCGCGGCATTGGCCAGGTGGCCGCCGATGAACATGACGATCTGCTCGGTGTTCCCGGCGGCGGAGTTCCCGGACTCGTAGACCGCCGACTGCACGTTGCTAGCCTGGCCGGAGCTCATCTTGATGACTTCGCTGCGCAGCTGGTCGAGCTTGGTTTCCTTCTCCATGTCCAGGGTGCGCAGATAGCTGCCGATCCGGGCCGGGGTCACCATCTTGTGGGTGGGACCGCCGTGCGACGGGAACTCGAGCTTGAGCACGCCGAAGATCGCGCCGCCGGCCAGGACCAGCACGCCGAGCAGGGCCAGCCACAGACGGTGATCGTTGCTGCGGCCCCGGCGACGGCCGATGCGGCGGGAATCGGCCTTGGCCCGGGCGCTCTTGCGCCGCGCGACGGCGTCCTCGTCGGGGAACAGGCCCCCGTAGTCGGCGTCGTCGTCGTCCTCGGCCCAGAACTCCTCGAACGACTCCGCCTCGTCAACCTGCGGCTGGGCCGGCCAGGAGGAGGTGATCTCCGGTCCGTCCAGGCCGTGACCCGGCCGCACCTGTGGATTGAACACCACGGTGCTATCGGCCGCGGCGGGCGGCGTGACCGGCTGGGGGCCGGTGTCGAGCGGGTCCTCCAGGCGCCGGATCGAGGGCGGGGTGAGCACCCCGACCTGCGCCGTCGGCGCGCCGTAGTAGGCATCGGCGGACAGCGCACGATCGCGCGGGGCGGCGGGGGAACGCGGGGCGGTCTGCGGCGCGGCGCTCATCCGGGGGCCGCGCGGGGCCATCGGACCCGAGCCGCCCCGGTCATCGCGGCCCTGGCCGTAGCCGAAGGCCTGCGGGTAGCCCGGCTGGCTCGGCCCGGCCTGCTGGCCCCGGCCCGCTTGCGGCTGGCCGTAGCCGGGACCGCGTGAGTCGCCGCGGCGCTGGTCCGGGCTGGCCGGACCGCCGGGCGGCTGCGGGAACGCGGGCGCGCTGCGGCGCAGTTCCTGCACCCACGACTCGTCGTCCAGCGGCTCGTCGTAACCGGGGGCCGCCGCCGGCTCGTCATAGCGCAGCTCGTCGTAGCGCATGCCCGCCAGGCGCGGATCGGACGCGGGCGGACCGTCCGGGCGGGTCGCGCCGCGGCGCGAATCGTCCATCTGCGGGTGGCCGTACCACTGCTCGGGGTAGGCCGGGCGGCGCGACGGCGCGGTACCGGTGTCACGCCCGGTCCAGGAGTCCGCGACCGGCTGCGGGCCGGTCGCGGGCAGCGCCTCTTGCGCGCCGGTCACCGGGTAGACGCCGGGGGCCGAGTACAGGCCGGGCCCCGAGTAGTCGTGGTGGTAGCCGTAGTCCGGGCGGGCCGGCTCGCGGTAGTCGGGGAGCTGATACCCGGGCACGCTGCCGTAACCGGAGCCGCCCGATACCGGGGCGCCGCCGGGCGCACGGGAGCCGCGGGCCTCGCCGGACCAGCCGCGGCCGCCGCTCGGCGCGTCGTAGCGGGGGTCGGAGTAGCCCGGGTCCCCGTAGTCGTCCGCGGCCGGCGCACGGGAGGCCGAACCGCGGCCACCGGTGCCGTACCCGGGATCGACATGATCGAAGGCATTGCGCCCGTAACCCGATTCCAGCAGGCGCCGGGATTCGGTGTCCAGCTGCCGGAAGCCGTTGGGCCAGGAGATGTCCGGGCCGAACTGCGCGTCGCGGCGCCCGTACGGGCCCGGGCCGCTCATGGCGTCATCCCGATAGGGATTGCGCTCGGATGGCCAACCACCATCGCCGTCATGAGCCGACGAGCCGCTACTCATATACCGGGTCACTCCCCTGTCTGTCGTACAGCAGGTCAATGATCACAGTGCTGCCTGTACTGCTCACAAGCATCATCGCGACAAACCAGACACTCTGCTACCTACTTGGATAATTCAGCAGCAGGCGCCCTCGATCGAAGTCTCACGCTACTGCCAGGCAGCCGTCTTTATGGTGCATTCCGTCCGATACGGTCAGTCGCGCCCCCGTGCTTTTACTAACGGAGAGTACACGGTAACTCTCTGCGACGGAGTCTCTTGGACGTCAACGGCGATTCCCGGACCCATGACCCATGACGCGTCGGTCCCGGTGAGCGTGCTGCGGCGGGCTATCCCCGGCGTCCGTGGTAGGCGTCCCGGGTCCGCTCGGTGTGCTTGCGCGCCAGCAGCTGGGCCTGCTCCGGGTCGGCGGCCTCGATCGCGTCGATCAGCTCGACGTGCTCGTTCCACGAGCCGGATCCGCGCTCGGGGGCGACCAGGCGGTAGTACCACTGGACGCGGCGGCCGACGATGTTGGCCAGCTCGGCCAGCACCGAGTTGCCCGCGATCACCGCGACCTCAGCGTGGAAGGTGTCGTTGGCCGCCACTGCGCGGCCGAAGTCGCCCTGGTCGGCCGCGGCCTGCCCGTCGGCGCAGACCTCCCGGAGCCGGCTCACCTGGGCCGGGCCGGCCGCCTGCGCGGCCAGCCGCGCCGTCTCGGCTTCGAGCAGCGCGCGCACGTCGAGCAGCTCGTCCACCTCGGCCTCGGTCGGCACGTGCACGAAGGCACCCTGGCTGGGGCGCAGGTCGATCCAGCCTTCGGCCTCCATGCGATGCAGGGCCTCGCGGATCGGCTGCCTGCTGACCCCGAGCTGGCGGGCCAGCTCGGTCTCCACCATGTGCTGGCCGGGCGGCAGCTCGCCGTTGACGATCAGGTCGATCAGCGCGTCATAGACCGACTGGCGCAGCGGCACCGGCCGCTGCAACGGGCGGATGACCGGCGCCCGCATGCTTACTCCCGGTGCCATCTCGTCCGACCTCCCCACCCCAAGGGTCGTTTACCAGGACACATCCGGAGTTTATCGGCGACTGTATGCAAAATGCGATCCCCGAACTCAGGGTTTGCGCCCCACGCCGCACCGGGCCATGGTGGGCGCTTTGGCCGCCATGTCGCTGTCCGGCCGCCACTGCGGCACCGGGACCACGCCGGGCGGCACGAGCTCCAGCCCGTCGAAGAACGCGGTCACCCCGGCCTGATCGCGGTAGGTGCGCTGCTGTGCGACCAGCTGGTTCAGCCGATGTGCTGATGACCACGAAGATGGCCAGCAGGGCGGCGAACAGCCCGGCCCAGACGCCGTACCGCCAGGTGGTGATCGACCCCAGAGCGAGGTGCCGTCCAGCCGGCGCGCGGCCGCGCCGGATGGGCGAGGACGGTCATCGCGGGCTCCGGCCACGGACCGTTCGGCGGCGTGGCGGGCGAAGAAGGTCATCGGGGCCCCGGCCACGGACCGTTCGGCTGAATAATGACGCAGGAACAGTTCCTCCAGGGTCGGCGGCCGGCAGGTGAGGGCCCGGACGCCGGCCTGGTGCAGGCGGCCCAGCACCGTATCCAGGGCCACCTGGTCGACCTGGCCGCGGACATGCAGGCCGTCGGCGGTCAGATCGTGGACGCCGGGCAGGCCGGCCGGGGTGCCGGTCTCCACGGTGCGGCCGTCGCGGATGATCGTGACCCGGTCCGAGAGGGCCTCGGCCAGGATGTGGCTGGACAGCAGCACGGTGCGGCCGTCGCGGCGTTCGTCGGTGATGCAGCCTGGCCGGCGCTGTTCGGGCCGAGAAAGGCGCGCACCTCACCGGTCCGGACCTCCAGGTCCAGACCGTCCAGCGCCACGGTACGGCCGAACGACTTACGCAGGGCCTGGATCTGGATCGCGTTGGCCATGCGCGGACACCGCGGCCAGCGCGCGGATGGCCGAGCAGGCCGCGTTCCTGGAGTTCGCCACCCAGCAGATGGCCGGCCTGCTGACCCGCTGGGACAAGTACCGGGCGCAGACCCGATAGCGTTGGCGATATGCGCTATCTGGTACGGGAGCGGCTGTTCTCCATCACCGACGACTTCTGGGTCACCGACGAGCAGGGCGACCGGGTGTTTTTCGTCGACGCCAAGATCTTGTCGCTGCGGCACGCCCTCGAGCTCAAGGACGCCTCGGGGCGCAAGCTGGCCACGATCAAGCACCGGCTGGTCACGTTCACCGACGCGATGGAAATCGAGGACGACGGCGGGGTGGTGGCCACCGTGCACAAGGCGGTGTTCTCGCCGCTGCACCACCGCGCGAACATCGACCTGGCCGGCGGCGGGCGGCTTGAGGCGGTCGGCAACCTGATCGACAAGGACTTCGAGATCCGCGACGGCGGGCAGCCCATCGCGCGCGTCTCACGGGCCTGGTTCCGGGTCCGCGACACCTACGGCGTGGACGTCGCGCCCGGCCAGGACGACGCGCTGATCATCTGCATTGCGGTGTGCCTGGACCGCATCCACCACGACGAGGAGCGCGACCGCTAGCTGCTCTGCGGGACCTGATCGTCGGGGAAGGTGAACTCGCCGCCCAGGTAGCGCAGCACCGGGTCGTGGTCCGGGTCGGGCTCGCCCTGCTCGGCGATGATGTCGGCGGCGTAGGCTTCCGCGTCGTCGCGCGGCTGGTAGCCCAGGGCCCGGGCCTCGGCCAGCGAGACCCAGCCGCCGCGGGTGTTGGCCGAGACCCCGAAGATGACCCGGAACCCGGGCCGTTCAGCGGTCAGGCACGCCTCGAACAGCCGGCCCGCGTCGTCCGGGGACAGCCAGGTGGACAGCATCCGCACGTTGGCCGGGCGCGGGAAGCAGGACAGGATGCGCACGCAGATGGCGTCCAGGCCGTACCGGTAGTGGTACATCGCGGCCAGGCCCTCGGTGGCCACCTTGGAAATCCCGTAGAAGGTGTCCGGCGCCGGGAAGGCGTAGTCGGGCACCGGGAAGGCCTCGCGCGGGGTGAAGCCGACCGCGTGGTTGGACGAGGCGAAGATGACCCGCGGTGTGCCGGCCCTGCGGGCGGCCTCGAACGCGCCGTAACCGCCGTTGATGTTGGTCTCCAGGATGCGCGGCCAGGACGCCTCACCCGGGATCCCGGCCAGGTGGATGACCGCGTTGGCGCCCTGGCAGGCGACCGTCATCGCGTCCAGGTCGGTCACCGAGGCCTGGACGGCCTGCTCGCCGGGCCCGGCGGTCAGCGGAGCGACGTCGACCAGCCGCAGCGTCCGGCCCGGCCGGGCCAGCCTGGGCCGGAGCATGGACCCGACCAGGCCCGCGGCCCCGGTGATGACGATGACCGACACCAGTCAGCCCCCTTTGGTCTCGATGATCCCCGGCTGCGCGCCCCCGTCGGTCCCAGCCAGGTCACGAGCCGGTACCAGGTCACGCACGCACTCTTTTTATCAGCCAATTCGGGCCTTAGAGTCGAAATCCTGATGGGCTTGACACGGGGTTCCCTGACGCTGCCGCGCATGAATGCGCACCGACTGGTGATCATCGCGGCGGCGCTGACCACCGTGGTGGCCGCGGCCCTGGCCACCGCGCTGGCCACGTTCAGCGGCCAGGCGCTGCCCCACGCGGTGCGGCACGACCTCGGGACCGCCACCGGGACCTCGCTGTCGATCAGCAGCAGCGTCAACGTCAGCCAGGCGGGCCAGTACACCTCGATCCTGCCCGGGCAGATCCGTTCGGCGCTGGGCGGCACGCCGTTCTCCTTCTACCAGGCGCAATGGTCCGACCCGCTCGGATTCGTGCCCGGTGCGCTGCCCGCCACCCCGGCCACGCCGGCCGCCCAGCCCAGTTCGGGCGCGGCGAACAACACGCCGATCGCCGAGGCCGCCACGCTGGGCGACATCACCAGCCAGGCCGTGCTGGTCTCGGGCAGCTGGCCGGGGACGCCGGTCCGCGGCCAGCCCATCCCGGCCGCGCTGCCCGCCCGGGCCGCCGCGCTGCTGCACGTGACCACCGGGGACGTGCTGCGGATGCGGGACCGGATCAGCGAGGGCTATATCCGGTTCGTGGTCACCGGGCTGTACCGGCCCCGGCAGGTCTCCGCGCCCTACTGGAGCCTGAGCGAGGTCGGGCTGTCCGGCTCCAGCACGTCCGGCGGCTTCACCACCTTCGGACCGCTGACCGTGCAGCCCGGCGCGTTCACCGGGGCCGGAGCGATCCAGGTCAACCAGGGCACCTGGCTGGCCGAGCCGCAGACCGCGAACATCCCGGCCGCCCAGCTCATCGCGGTGGCGGGTAATGTCGCCGGCCTGCGGGCGGCGCTGGCCAACGCCCAGCAGCTGCCCTCGGCCACCCTGGTCACCAACCTGCCCGCGGTGCTGACCGGGACCGCGAGCGACCTGGACGTGGCTCGTTCGCTGCTGGCCATCTGTGCCGTGCTGCTCTTCCTGCTGGCCGGGGCGGCGCTGCTGGCCGCGGCCCGGCTGCTGTCCGGTCAGCGCGAGGGTGAATCCGCGATGCTGACCGCGCGCGGCGCGACCCGGTGGCAGCTGGTCCGGCTGACCGCGGCCGAGGCGATCCCGCTGTGCGTGCTGTCCGCGGCCGCGGGCGGGGTGCTCGGCGTGCTGCTGGCCCGGCTGCTGACCTCCGGGGCTTCGGCGGGTTCGGGGACCGGGCCGACCACCGGGGCCTGGCTGGCCGCCCTGGCGGTCGCGGTGGTCGCGGCGGTGATCATGCTGCTCCCGGCGCTGAGCACGGTGGCGCCGGGCGCGGCCCGGGCCCGGCGGGGGCGGCAGGCGGCGATTTCCGGGGTCAGCCGGGCGGGCGCGGACCTGGCCCTGATCGTGCTGGCCGTACTCGCGGGCTGGCAGCTGCGGCACTACTCGGCGGTCTCGGCGGGGGCCAACGGCAACTTCGGCATCGACCCGGTGGTGGTCATCGCGCCGGCGCTGGCCCTGGCGGGCGGCACCGTCCTGGCGCTGCGCCTGCTGCCCGCGGGCGGCAAGGCCGGCGACCGGCTGGCCGCGCGCGGCCGGCGGCTGACCGCCGCGCTGGCCAGCTGGCAGATCAGCCGGCAGCCGATCCGGCAGGGCGGCGCGGCGCTGCTGATCGTGCTGGCCGTGGCGACCGGGACGCTGGCCCTGTCCCAGCGGCAGAGCTGGACCCGGTCGGACCACGATCAGGCCGCGTTCAGCGCGGGCGCCGACGTGCAGGTCGACGCCAGCCAGCCGCTGTCGGCGACCCAGGCGGCCGGCCTGGCCCAGCTGCCCGGAGTGCAGCACGCCATGCCGGTGGCGACCTACCCGCAGACGGTCAACAACAGCGAGCTGCTGGCGGTCGGCTCGAGCCAGGCCGCTTCGGTGGTGCTGATGCGCGCCGACCAGTCCGCGCAGAACGCGGCCACGCTGTTCGGCAAGATCGCCCGCACCGGGCCGCCGTCGGGCGTGGCCCTGCCCGGACGCACGGCCGACGTGCAGCTCACGGCGCGGCTCGGCCCGGCCTCGCTGGGGCTGGCGCCGGCCACGGTGAACGTGTCGGTGCAGGACGCCGCGGGCAACGTCTACCAGCTCGACGCGGGGCAGCTGACCGCCGACGGCCGGGACCACACGCTGCGCATCAACCTGGCCAACCAGGCCGGCGGGGCGGCGGGCGGGGCCCTCTACCCGCTGCGCCTGACCTCGGTCAGCCTGGACTACACGCTGCCGGCCGAAAGCCGGCCGGGGCCGCGACCTTCACCGTGGACAGCTTCTCGGCCGGGCCGGGCACCAGCGCGGTGGCCGGCACGGCGCTCGGGAGCTGGCCGGCCGCGGCCTCGTCGGTCGAGCTGGCCGGCGCCCGCCAGACCAACGGCACGGCCTGCCCGTCGGGCACGCCCGGTCAGGTCATCAAGAGCGCCTCGGGCGGCGTGCTGGCGGTCACGCTCGACACCGGCTTCGGGCTCGCGGCCAGCGGCACCAGCGCGCCCCCGAGCCCGGTCAGCGGTGAGCTCATGCTGACCGGGACGCCCCCGGTGGCGGTGCTGCCCGCCATCGCCACCCAGCGGTTCCTGGCCGCGACCAGCTCCAGCGTCGGATCCCTGGTCCAGGTCGACGTCAACGGCGCGGTGCTGAGCGTGCGGATCGTGGGCCAGGTGACCACGTTCCCGACCGTGACCGGCAGCGGCGGCGGCCTGCTGGTCGACTTCAACAGCCTGCAGGACGCGCTGACCAGCAGCGCACTGCCCCCCGCCCAGCCGAACCAGTGGTGGCTGGCCACCTCGGGCGGCGCGAGCGGGCCGTCCGCCGCCGCCGTCCCGGCCGGGCTGGCCGGCGACCTGCCGCCCGGATCGGACATCACCAGCGCGGCCGGGGTCGCGGCCGGGCTGCTGAGCGACCCGCTGTCTACCGTGCCGCAGCAGGCCCTGCTGGTGGTGGCCCTCGCCGCCGCGGTCCTGGCCATCACCGGCTTCTGCGTCAGCATCGCGGCCGGCGTGCGGCAGCGGCGCGCGGAGAACGCGCTGCTGGCCGCGCTGGGCGTGCCGCCGCGCTCGGCGGCGGGCCAGCTGTGCCTGGAGAAGCTCATGCTCAGCCTGCCCTCGGCGGTGGCCGGGCTGATCCTGGGCGTGGTCCTGGCCGAGCTGCTGGTCCCGGCGATCACGCTGACCTCCTCGGCGACCACGCCGGTGCCGCCGGTGCTGATCCAGTTCGGCTGGGCGCAGACGCTGCCGCTGGCCCTGGCGGTGGCCGTTCTGCCGGTGCTGGCCGCAGCGTTCACCATCGCCCGGCGGCCAGACGCCGCGGCCGCGCTGCGCGCCGCGGAAGCCGCATGAGCGAGCCGCAGGGGCGCGGTACCGCCTGGACTGAGGAGCGACGAAGGAGCGACGAAGGAAGGCGGTACCTTAAAGCGCCCCGTAGGCGAGCGGGGAGCACAGCATGAGGCTGCGGTACGGCCTGACCAAGGCGGTGGGCGGAGCGGTGGCCGCCACGCTGGCCCTGGGCCTGCTGGTCTGCGGGTGCGTGTTCGCCGCCATGGCCGGGCCCGCGCTGGGCCTGAACGCCCGGTCCGAGGCGCTGCACCAGACCACGGACAGGCTCGCGCCCACGGTCAAGACCGTGCAGATCAGCGCGAACTGGACCAACTTCGTCGACTCGCTAGTCAACTTCAGCGGGGGCAACCAGAACGTCCCGGTGGCCAACCTGAACCTGACCTTGGGCCGGCTGGCCCTGGCCACCCAGGAGATCAAGACCAGCCTGGCCGGCCTGCCGCTGCCGCTCGGGTCCGGCGCCTGGTACGGGCTGGGCACGACCACCGCCGAGGTCGCCTCGGGCGCGGCCCCCAGCGCGCAGCTGAACGGCAAGCCGCCCAAGATTGAGGTGCTCTACCGCAACTCGCTGGCCGGCAATACCCAGGTCATGGCGGGGAGCCTGACCGCCGGACCGGAGCCCGCCGGGACGCTGGCGGCGGCGGTCACCCCGCAGACCGCGGCGCGGTTCGGGGTGCACCCGGGCAGCCGCCTGAAGCTGATCAGCCCGACCGGATACATCACGCTGGACGTCACCGCGATCGTCCGCCAGCAGCAGGCCGGCTCGACCTTCTGGACGCAGGACCCGCTGGCCAGCGCGCCGTCGCTGGCCGGAGCCTCATCACCGTACTGGGCGGGCGGGGTATTCGTGGATCCCAGCCAGCTGAACGCGATGCAGACCGCGTTCACCGGCCCGGGCCTGGAGCTGTACTGGGAGTTCCCGCTCGCGCTCGGCGGCCTGAACGCGGACCAGGCCCAAGGGCTGGGTAACGCCCTCAACCGGGCCACCACGGTCACCATCGGGCTGACCGGGCCGCTCGAGCCGGCCGCGGACAACCTGAACGTCACCTCGCCGTTCATCCCGGACCTGACCCTGTTCCTCAACACCCAGGCCGGCATCGAAACCGTGCTGCTGCTGCTGTCGGCCAGCCTGGTCGTCATCGCCGCGGCCGTGATCCTGCTCGCCGGGCGGATGCTGGTGCTCCGCCGGGCCGCGGAGCTGGCCATGCTACGTGCCCGCGGCGGGTCACTGGGCCAGGTCACGGCGTTGATGGCCCGCGGTGCGCTGGTCGCGGCGGTGCCCGCCGCGGTGATCGGCGTGGCCATCGCCTGGGCCGCCATCCCCGGCGACGTGGCCGCGTCGCAGCTGGGCTGGCTGCTGGCCGCGATCACGCTCGCGGTCGCACTATCCGGGCCGGCCCTGATCGCGGCCTGGGAGCACCGCAAGGCGACCCCGACCAGCAACCCGGCCCAGGTCCTGTCCGCCGAGACCGGCCCGCGCCGGATCGGGTGGCGGCGGCCGGTAGCCGAGGTCACGGCGTGTGCGGCCTGCGTGGCCGGCCTGGTCGTGCTGCACGGTCAGGGTGTGCCTGCCGGCGGCCAGGTCAACCTGCTGCTCATGCTGGCGCCGGTGCTGGTGGCCATCCCGATCGTGCTGATCACGCTGCGGCTGTACCCGCTGATCGTGCGGAGCCTGCTCCGGCTGTCGGCGCGCGGCACCGGCGCGACCGGCTTCGTCGCCTTGTCGGCCGCGGCCCGGTCCTCGCTGACCGGGGTGCTGCCCGCGTTCGCGCTGGTGCTCTCGCTCAGCCTGGCCACCTTCGCCGGGATGGTCAGCGGCGCCATCGCCCGCGGCGAGACCACCGCGGCCTGGCACTCGACCGGCGCCGACGTGCTGATCCAGCCCGCCTCCGGGGACGGCCCGATCACGCCCGGCGAGGTCCAGTCGGTTGCGGCGGTCCGCGGGGTCACCCACGCCACCGCGGTGTGGAACACGACGTGGGTCACGTCGTTCGGCCAGCCGGTCACGGTGGCCGCGGTCGACCCGGCCAGCTACGCGGCGGTCACCGCGACCACCCCGTACCCGGCCCCGGCCCTGGCCAAGCTGACGGGAGCGGCGCAGGACCTGGCCGCCGGCCGCGCCGTACCCGTGCTGGCCTCGCCCGCCGCGGCCGCGCTGCTCGGCCACGGCACGGTACAGCTGGCCTCGCTGACCCCGGCCGGCCGTTCACCGTGCGGGTGGCGGGCATCGTGACCAGCACCCCGGCGCAGCCCGGTGGCGGCACGTTCGTGGTCATGCCCCAGCTGACCCTGCCCGGCCCGGCCGGGCAGCCGGCCCCCAACATGCTCCTGATCAGCGGCTCGGCGATCGACGAGGGCCGCTGACCGCCCTGATCAACCGGATCATCCCGGACAGCACGATCGTCTACCGGTCGGCCGTGCTCAACTCCTTGACCAACTCCCCGCTGCCGCACGGCGCCGCGCTGATCGTCGTGTTCACCCTGGCCGAAGCGGCGGTGCTCGGCCTGCTGATCGTCATCCTGGGGCTGGCCCTGGGGTCGGCCGAGCGCGAACTGACCCTGGCCCGGCTCACCGTGATGGGCCACGAACGCGATACCAGGCTGGTCATGGCCGAGGCGATGCCCGCGGTGCTGGCCGCGGTGGTGGCCGGCCTGGTCTGCGCCCTGGTCCTGCCGCACCTGATCGGCTCGTCGATCGACCTGTCCGCGTTTACCGGGGCCAGTACCCCCGTGCTGTTCCAGCCCGACGTGAGCGCGCTCGGCGTGCCCGTGGCGGGCGTCCTGGTCCTGGCCGTGGCGGCTCTGGTCGCCGAGGCCAGGACGTTGCACCGCCGCGGTATCGCCGGCATTTTGCGGGCAAACTAGTAGGCAGAGGAGACGAACATGAGCATGCCTTCGCCGGGGGGTCAAGGGGGTCGTCCCCCCAGATCAGCGTGGCGGACCTGGGCGCGGAATCGGCGCGGCACCACCGGGACTTCGGCGCGGGCTCGCTGATCGTCTGCGACCGGCTGGTGCGCATCTACATCGCGGCCGGCATCGAGGTCCAAGCCCTGCAGGGCCTGGACCTGCTGGTCGACGAGGGCGAGATCGTCGCGCTGGTCGGCGCGTCGGGCAGCGGCAAATCCACCCTGATGAACATCCTGGCCGGGCTGGATACGCCCACGGCCGGCGCGGTGCGGGTGGCGGGCAACGACCTGGCCGCGATGAACGCCCGGCAGCGGCTGGCCTACCGGCGCCGGGTGGTCGGCTTCATCTGGCAGCAGACCACCCGCAACCTGCTCCCCTACCTGACCGCGCAGCAGAACGTGGAGCTGCCGATGCGGCTGTCCGGGGTCCGGGCCCGGGCCCGCCGGGAGCGTTCGGTCGAGCTGCTCGAGCTGCTCGGCCTGGGCGACTGCCTGCACCGCAGGCCCGATCAGATGTCCGGCGGCGAGAACCAGCGGGCCGCCATCGCGGTCGCGCTGACCAACGAGCCTAAGGTGCTGCTGGCCGACGAGCCCACCGGCGAGCTGGACTCGGCCACCGCGGCCGAGGTATTCAGCGCGCTGCAGAAGGCCAACGTGGAACTCGGCGTGACCGTGCTGATCGTCACCCACGACCCCGCGGTCTCCTCGGTGGTACGCCGGGTAGTCGCCATCCGCGACGGCCGGACCAGCACCGAGACCCTGCGGGACACTTTGGCCGGGGACGGCGAGGTGGTCCCGCACGCGGTCGAGTACGCGGTGCTGGACCGGGCCTGCCGCCTGCAGCTGCCGCGGGAGATGACCGAACCGCTCGGCATGCGCGGCCTGGTCCGGCTGGAGGCCGAGCCCGACCACATCGGCGTGTGGCCCGGCCAGCACAGTGCCAACCAGCCGCAGCGGCGCGAGAACCCCGAGGAGTCCCAGTGACCGTCCTGACCGACATGGTGTCCGTCGAAGGGGTGGTCCGGATCTTCGGCAGCGGCCGCACCGCGACCCAGGCGCTGCGCGGGGTCTCGTTCACCGTGCCCGCCGGCCAGCTGGTCGCCCTGCGGGGCCGCTCGGGGTCGGGCAAGACCACCCTGCTGAACATTGTGGGCGGCCTCGACCTGCCCGACGAAGGCCGCGTCCGGGTCGGGGACCGCGACGTCACGTCGATGTCCGAGCACGAGCGGATGCGGCTGCGCCGCACGTCGGTGGCGTTCATCTTCCAGTCGTTCGGCCTGATCCCGATCCTGTCCGCCGCCGAGAACGTCGGGGTGCCGCTGCGGATCTCCGGGATGGCGCCCAAGGAACGGGAGGAGCGAGTCCGGCTCATGCTGGACATCGTTGGTCTGGGCGAGCACACCAAGCAGCGGCCGGGCGAGCTGTCCGGCGGCCAGCAGCAGCGGGTCGCGATCGCCCGGGCGCTGGCGGCCAGCCCCCAGTTGCTGCTGGCCGACGAGCCCACCGGGCAGCTCGACTCGAGACGGGCAAGCAGATCATGCGCCTGCTGCACGCCGTGGTCGAGTCCGAAGGCGTGACCGCCCTGGTCGCGACCCACGACCCCAACCTGATCAGCATGGCCGATGCGGTCCTGGAACTCGAGGACGGCAAGATCAAGACCCGCGACTAGGGCCCCTTCCCCTTCTCCTTACTCTGATGGCTCTTGACGGTAGAGTGCCGCACTCATCGGTTGGTGATACGCGTCCGGGGGTGACCGGGGCTGGGTGGCCGGCGGGCTACGTGACGGGGGTGCCGGTGGTGGCGGTCAGGTCGGCGAACGCGGTGGTGAGCTGCTTGGTGACCGGGCCGGGCTGGCCGTCGCCGATGGGGCGGCCGTCGACGGCGATCACCGGGACCAGGCCGCCCATGGTGCCGGTGACGAAGGCTTCGTCGGCGGTGTAGAGCTGGGGCAGGGTGTAGTCGCCGGTCTCGCAGGGTAGGCCGGCGGCCGCGGCCAGTTCCAGGACGGCGGCCCGGGTGATGCCCTCGGGGCAGGACACCGTGGTCGGGGTGGCCAGCGTCCCGGCGCGGACCAGGAACAGGTGGGTGGCGTTGGTCTCGGCGATGAAGCCGCGCTGGTCGAGCACGACCGCGTCGTCGGCGCCGGCCATGTTGGCCTCGATCTTGGCCATGATCGAGGGCAGCAGGTTGTTGTGGTGGATCTTGGGGTCCAGGCAGTCCGGGGCGGGACGGCGCACGCTGGCGGTGACCAGCGTGATGCCGGAGACGTCGTAGACCGGGTCCTTGTATTCGGCCAGCACGATCAGGGTCGGTCCGGCCTGGTTGAGCCGGGGATCCATGCCGGAGGTGATCTTCACCCCGCGGGTCAGGGTGAGCCGGATGTGCACGCCGTCCCGCATGCCGTTGGCGGCCAGCGTGCGCTTGATCTCCTCGGTGATCAGCTCGGCGGACGGAATCGACGTGAACGCCAGCGCCTTGGCCGAGTCGCGCAGCCGGGCCAGGTGCTCGTCGAGCCGGAAGATGCGCCCGGCGTACAGCCGCAGGCCCTCCCAGACCGCGTTGCCGCCCTGGACGACCGAATCGAACGGGCTCACGCCCGCCTGATCGCGGTGGCTGAGCGTTCCGCCCACGTTGACGATCAGGTCGCGGTTGCGCTCGTCATAACTCTGCAGCATCATGCGCTCCGGACAGTCGGTACTGGTAGAGGCGCTCGTAGTAGGGCCGGCATCGTTCGGCCAGTGGTTCGAGGCGAGCGGGCAGCGGCGCAGCCGGCGGCCGGTAGGCGGCGAACCCGGTGGACGCGTGCACGCTGTCGTACCAGTACGGCGCCCACACGCCGTCGCTGTCCCGCGGGCCGGGCGGCCAGGCCAGCATCGCGTCGTCGAACGGCACGTCCAGGGCCCGGCACAAGGCACGCAGCATGCCCGAGGGGTCGGTGAGCAGGTCGCGGGAATCCACCACCGGCCCGCCGAACGTATCGAAGATCTCGGCCTGCTGCCGCAGGCCCAGGTCGTCCAGGGTCGGCTCGGTGCGCACCCGGGCGTAGGAGGCGAGCAGCTCGCGCGGGTCCCGGATCAGGTGAGCGTGCCGCAACGGGGCCAGGGCGGCCCGGTCGACTTCGGGCAGCAGGTGGTGCGTCATGTGCTTGGCGTAGCTGATCCGCACCCCGGGCGGCAGCGGGTCACCCGTCAGCCGGGCCAGGACCACCCGCCAGTCGGTCGGCTGGCTGGCGATGACCTGGTCCCGGCCGGGGTGAGGCAGGTCCGTTCGGTCCAAATAAAAGGCGTACAGGGGTTCGTCGGTCACCGTGGTGTCGGGGCGGTTCTCCCAGGCCCGCATCAGTGCGGTGGACACCGTACGCGGGCCCGACCACATCGCGATACGGGCTTCCCCGGGGGTCACAGGGTCACGACGCTGCGCAGCACCTCGCCGCGGCCCATCCTGGCGAAGGCCTCCTCGATGTCGCCCAGCCCGATGGTCTCGGACACGAACTTGTCCAGCGGCAGGCGGCCCTGCAGGTGCAGGTCGACCAGCATCGGGAAGTCGCGGCTGGGCAGGCAGTCGCCGTACCAGGACGACTTGAGCGCGCCGCCCCGGCCGAACACGTCCAGCAGCGGCAGGTCCAGCCGCATGTCCGGGGTCGGCACGCCGACCAGGACCACCGTGCCGGCCAGGTCGCGGGCGTAGAAGGCCTGCTCGTAGGTCTGCGGCCGGCCGATGGCCTCGACCACCACATCCGCGCCGTTGCCGCCGGTCAGCTCCCTGATCCGGGCCACCGGGTCGGTCTCGCGCGAGTTGATCACGTCGGTGGCGCCGAATTCCCGCGCCCACTCCAGCTTCCGGTCGTCCACGTCGACCGCGATGATCGTCCGGGCGCCGGCCAGCGCCGCGCCGAGGATCGCGCCGTCGCCCACGCCGCCGCAGCCGATCACCGCCACGCTGTCGCCCCGGGTCACGCCGCCGGTATTGATCGCGGCGCCGATGCCCGCCATCACGCCGCAGCCGAGCAGGCCCGCGGTGGCGGCCGGGATGGCCGGGTCGACCTTGGTGCACTGGCCGGAGGCGACCAGCGTCTTTTCCGCGAACGCGCCGACGCCCAGGGCCGGGGACAGCACGGTGCCGTCCTCCAGAGTCATCTTCTGGGTGGCGTTGTGGGTGCTGAAGCAGTACCACGGGCGGCCCCGGGTGCAGGCCCGGCAGCGGCCGCAGACCGCGCGCCAGTTGAGGATGACGAAGTTGCCGGGCGCGACGTCGGTTACGTCCGGGCCGACCGCCTCGACCACGCCCGCTGCCTCGTGCCCGAGCAGATAGGGGAAGTCGTCGCCGATGCCGCCCTCTTTGTAGTGCAGGTCGGTGTGGCACACCCCGCACGCCTGCACGTTGACCAGCGCCTCGCCCGGCCCGGGCTCCGGCACGAGAACCGTCGTGAGTTCCACCGGCTCGCCCTTACCGCGGGCCACCACGCCCTGAACGCTGATCGTCACGTAACTGCCTTTCTGCTGAGACTGGTACCGCTCATCATGGTTTATCCGAAGCCGGCTGTGCTAGTTAGGGCGGTATTCGCCGCGGGCTACCGGAGGCGGTATTCGCCGCGGGCCACGATGACCGCGGACCCGCCGACCAGGACCCGCTCCACCTGGTCGGCCGAACCCTCGGCCCGCGCGTACAGCCGGGAGGGCCTGCCGGTCTCCTCGCCCTGGCGGATCTCGATCTCCTGGCCGAAGCCGATCCGGCCGTGCCGGGCCAGGTGCACGGCCAGCGGTCCGGCCGCCGAGCCGGCGGCCGGGTCTTCGGGCACCCCGTGGAACGGCGAGAACATCCGGGTCTTCCAGGCCGTGCCCTGTCCGGCGAAGGTGCTCACCGCGATGGGCAGGTGGCCGAGCGCGCGCTGGTCCGGCCAGAGGCCGGCTACTTCGGCCTCGCTGGGCAGCTCGACGTAGACGTGCCGGGGCCCGTTGCGGTACGCCTCGACCGGCAGGCCGGAGGACGGCACGCCCAGCGCGGCCAGCAGCGCGCCGGCCTCTTCGTACGGCTCGGGCACCGGGACCGGCTGCTCCATCCGGCCGAAGACGATCTGCCCGCGCTTGCGCTCCAGCGCTACCGGGATCAGCCCGGCCCCGGTTTCCAGGGTCAGCGCCGCGGTGCCCAGCGCCTCGCCCAGGACGAACGCCGACCCCAGCACCGGATGCCCGGCGAAGGTCAGCTCGTCCGCCGGGGTGAAGATCCGCACCTGGACGTCTCCTTCGTCCTGCGCGGGCAGGAAAAACACCGTCTCGGACAGGTTCAGCTCGCGGGCCATCCGCTGCATCACGTCGACGCCCAGGCCGCGCCCGTCCGGGAAGACGGCGAGCGGGTTGCCCTCGAGCGGGGTGCCGGTGAACACGTCGGCGATGATGTACCGGCGCCAGGCCGCCTCCGGGTCGTCGGCCCACAGCTTGGTGCCGCTCACAGTGGTTCCTGCCACGTTGGTCTGGGTCACGCAGCACAGCCTAACTGGGCGCGGTCGGTCCGGCCCTTCCACTCCGCACCCAGGCCGGCGTAATGCCGCCGGGCCGAGTCGACGGTCATCGCGGCGTACAGCATGGCGATCAGCGGCAGGGTCGGCGCGCGCAGCGGCGACAGCCGGTACAGCCGCAGCATGGGCAGGTAGGTCAGCGACATCAGGGCCCAGCCGGCCAGGCCCGCGGCCGCGGTCAGCGCCGCGCCGTTCCCGGCCCCGGCGCCGGCGGCCAGGGCCACGAGCCCGGCAATGGCCCCGGCGGGCGGCAGCAGGTACAGGAAGGCCAGCCCGGCCACGGTCCCGGCCAGCAGCACGGGTGAGTAGCGGAGCTGGATGTAGGCCGACCGGGCCACCATCTGCCACAGGCCGGCCAGCCGCGGGTAGGGACGCACGCTGACCACCGCGGTCGACAGCCCCAGCCAGCACCGGCCGCGCTGGCCCTTGATGACCTGGCCGAGGGCCACGTCGTCGATGCGGGCGCCGCTGATCGGAGCCAGCCCGCCGGATCGCTCCAGGGCCGCGCGGCGGACCAGCATGCAGCCGCCTGCCGCCGCCGCGACCCGGGACCGGGGCGAGTTCACCCGGGCGAACGGGTAGAGCTGAGCGAAGAAGTACACGAAGGCGGGCACCACCACCCGCTCCCACCCGGTCGCGGTGCGCAGCAGCGCCATCTGCGAGGTCAGGTCCCGGTTGTCCGCCTCGGCCGCGCGGACCAGGTCCCGCAGCGCGCCGGGACGCGCCCAGGCGATGTCGGCGTCGGTGAACAGCACGTACTGCGGATCCCCGGCCCCGGCCTCGGCCCCGGCGGCGGCCAGGCCTTGGGCCATGGCCCACACCTTGCCCGCCCAGCCGGGCGGGAGCGGGGCGCCGGGCACAACCTTCAGCGCCCGCTGCGGGTGGCCGGGTTCGGGGCCGAAGGCGGCCGCGACCTCGGATGTGCCGTCGGTGCTGCAGTCGTCGACCACGATGACGGTCAGCGCGCCGGGATAGTCCTGGCCGAGCAGCGCGGGCAGCACGACCGGCAGCATGGCGGCCTCGTTCCGGGCCGGGATGACGGCCACCACGTCCGGCCACCGGCCGGGGCCAGCCGCCGCGCCGGGGCCGCCCGCCGCAGTGGCCGGGACCGGCGGCAGCCACTGGGTGGTCCGCCAGTAGCCGCCGTGCCCGAGGACCAGGTAGGCCCAGACCACCGCGGCCGCCACGCACACGACACCGAAGGCCAGCATCCGGGCAGCCTCTCACAACGCTGGCCGCGCCGGCGCGAGCGACCTGACCCGGACACGAAGCCCGAACGCGAAGACGGCCTGGGCGGCCGCCTGGTGCTGGCCGTCCGGGCCGTCGGTACGGCCCGCATGACGCGGTTAGGCGACGCGGCGGTAGCCGGCGTCCTGCAGCTCGCGCTCGGGCAGGCGGGTGATGGCGGGCGCGGCGGCCACGGCCGGCTTGCGGTCCGGGTGACGCAGCACCAGCCATAGCGGGATGCCCGTCATCAGGGCCAGGAACAGGACCATCAGCGGTATGTCCAGCAGCATCCAGGTCATCGTTATCTCCTCACGTAGGTCTTGGCTACGTCTTCTACCGTGCCCGACCGGGCTATGAGGACCTGCCGGCCCGCCTCTGCCACCCCTATGAATCTCAGCTCTTCCTAAGAACAGCCTCTGAAAGGGTGCGCCCGGGGAATAGGCGCGACCGGGGATTCATTCCACCCGGGATTCAGGTGCGCCAGGCCATGACGTCGCCGATGACCACCGCGGGCGGCCCGAGCAGGGCGGCCAGGTAGGTGTACAAGGGCGTGCCGCGCAGCGTGACCGCGACCACGGCGGTGGTGTGCCAGGCGACGATCTGGGCCCGCATCGCGCCCGGGCTGACCGCCGCGATCCGCACGTAGTCCGGCGAGCTCGGGTCCGCGCTGGCCGGCACGGCGTTGGCCAGCGCGGCGGGCAGCCCGGCGCCGGACTCGGCCCACAAGAAGTTGAGGTAGCGGCCGGCCTGCGGCAGGCCGCTGCCGTCGGTGTAGGCGCGCCCGTTGTCGGCCGGGCCCATGAAGTAACCACCGACCAGCGTGCCCGGCTGGCCGGTGTCGGCCTGCCAGCGCAGCGGCTCGGTGAAGGTCGACATCGGAACCGGCACGGTGAGCACGGTGGCCGAGGCGGGCAGATCGAGCGTGGCCAGCGTGGCCGACCAGCCGGGCGGCACCGGGGTGGCGGCCACCGCGGGCAGCGGCCGCGGCACGATGGGCAGGACGGCCAGCACCGCGACACCCAGGACCGCCACAGCCGGCCAGGCCCCGGAGGCCAGCCGCGGCAGGCGGCCCGCGAAGGCCCGCAGCGCCGCGACGGCCGCGTCGACGCAGCAGGCCAGCAGCGCGGCGGCCGCGCCGTCGGCCACGATCGAGAACCGGTCCGGCAGCGCGGCGCTGAGCACGGGCAGGCTCTGCAGCCAGTACCAGGGCAGCTTGAGCCAGGCGTGTTCGTGCCCGCTGGCCAGCAGGGTGCCGCCCAGGGAGAACACCATCAGGACCAAGCAGGCCACCGCGCAGGCCCGGACCGGCAGCCGCCGCCAGAACCGGACCGCGCCGGCGGCCAGCACCGCGATCAGCGGCCAGCCCAGGTAGCCGAGGTACTCGGGCAGCTGGCCCTGGTAGCGCAGCGCCTCGGCCGCGCTGCCCGCAGTGTGGAACAGCAGGGAGGAGGACGGGACCACGAACCCGGACAGGTCGTTCTTGTAGAAGTCGGGGGTGAACGGGCTGCCCGCCTGCCGCAGCGGGCCGAAGAACTGGACCCACAGCGGATACCCGGCCAGCACGACCAGCACGCAGGCCGCCAGGCCCAGGCCGCGGGCCAGGTCACCGATCCGGCCTGCCGCGGCCCGCGGCCGGCTCACAGCCAGCACGGCCAGCAGCAGGGCCGCGGCCAGCCCGGCGCCGAACAGCAGCTCCTCGCTGATGAACAGCTGCGTGGCGACCAGCACGCCGAGCCGCAACCCGCCGCGGCGCACGCTTAGCCGGCCTACCGCCAGGCCGAGCACGGCGTCCACGATCAGCGGCGGGAACACCGCGAACTGCAGGTCGTAGTGGCCGATGGCCGAGTGCACCAGGGCCGGGGAGAACCCGTAGACGGCCGCGCCGAGCGCCGCGCTGGCCACGCTGACCTGCCAGCGGCGCAGCACCGCGAACATGGCCGTGGCCGACCCGGCGAAGCCGATGGTCAGCAACAGAACCAAGCTGACCTGCGGACCGAACGCCAGCGTCAACGGCACCAGCAGCACCCCGGGCAGCAGCATGAACGTGTTCCACATGACGTTCACGCCCTGCGGCGCGTTCATCGCCGTGGTGACCAGGGCGGGCAGGTGGAAATGCGCGACGGCCACCGCGTCGTAGCGGAAGAACCAGGCGAACTGGTCGGCGTCGTTGGGGTTGCCCGCCACCGTCCGCGAGGCCGGGTCCCGCCACAGCCACAGGGTCAGCGCGAGCGCGGCCAGCAGGTAGTACATGGCGGCGAGCGCCACCGTCCGGCGGTCGCTGAGCGGGCGCGCCCGCTGCAGCGGGTCCGCCCGGACCGGCAGGACCGTGGGCGCAGCTGTCACGCCTGCGAGCCTAGGCAAGGCGGCGCCTGGCCGGATGACAAACCCGGCCAGGCGTCAGCAAATCGTCAGGCCTGCGGCTCGGCCTGGCCATTGAGGGCCTGGCGGTCGGCCTCGGCCTGGCCGGGCATGCCCTTGCGGACCGAATCCAGGATGGTCATCCCCTGGCTGACCAGCCCGGCCACGATCTCACCCAGGCCGTCCGCGCCGTTCAGCACGCTGACGTTGGCGCCCGCGAGGCCGGCCGCGGCCTCCTTGACGATCAGCGGCAGCTGGTTGATCAGCAGCTGGTCCAGGGCCACCCGGTTGTTCGAGGCGGCCGCCTCGGCCTGGATGCGGGTCCGCTCGGCGTCGGCCTTGGCCAGGATCCTGACCCGTTCGGCCTCGGCCTCGGCGGGCCTGACCACCTCGGAGACCAGCTGCTGCTGCCGGAGCTCGGCCTGCTGGCGAGCCAGCTCGGCCTGGGCGTTGATCACCGCGAGCTGGGCGTTCGCTTGGGCCAGCGGGCCCGCCTGGGCCGCCTCCGCCTGCGCCCGTTCCACCTCGCCCTTGTACTGGGCCTGCACGACGGAGGTTTGCCTGGCGAACTCGGCCTGCTTGCGCGCCGACGCCTGCTGCGCCTCCGCCGCCGCCTGGTCGGCCTGGGCCTGCGCGATCTTGGCCTGGCGCTGGATGGCGGCATTGTTCGGCGCGGCCATGGCGGCGATGTACCCGGCGCCCAGGTCGTCGATCGACTGGATCTGCAGCGAGTCCACGATCAGCCCGATCGTGCCCATCTCGGCCTTGGACCCGTCGAGCACCTCGCTGGCCAGCTTCTGCCGCTCGGTGACGATCTCCTCGACGGTCATCGAGCCGATGATCGAGCGCAGGTGGCCGGCGAAGATCCGCCCGGTCAGCACCGACATCTGGTCCTGGTCGGACAGGAAGCGCTGGCCGGCGTTGACGATGGATTCCTCGTCGTTGCCGACCTTGAACGCGATCACCGCGCGCACGTTCAGCGCGATGCCCTGCTTGGTCACGCACTGCTCGGCGACCTCGGCCTCCTGCATGGACAGCGTGAGATAGCGGACCTTGCGGGTAACGGGGGTGACGAACGCGCCGTGGCCGATCACCACCCGGAACGGCGAGCCCTTCATGCCGTACTTGCCGCCGGAAATCAGCATTGCCTCGTCGGGCGCTGGAACACGGTAACCGAACATCCTTCATCTCCCTAAGCACAGCGTAAGCCGGGAAGGCGCGGACTCTCGCCGAGCGCGTCCTCCCACTCGATGACATCGACCGCCCGCGCTCCGCGTGAGTCGATGACCAGAACGGTCGAACCTTTAGGCAGCGGCTTGTCCGACCAGGCCAGGAAGAGCTCGGAGCCGCCGCGGATCTTGATGTGCACCTCGCCGGGGCCGACGGTGCCGCGGGTGGCGACAGTGAGAACGCCGACGCAGCCGATCGAGGACTCATCCTTCTCCACCGACAGCCCCTTTACCCGGAAGTGCCGGTCTCCAGCCTAGTCCTGGCCCCGGGGCGCAGATTAACGGAGCGTTAAGCTAGCCGCGTGTCGGCGCCCGGGGTCCGCTGTGCTTGACGGAGTGACGCCGGTCCCGGCTGAGTTCGCGGCGCGCTACCGGGAGCTTTTCGAGCACGCGGAGCGGCTGGCCCGGGTGCTGCTGGATCTCGGCCTGCGCCCGCTGGACCGGGTCATCGTCCAGCTGCCGAACACCGCCGGGTTCGCCTACCTGTACTTGGCGCTGCAGCGGATCGGGGCGTGCCCGGTGCTGGCCCTGCCCGGGCACCGCGGGCGGGAGATCGGCCAGTTCGCGTCGATATCGGGCGCGGTGGCCTGGCCGTCCCGGCCGCCGCGCGCGGCTTCGACTTCACCGCCATGGCCGCCGACCTCCTGACCGACCGCCCGGACCTGCGGGCTCTGCCTGGTCCAGGGTCTTGATTTTCGGCCGAACGACCCGCGCTTCGTGCGGCTGGAAGACCTGCTCGCCCGCTCGCCCAGGTCGAGCCGCGCGGCGCTGGACGAGCTGGTCATCGAGCACAACCTGCCGCTCGGCTGCCCCGGCCCTGCAGGGCTTCCTGCTGTCCGGCGGGACCGTGGTGCTCGGCACCAGCACCCGGCCGCGGGACGTGTTCGAGCTCATCTAGCGGCACCGGGTCACCCCCATCCACCTGGTGCCCGCGCTGCTGATCCGCTGGATCGACGATCCGTCGATCACGTCTTATGACCTGTCGTCGCTGCGCGTCATCCAGAGCGGCGGGCAGCGGCTGCAGCCCGAAGTCCGGCTGCGCGCCGAGCGCGCCCTGCCCGGCTGCTTCATCCAGGAGAACTTCGGCATGGCCGAGGGGCTGATCATGTTCGTGCGCTCGTCCGACCCGCCCGCGGTGCGCCGGGAGACGTGCGGCCGACCCGAGGAGGCGGAGAACCTCATCCTGGGCCACGAAGCGGTGCTCAACGTGGCCTGCGTGCCGTATCCGGATCCGGCTCGGGGAGCGGATGTGCGCCTGCGTGGTGCTGCGCCCCGGGTCTTCCTTGTCGCTGGCCGAGCTGGTGACGTTCCTGGCCGGGTTCGAGATGGCCAGGTTCAAGCTGCCGGAGCGGATCGAGGTGCTGGATTCGCTGCCGCTGTCCGGGTTCGGCAGTACTTCCCACCCTCGCTGCGCACCGACATCCGGGGGCGGCTGCGCGAGAAGATCATGTTCGGCAGCGACCACCCGAGCCTGCCCTAAGAGCGCATCCTGCGGGAGTGGGACGAACTCGGTTACGATCAGTCCGTCATGGACCTCGTCTTCCACGCCAACGCGGAACGCGTCCTTGGACGGTTAGATGGCCAGCCTCGATGACGTGCGCCAGATAGCGATGTCGCTGCCGCGCACCACCGAGCACCTGATCGGCGACAACACCAAGTTCCGGGTGGGCCGGCTGGTCTACGCCTCGGTGTCGGCGGACGAGGAGCGGCTCGGGTTCGGCTTCCCCAAGGACGAGCGCGACGCGCTGGTGGCCAGCGAGCCGGCCAAGTTCATGATGCCGCTGCGCGCCGACGAGCGGTATCAGTGGGTCCGGGCCCGGCTGCGGGCCCTGGACCCCGAGGAGCTGCGCGAACTGCTCATCGACGCCTGGTGCATGGTGGTGCCGAAGACAATCGCGGCCCGCTACCTGGAGAGCCACGGCATCGATCCCGGCTGAGCGGTCCGCCGCCGGCGGTATCGCGGAAAATGTCACCGGCACCCGATTCCGAGTGTGACCGCGGAAGGCCCGCCTTCGGTGCCGTATCGTGGCGGAATGACGCCAGTTTTCGGGCTCTGTGATGACTACGTGACGCGGTGGGCGGCGCTGGATCCGCTCGCCGCAGATGTGGAAGGCGTCACCGGCGTCTTCGGTGTTGCCACCGACTACAGCCCTGATGGTTTCGCCGCACGGGCCGACCTCATCACCGCCACCCTGGCCGCGCTCGAGACGATGGACACGACCTCGGATGCCGACCGGCTGGCCGCCGGGTTCCTGCGGGAGCGGCTCGAGGCTCAGCTGGCCTGGCATCAGCTGGACGAGCCGCTCCGGCTGGTACGGGCGCCGCTCGGCCTGATCAGCCTGGTCAGGGGCAGTGTGGACCTGCTGCCGCGTGACGGCGACGACGCCTGGCGGAACATCGCGGCGCGCCTGGCCGCGATCCCCGTCATGTTCGCCAGCTGGCGGGCCAGCCTGGACACCGGGCTGGACCGGGGCCTGGCCGCGGCGCGCCGGCAAGCGGTACAGGGCGCCGTGGGCGCCGATCACTGCGTGGGAAGCCACGACGCCCTGGTCGCCTCGTACGGCGACGGCCCGCTGGCGGCCGAGCTCGCGACGGCCGCCGCGAAGGCCTACGGGGGGTACACGGAGATGGCCCGCTACCTGCGTGAGGACTACGCGCCGCGGGCCACCGAGGTGGACGCGGTCGGCGCCGAGCGCTACGCGGTCGCGGCCCGGCTCAGCCTGGGCGCGGACATCGACTTCGAGGATGCCTACGACTGGGGCTGGCACGAGCTGCGGCGGATCGAGGCCGAGATGGCGACCGAAGCGGACGGCATCAGGTCGGGCGCGAGCGTGGCCGAGGCGACCGCCATCCTCGACGAGTCCGCCTATGTGACCGGTGAGGACGTGTACCTGGCCTGGCTCCAGGACCGGCACGACCAGGCCATCGAGCAGCTGGACGGCGTGCACTTCGACATCCCCGCCCCGCTGCGCACGATCGAAGTGGTCCCGGCCCGCGGCTCGACGTCCGGCGCCGCCTACTACACCGGGCCCAGCGAGGACCTGACCCGGCCCGGACGCACCTGGTGGCCGCTGGGCGGCCGGGACCCCCGGGGCCGGTTCCCGACCTGGGCCGCGCTGACGACGGTCTTCCACGAGGGGGTGCCCGGTCACCACCTGCAGATCGGCGCGGCCAAGACCGCCGGGGACGGGCTGTCGCGGTTCGCGAAGTCCGGCTTCGTCAGCGGGCACTGTGAAGGCTGGGGCCTGTACGCCGAGCGCCTCGCCGACGAGCTGGGCTGGTTCACCGAGCCGGGCACCCGGCTGGGCATGCTCGGCGCGTCGGCGTTCCGCGCCGCGCGGGTGGTCATCGACATCGGCGTTCACCTGGACCTGCCCCTGCCCGACGGCTCCCGGTGGACCTTCGAGCGGGCCTGTGAGGTGCTCCGCACGGCGCGCCCCAGCGAACCGCGCCGGATCCAGGGCGAGGTGGTCCGCTACTTCGGCTGGCCGGCCCAGGCCATCTCGTACAAGCTCGGCGAGCGCGGCTGGCTGGCGGCCCGGGCCGAGGCGATGCGGCGTCCGGGCTTCGACCTGAAGCGCTGGCACACCGCCGCGCTGAGCCTGGGCCCGATCGGCCTGGCCGACCTGGCCGACACGCTGGCCACCGCCGACGTGGGCTGACGGTCCGTCGCTCGGGGCCAGCGAGCCGAAGACCATCGCGGCCCGCTACCTGGAGAGCCAGGGCATCAAGGGTCCCGATCAGCCCTGAGAGCCGGCCGGGATGCTGTCGGCGGGCACGTGGGCCGCGAGCATTGCGGCGGCGCACCGGTGCGCGTCGGCGACCGGGCGCGAGTACACGCCGGGCGAGGGGACCAGGTTGTTGTAGAACGTCGCGCCCTCGCACAGCGGGCCGAGGACCCAGATCCGCCGATTCGGCCGGCCGGCCGCGTCCAGCGGATGCTGGTCGCGGTCCACGTCGATGCCGGGGACCAGGCGGCTGCCGGGCCGGGACGGCCTGATCCATCCCTTGCGGGCCAGCGTGGCCAGCAGCGGGCTGGCCGAGCAGTCCACGCCGGGCAGCGGGACCTGCGCCGGTACCAGCCAGTCGGCCTCGCGTCGCTCGGGTCGGCCGAGCCTGGTGGACCGGAGCGTCCAGCACCGGCCGTTCCAGCCGATGGCGGGCGCGGGGCCGAACGGGACCTGGACCAGCCCGGCAGCCATCAGCGCGAGCAACTCGGCGTGCCTCTCGTACTGCGGCCCCACCACGGCGCGGTTCATCAGCGGCACGATGCGCCGGTAAAAGTCGTGCGCGGAGGATTCGGTCAGCCCGCCGAAGTCGGCGACGTACCGGACCGTGTCGCGCGCCTCCCGCAGGATGTCCAGCGCGGCCTTGACCGGGCTCCAGGCCAGACCGACCACGCCCTCGCCGAGGTCGCGGCGCAGCGTATCGGCGAACCAGCGCTGGTAGGCAGCACCGTCGTCCAGCCTGAGGCCGGCGGCGCCGGCGAAGGCCGCGGCAGCGTCGAACCGGCCAGCCCGCGCGTCGAGCTCGTCGAGCCGGGCGGCCACGGCCGCCGCGGGCGCACCCCGCAGCTCGGCTACCAAGGCCTGCTCGGCCTCGGGGCCGGTGCACCGGGCCTGGCAGCGGCGGTAGGCGATCCGCATCTCGATCAGGATCAGCGGCATGACGTCGGCCTCGAAGTCGAGCGGGCAGTGCGGGCCGCCACGCTGCTCCCGCAGCTCGTCGACCGCGGCCGGGGTGAACACCAGGGCGTCATAGCTGATCTCGAGCCGGGTGACCAGCGGGCGGGCGCGGCACGGGATACCCGACCTCGAGTACAGCAGGACCGTCGGCTCGCCGCCGCCCGGGAGGTACTCGACGTCGCCCTGGTCCCGGCGGAACCTGCCGCCACGGCCCACGGTCAGACAGGAGATGATGTCCATCGCTGACAGCCCAAAGCCGCCGATGGCCGCCGTTTGCCCGGGCCCGATCGCCGCGAGCCGCCCCGGCAGCGGGTAGGGCCCGCCGATGAGGCCGTCGGCCTGCGGGTTCGCGTTGCCGGTGTAGCCCGTGGTCAGGAACGCGAAGTCGGCGGCCACGCTGGTGCCGTCGGCCAGAGCGATGCGCAGCCCGCCGCCGTCAGCGGAGGAGATATCGACCGCCTCGGCCCGGTGCGTGACCAGCCGGCCAGGCAGCGTGCCGCGGAGCTGCCCGAAGCACCAGGACAGGTACTCGCCGAGCAGCCGCCGGGGCAGGAAGTCGGTGGGCCGCAGGTCCCGGCCTTCCGTGCCGACGGTGAATCCGTCGGGCGCCAGGCGCAGGCCGCGGGAGGCCGCCCACTCGTGCAGGCTCGGGCCGCGGGCCGCGGGGCCCGAGCCCACGCTGAGCCGGTCGGGGAACATCGAAACCTGACTGCAGGTGGTGTTGAGCAACAGATAGTCGGGCTGGGCGGTGTCGTGCACGCCCGCGCCCGTGCAGGCCGGGTCGATGACCTTGACCGTGACCTCGCCGGGGCCGGCCAGCGCTGCGATCCGCTCCAGCACGCCGAGCCCGCGCGAGCCGAGTCCGATGATCGCCACCGATCTGGTCATGACGGCATTCCCGCCGTGACCGGGGTGATCTGGGCAGCCAGCAGGGCCAGGGCCGCCTCGGCCGACCGCGCGGCCTGCTCGCCGTCGTCCGTGGCCGCGATCACGTAACCGAGCCTGTCCCGGAACGAGTGGCGCGGCACCACGTGCTGGCCGACCTGGGCGGTGATGCCCACCTCGACGACACCCGGCACCCGCCGGGCCTCGGCCGTGCCGCGGATCCCGGTCAGCGTGCCCTCCTGGCCGGCCACCAGGAAGCGGATCGACGCGGCCCGGCCCGGCCGGGGCCGCAGCGGTTCCGGCCGGGCCGCCGCGGCCGCCACCACGTGGAAGATCATGTCGACGCCGGTCGCCTCCTGGACCGCGCGCGGGATCATGCCACCGGCCAGCCTGGGGTTGACCTCGACCACGCACGGGACCCCGGCGGCGGAGTAGCGGAGCTCGACATGGGCGCCGCCCCAGCCCAGGCCGAGGGCGCGTACCGCGGCCACCGCCAACCGGCTCAGGGCCGCGCGCGTGGCTCCGGGCAGCGGAGCGGGGAAGTCGTGGCCGGTCTCGACGAAGTACGGCTCGCGGCCGAGCAGCTTCCTGGTGACCCCGACCACCTGGTCGTCGATCAGCTCGGTCGAGTACTCGGTGCCGGTCAGGTAACCCTCGACCAAGACGGTCTCCTGCCGCGGGAGCGCGGGATCCGGCGCCGCGAAGGCATGGGCGGCCGCGGCCCGGACCTGGGCGCTGTCGTGGCACAGGCGCACCGCGATCGACCCGGTGCCGGAGGCCGGCTTGACCACGACCGGGTATCCGACCCGCGCGGCCGCCGCCGCGGCCTCCTCCGGTGAGCGGGCGGCCGCGAACGGCGGGCAGGGTACGCCCGCGGCGCTCAAGGTGATGCGCTGGGCGTGCTTGTCGCGGCAGGCCCGGACCGCATCCGGCGCCGGGTGAGGCAGTCCGAGGGAGCGGGCCACTTCGGCGGCGGTGGCGATGAAGTACTCCGAGCTGCTGGTGACACCGGCGACCACGCCGCCCAGGCCGCGGCAGGCGGCCAGCACGGCCGCCGCGGAGGCGGTGTCGGCTACCCGGTGCTCCACCTGGTCAGCCGCCACGTAGGGGTAGCGCGCCGGGTCACGGGCGATCAGCACCGGCCGCAGGCCGAGGCGCCGGGCGCAGTCGCAGAACAGCCGTCCGGACCCGGTGGTGTTGCTTTCCACGAGCACCAGCCACGCACCGCTCATCCGCGGTCCTTCAGCCGTCCGGCCGCCGCGGCGAGCGCGGCGCCGGCTTCGCGCGTGGCCTGCTGCTGGCCGGAGACCCAGTCCCGGTGCGCCGTCCACCGGCACTGGCTATCGGCGAACGCCCCGGTGAACGCGCCGGGGCCGCCGCCGGCCGAGTGCACGCGCACCAAGTCCGCGAGGTCGAGGCGCGCCTCGTCGATCCCGTCCAGCCAGCCCGGCGGGCCGAAGTCGGCCAGCTGGGTCGAGCCTGCCGCCACCGCCTGGCGGACCGCGTCGCCCACCATGTGGTGGGCGGTGCGGAACGGGACACCCTGCCGCACCAGGCGGTTGGCCAGCCAGGTGGCTGCGGTGAACGCCTCGGCTGCCCGCTGCCGCATCCGGTCGGGCACCGGCCTCGCCCCGCTGACCAGCACCTGGGTGAGCAGGACGGAGTCCATGGCGGCGCCCAGCCCGGGCCAGACGGCGGCCATGGCCTCGGTGCCCACCTCGATCGAGTTGGTGAACGGCGCCGCCGTCATCATGCCGGCCGCGGCCGCCCAGGCACCGGTGACGTGGCCTGCCTTCGCCTTGACGTGCTCGAGCAGGAAGGCGTTGCGCTTCTGCGGCATGGCCGAGCTGCCGCCCACCAGGCGGTCGGGAAAGTCGATGAAGCCGAACTCGGCGGTGCTCCACAGCTGCAGGTCGGTGCCGAACCTGCTCAGCACGACAGCCAGGCTGGCGGCGCAGGCCAGCAGCCGCAGCGGCACGTCCCGGCTGGCCACGGCATCAAGCGCGTGCCGGGTAGCGGCGGTGAAGCCGAGCAGCCGCGCGGTTCGCTCCGGGTTGATGGGCAGATCGGTGCCGGCCACCGCGCCCGCGCCGAGCGGACACCGCGCCAGCCCGGAACTGGCCGAGGCGAGCGCGTCGATCTCGCGGCCCACCGCGGTGGCCACGCCGAGCAGGTAGTAGCCGTAGCTGATCGGCATCGCGGCCTGGAAGTGGGTGTAGGCGGGCATGACCACGCCCGCGTGGGCCCGCGCGCGGGACAGCAAGATGGCCTCGAGCCGGACCGCCTGACCGGCGAATTCCAGCAGCCAGTCGCGCAGCCGCAGCGCCGTGATGGTGGCCTTCAGGTCGTTGCGGGACCGGCCGGAATGCAGCACCCCGCCGATGTCCGGGCCCAGCCGCTCGATCAGGTAGCCCTCGTAGCACAGGTAGAGCCCGCGCGGCGCGGGCCGTGATCGCAGCGCGCTGAACTGCCCGGCGGCCAGCTCGTCCATGCAGGCTAGCAGGCAGGCCGCGGACGCTGGCTGGATCAGCTGCTGCTCGGCCAGCATGACCAGGTGGGCCTGGTCGACGCGGATCATCAGCGCGAGCTCGGCCGCCAGCTCGGCCTGGGTCGGCTCGCCGTACACCACCCGGCGGGTACGCAGGCCGAGTTCACCGGTCAGGCGGCCGGTCCCGGTCACGACGGCTCACCGTCGGCGGCCGCCGACGATAGCGGCCGCGACATGGCGTCGGCGTAAGAGCGCCTGGCCCAGTCGAACGCCATCCAGGAGCCGGCCGGCCGGGCCGGATCTGAGACCATGACGGGCTCGGCGGGCAGCGGCTCATCCAGGTGGCCGCGGCCGGCCAGCCAGGCGTCGTCGTAAACGGTGTCCTGGTAGCGGTATCCCTCGTCCGGCATCATCACGACGGTCAGGGCGTCCGGATTCGCGCCGGCCCACCAGCGCGCGGCCAGGTAGGCCGCGCCGCTCGACGGCCCCATGAACAGGGCGTGCCGCTGGTGCAGCTGGCGGGTCGCCTGGTAGGCAGGCGCGGGAGCGGTCCAGTGCACCTGGTCGAAGACCCGGTGATCCAGGTTGTCCGGCATCAGGCTCATGCCCATGCCGCGCAGCTCGCGGGGACCATCGGGATGGCCGAACAGCACGCTGGAATGGCTGTCGACGCCGACGGCGCGGCATTCGGGCAGCAGCGCCCGGACGTGGGTGACAGTCCCGCACATCGAGCCGCCCGACCCCACCGGCCCGACGATGCAGTCGACCTGGCCGAGGCACTCCAGGAAGTATTCGGCCACCGTGGCATAGGCGCGCGGGTTATCCGGGTTCGAGTACTGCCAGGGGCAGAAGGCGGCGTCGAGATCGGCCATGATGGCCTCGAGCCGCTGCAGCCGGGCGGCCTGGTACCCGCCGGGTATCCGGCCCGCCTCCGCGCTGACCCGTTCGACGACGGTGCCGAGGTCGGTCAGCCTGCGGTACAGGCGCTCGTCGATGACGGGATCGCCGACCAGGATCAGCTGGCGGTCCATGTGCACGGCCTGCATGGCCAGCGCCAGGCCAAAGGTGCCCGAGGTCGTCTCGACGATGACGGTCCCGGGCTCCAGCATTCCCCGCTCCGCGGCCCGGCGCAGGATGAACCGGGCGGGAACCATCTTCATCAGCGTGAAGCAGGCCGCGTACAGATTCGGGCCGAGCCGGATAAGCCTGGGCAGCTGATAGGCGTCGGTCGCCTCGGCAAAGCTGCCGCGGACGCTCATGAGGCCGTGCGGTGCGCCGCGCGCAGCGCCGGGGCGTGCGCGGGCTCGATGACATCGGTCACCTCGAACCCGAGCTCCTTGATCCGCAGCACGCAGCCCTCGATGCCCATGCGCGGGTGCCGGGCGTCGAAGATCAGCCCGGCCACGGTGCCGCTGTGGGCGATCTGCAGGCCGGCGCCGCCATGCCGCACGCACAGCTCGATCAGCGCCTCCAGGCCCGGCTTGGGCAGGTAGCGCTGGTTGATCCGCGCGCTGGCCGTCGCGACCTTGCCGAGCAGGGCGACGTCCTCCGTGGCGATGGCCCGGCGCAGCGCTCCGCGCAGCACCTGGAACTCCCCGGCCTCCTTGTCGCTGTAGTCGGCGGGCGGCAGGCCCAGCGTCTCGACGACCTGGCCGGGCGCCGTGTCACAGCCGACCACGACCATGGGTGGCAGCTGGTGCCCGAACGTCTCGAGCACCAGCCCGTCCCGGTGGGCGAACAGGACCACGCGGTCGTCGATCATCACTGAGTCCGCGGCTACCTCGGCCAGCACCGCGAGCCGGCCGACCTCCTCCCGGGACAGGGTCACGCCGTGATAGTCGGCCACCGCCCGGATGACCGCGGCGACGTCGCTGGTCGAGGAGCCCATGCCGATACCGTGCGGGACGCTGCTGGTGATCTCCACCCGGCCGCCCTTGGCCGGCGACGGGTGCCCGGAGAACTCACGCAGCGCGTAGATGGCCGCGCGCCTGGCCTTGGTCAGCCCGGCCGGCCCCACCACGCCCCAGTGGCTCTGGCTCGGGTAGAACACCGCCCGGCTGCCCCGGCCGGGCAGCGGCATCGTCACCAGCGCGCGGCGCAGCCGACCCGCGCCGTCATCGAACACACCCTGGAGCAACTCGCCGTGATGGGCGATCGCCGAGCCGACGCCCGCGCTGAATCCGGGCGCCGCCAACTCGGCTTCGGCCGACCTGGGCTCACCGAGCCTGGTGCTCATCCACGCCCTTCCTGATCGTGAAGGCCAGGCTCTCATGGTCATGCTCATAGGTCCGGTAGTCGGCGTGCGCGGGCTCGGTCCAGGCACTGACCTCAACCGATTCCGCGCTTATCCCGGTAGCATTCAGCAGCGTGCCGAGGTCATCCTGATCGTAGAATCTGCAGTAAAAATCGAAATGGTCGATGTATTCTTTCGGGCCGATCTGCCTGATGTCCGGATCAGATGTCTGGCAGTCATTCATCGTCCACATGTTGGCGACGATGATGCCACCCGGCCTGATCACCCGGTAAAGTTCCCGCAGCGCGTCCGAGACATTTCTCAGGTGCCCGAGCAGATCCCAGCAGAAAATGCCGTCGACAGAGTTGTCGAGCAGGCCCGTATCGAAGACGTCCATGCGCAGGAAGACGGTCATGGCGGCAATTCCCGCACGGGCCGCCACCCTTTCCGCGATCGTCATCGCCTGCACCGAGGTATCGGCGCCGAGCAGGATGGACGTGCCCTCCGTCAGGGGGGCGAGATTGCGCCCGTCACCGCACGGCAGGTCAATTACCAGCCGGGAAGAATTGGCCGCGAAGGCAGCAGCAGCCCGCGCGGCGTAAGGCACGGGCGGATCGCCCCACAGGTTCTGCTGGTCTTTCAGGTGCGCCGGGCCATAAGCCTCATCCCACATCGAGACGGCCGCGGCATCGCGGGAAGAATGACCCTCGCTCAACGGGACCTCCGGCCGTCGCCCGCTGTCGGCTGGCGCCGCATACGGCGACGGGCCACGAGCCCAAGGCTATATTCCGTCCGGCAGCGCCGCAATGCCCGATTTCCTCACCCGGCAGGCGCACCGCGGGCTCCGTGACCGTTGCGTGGATCGGCCGCCACCCATTTCCCGCTGCTCCGGCGACTTTCACTACTGTCAGTGACTGATAGGTGACATCTACTCGGGTACTCCTCGGACTTGAACGAACCGCGGGGGTCTAGCCCGCTCGGGTAGGCAGCCGTATACTCGCCTCGCGCCGCCCACCTCACCACCGTCGGAGCCTGCCATTGGCCAGCGGTTCGCCGAGCCCTTCGTGGCGTTCTGCCTGGGTCAACGGGAAAGGAGTAGGAGCGGGAATGCAGTGTCGCACGTTTCGCCTTACCCAGAACCGGCGGACAAATTGGTGACCAAGCAGCCTGGAGTGACCGTTATTGTCATTCCGCAGCCCACGGTCAACGGCCCGCTGCACATCGGGCACCTGTCCGGCCCGTACCTGGCCGCCGACGTTGCCTCGCGCGCGGCGCGAGCCCGGGGGGACCGGGTGCTTACCCTGGCCGGCGTCGACGTGCACCCCAACTACGTGCTGACCAAGGCGGAGAACCTCGGGGTCGACGTCAACGAGATGGTCAGGGGGTTCCGGACCCAGATCACCACGGCATTCGAGCTGGCGGGCATCGGTTACGACGTGTTCCTCGACCCGGAAGACGACGCGTTCCAGCGCGCCGTCACCGGCATGCTGACCGAGCTCATCGCCGCGGGCAGCATCAGCATGCGCGAGGTCACGCTGCACGCGTGCGCGGACTGCGGTCGCACCATGCACCACTCCTACGTGGTCGGCAAGTGCCCGATCTGCGGCGCCGGGGCGAACGGGCTGTCCTGCGAGCCCTGCGGCGGGTTCACCTCCGCCGAGCTGCTCGTCGACGCCAGCTGCGCCCGGTGCGGCGGCGCGCTGCGCCCGATGCAGGTCACGGTGCCGGTCCTGCCGCTGGAAGACTACCGAGCGCAGCTGGTCGCGGAGTGGCAGCAGGCCGACCTGCCGGGGCGGGTCCGGGCGGCACTGGCGCACTACCTGCGGGTGCCGCTCCCCGACTATCCCGTCGCCTACCCGACCAACTGGGGCATCGAGTGCGACGGCGAGCTGTCCGGGCTGCGGGTCGATTTCCCCACCGAGCTCGGCCTGAGCTATCTCTACGGGCCGGCCCTGGCCCTGGACCCCAGCGCGGACACCCTGGCCCGGCGGGTCGAGGCCTGGCACGAGGTGGACGGCGTCTGGCACTTCAACGGCATCGACAACACGTTCTACTTCGCAGTCCTCTACCCGGCGATCCTGGCCGCGGCGGGAGTGACGCGGCCGCTGCTGCGCGGCGCCACCGTGAACGAGCTCTACCTGCTGGACGGGCTGAAGTTCTCCACCAGCCGCAACCACGCGCTGTGGGCGGATGAGTTCCTGGCCGAGGAGGACCGTGAGCTGGTCCGGCTATACCTGTCCTGGGACCGGCCGGACCGGTACGAGAGCAACTTCACTCGGGAGTCCTACCGCGCATTCTGCGACTACGTGCGGCCGCTGCTGGCCGGGGCGGCACCGTCGGCCGGCCTGCTGCCGGCCGAGCTGGCCGCGGCCGAGCTGGAGCGGGCAGCGCGGGCGCTGCAGCTGAGCGGGTTCGACTCCGCGCTGGCCACCCGGTGCCTGGTGCTGGCGCTGACCGCCGGGGCCGGGGCCGACTCGGCGCCGCTGGCCGCGCTGTCGGGGCGGTCGTGACCGGGCCCACGAGATCCGACGGCCCGGTACTGCTGCTGATCGGGACGGGCAAGCAGGCCTTCCGCGAGTACCTGCTCGCCTCGGTCGCCTCCCGATACCGCGTCCACCTGCTCTGCGGCGCCGAGCCCGGGTGGGCGAAGGGCTACCTGGCCGGCTGGACCGTGCTGGACATGGACGACACCATCGACGCCACGGCGATGTGCGCGGCAGCCCGCGAACTTGCCGCCCGCGAGTCCGTCCAGGGCGTGCTGAGCTGGGATGAGGCGCGGATCCTCCAGGCAGCCACGGTGGCCGCCGCACTCGGCCTGCCGGGCGGCGATCCGGACATGGTGATGCGCTGCCGGGACAAGCACCTGACCAGGCTGGCACTGGACGCGGGGGGCGTTCCCCAGCCGCGGTCGGTCCTGGTGGCCAGCGTAAGCCAAGCGGCCGCCGCGGCCGGGCAGATGGGTTACCCGGTCGTGCTGAAGCCGCGGGCGATGGGCGGCAGCCTCGGCGTGGTGCTCGCCAACGCCCCGGCCGACCTGGCCCCGACATTCGAGTTCGCGCGCGACTGCGAGGTGCCGGGTTCATGGCGCTACGACGAGGGCGTGCTGGTCGAGCAGTACGTGCCCGGTCCCGAGATCAGCGTGGACTCGGCGGTCTATCACGGCGAGCTGATGCCGATGTTCGTGGCCCGCAAACGGGTCGGGTACCCGCCCTACTTCGAGGAGGTCGGCCACGTCGTCGACGCCGCCGATCCCCTGCTGGCCGATCCCGGGCTCATCCGGGTCATGCGGGCCGCGCATGAGGCGCTGGGCTTCACCGACGGGATAACCCACGCCGAGTACAAGCTGACCGCGGACGGGCCGAAGGTCATCGAGGTCAACGCGCGCCTGGGCGGCGATCTCATCCCCTACCTGGGGATGCGCGCCAGCGGCATCGACCCGGGCCTGGCCGCCGCCGCGGTCGCCTGCGGGCAGCGCCCGGAGCTGAAAGCAGACCGGTCCGCCGCCGCCGGGGTGCAGTTCTGCTACGCCGCCGAGGACGACACCACGATCGAGGCGATCCGGTTCGAGGCGGCGTCCCTGCCACCGGAAACCGATCAGGCCGTGACGCTGGCCGGACCCGGCGACGTCATGTCGCCGCCGCCCAAGGGCACCATGTCCGGCCGGGTCGCATTCGTCACCGTGCTGACGTCGACCGCCCCGGAATGCGAGGTCGCGCTGGACGCCGCCCAGGCCGCCCTGATCATCCAGCCCGCCCCCGTTTCCCGCACCGGATAAATCCCCATCAAATCTGGCACGTAAGAGAGGACCCATGAGATTGAACTCTAGATCGGTCTCGCGCATTTTGAGCGCGGCCGGAATAGCCGGCCTCATCGTGGCCGCGGTTCCCGCGATAGCCGCCGCGGCGCCCATCGGGTCCGGCGGCAATTACACTTGCACCGGCACCTCGGCTGCACCCGGCACGCTGGCCGGCGATTTCGCCAACGTGACCATTGCCGGCACCTGCCTGGTAGACGCGGGAAATGTCCGCATTGCAGGCAACCTAACCGTCGCGCCGAACGCGTCACTGGTCGCGGATTTCGGTATGAACGACCAGACCGATTCGGGCACCTCGAACGTCTCGGTCGGCGGCAACATGGTGGTCGAGAAGGACGCGAGCGTGCTGTTCGGCTGCTATCCGCTGCTGGTCACCCTGTGGTTTGCCCCGCCCCCGGCGCTGGGCACCACTCCCGATTTCCCGTGTGATGACGACGCGACCGCCTTCACCACCGGCGCCACCCTGGCCGCGACCGAGACCATCGGCGGCAACCTGCTCTCCTACGACCCGGCGGGCACCGTGGTCCACAACACGACGGTGCGCGGGAACGTGGTCCAGGTCGGCGGGGGCGGCCCTGACGGCCTCAACTTCGTCCCGATCGGTATCTTCGCGCAGTACATCCCGGGAGGTCCCCCGGCTGCTCCGGGCCAGCTTGACGCGCCGATCGCGCTGCCCGCCTACAGCGACTACGCCAACGTCAGGGTCGGCGGCAACATGTCCGTGACCGGGATGGTCACCAACTGGTACGGCATTGTCCGCAACACCGTGGGGGGCAGCCTTATCGACTCCGGCAACACGGCCTCGCCCGATGCCAACGAGGCCATTAACAACGTCGTGTACGGCAACATGGTCTGCACGGGCAACAACCCGGCGGTGGAGTACGGCGACAGCAACGGAGGGCCGAACAAGGTCGGCGGCAACGCGGTCGGGGAATGCGGCTTCAGCGTCCTGATCCAGAACCCGTCGCCGACTTCGGTCCCGGGCCTGTCGACGTACCCCGAAGAGCACATCTCGGTGCGCCTGCACTAGCGCGGCGGCCTCGCGACATTGTCGCGTTAAGTGCGTTTTGGTACCGTGACGGCAACGCGCTGCAGGCAGCCTAAGCATCCTCGAGGCGCGCCATGTGTCCCGTTTCGCTCACCACGGAAGGGGCTCTACAGGCGGATGGTGCTGGCCAGATGGCGCCGGTCTCAATCCGGGCCGGACGCACCCGCGGGCGTCCTGCGGATGCTGCGGGAGACGCCGATCAGCGCGCAGGTGGTGCTGCTCGGCGTCTTCATCAACCAGGTCGGCGCATTTGTCCAGCTCTTTCTCGTGCTCTTCCTGATCTCGCGCGGTTTCACCGTGGCGCAGGCCGGCCTCGCCCTCGGCTGCTATTCGGCCGGTGCCATTGTCGGCACGCTCGGCGGCGGCGCGCTGGCGGACTGGCTCGGGCGGCGCTCGACGATCGTGGCGTCGATGGGCGCGGCCGGCCTGTTCACCTACTCGCTGACGCTGCTGCACAACCTGCCGGCCATCTACGCGGCGGCGGCACTGTCGGGCGCCATGGCGCGGGCGTCGGCGACCGCCTCGAGCACGCTGCTGTTCGACCTGGCGCCCAGGGACCGCCAGGTCATGATGCAGGCCATGTACCGGACCGTGAACAACGGCGGTCTGGCGGTGGCGCCGCTGGTAGGCGCGGCGGTGAGCACGGTCTCCTGGGACCTGGTCTTCTGGGCGGACGCCGGGACGTCCCTGGCCTACTGCGGCATCGCCGCCTTCGCGCTGCGCTCGGCGCAGCTCGCCCGGGACACGGAGAAGGCTACCGGGCTGCCCGCCTCGGCCCGGCAGGGCCGGACCAGCTACCTGGACATCCTGCGGGACCGCAGGTACCTGGTCTACCTGCTGCTGATGCTGTGCAACGGGCTGGTGCACATCCAGTTCTTCGCGGTCCTGCCCCTGATGCTGAAGGCGGAGCAGTACCCGACCTGGATCTACGCATCGCTCACCGCCGTTTCCGCCACGCTGGGAGTCATCCTCCAACTCGGCGTCACCAAGCGGACGCAGACCTGGCCGATCTGGCTGGCGGTGATGAGCGGATGGGTGCTGCTGTGGATAGGCCGCAGCTCATTCGGGCTGCCCGGCGGCCTGGCCGTCCTGTTCGTCGCCATGCTCATCGGCTGCGCGGGCCAGCTGATCGGCGGACCGGCGGCCTTTGCCCATCCGGCCCGGATCGCCCCGCCGGGAGCCAAGGCGCGTTACATCGGCATGGCCAACGGCGCGTTCCTGCTCGGCTACGCGATCGGCCCGGTAGCCGGGGTGCTGCTGTGGACCCACATCGGCAAGGGCGTCTGGCTGGTCTGCGCCATCCTCGGCGCGGTGATCACCCTCCCCGGGATCTGGTCGTTGATGCAGGACAAGCCGGCCGTCCAGCCGGCCGAGGCCGCCGAGGCCGCCGAGAGGGAACCGGCCGAAATGCCGCCTCCGGACATGCCGCTTTCGGACGGCGACCTTCCCGGCGTGGAACAAGGCGGCGCGACGCAGGCGGCTCCCGGCAGCGCCGAATCACCAAACTGAGCGAAGGGAAGCGCCAAGCGCGATGGGCAACGTAGGCGTTGCGGAGAACAGCGACGGGTCGGTCATCTTCATCGGCTTGACGCTCGCCGGGCTGCGGGGCCTGGGCCAGTACCTGCCCGACGGCTCCGCGGTCTTCATCGACGAACCGGACGTGCTGCGCAAGCGGGACGCGGTGGCCGAATCCGCCGACGTCCCGACGCTGCGGGAGTTGATCGGGTGGGAGCTGTACGAGCTCGAAGGCGCCGCCGACCGCTTCTACAACGCCAACCGGCAGCGCCTGCCGGCCGGCATCCTCCCGGTATCCGACTACGGCGTGCCGTTCACGGCGCGGCTGGCGGAACGGTACGGCGTGCGCGGCGCCGGGTACGGAGCCGCCCGCGCGCTGCGGGACAAGCACCTGCTGCGCCAGATAACCCGGTCCGCGGGCATCGCCAACCCCGAGTCGGTACCGGTGAGGGGCCGGCCGAGGTCAGGGCGTTCATGGCCGAGATCGGCGGCCCGATCGTGCTCAAGCCGGCCAACCGGCAGGCGGCGATCGGGACCAAGATCGTCTCCGAGCCCGGTGAGGTCGACGCGACCTGGCTGGAGTGCACCCACCAGGAAGAGGGCGTCTTCCTGCCGGACCGGCCGCTGCCGCTGCGGATGCTCGCCGAGCGGTACGTCCGCGGCGAGGAGTTCAGCGTGGAGATGATGTTCCGCTCCGGCCACATGGCGTTCGGCGGCGTGACCAGGACGCTGCTGTTCGACGGCCCGCGTCCGGTCGAGCAAGGTCACCTGTATCCGGCCGACATCAGCGCGGACCTGACCGAGCGGCTGCTGACCGGCACCGTGCGTGTGCTCGACGCCGTGGGCCTGGACAGCGGGTGGACGCACTGCGAGTGGCGGGTCGAGGATGGCGTGCCCTACCTGATGGAGTGCGCGGGCCGGATGGCGGGCGGCGGAATCATCGAGCTCATCTCCATCGCCTCGGGCTACGACGCCAACGGCGCCTTCCTCGACATGATGCTGGACCGGGATCTGACCGCGCCGCCGGTCACGGACCGCTACGCGGCGGTATGGATGGGCGCCGTGCCGCCAGGCGAGGTGACGAGCATCGACGGCCGCGAGGAGGCGCTGGCCCTGCCCGGCGTGCACGGCTGCTCGATCCAGGTCAAGGTGGGCGAGCGGGCCCCGCCGCTGCGCAGCTCGCACGACCGCGTTATAACGGTAGAGGCCGAGGGGTCCACCGCCGACCAGGCGCTGGCCGTCGCCCAGGCGGCGATGGATCTCATCTCCGTCAAGGTCAGGCCTTCGTTCGGCTAGGCCGAACTGACCTGTGCAAATTCCTGCCCTTATTCTGGCGATATTCCACCGCGTCCCCAGTTCACGGCGCGCTCCTTACCCGCCGCCAGGGCATCGGTTGTTACTGAAGGTAACAACTCCCTTTTGGAGGTGTTTGAGTTACGATGGACCCTTGACGTGGATCACCCCCTATGTGAGCATTGTCGTTGGCGATCAAGAGCGATTCTCATCTAGTGCGAGCGGGGCCAAAGGCGGCTCTGTGCCGTCCGCGCGCTTCCCGCTCGGCTTTATGGCGGGAAGGCAGTGAGGGCGACGGCTCATCAAGAGGTCGAGATTCTCGCCATTGGAGCCGGGCCTTCGAACCTGGCTTTCGCGGTTGCCGTCGAGGAACTGGCGCCGCCGGAAATAGCGTCCAGCACGCTCGTTATCGAGCGGCACGAGAGCATCGTTTGGCAGCGCGGCATGATGCTGCCGTGGACACAGAGCCAGGTCTCCTTCCTTAAAAACCTGGTCACCTTGCGCAATCCGCTCAGCCGGTTTTCGTTTGTCAATTATCTGCACTCCAGCGGCCGGCTGGACGATTTCATCAACATGGCCAGCTTCCTGCCGTTCCGGCTGGAGATCTCCGACTACCTGCAGTGGGCGGCCAAGTCGCTGGAGCTGGTCCGGGTCGAGTACGGCAGGGACTGCACGAGCATCGAGCCCGTCCAGGCTGACGGCGTGGCCGACGGCTGGCTGGCCCGGATGGCGGACGGCTCGACGATCGCGGCGCGCAATCTGGTGATCGGCGCCGGCCGCGACGCGCATGTGCCCGCGGCGTTCGCCGGGCTGCCCAGGGAGCGCGTCCTGCACAGCACCGAGTACCTGCGCCAGATCGGCGAGATCGACCCGCAGCGACTCGACCGTGTGGTGGTGGTGGGAGCCGCGGAGAGCGCGGCCGAGATGCTGTGGGACATCTACCAGCGCTTGCCCGGCGCGCGGTGCACGATGATCATGAGATCGGCCGGACTCGACTACTACCAGACGAGCAAGTTCACCAACGAGCTGTACTTCCCCTCCTATACCGACAAGTTCTTCGCCGCCCCCGAGCAGACCAGGGAGCAGGTGCTGGCGGGCATACGGCTGACGAACTACGGGGGCGTGACGCCGGATATGCTCAACACCCTGTTCCGGCAGATCTACCTGGAGCGGCTGACCGGCGAGCAGAGGCTGTCCATGGTCACCATGGTCGACATCGAGTCGGCCGAGATGGCGGGCGAGGAGATCGTGCTCACGCTCAACGACCGGATGCGGGCCTGCCGGGACGAACTGCGCTGCGACCTGGTGCTGCTCGGCACCGGCTTCGAGTCCAGAGCGCCCAGCCTGGTCCGTGACCTGGCCGACGCGTGCGGTATCGGAGACGTCCGGGTGAGCCGCCACTACCGGATGATCACCCCGCCGGACATCACGGCGGGATGTTATCTGCAGGGAAACAACGAGGCTACGCACGGCATAGCGGACTCGCTGATCAGTGTGCTGGCCGTGCGGGCCGGCGAGATCGTCGCCGATCTGCTGGCGCACCGCGAGCAGACCGGCCGGGGTTCACCAGACGCCGACGACCCGGCGTCAGCGCGGCCTGACCACGGGAGTGTGTGATGGAGATCCGCAAGCTTGACCGCGACGGCATGCCGGAGGAATACGGGGTCCGCGTCCAGCGCCTGGTGCCGTGGGCGGCCCTCAACGCGCCGTTCGAGGGCGCGTGGTGCGTCATCGAGCCCGGCGGCGCCACCGACCCGCACGCGCACCAGGAGTACGAGATCTTCATCGCGATCTCCGGCGAAGGGGCGCTCGAGGCCGAGGGCGAGCGCAGCCCGTTCCTGCCCGGCGACATCGTCCACTTCCCGCCCGGCACGAACCATCAGCTCATTAACGCCGGGACCACCGACTTCCAGTTCTACAGCGTGTTTTGGGACCCAGAGATGTCGGAGAAGTTCACCGCCCGCCACGTCGCCGCCGGACACGACGGCCCGCCGACACCATGAAGCTGCTCGCCATCGAGGCCCGCCAGCACGCCAGCTACCATCTCGGCCGCTACCGTCAGGTCAGGGACTTCGGCGCGGACCTGTTCGTGCTCAACGGCATCGGTGAGGAAGGCTACTGGGCCGACGGCCGGTACCGGATCGCCGGCTACAGCAGATCGGCGAGATCATCGCCGCGGCCAGGGAATGGCACCAGGCCGAGTCGTTCGACGGCGTGTTCACGTTCTCCGAGTCCGCGGTCATCGCGGTCGCAGCGGTCGCCGAGGCGCTCGGCCTGCCCGGCGTCGGTGTGGACGCGGCCCGCAAGAGCCGGAACAAGCTGCTGATGCGCCAGGCGCACGAGCGGGCCGGCGTGCCGCATCCGCGGTACCGGTGGGTGGGCAGCCCGGCCGAGGCGGTGGCCGCCGCCGCGGAATTCGGGTACCCGGTCGTGCTCAAGCCGACGCTGGGCGCCGCGAGCGACTTCGTGTTCCGGGTCGATAACCCCGCCGAGATGGAGCAGCGCTTCCGGATCACGGCTGAGGGCATGCGGCACATGCCCCCGTATCTGCGCGAAGCCGAAGGCATCGACCTCGGCCCGCACCGTGTCCTGGTGGAATCGTTCCTCGACGGCCACGAGCACCTGTTCGAGGCACTGGCCTGGGACGACGAGGTCTACCTCGGGTCCATCGTGGACCGGGTCACGGCCGAGGGCGACACGTTCGAGGACGACGTGCACCGGGCGCCGACCGCGCTGAGCGACGCGGAACTGGCCCGGGTACACCAGGTCATCGCCGCCGCGGCGCACGCCCAGGGACTGCGGCGCAGCGTGATGCACGCCGAGGTGCGCTACCACCGCGGCGACCCGTACATCGTCGAGATCGCCATCCGCCCGGGCGGCGGCGGCCTGGACCTGGTGGCGCGGGTGACCGCCGACTACAGCCCGATCGAGGCGGTGATGGACGTGGCCCGCGGCGTCCAGCCCCGGGTGCACCACTACGCGCCGACCGGGGTGCACATGATGGGCACGTGCCTGATCGGCGACGAAGGCCAGCTGGAATACGTCCGGATACCCGCTGAGGTCGCCGGCGCCGAGCAGACCCTGATGGCCGCGGCCACCGCGCGGCCGGGCGACATCATCCGCCGGCCGCCGAACGGGAACAACGTGCTCGGATTCCTGATCGTGACCGGCACCTCCGCCGAGGACGCCCAGCGCAGGCTGGAGGACTTCGCGGATATGATCGAGGTCAAGCTGGCTGGCCAGGCGCCGACGACGACCAAGACCCCATGGGAGCGGCTGAGGCCCGCCCATGCCGCACAATGAGCGCAGCGGGCTGTACCTGAAGGAAGCGGCCGGGCCCGGGACGGCACCCGGCGACCTGTTCGAGGTCGCCAGCCGGGAGATCGACCCCCCGCCCCGGCACCGGCGGTGCCTGGGCCACCTGCTGATTCCACGAGCAGGCGTCCGGTTCCCGACGGTCGGCGACGGCTCCCCAATAGCCGGCGACGGCTAGGCGGCGGCCGTGCGGGTGTGTGTGGCAGGGTGTGGGCTGGCCGGCTCGCTGCTGGCCTGGCGGCTCGCGCAGCGGCCCGGGATCGAGGTCGACCTGCTGACCGGACCTGGTGGGGTGACGGACGCGACCGCGGCGTCCGGCGGCGCGGTCCGCGCCTATGATCCCCTGCCCCGGCAGCGGGAACTGGCTATCGCCAGCCTGGCCGAGCTGCTAGCGAGCCGGCTGCTGCGACAGTGGGCTGACTATCGCGAGACCGGGTTCGCCTACCTGCGCGGCGCGGGTGCCGACCTGGCCGGCGAGATTGCCGAGATCGAACGGGAGCTGCCCGGATCCGCCGAGCTGACCACGCCGGCCGAGGTGTTCCCCACCGAGGACGGCCGCCCTGGCTGGACCGGCGAGCGGCCGGGCGTGGTCGTGCGTGAACGGCGGGCGGGCTACATTTCCCCGGCCGCGCTGCGTAAAGCCGTGATCGCCGATCTCGCCGGGCGGCCGGGCGCCCGGGTCCGCCAGGCAGCCCTGGACAGCGCCCGGACCGCGAGCGGCTATGACGCGGTGGTGCTGGCCGCAGGGGCGTGGACCACGCGGCTGCTACGCGCCCTCGAGATGCCGACCGGAGCGTACCGGACCAGGTCCATCCAGTACGCGGTCTACGACGCGGGATCCTGGCGACCGCCCGGGTTCGCCGACGAGCAGACCGGCCTGTACGGCCGACCCACCGCGGACGGGGGGCTGCTGCTCGGCGTGCCGACGACCGAGTGGGACGTGCCGCCGGGCGCCACGCCGGTCACCGGGTCCTGGCATGACCGGGCGCTGCAGCTGGCGGTCGGCTGCTTCCCGTTGCTGAAGCTCGGCCACGCCCGGCAGCGGGTCAGCGCGGCCGACTGCTACTGCGAGCCGCCGGTGCTGGCCCTGCGCGAGGTGGCACCCGGCATGTTCACCTTCACCGGCGGGTCCGGCGGTGGCGCCAAGTCCGCGCTCGCCGCCAGCGAGTGTGCTGCGGCCGAACTGACATGACCGCCGGGCCAGCCGCACAGGACGCACGCATCCTGGTCACCTTCCGCGAGTCGCCGACCGCGATCAAGGCGGTGCTCGGCGGGGTGCTGGTGAACCAGGTCGGAACGTTCCTGAACATCTTCCTGGTGCTGTTCATGACGCACCGCGGTTTCACCGCGGTGCAGGCAGGCACGGCGCTCAGCGCCTACGGCGCCGGGGGGGCGGCCGGCGTCGTCGTGGGCACCGCGCTCGCCGACTGGCTCGGCGCTCGTTGGGGGACCGTGCTCAGCATGGCCGGACGGTCGGTGCTGATCCTCGGCATCCTGTACGTCCGCAACTACCCCGCCCTGGTGGTCCTCGCGGCGCTCGTCGGCATGATCGGGCTGGTGTACCGGCCGGCCTCGGCGGCCCTGCTGTCCGAGCTCACGCCAAAGAACCGGCAGGTCATGGTCTTCGCGCTGTACCGTCTTGCGCTGAACATCGGCTCCACGGCCGCGCCGCTGCTCGGCGCCACGCTGATCCTGGTCTCCTATAACCTGCTGTTCTGGGGCGAGGCGGTGACGTCGATGGGCTACGCGGTGATCGCGCTCGTCCTGCTGCCGCCCCGGACCGTCCGGCACGCAGAAGAAACCGGCCCGGTCTCGGTGGCCAGACGTTGGGCGCTGGCCGCCGTCTTCGCCGACCGGCGATACGCGCTGTTCCTGTCCGCCCTGCTGATCAACGCCACGGTCTACATCCAGTACGTCAGCGTGCTGCCGCTGGCCATGCGCGCAGACCATCTGGCCGTCGCCTGGTACGCCTTCGTGGTCGCCATGAACGCCGCGATCGTGATCACGTGCGAGCTGCTGATGACCAAGCTGACCCAGCGCTGGCCGGCCCGGGTGGTGGCCTTGATCGGGTTTGCCCTTCTCGGCTTCGGCCAGGCCCTGTACTCGGTTCCAGCCGGGCTGGTCATCTTCATCGGGGGCACGCTGATCTGGACGCTGGCCGAGATCACGGCCGGCCCGGTGATGTTGGCGTATCCGGCGAACGCGGGCCCGTCGCGGCTGAAGAGCCAGTATGTGGGCACCTCGCAGGCGGTCTTCACGCTGGGCTTCGCCATCGGCCCGGCCTTGGGAGTGCTGGGCTGGAACCTGATCGGCAGCAAGGTGTGGTGGCTGTGCGCCGGTGCGTCGTTCATCGGCCTGGCGCTCGCGTGGTACGGCATGCGCCCGGCCGCGCGGGAGCAAAACGCCGAGCTGGCCACCGCGGGAGCGCAGACCTGAGGCCCGCTACCATGGGGCAGTGCCGTTGCGCGCGATCGACTTCCATGTGCACCTGCCCACCCCGGACTGGCTGGACGGCAGCATGGCGGGCTACGTCGAGGCGGCCGAGGCGTACTTCCGCTCGCCGGTCCAGCGGCAGTCGCTGGACGAGCTCGCCGCCCGGTACCGCGGGCTGGGGCTGAAGGCGGTCCTGCTGGCCTGGGACGCCGAGACGGCCACCGGGCGGCCCCGGGTGCCGAACGAGACCGTGGCCGCCGCGTGCCGGGACTACCCGGACGTGTTCACCGGGCTGGGCTCGGTCGACCCGCACAAGAGCTCGGCGGTCGCCGAGGTGGCGTCGATCGCCGCGCTGGGGCTGCGCGGGGTCAAGTTCCACCCGTCGCTGCAGGCCTTCGCGCCCGATGACCCGGCGTACTGGCCCATCTTCGCGGCCTGCCAGGAGCACGGCCTGCTGGCCCTGTTCCACACCGGCACCAGCGGCATCGGCGCGCGCCAGCCCGGCGGCCAGGGCATCCGGATCGACCTGGCCCACCCGCTCAAGCTCGACCCGGTGGCCGCGGCGTTCCCGGACCTGACCGTGGTGGCGGCGCACTTCGGCTGGCCCTGGCACATGGACCTGATCGCGGTCGCGCTGCACAAGACCAACGTGTACATCGACATCTCGGGCTGGTCGCCGCGGCGCATCCCGCCCGAGGTGATCCGCGAGCTGCGCGGCCGGCTGAGCGGGCAGTTCCTGTGGGGCAGCGACTATCCGCTGCTCACCCCGGAACGCGGCCTGACCGAGTTCGACGAGCTGGACGTGCCCGCCGAGGTGGCGCGCGCGGTGCTGTACGACAACGCCGCGCGCATCCTGCGGCTCTAGCCCGGTCTCTAGTCCAGGTCCACGACGATCGGCGCGTGGTCGGACGGGGCGTGGCCCTTGCGGGCCTCGCGGTCCACGTAGGCGCCGGCCACCCGGTCGGCCACCGCCTGGCTGGCGTAGATCAGGTCGATGCGCATACCCATGTCCTTGGGGAAGGCGCCGGCCCGGTAGTCCCAGTAGGTGAACGGGTGCGGGCCCTTCATCGGCCTGGGCACGATGTCGGTCAGCCCGATCGCCCGCAGGTCGGCCAGAGCCTGCCGCTCCGGCGGGGTGACGTGGGTGGAATTGACGAATACCGCCGGATCCCACACGTCGGCGTCGGTCGGCGCCACGTTGAAGTCGCCCATCGCGACCAGCTGTGGCTGGTGCTTCAGCTCCGCCTCGAGCGCGGTCCGGAACGCCGCGAACCAGGCCAGCTTGTAGTGGTAATGCGCCGAATCCGGCGTGCGGCCGTTGGGCGCGTACAGCGACCAGATCCGGACCCCGCCGCAGGTGGCGCCCACCGCGCGCGCCTCGGGCTGGCGCAGCACCGGCTCGTCGAGCAGGGTCGGCTCGGCCGCCTCCTCCCCCTCGTAACTCGGCGCGCCGGGGAAGCCCAGGCTCACGTCGTCCAGGCCGACGCTGGACAGCAGGGCCACGCCGTTCCACCGGCCCTCGCCGTGCACCGCCACCTCGTAGCCCAGCTCCTCGACCTCGGCCGCGGGGAACAAGGCGCTGGTCGTCTTGACCTCCTGCAGGGCCAGTACGTCCGGCTTGGCCTCGTCCAGCCACTCCAGCAGCCGGGGCAGCCGCGCCTTGACCGAGTTCACGTTCCACGTCGCCAACCGCACCCCGTTAGCCTGTCACCCCGGACGCGGTCGTGCCACCCGGGGTGGGGCGCTCGCTAGGCCTCGGAGTCGTAGCGGAAGCCGTCGAGGAAGCGGCGGAAGACGCCGCCCTCGTGAGCCAGCGGCGGCTTGCCGGGCGGGGCTGCGGCGCGCTCGTGGCCCTCCGGCTCGTCGTAGTCGGCGCGGGCGATGGCCTCCACGATCTGGGCCTCGTCGAAAGCCTCCGAGCCCGGGATCTGCGAGATGAAGCCGACCAGGTCCCCGTCCTGCAGGACCTCGGCCTCCAGCCCGGTCGTGCCCTCGGCCCCCCAGATGGCCTCGCGCCCGCGGCCGGCGGGCACCTGCACCGAATAGGCGTCGATACCGGACTTCTTCAGGTGCGCCGCAATTCCGCGGTCGCGCAGCGCGTCGGTCACCCGACGGGCACGGTTCTCGTCCATGCCGGCCAGGTTACCGGCCCTTCCGTGGCCGGGATGCTGCCGAATCGCCGCTAACCCGGCACGGTCGCCTCTCGGCGCAATTGCTTGCGCTGAGCTAAATTTCTTCATGAAGGGGCGTTTCCGGATCGAAGCGGGGCGGAAGCAGCATGTCGCTCACCACGGCGCAGCTCCCGGTGCGGCTCACGAGCACCTGGCCGGGGCGACGGCCAGCCTGACCGAGAACCTGCTGGCCGCCTGCCCGGCGCTGACCGTGCTGGCCACCAGCCGCGAGGCGCTCGGCGTGGAGGGCGAGCTGAGCTGGCAGGTGCCGCCGCTCTCGCCGCCCAAGCCCGGTCCCGGCTCGGACCTGACCGCTTCGGCCTGGCCGGATCGGACGCGGTCAAGCTGTTCGAGCAGCGGGCCCAGCTGGTCCGGCCGCCGTTCCGGGTTACCGACGAGAACGCGGCTGGCCGCCCCGGCTTTTGCGAGCACCCAGAGCTCGAGCGGTTACCAGTTCCGCACGCTGAACGACCACCGGGACATGACCTTCAACCAGTTGCTCGGCATTAACAACGAGGGCGTGATCGCGGGCTACTTCGGCTCGGGCGCCAAGGGCCACCCCAATAAGGGCGTCGACCAGCTGCTGGGGGCCGACGACCACGACGTGGCGGTCGGCTTCTACACCAACGCGCAGGGCGGCGAGGCCGGGCCGGGCCGCCGCCGCGATCAACAACTCTCCGGTGACGTGGCCGGGTTCTACGCCAAGAGCTCGTCGGTGACCGACGCGTTCCTGCTCCTGCACAGCGGCCGGTGTTCGTCACGCTGGCCGTGCCGGGGGCGTCGATGACCCAGGCGTTCGGCCTGAACGACCGCGACGAGGTGGTCGGGGCCTACACCGACTCGGCCGGCAACACCGACGGAATGCTCGCCCTCCCGCAGGGCTGGCCTTGGAGTTGGCCTGGGGCGTGAACCACGGCCGTTCGGATGAAATGATCTGGGTGTGGACGCGGAGGCTGCTTCCTTCGAGCTGGGCACTGACGGGCCGATGGTCATCCTGGTCGGGATCGACGATTCGGTCACCTCGCTGCGGGCCGGGGCCTACGCGGCCGGGCTGGCCCGGCGGCAGGGCGCGCGGCTGGTCGTGGTGTACGTGGAGCAGCCGTCGGCGATGTACGGGGCGGCGGCGGGGGCGAGCGCGGCGGCCATGGCCGAGCAGGAGCGGGCGTTCTCCGAGACCGCGGCGGACCTGAAGCGGCGGGTCGAGGAGTACGCCGCCGAGCGGGGCGTGCCGGTCAGGTTCGTTACCGCGGCCGGCGATCCGTACCACGAGCTGCGGCGGGTGGCGGACGAGGTGCGCGCGGACGCGGTGGTGGTCGGCGCGTCCACCAAGGCCGGGCACCGGCTGGTCGGGTCGCTGGCGGTGCGGCTGGTCAAGGCCGGGAAGTGGCCGGTCACCGTCGTTCCGTGAGAAGGTAGCTGGTCATGGGCGTCGCGGTAGTCACCGGGGCTGGCTCCGGGCTGGGCCGGGGCATCGCACTGGCCTTGCTGGGCGCGGGCTGGCAGGTGGCGCTGGCCGGGCGGCGGGCCGAGCCGCTGGCCCAGACCGCGCGGGCCTGGGCGGCCGCTGCGGATGCGGTCCTGGCCGTGCCGACGGACGTGACCTCGGCTGCGTCGGTGGCGGAGTTGTTCGGCGCGGTCGCGGACCGGTGGGGACGGCTGGACCTGCTGGTCAACAACGCCGGGGTGTTCGGGCCGTCCGGGACACCCGACGAGATCGCGCTGGCCGACTGGCAGGCGGTGCTGGACACCAACCTGACCGGCGCCTTCTTGTGCGCGCAGCACGCGGTGCGGATGATGCGGGCGCAGGCCCCGCGGGGCGGGCGGATCATCAACAACGGCTCGATCTCGGCGCACGCGCCGCGGCCGGGCAGCATCTGCTACACCGCCACCAAGCACGCGATGACCGGGCTGACCAAGTCCTTGTCGCTGGACGGGCGGGCGTTCGGCATCGCGTGCGGGCAGATCGACATCGGCAACGCGGCCACCGAGATGACCGAGCGGTTCGCTGCTGGCGTGCCGCAGGCCGACGGGTCGATCGCGGCCGAGCCGGTGTTCGACGCGCGGCACGTGGCCGACGCGGTGCTGTACATGGCCTCGCTGCCGCTGGACGCGAACGTGCAGTTCCTGACCATCACGGCGACCACCATGCCGTACATCGGGCGGGGCTAGCGCGGGGTGCGGAGCTGGGGCATGCTGGCGGGGAGGCCGTTACGGCTGCGGTCCGTGCGCCGAGTGGAGGACGTCATGGCGAGTATCAGTTCGCTGCTGGACCGGGCGGCCGCCGAGCATCCCGACCACCCCGCGCTGCGCATGGACGACCTGGTGCTGAGCTACGCCCAGCTGCGCGAGGCGGCCGGGCGGATGAGCACGCTGCTGGCCTCGTTCGGCATCGAGCCGGGCGACCGGGTCGGGCTCATGCTGCCCAACGTCCCGGCGTTCCCGATCGCGTTCTACGGCGCGCTGGCCGCCGGGGCCGTGGTGGTGCCGATGAACCCGCTGCTCAAGGAGCGCGAGGTGGCCTACTACCTGGCTGACTCCGGGGCCAAGGCGCTGGTCGCGTGGCACGCGGCGGCCGGCGAGGCGGCCAAGGGCGCCGCCGACGCGGGGGCCGAGATGATCACCGCCGAGACGCCCGACCTGAGCGGTCTGCTGGACGGGGTCGACGCGGCGCCGGGCTCGTCGGACCGCGGCGGCCAGGACGACGCGGTGATCTTGTACACCTCGGGCACCACCGGGCGGCCCAAGGGCGCCGAGCTCACCCACGACGGGCTGGTCAGCAACGCCGAGACCGCGGCGCGCACCCTGTTCACGGTCGGGCCGGACGACGTGATCATGGGCTGCCTGCCGCTGTTCCACGTGTTCGGGCTGACCTGCGGGCTGAACGTGTCGGTCGCCTCGGCGGCCACGCTGACCCTGCTGCCCAGGTTCGACCCGGCCAAGGCGCTGGACATCTTGCAGCGCGACGGGGTGACGATCTTCGAGGGCGTGCCGACCATGTACGCCGCCATGCTGCACCTGCCGGACGCGGATCCGGACCAGGCCGCCACCCTGCGGGTGTGCGCCTCGGGCGGCGCCGCGCTGCCGGTGGAGATCCTGCGCGGGTTCGAGGAGAAGTTCGGCTGCGTCATCCTGGAGGGCTACGGGCTGTCCGAGACCTCCCCGGTGGCCTCGTTCAACCATCCCGGCCGCCGCAAGCCGGGCTCGATCGGCAACCCGATCGAGGGGGTCGAGATGCGGCTCATCGACGACGACTTCCATACCGTGCCGGAGGGGGAGATCGGCGAGATCGCCATCCGCGGGCGCAACGTGATGAAGGGCTACTGGAACAAGCCGGAGGCCACCGCGGAGGCGATCCGGAACGGGTGGTTCCGCACCGGCGACATGGCCAAGGTGGACGAGGACGGCTACTACTTCATCGTGGACCGCAAGAAGGACCTGATCATCCGGGGCGGGTACAACGTGTACCCGCGGGAGATCGAGGAGGTCCTGCACGAGCACCCGGCGGTGGCCGAGGTGGCGGTGATCGGGATCCCGCACGATGCGCTGGGCGAGGAGGTGGGCGCGGCGGTGGCGCTCAAGCCGGGTGCGAGCGCATCGGCGGAGGAACTGAAGGCGTTCGCCCGGGATCGGGTGGCGGCGTACAAGTACCCGCGGCAGGTCTGGCTGGTGGACGCGCTGCCCAAGGGGCCGACGGGGAAGATCCTGAAGCGTGAGGTCACGCCGCCGCCGGCCGGGGAGGCCGGGTGACCGCTGGGACTGGAGCCGGCGTTGGGGCTGGCGCTGGCCAGGAATGGGCCGAGGATGCGGCCGACGCGGCCGGCGGCCTGGACCTGCTGCTGACCGATGCGGCGCTGGGGGTGTGGCAGCGGCTGCGGCCGGACAGCTCGGTGCTGCGGCTGGCCGGCCGGCTGGCGCGCCGGCCCGACTTCGTCGGGCGGCACGCGGGTGCGCTGGCGGGCGAGCTCGGCCGGATCGCGGCCGGACGGTCGGCGGTAGCGCCGGACCGGCGCGACCGCCGGTTCGCCGACCCGGCCTGGACGGACAACCCCGTGCTGCGCCGCTGCGTCCAGGCCTACCTGGCCGCGGCGGCGTCGGCGTCAGAGCTGGTGGACGGGGCGGAGCTGGACTGGCGGGACGACACCCGGCTGAAGTTCCTGCTCGCCAACCTGGTCGCCGCTGCGGCTCCCTCTAATAACCCGCTGCTGTCGCCGGCCGGATGGAAAGCACTGATCGACACCGGCGGCGAGAACGCGGTCCGCGGGCTGCGCAACCTGGCCTCGGACCTGTCCACCTCGCCCCGGGTGCCGTCCATGGTGCCCGCCGGTTCTTTTACCGTCGGCACCGATCTGGCCGTCACGCCGGGCGGGGTGGTGCACGCCACCGACCAGTTCGAGCTGATCCAGTACCAGCCGTCGACCGAGTTGGTTTACCGCTACCCGCTGCTGATCGTGCCGCCGATGATCAACAAGTACTACGTCGTCGACCTGGCGCCCGGGCGCAGCATGGTGGAGTTCTTGGTGTCTGCGGGCCACACGGTGTTCGTCATGTCGTGGCGCAATCCGGACGCCCGGCACCGGGACTGGGGGCTGGACACCTACGGCGGGGCGCTGACCGACGCGCTGGCCGCGGTGCGGGCCATCTCCGGGGCGGCCAAGGTCCACGTGTGCGCGCTGTGCTCGGGCGGCATCATGGCCTCGATGGTGGCCGCGCACCTGGCCGTGACCGGGCAGCTCGGCCAGCTGGCCAGCCTGTGCCTGGGCGTGGCCGTGCTGGACCAGTCGTCGGCGGGCACCGCCGCGGCGATGATCGACGAGAAGACCGCCGCGGCGGCCATGGCGGTGTCCAGCGCGCGCGGCTACCTGGACGGACGGGCCCTGGCCGAGGTGTTCGCCTGGCTGCGGCCCGACGACCTGATCTGGAACTACTGGGTCAACAACTACCTGCAGGGCAAGACGCCGCCGGCCTTCGACATCTTGTCCTGGAACGCCGACGTGACCCGGCTGCCCGCCGCGCTGCACCACGATTTCATCCGGCTGGGCCAGGCCAACGCGCTGGTCACACCGGGCGCGGCGACCATGCTCGGGTCGCCGGTCGACCTGGGCCAGGTGGACGTGGACGCCTACCTGGTGGCGGGCATCACCGACCACCTGTGCCCGTGGGAGTCCTGCTACCGGACCACGCAGCTGCTCGGCGGGCCGGTCAGGTTCGTGCTGTCGACCAGCGGGCACATCGCGGCCATGGTCAACCCGCCGACCAACCCTAAGGCGGCGTTCCGCACGGTTATCAGGGGCAACCCGGCTGACGCGGCCGAGTTCCTGGCCACCGCGCAGGTGGTGCCGGGCAGCTGGTGGACCGACTACGCGGGCTGGCTGGCCGGGCGGGGCGGCGGCCAGCGCAAGGCCCCGCGGACGCTCGGCCGCAAGGCCTACCCGGTACGCGCCGCGGCGCCTGGCACCTATGTCCACGACCGCTGAGGTGCGCAGCCTGGCCGTCGACGGCCGGCTGCTGCGGGTGGCGGTGCGCCCGGGTGCCTCCGCGGGGCCTGGCTCCGGCGTCTTGCCACGGACGCCGCTGCTGCTGATCAACGGGATCGGCGCCAGCCTGGAGCTGCTCGAGCCGTTCGTCGCCGAGGTCGACTCGTCAGCTGACGTGATCCGCTTCGACCCGCCCGGGGTGGGCGGCTCGGCCGAACCGTCCGGTCCGTACCGGTTCACCGGGCTGTGCGCGCTGATCGCCAGCATGCTGACCTCGCTTGGTTACGACCAGGTTGACGTGCTCGGCATCTCCTGGGGCGGGGCGGTGGCGCAGCACTTCGCGGCGTTCCAGCGCGCCCGCTGCCGGCGGCTGGTGCTGGTCTCCACCGCGACCGGCTCGCTGATGGTGCCGGCCCGGCCGTCGGTGCTCAGGCACATGGTGACGCCGCGGCGCTACCGGGACCGCGGTTACCTGGAGGAGATGGCTCCGCGGCTGTACGGCGGCTCGGCGCGGGAGGACCCTGAGCAGGTCGTGGCGGTCATGCACGACGGCAACCGGGTCGGCCCGTCCCGGGGCTACCTGTACCAGCTCGCCGCGGGCGCGGGCTGGACCAGCCTGCCGTTCCTGCCGTTGCTGCGCCAGCGCACGCTCATCGTGTCCGGCGACGACGACCCGCTGATCCCGCTGGCCAACGCCCGGCTGATGAAGCTGCTCATCCCCAGCTCGCAGCTGCACGTCTTCCACGGTGGTCACCTCGGCCTGGTGACCGAGGCAGCGTCGCTGGCTCCGGTGGTGGACGCCTTCCTGACCGCGCCGTTACCCGTATCTGTTTGGAGGTTTGCTGTGACACGGACTGCCGTGACCGACGCCGACTTCTACCTGATCGAGCAGACGCTCGACGACGAGGGCCGCCAGCTGCTGCGCCGGGTCCGGGAGTTCATGGAGAAATCGGTCCAGCCGGTCATCAACCACTACTGGACCCGGGAGGAGTTCCCGTTCGACCTGATGGACGGCTTCCGCAGGCTCGGCATCGTCGGGCAGCTGTACCAGGGTTACGGCTGCCCGGGTGGCGGCTACCTGCTGGACGGCATGATCGCGATGGAACTGGCCCGGGTGGACCCGTCCATCGCGACGTTCTTCGGCGTGCACGGCGGCCTGGCCATGGGCTCCATCTTCCTGTGCGGGTCCGAAGAGCAGAAGCAGCGCTGGCTGCCCGAGATGGCGCGGATGGACAAGATCGGGGCGTTCGGCCTGACCGAGCCCGATGTCGGGTCCGGCGCGGCGGGCGGGCTGACCACCACGGCCCGGCGTGACGGCGAGGAGTGGGTGCTGGACGGGCAGAAGAAGTGGATCGGCAACGCCACGTTCGCCGACTACGTGATCATCTGGGCCAGGTCGCTGGAAGACGGCCAGGTCAAGGGCTTCGTGGTGGAGAAGGACACGCCGGGCTTTTCTCCGGCCAAGATGACCGACAAGATCGCGCTGCGGGTGGTGCAGAACGCGCACATCACGCTGGACGGGGTCCGGGTGCCCGAGTCGCACCGCCTGCAGGAGGCCAACAGCTTCCAGGACACCGCCAAGGTGCTGCGGCTGACCCGGGCCGGCGTGGCCTGGCAGGCCACCGGCTGCGCCCGCGGCGCGTACGAGCACGCGCTGGCCTACGCCCGGCAGCGCCAGCAGTTCGGCCGGCCGATCGCCGGGTTCCAGCTGGTCCAGGACCTGCTGGTGCGGATGCTGGCCAACATCACCTCCTCGGCCTGCCTGTGCGCCCGGCTGTCCGCGCTGCAGCAGGACGGCCTGGCCGAGGACCATCACTCGGCGCTGGCCAAGGCGTTCTGCACGGTGCGGATGCGCGAGGCGGTGGGCTGGGCCCGGGAGCTGCTAGGCGGGAACGGCATCCTGCTGGAGAACCACGTGGGCCGGTTCGTGGCCGACTCCGAGGCGATCTACTCCTACGAGGGGACCAGGGAGATCAACACGCTGATCGTGGGCCGCGCGATCACCGGGACCAGCGCGTTCGTGTGAGCGATCAGGGGAGCCGGGCCGCGGCGCAGCCTGGGCGGTGGCCTTCGGATTCCAGGGCGCCGCAGTGGGGGCAGACCAGGTTGGCCCAGCAGGCGGCGTCCCCGGGCTGTTCGGACTCGAGGGGCTGACGCAGCACCCGGGCCAGGACGGCGGCCTGGCTGATGTCGACGGCCTTGGTGGCGGTGAGCAGGGTCAGCGGGCCGGCGGCGGCCAGGGCACGGAGCTGGCCGAGCGCGGCCCGTTGCGGCCGGCCGGACAGTTCGTCCAGGTAGCGGTGGCGGAACTCGTCGAACCGGGCCGGGTCGTGGCCGTACCACTGGCGCAGCTCGGTGGACGGGGCGGCGTCCTTGGCCCACTCATCCAGCTGGGCCGCGTCCTTGCGCAGGCCGCGGGGCCAGATCCGGTCGACCAGGACGCGGGCCCCGTCTTGCGGCGAGGGCGCGTCGTAGACGCGGCGGACGCGGATCTCCGGCACTCACCCAGCCTAGGTCAGCGACGCAGTTCCACCCATACCAGCTTGCTGGAGTGACCGAACGGCTCGACGCCCCAGCGGCTGGCCAGCGCGTCCACCGCGCCCAGGCCGTGCAGCGGGCGCGGAGGCAGGCCCGCGGCGGGCGGCGGGCTCGAGTCGCGTACCGAGATGCGCAGCACGTCCGGCCCGGCCGCCACGGTCACGGTGAACCCGGTCTGGGCGTGCACGATGGCGTTGGCGGCCAATTCGGTCACCACCAGGGCGGTGTCGTCGGCCAGGTCGGCGGCACCCAGGCGCCGCACGGCGTCGACCGCGAAGTGCCGGGCCGCCGCGGGCGCGTCGCCGGACAGGGCGAACGCGCGGCTCGCGGTATCGCTGGCGGGCGCGTCGCGGCCGGGCGCCTCGGGGCGGGACGGGAGCGGCCAGTCGCCCACCACCGAGCCGTGCAGCCGGCACACCTCGGCGAACGCCTCCAGGTGGCCGTCGCCGGTCACCGACTGGATCGGGTAACTGCAGAACAGCGAGAACGGATGAACCAGGCCGAGCGAGACCCACATCTCCTCGAGCTGGACGGCCGCGTTGACCAGGCCATCGTCCCACAGCAGCGCCACCATCTCGCCGTAGGCGCGGACCGGGCGGCCGCCCTGGCCCGCGTCGGCGATCAGGCCGCCGATCACGCGGTCGAAGGCGCCGCGGTCGAGCTGCCCGTCGCTGGTCATCAGCGTGCCTACCGTATCGGCGGCGTCCAGGGCCCGGTAGCGGCCGTCTCGGGCGGCCGCGGCCAGATCGACGCCGGCCCGCGTCAGCCGCCCTTCGAACGCTCTGCGGTGCGGCGCGGTCGCGATGACCACCGCCACGCCCTCTCCCTGCAGCGCGCTGAGGAGATAGCCGGCCACCTGACTGGCCAGTTCTTCCTCGTGCCGGTAGAACTGGACGACGTGACCGCCGTCCAGGCCCTCAGTACTCGCAACCACCGTTTGTCTCCATCGGTACTTCACCACGTCAACCCGACGGCCTATCTGCCCAGAATTCGCGATGACATGCACGACGCGATCAGATCTTGTCCGCGCTTGCGGCGGCGCGCATACTATACGCGTGAACATGCGCTCAGTAAACGAGCAAATGATCGGCCTGGGTCCGGGTGCCCGCCCGTGCTGACCGACGTGGGCCTGCGCGGCGCGGTGGTCGTCGTGACCGGCGCGGGCAGCGGGATCGGGGCCGCCACCGCCCGCCAGCTCGGCGCGGTGGGGACCCGGGTGGTGCTGGCCGGAAGGCGCGAGGCTCCGCTCAAGGACGTGGCGGCGCAGATCGCCGAGGCCGACGGTGACGCGCTGAGCGTGCCCGCCGACCTAGCCGACCCGGCCAGCCCGCGGCGGATCGTGGACGCCTGCCTGAACCACTACAACCGGCTCGACGGGCTGGTCAACAACGCGGCGGTGGTGCGGCACATGCCGCTGGCCGAATGGGACACCGGCTGCTTCGACGAGCACCTCGCGACCAACGTCCGCGCACCGTTCTTCCTGATCCAGGCCGCGCTGCCCGCATTGCGCGACTCGCCGGTCCGGTCGGTGGTGAACATCAGCTCCTCCTCGGGCACCCTGCGCCGGGCCGGCCAGTCGGTGTACGGGATGACCAAGTCCGCGCTGGACTACCTGACCCAGACGCTGGCCGGGGAGCTGGCCCCGCTGGGCGTACGGGTCAACGGCATCGCCCCCGGGCCGGTCGACACGCCCATCCACGCGACCTGGGCCGACGACCTGGACGAGGCCTACCGGTGGCTGCGCGGCCAGGTCCCGCTGGGGCGCATCGGCACCCCGGAGGAGATCGCGACCTGGATCACGCTGCTGCTGAGCCCGATGGCCTCGTTCATGACCGGCGCCGTCATCCCGCTGGACGGAGGCCAGGTCATTGACCGCGAGTAGCCGCCCCGAGGCGGCCACCGACCTGCTGTTGCGAGTGGCCTGGTTCTACTACAAGGACGAGCTGACCCAGGACGAGATCGCCCGGCGGCTGTCGGTGTCCCGCGCGTCGGTGGGCCGGATGCTGGACCGGGCCCGGAAGGTGGGCCTGGTCTCGATCAGCCTCAACGCCGACCACCTGAGCGCCTTTGAGGTCAGCAGGCAGCTGCGCGAGACCTTCGCGCTGACCGAGGCGCTGGTCATTCCCGATCACCAGGCCGCCGACGGCGACCAGCACGGGCTGAACGCCCGGCTGGGCCTGGGCGGCGCCCAGTTCATGAGCACGCACCTGCGGCCGGGCGGGACGCTCGGCGTCGGCTGGGGCGAGACCGTGTCCCGGGTGATCGGGTCGACGAACTTCGGCGCGGCGGGCCCGATCCACATGGTCTCGCTGACCGGCGGAGTGGACGCGTACCTGCCGGCCTTCCTGTCTTCCAAGGGCGAGGGGGCCGCGGAAGGCGAGATGACCACCGCCACGGTGATCCCCACGCCCATCGTCGCCTCCACCCCCGAGCTGGCCGCCGCGCTGAAGGCCGAGCCCGCCATCCAGCAGGTGCTCAAGCAGGCCTGCGACGTCGACCAGGCCATCGTCGGGGTGGGCACGCCGGCCGCCGACGCGACCATCGTGCAGATGGGCTACCTGCAGGCCGAGGACGTGCGCACCCTGCACGACCATCAGGTGGCGGGAGACATCCTCGGCCAGTTCTTCGACGCCGCCGGACAGGTGGTCAAGCTGCCCATCCACGACCGCCGGATCGGCATCGAGCTCACCGACCTGGCCCAGATCCCCAAGGTGGTCGGGGTGGCCGGCGGCCTGCACAAGGTGGATGCCATTCTCGGCGCGCTGCGCGGCGGGTTCCTCGACGTGCTGGTCACCAACGAGCTCACGGCGCTGAACCTGCTCGAGCGTTGTTGACATCGGGTCTTGATCTCGCCGGTCCTCCGGATCAATACTTCAGATACGAGCAGATGCGCAATACCTGAGCGGATGCTCTGATAGGAGCATGCATGACCGTGGCGCCGGCGTACACGGCCCCGGCCCTGAGCGCCGGGGTACTCACCGCCGACCTGACCCGGCTGGGGACCGAGCTGGAGCACCTGCGGGGCCGGGCGGCCTGGGCGCACGTGGACGTGATGGACGGAGCGTTCTGCCCGCAGCTGACCGTGGGCCCGGCGTTCGTGGCCGCGGTGGCCTCGACCGGGATCGCGGTGGACGCCCACCTGATGGTGGAGGAGCCGCGGCGGATGCTGGCCGACGTGGCGGCCGCGGGCGCCGCGGTCATCACCGTGCACGCCGAGGCCACCCGGCACCTGCACCGGACCATGACCGAGATGACCGACCTGGCCCGGCGCGCCGGGGCGGACGTGCTGGTCGGCGTGGACGGCGGGGTGACCATCGCCAACGCGGCCGAGATGGCCAGCTGGGGCATTGACGTCATCGTCAGCGGCAGCGCCGTCTTCGACCGGATCGACCCGGCCCGGAACCTGGATTTGCTGATCGGCCAACTCAAGGAGGTACCCGGTGACAAGCGGTAATGGCGGGCGGATCGTACCGCCCGCGGTACCCATGACGATCACGCAGATCGCCGTCGTCGTCGCGGACATGGAGTCCGCGCTGCGCTCCTACACCGAGAACCTCGGCTGGGGGCCGTGGAGCGTGTTCGAGTACGCCCCGCCGCTGCTGCACGACACCGTGGTGCGCGGCGAGCCGTGCGAGTTCCGCATGATCGGCGCGGAGACCAAGGTCGACGGGCTGGGCTTCGAGCTCATCCAGCCGGTCAGCGGGCCGAGCATCTACCAGGAGTTCCTCGACGCCCACGGGGAGGGCCTCCAGCACATCGCGTGCATGAAGCACTCCATCGAGGACAGCGAGGCGCTGAAGAAGCACTGGCGCGAGCGCGGCGCGGAGATCTTGATGGGCGGCCGGATCGGCGAATCCATCGAGTTCTACTACGTCGACAGCGGACCGCTGATCAAATTCGTGCTGGAGTCGGGCAGCGGCCACGCCATCGACCTCGAGCCCACCTACGTGTACCCGTGAGCCTGCGCCTGCTGGTCGTCGGCGACCCCTACATGCCGGCCTCCGCATACGCCACGGCGCTGGCCGGGCTTTCCGGCGCTGGGCTTTCCGGCGCTGGGCTTTCCGGCGCTGGGCTTTCCGGCGTTGGGCTTTCCGGCGCTGGCCTTTCCGGGGCCGGGCTGGACGGCCGGATCGAGGTGTCCACGCTGCAGATCGACTCGGTCTCGGTGCCCGCCGCCCCGCACTGAGTCCGAGCGGCGGCTGCGGGAGTACGTGGGCGACCCGGCGCAGATCGCGCAGGCCGTGGCCGGGCACGACGCGCTGATCGTGCACGGCGCGCCGGTGACCGCGGAGGTGCTGGACGCCGCGCCGATACGCGTGGTGGGCTGCGCCCGCGGCGGCCCGGTCAACGTGGACGTGGCCGCGGCCACCGACCGGGGCATCCCGGTGGTGAACACGCCGGGCAAGAACGCCGAGGCGGTGGCCGAACTGACCATCGCCTTCGCCCTGCTGCTGATCCGGGCGGTGCCGCGGGCCGCCCGTCACCTGGCCGAGGGCGGCGGATTCGCCGAGTCGGTGTTCGAGGGCGGGGAGTTCTTCGGCCGGGAGGCGCCCAGCTTGACCATGGGCCTGGTCGGGCTCGGCCACGTCGGCCGCGAGGTGGCCTGGCGGGCCCGGGCCCTGGGCTTCACCGTGATCGGGTACGACCCGCAGCCGCTGGCCGTGCCGCCCGGCGTGGACCAGTTCGGGCTAGAGGACCTGCTGGGCCGCTCGGACGTGGTCTCGCTGCACGCCAGGCTGACCCCGCAGAACCAGCACATGTTCTCCCGGGACGCGTTCGCCCGGATGCGGCCCGGGTCGTACTTCATCAACACCGCCCGGGAGGGGCTGGTGGACGAGGCGGCCCTGGGCCGGGCGCTGGAGTCGGGCCAGCTGGGCGGCGCGGCCCTGGACGTGCTGGAACGCACCTCGGACGGCGGGCGGCACGCCCTGCTGAGCCTGCCGAACGTATTCGTCACCCCGCACATCGGCGGGGCCACGGCCGAGACGCTGGACCGGGGCGCGCGGCGGGCGGTGGCCGCGGTGACCGACGTGCTGGCCGGACGGGCGCCGGCCGACGTGGTCAACCCGCAGGTGCTGTCCGCGCAGCAGGGCGCGGCCCGCAGTGCGCCCCGCGAGGCGGCGCGATGACCGGCCGCTACCTGCTGGCCATCGACGCCGGCACCGGCAGCTGCCGGGCCGTGCTGTTCACGCAGGCCGGCGAGCAGGTCGCGGTGGGCCAGCGCGAATGGGTGCACCACGAGCCGCCCGGGGTACCCGGCGGCCAGGACTTCGACGTGGCCGCGGGCTGGCGGGCGGTGGCCGGGTGCGTCCGGGACGCGCTGGGCGCAGCCGGTCACGGGGCAGGCGCAGCCGACGTCGCCGCGGTCGCGGCGACCAGCATGCGCGAGGGCATGGTCTTGTTCGACCGGGCCGGCCGGGAGGTCTGGGCCTGCCCGAACGTGGACAGCCGGGCGGCCGCGGAGGCCGAGGAGCTGATCCGCGAAGGCGCCGCGGCGAAGATCTACGCCGAGGCTGGCGACTGGGTGTCGATCACCGCCCCGGCCCGGCTGCGCTGGCTGGCCCGGCACCGTCCGGACCTGCTGGCCGCGACCGACCGGCTGGGCATGCTCAGCGACTGGATCGTCTACCGGCTGTGCGGGCAGCACGTCACCGAACCGTCCTGCGGGTCGAGCTCGGGCATGTTCACCTTGGCCGACCGCCGCTGGTCGCCGTCCATCACCGCACTGTGCGGCCTGCCCGCCGCCGCGCTGCCGCCGGTCGTGGACCCCGGTACGGTGGTGGGCGAGGTCAGCGCGGCGGCCGCCGAGGCCACCGGGCTGCGCGCGGGCACCCCGGTGGTGGCGGGCGGCGCCGACACCCAGCTGGGCCTGCTCGGGGCGGGCGCGGAACGGGACGAGTACACCGTGATGGGCGGTACGTTCTGGCAGAACACGGTGCTGCTCGACGAGCCGCTCATCGACCCGGAGGCCCGGCTGCGCACGCTGTGCCACGTCACCCCGGGTGAGTGGATGCTCGAGGGCATCGGCTTCTACTGCGGGATGAGCATGCGGTGGTTCCGCGACGCGTTCTGCGCCGACGAGGTGGCGCTGGCCCGCAGCCGGCGCACCGACCCGTACGAGCTGATGGAACGGCTCGCGGCCACGGCCCCGGCCGGGGGCGTGATCGCGATCATGTCCAACGTCATGCAGGCCCGGCGCTGGGTGCACGCCAGCCCTTCGTTCCTCCAATTTGACCTGAACGATCCGGGTACCAGCGGCCGGGGCGCGTGCGTGCGGGCCATCGAGGAGGCGGCGGCCTACGTGGCCCGCGGGCACCGGGACATCATCACCGGCCTGACCGGCCGGGATTTCGGCGAGGTGGTGTTCACCGGCGGCGCGGCCAAGGGACGGCTGTGGCCGCAGGTCATGGCCGACGTGCTGGGCGTGCCGGTGCACATCCCGGTGGTGACGGAAAGCAGCGCGCTGGGCGCGGCGATCTGCGCCGGCGTCGGCGCGGGGGTGTATGCCGGCCTGACCGAGCCGCGGGCGACCCTGCGCCGGCGCGCGGCCAGTTTCGAGCCCGACCCGGCCGCGGTGGCGGCCTACGACGAGCACTACGCGACCTGGCGCGAGATCTACCGGCGCATGCTCGACATCACCGAAGACGGCCTGCTCCGCCCGCTCTGGCGGGCGGCAGGCGCTTAGGAGGCAAACCATGCCCGACCTCGAGGACCTGACCGAGGGCGCTCGCTTCGCCGCATCGGTCCCGGCCCGGCACGAGGCGTTCGGCCTCAAGGGCTGCGGCGCGCTGGACTGGGGGATGCAGAGCAGGCTGGCGCGCATCTTCCGGGCCGCCAGCGGGCGGACCGTGATGCTGGCCATCGACCACGGCTACTTCCAGGGTCCGACCACCGGCCTGGAACGGGTCGACCTGTCCATCGTGCCGCTGCTGCCCTACGCCGACGCGCTGATGACCACCCGCGGCATGGTCCGCTCGACCATCCCGCCCGCCGCGGCCCCGCCCATCGTGCTGCGGGCCAGCGGCGGGCCGAGCGTGCTGCGCGAGCTTTCCAACGAGCAGATCGCGGTCGGCATGGACGACGCGGTGCGGATCAACGCCTGCGCGGTGGCCGTCCAGGTGTTCATCGGCGGCGAGCACGAGACCCAGTTGGTGCGGAACATGACCCGGCTGGTCGACGCCGGCCAGCGCTGCGGCATCCCGGTGCTGGCCGTCACCGCGGTGGGCCGGGAGCTGACCCGGGACGCCCGCTACCTGCGGCTGGCCACCCGGATCTGCGCCGAACTGGGCGCCCACGTGGTCAAGACCTACTACTGCGAGCCGGACTTCGACACGGTGGCGGCGGCCTGCCCGGTGCCGCTGGTCATGGCCGGCGGACGCAAGCTGCCCGAACGTGACGCGCTCACCATGGCGCACCAAGCGATCGAGAACGGAGCGGCCGGCGTGGACATGGGCCGCAACATCTTCCAGAGCGACGCCCCGCAGGCGATGATCCGCGCGGTCGGGGCCGTGGTGCACGAGTCGATGAAACCCGAGGACGCCTACGACCAATACGTTTGCGGGCCGGCTCGGCCGGATGAAAGGAACCCCGAGATGGCCACAGGAGAGGTAGTACCCCAGCATTCAGCTCAGGCCGGGACCAGGCTGCGGGCCGGCGCCATCGGCTTCGGCGGGGCCACCATGCAGGCGGTCGCGACCATCGCCCCGGCGATCGCCGGCCTGTTCTTCACCCAGTACGTGGTGTCGCTGACCGGCGTCACCGCGCCGCTGGCCTACGTCCTCGGTGTGCTCATCGTGCTGATGCTCGGTAGCACCCTGGTCCAGCTGTCCAAGCACATGAGCTCGGCGGGCGGCTACTACACGTTCGTCAGCCGGGCCATCAACCCGCGGGTCGGGTTCCTGACCGCCTGGATGTACGTGTTCTACAACCCGGTATGCGCCGGGCCCATCTACGCCTACTTCGGCTACCTGCTCTCCCAGGAGCTCAAGACGCACTACGGGATCAACGCGCCCTACCTGTGGTGGCTGACCCTGATCGTGTTCGCGCCGTTCGTGGCCTTCCTGGCCTGGCGCGGACTGGCCGTGTCGGTCCGGGTGCTGGTCGGACTCGGCCTGCTCGAGATGGCCATCGTGTTCGCGCTGGCCATCTCGGGATTCATCTCCCCCGGCCCCGGCGGGGACAACGTCAACAGCTGGATCCCCAGCCACAGCCTGTCCGGGGCGGGCTTCGCGCTCGCGGTGGTGTTCTCGCTGCAGGGGCTGACCGGCTGGGAGGCCGCCGCGCCACTGGCCGAGGAGACCGCCAACCCGCGGCGGAACATCCCGCGCGCCACCTTGACCGCGATCATCGCGCTCGGCGTCTTCCTGGTCATCGTCTACTGGGGCCAGATCATCGGCTGGGGCACCAGCGTGCTCACCGGCAGCAGCCCGAACGCCCTGGTGAACTCGCCCGACCTGCCCGGGCTGGCCATCGCGCACCGGCTGTGGGGCGCGGGCTGGGTCCTGGTGCTGGCCGCGATGTTCAGCTCCACCCTCGCGGTCTGCCAGGCGTGCAACAACGTGTCCACCCGGATCTGGTTCAAGATGGGCGAGACCGGCACGCTGCCCAGGTGGTTCAGCGAGGTCCATCCCGTGCACCGGACCCCGAAGAACGCGATCCTGGCCAACCTGGCCCTGTCGCTGGGCGTGGGCCTGGGCGTCGGCTTCGGCCTGAACGCGAGCCGGTCCTACCTGCTGACCAACGGCCTGATCCTGGTGCTGGCCGTGCTGTACATCTACGTGTCGGCCAACTTCGCGGTGGCCTTCTACTACCTGCGGTTCCGGCGCGATGAGTTCAACTGGCTGCTGCACATCGGGTTCCCGTTGATCTCGACCGCGGCCCTGGTCTACGTCACGATCAAGTCGTTCCAGCCGTTCCCCAGCTTCCCGTACAACTACGCGCCGCTGATCGACGGGATCTGGCTGGCCATCGGGATCGGCATCCTGGTCGTGCTGTGGCGGCGCGGCAAGACCGAGTGGCTGGAAAAGGCGGCCGGGGCCACGGTGGACGGCGGTGAGCTCCCCCAGGAGTGGGACTGACGGCCCGGCCCCGGCTATGCGGCCCGGTCGTGGCCGCGCAGCAGGACGGTCACGGTGATCGCGGCCACGACCACGATTGCGGCCGCGATCAGCAGGGCCAGGTGCATGCCGTCGGCGAACGCGGTCCGGGCCTGGACCGCGGCCGGGCCGCCCAGCCGGGCCGCCACCGCGACCGACGACCGGGCCGCCGCGGCCTGCGCGGCGGGCAGGCCGCCCAGGTGCAGGTGGCTGGCGTAGGTCCCGGTGAGCACGCTGGCCAGGACCGCGATGCCGACCGCGCCGCCGGTCTCCCGGGACAGGTCGTTCAGCGCCGAACCCACGCCCTGCTGGGCGGCGGGCAGGGCCGAGGTGATGCCGCTGGTGGCGGGAGGCATGGCCAGGCCCAGCCCGGCACCGAGCGGGACCAGCCCGGCGGCCAGCAGCCAGTAGCCGCTGGTCGCGGTCAGCTGGGCCAGGACGACCAGGGCCGCGGCGATCAGGGTCAGCCCGGCCGCGCCGGTGACCCGGGCCCCGAGCCGGGCCACCAGCGCGGGCGCCAGCCGGGCGGCGGGCTGCATGGCCGCGGCCATGGGCAGCATGCTCAGCGCCGAGACCAGCCCCGAGTCGCCCCGGACCAGCTGCAGGTACTGCAGCACCAGGAAGATGAACCCGAACAGCGCGAAGAACTGGACGAACACCGCCGCGCTGCCCGCGGCCAGCGCCCGGCGGCCGAACACCCGGGGGTCGAGCATCGGGTGACGCCGGCGCAGTTCCCAGGCCACGAAGCCGGCCAGGACGAACAGGCCGCCCGCCAGGCCGGCCAGGGTGCGGGCCGAGGTCCAGCCCGCCTCGGGCGCCTCGATGATCGAGTAGACCAGCGCGACCAGGCCGAGCACGGCCAGCGCGGCGCCGCTGACGTCCAGCCGCGGCACGCCGGGCTCGGCCGACTCGGGCACGAAGCGCACGGTGCCGGCGATGGCCGCGGCGGCCAGCACCACGTTGAGCCCGAACACGGCTGGCCACGACCACATCTGCAGGACCAGACCCGAGGTGAGCAGGCCCAGCACCGCGGCCCCGCCGGCCACCGCGGCCCAGGTGCTGACCGCGCGGGTGCGCCGTTCGGGCGCGAACGTGCCGGTGATGGTGGACAACGTGGCGGGCATGACCAGCGCCGCGCCCAGGCCCAGTACCGCGCGCAGGCCGATCAGCTCGGCCGCTGAGTGCGCGGTCATGGCGACCGCGGACCCGGCCCCGAACACCGACAGCCCGGCGATCAGCGCCCGGCGGCGGCCGTAACGGTCGCCGACGGCCCCGGCGGGCAGCAGCAGAGCGGCGAAGACCAGCGAGTACGCGTCGATGACCCAGGTCAGCTGGGTCTGGCTGGCGTGGGTCGAGCGGGCGATGTCGGGCAGGGCCACGTTCAGGGACGACATGGCCGCCACCACGGCGGCCAGCGCCAGGCAGACGACCGCGGTGACGACACCCGGCCGGGCGGCGTCGGGACCAAGGCGGCGGCCGGGTCCGGGGCCGGAGCCTGCTTGCCGCGGGCCGGAGCCTGTATGCCGCCGGCCGGGGCCTGCATGCCGCGAGCCGGGGCCCGCTGGCGCTGGGCCGGCGGCCCGGGACCGGACGTGGAGGTGGATCGCTGAGCTCATCGTCGGCTCCTCACTGACTCAGAGACTGGCCGCGGCCCGGGCCGAGTTCGCCGAGCGGGGCTACGCGGCGGCCACGGTGATCCGGATCGCCGAGCGGGCCGACGTGTCAGTGCAGACCCTGTACTCCAACTGGGGCAACAAGCGGAACCTGCTGCGCGGCATCATGGTCAGCTCGGTCACCGGCGACGAGGACCGGCCGCTGGTGGCGGGAGAGCCGCCACCGGTGTTCGCGGCCATCTTGGACCGGGCCGACGCCGCCGACCCTGCCCGGTTGCTGGCCCACCTCAGCCGCGAGTACCGGATACTGGCCGAGCGGGCCGCGGTCGGCTGGCAGACCTACCGGGACGGGGCCGCCGTCGACCCGGACATCGCCGCGGACTGGCGGCAGCTCAACGAGCTGCGCCGGCGGGCTATCACCGCCATGATCGCGCACATCCCGGCGACGGCGCTGCGTCCCGGGCTGACGCCCGCCGCGGCGGCCGACACGGCCTGGGTCATCGCCAGCCCCGACTCCCACGACCAGCTAGTCCGCCAGGCGGGCTACAGCTACGACCAGCTCGAGGCCTGGGTCCGGGACACGCTGAGCGCGGCGCTGCTCAATGGCGGCTAGCTCTAGGGCTTGGCGGCTGCCGCCGTGGGGCGGCCTGGCTTAGCGGCTGGCCTCAGCTAGCCGCCGAACGTCTCGCGGTGGCGCCAGGCGAGGCGGAGCAAGGCGGCCCCGGCCGCCTGCACCGGCTCGCCGGTGACGGTGCGGTCGATGACATGGGCGGCGAACTCGCGCGCGGCCAGGATCTGCCCCTCGGCATTGCCCCGCAGGTTCACGCCGAAGACGGCGTCGAACACGTCGCTGTCGATCACGGCCACGGTGAGCAGGTCGGTGGCGTAGGTCAGCGGGTCGGTGCCGAGCCCCAGGCACCAGACGCGGACCTGGCCGCGGTCCAGGGCGTCGGTCAGCTGCCGAGCGAACGGCCAGGAATCGTAGTCGACCGGTGCGCTGTCGCTGGCGTAGTCCTCCGAGCGCCCGCCGAGTTCCTCGGCGAACTCGCGGACCATGCACCGCCACAGCGAGAAGTCATGCTGGCGATTCCAGGGTGCCCCGCCGGAAGGCTGGAACACGCCCACCGGGATGACCTGGTACAAGCCGCCCGCGTGACCAACCTTGGCCGGGTCGCGCCAGTGCAGCAGGAAGGACGCCCGGCCCGCGCGGCGGTCCAGCCGCAAGGTCAGCGTGCTGATGGCCAGGTTGGCCGGGCGGCGCCGCAGATCGCACGGATCGGCCAGGCGGATGCCTGGGCCGGACACGGCCAAGGGGTCCAGGCCCAGCCGGGCCGCCGCGTACTCGTGGGCGGCCGCTTCCCCGGTGTCGATGCCGTCGAAGTACCGGCCGTCGGAGAAGGCCAGCCGGGGCGGGCGGGCGCACAGGTCCGCTTCGGCCAGCCGGTAGGTGGCCCGGTTCTCGAACACGGCCGGGGCGGCCAGTTCGCCCATCGCCTCGGAGTAGCGGCGGTAGGGCGTCCCGTCGGCTCGCCGGGGCAGCACCGCGGCGGGCAGCTCGGCCTCGGCCAGCCGGTCCTCCCGCAGCTCCAGGCGGATGTCCCGCAGCGGGATCGGGGCGGCCGGCCGCCAGTCCGGCGCGGCCAGCAGCGGGGTGCCGGCCATCCGGCGGTCCGGCGGGTAGTCGTCCGCGGCGGTCACGGCCAGGTCGTACCGGTGCTCGGCGAGGTAGGACCGGACCGTGAGCCAGTCGCGCTCGCTAGTGGTCAGCGTGCCCGCGGCGGCCTGGCTCACGGGATCGCGATCTGGTCGTCGGCCCAGAAACTGATCAGCTCGTCCGCGCTGTGCGAATGCGGCGGGACGCCCGCGGGCAAGGTGCGCCCGGTGGCCAGCGTCCAGCTGGTGATCAGCACCCGGGCCAGCAATTCGTCCTCGTTGCCCCAGGCGACCGGTTTGCCGCGGAAATTGCGTCGAGAAATTGCGCCGGAATCGCTCGCGCAAGTCCTATGCGAGACAGTAGTGTCTTGCATAACGCGCCTCCTTCCGGGAGGTGGACAGAGAAGTCCGCTTTCCGGTTCCGTGATGCCTGATCCCACACAGTCGGCACGGAACCGGGGCGGCCTTCCGGTTACGGGGTCGCCTCGCAAATCGAGGTGATGGCGAGCCACGCCGCAGAGCAAAGCGACGAACACGACTTTACAGTGCACACGAAACGCTCGTGGTAAAAGTCCATTCTGGCCTGCGGTGATTTTTGGATACAGATCGGGCGTACCGGCTTTAACATCCGTTACAGTCGCCAGGCCGGGTCGATTCGATAGCAATTTGACCGTATTAGCGCACATGCGCGCGGTAAACCGTGCCGCCCAGCCGCCCGGCATTTCAAATCGAAGCAATATGCGACATTCGCCCGTTTTGCGCAATCCGGGGAGCATGCGCGGATAACCGATGAAAGTGGCAACCTGATGGCTAGATCCGTTAGGTTGCCGGAACCATAGGTTCAGCGCGGGGCCGGCGGGGCGCTAGAGAGACAGGCGGCGGGAGAGGTCGGAGGCCAGGGTGCCGGCCGGGTCCAGTTCGGCGCGCAGCTTGCGGAACTCGGGCAGCCGCGGGTACATCTCGGCCAGCACCGCGGGCGGCACCCGGGAGTCCTTGGCCAGGTAGACGCGGCCGCCGGCCTCGACGACCAGCCGGTCCAGCGAGCCGAACAGCCCGGCCAGCCCGGGGGTACGGGCCGGGAAATCCAGGGCCAGCGTCCAGCCCGGCATCGGGAACGAGAGCAGCCCGGAGTTCCCGGCGCCGAAGCGCTTGAGCACCGTCACGAAGGACGGCGCGCGCGCCTGGCTGACCAGCTCGAACGAACGGCGCACGGCGTCCTCCGCGCCGAACGGCACGACGTACTGGTACTGCCGGAATCCGCCCGGGCCGTAGACCCGGTTCCAGTTCCTGATCCCGTCCAGCGGGTGGAAGAACGGGCCGATGGCCTGGATCTCGCCGCTGCGCGTACGGGGCGCCTTGCGGTACCACACGTCGTTGGCCAGGCCCACCGTGTGGCGGTTGATCAGGCCGGGCGGGAACCCGGACGGCACGCCCAGCCGGGCGCCGGGATGGAACGCGAACGGGTCCCGGGCGTCGTGCGCGGACAGATCGGCCGGCTCGGCGAAGTCGCCGCTGGTGATCACCGAACGCCCCAGGCCCGCCCCGCGGGCCAGGCTGTCCGACCAGGCCACGGTGTAGCCGAAGCGGCGGTCATGCTCGGCCAGCGCGGCCATGGTCTGGTCGATATCGGCGGTGCGCACCGTATCGACTCGCAGCCGCGAGGTGGCCACCGGCGTGAGCTGGAGGGTGGCCCGGGTGATGAGCCCGGTCAGGCCCATGCCGCCCGCCGTGGCCCAGAACAGGGCCGGGTCGGACTGTTCGGTCACCGTGCGCGGCTCGCCGTCCGGCAGCAGCAGGTCGAACGACCGCACGTGCCGGGCGAAGCTGCCCGCCGCGTGATGATTCTTGCCGTGTACGTCGGCGGCGATCGCTCCGCCCACGGTCACCTGCCGGGTGCCCGGGGACACCGGCACGAACCACCCGGCGGGCAGCCCGGCCACCATGAGCTGCTCCAGGCTGACACCCGCCTCGCAGATGACCAGGCCGGTCCGGGCGTCCAGCGCCAGGATCCGGTCCAGCCGCGCGGTGGAGATGACCACGCCGCCGGCGCACTGCGCGGCGTTGTTATAGCTGCGGCCCAGGCCGCGGGCGATGACGCCGCGGCGTTCGGCGGCGCCGGAGCGCATCGCCTGGGCGGCCGCCGCGGCGTTCGGCGGGGCGGTCAGTTCGGCGGACGACGGCGAGACCCGGCCCCAGCCGGTGAGCCGGACGGTACGGCCTGGCATGCTCCGGGAGCATACCCGGGGCGTGCACCACGGCCGTTCGGCATGATTAAAAAATACCTTCTGCCGAACGGACCGTGGTTCGGGCGAGAGGAGCGGCATGTCCGCTATCCGGGGTCAGGGTGACTGGGGACCCGCCGAGGAGGAGAAACTGCGGGCCGCGTGGGTGGCCGAGCCGCCGCGGCTGGACGGCCCGGTGCACCTGGCCGAGTACGACCCGCGCTGGCCGGCGCTCTACGAGCGGGAGGCGGCGCGGATCCGGTCGGTGCTCGGCGAGCGGGCGCTGCGGCTGGAACACGTCGGGTCGACGTCGGTGCCGGGCCTGGCGGCCAAGCCGATCATCGACATCCTGCTGGTGGTGGCCGATCCGGCCGACGAGACGAGCTACCTGACGCCGCTGGAGCAGGCCGGGTACCGGCTGGTGATCCGGGAGCCCGGCTGGTACCAGCACCGCGCGCTCAAGGGGCCGGACACCGACATCAACGTGCACGTGCACCCGCCGCACAGCCCGGAGATCGGCCGTCACCTGCGGTTCCGGGACCGGCTGCGGGCCAGCCCGGCGGACCGGGACCGGTACGAGCGGGTCAAGCGGGAGCTGGCCGCCCGGCAGTGGACCTGGATCCAGCAGTACGCGGACGCGAAGACCGAGGTCATCACCGCCATTATGGGCGAGGATGAGCAGGAATCAGCCCGGTAGCTAGTGATCGTCTGCGCCCCGGGGTGCGCCAGGCCGATACTGGATCGGTGATCGGTGCCGCGTTCAGCGTTACGCTGGCCAGCGCCCAGGGGGGCGATGAGATCGCCTTCGCCTGCCTGTTCCGCGACGTACAGCCCGCGCTGCTGCGGTACCTGCACGTGATCACCCCCGAGGCCGAAGACGTGGCCGGGGAGACCTGGCTGCAGGTGGTGAAGGGCCTGCCGCGCTTCCGCGGCGGCGAGGAGGCGTTCCGGGCCTGGCTGTTCACCATCGCCCGGCACCGCGCGGTGGACGCGGGCCGGTCTCGCGCCCGGCACGCCGACGTGCCACTGGCCGTGACCGAGAACCTGGAGCAGCCGGTCACCCCGGCCGCCGACGAACTGGCCCTGGAGGCGATCTCCACCTGGTCCGTGGTGGAGCTGATCAAGTCCCTGCCGCGGGAGCACGCCGAGATCGTCATGCTGCGGGTGGTGGCCGGGCTGGAGGCCACCGACGTGGCCAAGATCGTGGGCAAGACGCCCGGAGCCGTCCGGGTGACCGCGCACCGCGCCCTGCGCCGGCTGGCTGACCTGGCCGAACGGGCCGGTGTAACACATTGAACGAAGACGACGCTATGCAGGGTGAGATGCCTGGGTTTCCCTTCCCCGGCCGGCCCGGCGGCGAGCACGACGAGCCGCTGCTGGACATGATCATCGCTCGACGCGCCCTCCCCCCCGACGCGCCGCAGCCGGTGCATGACCTGGCGCGTATGCTCGCCGCCTTGGCCGGGCCGGCCGAACCTGGGGAGCTGGCTCAGGAGGCGGCGGTGCGGGCCGCCTTCCGCCGGGCGGCTGCTCCGGCGGGCGTCTCATCCGCTGCGCGGCGGCCAGGGCACCGGCGGCGGGCCTCGCGGGCCCGCCGGTCCCGGGGTGCTTGGCGGTCTTGGGGTCCAGCCCGGTCCCGAGCCCGGCTGGCCACGGCGGTGGTCGCGGCAGTGGCCGGGCTGGGCAGCGTCCTGGCGGCCTATACCGACGTCCTGCCCAGCCCCATTCAGCAACTAGCGCACGTCACGGTGGCGGCGCCGGCGCCGGCGCCGCCCAGCTCCCCGGCCCGGCACCGCTCGCCGGCCAAGAAGGGGCACGGGACGCCCGGCACGTCCCAGCCGGGCCGTCCGGCCGCCGCCCTCGCGCCCCAGCATTCGGCCGCCCCGACGCCACAGTCCGGCCACTCGCCGTTCCCGAGCTTCACGCCCGCCCAGACCGCGCCCGGCGGGTTCCAGCCGACCAGGCCGACCTGCAGCCCCGCCCCGGGGTACACGCTGGATCCGACCGCGCGGCCCACGGCGCATCCCAGCGCGGTGCCGTCCCGGCAGCGGCCAGGGGACTGCACGACCGCCTCGGCCAAGCCGACGGTCAAGATCACGTTGCCCCCGGTTTCCCGGTTATCTGCGCAGCCCGGCCCGCCCCCCGGGATGTATCACCAGGGCGCGGGCGCCGCTCCGTGATGGAACGGGGTGGCACTGGATGGACCGCCATATACGTGTAATCCCGCGCGGGAAGGGAGCACATGATGGCAGAGCTGCACGAATTGCCTATGGTGGGCGATGAGTTCGCGGGGTTCCGGCTGCGCTCGGTGCTCGGCCGCGGCGGGATGAGCGTGGTCTTTCAGGCTGAGCATCCCCGGCTGGGCAGCGTCGTCGCGCTGAAGGTCCTGGTGCCCGACCTGGCCACCGACGACGTGTTCCGGGCCCGGTCCTGGAGGAATCACGCATCGCCGCGTCGCTGAACCACCCGAACATGATCCCGATCTACGACACCGGGTCACACGACGGCCTGCTGTACATCGCGATGCGCTACGTCTCGGGCACCGACCTGCGCCAGGTGATCAAGAAGCGCGGCCGGGTGGACCGGTGCCGCCCCCGTCCGCCGGGCCGCCCGGGTCCACGCGGCGCTGGTTCACCCGGCCCGGGTGGATCGCCGCCCGGGTCGCGGTGGTCCTGATCGCCGCGGGCGGCGGGAACCTGGGTCGCGGTGGGCGGCGGGGCCAAGCCGCACAGCCAGGCCATGACCATGCCGTCCATGTCCGCCAAGCCGAAGCTGAAGAAGACGACGGCGCCCAGCGCGCTGATGAGCGCGATCATGCTGGCCGATCAGAGCGGCGGCGCGAAGGGCCTGCTGCCGCCGTCCAGCTGCAAGCAGGGCGGGGCGACGGTGACCTGCACGGCGCCGGCGCCCGGCATCACCGCGGTGGTGTTCCGGACGTTCGGGGCCCGGCCGGCGCTCTATGCCGCGTACACCGCACAGGTCAAGGAGCTGAACGCCGGTAAGTTCCAGGCGAACTTCCAGGACTGCGAGCTGGACCAGACCTTCGGCGAGGTGGGCTGGAACCACATGTTCCAGCACCCCAAGACGTACGCGGTCGAGCAGATGAGCGCGGGCATGGTGACCGACGCCCCAGGCCGCGGGCCGGGTGTTCTGCACCTTCAACGGCGGCCAGGAGGACTTCGTCTGGTCCCAGGACGACGGTCACATGCTGGGCTACGTGGCCGGCTCGGTCCACGAGGACGTGTGGAACTGGTGGGTCGGCGTGCACCACAACATTGGCTTCGGCGGCGCGCCGATGAACATGTGAGACCGTTGCCTTCCGATGAGCAAATGTGAGTCTGCTCGTTCATTAGGCAGCCCCGCCTTGCGGTGAGGCGGTCCCCGTCTTACCCGGCGACTGCCGGCGCGGGGTTGACGTTTCACGGCCTCCTGCGTCGCCTGCTCGCGCAGGCTCGGTCTCACGGCTGGCTCCGCGTCCTGCCGCCGGGCCACTCCCGGCGGGACCTTGTTCGCCCGCGAAGGGCTCGCCGAGTCGGGCGAGGTTCACCGCGGCATTGAGATCACGGTCGATCCTCACGCCGCAGTGGTCGCACGCGTAGGTCCGGTCGGCCAGGGTCAGGTTTGGCTTTCGCCTGCCACAGGCCGAACAAGTCTTGCTCGAGGGGTAGTAGCGGTCGGCCTCCACTAGCATGGAGCCGTACCACGTGCACTTGTAGCGGAGCATGCGCCGCACCTCGGCCAGCGCGGCGTCGGCGAGAGCACGGTTCAGGCCGCGCTTGCGGGCACCGCCGGCCGAGCGCATCCCCGAGGCGTTCAGCGCCTCCACCGTGATGACCTGGTGGCGCTGCGCCAGGGTGGTTGTCTCCTTGTGCAGTATGTCGTGGCGCACGGCGGCGGCGTGCGCGTGGACGCGGCCGATCCGCCGGCTCGTCCTGGCCCACCGCTTCGACGGCGGCCTGCGGGCCTGGGTGTCCGGATCGTATGGGCCCTGCTGGCGGGCGGCTCTGCGCTGCAGCGCCCGCAGGCGGGCCTGGGCAGCGGTCAGGGACTTCGGGGCCGGGACCCGCCCGATCTCCCGGCCGTCCGGGGCAGCGATCACCAGGAGGGAACCGGCCTTCACCCCGACATCGACACCCACCACCGGCACGCCCGCACCGGCGTGCCCGGGGACGCTCACGAAGCGCCGGACGATGACCTGGAACGCAACGTGCCACCGGCCGGACGAGTCCTCGGCCACGGTCACGGACAGGATCCGCGCGGTGCCGGCCTCGATGCGGCGGGCGAGTTGCCGGGTGGACTCGTGCGTCCGGATCCGTCCGACGCGAGGCAAGGTGACGTGATGCCGGCTGGCCTCGACACGGATCGTGCCGGTAGTGAACCGGACGCTCCTGCGGGAACGGGCGGACTTGAACACCGGGAACCCGGCGGCGGCCCCGGCCCGCTGGCCCTTCCTCGACTTCGACCACGCGTCGAGCCCGCGGGCGAGGGCATCCAGGCCCGTGTTGTACGCCTCCTTCGAATTCTCCGCCCACCACGGAGCCACTTCGTCCTTGCGGCGGTTCCACTGCTTGCGCAGCCCCGCCAGCGACCAGTTCAACGCCGGAGTCAAATCGGCCTCGGCGATGCCGTAGGAGCGTTCGGCCTCGCGCTGGCCCATGACGGCCTTGACCAGCGCGAGCATCGTGTTGTACGCCTTGCGCGCGGCGCCGGCGTGGGACCGGAACGCCCGAACCTGAGCCGGGGCGGGATCCAGCGCGAATCGGTACGCCTGCGCCGTCCAGCCCTGCGGGACCTCGAACTTACCCACCGGTCTGTGCCGCCTGGTGCCTGGTGGCGGTCACCGCGCGCAGGGCGCGGTTCCGCGCGCCGCGACGCCCGTACAGGCGGGCGCACATCGAGGTGAGGACCTCGATCATGTCCCGCACCAGATCACCGGTGGTCTCGCCCGGGTCCGCGGCCACGACCTTCCGGCCGTGCGCCGCCAGCGCCGCCTCAAGGTGCGCCGTCCCGAACCTGGCCAGCCGGTTCCGGTGCTCCACCACGACCACGCTCGCAGCCGGGGTCCGACAAGATCCGCCGCAGCTTCGGCCGCTTCCCGTCCAGCCCGGAGCCGACCTCGGTCACCACCTCGCCGGCCGCATGCCCGTTCGTCGTGGCCCACTCCGTGAGCCGGGCCACCTGGCGGTCCAGGTCACGGCGCTGATCGTGGGAGGACACCCGCGCGTACACCACCACCCGGCCGGACTCAGCAGCCGGGACAGCGTCCACCCAGATCATGCCCGATTCCAGGCGGCGGGCAGGCGCCGGCATCCGGTCCTCCCCGAACCACCGGTACGCGGTCTGCGGATGCACGCCGTTGGTACGCGCCCACTCAGCCAGCTTCACACACTAATTAAAACATAGGTTCGATCACATTTGTTCGCGACATTCCGAGCAGTTCAGAACCCCTTGGACACCGAGAAGATCCTCGCCGGGCCGACCGCGCCACCGCTCGTGGTGCGGATGCAGGGGGCCAGCTGGCTGCCCGCCGGCCCGGCGTACCTGGTCGGGCGTGATCCGGACTGTGCCATCGTGATCGCCGACGGCCGCGTGTCCTGGCAGCATGCGGTGCTGCGGCTGGAGGTGGGCCACTGGGTGCGAACTGGCCGAGCGCTTCGCCGAGCGGAGCGACTTCTACGGCTACACCCGTGAGGTGATGACGCTCAACGAACTGGCCGCCGCGCCGCCCCGCACCGAGCCCTGGCTGCTGGTCGTCATGACCTCCACCTACACCTCGAACCCGCCCTCCAACGCGGCGGCGTTCAAGGCGCGGCTCGAACGCTCCGCACCGGGCCAGCCGCCCTGGCCGGAACTGCCGGTACCTGGTGTGGGGGCTGGGCAACAGCCAGTGGAACGCGTTCCTGGAGTTCCCCCGCTACGTGCAGGCCAAGCTGTCCGAGCTCGGCGCCACCCCGCTGGCCGAGGCCGGGCACGCCGACGTGGGCGTGCCACGGTGGGAGCGTCAGCACACGGACTGGAACGGCGCCGTCTGGCCCCGGCTGCACGAGCTGTCCGGCGCCCGGCCCACTCGGGCGGCCGCCGCCCGCGACGCCGCGGCCCAGGCGGCGGCCGGCGCGCTCACCGGCACCGACTCGAACTCGGCGATGGCGCGCTCGCTGTACGGTGACGACGCTGCCGCGCGGCAGGGCTCGCGGGCGATGAGCGTCACCTCGATCATGCGGGTCCTGTCGCCGGGCGCGCACCGGGCGGATACGACCACCCAGCCGCGGGTGCTGCTCGCCCCGGTCATCGTGACCAACGCCGTCGGGATGGACACCGTCGAGGCCCGGGTCACGGCCTGCCGGGAGCTGCAGGCGCCCGGGTCGCCCAGGCGGACCCGGCATGTCGAGGTCCGCCTGCCGCCCGGGGTGACCTATCAGGTCGGCGAGCATCTGGGCGTCTGCCCGAAGAACGACGAGGAGCGAGTGGAGCGGCTGGCGCGGCGCTTCGCGGCGGTGCCGGACGGGCTGTTCCGGGCGCCCGCGGCGATGTATGTGCACGCGGTGCCCAAGGGCGTGGTGCTCCAGGTGCGGAACGTGCTGACCAGCCTGGTCGACATCACCGGCCCGCCGACGGTACCGCTGCTCGACCTGCTGGCGGACAAGGCGGGCGACCGCGCCGAACGGTCCCGGCTGACGGAGCTCAGGGACATCCTGCAGACGCCGGACGGACCGGGCTCGGCGCTGCGGACGGCGATCGACGCGGGCGGCTACGACGTGCTGGCGCTGCTGGAGGAGTTCCCGTCCGTGGCGCTGAACATCTTCGAGTTCCTGCGGGTCGCCCAGCCGCTGCGGCCCCGGTACTACTCGGTCAGCTCGAGCCCGCGGATCCACGGCGCGGACGCCGCCCACGTGACCGTCGGGCTGCTGGGCGCACCCCCGCCTGACCGGGACTTTCGCGGGATGAGCTCGCACTACCTGCACACGCTGCGGGAAGGCGACCGGCTGAACGTCTTCGTGGACAGCGCCGCCCGGTTCCACCTGCAGGAGGACACGACCAAGCCGATGATCTTCGTCTCGGCGGGCACCGGGTTCGCGCCGATGCGTGCCTTCCTGTGGGAGCGGCTGGCGCTGCGGCGCGCGGACGTCCCGCTGGGCGAGGCGGCGCTGTTCAACGGCATCCGCTCGAGCGGCCAGGACTACATCTACCGGGACGAGATCGAGCAGTTCGCCGCGGCCGGCGTGCTCGATCATGTCCAGGTGGCCAGGTCGCGTGAGGAGCCCGGCCGGCGCGAGTACGTTCAGGACCGGATCCGCGAGCAGGGCGCGCTGGTCTGGCGGCTGCTGGCGGCGGGCGGCTACGTTTACGTCTGCGGCGCGGCGCCGATGCGGGACGCGGTGCGCGCCGCGTTCGCCGAAGTCGTCAGCCAGCAGGGGCGGATGCCGTCCGGACCCGCCGAGGCTTACCTGCACGAACTGGAAACGACCGCCCGTTACCGCCCAGACCTCTGGGGCTGACCCCGGGAGCCAGCATGGATGCCCTCGCCCTCGTCCTGGCCGTCGCGGCCATGGTCATGTTCGGGTTCGCCGCCAGCGGCCGCGAGCTGCGCCGGTTCAACGAGATCGCGCTCGGGCTGGTGTTCCTGACCGCGGCGCTGATCTGCCAGTTCACCTCGATCACCAACACGCACATCGGCCGTTAGGTCCGGGGATAGGCTCCCGCCCATAGCGAGCAGTGCATCGCGGCCGGCGCCTTCCCCGCCGACGTCCTCAAACAGGCGGCAGGCTGATGTGTCCCGGCGCCACCAGAGGAGACGCAGGTGAGCAAGTCCCATCCCGAGCAGTGGATGATCCGCGAGGTCGCCGAACGCCCGGACCGGTCGCTGGTGGCCGCGCTGCGGGAGTTCGCCACGACCCAGATCGCCGACTGCGGCGGTCCGGTCGCGGTCGTGGGCCCGGCGCTGCGTCACCTGGCGGGCGGCACGCAGCTGTGCGGCCCGGCGGTGACCGCGTGGACCAAGCCCGGTGACATCTTGTACGTGCTGAAGGCGACCGACCTGATCGCGGCCGGCGACGTGCTGGTGGTGGACGGCGGCGGCCGGCCGGACGCGGCGGTGATCGGCGACATCGCCGGGCAGGCCCTGACCGGCCGCGGCTGCGACGGGCTAGTCGTCGACGGCGCCGTCCGTGACCTGGACGGCCTGGACGAGCTGGCGCTGCCGACCTTCGCGGTGGGCGCTCACCCCGCGACCGGCTCGAACCAGGGACCGGGCGCGATCAACGTCGTCGTACAGTGCGGCGGGGTAACCGTCCGTCCCGGGGACGTGGTCCGCGGCGACGCCAGCGGGCTGGTCATCGTCCCGCGGGAACAGCTCGCGCAGGTGCTGGGCCTGACCAAAGCGGTCGCCGACCGGGAAAGCAGCTGGCGGCAGGCTATCGCCAGCGGCGCGAGCCTGCCCGCCGCAACCGGCATCGACGACCTGATCGGCCAGCTCGCCGGGGACCGCGCAGCCGGCATCGGAACCGTCAGTTGACGTCGAACTCGTTGCCCTCGGGATCCTTCATGCCCACCGCATAGTGATCAAGGCTGCCGTCGCCCAGGACCCCGGTGACCGTGGCCCCCAGCTCGGCCAGCCGCGTGACCTCGGCGTCGACGCGCTGCCTGCGGAGCTCGAGCGGAATCGTCCGGACAGTGCTCGCGTACGGGCCGTCGGTGCTGGCGTGGAGGTCGAGGTGAAGGCGGTTCTTGACCACCTTGGCGGCCGGCCGCGCCGCGAACCAGATGCGGGGGCCGTGACCGCGAGGGTCGACGATGCTGTCCGCGCCGATACCCGGCTCACTGTCGGAAAGCCCGATGGCACGCCGCCAGTCGTGCCAGGTGGCGAACCCTTCGGGGGGCGGTTCGAGCACGTATCCCAGGGCCCCGGCCCAGAAGCGGGCCAGCAGCTCGGGGTCCTGGCAGTCGACGACGAGCTGGAACCGGACCGACATCGTGCTCCAATCGGGGACGCGAGCAGAACGGTGCCGCACCCGGAGTGCCCACCCCGGGCGCGGCACCGCGCGTTACTCGTCGGGCGTTACTTCTCGACGTAGAAGAGGCGCTTGTTGACGAATTCGTCGATGCCGAGCGGGCCCAGCTCGCGGCCGAAGCCGGACCGCTTGGTCCCGCCGAACGGCAGGTCCGCGCCCTCGCCCGCCGGGGTGTTGACGTTGGCCATACCGACTTCCAGCTGCTCGGCGACGTTGACCGCCCGCTCCTCGTCGGTCGACCAGACCGCGCCGCCCAGGCCGAAGTCCACCACGTTGGCCAGCTGGACCGCCTCGTCGTCGGTGCTGACCTTGTAGACGACGGCGACCGGCCCGAACAGCTCCTCGCGGTAGGCCCGCATGTCCGGGGTCACGCCGGTGAGCACGGCCGGGGCGAAGTACGCACCCTTGCCGTCGTCGAGCGTGCCGCCCACGTGCAGCGTGGCGCCCTTCGATACGGCGTCCTGCACCTGGGCCAGGAGGTTCTCCGCGGCCTTGCGGGAGACCATCGGACTGTAGGACAGCGGGGAGTCGTCACCCGCCTGGCGCGGTGACATCGCGGTGGCCCGCTTGACCAGGGCGGCCACGAAGTCCTCGTAGATGTCGTCCATGACGATCATCCGCTTGTTGGAGTTGCAGGCCTGGCCGACGTTCTCCATCCGGGTGACCCAGGCGGTCTTGGCCGCGCCCTCGACGTCGTCGGTGTCCAGGACGATATACGGGTCGGAGCCGCCCAGCTCGAGGACGACCTTCTTCAGGTTGCGGCCGGCCGTCTCGGCGACCACGGTGCCGGCCCGCTCGGAGCCGGTCAGCGACACGCCGTGCAGCCGCGGGTCGGCGATCATCGCGGCGACCTGCTCGTGGGTCGCGAACAGGTTGACGTACACGCCGTCCGGCACGCCCGCGTCCTTCATGATCTGCGCGATGGCCAGGGCCGAGGTCGGGCAGTTTTCCGCGTGCTTGAGGATGACGGTGTTGCCCACGATCAGGTTGGGCGCGGCGAACCTGGCCACCTGGTAGTACGGGTAGTTCCACGGCATGACGCCGAGTACCGGGCCGACGGGCCGGTACTCGACCCGCGCGGCGTCATGGCCGGGCAGCGGCTTGTCGGCGACGAGCGCGGGTCCGTTGCCGGCGTAGTAGCTGAAGATGTCGGTGCAGAACTCGGCTTCGCCGACGGCCTGCGCGGGCCGCTTGCCCATCTCCTTGGTGATCAGCGCGGCCAGGTCCGTGGCGCGCTCGGTGAACAGTTCGGCGATCCGCTTCACGACCGCGGCGCGCTCGGCGACCGGGCGCTGCCGCCAGGCCGCGAACGCCTCGGTGGCGGCGGCCAGCGCCGCCGTCACTTCGGCGTCCGTGGCGAAGGGGAAAGTCTCGGTCACCTCGCCGGTCGCCGGATCGGTTACCTGATAGGGCGGGGTCTGCGTCATGGCCTGCTCCGGGTGTCACTGCGGTAAGGGTCCAGTGAGACAACGCTACGGGAGCCCGGTATCCATCCCAATACCCCATCCCCTTCCTGACCGGGAGCGGCGGAAAACACCATGTCAGCGGGCGTGTCAGCGGCATGGCGGAGGCGTGACAGGGCCGGCCGTGATGGTGGGGACATGACACGTTCAGTCCCCCGCCAGTCAGCACAGGAGAGCACGATGCAGACGTTCAGCACCCCCGGCCCGATCACCGCCATCTTCGACATCCCGGCCGGACGCATCCACGTGGTCGCCACCGAGCGGGCCGACACCACGGTCGAGACCGGGCCCGCGGACCCCTCGAAGGCCCGCGACGTGAAGCTGGCCGAGCAGATCACCGCCGGATACAGCGACGGCATCCTGCGGATCACGGCCCCGGCCGGCAACCGGATCTTCGGCAGCTCCGGGACCGTCGACATGACGGTCCAGCTGCCCGCCGGATCCCGGGTCGAGGCCAAGGCCGCCAGCGCACAGTTCACCACCGCGGGACGACTCGGCGACGTCGCCTTCGACAGCTCGCAAGGCAGGATCCAGGTCGAGGAGGCGGCCACCGCTCGCCTTACCACGGTCGACGGCGACGTCGCGGTCGGCCGCCTGGGCGGCGACACGCAGATCCGTACCGTGCGGGGTGACATCGAGGTCACCGAGGCCGCCCGCGGCACGGTCGTGCTGCGCACCGAGACCGGTGCGATCACCGTCGGCGCCGCGGCCGGCGTCTCAGCGACGCTCGACGCCGGCACCACGGTGGGCCGGATCCACAACGCGCTCCAGAACACCGGCGGCACCCCCGGCCTGAACATCCAGGCCACCACCACCGTCGGCGACATCACCGCCCGCAGCCGGTAAGGAGGCGGGTGGCACCCGGTCACCCAGGGCCGTCAGGCTGGTGAGCCTGGCGGCCCTGACGCTTCCGGCCGCCACCCGCCGTCCGGGTGCGGGACGAGCAGCGGAGTGCTCATGGCCGACCGGACCGCGGCCGGCCAGCGGCTGTCGATCCGGCCGAGGACCGCTCGCCACGCCTGCGTCTGGGTCATGGCCACGCCGATCGCGGCCGGCGGCCGTCCGGCCTTGATCAGCAGCCGGAGCACGGCCGACAGCGACGTTCCCGTGCTCAGCACATCGTCGACCAGCAAGCTGCGGCGGCCGGCGAGCAGGGCGAGCGATCTGGGATCCAGGTACACCCGCTTGCTCTGCTCCGGGCTGGTTATCGAGGACAGCGGCTCGGACAGGCCCTCGTCGTACCAGAACTTGCGCGACGTGCTGAGCGCGACCATGCGGGGATGCCCCAGCCGGCGCGCCACGCCCTCGGCCAAGGGGAGGCCGAGGGTGGGAACTCCGATCACGACTTCGGCGCCGAGCGGCGCGACCTGGGCGGTAAGCACGCCGGTGATCGCGTCGAGGACGCGGAAGCTGGCCTGATAGGAGATCAGCGACGCGACCGCCCGCGTGCCGTCTCCCGGGAGCACCCGGATGGGCAGGAGCAGATGACGGCCGTCGGCCAGCCGGGCCGGGTAGCCGGCCCGGTAGCTGGGTGCGGTCAGGACCGGGTTGTCGGCCCGCAGGAAGTCCTGCCAGAAGTCAGGCCAGGACGCGGCACCGGGCATCGGGAATGGGCACCACCATTCGACGGGCACCGGCTGGAGGGTGCGCCGGTCCGGCCAGGATAGCCCGCCGGACCGGGTCAGTACGGGTGGCGGCAAACGATCAGCCGGCGGGCGGGCCGCCGGCCGCCACGAGGTCGCCACCCTTTAGTGTTCGACTAGACTAATATGGTGACTTTCACTATATTAGTGTCGTGGCCACCAGGGGTATCACCGGGCAGGCGTTCTTCGTGCTCACCGCGCTGGCCGATGAGCCGCGGCACGGGTACGGCATCGTGGGCGAGGTGGCCGAGCTGTCGGGCGGCCGGGTCCGGCTGAAGATCGGCAGCCTGTACGGGGTCCTGGACCGGCTCGCCGCCGAGGGGCTGATCGAGCCGGACCGGGAAGAGGCGCACGACGGCCGGCTGCGCCGCTATTACCGGCTGACCCGGGACGGACGGGGCGCGCTGGCTGAGGAGGCCGAGCTTCGGGCCGCCACCGCCCGGGTGGTGCGGGCGAGACTGGGCCTGGCCGGGGCCGAGGCCGCCGGATGAGCAGCGATCTGGAGCGGCGCTACCGGCGGGTGCTGCGGATGCTGCCGCGCTACTACCGGGCGCAGTGGGAAGAAGACATGATCGCCGCGTACCTGGACGGCTGGCTGACCGGCGACCCGGAGACCGACGAGTACATCGGCGCGATGGCCTGGCCCGGCTGGGCGGAGATCACCAACGTGGCCGGCCTGGCGGCCCGGCTGTACCTGGGCGGTGCGGCCGCTCCGCGCCGGTACTTCGCCTGGGGACAGGCGGTACGGCGCGCGGCGCTCACCATGGCCCTGGTGCACGCGGTGCTGGCCGTAGACATCCTGGTGTTCCTGGAGCACGGCCGTCGTCTGGTCGGCTGGCTGCCCCCGCCCCCGGCGAGCCTGGTGATCGCCGCGGGCGGCGGCGGCTGGGACAGAGCGTATTACCTGGTAAGCGTCGCCTGGATGGCGATTTTCGTGACGCTGGCCTTCGGGCACTACCGCATGGCCCGGGTCCTGGCGGCCCTGGCCATCGTCCCCAGCCTGGCCGCCTTGCTGCAAGCCCCGTTCACCGGCATCAGGCCGGCGCCGTTCGGGCCATGGCCGTTCTGGATCCTGATCGACCTGGCCCCGGTCCTGGCCATGACCGCGTTCCACCGGGACGCCCCGCCGGCCGCGCCCCGGCCCTGGCTGGCGGCCCTGCCCGCCGGCTACCTGCTGGTGTACGGGCCGCTGCTGGCCCTCCAGGCGACCGGCCGCTCCGCCTGGCTGCCGGACTTCCCGGGGCTGTGCTGCGTCCTGGTCGCCCTGGCCTGCCTCGCGCACGCACCCAGGGCCTGGTCCCGCCGGGCGGGCGGCACGGGGCCGTGGTCGCTGGCCTTGGTCCTGCTGGCGACCGTCGCCGGCGCGTACCGGATCAGCACGCTGCCCGGCTACCTGCACGACCCGCACCTGATGACCGTGAGCCTGACCGAACTGCTCATCGTGGCGGCCGCCGCCGCGCTGGTCGCCCCCGACGCCGCCCGCGCCCAGACCGCCCCGCCGCCGCATCCCCGCGCCATGACGGCCTAGCAAGGACCCGGACATGCCCTTCCAGCGCCCGACCCGCCCGCTGTCCGTCCTGGCCAGCGCCCTGGCCATCGCCGGCCTCCACGCTCGCCGCGGCCGGCTGCGCCCACATCACCCCGCTGGGGCCGGACCCGGCGCCGGTGAGCCTGCCGCCTGCCCGCGACCTGGGATCACCGATCGTCATGCAGGTCATGCGCAGCCAGCCCCCCACCGCGGCGGGCCAGTGCCCGGCCGGCTCGGTCGCGCTGTTCGGGTCAGAGCCCAACGTGCTGCGGGTCGTGGCCGCGGCGCCCGTGGCCATCCAAGGGAGCCCGACCGCCCGGGCCAGGCCGGCGACGCCGCCCGCGCCGGGGACGGGCCTGGCGTGCTACCTGCCGGTCGGCAGGCCGGTCACGGTGACTTCGGCGGCGGTCTCCGCGGTCACCTCCTACCCGCAGCAGGCCGGGCCTGCCGCATACGGATTCGTGGTCGCCTTTCCCGCCGCCGATATCGGGGCGCTGACCGCGGTGATCAGGCAGGCCTATGCCGCTGGCGATGCCCTCGGCATGAGCGTGGCCGGCAAACTCTGGCAGGCCCCGCAACCACGACGCAGAGCCGACGCACTGCGGGCGGAACAGGTCAACCTGCTCAACCGGGAACAAGCGCTGCAGCTTTACCGCCTGCTGGTGCCCTCCGGCTGATCGCGGCTGGCTGGCGCGCAACCGGGAAGGTGCAGTGACCTGGCCGCTCGGCGACGGTGAGGGCATGGCCCTGGACCAGGACTCGAAACGGTACCCGCTGTCTTTCACCCAGGAATGGTTCGTCACCCTGGACCAGGGCGACGAGGGCGGGACGTTCGGCCGCCGGTTCATCCTGGTCTCCGCGATCCGCGTCACCGGCCCGGTGGACCTGGCCATCTTGCAGGGCTCGCTCGACGACGTGGTCGCGCGGCATGAACTGCTCCGCACCCTGGTGATCAGGGACGCCGACCCGCCCTATCAGATCGTGCGCCCGCCGTGCTCGGTGCCGCTGGAGGTCAGGGACCTGCCGCCGGAGGGCGGCACCTCTCGGGACATGATCGCCCAGGAACTGATCGTGCAGGCCGAGGCCGGCGCGATCAACGCCCGGGAAGTGCCGCTGCTGCGGGCGGAGCTGTGCCGGTTCGACGACCGGGACAGCGTCCTGTTCCTGACCGTGCATCACTCGGTCTCGGATGCCTGGTCGCTGCAGGTCATCCTGCGCGACCTCGGCGCCTGCTACGCGGCCCGGCGCACTGGCGTCCCGGCGGCCCTGCCCCCGGTCCGGCAGTATCACGAGTACGCCGAGTGGCAGCGAGCCAATGCCTCCAGCACCGCCGAGGACGGCGCGCCGAGATACTGGCAGGAGAAACTGCACGGCGCACGTGAATTCAATATGCCGAACGACCACGGGCACCCGGACAGCTATTCCCGCCCGTATTCGCTGCACGTCCACGTGATCGACGCTGACGTCATCGCGGAGGCCTCCGACCTGGCCACGGCGACCCGCAGTACCTCGTTCACGGTCCTGCTGTCGGCCTTCTACGTCCTGGCCCACAAGATCACCGGTGCCACCGACCTGGCCATCCGGGCCTTCACCGCCGGCCGCGACGAACCGCAGTTCCAGGACACCACGGGGCTGTTCCTCAACGTGGTGCCCTTCCGGACCAGCCTGGACGGCTGCACGAGCTTCCGCGATATCGTCCGGCGCGCGATGGAAACGTTCATCGACGCCATAACGCACGAGCTCCCGGTCAACGTGATCGAGCAGGCGTTCCCCGGCTTCATCACCTCGCGCGAGGACCGGCGGACGTCGCAGTTCATCATCTCGAGCTCCGTGGCGCTGTTCGACGAAGATCTCAGCCATCCCATCGCCGAGGGCGCCCGGGTGATCAGCGAGCGGCTGCTGGAAGAACCCGTCTATCACGACATCCCCAGCGGCATGGTCTGGAACCTGAACGTGGAACCGTCTGGGAAGCTGAACGGCAGCGTGCTGTTCAACCAGGACGAGTTCGAGGAGAGCACCGTGCAGGGCTGGGCCGCCGACCTGCGGCAAATCCTCACCAATGCCGTCCGCAACCCCGATCAGGACTGGAAAACCCTGTAACCCGCGGTTCACCCCTCCGGTCCTACTGGTCGAGGTGCCGGTCGATGGCCCGGACGGTCGGGTTGCCCATGAAGGTTTTCAGGCTGATCTTGATGCTCAGCTGTTCGGTCAGCCTGGCCACCAGCATGGCGGCGAGCAGGGAGTGGCCGCCCAGGTCGAAGAAGCTGTCGTCGACCCCGACCTGGCCGAGGCCCAGGACGGTGGCGAACAGGTCGCACAGCGCTCGTTCCCGGGCGGTGGCCGGGGCGTGGAAGGTCCCGGCGGCGGCGTAGTCGGGGGCGGGCAGGGCGCGGCGGTCCAGTTTGCTGTTGGCGGTGCGCGGCAGCGCGTCCAGGATCATGATCGCGGCGGGGACCATGTAGCCGGGCAGCACCCGGGCGGCGGCGTCGCGGAGCGCGGCCGGGTCCAAGACGATCCCGGGTTCGGGGACCACGTAGCCGGCCAGGCGTTTGTCTCCGGGCTGGTCTTCGCGGACCGCGGCGGCGGCGTGGGCGACGCCGGGCTGGCCGGCCAGGACGGCCTCGATCTCGCCGAGCTCGATCCGGAACCCGCGGATCTTGACCTGGTCGTCCAGTCGGCCCAGGTACTCCAGCTGCCCGGCCGCGTTCCACCGGGCCAGGTCCCCGGTGCGGTACATCCGCTCCCCCGGTACGCCGAACGGGCACGCCGTGAACCGCTCGGCGGTCAGCCCGGGCCGCCCCAGGTAGCCGCGGGCCAGGCCGCCGGCCAGGTACAGCTCCCCGGCCACCCCGGGCGGCACCAGGCCCAGCGCCGCGTCCAGCACGAACGCCCGCCGCCCGTGGATCGGCCGCCCGATCGGCGGCGCCGCCCCGCTGGCCCGGTCAAAGGTGTACGCGGTGGTGTACACGGTCGCCTCGGTCGGCCCGTAAATGTTGAGGATCCGGGCGCCGGGCACCGCGGCCCTGATCGCCGCGGCGACCGGCCCGGTCAGCGCTTCCCCGCACAGCGCCACCACCGGGGCCCGCGCGGCCGTGCCCGGCGCGGCCAGCACCTGCGCGAGCGCGGTCGGCACCGCGCTGATCAGGCTGCCGTGCCAGGGTCCGGACGTCAGCGCCAGCAAGTTCGGCACGATCTCGATACAGCCCCCCGCGGTCAGCGGCGCGAACATCTCGAACACCGACACGTCAAAGCTGAGCGACGTCGAGGCCAGGACCTTGGCTAGCTCTGTGGCGGGGAATTCGGCGGCCGCCCAGCGCGCCAGGGCGGCGACGCTGTGCTGCTCCACCACGACGCCCTTGGGCCGCCCGGTTGAGCCGGAGGTGTAGATCACGTACGCCGGGCTGGACGGCCGCAGCGGCCCGGGCCGCTCGGCGGCGGCCAGGTTGCTGTCAGCCAGCCGGGACACGGCGGTGCTGGTCGCGGGATCGTCGAGGGCGACCCGGGGGATCGCGTCCGGCACGTCCCGTCCGGCCAGGGAGGTGGTCAGCACCGCGACGGGGCGGGCGTCGGCGAGCATGTAGGCGATGCGGCCGGGCGGATAGGCCGGGTCGACCGGAACGTAGGCAGCCCCGGCCTTGAGCACGGCCAGGACCGCGACGATCATGTCCGGGGAGCGGGGCACCGCGACCGCGACCAGCCGCTCCGGGCCCGCGCGCAGCGACACCAGGTACCGGGCCAGGCGGTTGGCGCGCGCGTTGAGTTCGGCGTAGGACACCTGGGTGCGGCCGAAGACCACGGCAGGCGCGTCCGGGGTCCGGGCTACCTGCGCCTCGAACAGCTCGGGCAACGTCAGATCGCGACTCGGCGTGCTGGTGTCGTTCCAGTCGTGCAGGAGCTTGCGCCCTTCGGCGGGGGTGAGGACGTCGAGGGTGCTGACCGGCCGGGCGGGGGCGGCGGCGGCCTGGCGGAGCAGCCGGGTCAGCCGGGCGGCCAGCGCCTTGATGGTGGGCTGGTCGAACAGGTCGGTGGCGTACTCGAAGGTGGCGCTGATCCCGGCCGGGGCGCCTTCGGTGTCGCGGTGCTGGCGGAACGCCAGGGTGAGGTCGAATTTGGCGGTTCCGGCCGGGACCGGCTCGGGCGTTAGCTGCAGCCCGGGGAGCTGCCAGTCGCCCGCGCCGGTGTCCTCGTCGGCCAGCATGACCTGGAACAGCGGATGCCGCGCCGCCGACCGGGCCGGGTTGAGCACCTCGACCAGCCGCTCGAACGGGACGTCCTGGCGGGCTTGCGCGGCCAGCACCGTCTCCCGGACCCGGCTCACCAGCCCGGCGAAACTTGGGTCGCCGGACAGGTCGGCGCGCAGCACCAAGGTGTTGGCGAAGAACCCGGCCAGGTCATGAACCGCCTCATCGGTCCGCCCGGCCACCGGCGCGCCGACCGGGATATCCGTTCCCGCGCCCAGCCGGGACAGCAGCGCGGCCAGCGCGGCCAGTACGACCATGAACACCGTGGCTTGACCCTCCCGGGCCAGGGCGCCTAGCGCCCCGTGCAGTTCCGGGCCGGCTAGCTCCCACGGGACTTCCGCGCCCCGCTGCGACGCCTCGGGCGGCCGAGGCCGATCGGCCGGCAGCATCAGCTCCTCCGGCAGCCCGGCCAGCTGCTCCCGCCAGTAGTCAACCTGACCGGCCAGCACGCCGCCGTCCGCCGGGTCCGGCCCGGGAACGCCGGCGCTGCCGAGCAGGTCCCGCTGCCACAGGGTGTAGTCGGCATACTGGACCGGCAGCGGCGGCCACTGCGGCGCTCGTCCCTCCCGCCGCGCCGCGTACGCCACGGCCAGGTCCGCCATCAGCACGTGCGCCGACCAGCCGTCACTGGCGATGTGATGGGTCAGCAGGACCAGCACATGCTCCTGCTCTCGGTCGGGCTCTCGGCTGGCGCGGATGGCTTGGGTGAGCAGCCAGGCCCGGACCGGCAGCTCGGCGGCCAGGTCAAACTCATATCGCACGGCCCGGGCCAGCAGCCCTGGCAGCTCGCCCCGCCTCGCCGCCGCCACCGTCACCGGGACCACCGCCTGCCCGGCTGGGATCACCCGCTGGTAGGGCTGTCCGTCTGCGACCGCGAACACCGTGCGCAGCGCCTCATGCCGGCCCGCCACGTCTTGCAGCGCGGCGATCAGCGCGCCGGTGTCGAGCTGGCCCCGCAGCCGCCAGGCGAACGGCAGGTTGTAGGCGGTGCCGGGGCCGTGGAACTGCTCCAGGAACCACAACCGCTGCTGGGCGAAGGACAGCGGCAGCCGCTCCGGTCGCGGCTGCGGGATCAGCGGCGGGCGGGCCTGGTCCGCCCCGTCCAGCACCGCCGCCAGCGCCGCGGGCGTCGGGTTCTCGAACACCGCCCGGACCGGTAGCTCCACCCCCAGCGCCACCCGGATCCGCGACATCAGCCGCGTGGCCAGCAGCGAATGGCCGCCCAGATCAAAAAAGCTATCCTCGGTGCCGACCTGGGCAATGCCGAGGACCTGCGCGAACACGTCGCACAACGCCCGCTCCCGGGCGGTAGCCGGGGCCCGGCCGGGGCCGGCGGCATAGTCCGGGGCGGGAAGCGCCCGCCGGTCCACCTTCCCGCTACCGGTCAGCGGCAGCGCGCCCAGGATCACCACCGCCGCCGGGACCATGTACCCGGGCAGCACCCGCCCCGTCGCCGCCCGCAACGCGGCCGGGTCGAGCACCGCGCCCGGCGCCGGGACCACGTACCCGGCCAGCCGTTTGTCTCCGGGCTGGTCCTCCCGGACCGCCGCCGCGGCCTGGGCCACCCCCGGAAGGGCGGCCAGCACCGCCTCGACCTCGCCCAGCTCGATCCGGAACCCGCGGATCTTCACCTGATCATCAGTCCGGCCCGCGAACTCCAGCTGACCGTCCGCCGTCCACCGGGCCAGATCCCCGGTCCGGTACATCCGCTCCCCCGCCGGCCCGAACGGGCACGCCACGAACCGCTCCGCGGTCAGCCCCGGACGGCCCAGGTACCCCCGCGCCAGCTGCACGCCCGCCAGGTACAGCTCCCCAGCCACCCCCGGCGGCACCAGACCCAGCGCCTCGTCCAGCACGAACACCCGCATATTCCACACCGGCCGGCCGATCCGGATCCGCGACCGGGCGCCGTCGCTCCTGAATGGCCCGGACGAGGTCGCGACGACCGTCGTCTCCGTCGGTCCGTACTCATTGCCGAGCATCGTCCCGGGCAGCACCGCGGAGAGCAGGTCTGCGGTGGCGGGCGGCAGTTCCTCCCCGCCGCTGAGCACCTGGCGTAGCGAGCGGCACCGCGCCGCTAGGGGCTCGGCCAGGAACAGCCGCAGCATCGACGGCATGAACTCGGCCACGTTCACGTTCTGCTCGTGGATCAGGCGGCCCAGGTACGCGGGGTCCCGCTGCCCGTCCGGACGGGCCACGACAATCGCCGCGCCTGACATCAACGGGGCGAACATTTCCCAGACCGACACGTCGAAACTGGGCGAGGCCCGGTGCAGCAACCGCTCCCCGGCCACGATCTGGAATTCGGCTAGGTGCCAGCTGAGGAAGTTCATCACGCCCCCGTGCTCGGCCATCACCCCCTTCGGCCGCCCCGTCGACCCCGAGGTGTAGATCACGTACGCCACGTCCCGGGTTGCCGGACCGCAGGCCACCGGTTCGGCGTCGAGGGCCGCCAGCTCGGCCACGATCGCCGGGTCGTCCAGCACCACCAGCGGAACGTCCCCGGCCGGCCAGCCGGCCGCCACCCGGCGCGAGGTCACCACCACGGCCGGCGCCGCGTCCGCCAGCATGAACCCGATCCGCTCCGGCGGGTAGGCCGGGTCCAGCGGCAGGTACCCGGCTCCGGTCATCCACGCCCCCAGCAGCACCGCCACCAGGTCCGCCGACCGGTCCAGCGCCACCCCGACTAGCGTCCCCCGTCCGGCGCCCCGCGAGCGCAGCAACCGGGCCAGGCGGTTGGCGTGGTGGCTGAGTTCGGCGTAGGTGACCTGGGTGCCGTCGGCGATTACCGCCGGGGCGTGCGGGGTCCGGGCCGCCTGGGCCTGGAACAGCTCCAGCACTGTGCCGTCGGGAATGTCCCGGCCGGTGTCGTTCCAGCGGGCCAGTTCCCGGCGTTCGGCGGGGGTCAGGACGTCCAGGGTGCTCAGCGGCCGGCCCGGGGTCGCGGCGGCCTGGCGCAGCAGCCGGGTCAGCCGGGCGGCCAGCGCCTCGATGGTGGCCCGGTCGAACAGGGCCGCGGCGTACTCCAAGGACGCACTGATCCCGGCCGGGGCACCGCGGGCGTCGCGGTCCTGCCGGAACGCCAGGGTCAGGTCGAATTTGGCGGTTCCGGCCGGGACCGGCTCGGGCTTTAGCTGCAGCCCGGGAAGCTGCCAGTCGGCCGCGCCGGTGTCCTCGTCGGCCACCATGACCTGGAACAGCGGATGCCGGCTGGGTGACCGGGCCGGGTTCAGCACCTCCACCAGGCGCTCGAACGGGACATCCTGGCGGCCCTGCGCGGCCAGCACCGTCTCCCGGACCCGGCTTATCAGCCCGCCGAAACCAGGATCACCAGACACATCAGCCCGCAGCACCAGCGTGTTCACGAAGAACCCGACCAGGTCATCGAGTGCCTCATCGGTCCGGCCCGCCACCGGCGCACCGACCGGGATATCCGTCCCGGCGCCCAGCCGGGACAGCAGCGCGGCCAGCCCGGCCAGCACCACCATGAACACCGTCGCCTGATGCTCCCGGGCCAGGGTGGCCAGCTCTCCGTGCAGACCCGGCCCGGCCAGCCGCCACCGGACCACCCCGCCCCCCGGCGACGCCTCGGGCGGCCGGGGCCGGTCGGCCGGCAACACCAGCTCCTCCGGCAACCCCGCCAGCTGTTCCCGCCAGTAGTCAACCTGCCCGGCCAGCGCCCCGCCGCCCGCCGCGTCCGGCCGGGGTTCGCCGGCGCGGCCGAGCAGGTCTCGCTGCCACATGGTGTAGTCGGCATACTGGACCGGCAGGGCCGGCCAGTCCGGTGCCCGCCCCTCCCTTCGCGCCGCATACGCGACGGCCAGATCCGCCATCAGCACCCGCTCGGACCAGCCGTCACTGGCGATGTGATGCAACAGGAGCACCAGGACGTGCTCTCGCTCGGCCGCGGTGAACAGCCAGGCCCGGATGGGCAGCTCGCCGGACAGGTCGAACTCATGCTGGACCGCCGCCTCGATCAGCCCGGCCAGGTCGTCCTGGGCGGCGGCCTGCATCCTGACCGGGACTTTCGCCTCCCTGATCGGGAGGATGTGCTGGTACGGCTCGCCGTCTTCGGCGGCGAACACCGTGCGCAGCGCCTCATGCCGGGCCACCACATCTTGCAGGGCGGCGGTCAGGGCGCCGGTGTCGAGCCGGCCCCGCAGCCGCCAGGCGAAGGGCAGGTTGTACGCGGTGCCGGGGCCGTGGAACTGCTCCAGGAACCACAACCGCTGCTGGGCGAAGGACAGCGGCAGCCGCTCCGGTCGCGGCTGCGGGACCAGTGCCGGGCGCGCCGCCCCCGCGTCGTCCAGCACCTGGGCTAGGCCCGCCGGAGTCGGGTTCTCGAACACCGCCCGGACCGCCAGCTCGGCGCCCAGCACGACGCGGATCCGGGATACCAGCCGCATGGCCAGCAGCGAATGACCGCCCAGGTCGAAGAAACTATCCTCGACCCCGACCTGCTCCAAGCCCAGCACTTGACCGAACACCGCACACAAAGCCCGCTCCGAGGCCGTCGCCGGGGTCCGGCCGTGACCGGCGGCGTAGTCCGGGGCGGGAAGCGCTCGCCGGTCTAGTTTCCCGTTCCCGGTCAGCGGCAGCGCGCCCAGGATCACCACCGCCGCCGGGACCATGTACCCGGGCAGCACCCGCCCCGTCGCCGCCCGCAACGCGGCCGGGTCGAGCACCGCGCCCGGCGCCGGGACCACGTACCCGGCCAGCCGTTTGTCTCCGGGCTGGTCCTCCCGGACCGCCGCCGCGGCCTGGGCCACCCCCGGAAGGGCGGCCAGCACCGCCTCGACCTCGCCCAGCTCGATCCGGAACCCGCGGATCTTCACCTGATCATCAGTCCGGCCCGCGAACTCCAGCTGACCGTCCGCCGTCCACCGGGCCAGATCCCCGGTCCGGTACATCCGCTCCCCCGCCGGCCCGAACGGGCACGCCACGAACCGCTCCGCGGTCAGCCCCGGACGGCCCAGGTACCCCCGCGCCAGCTGCACGCCCGCCAGGTACAGCTCCCCAGCCACCCCCGGCGGCACCAGACCCAGCGCCTCGTCCAGCACGAACACCCGCGTGTTCTGCGTCGGCCGGCCGATCGGCACCACCCCTGAAGGCAGCCCATCCCCGGGACGCACCGAGAACCGTACGCACCCCACCGTGGCCTCGGTCGGTCCGTACTCATTCACGACCGTCGCCAGCGGGTACCGCTCCCTTACCGTTCGCAGCATCTCCCCCGAGAACGCTTCACCCCCGATCACCAGGTCACCGTTTGCCGCCCACCCGGCCACCTGTCCCAGCAACGGCAGATGACTCGGCGTCACCTTGACCAGCCCGAACCAGGGAGCGGCCGCCGGCCCGGCCCGCTCCAGTCCCTCTGGGCCCGCCACCACCACACAGCCACCCGACACCAGCGGCCCGAGTAGCCCGGTCACCGTCAGGTCGAAAGACACCGGGGAATGCAGCAGCGCCCCCCGCTCCGAGCCCGGATACCCATCCGCCGCCACGGCCAGGTAATTGGCCAGCGAGCGGTGTTCGATGATGACGCCTTTGGGGCGTCCGGTGGAGCCGGAGGTGTAGATCACGTACGCCGGGCTGGACGGCCGCAGCGGCCCGGCCCGCCCGGCGCCGACCAGGTCAGCGCTAGCCAGGTCAGCGCCGCCCAGCCGCGAGATCGCCGTCATGGTCGCGGGATCATCCAGCGCGACCTGGGGTATCCCGGCCGGCAGGTCCCGCCCGGCCAGCACCGTGGTCAGCACCGCCACCGGGCCGGCATCGCCGAGCATGAACGCGATCCGGTCCGCCGGATAAGCCGGGTCGACCGGGACATACGCCGCGCCGGCCTTGAGCACGGCCAGGACCGCCATGATCATGTCCGCAGAACGAGGCATCGCCACCGCGACCAGCCGCTCCGGCCCCGCCCCCAGCGACACCAGATACGACGCCAGCCGGTTCGCGCGCGCATTCAGCCCGGCGTAGGTGACCTGGGTGTCCTCGGCGATCACCGCGGGGGCGTGCGGGGTCCGGGCCGCCTGCGCCTGGAACAACTCCACCACCGTGCCGCCCGGGACATCCCGGCCGGTGTCATTCCAGTGGGCCAGGTCCCGGCGTTCGGCGGGGGTCAGCACGTCCAGGGTGGACAGCGGGCGGGCCGGGGCGGCGGCGGCCTGGCGCAGCAGCCGGGTCAGCCGGGCGGCCAGCGCCTCGACGGTCGACCGGTCGAACAGGTCCGCCGCGTACTCCAACGACGCGCTGATCCCGGCCGGGGCACCCGTTGCGTCACGGTCCTGGCGGAACGCGAGGGTCAGGTCGAACTTGGCCGCCCCCGCCGGCACCGGCTCGGGCTTGAGTCGCAGCCCAGGGAGCTGCCAGCCGGCCGTGCCGGTGTCCTCGTCGACCACCATGACCTGGAACAATGGATGCCGGCTGGGCGACCGGACCGGGTTCAGCACCTCCACCAGCCGCTCGAACGGGACATCCTGCCGGGCCTGCGCGGCCAGCACCGTCTCCCGCACCCGGCTCATCAGCCCGGCGAAACCCGGGTCGCCGGACAGGTCGGCGCGCAGCACCAGGGTGTTGACGAAGAACCCGACCAGGTCATCAAGCGCCTCGTCGGTCCGGCCCGCCACCGGCGCCCCCACCGGGATGTCCGTCCCGGCACCCAGCCGGGACAGCAGCGCGGCCAGCCCGGCCAGCATCACCATAAATACTGTCGCCTGGCCCCGGCGGGCCAGCCCGGCCAGCTCGGCGTGCAGACCCGGCCCCGCCAGCCGCCACCGCACCACCCCGCCCCGCCCCGATGCCTGCGCCGGACGCGGCCGGTCGGCCGGCAACACCAGCTCCTGCGGCAACCGCGCCAGCCGCCCCCGCCAGTAGTCAACCTGCCCGGCCAGCAGCCCGCCGTCCCCGTCCTCGCCGAGCAGGTCCCGCTGCCACACCGTGTAGTCGGCATACTGCACCGGCAGCGGCGCCCAGTCCGGCACCCGCCCCTCCCGCCGCGCCGCATACGCCACTACCAGGTCGGCCATCAAAACCCGCTCGGACCAGCCATCACTGGCAATGTGATGCAACAGCAGCACCAGGACGTGCTCTCGCTCGGCCACCGTGAGCAGCCAGGCCCGGATGGGCAGCTCGCGGGCCAGGTCAAACTCATGCCGCGCCGCCGCCTCGATCAGGGCCGCCAGTTCTTTTTCAGAACGGGCCGTGGTGACCGTTACCGGGACCGTGGCTTGCCCGGCGGGGATGATGCGCTGGTAAGCCAGCCCGTCTTCGGTACCGAACACCGTACGCAGCGATTCGTGCCGGGTCACGACGTCGTCCAGCGCCGCGGTCAGCGCGTTCGCGTCCAGGGACCCGCGCAGCCGCCAGGCGAAGGGCAGGTTGTACGCGGTACTGGGGCCGCCCAGCTGTTCCAGGAACCACAGCCGTTGCTGGGCGAAGGAGAGCGGCAGCCGGTCGGGCCGCGGCTGCGGGACCAGCGCCGGGCGCGCCTGCTCCGCCTCGTCCAGCACCGCCGCCAGCGCCGCGGGCGTCGGGTTCTCGAACACCGCCCGGACCGCCAGCTCGGCCCCCAGCACCACGCGGATCCGGGATACCAGCCGGGTGGCGAGCAGCGAGTGCCCGCCCAGGTCGAAGAAGCTGTCGTCGGCTCCGACCTGGTCCAGGCCGAGTACCTGTGCGAACACCTCGCAGAGCGCCTGCTCCCCGGGGGTGGCGGGGGCGGTCCGGCCCGCGGTGGTGGCGTAGTCGGGGGCCGGGAGCGCCCGGCGGTCGAGCTTGCCGTTGGGAGTTACCGGCATCTGGTCCAGGATGACGATCGCCGCGGGCACCATATAGCCCGGCAGGGCAGTGGCCGCCGCGGCCCGCAGCGTACCGGGGTCCAGGCCGGCGCCCGGGGCCGGCACGGCATAGGCCACCAGCGTCCGGTCACCGGACCCGGCACCGGGCCGGTCCTGCCGGGCCACGACTGCGGCTTGCCCGACTCCGGGCTGGGCGGCGAGTACCGCCTGAATCTCGCCCGGCTCGATCCGGAACCCGCGGATCTTGACCTGGTCATCGGCCCGGCCCAGGTATTCGAGCTGCCCGTCCGCAGTCCAGCGGGCCAGGTCCCCGGTCCGGTACATCCGCGTCCCGGGCGGCCCGAACGGGCATGCGGTGAACCGCTCGGCGGTCAGCCCGGGCTGCCCCAGGTACCCCCGGGCCAGCTGGACGCCGGCCAGATACAGCTCTCCGGCCACCCCGGCCGGCACCAGGCCCAGGGCCTCGTCCAGCACGTAGACGCAGGTGTTCCAGACCGGGCGGCCGATCGGGGGCGGCCCGTCGTCTCCGGCGCGGCACTGGTGGTAGGTGACGTCGACCGAGGCCTCGGTCGGCCCGTACAGGTTGTGCAGCGCGGCGCCGGGGAGCACCTCGAAGAACCGGGCCCGCGCCGACGCGGGCAGCGCCTCGCCGCTGCAGAACACCCGCCGCAAGCCCGTGCACCCGGCGGCGGCCGGGTCGGCGAGGAACTCTTCCAGCATCGACGGGACGAAATGCAGGGTGCTGACCTGCTGGTCGCGGATCAGGGCCGCGAGGTAGGCCGGGTCACGGTGTCCGTCGGGGCGGGTCATCACCAGGCACGCCCCGGTGATCAGCGGCCAGAAGAACTCCCAGACCGACACGTCGAACCCGAACGGCGTCTTCTGCAGCACCCGGTCGGCGGCCGACAGGCGGTACTGATCCTGCATCCACGCCAGCCGGTTGACGATCCCGGCGTGCTCGATCAGCACGGCCTTGGGCCGGCCCGTCGATCCCGAGGTGTACATGACGTACGCCGCGTCCCGCGGGCCGGGCGGCGTGACCGGCACCCCCTCCGGCAGCCCGCCCGGCAGCTCGGCTCCGGCGGCCGGGTCGTCCAGGGCCAGGACGGGCAGGCCGGAGGGCAGCGCGGCGGCGGGCAGGGCACCGGCGGTGGTCACCAGGGCGGCGGGGCGGGCGTCGGTAAACAGGTAGTGCAGCCGCTGCGCCGGGTGCGAGGGGTCGAGCGGCAGGTAGGCCGCGCCCGCCTTGAGCACCCCGAGCAACGCGGCGGGCAGGTCAGCGGACCGCTCCAGCGCCACCGCGACCACCGCCCCGGGACCCGCCCCCAGCCCGGCCAGCTGCCGGGCCAGCCGGCTGACCCGCTCATCCAGCTCCGCGTACGACAGCGTGACGTCGCCCGAGATCACCGCGGGAGCCTCCGGCGTCCGCGCCACCTGCCGCCCGAACAGCTCCGGCACGGTGGCCACGGCAACCGGGCGGGCAGTGTCATTCCAGTCCTTCAGCAGCCGTCGCTGCTCCGCTGCGGTCAGCCCCGCCGCCCGCTGGCCAGACGAGCCTCGTCGATGGCGGTTGGCCATGTGTCCCTCGTTCCGGTCGGCAATGCCTGAGACGCGTAACCCCCAGGCGGCCCGCAGCGGATAACCCCGCAGGCCCAGCCGACCGCCCAGATGAGCCTTCGCCCGGCAGCCTCGCAGTCCCGGCCGCATACCCGCACCTTTGACGTTGCGAACGGACCGGGCTGGCTATCTGTCCGTCGCCACTGCGGTGCCTGCACCACGGTGTGCGTGCCCGGCGGCGGCCAGGCGGCTGGCGAAGTCGGCGAGCCCGGCGTGATCCAGGTTGCCGAAACTGACCCGGAAGGTTCCCCAGTCGCCGGGAAGGAATGCGGTGCCGGGTATCACCAGCGTGCGGTGCTCGGTTACCAGGTCGCGAACCACGTCGGTGGTGTGGCGGCCGGCGAACGGGTGGCGTATCCACCCGAAGAACCCACCCGACGACAGGAGCTCGAAGCCGCCGGGCCGGTTCGCCATGACGACCTCGAGCTGGGCCCGCTTCCCCGCCACCTCCGCCGCTCGTTCATCGCGCCAAGGCCGCGCGTAGGTGAGCCCCGCCCAGGCGGCTTCCTGCCCGATCCGCGGCGCGCAGATCGCTACGCAGTCGGCCAGTTTGCCTACCTCGCGCTGCAGCGCGGGCGAAGCGATGACGGCCCCCGCGCGGTATCCGGGTATGGCCAGATCCTTGGAGAAGCTGTGCAGGTTGACCACGGTCTCCGGCCAGCCGGGGTCCGCGAACAACCGGTGGGCGGGCTCGCCGGTGCCGCGAAACGACCGGTAGGTCTCGTCCAGGATGAGCACGATCTGGTGCCGGTTGGCCAGCGCCGCGAAGCGGGCGATTTCGTCCGCGCTGAGCGTCACGCCGCTCGGGTTGCCCGGCGACACCAGGACGATGGCCCGGGTCCGCGAGGTGATGAGTTTCCCGGCCCGATCCACGTCCGGGATCAGATCTGCTCCCGGCTCGAGGTAGACGGGAACAATGCCCTGCAGACGCAGCCACATGTCGTGGTTGAAGTAGTAGGGCAACACCAGGATGATCTCGTCTCCCGCCCCGGCCAGCGTGGACGCCACGAGACAGAACGCCTGGTTGCAGCCCGCGGTGATGAAGACGTGCTCCTCGTCTACGCGGCCGTGGTAGTCGCGGGAGAGTTCAGCGGCGAAGCGCGCCTGGAGCTTGGGCAGACCGGGCACCCGCACGTAATCCCCGCCGTGGGGGTCCCGGGCGACGGCCACGATGTGCTCGATCACCGCCGGCGCGGCCGGGTACCGCGGCGCCGCCTGGGCCAGGTCCAGGAGCCCGTCTCTGGTTTCTAGTTCGTCGAGGAGCGCATAGGTCGTATCGATTGGTGAATCGATCTGGAGCAGGGTCCTGGGGCTCAGTCGCATGCGACGATTATCGGGGCTCGCAACCGGGAAGGTGCGGTGGCCTGGGCGTCATGCGAGCGTAAGGTCACGGCCAGCAGCTAGCCGGCCGCTGATCCGCGGGCGCGCAAAGGAGTGGCGGAGTGATGGAATCCTCGCTCGCGCGGGAGAAGGAATCGACGCGGTATCCGCTGTCTTTTACTCAGGAATGGTTCCTGACCCTGGACCAAGGCGATGACGGCGGCACGTTCGGCCCCAGATTTATGATCGTCAGCGCAGTACGGGTCACCGGCCATGTGGACCTCGCCATCCTCCAGGGCGCGCTCGATGATGTGGTCGCGCGGCACGAACTGCTCCGGACGCTGGTGATCAGGGACGCTGATCCGCCGTATCAGAAGGTGCTGCCGCCGTGCCAGGTGCCATTGGAGGTCAGGGACCTGCCGCCGGCCACCGGCAAGTCCAGGGACCTGGTCGTCCAGGAACTGTTCCTGGCGGCCGAGGCAGGCTCGATCAGCGCCCGCGAGGTGCCGCTGATGAAGGCGCTGCTGTGCCGGTTCGACGACCGCGACAGCGTCCTGCTGCTGACCGTGCATCACTCCGTATCGGATGGCTGGTCGCTGCACGTCATCCTGCGTGACCTCGGCGCCTGCTACACGGCCCGGCGCACCGGCACCGCCGCGGCGCTGCCGCCGGTCCGGCAGTACCGCGAGTACGCGGCCTGGCAGCGGGCCAGCGCCGCCAGCACCGCCGCGGACGGTGCGCCGGCCTACTGGCAGCGTAAGCTCGACGGCGCGCGTGAATTCACGATCCCGAATGACCACGGGCACCCGGACAGCTATTCCAGGCCCTACTCGATGCACGTCCACGACATCGAGCCCGAGGTTATGAACGCCGCTGCCGCCCTGGCCACGGCCACCCGCAGCACCTTGTTCACGGTCATGCTCTCAGCCTTCTACATCCTGGCTTACCAGCTCACCGGCCACACCGACCTGGCCATCCGGGCCTTCACCGCGGGCCGGAACGAGCTGGAGTTCCAGAACACCATGGGGCTCTTCCTCAACTGCGTGCCCTTCCGTACCGACATCGCTGACTGCGCGAGCTTCCGCGATATCGTCCTGGCCACCCGGGAGACCTTCGTCGACGCCATGGCGTACGAGCTCCCGGTCAACGTGATCGAACAGGCCTTTCCCGGCTTCATCAAGTCACGCGAGGACCTGCGGACATCGCAGTTCATCATCGCCAATCAGCAGGGTCAGCTCGGCGACAATCGTGCCCTGGCCATCGCCGATGGCGCCCGCGCGGTCGGCAACGAATTGCAAGGGCAAGAGGTCCACGACATCCCGAGCGGCACGGTGTGGAATCTGGTGCCGCGATCGTCCGGCGAGCTAGCCGGAGACGTGCTGTTCAACCTCGACGAGTTCGACGAGAGCACCGTAGCGGGCTGGACCACAGACCTGCGGCGGATCCTGACCGGCGCCGTCCGCGACCCCGACCGGGACTGGAGGCTGCTCGCCGGTCCCGCCTAGGGGTGTGCGGCGCGACCGGGGCCGACGGCCAGCGGCGGGGGCCAGGCGGCGGGGTCGGCCGGGTCGGACGGTGCGGCGCGGCAGATGACGTAATGCCGCGGGGTGATTGCCGTAGGGTGGTGCGCGAGAACGGCCATGCAGCGGGCGTGCGCCTGTTCCGGCGTGTGGACCGCCTCAGTGGCGGCCAGCTGGGCGACCAGCGGGCGGCCGCCGGCCGACGCGAAGACCTGGGCCACCGCGGGCGAGACGGCGTCGTCCACCAGGCGCTGCACGTCGGCTACGTCCACCCAGCAGTGGTCGATCAGTATCCGGTGCGGGGTACCGGCCAGAGGTTCCAGCCCGATGAGTCCGGGCATCCGGTCGCCGGGCACGTCACCGTGCGCCGCGGCCACCAGCAGGCGTTCGACGGCTCGCAGCACCGACTCCAGTTCGGCCCGCGGCACCAGGCCAGCGTCACCGCTCCACATGTCCAGCCGCAGGCAGCCATCGACCTGGTTGAGGCGGAACCGGGTCGGCAGGGCGCTGACCGGCAGCGGACGCCAGCGCAGTTCGGTCCGGGCCAGCGCGACGTCGATCTGTTCGAGCTGGAATCCGACGCCCGCGGTGAGACCGGACCACGACTCAGGGACGAGGCTGTTGAACCACGGGTCTTCGTAGTTCATCCGCAGGCCCCGTTCGTGCTCGGCCAGTTCGGCCAGGGCGGCCTGCTTGGCCATGTCGTACCGGCCGTGCCGGCTGGCCTGCATCACCGTGGTCCAGGCCTGGCCGGCCAGCTCGTCGAGACTTCTCCCGGCGATCTCGATGGCGACGATGGTGCTCTGGGCCAGGGGACCGACGTAATTGACCAGGTGCGGTTCGAAACGGTTGCTGGACGACACCGGGAACACCAGCTCCGGGTAGCTGGCGCGGCGGGCGGCCACGGCGCAGATGGCCGCGAGCACGACGCTGGACCGGCTGGTCCGGGTGCGCGCCGCCACCCGCCGCACGGCCATTGCGGCGGCCACCGACGACAGCTCCACCGCCAGCGACTCGCCACTGGCCCGGGCGCCCGGCAACGCGTACAGGCAGTGGGGGCTCCGCCACAACTGCTCCCGCAGGTAGTCCAGGGCCGCGTCGGCCCGGCGCCGCTCGGCGGGCGTCGCCTCCAGCTCGGCCTGATCCAGCGGCTGGTGCCCGGGCGGCCCGGCCTGTCCTCGCGCGGGATCACCCAGCAGGCTCGCGAAGTCGCGCTTGAGGATCTCGATCGCGCCGTTGTCCACCGTCACGTGCGAGAACACGGCGGCGCACGCGATGACCCGATCGCCCGCGGCCGGAGCGACGGCCACCGCCACGCGGACCGGACGCCAGCCCGGACCGGATGACTCGCGCAGCCACCGGACCAGCGCCTCGGCCACCGCAGGGCGGTCCCGCGGTCCCCACTGTCCCTCGCCGAGCGAACAGATCTCCAGCTGCTGCACACCGGACGCCGCGACCCGCTGGCGGGGCTGCTCGCCGGGCACAAAGGTAGTGCGCAGGCTCTCGTGCCGCGCGATCAGCACCGCGACCGCCCCAGCCACGTCGTCCACGGACACCACCGCCGGCACCGGGAGCTCGACGCACAAGATCGCATAGAGGTGATCCGGGTTCTGGCTCAGCCAGTTGTAGAGGTCGAGCTGGCCCAAAGCGAGCGGTCCCTCGCCGGCCCGTTCCCCGCGGAACTCGACCGGGATCGAGCGCCCGGGGGTCAGCCGCAGGCGGCGGCGGTGACCGGTTCCGGTGCCGGTGCTCATCGCTGGTCAGCCGATCAGCTCGCGCAACGCGTCGGGCAGCTGCCCAGCCGCGCCGCACTCGTGGGTGCGCTGGACAACGGTCACCGGCCAGGCCGCGATCGGCAGGCGGCCGAAGACGTCGACCGGCCCGCTGTACGGCGACGGGCGCCAGTCGCGCGCGGCGTCCTGGCTGGCCTGCCACACCCGCAGCGAGCGCGCGACGAACTCGGGTGCCGCGTCGGGCGGGACCAGGTCGCGCTCCTTCCAGCTGGCCAGGATCCGCGGCAGGTCCGACGGTCCGGGCGGCTGCTGCAACCAGGACTCGGTGCCGGTGTCGGGCGGGTCCAGCAGTTCATCATCGATCGCGGCCACGAGCCGCACGTCATCGAGCCGGGCGGCCATCTCGTGGGCAATGGCCGCGCCGATGGCACAGCCGCCGAGCAGATAGGGACCGGCGGGACGGACCGCCCGGACCGCGTCGACGTAGGCGGCGGCCATGGCCGGCACCGTACGGCGGGGTTCCGCGTCGGAGTAGAGGCCGGCCGCCTGGATGCCGAACACCGCGAACTCCTCGCCCAGCGCATGGGCGAACCCGCAGTACTGGCCGACCTGCCCGTGGTCCGGGTGGACCAGGAACAGCGGAGGACGGGCGCCATCGCCGTCCTGGATCGCGACGAGCGGACCGGACAGTACCTCGGGCAGTACCTCGGAATGGGCCTCGGCATGGTCACGCAGCAGGGTAGCCAGGCGTTCCACGGTCGGGTGTCCGGTCAGCACGTTGAGCGGGAGCTGGACGCCGAACTGCGCCATGATCGCGTCGATCACCCGGGCGGCGTCCAGCGAGTTGCCGCCGACGCTGAAGAAGTTCTCCCGGATCCCGACGGCGAAGCCGAGGACGTGCTGCCACTGCCGGGCCAGCCAGATCTCCGCCGGGTCTCTGGGGCGCTGGTAGCCGGTGTCGATCGGCTCATTGAGGGTGGGGTTCATGACGGGGTCGCACCGTTCTCGTGATGGGGGGCCAGCCGCCAGCGCTGGATCTTGCCGGCCGCTGACCGGGGGACCTGGTCGACGAACGTGAAGTGCTTCGGGATCTTGTAGCCGGCCAGCCGCCGTCCGCAATGCGCGGCGAGTTCGGCCTTGCGCACGCTCACGCCGGGGCGCAGCACGATGTGCGCGCCGACCACCGACCCGAGCGTGCGGTGCGGCACGGCTACGGCGACCGCGTCGATGACCGCGGGGTGGGCCCGCAGCGCCGCCTCAACCTCGTCCGGGTCGACCTTCTCGCCGCCCACGTTGATGGTGTCGTGGTCGCGCGGTTCGAGGTAGAGATAGCCGTCCCGGTCCAGCCGGCCGTGGTCGCCGACCGTGGCGAACCCGTCCGGGGTGGTGCGGATGGCCTGGTCGTTGACGTAGTCGGAGCGGTCGACCCGCTGCGGGGTCCGCATGAACACGGTGCCGGTCGTGCCGGGCGGGAGCGGGTCGCCGCCCTCGTCCAGGATGCGGATCTGGGTGAGGAAGCCGCGGCCGACCGTGCCGGGCCGGGCCAGCCATTCGTCGCCGCGGACCAGCGTCACGCCGATCCCCTCGGTCGCGCCGTACAGCTCGTAGACCCGTTCCGGGCCGAGCAGGCCGATCCAGCCGCGTTTGGTGTCCGCGTCGCAGCGGGACGCGGTGTGCAGCATCGCCCGCACACTGGCGAAGGCCGCCGGGTCCGGATCGGGCAGGCACAGGATCTCCCGCATGTGCGCCGGGGTCAGCTGCAGCCACTCGATGGCGTGCCAGGCGCACCAGCTCGACCGTCCACTGCGGCGCGAAGAACGGCTGCAGGACGACGGTGTTGCGGTCCAGCAGGGCGTCGAGGAACGCGGTGAACGGGGCGGCGTGGTACAGCGGCCCGACGATGAGCTGCCGCTGCCCGGGGCGCCAGCCGGTCTGCCGGATCACCACGGACGGCGTCCGGTCCGGGTCATAGCGCAGTGGTCCCGGCCGGGCGGAGATCTTCGGAATGCCCGTGCTCGCGCCGGTGGCCAGCAGGTACGCGACGGTATCGAACTGGCCTGGGCCTTCGGCGGCCGGTGGCTCGGGTCCGGCCCGCAGGTCCACCCGTTGCGGGCGGGGCTGGGCGTCCAGCAGGTAGCCGTGCCCGAACCGCCGGCCCAGCAGGCCGAGCAGGGCGTCCCGCTCGGCCGGCGGGGTACCCGGGTTCAGCGGGAAGACCGGCACCTCGGCCGCGAGCGCCGCCACGATGGCGATGGCCGCGGGCACGGTATTGCCAGCCGGCACGACGGCGCACGACGCCGTGCTCCGGTCCAGCGCCGCGCACAGTGCGCCGGCCGCGTCCGCGACCCGGACGGCGAACTCCCGCCAGGGCAGGACCTGCTCGGTCAGGTCGGTGCCGAAACCGACCAGGGCCGTCCGGTCCGGCTCAGCACGGGCGATGTCGGCGATCCGGCGACGCACGGACAGGACCATCGCTAGCGCAGGATCTCGGCCAGCCGGCGGACACTGGCCGCGCTCATGAACTCGTACACGTCCAGCGGCCGGCCGAACTCCGTCTCGATGGCCGCGATGATGCCCAGGGCCGACAGCGAATCGCCGCCCAGTTCCAGGAAGTCATCGTTCACGCCGACCGACCGCAGGTTCATCTGGGCTGACCAGATCGCCGCCACCCGGCGTTCCACGTCATCGCGCGGATCCTCGAACAGGATGCACCGGCCCTCGGCCACCACCGACGCGAGGTACTCGACGTCCACCGCGCCGTCCGTCACCGGCATGTGCTCCACGATCAGCACGCCCGCCAGCCCGCTGTCCTCGCCCAGCTCCCGCCGCACGTGGTCGCGCAGGATCGGCCCGCTCACGTACCCGTTCAGCTCGGCGGCCGCGATGGCCACGTCCCGGCCGTCGTACCGCACCATCACGGCTTCGGCTCGGCGGACACCGGGATGTGCGGACAACACCTTGGATATCTCAGGCAGGGTCACCACGAATGCGCTCCTATCAGCAGATCGGTGACGAGCTCGTGCACGTGAGGGGCGCGCAGCAGGTCGGCGTGGCCGATGTCGAGCGCGATGGTTCGCGCGCCTTCCACCGGCGGTTCGTCGCCGGCCGAGAACAGGAACAGCGGGGTCGTCGTGCGCATGTCGAACCCGCCCTCGCTCGCCAGCACCAGGTAGTCCAGGTAGGCGGTGAACGCGCTGGTGAGTTCCTGGCGGATGGACTCGTGCACGGACAGCCGGCCAGCGACCGCGCGGATCAACCGGTCGTACCGGTCGGTCAGGGCCGCCGCGATCCGCGGCAGGTCGTCCGGGTACGTCTCCACCAGCTGCTCCGACAGGCCGCGGGCATCCGCCAGTTCGCCTGCGGTCAGGTGCCGGGCGCTGGACTCCAGCGCCGACATGAACTGGCTGGCCAGCGAGCCGTTAGTGGTAGACACGGCGTCGAAGAGCACGACCATCGGCGGTGGCCCGGTCACGGCGATCGCGTCGGCCAGACGGGTGGCCAGCGCGGCGCCGGCGCAGTATCCGAGCACCGCGCGCACCGGGCGGCCGGTGGCCAGGAGCTCATCGGCCCAGCGGTCGACGCAGGCCGCCAGCGGGCCCGCGCCGGCCTGGCTGACGTGGAGGAAGCAGGCGTCGACCGGCACCCCGGCGGCCAGCTCGGCGAAGCCCGCCGCCGCGCGCGTTCCGGGAAAGTCCAGGCAGGGGATGAGATCAGGTCCCCGGTCGGACAGTTGCCGCCAGTTCGTCAGCTCCATCAACCGGGCCTCCGTGCGAGTCCATGACCGTCGCCAATGTCTGGTAGTCGACCTTTCCGCCGGGTGTCCGGGGGAGACGATCGACGTGCCGGAAGACCACGTGCCGGCTCGGTACCCCGAGCGACTCGACCAGTTGCCGGCGCTGCTGTTCATGCACGGCCGCGTCGCCCGCGCCGACCAGATGCACGACGTCGTCGGTGCCGCAGATCACCGCGGCGGGGTGGCCCGGCCGTTCCACCAGGTGCTCCAGGTCGTCCAGGCTGGTGCGGACGCCGAGCACCTTGACGATCCGCTTGGCGCGGCCGGTCAGGTACAGGTAGCCCTCGCGCAGGTACCCCAGGTCGCCGGTGTCCAGAACGTCCACCTCGGCGCCGCGGCCCAGGTCCGCGCGCCCGGTCGCGTAGCCGAGCATGACGCCGGGACCGCGGTAGTGGACCGCGCCCTCGCCAGGCACGGCCCGCGCGCGGACCGGCGCGGGCCGGATCGTGATCGTGCCGCCCGGTATCGCGGTGCCGACCGATCCCAGGCGGCCCGGCAGGTCGGCTGGGTCCAGGCGGGCGATCCGGGAGGTCGCCTCAGTCTGGCCGTACATGACGAAGAACCGGCCGTTTCGCTGATCCATCATCCGGACCAGCCGCATGGTCAGGTCGTCGCCCAGCCGCGCGCCCGCCTGGGTCATGGTGCGGATGTTGCTGCGGCCCAGCAAGTTGACGTGCGCCGGGCCGAACGCCGCGTAGGTCGTCGGCACCGCGGCGAACGACGTGGCCCCCGAACGGACCAGGTGGTCCCACGTCGCCAGCGACAGCGGCGGCCGGCCGCCCAGCACCACGCCCGCGCCGGCCAGCAGGTGGGTGTTCAGGACGGACAATCCGTAGACGTGCTTGATCGGCAGCGTGGTCGGGGCGCGTTCGGCCGCGGTGATGCCCAGCGCGCGGATAACCGCGGCGGTGTTTCCGGCCAGCCCGGAATACGACAGCCGTACCGTCTTGGGGCTGCCGGTCGAGCCCGACGTGCCGATCAGCAATGCCGTATCGGGGTAGATCTCACCGGCCGGCGGGCTGGTCCGCCGGAAGACCGTGGTGCCGGCGATCGGTTCGGCGGCCGGATGGTAGCCGAGATCGGCCAGCCCGGTCCCCGACCCGGGCGCCGGAACGACAAACTCGGGCTGGTAGGCCGAGATAATCTCATCCGAGGCGGGCAGGAACGCGACGGCGTGCCCGAGGCGCAGCGCGGCGAGGTAAGCCAGCAGCGTGGGCAGGTCGCGGTCGCCCGCACACAGCACCAGCGCCTTGCCGTCATGGCGCAGCGCCCGTTCGGACTCGCCGGCCAATCCGGCCAGCTCACCGTAGGACAGTGCGGTACGACCTTCGAGGTGGACCGCCGGGGAAGGCCGGCCGCGCGTCGTCGTGGCCCACGAGATCCAGCTTCGCCAGCGCCATAGACACCATCTCGATCTCGCCCAGCTCTTTCACTTCGGAACGGGGCAAGCTGGTCACTGTCCAGGCTGACCATGCTGCCGGAAACCAAGTTACGCAGGCGCCCCCGGACGGTCCCCTCCGAGATTGCCGAACCTCGCGCACGCCCGCCTCGCTCGATCAGAGCGTCCCGCGTTCCGCTCCGGGCCGCTGGCGGTGCCAAGCTTCCGGCTCCTGGCCGGCGGGCAGCTCGCCTCGACCATCGGTGACTACTGCTACGCGGTGGCCCTGCCCTGGCTCGTGCTGTCCAACCACGGCAGCACCATCCTGCTCGGCACCGTGCTCGCGTGCTACGGCGTGCCGCGCACCGTCCTCATCCCGATCGGCGGCATACTCTCTGACCGGCTGGGACCGCGCACGTTGATGCTGTTCGCTGACGTGCTGCGCTGCGTACTGGTGGGAGTGCTGACGTTCCTCGCGGCCCGGCACACGGCCTCACTGGTCACGCTCGGCCCTACCGCCGCGCTCATCGGGCGGGCGAGGGACTGTTCCTGCCCGCCTCGTTCACCATCGTGCCGTCACTGCTGGATGACGCCCGGCTCGCGGCGGGCAACGCGCTGTCCTCGACCGCCGTCCAGGTCGGATCGCTGATCGGCCCCGCGATCGGCGGGGCGCTGGTCGCCACGACCGGCGCGTCTACCGCGGCGTCGGGATCGACGCGGTGTCTTTCGCGGTATCAGCGGTGTCGCTGGCCCTGATACCGCGCCCCGCCGCGGCCGGATCAATGGCTGCTACCCCGGCCGCCGAGCCCCTAGCGGCCGAGCCTCCCGGCAAGCCACTCGGCATGCTGGCCTACATCCGGCAGTCACGGGCCATGCAAGTCATCTTGGTGGTCGCCGTCGCAGCGAACCTGACCAACGGCGGGCTGGACGGAGTGGCCCTTCCGGCGCTCGCGCACGCGCACTGAGGCGCCGGCGGCTATGGCACACTGCTGGCCTGCATGGCGGCCGGCGCGGTGATCGGCACGCTGCCGCAGCCCGGTCGGGCGGGCTGCGGAACCCGGCGATGGTCGCCTCCACGGCCTTCATCGTCGAGTCGGCGGTGATCGCCCTGGTCCCTATCTAGGCGGCGAGGCCGGCGCCGCGGGCGCCCTGCTGCTCATCGGCGTAGGCAATGGCCTGGTGGCCGGCGTGCTCGTCCGCCACGTCGGGGCCGCACCCTGCTTCCCGATAGCGGGAGTCTTCCTGGCCGTCGCGGTCCTGGGCGGCAACTCCCAGCGCGCCTTCCGCGACTTCGGACGCCGGATGGAACCCAGCGAGCGTGAGAGCCAGCTAGCGTGATCGGCGGCGCGGTGGGGCCGGACCAGCTTTTAGGCGCTCGTGACCCGCGGGGCGGAGTCTCGGCCGCCACGGTGTTCCGGCAGCTCCTCGGCCAGGAACTGGTCCCAGGTCCTGACCCCCTCGGTGTGCTCAGGTGGCGGGAGCAGAGCGCCGTTGCGGACCGCCTTGCTTCCCGGTACCGGCACCGGGACCACCCATTTGCGTTGCTGGGTGGCCGCCAGGTAGCTGCGGAACAGGTCCTGCCAGCTCGATACCTCCGGTCCGGACATGTCCGGGGCCCGGCCGACCGGCTCGCCCAGCGCCAGCTCGACCAGGCGGGCCGCGACCTCGCGGGCATCGACCGGCTGCACGCGGAAGCCCCCGGGCACCGGTGCCACCAGCGGCAACTTCGCTAGCTTCCGCGAGTTCCCGAAGCAATAGCTGTAGAACTGGGTGACCCGCAGGATCGTCCACGGCAGGCCGCTGTTCTCGACGATCCGCTCGACCTCACGCTTGGCCTTCACGTATCCCCAGGCCGCCATGGCGTCGATACCGACGATGGACGGCTGCACAAAGTACGGGGACCCGGCCTGGGCCGCCGCCGTCACCAGGTTCCTGGTCGCCTCTACGTCGCCCTTCGTGCTGGTCGCACAGTGGATGATCACCCCGGCGTCACGCACGGCCGGGCCGATGCCCTCGCCCCGCCGAAGGTCTCCGGTGAAGAACGTGACCTGCGGCTGCGTGTCGCGCTGGCGGCGGGCCAGCACCCGCACGTCGCGGCCGGCCTCGATCAGCCGGGCCACGACCGATCGTCCCAGGCGGCCGGTGCCGCCCGTGACGAGAACTGGCGATGTCATGGGTCTTCCCTTCACCTTCGGCCGGCCCGCGGCAGGAGCCGTCAGGTCCACGCTTGCATGACCGCGGCCAGCAACCGAATGTGACCGACGGCCGGGACCGCGGTGGTCACTCGGGTCGGCTGACCGCCCGCCAGCAGCCGTCGGCGATCTCGTCGAGCTGAGCCTGGGTGAGCTCGACGCCGCCGGCGGCGAGGCGGACGGCTGGGCTGAGCGAGAGCTCATAGAGCACGTCGAGGGGCAGCGGGAGCAGGCGCGCGGCAACCTCGGGCCGGGCCACTTCGGCCAGGAGCGGGTCGTTCTCGTTGGCCAGGGCGGACTGGTGGGCGCGCCCCCGGTACGGGGAGTGCTCCACCTGCAGCAGGAACTGTGCGTGGTTCGGGTTCGCCTGGACATACCGGTAGCAGGCCAGCCACAGGGCGTGGAACCGCCGTTCGGCGGACAGATCCTGGCCCAGGCCCGCGGTGACGGCCAGGCCCAGTGCGGCTTTCGTCTCGCCGTACGCGGCCAGCACCAGCTCGTCCTTGGAGGCGTAGTGGGTGTAGGCGGTGCCGGTGGCCACTCCAGCCTCGCGGGCGACCGCGCTCATGGAAGCGCCGTGGAAGCCGTTTCGGGCCACCAGGCTGCGCAGGGCCGCGCGGACGGCGGCCGCCCGGTCGGCCGGCACCGCCGTCACGCGCCGGCCGGGGTGCGCACGCCGAGCGCGATCCCGGTTTCACGCTCGGACACTTCCCAGAGCTGCGCAATGGCCCGGTCCATCCCGAACCGGCGCAGGATCGGCTTGCGGACCGGAGCGCCGTTGTTCACGAACAGCGGACCGAAGAACTCGCCGCCCTTGGCCGCCGGGTCCGTGGCGGCCCGCAGCTGCGGCAGCGCGCCGTCGCTGGCGGACATGCCGGTGCGCTGGGCCATGACGTGGAAGAACCGCTGGGAGGCGCCGCCGCCCGAGCCCGCCACGCTGACCGCCTGCAGATCGGTGTCGGACAGGCCCGGGTGCGCGATCAGGCTGACCGTGCGCGCGCCCGCTCGCTCCAGTTCGCGCTGCAGCCCGAGCCCGAAGTGGTAGTTGGCCAGCTTCGCCTGGCTGTAGGCACGCCAGGGCCCATAGCGGCCCTCCAGGTGGGGGTTGGCCACGTCGACGGGGCGGCCCATGAGATGGGCCGTGCTGGTTACGGTCACGATGCGGGACCCGGGCGTGCGCAGCAGCGCGGGCAGCAGGAGCGCGGTCAGGGTCCAGTGGCCCAGGTGATCGACGCCGAGCTGCATCTCGAAGCCGTCGACCGTGCGCGCCTCGGCGATCGCCATCACGCCCGCGTTGTTGATCAGGAGGTCGAGGCCATCGCGGGCGGCCAGGATCCGCTCCGCAGCCTCCTTCACCGACGCCTGCGAGGACAGGTCGAGCGCGACCAGTTCCAGTGCGCCGTCCGGGACGGCCGCCCGGATTTCCTCGACCGCGGCGGCGGCCTTCTTCTGGTTGCGCACGGCCATCACGACGTGCGCACCCTTCGCCGCCAGGTCCCGGGCGGTCACCAGTCCGAGCCCGCCGTTGGCACCGGTGACGACGGCCGTACGCCCATGCTGGTCAGGGATGTCGGCTGCGGTCCAGCCCATCTCACACCTCCAAATGAATGAATATTCATTCACTCTATCACTGGTGTTGGCGCCCGGGGTCCGCTCCGCTGACGGCGCGGTCGCGGCCCTCGGCGGCGACGGCATCCACCGCCGCTGCGAGCTGGGGACCGTACTCCGCTACGCCCCCACGGCCGAGCCGCATTCATGATCGAACACCACGGACGCGCTTACCGCCGGCCTGCTGGACGCTAGCGGGCCCGCCGTTGCCGCAGCAATTCCAGGGACTTGCCGATCCGCCGTTGCCTGGTTTCGGGCGCCTTGGCGCTTTCGATGGATTGGACGTGCCATTTCTTGTGACTGGCGGACAGCCCTTCGAAGAACCGGCGTGCCGCGTCGTCCTTGCTGAGGGCTTCGGCCAGGTCGGCGGGAAGCTCTACCTCGCGGGGCGCGGTGTCCAGTTCCAGCTCGATATCGAGGTCGTCGCCAGCGGCGATCCCGGCCAGCCGGCGGTGGTCGGCGCTGACCGGGATCAGCGACCGGCCGCCCATCACGCCGACCGTGCTGCGGTAGGTGTAGGAGCCGATCGTCACCACCACTGGCGGCCGCTGGCCGCCACCGAGTTGCGCGATCATTTCGGGCGGCACTTCTATCCCGGTGGTGGTTTTGCCGGTGGCCAGCAGCGAGGTGCGGAACCTCGCCCGCGGGCGATCCGGGCTCGCCCCGGAGGCTGGGCCGGCAGGCATGTCGCTCACGATGACTCCTTTATGAGGGTGGTTCGCTGCAGGCTGCGGCTCGGGCCTGGAAGATGGCCCGTTCGCGTTCGTTGCTGGTCAGCGCGGCGGCGCAGGCGAACTCCGCGCGGGCTTCGGTCAGCCTGCCCAGCTCGGCCAGCAAGTGGCCGCGGACGGCCGGCAGCTGGACGTAGCCCCTCAGCGCCGGCTGGCTGGTCAGGGTGTCAGCGATCTCCAGGCCGCGGGCGGCCCCGTAGGCCATGCCCACGGCCACCGCGCGGTTGAGCTCCACCACCGGGGAGCCGGGGATCAGGTGCGCGAGCACCACGTAGAGCGCGGCGATGCGTTCCCAGTCCGTGTCCTTGACCGACACCGCCCGGGCGTGGCACGCGGCGATCTCGGCCTGCACCGCGTACGGCCCGGGCGCGGCGTCGATCTGCCCGGCCCGCTCCAGCGCGGCCATGCCCCGGCGGATCAGCAGCCGGTCCCAGCGCAGCCGGTCCTGGTCGGTCAGCAGGATCGGGTCTCCGGCCGGGTTCGTGCGGGCCGGGACGCGGGACGCCTGCAGCTCCATGAGCGCGACCAGCCCCTGCGCTTCGACGGTCCGAGGCATGAGGCCGGCCAGGACGCGGCCCAGCCGGAGCGCCTCGGCGCACAGCTCGGGACGGATCCAGTCCGGGCCCGAGGTCGCCGCGTAGCCTTCGTTGAAGATGAGGTAGATGACGTCCAGCACCGAGGCGACCCGGCCGGCCAGCTCGCCGGGCGCGGGAATCTCGAACGGGACCTTCTTCTCGGCCAGCGTCCGCTTGGCCCGGACGATCCGCTGGGCGATCGTCGGCTCCGCGACCAGGAATGCCCGGGCGATCTCGTGGGTGGTCAGCCCGCCGATAAGGCGCAAGGTGAGCGCCGCGCGGGCCTCGGCCGGCAGCACCGGATGGCAGGCGATGAAGATCAGCCGGAGCAGGTCGTCGCCAATATGGTCATCGACGTCGGGCTCGCCGAACGTCTGCGCTCGCGCTTCCACGTCGCGTCCTGCCTCCTGGAGCTTGCGGTCGTAGCGCGCCCGGCGGCGGATCAGGTCGACGGCCCGGTGCTTGGCGGTCGCCATCAGCCAGGCGCCGGGGCCGTCCGGGACGCCCTGGACGGGCCACTGTTCCAGCGCGATCACCAGGGCATCCTGGGCGAGTTCCTCGGCTGCGCTCACGTCCCCGGTGATCCGGGCCAGCGCCGCGATGAGGCGGGGCGACTCGATCCGCCAGACCGCCTCGATCGCGGCGTGCGTGGCCTGGTAGTCAGCCACCGTCGCCCGGGCCCATCACCTGCAGCACGTCGGTGCTTCCCGCCCAGCCCGGCCACAGGTCCCGGTGGACTTTCATGAACCGGGAGGCCCACTCGATGGCCTCTTCCCTGGACCGGACCTCATACAGGGCGTAGCTGATCAGTTCCTTCGACTCGGTGAACGGGCCGTCGGTGACGGTCATCCGGCCGCCCGCCAGCGATACCCGGGCGCCGCTGGCGCTGGGCAGCAGCCCCGCGGTGTCGAGCAGCACCCCGGCCTCGGTGGCCTCGCCGCCGAGTCTCATGATCGCTTCGAACAGCTCGGGCGGGGGCGGGGTCGACGGGTTGGTCCCGGACAGCAGCATCATGTAACGCATCGTTGTCTCCTGTTCATGTCTACTGGAAGGGATATCAGGCCACGCGCCGGTACAGGTGAGCGCAGACGACGGCCAGCCAGGTGAACACGGCGGTCACCGCGGCGTAGAACGGCAGCACGATCGCGGGCGAGCTGGAGCCCGTGGTAACGCCGGCGAACGCGGCCAAGAACGCCACGCCCGTAATCCGGGAGTAGACGGCCAGGCCCCGGCGCCCGGTCCGGGAGAGGTAGCGGGCGACGACGAAACAGGCGGCGATCACCGCGACGAACCCGATGCTCGCCGCGATCAGGTGCCCGTTGCCGTGCCAGCTGACCTGCACGACCCTTCCGGCCGGGGCCCCGGGCCCGAACCCGTCGGCCGGGTCGGCGCGGAACACCCCGGCGGCCATCAGCCCGGCGCCGTACAGCCCGAGCAGCCGGGGCGCCCACCGGCTCGGCAGCGCCCGCCGCGCGCCGGCCGCGGCCGCGATCGTCATGGCGCCGGCCACCAGGAAGGTGACGACCTGGATCCAGCCGAGCGGGCCGTTGGCGAGCAGACTGGCGTCGTCGTGGGCAATGCTGAACCCGCGGCGGGCCAGGCCCTGGATGAAGATCGAGCCCACGAACACGGCTCCGGCCAGCGGACCGTAGCCGAGCAGCGACCTGGTCACCCGCCCTGCCCGGGAGCACGGTCCGGCGGCGACCAGAGCAGTCGCGGTCTGGGTTGTCATGTCAGTCCCAACCTTTCGGCTCCGGGGGACCGTATGCTCGGTCCGCCCTTTGCCTATGCCTCGAACAACCAATCCCGGACTCGACACATCTCCAGAAAATTCTCCGGATTCCCCGGCCTTGCCCAGCACCATGGCGGCCGGGTAACCGCGGCCGCGCCGGTCGTAGCTGTAGACGGTGAAGCGGCGGGCAGCAGCTCGGCCGGCTTGACCTGGGCGAGGTAGCGGTGGCCATGGCAGGCTCTTAATGGTGGTCAGCCGGGTGGCGGTGAAGGCGGTCCACAGCAGGGCGACGGACACGCGCCCGCCGAGCAGACCGCGCTCGCCCGCTGCCCGCAGGCCCGGAAGCGGCGGGCGATGACGAAGCAGAACACGATCAGCGCGAGGAACGCGGCACTGCCGCTCACCTCGCCCAGCACGCCGTGCCAGCTGGAGATGGCACTGGCATCGGCGGGGGTGCCGGGCGGGAAGCCGCTGCTGGGATCGGGGTGGAAGATCCCGCCGCCGATGAGCCCGGCGCCGGCGAGGGCGAGCAGTCCCGGGAGACTGCCGCCTACGGCGGGAAGGAGTCAAAGAGGCGGAGCCGGTGCGCGCTGGCGGCGGCTTCGCCCCGAGTGGCCGCCCCCAGCTTGGCGAGGATATTGGATACGTGCACGCTGGCGGTCTTGATCGAGATGAATAGCTCGCCGGCGATTTCGCGGTTGCTGCGCCCGGCCGCCACCAGGCGCAGCACTTCCAGTTCCCGCGGGGTCAGCCCCTGCCGCTCCGGCCCGGAGATCTGGGCCGGAGCGGCAGGAGCGTCCGCGGGGTCGCCCGGCTGGCCGAGCGGGATCCGGGCCCGCCGGGCAAGCGCGGCGATGTCGTTGTCCAGCGGCCGGGCACCGAGCCGCTGGGCCAACTCGGCAGCCCGGCACAGCCGGATGGCGCCGCCATCGCGATCGCCGCCGCCCAGCGCGGCCTCGGCGGAGCGCAGCAGGGCCGTCGCCAGTGGGTACGGCTCACCAGCCGCATCCCACGCCTGTGCCGCCTGATCCCAGGCAGCGCGCAGATCATCCGGCTGGGCCAGCTCGCCAGGCTTAGCGGCGGCCAGGACCTGCCCGGCGCGCGCCGCTTCAGCGGCGAACGTCAGCTGGTAGGACTGCTGCACCAGGCCGTCGGCGGCCAGCTTGCCCGCCACGGCGCCCAAGCGATCCCGCAACGTCGCCGCCCTGGCGAGCAGCGCGGCGTCGCGGGCGGCGGTGGCGGCACACGCCCTGGCGCCGGCGACAAGCAGCGGCCACGTGTACCGGGGGGTCGACAGCACGTCAAAGCGCTCAAGAGCATCCTCGACCGCGGCCAAGGCCCCGTCTGGCCGGCGCTGGGCCAGCAGCAACTCGGTCGCCAGCCGGGCCATGGGCAGGTGGTACTGGTCGAGGTACCGGGTCTCATCGAGCACGGACCTCATCGAGGCGACGGATTGGGCGGCCGCCGCCAGGTCGCCGCGTGCGAGCGCAATGTCGCCTGCAAGCCGCCACAGGTAGGTCCGGGAAACCCGGGGCGGAAGAGCCGCAGCGCGCCGTCGATGATCTCGGCCGCCTCGTCCCAGCGGCCCAGCGAGACCAGCGCCTCGGCCAGGGTGCCGGCCAGGGCCGTACCGTAGGTTCGGGTGCGCCCGTGGTCGCCAGCCGCCGTAAGTCCCTCGCGGGCCACCGTGGCGGCCGCCTCGTGCAGGCCGGCGCCTTCCAGTATTTCCGACTCCGTGGTGGCGGCGTCCAGCAGCGACTGGTAGTCCTTCGCCTGGGAGGCGACCGCCCGGGCCTGATCCAGCAGTGCCCGGATCCGCTCCAGATTCCCTCCGGCTGGCTCGGCGTCGGCCAGGGTGACCAGCGCGGCCGCTTCGGTGTCGGCATCCCCGGCTTGCCGTGCGATGATCACCGCCTCCTCGCCAGCCGCCCGCAGATCAGGGTCGTCCCAGCCAGCATGCACGTGCTGGGTACAGTGGGCCAGCACGTGCAAGACCCGGGCCCGCGCCGGGCTGGGCGGGTCGGCCGGGACTAGCCGGACCGCTTCGCGCAGGTCCTCGGCGTAGTCATCCCGGCCGAGGTGGTATTTCAGATGGCCACCGGTCATAAGCAGGAGCCCGGCCCGGACTGGCTCCGCAGCGGCATCTATCTCCTGCAGCGCGGCGTGGGCCAGCAAGACCCCCTGCTCGTTCTCCCCGGCCCGCGCGGCGGCCCGCACCGCCTCTTCGAGCACCGCCACGTGATCAGCACCGATGTGCTGTGCCGGGTCTGGCACCTGTTCCCACAGCTCCAGCACCCGAGACAGCATCACAAGCTGCTCCGCGTACGCCAGTGCACCTCCGGCCTTATCAGCGGCCTGCCAGGCGCTGGTCAGCGCCCGGTCCGTGTCGTGGGCGGCATACCAGTGCCAGGACTGCTCACCCGAGGCCCGGCCCGGCGGCACCAGCGCTGGATCGGCGCCTATGGCTTCGGCGAACCGGCGGTGCACCTGGCCCCGCTCGCCGGGCAGCAGCTCGTCGTGCGCCGCCTCGCGGATCAGGGCGTGCCGGAACACGTAGCCGTCGGCGTCGGTTCGCAGCACGTTGGCCGCCACGGCGGGCCGCAGCGCCCGGGTCAGCGCGGCGTCATCCAGCCCAGTGACCGCGGCCAGCAGCCCATGACCAATCCGGTCACCGCCTGCGCTGGCGACCCGGACCACCTCCTGGGTCTCGTCCGGCAGCCGCCGCACGCCGGCCACCAGCAGGTCGTGCAGCGACTCGGGCAGCACGGAATCCGGCCCGCCGCCGAGCAGCGCCTCGATGAATAGCGGGTTGCCCTGACTGCGCCGGTAAACGGCCGCGAGCAGGTCCTCAGCCGGCTCGCCGTCGATGACCTGGGCGGCGAGCCGACCGGTGTCCTGCCGGGTAAGCCGGCTCAGGTCCATCCGGGTGACCCAGCCGATCCGGTCGAGTTCGGCCAGCAGCGGGCGCAACGGATGAGCCCGGTCGAGGTCATCGGACCGGTAGGTCACCACGATCAGCAGGCCCTCCGCGGACGGCTGGTTGCGGACCAAGAAGGTCAGCAGATCCCGGCTGGACCGGTCGGCCCAGTGCATGTCCTCGACGACCAGCATCACCGGGGAGGCTTCGGCCAGGCGCTGGAGCAGGATGAGCAGCTGCTCAAACAACCGTGCCCGTGCTTCCCCGGCGTCATCCGCTCCGGCAGGCTCACCGAACTCTGGCAGCAGCCGGGCCAGCTCCCGGGTCGAGCCGCCGGGCAGCAGTCCGGCCACCCCGGTGGCGCCCAGGTCACGCACGAGCTCGCGAAGTACCGAGATGAACGGCGCGAACGGCAGGCCATCGGCACCGAGCTCCAGGCAGCCGCCCGTCAGGACCCGCACGCCCGCGCCACGCGACCGGCCGGCGAACTCGCCCACCAGCCGGGACTTCCCTACCCCTGCCTCTCCGCCGACCACAACGGCCGACGGACGGCCACCGGCCACCCCGGCCAGTGCAGCATCCAGCGCCGAAAGCTGGCTAGAACGGCCCACCAGAACCGGACTCGACACCCGAGATGCCACGTCAGCAAGCATGCCACCTACCGGAGATCGTCCGGAACCGCGCTCACGGCCTGCCTTGCTCCGCCGTGGGCGCGTAGCGGAGGACGACGACGCCGTTGCGGTGCGGGCGGGCTTCCAGGAGCGTGAGCGGCAGCTTCGGGCCGCCGCCCGGGAACAGGCGCCTGCCGGTACCGAAGACGACCGGGTGGACGATCAGCTGGAGCTCGTCGAGCAGGCGCTCGGCGAGCAGGAACCGGACCAGCGTGCCACTGGCTCCGACGGCGATATCGCGGCCGGGCTGCTGCTTCAGCTCGGTCAGCGCGGCGGTGATGTCGCGGCTGATCACCGTGGTGGGACCCCAGCCGGGATCCTTCAACGTGGCCGAGACGACGACTTTCGGGGTGCTGGTCATCAGCCCGGCGTGCGGCGGGGCGGCCGGGCCGGTGAATACCGCGCGGAACAGCTCATAGGAGCGCCGCCCGTACAGGTGGGTCCCGGCGTCGGCGAGCAGCGGCATCACGGCCTGGTTCAGCTCGTCGTCGTAGTACGGCGGGTTCCACTTCTCCGGTGCTTCCACGACCCCGTCCAGGGTGATGAACGTCCCCGCGACGATCTTTCTCATGTGCTGTCCTCTCCGGAGGTGCGGCGGCTCAAGGCGTAGCCGACCAGGGCGGTGGCGTGCCCGTGCCCGATGCCGTAGTCCGCTTTGAGCCAGTCGACGAGAGCCTTGTGGCCGGTCAGCGGCGAGGAGCCGATGAGGTCGAGCCAGTAGCTGACCGGCCGGCCGTATTTCTTCTCGATCGACGGGAAGTAGTAAGCGGGACCTTGAACGCGGTCAGGCATGGTGCGCTCCGTTCTCGGCGGGGGCGGTCAGGAACTCGGTCAGGGTGGCCGCGATCACCTTGGCGTTCAGGGTCTTGGTGTGGCCGAGGCCGCGGCGTTCGGCGAGGTGCGCGTGCGGGAGCGCGGCGGTGACGGCCGCCGCGGCGTGCCGCATGAAGGGCGGGGTGTCTTTATCGGTGCCGCACATGACCAGGGTCGGCATGGTGACCGCGGACCACTGGCCCGCGGGCAGCGGGCGCCCGGCATCGTAGGGCTCGACGAGCGCCGCGTCGTAGGGAAGGGTGGGCGCGACCGCGGTGAGCTTCCGCCACGCGCCGGGGATCAGGTGCAGCAGGATAGGGACGAACGACGGTGCGCCCATGCCGTCGGTCAGGTAGTAGCGGACCGCTTCGCCTCGCTGGCCGGCGTCGATCAGTTCGCTGACGTGCTGGCGCAGGCCGGCCGGGGCCGGTCGGCCGGGTCGATGATCAGCGGTGGCTCCTGGACGGCCAGCCTGCGGATCGGCAGGCCGGCCGCGGCCGCGTCCAGGGCCAGGACCGCGCCGGAGGACAGGCCCCACACGTGAGCCGATCCGCCGGCCGCGCCGATCACCGCGGCGAGGTCTTCGATCTCCCGCTGGATGGCGTAGGGGGCGGTGTCGCCGCTGTCGCCGCGGCCGCGGCGGTCGTAGCTGTAGACCGTGAAGTGCCGGGCGAGCAGTCCGGCCAGTTTGACCTGGCCGGGGTAGCGCCGGTAGCTGAACGCTCCGCCGATCAGGACCAGCGGCTCGCCGGCTCCGGCGCGGTCGTAGGCGATGGTGGTCCCGTCCGGTGAGGGGACGGTCTCGGTGTTCATGGTGTTCTCCAGGTTCGTCGCTAGGCGCGGGTGTAGGTGAGGTGGACGACACCGTTCTCGAAGGTCGCCGAGTCCAGCAGCTTCAGCGGCAGCTGATCGCCGGGCTCGCCGAACAGCCGCTGGCCAGAGCCCAGCACGACGGGGAAGACGAACAGGTGCAGCTCGTCGAGCAGTCCTTCGCGGAGCAGCGAGGCGACCAGCGTCCCGCTGCCGGTCATCCCGATGTTGCGGCCTGATCCCTGCTTCAGCCGGGCGATCTCGCGGAATGCGCCGTCCGCCGGGATCAGCGTGGTGTTCTGCCATTCCGCTGAGCGCAGCGTGCCCGAGACGACGTACTTCGTGGCGCCGTTCATGTTGTCGGCCATCTCGCCGGCCTGGTGCGGCCAGTGGGCGGCGAACGTGTCGTAGGTGACCCGGCCGAGCAGCATCGCGTCCTGGGCCGCGATCATGGACCCCACGGCCTGCCCGAGCTGGGGGCCGAACCACGGGCCGATCCAGTGGTCGGCGTCTTCGATGACGCCATCCAGCGAGATGAACAGGCCCGATACGATCTTCCTCATGGTGGTCCCTCCTGAGAACCGTCTGCGCCGGATCTTCGGTCCGGCCTGCTGCTGACGCTTCGAACGGGGACCGGCCAGATGGACACCAGGACGGAACTTTTTCTCCGGAGGCCAGAAGATGCGCTTCTTGATGACGGTCAACGGCGGCGGGCGCCCGCCGGATGAGCAGCTCTACGCCGAGATGGGCCGCTTTGTCGAGGAGCTGACCCGGGCCGGGGTGCTGCTCGCGACGGGCGGCCTGGACCGCGGCACGCACGTGGTGGCCGCCGGCGGGAACATCACGCTGACCGACGGGCCGTTCACCGAGTCCAAGGAGCAGATCGTCAGCTTCGCGCTGCTCGAGGTGCGGTCGCCGGACGAGGCGCTGGAGCTGGCCCGGCGGTTCTGGAAGATGGTCGGGGACGGCGAGGGCGACATCCGTCAGGTGTTCGGCCCCGAGGGTTAATGGCCACCGGTACCGCCGCGGCGCATCGCGCGGTCGAGGCGGTGTGGCGGCTGGAGTCGGCGCGGATCATCGCGGGCCTGGCCGGGCTGGTCCGGGACGTCGGCCTGGCCGAGGAACTGGCGCAGGACGCGCTGGTCGCCGCGCTGGAACAGTGGCCGGCCGAGGGCATCCCGGCCAACCCCGGGGCCTGGCTGATGCTCACCGCCCGGCACCGGGCCATCGACCGGATCCGGCGCAACGAACGACTCAGCGACAAGATCAACCTGCTCGGCCGCGAGCTGGAAACCACCCAGCAGGACGAGTTCGACGACGTCCTGGACGAGGGAAAGATCGACGACGACCTGCTGCGGCTGATGTTCATCTCCTGCCATCCGGTGCTGTCCACCGAGGCCAGGATCGCGCTCACCCTGCGCCTGCTCGGCGGCCTGACCACCGAGGAGATCGCCCGCGGGTTCCTCGCGGCCGAGCCGACGATCGCCAAGCGAATCGTGCGGGCTAAGCAGACGCTGGCCGGCCAGCGCGTCCCGTTCGAGGTTCCGCCGCCCGCGGACCGGCCGGCCCGGCTGGCCTCGGTGCTCGAGGTGCTGTACCTGGTGTTCAACGAGGGCTACTCCGCGATGGCCGGGGATGACTGGATGCGTCCCGCGCTGTGCACCGAAGCGCTGCGCCTCGGCCGCGTGCTGGCCGGGCTGATGCCGGGCGAACCCGAGGCGCACGGCCTGGTCGCGCTGATGGAGATCCAGGCCTCGCGGCTCCCGGCCCGGCTCAGCCCGGCCGGGCTGCCGGTCCCGCTGCCCGAGCAGAACCGCGGCCGCTGGGATCAGCTGCTGATCCGGCGCGGGTTCACCGCCCTGCTCCGGGCCCAGCAGCTGGGCAGCCCGCCGGGCCCGTACGTGCTCCAGGCCGCCATCGCGGCCTGCCACGCCCGGGCCCGCACCGCGGCGGACACGGACTGGACGCAGATCGCCCTGCTCTACCAGGCCCTCGCTGCGCTCGCCCCCTCCCCCGTGGTCGAGCTGAACCGCGCCGTCGCGGTAGCCATGTCCGACCGCCCCGAACGCGGCCTGGAGATCGTCGACGGCCTGGCCGCCGAACCCGCGCTGGCCGGCTACCACCACCTGCCCAGCGTCCGCGGCGACCTGCTGGCCAGGCTCGGCCGGCACGATGAGGCCGCCGCCGACTTCCGCCGCGCCGCCGCACTGACCAAAAATATGGCCGAACGGACCATGTTGCTGCAGCGCGCCCGTGATTCTGAGGCGCACCCCTGACCCTCGCTTAAACGCTGGTCAGGTAGCTGCCCAGCCGTGCCGCGATCCAGGGGCGCCGGCCGCCGGCTCGTAGCTGGCGCCGGAGCATCGGGAGCCACCGGTTCACCCGGCCGTATCCGATGAGCAGGTACCGGACGGGCTGGGCCTGGATCCAGCAGTCGCAGCGCCCGTCGGCCGGCTCGACCACGGCGCTGCCGTGATCCAGGACCAGCGTGAACCGCGGGCCGTCGACGATCCGCACCTCGATGCGGGCGCGGACGTGCCGGATAGCCTCGGCGTCGGCCAGGTACGGCAGGAAGGGGGTCAGCCCGGTGAGCGTCAGCCGGGCCGCGTCCGGGTCGATCGTCCAGCGGCGGCCGACGGCCCGGGCCAGGTCGAAGCCGTGCACCAGCTGCTCTCCGACCAGCGCCGCGGTCATGGTGGCCGGATCTTCCGGGCCGAACAGGGTTTGCACCGGGGTGCCGTCGCGGCGCCCCGTGATCAGCGTCGCGTACTCGTCCACGGCGCTTTGCAGCAACTGGCGCAGCACCGGAATCCGTCGCTCGCCGAAGCGGTCAAGCTCCCGGGCGTTGCCGAGCGCCATCCGTTCGCCGATGCCGCCGGACGCAGGCAGCGCGGCACGTTCGGCGGCGCCATCTCGGGTGCCGCTCGCGAAGGCGGCGGACTGGCGCAGCAAGGCGACCAGGTGGGCGCCGGTCTCCGCGACGGTCCAGGCCAGCCCCGGCACGGGCACATCAGCGCGGGAGTCGCCGATCGACCCGAGCAGCTCGCCGGTCGCAGCGCCCGCCCGCCGCAGAGCGTCGAGGCCTCCCTGGATCGTCACCGCACCCGGGTGGTCCGGGATCGATTCTGCTCCGGTCATCGGAAACTCCAATCTGAGTGGCTCACGGGATGGCGGCTGCCGGTCCGTGGCGGATGTCGGTTTGCGGCTGTGGCTGGCGGTAGAGCTTGCTGGGCCACCAGGTCCAGTGGCCTAGGTCCAGGTTGAGCGCGGTGACCAGCACGGACCTGACCACGAGGGTGTCGAGCAGCACGCCGAACGCCACGGCGAAACCGAGCTCGGCCAGGAAGGTGACGGGCAGCGTACCCAGCGCGGCGAACGTGCCGGCCAGGACGTTACGAGCTGGCCTTACGGCCGGCGTCACTCGAAGGTGCCCTGGCCGGTGGAATCTTTCGCCGCCGAGCCGGCACGAACGTGCCATCGGGGCTCGGCGGGGCGGCCGAGCACCGGATGATGGTCGGCGTCCAGGTAAACGGTGGCGACCTGCGGGAGTGCGGCCATTGTTTTCGCCATGTCCGCGGACAGGGCGGCGTCCCGTTCGCAGATTACGTACGTTGCGGGTTTCGCGCCGTCCCGGCCGGCCTGCTGGTCGTTGTGTCGTCGGTGCCGGTCAGCAGGGCCAGCACTTCGCCCACGGTGCGTTCCCGGGCGGTGGGCTCCGGCAGCGGCAGGTCTGCCTGGACGTGGTAGCGGTTGCGGCGCCCGTCCTTCTCCTTGATCACGTAGCCGGCCTCAACCAGGTCCGTGATGATGCCGAAAGCGCCACGCTCGGTGATGTCCAGGCTGGCCGCGATGTCCCGCAGACGGATCCCCGGGTCATGGGCGACCAACAGCAGAACCCGCGCATGGGTGGTCAGGAAGGCCCAGTTCGCCACGCTGATAAGTTACCCGATTCCGGAAAAATTTTGCTAGTTTTCCGGTGCCGACGTGGTTGAAGTCGGGTACCGGACGGCAGTTGCCCACGACGGCCAGCTTCCCGGGTGCTCAATATAAGGCGGCGGCGGGCCAGCTGGGTGCGACGCGTCGGGCGGCGTCAGTCGCTGCGTCGGCGGCGCCAGCATCCGGGCGTCGGCCGGTGATCGCGTCCGCCACTGCGGGAAAGGTCGCGAAGTGCCCGTCCAGGCCGGTGGCTGACAAGACCCTGGCTACCTCGGACGTCGGCGAGGCCAGGCGCAGCCATCCGCCGAGCAGCCCGGCACGACGTCCGGTGCCCACCAGGACCGCAACGCCGCTGGCATCCGCGGCTCCCACCGCCGACAGGTCGATGATCAGCCGGCTGGCACCAGGACGGAGCAATCCGCGGATCTCCTCGCGCAAGGCGGGAGCGGACGCGATATCGAGCGCTCCCTCGAGCACGGCGATCACGCAACCATCACGTTCCGCACGAGAGGTGACGAACAGGCCGGGGCCGGGAGGTGCTGAGCGAGACATGGAGTTTCCGATCGGGTAAGCGGGCCGGGCCGCCGCGGTACGCATCGGACGTCGGGCACACCTGAAGCCAGATTATATTGGCACCGAGAAACTAGCAAGTAATTTCCGGAATCCAGTAACTGGCTTTACCTGGGGAACTGGACTACACCAGAATCAGGTCGTCACGGGGCAGAATCACCTCGCGGATCGGTTTTCCCCTCTCCCCGGCGCTGGTCCTCGATCGTGTTAGCGACGTGCCTGACGCACACCTCGAACGCAAGCGGGTCAGCCTCGTACATACCTCGCAGCTTGTCCATGAACATGCGCATGTGCCGTACGGTATGGCCCGGCAGGCTCTGAATGTTCATGAAAGCCCCGCCGCCGACCTCGGCGAACTCGGGGATGGCACCCGGCTTGATTCCGTAGAAGTCACTCATGGTCGCCCTCCGGTCGGCTGGCCGCCCTCCAGCAGGGCTCGGCCGCGGGGTTTGTTTCCGTGATCAGATGCCGGCGGAAGCCGCCGGCGTATCCAGGGGTGGCGCCGGGACCGGCTCGCGGGGGAGAAGCACCACGGCCCGTTCGGCAGAAGATCTTGATTTCTGAACGGACGGTGGTTTCTCGCGCCTTCACCTGGTGTGCGGCGGTGCGCGGGGGCGGCCGTTTCCGGCCTGGCAATTCCATCAGGCACCGGCAAGTGAGCCGAGACGCGCCATCGCGGGCGCTATGCGAGCGGATGATCATGATGACCGCGCCGCTGAGCATGCGCTCCTCCGGTAGCCCCGGAAGCTGGCCGCCGCCTGGCGTCTACCTCCGGTGCCTGGCTTTAACATATACCTGCATCAAGAAACTAGCAAACTTTTTCCGGAATTGAGTTACCAGTCTATGCCGGGCCAGCTGCATCGCCTGCCGCAGTAAATGGATTGACGTTTCTAGAAGTATTTTGCTAGTTCCCGGCTGCATAGATAGATTGAGAGCAGGCACCGGGACTGACCGCCGAGGGCGGCCAGCGGCCACGGCGCCGCTGGAGAAGAGGTGTCGGTGATGGTCGCTCTGGTGGTCATCCTGGTGGTGCTGGTCGTGGCCGGGCTCATCGCGGCCGGCCGCGCGGTCAAGGTCGTGCAGCAGTACGAGCAGGGCATCATTTTCAGGTTCGGGCGGGTGCTGCCGGGAACGCGCGGCGCCGGGCTGACCCTGCTCCGGCCGATCGGCGACCGGATGCAGAAGGTCAACATGCAGATCGTCGCCATGGCCGTCCCGGCCCAGGAAGGCATCACCAGAGACAACGTGACCGTCCGGGTCGATGCCGTGGTGTACTTCCGGGTGGTCGACCCGATCAAAGCGATGATCAACGTGCAGAACTACATGTTCGCCATCTCCCAGCAGGCGCAGACCTCGCTGCGGTCGATCATCGGCCAGTCCGATATGGACCAGCTGCTGTCCGAGCGGGACTCGGTGAACCGGGAGCTGCGCCGGATCCTCGACGAGCCGACCGAGGGCCCGTGGGGCGTCCGGGTCGAGCGGGTGGAGCTCAAGGACGTCTCGCTGCCGGAGAACATGAAGCGGTCGATGTCCCGGCAGGCCGAGGCCGAGCGGGAACGCCGCGCCCGGATCATCACCGCGGACGGTGAGTACCAGGCCTCCAAGCGGCTGGCCGCGGCGGCCAACGTGATGTCGCGCGACCCGGCCGCGCTGCAGCTGCGGCTGCTGCAGACCGTCGTCGAGGTCGCCGCGGAAAAGAACAGCACGCTGGTCATGCCCGTACCAGTCGAACTGCTCCGGTTCTTCGACCGGATGGCGCCTGCGGGCGACAGCAGGCCGGCCGAGGATTCGTCGTCACTCGCGGACTTCGGCGATCACGACGTGATCGCGGACGAGGCCGCGATCACCAACGGAGCGCCGCTTGAGGTACCCGAGGTCCCGCGGCTTCCCCTGCCGGCAAGCAACGGCAAGCTGGCCGCCGCCGGAGCGCTACAGCCGGACGCGGTGGCCCGGCCCAGCGGGGACGACCAGCACCTGGGCGCGTAGCCGCCGCCCGGGCCCTGATTCAGGGGGCGTGCTCAGAGGGATTACCGGGCGCGGCCCATTGGTCCCGGCCTCGGGCGGTACGGTCCGCTGACGGGCTGTGCCACAGGCGGGTCCGGCCGGATCGCCCGGCGGGACCGAGGGCGGCCCGCGATGAGCTACCCCGGTCCCCGTCCGGACATCCCGGTCAGATCGTGTGGACCTCTTCGGCCTGCGGCCCCTTGGCGCCCTGGCCGGGCGTGAACTCGACCCGCTGGTTTTCCTGCAGGCCGCGGAAACCGCCGGCCTTGATGGCAGAGTGGTGAACGAAGACATCGACAGTGCCGTCGTCGGGGGCGATGAAACCATAACCCTTGTCGGCGTTGAACCACTTCACTGTGCCCTGAGCCATTGCGCTCTCCTGATGAGGCGATCTCCGCGGCCGCGTATGCGGACCAAGGGCTGCTGCGACCGCCTGTCTTCGGGAGCCAGGCCCGGGAATTCGCGACGCCGCTGCCAGAACTCCGCAGGCGCTGTCACACGAGCACGAATTTCCAGTACAACCAGGACCAGTAAACACCATCGCCCGGGCTCGACGCCCGCCAGCCCCGGAAGTGCCCCGGCTGACGGCCGCGGATCTTGGCCGGGCCATTCCGGAGATAGCGAGCGGTTATACGCGCGGCTAGTTCTGCCCGATGCTGTACGCCATAAGTGCGTGCGCAGTGCCATACATCGACCCGTAGTTACTGGTGCGACAAGCAGGAAAACGGCCCGCTGGGCCGCGTTTCCGCAGCTAACGGGCCGTTCACCAGGGTGTGGCAGGGGTTGGGTTCGAACCAGCGCAGGCTGTGCCCGCGGAGACCGAGGCGCTGGTGTGCGAGCTGCGGCGGCCGCATCCGCGGTGGGGGGCCCGGCGCGCGGATCGCCGCGACCGCGCTCCCCGCGCCCGCTCCCGGGCCGGTCAGCGTCCAGCGCAAGGTCCCCCGCGACGGCGCCCAGATCGCCCTGCACCCCCGCGCCGGACAGCGGCCCGTCACCCGGTGGAAAGCCAAGATCGACGCCCCGAAAGCCGAGGCCATGTCCAGCATCTCCTGAGTCCGTCAACGATGTGGTGAGCCGAAATTGTCAAGGAAGTCCTGAGACCGCACACCACAGG
>CAWBDS010000004.1:0-311104 GCA_963787645.1 uncultured Actinomycetes bacterium | reverse complement strand
GCCGAATGCCTGTGGCACCGCGCCGAAGCCCTGGCCGCCCTCGGCCAGGCCGCCGACGCGATGGAAGCAGCGGAGCAGGCAGCCGGCATCGCCGCCCGCATCGGGCATGCCGAATGGGCCGCCGCCGCGCACCGCGGCCTGGGGATCGCCTGCGAGGCGGCAGGGCTGCCCGGCCGCGCCGAATCCGCCTACCGCCGCTCGCTGGAGGCCGCCGAGGGCATCCCGTTCTTCCGCGCCTGGGCAGCGGCCCGGCTCGGCGCCCTCCTGGCCCGCCAGGGCCGGCCGGGCGAGGCCGCGCCGCACGTCCGGGCCGCCTTGGCGGGAGGAACGCCGTTGACCCGCCACGAGGCCCGGTGGGCGCAGGCCGAGCTTCTCGCCAGCCAGGGCGACGACGCGGCGTGCCGCGCAACCACCGCCACCGCCCTGGACCAGGCCCAGGACAGCGGCTACCTGATCCTGGTCCCGCGGCTCCGCGAACTCGCCGGCCGCTGACCCCGGGCACGCGCCGTCCCGCCAGCAAACCGCGAGGAGCACCGGGTATCACGAAAACCGTGAGCACGCGCTACGCGGGCGGCCCTGACCGTGCCTGAGCTACCCGAGGTGGAGACGCTGCGCCGCGGCCTGGCCGCCCGCATCACCGGCATGCGCATCACGGCGCTCGAGGTCGGCGACCGCAAGATCTCCGGCGGGCCCGGCGACGCGATCAAGCACGATACCGGCGGCCACGAGATCAGCCGCGTGGCACGCCGGGGCAAGGTCCTGATCTTGTTCCTCCGCGAGCCCGGCAGCGGCGCCGGGGAATCCGGCAGCCTGCCCATCCATCCCAAGATGACCGGCCAGCTCGTCCTGACCTCCGATGCTGCCACCGTGTTCGCGGGCGGCCATCCCACCCCGAGCATGCTGCGGCCGATGCCGAACGCGACTACCCGGGCCGTCTTCCGGCTCGGCCCTGCGTGCTGCCTGTACTACAACGACGCGCGGCGGTTCGGCTGGATCCGCCCGGCCGGGCCGGGCCCGGGCCGGACCGACCCGTTCCTCACCCGGCTCGGCCCGGACCCGCTCGGCGGGAACTTCACACCCGCCGCGCTGCGGCAGGCGCTGGCCCGGCATCCCCGCGCCCCGGTCAAGGCGGTCCTGCTCGACCAGACCGCCATCGCGGGCATCGGCAACATCTACGCCGAGGAGGTCCTGCACCGCGCCCGCATCCACCCGTCCCGCCCGGCGGGCGGCCTCAGCCAGGCCGAGGCACTCCGCCTGCACGCCGCGATCCGGACCATCCTCCGCGCCGCGGTCGATAGCGGCGGCACCAGCTTCGCCGGCTACGTCAACCAGGCCCGCGGCCGCCCCGGCTACCTCGGCCAAGCGCACGTGTTCCGCAGGCAGGGCCTGCCCTGCGACGTGTGCGGCACGCCGATCATCCGCACCACGGTCGCGGGCCGCGCGACCAACTTCTGCACGCACTGCCAGCAACGCTAAAGCTGAGCAGGCGGCCCGGAGGTTGCAGGGAAGCTGCAAGCCGGCCCGGCTACGGTGGCCGCGCAACACCTGCAGCGGCGGAAGGAGATGCCGTGCACAGCAAGATCAAGATCGCGGGCCACCCGGCGCACCCGATGCTGGTCGCGTTCCCGGCACGCCGCCTGACTCCGGCGGGCCCGCGGTTCTCCCCGGGACCTTGCATGCCGGCGGGGCGGCCGTGATAGGGGTAAGCGTAAGCGGCGCAACCCCAGGCGCGAAACTAACGAGGGGGTCAGGTGACCGAGCCGATCACACGGCACGAAGACGCACGCGACGGGCAGGCACTGACCACCGGCGACGGGCAGGCCCGCGGCCAGCTCGCGCCGTTGCTGCCGGCCGGGGAGCCCGTCGAGCAACTGCTGCGCAAGGCGCAGTTCTTCGTGCCCGGCGGCCAGCCGAGCCCCGATTTCCGGGAGGTGCACCGGAAGGGCGGGCGGGGCGCGGAGGAGTTCTACCGGGAGCGGTGGCGGCACGACAAAGAGGTCCGCTCGACGCACGGGGTGAACTGCACCGGGTCATGCTCGTGGAAGGTGTACGTCAAGGACGGGATCATCACCTGGGAGACCCAGCAGACCGACTACCCGTCCACCGGCCCGGACTCGCCGGAATATGAGCCGCGCGGCTGTCCGCGCGGCGCGTCGTTCTCCTGGTACACCTATTCGCCATCGCGGGTGCGCTACCCCTATGTACGCGGCCCGCTGCTGGAGATCTGGCGCGAGGCACGGACGCGGCTGGACGACCCGGTCCAGGCCTGGGCCGAGATCACCGGCGACCCGCAGCGCACCGCACGCTACAAGGGCGCCCGCGGGATGGGCGGGTTCGTCCGGGCCACCTGGGCGGAGGTTAGCGAGCTGATCGCCGCGGCGCACGTGCACACGATCAAGGAGTACGGCCCGGACCGGGTGGTCGGGTTCTCCCCCATTCCGGCGATGTCACAGGTGTCGTACGCGGCGGGCACCCGGTTCCTGTCGATGATCGGCGGCACCATCCTGTCCTTCTACGACTGGTACGCCGACATGCCGATCGCGTCGCCGCAGGTGTTCGGCGACCAGACCGACGTGCCCGAGTCCGGCGACTGGTGGAACTCCAGCTACCTGATCATCTGGGGCACCAACCTGCCGATCACCCGGACCCCGGACGCGCACTTCATGACCGAGGCCCGCTACCGGGGACAGAAGGTGGTCGTGGTCTCTCCCGACTATTCCGACCACACCAAGTTCGCCGACGACTGGCTGCCGTGCAACCCCGGCACCGACGGGGCACTGGCGATGGCGATGGGCCACGTCGTGCTCACCGAGTTCTTCCGGGATCGGCAGGTGCCCTACTTCACCGACTACGTCAAGGCCTACACCGATCTGCCGTTCCTGGTGACCCTGCGCAAACACGGCAACGGGGACGCGCATGTGCCGGACCGGTTCCTGACCGCAGCGGACCTGGAGGATGGCGGTTCGGCGCACCAGACCGTCCTGCTCGATTCGGCCACCGGTGAGCCCTTCTTTCCCAACGGCACTCTCGCGACGCACTTCGGCGAGGCCGGCAAGGGCAAGTGGAACCTGGAGTTGGGAGACGTCGACCCTGTCCTGAGCTTCTATGACACGCGCGAGGACGCCATCGCCGTCGACCTGCCTCGCTTCGACGTCGGAGACACCGAGGGCGGCGGCGTGATCCGCCGCGGCGTGCCGGTCCGGCGGATCGGTGCCCGGCTGGTCACGACGGTGTTCGACCTGCTGATGGCGCAGTACGCGGTGGGTCGTGACGGGCTGCCTGGCGACTGGCCGTCCGGCTACGACGACCCCGTGCAGCCCTATACGCCGGCATGGCAGCAGGTGATCACCTCTGTGCCGGCGCAAGCGGCGGCCCGGGTGGCGCGGGAGTTCGCGCGCAACGCCGAGCTGTCCAAGGGCCGGTCGATGATCGCGATGGGGGCCGGGACCAACCACTGGTTCCACTCCGACCAGATCTACCGCACGTTCTTCACGCTGACGATGCTGTGCGGCTGCCAGGGCGTGAACGGCGGCGGCTGGGCGCACTACGTGGGTCAGGAGAAGGTGCGTCCGCTGACCGGGTTCATGCAGATGGCGTTCGGTCTGGACTGGCAGCGTCCCACCCGGCACATGACCGGCACCTCGTTCTTCTACCTGCACACCGACCAGTGGCGCTACGAGAGCTTCGGCGCGGACGAACTGGCCAGCCCGCTCGGCCGGGGCCTGTTCCGCGGGCAGGCGTTCGCCGACACCCTGGCGCAAGCCTCGCGGATGGGCTGGACGCCGTCGCATCCGGCCTTCGACCGCAACCCCCTCGACCTCGCCGACCAGGCGGCGGCGGCCGGCAAGAGCGTGAACGACTACGTCGTCGACGAACTGAAGGCCGGCCGGCTGGGCTTCGCCGGCGAGGACCCGGACAACCCGGTCAACTTCCCCCGGGTGATGACGGTGTGGCGGGCCAACCTGCTCGGCTCCTCGGGCAAGGGCATGGAGTACTTCATGCGGCACCTGCTCGGCGTCGAGGACGCGGTGCGCGCCGGCGAGTCACCGGAGCGGCTGCGGCCGGGCGAAGTGCGCTGGCGGGAGGACGCGCCGCGGGCCAAGCTGGACCTGGTCACCACCGTCGACTTCCGGATGACCAGCACCTGTACGTACTCCGACATCGTGCTGCCGGCCGCGACCTGGTACGAGAAGCACGACATCTCCACCACCGACATGCACCCGTTCGTGCACTCGTTCAACCCCGCCATCGCCCCGCCGTGGGAAACCCGCACCGACTTCGACGTTTTCAAGACCATCGGCGAGGCCTTCTCGCGGCTCGCGGCCGAGCATCTGGGCACTCGCACCGACGTGATCGCCGCGCCGCTGCTGCACGACACCGCCGACGAACTGGCCCAGCCCGCCGGCATCGTCCGCGACTGGAAGCACGGCGAGTGCGACCCGATCCCGGGCGTGACGATGCCGCAGCTGGTTACCGTCGAGCGCGACTACGCCGCGGTCGCAGCGAAGATGGCGGCCCTCGGGCCACTTGCCGACACGCTGGGCACCGGGGTCAAGGGCGTCAGCTGGAAGCCCGCCGCGGCGGTCGGCCTGCTCGGGCGCACCAACGGGCGGGTCCGCGGCGGCGTTGCCGACGGGCGGCCCAGGCTGACCCGCGACATCCACCTGGCCGAGGCGATCCTCGCCTTGTCGGGCACTACCAACGGCCAGGTCGCCGTGCAGGCATGGAAGGACCTCGAAGAGCGCACGGGCGTGCGGCTGGCCGACCTGGCCGAGGAACGCGCCGGTGAGCGGATCAGCTTCGCCGACACGCAGGTGCAGCCCCGTGCGGTGATCACCTCCCCGGAGTGGTCGGGCAGCGAGACCGGCGGCCGGCGCTACTCGCCGTTCGTGGTCAACGTCGAGCGCAAGAAGCCATGGCACACCCTGACCGGCCGGATGCACTTCTTCCTCGATCACGACTGGATCGCCGAGTACGGCGAGGCGCTGCCGACCTACCGGCCGCCGTTGGACTACGTCCGGCACTTCGGCGAGCAGGGGCTGCGCGAGGGCGGCCGGCCGGAGATCACGGTGCGCTACCTGACCCCGCACTCAAAGTGGTCGATCCACTCGGAGTACCAGGACAACCTGCACATGCTGCGGCTGTTCCGCGGCGGGCCGGTGATCTGGATGAGCCCTGCCGACGCCGCGAAGATCAGCGTGGCCGACAACGACTGGATCGAGGCCTACAACCGCAACGGCGTGGTGGCCTGCCGGGCGGTGGTGACGCACCGGATGCCGGAGGGGACGGTGTTCATGTATCACGCGAAGGACCGGCATCTGATGACCCCGAAGTCGGAGGTGTCCGGCTGGCACGGCGGTGGCGACAACTCCCTCACCCGGCTGGTCGTCAAGCCGACACACATGATCGGCGGGTACGCGCAGTTGTCCTACGGGTTCAACTACTACGGGCCCACGGGCAACCAGCGCGACGAGATCACCGTCATCCGCCGCCGCGCCCAGGAGGTCGAGTACTCATGAGGGTCATGGCGCAGATGTCGATGGTGATGAACCTCGACAAGTGCATCGGCTGCCACACCTGCACGGTGACCTGCAAGCAAGTGTGGACCAACCGGCCGGGGACCGAGTACGTGTACTTCAACAACGTGGAGACTAAGCCAGGCGTCGGCTATCCGAAGCGGTACGAGGACCAGGAGCAGTGGCACGGCGGCTGGGCGCTCGACAGGAAAGGCCGGCTACAGCTCAAGGCGGGCGGGCGGCTGCGCAAGCTGCTGACGATCTTCTACAACCCGGACCTGCCGACGATCGACGACTACGGCGACCCGTGGACCTACGACTACCAGACCCTCATCCAGGCCCCGCTCGGCACCCGCAACCCCAGCGCCCATTCGATTTCCGCGCTGACCGGCAAGGACATGAAGGTCAACTGGGGCAGCAACTTCGAGGACGACCTGGCCGGCGCACCCGAGCGGGCGATGACCGACCCGAACCTGGCCGGGCTGCAGGACAAGGTCAAGATGGAGTTCGAGCAGGTGTTCATGTTCTACCTGCCGCGCATCTGCGAGCACTGCCTCAACCCGTCCTGCGTCGCGTCCTGCCCCTCGGGGGCGATGTACAAGCGCGAGGAGGACGGCATCGTCCTGGTGGACCAGGACAAGTGCCGGGGCTGGCGGATGTGTGTCTCGGGGTGCCCGTACAAGAAGGTCTACTTCAACCACCGCACCGGCAAGGCCGAGAAGTGCACCTTCTGCTTCCCCCGCATCAAGGCCGGCCAGCCGACGATCTGCTCGGAAACGTGCGTCGGGCGGCTGCGCTACCTGGGCCTGATCCTCTACGACGCCAACAAGGTCCTCGACGCCGCCGCCACCCCGGACGAGCAGGATCTCTACGAGGCGCAGATGTCGGTGTTCCTCGACCCCGAGGACCCGCAGGTGCAGGCCGCGGCGGCCGAGCAGGGCATCCCCGAGGACTGGATGCAAGCAGCGCGCCGCTCGCCGATCTACCAGCTCGCGGTGCGGCACCGGGTGGCGCTGCCACTGCACCCGGAGTACCGCACCCTGCCGATGGTCTGGTACATCCCGCCGCTGTCGCCGGTGTCGGACATCGTGCACGCCGAAGGCTACGACGATGCTGATCCCGATCAGGTGTTCGCGACCATCGACGCGCTCCGGATCCCGATCGAGTACCTGGCCAGCCTGTTCACTGCCGGCAAGGCCGAGACCGTGCAGCTGGTGCTACGCAAGCTGGCGGTGGTCCGCGCCATCCAACGCGCCGGACAGCTCGGTCTCGTCCCCAACGAGAAGCTGACCGCAACGGTGAACGCCAGCCTGGACGATCTGGACGACCTGTACCGGCTGCTCGCGATCGCCAAGTACGACGACCGCTACGTGATCCCGAAGGCCCACGCCGAAGACGCCGGCGCCCTGATGGGTCAGCACGAGCAGCTGTTCTGCAGCCTGGACACCGACGGCGGGCCCGGGATGGGCGGCAACGGTCCCCCTGGCCCGCACGGCATTCAGAGCTGGCGGCCGGACGGGCGCACCCAACTGCCGGTGCTCGGCCAGGACGACTGATGACCGCTACATACAAACTCGCCTCGGTGCTGCTGCAGTACCCGACGAGCGCCCTGTTCGATGGCCTGGACGAACTCGACGCGTACGCCGCGCAGACGGCGCCCAAGCCGGCCCGCGCGGCGTTCGGGCAGTTCCTGACCTGGCTGCGCGCCACACCGCCGACCGAGGTCGCCCAGCACTACGTCGAGACGTTCGACCTGCGAAGGCGGTGCGCGCTGTACCTGACCTACTACCGCTACGGCGACACCCGCAAACGCGGCATGGCGATGATCGCGTTCAAGACTGCCTACCGCGACGCCGGGTTCGTCCCGTCCGGGCAGGAGCTGCCGGACTATCTGCCGATGGTGCTGGACTTCGCCGACCTGTGCCCGCGCGGGGAGCGGCTGCTGCACGCGCACCGGGCCGATCTGGAGCTGCTGCGCCGCGCCCTGGACAAAGCCGCGACGCCGTACGCCTCGATCGTGGCCGCCGTCTGCGGGCAGCTGCCCAAGCTCGGCCGCCGCGAGATCGGGCAGGTGCTGAAAGCGTGGGAGTCCGGACCGCCCCAGGAAGACGTAGGGCTGGAACCGTTCGCGCCCCCGGAGTACCTGGCCGGCTACAACGCGGGCACACCCGGGCGGCCGCGATGAGCAGCACCAGCGCCTGGCAGATCTTCGTGTGGGTGGCGCTGCCCTACCTGGCACTCGGCATCTTCGCCGTCGGGCACATCTGGCGCTGGCGGTACGACCAGTTCGGCTGGACCAGCCGCTCCACCCAGCTGCAGGAACGGCGGCTGCTCAAATGGGGCGCCCCCGCGTTCCACTACGGCACCTTCGCGGCCATCGCCGGGCATGTGATCGGCGTGCTGATCCCCGAACGCTGGACCCGCGCCATCGGCATCCCCGAGAACGTCTACCGGTGGTTCTCCGCCGGCGCCGGGACCCTGGCCGCGGTGCTGATCATCGCCGGGGTGATCATCCTGGCCGGCCGGCGGCTGCTGGTGCCCCGGGTCCGGGCGACCACCAGCCCGGTCGACTACCTCGCGCTGATCCTGCTGCTGATCATCATCATCACCGGCGTCGTACCCACCATCTTCATCAACTTGCTCGGCCACGGCTACGACTACCGCACCACGGTCGCGCCCTGGTTCCGCGGCCTGTTCAGCGGCTCCCCCGACGTCACCGCGATCGCCAACGCGCCGGTCGTCTACCAGGTGCACGCCGCCTCCGCGTGGCTGATCTGGGCGGTGTGGCCGTTCAGCCGGCTCGTGCACGCCTGGAGCGCCCCGCTGTGGTACCTGTGGCGGCCCTACATCGTCTACCGCAGCCGCAAAGCCGTCCCGCCCGCCGAACCAGGCACCAGCGGCCGCCGGTGGCGCAAGATCGGCGTCCCCTACTAGGCCGCCAGCGAAACCGGGAACAATCACCGCTGTGAGCACCGATACGGGCGGGCAGGCACGATCCCTTGGCCGGACGGCGACGGCTGTCCGGGATCTGCACCCGGGCTACTTCGCGTTCGTGATGGCCACCGGCATCATCTCCACCGGAACGTTCCTGCTCGGGCCGTCGTGGCTGTCCCGTGCGCTGCTGGCCGCTGCCTCAGCCGGGCTGGTCGTGCTGGGCGCGGCGCTGGCCGCCCGGCTCGTGTTCTTCCGCTCCAGCGTGGCCGCCGACATCCAGGCGCCGGACCGGGTGTTCGGGTTCTTCACCATCACCGCCGGGCTAGACGTGCTCGGCGTCCGGCTCGCACTGGCCAGACATCCGCTGGCCACCGCCATCCTGGCCGCCCTCGCCGCCGCCGTGTGGCTCGTGCTCACCTACGGCGTGCCCGCCAGCCTGCTGCTCACCCGGGCACACAACTCGGTCCTCGGCGGCGTCAACGGCAGCTGGCTGCTGTGGATCGTCGCCACCCAGTCCCTGTCGATCGCGGCAGCGATCCTGGTCCCAGCCTGGCCCTCGCAGTCAGCGCTGCTCGCCCCGGTCGCCGCCGGGCTGTGGTGCGTCGGGCTGCTGCTCTACCTGATGGTCGTCGCGCTGATCCTGCTGCGCTGGCTCACCGTCCCCATGACGCCCGCCACCCTCGGCCCGCCGTACTGGATCCTGATGGGCGCCACCGCGATCTCCGTCCTGGCCGGAGCCCGGGACCTCGCCCTCCCCGCAGGTATCCCGGTCGTGCGCGCGACCGCCGGGTTCGTCGAGGGGTTCACCTTCGCCCTGTGGGCGTTCGGCACCTGGTGGATCCCGCTGCTGATCATCCTGGGCCTGTGGCGGCACATCCGCCGCCACTGGCCGCTCACCTACGAGCCCACCCTGTGGAGCGTCGTGTTCCCCCTCGGCATGTACAGCGTGGCCACCCTGACCTTCGGCAAAGCAGCCCACCTGGCATTCATGGAACCCCTTGCCCGGTTCATGCTCTGGGTCGCCGTCGCCGCGTGGGCGCTGGTCGCCGCCGCGTTCCTCGCCCGGCTCGTCCGCCATCCGCACGAACCCTCATCCGGATCGCCAGCGCCGTCCTCCGGCACGGCGCCGGCCTGCGACATGACCACGGAGAAGAAGCTGCCGTGACCGTAGCGCTGATCACCGAGGCCGACGCGAACTGCATGGAAACCGTCGCTGACGTGATGGTGCGCCACCCGAAACTCTGTCATGAGGACAGCACCGTTGGCGACGTTCGTCAGCTCTTCGCCGACGATCACGTGCACGCCGTCCTGATCATGTCCGGTACCCGGTTGCTCACCGTACATTGACCGTGCCGACCTCGGCCCGGAGGCGGCCGATTCAGCGCCGGCTGCGCGGCTTGGCCGTCTGAGCGGGCGGGTGACCGCGCCGACGGCGCCGGCGGATACCGCACTGCAGCAGATGATCGCGGCCAGCCGGCGCCGGCTTGCCGTCCTCGGGCCGGATGGCACGCTGCTCGGCCTGCTATGTCTCAAGCGCAGCGGCACCGGTTTCTGCTCGGACGAAAACGTTCACCAGCGGCAACGTGAACACCTCCAGCAGCGGGTCACTGGAGCCCCGGTGACCGGCCAGTACCGGGGACGCCCTTCAGATAGGCGTTGTACGCCCATCTGGAGCGGGCCGTGGATGATGCTGGAGACCAGGCCGTAGCCCGCGCCGGGCTGATCAGCTCGAACCCCGGCCAGTGACCGGAGCTGCCCGCCGCAGCCAGGCCGCGATCACAGGTGCGGACTCGAGGTCCTCGAACGCTGCGCTGTGGCCTCGGGCATGCCCGTCCCCGGTGTCCAGCCGGTTGAACTCCGTGTCAAAGGTAGATGAAAGGTGTACGGAAAGTACATGCGAGGTACTTGACATGACACTGCCGCCCGGTTCAGCCGCCTCGCCGCGCACCCCGGCAGCCAGGCCGCGGCGGTATTGCCTGCATGCCAGCCGACTCAGGGCGTGGGTTATCGGCGCCGTCGTGCTGGGGCCGCGGTGGACCACACCGTTTACGGCGGGGAAGCCGCGCGATTGCGGCAGCGGTCGTGGGCCAGCAGCAGGCCGGGGCGAGCGGCAGCTTGATTGTGCTCATAGCCGCCTACGAGATCCCGCGCGGTCACCGGCTGCTGAACCGGCAGGTCGATCCAAGGTAGATGAAAAGTGTATGAGAAGTGCATGCGAAGTACTTGACTTGACACCGCTGTCCGGCCTCGGCGCCTCGCCGCGCTCCCACGACCACATCTCGCCGGCGCGCCGGGCGTATCGCCGGGTGAGCCGGTGCATCGACGGCAAGCTGAACGGCGAAATGCCATCCCAGATGTCGAAGAACACCGCGTGCCAGGTGCAACCGGCCTGCAGGACGCAGTCGCCATGCACGGCGCAGCCGCGGCGAGGAGCTGGCCCCGGCCACCAGGCCTGGGCGTCGCCGTGGTGGATGTGCAGCCTGGGATCCGCCGCCCACTCGTTCGGTGCCCCTTTCTCCCGGCAGCCGCGGGTAATCAGCCCGGTCACGTCGGCGTCGATCTCGATGATGTCGATCCTGGCGATGCTGGCATGGGCGAGCAGCCACGCGGGGACGATGCCCAGGCCCAGGCCGGCGATCAGCACCCGCATCCGGCGTGACTGCCGGCTGCGTAGTCCAGGAACCGGAGCGCGCCCGCGATCTCGGCGGGCAGGTCGGACATGACCAGCCCGCGGTCCTGGTGGATCCCGCCGGACGGCCCGCAGGCGTCTGGGCTAGCCACCGTAATCGCGGCACGCTGGTGCGCCACAATCACGGCCGGCATGCCGTCAGACATTCCCAGCCTCCTCCTTCACCGGGCCGACCGTCACCGTAGTCTTCCACCCATACTCCACCGGAAGACCGTCGCCCTCCCGCCCTCATCGCTCCCGGGAACAGTCAGGCAGCAGCCGTGCCCTGACAATCACTCCGGGCTGCTGGCCCGGCGGGGCCGCCTGCATCGGCGGAAAAGCAGCCCAGGACGGCGAAAGCGAGCGGTTATACGCACCGCTAGTTTCGCCCGGACGCTGTCCGCTATATGTCCGTAACCACTGCCACGCATCGACCCGCAGTGACACACCCTGATACACGGCGTGACAAGAAGGAAACGGCCCGCCGGGCCGCGTTTCCGCAGCCCGGGGGCCGTTTTCGCAGGTGGTGGCAGGTGTTGGGTTCGAACCAACGTAGGCTGAGCCGACGGTTTTACAGACCGCTCCCTTTGGCCACTCGGGCAACCTGCCGTGTGCCGTCCTCGCCGGGCGGCATCGCAAGAATAGCCCAAGACGCGGCGAGGCGGTTAGCCGACTATACCTTGCGGTGCCGGGACGGCGCGTTCGGCGTGACGAGCCGCGGCTGGCGCGTCTAGCCTGGGTGCCGTGGCATCACAAGAATCTTCCTTTGACATCGTGTCCAAGATCGACCGCCAGGAAGTTGACAACGCGCTCAACCAGACGGCCAAGGAAATAGGCACCCGGTTCGACTTCCGCGGCGTCGGCGCGACCATCGCCTGGTCTGGCGAGAACGCCGTCGACATCCGCGCCAATAGCGAGGAGCGGGCCAACGCAGTCCTCGACGTGTTCAAGGACAAGCTGGTCAAGCGCGGCGTGTCACTCAAGACCCTCGACCCGACCGACCCCAAGCCCTCGGGGAAGGAATACCGGATGGGCGTCGCCCTCAAGGAGGGCATCAGCCAGGACAACGCCAAGAAGCTGTCCAAGATCATCAGGGATGAGGGCCCGAAGGGCGTTCGAGCCCAGGTCCAGGGCGAGGAACTGCGCGTGTCGGCCAAGAAAAAGGACGATCTGCAGGCCGTCATCTCGCTGCTGAAGGGCAAAGAGTTCGACTTCGCCCTCCAGTTCGTCAACTACCGCTAGCCCACCCGCCCCTCAAGCCCCACCGATACCGCGTCGACGGCGCAACGACCGGAGTGAAACCCCGGCTTTCACCACACTTGAACGTGGTGAAAGCCCAGTCCCACCACACTCTGGCGCCTCCGGATGCGGGGCGGACGGGTGAGGTGAGGCAGATGAGGTCGCTGGGACGGGGGATGCCGTCCCGTGAGGCCGAGATGGTAGGCGGGCGAGCGGGGAGCGGTGGTCAGCGGCGGGTGGGCCAGCGGCGGGCGGCGGGCCAGCGGCGGGCCAGCGGCGGGCGGCGGGCGGCGGGCCAGCGGCGGGCGGCGGGCGGCGGCAGGCGGGGACGCCCGGGCGGGGGCCAGCGGCGGGTTAGCGGCGGTAGCCGGCTAGGGCTTCTAGGCGGCGGAGGCGCTCGCCGGCGGGCGGGTGGGTGCCGAACAGCCGGGCAAAGCCTTCGGGGTCGAAGGGGCTGACGATCATCAGGTGGGCCACCGAGGTCAGCCGGACGTCCGGGACCAGGGCCAGCTTCACGGCGCTGAGCTCGATCTTGCGTACGGCGCTGGCCAGGGCCACCGGGTCGCCGGTCAGCAGCGCGCCGGCCGCGTCGGCCCGGTACTCGCGCTCGCGGGTCACCGACAGCCGGATCACGAACGCGGCGAGCGGGTCGAGAACGAGCTTGAGAGAGGTTGCGGCGACCCTGAGCAGGGCGGAGGCGGGGCCCCGAGCGGCGGCCCGCGTGGCGGCCCGCGCGGCGACGGCGGCCGGGAAGGTGATCACGGTGGCCAGGGCCGCCGCCACGGTGGCGGGCAGGACGTCGCGGGCGGACACGTGAGCCAGTTCATGGCCGAGGACGCCGCGCAGTTCGGTCTCGTCGAGGGCGGCGAGCAGGCCCGCGGTGCAGCAGATCGCGGCGCTGCGCGGATGGCGGCCGACCGCGCAGGAGTTGGGCTGCTCGGCCGCAGACAGGAACAGCCGCGGCACCGGGAGCCGTGCACCCTTGCTCAGCTCGCGGACCAGGCGGTAGAGCTCGGGATGCTCGACCTCGCTCACCGGCCGGGCGGCCAGCGCGGACAGGGCCAGCCGGTCACAGTAGGCGGCCACGACGGCCAGCACACCAAGCGCGACCACCGCCCCCGCGACCGCGCCGTCGCCGCCCGCGACCGCGGCGCCGATCCCGGCGCACACGGCGATCAGCGGGAGCGCGGTGGCGGCCAGCCGCACAGCGACGCCGGAGGGCCGGGCGGCCCGCCGGTCAGCGCGCACGGCCATGCACCTCCCGGGGTCCGGTGTTCGGCCAGCATGCCATGATGACACCATCTGGTCGGTACAACGACCGCCAGGCCGGGCACGTTATCCACAAACCTGACCTCGGCTGCTTACCGGAATCTGTCACAAACTACATCGGCACGGCCAGATCATCGCGAGGCTGGGAATATCAACGCGCAGATGAACGTTGCCTGGCGCGAGTCGGCGTAAGATTTGTACCGTCCTAACTCAAGCCCCCGGCCGTGGGGTGATGCTGCGAGCGCGTTCGGCCGCGGCATGCCGAGGAGGTCCTCCAACTGTGACCAAGCAGGTCCAGCAGCTCGATCACGTCATTATCAGGTTCGCTGGTGACTCCGGGGACGGCATGCAGCTCGCCGGGGACCGGTTCACCCAGGAAACGGCGACCTTCGGTAACGACCTATCCACCATGCCGAATTTCCCGGCCGAAATCCGGGCCCCGGCCGGCACCCTCGCAGGCGTGTCGAGTTTCCAGCTGCAGTTCGCCGATCACGATATTCTCACGCCCGGCGACGCCCCGGACGTGCTCATCGCGATGAACCCGGCGGCCCTGAAGGCCAATCTCACGGACCTGCCGCGCGGCGGTGACCTGATCGTCAACACCGACGAGTTCACCAAGCGCAACCTGACCAAGGTCGGCTATGACGGCAGCCCGCTCGAGGATGGATCGCTCGAGCAGTACCACGTGCACGCCGTGCCGATCACCTCGATGACGGTCAAGGCCCTGGAGGCCTTCGACATCACCCGCAAGGACGCCGAGCGGGCCAAGAACATGTTCGCGCTGGGCATGCTGTCCTGGCTGTACGACCGGCCCGCGGAGGGCACGCTCAGCTTCCTCAAGGCCAAGTTCGCCAGCAAGCCCGAGATCATGGCCGCGAACCTGGCCGCGTTCCAGGCGGGCTGGAACTTCGGCGAGACGACCGAGGCGTTCTCGGTCCGCTACGAGGTCAAGCCGGCCCCGCTCAAGCCCGGCACGTACCGCAACATCAGCGGCAATACCGCGCTGGCCTACGGGCTGGTGGCGGCCTCGCAGCTGGCCGGGCTGCCGCTGTTCCTGGGCTCCTACCCGATCACGCCGGCCTCGGACATCCTGCACGAGCTGGCCAAGCACAAGCGCTTCGGGGTCCGCACGTTCCAGGCCAAGGACGAGATCGCGGCGGTCGGCGCGGCCCTGGGCGCGTCCTTCGGCGGCTCGCTGGCGGTGACCAGCACCTCGGGACCCGGGATGCTGCTCAAGGCCGAGACCATCGGGCTGGCCGTGTCGGTCGAGCTGCCGCTGATCATCTGCGATATCCAGCGGGCCGGGCCGTCCACCGGCATGCCGACCAAGACCGAGCAGGCCGACCTGCTGCAGGCCATGTTCGGCCGCAACGGCGAGTCACCCGTCCCGATCGTCGCGCCCGCCGGCCCGGCGGACTGCTTTACCGCGGCGATCGAGGCGGCCCGGATCGCGGTCAAGTACCGGACCCCCGTGTTCCTGCTGTCCGACGGCTACCTGGCCAACGGTTCCGAGCCGTGGCGGATCCCGGACACGGCCAGCCTGCCCGACCTGAGTGCCGAGTTCGCCTTCGCCCAGCCGATCGAGACCGGGCCGGGCGGGTCCGGCGACCACGAGTTCGAGCCGTTCCGGCGGGACCCGGTGACCCTGGCCCGGCCGTGGGCCGTGCCCGGCACGCCGGGCCTGGAGCACCGCATCGGTGGCATCGAGAAGGCCGACGGCAGCGGGGACATCTCCTACGACCCGGACAACCACGACCGGATGGTCCGGCTGCGCCAGGCCAAGATCGACGGCATCGCGGCCGACATCGAGCCGCTGGCCGTCGACGACCCGGCCGGCAACGCCCGCGTGCTGGTGCTGGGCTGGGGCTCGACGTTCGGCTCGATCGGCGCGGCGGTGCGCCGGGCCCGCAACGCCGGGCACGCCGTGGCCCAGGCCCACCTGCGGCATCTCAACCCGTTCCCGTCCAACCTGGGCGAGGTGCTGCGCCGCTACGACCGGGTGCTGGTTCCGGAGATCAACCTGGGCCAGCTGGCCCTGCTGCTGCGCGGGCGGTACCTGGTCGACGTGATCTCCTACAATCGGGTCCGCGGCCTGCCGTTCCGGGCCGCCGAACTCGCCAGCGTGATCGAGGAAGTGATCAGCCATGGCTGAACCGACTGCACCTGGGGCGAACGGCCACGGAAGTTCGGAAGCGGGCCGGCTCGCATCGCTGACGCTGGTGCCTAAAGCCACGGTCCGTTCGGCGACCAAAGATTTTAAATCCGACCAGGAAGTACGGTGGTGCCCTGGTTGCGGCGATTACGCCATCCTGGCCGCCTTCCAGGCCTTCCTGCCCGAGCTGGAGGTGCCGCGGGAGAACGTGGTGGTGATCTCCGGCATCGGCTGCTCGTCGCGGCTGCCGTACTACGTGGACACCTACGGCATGCACTCGATCCACGGCCGCGCGCCGGCCATCGCCACCGGGCTGGCCGCGTCCCGGCCCGACCTTTCGGTGTGGGTCATCACCGGGGACGGCGACGCGCTGTCGATCGGCGGCAACCACCTGATCCACGCGCTGCGCCGCAACGTCAACATCAAGATCCTGCTGTTCAACAACCGGATCTACGGGCTGACCAAGGGCCAGTACTCACCGACCTCCGAGCAGGGCAAGGTCACCAAGTCCACCCCGTTCGGTTCGCTGGATCACCCGTTCAACCCGGTGTCGCTGGCGCTGGGCGCCGACGCGAGCTTCGTCGCGCGGACCATTGACTCGGACCGCAAGCACCTGACCTCGGTGCTGCGCGCCGCCGCCGACCACCAGGGCGCGGCGTTCATCGAGATCTACCAGAATTGCCCTATCTTCAACGACGACGCGTTCGAGCCGCTGAAGCAGGCGGCTTCAGCCGGCGAGAAGCTGATCAAGCTGGAGCACGGCCAGCCGGTCCGGTTCGGGCCGGGCGGGTCGCAGGGCCTGCGGTTCGGCCGGCACGGGCAGCTCGAGGCGGTCGACGTGGACGGCGCCGACCCGGACGCGCTGATCACTCACGACGCGCACCGGGCCGACCCGTCGTATGCGTTCGCGCTGTCCCGGCTCGACTCGGCGGACTTCCGGCACACTCCGGTGGGGGTGCTCCGGCAGGTGGAGCAGGCCAGCTACGACCGGCTCATGGCCGACCAGATCGCGGCCGCCCAGGCCCGTAACGGCTCGGGCGACCTGGCCGCGCTGCTGGCCGGCCACGACACCTGGGAAGTCAGGTAGGCCGCACGGCCTGCCCATGGAATTCCCCGGTCATCGGTCCGCGGCGGCGATGGTCGCCATCTGGGCGTCCATCGGGTGGTGCGGCGGCGGCATGTTCGCGATGTTCATGCGCAGCTCGTTGAGGGCCGGACCGTAGATCCCCGAGAAGCTGGGGAACGGCTGGATGGTGTCGGCCAGCACGTCCAGCGGGACCCGGGCCCGGATGGCCAGCGTGGCCTGCTGCAGCCACTCGCCGGCCTCGGGTCCGAGTGCGTAGGCCCCGGTCAGCCACTCGCCGTCGGACAGCAGGGTCATGAACCCGTTGGCTTCGGCGTAGTGGTGGGTGTAGGTGGCGGCCTTGGGCACTTCGGAGACCAGCGCGGTGCCGCTGTACGGCGCCTCCAGCGCGCCCACCGCCGCGGCCTGCGGATCGGTGTAGGTGACGCGCGGGACGGCCGCGTAATTCGCCGGGCGGAGCTGGCCGGTGATGCTCGACGCGACCACCTCACCCTCGTACTCCCCGACGTGGGTCAGCGGCCAGATGCCGGTCACGTCGCCGATCGCCCACACGCGCTCGGCGACCCGCAGGTACTCATCGACCGGGACGCCGTGCGGGGCGGCCTGCACGCCGATGGTCTCCAGGCCGATCCCCTCGACCCGGGGCCGCCGGCCGGTCGCGGCCAGCAGGTGATCGCCGCGCAGCTCGGGATGGCCGTCGAACTCCAGCACGTACTCCTCGCCGTCCCGCCGCGCGGCGGTGGCCCGCTGACCGGTGACCACCTCGATGCCGTCCTTGCGCAGCGCCTCGCTCAGGGCCTGGCCCAGCGGCGCGGCCTCGCGGGGCACCAGACGGTCGGCGCCCTCGACGATGACCGCCTGGCCGCCCAGCCGCCGGACGATCTGCGCGATCTCCACGCCCGCCGACCCGCCGCCGAGCACGAGCAGCCGCCGCGGGACTTCCTTCATGCTGGTCGCTTCCCGGGTGCCCCACAGGCCCTCGAGGCCGCGCAGCCCGGGGATGGGCGGCACGATGGGATCCGAGCCGGTGGCCAGCACGACGTGTTCGGCGGTGTGCCGCACGCCGTCGACCTCGACCACGCCGGTGCCGGCCAGCTTGCCGGTGCCGCGCAGCAAGGTGATGCCCTGCCCGGCCAGCCAGGCCTGCTGGCCGGCGTCGGACCAGTTCGACACCATGTAGTCCCGCCAGGCCAGCGCGCCCGCCACGTCGACCTGTGCGGTCGCGCCGATGTCCAGCGCGCCCTGCACCGCTTCGCCCGGCCGCAGCAGCGACTTGGACGGGATGCACGCCCAGTAGGAGCACTCACCGCCGACCAGTTCCCGCTCGACGATGGCCACCCGCTGCCCGCGCGCGGCCAGGGCCGCGGCGCAGTGCTCGCCGGGTGCTCCGCCGCCCAGCACGATCACGTCGTAGTCGCTCATGACGGCAGTTCCCCTCCGGCCTGTTCGGCCACCATGTACTCGGCGTACCAGTCCGGCCAGTTCGCGTCGGCGTGCCCGATGCGCTTCTCGTGCTCGCCGTGCGCGGCTTCGGCTCGCCGCATCGCGCCGGCCAGGTCCGCAGCGGAGGCGAACGACGTGGCGGCCGGGTCGACCCGGCCGGGCAGCCGGGCGGTGATCTCCTGGAACAGCCAGCCGTTACCGTCCGGGTCGGCGAAGGTGGCGAAGGAACCGTAGGTGGCGTTACCGGGCGCGGGTCCGCTGGTCCGGCGCGCGGGGTCGGCGCCGTGGAACCGGCAGTCGGCGCCCGTTTCGCAGTGGAACACCTCGCTGACCGCCACGCCGGCCTTGGCCAGCCGGTCGCGGACGGCCTGCAGGTCGGAGACGATCAGGTACAGGTCCTGCACCGAGCCGGGCGCGGCCAAGGTGAGGTTACGGCCGAACTGGATCGAGCACCCCGAGCTCGGGGGCGTGAACTGGACCAGGCGGAAGTCCTCGCGATCGAGGTCAGCGTCCAGCCGCCATCCGAGCTGGGCGTAGAAATCCTTGGCGCGATCGGTGTCCGAGACGGGGATGACGATCACCTCGAGCTTCATGTCGACCATCTCGGCGCTACGGTCCTGGGTCGTGCTCATCGCGGGCCTCCCTGGATACGGTGTCAGGGACGACGTTAGTCCGGTCACTTCCGCCGTGGCACCCGGGAGTCACCCTGGTGGTTTACCGGAGTTATCCGGTGCGCTTCTCGACGAAGTCGCACAGGGCCAGGAACGCGGCCCGGGCCGGGACGTCGGGCAGCGCCATGAGCTCGTTGCGGGCGCCCTGGGTCCAGCGCAGCACGTGGGCCCGGGATTCGGCCAGGGCCGGGTGGGCGCGCAGCCGGGCCAGCGTCTCGGCCAGCAGCGCGTCATCGGCCAGGTCGGCTTCGACCAGCAGCTCGTGGAGCCGCCGGTCGGCCTCGGAGCCGGGTGGCTCTGCCTGGCCGGGCGGCTCTAGCTGGCCGGGCTGGCTCGCGGTCGGCTCGCTCGCGGTCGGCTGCTCGGTCGCGCGCAGGGCGTAGAGCACCGGCAGGGTGCGCACGCCCTGGCGCAGGTCGGTGCCGGGTGTCTTGCCGGACTGCGCCGAGTCGCTGGCGATGTCGATCACGTCGTCGGACAGCTGCCAGGCCACCCCGAGCTGCTCGCAGGCCGCCGCGATCCGGGTCACCACCGCGGCCGGAGCGCCGGAGAACATCGCGCCGAACTGCCCGGAGGTGGCGATCAGCGATCCGGTCTTCTCGGTGATCACGTGCATGTAGTGGTCCAGCGGGTCCTGCCCGGGGGCCGGGCCGACGGTCTCGGCCAGCTGCCCGGCGACCAGCCGGTTGAACGTCTCGGCCTGGATCCGGACCGCCTGCGGCCCGAGGCCGGCCAGGATCAGCGAGGCCTGCGCGAACAGGAAGTCGCCGGTCAAGATCGCGACCGAGTTGCTCCACCGGGAGTTGACCGAAGGATGGCCCCGGCGCACATCGGCCTCGTCCATCACGTCGTCGTGGAACAGAGTGGCCAGGTGGGTCAGCTCGATGGCTACCGCGGCCTCGATGACCCGCGGGTCCTTCGGGTCGCCGAACTGCGCGGCCAGCAGCACCAGCATGGCCCGGAACCGTTTGCCACCCGCCGCGATGGAGTGCCTGGAGACCTCGGTGAACAGCTCGTCGCCGGGATGCGCGGTGGCCATGAGCGACGCCTCGACCCGGGCCAGATCGTCAACTATCTCCGCCGCCAGGGCGGAGTCCGGGAAATCTACCGGAACTGCGGTGATCACACACTCTCCAGGTCATCGGCACGCGCGAACGCCTCGAATTTTCGAGTATGCCTTATCTGTCCGGCAGCGCGATCCCCCGGACCCCCGCATACCGCCGCGGTGCTCGCCTTAGTGTGCGCCGCCGTCGGCCTGCGGCCCGCTGCCCGGCGGCACGTCAGCCACACAATGCACCTCGGCCCCAAGATCGTGGAGGACCCGGCTTCTGCGGAGAGTTTGCGCAGTCAGGTAAGCGTTCCAAAATAATGCGGGTCTGTAGCGTGGTATGACGCGGCGGCCGTTCTATCCGCTTTACTCATTTGATCCGCGCCGGGCCGCCGACGGCGACCGGCCCGATGCGGGTCGATACGTCACCGTGCTTGCTTGAAGAATCGCGCCATCTCTGGCCACGCCGGGCCTGCCCGGCGGCTGGTCGTCGAGGCTACGGAAACCGTCTGACCGGCGGGGCGGGTGGCAGCGGTGCCTGATAGTGCCGAGGCGCCACGTAATCCTCCCGGGATCGGAACATCCGGGAGGATACGGGCTTCCGGGAGGATCCGGTGCGCCATAATGCGCCTTTTTCTCCCAGAAGCCCCGATCCTCCCAGGTAATGGGGACAGTGTTTGTACTGATGAGCGGGTGACAGTCCTGAGGGGGTCTTGCGGCATCCGGACCCTGGAGACCTTGCACAATGTGACACCGACACGGAAACGAGCATCGCGACAGGCGAACAGACATCCCAAAACGGGCAGATGTACGTATGGCGCGAGGCGCGGCGATCAAAGCGGGACCGCCGATCGACGACCGCACCCGGCCGCCCGGCCGCCCGACCGCGCCGCGCCGCGCTGCAAGGCCGCCGCGCCGCAAGCCCGCCGCGCCGCAAGGCCGCCGCGCCCGGCGCGCTGCCGACCGCGCCGGCCGCCGCAACCGACGCAGGGCCGCCAACGACCCGCTTCAGCTGACGAATAGCGTGTTGGCGGCGTGGCTGGCCAGGCTGAGGACGGGCTCGGGGACGATGCCGAGCACCACGGTGGCGATCACGCCCAGGCCCACGGCGCTGCCGGTGAAGATGCTGGGCACCACGACCTCGGGGCCGTCCGGCACCGGGTCGCTGAAGAACATCAGCACGATCACCCGGACGTAGAAGAAGGCCGCGATCGCGCTGGCCAGCACGCCGACGATGACCAGCGGCGTCTCCCCCGAGGCGATCGCGGCCTGGAAGACGGCGAACTTCCCGGTGAAGCCGCTGGTCAGCGGGATGCCCGCGAAGGCCAGCAGGAACAGCGCAAAAATGCCCGCCACCACCGGCGAGCGCCGGCCCAGGCCCGCCCAGCGGGACAGGTGCCCGGCCTCGCCGCCCGCATCCCGGACCAGGGTGATCACCGCGAACGCGCCCACCGTGGTCAGGCCGTAGGAGGCCAGGTAGAACAGGCTGCTGGACAGCCCGGCGACGCTGGTCGCGATGACCGCGGTCAGCACGAACCCGGCGTGCGCGATCGAGGAGTAGGCCAGCAGCCGCTTGACGTCGGTCTGGGTGATGGCGATGACCGCCCCGGCCACCATGGTGGCGATGGCGATGACCCACAACGCCGGACGCCAGTCCCAGGTCAGGTTGCCGAACGCCACGTAGAACACGCGCAGCAGCGCGCCGAACGCCGACACCACCGTGCACGAGGCCATCAGCGCGGTCACCGGGGTCGGCGCGCCCTGGTAGACGTCGGGCTTCCAGCTGTGGAACGGTACCGCGCCGATCTTGAACAGCAGCCCGAACCCGGTCAGCGCGATCCCGGCGTACAGCAGGGTGGCGTTGGAGGTGTTGCTGGCCGCCGCCGCCGCGATGGCGGGCAGCGAGACCGAGCCCGCGAAGCCGTACAGCATCGCGATGCCGAACAGGAAGAACGCCGAGGAGAACGCGCCGAGCAGGAAGTACTTCATGGCCGCCTCGTGCGAGAGCAGCCGGCGGCGCCGGGCCAGCCCGCACAGCAGGTACAGCGGCAGCGACAGCACCTCGAGCGCGACGAACATGGTGAGCAGGTCGTTGGCCGCGGGGAACAGCATCATGCCGCCCACCGCGAACAGGGTCAGCGGGAAGATCTCGGTGTGGAAGGCCCCGGTGGCCAGGCCCTCGCGCTCCTCCGGGCTGCCGGGCGGCGCGGCGGCCTGCGCGGCGAACGGGCTGTTGCTGGTGTCGGCGATGAGCAGCACGCTGACGAAGGCCAGGATGACGATCGTGCCCTGCAGGAACAAGGTGGGCCGGTCGATGGCCACCGCGCCCGCCGCGGCGATGTGGCCGGGGCTGCCGTGCTTGAAGATGCTGAACGAGGCGGCCACGATGGTCAGCACGAACGCGGCGATCAGCGAGCCCAGGGTGATCACCAGCTGCGCGCCGCGGCGCTGCGCCCGGGGGGCGAACGCCTCGACCAGGATGCCGACCACCGCCGCGCCGAACACCACCAGCATCGGGGACAGCTGGCCGTACTCGATGCTCGGCGCGTGGATCGTGCCCGTGGTCGGCGCGCTGGCGACCGAGGCGGCTAGCGCCGCGGGGAGAACGCCGGTCACGGTGCGATTCCCTTCTGCCCGGTGCTGGTATACACGGCGGTCGTGGTGTACCCCGGCGCTGGATGCGCGGGCACCGGGTCGGTCTCGTGCACCTGGGCCATGGTCACCCGCACGGCCGGGTTGATGATGTCGAGCACCGGCTTGGGGTAGACCCCGACCCCGATGATGAGCACGATCAGCGGCGCCACGGCCAGCAGCTCACGGCCCCGCAGGTCCTTCATGCCGGCCACCTGGTCCCGGACTGGGCCGCCCGCGACCCGCTGGTACATCCACAAGATGTAGATGGCGGCCAGGATGATGCCCACGGTGGCGAACGTGGCGGCCACCTTGTACCGGGAGAAGGTCCCGATCAGGACCAGGAACTCGCTGACGAAGGTGGACAGCCCGGGCAGCGAGAGCCCGGCCAGGCCGGAGATCAGGAACAGCCCGGCCAGCAGCGGTGCCACCTTCTGCACGCCGCCGAAGTCGTCGATCCGGTCCGAGCCGCGCCGGGTGATCAGGAACCCGGCCAGGATGAACAGCGCGCCGGTGGCGAACGCATGGTTGACCATGTACAGCGTGGAACCGGCGAGGCCCTGGCTGGTCATGGCGAACACGCCGAGCGCGATGAGGCCGAAGTGGGAGACCGAGGTGTAGGCGATCAGCCGCTTCATGTCCTGCTGGCCGATGGCCACGATGGCCCCGTACAGCACCCCGATCACGGCCAGCGTGATGACCAGCGGGGTGAAGTACTTCGCGCCGGCCGGGAACAGCTCCCAGCAGAAGCGCAGCATGCCGTACGTGCCCACCTTGTCCAGCACGCCGACCAGCAGCACGGCCGTGCCGGGCTGCGAGGAGGCCGCGGCGTCGGGCAGCCAGGTGTGGAACGGCCACAGCGGGGCCTTGATCGCGAACGCGATGAAGAACCCGAGGAATAGCCACTTCTGCACGGTCGAGCTCAGCGAGACGTGGACCAGCTCGCTGAACAGGAACGAGCCGTGGTGGGCGGTGGCGCCGCTGCGCACCGAGTACACGTACAGCGCGATGACCGCGGCCAGCATGAGCAGCCCGCCGAGCAGGCTGTAGAGCAGGAACTTGACCGCCGCGTACTGCCGCTTGCCGACCCCGTAGCTGCCGATCATGAAGTACATGGGGATCAGCATGGCCTCGAAGAACACGTAGAACAGGAACACGTCGGTGGCCGCGAAGACGCCGATCATCATCGTCTCGAGCGTCATCATCAGCGCGAAGTACGCCTTCACGCTGTGCCGCGGGCCGGGGGCACCGCCGGCCCCGGGGGCACCGCCGGCCCCGGGGGCACCGCCGGCCGCCGGCGGGTCCGCGTCGTTCCACGAGGCCAGGATCACCATCGGCATCAGCACCGCCGACATGGCGATCAGCACCAGCGCGATGCCGTCCACGCCCAGCGCGTAGTGCACGCCGAACGCGGGGATCCAGGAGTAGACCTCGGTGAACTGGTAGTTCGGTCCGCCGATCTGGAACTTGACCGCGATGATGATCACCACGACGAGCGTGATCAGCGAAAAGACCAGGGCCAGGTACTTGGCCAGGTTGTTGCGGGTGCGCACGTCGGCCTCGGCGCTGTCGGCCGGCAGGCCCGGCACCAGCATGATCACGATCGCGCCGAGCAGCGGGACCGCGCCCGCGATGGTCAGCCAGGGAAAGCCGTTCATCTACAGCCTCACCGCTAGGAGCAAGGCGACCAGGAGCACGCCGCCGGCCAGCATGGACAGCGCGTAGGAGCGCACGAACCCGGTTTGCAGCCGGCGCCACCGGCCCGAAGTCCCGCCGATGATCGCGGCGGTGGTATTGACCAGGCCGTCCACCCCGCGGTTGTCGAAGTACACCGACAGCCTGGTCAGCCACTGGCCGGGGCGCATGAGGACCGATTCGTTGAACGTGTCGCCGTACAGGTCCTTGCGGGCCGCGGTAACCGCTGGGTTGCCGTGCGGCGCGACCGCGGGCACCGGGACCCGCCCGTACATGACCCAGGCCAGGCCTACCCCGGCCAGGGCCAGCACCAGCGCGATGATGCCCGCCGTGCTCCAGAGGCCGTGCGCGGTCGGCGGCAGGCCGGTGACCGGGCCGAGAAAGTTCTCGAACCGTTGCCCGATGATCAGGAACCCGCCGCCGGCCACCGAGCCCACCGCGAGCAGGATCATCGGCCAGGTCATCACCGCGGGCGCCTCGTGCGGATGGTACTCCTCCGCGGAGCCGTGCGCGGCGCCCGCCGCCCCGCCGCCGGCCAGCGGCTCGGCCGTCTCGTGCGGCTCCCCGGACACCGCGTGCTCCTCCCACCGCCGCTTGCCGAACCAGGTCATCAGCATCACGCGGGTCATGTAGAAGGCGGTCAGGCCGGCGCCGAGCAGCGCACAGCCGGCCAGGATGGCCCCCGACGTGCCGCCCTTGTCCCAGGCCGCCTCGATGATGCCGTCCTTGGTGAAGAACCCGGAGAACGGGAAGATGCCGATGATGGCCAGGTAGCCCAGGCCGAAGGTGACGAAGGTGACCGGCATCAGGCGGGCCAGGCCGCCGTACTTGCGCATGTTCACCTCGTCGTTCATGCCGTGCATGACCGACCCGGCGCCCAGGAACAGCCCGGCCTTGAAGAACCCGTGCGCCAGCAGGTGCGCGATGGCGAACACGTACCCGGCCGGGCCGAGCCCGGCGCCGAGCGTCATGTAGCCGATCTGGCTCATGGTCGAGCCCGGCCAGCGCCTTCTTGATGTCGTCCTTGGCGCAGCCGATGATCGCGCCCCACAGCAAGGTGACCGCACCGACCACGGTGATGCCCAGCTGCGCGGTGGGCGAGTCGGCCAGGATCGGGTTGGACCGGACCAGCAGGTAGACCCCGGCGGTGACCATGGTCGCCGCATGGATCAGGGCCGACACCGGGGTGGGGCCCTCCATCGCGTCCAGCAGCCAGGACTGCAGCGGGACCTGGGCCGACTTGCCGCACGCGCCGAGCAGCAGCAGCAGCCCGAGCGCGGTGGCCACCCCGCTGCCGCCCGCCTTCACCTGGTGGAACACGCCGGGGAACTGCACGGTGCCGAACTCGGCGAACATCAAGAAGATGGCGATCGTGAGGCCGAAGTCACCGACCCGGTTGACCACGAACGCCTTCTTGGCCGCGGTGGCCGCGGTCGGCTTGAACTGCCAGAACCCGATCAGCAGGTAGGAGGCCAGGCCGACGCCCTCCCAGCCGACGTACAGGCCTAGGTAGTTGTCCGACAGCACCAGCAGCAGCATCGCGGCGATGAACAGGTTCAGGTAACCGAAGAACCGGCGCCGGTCGCTGTCGTGCGCCATGTAGCCGATCGAGTAGACGTGGATCAGCGAGCCGACGCCGGTGATCAGCAGCACGAAACTGATCGAGAGCTGGTCGATCAGCAGGCCCTGCTGGACCTGCAGACCCGCCACCGGGATGTAGGAGAACAGGTGCTGGTCCTGGCTGCGGTGGGGGTCGCCGAGCAGGGTGAAGAAGGCGATCACGCCGTAGACGAACGACGCGATCGGCATCAGGACCCCGAGCAGGTGCCCCCACCGGTCGGTGCGCCGGCCGCCGACCAGCAGCACCACCGCGCCGAAGATCGGGAAGGCGAGCAGCAGCCACGAGGCCTTCAGCACGCCGGTAGCCGCGACCGTGGTCAACGTCGTCATCCCCTCAGTACTTAAGCAGGTTGGCGTCATCCACCGACGCGGACCTGCGAGCCCGGTAGATCGCCATCAAGATGGCCAGGCCGACCACCACTTCGGCCGCGGCCACCACCATGACGAAGAACGCGATGACCTGCCCGTCCAGGTTGCCGTGCTGCCGCGCGAACGCGACGAAGGCCAGGTTGCACGCGTTCAGCATCAGCTCGATGCACATGAACACCACGATGGCGTTGCGCCGCACCAGCACGCCGACGGCGCCGATCACGAACAAGATCACCGACAGGGCGATGTAGTGGACCGGGCTCATGACTCGGCCCCCTCGATCTCCCGCTCGGCAGCTTCCGCCGTGATCTGCAGGGTTTCATCAGACGGAACGAAGCGTGGTGCCTGCCCCGGGTCACGCGGCGACAGCGCCGAACTGACCGAAAGCTCCGACGTGCTGCCGTCCGGCAGCAGGGCGGGCCGGTCGGCGGCGTCGTGCAGCGCGTACACGCCCGGCGGCGGGTCCGGCGCCAGGTGGCCGGTGGCCACCCGGCGGGCGGCCAGGTCACGCTGGCTGGGCCGGGGCGAGGTGCGCTCGCGGTGCGCCAGGACCATGGCGCCGACCGCCGCGGTGATCAGCAGCGCGCCGGTGACTTCGAACGGGAACACGTACGTGGTGAAGATCAGCTGGGCGATCCCGGTCAGGTTGTTCGCCCCGTCGGCCGCGCTGGTCGGGGCGGCCGGGCCGATGGCCGCGTGCCCGATGACCAGCGCCAGCAGCACGAACAGGCCGATCGCGGCCAGGCCCGCGGCCAGCCGCTGGCCCTTGATGGTCTCCACGATCGAATCCGAGGAGCTGATGCCGATCAGCATCAGGACGAACAGGAACAGCATCAGGACCGCGCCGGTGTACACGATGATCTGCACGAAGGCCAGGAACGGCGCGCCCTGCATGGCGTACATGGTGGCCAGGCAGAGCATCACCACGGCCAGCATGATGGCGCAGTGCACCGCCCGCCGGACCAGGATCATGGCCAGCGCGGCGCCGACCGAGCCGAACGCGAGGATCCAGAACACGGTCTCCTCGGCGACGAAGTCGGTGCTGGTGCCGCCGGCCGCGAGCACCCCGCTCACGTGCCCTCACCCCTGTCTGCGTCCTTGCGCTCGCGCTCTTCCTCCCGCGGCAGCCAGGACAGCGAGGCGTCCGGGGAGCCGGCGAACACCGCCGGGCCGGACGGCCCGCCCGGGCCGGACATGCCGGGCGCGCGGGGGCCGACGGTCAGGCCGGCCGCGCCGAGGCGGTAGTAGTCCTTCTCGTTCTCGCCGAGCCGCATCGGGTGCGGCGGCGCCTCCATGTCCGGCACCAGCGGCACGAGCAGCTGCTCCTTGGTCCAGATCAGGCTTTCCCGGTTGTCGTCGGCGATCTCGTACTCGTTGGTCATGGTCAGCGCGCGCGTCGGGCAGGCCTCGATGCACATGCCGCACAAGATGCAGCGCAGGTAGTTGATCTGGTAGACGAAGCCGTAGCGCTCGCCGGGCGAGAACCGCGCGTCCTCGGTGTTGTCGCGGCCCTCCACGTAGATCGCGTCGGCCGGGCACGCCCAGGCGCACAATTCGCACCCGATGCATTTCTCCAGCCCGTCCGGCCACCGGTTGAGCTGGTGGTGGCCGTGGTAGCGGGGCGCGGTGGGCTTCTTGACCTCGGGGTATTCGATGGTCTCGACCTTCCGGAACATCTCATGGAAGGTGACCCCGAAGCCCTTGATCGGGTTGAGGAAATCAAGCACCGGTGACCTCCCGGGTGGAGGTTTCGTGGTCGGGGGCAACCCCGTGGTAGTGCGGCAGGTCGAGCGGCGGCACCGGGAAAGTGCTCGTGCCGAAGGGCGCGTCGTGACCGGCCTCTTCGGCGCTGGCCGAATCCGCGGCCGCGAACCGGGCGGCCCGCTGCAGCGCGAGGCTCTCCCACATCGTGCCCAGGCCGATGATGACGACCAGCACGAAGCCGCCCACCACGTAGGGGATGGTGTTGTGCGTGTCCAGCCGCCAGGCGCGCACGGTGGCGATGAGCAGGATCCAGACGATGGACGCCGGGATCAGGATCTTCCAGCCGATGGCCATGAGCTGGTCGTAGCGGACCCGGGGCAGGGTCCCGCGCAGCCAGATGTAGCAGAACAGCAGGATGAAGACCTTGACCATGAACCACAGCACCGGCCACCAGCCGCTGTTGGCGCCCGCCCACAGCGACAGCGGCCACGGCGCCCGCCAGCCGCCCAGGAACAGCGTGGTGGCCAGCGCGGAGACCGTCGTCATGTTGACGTACTCGGCCAGGTAGAACATCGCGAACTTCATCGAGGAGTACTCGGTGTGGTAGCCGGCCACCAGCTCGCCTTCGCCCTCGGGCAGGTCGAACGGCAGGCGGTTGGTCTCGCCGACCATGGTGAACAGGTAGATCACGAACGAGACCGGGAGCAGCCAGGCGTACCACTCGTGCTGCTGGGCGGTCACGATCGCGGTGGTGGACAGCGAGCCCGCGTACAGGAACACGGCCACGAAGGCCAGGCCCATGGCGATCTCGTAGCTGATCACCTGGGCGGCCGAGCGCAGCGCGCCGAGCAGCGAGTACGCCGACCCGGAGGCCCAGCCGGCCAGCACGATCCCGTACACCCCGATCGAGCTCATGGCCAGCACCAGCAGCACCGCCACCGGCAGGTCGGCGAGCTGCAGCGGGGTGTGGTGATGGAAGATCGAGACCTCGGGGCCCCACGGGATGATCGCAAAGCTGACGAAGGCCGGCGCGGCCGACAGGATCGGCGCGACCCAGAAGATCAGCTTGTCCGCGGTGCGCGGGACGATGTCTTCCTTGAGCGGCAGCTTGAGCGCGTCCGCGATCGGCTGCAGCAGGCCGAACGGCCCGGCCCGGTTCGGCCCCGGGCGGTTCTGCATCCGGCCGATGACCCGGCGCTCGGCCCAGATCATGAACATCGTCGTCAGCAGCAGGAAGAGGAAGACCATGCCCACCTTGAGCAGCACCAGCCACCAGATCAGCTGGTTGAAGTCGGCGAGCGTGGGGTCGACCGCGGGAGCTGCGAGTGCGTGCTGCAGCACCCCTGCGTGCGTCATTCCGGCCTCCTCAGCGTGACCATGGCACCGTGGCCCGCGCCGAGCCGGGCGCGGACGGTGAAGCTGCCTCGTCCCCCGGGTCCCCCGCGGCCAGGGTACGGCTCGCCGGGGGCCGGGGTGGCCGCGTCGTCCAGGGCCGGCTCGGGCAGGCCTGCCGACGGCAGCCAGACCACGTGGTCAGCCATGGGCACGACCTCGAGGGGAACCGTCACCGAACCCCGGTCCGTGGCCACGGTCACCTTATCGCCGTCCGCGAGGCCCGCCTGCACCGCGGTCGCCGCCGACACCCTGGCCACCACGGGCCGGGCCGTGCCGGCCAGCGCCGGCTCCCCGTCCTGCATGCGGCCGTTGTCCAGCAGCTGGTGCCAGGTGGCGAGACGGACCCTGTTGCCCCGGGGGGAACGATCCCCCCCATACCCCTCCTGCTCTTGGGGGGATGTCATCCCCCCAAACCCCCCTGAGGGCCGTGCGCCGCGCCAGCTGCCCAGCGAGGCGAGCTCCGCGCGCGCGGCGGCCGCGTCGGGCAGGCCCAGGTGCACGTCCATCTGGTCGGCGATCGCGCCGAGCACGTACCGGTCGGTGCGGACGTCGGGGACCTTCAGGGCCTCGGCGAACGTGCCGCCCCGGCCCTCCCAGTTGACGAACGTGCCGGCCTTCTCGGCCACCGCGGCCACCGGGAACACCACGTCGGCCCGGTCGGTGACCGCGCTGGACCGCAGTTCGAGGCTGACCACGAACGGTGCCATCTCGATCGCGCTGAGCGCGGCCTGCGGATCGGGCAGGTCGGCCGGGTCGACCCCGGCCACGACCAGCGCGCCGAGCTCGCCGCCGGCCGCGGCGGCCAGCATGGCCGTGGTGTCCCGGCCCGGCTCGCCGGGCAGCGCAGCCCGGCCCCAGACCCGGGCCACCTCGGCGCGGGCCGCGCTGTCGGTCACCGGACGTCCGATGGGCAGCAGCCCCGGCAGGGCGCCCGCCTCGACAGCCCCTCGCTCGCCGGCCCGGCGCGGCACCCAGGCCAGCCGCGCGCCGGAGGCGAAGGCCAGCCGGGCCACGGCGGCCAGCGCGCCGGGCACCGCGGCCAGCCGCTCGCCGACCAGGATGATCGCGCCGTCCGCGGCCATCGCCCGGCCCGCCGCCCGCCACGTCTCGTCGTTGCGTCCGCCCGAGCCGCCCGCGGTCAGCGCGGTGAGCGCGTCGGGCTCTTCTCCGGGCACGGTGACCAGCAGCTGTCCGGACAGCTTGGCCAGCCCGGGGCTGGCCAGCGACGCGATGGAGAACACCGGCAGCTGGCGGCGGCGGACCGCCTTGCGCAGCCGCAGGAAGACGATCGGCGACTCGTCCTCCGGCTCGAACCCGGCCAGCAGGACGGCCGAGGCCTGCTCCAGGTCCGCGTAGCTGACCGCGATGTCCCGTCCGGCCACGCAGGCGGCCAGGAAGTCCTGTTCCTCGGCCGAGTGCGCGCGGGCCCGCATGTCCACGTCGTTGGTGTCCAGCGCGATGCGGGCGAACTTGGCGTACGCGTAGGCGTCCTCCAGCGTGAGCCGGCCGCCGGTCAGCACGCCGACGCCGTGCGCCCGCCCGTCACCGTCGCGCGCCGCGGTCAGGCCGGCCGCGGCCGTCGCCAGCGCGTGCGGCCAGGACGCCGGGACCAGCACTCCGCGCTCGTCCCGGACCAGCGGGGCGGTCAGCCGGTCCGGCTGGGTCGCGTAGCTGAACGCCCAGCGGCCCTTGTCGCAGTTCCATTCCTCGTTGACCGCGGGGTCCTCGCCCGCCAGCCGGCGCATCACGCGGCCGCGCCGCACGTCGGTGCGCTGCCGGCATCCTGAGGCGCAGTGCTCGCAGATGCTGGGCACCGAGACCAGGTCGTACGGCCGGGACCGGAACCGGTAGGCCGCCCCGGTGAGCGCGCCAACCGGGCAGACCTGCACCGTGTTGCCGGAGAAGTAGGAGTTGAACGGCTTGCCCTCGGCGGTGCCGATCATCTGGTTGGGCCCGCGCCCGATGAACTCGATGAACGCGTCGCCGGCGATTTCCTCCGAGGTCCGGGTGCACCGGGTGCACGAGATGCACCGCTCGCGGTCCAGCAGGACCTCGGTGGAGATGGGGACCGGCTTGTCGAAGGTCCGCTTGTCGAAGCTGAACCGGGTCTCGCCGCGCCCGTTGGACATGGCTTGGTTCTGCAGCGGGCACTCGCCGCCCTTGTCGCACATCGGGCAGTCGAGCGGGTGGTTGATGAGCAGGAGCTCCATCACGCCCTGCTGCGCCTTGTCGGCCACCGCGGAAGTGAGCTGGGTCTTGACCACCATGCCTTCGGTGCACGCGGTGATGCACGAGGCCAGCGGCTTGCGCTGGCCTTCCACCTCCACCAGGCACTGGCGGCAGGCGCCGATCGGATCCAGCAGCGGGTGCTCGCAGAACCGCGGGATGGCGATGCCGAGCAGTTCGGCGGCCCGGATGATCCAGGTGCCCTTGGGCACCGAGATCTCGAACCCGTCGATGGTGACGGTCACCAGGTCCTGCGTGGTCTGTACGGTCACGACTCTCCCCCTGCTGGCCCCCGGGGAGACGACCCCCCGGACCCCCCGACGCCTTCGGCCCATAGCCTCGAAGCCGCCGGGTCGAAGGGACAGCCGCCCTCCTTGTGGTGCTGCATGAACTCGTCCCTGAAGTACTTGACCGCCGAGGTGATCGGCGGCGTCGCGCTGTCCCCCAGCGCGCAGAACGCCCGGCCGGTGATGTTGTCGCAGACGTCCAGCAGCTTTTCGATGTCCTCGTCGGTGCCCTGGCCGTGTTCCAGCCGCTCCAGGATGCGGACCAGCCAGAACGTGCCCTCCCGGCACGGCGTGCACTTGCCGCACGACTCGTGCTGGTAGAACTCGGTCCAGCGGAGCACCGCGCCGACCACGCAGGTGGTGTCGTCGAAGATCATCACCGACCTGGTGCCGAGCCCGGATCCGGCCGCCGCGACCGACTCGAAGTCCAGCGGCATGTCCAGGTGCTGGTCGGTGAGGATGCCCGCCGACGAGCCGCCCGCGGTCCAGAACTTGAGCCGGCGCCCGTCCCGCATCCCGCCGGAAAACCCGAGCAGTTCGCGCAGCGTGATGCCGAGCGGAGCCTCGTACGTGCCCGGCGTGGTCACGTGACCGGACAGGTTGAAGATCCCGAAGCCCTTGGACTTGTCGGTGCCCAGGCCCCCGAACCAGTCGGACCCGTTGAGGATGATCGACGGGGCGGTGGCGATCGACTCCACGTTGTTCACGTTGGTCGGCAGCGCGTACACCCCCGCCACGGCCGGGAAGGGCGGCTTGTTGCGCGGCAGGCCGCGCTTGCCCTCCAGCGAGTCGAGCAGCGCGGTCTCCTCGCCGCAGATGTACGCGCCGGCCCCGGCGTGGATGATCACGTCCAGGTCGAATCCGGAACCGAGGATGTCGCGGCCCAGGTAGCCGGCCTCGTACGCTTCCCGCACCGCGTTGCGCAGCCGCCGGATCACGTGCAGAACCTCGCCCCGGACGTAGATGAACGCGTGGGCGGCCCCGATCGCGTAGGAGGCGATGGCCGCGCCCTCGATGAGCACGTGCGGGTTGGCCATCATCAGCGGGATGTCCTTGCAGGCGCCCGGTTCGGACTCGTCCGCGTTGACCACCAGGAAGTGCGGCTTGCTGTCGCCCTGCGGCAGGAAGCTCCACTTCACGCCGGTCGCGAAGCCGGCCCCGCCGCGGCCGCGCAGCCCGGCGTTCTTGACCGTGGTGATGACCTCGTCCCGGGACATGTCCAGGGCCTTGGGCAGCGCTTGCCAGCCGCCGGTCCGCTTGTAGCCCTCCATGGTGAACAGGTCGGGCTGGTCCCAGTGCGCGGTCAGCACCGGGGTCAGGATGTCGCTCACCGCGGCTCCTTGCTGGTCTGGCCGCCTGCGGCGGCGGGCGCTTGCCCTCGACCGCCTGTGGAGTCGGAGTCTGGTTCCGGCGCTCTGCTCCCTGGCGCCTCCGGCGCTCTGCTCCCTGGCGCCTCCGGCGCTCTGCTCCCTGGCGCCTCCGGCGCTCTGCTCCCTGGCGCCTCCGGCGCGGTCCAGCCGTGCTCCTGGGCGATCTTGAGGCCGACCAGGTCGGCCGGTCCCGCGGTCGGGCCCTGGGTGGCCAGGTCGTCGTTGAAACCGGCCAGGACCCGGGCCGCCTCGCGCCAGGTGACCAGCCGGTCCGGGCCCCGGGTCGGCTTCACCGGGGTCCCGGCGCGCAGGTCGTCGGTGAGCTGGCGGGCCGAGGCCGGGGTCATGTTGTCGAAGAACTCCCAGTTCACCATCATCACCGGCGCGTACGTGCAGGCGGCGTTGCACTCCAGGTGCTCCAGGCTGACCCGGCCGTCCGGCGTGGTCTCGTCGTCGGCCACGCCGAGGTGCTCGTGCAGCTCGGCCAGGATCTGGTTGCCGCCCAGCACGCCGCACACGGTGTTGGTGCACACGCCGACGTGGTACTCGCCGACCGGGCGCCGCTTGTACATGGTGTAGAAGCTGACCACGCCGGTGACGTCGGCGTGGGTCAGCCCGAGCTGTTCGGCGCAGAACGCGATGCCGTCTTCGGAGACGTAGCCCTCCTCGGACTGGACGAGGTGCAGCAGCGGCAGCAGTGCCGACCTCGACCCGGGGTACTGGCCGATGATCTTGGTCGCGTCCGCCGCGAGGCGGCCGCGCACCTGATCGCTGAACGGCATTACCGGTCCACGCCTCCCATCACGGGGTCGATGCTGGCGATCGCGGGGATGAGGTCGGCCACGAAGCCGCCCTCGCACACCGCGGCGACCGACTGCAGGTGGGTGAACGACGGGTCGCGCAGGTGCACCCGGTACGGCCGGGTTCCGCCGTCGCTGACCACGTGCGCGGCCAGTTCGCCGCGGGGCGACTCGATGGCCGCGTAGGCCTGCCCGGCCGGCACCCGGAACCCCTCGGTGATCAGCTTGAAGTGGTGGATGAGCGCCTCCATGGACTGGCCCATGATGTGCGCGATGTGCTGCGGCGACGGGCCGAGCCCGTCGGGTCCCAGGGACAGCTGGGCGGGCCAGCCGATCTTGGCGTCCTTGATCATCACCGGGTCGGAGTCGACCGAGCCGCGGGCGGCCAGCCGGTCCAGGCACTGCCGGATGATCTTCAGCGACTCATCGAATTCGTCCATCCGGATCAGGTACCGGCCGTAGGCGTCGCACGTGTCCCGGACCGGCACGTCGAAGTCGTAGGTCTCGTAACCGCAGTATGGCTGGGATTTGCGCATGTCCCAGGGCAGGCCGGTGGCCCGCAGCATGGGGCCGGTCACGCCCAGGGCCATGCAGCCCTGCAGGTCCAGGTAGGCCACGCCCTTGTTCCGGGCCACGAAGATCGGGTTCTCGTCGATCAGGTTGTGCAGGTCGTGCAGCGCCCGCGGGGCGGAGTCCAGGAACACCCGGATGGCCTCAAGCCCGCCGGGCGGCAGGTCCTGGGCCACCCCGCCGGGCCGGATGAACGCGTGGTTCATCCGCAGGCCGGTGATCAGCTCGAGCAGGTCCAGGGTGCGTTCCCGCAGCCGCGCGCCCTGGGTGTAGATCGTGGTCGCACCGAGTTCCAGGCCCATCGGGGCGATGCCGCCCAGGTGCGAGGACACCCGGTTGAGCTCCATCATCAGGACCCTGATGATCTGCGCGCGCTCGGGAATCCGGTCCTCGATGCCGAGCAGCCGCTCCACGCCCAGGCAGTAGGCCGTCTCGTTGAAGATCGGCATCAGGTAGTCCGCCCGGGTGCAGAACGTGACGCCCTGGGTCCAGGTCCGGAACTCCATGCTCTTCTCGATGCCGGTGTGCAGGTAGCCGATGGCCGGGCGCACCTCGGCCACCGTCTCGCCTTCCAGGGTCAGCACCAGGCGCAGCACGCCGTGGGTGGACGGGTGCTGCGGGCCCATGTTGATCACGATCCGCTCGCCGCTCTCGAAGTCCCCGGCTTGGTTCGCGGCGGCCATGATCTCGTCCCAGTCCTCGCCGGAGACCGTGTAGACGCGGCCTTCGGCGGCCTCGGCGTCGCTGGCTCCAGCCGCCGCGTGCGGCGTCTGCCCTGCGCTCACTGGTAGTGCCTCCGCTCGTCCGGCGCGGGGATCTTGGCGCCGCGGTATTCGACCGGGATGCCGCCGAGCGGGTAGTCCTTGCGCTGCGGGTGGCCCTTCCAGTCGTCGGGCATCTGGATCCTGGTCAGCGCGGGGTGCCCGTCGAAGATGATGCCGAAGAAGTCCCAGGTCTCCCGCTCGTGCCAGTTGGCCGTCGGGTACACGCTGACCAGCGACGGGACGTGCGGATCGGCATCGGGCACGCTGACCTCCAGGCGCACCCGGCGGTTGTGCGTGATCGACAGCAGGTGCACCACCGAGTGCAGCTCCCGCGCGGGGTCCTCCGGGTAGTGCACGCCGGATACCCCGCTGCACAGCTCGAAGCGCAGCGCCGGATCGTCACGCAGCTTCTTGGCCACCTCCAGCAGCCGCTCCCGGCGGACGTGCAAGGTCAGCTCGCCGCGGTCCACCACCACGCGCTCGATGGCGTCGGAGAACCCGAAGCCCGCCGCCTCCAGCGCGCCGCCCAGGGCGTCGGCGACCTCGTCGAAGTAGGAGCCGTACGGGCGCTCGCTGTGCCGCGGCGGCGCCTGGTGCACCCGGAGCAGGCCGAACCCGGAGGTGTCCGGGGTGCCCGTGACGCCGAACATGCCCTGGCGGACGACCGTGGCGTTGAGTCGCTCCTCGCCCAGCCGGGCGGGCAGGTGAGCCTCGGCATCTTCGGGAGTCTCGGCGGGTGCCGGGCCCTGGGGGCCCAGCGACCCCTGGGTTTGCTCGGTGGCCGCCGCCGGCTGCTCGGGTCCGCTCACAGCTCGGCCTCGGAGGGCCCGGCCAGGTGCAGCGCCCCCAAGCCGAGCCGCGCGGTCTCCAGCTCGGTGATCTGGCGGTCCCGGTCCTTGCCGAGCTTCATGTTCATGATCTTGTCGTGCAGCTTGAGGATCGAGTCGAGCAGCATCTCCGGGCGCGGCGGGCAGCCGGGCAGGTAGATGTCCACCGGCACGACATGGTCGACGCCCTGCACGATCGCGTAGTTGTTGAACATGCCGCCGCTGGAGGCGCACACGCCCATCGAGATGACCCACTTGGGGTCGGACATCTGGTCGTAGATCTGCCGCAGCACCGGGGCCATCTTCTGGCTGAGCCAGGCCGGCCACGATCATCAGGTCGGCCTGGCGCGGGGTGTTGGACGCCCGCTCCATGCCGAACCGGGCCAGGTCGTGCTTGGGGCTGCCGGTCTGGAACAGCTCGATGGCGCAGCAGGCCAGGCCGAAGGTGGCCGGCCATACCGAGCGGGCCCGGGCCCAGCCCGCGGCCTTCTCCACCGACGTCAGCAGGACGCCGCTCGGCAGCTTTTCTTCTAGACCCATGTCTCTAATCCCACTCCAGGCCGCCGCGGCGCCACACGTAGGCGTAGGCGACCAGCACAGTGATCACGAAGGTCACCATCTCGACCAGGCCGAAGGCCCCGAGCTGGTTGAAGGTGACCGCCCAGGGATACAGGAAAATGATCTCGATGTCGAACACGATGAACAGCATCGCGGTCAGGTAGTACTTCACCGGGATGCGACCGCCGCCCGGCGGGTGGGGCGTCGGCTCGATGCCGCACTCGTAGGCTTCCAGCTTGGCGCGGTTCCAGCGCTTCGGCCCGGCGATGGCGCCGAAGGTCACGGAGAAGGCGGCGAAACCGAGAGCCAGCACGGCCAGCACGAAGATCGGAACGTACAGCCTCATCGATGTTTCCTCCCTTCCTGGGCCCGATGCCAACCCCTTATCCTAGGGACAACTGGCATGATCCCTCACTTAGGGTTAGGTGCGAGCTTGGACAGGCCGTTGACCAGCCGGTCTGCCGCATCGCCGGGTTGATCGGTGAGGTTGGCGAGCAGCTTGAGCGCGAACCCCATCAGGGCCGGCCGGGACATGCTGTGCTTGGTCGCGAACCGCATCAGGCCCGGCCGCCCGATCGCCTTGGAGAACACCCGGCCCACCGCGTAGTACCCGCCGTAAGCCTGGTTGAGCGCGCGCGGGTACCCGGCCAGGACCCGTTCGGTCTCGGCCCGCCGGGCCCGGGCCAGCGCCTGGGCGACGGTCCGGGCCAGGATCTCGCCCGACTCCATCGCGTAGGCGATCCCCTCACCGTTGAACGGGTTGACCATGCCGCCCGCGTCGCCGACCAGCAGCAGGCCCTGGTGGTAGTGCGGGGTCCGGTTGAAGCCCATGGGCAGGGCCGCACCGCGGATCGGCTGGGTGCGGGTCTCCTCGGTGAAACCCCATTCGGCGGGCATTCCGGCCAGCCACTTGCGCAGCAGCGCGTGGTAGTCGGTGTTCCGGAACGCGGCGCTGGTATTCAGCAGCCCGAGGCCCACGTTGGAGGTCCCGTCGCCCATGCCGAAGATCCAGCCGTAGCCGGGCAGCAGCCGGTCGCCGTCCCACAGGTCCAGCCAGGACTCCAGGTAGTCGTCGTCGTGCCGCGGGCTGCGGTAGTAGGTGCGCACGGCCACGCCCAGCGGGCGGTCGTCGCGCTTGCGCAGGCCCATGGACACCGACAGCCGCGAGGAGTTCCCGTCCGCCGCCGCCACGACCCGGGCCCGGTAGGTCCGCTCGCCGTCGTCGCCCGCGGACTTCGCCGTGACGCCGGTGATCCGGCCGGTACGCTCGTCCCGGACCGGCCCGGTCACGGTGACCCCCTCCAGCAGCCGCGCGCCGGCCTGCTGGGCGCGGCGGGCCAGCATCTGGTCCAGGTCGGTCCGCGGCCGGACCAGGCCGTAGCCCGGGTAGCTGGACAGCTCGGGCCAGGGCAGCTCCATCCGCTTGCCCGCGCCGATCACGCGCAGGCCCTTGTTGCGCACCCAGCCGTCCTGCTCGCTGACGCTGATGCCCATGGCGATCAGGGCCTTGACCCCGCGCGGGGTCAGCCCGTCGCCGCACACCTTCTCGCGCGGGAACCTGGTCTTCTCCAGCAGCAGCACGTCGAGCCCGGCCTGGGCCAGGTAATAGGCGGTCGTCGAACCAGCCGGCCCGGCGCCGACCACGATGACGTCGGCTTCACCGGCGGGCGGCCTGGTCCGGGTCCCGGTACTGGTCTGGGTGGCAGGGGTGGCAGGGGGAGCGTGCTCGGTCACGAATGAGATCCTGAACGTCTTGTGAACCGCTTCACAAATTCTTTGCTCTCAGTTTAGACCCCCATGGGGTTCGCCATACGACCGGCCGGCGGATCCGCCGCTTCCTAGCGGGCGCGGCGGGCGACGTGCACCGCGACCACGCCCAGGCTCAGGTCGCGCCAGCGCACCGCTGACCAGCCGGCCGCTTCGATCACGCCCGCCAGCTCGCGCTGCGCGGGCCAGTCCGTGATCGACTCGGCGAGGTAGGTATAGGCCTCCGGATGGCGGGCGGTCCGCCGCGCGATGGCCGGGAGGATGTTGATCAGGTAACGCCGGTAAAGCATATCGAGGGGGGCGACGGTGATCGTGCTGAACTCGCAGACCACCAGCCGGCCGCCGGGCCGGGTCACCCGGCGCATCTCGGCCAGCGCCGCGCCCGGGCTGGCCACGTTGCGCAGCCCGAACGAGATCGTCACCGCGTCGAACGCCCCGTCCCGGAACGGCAGCCGCAGCGCGTCCCCCGCCACCCAGCCGAGGCCGCCGCCGCGCTGCTCGCGGCCGGCCAGCTTGGACTGCCCCGCCCGCAGCATCCCCAATGAGAAGTCGCAGGCCACGCAGTCGGCGCCGGTGGCGGTGAAGGACAGCGACGAGGTACCGGTGCCGGCCGCCAGGTCCAGCACGCGCTCCCCCGGGCCCGCGCCGATGATCCGGGCCACGGCCCGCCGCCAGAGCCGCACCTGGCCGCCGGACAAGATGTCGTTGAGCAGGTCGTAGCGCTCGGCGATGCCGTCGAACATCGCCGCCACGTCCGCGGGTCGCTTGTCCAGGTCGGCGCGAGTCATCCCCTCAGCCTAGGGGCCGGCTACAACAGGGCGGGACGCTGCCATTCCTGGCCGAGGACGTGCTGGGCCAGGAAGGCGAACACGGTCTCGTACCAGATCCGGGCGTTGCCGGGGCTCAGGATCCAGTGGTTCTCATCCGGGAAGTACAAGAACCTGGCCTCGAGCCCGCGCTGGCACAGGTCCCACCACAGCCGCAGCGCCTCGCCCACCGGGACCCGGTAGTCCTTGTCGCCGTGGATGACCAGCATCGGGGTGCGGATCTGTCCGACGTGCCGGTCCGGGGAGTTGGCCTGGTACATCTCGGGCTCGGTGAGCGGATCGCCGAACTGCTGCCGCCAGAACATCGGCATGTCGGTGGTGCCGAACATCTGCTCCAGGGACCACAGGCTGGCGTGGCTGACGATGGCCTTGAACCGGTCGGTGTGCCCGGCCATCCAGTTGGCCATGTACCCGCCGTAGGACCCGCCCATCATCGCGGTCCGGTCGGCGTCGATGTCCGGGCGGCTCAGTGCGGCCTGGGTCACGGCCATGATGTCGGCGTACGGCCGGGCGGACCAGTCGCGGTGCCCGCGGGTGATGAAGTCCTGCCCGTAACCGGTGGACAGCGCCGGGTCGGGCAGCAGCACCGCGTAGCCACGGGCCGCCATCAGCCACGGGTTCCACCGCCAGGACCAGGCGTTCCAGCTGCTCATCGGGCCGCCGTGGACCCAGAGCAGGAGCGGCGCCGGGGCAGCGGCGGACGCGCCCTCGGGCAGCACCAGCCAGGCCCGGATGTGCTGCCCGTCGTCGGCGGCCGCCTGCACTTCGGTCAGGCGCCCGGGCACGGTGAGCGGCACGCCGGGACACTCGAGCGGGACCGGACCGGGGTCAGCCCCGGCCGTTAGGTCAATTCGAACTGGGGCCGGCGGGGCGTCGACGGCGGACCGTATCGCGTACAGGTACCGGCCGTCCGGGCTCGGGTGCAGGTCGGTGTAGGCGCCGTCGCCGGCGGTGACCTGGGTCAGGCCGCCGGTCTCGAGGTCGAGCCGGAACACCGGCCGCCGCCCGTCGTCGTCGGCGGCGAAGTACACGGCCCGGGAGTCCGGCGCCCAGGCCGGCTCTTCCGGCCACCGGTCCAGGCCGGGGAGCAGGTCGCGGCCGGTCTCGCCCGGCGCGGCCGGCCCGTCCAGGCCGTTGACGTCGAGCGCGACCAGCGTGGGGTCGGGCGGGCGTTCGGCGGTGATCTGGGTCTCGCGCTGGCAGATGATGGTCCGCCCGTCGGGCGAGACCACGGGATGGGAGAAGTTGTACTCCGGCGCCGACAGCAGCACCCGGCGCTTGCCGCTGGCCACGTCGATCAGCACCAGCTCGTCGTGGGACTGGCCGGCCGGATGCCACTGCGACCACCCGGTGATCACCGAAGTGCCGTCCGGGGTCAGCGTGAACGACTGCTCGTCCAGCGCCCGGCCGGGCTCCGGGGTCAGGTCGCGCAGCCCGGCGTCCGTCCCGGCCGCCGGCCCCTCGCCATCCAGGTCCCGGTCCAGGGCGAACAGCCGGAGCTGGTCCGGGCCCAGGTCGTGATCCCAGAACCGGATCGGCAGCGACTCGTGCAAGATGGCGCTCACCCCGGCGTCGGTGCGCTCCTGGCGCAGCCGGGCGTCGTCCGTGGCGGTGTTCCCGGCGCCGTGGCCGTTGCGGCCCGCGAGCGGCAGCACCGCAGAGCTCAGCACCACGGTGCCGCGGTCGGCGGCCACCTCGGCGGCCGCCACGCCCCCGGGCGGCGTGGCCACCACCCGGGCCTCGCCGCCGCCCGCGGGCAGCAGCCACAGCTTGGCCCGCTCCGGTACCGCGCCGTCCGGCTTGACCCCGGTGTCGGGCCGCCGGGAGGCGAACAGCAGCGACCCGTCGGGCAGGAACCGCGGGCTGGCCTCGCCCTCGGCGGACCGGGTCAGCCGGCGCGCCGGGCCGCCGCCGGGGTCGATGCGCCAGATGCTGGTCAGGTACTTCTTGCCGTCCGCGCTCAGCGTCTGGACGGCCGCCGCCAGCCAGGTCCCGTCCGGGGCCAGCCGCAGCGCGGTCAGCCGCGGGATCGCGACGAACTCCGTCAGGTCTGTAAAAGCGGTGGCCGCTCCGTTGCCGCCCTCGCCGGTCCCAGCGCTCACCGAACCTCCCGCCTCGCCTCCGACACCCGCACCCACCCGGACCATACCCACGCCCCGGCCCGACCCATCATCGGGGGCCCGAACCGGCGTCAGTGAGCGTCGGTGATCATGGCGGCGCCGACGGTGGCGTTGGTGGCCTCGTCGATCAGGATCAGGCCGCCGGTGGTCCGGTTCCGGGCGTAGGGGTCGCAGAAGACGGGCTGGGTCAGCCGCAGCCGGACCCGGCCGACCTCGTTCAGGGTGAGCTGCGTGGCGGTCTCGTCGCGGTGCAGAGTGTTCACGTCGATCCGGTAGTGCAGGTCGGTGACGATGGCCTTGACCGTGCGCGAGGTGTGCTTGACGATCAGCCGGCTGCGCCGGGCCAGCGGCTGGTCCGAGGACATCCAGCACAGCATGGCCTCGATGTCCTGGGCGACGGCGGGCCGGTTGTTCGGCCGGCAGATCATGTCGCCGCGGGAGATGTCCACGTCGTCGTCGAGCAGCAGCGTCACCGACATGGGCGCGAACGCCTCCGGGACGGGCACCCCGGCCGCCTGCACGCCGCGGACCTTGGTGGTGAAGCCGGACGGCAGGTGCAGCACCTCGTCGCCCGGCTTGAGCACGCCGCCCGCCACCTCGCCCGCGTAGCCGCGGTAGTCGTGCAGCGCGGCGTCGGTCGCGGCCTGCGGCCGGATCACGTACTGGACCGGGAACCGCACGTCGATCAGGTTGCGGTCCGAGGCGATGTGCACATGCTCCAGGTGGTGCAGCAGCGAGGGACCGTCGTACCAGGGCATGTTGGCCGACCGGTCCACCACGTTGTCCCCGTGCAGCGCGGAGATCGGCACGAAGGTCAGGTCGCCGATGTCCAGCCGGGCCGCGAACGCCGAGAACTCCTCGCAGATCCGCTCGAACACCTCGGCCTTATAGTCGACCAGGTCCATCTTGTTCACCGCGAGGACCATGTGCGGCACCCGCAGCAGCGTGGTCAGGAACGCGTGCCGGCGGGACTGCTCGGTCAGGCCGTTGCGCGCGTCGACCAGCACCACGGCCAGGTCGGCGGTGGACGCGCCGGTCACCATGTTGCGCGTGTACTGGATGTGGCCCGGGGTGTCGGCGATGATGAACTTGCGCCGGGGCGTGGCGAAGTACCGGTAGGCCACGTCGATGGTGATGCCCTGTTCCCGCTCGGCGCGCAGCCCGTCGGTGAGCAGGGCCAGGTTGGTGTAGTCCTCGCCCCGGTCCCGGCTGGTCCGCTCGACCGCCTCCAGCTGGTCGGCGAAGATCGACTTGGAGTCGTACAGCAGCCGCCCGATCAGCGTCGACTTGCCGTCATCCACCGAACCCGCGGTCGCGAACCGCAAAATGTCCATTCGGGGGGCTGGGGGGGCCGTCCCTCCCGAGCCAGCAGAGATATCCACTAGAAGTACCCCTCGCGCTTGCGGTCTTCCATCGCTGCCTCGCTGGCCCGGTCGTCGGCCCGGGTCTGGCCGCGTTCGGTGATCCGGGTCGCGGCCACCTCGGCGATCACCTCGGCCACCGTGGCCGCCGTGGACGCGACGGCCCCGGTGCAGGTCATGTCGCCCACCGTCCGATAACGCACCGTCGCGGTGAACAGCGGCTCGTCCTCGCCCCTGGTCACGTACGGATTGTCGGCCAGCAGCAGGCCGTCCCGCTCGAACACCGGACGTTCGTGCGCGTAGTAGATGGACGGGATGGCCAGCTTCTCCCGCTCGATGTAGGCCCAGACGTCCAGCTCGGTCCAGTTCGACAGCGGGAACACCCGGATGTGCTCGCCGCGCCGGATCCGCGTGTTGTACAGGTTCCACAGCTCGGGCCGCTGGTTCTTCGGGTCCCACTGGCCGAACTCGTCGCGGAAGGAGAACACCCGCTCCTTGGCCCGGGCCTTCTCCTCGTCCCGGCGCGCGCCGCCGAACAGCGCGTCGAACCGGTGCTCCTCGATCGCGTCCAGCAGCGTCACCGTCTGCAGCCGGTTCCGGCTGGCGTGCCTGCCGGTCTCCTCGGCCACCCGCCCGGCGTCGATCGAGTCCTGCACGGACGCGACCACCAGCCGCACGCCCAGCTCGGCCACCCGCCGGTCGCGGAACTCCAGCACCTCGCCGAAGTTGTGCCCGGTGTCCACGTGCATGACCGGGAACGGGATCCGGGCCGGCCAGAACGCCTTCTCGGCCAGGGCCAGCATCACGATCGAGTCCTTGCCGCCGGAGAACAGCAGCACGGGCCGCTCGAACTCCGCGGCCACCTCGCGCATCACGTGGATGGCCTCGGCCTCGAGCACGTCAAGCTGGGACAGCTGGTAATCAGTGCGCATCGGTAACTTCCCTGATCGCTTGCAGGAGCATATTCGCCAAGGCAGGCCGGCTTACTAGGATATCCGGCATCAGGAGCTGCGGCTGGTTGTAGGCCAGCGGCGACCCGTCGACGCGCGACGCGTGGTACCCGGCGGCCCGCGCCACCGCGACCGGCGCCGCGGTGTCCCACTCGTAGAACCCGCCCGCGTGCACGTACGCGTCGGCCTGGCCAGTGACCACGGCGGCCACCTTAGCCCCGGCTGACCCGAGCGGGACCAGTTCCGCACCAACAAGATCGGCAATATCCCGAACGAGCCGTGGTGCGCGCGTCCGGCTCACCACGATCCGCACCCGCCCGTCGCCGCCGTGAGTCCCCGGGGCCACACTGACCCCGCCACTCTCCTCATCCCCGCCAGGCTCGCCGCTCCGCGCGCCGTCCCGGACCCGATGGAACATCGGTGTCGCTATAGCGGCACTGATGGAACATTGGTGCTGTTCACCGGGGGTGGTGGACAGGACGTGGCCCTGGGCCGGGAGGGCGACGGCGCCCGCGGTGAGCTCGTCGGGTAGGCCGCGCTGCCAGAGAGCGACGTGGACGGCCCAGTCGGTGCGGCCCGCCTCGCCGAACTCCCGGGTCCCGTCCAGCGGGTCGACGATCCAGACCCGGTCCGCGGTCAGCCGCGCCGGATCATCGGCGCCCTCCTCGGACAGGACCACGTCACCCGGCCGGGCTTCGGCCAGCGCCGCGGTCAGGAACTCGTGCGACAGCCGGTCGCCGGCCTTGCGCAGCAGGTCCGGCTCGCCGCCCCCGGCCCGCAGCTCGAGCAGCCGCCGCCCCGCCTGTTCGGCCAGGTCCCGGGCCAGCTCGTGGTCGTCGGTGTTGTTTCCCGGGGGGACGACCCCCCCGGAGACCCCCCGGGGCCTGTCGGCATCGTTCATGAAGCGGGCTCCTCGGCGTGGTAGAGGTTCTGCGCGGCGGCCAGGCCCTGGGCGACCAGCGCCTCGGTGGCGTCCGCGCACCGGTCGATCAGGAACGGCAGGTCCTTGCGCTCGGCAGTGCTGAAGTCGCGCAGCACGAAGGCGGCCGGATCCATCCGGCCCGGCGGCCGGCCGATGCCGAACCGGACCCGGTAGTAGTCCCGGGTGCCGAGCGCCTGGGTGATCGAGCGGAGCCCGTTGTGACCGTTGTCCCCGCCGCCGAGCTTGAGCCGGACCGCGCCGAACGCGATGTCCAGCTCGTCGTGCACGACCACCAGGCGCTCCGGCGGCACCTTGTAGAACGCGGTCAGCGCCGCGACCGGCCGCCCGGACAAGTTCATGAACGAACGCGGCCAGGCCAAGGTGACGGGCACCCCGGCCAGGCGGCCTTCGGCGATGTCGTTGCCCGACCGGTGCGGCTTGAAGCGCGCGCCGGGTGCGCAGGCCCGCTCGGCCAGCAGGGCGGTCACCATGCGGCCGACGTTGTGCCGGTGGCCCGCGTATTGCGGTCCCGGGTTGCCCAGGCCCGCGATGATCCAGCGGTCCAGGGTCAGCCGGCCTGCTCCGCGTCGTCGCCGGCCGCGGCCTCGTCAGTGACCGCTTCGGGCACCTCGGCACCCTCCTCGGCCTCCGGCTCCTCGGCGGCCTGCTGCGCGATAACGTGCAGGACCAGGATGTCCGGCTCGACCTGCAGCGTGACGCCCTGGGGCAGCTTGAGGTCGCTGGCGTGCACCACGTCGCCGACGTCCATGCCCTCGACGTCTACCTCGATGCTCCCCGGGAGGTTCGTGGCGTCGGCCTCGACCGAGATCTGCACCAGCAGCTGGTTGAGGATGCCTTCACCCGGCGCGATGTCGCCGGTCACCCGGAGCGGCACCTCGACGGTGACCTTCTCGCCGCGGCGGACCAGGATCAGGTCGACGTGCTCCAGGACGCCCTTGATCGGATCCCGCTGCACCGCCTTGGGCAGGGCGATCTCGCTGCCCTTCTTGAGGCCGTCCAGGTAGAGCAGCACGTTCGGCGTCTTCAGCGCGAGCATCAGCTGGTGCCCGGGCAGGGTCAGGTGGCGGGTCTCGGTACCGTGCCCGTACAGCACAGCGGGTACCCGGCCGGCGCTGCGGATGCGGCGGGCGGCACCCTTGCCGAACTCCGCGCGAGTCTCGGCGTCGATGTGAACCTCGGGCACGGTGCTATCTCCTGTCTGAACGTGCGATGCGGGTACGAAGTGTAGCCGACAAACGCGGCGCGTGCGGATGCGAGCATTCTGCATCCGCACGCGCTCGGCGTAGGGCTCTAGGGCTCCGGCATGCACCAGGTCAGGCTCGACCGTCCTCGCGCGTAGCAGACCGCGAAATCCGTTACCGCCTGGCTAACCATTTCGGGCGTGCCGCCAGATTCAGGCTTCGTCGCGAGCAACTCGCTAAATTCCGCGCCGGTACCGGGAGCTCAAGAACCGTTTCCACGCACTTCACCTCATCCGGGCTTGCACGTCGCTGGCGGCACGTCCGTGCCTATAGCTAAGGTGCAATAAACCGGATCGAACGTGACCCGCATCGGCAAAATTTCCGCGAAGAATTCTCTCGGCGGGCATTGCCGCTGGTACGAGGCGATACGGTCAGGCAGATGATCAATTAGCGGAGCTCGGCCCCGCCTGGCGTCGTCGGTTTGGCCCCAGCACGCGCGATCTCGGGCGTTCCGACGATACGCATGCTCAATTACTCGTTTAGCATCCCTTCGGAACGGCGGGGGCAGGTCGCGGCGATCTGGTTTGATCGGTACCGTGTCCGACTTCGATGATCCGGCTTTCCTGGGCGATATCTGGGCGCGGACCTATGCCGACCTGACCTTCGGGCCGGACCCAGCGCCGGCCGTGGAATTCCTGGCCGCGCTGGCGGACGGCGCGGGGCGGGTGCTCGAGCTCGGCATCGGCGGCGGCCGCGTGGCCCTGCCGCTGGCCCGCCGCGGGATCGCGGTCGAGGGCGTCGAGGCGTCGCAGACGGTGCTTGACCGGCTGCGGGCGACACCGGGTGCTGAGTCCATTCCCGTCACCCTGGCCGACATGGCCGAGCTGCCGCTGGACGGGCCGTTTCACCTGGTGTATGCGGTATGGAACGGCGTGTTCCTGCTGCCGAGCCAGGGCCGCCAGGTGGACTGCTTCCGCAGTGCGGCCCGCGTGCTCGGGCCAGGCGGAGCGTTCGTGATCGAGTGTTTCGTGCCGACTCCGGCCCTGTTCCAGCACGAGGTCAAGGTGAACAGCGTCGGCGAGGACTTTGCGTCGATGACGCTGATCCGTCACGATCCGGTCGCGCAGCGGCTCTTCACGCAGCGGATCAGGTTCGCCGACGGGCGCCGGGTCCGCATGTTCCCGGTGGCGATGCGTTACTGCTGGCCCAGCGAGCTGGACCTCATGGCGGAACTGGCCGGCCTGCGGCTGCGTGAGCGCTACGCCGACTGGGGGCACACGCCGTTCGGCCCCGCGAGCCGCGGGCACGTCTCGGTCTACGAGAAGTCCGGGTCGTAGCGAAGGCAAACCAGCCATTCCGGCTGCGCGGCGAACAACTCACTAAATCCACGTGAACTCTGCGCGGCCATGGCCTTAAGCGCAATAAATTCGGGCGACCCGTTTGCATTTGATTGATCATGAGGGCGCGTGCAGGCACGGTTGGTCCGCGTCAGCACGCGCCCGGTAGCCGCGTTACTCGTGCGGCATATCCTCGGGCTCGACGTCCCCGTCGTCCCCGTCGTCCTCTTCGTCGTCGTCGTCCCCGTCGTCCTCGGGGTCGCTCTCGCTGGCGTTCAGCTTGTGGAGCTCGTCAAGCTCTTCGCTGCTCAGCAGTTCTTCGGCAATGGCCAGATTCCCCATGATGATCCTTTCGTCTTCCGCCCCCCGAAGCAAAAGAACAAATACCGGGGGCGACGCGCAGCATCGTATCGGTCCCGGCCCTCGCTTAACCGGAATCTCAGGAAATGCCGGACGCGGCCTGTTCGGCGCGTACTTCCGCGGCCTGCGCGCTGTCGCCCAGTTCCTCGAAGATCGCCACCGCCTGCAGCCAGGCTTCACTAGCCTGCGCCGCGTCGCCCAGGCGGGCGTGCGCCTGAGCGAGCGACCTGAGCGTCACCGCCTGCCGGTTCCGGTTCCCCGCGCCCTGATGACTGGCCAGGGCCTGGCGCAGGTGATCCACGGCATCGGCGTCGTGACCGAGCGACAGGTCGCACCGTCCCAGGTGATACAGCGCGAAGCCGACGCCGTTGAGAAAGCCGATCTCGGCGAACGTACCGCGGGCTTCGGCCAGCGAACGGACGGCCTCTTCGGCTCGATCCTCATGAAGGAGCGCTTCTCCCAGGTTGACCAGGCCGACCGCGACGCCGTACCGCGTCCCCGTCACACGGTTCAGTTCCAGGGCCCGCTGATGCAGATCGACGGCCTCCGCCCAGCGGCCGAGGGCGCCGTACGCGTCAGCCAGGTTGTTCGCCGCTTGAGCCTCTCCGGCGCGGTCGCCGATCTCCTGCCGGATCGCGAGCGCCTGTTCCAGGTCGCTGATGCTCTCGCTGGCGTGGGTCATGCCCAGCGCCAGCCCGAGGTTGTTCAGGGCCCACGCCTCGCCTTGACGGTTGCCCGCCGCGCGGGCGCTGTCCAGCGCGATGCGGTTGGTGGTGATGCAGTCGGCCCAGTTGCCGCGGCGGTTGAAGATTCCGTACAGCGGGGCAGGCAGCCGCCAGGCCAGGTCAGGCCGGCCGGAGGCCGCCGCCTGGCGGGTGGCGGCGACCAGGTTGACGCGCTCACTGTCGTACCAGGCGAGCGCCTCATCGGACGTAGCGAAGCTGAGCGGTGCCTCCAGCGGCCCCGGGGGGTCCAGCGGGATGTCGTAGCGGTACGGCGAGACCGCGGTGGCGGCGGCGTCGGCGGTGCGCATGTACCACGTGAGCAGGCGGCCCAGCGCAGCGTCGCGGACCTGGCCGGCCAGGTCAGCCACGGCCCGTTCGGACGAATAAACCCGAAGCAGGTCGTGAAACTTGTACCGGTCCGAGGACGTCGACTCCAGGAGGTGCGCGTCCACCAGGGCCTCCAGGGCATCCTCGGCGTCGGACTCCGGGGTGCCGAACAGGGCCGCGGCCGCCGCGGCCGAGATCGAGGGGCCGTGCCACAGGCCGAGCATGCGGAAGGCGTCAGCCGGGGCGATCTCGTCCGGCTGGCTGCTGGCGGGCAGGCTGGCGAAGCTGACCTGGAAGCTGGCCCGTACGGCCATGTCCCCGGCTCGCAGCTCGTCCAGCCGGCGGTGCTCGTCCCGGAGCCGGCGGGCCATGGCCGCGATGGTCCAGCCGCTGCGCATGTTCAGCCGCGCCGCGCAGATCCTGATGGCCAGCGGCAGCCCGGCGCAGGCCAGCAGCAGCTCGGCGGTGGCCTCAGGTTCGGCCGACGCGCGCTCGTCCCCCACCACCCGGGTGAACAGGGTCAGCGCCTCGTCGTCGTCGAGCACGTTGAGGTCGACCAGCCGGGTGCTGGCCAGGTCGGGCATCCGGGAGCGGGTCGTGATCAGCACCGCGCAGGACGCGGCGCCCGGCAGCAGCGGCCGGACCTGGGCGGCGTCGCGCGCGTTGTCCAGCACGATGAGCATCGGGCGCCCGGCCAGGACGGTCCGGTACCGGGCCGCGCGCTCGTCCTCGTCCGCCGGGATGTCCCGGCCGTCCACGCCTAGGTCGCGCAGGAACCGGGCCAGCACGTCGGCCGGCACGAGCGGCTGCGGGGCCGCGCCGAGCAGGTCGACGTAGAGCTGGCCGTCGGGGAAGCTGCCGCTGACCCGGTGGGCGGCGTGCACGGCCAGCGAGGTCTTGCCGAGCCCGCCGAGCCGGCCACCAGGGCGATGCGGACCGCGCCGGGGTCGGCGTCGTCGGCGCCGCTGGCCAGCATGTCGCACAGGTGCTTGACCTGATCCTCGCGGCCGGTGAAGTCGGCCACGTCCGCGGGCAGCTGGGCCGGCGCGGGGAAGGACCGCGCCACCCGGGGCTCGTCCCCGGAGGGCGCCGGCCTGGCGCTGGCCGCTACCGTGCCGCCCGAGATGCTGCCCGGCGCGTCCTGCGATTCCCTGGTCAGCGCGTCGTCCTTGGCCAGCAGCTCGGCGTGGTACCGGCGCAGCTCGGCACCGGGGTCGACGCCGAGCTCTTCGGCCAGCACGCCGCGCGCCTGCCCGTAGGCCTCCAGCGCCTCGGCGTGCCTGCCCGCGCCGTCCAGCGCTCGCATGAGCAGCAGCCACAGGTTCTCCCGCAGCGCATGATCGGCGAGCAGCCTGCGCAGCTCCGGGATGACCTGGGCGTGGCTGCCGCAGGCCAGCTCGGCGGTGATCCGCAGCTCGGCGGCGTCCAGGCGCAGCTGGTCCAGGCGTTCGGCCTCGGTCTCGACCAGCGTGGTGGTCGGCACATCGGCCAGCGGGCTGCCGTACCACAGGGCCAGCGCCTCGGCCAGCTGAGCCGCGGCCCGCTCGGGATCCCCCGCGGCGCAGGCCCGCCGGCCGTCCCGGACCAGGTCCTCGAAGACATGGGCGTCGGTGTCCCCCGGCGCCAGCCGCAGCAGGTAACCCGGAGCGCGGGTGACCAGCAGCGTGCTGTCGGTGTCCCCCAGGAGCCGGCGTAGCCGCAAGACGTAGATGCTGATCAGGTTGCCCGCCTTGGCGGGCGGCGTGTCCGGCCACACCTCGTCGATCAGGACGTCGGCGGGGACGATCTGCCCGGCATTGATCAGCAGCGCGGCCAGGACCGCGCGCCACTTCGGGGCCCCGATCCCCCGCCATTCATCCCCGGCCCGGATCTCCAGGGGCCCAAGTAGCCGGAACCTCATCATTACCTGGGATCACTCGCCTCCGGCTCGTCGAACTCGGCCGTCGAAGCTCTCACTTAATCACGGCTCAAGACAGACGTAAACCACCTGCCCCAGCATGACCCTATCGCCTCGGCGACGAGGCCCACGGCGGAGCAAACCGCGCCAGACGGCCACGGGGGCGCCGTCTATGGCGCCTTAGAACGCCCGCTCGCCTAGCGGGGTGGGTGCGGCGGGAAGCGGTCCTGGCCCTGGCTGGGCAGGGAGGGACCGGCCCTCGGGGCCAGGACCGCCCGGACGGCCGGCACGCGGGGTGCCGGAAAGGCGTCCCCGGCGGGGACGTGGCCGTCGTCTCCGCGCCTCTGGCGGGGGCGGGGACGGCGGTCTCCGCGCCTCTGGCGGAGCGGGATGGCGGTCTCCGCGGTTTGATCAGGTCTGTTCGATCAGGCCTGTTTGATCAGGTCTGGCCGTCGAACAGGCTGGTCACCGAGCCGTCGCTGAACACCTCGCTGATCGCCCGGGCCAGCAGCGGCGCGATCGACAGCACGGTGAGCTTGTCGAACCGCTTCTCCTGAGGCACGGGCAAGGTATTGGTGATGATGATCTCGCTGATCCTGGAGTTCTTCAGGATGTCGACCGCCGCGCCGGACAGCACCCCGTGCGTCGCGGTCGCGATGACCTGAGCCGCGCCCTGCTGGAACAGGGCCTCCGCGGCCTTGGCGATCGTCGCCCCGGTGTCGATCATGTCGTCCACCAGGATGCAGGTGCGCCCGGCCACCTGCCCGACCACCTCGAACATGCGGACCTGGTTGGCCACGTCGGGATCGCGCCGCTTGTGGATGATGGCCAGCGGGCAGCCCAGCCGGTCGGTCCAGCGTTCGCAGACCCGGACCCGGCCGGCGTCCGGCGCGACCACGGTGACCTGGCTGACGTCGAGCTTCTTCTCGACGTAGGTGGCCAGGATGGACAGCGCGAACAGGTGGTCCACCGGGCCGTCGAAGAAGCCCTGGATCTGCGCGGTGTGCAGGTCGACCGCCATCAGCCGGTCGGCTCCGGCCACGGCGAACAGGTCGGCCATGAGCCGGGCCGAGATCGGCTCGCGGCCACGGTTCTTCTTGTCCTGCCGGGCGTAGCCGAAGAACGGAGCCACCACGGTGATGCGCCTGGCCGAGGCCCGCTTGAGGGCGTCGACCATGATCAGCTGCTCCATGATCCACTCGTTGATCGGCGCGGTGTGGCTCTGCAGCACGAACATGTCGCAGCCGCGGACCGACTCGAGGAAGCGGACGAAGATCTCGCCGTTGGCGAAGTCGAAGAGCTTGGACGGGGTGGGCTTGATGCCCAGGCACGCGGCCACCTCCTCGGCCAGCTCGGGGAAGGCCCGCCCGGAGACGATCATCAGCTTCTTGGTGCCCGGCTCCATCACGTCGTTCACCGCCCGTGCGCCCCCTCGTCCGTTACCCGGTCCTGGCCCTGTTCGTGGTCCGGCTCGGGGCCGCCGGCGGCCGCGTCCGCGGCCTGGCGGGCGCGTTCGGCCGCGCGCGAGCCGGGCCGCCGCCGCTGCACCCAGCCCTCGGAGTTGTGCTGCCGGCCGCGAGCCACCCCGAGCGCGCCGGGGGGAACGTCCTCGGTGATCACCGATCCGGCCGCGGTGTACGCGCCGTCCCCGACCGTCACCGGGGCGACCAGGATGGTGTCGCTGCCGGTGAACGCGTCCGCGCCGATCGTGGTGCGGTGCTTGGCCGCGCCGTCATAGTTGGAGAAGATCGTCGCCGCCCCGATGTTGGCCCCCGGCCCGATGTCCGCGTCCCCCACGTAGGACAGGTGCGGGACCTTCGCCCCCGCACCGACCACGGAGTTCTTCAGCTCGACGTGGCAGCCGATGTGCGCCCCGGCCTCGATCCGGGTGCCCGGCCGCAGGTAGGCGTACGGTCCCACGGTGGCCTGCGGCCCGATCTCGGCCTGCACGCATACCGCGTGCCACACCATCGCGCCATCCCCGACCGTGGTATCCCGGAGCTGGCAGCCGGGGCCGATCCGCGCGCCCTCGCCGATCCTGGTGTGCCCCTCGAGCTGGGTGCCTGGCCCGATCTCGGTGTCCTGGCCGATGGTCACGTCCGCGTCGATCCAGGTGGCGGCCGGGTCCACAATGGTTACCCCGGCCCGCATCCACGCCTCCAGCAGGCGGTCGTTGCAGGCCCGGCGGACCTGCGCCAGCTGCACCCGGTCGTTCACGCCCTGAATCTCGCCCGGGTCGGCGGCCAGCACCGCGCCCACCTGATGGCCGTCGCCGCGCAGGATGGCCACCACGTCGGTGAGGTACTCCTGGCCCTGGGCGTTGTCGGTGGCGACCCGCTTGACCGCGTTGGCCAGCAGCGTGCCATCGAACGCGTAGCAGCCCGAGTTGATCTCGTGGATGGTCCGTTGCTCCGGCGTGGCGTCGGCGTACTCCACGATCTCGGTCAGCGAGCCGTGCTCGTCCCTGATGATGCGCCCGTAGCTGGCCGGGTCATCGAGCCGGGCCGTCAGCACGGTGACCGCGTTGCCCGCCGTGGCGTGCTCGCGGGCCAGCGCGGCCAGGGTCTGGCTGCGCAGCAGCGGCATGTCGCCGTAGGTGACCAGGATCACACCGGGCATGATGCCGCGGGCCTCGATCACCATGCGCACCGCGTGGCCGGTGCCGGCCTGGTGGTCCTGCACGACGACCGCTGCCTTCGGCGCGTACCGGGCGACCTCGGCGCCGACCTGGTCCCGGCCGTGGCCGGCCACGATCACCAGGCGATGCGGATCGAGCTCGCCGGCCGTCGCGAGCACGTGTCCGAGCATGCTGCGACCGCACAGGGCATGCAGCACCTTCGGGATCCGCGATTTCATCCTGGTGCCCTCGCCCGCGGCGAGAACAATGACAGCGACCGGGCGAGGTTCGCTCACGCGGCAAGTCTCCTCGGGTAGCGCCAGCAACTGCGTTCCGGGGGCTTCGGGGTATCGCCCACACTCGGGATCAAGATGGGAGGCGAACGTGTTCACCTATCCCTTACGTGCAGGATACCGTCCGGTCGCCATGATCGCCGACCGATGGCGAGCCACGGGCCGGATCCCGCCCCGGGTCCTAGCGTAGGGCTCGTCTGGGGTCAGCCGGACTTCTTTCCGCCCGGCTCGGTGATCGCGGCCGACTGCCCGTTGGTGCGGGGCGGCTCGGGCTGATCTGGGACGACCAGTTCACTGGGCTCGAGGCCGCCGTCGGCGGCCACCGCGGCCAGTTCGGCACCCAGCGACTCGGCCGGGGCGGCCCGCTTGCGCCGGCCGGTGAGCAGCGACGCGAAGGCGGCGATCAGGCTGGCCAGGATCGCGAAGGCGAACGCCACCCCGAGTCCGTCGTGGAACGGGCCGGTGATCAGGTGCGGGAAGAACTGCCGCCCGGTGACGTACGCCGCGTGCCCGGCCGACAGGTGGCCGAGCAACGGGCCGAGCAGCTGGGCCATCGGGTTGTAGCCCAGGAACGCCGCGAACAGCACGCCGATCGGCGGCAGGTGCGAGATGGTGTGCGCCGCGGTCGCCGGGATGCCCTGGGCGGTCAGCCCGCTGGACAGCGTGCCGGGCAGCTTGCTGGACAGCCCGGCCACCATCAGCGAGAAGAACACCCCGATCGAGAGCACGAACGCGGTGTTCATAAAGGTGGCGATCATGCCGCCCGCCGCGCCACGCTGGTTGGCGGGCACCGCGTTCATCATCTCGGCCCGGTTCGGCGAGGCGAACAGGCCGGAGCCGAAACCATTGAACGCGATGATCAGCGCGAACTCCCAGTAACTGAAGTTCACCGGCAGGAACAGCAAGACGAAGAAGGTCACCCCGGTCAGCAGCGCTCCGCCGGTGGTGAACGCCTTGGCGCCGTACCGGTCGGACAGGACGCCGGACAGCGGCGCGGAGAGCAGGAAGCCGATGGTCAGCGGGACCAGGTAGATGCCGGCCCACAGCGGGGTCTGGCTGAAGCTGTACCCGTGCAGCGGCAGCCAGATGCCCTGCAGCCAGATGATCAGCATGAACTGCATGCCGCCGCGGCCCAGGGCCAGCATCAGGTTGGCCAGGTTGCCCCAGAAGAAGGGGCGGATCTTGAACAGCGAGAGCCGGAACAACGGCTCGGCGACCTTGGTCTCCACGAAGCCGAACAGGACCAGGACCGCGATCCCGCCGAAGATGGCGGTCAGCACCCACGGGTTGGTCCAGCCCATCGGGTGCCCGCCGTAGGGCAGCAGGCCGTAGGTAATGCCGACCAGGATGGCGATCAGCCCGGCGGCGAACAAGACGTTGCCCCACCAGTCCATCCGGGCGTGCTTGCGCACCCCGATGTCCTTCAGCATGAAATAGGCCCACACGGTGCCGAACGCGCCGATCGGCGCCGAGACCAGGAACACCAGGTGCCAGTTAATCGGGCCGAGCAGCCCGCCGAGGATCAGCCCGAGGAACGAGCCGCCGATGGCCGCGATCGAGTTGATGCCCAGCGCGGTGCCGCGCTGGTTGGCCGGGAACGCGTCGGTCAGGATCGCGGTGGAGTTGGCGAACAAGAACGCGCCGCCGATGCCCTGAACCACCCGCCAGATGATCAGCCACAACGCCCCGGGGCTGCCGTGCATCCAGGTGACGGTGAGGAAGATGGAGGCCACGCTGAAGATCGCGAACCCGAGGTTGTACATCCGGACCCGGCCGAACATGTCGCCCAGCCGCCCGAACGACACCACCAGCACGGCCGACACCACCAGGAAGCCCATGAACATCCACAGCAGGTAGCTGGTGTTGTCCGGGCTCAGCGGGTTGAGCCCGATGCCGCGGAAGATGTCCGGCAGCGAGATCAGCACGATGGACTGGTTGATGGTCACCATCAGCACGCCCAGCGTGGTGTTCGACAGCGCGATCCACTTGTAGCGCGGCCCGACCTGCGCGTCGCGGCTCTCGCTCGCGGGCACGCCCGTTGCGCCGGAATTGGCCGTCATTACCGGTAAGCCCCCAAGACATGGTTCAGGACCTGCGGGATCAGTTGCTTCGCGTTAACTAAGTAAATTATAAACCGATTCCGCAGGTTGGGCCCGACCGGTCCCGGCCTTGCTCCGGCTCCGCCGCCCGCCGAGCAACCGCGGCCGTGCCCGGACCTGCGGCGCGGCCGCCCGAAATGTCAGCGCCTCGCGCTAGTGTTCGAATATGCGCACTCGACAAGAACTTGACCGGCTACGGGAACAGGCGGTCACGCTACGCCGCCAGGGCAAGTCCCTCCGTCAGATCAAGCAGATCATCGGCCCGGTAGGTAATGGCACGCTCCACGATGCCCTACGGGGTGTGCCCCCGCCCGACTGGACCCGGCGCCCAAGAGCCAGGGATGACCGGCGAGCCAGGGCCCGCGAGCTGCGCGGCCAGGGCTTGGACTACGAGGAGATCGCCGCTGCGCTCGCGGTTTCCAAGAGCTCGGTCTCGCTGTGGGTCCGCGACCTGCCCATACCAGCGAGGCTTAGTCACACCGAGTGCAGGCGAAGATCGGCCGAGGAAACGAGCCGGTACTGGGCGGCCGAGCGCCCGGCCCGCACAGCCCGCCGCACCGCCATCAGCGAGGGCGCTGCCGCGCAAATCGGCGAACTGACCGACCGTGAGCTGATCATCGCCGGCGCCATCGCCTACTGGTGCGAGGGCGCGAAGAGCAAGCCGCACCGGCGTAGCGAACGGGTCGTCTTCATCAACAGCGACCCCAACCTGATCCGGTTCTTTCTGTACTTCCTGGACGCGACCGGTACCGTGCGGGCCAGCTTGATCTTCCGGGTCTACATTCACGAGAGCGCGGACGTGCAAGCGGCTCAGCGGTTTTGGCTCGGGATCACCGAGGCGACGGGCGATCAGTTCCGCACACCCACGTTGAAGCGCCACAACCCGAAGACAGTACGGAAGAACGTAGGCGAGGAGTACCACGGCTGCCTTCGTATCGACGTCCGTCGTAGCGCAGACCTCTACCGGAAAATTGAAGGCTGGGTCACCGCGAGCATGGCTGCGCGTCACGGCGCGAACCGAATCGCCCTGGAAGAGCCGACGTTACCCAGGGAGTGCTCCGATACCGTCACGGGGACCCTGGCCGGTATCGTGGAAGGGCGCTTGACGCAATGTTCCACAGCCCATCGCGGCGGTAATCCGGCGTAGCGTAATTGGCAGCGCACCAGCCTTTGGAGCTGGGTTAGTCCTGGTTCGAGTCCAGGCGCCGGAACTTTGTTCGATTTATATGGCTATAAGCCCTCTTTACGGCCTGACTGGATCGATGTGATCCGGCTTCGGCGCTCGCGGCGCGACGTGGTCCGGTCAGCCTTCCTGATCCGGCTGCCGCCAGTGCCGCATAGCCGCGCTTCCCGCGGGTAGGCGGACTGGACTACGACTACGCATGATCATCGGCAATCCGTAGCGAGAGCGACACGCACGGCTCATCTGTCTCGCATATTGAGACGCTGACGGTGGCCCGCAGCCGAAATTTATGGGTCCATATGCAGAAATTCACCCGCGAAGTGTTTGCCTAACCTACGGTTTGGTAGGCTACGGTTACGTAAGCGTAAAAACGCTCCGGACGTTCTGCCTGCATCAAGAGGAGCTCGATGACCACTTCCCCCGACACCGTCCACGTGACCGGCGACGCCTCGGCGGCGCGGCTCGCAGCTTCCACGGATCAGGTGCCCGTGCCCAGCGGGACGCTCGGGGGAGCGACCAGAACCCAGCAACGCGTGCCCCGGCCGGACCTCGACGAGGAACCGAACTCGACGTTCCAGCGCTTCCTGGTCGGCTTGTTCGTGGCCGTCCCGCTGGTGGCTCTGGTGGCCGCGATCCCGCTGCTATGGGGCTGGGGCCTGGGCTGGCACGACGTCGTTATCGCGCTGATCTTTTTCTGGATCTCCGGACTCGGCGTGACGGTCGGCTACCACCGGTACTTCACCCACGGGTCGTTCAAGGCCAAGACCGGGCTGCGGGTCGCGCTGGCCATCGCGGGCAGCCTGTCCATCGAAGGGCCGGTCATCACCTGGGTCTCGGACCACCGCCGGCACCACAAGTACAGCGACAAAGAGGGTGACCCGCACTCGCCGTGGCGCTACGGGGAAGACTGGAAGGCGCTGACCAAGGGCCTGGTGTACGCGCACGTCGGCTGGCTGTTCGACCCCAACAAGACCTCCCAGGAGAAGTTCTCCCCCGACCTGCTCGCGGACCGGCGGGTCAAGGCGGTGGACAAGCAGTTCCCGGCGCTGGTGGCGGTCTCGCTGCTGCTGCCCGCGCTGATCGGCGGGCTGTGGGGCCTGTCCTTCCACGGCGCGCTGACCGCCTTCTTCTGGGCCAGCCTGGTCCGGGTCGCGCTGCTGCACCACGTCACCTGGTCGATCAACTCGATCTGCCACACGTTCGGCAGCGAGGACTTCGAGGTGCGGGACAAGTCACGCAACGTCGCCTGGCTGGCCATCGCGTCGTTCGGCGAATCGTGGCACAACCTGCACCACGCCGACCCGACGTGCGCCCGGCACGGCGCGCTGAAGGGCCAGCTCGACTCGAGCGCGCGCGTCATCCGCTGGTTCGAGCAGCTGGGCTGGGCCTATGACGTCCGCTGGCCGGACGAGGAGCGGCTGTCGGCCAAGCGCCCCGCCACCGCGACGCGGAAACTCGGCTCGATGACCCGGCGCGCCAGCCGGGTTCGTGGCGCGGTGTCCGCGGAGCCGCGATGATGAACCGGTGAACACCCAACCCCCCAGATCCGTCCGCAAGCGGATGACCGGTAAGGAACGGCGCGAGCAGCTGCTGGATATCGGGCGGCGGCTGTTCGCCGAGCGCGGCTTCGAGGGAACCTCGATCGAGGAGATCGCCACCCAGGCCGGGGTGTCCAAGCCGGTGGTGTACGAGCACTTCGGCGGCAAGGAAGGGCTGTACGCGGTGGTGGTCGACCGCGAGGTCGAGCGGCTGCTGACCATGGCCACCTCGCTGCTGGACGGCGGTCACACCCGGGACAAGTTCGAGGCCGCGGCGGTCAGCCTGTTCCGGTACATCGAGGACAACGCCGACGGGTTCCGGATCCTGGTCCGGGACTCCAGCCCGGGCCCAGGATCGGGAACCTACGGCACGCTGCTGAGCGACATCGCCGGCCAGGTGGAGTACATCCTGGCCGACTTCCTGAAGTCACGCGGACACGACCCCAAGCTGGCGCCGATGTACGCGCAGATGCTGGTGGGCATGGTCGCCTTCACCGGCCAGTGGTGGCTCGACGCCCGCAAGCCCAAGCTGGAAGAGGTCGCGGCCAACCTGATCGACCTGGCCTGGAACGGCCTGTCCCACTTGGACGCTGACGGCCGGCCGTTAACCAGGGCGCGGCGGCACCGGGCGCCAGCGTAGCGGTACCCGCGCTGGCCGCCGCGGTCGGCAGGCCCTCGGCCGACCAGGCGCGCAGCCCGCCGATCAGGTCGGTCGCGCGGTGCAGGCCCAGGTCGTGCAGGGCCGCCGCGGCCAGGCTCGAGGTGACGCCGTTGGCGCAGAACACGATGATCCGGTGGTCATAGCCGATAACCCAGGGCAGCCGGGCCTCGCACCCGGGGTCCAGGCGCCACTCCAGGTGGTTACGCTCCACGACGACCGAGCCGGGGATCTCACCCATGTCCGCGCGCTGCGCGGCGGGCCGGATGTCGATGAGCACCGCGCCCGCGGCCTGTTCCCGGAACGCCTCGCCGGGCGTCACCCGCTGCAGCCGCCCGCGGGCGTCCGCGAGGATCTTCTCGATGCCGCGCGCGCCCGCCGGGCGGGTCATCGTGACCATGTCGCGGGACCTTCGGTGGCCTGCTTGACCAGTGCGCCCGCGGTGAACTCATAGCGCGTCATCTCCGGCAGGGGCGGCGAGTAGGCGTGCACGCTCACCGCGACCGAGGACGCCGCGGAGTTGCGCACGTCGTGGATGTACCGGGGCCCGAACGCCCGTGAGCCGCCGGCCCCGACCGGCTTGGCCAGCACGTGGCCGCTGGCCACGCCGCCGGCCACCCGCCGTTCGACCAGCGCGCCCCAGACCACGGTGAACGCGCCGGACGATCCGCCGTGGTCGTGGAAGCCGGTGGCCTGGCCCGGCAGCCAGCTGATCACCCAGACCTCGTGGCTGTCGTCGAGGTGGATCCGCTCGTACCAGCGACCGCCCGGATTGAGCCTGACCCGCGTGAGCCACTCCGCGGGGCTGGCCGCCACCCGCCGCACCACGTCGGCTAGCTGCCGTGCGCCGAGTAGCTGGCCGGAAACGGCGGCGGGGGATATCGGCCGGGTCATCGTGCTCATATCGCTTCTCTCCTCACGTCGGCAAGACTGACTGCGGGAAATCCAGTACGAATCAAGTGAACTAACAGGCCAGGTACGTGGCACGCCGGAGGCAGAACGGACCTGGCCGGTCAGCGCGAGCCGGCCGGACACCACGGAACGGAAACAGGCAGGTCACGGCGCATGCGGAGATCCTGCCAGAGTTTCCCTATTAAATCAATAGGAAAAGCCAGGTTACTTCGCTCGGTGGGCGACCGTGAACACCCGGCGGAACGGGAAGACGGTACCGAACGAGTTCGGCGGATACGCTGCGCGGATCCGCTCGCCGTAGCCGGCCAGGAAGTCCGCGGCCTGGTCGTCGTCGAGCACGGCCAGCACGGGACGCAGTCCGGAGCCCTTGTACCACTCGAGCACCGGATTGTCGCCCGGCAGGATGTGCACGTACGTCGTCTCCCAGGCGTCGACCTGGCAGCCCGACGTAGCCAGCAGTTCCGCGTAGTCGGCCGGATCGGCCGACTGCCGGTTCAGCTCCACGTCCCGCAGCAGCGAGCGCCACCGGGCCGAGGCCGCCAGTTCACGCAGGATCGCGTGCGACGGCTGATCGAAGTTCCCCGGGACCTGGAACGCCAGCCAGCCGTCGTCGGCCAGCCAGTCCGCCCAGCGGACCAGCAGCTCGCGATGGCCGGGCACCCACTGCAGCACGGCGTTGGATATGATCACGTCAGGCGGGCTCGGCGGGGCCCAGTGCCGCACGTCCTCGAGCATGACCGACAGCCCGGGCGCGTGACTGGCCGGGCCAGGCCCGGTGGACCGCCGCGCGCCGGCGCCGACTAGCTTGCGCGCCGCCTCGATCATCTGCGGCGAGCTGTCCACACCGCACACCGCGGCGGACGGCCAGCGCTCGGTGAGCAGGACGGTCAGGTTCCCCGGCCCGCAGCCCATGTCCACCACGTACTCGGGCCGCTCCGCTCCGATCCTGGCCAGCAGGTCGATGAACGGCCTGGTTCGCTCGTCGCCGAACCGCAGATACTGGGTCGCGTCCCACATAGAGGTCCTGTGTACATCGGCCTGCGTCTTGACGTCAAGAGATATCCTCTTGTAATGGCCCAGCGCGCGGGTTCGGGTACGGAGCATGAGTCCGATGCCGGGATCCTCGACGTGCCGGGGCTGCGCGACGAGGTGGACGAGCTGGTGGCCGCCTGGCGGGCGCAGCGTCCCGACCTGGACGTGGAGCCGATGCAGGTGCTCAGCCGGATCTCCCGGCTGGCCCGGCACCTGGACATCGCACGGCGCGGCGCGTTCGCCGACCACGGCCTGGAAACCTGGGAGTTCGACGTGCTCTCGGCGCTGCGCCGGCAGGGACCGCCGTTCCAGCTCACCCCCGGCGCGCTACTGCGCGCCACCCTGGTGACCTCGGGCACCATGACCAACCGGGTCGACCGGCTGGCCGCGGCGGGCCTGGTCCGCCGCGAACCCGATCCCAGCGACAAGCGCGGAGTGCTGGTCACGCTCACCGAGCAGGGCGTGGCCCGGGCCGACGCGGCCCTGGCCGACCTGCTGGACCGCGAGCGGGCGCTGCTGGCCGGCCTGGACGTCGGCGAGCGCCAGCACCTGGCCGACCTGATGCGGATCCTGCTGGCCCCGTTCGACGCGGCGGAGTGACGGCTCAGGGTTCCAGGTCGGCCGCGACCGCCAGCCAGCGGTCCTCCAGTTCGGACCGCTCGGCCTGGACCGCACGCAGCTCGGCGCCGAGCGAGGTGAGCTTCTCGTAGTCGGTGGCGTTCGCGGCCAGGAGCTCGGTCAGCTCGGTCTCGCGCACCGTGAGCCGGTCCAGCTGGCGTTCCAGCCGCTGCAGCTCCTTGCGGGCGGTCCGCTCCTGGCCCGCCGAGGACCGCGGCGGGGCGGCCGCGACCGGCTGCGGGCCGCCCGAGGACCCGGCGCGCGCGGTGCGGACCCGGGCCAGGTACTCCTCGATCCCGCCGGCCAGGAAGGACAGCCGCCCGTCGCCGAGCAGCGCCACCACATGCTCGGTGACCCGCTCGAGGAAGTAGCGGTCGTGGCTGACCACCACGAGCGTGCCCGGCCAGCCGTCGAGCAGGTCCTCGAACTCGGTGAGCGTCTCGATGTCCAGGTCGTTGGTCGGCTCGTCGAGCAGCAGCACGTTCGGCTCGGCCATGAGCAGCCGGAGCATCTGGACCCGGCGCCGCTCGCCACCGGACAGGTCGCCGATCCGGGTCCACTGCCGTTCGGCGCTGAAGCCGAGCCGCTCGAGCAGCTGGCCGGCGGACAGCTCGCGGTCGCCGACCTGGATCCGCAGCCGGATCTCCTCCACGGCCTCGCGGACCCGCTGCTCGGGGTCGAGCTCGGCCAGCTCCTGCGACAGGTGAGCCAGGCGCACGGTCTTGCCCCGCACGATCGTGCCGTCGCTGGCCAGCCCCGGGCCAGGCGTCCCGGCCAGCAGGTGAAGCAGCGAGGTCTTGCCGCTGCCGTTAACCCCGGCCACGCCCACCCGGTCGCCCGGGCCGAGCAGCCAGGTGACGTGCTCCAGCAGCGGACGCGGGACGCCGCCCGCCGCGGCGGAAGCCGATACCGCCAGCGAGACATCCTCGAGTTCCAGGACGGTCTTGCCCAGCCGGGCGGTGGCCAGCCGGGTCAGCTCGACGGTGTCCCGGGCCGGCGGCTCGGCCGCGATCAGCGCGTTGGCCGCCTCGACCCGGAACTTCGCCTTGGTCGTGCGGGCCTGGGCGCCGCGCTGCAGCCAGGCGAGTTCCTTGCGGGCCAGGTTGCGGCGGCGGCGTTCGGCGACTTCCTCGCTGCGCTCGCGTTCGGCCTGGGCGAGCACGTAGGCGGAGTACCCGCCCTCCGCGGAGTACACCTGGCCGCGGTCTACCTCCCAGGTGCGCTCGCACACGGTGTCCAGCAGCCACCGGTCGTGGCTGACCACGATCACCGCGCTGTGCCCGTTCTCGGCCCGGTCGCGCAGATGCCGCCCGAGCCAGTCGATGGCCTCAAGGTCCAGGTGGTTGGTGGGCTCGTCGAGCAGCAGCACGTCGCGCTCGGCGACCAGCAGGGCGGCCAGCGCCACCCGGCGCCGCTCGCCGCCGGACAGCGGCCCGGCCGGGACGTCCAGGGCGATGCCGGGCAGCAGCTCGGCCACGATGGCGCGGGCCCGGGGGTCGGCCTCCCACGGCGCCGACTCGGCGGCCTGCCCCTCGGGCCGAACACGATCTGGCCCACGGTCCCGGTCAGCTGGTCCGCTTGCGGCAGGTAGCCGACCCGCAGGCCGGCCATCCGGGCCACCCGGCCCTCGTCCGGCGCGGCCGTCCCGGCCAGCAGCGCGAGCAGCGTGGACTTGCCCGCGCCGTTCCGGCCGACCACGCCGATCCGGTCGCCCGCCGAGACGCCCAGCGAGACGCCGTCCAGCAGCCGGCGATGCGCGTACGCCTTGGCCGCCTTCTCCAGGCTGATCAGGTTCATCTAGCCGGCCGGCACTACGGCGGCGCCCGGCACCGGTCCGCTGACCCGGGCCACCGACCGGCACACGCCCGCCCCGGACAGGGCCACGGCCAGCTCCAGGGCCCGCTCGGCGTTGGCGGCGAGGAAGAAGCAGGTCGGCCCCGAGCCCGCCACCAGCGCGCCGAGCGCGCCCAGCTCCCGGCCCGCGTTCAGCGTCTTGCGCAGCGCCGGGAACAGGGACACGGCGGCGGCCTGCAGGTCGTTACTCAGCCGCTGGCCGACCCGGGCGGCATGGCCGGACCGCAGCGCGGACATCAGCCCGGCGTCCAGGTCCGGTTCGGTCGCGGCCCGGACCTCGGCGGGGCCGGCGGAGCGCGACTCGCGCAACCGGTCCAGCGCGGCGTAGACGGCGGGCGTGGCGAGCTGGCCGTCGGCGAAGGCCAGCACCCAGTGGTACTGCGTGGCCGGGGCCAGCGCCGGGGTGAGCTGCTCGCCGCGGCCGCGGCCGACCGCGGTCCCGCCCAGCAGCGCGAAGGCCACGTCGCTGCCCACCGTGGCGGCGACCCTGCCCAGCCGCTGCTGGGTCAGCCCGGCGGCCCACAGCTCGTTGCAGGCGACCAGGGCGGCCGCCGCGTCGGCGCTGCCGCCGGCCAGGCCGGCGGCCACCGGGATGCGCTTGGCGATGGTGACGTGGACGGCGCCAGTGCCGCGATCCGGGATCGCGGCGCGCAGCGCCGCGATCGCGCGCAGGGCCAGGTTGTCCTGATCGGCGGGCACCCGGTCCGCGCCCTCACCGGTGACGGTGACCCCGTCCCGGGCGGCGGGCTCCACCGTGACCAGATCGAACAGCGAGACGGCGTGGAACACGGTCACCAGGTCGTGATAGCCGTCGGCCCGCGGCGGACCCACCGCGAGCTGGAGGTTGAGTTTGGCGGGCACCCGCACCGTAATACCGGTCACGATGATGTGATCGTACGCGCCGCGGCCAGGCGCGCGAACTCCGCCACGCTCAGCGCCTCGCCGCGGGCGCCGGGGTCGATCCCGGCCGCCCGGAGCAGCCGTTCGGCCTCGGCGGCGGACCCGGCCCAGCCGGCCAGCGCGGCGCGCAGCGTCTTGCGCCGCTGGCCGAACGCGGCGTTGACCAGCGTGAACACCGCCTCGCGGGCCGCGTCCGTGACGGGCGGCTCGTGCCTGGTGAACGCGACCAGCCGCGAGTCCACGTTGGGCACCGGCCAGAACACGCTGCGCGGCACCGTCCCGGCCGGCCGGGCCGTGGCGTACCAGGCCAGCTTCACCGACGGCGCGCCGTACACCCGGGAGCCGGGCCGGCGCACATCCGGTCGGCCACCTCCGCCTGGACCATGACCAGCCCGCGCTCCAGCGACGGCAGCACGGCCAGCAGGTGCAGCACCACCGGCACGGCCACGTTGTAGGGCAGGTTGGCGACCAGCATGGACGGCGCCACGGGCAGGTCAGCGGGCCCGATGCGCAGCGCGTCGGCCCCGATCACGGTCACCCGGCCGGCCAGCGCCGGGGCCCGGTCGGCCAGCGTCCGCGGCAGTTCGCTGGCCAGCACCGGGTCGATCTCCACGGCCAGTATCCGGCCCGCGTCGGCCTCGAGCAGGGCCAAGGTGAGCGAGCCGAGCCCCGGGCCCACCTCCAGCACCACGTCGTCCGGACCCGGCGCGGCCAGCGCGGCGATCTGCCGTACCGTGCCCTGCTCGATCACGAAGTTCTGGCCCAGCCGCTTGGACGGCCGCACCCCCAGCCGCCCGGCGAGCTCTCTGACGTCCCCAGGAGTGAGCAGGCGCACCACCGTTACCACCCGAAGCGCCCGTCGGCGTCCGTGGAACGACACCAATGGAGCATCGGTGTCGCTATAGCGGCACCAATGGAACATCGGTGTCGTTGCGAGCGGCGTGAAGCGGGCGGTGGCGGGGGGGTGGCGCGGAGCCCGCGGCGGCGGGAGCGTGGCGGGGACCGGGTCATGATGACGGTGGGGGATGTGGGGACGGTGGGGGCATGGGTTACCAGGGGCCGAAGGTGCGGTCGGCGGTGGCGGTGATCGTGTCGCAGAGGCGGGCCAGACCGAGAGCCTGGACTTCGGCCAGGCAGCGCAGGGTGTAGGCGGTCTGGGCGGGCTGGTTGGGGCGGCCGCGGTTGGGCACCGGGGTCAGGAACGGGGCGTCGGTCTCGGCCAGCAGCAGGTCGGGCGGGGCGGCCGCGGCCGCGTCGCGCAGCGGCTGGGCGTTGGCGAACGTGACGTTCCCGGCGAACGACATCACGTAGCCGGCCTCGGCGCACTGCTTGGCCATGGCCACGTCGCCGGAGAAGCAGTGGAACACCACGCGCGGCGGCGGGCCTTCCTCCTCCAGGATGCGCAGCACGTCGGCGTGCGCCTCCCGGTCGTGGATCATCAGCGCCTTGCCCGCCCGCTTGGCGATCTTGATGTGCTCGCGGAACCACCAGCGCTGCACGTCGGGGGCGGCGTGGTCGCGGTAGTAGTCCAGGCCGGTCTCGCCCACCGCGACCACCCGGGGCTGCCGGGCCAGCGCCTCGATCTCGGCCAGCACCTGCTCGGCGCCGGGGCTCCCAGGGACCGGGGCGCCCGTGCCGACCTCGGCGGAGACCGCCTGGGTTTCGTTGGGGTGGATGGCGACGGCCGCGTAGACCCCATCGTGCTCTTCGGCGCAGCCCGCGGCCCAGTATGAGGAGCCCAGGTCGGTGCCGGCCGTGACCACGCGGACGATGCCGGCCGCGCGGGCGGCGGCCAGCACGTCGGGGACCGGCAGGTCGATCATGTCCAGGTGCGTGTGGCTGTCGAGCGCCGGCCTGGGCAGCGGCTCAGGAGGCCTCGGCGCGGTTACCACGGCCCGTTCGGCACAATCATGACGTTGCGGCGTCCAGCCGGGCCAGTTCCTCGTCCACCACTGAAGAGTCCAGCTTGGTGAACAGGGGCTTGGGCACCTCCAGCGGGGTGCCGGGGCGCAGCGGGACCGGCGCCCAGCGGGCCGCGCCGTCGTAGCGGCCGGTGATGACCGGGTACGAGGGGCCGCCGGCCTCGTCGACCTGCTCGACGTACGGCATGTCCGACCAGGTGCCCGCGCCGCCCAGCAGCTCGTGCACCTGCTGGGAGGAGCGGGGCAGGAACGGGGTCAGCAGCGTCTTGGCGTCGTCGACCAGCTGCAGGGCCACGTGCAGCACGGTGCGCATCCGGTCCGGGTCCGATTCGCGCAGCTTCCACGGTGCCTGCTCGGAGAAGTACTTGTTGGCCTCGGCCACCGTCCGCATGGCCTCGTTGATGGCGAACTTGAACCGGGACCGGCCCAGGTGCTCGCCCACCGTGCCGAACGCCTGCCGGGAGCGGGCCAGCAGGTCCTGGTCGAGATCGGTCAGCTGGCCCGGCTCGGGGATCGAGCCGATGTTGCGGGCCGCGAACGAGACCGCCCGGTTGACCAGGTTGCCCCAGGTGGCGACCAGCTCGTCGTTGTTGCGGCGGACGAACTCGCTCCAGGTGAAGTCGGTGTCCTGGTTCTCCGGCCCGGCGATGGCCACGTAGTAGCGCAGCGCGTCGACGTCGTAGCGGGCCAGGAAGTCCCGGACGTAGATGACCACCGACCGGGAAGAGGAGAACTTGCGGCCCTCCATGGTCAGGTACTCGCTCGAGACCACCTCGGTGGGCAGGTTCAGCCGGCCGAGCGGGCCGGGCTGGCCGCCCTTGGTGCCTTCGCCGTTGTAGCCGAGCAGCATGGCCGGCCAGATCTCGGCGTGGAAGACGATGTTGTCCTTGCCCATGAAGTAGTAGGCCTCGGCGTCCGGGGCGTTCCACCAGGCCCGCCAGGCGTCCGGGTCGCCGCTGCGCCGGGCCCACTCGACCGAGGCGGACAGGTACCCGATCACCGCGTCGAACCACACGTAGATCCGCTTGTCCGGCCGGTCGCGCCAGCCGTCCAGCGGGACCGGGACGCCCCAGTCCAGGTCCCGGGTGATGGCCCGGGGCTGCAGGTCATCGAGCAGGTTGAGGGAGAACTTGAGCACGTTCGGGCGCCAGTGCCCGGCCTTGGCCTGCAGCCAGCTGCCCAGGACTTCGGCGAACGCGGGCAAGTCGAGGAAGTACTGCTCGCTCTCGGTGAAGACCGGCGTCTCCCCGTTGATCTTCGACCGCGGGTTGATCAGGTCGGCCGGGTCGAGCTGGTTGCCGCAGTTGTCGCACTGGTCGCCGCGCGCGCTGGGGTACCCGCAGATCGGGCAGGTGCCCTCGATGTAGCGGTCGGGCAGGGTGCGGCCGGTGGACGGCGAGATCGCGCCCAGCGTGGTCTGGGGGAAGATGTAGCCGTTCTCCAGCAGGCGGACGAAGATCTCCTGGGTCACCGCGCGGTGGTTCAGCGTGGTGGTCCGGGTGAACAGGTCGTAGGTCATGCCCAAGCTGGTCAGGTCGTCGACGATGACCCGGTTGTAGCGATCGGCCAGCGCCCGGGCGGACACGCCCTCGGCGTCGGCCTGCACCTGGATCGGGGTCCCGTGCTCGTCGGTGCCGCTCACCATCAGCACCCGGTTTCCCGCCATCCGCTGGTACCGGCTGAACATGTCGCAGGGCAGCGCGAAGCCGGAGACGTGGCCGATGTGCCGGGGGCCGTTCGCGTACGGCCAGGCCGGCGCGGACAAGATGGTGCGCATGGGCTAAAGCCTAGGGTGGGTTCGGGGGGAAGACAGAGCAACCGCCGACTGCTCACGGTGGTTTACCGTCGCGTCCGCCACGGACGGTACCGAGGCGGTTACCGGGTGCCGGGTGTGCTTGATGCCCAGGATGGACAGGAAGAATGTGCCCAAGATCACCTGGCAGCTCACGATCAGCGCGGTGACCGACGGGATCATCAGGCGCAGCGAGTGCTCGTAGTTCAGGTGGCTGAACTTCTGGCCGTTCCAGTACAGCAGCGAGAAGATCAGTCCGGCCAGGCCCGCCAGGCCGATCGCGGCGCCCAGCAGCAGGCCGCGTTCCAGGCTCAGCTTCTCCAGCAGGCGCTGGACCTTCGGTTCCTCGGGCAAGAAGCCCTCCGAGCCGGCGTACACCTGGGTGAACAGCCAGAACAGCACCGCCTGGAAGCCGATCACCACCGCAGCCGACGCGGCGACCAGCGTGTCCACGTCGAAGGTCACCGTGCCGACCCGGAACGGGTGCGGCACCACGATCGCGCCGACGACCAGGCCCGCGATCAGCAGCACCAGGCCGGGGATGAAGAACAGCCAGCGCGGGGCGAACAGCAGCAGGAACCGCAGGTGCCGCCAGCCGTCCCGCCAGGTGTGCAGGTGCGGCGGCCGGCTCCGCCCGTCCTTGGCCAGCGTGGTCGGCACCTCGGTCACGTGCTGGCCGTACAGCGCCGCCTTGACCACGATCTCGCTGGCGAACTCCATCCCGGTGGCCTGCAGGTTCAGGGCCAGCACGCTGTCCCGGTTGAACCCGCGCAGCCCGCAGTGGAAGTCACCGATCCTGCTGCGGAAGAACAGCCGGCCGATGAAGCTCAGCACCGGGTTGCCCAGGTACTTGTGCAGCGGCGGCATGGCGCCCGGGGCGATCCCGCCCGCGAACCGGTTGCCCATGACCAGGTCCGCGCCCTTGCGCAGCTCCTCGACGAACGGCATCAAGTTGGTGAAGTCATAGCTGTCGTCGGCGTCGCCCATGATGATGTACTTGCCCTGAGCTGCGACGATGCCGCCCATCAGGGCGTTGCCGTAACCCTTGTCGCTGACCGGGACGACCCGGGCCCCGGCGTCGGTGGCCAGCTGCTGGCTGCCGTCGGTGCTGCCGTTGTCGGCGACCAGGACCTCCCCGCTGATACCGCTTTCGGTCAGGAAGCCGATAGCCTTGCGGACGCACGTCGCCACGGTCTCCGCCTCGTTGAGGCAGGGCATGACCACGGTCAGCTCCACGTTTCCGTCTCCTTTAGGTCCTTTGGGTGAGCGGATCCGGCCGCTTTGGCCAAGTCCTGGTCGCGCATCGTATTACCGTAGGCGAGGGGCGAACGAACGCGGCCGGCCGCACGTTCAATGTCAGGGATGCCAGCCCAGCACAGGAGGGTACGGGTTGAGGGTAATGCCTGAGGCCACGTCGCGTGCGCCATCCGCGCGGCGAACCTCGTCCGATCGGTCGACGGACTCCCGCCTGGGCCGGGCTCGCGCGCTGGCCGCCCGGACATGGTCCGGGCACCGGCTGTTCGTCATCGTGCTCATCCCGGCCATCCTGCTGCGCGCCGACACCGAGCTCGGGTACCGGTGGCAGGCCTGGTTCAACGACTCGTTCGTGTACGTCGAGGACACGGTCAACTTCAACCTGGACCCGACCCGGGTGTCTGGGTATTCGGTCTTCCTCAAGATCTTGCAACCCCTCCACAGCTACGCTCTTGTAACGATCCTGCAACATCTTATGGGCCTGGCCGTGGGGGTGATGATCTATGCCCTGGCCAGGCACCGGTACGGCGCGCCGGCCTGGCTGGCCACGCTGGCCACCGTGCCGGTGCTCTACGACGGGTTCGAGATCCAGCTCGAGCACCTGCTCCTGTCCGACGTGCCGTTCCTGTTCGTGCTCACGCTGGCCACCACACTGCTGCTGTGGGACGCCGACGGCCCCTCCACCCGGCGCGCCGCGGTCATCGGCCTGCTGCTCGGGCTCGGGGCGGCGCTGCGCTCGCTCGGGCTGCCGCTGCTGGCGCTGTTCGTGCTCTACATGCTCATCAAGCGGTTCAACTGGCGGCGGATCGTGGCCACGATCGGCGTGTGCCTGATCCCCGTGGTGGCCTACGCCACGGAGTTCGACCTGCAGCACGGGCAGTTCGCGATGAGCGACGCCACCGGGGTGTTCTTGTACTCGCGGGTGATGACGTTCGCCGAGTGCTCGAAGATCCACCCGCCCCGCGACGAGCTCTGGCTGTGTACCAACGTCCCGCCGGACCAGCGGCCGATCGCGCAGGCCTACATCTGGACCTCCACCCGGACCACGCCGCTGGACCGTTTCCCGCCCAGGGCGTTCGAGCCGACCCCCAACAAGTACGCGGAGAACTTCGCGATCCGCGCCATCGAGGCCCAGCCGGCGGATTACGCCAAGGCGGTGTTCCACGACACGTGGCGGGTGTTCGGCTGGCAGCGGCAGGTGTTCCCGCAGGCCGCCACGTACGACGAGTACCTGTTCCTGCCGCAGGGGCTGCCGATCCCGAGCTGGGACGACGCCAAGCTCGGCCCGTGGAACTCCTTCTCCGCCGCCTACCACCACGGCAACCCGGAGACCCAGGTGGTCAACCCGTTCGCGGCGATCATCCGGTACTACCAGATGTACGTGTGGCTGCCCGGGACGGTTTACGGGCTGATCCTGCTGGCCGGGCTGGGCGGCATGGTACTGGCCTGGCGCCGGCTGGGCGGCGAGGCGCTGCTGCCCTGGGCGGTGTCGGCGGCCATGGTCGTGATCCCGGCCGCGACCGCCGAGTTCGACTACCGGTACGTGCTGCCCGCGGTGCCGTTCGCCTGCCTGGCCGTGGTCATGGCGTTCGGGCGGGGCACGCCGGGGCGGGCTGGGCTGCGAGAGCTACGGGATGCGGTCCGGCGGACGGTCGGTTTCCGTTCCGTCTCCTCGGGCGCTGCGCCGGTCAGCTCGGGCGCTGCGCCGGTCGGCTCGGGCGCCGGGCCGGTCGGCTCGGGTTCCACGGGCGCCTCGGCGGCCGGTGCCGGCGATGACGAGCGTGATCTCGCCGCGGACGGTCGCTGAGCCCGCCCAGGCGGCCAGCTCGGCCAGGGTTCCGCGCACGATCTCCTCGTGGGTCTTGGTCAGCTCGCGGCATACCACGCCCGGGCGGTCCTCGCCGTGCGAGGCCGCGAGCTCGGTCAGGGTAATGGCCAGCCTGCGGGCGGACTCGAAGTAGACCTGGGTGCGGCGGTCCTCGGCTAGTTCGGCGAAGCGCCGCTGGCGCTCGCCCGGGCGGCGGGGCGGGAAGCCCTCGAAGCAGAACCGGTCGGTGGGCAGCCCGGAGACGGCCAGCGCGGTGGTCACCGCGGACGGACCGGGCAGCGCCGTGACCCTGATCCCGGCCGCCGCGGCCGCGGCCACCAGCCGGTAGCCCGGATCGCTGATCCCCGGGGTGCCCGCGTCGGTAACCAGCAGCACGTCCTGACCTTTGTGCAGCTCTTGGAGAAGATCGCCCGCACGGCGGGTCTCCACCGCGTCGTAGTAGGAGACGATCCGCGCCTGCAGCGTGACGTCCAGGCTGGACGCCAGCCAGCGGACCCGGCGGGTGTCCTCGGCCGCGATGAGGGTGGCCGCGGCGAGTTCGGCCGCCAGCCGGGGCGAGGCGTCCTCGGCCTGGCCAATCGGCACCGCAGCCAGCGTGAGCACTCCAGCGTGGTCAGGTTCGCGCGCGGCCATGGGGAGCATTCTGTCCTACCCGGACCGTCATTCAGGCGCGCGCAGTAGGCTGTGCCCGATGATGGGTACCGAGGCCGGCGTCGCCGACACGCCGGCCACCGAAGAAGCCAGCCGGCTGGCTGTGCTCCGTGCCCGGCTCTCGGCCCCGATGCCCGACGACCGGCCCTGGGGCTGGCTCGGCCCGCTGCTGGTCACCGCGTTCGGGGCGTGGCTGCGCTTCGACCGGCTGCGCGTGCCGCGCGCGCTGGTCTTCGACGAGACCTACTACGTCAAGGACGCCTGGAGCATCCTGCAGCACGGCGTCGAATGGCAGCCGGCCGGCAACGCCAACGCGCTGATCCAGGCCGGGCACACCACCGGCCTGTTCCAGCAGGGCGTCGGCGAGTACGTGGTCCAGCCCGAGATGGGCAAGCTGCTCATCGCGGCCGGCGAGTGGCTGTTCGGGCTGAACTCGTTCGGCTGGCGGTTTTCCAGCGCGGTGTTCGGGTCGCTGGCCATCCTGCTGATCTGCCGGATCGCCCGGCGGATGACCCGGTCCACCCTGCTCGGCTGCCTGGCCGGGCTGCTGATGTCCCTGGACGGCCTGGAGTTCGTCCTGTCCCGGACCGGCATCCTGGACATCTTCCTGATGACCTTCGTGCTGGCCTCGTTCGGCTGCATGCTCATCGACCGGGACCAGTCCCGGGCCAAGCTGGCCGAGGGCGTCGCCCGCCGGGAGGGCGGGGACACCGGACCCCGGCTGGGCCTGCGCAAGTGGCAGCTGATCTGCGGCATCCTGCTCGGCCTGGCCATGGGGACCAAACAGATCGCGGCCTGGTATGTCGTCGGGTTCGGCGGCCTGTTCATCGCGTGGGAGATCGGGGCCCGCCGGGCCGCGGGCCTGCCGGCCTTCGTGCGCGGCGCGCTACGCGAGGCGCTGTGGCTGCCGCTCACGTTCGTCGTGATCCCGCTGGTCGTCTACACCGCAACCTGGACCAACTGGCTGCTGACCAGTACCGGCTACGACCGCAACTACGCCAAGCTGCACGGCGTGACGACCCCGGTCATCTCGGGCTTGTACTCGCTGTTCGAGTACCACGTGCAGGCGCTCGGCTTCGGCCTGGGCCTGAATCAGTCCCATCCCTACCAGTCCCAGCCCTGGGACTGGCTGCTGATGACCCGGCCGGTCGCCTTCTTCTACGAGTCCTACTCCGGGCCGGTCGCCGGACCCTCGCACTACTGCCCGGCGGCGGGCTGCCGCGGCGCGAATTGGTCCCAGGAGGTGCTGGCTCTGGGGACCCCGGCCATCTGGTGGGGCGCCATACTGGCCCTGCTGTTCTGCCTGGGCTGGTGGCTGCTGCACCGGGACTGGCGGGCCGGCGCGGTGCTGCTGGGCGTGGTGGCGGGCTGGGCGCCCTGGTTCCCGCTGGTGACCCGGACCAAGTTCTTCTACTACTCGCTGGAGTTCGAGCCGTTCCTGATCTTGTCCCTGGTGCTGTGCCTGGGGTTGATCCTCGGGCAGGCCACGGCCAGCGTCCGGCGCCGCTCGATCGGCGCCGGGCTGGTCGGCGCGTACGTGCTGTGCGTGCTGATCATGTTCTGGTACTTCTACGCGGTCTTCGCCGCCAAGGTCATCCCGTACTCGGACTGGCTGAGTCACATGTGGTACCGGATAGGACACGGCTGGATCTAGCGGCCGTATTGCTCTTCACGGCAGCTCCGCTGGGCCCGTGCGTCACACAGGTACGGGCCGCCCAACCGATGAAAGTGGCAACCTGACGGCTCTTGCCGTCAGGTTGCAGCAGCCATCGGTGGTGATCCTCTCGCGGCGGGGCTTTCAGCAGGTTCTCAGGCGGGCTTGAGTATGATCGGGTTTGTACGGGGCAGTATGGGCGACACGGGGGCTCAACCTTCCCTACTGATAGCGACGTGATTTGCGTAACACGGGGTACGTTTCTGGGCCTCCCATGCGTCTATATACAGTGAGACGACGACCACCGGAGCCAACCATGAGCCGAGCCGAACACAGTAGCGAAGACCGCGCCCGGTTTGAGCGCGACGTCATTCCGCAGCTTGGCCAGCTGTACCCCGCCGCGCTCCGGATGACCAGGAACCCGACCGACGCCGAGGATCTGGTCCAGGAGACCTCGGTCAAGGCGTACGCGGCGTTCGGCCAGTTCACCCCCGGCACCAACCTGCGCGCCTGGCTGAACCGGATCCTGACCACCACGTTCATCAACGTGTACCGCAAGCGGCGCCGCGAGCCGCAGCAGGCGCTGGGCGGTGACCTGGCCGAATGGCAGATGTCCGCCGACCGGCTGGCGCCGCCGGTGCCGTCCGCGGAGACCCAGGCGCTGGACCGGACCACCGACTCGGACCTGCTGCGGGCCCTGCGCGAGCTGCCCGGCGAGTTCCGCACCGCGGTCTACCTGGCCGACATCGAGGGGTACCCCTACCGGGAGATCGCCGAGATCATGGGCACGCCGGTCGGGACGGTGATGTCGCGGCTGCACCGCGGACGGCGCAAGATCCGCGAGCAGCTGCTGGCCAGCGGGCTAGGCCCGGCCGCGGCCGAGTCCTAGCCGCCGCCGAGTCCTAGGCGACGGCGGTGGGCTCCCAGCCCAGGGCGACGGGGTCGTATACGCGTTCGACGTAGATCTGGTGCCACAGCGAGAACACGACCAGCAGCCAGACCTGGCGCCAGGACACGTCGGGGTCACCGGCCCGGAAGCGGCGCAGCAGGTCGGCGGCGGCGTTCTTGTTCAGCCACTGGCCGGTCTGCGCGGTGCGGATCACCTGCTCGGCGAAGCCGAACATGCCGCCGCTGAGCCAGTGCCCGAGCGGGACCGGGAAGCCGAGCTTGGCGCGTTCGGCGGCGGCCTGCGGCAGCAGGCCGCCGACCGCCTCCCGGAGCGCGAACTTGGTCGTGCCCGCGGCGGTCTTCTCCACCCGGGCCAGCCGCGCGGCCACCGCGAGCACCTCGCGGTCCAGGAACGGCGTGCGCAGCTCCAGGCCGTGCGCCATGGCCATCCGGTCCGCCTTGACCAAGATGTCGCCGGGCAGCCAGGTGTTGACGTCGACCAGCTGCATGGTGGCCACGTCGTCCAGCCCGGCCTCGGCGGCCTGCCGGTAGACCGGGTTGGTCACGTCGAACTCGCTGCCGGTGCCGCCCCGGACCAGCACCCGCGCCGCGTCGGTGGCGAACACGTAGGCGTTGCCGATGTAACGCCGGGGCAGCGGCGTCGAGGTCCGGTTGAGCAGCCCCTTGCCGCGCCGGCCGGCGGGCAGCTCGGAGGCAACCTTGCTGATCGCGCCGCGGCCCCAGCCCGGTAGCGCCTGGCCGGCCCGGACCAGGCCCGGCTGGTAGTAGACGCCGTAACCGCCGAACAGCTCGTCGGCACCCTCCCCGGACAGCACCACCTTGACCTGCTTACGCGCCTCCCGGGCGGCGAACCACAGCGGGACCGCCGCCGCGTCGGCCATCGGGTCGTCCAGGTGCCAGATGATCCGGGGCAGGCAGGCGATGAACTCCTCCGGGCCGATGACGTACGGGACCGACTTCACGCCCAGCGCGGTGGCCGTGGCCATGGCCAGGTCGATCTCGCTGTAACCCTCGTGCTCGAAACCCACGGTGAAGGTCAGCAGGTTGGGGACCGTCTCGGCGGCCAGCGCGCACAGCGTGGCCGAGTCCACCCCGCCGGACAGGAAGGCGCCCACCGGCACGTCGCTGCGCAGGTGCACGGCAACCGAATCGCGCAGCGCGTCCAGGATCTTCTCCGGCGAGGCCGACGAGGGAGACCGGGCCGGCTTGAACTCGGGCCGCCAGTAGCGGAACACGTCGACCCGGCCGCCCGGGCGGGCGATCAGCACGTGCCCGGGCGGCAGCGAGCGCGCGGGCGGGACCAGCGTGGCCGGCGCGGGCACGTACTGGAAGGACAGGTACCGGCGCAGCGCGTCCAGGTCGATCGCGCTCACCTCACCCGAGTCGGCCAGGGCCTTGCGTTCGGAGGCGAAGCGCAGCTGCGGCCCGGACCGGGGCCGGTGGCCGCCGGCGGTCAGCGCGTAGAAGAACGGCTTGATGCCGAACGGGTCGCGAGCGCAGAACAGCTCGCGGGTGCGCCGGTCCCAGATCGCGAACGCGTACATGCCGCGCAGCTGGCGGACGACGTCCTTGCCCTGCCAGGCGTACATCTCGACCAGGACCTCGGCGCCGGACCTGGTCCGCAGCTGGAGCCCGCGGCCGGCCAGCCGCTGGGCCAGCTCGACATAGTTGTAGATCTCGCCGTCGAAGACCATCACGTAGCGGCCGTCCGCGGAGTAGACCGGCTGACGGCCGCCCGGCGACGGGTCGATGACGGCCAGCCGGCGGAAGCCCAGGGCCAGGTCAGGGTCGGAGAAGAACCCGTCGTCGTCGGGCCCGCGGTGGGCGATGCGCAGGGCAGCCCGGCCCACCCACTCGGTGTCCGGGCCCGCTCCGTCTGCCAGCGCCAGGCAGCCGGTAATTCCGCCCATTCGTGCCGCCCAACGGTCGGGGATACTTTCAGCGCCCCGACCAGCCTACTTGGGCTGGAACCTGATCCCGCCGTCGAAGCGGATGACCTCGGAGTTGACGTAGTTGTTGCCGATCAGGCTCAGCACCAGGTGACCGAACTCATCGGCCCGCCCCAGGCGCTTGGGGAAGACGACCGGCGCCACCAGCCGGGCCTTGAATTCCTCGACGTTCTCGCCGGACCCGTAGATGGGGGTGTCGATGATGCCGGGGCAGATCGTGTTCACCCGGACGCCGATGACCGACAGGTCGCGCGCGGCGGGCACGGTCATGCCGATGATGCCGCCCTTGGACGCGGCGTAGGCAATCTGGCCGGTCTGCCCCTCGATGCCCGCGATCGAGGAGGTGTTGATGACGACGCCGCGCTGCCCGTCGGCGTCGGCGGGCTCGGTCCGGGCCATGGCCGCGGCGGCCATGCGCATCAGGTTGAACGTGCCGATCAGGTTGACGTTGATGACCCGCTGGTAGGGGGCCAGGTCGTGCGGGGTGCCGTCGCGCCCGACCGTCCGGGCCGCCCAGCCGATGCCCGCGCAGCTGACCGCGACCCGCACCGGGGCCCCGGTGCCGGCCGCGGCGTCCACCGCGGCCTGGACCGACGCCTCGTCACTCACGTCGGTACGCGCGAACAGGCCGCCGGTCTCGCTGGCCGCCCGCTGGCCGGCGTCCTCGTTCAGGTCGGCGATGACCACGGTGGCCCCGGCCGCGGCCAGCGCCCGGGCCGTAGCCTCCCCTAGCCCGCTGGCCCCGCCGGAAACGATCGCCGCAGTACCGTTCACGTCCATGCCGGGAGCATACCTGCCGCGATCTGGCCGTCCCGCTTCCGGCCGTCCCGGTGCGGGTCGCACGCAGCCGGTTCGTTCGAGATATATCTTTTCCTAACGGCCGTGGTGAGCTAATGTCGGGCCATGCGGAAGCTGCGCGGCAACCCGTGGGCGGTCCTGGTCGTAGTGTCGCTGGGGTTCTTCATGACCCTGCTGGACCTGACCATCGTCAACATCGCCATCCCGAACATCATCCTCAAGCTGCACGCGTCGCTGGATGACGTGCTGTGGGTGCTGAACGCGTACGCGCTGGTGCTCGCCGTGCTGGTCATCACCGCGGGGCGGCTGGGCGACCTGCTCGGGCCGCGCACCATGTTCGTCGCGGGGGTCGCGGTGTTCACCGTGGCGTCGGCGGCGTGCGGGTTCGCGCCCGGCGCGGGCGCTCTGATCGCCTTCCGCGCGGTCCAGGGGATCGGCGCGGCCATGCTGATGCCGCAGACGCTGGCCCTGGTGACCATGACCTTCCCGCCGGAACGGCGCGGCGCGGCGTTCGGCGTGTGGGGGGCGGTGGCCGGGCTGGCCACGATCGCCGGACCCACCCTGGGCGGGCTGCTGGTCACCGCGTTCGACTGGCGCTGGATCTTCTTCGTCAACCTGCCGATCGGCGTGGCGGTGCTGGCCGTGACGTTCTTCATCATCCCGGGCTTCCAGCCCGGCCGGCGGCACCGGTTCGACATCGCGGGCGTGGTCCTGGCCAGCCTGAGCCTGCTGGCCATCTGCTACGGGCTGGTCGAGGGGCAGCGCTACGACTGGGGCACGGTCACCTCGTTCATCTCGATCCCGCTGATCATCGCGGCCGGGGTGGTGCTGCTCGGCGTGTTCCTGCTGGTCCAGAAGATGCGTCAGGACCGCGAGCCGCTGGTCCCGTTCGTGCTGTTCCGGAGCCGGAACTTCTCGCTGATGAGCTGGGTGTCCGGCACGCTGTCCATCGGGATGCTCGGCATCTTCCTGCCGCTGACCATCTACTTCCAGTCCGCGCTCGGCTTCTCCGCGCTGAAGGCGGGGCTGACCCTGGCGCCGTCCTCGGTGGTGATGATCATCCTCGCGCCGGGCCTGGGCCGGCTCACCGACAAGATCGGCGGCAAGTACATCCTGCTCACCGGGCTGGCCTTGTTCGCGGTGGGCATGGGCTGGGTGGTGCTGATCGCCACCCCGCACTCGGCCTGGTACGACTTCCTGGCCCCGCTGATCGTGGCCGGGCTGGGCATGGGCGGCACGTTCCCGCCGATGACCACCACAGCCATGCGCGACGTCGACCCGCGGATGGCCGGCGCGGCCTCCGGCGTGCTCAATACCGCCCGCCAGGTCGGCTCGGTAATCGGCACCGCCGCGGTCGGCGCGCTGCTGCAGAACCGGCTGGTCAGCTCCCTGACCAGCCAGGCGACGGCGGCGTCGGCCGCCTTGCCGGCCCAGGCCCGCGGGCCGTTCGTGAGCGGCTTCCGGCAGGCCGCGACCAGCGGCCTGATCGGCGCGCCCACCGGTTCGGCCGCTCCGGCCGGGACCTCACCCGGGCTCGCGGCGCAGTTGCGGCGGCTCGGCGCGGAGGTGTTCAGCCAGGGTTACGTGCACGCGATGCGCTGGACCATGGTCCTGCCCATCGCCATCGTGGTCCTGGCCGCGGCCAGCTGCCTGGCCCTGCGCAACAAGGCCGCCGGCCAGGACCGCCCGCCGGTCCCGGGCGCCGACGGTCAGATGGCCGGGACCATCAGCTCGCCCGGCTCGTCCGGCCACAGCCCGGGCAGCGCGTCGGGCACCGCCTCGTAACGCGACGGCTCGAACGGGAACCGGTCCGCGAACACCGGCTCCAGGTCGGTCAGCCAGGTCGCGGCCGGGTCGAAGCGGGCGAAGAACGGCGTCCCGACCAGACTCGGGTCGCGGGCCTGGATCATCCGCAGCACGAAGACCTTGAGCCCGGCCACCTCGGTCACCCCGTCCACGCACACCTTGCCGGGGGTGGCCGACATGGACGGCCCGCGCACCGTGCGGGCCAGGCCGGACACGCCCTGGTAGGCGTCGCGGAAGATCTCGTAGGCCCGGGCCAGCGGCACCGCGAAGTAGTCCTGCGGCCCGGTGTCCCGCTCCACGAACATGTAGTACGGGATCATGCCCTGGCGGACCTGGGTCCGCCACATGGCCCGCCAGGTCGCGGGGTCGTCGTTAATCGACCGGATCAGCGGCGCCTGGGTGCGGATCACCGCGCCGGTGCCGCGGATCCGGCGTACCGCCTCGGCCAGCATCGACGGCTCCAGCTCACGCGGATGAGAGAAGTGCGCCATCAGCGCGAGCGCCCGGCCCGAGTCGACCACCTCGCTGAACAGCCGCAGGGTGGCGTCGGCGTCGGGGTCGCTGACGAAGCGCTGCGGCCAGTACGACAGCGATTTGGTGCCGATCCGGATCGACTCGACGTGGTCCAGGCGCGGGTCGAGCAGCGGCTCCAGGTAGCGCCGCAGCACCGGCTCGCCCATGATCATCGGATCCCCGCCGGTGAGCAGGACGCTGGTTACCTCCGGGTGCTCGCCGAGGTAGGCGACCAGCGTCTCGATGTCGTCGGTGGCCATCTTCAGGTCCGGCTCGTCCACGAACTGCGCCCAGCGGAAGCAGTAGGTGCAGTAGGCGTGGCAGGTCTGCCCCTGCCGGGGGAAGAACAGCACCGTCTCCGGGTACTTGTGCTGCAGGCCGGGCAGCGGCCGGCCGTGCAGGCTCGGCGCGTTCAGCAGCAGCTGCCCGGCCGGGTGCGGGTTGAGCCGCATCCGGATCTCGTGCACGGCGGCCCGCAGGCTCTGCTGCGGCGCATCGCCGCGGATCAGGTCGGCCAGCCGCTGCACGTCGGCCGCGGGCAGCATGTCGGCCTGGGGGAAGACCAGCCGGTAAATCGGATCGTCCGGTGCCGCGTCCCAGTCGATCAGGTTCTCGATGACGTAGGCATTGGTCCGGAACGGCAGCACGCTGGCCACCGCCCGGACGGCCAGCCGCTCGTCCGGAGCCAGGCCTGCCCGCTGGACGAGCATGTCCAGGTGCTTCGCCGAATAAGCATGGAACCCACGGCCGGAGGACCGGGCCGACGGGATGACCTGCTGGATGTCTGTCACGCGCCTTCTCCCTCGTCGTGCGCGCGACACGGCCAGCAAGCCGTTCCGTGCGCGAAAAACAGCCCTGATGACACCCGCTCCCCAGCGGCTCCCCCCGGCCTGACCGCGCCCCCGACAGCTGCTCGGCCAGAACTGCTTCCACGCTTATTTACGCTCTAGCAGTCGTCTAGGTTCCGATTCTCCATCCGCCTTTCTCCCGCACCGAGAATTATCATGTTTCGCAGGAAGTATTCGGCAGAATCTCAAGAACTTCTAAACACTTGTTTTTAAATTCGATACAATGTGTACGCCTTTAGCCGTATAATGCGCGTCCTGCGGCGGTTACGGTTCGCCACCCGTTCCGTCCCGGAATGTTCGGCCTCGCCCGGCGGGCCCCGCACCGGTCAGCTTCCCGGCCCGGGCCATAATAGGCCCACGACCCAGGCACCATTCGCCGAAGGAAATAAAGGATGAGGCGTCATCCCCGGCCGGATCCCGTTGGCTGACCCGGTGAGCTCCACCCCGGGCAGCGCTGCCCCAGCCGGGCCGCCCGGGGGAACGGCACCACAGCCCGCGACCCGGCCGGACGCTAGCGGTGCTGAGTTCGCGTCTGAAGGCGGCGCGGGCTCGCGCGGCGCGAAGGGCGCCGGGGACCTGGTGCCGGCCCGGCCCGGCCGGGGGGCGCCCGGGTCGGTGCTGGCCGTGGACGCCATGGGCGGCGATCACGCCCCGGACGCGATCGTCGCGGGCGCGCTCGCCGCCCAGCGCGAGCACGGCATCCGGATCCTGCTGACCGGGCCGGCCGCGCGGCTGCGGCAGGCGCTGGCCAAGCTGGACGCGGCAGGCGAGCTGACCATCGTGCCCGCCGAGGACAACCTGACCATGGACGAGGGCGCACTGGCCAGCCTGCGCCGGCCGCGGTCCAGCGTGGCCGTGGCCTGCCAGCTGGTCCGGCGCGGCGAGGCGGCCGCGGTGGTCTCGGCCGGCTCGACCGGCGGGGTGGTGGCCACCGCGCGGCTGCGGCTGCGGTCGCTGCCCGACGTCGACCGCCCGGGGCTGGCCGTGGTGCTGCCCACCCGGCCAGGCCGCACGGTGCTCATCGACGCCGGGGCCACCGCCGACCCCAAGCCGGAGATGCTGGTCCAGTTCGGCCAGCTCGGGGTGGCCTATGCCCAGCTGGCGCTGGGGGTCAGCGCGCCACGGGTGGGGCTGCTCACCATCGGGTCCGAACCTGGCAAGGGCAACAAGTTCACCCGGCGGGCGCACGAGCTGCTGGCCGCCGATCCGCCGCACGGTGCCCTGCCGCTGGCCTTCGCGGGCAACGTGGAGGGCGGTGACCTGCTGGCCGGCGAGGTGGACGTGATCGTGACCGACGGGTTCACCGGGAACGTGGCGCTGAAAACCCTGGAGGGCTCGATCCGGTTCGCCTCGGCCGAGCTGCGGGCCGCGGTGACCGCCACGGCGGCCGCGCGGTTCGGCGCCTTCCTGCAGCGCCGCGGCCTGCGCGAGCTGGCCGCCCGGCTGGACTCCGAGAGCTACGGCGGAGCCGTCCTGCTGGGCCTGGGCGGGACGGTGGTCATCGCGCACGGCGCCAGCACCGCCCGCGCGATCAGCTCCGCGTGCGTGCTGGCCGCCGACCTGGCCCGGGGCGAGATCACCGAGAAAATCACCCAGCGGCTGAGCCCGGGCCGCCCGGGGCCCAGGGACCGGCACTTCCTGCGCCGGCCGTTATCGGGTTGGCTACCGCCGATACGCTTGAACCATGGCCGATCCGCAGCAGGTTCTCGCCCAACGGGTGCACAACGCCATCGTGGCGTCGTTCGGCCCGGACTACGGCGACGCCGACCCGGTGATCCGGCCGTCCTCGTTCGCGGACTTCCAGGCCAACGGGGCGCTCCCGCTCGGCAAGCGGCTGGGCCGCCCGCCGCGGGAGGTGGCCGCGGCGCTGGCCGCCCGGCTCGAGGTGGCCGACGTGTGCGAGCCGCCCGAGGTCAGCGGGCCGGGCTTCATCAACTTCCGGCTGCGCGACGAGTGGATCGCCGCGCAGGCCTCGGCCATGCTCACCGACCCCCGGCTGGGCCTGGCGCCCGTCGCCGAGCCGCAGGTCGTGGTGGTCGAGTACTCCTCGCCGAACGTGGCCAAGGAGATGCACGTCGGGCACCTGCGCACGACCGTGGTGGGGGACGCCATCGCGCGCGTGCTGGAGTTCGCCGGCCACCACGTGATCAGGGACAACCACCTCGGCGACTGGGGCACCCAGTTCGGCATGCTGATCGAGTACCTGCTCGACGTGGGCGAGGACTCGCCCCAGGCCGCGCTGCTGCGCACCGATCCGAACGCGTTCTACCAGGCCGCCCGGCGCAAGTTCGACTCCGATGCGGGGTTCGTGGAGCGGGCCCGGAAGCGGGTCGTGGACTTGCAGGGCGGCGCCCCGGGCACGCTGCGGCTCTGGCAGGACATCGTTGACCTGTCCATGGACTACCTGCACCGCACCTACGCCCGCCTGGGCGTCACGGTCACCGACGCCGACATCAAGGGCGAGAGCTTCTACAACGACCTGCTGGCCGACACGGTGGCCAAGCTGGAAGACGAGGGCCTCGCGGTGTACAGCGACGGTGCGCTGGTCGTGTTCCCGGCCGGCTTCACCGGGCGGGAGGGCCGGCCGCAGCCGGTCATCATCCGCAAGAGCGACGGCGGTTACAACTACTCCACCACCGACCTGGCCACCATCCGGTACCGGACCGACGTGCTGCACGTCGACCGGGCCATCTACGTGGTCGGCTCCGACCAGACCCTGCACTTCCAGATGGTGTTCGCGGTAGCGAAAGAGGCGGGCTGGATCCGGCCGGGCGCCCGGTTCGAGCACGCCCAGGTCGGCCTGGTCTCGGCGCCCGACGGCGGTCGGCTGCGCACCAGGTCCGGCGACAACGTGCAGCTCACCGACCTGCTGCAGGAGGCGGTGGACCGGGCCCGCGTGGTGCTGGACGAGCTGGAGGCGCCGTCCCGGTTCGGGGCCGCGGAGCTGGACGCGATCGCCGAGGCGGTCGGCGTCGGCGCGGTGAAGTACGCCGACCTGTCCACCGCCCGGGAGAGCGCGTACGTGTTCGACTGGGACCGGATGATCACCTTCCGCGGCAACACCGGCCCGTACCTGCAGTACGCGACGGCGCGGATCCGGTCCATCTTCCGCCGGGCGGGCTCGGAGGCCGACCCGCTGATCCGCGGATCGCGGGTGGCGGTCACCGCGCCGCCGGAGCGGGCGCTGGCTCTGCGGCTGCTCGACTTCGGCGCCGTCCTGACCCAGGTGGGCGAGACCGCCGAGCCGCACCGGCTGTGCGCGTACCTGTTCGACGTGGCCAGCCTGTTCACCTCGTTCTACGAGGAGTGCCCGGTCCTCAAGGCCGAGCCGGAGTCGGTCAAGGCGGCCCGGCTGGGGCTGTGCGCACTGACGCTGGACGTGCTGTCGGCGGGCCTGGGCCTGCTCGGCGTGCCGGTCCCCGAGCGGATGTAACCGAGCGCTGAACTCCGCCCCGGGCGCGAGCGGCTCCGGCCGCCCGCGCCCGGTCTGTCTGTGAGCCCGCGAACGTAGTGCTTACGGGCGGTCCGAATCGGATTCCGGCCGTGGCGGGCCAGGGCACGCTCGAAGCCATGAACATCAACGGGCATGACCTAAGGCTCGCCCACGACCTGGACGCGCGAAGCGGGCGCGGCGTCCACCGAAGGAGGCATTCATGATGGCCCGCAATCGGCGTTACGGCAGGAGTCGCACGGCGCTGGTCAGGACCGGCGCCGGCGTCGCGACGGCGGCCCTGCTCGGCGGCGGCGCGATCGCCGGCGTTGCCCTGGCCACCGGCAGCCACCCCGGGATCGCCGCGGCGCCGGCCGCCCACACCACCCGGATCGCCAGCGAGGGCACCATGCTCGCCGCGGCGCTTACCGACTGGCACTCGTCCCGGTCGAGCAGCTACGCCCAGCTGGCCCAGATGACCTCGGGCTACAGCCAGGCCGCACACCACGGCCAGACGCTGGACATCCAGCGCGGCATCGTGGTCCTGGCCACCAAGCAGTTCATCATCTTGCAGTCCGCCAACGGCGCGCTGCACCTGTGGCTGGTCTCGGGCCGGACCGCGTTCCAGAACGTCTCGGCCAGCACGGCGGGCACCGCGGCGCTGACCGCGAACACCGCCGCCACGCAGCAGGCCACGCAGTCCGGCAACATGATCCCGGCCACCACGCTGCTGGCCGGCAGCCCGACCACCGCGGCCGCCATGCTGACGCCGAGCACGGCCACGCAGACGGTCACCGTCCAGGTGGCCGGCACCGACCTCACCGTGACCGTCACGGTGACGCGCAGCACCGCGACCGTGGCCCAGACCGCGACCACCCCGGCCAACGCCATGCCGGCCCCGATGGCCAGCAGCTACACGATGAACGCCTGGCAGACCGCGAACTCGCTGGCCCGCGGCGACCTGGCGGTCATCGCCGGCACCCGCTCCCACCACCTGCTGCACGCCCAGCTGGTCCTGTTCAGCCCGCTGTCCACCTCCATGGTGGGCGGAAACACCGCTCATCGGGTGGCGGCCACGCCCCGCACGACGCCCACTCACTGGTGAGCGCAGCTCCGGCCATGGAGTCCCCGCGCTTCGCGCGGGGACTCCCGCCGCGCTCTGCTGATCTAGGGCTGCGCTCTGCTGACCTAGTACCGCGCCCTGCTGACCTAGTACCGCGCCCTGCTGACCTAGCGCCGCGCCCTGCTGATCTGGTGCTGCGCTCGGGCGACCTGGTGCTGGACGAGGAGCGCTGGACGGTGCACCGGGCCGGGACGCTGGTGGACCTGTCGCCGACCGAGTTCCGGCTGCTGGCCTGCCTGATGCGGCACCAGGGCACGGTGCTGTCCAAGACCTGCCTGCTGCACAGCGTGTGGGGCTGGGGCTACACCGGCCAGTCCCAGGTCGTCGAGACGTACGTGAGCTACCTGCGGCGCAAGCTAGGCCGGCTCGGGCCGCCCCTCATCCATACCTGCCGCGGGGCCGGCGACGTCCTGCGTGACCCCGAGGCGCGTGACTAGACCCGCTCGATGATCGTGGCGTTGGCCTGCCCGCCGCCCTCGCACATGGTCTGCAGGCCGAACCGCCCGCCGCCGCGCTGCAGCTCGTGGACGAGCTTGGTCATCAAGATCGCTCCGGTGGCCCCGAGCGGGTGGCCGAGCGCGATGGCCCCGCCGTTGGGGTTGGTCCGCTCCAACGGGGCCCCGAGCTCATCGGACCAGGCCAGCACGACCGGCGCGAACGCCTCATTGACCTCGAACACGTCGATGTCCGCGACGCTCAGCCCGGCCTTGGCCAGGACCTTCCTGGTCGCGGCGATGGGGCCGGTGAGCATGATCACCGGGTCGCCGCCGACCAGGCTCAGCGCGTGCACCCGGGCCAGCGGGGTCAGGCCGTAACGCTGCACCGCGTCGGCCGAGGCGATCAGCAGCGCGGCGGCTCCGTCGGAGATCTGCGAGGCGACCGCCGCGGTGATCTCCCAGCCCTCGCGCAGCGGAGCCAGGCCCGCCATCTTCTCCAGCGAGGTGTCCCGGCGCGGGCCTTCGTCCTGGCTGAGCCCGGCCAGCGGGGCGAGCTGGCTCTCGAACCGGCCCTCGTCGATGGCCCGGATCGCGCGCTGGTGGCTCTCCAGCGCGAACTCCTCCAGCTGGCTCCGCTTGATGTCCCACTGCTCACACATCATCTGCGCGCCGCGGAACTGGGAGATTTCCTGGTCGCCGTAGCGCTCCCGCCAGCCTTCTCCCCACGGAGCGGGCATGCCCGCCTTGACCGCCAGGCTCACCGAGGAGCCCATGGTCACCACGCTCATGCTCTCCACGCCCGCCGCGACCACCAGGTCCTGGGTGCCCGACAGCACGCCCTGGGCGGCGAAGTGAACGGCCTGCTGGGACGACCCGCACTGGCGGTCCACGGTGACGCCGGGCACGCTCTCCGGCAGGCCGGCCGACAGCCAGGCATTGCGGGCGATGTCGAAGGTCTGCGGGCCGATCTGCGAGACGCAGCCCATGATCACGTCGTCGATCGCGGCCGGGTCGACCCCGGTCCGGTCGACCAGCGCCCGCAGGGCGTGCGCGCCGAGATCGACCGGGTGCACCCCGGCCAGCGACCCGTTCCGCTTGCCGATCGGGGTGCGCACCGCACCAGCTATGAACGCCTCGGCCATCATGCCTCCGCCTGCCATCACCCTGTCGCGCCCGGACCGGGCCGGATTCAGGTCTTATGTTCACGGTACCTCGCCGCCGCGCCGGCCGTCCGAGGTGGCCCGGCCGTCTCGCACCGGGCGCCCAGATGCCGTAGGCTCGAAGCGCGTTCGCCAAACCGCGGTTCAGGAGGCGGCTATGACGTCCGGGTTTGTGTTGCTGATTCTCATCGGCATCCTGGTCGCGTTTGGCTATACGCGGCTGCGCGGCAAGATGAAGCTGAGCGTGTCGGGCAAGAACTGGATCGCCCCGGTCGTCATCGTGGTCGTTGTGGTGCTCATGCTCTGGGCCACGCACAACAACGGCGGCCACTGAAATACCGCCCGGCCGCTGGCGCCGCGCTCCCGCGTAACGCTCAGGCCCCACGGCGCACTTCCGCACCATTTCCGTGGACGATCCGACGTTCGTAGAACGTTGTCCAACTCGGTGAGCACTCCGAATTAACGCCACGCCCACCCGGTTGCACGGATAATCCGCAAAGACCAATCCTCCGCGATAAATTACGCATGGTGGAGTTTAGTCGCCGATGTCCCGCTTTCCGGGCCGAGGCGGCTGCTTATCTGCGCCGGGTTATCCCGCTGACTTCCCAAGCCCGGGCGATAGCGCTGCCATACAAGGCCACCAGGACGAGCACCAGAGCGTGTTGCAGCGCGGTATTCCGCGTGGCGGCCAGAAGCGCTATGGCCAGGCCGAGCTGTACTGAGTAGCACCCGACCGAAATGGACGCGAAGGCGTAATTCAGCGTTCTGTTCCGTGAGGTGCGGGAGAAATTTCCGGCTTGCTGGGCCCTCGGGATCAGCCGTCTGGTGGCCAGCAGGCCACCGGCCGCCACGATCAGGCTGGACAGACCGACTTATCGAGGATCGCCAGCTAGGGGCGGCAGCTAGGGGCGGTAACCGCTGCGTGGCATCTCGAACCAGACCGCCTTGCCCTCCGGTGTGGGCCGCGATCCCCACCGGGTGGCCAGTTGCTCGATCAGGTACAGGCCCCGGCCGCCCTCGTCCGTCTCCGCGGCGGTCCGGATCCGCGGCAGCCGCAGGTCGGGGTCGAACACCTCGACCCACACCGCGCTGGCCCCCCGCCGCAGGCGCAGCCGGAACTCACGGGGCCCGCTGCGGCCGGGCTCCGCTACCCCGTCGTCCCAGCCCGGCACGGCGCCCCCCTGGACCGGCACGCCTGACACCGGGACGCCTGGCCCCGGCACGCCTGGCGCCGGGACGGGGCTGGTCCGGGCCGGCACCGCGGCCGCCTTGACCGCCGCGGCCGACCGGCCCCGCGGGCGAGCGGGCACCGATTCCCGGGCGGACACAGACTCCCGGCCAGGCACCGATTCCCGGGCAGACACCGGCTCCGGGGCGGCGGGCACCGGTTCTGGCGCCCGGCGCAGGCCGACCGGAGCGGACATGATGACCGGGTTGAGGTCGAACTCCAGGGTGCGGCCCGGGCTCGGGGTGATCGACGCGTGCAGCACGGCGTTCGTGACCACCTCGGAGACCAGTAGGCAGGCCAGCTCGACCTGCTCGGCGGCCATGCCCCAGGATCCGAAGGTCTGCGCGGCGAGCCGCCGGGCCTCGGACACCATGATCGGCTCGGCCGGGAACGAGCGCTCGATGTAGGCCAGCTCGGCGGGCGAGGACTTGACCACCAGGATGGCCATGTCGTCGTCGATGTCGCCCGGGACCGCGAATTCGGCCGCGGTGGCCACCGCGTCGGCGTCCCCGCTGGCCGCCGCGGCGCGCACGGCCTGCTGCAGCATCTGGACGGCCTCGTCCTCGGTGTAGTGCCCGGCGCCGTCGGCGCGGGTCCGCCGGTCGGTCAGGCCGTCGGTGTAGAAGACCAGGATCGCCCCGGGCGGCACGACGATGGTCTGCTCCTTGTAGGTCGGCAGCCCGCGGATGCCCTTGCCGCGCACCCCGAGCAGCACGCCCTTGTACCGGAACTCCAGCTGCCGGGACTGCCCGCCGGTGATCATGAGCGGGGCGTCGTGGCCCGCATTGGCGAAGGTCAGCTCCCGGGACCAGGCGTCGTAGATCATGTAGATGCAGCTGGCCGTGGGCGGATCGCCGGCCAGCGGGACGCCCGCCTCGTCGGCGGGTGCGAGCGACCGGCACCAGTCGTCGAGCTTGCGCATGATGTCGGCCGGGGGCTTCTCGTCCTGGGCGAAGGCCCGCAGCGCGGCGCGCAGCTGGCCCATGATGGCCGCCGCCCGCGCGCCCCGGCCCTCCACGTCGCCGATCACGATGCCGACCCGGCCGGCGGCCAGCGGGATGATGTCGTACCAGTCGCCGCCCACCTGGGTCTGGATCCCCTGGCCCTGGGTTTCCAGCGGCTTGGCCGGCACATACCGGCAGGCCACCTCGAGCCCGTCCAGGTCCGGGATGACCTGCGGGAGCAGGCTCTTCTGGAAGGCCAGCGCGGTCGCCCGCTCGGTCTCGAACAGCATCGAGTTGTCGATCGCCACCGCCACCCGGCTGGCGATCGCGCCGATCAGGTCACGGTCAGCCGCGCCGTAGTTGCGCTCCTCACGGTCGGTGAGCCGGGACAGGGCCAGGCTCATCACCCCGAGCAGCTCACCGCGGGCGTACAGCGGCGCGGCCACCACCGAGGTCAGCCCGGCCTCGCGGGCCGCCGCCATGCTCTGCGCACTGGGCGCCGGACCCGGCTGCAGGTCCAGGTCGGTGACCACGATGGTGTCCAGGCGGGCCATGGCCTGCTGGCAGAAGTGCCCCTCGGGATAGTGGATCTGCTCCCCGACCTGAGCCCAGGTGCCCGGTGGCGGCACCCAGTCGCTGGCGTGCCGCATCACCCGGCGGAACAGCTGGCCGCCCTGGAGCAGGTCGATGAAGCAGTGGTCGGCGAACTGCGGAACCAGGATCTCGGCCACGTGCTTGAGCGTGGTGCCGATCTCCAGCGAGCCGGCCAGCCGCTCGCCGACCCGCTCCAGCAGCGCGATCTGGTCCTGCTGGAGGTGGCCGTCCCGGTTGCTCGCCTCGCGGGCCAGGATCACCATCCCGTCGATGTCGCCGCCCGGATGGCGCAGCGGGACGGCCTGGGCGCGCAGCAGCGCATGCGAACCGTCGCCGCGGATGGCCTCGAAGGTCCCCTCCCAGGAGCGGCCGCGCAGCACCTGCCCGGCGATGTCCTCCATCTTGCGCAGGTCATCGCCGGCGAACAGGCCCAGGGACAGCACCGAAGCGCCCGCCAGCTCGGCCACGTCGCCCGCGATCCGGCACAGCCGGACCGCGTACTCGTTGAGGAACAGCAGGTTACCGAGCCGGTCGGCGACCACCACCCCGATGTCGGCCTGGCCGAGCACCAGGCCGGCCGGGAGATGCGCGTCGAACGCGGCCTCACCCCGGCTCGTCATGGCCAGGCCCCCGCCCGGGCCGGGCCACCGGATGCGTTGCTCAAATCCTGCCTGCCGAATGCGGAACGGCCGAACGGTTCCGGTCGGATACGGACACGAAAATGTGCGTGGCGATAGGCCCGGGCAGTTCGGTGGAGATCGCGTCCGCCGAGTCACCAGCCGTCACGCGCACACCATCGTGGCCGCCCATGAGTATCACCTCGCGTCCGGGTTGTATCCCGGCGCGCTTGAGTTTAAGCATCAGATCCAGATCGCTCTGAATTTGTTCGCCAATTCGCCGGATGAGCACGCGCGCGGTGTCCGCGGATGCGACCTTTGTCATCGCCTCACCCGTCTCGTACATTGCCGCGCGTATCTTCTCCTGCGCCTCGTCCGGCAGCCCCAGCTCGGTCAGGCCGGGAATGACATTGCCGTGCGGGCAGTACACCGGATAGCCGAGCAGTTCGACCACGCGGCGCTCGACGCTTTCCGATATCACGTGCTCCCAGCGGCACGCCTCGATGTGCACTTCCTCCCAGGGCAGCTTGATCACCCCGACCAGCAGGCACTCGGCCAGCCGGTGCTTGCGCATGACCCGGGTGGCCAGCGTCCGGCCCTCGTCGCTGAGCGACAGCTGCCGGTCACCCAGGACGTGCACCAGGCCGTCGCGTTCCATCCGGGCCACGGTCTGGCTCACGGTCGGGCCGGTCTGCCCCAGCCGCTCGGCGATCCGGGCGCGCAGCGGGGTGACGCCCTCTTCGTCGAGTTCGAAGATGGTACGGAGGTACATCTCCGTGGTGTCGATGAGCCCATGGGCAGTCAACGTCTCATCCCTCCTGCTTGTGATGCTATGCCGGCCCGCGCACTGCCTAGGAGGAAAGGGCGCACGATGGTTACGGGGAAAGGCGCTCGATGACCCAGCGGTCGCCGTCGCGCCGGTAGCGCAGCCGGTCGTGCAGCCGACAGGCGCCGGACTGCCAGAATTCAACCGTGTCGGGGACCAGCACGTACCCGCCCCAGAAGTCCGGCATGGGCACCTCGCCCGGCGCCGGCCAGCGGCGGTCCAGCTCCGCCACCCGGTCCTCGAGCTCGGCCCGGGACCCGATCACCTGCGACTGCCTGCTGGCCCAGGCTCCGAGCTGCGACCCGCGCGCCCGGGAATGGTAGTACGGCTCGCTGTCGGCCTGGGACAGCATCCGCACCGGCCCCTCGGCGGTCACCTGGCGGCCCAGCGGGTACCACGGGAAGACCGCGCAGGCCTGCGGATGAGCCTGCAGGTCCTGGCCCTTGCGCGAGGTCCGGTTGGTGTAGAAGGCGAATCCGTCGGCGCCGTGCGCCTTGAGCAGCACGGTCCGGGCTCGCGGCCGGCCCGCGGCCGACACCGTGGCCAGCACCATCGCGGTCGGCTCGGCCAGGCCGTGCTGCTGAGCCTGGGCCAGCCACCCGGCGAACTGGGTCATCGGGTCGCCGGCCATGGTGTCCTCGGACAGGGTATCCAGCTCGACAGCGCTCATGGGTACTGATCTTCGCACCTGCCCGGGACGCCGCAACCGGGGACCGTCCGGGTCTCAGATGCAGGCCGGGGGCACCGCGTGCCACCCCGGGGCCTTATCGTTCTGAGGGGTGACCCCCGTCGGGAAGAGAGGAACACGCCGATGTCGGATTTCAAGCCGGGACTCGAGGGAGTTATCGCCTTCGAGACCGAGATCGCGGAGCCTGACAAAGAGGGCGGCGCGCTCCGTTACCGGGGAGTCGACATTGAGGACCTGGTCGGCCACGTCTCCTACGGGCACGTCTGGGGTCTGCTGGTCGACAATAAGTTCGCACCGGGCCTGCCGCCCGCCGAGCCTTACCCGATCCCGGTCCATTCCGGCGATATCCGCGTCGACGTGCAGAGCGCCCTGGCCATGCTGGCGCCCGCCTGGGGGCTGCGCCCGCTGCTCGACATCGCCGACGAGCAGGCTCGCGAGGACCTGGCCCGCGCTTCGGTGGTGGCCCTGTCGTTCGTGGCCCAGGCCGCGCGCGGGGTCGGCTTGCCGATGGTGCCGCAGCGCCGGGTCGACGAGGCAGCCACCATCACCGAGCGGTTCATGATCCGCTGGCGCGGCGACCCCGACCCGCGGCACGTCAAGGCGGTCGACTCGTACTGGACGTCGGCGGCCGAGCACGGCATGAACGCGTCGACCTTCACCGCCCGGGTCATCGCGTCGACCGGCGCGGACGTGGCGGCCGCGCTGTCCGGGGCGGTCGGGGCCATGTCCGGACCGCTGCACGGCGGCGCGCCGGCCCGGGTCCTGGGCATGATCGAGCAGGTCGAACGGACCGGCGACGCCCAGCAGTACGTGACCTCGGTGCTGGACCGCGGCGAACGGCTGATGGGGTTCGGGCACCGGGTGTACCGGGCCGAGGACCCACGCGCCCGGGTACTGCGCCGCACGGCCAAGGAACTCGGCGCGCCCCGCTACGAGGTGGCGCTGGCCCTGGAGAACGCGGCCCTGGCCGAGCTGCGGGCCCGGCGGCCGGACCGCGTGCTCGAGACCAACGTGGAGTTCTGGGCGGCCATCGTGCTGGACTTCGCCGAAGTCCCGGCGCACATGTTCACCTCGATGTTCACCTGTGCCCGGACCGCGGGCTGGGCGGCGCACATCCTGGAGCAGAAGCGGACCGGCCGGCTGGTCCGTCCGGCCGCGCGCTACATCGGCCCGCCGTCGCGGTCGGTGGCCGAGGTGCCCGGGGCCGAGCAGGTCCTCGACCAGCGGGGCTTAGCGGTCCACGGGACCGCCGGTAGGCTGCGCAGATGAGCGACCTGGTGATCCCGGCAGGCCTGCGTCCCCAGGACGGCAGGTTCGGCAGCGGTCCGGCCAAGATCCGCGACGAGCAGCTCGCCGCGCTGGCCGGCTCGGGCCGGACCTACCTGGGCACCTCGCACCGCCAGCCGCCGGTCCGGTCCCTGGTGCACCGGGTGCGGGCCGGGCTGGCCGAGCTGTTCGGCCTGCCGGCGGACTACACGGTGGTGCTCGGCAACGGCGGGACCAGCGCGTTCTGGGACGCCGCCGCGTTCGGGCTGGTCCGGCGCCAGGCCCAGCACCTGAGCTTCGGCGAGTTCTCGGCCCGGTTCGCCGGCATCACCGCGCGCGCGCCGTGGCTGGCCGCGCCGACCGTGCTGGAGTCCGCGCCCGGCACCCATCCCGAACCGCGGGCCGAGCCCGGCACCGACACGTACGCGCTGACCCACAACGAGACCTCGACCGGCGTGGCCATGCCGGTGCGCCGGGTGCCCGGCGCCGACCCGGGCGCGCTGGTGCTGGTCGACGCGACCAGCGCCGCGGGCGCCCTGCCGGTACGGGCCGCCGACTTCGACGTGTACTACTTCGCCCCGCAGAAGGGCCTGGGCTCCGACGGCGGCCTGTGGCTGGCCCTGATGTCCCCGGCGGCGGCCGAGCGGGTGGCGCAGATCGCCGCCAGCGGGCGGTACATCCCCGACTTCCTGTCGCTGCGGGTGGCGCTGGAGAACGCGGTCCGGGACCAGACCTACAACACACCCGCCGTGGCCACGCTGTTCCTGCTGGCCGATCAGGTCGAATGGATGCTCGCCCAGGGCGGCCTGGCGTGGACCACGGCCCGCACCGCGCGGTCGGCTGCCATACTGTATACGTGGGCGGAGCAGGCGGCTTACGCGGAACCGTTCGTCGCCGACCCCGCGCACCGCTCGCAGGTGGTCGGCACCATCGACCTGGCCGATGGGCTATCCGCCGACGCCGTGGCGGCGTCGCTGCGGGCGAACGGCATCGTCGATACGGAGTCCTATCGCAAGCTAGGCCGGAACCAGCTGCGCATCGGCATGTTCCCGGCCGTGGATCCGGCGGACGTGGCGGCGCTCACCTCCTGCATCGACTACGTGGCCGAACGCATCGGAGGTTAACGGATGACCGCGCCGATCACCACGAGCAGGACCAGCAGCACGAGCACGGCGGGCAGCAGCCAGCGGGGGACCCGGTTCACGGTGCCCAGCTTAGAACGGCCAGCTGAAAACCGGGGGGCCGGACATGATCGAGGTGGGCAGATGAGTAACGAGGCGCACGGGGCAGGACTGCTCGGCGAACGCGCCCGGTCGCCGCGCACCGGTTTACTCCTCCGATCGGGGGGTGAGCTGATGCGGCTGTTCGTGGCCATCGCGCCGCCCGCGGCCGTGCTCGACGAACTCGACGCGCTGACCGAGCCGCTGCGGGCCGGGCGGCAGGACCTGCGCTGGACCAACCGGGAAGCCTGGCACGTGACGCTGGCCTTCCTCGGCCAGGTCGACGAGGCCGCCGCGACCCGGTTGCTGCGGCGGCTGGAGAACGCCGCGCGGCGCCATCACGTGTTCCGGCTGGCGTTCAGCGGCGCGGGCGCCTTCCCCACCGCGACCAAGGCGAACGTGCTGTGGAGCGGCCTGTCCGGGGACCGCGGGGCACTGGCCCACCTGGCCCAGTCGGTGGCCGCGGGGGCCGGCCGGGCGGGCGCGCCGCCGCCGGACAAGGGCCGCCGGTTCCGGCCCCACCTGACCCTGGCCCGCTGCCGGATGCCGGTCGACGTCACCGAACTGGTCGCCGCGCTGGACGGCTACCAGGGCCCGTCGTGGGCGGCGGACCGCATTCACCTGGTCCGCAGCCGCCTGGGCGCGACCGAGTACCCCCGGTACACCACGCTGGGCAGCTGGCCGCTCCGGCCGGAGCGCGACCGCCCGGCCTAAGCGCTCACGAGGACTGGCTGAGCTTCTCCAAGATAGGCACCGCGGCGCGCAGCGTGGCCCGCTCCTCGACGGTCAGCTCGGCCAGCCGCCGGGCCAGCCAGGCATCCTTGCGGCGCCGGACCCGCTGCACCAGGGCCCGGCCCTCCGCGGTGACGGTGAGGACGACCTGGCGCCGATCGGTGGAATGCGGTGACCTGAGCACCAGGTCGCGTTCCTCCAGGACGGCAATGACGCGGGTCATGGACGGCGGCTGCACCTTCTCGTGCTCGGCCAGCTCGCCCGGGGTCATGGCCTGGTGAACCTCCAGGGCCGACAGCGCGGCCAGCTGGGTCTCCGACAGCACCGCCTCGGTCAGGCCCGAGGCCGTACGCTGGGCGCGCAGCCGCCGGGCCAGCCTGCTCACCGAGATCCGCAGCGCGGTAGCCAGCCCGGCATCGGTCCTGGTCTGGGTCAAAGTCATCAGCGGCAACCTTTATCGGCCTGCGAACGGCGTGGCTCAAGTACACCACGCCGGCCGGCCGCACGCAGCAGACCGGGATGGTCAACCCCTAGCCTGGACGGGTGAGCGAAACCCGCCCGGACCCGCCGCCGCCGCTCGAGGCCAACGACCAGCTGGTCACCGGCAGCGTCACGGTGGCCTGGACGCTGGCCCTGGTCGTGCTGCTGATCGTGCGGGACAGCCTGCCGGCCGGTTCCCGGTGGTGGATCTGGACCTGCGCGGCCGGCGTGGCCATGGGGTTGTTCGCCCTGTGGTACGTGCCCCGGCTCAAGCGCGGCCGGGCCCGGGCCGCGGCTCAGCGGGCCGCGCCACCCGATCAGGGGGCTCAGTCCGCCCCGCGGGACAGCGGCTCGAACACCGTCTCCTCGACCGACACGCCCGGCAAGTCGACCAGGTCGTAGCCGAACTCGTCGATCACCGGCGAGATGGCCCGGGACGCCTGCCAGATGACCGCCTCGGAGTGCGCGCCGCAGCCGTGGTCAGCCGAGACCACGCGGCCGTCGTCGGGAGCATACGCGTTCGCGCAGGCCCCGAACAGCCGGCCCAGCTCGCCGCTCAGCGGTACGAAGAACCCGCAGCTCACGCACTTCGCGGGAGCCGCGTGGGCGAGCGGCGTGCGGGGGCCGTGCTCGCTGTCGTACCAGCGCTCGGCGGCCCCCTCCCGGCCGGCCGCAGACAGCACCCGGGACCGGCCCGGCGCGGGCAGCTCGGCGGGCTCGGCCGGGCCCGCGTCGTCGCCGTCGTAGTCAGCGTCGTCGAACCAGTCGGTCACCGCGTCGTCGCCCTCCAGGGCGACCAGCGGGACCAGCCGCTCGTCATCGGGCGGGGCGGGCAGCAGGTCGCCGACGCCCAGGTCGCCCGGGCGCAGCCGGTCCTGCCAGGGCACCCAGGGCGGTGCGAGCAGCGAGAAGGCCCCCGGCAGCAGCACCGTCTCGTCGACCGTGACCAGCTTGGACCGCGGCGCGCGGCCGACCGTCACCGCCCAGCGCCACCCGGCGTAGGCCGGGTCGTCGCAGGCGAACAGGTGGGTCACGACGCGTTCGCCCTCGGCAAGCACCTCGAGATGCTGGCCCACCTGGGCGGACCCAACGGTGTCCACGACGGCGGCCCGGGCCACGTCAACGGCCTCGGCGCAGACCTGATCGGGCTCTTTGCTGCGGATACGGGTGGTACTCACGGTTCCCGATTCTCGCTCATCACGGATGCTGCAGTCCTGGTTACCTGTCGTCGCGGCGGGGTCATGCTCGCCGCAGTCGCGCAGACCAACAATACTGGGTACATGCGGATGTCCGAGGCGCTGCGCCGAACCGGGGGCGCGGCGCGCGCGACCTCCGGCGCAGTCCGCACCGGCACCCGCCGGACCGGCGGCCTGGTGCACCGGGTGACCAGCGCGTCGGGCGCCGATCGCACCGGCCTGTCCACGCTCATCGAGCTGACCACCGCGGCCGGGGCCGGCGACGCCTTCGTCATCGTAGCCCTGGCCGGGACGATCTTCTTCGACACCTCGGTCGACCAGGCCCGCGGCAAGGTGGCGCTGTTCCTGCTGGTCACCATGGCCCCGTTCGCGGTGCTGGCGCCGTTCATCGGGCCGGTCCTGGACCGCGTGCAGCAGGGCCGCAAGTTCCTGCTGGCGGGCACGCTGCTGGCCCGTGGCCTGCTGTGCTACGCGATGTCGGCGGCGGTCAGCAACCCGACCACGCTGCTGCCCGCCGCGTTCGGCGTGCTGGTGCTGCAGAAGGCCTACGGCGTGGTCCGCGCATCGGTCGCGCCGCGGCTGCTGCCCGAGGAGTTCACCCTGGTCAAGGCCAACGCGCGGTCGCAGCTGATCGCGGTGATCGGCGCCACGGTAGCCGCCGGGCTGGCCGAGGGCATCCAGGTGATCGGCGGCGCCGCCTGGGTGCTCCGCGTGGCCATGGTCATCTACCTGGCCACCATCGTCCTGGCGCTGCGCCTGCCCGATCAGGTGGATTCCCCGGCGGTCCCGCAGGCCGCGACGGTCACCGAGACCTCGCCCGCCGCCGACGGCCGGCCGCCGCACCGGACTGACCGCGGGACCCCGGGTCAGCCCGATTTTCTGCCGAACGGACCGGGGCGATACGGTCCCGGACCGGACAGCGATCCGTGGCACGGCTCGGAATCCGGGCCGACCCTGCCTGATGGGACGCGGCCCTACGACGAGCCCGCGGCTGTGCTACCCGGGACTGTGCCACCCGGAACTGTGCCACCCGAACCCGGGGCCGCGCCCGCGGCGGCGGCCCACGGCGGCCCGTGGCGGACGCTGAAGAGCGTGGGACCCATGGTCGCCGAGGCGATGACCGGCAACGCCGTGCTGCGCGCCTTCTCCGGCTTCACGTTCTTCTTCTTCGCGTTCCTGCTGCAGACCGAACGGTTCGGCGTCTCCAAGCACTTCGCGCTGGCCTCGCTGGCCGTGGCGGTGGCGGGCGGCAGCATCTTCGCGATGGTCCTGGGATCCTGGCTGCGTTCGCGGGCCCCGCAGCTGATCATGTTCTCCGTGCTCGTCATCGCCCCGGTGGTCGCGGCCGGCGCGGCCTGGTTCTTCGGGCTGCCCGCGGTGATCGCCGTGGCGTTCGCCGCGATCTTGTGCGCCAGCCTGGCCAAGCTGGCCCAGGACTCGATCGTCCAGCGCGAGATCGGCGACGAGATCCGGTCCTCGACCTTCGCGGTCTCCGAAACCCTGAACCAGGTGGCCAACGTGGCCGGCGGCCTGCTCGGGGTGCTGGTCTCGATGCTCAACAACGGCCAGGCGGGCCTGGCCATCGCCGCCGCGCTGCTGGCCGCGGCGTTGTTCCTGCTGGTCGTACGCCGCCGCCGCCGGGTGCTCGCCCAGCGCGAGGAACCCGGACCCGAACCCGAGCCGGTCCGCCCCCGGCCGCGCCCCCGGCCCCGGCCGCGCACCGGGCGCGCTTGATGATGGCTGAGCCGGGGTTACGTGGCGCGGAGGGCTTCGGCCGGGGGCAGGCGGGCGGCTCGGGCGGCCGGGTAGACACCGGCCAGGGCGCCGGTGGCCAGGGCGATGCCGAGGTCGGCCGCGACGCTGATCGCGGGGACCACGGCGGGCTGGCCGCTGGCCGCCGCGTAGCCGGCCGTGGCCGCGGCGCCGCCGCGGACCCCGGCCACGCCGCCCAGGGCGGACAGCAGGACCGACTCGGTCAGGAACTGCGGGCCGACCTGGCGGCGGGTGGCGCCCAGGGCCCGGCGCGGACCGATCTCGGCGCGCCGTTCCAGGACGGCGATGACCATGATGTTGGCGATGCCGACCCCGCCGACCAGGACCGCGACCGCGCCCAGGTCCAGGAACAGCCCGGCGTACGCGGTGCCCGCGGCGGCCCGGGCGGCGAGGATGCTGGAGGGCAGGCTGATCTGGACCGCTTCGGGCTGGGCCGGGTTGGCGGTGAACGGGAGGACGCTGACCACCGGCTGCACCTGATCCGGCAGCGCGCGCAGGTAGAGCTGGGTCGGGTGGCCGTCCAGCCCGAGCAGCGAGTCATCCGCACCGAAGCCGACCAGCGCCGCCTCGTCCAGGCTCGGCACCAGCGGCACCGGCCGCAAGATCCCGATCACGGTGAAGTACTGGCCGGCCAGGTAGACCTGCGTGTCCGGGCCTACCTGGCCGACGCCCAGGGTCTGGGCCGCGACCGCGCCCAGCACCACGGCCGGGTACCGGGCGGCGGCCAGGTTGAGGAACGTCCCGTCGGCCACCGCGCCGCCGAGCGTGCCCAGCAGCCCGGGCTGGGCGGCGTACACCGAGATGCCGCCGCCGTCGATGGCCGGTATGGCCGCGGCTACGGCTCGATATCGTCGGCCACCGCGCGCAGCACGGCGGCGATCTTCTTCGCGTCCTTGGGGTCCGGCTGCCGGTCCCGGCGGTAGGCGGTCGACACGTCGTCGAGCAGCTTGATCAGGTCTTCGACGATGACGATCATCTCGTCCGGCTTCTTGCGAGGCTGCTTGGCGGCCGCCACGGTGGGTGGCGGCTCGAGCACCCGGACCTGGAGCGCCTGCGCTCCCCGGCGTCCCTCGGCCACCCCGAATTCCACGCGCTGCCCCTGGCGGAGCGCGGTCGTTCCCGAGGGCAGCGCCGACGAATGCACGAAGACCTCGCCGCCGTCGTCGCGAGCGAGGAAGCCATACCCCTTGTCGGAGTCGTACCACTTGACCTTGCCGGTAGGCACGCGCAGACCTCACGTCTTACGAGACAAACTTGAAAACACCCTTTACGCTGCTCAGCATGGGTAGAGCACTAGGAGCAAGACGGCTGAGCAACAGGACAGACGAATCAACCTCCATCGAACGCCAAGGCGAACAGATAAAGCTTACAGCCCAGGTACGGGGCGACGAACTGGTTCACATGACGCAGGACACCGACGTGTCTGGCGCCGTCTCACCCTTCGAGAGAGCCGACCTCGGGCCATGGCTGACCGACCCTCACAAGATCGCTCAGTGGGACGTGCTGATCGTCGCCAAGCTGGACAGGCTGACCCGTTCGCTTGCCGACTTCAACGAGATTGTCAACTGGCTGGACCGCAACGACAAGACGCTTGTCAGCGTCTCAGAGTCCCTAGACCTGTCAACGCCGACTGGTCGCATGTTCGCCAACCTCCTGGCGATGTTCGCTCAGTTCGAGCGTGAGCGCATGTCTGAACGCCGCAAGGAAGCGTACGTGAAGCTGAAGGCTAACGGCTGGTATCAGGGTGGCCGTTACCCCTATGGCTACAGGCCAGTGAAGGTCGATTCCCACTGGGAGCTAGAAGAACACCCGGAGAACGCTAAAACTCTCCGCTGGATAGCTGATCAGATTCTCGCGAGCAGGTCTCGTAGCGGCATAGCGACAGAACTTACCGCCAAGGGTGTACCTTCGCCTTTCGGCGGTAGCAAGTGGACGCGCGTAACGGTGTCACGGGTTCTGGTTAACTCGCAAGAGCTAATAGACGAGTCTAAACGCTTCAAGGTACTCGACGCACTGGACAGCACTAAGCACACGTTCACCCATCGCGACAATTGCTCTCTGCTCCTGAATGTCGCCTTCTGCCTTAAGTGTAACGGGCCGCTCTATCGCAGGCGCACTTTCCGTGGGCCGGCATCCAATCCGACGCACGTTTACGAGTATTACTTCTGCTTCGACCACTGCGGCGCCCCGATGATTCCTATGGGCGAACTAGACGAAACGGTAAGCAACGCCTTCATAGAGGGTTTCTCATGGGTACCGCTGATAGCCACCGACGTTACTCGTGGCCAAAGCCATGTAGCCGAGATCACCGCTATAGAGCAGAAAGTGAGAGAACTAGACCTAGACGACCCTGAGTACGATGCGAAGCTAGCGGGGCTACGCACCCAACGCAATGCCCTTAAGGATGCGCCCAGAGAAGCCGATCAGGTCAAGTACACGCCTACAGGCCAGACTGCGGGTGAATACTGGTCCACACTCGACAAGGACGCTAAGCGCCAGTTCCTTCTAGCCAACAAGATAAAGTACTTCGCTAGGCGTGAGGCTGATCGTGAGATCACACTCACTGGTGGCCTTGACGTTGAGACGTTCGAGGGTGGACAGTTCTTCCAGACTGTAGGCGCGCTTTCCGCACTCGCAAGCTAGGTGCCGCAGTAGTCTCTAGACGACTGAAGCCCACCACCCTTGCTCTGTCAGGGTAGGTGGGCTTCGTCGTGTCTGCGTCCATCTGACGGGTTCTAGGCCACGTCAAGTCAAGAGGCTCAAAACGCTGTGAGAGTGTCGCTCAGAGGCGTTGAAACCCTCCAGACGACTTGGGACACGTCCGGGGGTTCCAGGCCGTCTACGGCTGGACGCATACGCATTTCGGGGCATCTCTGCGCAGACGGTCTAGGGCCGCTGGCCTATACGGCGTTGCCGTTCGCTCATCTCAGCAGCGAAACCAGGGTCGGTAGCTAACCTGCGCCAGTATGAGCCGTGGTCTGCGACATGCGGAACCTTGCGGACTGGCGAGAGAATCGCTCCCACACAAACCGGCTGGTCAGAGGCTCATCTTTCAGGTAACCTCTGATCGCGTTTCCGCAGGTCACCAGATTCCGGCGTTGAGACCTGACCGATTACCCCTAGACGGGCTTTCGCTCGTCTCAGAGGCTCTGACACAACTTGTTCGTATAAACGAAGTAATTTCATCCCGTATCATCCTCAAAGAAAACGCCCCACCGGCCTGCAACAACAGAACCGGTGGGGCGTTAACATTGCTTAGGTAGCAGCAGGCTTCACGGTAATCAGGGCACGAAGATCGTTAGAACGAATATCGCACCGCATGAACAGCAGATAGCCAATCGCGAGGTAATCCGCGTAACGCTCGTTCAGCCGCATAAGGCCAGCATTACGCACCTGACGGTAAACCATCGAATGCTGAAGCGAACCGAACACAGGGCCACCAGTCGTGCTAGCAGTCAGGTTAGGAATGTTGTTGTCGATAACAACCGGGAACCCGAGCAGCTGAGCAACCGCGGAACCACTCGAATAGTCAGGGTTCTTAACGTTGTCAGCGTCAAACCCGTTCATGAAATTAAGGATCGGACGGCCATTACCGTCAACGATACTCCGCGTATTCCACGCCTGCGTAGCATTCATATAGAACTTACTGGCCGGATAATAAGCCGGGTCAGTTCCCTTAACCATTGCCAGCAGAGTCGCAGGCGCAAGAACATTACCCGCAAGCTCAATGCCGTTGAATTAGGCTGCGGGATGGAGCAGGCGGATCGTCGGCGGCGAGTTGTGGGAAATGTTCTTCTGTTCTCGCCGCTTCATCAGGAAAGCCGTATGTTGCGTGCGTTTCACTGCGCGGGGACAGGTGCGCTCCCGACGAGCCGGGTTTGGCCTCTCGGTGATTTCCTCAATGGCCTCCTGGACTGCCTTCGCGAGTCTCAGAGGGGGAAAAAGCCGCCTGCCCGGAAACCTGGCGGCGGATAACGCGCAGCGTGCGGATGAACGACATTCTGTCCGGATCGAGTTCGGCCTGGTCGGCGGCTTCGCGCATGAGGTGCCGTATGCCGTAGTGGGCAAGGAGAAGCCCCCATATCTCCTGCTCAACCAATTCTGGCTTGCGGGAGCGCAAGATCATCCCCGCGCCGCGCTGGTGCGTCTTGAGCTCATCGAACACAAGCTCCGCCTCCCAGCGCTGATGATAAGCCACGGCAAGTTCGGTAGCCGAGATTTCATTCGGGTCTGTGATATTGGTGACCAGGGTTATGATCTCCTCGCCGTCTCCCCGGTCCGGGATCTCGTAATCGACGACCCGTACGTAGAACCCAGGAAGGTCGGTTATCTTCGCCATTCCGTGACGAAGCCGGTACGAGTTCTTGGCCTTCTCCTTCGAATCCGCGATGAACGAGAGATAAGAGCCGTCGGTAAACCATTCCAGGACGGGCAATTCGACATTCGCCCCCACCCTGAATAGGGCGTCGGCGCCGGCGTCAAGGACCATCTTGAAATTCGTGTAGCTGTACAGTCCTGCGTCGGCCATGACGAGCATCCCGGGCTCGACGGCCCCGCTCGACAGGATGCGGCGGGTCAGGGTCTCCTCGCCCTCTCCGTCTCTGCCTATTTCCGCGGCGACGATCGCGTGCGTGCCGCATTCCGCCAGTGCGCCCATCCGGACGAAGGGAAACGCGCTCCGTCCTTTCTTTCCCGCGTACCCGAAGTACCCGGCGTTCTCCTCGCTGTCCGGGGCTTCCATGCCGAATCCGTCGACCGCCATCAGGCGTCGCCCGGCCAGCCACGCGCCTTTAGTCGACCGCATCGCGCACGGTACTGCGACGCGCTCGTAAAGCTCCCGCATTACCTTCGCGCCGAGTCTCTGCCGGGCGTGGCATAGGCCTCCCGGACTGGGTGTTTCCCAGTCTTTCCGCCATGTGCCCATATAATCCAGCCCGTCGGCCAGCTTTCGCATGACCTCTTCGTAAGAGTCGCCGTAAAACAACGCCATGGCCATCACGAAATACACCATTACGCGCGCCGGGAGCTTATTCTTGCGGATCTCCTTACGGCCTTCGGATGCGACTACCTCGTCCACCAGCTCACGCGGCACCAGTCGGGTGAGCGTCCCTATCCCAATGGCGTCAGTCAAGAATGACGGCATGTCGGTGCTGCTGGTCACGATCTCCGGCATTCCGCCAATCTAAGGGAGATACCGTCATCCTGGCAACTATTAGCGCGTTGTCCACAGATTTCGGCGTGTCCGCCAGTGGATATGTGGAAACCCGGATCCGAGAGCCTTAATTCAACGGCATTGCCCGCAAGCTCAGTAGTTGTCGGACTGGAATAGTTACCGAAGATAGGAACATCGGTGGCAGTCCCAAGGCCGTAATATCCGCCAGAACCAGAACCAACCGCACCCTTAGCATTCAGCGCAGGGATGATACCTTCAGGCTGACCGGAACCAGTACCCGAAATAGCGGCAGCAGCAATACTCCTGCCGACAGCCTCACCAAGCCTCGCAGCAACGAAATCGTCAACGTCAAACGCAGAGTCCTGCACTAACTGAAGCGAAGCCAGGATCGGCCCAGCGTAAACAGTCCAGGCGTTAAGCATGCCCTGACCGAAATTGTAGCTATCCTCAACATTGAGTTGCGTCAGTTCGCTTGAGGCTCCAAGCCAGCTGCCAGTAATAGCGGTCGGGTCAATCGTCGGCCACGGCATCGGACGCCCATCGTCGGTTTCCACCAGCCGCATGTCATTCGCAGCACCACCATAAGCCTTAAGAGCCACCTGCAAATTGGCCCAGAAACCTTGCGGCACCAGATAACCCGCGTAGTCACCAGTGGAACCACCAGACAGGCCAGCACTATTCGGCGCGGTACTGAACCCGGTACCGTCAGCCCGTAACTGTAAGCCGCTGGCGTCACCACAACGCAGATAGCGGGTAAACGCCTCGTCTTCTGGGGTACGCCCAGAACCGCCAGCGCCGCGAGTTTCAGGAGCATTCCGCTGCGCGCTATCGAGCTCCACCTCTGCGAGCAGGCTGTCACACTCCCGCGATTCCGCATCGGTGAGGTTACGCCCAGCGGCCTTAGCCTTGTTAACGATCTCTGATCCACGCGCTAACTTCTGCTTACGTTCAATAACAGATAACATGAATAGCCTCCAAATAGGCATTAACAGTTTTTTTACGAAACCGACAGTGCCCAACGGCGGCTGTCAAACAGTGGCATAACAAACACGCCGGCTCCAGTGCGCCACAAAAACGGCTGGAGTGGAAAAGGACATAAACCAAAACAGGTTATCCCAAGTCTTAAAATGGTGCTACCGAACGTCAGCTTCCAGCGTCAAGCGCCTTACAATCCAGCGGACGCACGATCACGCCGACCGTGCCATCGGCGCAAGGCGTAACAGACACGTTCAGCGCACCTTCGAGCAACCCGGAAATGGCATTGGCAAATCGTTCGGTCTCAGCGGCAATATCAGCCATAGCAAAGCCTCTCTACTGGTCGCGCCAAGCGCGCATATCCTGATACACCATCATGGTTTCAGCATTCAGGCTATGACGCTCGCCAGCGGTAGACGCTTCCTGCTCCGCAGCGGACAAAGCCATCAGATACGGCAGCGAACGGAACGGCACGGCATAGCCGTACCTGTGGCATGCCAGCGCCGCCTGGTGTACGCCCTTCAGCGCAGCAAGCGAACCATCGGCCACAGCAGCCGCGCACAGCTCGTCGTACTGCCGGAAAACCTCGTCAGCGTCCTCGGGCGCGTCACGCAGGTCACGCGCGGCAGGCGCAGGCCCGGACAGTATCCGCTGCACCGTGGACTGGCTCAGGCCACTGTCAGCAGCTATCCGGCGTTGCGAATAGCCCAGACCCGACAAGTAGAAGACACGGCTCGCCTTCGGGTGCTGGCCGACAGCCGGCCTACCCATGCTCAGGTGCCTGCCTGCCTGCACGGCACCATACGCACAGCTGACGCCATGCGTGGTATTCGCGCTCATCGGCTGTAGCGACCGGTTCAAGGTAGCCAGGGAAGCTCTCGGGACCATCGGAGCGCATCTCACTGCAACCAGGACACTGACGCTGGCTAGCGCCGCCACCGATCGTCTCAAGACGGCTCACACGCTTCTGAGCCTCAGCGTTCCACTGCTTCTGGTCGCTGAACCGTGAATCATGCCCGTCTACACGACCAGCCAGAGCAGAGACCTTCGACTCCAGATGCGCAAGACGATCAGAAGATGGCCGCATAGACGTGCCCTTAGGCGCACGGGTGCCCTTACTGCCGTTCTCGCCCTTAATGTTAAGCAGAGACACTTATTCACTCGTTTCTTCTCAAATAACGTGTTTGCTGAAGGTCACCGATCGGTCACCGTCCCGAAACACGGATGGTCATAAATCAAAGACAGCGCGCAGCGATCGACCCGCAAATGTGTGCGCGCGTGATCACGGGTCCGCAAAGGCATTAGTGCCAGAGATTTGCACCCCCCTAGGGGGTATACGCATATTCTGTGCCTGAATGTCTCAATCTTTGAGCTGTCACAGCAGCAGCACGCAAAGAGCAACGATCAAGCCAGCGACAGTGGACCGCCAACGTCAGTCGGCCGTACAACTAGCCGTCGCTCTTTCCCGAGTCAGGATCAAAGGTCACCACTGCTCTTGCAGCACTCGCAAGTACAGCGTCAGCACCAGGCACAAGTACGTCAGCAGTGCGGTTAGCCTCAGCAGCCATCGAATCCACGGTCGTAAGCACAGAACTAGCGAAGGCTGCCACAGAACCGACAAGCGCTTGCAGGCCGTCACTGTCATCCGCATACGAAGCGATGATGAACATCGCCATATCGGGTTGCTCGGAGCGCAGCAGCCTTACAATTGCCACAGCATCCGCAGCGTGATCCCGGTTCACTGGAATAGTGCCAGCAGTCAGAATATCCGCAACTGGTTCAGTCATTACTGCCCCTTTTAACGTTTCTGGTTTAACTGGGTTGCCCTAGGCGAAGAGAAAAACCTAGGGCAACCGCAGCATGAATGATGACCTACTTGACATTAAGCACCATGTTGCCGACTTACTTCTTGGAGCAGGAGACTCCCACGGCGTGTTTAACGGGCTCGTCAGCACGGCATCCCCACATGGCAAGGGAAGTATTAGAGGCAGGCTGCGAGGCATCACCGACGCCACGACGATGTGTTTCTCGCTTTACCCCTGGGTGAATAAACGGCAATGGGCCTTAGCCGTTACCCTATCCCCCGGCCTGCCAGCGGGGAAACCTGCTATGCGACTGCTGACAACTACTTCTCAAAGTAGTCAGCAGTCAGTCTCAGTTCTTCGACAGTGGCATTTCGCTTGATAGTCCGATGCCAGTGACGGAAGTCTAGTTAAGCTGGCGCAGTCTGCTTTTCATCGGCCAGCTGGAACGCTTTGGCGATAGCGGGTACCTCTTCGGCGGAACAGGTTAGCGCAGCGTTGATAGCGGACATGATGAAATCACTACCGGACAGACTGTATGCAGCGGATGCCAGCTGGATACGACGTTCCGTATCTTCTGGCAGTTCAAGCGTACGAGTGATCATGAAAGACTCCAATCAGCGAAGGCCTTCCATGCCTTCCAACCATGTATTGCAAAATCGAGTAACCACAGGTCGCATTTTAAGCCAACGAGAGAACGTTACGACGATGTGATATTGAAGCCGCCAGCTTCCATCAGATCGCTTAGCACCTGCACCGACTCAAGATCGGCAACCATACGCTTCCACTGGTATTTGAACGTCGTCCACTGCCGATGCTGCGGACACTGGGTATTCCCGTGTTCGACACAGCATGGCGGCCGGACAGCTGGACCGCCACGAGCATAGTTCTCACGCTTCTTACGACGGTCAACCCTGCGCCGTGCCGCTCTGCGATGCGGTTCGCAGGCTACAGGCAGACGGCCACGCTGGTTCAGTTGCTCAAATGTCCTGCCGCATACGCGACAACGGTACAGCCTAGGCACGTCTGCTACTTTGCCTGCGCTGGCGGTAAGGCTTGAACCGGCCGCCCTGACTGATTCTCTGACGCTCATTCAGGTACCACAGATCAAGTTTCGTACGTTCGCTGTTATACGAGACAAGCGAGGAATGGTACTTCCCGAACTGTTCGTAAATCCGGCGACGAAAGTCGTCATACTCGATTTTCAGCAGATTCAACTCGTAGCTAGTGTCAACGCTAGGCGTTGCGCCGATAAGCTTTCCGCCTAGCTCAGCTTGCATCAGGTACATTCCTGATGGTTCCACTGGTAAGCCTCTCTCGTAGTCAACTGTGCAGTATAAACGGTTGGTGTTTCTCATCATTCGCTTAGACGTGATCTCATTTCCTAAGCAGCATGTTTGATTGCCCACACATCACGGTCAACATCAACCTGATACCGCCGCATGGCGGCTTTCGAGTTGTCTTCAACCCAGCCCATAGCAGTAACCACGTCATCTGGTGACATCGGGCCAGCGATCCACCCTGTGTCGAGTTTCCGCGCGAGACCATACGACGCTATTTCGGGTAGCTTACGGGCGGCTGTGGACGGGTGAACACCAGCCAATGCCGCTAGGTGCCGCGCAGAGTAAGGAACAGTACACAGATAGGAATATATGCTGGCTGCTGCCTTACCCAACCGCAGCCAGCACTCATGGTCACACTCAACTGGTGTCGCAATACGCCCCATATGAATCTCTTTAACATTGGGGAGAGTGTCATATGGGACTTTACGCAACACCTTGAATTCGTCAGCCTTCGTCCAGCTCTTGTTAGCCGACCGTTCAAGCCAGCCAGCCTTACACAGTCGTCTCAATGATTCCCTAGCGGTTTTAACTGCGACACCAGCGCCTAGACTGGCGTCTCTCACTGAGACGTTGATCCTGTCACAGCCGATCTCGATGCACTTATCAAGCACGTACATCAGGATGTCACGGTCAGTCCTGCCGCTACGGCCACGCCAAGTGCAGCCCTTGACCTCACCCGCGTAGACCGATAGTTCTTGCCGTACCTCACCCGCCGCACGGTACGAAGGTGAAGCCGTAGCCTTAGCCATACACGCCTGATAGTCCTTCGTGATCCGTTTAGTGACCTCAGTCAACCGCAACAGGCGTTCATCCTCGCCATGCGTCCACAGCACAGAACCAGGATTAGCCGCGTCCAGGAACACCAGACGGCAGGTTTCAAGAGACCAGCCGAGATTAACAGCGTGCAGCATCACGGCACGGCGTGCACGGAACTTGTGAGGATAGTAGGCGGACCAAGCGTGATCAGAACCATAGACAATTTCGCTGTACGGCGGCCCTAGGGCCTTCACGTCACCTCTCCGCAGAGAATAGCCCTAGCCGTAGGCCAGCATTCACGGTGAACCTCCCAGCCGTCTGTGACACGCTTGAACACGCCAGCGGTAACACACGCATGGAACCATTCCATGACACTGCCAGGCCCAGTCAACGGCGCACCCCAAAGTTTCGCAAGATCACCAAGATAAAGATCATTCATCAAATACCCCTTTCTGTGACAATGCTGAAATAGAACCCGCCGCGGGCGGGTGTTTGTGCTGTGCTGGTTTAGGTCTTGATAGCCTCAACTTGCAGGAAACCGGCAATGCTCTCCGCGGTTTCCCTGTCAGCCTCAGCCATGAAGGCGACATGATGCGGATAGCATTCCCCACCCGGCCCAGGATTGTGACCCCATAGCCATATGTGCCTGGTTGTGAACAGCTTCACGGGCTGGAGGTTTATCCGATCGCCTGTTCCCGCCGTGTCTTCTGTCATCGTCTCTATTCTCCTAAAACGGAATGCCCCGGTCACGTATGACGCCGTAACCGGGGCAAGTATGTGTGTGGCTCGTCATCGCCAGCAGGTCGCCACCACAACATCTAGTGGTCACATCGCTGCGGTTTCCCTCTAGTTGTGCCCAGGCGACCTGGCCAGCAGCCTAGAACGAGCCGGTATGCCAGTTCAACCGTACCCATGGAATCCGGCCGAAAATCGTTTAGCTCGGCTTGACGAACGTGCCCCATCCTGGGGTTGCTTCGGTCAGGCCCCACTCTTTGAGCAGGTCGAGCGCACGACGCGCTGTTCCCCTGGAGACGCCGTAATCCTCGCCTATCTTCGTCACACTGGGCACTTGCTCACCAGGCTGTAGCTCTCCGTGTTCGATCTTCTCCCGCAGATCATGAGCTATCCGCAGGTAGGGAGGCTGAGGCTGGCGCACCTGATCATGGTAAGCCTCAACTATGCCTCACACTGTGTGACCAAGCTTAGGCTGGATAAGGCTGGTCAAGGTTGTATAAGCTGTGATCGTGGCTATACAGACGTGGGCTGACACACAGCTAGCCGAACTGCGCGAGACTTACGAAGGCTGCTGGGAAATCTGGTACGTCTCACGTTCACCACGGCTCGGCTACACGTGGCACGCGCGGCCGGTAGGAACACCAGTCGCCACCGTCAACGCCGAGTCACCCGAAGACCTAGCGGACAAGCTAGGCACGCTGATGTGCCAGTGCCCTACGCACGCAAGCGATTAGGCGTTTACGGCAGGGTTGGGCAAGTGGACTTTGACCCCAAGGCACGCGCTTGGAATGCTCCTGAACTTGGCCTTGCGGTCACTGTGGCGCGCTGTGAGGCTGGCTGGACAGTGAGGGTGACCGGAGGCCAGCGCGAGGCTAGCGGCGTCGCTGAGTCGGTGAGCGTGGCGCTAGAGCATGCCGCGTGGCGCTGGCTCAACTAGCAGGTCAGACACGTGACGGTTGTTGCAAAAGCGTATCGAACGTCACGTTGAGAGAACTAAACAAACAACCAGCGATCAGGTGACCGACAGGATGCTATGGGCACTTCTAAGGCTATCGGTCCCGGACGCCGGATCGCAGCTTCGTTATCGCCGGCCAGGCCCGGATGCATCATCTGACGCATCCGGGACGCCAAACGGCCCGGGGGAACACCCCCGGGCCGTCGGGCTGGCCGAGACTTCTGGGATCAGAAGTCCATGTCGCCGCCGCCACCGGGCATGGCGGGGGCCTTGTCCTTCTCCGGCTTCTCGGCGATCACGGCCTCAGTGGTGAGGAACAGGCCCGCGATCGAGGCTGCGTTCTGCAGCGCCGACCGGGTGACCTTCGCGGGGTCGATGATGCCGGCTTTGAACATGTCGACATACTCGCCGTCCGCGGCGTTCAGGCCATGACCCGCGGAAAGGGTCTTGACCTTCTCGACCACCACGCCGCCTTCGAGGCCGGCGTTCACCGCGATCTGCTTCAGCGGCTCCTCGACGGCGCGACGCACGATCTGAGCGCCGGTCGCCTCGTCGCCGGTCAGGTCCAGCTTCTCGAAGGCGCTGCGGCCCGCCTGGAGCAGGGCCACGCCGCCACCGGCGACGACGCCTTCCTCCACCGCGGCCTTGGCGTTGCGCACCGCATCCTCGATGCGGTGCTTGCGCTCCTTCAGCTCGACCTCGGTCGCCGCCCCGGCCTTGATGACCGCGACGCCGCCGGCCAGCTTGGCCAGCCGCTCCTGCAGCTTCTCGCGGTCGTAGTCGGAGTCGGTGTTGTCGATCTCGGTGCGGATCTGGTTGACCCGGCCGGCGATCTGGTCCGCGTCCCCGGCGCCGTCCACGATCGTGGTCTCGTCCTTGGTGACCACGACCTTGCGGGCCCGGCCGAGCACGTCCAGGTCCACATTGTCCAGCTTGAGGCCGATTTCCTCGCTGATGACCTGGCCACCGGTCAAGATGGCGATGTCACCGAGCATGGCCTTGCGGCGGTCGCCGAAGCCGGGGGCCTTGACCGCCACCGACTTGAACAGGCCGCGCATCTTGTTCACGACCAGGGTCGCCAGGGCCTCGCCCTCGACGTCCTCGGCGATGATGACCAGCGACTTGCCGGACTGCACCACCTTGTCCAGCAGCGGGAGCAGGTCCTTGTTGGCCGAGATCTTGGAGTTCACGATCAAGATGTACGGGTCCTCAAGGACGGCCTCGAGCCGCTCGGGGTCGGTGACGAAGTACGGGGCGATGTATCCCTTGTCGAACCGCATGCCCTCGGTGAGCTCGAGCTCCAGGCCGAAGGTGTTGGACTCCTCGACGGTGATGACGCCTTCCTTGCCGACCTTGTCCATCGCCTCGGCGATCATCTCGCCGATCGCGGTGTCCCCAGCCGAGATGGACGCGGTAGAAGCGATCTGCTCCTTGGTCTCCACGTCCTTGGCCTGCTTGGAAAGCTCCTCGCTGATCCGCTCGACGGCGGCCTCGATGCCCTTCTTCAGGGCCATCGGGTTGGCGCCCGCCGCGACGTTACGCAGGCCCTCGCGCACCAGCGCCTGGGCCAGTACCGTCGCCGTCGTGGTGCCGTCCCCGGCCACGTCGTCGGTCTTCTTTGCTACTTCCTTAACCAGCTCCGCGCCGATCTTCTCCCACGGGTCCTCGAGCTCGATCTCCTTGGCGATGGACACGCCATCGTTGGTGATCGTGGGGGCTCCCCACTTCTTCTCGAGAACCACGTTCCGGCCCTTAGGGCCGAGGGTTACCTTCACGGCGTCGGCGAGCTGGTTCATACCGCGTTCGAGGCCGCGCCGGGCTTCCTCGTCAAACGCGATCATCTTCGCTGCCATAGGCTCCAGTCCTCCGTGGCGTATGCGCGGATCGAGCCGACGCCCGCGACGGCCGGCACCCCACGCGGACAGTCCCTTCCTGCCGCGAGGGCGTGCCTCATCGCCCGATCCCGCCATCATGCTGGCACTCGCACTAGGAGAGTGCCAGCACCATGTTTAGCACTCTCAGGGTGAGAGTGCAAACGCGCGCGGATCAGAACATAATCAGATCGGCCCGGCCCCTGGTGGGGCCGGGCCGCCGACTGAACCCGGCAGATCGATGGTCCCGGCGTAATCCGGGGCCCACAGGCGAACTAGGGGACTACGATGACCTTGTCGGCCTGCGCACCCCGGTCGCTTTGCGTGATCTCGAACTCCACCCGCTGGCCCTCTTCGAGGGTGCGGTAACCATCCGACTGGATAGCGGAGAAGTGGACGAAGACGTCCTTGCCACCGTCGACGGCGATAAAGCCGTATCCCTTGTCCGGGTTGAACCACTTGACGGTGCCCTGAGCCATTCCAAACAACTCCCTAACTGCGCTCCGGACTCGAGCCCCGCCCTTGCCAACGCGGAACCCGTCGATCGCGAACCGGTGAGCGCGGCTGCGTGCTGGGCCCGCAAACCCCATCCCGTCCGACGGCGACCGGAATTGACCTTACCCTGTACCGGGCGAGTCTGACGCCACTTACCCCCCAATCGCGTCATCTGGCTCAGGCCGCCCCCGGCTGGCCGGGGGGTCTCCTGCTGTTTCCGCAGCGCTCGCGGGGCGTTTCATCGCCCGGCATGGTCAGGGTACGGCCTGCCGGAAGGCTTCCAGGGTGGGCCGGATCGGGGCGGGCACGTCCACCACGGCGCTGATCGCGTCCAGGGTCTTCAGCCCGTCGCCGGAATTGATGATCACGGTCTCCGCGCCGGGGTCGAGCTGGCCGGCGGCCAGCAGCTTGCGCAGCACGCCCAGGGTGACGCCGCCCGCGGTCTCGCCGAAGATGCCTTCAGCGCTGGCCAGCAGGCGCATCGAGTCGATGATCTCCTGGTCGCTGACGTCGGCGATCGCGCCGCCGGTCCGGCGCACCACGTCCAGCACGTACGGCCCGTCCGCCGGGTTGCCGATGGCCAGCGACTTGGCGATGGTGGACGGCCGGACCGGGCGCACCACGTCGTAGCCGGCCGCGAACGCGGCCGAGACCGGCGCGCAGCCGGAGGCCTGGGCGCCGAACACCCGCCACGGCGCCTCCGGGACCAGGCCGAGCGAGGTCAGCTCGGCGAAGCCCTTGTCCACCTTGACCAGCTGCGCGCCCGAGGCGATCGGCACCACGACCTGCTCGGGCACCCGCCAGCCGAGCTGTTCGGCGATCTCGAAGCCCAGGGTCTTGGACCCTTCGGCGTAGTAGGGACGCACGTTGACGTTGACGAACGCCCAGTCCTCGTGCTCTCCGGCCAGCTCGGAGGCGAGCCGGTTCACGTCGTCGTAGGTGCCCTGCACGGTGACGAACGTGCCGCCGTACACCGCGGTGGTGAGGATCTTCTGCTGCTCCAGGTCGGCGGGCACGAGCACCACCGACCGGATGCCCGCCCGGGCCGCGGCGGCGGCCACCGCGTTGGCCAGGTTGCCGGTCGAGGGACAGGCCAGCACCTTGAAGCCCAGCTCGGTGGCGGCGGCCAGGGCCACCGCGACAACCCGGTCCTTGAACGAGTGGGTGGGGTTGCCGCGGTCGTCCTTGATCCACAGCCGGCGCATGCCCAGCGCGTGGGCCAGGTTGTCGGCCCGGATCAGCCGGGTGTAGCCGGGCTGGGTGGTGGGCCGGTCCGCGATGTCCGGCGGCACCGGCAGCAGCGGCGCGTAGCGCCACATGTTCGGCGGGCCGGCCGCGATGGCCGAGCGGTCCAGCCGCGGGTAGTCGTAACCCACCTCCAGCGGGCCGAAGCACTCGGCGCAGGCGTACAGCGCGCCGAGTTCGCAGACGCCGCCGCATTCGCGGCAGGTCAGGCCGGTGGCGTAGCCGAACCGGGAGGGAGTATGGGTACGAGGTGCTGCTGTGGTCACCGGCGAGGACTTCCTTCCCCATCTTTCCCAGCGGTCGCCGTGACCGCGGGCCGGACTTGGCACCATGTCACGCGCCTCACCGCCCGAAATGGGCATAGATACGCGATAGGTTGCCGGGGCTTCGCAGGGCCGATCCCTCCACCCCTCTGGATGAGCGTTATTCAGTTGTGGCTGAAACGAGACAAGCCTATCAGCAGTGCGCGGTGCTGGCCCGGGGGGCTGAGCCGGTCCTTGGTGGCACTAACCTGCCGGACTATGAAGAAGCGGGTTCTGGTCGCGTCCAACCGCGGTCCGGTGTCCTACCAGTTCGGCCCGGACGGGACGCTGACCAGCCGGCGCGGCGGCGGCGGCCTGGTCGCGGGGGTGGCCGGCGGGCTGGCCGCCATGACGCCCGAGGCCGAGGTGAGCTGGATCTGCGCGGCACTCAGCGCCGCGGACCGCGCAGCCGCCCGGCAGCGGCCGGCCGGCGACGCGGAGTCCGGCACCGTCCCGGTGCGGATGCTCGACATCCCGCCGGAGATCTTCGACCGGGCCTACAACAACGTGGCCAACTCGATCTTGTGGTTCGTCCAGCACCTGCTCTTCGACACGCCGAACCAGCCGCAGTTCGACGCCGGGTTCCGCCGGGACTGGGCGGCCTACCTGGCCTACAACGAGGCGTTCGCCGCCGCGCTGGCCGACCAGGCGGCGGGCAGCGGGCCCGCGGCGGCGGTCCGCGCGCTGATCCAGGACTACCACCTCAGCCTGGTGCCGCGGCTGCTGCGCGACAAGCTGGGCGGCGGCCCGGCCGACCTGGGCATCGCGCACTTCTCGCACACGCCCTGGGCACCGCCGGACTACTACCGGATGCTGCCCGCCGAGGCCGGCCAGGCCGTGCTCGACGGCATGCTCGGCGCGGACCACGTGGGCTTTCACGCCGGCCGGTGGGCCGCGGCATTCTTGGACTGCTGCGCCGCGATCCTGGGCGCACGAGTGACCCGGGACGGCGACGGCGCCGGGCAGGTGGAGCATCGCGGGCACCGCACCGAGGTGGCCGTGCACCCGCTGGGCGTGGACGCCCCGGAGCTGCGCGCCCGGGCCGGGCAGGACGACGTGCGGGCGCACGTGGCCGCGCTGGGCGGGGCGGCGGCGGGCCGCAAGCTGATCGTCCGGGTGGACCGGACCGAGCTGTCCAAGAACATCGTGCGCGGCCTGGCCGCCTACCGCGAGCTGCTCGCCACCCGGCCCGAGTGGCACGGCCGGGTGGTCCACCTGGCCTTCGCCTACCCGTCCCGGTCGGCGGTACCGCAGTACCGCGCCTACACCGAGCGGGTCCGGCAGCTCGCGGCGGAGATCACCGCAGAGTTCGGCACGCCAGACTGGAACCCGCTGGTCCTGGAGGTGAAGGACGACTACCCCCGGTCCCTGGCCGCCTGCGCGGTAGCCGACGTGCTGCTGGTCAACCCGATCCGGGACGGCATGAACCTGGTCGCCCAGGAGGGCCCGGTGCTGTCCGAACGCGGCTGCGCGCTGGTGCTGTCCCAGGAGGCAGGCGCGGCCGCCACCTTGGACGGCGACGCGCTGCTGGTCAACCCGTACGACGTCAGCCAGACCGCCGAGGCCCTGCACGAGGCGCTGGCCATGCCGGAGGCCGAACGCCGCCGCCGCAGCGACGCGCTGGCCGCGACCGCGGCGGCCAGTCCGCCCGCGCGCTGGCTCGGCGACCAGCTGGCCGCGCTGGACCGCTAGACGCCGCTCGCCGATGGCGGGGCGCGGCGGCCGGACGGCGCCGCTCAGCCGTTCAGCCGTCCAGTTCGGCCGCGAGCGTGGCCAGCAGGGCCACGATCCCCTCGGGCCCGTCCACGACCAGGTCGGCCGCCGCCGCGACCCGCGGGGACTCGGGGCTGGCGCTGGCCACGGCGCAGCCGCGGATCCCGGTCGCGCGCAGCGCGTGCAGCGCGGCGAAGGCGGCCAGGTCGCCGAGATCGTCACCGCAGAACAGGACCGGGTCCGCGGCGCGCTCGGCGACCAAACCGGTCAGCGCGGTGCCCTTGTCCACGCCCGGCGGGCGCAGCTCGATCACCATCCGGCCCGGTTCGGCGGCCAGTCCGAGCCGTTCGGCCAAATCTTCCACCGGGGCACGGAGCAGCAGCAACGTCGCGTCCGGGTCCGCCGTGCGGCGGGTGTGCACGGCCACCGCGTGTCCCTTGTCCTCGACCCAGGTGCCGTCCGGCGCGCGGGCCCGGCTGAGGAGCCCGGGCAGGGCCTCGCGGGCGGCCTGTACCGCGGGCGGTGAACCGGGCCCGGTCAGCTCTCCGTCCTGCCAGCGCTGCCAGCCGTAGTGGCCGAGCACGATCAGGCCCGGGACGTGGTCCAGCCCGCCGTAGGCCACCGCCTCGGCCGCGGGCCGGCCGGTGATGACCGCGAGCGTGCCGACCGTGCGGCCCAGTTTGGTCAGCGCCGGGACCGCGCCGGGCAGGGCGCGGGCGGCCGCCGGGTCGGCCACGATGGGGGCCAGCGTGCCGTCGAAGTCGGTGCCGATCAGCGCCCGCCGCGGCGCGGCGCGCAGCGCGTCCAGCGCGGCCTGCCCGTCGGGGGTGGCCGCACGCGGCGGGCGGCTCACGCGGACCGGCCCTTCGATCGCGGCGAGCGGATGCGCTGGCGCCGGGCCCGCTGGGCGCGCAGCCGCTTGACCAGCGCCGGGTCGAAGGCGAGCGCCTCGGGCCGGTCGATCAGCTCGTTGAGCAGCTGGTAGTACCGGGTGGCCGGGAGGTCGAGCACCTTGGCGATGGCCTGGTCCTTGACCCCGGGTGAGCGCCAGCCGCGGCGTTCGAAGGCGAGGATCCGCATGTCGCGGTCGGACAGCCCGGACATGGGACCTCCTCTCGCGCCACCATCCGATTCCTCCCAACGTACCCTGACCTGTACCTGGACGCCGTACGCTCACCCTTCGTGACCCCGTTTCGCTACCTGAGCTTCCTGACCGACTACGGGCTCGACGACGGCTTCGTGGCCGCCTGCCACGGCGTGGCCGCCCGGATCGCGCCGCAGGCCAGCATCATCGACGTCACCCACCTGGTCCCGCCGGGCGACATCCGGCGCGGTGCGGCCGTGCTGGCCCAGACCGTGCCCTACCTGCCGCCGGCCGTGCACGTGGCGGTGGTCGATCCCGGGGTGGGCACGGCCCGGCGCGCGATCGCGGTCGCGGCCGGGGACTCGGTGTTCGTCGGCCCGGACAACGGCTTGCTGTCCTGGGCGGTGACGGCCGCGGGCGGCGCGGCGCGGGCGTTCAGCCTGACCAACCGCCAGCTGTGGCTATCGGACGTCACGGCCACCTTTCACGGCCGCGATATCTTCATGCCGGTCGCCGCCCAGCTGGCCGGCGGCGCGGAACTGACCGCGACCGGCCCGGAAATCGACGTCCAGGATCTGGTTACGCTGCCCGCACCGGAAAGGCTGGTCCGTGATTCGGTGGCCGAAGGCGAGGTGCTGACCGTGGACCGATTCGGAAATATCCAGCTCACCATTACCGCGGCCGACGCGGCGCACATCGGCCTGACCCCGGGTGCGACCGCGTCCATCCGCAGCGGCGGCCATCGGCTGAGCGTGCCTTACCGGGATATGTTCGGCGCGGTCGGGTCCGGTGAACTGGTCGTTTATGCCGATAGCGCCGAATTGGTGTCCATCGCGGTGAACGGCGGAGACGCGGCGCGGCGGCTGGCCCTGGCGCCCGGCGCGCGGGTATCGATCGCGGCCGCGGAGGCAACAATTCGCCCATGACGCATTCCGCCCCGGCCGGGTGCATGGCACGATTACAGAGCCGCCCGAACATCGCCACCGCGGCCGCTCGGCCAGCCTCGGAGGAGAAATCTGACCAAAGTGTCACACCGATTGCCCCGCGGCGCATTGCTGCCGTTCACCGCCGGCCTGGCTACGGCGCTGACCGTGCTGGGCTTCACCGGGTTCGCGCCCGCAATCGCCATCGCTGCCCCGTCGGCGGAGCACGGGAATAACGTCCGGGATCAGGAATGGTGGCTGGCCGGCCTGCAGATTCCGCAGGCGTGGCAGAAATCCGAGGGATCCGGGATAACCGTGGCCGTGCTCGGCACCGGGGTCGACGCCGGCTACCCGGGGCTGGCCGGCTCGGTGGTTACCGGGCCGGACTACACCGGCTCCGGCCGCGGGCCCGGCAGCCCCTACTGGGGTGTCCAGGGCACCGCCGTGGCGGGCATCGTGGCCAGCCACCAGAGCGGGTGGGGCCTGGTCGGCGTCGCGCCCGCGGCGAAGATCCTCTCGGTCCGGGTGACGCTGGAGTTCAACGACCCGCTGGCCGCCGATCAGGCCATCAGCCGACAGCTGCCGCAGGCCATCGCGGACGGCATCAGGTACGCGGCCGACCACGGAGCCCGGGTCATCGACCTGCCGCTCGACCCGGGCACGCTGGGCCTGTCCGGTAAGAGCGATCCGGCCGCGGCGGGCGGCAGCCCCGCCGAACGCGCGGCCGTGGCCTATGCGCTGAGCAAGGGCGTGGTGCTGATCGCGCCCGCGGGCGACGACGGCCAGGGCCCGGGGCTGGTGGACTACCCGGCCGCGTACCCGGGCGTGCTGGCCGTGGGCGCCGTCGGCCAGACCGGGCAACTCGCCCCGTTCAGCAGCAGGCGGTCCTACCCGTCGCTGACCGCACCGGGGGTCAGCCTGGTCTCGGCGGCCCCGCCGGACGGCGTGGGGAAGATCAGCTCCACCAGCGCGGCCAGCGGCATCGTGGCGGGCGTGGCCGCCCTAGTGCTGTCCCGGTACCCGCACCTGTCCGCGGCCCAGGTTACCCAGGCCCTGATCGAGAGCACGGTGGCCGGGCGGCCCGCCGGGGCCGGGCTGCCCCCGCTGCCGTCCCGGTCGGCGGCCAGCGCCGGCTACGGCACGGTGGACGCGATCCGGGCGGTGGACATGGCCGCCATCATCACCACCGCGAGCCAGCCCCCGCCGTCGGCTTCGGCCGCTCCGTCCGCTCCGTCCGCTCCGTCCTCGGGCCCGTCCCGGCCCGCGCGGCACCAGGTGGCCGCGGCGCACCGGGCCGCGCCCAGCGACCTGGCCGGATCGGTGCTGCGTGATGCGGTCGCCGCGGTGGCCGGGCTGATCGTGCTGCTGGTCATCGCCTTGCTGGTGGTCCGCTCCCGGCGGGAGCGGGGCCGGGCCAAGGTGCCCGACCGGGCGCGGACCCGGGGCCAGCACGAGAGCCGCAAGCCGGGTGCCGGGGCCGCGGCGGGCGCCGGTGCGGCCGCGGGCTCTGGTCCGGCGGGCGGCCGGGCACCGCGCTTGGGGCCGGCCGGATCCGCCGGGCGCCAGCCGGGAACGGCCGGCTGGTCTTCGCCCGCGGGGTGGCAGGGCGGCGGCCTTGGCGCGCTCCCGCCCGCGCTGGACGCCGCGGCCCGCCCGGCCGTGGCCCCGCCGAAGTCCGCCGGCTACCGGTCCAGCCGGGCCGCCAGCCGGCCGGGCCGCGACCGCGATCCCGGTCCGCCGTGGGCCCCCGCGCCGGCGCCCACGCGCTTCATCGGCCCGCTCCCGGTGGCCTCGGCCGGCCCGCCGCCGCCCGAGACGCGCCGGAGCATCCGGGTGCCCAGGGATATGGCGGCCCCGGCCGACGCGGGGCTCGAGCCCGAGTCGCCGGTCAGCTTCGACCTGACCACGCCGCCCGCGGATTTCGACCTGACCACGCCCGCCTTCGGCTTGACCCCGCCGGTGTTCGGCGTCATCCCGCCGGTGCGGGGCGAGCCCGGGCCGGCGTTCGAGACGGGACCGCCGCCGTTCGAAGCGGGGCCGCCGTTCGAGGCGGGGCCGGCAGCGTTCCAGGGGGCGCCGCCGTTCGAGGCGGGGCCGATGGCGTCCGGTGGGGCCGATATGCGCGACGAGGCCCTGCCCACCAGGCAAAGCCTCGGCTTCGCGGCGGCACCGGTGCCCGCCGACCATGTGGCGCCGCCCGCGGACGTCGCCCCGGAACGGCCGGTGGCCGCCGACCCCAGCTTTATCTGGGATCTGGCGGCCACCGATGTGTTCCCCGCCGCCACCGACGCGGCCGCCCCTAGGGACGGCGCGCCGGATGACGGACCGGCGGAGCGCTAGGCGGCGTCGGCCACGGTGGCCGGCTCGGCGGCCACGGCGGCGGGCTCGAGCGCCAGCCGCAGCACCTCGCGGACATCGCCCACCGGGTGCACCTCCAGCTTCTGCAGCACCTCGGCCGGAACATCGTCCAGATCCGGCTCGTTGCGCTGCGGGATCAGCACGGTGGTGATCCCGGCCCGGTGCGCGGCCAGCAGCTTCTGCTTGACTCCGCCGATGGGCAGCACCCGGCCGGTGAGGGACACCTCGCCGGTCATGGCCACGTCGGAGCGCACCGGCCGGCCGGACAGCAGCGACGCCAGCGCGGTGGTCATCGTGACACCCGCGCTCGGGCCGTCCTTGGGCACCGCGCCGGCCGGCACGTGGACGTGCACGCCGCGGTCCTTCAGCTCGCTGACCGGCAGCTCCAGCTCGTCGCCGTGCGAGCGCAGGTAGGACAGCGCGATCCGGGCCGATTCCTTCATCACGTCACCGAGCTGGCCGGTGAGCGTGACGCCGGTCTCGCCCGTCTCCCGGCCGGCCAGGGACGCCTCGATGTAGAGCACGTCGCCGCCCGCACCGGTCACCGCCAGGCCGGTCGCCACCCCAGGCACCGCGGTCCGGCGGTCGCTCGAGGTCAGCTTGGTCTCCGGGGTGAACCGGGGCCGCCCCAGGTAGTCACGCAGGTTCTCGGGGGAGACCGTCACCGGCAGCGTGCCCGGCTCCAGCGACTCCTTCGCGGTCACCTTGCGCAGCACCCGGGCGATGGCCCGCTCCAGCGACCGGACGCCCGCCTCGCGGGTGTACTCGGCCGCGATGAGCCGCAGCGCGTCGTCGGTGAGCGTGACCTCTTCGGCGGTCAGGCCCGCCTTAGACAGCTGCCTGGGCAGCAGGTGGTCCCGGCCGATGGCGACCTTCTCGTCCTCGGTGTAGCCGTCCAGCTGAACCAGCTCCATCCGGTCGATCAGCGGCCCGGGGATCGAGTCGAGCACGTTCGCCGTGGCCAGGAACACCACGTCGGACAGGTCGAGGTCGACCTCCAGGTAATGGTCACGGAAGGTGTGGTTCTGCGCGGGGTCGAGCACCTCGAGCAGCGCGGCCGCCGGGTCGCCCCGGTAGTCGCTCCCGACCTTGTTGACCTCGTCGAGCAGCACGACCGGGTTCATCGTGCCCGCCTCGCGGATGGCCCGGACGATCCGGCCGGGCAGCGCGCCCACGTAGGTACGCCGGTGGCCGCGGATCTCCGCCTCGTCCCGGACGCCGCCGAGCGCGACGCGGACGAACTTACGGCCCATGGCCCGCGCGACCGACTCGCCGAGCGACGTCTTGCCGACGCCAGGCGGTCCGACCAGGGCCAGCACGGCACCGGAGCGCCGGCCGCCGATGACCCCGAGGCCACGGTCACTGCGCCGCTTGCGCACCGCCAGGTACTCGATGATCCGGTCCTTGACGTCGTCGAGCCCGGTGTGGTCCTCATCCAGGATCACTCGCGCGCCGGCGATATCGTAGGCGTCCTCGGTCCGCTCGTTCCACGGGATGTCGAGCACGGTGTCGAGCCAGGTCCTGATCCAGCCGACTTCGGGCGACTGGTCCGAGGTCCGCTCGAGCTTGTCGACCTCGCGCATCGCGGCCTCGTGGACCTTCTCCGGCAGGTTCGCCGCCTCCACGCGGGCCCGGTAGTCGTCCTCCTCGGTGCCGTTGCCCCCGCCGTTCAGGTCGTTGAGCTCCTTGCGCACCGCGGCGAGCTGCTGGCGCAGCAGGAATTCCTTCTGCTGCTTCTCCATGCCCTCCGAGACGTCCTTGCGGATGGACTCGGCCACTTCCATCTCGGCCAGCTGGTCCTTGGCCCAGGCGATGACCAGCTCCAGGCGCTTCACCAGGTCTGCGGTTTCCAGCAGCTGCAGCTTCTGGACGGCCGAAAGGTAGCTGGAATAGCCCGCCCGGTCCGCGATCGCGGACGCGTCGGTCAGCTGCTGGATCGCGTCGATGACCTGCCAGGCCCCGCGCTGCTGCAGCATGCTGGTGACCAGCGTCTTGTACTGCTGGGCCAGGTCGTCGGCCCGCGGGCCGCGGCCGGTCTCCTCGATCACCGTGCCCTCGACCCAGAGCGCGGCGCCCGGACCGGTGGTCCCGGAGCCGATCTTGACCCGGGCCAGGCCGCGGACGACCGCGCCCGGCTGCCCGCCGGGGAGCCTTCCGACCTGCTCGACGACGGCCAGCGTACCCACCCCGGCCAGCCCGCGGTCGGGCAGGCGCGGCACGAGCAGGACGCGCGCCGGGGCCTCCGAACGCACGCCGGGAACCTGCCGGGCCGGCATCCGGGCCGCGTCGATCGCGGCGCCGACCTCGGTCGGCGAGGTTTCCAGCGGCACTACCATCCCGGGCAGGACCACTTCCTCGTCCAGTGGCAGCACCGGCAGGGTGAGGGTTTCACTCATTACTGAGCCTCCAAAGCTTGAGTCACTTACACTCAAGAAAGAGGAGCCCGGTTTAATTTCCGCCTGGCGTTCGCCCGCAGCGATCAGCCGGGGACGCCGACCTCCAGGTCCGCGAGCAGCGCCGATCCGTCCCGGGCCAGGGCCGCGTGACAGCGGCCGAGGACGGCCAGCGCCGCCACGTAGCCGGGCGCCGGGTCCAGGTCAAGCAGCGACACGCCACCCGGGTCCTGCGGGTAGGGCCAGGCGGTCAGCCGCGGCCCGGCCGGGTCCGCAGCCACCACGACGGCGTTGAACGGCATCCGCAGCCCGTCACCCTGGGCCTTGGTCACGGCTTCCTTCCTGGTCCAGGCGACCAGGAAGGCGCGGGCCCGGCCCGCCGGGTCGACCGCGGCCAGCACCGCCTGCTCCGCGGGGGCCAGCACCATGCGGGCCAGCGCGGCCGCATCGTCGCCGCCCGGCGGGCGCGACCGCCCGTCCAGCTGTTCCACGTCCACGCCGACCGGCGCAGTGGCCACCGCGACGCCCACCAGGTCGCCGGAGTGCGTCACGGACAGCTCCAGCCCGGCCGGCTTGGCGTGCGCCCGGACGACTGGCTTGCCGTGCGGCCGGCCGCACTGGGGGCAGGTCCGGTCCAGGCTCACCTCGGCGGCCCTGACGCCGGTGCGGGCCGCGACCACCGCCTTGGCCAGCGCGCACCCGACCAGGAAGCGCTCGCGATCGGCCTCGCGCCGGTAGGCGGCGAAGCGTTGCTGCTCGGCCGGGTCGAGCAGGCCGGCCAGCCGGGGAGCGGCGTCCTGCCGGCGCGCCCACCACACCTCGGCGGTCGCCTCCGCCGGGGTCCGCGAGGCTGCTCGCGCCGCATCCGTCACCCAGCCAGGGTAAGCCGGGTCCCCGGCCCCTCGCGCACCCCCAGCTTGCTGCGTCCCAGGGACGATAACAACGTCGTTGCGGCTACCCCGTCGCTGGATGCGTCGGTCAGTAACACGCAGCTATGAAGTGGTCGCGGCTGCGGTGTGCCGCGTCCGGGGCGCGGCGAGCGCGGTCAGCGGAGGCCCGGCGGGCCGGGAACGGGCAGAACCCCATGATCGCTAAGGATTTAGCACCTTATACGGCACCAGATCCTTCATGATCATCAGATACCGCCCGTGAGTTCGGGACAGTGGCCCTGGCCCGGATCACCGGCCGCCTTACTCGGGCACTTCTGCCCGCCTGCCCATCCGTCACCACCTGAGCCGCCGCCAGCCCGCCCGGCGACGCCGTTGCCGCAACGACGCGCCCCAGTCGCGCGGATCGGCTGTTTTCCATGATCATGAAGGATTTTCCGTGCTATGCCATATAAAAGCCTTCGTGATCATGGTGATGTCGCTCTGGAGTTCGCGTTGATGCCTGCGGGATGTCAGGCCAGGCTCAGGATGCGATACTGGCCGGGCTGGCGCCGCGGGTACGGCCGAGCCGCGGCCGGGGCCGGGTAGCCCGCCGCTGCGGCCGGCCGGTTTCCGCGGGCCGCAGCGGTACCTATCACATCCGGCAGGCCATCTCCCACATCAGCGTGTTACGGCACGACACGCCCCCGGCGCGCGTCGTTGCGGCAGCGACGTCGTTGGGCCGGGCGGCGAGGACGCACAAAAGCAGAACAGCCCGTCATGAGCGGATGCAATCAGTAAGGTATTGACCACACTAAGTAAGAAACACTCGGCTCCGCCAACTAGGACGGGAGCGATCGTGAGCGAGACTCCCGCCATCGAGGCGGAACGGCTGACCAAGCACTACGGCCGGACCCGGGCGCTGACCGGGCTCGACCTGGCCGTGCCCGCGGGCATGATCTACGGGCTGCTCGGGCCCAATGGGGCGGGCAAGACCACCGCGGTGCGGATCTTCGCCACCTTGCTGCGGCCGGACGGCGGGCGGGCCCGGGTGCTGGGCCGCGACGTGGTGACGCAGGCCGCCCAGGTGCGGCGCGGGATCGGGCTGACCGGGCAGTACGCGGCGCTGGACGAGTCGCTCACCGGGTGGGCCAACCTGGTCATGATCGGCCAGCTCAGCCGGCTGACGGGCAAGGCGGCCCGGCGGCGCGCCGGCCAGATGCTGGACCGCTTCGACCTCACCGCGGTGGCCGCCCGGGCGGTGCGGACCTACTCCGGCGGGATGCGGCGGAGACTGGACCTGGCGGCCAGCTTGATCGGCGATCCGGCGGTGCTGTTCCTCGACGAGCCGACCACCGGCCTGGACCCCAGCGCCCGCGCCATGACCTGGGACGTGGTCCGCGAGCTCGCGGCTGAGGGCACCACCGTGCTGCTCACCACCCAGTACCTGGAGGAGGCGGACCAGCTGGCCCGCCGGATCGCGGTGATCGACGGCGGAACGGTCATCGCCGAGGGCACCCCGCACCAGCTGAAGGCCTCGGTCGGCGGGGCGCAGCTCACCGTGATCCTGGCCGCGGGCTCGGACCTGCGGGCGGCCCTGGCCGCGATCGGGCCCTACGCCTGCGGGCCGGTGCGGCCGGACCAGGACGGACGGCGCCTGTCGGTTCCGGTCGCCGCGACCGAGGGGCTGACCACGCGGGTGGTGTACGCGCTGCACGCGGCCGGGATCCGGGTCAACGACGTGAGCGTGCAGCGCGCGTCGCTGGACGACGTGTTCCTGTCGCTCACCGGCCCGGGAAGACCGCACGCGGCATGAGCGCCATCGCCAGCACCCGGCTGGTCCCGCGGCGGGACATGACCTACCGGCACGGGCCGGTCCGGCACTTCACCAGCGACGTGTGGGTGCTGATCAAGCGGAGCATCGCCCGGATCAGCCGCGAGCCCGAGACCCTGGCCGACGTCACCTTCCTGCCGGTCATCTTCATCTTGATGTTCGCGTACGTGTTCGGCGGCGCGATCATCCTGCCCGGCAGCGGCAGCTACCACGAGTACCTGATCGGCGGGATGCTGGGCATGGGCCTGGCCCAGACCGCCCCGGGCGTGGCGGTGGCCCTGGTCACCGACATGTCCACCGGGCTGATCGACCGGTTCCGGTCGCTGCCCATGTCCCGCTGGGCGGTGCTCACCGCGCGCACCCTGGCCGAACTGGTCAAGCAGATGATCAGCGCGGTGGTGGTGACCGGCGTGGGCCTGGCCATCGGCTGGCGGGTGCACACCGGCGCGGCCGACGTGCTCGCCGCCTTCGCCCTGGCCCTGCTGGTCGGGTACGCGTTCACCTGGGCCGGGGTGTGCCTGGGCCTGGCCCTGCGCAGCCCGGAGGCCGCCCAGCAGGCCGGGCTGATCATCTTCTTGCCGCTGACCTTCATCTCCAGCGCGTTCGTCCCTACCCAGGGCATGCCGGGCTGGCTCCAGCCGATCGCGGAGTGGAACCCGATGTCCGCGCTGGCCGCCGCCTGCCGGCACCTGTTCGGCAACCCGGACCCGGCCACCACCGTGCACGCCTGGCCGATGCAGCATCCCGAACTGGCGGTGTTCTGCTGGTCGGCGGCCATGCTGGCCGTGTTCGCGCCGCTGGCCGTGCAGCTGTACCGCCGCAAAGCGCTCAGCTGACCAGGGCCGTTACCGCCCCGGTCCGCGCATGGATACACAAGCCGGGCATACGTTGTACAGTCTGGAATCGTGCGCCTGCGCAGTGCGGCCTATCCCCCCCAGGTCGCCGCGTCCGGCGTGCCGGAGTCGGTAGCCGGGCCTGAGCGGCCCGGCTGCCGACCGCCGCCCCGCTCTACGGTGACGGCGGCGGTGTAATCGCCGCCGGCGATGGGCTTGCGGACCTCGAGGCGCAGCCAGCGGACCCGATGGTCGGCCAGCAGGCGCTCGGCGACCCGTTCGGCCGCGGTCTCGATGAGCCGGAACCGGCCGTCTTGCACCACGGTGATGATGGTCCGGGCCACCGCCGAGTAATCCAGCGCGTCGGCCAGGTCGTCGTGCCGCGCCGCGGACCGGACGTCGGCGGCCATCTCCACCGTGACGATGAGCGTCTGGGTAATCTCGCGCTCCCAGTCGTGCACGCCGATGACGGCCTGAACGTGCAGGTCCCGGACGCAAACCAGGTCCAATCCGGGTACCGCTAGGCCACGTAGGGCTCGCCGCCGCCGTCGCTGACCATGGGCAGGCCCGCGACCGCCCAGCCGGTCATGCCGTCGGCCACGTTGATCGCGTGCAGCCCGCCGCCGAGCAGCGCCTGGGCCGCGTAGGCCGACCGGTTGCCGGTGCGGCAGATCACGTACACCTCACGGTCGCGCGGCAGATCGCCCGCCCGCGCGCCGAGGTCGCCGAGCCGCACGTGCACGGCCTCGGGCGCGTGCCCGGCGGCCCACTCATCGTCTTCGCGCACGTCCAGCAGGTACGCCCCGGCGGGCAGATCCGCCGACAGCACTTCCGGCACCGCCACGGGCTGGTTCATCGGTCTCTCCTCTGCCAGGCTCTGCACGATCTCCGGGCACGATAGTCCTCCGGCCGGTCGCCTGGCTACTGTACCGGCAGCGCCCGGGACGCACCGAACGGGCCGGGTGGGTGATACCACGGCCCGTTCGGCAGAAATAAGGAAGGGCGGCGGGTCAGCCGCGCGCGCCCGCGGTCACCGGCACCGGACCTGGGGTCTCCTCCTTGATCCCGTACCGCGCGTACAGGCGGCGCAGCGGGCGCGGCGCCCACCAGTTGGCCCGGCCGAGCAGCCGCATGGTGGCCGGCACCAGCAGGATCCGGACCACCGACGCGTCCACCAGCAGCGCCACCACCATGCCCACGCCCAGCAGCTTGATGAACGTGATGCCCGAGGCCGAGAACGCGGCCACCACGATGATCAGCAGCAGGGCCAGGCTGGTGATCACGCCGCCGGTGCGCTGCAGGCCGGCCGCCACCGCGGCGGTGTTGTCGCCGGTCTGGTCGTAGCGCTCCCGGACCCGGGACAGCAGGAACACCTCGTAGTCCATGGACAGGCCGAAGATGATGGCCGCCATGAGGATCGGCATGGTCGGGTCGATGGTGCCGGTCGAGGTGAACCGCAGCAGGCCGGACAGGTGGCCCCACTGGAAGATCCACACCACCACGCCGAACGTGGCGCCCAGCGACAGCGCGTTCATCACGATCGCCTTCAGCGGCAGCACCACCGAGCCGAAGGCCAGGAACAGCAGCACGAACGTGGACAGGCAGACCAGCAGCGCCATCCAGGGCAGCACCGAACCCAGGCTGGCCAGTTCGTCGACCAGCCCGGCGGTGGTCCCGCCGACCAGCACGGTGGCACCGGCGGGCGGGGCCAGGGCCCGGATCTGGGTCACGATGTGCCGGGCCGCCGAGGACACCGGGGCCGAGGTGTAGCCCACGTCGACTCGGGTGGTGCCGCCCTTGACCCCGGTGACCTGCGTTCCGGTCACGCCGGGGATGGCGTCGATGCGGTGCAGGTAGGAGGTCACCGCCGCCGGGCCGCTCGCCCCGGTGATGAGCGCCTCGACCGGATCGGTCGAGTTGACCGGGAACTGGCTGTCCAGCGTCTGCGAGACCTGCCGGACCGTGGCGGCGGCGGGCAGGGTCCGGGCGTCGGTGCCGCCCCACGAGATGTGCAGGAACGGCGCGCCCAGGGCCAGCAGCGCGATGGTGATCACGGAGGCGTAGACCACCGGGCGGCGCATGACGCTGCGGGCCAGCCGGTACCAGGCCCCGCTGGCCTCATCCCGCGGGGGGCGCCGGACCGAGCGGCGGATGCGCAGCGCGTTGACCCGGTGGCCGAGGACGGCCAGCAGGGCGGGCAGCACGATGAGCGCGGCCAGCACGTCCACCGCGACGGTGGCCACCCCGCCGTAGCCCATCGAGCGCAGGAAGCTCTCCGGGAACAGCATCAGGCTGGTCAGCGCGAGCGCGACCGTGACGCCGGAGACGGCGACCGTCCGGCCCGCGGTGGCGACGGTGCGGGCCACGGCGGCTTCCACGGTCGGCTGGCGGTGCAGTTCCTCGCGGAACCGGGTGACCATGAACAGGCCGTAGTCGATGCCCAGGCCCAGGCCCAGGATGGTGGTGATGTTCAGCGAGTAGACCGAGACCGTGGTGAACATGGTCAGCAGCCGCAGCACGGTGAACGAGCCCAGGATGGCCAGCCCGCCGATGGCCAGCGGGAGCGAGGCCGCGGCCAGGCTGCCGAAGATGACCAGCAGCAGGATCAGCAGGACCGGCATGGAGAAGCCCTCGGCCTTGGCGATGTCCGCGCTGACCTCGTTGTTGACCGCGACCTCCATGGCCACGTTGCCGCCCGCCTTGGCGGTCACCCCGTCGGCGGTCAGGCTGGCCGGATCCAGGTCGTTCTTGATCGCGTTGTAGGTCGTGTGCCGGGCCGCGTCGTCGGCCCCGGTGAGCTGGAGCACCGCGTAGGTGGAGTGCCGGTCGGTGCTGACCAGGCTGGGCGAGCCGGTGGACCAGTAGGTGGTCACCCGGGCCACGTCGGAGCGGGGCAGCCGGTCCAGCGCGGCGCTGACCGCCTGCCGGTAGGCCGGGTCGGCGACGGTCATGGTGGCGCTGCGGTACAGCACCACGACGTCGGCGTCGTTGCGGCCGAAGACCTGATCGGCCAGGTTGGCCTCACGCTGGGCCTGGCTGGACGGCGGGGTGAAGTTGTCGCCGGATGACAGCTGGCCGAATACGCCGGTCCCCCAGGCTGCGGCGAAGGCGACGAACAGGAGCGTGATGATCAGCGTGCGCCGGCGACGGCGGGACAGCACCCGGCCCCAGGCTTCGAACATAGCTGCCTCCCGAGCTATGCGTTTCCCTTGATTACTCAAGTAAACGATGTAAACTGATTACTACGCTAACTTTGCATACGGTGTTCACTAGTGTCAAGTGAGTTAGCATCGACCGTCGGTGAATCCTTGGAGGACGTGGTGACGCAGGCGGCCATCGAGCCGGGTACCGGGCCCTCGGTGTCCCGGCGCGACCGGCTGCGCGCGGCGACCACCGAGGAGATCATCCAGACCGCGCGGCGGCTGCTGGTGGCCAGCGGCCCGGAGGCGGTGACGCTGCGGGCCATCGCGCGGGAGATGGGGATGACCGCGCCGGGCCTGTACCGCTACTTCGACAACCGCGAAGAGCTGGTCCGGCACGTGTGCGCGAACATGTTCATCGAACTGGGCGACGGCATCGCCCGGGCCATCGACGCCGCGGAGCCGCCGCCGGGGGCGGCCGGGGATCCCGCTCAGGTCAAGCTCACGGTCAAGATGGTCGCGGCCTGCCGGGAGTTCCGGCACTGGTCGCTGACCCATAAGGCCGAGTTCAGCCTGCTGTTCGGGGTGCCGCTGCCCGGGCTGGACGACGGGCGGTACGACATCGCGGACGAGTGCGCCCTGGCCTTCGCGGGGACGTTCTTCGCGCTGTTCCTCGAGCTGTGGACCCAGCTGCCGTTCCCGGTGCCGGCCGACGGGGAGATCGATCCCGGGCTGAGCGAGCAGCTGGTCAGCTACCGGGACGCGCTCGGCGCCGACCTGCCGATTGGCGCGGTGCTCACCTTCCTGCGCTGCTGGACCGTGCTGTACGGGGCGGTGGCCATGGAGGTGTTCGGCCACATGCGGTTCGCGCTGGAGGACCCGGCGCCCATGTTCGATTTCATCCTGTCGGACATGGCCACCCTGGTCGGGCTGCGTTACCCGCTGCCGGCCTAAGGCGGTGCTGGCTTAGGGCTGGGCTGGCTTAGGGCTGGGCTGGCCTAGGGGTGGGCTGGCCTAGGGGTGGGGCTTGCGCAGGGCCACGAGCGCGGCGGTGCCGAAGCCGGCCGCGGCCAGCAGTTCGAGGTGCGCGCGGCCGGCCGCTTCCCGCTGGATACCCATGTGGAACTGGTCCACCGCCCGGGGCCACGGCGACCGGCCGAACCACAGCTTGGCCGGCTTGTCGACATCGGGCAGGGCGGCGCCGACCATGCCCGCCAGCACGGCGGGGCGGCGTTCGGCCGGGGCCAGCGCGGTGAGGGTGCCCATCGCGGCCAGGCCGATCAGCCCGTCCGGCACCGCGACCCGGAGGAACTGGCGGATGCTGGCCCAGTCACCCCAGTGCGGCACCGCGTCGAGCGCGAAGTGCGAGACGACGCCGGCCGCGAAGGCGGGCGCCGGGTGGCGGACCAGGGCGCCGATCAGCGCGCCGGACAGGACGTGGTTGGTCAGCAGCACTTGTTCACGGTACGCGAGCCGGGCCGGGCGATTATCCGGGGCGACCCGGCGGCCACTGCTGGTAGCGTTTTCCGTGCGGGGGCTAAGTAATTCTTGGGAAAACAAACAAAAGGCTGACGCGTACCCATGCTGGACAAGCGATTCATCAGGGAGCACCCGGACCAGGTCAAGGCGGCCGTCCGGGTCAAGGGCATCAACCTGGACGTAGACGAGCTGCTCGACCTGGACCGGGAGAGCCGCAGGCTGCAGACCGAGGTGGACCGGGCCCAGGCGATCCGGAAGAGCTCGTCCAAGGAGTACGCCCGGGCCGACGAGGCCCGGCGCGCCGAGCTGAAGATCGAGTCCGAGAAGCTCGACGCCCAGCTCAGGTCGCTGCGTGAGCAGCTGGCCGAGACCAGCGAGACGCTGGACGGCCTGATGCTGCTGACCCCGACCATCCCCTGGCCGGGCGCGCCGGTCGGGCCCGACGAGTCGGCGAACGTGGTCATCCGGAGCTTCGGCCAGCCGCCGGAGTTCAGCTTTCCGCCGCTGGATCATGTCGACCTGCTGGAGAAGCGTGGCTGGGCCGACTTCGCCCGGGCCCGCAAGGTCTCCGGGGAACGCGCCTACGCGCTGACCGGGGACATGGTGCTGCTCGAGCGCGCGGTGCACTCCTACGCGCTGAACCTGCTCAGCGACAAGGACTTCACGCTGGTCAGCGTGCCGTCGCTGGTCCGCGACAAGGCGCTGGTGGGGACGGGCATGTTCCCGGCCCACCGGGAGGAGATCTACGCCATCCCGGCCGACGACCTGTACCTGGCCGGGACGGCCGAGGTCGCGCTGGTCGGCCTGCACAGCGACGAGATCCTGGACCGCAAGCAGCTGCCGATCCGGTGCGCGGGGATCTCGCCGTGCTTCCGGCGGGAGGCCGGCAGCGCCGGCCGCGACGTGCGCGGGCTGCTGCGGGTCCACCAGTTCGAGAAGGTCGAGCAGTTCGTCATCTGCGCGGCCGACGTGGCCGAATCCGACCGCTGGCACGAAGAGCTGCTCGGCACGGCCGAGCAGCTGCTGCAGGCGCTGGGCCTGGCCTACGAGGTAGTGGAGTGCTCCACCGGCGACATGGGCGCGGGCAAGTACCGGATGAACGACATCAACACCTGGATGCCGTCGCTGGACGCGTACCGCGAAACGCACAGCTGCTCGTCCCTGCTGGACTGGCAGGCGCGCCGGGCCGGCGTGCGGTACCGCGACCCGGACGGCACAATCCGGTTCGCCTACACGCTGAACAACACGGCCGTGGCCACCCCGCGGATCCTGGCCGCGCTGGTCGAGAACTTCCAGACCGCCGACGCGCAGGTCCGGATACCCGAGGTCCTGCGCCCCTACCTCGGCGGGCGCGAACTGCTCTAGGCTGCGAGGCGTGAACCTTGACGCCGATCGCGTGGCCGAGCTGGCCGCCCGGCCGCTCAGCGAACTGACCAGGCGCGATATCGCCCTCGCCCTGCTGACCGTACCGTCGCCTGACGCCCTGGCCTCGCTGCCTGGCCTGCGCCGCGGGCTGCTCGCGGCGGGCAATCCGCTGTCGGCGGTGTTCTGGTCGTCGGCCGAGGCGATCCTGCACAAGATCAACGACAAAGACGCCACGTTCGGGGACGTCCGGACCTGGCTGGAGGCCACCGGCACCGAGCCGAACGGGATCATCGGCCTGCACGTCTGGGACGACCAGTCCGAGCGCAGCCAGCTGGCCGCGGAGATGCACACCCGCCTGGTCAGCCACCTGGAGGACCAGCTGGCCGCCGGGGCGATCGACCCTGACCTGCTGGCCGGGGCCGACCCGGTGGCCTGCCAGGCCTACATCTCCCTGCAGGAGCGGTGGATGACCTCCCCGCTGCCCGACGGCCGGGTCCCGATGGACGTGCTGCTCGACGAGAAGGACGAGGAGTTCCTGGCCGAGTGGGACGCCGCCGACGCCGAGGCGCTGGCCGCCGTCGGCGAGCTGCTGGACCAGGTCGGTGACCGGCCGCGCCCGGCCGAGGACCTGCGGGCGGCCAGCGGCCGGCTGCGCGAGTACATCGCCCGGCCCGGCTGGCCCGGTGAGCTCCTGATCGAGTGCGGCGGCATGCACGCGGCAGACCTGCCCGCCGACGACGCCGAGCTGTGGCTGCGGCTGGCCGTCGGGGTGGCGTCGCCGCAGGGGTCCTCGGACGACTGGTCCGGCCCGGACGACGGTGACGGCGAGCTGAGCGAGACGGACAGCGCGGTCGCGGCCATCTGCGCCATCGACCACTTCGACTGGCTGGCGGTGATCACCGCGCTCGTGGTGGGCGGGCCGGGAACGTCCGCGTCAGCCGCCGATCTGGCCGGATACGTCCGGGACTACGATCCGGACGGCGCCGAGGCGGCCCTGGACGACGACGAATACCCGGCGGACGAGTTCGACGAGGAGGCCGAGTTCGACGAGCTCGGCATGGAAGGGCTGTTCCTGCCGGTCACCTCGCTGTGGCAGATCCTGGGCGCGATCGACGACCAGGACCGCCTGACCCCGCTGGGCTGGTGGGGCCTGCCCGAAGCCATGCGCCGGGTCTGGGCACCGGCCGGCGGCGCCTAGCCGCCGCGCCTAGCCGCGGCGGAGGCGGGCGGCCGACCGGGCCTGCCGGAGCCGCCGCGCGATGGCGCGCAGGTCGCCGCGGTCCAGCAGGAACGCGACCACCCCGAAGGCCACGATGCAGCAGGCCGCCGCGGCCATGGCCACCCCGACGGCCAGCAGCTTGCCGCCGCCGGAGTCGGCCAGGCTGATGGCCACGCCGACCGCGGCCGCCACCGCGCCCGCGGCCAGCCCGGCCAGCATGGCGTGGCCGGTGCCCGCCAGGGCATCCCGGCCGCAGATCCGGCGGGTCAGCAGCACCAGCGGGACGGCCACCACGGTCTGGCCGATGGTGTTCCCCAGCGCCAGCGCGGCGACCACCAGGCGGGCCGGGGCGAGTTCGGCCAGCACCAGGTCGGCCACCATGACCAGCACCCAGCTGCCCGCGACGGCCACGGCCGCGACCTTGAGCCGTCCGATGACCATCATGACCCGGGACAGGTTGGCGATCACCGCGGTACCCGCGACACCGGGAGCGAACAGCGCGAAGGCCTCGATGAGCTGGGGCACCTGGTCCGGGTGGCGGGCCAGCACGTGCGCGGCCGGGACGGCGACCGCCCCGATCACCGCCGCGCCGAGCCAGGACATGAGCAGTACCGCGCGGGTCGATCCGGCGCAAGTCCGGGCGAACTCCGGCCCGTCGCGGGCGGACAGGACGGGGAACGCGCTGGTGACGATGGACAGCGCCAGCACCGCGGACAGGGTGCCGAACACCTGGTTGGCGTAGTTGAACAGGACCAGCGCCCCGGTATCGCCCCGCCCGTTGGCCAGCGCGATGGCCACCAAAGACGCGATGTCCACGGCGATCAGCTCGGCCACGCCGACCAGGGCCAGGCCGCTGGCCCGCCGCGCCACCCCGGCCGGGAACCGCAGGGTGGGCCGCAGCCGCAGGTGCAGCCGCCAGGTGGGCACCACGCCCACCAGGACCAGGGCCGCCACGCCCAGGGTGGTCCCCACCGACAGCACCAGTTCGGCCTGCAGCGGCAGCCTGGCCAGCGGCAGTCCCTTGGCCAGCGGCACGAAGGACAGGTAGGCCGCGATCAGGACCAAGCTGGACACGGCCGGCCCGATGGTCGGCCCGGTGAACCGGCGGTAGGCCTGCAGCAAGCCGTACAGCACGACCGAAAGCCCGTACAGCAGCGCCTGCGGGGCGAACACCTCCAGCATGGCGGTGGTGGTGGCGATCATGTCGCCGCGCGGGCAGTGCGCGTTCGCGTTGGCTGGGTTGAGCAGCGACGCGACCGGCCCGGCCGCCGCCACGATGGCCAGGGACAGCGGGACCAGGATGACCACCGACCAGGTCAGCAGCGCGGAGGTGATCTGGCTGACCCGGGCCCGCTCGGCCAGATCGGTGCTGGCCCGCTCGGCCGAGCGGGCCAGCACCGGGACCATGGCGCTGGTCAGCGCGCCGCCCAGGACCAGCTCGTAGATCAGGTTCGGCACCTGGTTGGCGGTGACGTACGAGGTACCCAGGCAGTCGGCGCCGATGGTCTGGGAAAACACCAGCGTGCGCACCAGGCCCAGGATCCGGGACACGATGGTGAGCCCGGCGATCAGCAGCGCGCCCCGGGCGATGCCCGGGGCGCGCTGGGTCAGGCCCCCCGGGCCCCCGGTGCCGGTCGGCTGCGTCACGTGGGAGTCCACCACCCTGATAGGAGCGCGCATCACCGTCCGGTGATGCGCCTTCCGGGTGAACGCTAGCCGATTTCGCCGCCCGGCCGGGGCTCCGCGTCGGCGGCGGCCAGCCGGTGGTATGCGGGGGCCAGGACCTCGGCCAGGTCACGGCCCCGGACGGTGAGCGGCGGCGGGGGGAACATGCGCAGCAGCAGATCCGGCGCGGGCGGGCCGGCCGGGGCGGCCAGCGCGCGCAGCCGGGCCGGGCTCAGCCCGGCCGGCCAGAACGTCTCCAGGCACTCGGCCAACGGGCGACCGGGCACGTCCAGGACGGCCGGTGCGGGCCCGGCGGGGGTGGCGGCCCCGTGGATGCCGCGCAAGGCGCCGAGCAGCTCGTCCCGGGCCTGGCCGCGCCAGGCCAGCATGGCGAACGGGTCATGGTCGAATTGTTCGGCCAGCACGTAGCAGACCGCGGCCAGGTGCTTGCACGGCACGCCCCAGTCCGGGCAGCTGCAGTGCATGTCCAGGTCGGCGGCCGACCGCGGGAACAGCGGCGTGCCGCACTCGGCGAACACGCCCTCGATCTCGTGCGGCATCTCGCCGGCCAGCAACTTGGCCCGGAACAAGGCCTGGCTGGCCAGCCGCTCCTGGACCCGCCGCCACTGCGGCTTGGTCAGCGGGAGGACCACGATGCGCACCTCATAGGGCTTGACCCGGGAGCCCTGGACCTGGGCGGTGACCTTGCCCTGGGACAACGCGAAGTCCAGCACCTGCCCGGCCCGGGCGTAGCTGCGGCCGCGCTGCAGCCGGCCGCTCAGGCCGGAGTCCTCCAGCACGCTGATGAACCGCCGCGACCACCACTGCTCGCCGATCGCGCCGCGCCGGCTCCGCGCCTTGATCCCGCCCTCGACCCGGATCGGCTTGGCGGGCGGCCACTCGTCCCAGCGGTTAAAGGGACCGCTCATTCGCTCACCGCCTCGGGCGACAAGGTCAGCACGTCGCGCAGGTCGGCCACGGACAGCTCGGTGAGCCAGCTCTCGCCGGTGCCCACCACCCGCTCGGCCAGGGCCTTCTTCTCCTCGATCATGGCGTCGATGCGCTCCTCCAGGGTGCCGACGCAGACGAACTTGCGGACCTGGACGTTGCGCCGCTGGCCGATGCGGAACGCCCGGTCGGTGGCCTGGTCCTCCACCGCCGGGTTCCACCACCGGTCGACGTGGATCACGTGGCTGGCCGCGGTCAGGTTGAGCCCGGTGCCGCCAGCCTTGAGCGAGAGCAGGAACACGGCGGGCTCGCCGAGCGAGGTGAACGTCTCGACCAGGGCGTCGCGCTGCTTCTTGGGCGTCCCGCCGTGCAGGAACAGCACCGGGCAGCCGAGCCGCCCGGCCAGGTGCGGCTGCAGCATCCGGCCGAACTCGGCGTACTGGGTAAAGCACAGCGCCTTGTCGCCTTCGGCCACGATCTCGTCGCAGATCTCCTCCAGCCGGGCCAGCTTGCCGCTGCGGCCGGGCAGCCGGGAGCCGTCCCCGAGCAGGTGCGCGGGATGGTTGCAGACCTGCTTGAGCTTGGCCATGGTGGCCAGGACCAGGCCGCGGCGGCTGATGTCGTCGGTGGCGTCCTCGATCCGGGCCAGCATGTCGGCCACCGTGGCCGCGTACAGGCTGGCCTGTTCGGCGGTCAGGTTGCACCAGACCTTCATCTCCTGCTTGTCTGGCAGGTCGGAGATGATCGTCCGGTCGGTCTTCAGGCGGCGCAGCACGAACGGCTGGGTCAGGCGGTGCAGCGCCGAGGCGGCCTGGTCAGACTGGTTCCGCTCGATCGGGACCGCGAACCGCTCCCGGAACTTCTCGGCCGGGCCGAGCAGGCCGGGGTTGGTGAACTCCATGATCGACCACAGGTCCGACAGCCGGTTCTCCACCGGGGTGCCGGTCAGCGCGATGCGCGTGGCCGCGGGCAGGGCCCGCACCGCCCGGGCCTGCTTGGTGGCGTGGTTCTTGATGTTCTGCGCCTCGTCGCAGACCACCCGGGCCCAGGTCACCGTGCTGAGCGCGGCATGGTCCCGGGTCGCCACGCCGTAGCTGGTGATGACCAGGTCCACGCCGGCCAGGGCAGCGGCGAGCGAGTCGCCGTCCAGCCGGTCGGCGCCGTGGTGCACGTGGACCCGCAGGTCCGGGGTGAACCGGGCCGCCTCCCGCTGCCAGTTGCCGACCAGCGACATCGGGCACACCAGCAGCGTGGGGCCCGACTGCGGAGGCTGCGCCGCGACCAGCGACAGCAGCTGGATGGTCTTGCCCAGGCCCATGTCGTCGGCCAGGATGCCGCCCAGGCCCAGGTCGCCCAGGAAGGAGAGCCACGAGAGCCCGCGCTCCTGGTAGGGCCGCAGCTCCCCGGCGAAGCCCGGCGGCGCCGTCATCGGCGGCAGCCGCCGGTCGGCCTGGCCGGACAGCAGGTCGCCGAGCCAGCCGTCGGCGTCCACGTCGGCCAGCGGGATCGCGTGGTCCGGGCCGCCACCCAGTCCGGCCAGCAACGCGTCGGCGGCGGTCATCGTCCCCGCCTGCTGGCCGTGTGCATTTCCGGCCAGGAACTTCAGCGCCGCCTTGAGGTGCGCCTCGTCCAGCTCGACCCACTGGCCGCGCAGCCGGACCAGCGGGACTTTGAGCCGGGCCAGCTCGGCCAGCTCGGCCGGGTCGACGGTCTGGCCGCCGACCGCCACGTCGTAGCGGAAGTTCACCAGGTCACCGAGCCCGAACCGGGCCGCCGTGACCGAGGAGGCGGCCGGGGTGGCCTGGGTTCGGGTGGTCAGCTTGAGCCCGAGCCGGGCCTTGCGCACCCAGTCCGGCAGCAGGACGCCGAACCCGGCCCCGGCCAGCAGCGGCCCGGTTTCCTTCAGGAACCGGAACGCGCCCGCCGTGTCCAGCTCCACCATGGTCGGCGCCGGCTGGCGCAGCGCGTCTTCCAGCCCGCCGAACAGCCGGACGGCGGCGCCCAGCCCGGCCAGCAGCTCCTCCACCGGGTCGCCGCCCGGCCCGAGTCCCTGGCCGGCCCACACGCCGGCGGCCGGGACCATCAGGCTCGGGTCCTCGGCGGACTGCAGCGCGAACTCCACCCGCCACAGGTCCTGGTCCGGCACCTCGGGCTCGATGAGGCGGAAGCACGTCCGCACCGGGCCGGCCGGGATCAGCGCGCGGTCCAGCCAGGCCTGGAGCTGTTCGGCCAGCTGAGCCGCTTCGGTTTCGTCTTGTGGCGTGGCCACGTCGAGGCAAGCATCAGTGCTGGTCAGTGCGGCCACGTACCGTTCGGCCAAAGGAACCAGGGCCGGAGTACGGCCGCGCCGCGCGGGCAGGAGGGGACCGGGCAGGCGGGTGCGCGCCGCGGCGTCGGCCAGGGCGTCGAGGGCGGCGGCCAGCACGGTGCCCGGCGGGTCGCCGGCGACCGCGCGGCACGACGCGGGCATGGCGCCGGCCAGGTCCCGGGCGCGCTGCGCGTCCGTGCCGTCCAGCACCGGGCGCCAGCGGGCGGCGTAGCAGCTGCCCTCGGCGACCAGGACGGGCAGCACCCGGCCGCGGGCGGCCAGGCCGTCGGCGAACCGCGCCACCGCGGCCAGGTACGGCAGCGAAGCGCCCGGGACCACGAACTCGCTGAGCTCGGAACCGAGCAGGTCCAGCGCGGCGGCCGGGGCAAAGGCCAGCACCGGCACCCGCCAGCCGGCCAGCCGGACCCGGCCGGGGCGCGGCGGCGGGACCGGCGGCGCGTCAGGCGCTTCGGGCCGGATCAGCTCGGGAGAGGCCAGCGGCGCGATCCCGGCCGACGGCAGCCGCAGGGTGAGCTCGGCGCCGACGGCCTTGCGGGCCGCCTCGCCGGCCGGGCCCGGCAGCAGGGCCAGCAGGTCGGCCAGCTCGGCCGGCTGGCAGGCGAACGGGTGCGGCGCGGGTTCCGGCGCGCGGCCGGCGGCGCCGGCGGCAGGCCCGGATCCTCGGCCCACAGGCAGAGCGCATCGTGCGCCCAGATCCCGTGAACGACCCGCATGGTCTGCACGGTAACAAGAGGGTCGGACATTGCGCGGCCGAAACACCCGGGCCCGGTTACTCCGGGGTCTGGGCCGTCGCCTTGGCCGACTCGCCGTCCTGCTCGGCGTCGGTCTCCAGGGGATGGGCCTCGATTTTGCGGAACTGCTTGTTCATCGAGCGCAGCAGGAACACCAGGACCACCCCGATCCCGGCCACGACCAGGAAGCCCAGGACGCCGGGCTCGACGTCGTTGCTGGCCGCGGAGGACGCGGCGGCGGCCGCCAGGGCGCCGATGGTCACAGGCTCACACTCTCCCGGATGCCGGTGAACAAGTCATCTTCGGGCAGTTCGGTATCGACAACTGACCTAGCCAGATGATAGTCCTCCGTCGGCCACGCGGTCTGCTGCACCTCCAGCGGGCAGGAGAACCAGAAGCCGTTCGGGTCGACCTGGGTGGCGTGGGCCTTGAGCGCCTCGTCCCGGACCATGTAGAACTCCCCGCACGGCACCTTGGTGGTGATCTCCAGTTCCTTCCAGTCCTCGCCGCGCTTGCGGGCGCGCTCCTCCCACTCCTCGAAAATCTTGGTGTAGGGCGACTCCAGGCCGCGCCTGATCATCTCCTGATGCAGCGCGACGAACTTGGCCTGGTGAAAGGACACGAAGTAGTAGAGCTTGAGCGGCTGCCAGGGCTCACCGCAGCCCGGGTAGGCGTCCGGGTCGGCGGCCGCCTCGAACGCGGCCACGCTCACCTGGTGGGTCATCACGTGATCGGGGTGCGGGTAGCCGCCGTTCTCGTCGTAGGTGAGCATCACGTGCGGCCGGAACTCCCGGACCGCCCGGACCAGCGGCTCGGCCGCCTCGGCCAGCGGGGTGAGCGCGAAGCAGCCGTCGGGCAGCGGGGGCTTGGGATCGCCTTCGGGCAGGCCCGAGTCGATGAACCCCAGGAACTGCTGCTGGACGCCGAGGATCTCCCGGGCCCGGGTCATCTCCTCGCGCCGGACCCGGGCCATGTCGGCCTTGATCTCGGGGCGGTCCATGGCCTGGTTCAAGATGTCGCCGCGCTCACCGCCGGTCAGCGTGCACACCAGGACCTGCGCGCCCTCACGGACATAACGCGCCATGGTGGCCGCGCCCTTGCTGGACTCGTCGTCCGGATGGGCGTGCACGGCCATGAGCCGGAGCTGGCTTGGCAACAGATGTCTCCCTCGTGTAAAAAACCCTCGGTGGCGCCAACATCCGTTCACCAGCCCGACATTCCCACTCCACTGGGGTTGGTAAGCTTCCGCATTTGACTAGACGGCTTCAGTCACCGACGCTAGTTAGCCTCAGCAATTTACCCCCGAGGACCGCCGATGGTCCCGCGGACTTGACCGTCCTGAGCAGTGCCAAGGAGTACCCGTGACCGAGACGCGTGATGAAACCGTCACCTGGCTGACCCAGGAGGCGTATGACCGGCTCAAGGCAGAGCTCGACGACCTCTCCGGCGCGGGGCCGCATCGATATCGCGAAGAAGATCGAGGCGGCCCGCGACGAGGGTGACCTGCGTGAGAACGGCGGTTATCACGCGGCCAAGGACGAGCAGGGCCAGATCGAGGCGCGGATCATCACGCTCCAGCACATCCTGGAGAACGCCCGGGTTGGCGGCCCGCCGCGCACCGACGGGGTGGTTGGCCCGGGCATGACCGTGACCATCCGGTTCGTCAAGGACGAGGACGAGGTCACGTTCCTGCTCGCCTCGCGCGAGGAGAGCGGCTCGCCGATCGACGTGTACTCGCCGCGCTCCCCGCTGGGCGCCGCGATCATGGGCAAGAAGGTCGGCGAGAAGGCCACCTACTCGCTGCCGAACGGCCGCGCCACCACCGTGGAGATCCTGGAGGCCGTCCCGTACGTCGGCGCGTCGCCGACCTTTATGCCGAACGGGCCGTGGTGCTCTTGCCCACGGCCCTTCGGCGTCCCCGGGAATCGCCGGCGCGGCTCAGGCCACGAGCTCGGGCTGCTGGGTCGCGGTCTCCCCGGCCTCCGGCGCGGCGATCCGGCCGCGCAGCGGGACCTCCTTGATGAAGAGGCGACGCCGAAGATCAGCACCGCGGCGGGCAGGGCCCAGATGAACACCGACCTGCACCGCGTGCGCGATGGCGAAGAACACGTCGTGCCTGTATCACGGCGGGCAGCGTGTTGACCGTCGCCGGGTCGAGCTGGCCGCCGCTGGCGCTGATGTGCAGCCCCGGGCCGGCCGCGCTGGCCAGCGACTCGGTGAGCTTCCGGGCGAACACCGCGCCGAACGCGGCCACCCCGAGCGAGCCGCCGATCTGCTGGAAGAACATCCGGCCGCTGCTGGCCACGCCCATGTCCTTCTGCTCACGCTGTTCTGCGCGATCAGCGAGACCATCTGCATCAGGAAGCCCATGCCCAGGCCCAGGACCACGTAGTACAGCGCCGAGGTGACCCGGGTGGTGCCGATGTCCAGGTGGGTCAGCAGGAACATGCCCAGGGCCATGATGGCCCCGCCCACCACCGGGAAGATCTTGTACTGCCCGGTCCTGGTCGTCACCTGGCCGGCCAGGATCGAGGTGATGGTCACCCCGACCATCATCGGGGTCAGGGCCAGCCCGCTGATGGTGGGCGACTCGCCCTGCACGGTCTGCTGGAACAGCGGCAGGAAGGTCATCGCGCCGAACATGGCCAGGCCGACCAGGAAGGTCAGCGCCATGGTGACCGAGAAGTTCCGGTTCTTGAACACGTGCAGCGGCAGGATCGGCTCGGCCGCCCGGGTCTCGGTCAACAAGAACCCGGCCAGCGACGCGACCGCGATCAGGCCCAGCCCGATGATCTGCGCCGAAGCCCACGCGTACTCGGTGCCGCCCCAGGTGGCCAGCAGGATCAGCGCGGTCGCGGCCACGGCCGAGCAGGATGCCGCCGGTGTAGTCGACCTTATGGCTGACCCGCTTGGCGGGCAGGTGCAGGGTGTAGCATGATGTAGACCAGCGCCGCCCCGCCCACCGGGATGTTGATGTAGAAGATCCAGCGCCAGGAGAAGGCGGTGGTGATGAACCCGCCGGCCAGCGGGCCGCCGATGGTGGCCAGCATCATCACGACCATCATGTAGCTCATGTAGCGCCCGCGCTCGCGGGGGGCCACGATGTCGCCCAGCGTGGCCATGGCCCCGACCATCAGGCCGCCCGCGCCCAGGCCCTGGATGGCCCGGAAGGTGATCAGCTCGGCCATCGACTGCGACAGGCCGGACAGCGCCGATCCGGCCAGGAAGATCACGATGGCGAAGATGAAGAACTTCTTCCGCCCGTACATGTCGCCGAGCTTGCCGTAGAACGGCGTGGTGATCGTGGAGGCCAGGATGTAGGCGGTCACCACCCAGGACAGGTGGGCCACGCCGCCCAGGTCGCCGACGATCCGCGGCAGCGCGGTGCTGACGATCAGGTTGTCCAGCATGGCCAGCAAGATGGCCAGCAGCAGCCCGGGCAAGATGATCATCACCTCGCGTGGCGCAAGGAACTGCCCGCCCGGCCCGGCCTGCCCGTTAACCGCGGCCGCGGCTCCCCCAGAGCCGCCCTGCCCGTTGACGCCAGACCCCGATGTTTCCGACACGCGCCTTCTCCCTTCATCCCGTCGCTGCTAGTCCCGTCCGCGCCCGGCCTGTTAAGCTACTTACCGGCCGGCAAGTTATATGCTATGGTGTCTACTAACCGGCCGTCAAGTTAAATTAGGCCCGCTCCGCGAAGGAGTTCGAAACGGACATGCAGGACGCGGGCCTGGGTGCGCAACACAGCTCGCGCCCGCGAAGGACGAACGCGCGGACATGCATCCGGGCCACCGGGGACGCCGCGTACCGACACCCGGGCGCGGGTGCAGCAGGTGGCGCTCGAGTTGTTCGCCGAGCAGGGCTACGAGAAGACCTCGCTGCGCGAGATCGCCGAACGCCTCGGCGTGACCAAGGCCGCGCTGTACTACCACTTCAAGTCCAAGGAAGACATCGTCCACAGCTTCACCGACGACTACTTCGCCGAGATCGACGACCTGCTGGAGTGGGCCAAGGACCTGCCGCCCACCGAGGGAGACCCGGCGGGACATCCTGGATCGCTACGTGGGGATCGTGCTGGGCGGCAGCGAGGTGTTCCGCTTCCTGGAGCAGAACCGGGCGGCGGTGCAGACCATGGAGACCGGCAAGGACCGGTTCGCGCGCTTCCGCGGCCGGCTCGACGCGCTGGTCGCCCTGCTCGCGGGGCCGGACGCGCCGCTGCGCGACCGGGTGCGAGCCACGACCGCGGTGCTCTCGGTGAGCGCGAGCTGCCACGTCTACCTGCCGCAGATCGACGACCCGGACAAGCTACGGGCCATCATCCTGGAGATCGCCACCGACTTGATCCACTGACCCGGCATGCACTGACCCGGCATGCACCGACGCGGCCGCCTCCTGGCGGGCCAGATCGAGGTGGTACCGCGAGGCCAAGGTCTTGGGGTGGTGGGCGCCCAGCAACCGCTCGCACGCGGCCACGTTCTCCTCGAACAACGGGACCGCCGCGGCCGGCTGGCCGGTCGAACGGTAGGCGCTGGCCAGGTTGTTCCGCGCCGCGAGGGTGCTGGGATGATCCGCGCCGAGCAGCCGTTCCCGGGTCGCGAGAATCTGCCGGACCAGGGGAATCGCATCGGCGATCCGGCCGGCTGCGTGGTAGGCCTCGGCCAGGCTGGTCCGTGAGCGCAGCGTGTCGGGATGATCCGAGCTCAGGAGCCGCTCCCGGGCGGCCAGGGTCAGCCGGAACAGCAGGATCGCCTCGTTGGCCCGGCCAGCTTCGGCGTAGGCGGTCGCGAGATCGTTCTGCGAGGTCAAAGTGTCCGGATGATCCGGACCGAGGGTCCGCTCGCGGTCGACCAGGATCCGCTCGAGGTCGGCGGTCGGCGGCTTAGCGCTCGCCATGGCGCGGGGCCGCCCGTCGCCCAGGTCGGCCAGGTGATGGAGCGCGCGAGACCGAAGCCTGCTGAGCATCGCGCCAAGTTCATCGCCGGCGTCATCCGCGAGGGTTCCGGCGTTTTCGGCCAGCGCCGTGACCTGGTCGAGCCTTTCGCTGGCCGCCGCCCGAGCCTGCGGCTCGGCCACCGTCCCGGCGGACGTTTCCAGCGCCAGGGCAGCCGATCGGCAGGCCGCCGCGAAGCGGCCCTGCTGCGTCAGTTCGTCCTGTATGACCCGCGCCACCAGGCGGTGCATGGTGGCGGCCTGGCGGTCGAGGCCGAAACCCAGCAATGACCATTTATCGAGCCGGTCAAGGGCCTGATCCACCATGGACGAGGCCACCCGGCGGCCACCGCCCAGCAGCGTGCCCGTCTCCCCGGCGGCGCACAGGACGGCACGCCCGACGGCGGCCGGCGAAAGCACGGCCATGAGCTTCATGACCCCGGTGCACACCCCGAGCGGGTCAGCGGCCCGGACGGCCTCCAGGGACAGCAACACCGCCGCCCCACCCGGTGGGTGCGGCTGCTCCGCCCCGTTCTCATCCCCGGCCAGCCGGGGATCCGCCCGCAGCGTCCGCAGCTTGGCCAGGTACGCCTGGTACCCCAGACGCTGCCCGGCGATCACCGCCGCGGCCTGATCCAGGGTCAGCGGCAGGTACCCCAGTTCGGCGGCTACCGCCAGGGCGCCCGCATCGTCGGCCAGCCCGGTCCGCCCGGCCAGCAAGGCCCGTGCCTCCTCGGCGCTGAACACGTCGACCGGGACGCCGGTCCCCAGTTCCGGCACCGGCTCCCGGTCCCTGGTGATCAGTACCTGGGCGGCGCCGGTCACCGGGATGAACGGCCGGAGCGCATCAAGGTCCTGCGCGTCATCGAGCACCAGCAGACACCGGCTTCCGTCGGCTTCCAGCCTGCGCCGCAGGGTTTGCGCCTGGGCGGCCGCGCTTGGTCGCGGACCGCCGTCGGGGGGCCCCGTCGCTTCGGCCACCGCGGCCAGCCCGGCCAGCAGGCTCTGTTCGCTTCGCGCGTTCAGCCACGCGATCACCCGCCATCCGGCCGCCAGCCTCGAACGCGCGTACGCGGCCGCCAACTGGGTCTTGCCCACCCCCCGGTCACCCGCGAGCACCACCACCGGCGGCTCGCGGCGAACCCCGTTCAGCTGCGCCAGCAAAGCGGGCCGGGGCTGAAAACCAGACCGCTGAGCTGGGATATCGCCCACGACGACCTGGCCATGAGCCAGAATCCGGGCAGCCGGTTCCGCGGCGTACGGCTCGGAAACATTAGCCGCAAGCTGATTAATGGCCGTCGTATCCACTGTCAGGCCCCTAGTGGGATTCCAGGCTCTGCACAGTCAACCGCCGTGACACCGCGATTACCAGATTTACATACCCGCCTCAGCTGGCCTAAACAGTGCGATCGGCCCTTACCGACTTATTACGGAAAGCGATGGCCTCGGCCGCCGCGCAGTCACGATGTCACGTACCGCCGCGCGGGACGGGTACATGGAGGTCGTGCCGGGTAGAGTTCCCTTAGCCCAGCCCCTCTTGGCTTATTCGCCGGCAGATGGGAGGGAGGCGGAGATGGCGGGGGAGAGCCTGCTCATGCTGGCGGCCGCGGCCGGCCGGACGGTAGTTGACGTCGCGACTACCGACACCTGGGAGACGACCGAGCGTCAGTTCGCCCAGCTGTTCGGCGGCGGGGACGCCGACCAGACCCAGCGAGCCGGGCAGTGGCTGAAGGAGACGCGCGAGCAGCTCGCTAATGCCGCCGCGGCCGATAGGGAGCTGATCCGCACGGCCCTGGCCGGATTGTGGACGGGACGGTGGGCGGACGTGCTGGACAACCATTCAGACATCGAGCCTGCGCTACGCGCCCTGGTGGCGAGCCAGGGGGCGCTCCCCGCCGCCGGGCTGCCCACGGCCGCCGCGGCCGCCGCCAATGGCGACCTGAGCAGCTACGCGGCCGGTCCCGACCATCCCGGTGCCCTGGCCTCGCGAAGCGAACTCGCCTACTCGGCTGGGCAGGCGGGGGACGCAGGCGGCGCCCGAGACCAGTTCGCCGCGCTGCTGCCGGTCGCCGAGCGCGTGCTAGGCCCCGAGCACCCCGACACCCTGGCCACCCGCGCCAGCCTGGCCTACTGGACCGGGCAGGCGGGGGACCCGGCGGCCGCCCGGGTGCAGTTCACCGCGCTGTTGCCGGTAGCCGAGCGCGTCCTGGGCCCCGAGCACCCCGACACCTTGACCAACCGTCACAACCTGGCCAACTTCGCGGGCTACGCCGGCGACGCGGCCGGCGCCCGGGACCAGTTCGCCGCGCTGCTCCGCATCCGCGAGCGCGTCTTCGGCGCGGACTCCCCCGATACCCTGGTGGCCAGGTTCAATCTGGCCTACTGGACCGGGCGCGCCGGAGACGCGGCCGGTGCCCGGGACCAGTTCGCCGCGTTGCTTCCGGTCCGCACCCGGCTGTACGGCGCGGACCACGCCGAGACATTGGCCACCCGGGAGGAACTCGCGTACTGGACCGGATGCGCCGGGGCGGCTTCCGCCGCCCGGGATCAGTTCGCCGAGCTGCTGCCGTCTTACGAACGGATCCTCGGCCCGGAGCACGCCGATACCCTGGCCGTCTGGTATCAGCTTGCGCACTGGACCACGCTCGCGGGCGACGAGGCCGCCCCCCAGGACTAGCGCGCCAGCAGGCGCCCGTTCGCCATCGTCCTCAGGCCGTCGGCGACGGGGATGACGACACCGGCGATGACGACGGTGCGACGGACGGCGAGGCTGACTTCGACGGCTCAGCTGACGTGGACGCAGTGGCCGACCTCGACGGCTTGGGCGAGGCCGACCTCGACGCCTCGGGCGACGGTGAGGGCTGGGACACCTCGACCAGAGGCTGGGTGACGACCGGGGCCGGGCTCACGGCGGCGGAACTGCGCGCCTGCGGCGTGGTCGGGGTGACCGCGGGACTCCCCGAAAGGAGCTCGGCGCTGGTTTGGACGACCGAGGCCTGAGTGGCACCCAAGCCGGCTGGCGGTCCGGTCTGGGCGTGAGCGGCGCGCGAGCCGGCGAAGGTGAGCAAGGCGACCGTCACGGCGGCCACGATCCACGCCACGACCGCGGCGGCCGCGATCGCCGCTCCGGGATTGGCCTTGATGCCGGTCCAGCTCGCCCGCCGGACCAGCTGCGAGACCAGTGGCGCCCAGGTCGATTCCGCGCGCCGGACCACCCGCCGGCGGTACGCCACCGCGGCTGGCGCGGCGGACGAGCACAGGTCCAGGACCTTCTCGCGCAGCTCCGAAGGCAGTGGGGGCAGCGGCAGCAGACCGCGCAGAACCGCCGGGCGCAGCGCCCCGCGCGCGTGATTGACGCAAATCTGGCACTGCTCCATGTGCCAGGCCACCAGGTCACGCGTCTGCTCGGTGAGCTGCCCGTCCCAGTCGGCCAGCAACTCCCCCATCACCGGGCAGGCCTGTCGCCCGGCCAGCGCGGTGCGCAGCGCAGCGAGTGATTTCTCCAGCCGGCCGCTGGTCCGGGCGGCCAGCGCGGTCGCCTTGCTGACCGGCACGCCGAGCACGACGGCCAGATCGTCGCCGAGCAGCTCGTGCCGGAAGCTCAACTCGACAACCTCACGTTCGCGAGGCTTCATGTCGGCCAGGACGGAGCGGATCAGTTCCCCCAGTTCGGCCTGCCCGAGGAAACCGCCGAAGTCGGCCATGCCGTCCGGGGGGCTGGCCGACTCGGTGATGACGCGGAACTGAATCGTGGCGTCGGCCAGCTGGCCGACCACGCTGAACTGCATCGTCGCATCGGCTGGACCCAGGTCCAGCGCCGGCTCGCCGACGGCGCGGTGCTGGATCGTCGGGTCGTTCGGCCCGACGGCCACGTCGGCCCGGCCGCCGAGCACGCGGAACTGCATCGTCGCATCGGCCGGGACCGAGTCCTCGTCGCGCGGGCCGCCGAGCGCGCGGAACTGCCCGGTCCGGTCGGCCAGGTCGGCCAGGTCGGCCAGCTCCGCGGCCCGCTGGCCATCATCGGCCGGCCGGGCCGGGCGGCCAAGCGGGTTCCCGCCGCCCGGCCGGGCGGCGGGATGGCCCTCGTCATGGGTCGCCGACCACGGCCCGGCGCGGCGCCGGCATTCCTTGCGGGCCAGCCCGAACAGCCACGGACGCAGTCGGGCCGCGTCGCCCGGCTCGTCCCGGGCCGCGGCGGCCAGGACGAAGGTGTCCTGCAAAGACTCGGCCGCGGCCGCCGGGTCCCGCAGCATCCACTGGCAGTAGCCGTACAGGCCGGCGGCGTAGTTGTCGTAGGCCGCGGCCAGCCCGGCCGGGTCTCCGGCCCTGATCGCGGCGAGTACCTCGCGGTCGCGCTCGACGCCGGGGAGCGGCGCACGCTGCGTCGAGCCAGGGGATGAAGCGCCGGGTAGCTTGGCGCGCGGGCTCGCGATGTGGTCCGGGCGCACTGGCCGGGCCGGGTCGGCGGGGGGCCGCCGGACGCCAGCCGGAAGCACCGGCCGGGCCGGGCCGGCGGGCGGCCTCCGGACTTCGGCCGGGCGCGCCTTCGGGGCGGCCTCGGCAGGCGGCTCACTCGATGCGACCTGGGTGTGGTCGGGGCGCAGGACTTGGGGCCGCTCGGCCGGGGTCCGGTCGAGCAGCGCAACCGCGTCGGCCATCCGGCCCGTGGCCTGGTAGGCCTGGGCCAGGTTCCGGCGTGAGGTCAGCGTATCGGGGTGATCCGGACCCAGGATTCGTTCCCGGCTGGCCAGGGTCTGCTCGAGCAGCGGGACCGCCTCGGCCGCGCGGTCCGCAGCCAGGAAAGCGGCGGCCAGGTTACCCCGGGAGGTCAGCGTGCCGGAATGGTCGGTGCCTAGCTCCCGCTCTAGTTTGGCCAGGTTCAGCTCGTACAGCCGGATCGCCTCGGCGGCCCGGCCCGCGTCCTGGTACGCGCTGGCCAGGTTGTTCTGCAACGTCAGGGTGTCGGGATGGTCCGGGCCGAGCTGGCTCACCAGTACGGACAAGGTCTGCTCGAACAGCGGGATCGCGTCCGTGACCCGCCCCGCCGCCAGGTAGGCCGCGGCGAGGCTGTTGCGCGCGTTCAAGGTGTCCGGATGCCCAGGACCCAGCAGCTGCTCGAGATCCCTGGTCAGCGGCTCACCGACGGCGATGGCCTGCGAGGCGCTATCACCCAGCTCGATCAGCTGGAAGAGCGAGAGGAACCGGAGCCGCAGCAAGATCTCGGGGAGCTCGTCGTCGATCCCCTCCGGGAGCTCGGCGGTGTGGCCGAGCAGCGCGGTCACCTGCTGGGGGATCCGCCTGATGGCCGGCCGGTCCTGCCGCCCGGCCACCGCGATAGCGTGCGCTTCGAGCACTGACGCTGCGACCCAGCACACCGTGCCCAGCCGACCGCGGCGAGCCTGATCGTCGCGGATCACCCGCGCCACCAGGCGGTGCATCATGACGGTCTGGCCGTCGAGGCTGAAGGTCAGCAGTGACCGGTCGGCCAGCCAGTCCAGCACCTCATCGACCAGGTCCGCTGATATCCGCCGTCCGCCGCCGGCCAGCACGCCGGCCCGCCCGGCGACATGCAGTAGCTCCCGGCGGACCCCGGGCGCCGACAGCACCGCCATGATGGTCATGACCCGGGAAGCCGTCCCGGTCTGGTCCGCCGCCCGGACCGCGGCCAGGGACAGCAGGATGGCCCGCGCGACGCCGTGCGGATACCGCTGGCCGTCGTCTCCCTCCAGGGGTACCTGGACCGGCGTCATCTGGAGCCGGTCGAGGTACTTCGCGCAGCCTTGGCGCTGCCCTCTGATCAGCGGCGCCGCCAAGGCCAGCGCCAGCGGCAGGTGCCCCAGCATGGCCGCCACCTCGGCCGCGCCGGCCTCGTCGTCCACGCGGGTCCGGCCGGCCAGGAACGACCGCGCCTCCTCGGCACCGAACACGTCCGCTCCGACCGCCGCGGCCAGGTTCGGGGCCATGGGCCGGGTGCTGACGATCACCACCTGCGCCGCACCGTCGGCCGGAAGCAGCGGCGACAGCGCCTCGGGGTCGGCCACATCGTCGAAAATCAGCAGGCAGCGATGGCCGGCCGTCTCCAGCAGGTGCCGTACCGCCCGGCCGGCATCGGCGACCGGGCGCCCGGAGTCGTCCTCCGTCAGTCCGGCGGCCTCGGCTACCGCGGCCAGCCCGGCCTGCAAGCTGCCGGCGTCCCCGGCGTTGACCCAGGCCACCAGCCGCCAGCCGGCCGCCAGCTTGGCGCGTGCGTAGGCCGCGGCTAGCTGCGTCGCCCCCCGGCCCTGCAGGCCAGTCGTGGTGTGAATCTCCGATACCCGCGCACCGGCGCGGTCCAGCCGGGCGAGCACCGCGGCCCGAGGCTGGAAGCCGGGTGGCTCCTGCGGGATATCACCGACCACGATCGGCTGACGGCTGGGCGCCGGAGCAGTGTCTATTCCGGGCTCGGCGGCCACGTCCTGCTGGACGCTATCAACGATCTGCCTCACCACCCGCTCCCGAGTCCGTGCCGATGACTATGAGACTCCGTCAACCAGCGCCGTGATGCGCGATGGCGGAAAAAATTAACATACCCGGCCTAGCGGCCCTTACCGGACGGCGGCTCGCACCAGGTCCAGGATCCGGTACGGGACCTGGGTGGCCAGGGAGATCACCGTGGCGGAGCGGGTCACGCCCTCGGCGGAGACGATCGCGTCCACGACGCGCTGCAGGTCCGCGTTGCTCCGGGCCACCACCCGGCAGAGCATGTCGCCCGGACCGGTGATGGTGTGCACCTCCAGGACCTCGGGGATCGCGGCGAGCCGTTCGGCCACTGGATCGTGCCCGCCGACCTGGCGGATCTCCAGGGTGATGAACGCGGTGACCTCATAACCGAGCGCGGCCGGATCAACGTCCGGTCCGTATCCGGTGATCACCCCGCGCTCCGCCAAGCGGTCCAGGCGCGCCTGGACCGTGCCGCGGGCCACGCCGAGCCGCCGCGACGCCTCGAGCACCCCCACCCGGGGCTCGGCGGCCAGCAGTTCGATGAGCGCGGCGTCCAGCTGGTCGACGGCCCCGGCAGGCATGGTAGTCATGCTGTACAGAGATACCACGGTTCGTTCTGTATTAATAGACAAACTGACCGGTGATCTCGCAGTTGGTTGCGCAGTTTGACGTAGCCTGCGCATGCTAGCGGTATGACGAGCCCAGCCCAGGACAGCTTCCCCATCACCGGCATGGACGCCGTGGTCTTCGCGGTCGGGAACGCGAAGCAGGCGGCGCACTACTACTGCACTGCGTTCGGCATGCGGCGGATCGCCTACCGCGGGCCGGAGACCGGCTCGCCGGACGAGGCGGCGCACGTCCTGGTCTCGGGCGGCGCCCGGTTCGTGTTCCGCGGCCCGGCGCGGCCGGGCACCGCGCTCGGCGAGCGGGTGGCCGCGCACGGCGACGGGGTGATGGACCTGGCCCTGGAGGTCAGCTCGGCCGACGACGCCTACCATTACGCCGTGGCGCACGGCGCCCGCGGCGTCGAGCCGCCGCACCTGCTCGAGGACGAGTCGGGCAAGGTGGTCGTGGCGGCCATCGCGACCTACGGCGACACCCGCCACACGCTGGTCGAGCGGTCCGGGTACTCCGGCCCCTACCTGCCCGGATTCGTGGCCGCGCCACCCCTCGTGGCGCCCGGCGAGCGCGACTTCTTCACCGAGATCGACCACTGCGTGGGCAACGTCGAACTCGGCAAGATGGACGAATGGGTGGACTTCTACCACCGGGTCATGGGCTTCACCAACATGAAGGAGTTCGTCGGCGACGACATCGCCACCGAGTACTCCGCGCTGATGAGCAAGGTGGTCGCGGACGGGTCCCGGAAGGTGAAGTTCCCGCTGAACGAGCCCGCGGCCGGCAAGCGCAAGTCGCAGATCGATGAATACCTGGAGTTCTTCGGCGGTCCCGGGGTCCAGCACATCGCGCTGGCCACCGACGACATCGTGGCCAGCGTCCAGGCCATGACCGCGGCCGGGGTGGACTTCCTGACCACCCCGGGTTCGTACTACGACGAGCTCGGTTCCTGGGTCGGCGAGACCCGGGTGCCGCTGGACGAGCTGCGCGAGCTCGGCATCCTGGCCGACCGGGACGAGGACGGCTACCTGCTGCAGATCTTCACCCAGCCGGTCCAGGACCGGCCGACGGTGTTCTTCGAGCTGATCGAGCGGCACGGGTCACAGGGCTTCGGCAAGGGGAACTTCAAGGCGCTGTTCGAGGCGATCGAGCGGGAGCAGGCCAGGCGCGGCAACCTGTAACCGGTGCCTGACTGATCACGTGTGGGAGAGCAGCCCGAGCGGGCTGGGCTGCGCGAACACCACCCGCACGACCGGCTGGCCGGCGTCCTGCACCACCGACATGCTGCCCGTGAACGGCACCAGCTGAGTCCCGACGAAACTGGTCAGCCAGCGCAGGTAGCTGACGTCGGGCAGGTGGGCGACCTGGCCGGAACCCGACAGATCGACCGAGCACAGCGGGACGCCGGGGCCCACCCCTTGACCGGGATCGCCGAAGTCCAGGACCTGGATCGGGTGCGCCGCGGCGAGCGCCGGGAGGATGATCAGCAGCCGGGCATCGACCGCGCCCGCCGCCAGCTGCGCCCGGGCCTCGGCCGAGACCTGAATATGCTTGTTGGCCAGCAGCTGGGCTCCGGCTATCTTCCGGGCCGCCGCGTCCTGGTGCAGCGCGGCCAGGTAGGCCGCGGGCCCGTCCTGGGCAACGACCTGCACGCTCACCAGACCCGAGCCCGACCCGAAGCCGGCGATGACCGACGGCGCGTACACACTGTCCACCCGGCTGCCGAACTCGCTGCGCACCGCCGGCGTGACCACGACCACCTGGGCGCCCAGTGGGCTCGCGGTGTCGGCCCGCAGCACCAGCAGGTCCGTCGCGGGCACTCCCTGAGCGCGCAGCGCCGAGCACATCAGCGGATCACAGGCCACGATCGCGTTACGCGCGACCTGCTGCGCGACCCAGACGGCGGCCAGCTGCGACGCCGCGCTGAGGGGCTGGCTCCCGGCCTGTTGCGAAGCCCCCGGGCCGTGGTGAGAGGGCCCGGCGTGCGGCCGGGTGAGGACACCGGCCACCCCGCCCGCGGCTATCGCGATCACCACCCCGGCCACCAGGCTCGGCACCCGCCGCCGACGCCGGGCCGACCGGTTGCCGCCCGCCGCGGGCCTTCCGCTGCCCGCCGGCCCGATCAGCGGCTCCTCCGCCGGGAGCAGCTCCTCCGCCGGGAGCAGCTCCTCCGCCGGGAGCGGCTCGTCCGCGGGGGGCTCTTCGGCAGCCGATTCCTCGGTGACCGGAGCGGGCGGCTCCCCGGTCGGCTCCTCCGTCTCCGACTCCTTGGCAGCCAGCTCCTCGGCCGGCGCCTCCTCGGCCGACGCCTCCAGGGCAGGCACTACTTCCGCTGCCAGCTCCTCGGCGGGCGGCGCTGGCTCGGATGCGTCTTGCCACGCCTCCGGCTCTGCCTCGGAGACCGGCGCGGGCTCGACCAGGCCACCGACCGGCTCTTCAGCTGGTTCCCCGCCGGTCGACTCCTCGGCGGCCGGCCTTTGCTCCTCCTGATCAGCCGAAGCGGAAAGCTCCTCGGCGCCGGTTGCCGGTACCGGCTCCTCGGCTAGCGGAACGGCGGCCGGAGCCGCGGGCGGCGCAGGCTCGGATACGTCTTGTCCTGAGTCCTGCTCCGGCTCGGGGACCGGCGCGGGCTCGACGGCGGCACGGGCCAGCTCTTCGGCAACGGTCGCCGCGGGCAGCCCCCCGGCGGACGGCGTGCGCTCAGATATATCTCGTGGTGCCGACGACTCCAGCCCGCCCCTGCGGCCGAACCAGCGCCGCCGACGGCGAGGCAGGCGCCCGTCGGCCGACGGTGGGCCCGCAGGTATGGCCGGCGGCTCTTCGGCGGGCGGCTCTTCAACTGACTGCTGTCCAGCGACAGCGGGCAGCGGCTCGGCGAACGGAACGATCCGGATCGTCGCGTCGCCCTGATCCGTCTCCTGCTGCCCGGCGGCGATGGGCTCGAGAGCCGCGTCATCAGACGATGGGGCAGCCTGGGGCTGGACGGGGCCGGGGACTGGCTTCTCGGCTGGCTCCTGCTCGGCTGGCTCCTGCTCGGCTGGCTCCTGCTCGGCTGGCTCCTGCTCGGCTGGCTGCTCCTCGAGGGGCTGCTGCCCAGCGACAGCGGGCAGCAGTTCAGGGAGCGGAACGATCCGGATCGTCGCATCGCCCTGATCGATCTCCTGCTGCGCGGCGGCCGGGTCCGCTTGGGCGGCCAGAACGGCCGGGTGGTCTGCTCCCAGCAGCGGCTCGCGTCCGGCCACGGTCTGTTCCATCAGCGGGATCGCCTCGCTGACCTGGCCCATGGCCTGGTAGGCGGCGGCCAGGCTGGCGCGCGAGTTCAGCGTGCTTGGATGGTCAGCGCCGAGCACCCGTTCGCGCGCGGCCAGGGTCAGCTTGAACAGCAGCATGGCCTCGGCGAACCGGTCCGCGGCCTGATAGGTGGCGGCCAGGTCGTTCTGCGCGGCCAGGGTGTCCGGATGCTTCGGGCCGAGGACCCGCTGCCGGGCGACCAGGATGTGCTCCAACAGCGAAATCGCGTCGGCGGACCGGCCCGCGGCCTGATAGATCGCGGTCAGCGGCTCGCCGATCTCGGGAGCCCGCGGCGCGCTGTCACCCCGCTCGGCCCGGACGAGGTCCGCCACCGGCCCGGGCATGCTGATGGTCTGGGCGTCCGGGCTCACGGTGAGCAGTGACCGGTCAGCGAGCGAGGTCAGCGCCTGGGCGACCTGGTCGGCGGGCACCCGGCGGCCGCGGACCAGGACACCCGTCTGCCCGGCCGCGTGCAATAGCGCCCGCTGTGTACCTTCTGGCGCGAGCATGGCCATGATGTCCAGCACCGCGGTGTACAGGCCCGCTTGATCAGCCGCCCGGGCCGTGTCCAGGGCTAGCTGGACCGCCGGCTCCCCTAAGGGAAACGCTTCGGCTGGCCCGCGCGGCGCATCACCCGCGATTACCTGATCGCTGGACACCGGTTCGCCACCCCGCCTCCCCAGCTCGGGCTGGACAAAGTATCGCCTGCTAGGCGAGCGATTACGCGGCCCAACATACCGTCCATATCGGGTCGGACCATGTGGTTCGGGACAATTGCGGCCTGCGGCACAGGATCCCTACCGCCGCACTTTGGCCAGCGCCCGGCGGAGCCAGGCCAGGACGGTCTTCAGGTCACCGTCGTCGAGGAAGTAGGCGACGACCCCGAACGCGATGATCGCGCAGCCGGCCGCGGGAACCGCAACCGCCGCGGCCACCAGCTTGTGATGCAGCGGCACCGCCAGGCTGACCGCCACGCCCACCGCGGCGCCCGCCGCGCAGGCGGCCAGCCCGGCCAGCGCCGCGTGCCGGGTACCTTGCACGGCGCCCGGGCCGCAGATCTTGCGGGTCACGAACGCCAACGGGATGGCCGCCACGGTCTGACCGATCGTGATCCCGAGGGCTAGCACCGCGGGTACCAGGCGCGCCGGAACGAGCTGGACCAGGACGAGGTCGACCACGATCGTGACCAGCCAGCCGCCGGCCAGCGCCACGGTGGCGACCTTGAGCCGCCCGATGACGAACATGACCCGGGACAGGCTGGCGACCACCGCGGTGCCCGCGATAGCCGGAGCGTACAAGACAAACTCCCAGGTCAGCTGTGAGACCTGATCGGGCTGCTTGGCCAGCACGTGCGCGGCGGGAACGGCGATAGCCGCGATCACCGCCGTGCCGAGCCAGGCCAGCAGCAAAGCCGCCCGGGTCGACCCGGCGCTGGTCCGGCTGAAGTCCGCCCCCTCCCGCGCGGACAGCACCGGGAACGCGCTGACCACGACGGACAGGGCCAGGATCGCGGCGATCGAGTTGAATACCTGCGAGCCGTAGTTGAACAGGACGACCGCGCCGGTCTTCCCGTGCGCGTTGGCCAGCTCGATGGCCACCAGGTTGGACACGCCGATGGCGATGAGCTCGATCACGCCGACCATCGCCAGGCCGCCGGCTCGGCGCGCCACCCCGGGCGGGCACCGCAGCGTCGGCCGGAACCGCAGGTGCAACCGCCACGTCGGCGGCAGCGCCACCAAGAACAGGACAGCGATGCCCAGCGTGGTCCCCACGGACAGGACGAGCTCGGCCGTGAGGGGGATCTGGGCCAGCGAACGACCATGGTTCAAGGGCCCGAAAGCCAGATAGCACGCGATGAGTACCAGGCTGGAAAAGCCCGGGCCGATGGACGGCGCGGCGAACCGGCGAAACGACTGCAGCAGCCCGTACAGGACGACCGACAACCCGTACAGCAGCGCCTGGGGCGCGAAGATCCGAAGCATCTCGCCGGTGACGGCCACCATGTCGGCGTGGGCGCAGTGCGCGTTCGGGTTGCTCGGGTTAAGCAGCGAGGCGATCGGCCCGGCGACCGCGATGATGATCAGGACCAGCGGCACCACGATGATAACGGTCCAGGTCAGGAGCGCCGAGGTGATCTGGCTGACCCGCGCCTTCTCCGCCGGGTCCCGGGGGGTCAGGGCGGCCGAGCGGGCCAGCACCGGGACCATCGCACTGGTCAGCGCGCCGCCCAGGATCAGCTGGTACAGCAGGTCGGGCACCTGGTTGGCGGTGACGTAGGCCGTGCCGAGGCAGCTCGCGCCGACGGTCTGGGAGAACACCAGGGTGCGGACCAGGCCCAGGACCCGGGACAATATGGTCAGGCCGGCGACGACGGCGGCACCGCGGGCGATGCCCTCACCAAGCCGGTGCGCCGGGCCCGGGTCGGCCGGCTCCGCTAGCGTGGTGCTCTTGCGGTGCCGCCCTCCCTCCTCGGTCGGCACAGGCAATTCCTGGTCCCTCTGCACGCCAGGCCTCCGTCCAGTCACCCCTCACAAGAGAGCGCAGAGACCAGGGAAAATACAACCCTCACTCCGGTGAGGGCCGCTACGTCATTTAGGGACGAAGCCGGGCTGCAGCCAGGGCTGGAGTTGCTCCCAGTATTGGGCTAGATGGATATATCCCTCGCCGGAGTGCCGGGCCGTCGTGCTGCCGTCAAGCCAGTCGCCCGAGTACCAGGCGCCCACGCAACCCCAGATGTTGCCGGCGCGGTAGACCCCGTGGGACCGGTTTCCGTGCTCGCCAAGCCACCACACCCAGCCTTCATAGCAACCTCGGAGCCAGCCGCCGAGCACGTCGACGGCCGCGGCGGTCGAGTCCCGGTTCCACGGGAAGATCCCGGGCCAGCTCGTGGACTTGGTCCCGACGATACCGAACGTGACCGGACAGGGCAGTTTTTGGTAGCCAGCCGGGCACTGGGCGTGATCGTCGACGAAATCGCCGTAGTTGGACTGGTTCCAGTCCGATTCGAGGTAGGCGATCGTCCGGAGCAGGTTGTCCGGGATCCCCCACTTGGCCGCGGCCCACTGGAAAATCTCGTCGGTGGTACCGGTGAAATCGCCGGTGATCCGGTCCAGGATGTACTTGTTCCACCGCGGATCGTACGCACCCGATGCATGGTCGACGGGTTGCAGCACCAGGTGAGCCGGCTCCACCGCGTTGTCCTGCGCGTTGCCGGGCCGTGGCTCCCAGGTCGAGCGGCGGACCTCGGCCGCCGCGGCGGCGTCGTCGGGCAGTCGAGCGTACCAGCCGACCGGCTGCAGCAAGAAATACCCTCCGGGCGGAGGCGGCGCGGAACGGTGCTGGTCCACCGCCCGCACCGCCAGTCCCCCGTAGACGATGCCGATCGCGATTACGCCCGCGACAATAACCCGGCCCCAGGCCACTCTGCGGTGCAGGCGATGATCCATATCTCGCTGTACTTCCGTCAGGTATTACCCCGAATATCGTTTATTAGCGGATGTTGTCAGTTTATCTGAGAATTTGGCGCGATACCATATATCTAACGACCCGGTATAGGGTTAGGCTTGCTTCGTCAGGATTTGCCGGGGCCGAGGGGCGGAAATCGATGCGGCTCGGATATGTCGTGCGGTCATCGCGGACGATGATGCGTTCTCCTCGTTCGGGCGTCGAGCGTATTCGCGGGCGTATTGACCGGCGTCAGGACCTGCGGGAGCTAGCGGCGCTGGGCGGGCCGCGGAGCGAGCATTACACCGTCACGCAGGACTGGGCGCCCGCGCTGCACGACATCATCGGCGCGCCCTGGCCGTGCCCGGAATCGGAACGGTTCGGCGAGGTCTGGGACGCGGTCGTCGCCGACCTCACCGCGGCAGGCTTGCGCGTCGGCCGTGCCTCGTACGGAGGGTGGAACGACGGCGACCGGGCGCAGGCCGCAGCCATCTGGTGCGTCGTCGCGCACTCGCGTCCCTCGATCGTGGTGGAAACCGGTGTGGCCCACGGGCTCACCAGCCGCGTGATCCTCGAGGGCCTGAAGCGCAACGGCGCCGGGCACCTGTGGAGCATCGATCTCCCGGCGGTGGATCCGGCGCTGCACCACGAGATCGGGATAGCGGTGCGGGGCGACCTGGGATCCCGCTGGTCATACGTGGCGGGAACCAGCCGGGAGCGGCTGCCCGGGCTGATGCGCAAGCTCAGGCGGGTCGACCTGTTCGTGCACGACAGCCTGCACACCGCGCGCAACATGTGCTTCGAGCTCGACACGGTCTCGGCCGGCGCTCGTGCCAGGCGGGATCGCGGTGGTCGATGACGTCGATCACAGCCTCGGGTTTCGTCGTTTCATCGACCGGGCGGCCCCGGCGGCATGGCTGACGGCCCGGCACGTCACCGGAAGTGGCCTGTGGGGCGCGGCGGTCAAAGCGGGGCCGGTCATAGCCGGGCCGGCCGAGGCCGGGTCGCCGGAGGACGTGCGGCAGCGCAGGCACCAGCGGATCGAGGACGCCGTTGTCGGTGAGATCGCGCGCGTCATCCGGGACATGGCGCCGGACCGGAGCAGCCTGCTGCAGGTCCAGCCGGGCCAGGGCCGCCAGACGCTGATATTCCGTGATCAGCTGGCCGCCCCGGACCGTCCGGTTATCTACGATGAAGACGATAAAAGGGATCCGGCGGTAAGCTCGCAAACGGACTTTTACAAAGTGGATCTTGAGGCGGCAGCCCTGCCGGGCGCCGACGGCGAATTCGATCTAGTGATCTGGAATCGCGACCTGGTCACCGTGAAAAATCTGATGCCAGCCATGCGGGAAGTGCGCCGGGTATTGCGGCCGGGCGGCATTTTGGTGGTCGCCGCGCCTAATCTCGCCGCGCTGCACAATCGCGTGCTGCTCATGACGGGCCGGCAGCCAACGACACTGCATATCGGTAACGGTGATCACGTCCGGGGTTTCGCGATCCGGCCGATGACGCAATTCCTTACTCACGGCCTCGATTACCGGCTGCTGACGGTTACCGGGGTGGGTCTGGCCCCGGTAACCGCCGCCGTCGTGCCGGGTCCGCTTCGAGGCGTCAGCCACACCGCGGTCTGGGCGCTGCGCAAGCCCTGAGTCACGGGACGGCCGAGCGGACCTGTTCTTCCGCAGCCTCGAGCGTCGCGAAGCGGACCCGTCCGTCCTGCGACGCCGGGCCGTCGATGATCCACCCGCCGCCGTCGGGGCGGATCGTCGAGGAGGCCCGCCTGCGCCACCAGGCTGCCACTTCCCGCGGCAGCGCGTGCCAGACGGTCTGGTCGCCGGCGAACGTATCGAGCAGCGTGCGATAGCCGTCGGCCAGCCGCTGGTCGTGTGCGTAGTCCGGGTGAGTGAGCACCAGGACCATGCCGCCGCGCTCCCGGATGCACCTGGCCTTGCGCAACCAGAGATCCGCGTCGGGATGCTGCAGGATGGTGAACAGGGTGTGATCCTGGGCCAGGGTGATTGGTAGCTCCACCATCGTCCGGTTGAAGTAGGGCAGGACGGTGCAGCAGCCCCCCGCCTGCGGTTCGTACGGGTCGGTGTCGCTGTAAGACGAGTCGTAGTCGAAGCCGAGCCCGGGCATCAGGTCCCAGCCCCGGTGCGTGGCCGGTGAGCGGAACCCGACGGCGCCCCAGCGGCTGGCGTACTCCCACATGGCCGGCAGGCGCCGGTCCAGCGTCCGCTGGTTCAGATCCCGGCCGTCGTGCACGAGCCCGTGCACGCCGACCTCACAGCCGTCCTCCTTCAGCGACCGGACCTGCTCGTCATCGACCAGGTAGCGGGCACCGACAAAGTTCCATGACGACCGGTAGCCGCGGGTCCGCTCGGGCTCGCGCAGCAGGTCCATGTCGCGGTATCCGCCGGCCGTTTCCACGTCGTGGGTCAGGATCAGGGCCCAGGACCGGCCGTCCGGCCACGGGTGCAGGAACGGCACCGGGACGCCCGCCAGCTTGGCGGTCACCGCGAACAGCCAGTCGTAGAAGTCGTGCAGGCTGTCTTCGACCGGCCACCCCGGGAAGGTCGAAGCGGCCTGGACGTGGGTGAACAGCCGGCGCAGCCGGAGCTGAACCGAGCGGGGCATAAGCGGGCGGGCCAGGTAGTAGCCGCGCATGGCGACGGCGCGGCTAAAAGCGGTCACGGCCGAGCGCCCCACGTCCCGGTACCCCTCCGACCAGAACAGCCGCATCACCTCGCCCGGATCGAACGGGAGGAACACGTTGCCCCTCGCGTCCCGCCAGATGGAGGCCACCACGGCGCCGTCTGCGTCTTGCACGCATTCGGCCGGGTGCCAGTTCTGCCCGGACTGCGGGAGCATGGCCGGGACGAGCGGGTCCGGCACCACGGATGCGAAGAAGGTAAACCCGCCGAGCCGGTACCGGCCGAGTCGGCCGGCCTCGCTCTGCGCCGCCGGCCGGGTCTCTCCGCTGACCCACAGCAGCGAGCGCGGATCCTGTCCCTTCGTGCTCACGGCGCGCACGAACTGCGCGGCGCCTGCGTGGCCGTTCTCCAGGCGGGGAGGCCGGACCTGATAGGGGACGCGGAAGTAGTCGAAGAACGCGAACGAATCGGTGGCTTCGAACAACGGTTTCTCCACGGGTTGCGGGCGCGGATCACAGGCCGCGCTTGACGGCGAGATAGGGCAGGAGCGCGAGTTCGTAGAGCCCGGGCGCGGGATCGCGCCACGAGAAGACGGCTTCGGTGTGCACGCCGCGCAGCGAGCGCAGGTAAGGCCCGGGCCGCAGCGCGCCGGCCCGGATGTCGCGCAGTGCGTTGGGCACGTCGGTGGCGAGCCGGATCCAGCGGACGCCCGGCCGGGCCTGCGCCTCCTGCACGGGGGCGCCGATCTGGTCGCGGAACAGCAGGTAGGGAAAGTCCACCCCGGCCGCCTGGCCCAGCGTGTGGTAACCCCACGTCCTGGCGTTGACGTCGAGGAGCTTGCAGAGGCCGTCCCGAGGATCGCGCTTGTACTCCAGCTCGACCAGCCCGTAGTAGCCGATCGCGGACAGGAAACGGCACGACGGTTCGGCTAGTTCGGGCAGCGAGATCGTCTCGACGAACGTGCTGGCCCGGCCGAAGTCCGAGGGATGCTGGCGGCGGCGCCGCACCGTCATGCTCGCGACCGGGCGGCCGTCCCGGAAGAACGCGCAGTACGCATACTGCTGCTGGCCGTCTCCCGGAATCATGTCCTGGACGATGATCTCCTCGGCGGGCACGATCTGCGCCGCCCGCCGGAAGGCGGTGAGCAGTTCCGCGGCGGTGTCGGCCCGCCACGCCTTGGCGTGCGTGGCGTAGAAGAAGTGTTCCTTGATGGCCGGCTTCACCACCACGGGCGCGTCGACCTCGATCGCGGCCAGGTCCTGCTCCGAACGCGGGAACCACGTCCGGGGTACCGGGATGGACAGGCGCTCGGCCAGGCCGTATACCTCCCGTTTATCCCACGCCTGGCGGGTCGCGGCCAGCTCGGGGGTCGGCACGCGAAAGTCCCGCCGCAGCGCGTCCCGGTTGGCCGCGATGGTCGCGACGTTCTCCTCCCTGGTCGGGTACAGCACCCACCCAGACAGGCCGAGCCTGCTCCGCGCCTGCGCCAGCGCGTCCAGCAGGGCCTGCTCGGTCCGCAGGTCACGGACGCGGACGGTGTTCTGCACGAACCGTGAGGTGCGGGCGATGGAGGTCTCGTCGTCGATGACGCAGACCGGGATGTGATGCCGCCCCAGACTGCGCGCGATGCCGAGGCCCTGGTAATCGCCGCCGATGACGACCGCGCCCACGCCCTTTTCAGTCTGGCCGGTATCCGGGCGCGGCGCGGGGCTCAGCGTGCCCGACGTCACGGCAGGTCTCCCGCGTTGACCGGGACCGGGGAGGGCTCGGCCGCGCCGGGCGACGGCGCCTGGCCGACGATGGTCCGCGCGAGCGCGCGGCCGGTGTACCAACCGCCGGATACGAACCGCATGATCGGCCCGAAACTCCACGCCGCCGGGGCGCCGATGAAGTGCAGGGCCGGTACGGAGGATTCCATGCCGCGCCCGAGCACCGGGTATCCCCCGACCCGCCTGATCCGCGCGGTCAGCGCGTCGGTCAGGAACGGATAACGCGCGACGTCCACCCGGTAACCGGTGCCGAAGAGCAGGTGGTCGACGGTGCGAGTGTCTCCGTCGGCGAAGGTGATGGCCAGCTGCCCGTCCCGCGGGACCGCGGAGGTCACCGTCCGGCCCGGCCAGATCGGCACGCTGGTCAGCCGCGGCGCCAGCCAGGCCGCGCCGGCCGGGCGGATCGACCGGTAGGCCAGCGGGCTTTGCACCCGCCGCGGTAGCCGCCGGAACACGTCGGGTACGGCCACCAGCCTGGACAATCCGATCGGGCCGACGTCGGTCGGCGCGTAGGCCAGCCCCGCGCACCGGCCGAGCATCCGCTGATACTTGCCGCCGTGCAGCCAATGCAGCTCGGCCGCCCGGGCGGCGACCGCGACTTCGGCGCCGATTTCGCTGAGCATCGCGGCGGACTCCAGCGCGCTCTGGCCGCCGCCCACGACCAGCACGTTCGCGCCGCGGAAGCGGTCGAAGTCCCGGTGGTCCCCGGTATGGGAGGCCAGTTCGGGCGGCAGTCCGGCCGCGACCTCGGGGCGATGCGCGAACGGCTCGATGCCCGTCGCGACGACCACCCGGCGGGCGCCGATCGTGGTGCCGTCATCCAGGGTGAGCCGGAAGCCGCCCGGACCGGGCTCCAGCTCCCGGACCAGGCGGTGGTCCACGTCCGGCGCGACCTGCTGCTGCACCCACAGGCCGTACTCGACGAAGCGCTCCAGCGGTACCGGACGGGGCAACTGCGTGTCGGTCGCGGCGCAGAACGAGGTCAGCGACAACTCGCCCTGGTACTCCGCGATGCAGGTCGCGGTCCAGTTGGAGCGCAGCAGCAGGCCGGGCGGCATGGCCTGCCAGAACGACATCGGCTGGCCGAGGACCCGCACCGCCACCCCGGCGCGGCGCAGGTGCGCGGCCGCCGAGAGCCCGTAAGGCCCGGCTCCGATCACCGCTACGTGGATCGCAGTAGTGCTCACGTCATGCCCCCCTGGGCCGTGGACTGAGTCGTTCCGCGGTAGACCGGCTCGAGGTCTGCCATTCGTGCGCGCGCCGCTCGTTCGACTGCCTGATCACGTCGATGACGGGGGACCGCCGGACCTGCTCGAGCAGGTCGAGGTTGGGCATCACGCAGTGGCCGCCGATGAAGCCCGGCTCGAAGCTGACCGGCGGGAAGAACCCGATCTCTTCGAAGAACCCGGTCGTTTCCCAGTAGTCGGCGTCCGCGGCCGCGGCGAAGCGATCCATCTCCTGCGCCCACGCGACCAGGACGCCGAAGTAGGTGGTCTCCAGCAGCTTGGCGAGTTCGAGCGACTCGAAGGACGACATCCGCTGCGTGGTCATGCCCGCCGCCGTGAAGTGGTCCTCCACCGCCGCGACGGCCTGCGCCGAGGTGCCCGCTACGAACTTGCGGTACCGCCGCAGTTCCTCGGTCATCCGCGCGTGCTTGCCCCGCACCGGGCTGTACACCGCCGGGGTGCCGGTCACCTGCTGGACCGCCCGGGTCGTCCCGGGGACCACGGTGCTGTTCACCACCACCACTTCCGGTTCGTAGAGCGAGACATAACGCTCCGCCGCCGAGACGAAATCCGGGCCGAACGGGAAGCAGAGATGCAGGATCCGCACGCCGTGGAAGGCCTGGTCCTCAAGGTCCCGGCCGGCGGCCTGGTGGGTGCCGCTGAGGATTTCCAGCAGCGGCCGTCCGACCTCGCCCAGCCCGACGATCAGCACGGGCGCCTCGGCGGACGTCGCCGGGCCGGTGAGGGTCGCCGCCGCGGCGGATCGGCCCGCGGAGCTCCGCGGAGCTGACATGCTCATGATCATCCTGTCTTTGTGTTCGGTGCGGAGCCCGCGAGCAGGTCGACGATTTCGACCAGCGCCTGTTTCTGCGCGGACCAGCGGAGTTTGTCCAGCTTGAGCTCGCTCTTGCGGGCGCGCTCGGCCGCGGCCGCAGGATCGGTCAGCAGTTGCCGGATGGCTTGCGCCAGGTCCTGGACGTTCGCCGGCTCGAAAAACAGCAGCTCGTCGCCGTCGAAGTAGTGCCGCATGGTGGCGGTACCCGAGCAGACGACGGGCAGGCCGAGGCTCACGTACTCGGCCACCTTCACCGAGAACACCAGAGCACCGAAGGCGTCTTCTCGCTGCGCCGATAGGCCCGCGGCCGCATCGCTGATGGCGGCCGGGACGTCGTAGTAGGGCACCAGTCCGCGGAAGTCGACCCGGTCGGCGACGCCCAGCTCTTCCGCCAGCGCCAGCACCGGCTCGACCGCCGGGCCGGCCCCGATGATCCGCAGGCGCAACCGCAGGAAGTCGTCCGCGAGCAGAGACAAGGCCCGCACCACCAGGTCGAGACCGTTGCGGTGGGAGATAGTGCCGCTGTAGACGAGCCACTGCAGATCGTCCCGCTGGGGCGACCGCTGATCCGGGCTGAAGGCCGCGGGATCGGGCAGGTTCATGACCACCGTCACCGGGGTCCGGGAGATGGCCGTCAGCCGCTGCCGCATGGGCTCGTTGACCGTGATCAGCGCGTCGGCGAAGGAGATGCTGATGCGCTCTTCCGCGGCGGCCAGCCGCCGCAGCCACCGCGGCGGCTCCCGTTCCAGGATGCAGGCCAGCAACTCCGCCGCGGGATCGTGGACGTCAAGGATGACCTTGGCCCCGGCCAGCTTGGGGATCAGCGCGGCGAAGACCAGGAAGTTCGGCATGTTGTGGACGTAGACAACCTGGTACCTCCGCCGCACCCAGAAGAGGCTGACCAGAACGAACGCCCACGCGGCAAAGCCGACGTACTCGAACGCGTACCGGGAAACCCCCGTCCGTTGCTTGCGCATGCGCAGCCGATAGAAGCGCAGCAGCCGGGTATCGCCGACCCGCCGCACCCCGTCCTGCGAGATGGCGAAGACGTCGACGCGGTGCCCGCGCTCGGCCAGCGCCTCGGCGGCCCGCTTGACGCGAGCATCCATCTCGTACGGTGTGTAAGCGATCATCGCTACTCGCACGTCCATCACCTCGCCGGTCTGTCCCGTTCGGCCCCCGCGGCGGTACCGCGGCGGCCAGCACCGACGGCACGCTGGCCTGCGGGGCTAGTGACTTGGCGCCGCCGGGTACCCGCGACCGGGCCTGATGCCTGCGCAGCGAGCGCGGCACGTTGTTCAGGACACCGACGATGGTCTGCGGCTCGGCCGTTCGCAGGTCCGCCGCGACGGTCCTGGCATCGGCCCGGTGGGTGCGCCGCAGGTCGGCGACCATCAGCGTGATGTCGCTCAGCCGGGCCAAGGTGATCGCGTCGGAGATCGCCCGGATGGGCGCGCTATCCACGACCACGACTTCTGCTTGCGCCCTGATCTTGGCCAGGTTCCTGGTCAGCAAGTTGCTTTCGAACAGATCCGCGGACCGGTCGGTCGGCTTGCCGACGGTGACCAGCCTGAGCCCCGGCACGTCGGTAGCAACGGCCACTTCCTCGATCGAGGCCCGCCCCGCGAGCAGATCGGCCAGGCCGGGCCGCGCGCCGGTCTTGAACACCGTGTTCAGCGCGGGACGTCGCAGGTCGGCGTCGACCAGGATGACCGAACGGCCGGCGTGTGCCAGCGCCGTGGCCAGGTTGGCCGCGACCGATGTCCGGCCCTCGCGAATTCCTCCGCTGGTTACCAGCAGGACCGTGCTCCGGTCCGAAACCGCCATGATGGGCTCGAGCCGGACGCGAAGGTGACGGTAGGCCTCGGCCGCGGGCGACAGCGGGGCGCGGGAGAAGATGGACGCCGGACGCCCGGCCCGGCGCGGCACTCGGGGGACCGTGGCCAGCACCGGCGCCTCCAGGCACCGCTCGAGATCGGTACGGTCGCGCACCCGGTCATCCAGGTGGTCGCGCAGAAATATCGCGCCGATGCCCAGGATCAGGCCGAGGATCGCGCCGACCGGCAGCAGGATCTTCTTGCCCAGCCCGGCCGGTGAGACCGGCAGCAACGGCGGTGTCACCAGTGTGGCGTGCAGCGGATCATGCCCCTGGACCGGCGCCGGAGCCCCGCTCTGATTGCGGAAGGCGATGTAGCCGGCCGCGGCGGCGGCGGCACAACGCTGAGCCGAGATCGAGGTCGGCATCGTGCATGTGATCGACAAGATGTTGGAGGTGCCCGAGGCGACGGCCTTCAGGTCCGCGCCCAGCTCACCCGGTGTCGCGCCGAGTTTCTGCGAGACGCTTTCCAGAACCACACCGGAGGTGGCGACCGCCTTCTCGGTGGCCATGTTCGGCGCGACCGGCGTCGTGTTGGCGACGACGTGCGCCTCGACATCGACCTGGGCGGTGGAGGAATAGGCCACGGACTTGGCGGCGTAGGCGAGGTATCCGCCCCCGATACCAGCCAGCAGAGCGACCAGTAGCCACAGGCTCTGTTTACGCAACAACGTCATAAGTGCCCCATCTAATTGCGCTTGCCGTGCTCGGGAGACGTTCCATCAGGGAATCTGGCTTCCTGCCGCCGGGCAGGATGCGGGCCAGGGCCAGGATCATGAACAGCGCGTCGCCCGAGCCCCGGTAGGTGAGGTGCGGGTCGAACAGCATGAGCACCACTTGCGCGCAGACGGCCACGGTGGCCGCGGTGGCGGCGACGCCGGCCGAATCGGTGCGCTGCCCGTAGGCCCAGCCCTTCTTGACCACCGCGCCAACCAGCCAGAAATAGCTGGCCAGCAACGGGATGCCGCCGCCCCAGAGCAGCCAGGTGTACCCGCTTTCGATCCAGACGTAGCCGTATTTCCTGCTCGACGTCGCAATACGGGCGGCCAGGCTCGACCCCGAAGATCCAGTTGTTATCGGAGAACAGCACTGGCCAGAAATAGGTCTCCAGGTTGTAGAGCCGGTCGATCCAGCTGACCGGAAGGCCGGTGGCCGAGTTGAACCCGCCCAGCCTGATGCTGATCACCGGCCAGAGCAGCACTGCGCCCACGATCGCCACCGGGATGATGGCGGCCGCGAGCCGGCGCGACCTGGTGAGCACGAGGAGGGCGCCCACCGCGACGATCAGGCCTATCAGCGTGGAGAACTCGGCGGCGGCCACGACGCCCAGCGCGCACAGCACGCCGATGGCGGTCAGCGACCGCCACCTGGGATTGCCGCGAACGAGCATCGCGATCGCGATCGACATGTTGAGGATGGCCAGGTCGGCGGTGGCGGCCGGCAGCCCGAGCAGCGAGCTGCCACGGCCGTTCGAAAGGCTTGTGTCGATGCCAAGTGGGGCGTAGTACCTGGCCAGCAGCCCTGGAACCCCGGCCAGATGAAGCGACTGCATGATCCCGATGCCACAGACCACGGCGGCGGCCAGCATCGACAGCCACAGGCACCGCATGGCCTGCTCGCGGGTCGTGACCACCGCGCGGATGATGACGTACTCGGCGTACAGCTTCCACAACACGATGCTGTACAGCAGGTCGTCCGAACTGACGGCGCGCTGCCGGACGGCCATCATGATCAGGGGCAGTACTGAGCTGGCGACGCAGAGCGCGATCAGGCTGAGGTCGACGCCGTCTACCCGCGGCCGCCGGAGCTCGCCCGGGCGAAGTCTGAACAGCCAGCGCAGGCCGATGGCCAGGGCGCACACCACCATGAGCGCTTCGTTGGGCCGCAGCGCGGGAAGAATGGTCCCGGCGTTGACGCCCACCACGAGCGGGCTGAGGAAGATCATCAGGTAGGCGGCGATCACCGGCCTGGTCATGACCACTCCGATGAGAATGCTGGCAGGCACCGCGATGATCGCGTACTTGGGCTTGACCCCCAGCAGAGCTATGACGCCCACCACGCCGATCAGCAGGAGGACGTCGATTCGCCGTCGCCGGAAGAACGGCGCCGCCGCGGCCAGGGTCTCCGATACCTCCAGTTTCCGGCGATACCAGCGCGGCGCCCCGGCCAGATGACGTCCGTCCGGCTGCCACACTTCGTCGCGCCAGGGCGCGGGGAAGCCTGCCGCCCCGCCCCGGCGACGGCCGAGCATCGCTCCCTTGACCCACTGCATCTGGGGCGCCTGCATGGCGCCCTGGGCGGCGAAGTAGACGCTGGCGCCGACCACGGTGACGACGAGCATGGCCGCGACGCGGCCGGCCGCGCCGGTCAGATGGGCGGCCAGGAAGCCTCCGATGACCCAGGCCGGAACGGCCATCAGGACCGAGCACGCGATCGTGCGCAGGAACGGTCGGAGCACCGGTTCCCCGCCGCGGGGCAGGCCCCGCCGTACGTGGCGGAAGAGGTAGGCTGCCCCCGCGTAGCTTCCGGCGCCGAAGCTGAGCCCCAGGCCCGTGAGCAGGGCTGGTCCGTGCAGCTGGGTCACGACGGCGATCCCCGCGACGCAGATCGTCGCGTGGATGAGCATCCCTCGAAGCGGATAGGTCGTGTCCCCGCGCGCGTAGCAGGCGTAGGTAGTCACCAGGAACAGGGTCTCGCCGAGGATCGCGGGCGCCAGGCCGAGCAGGGCTGAGGCCAGCAGCACCCGGCCGCCCGCCGCGCCGAAGGCGCCCATCCCGATCGCGCCGGCCAGCGGACGGGACAGCACCGCGTAGGCCGCCGCCGCGGGGACGGCCAGGAAGGAGGCGAAGGCCACCCCCCGCACGTAGGTGTCGCGGAACAGGCCGGCCTGACCCGGCGCGGTCATCCGCGACAGCCTCGGCACCAGCGACAGGGCGACCGGCGTGGCGCCCAGGGCGATGGGCAGGAAATAGAAGTTGGTCGCCAGCTGGAACGCGACCACGCCGCCCGGTACCCGGTCCGCGACGAGCGTCAGCGCGGCGATCTGCAAGGCGGCCAGCGCCGCCTGGGCCACCGCGGGCAGCGCCCGGCGGATGGTCGCCCGGACCTGGGGGTCCCGCCATCCGGCGTTCGGCACGAGCACGACGCCGACTCGTCGCGCTCCCCACCACTGCGTGCTGGCGTGCAGCAGGACCGCACCGGTCGTGCCCAGGCCGAGCAGCAGCAACAACGAGGTCGGGATGCTGCCTTCGATGGCCGACCGGGTGTAGAGCACGGCCACCACGCCGAGGACGACGATCGTGCCGATGTTCTCCAGGGCCGGCGCGGCCGCCGCCAGCGCGAAGCGACGGTGGGCATTCATGACGGCCGTCGCGGTACCGACCACGGCGTACAGCGGGACCTGCGGCAGCAGCAGCAGCACCAAGACGGCACCCAGGCGCGCCTGGCTGTGGGCCGCCGAGGCGTCGGGGGCGCCGATCGATCCCAGCCGGAGCAGCCAGGGGGTGAGGACGGCCACGATGGGGACGAGCGCCAGCATGCCGACCAGCGCCACCCCGAGCAGCCCGCCCGCGGTCCGGGCCGCGGCCCGCCGGTCACCGGAATCGACGTGCTGAACCAGGGCCGGTACCAGCAGCGAGGAGAACAACGATCCGGCGAGCAGGCCGTAGAAGATGAGGTTGGGCAGGGAGTTGGTGAACTGGTAGGTGTTCGCGAAGTACGTCGCGCCCAGCACCGCGGCGACCATGACCCCACGCAAGACGCCGGTGAAGCGGCTGACGAAGGTCCAGACCGCGACCGACAGCGAGTCGCCGACCGCCCCTTCGGGGGTGGCCAGGTCGGACCCGCTGCCGAAGGGCTCGGTGGAGGTATCCACCTGGGTGTCCAGCGTCACCGGGCGCCACCACGCAGCAGGGCGGGCACGGTACGGATCAAGATCACCAGGTCCAGCCGGAAACTGCGGCGGGCCACGTATTCGACATCGAGATCCAGGGCTTTGCCCATGGACAGCCGGCTGCGCCCGCTGACCTGCCAGAGGCCCGTCAGGCCGGGCTTGACGGCGAACCGCCGCCGGTACGGCTCGCCGAACATCTCGGCTTCCCAGGGCAGCACCGGCCTCGGGCCCACCAGCGACATCTGGCCGCGGAGCACGTTCCACAGCTGGGGAAGCTCGTCCAGGCTGGTCCGGCGAAGCCAGGCACCCACCCGGGTGACCCGCGGATCGGCGTCCAGTTTGTATAGCCCGCGACCCGGTGCCGCAACCGCTTCGGCGCCCGCGGACAGCAGGCGGGCGACGTAGTTGCGGTGGATGCGGTCATCGCGGCCGACATGCATGGTGCGCAGTTTGAGCATGGTGAACGGCCGCTGATCGCGCCCCAGGCGCTGTTGCCGGAACAGGGCCGGCCCGGCCGACGTCGCCCGGACCAGCAGCATCAAGATCGCCAGTACCAAGGCCAGGGTGGCGATCAGGATCAACGCGACGGCAAGGTCCAGGGCCCGTTTGGCCGTGTCGGGCCCGAGCCCGAACGCCGCGATGCCCTTCCGCGCGGTGACCGCGGTCACGGCGAGGTCCCGGTCAAGCGGTACCGGCTCGCGGACGCGTCGTCCAGGACCACTCGGGTATCGATGACCGGCAGGTCCGTGACGGCGCGGCGGACCACCGCGGGGTTGCCGAACGCGACCAAGCCCGCGGGTACGTCGCGGGCGACCACCGATCCCGGCGCCGATGAGGGCCCCGGCGCCGATTCGCACGTAGGGCAGGACGGTCACGTTGACGCCGATCTGCGCGCCCGCGCCGATCCTGGGGCCGGCCATCAGCTCGGCCGATCGCTCGTCGCCGGGGTAGAGGTCGTTGGCGATCGTCACCCCGGGGGCGAGAAAAACGTCGTCTTCGAGTTCGGTGTACTGGGCCACGTAGCAGTTGCAGTGGATCTTTACCCGGTTCCCGATCCGGCAGCGGTAGTCCACGACAGTGTTGCTCCAGATGGCAACGTCGTCGCCGATCTCGCAGCCTTCCCGGATGACGACGCCGTGGCCGGTCTGCAGTCGCCGCCCGATCGTCGTGCCGTCGTACAGGACCGTGCCCGACCGGAGCCGGGCTCCGGTCCCCAGGACCAGCGCCCCGGCCTCGCCTCGCGCCACCGGGTACCCGATGACCACGCCGTGGTCGCACACCGCCGTCGTGCCCCGCGCGTCACCAGGCATCGGCGAACTCCGGGCCGGCGGTCAGCTGCCCGAGCGTGTCGCTGAGCACCTCGCATACCAGGTCGGCCTGGTCGTCGGTCATATGCGGGAACATCGGCAGCGACAGCAGCTGACCAGCCGTCCGCTCGGCCACTGGCAGCGGATGGTCCGCGAACCGCCGCAGCGGCGGCTGCAGGTGACAGGGCACCGGGTAGTGGACCCCGGTCTGGATGCCGCGCCGGGCCAGCTCGGCCTGGACCCGATCCCGCTCGGGAACGCGCACCACGAACAGGTGGTAGACGTGCCGCGCGAGCGGCGAAACGCTGGTGAGCTTCGCGGCCGGCGTGCCGCTCAGCCGGTCCCGGTACCGGGCGGCCAGTTCGATCCGGCGCTCGGTCCACTGCTCGAGGCAGGTCAGCTTCCCAGACAGCGCGATCGCTTGCAGGGCGTCCAATCGGCTGTTCGTGCCGACGTAGTCGTGGTCGTAATGCAAGGCACCATGGGAACGGCCGTGGTTGGCCAGCGCCCGCACCCGGTCGGCTAGTTCGGGCCGCGACATGACCACGGCGCCCGCGTCGCCGAACGCTCCCAGGTTTTTGCCCGGATAGAAGCTGAAGCAGGCCGCGTCGCCGAACGACCCGGCCCGGCGGCCTGCCCACTGCGCACCGTGGGCCTGGGCGGCGTCTTCGATCACCCGGACCCCGGCCTGATCGGCCACGGCCAGCAGGCCGGCCATCTCTGGTAGCTGCCCGTACAGGTGGACGACCATGACCGCCCGGGTGCGGGGCGTCAGGGCCTGGCTCAGGGTGGCCGGCGTCAGGAGCAGGGTGTCGTCGCTGACGTCGGCGAACCGGGGGACGGCACCGGCCCGGACCACGGCGGCAGCGGTCGCGATAAAGGTGTTCGCCGGGACGACCACCTCGTCTCCGGGGCCCACGCCGAGCGCGATCAGCGTGAGTTCCAGGGCGTCGGTGCCGTTGGCCACCCCCACCGCGTGGTCAGCACCGCAGTAGGCGGCCCACTCCTGCTCGAAGGCCGCTACCGGCCGTCCGCCGATATACCTCGCGCCGTGCAGGCAGGCCAGGTAATCCTGTTCGATCGCGGGCCAGACCTGGTTGGCCATGGCGCTCAGGTCCGTGAACGGGACGTGGTCAGGCAACGGAGGTCCCCGTCAGAGCGCCGCCTGCCGCGGGCGGCCGAACTATCCGCCGCTGCGTCACCTCGGCCAGAGCCACCGGTCGCTGTTCCCGCAGCGAGATCTGTGCGCACTCCAGCACCTGGACGACGGCCAGGCCGCTGCTGCCGTCCACCGACGGATGAGAGCCGCTGGTAATGCAGTCGACGAAGTGCTGGTCCTGAACGGTGAGCGGTTCGGCGAAAGCGACGTAGGGCGACACCACGTCACCGAGGTGATACGCCACCTGAGACAGCGGTCCGTCGCCGTCACCGGGCGGGACCGCCGACTTGTCGTAGACGCGGATCCGCTCGCCGTCCGCCATGTCGTCGAAGACGACCATCTTCTTGGAGCCCACCGCGGTGATCCGCCGGACCTTGCGCGGGTCGAGCCAGCTGACGTGCAGGTTGGCCCGTACGTGCAGGTCAGTGTAGTCCAGTCGCAGGTAGGCGACGTCTTCGTATTCGGGGTGGACGTGCCGCGACCCCCACGCGGTGATGGTCGTCGGCCGGGAACCCAGGACGAAGTTGGCGATGGAGATGTCGTGCGGAGCCAGGTCGAGGATGACGTTCACGTCCGACTGGTAGAGGCCGAGATTGAGCCGGGCGCAGTCAAGGTAGAACAGGCGTCCGATTTCCCCCCGGCGCACCAGGTCACGCAGCTTGTGCACGGCCGCGTTGTGCTCGAAGGTGTGGCCGGGCATGAGGACGACGCCGGCCGCCTGGGCCGCCTCGACCAGGGACCGCGCGTCTTCGGTCGTGAGGGCCAGGGGCTTTTCGATCAGGACGTGCTTGCCGGCGGCGATGGCCTGCAAGCCCAGGGGCGCGTGGGTGGAGGGCGGGGTGGCGACGATGACCGCATCGACATGCGGCAGGGCCTCCTGCAGGTCCGCGTACGTGACGATGCCGTGGTCGACCTGGTGAACGTCGTCACCGATGCAGGCGTACCGCGGATCGATGCCGACGACGGCCGCCACTCCCGTCGCGGACCGGAGCACGCGGATGTGCCGCGACCCCCAATAGCCGACGCCTACGACACCGATACGAATCCCGTCCGATCGCACCGGTACCGCCCCCCTTTCCGCCTTATGCTCAGGCCGTGCTGATTTGCGCGCTGTTAAACTCTGCGCTGGTTCAGATCTGCGCCGTATTTCAGAGCCTGGCCTCATTGCAGCCGGGACGGCACCCCCGCATAACAGTCACGCCTACGTCAGATGGGGGCCATTCACCCGCAGTCGTTCATGACCTGGCACACGTCCTTCACGACCACTCCCGCGGGTGCGCCGCCGGACTGGCCGGCGGCGGCCAGCCAGGCCAGGAACTGGCCGAATACCGTGTCCTGGACAGACCCGTACTGGGACATGCAGTTGCTGTAATCGGAGGCGTTGGCGTCGCAGACATCGTGGAAAGTGATGGGGAGCCAGCCGCCGCCGTGCGCCGAAGCGGCGTCCACGAAACTCTCAAGATCGTTGAGATTCTCGTCGGCCGCGGCGTCCACCGCGATCGTACGCAGCGCCAGGGGATTTTGCGGCGGAACGGTTTCTACGTAGGGCGCCGACGGCACGGTATTGGAATTGGAAAGACCACCGCCTACGCGCGCGGTGAGCCACCCGCACTGGGAGGCGACGCTCTCCACGGTGGTGTTGTAATCCCCGTACGGGTAGGCCATAGACACCGGGTTAGGAATGCCGTTGGTGATCATGTCCTGCCGGGAACCGCAGAGTTCGGTGTTCATCTGGGCCTGGGTGTCGGTGGCGAGGTCTGGGTGATCGATGGTCTGACCGCCGACATCGTTGCCCTGGGCCTCGAGTTGATCCAGCTGCGTCCAGGTCATGCAGCACTGGTAGTTGTTGTCGCTGTCGGAGGTGATCACGTAGTAGGTGCCCAGGAAGCCGTACTGCTGCATCAGCGGCTGCCCGTACAGCCACTCGTCCTCCCACTGGTCGTCGAAGGTCAGCGAAACCGCCGTATCGACCTGAACCTTCTGCGTATTGACCTGCTCGGCGTGGCCGTCCAGGTCGGTCGAGAAGAACGAAATGGTCATCGGCCCGTTGATGGTGAACGGCCCGGTGTACACCGGGCTGGAACGTCGTTGCGGTGGTCCCGTTGGTGGTGTAGTAGGTATGCGCCACGCCGTAGCCACCCTGATCGGAGGCGGTCAGCGTCACCGTCACCGGCTGGTAGTACGGCGTGCTCGCGCACGACCCGCCGTTGCAGGAGATGGCGGTCGTCGGTGCGGTGGTATCCGTGCCTTCGGTGACCGAGATGACCTGTGTCTGTACTGCTCCTTCGTTCCCGGCGTAGTCCCAGCTGGTGTACTTCACCGTGGTCGTAGCGATCAGCGGGATCGACCCGGTGTAGGTCGGGCTGTTCTGCGTGGGGGTCGAGCCGTCGAGGGTGTAGTGGGTGCTGGCGACCCCCGAGCCGAGATCGGTCGGGGCGAGCGTGGCGTAGACGGTCTGGTTGTAGGTGCTTGACTGGCAGGCCGCTGCGTTGCAGGCGATCGTGGTGGTGGGCGCGACGGTGTCCGCCGCCTTGGCGGTGACGCCCATCGTCTGGAACACGGTTCCGGCCGGGGCGTCGCCCGACTGCCCGGCGCCCTGCACCCAGGAGATAAACGTCTGCAGGTCGCCGAGGTCGATCCAGCCGGCCGAGGCGGTGCAGTTCGCGTAGTTCGCCGGGTCCTGTGATTGCGAGCACACCCGCTGGATCACGACCGGGATCCAGCCGCCGCCGTGCGCAGCCGCGCCGGTCACCAGGGCCTCGAGGCTGGCCAGCGTCACCTGGCTGCTTGGCGCGTAGGCACGCAGCGCCAGCCAGCTCCGCGGGGGCACCGTCTCGGCATAGGTAGCTCCGGTGGCGCTCAGGCTTCCGGCGGTCCGGGCATTCCCGTATCCGCAGGTCTGCACGTCGGCTTGGATGGCCGCGTTGGACGCCCCGCTGGGGTACGCGAAGGTAAGCGGGGTGACGCCCTGGGCCAGGATGTTCTGCCGGTCGGTACAGATCTCGCTGAGCTGCTGCGAGGCGCTGAGCGTGGTCAGGTTGAGGCCGTCAACGGTCTTGCCGCCGATGTCGTCTCCGGCCGCGGCCAGGCCGCTGACCTCGGACCAGGACAATTTGTTGCTCGTGCCGATCGTGCCGCTGTTGATGTAGTAAGTCGCAGCTACCCCGGCCGGCTGCAGGGCGTCGGTATAACCGAGGTAGTACTCGTTCGCGATGTTATTGTCGAAATTGAGCGACACGATGGTGGTGGTCGCGGCCGCCGTCGCCTGGGCGATCGCCGGGATCCAGGCCAGAGCGAGGATGACCGAGAAGGCCGCGCCGATCCAGACCCTGTGCCGTCCGCGTCCGGTACGTCTAAACGGGCGGACATGGACTCTGGTGAGAGATTTGCCCTGAAACACTGTGCTCACCCCAGAAATCACCGACCGACGCGTGGGGGCATGTTGCCACCACGCGGATGTTGGGGATCAGCCTGTTCTGCTGGGTCCGGGTGGTCTATCCCCAGTTGACGTAGTTGCCCTGCGCAACTCGCGCATCTGCGGCAACGTCTCCAACCTGGGCCGGGTCAGGGCCACCACTTCGAGCGTGGAATGAACTCCGAGCTTGGTCATCAGGTTCTGCAGGTGGGTACGGACCGTATTAGCGGACAACTGGAGCCGCTCCGCGACCTCTTGTCGTCCCGCCCCCTCGACCAGGTGGAACAAGACGTCCCGTTCACGTTGGGTGAGGGTCGCGAGCAGTTCATCGCAGCCACGGCGCTCATCTTGATCCGCGAGTAGCAGCCGTAGCACCGCGCCTAGTTCCCTGGACGGCAGCCAGGTCTCGCCGCGCACGACGCCGCGGATCACCCGGAGCAGGTGATCGATCGACTCGTCTTTACGCACCCACCCGGCCGCACGCGCGCGGACCGCGTTGACGATCCGCTGGGCTTCGGAAGCCGCGCTGAGCATGACCACCCGCAGCGCGGGAACGTGGCGCGTCATCTCCGCGCAGAAGGCAACGGCCGAGTCGGCCGGCAACTCGGCATCCAGCAGGATCACATCGGTCGGCCGCCCGATCAGGATCCGCCGGGCCGACTTGGCGGACTCCGTCCCGGCCACCACCACCAGGTCCGGTTCGGTCCGCAGCCGGGCCGCCAGGGCGTCCCGGAACGTAAGCTGCTGGTCGACGATGAGCAGGCGAATCTCGGGCTCGGTCACCCGGCCGGCTCCCGATCAATCAGGAAACCATCCCTGCTGACCATGGCAGCGAGCTGCAGCCGGCTGTGCGCGCCGAATTTGGCGAGCACATTCTTTACATACGTCCGGACTGTGTTGACCGTTATATTCATGGCGAACGACATTTGCCTGGTACTTTGTCCGCCGACGATGCGAGCGACAATCTCTTTCTCTCGCGGCGGCAGCTCTTGCAGCGGATTCCTGGGTTGCGGCCGATCCGTATCTCGCGCCGGCCGTCGCACCAGTCCCGGATCCAGAACGTTTCCACCGCCTGCGATTACCTCGAGCGCAGCGGCAATCTGATCCACGCTTTGATCCTTGCGGATGAAGCCCGCTGCGTCATTGGTGCGCACTAGCGACAGCGTCTTGGGGTCGGTAACCCCGGACAAGATCAGCACCTTGGTATCCGGATGCCGCACAGTGATGGTATGTGCCGCCTCGAGGCCGCCTGGCTCATCATAAAACTGCAGGTCAAGGACGCAAACCGTGGGTCGGCCGACGCCCACCGCGGCCACGCCCTCGGCTGCTGTCGTGGTGACCGCCAGGACCTGATGCCCGCGTTCCGACAGGGCCGCAGCCAGCGCCTCGGCCAGGATCCGCTGATGGTCACAAATAACAAGTCGCACTGTCTGCTCCCGCCCCTGACAGCCGGTCTCGAATTAACCTGGCTCCCGGTATTACCGGTCCCAGCGGCACTGAGTGCCTATATCATTCTTCGTTCCTGTGTTTATCCGCGCTCGCTGCCGAGCTTACGTGCGCCTTGCGACTTTGTGCCGGGGACGAGCGTTCAGGTTCCTAAGCACTTGCGCTAGGCAGACCTGTATACCGTAAGCAATCACGCGTCAGGTGTCGGTGCGCTGGCGGAACAGCTCGATCGCGGCGCCGCGATCGAGCACCCCTAGCTTGCGGACGATGGCGGCAATGTGGGCCCGGACCGCGCTGGACGACAGGACCAGCCTGCGGGCGATTGCGCTCGTGGAATGGCCCTGCGCGAGCAGTCCGAGTACCTCCCACTCACGGCTGGTCAGGTGCCCGCTGAAGCTATCGTCCGCGACGCGTTGCCGCCAGCGCGGCTCATGCCCGTGGAAGTGCTCGATCACCCGTGCGACCAGCGCCTGCGACATGGCCGCCTCACCCGAGAAGATCCGGTCGAGGACGTCCGGCAGTCGCCGCAGGTTCATCGTTTTCAGCAGGTACCCGTCGGCTCCGGCTCGCAGCGCGGCAAACAGGTCAGCATCGTCGTCACAGACGGTGAGCATGACAATCTTGGTCTGCGGTAGCCGAGCGGCAATCTCCCAGGCCGCGGCCAGGCCGCTGCCGGGCATTCTGATGTCGAGCAGGCAGACGTCGGGGCGTTCCCGCACCGCGGCCTGGATCGCTTCGGCCGCGTCCGCGGCGAGCAGGCAGGCGCCGAACCGTTCGTCACGTTCCAGCGCCTCGCGCACGTCCTCCCGGGTAGGCGCGTGATCATCGGCGATCAGCACGCGAAGCGGCCGCGTCTTGGTGTTCACATCATCACCTCTACCTGACTGCCATGGCCAGGCACCGAGGAGACAAGCAACTCGCTGCCCACCGAGTGCGCGCGCTCGCGCATCGAGGTAAGGCCGAACCCGCCGCCGGGCGCGGCGGCGTCAAACCCGTGCCCCCGGTCGCTGACCCGCAGCCGTACCCGGGAGCCGTCCCGTTCCAGCTCGAGTGCGATCCGGCCGGTCCCGCTGTGCCGGGCGGCGTTGGTGACGGCCTCGCAGGATATCCGCACGAGTGCTTCGCGTCGCGCGGCCGACAGCCGCAGGTTGCGCGTGATATCCAGGTCTATCTCGATGTGGTAGCGCTCGGCGACCTCGGTCACGGCTTCGGCCAGCACGACCTCGAACGGGAACCCGCTGGGCGCGGCCAGCGCGCCGATCGCCCGGCGGGACTCCAGTTGCGCACGCGCGACGGCCCCGCGCAACCGGACCAGGCCTTCGGAGTCAGCCGTCCCGCTCAGTGCATCCAGGTTGCGCGCCAGGTAGGCAAGCTCCTGCGCTACCCCGTCATGCAGGTTGCAGGCGATCCGCTGCCGCTCCTCGAGGACCGCCGCGTTCGAGAGGGCCTGCCAGTAGGACCAGATCTCCCGCATGCAGCCGACCAGGAGAACGACGTAGAACGCGAACCGGAACGCGTCGCCGGCGTACAGGGACTGTGAATTAATCGCCGGGTACAGCAAGTAATTGATATGCGATGCGGCAGCCAGCACGGCCGCGACGGCGAGCCAGCCGAAGAACTCATCACCCAGCTGCCAGGAGCGTTGCCAGAACCCGACCGTGGCCACCCCGTACAGCATCGCCACCGCGAGCTCCAGCACCAGCGCGGCCAGGTGCAGGTGCAGGTCGGGCCGCGAGGATGACTCGGGGGCCAGGGACGCTATCACCTGGGGCGACAGCCGGCGGGCCAGCGCGTGGACAAGAAAGATGGTCGGGAGGAGCGCGATGCTCACGCCGGCCGCGCCCGCGGCGAGCACCAGCCCGGACTGCCGCAGGCGGAGTTGGGGGACCAGGGCAGCGAGGACGAACAGCACGGCACCCAGCGAACGGGCCATGGGTGCCGCCCAGACCGTCAGGTCATCCGGCGCCCAGCCCGCCACGATCGGGATGGTCACGAAGAACAGATTCGACAGCGCCAGGACCCCGAGGGAACAGGCCAGCATCAGCTCGTTCAGCCGGGTACGGCGGCGAAGACGGCCGGACACCATGAAGCAGGCCAGCAGCGCGATCGTGGAGGCCGCCGTTTCGATGGCCAGGTTTTCCGCCTGCCACGGATAGGCCAGGTGCAGCGCCGGGATCAAGGCCAGGGCGGCGGTGGTCACCGCCGACGCAATGGCGGTCAGTATCACTGCGCCGTGCATGCCCCGGAAAAGCTTGCCTGGGCCACTTTTCCCCACGCTCGCTTCCCCTCCACGACCCTGAAAGTCTTGATTAAGGGGGCGCGTATGTACATAATAGGCAACTAAAGTGACTTATGCAAACGAGTCGCAGTTTATCCGGTGCGTATCAGCTGACTTCCTTAACAACTTGCCTAACAAGGCTAGAGATCAAGGTCGGCAGCCATGCGGGCTATTTGGGGAAATTTCAACTAACGTGCGGGCTATGGACGACCCCGAGGTGGTTGCAGCGATACGGTCGCAAGATCCGGCAGGCGTGAGCGCGGCATACGACAAATACGCCGCGGCCCTGTATGGCTACTGCCACTGGATGCTAGGCCAGCCAGCCGATGCGGCCGAGGCGTTGCGGGATACGTTCGTCATCGGCACCGCGCCAGAAAATCTCTCGGAGCCTCCCGGGCTGCGTCCGTGGCTGTATTCGGTCGCCCGCCGGGAATGCCTGCGCCGGCTCCGGATGGCGCCGGCGGCCAGCCATCCGGAGCCAGTCAAGGTGACGGACGGCCCGACCGCCCTCGACCGCGGCGGCGGAGAAGGCGAGCTCCCGACGCTGATCCGCGCCGTGCTCGCCGGACTGAAGCCACGCGAGCGTGAGCTCATCGAGCTGCAGTTCCGCCACGATCTTCACGACGCCGACCTCGCCATCGCACTCGGCGTGTCATGGGGCCGCGCGCACGCCATGGCCGCGCGTTCTCGCGGCCGGCTGGAGCAGGCCCTGGATGCTCTGCTGACCGCGCGCACCGGGCGAGCGGCCAGTCGCCGGCGAGGCCCGCTGCGACCGGCGGCGCTGTCGGGCGTGCTGCCGCTGCCCCCGCTCCCCCCAGAGCTCAGGGAACAGGTACTCCGGGCGTGCTCCGCCGCTGCCTCCGACGTGACTCCAGAGGTGATGACGTACCGCCGCCGAGTGGCCCTGGCACGGTTTTCCGAGGCGATCAGCGTGCACTGGCGGAGCATCTTCCGCCATAAGCGGCCGGCGACCATTACCATGGTCTTCACCGGGTGGGTCGCGGTGGTATGGGCTATCGCCGCTGTGGTGTTCATCTTCGCCGGCTCGCGCTAATACCCGGAATCAAGGGCATCGATTCGCGCTAGCAGAGCGGACACCGAATGCAGCGGCGAACCGCTGGTCGTCGCCGACGGGGTCAGGTCGGCCATATGCAGGCTAGTCAGGCTGGGAAATGGTCCCCTCGGGATTGACGCGAACCGAGGGTTGAAATGTGCGGAACTGCCCGGCAATGGATCACCCAGGTACCAGACATCACCCGAAGTGACCCATGGACCACCAGACACGTCAACCCAGCCGCCGTACTTTATCACGTCGGTCATCGTATTGATACCGTTACTCGGGATCTGAATTCCGCCTTGCGTAGCGAAGAGCGTATCGTGACTGAGGTCCCAGCCGTGCACCCTGTTGTCGGAAAGAATATTGATGCTATCGGTGTCCAGGAAAAGCGAGTCGCTGACGGTTACGTCGTCGAACGTGGCACCGGTACCGCCGTCAGAGGGATACAAACCGTGGTTGGTACCCGGCCCGAATACGTCGTAGCTGAACGTCAGGCCGCTCATCGTGGTGCCGGGTGCGAAGATCTGCACCCCGTCGGCATGCGTGCAGCCCGGGTCGTGGCCGGAGGCCTCGAGATCGTTGAATGACTCGCCCGGATAGCGGGGATCGGCCCGGATGGCGCCCAGCCAGGAATCATCCACCGCCGATCCAGATTCGTCGTACCCGGCGGAATCGGAATGGAACTCATCCTGGCCGTTGTCGTGGACGAGGAGCCGGTCATAGACGTTGTCCTCCCCGCCCATCAAAATGCCGTTGCCGTCTGACGAGTAGCCCCAGGAATGAGCGATGGCGAAGCCGTTGTCGAAGATCTCCATGTTGCGGAGCACGTCATGGCCGCCGCCGTCCATGATGACCCCGTTCCGGGCGCCGCGGACCACGATGCCACTGCGGGTCATCCCGTCGATGACCGTCCCGGAGTGGCCATTCAGGTCGATACCCGCGGTCACCCCGCCAGTCGCCCGGTACGAGGCTTGGCCGCAATACGGCAACGGGGTATCGCGGCCGCCGTCGATGACGACGGTACCGTCATGCCCGGCTGCGGTGGACCGCTCGATCGTAATGTCATCCTGGCCGATGCTGAAGGGGTGGTAACGTTGCCCGCAGGTCACGCCGGGATCGGGCGCGGAGCGCTCGAAATCATACGGTGAGACGCTGCAGACTGAATCACCTCCATCAAGCACGATTACCGAACCCGGACGTATCACCGACCATTTGATCTGTGCTGTGTCACGCCATGCCGTCGACCAGCTGAGCCCATTCGTGCCGTTGCCCCTGGGGGAAACGTAGAACACCGGGGCACGATTGGCGTCGGCGCGCGTATTAGCCGAAGTGCAGGCGGACACGAAAATGGCGAGAAGTGCGATGGTCAGTGCGGGAACGCCTGGTCTCACCTGTACGCCCTCCCTGAAGGAGGTTAGGTAAAAGCGAGGGTATAACCCGCGGCCCGCAACGCGCTGATCAGATCCTCGCAGTGCGCGGGACCTCGGGTCTCGACGACCAGGAACACCTCGGCCTCGTCCACGTGCAGCCGCGGTCCAAGCCGTTCGTGGCCCACCTCGAGCACGTTGGCGCCCAGATCGGCCAGGTCGCCCAGCAGCTTGGCCAGCGACCCGGGCTGATCGGGCAGCCGGCAGCGGAAGGCCAGGTAGCGGCCGGCCGCGGTCAGGCCGTGCCGGAGCAGCTTGGCCAGCAGCAGCGGGTCGATGTTGCCACCGGACAGGATGACCACGACCGGGGGACGAGGTCGCGGGCGTGCTCGAGCAGCGCGGCGACCCCGGCCGCGCCGGCCGGCTCCACCACCTGCTTGGCGCGCTCCAGGCACAGCAGCAGCCCGCGGGACAGGCTCTCCTCGGACACCGTGACCACCCGGTCGGCCAGCGCGGACAAGACCGCGAACGGGACATCTCCCGGCCGGCTCACCGCGATGCCGTCGGCCATGGTCGGGCCGGCCTGGACCGATACCGGATGCCCGGCGGCCAGCGAGCCCGGATAGGGCGCCACCGCCTCAGCCTGCACGCCGACCACATTGATCGCCGGGTCCAGGCTCTTGACCGCCACCGCCAGCCCGGCGGCCAGGCCGCCGCCGCCGACCGGGACGACCACCGTGCGGACCTGCGGGCACTGCTCGACGATCTCGAAGCCTACGGTTCCCTGGCCGGCCACCACGTCCGGGTGGTCGTAGGGATGGATGAAGACGGCGCCGGTGCGCTCGGCGTAGGCCAGGGCCTCGGCCAGGGCGTCCTCGACGCAGGTGCCGGTCAGCACGACCTCGGCCCCGTAGCCCCGGGTGGCCGCGACCTTGGGCAGCGGCGCGCCCTCCGGCATGACCACGGTGGCTTCGCAGCCGAGCAGGCCCGCCGCGTACGCGACACCCTGGGAGTGGTTGCCCGCGCTGGCCGCCACCACGCCCCGGGCCCGTTCGGCGTCGGACAGCCGGGCGATCCTGGTGTAGGAGCCGCGTACCTTGAACGATCCGGTCCGCTGCAGGTTCTCGCACTTCAGGAAGACCGGCCCGCCGACCGTCTCGGACAGCACCCGCGAGTGCATCACCGGCGTTTCCGCGATCACGTCGCGGAGCAGCTTGCGCGCGGCGACCACATCGTCCGGGCCGACTGCGTCAGGTGTCATGGTCACGGAATGCAAGTGTGCCATGGGCCACCGCTATGTGATCTGGGCCATATGCGAAGTGCGCGGATCACGACATAGCCTCGAAACGTGCACCAAGACACTCAGCAGCGCCCCGCCAGCCCGCCGCCGACCATCGCCACTCTGGCCGAACTGCGCGCCAGCGGCCACGAATACCGCGGGGTCCGGACCGAAATCAGACAGAACCTGCTGGCCATGATGCGGGCCGGACAAGATCCGTTTCCCGGCATCGTCGGGTTCGGGCAGACCGTGCTGCCGCACCTGGAGCGGTCCCTGATCGCGGGGCACGACATCATCCTGCTCGGCGAGCGCGGCCAGGGTAAGACCCGGCTGATCCGTACCCTCATCGGGCTGCTGGATGAGTGGACCCCGGCCGTCGCGGGCTGCGAGATCAACGACCATCCCTACCGGCCTGCCTGCGCGCGCTGCCGGCGGCTGGCCGCTGAGCTCGGCGACGAGCTGCCCGTGACCTGGCGGCACGCTCGCGAGCGGTACGGCGAGAAGCTGGCCACGCCGGACACCAGCGTGGGCGACCTGATCGGCGATATCGACCCGGTCAAGGTGGCCGAGGGCCGCACCCTGGGCGACCCGGAGACGATTCACTTCGGGCTGGTGCCGCGGACCAACCGCGGCATCTTCTCCCTCAACGAGCTGCCCGACCTGGCCGAGCGGATCCAGGTCTCGCTGCTCAACGTGATGGAGGAGCGCGACATCGGCATCCGCGGCTACTCGCTCCGGCTGCCGCTGGACCTGCTCCTGGTGGCCAGCGCCAACCCCGAGGACTACACCAACCGGGGCCGGATCATCACGCCGCTGAAGGACCGGTTCGGCGCGGAGATCCGCACCCACTATCCGTTGTCCCTGTCCGACGAGCTGACCTTGATCAGGCAGGAAGCCGAGGTCTCGACGGGTGCCGAACTGCCCGACCACCTGGTCGAGGTGATCGCGCGGTTCACCCGCGCGGTGCGGGATTCGCCGGCTGTGGACGCGCGCTCTGGCGTTTCGGCCCGGTTCGCCATCGCCGCGGCGGAAAGCGCGACGGCCTCGGCCGTGCGCCGGTCCGCGCTGACCGGCGCGGGCTCCTCTGGTTCGGCACCAGAGCCGCCGGTCGCCCGGGTCTGCGACCTGCCCGCGGTGGTCAGCACGCTGCGCGGCAAGGTCGAGTTCGAGGTGAGTGAGGAGGGCCGGGAGGAGGAGGTGCTCGGGGCGATGCTGCGCCGGGCCATCGCCGAGACCTTCCGCTCGCGACTGGGCAGCGTGGACCTGTCCGGCCTGCTGGCCAAGTTCGACGAGGGCGGCACGGTGGAGTCGGGTGAGCTGACCCCGGCCGGGGACCTGCTGCAGCGGATCGGCGACGTGCCCGGGCTGGCCAGGATCATGTCCCGGCTGGGCATGGACGGCGGCGAATCCTTCGGCCAGGCGGCCGCGGCCCTGGAGTTCACCCTGGAGGGGCTCTACCTGATGCGCCGGCTGTCCAAGGACAGCGCCGACGGCACGAGCGTGTACCGGACCTAGGTTTAAGAGGCAATGCATGGCTACTTACCGCTACGGCCGGTACGAGTACGGCCCGGACCCGCTGGCGGACGCCTATGACGTGCGCGGGGCCCTGGACGAGATGGGCGACGAGATCCTGGCCGGCGCCACCCCGGGCGACGCGCTGCGGGACCTGCTCAGAAGGGGTTCAGAGGGCCGGCGCGGCCTGGACGACCTGCTTCGCCGGGTCCGCGAGCGGCAGCGTGAGATCCGCGGCAGCGGCCGGCTCGACGGCATCCTGGAACAGGCCCGGGCCCTGCTCGACACCGCCATCGGGCAGGAGCGGGCCGAACTGTTCCCGGACCCGGGCGACGAGGCCCGCATGCGCGAGGCCGACCTCGACTCACTGCCGGCCGACACCGCCCAGGCCATCCGGCGGCTGGCCGACTACGACTGGCGCTCGCCCGCCGCCCGGGAGACCTTCGAGCGCCTGCGGGAGCTGCTGCGCAGCGAGGTGCTGGACAGCCAGTTCCGGGGCATGCGCCAGGCCCTGCAGTCCCCCGACCCGCAGGCCATGCAGCGGGTCAAGGACATGCTCGGGGACCTGAACGCCATGCTGGCCGCCGACGCCCGCGGCGAGCACACCCAGGCCGACTTCGACCAGTTCATGGAGCGCTACGGCGACCTGTTCCCGGATCACCCGGGCAACCTCGAGGAACTGGTCGACTCGCTGATCAGCCGGATGGCCGCCGCCGAGCGGCTGCTGCGCTCACTCAGCGAGGAGCAGCGCCAGGAACTGGCCGACCTGATGTCCAACGCGCTGGGCGATGCGGGGCTGGAGAGCGAGATGGCCCAGCTCGCCGACGCGCTGCGGGCCAGGCGCCCGGACCTGGACCAGACGGGCACGATGGGCGGCGTCCAGATGTCGGGCTCCGAACCGCTCGGGCTCAGTGACGCGACCACGGCCCTGGCCGAGCTGGCCGACCTGGCCGAGCTGGAGAACGCGTTCGAGCAGGACTACCCGGGCGCGAGCCTGGACGACATCGACGAGGATGCGGTCCGGCGGGCCTTCGGCCGGCAGGCGGTGGACGACGTTGAGGCGCTGCGCCGCATGGAGCGCGAGCTCGAGCGGCAGGGCTACCTGACCCGCAACGGCGGCCGCCTCGAGCTCACCCCCAAGGCGGTGCGCCGGCTGGGTGACACGGCGCTACGCCGGATCTTCGCCGACATGAACTTCGGTCACGGCTCCGGTGACCATGACCAGCGGGACGCCGGGCAGGCCGGCGAGCTGACCGGCACCACCAGGCCCTGGGAGTTCGGCGACGAGCAACCGCTGGACGTCCCGGCCACGGTCCGGAACGCCCTTATGCGGGGGGGCATGGCGGGGTCGTCCCCCCGGGGAACACAGCGGGGGGGCACGGGCGGCGGGATCAAGCTGGCGGCGCGGGACTTCGAAGTGGCGGAGACCGAACGGCGCACCGCGGCGGTGGTCTCGCTGCTGGTCGACCTGTCCTATTCGATGCAGCTGCGCGGCACCTGGGCGGCGGCCAAGCAGACCGCCCTGGCCCTGCACGCGCTGCTGCGCAGCCGGTTCCCGCAGGACGCCGTCCAGGTGGTGGGCTTCTCCAACTACGCGCGCGAGCTGCGCGAGACCGATCTGGCCGGGCTGGGCTGGGACATGGTCCAGGGCACCAACCTGCACCACGCGCTGCTGATCGCCGGCCGGCACATCGACCGGCATCCCGAACACGAGCCGGTTGTCCTGATCGTGACCGACGGAGAACCCACCGCTCACCTGCAGCGGGACGGGCGATCCTGGTTCGACTGGCCGCCGTCGCCGGAAACCCTCGAACTCACCCTGGCCGAGGTGGATAAGATGACCCGGCGGCATGCCGCACTGAATATTTTCATGCTTGCGGACGATGCCCGGCTTAGTGCGTTCGTTGACAATGTGGCGAGAAGGAACGGAGGACGGGTGTTGCAAGCGGCACCCGAACGTCTCGGTGAGTACGTCATCCGAGACTTCTTGCGCACCCGGAGGGTCAGCCGACGGTAGATTTTCCTCGTCGGCTGCGGATCCTGACCCGTCGCAGCCGACCCGGGCCGCGACCGGCCGACCCTAAGACAGCTTTACCGCATGTCCGCACAAGGAGGAATCGTGAGTTCTACCACCGGATCAACCGAGAGGTCGTCGGGCAGGACGATCCTCGCCGTGATCCTCGGCGTTATCGCCCTCGTGTTCATCGTGGTCGCCATCATCTACCTGGCCGAGCCGGCCAAGTCGCTGCCCAGCTTCATCCCCGGGCACATCGCCGGGTCGAGCGGCCACCACCCGCTGAAGGCGACCGGCGCGTTCGTGGTCGGCGTCGTCTTTGCCGTTGGCGCTTGGTTCGCCCTGGCCTACAAGCCCAAGCCGCAGGCCGCGGTGCCCAGCGACCGGGAAAGCTCCCCCGCGGCGAAGAGCTAACCGCGCGACCCGCGTGTCAGCGCCCGCGTCCCCATGTGGTGGACGCGGGCGCTTGGTTATTTACGCGAGGGCCTGACGGAGGTCGTCGAGCAGGTCGTCGCAGTCTTCGATGCCCACCGAGAGCCGGATCAGGTCGCCGGGGACCTCGAGCTGCGAGCCCGCCACCGATGCGTGCGTCATCCGGGCCGGATGCTCGATCAGTGACTCGACGCCGCCGAGCGACTCGCCCAGGGTGAACAGCCGGGTCCGGCCGCAGGTCTGGACCGCCGCCTCTTCCCCGGCCAGCAACCGGAAGGACACCATCCCGCCGAAGGCCCGCATCTGCTCCTGGGCCGTCTTGTGACCGGGGTGGGTGGGCAGGCCGGGGTAGAACACCTCGGCCACCGCGGGGTGCTCGGCCAGCATCTGGGCGATCCGCATGGCGTTGCGGCAGTGCCGCTCCATCCGGACCGCCAGGGTCTTGATGCCGCGCAGGGTGAGCCAGGCGTCGAACGGCCCGGGCACGCCACCGGTCGCGTTCCTGATGAAATCGATCCGCTCGGCCAGGTCGGGGTCCGCCACGACCACGGCGCCGCCGACCACGTTGGAGTGGCCCCCCAGGTACTTGGTCGTCGAGTGGACCACGGCGTCGGCGCCCAGGACCAGCGGCTGCTGCAGGTATGAGGAGGCGAAGGTGTTGTCCACCACCAGCATCGCGCCCGCCTCGTGGCCGATCTCGGCCAGGGCGCGGATGTCGGCGATGTTCAGCAGCGGGTTGGTCGGGGTCTCGGTCCAGATCATCCGGACCGGCCGGGCGGCCAGCTGCTCGCGCACGGCCGCCAGATCGGACATGGCGACCACGCTGTGGCTGAGCCCCCAGCCGGACAGCACCCGGGCGAACAGGCGGTAGGTCCCGCCGTAGGCGTCATCGGGGATGAGGATGTGATCGCCGGGCGAGCATACCGTCCGGAGCAGGGCGTCTTCCGCGGCGAGCCCCGAGGCGAAGGCCAGCGCAGCCGGGCCCACTTCGAGGGCGGCCAGGCACTGCTCGAGCGCGGTCCGGGTCGGGTTGGCGGAGCGAGAGTACTCATAGCCGCCGCGCAGCCCGCCCACCCCGTCCTGCTTGTACGTCGAGACCTGGTAGATGGGCGGCACGACCGCCCCGGTCAGCGGGTCGGGATCCTGGCCGGCGTGGATGGCCAATGTCTCGAACGCATCGTGGCTGCTGCTCATAGGGACACGGTCTTTCTTCGCGTTAGCTGTTCGCGGCCAGGAAGGTCAACACGTCCTGCCGGGTGAGCAGGCCGGATGGCTTGCCGTCCACGTGCACGACGGCCGCCCCGGCCTTTTCCAAGGCCAGCACCGCACGGGAAACCGGCTCACCCGAGCCTACCGTGGGCAGCGGTGGCGACATGTGCCCGCTGACCGGATCGGAGGGCCGGGCCCGCCCGGCGACCAGGGCGTCGAGCAGATCACGCTCCACCACCGAACCGACCACCTCGGCCGCCATGACCGGCGGTTCTTCCTTGACCACCGGCAGCTGCGACACGTCGTACTCACGCAGCAGGGCGATGGCCGCGCCGACGCTCTCTTGCGGATGGACGTGCACCAGCTCGGGCAGGGCGCGTTCCCGGCGGGCCAGGATATCGGCCACCAGCGGCTCGGTGGTCTGCGCGGACAAGAAGCCGTAGTCGGCCATCCACTCGTCGTTGAAGATCTTGGACAGGTAGCCGCGTCCGCCGTCGGGCAGCAGCACCACGATGACCGCGCCGGGTCCGGCCGCGGCCGCGACCCGCAACGCGGCGGCCACCGCCAGGCCGCAGGATCCGCCGGTCAGCAGCGCCTCCTCGCGGGCCAGCCGCCGGGTCATGGTGAACGACTCGGCGTCGCTGATCGCGATGATCTCGTCGCACACCGAGGGATCGTAGGTGGCCGGCCAGATGTCCTCGCCCACGCCCTCGACCAGGTAGGGCCGACCGGATCCGCCCGAGTAGACCGACCCTTCCGGGTCGGCGCCGATCACCTTGACCCGGCCGTCCGATACCTCCTTCAGGTACCGGCCGGTGCCGGTGATGGTGCCCCCGGTACCGATCCCGGCCACGAAGTGGGTCACCGTCCCGTCGGTCTGGGACCAGATCTCCGGACCGGTGGTGGCGTAGTGGGAGGCCGGGTTCTCCGGGTTCGCGTACTGGTCGGGCTGCCAGCCGCCGGGAATCTCGGCGGCCATCCGGCGCGCGACGCTGTAGTAGGAGTCCGGATGATCGGGCGCCACCGTGCCGGGGCACACGACCACGTTGGCGCCGTACGCGCGCAGCACGCTGATCTTGTCCTGGGCCACCTTGTCCGGGCAGATGAACACGCACCGGTAGCCGCGCTCGGCGGCCACGATGGCCAGCCCCACTCCGGTATTACCGGACGTGGGCTCCACGATCGTGCCGCCGGGCTGCAGGGCGCCGGACGCCTCCGCGGCCGCGATCATCCGCAGCGCGATGCGGTCCTTGACCGATCCGCCCGGGTTGAAGTACTCCACCTTGGCCAGTACCGCCGGCCCGGGTACGCCGCGCGTCACCGACCGCAGCCGGACCAGCGGAGTGTTCCCCACCAGTCCGATCAATGAGTCATATACCTGCATGGTTGTCCTTGCTCACTTTCGGCCGGGCACCTTGGCCTGGAGATTATCCTGGAGGAAACCATACGTTGAGGAGGCCGGTGTCATGCCCGAAGCAGTGATCGTCGCCACCGCGCGGTCGCCGATCGGCCGAGCGTTCAAGGGCTCGCTGACCAGCATCCGCCCGGACGATCTAGCTGCGCAGATGGTGACGGCCGCGCTGGCCAAGGTCCCGCAGCTCGACCCGGCCGACATCGGTGACCTGATCCTGGGCTGCGGCCTGCCCGGCGGCGAACAGGGCTTCAACATGGCCCGCGTGGTCGCGGTGCTGCTCGGACACGACCAGCTGCCCGGCACCACGGTCAACCGGTACTGCTCCTCCTCCCTGCAGACCACCCGGATGGCGTTCCATGCCATCAAGGCCGGCGAGGGCGACGTGTACATCTCGGCCGGCGTTGAATGCGTGAGCAGGTTCGCCAAGGGCAGCAGCGATTCGCTGCCCGACACCAGGAACCCCCGCTTCGGCGAGTCTGCATCCCGGGCCGAACGGGCCAGCACGGGCGAGGCCGGCCCATGGCACGATCCTCGTGAGGACGGGCAGCTGCCCGACATCTACATCGCGATGGGGCAGACCGCCGAGAACGTCGCGGAGATACGCGGCATCACCCGCGAGGAGCAAGACGAGTTCGGCGTCCGCTCGCAGAACCTGGCCGAGAAGGCCATCGCGGACGGCTTCTGGCCGCGGGATATCACCCCGGTGACGATGCCCGACGGGACCGTGGTCGCCGCGGATGACGGCCCGCGCGCGGGCACCACGATCGAGAAGGTGTCCACGCTGCAGCCGGTCTTCCGGCCGAACGGCACCGTGACCGCGGGCAACTGCTGCCCGCTGAACGACGGCGCGGCCGCGGTGGTGGTGATGAGCGACGTCAAGGCGGCCGAGCTCGGCATCACGCCGCTGGCCCGGATCGTCTCCTCCGGCGTGACCGCGCTGTCCCCCGAGATCATGGGGCTGGGACCGGTGGGGGCGTCCCGGCAGGCGCTCAGCAGGGCCGGCATGGCCATCGACGACATCGACCTGGTGGAGATCAACGAGGCGTTCGCGGCCCAGGTCATCCCGTCCTACACCGACCTCGGGGTGGACATCGCCAAGCTCAACGTGAACGGCGGCGCGATCGCGGTCGGTCACCCGTTCGGCATGACCGGAGCGCGGATCACCACCACGCTGCTGAACAGCCTGCAGTTCCACGACAAGACCCTGGGCCTGGAGACCATGTGCGTGGGCGGCGGCCAGGGCATGGCGATGATCTTCGAGCGGCTCAGCTGAACATTTGGTTGCGATCAGGGGGTTGCCAGGTGGCCTCCGATGAGGCACTCTCAGCACAAGAGGAGCTTCCCTGGAGGTGCCAGTTGTCGCTGATCCACTCCCCGAATCTGCACAGTAGCCTGATCGCCCGCATTCCGGTCGTTACTGGCCGTGCTCTCGAAGAGTGGTTCCACCGGCTCGAATCTGGCCCCGCGTTCCTGCGTCGCGAAGAACGTGCTCATTGGCTGGCCGACGAGGGCGGCATCTCCTGCGGTTACGCCTACGCGATCGTGCACGAGTACGAGATGCGCAGGCGGATCCGCCTCAACGGCGCCTGACCGACGCTAGCCCCGGTTCAACTACGGCCCCGGCACGGCCCCGGGCCGTAGTTCACGACGGCCGCAGCACGCCGCGCCGCGCGCACTGGTCTTTGGCGCACGAGGCACGGTCCGTTCGGCAGAATGGTCTGGCCTTGGCGTAAAGCGGCATGTCGGATTTGTCGCCATATTATTCGCCGGTATACAAACAGACAAAATATGCGCGGCGTGCGTTAGTTGATCTTGTGGGAGATGTTTCCCCTGGTACAGCAATGATCAATCGAGAAATGGCGTGACCGCCAAACAGTACCCCCGGTCGGAATCGAACCGACACTGGGGACCCTTTTAGGGGGCCGGCCTTTGCCTTTGGGCTACGGGGGCTTGCCCATAATACCGCTCGTGCAATTGCCTGGGGGCGCTGAGTAACCAAAGACCGAGCCATTATTTTGGCCACCCAGAGGCGATTAACAGAAGAAATGCGGAGCGTAACTAATTACATGATCGACATTAGCGCTATGTAATCGAACGGTTGCTTACAGGCCTGCCGCGGCGCGAGCGCGGGTGAAAATAGCGTCCAGCATGGCCGGGGTGACGCGGCCGGTGAAGGTGTTCTGCTGGCTCGGGTGGTAGCAGCCGATGAGCAGCACGCCGTCCGGGGTCCGGGCCCCGGTCACCCGGACCTCGACGCCGTGGCCGAACGCCGGGCGCGGTCGCGGCAGGACGAAGCCGCAGCGGCTCAGTACCGGCCACATCGCCTGCCAGGCGAACCCGCCCAGGCACACGATGACCCGCAGGTCCGCGGCCACCAGGGCGAGCTCGGCGACCAGCCACGGCGCACAGGTGTCCCGTTCGGCGGGCGCTGGCTTGTTGTCCGGCGGGGCGCAGCGCACCGCAGCCGCCATCCGCGCGTCCACCAGGCGCTGGCCATCGCCGATCGCCACACTGGTCGGCTGGACCGCGAAGCCGGTCCGGTACAGCGATGCGAACAGGAAGTCGCCGCTGCGATCACCGGTGAAGATCCGGCCGGTCCGGTTCCCGCCGTGCGCCGCCGGGGCCAGGCCGACGATCAGCAGCCGCGGCCGCTCCGATCCCCAGCCCGGGATCGGACGACCCCAGTAGGGCTCGTCGCGGAACGCGCGACGGCGGGTCAGCGCCACCTCTTCGCGCCAGGCCACCAGGCGCGGGCAGGCGCGGCACACCGACTGCCGCGCGGTGAGCTCGCGCAGAGTCGCGGCCCCGCCGGCCAGCTCGGCGACCTGCGCGGCGTCGTGCGCAACCGGCGTCCGCGGCCCGGCCGGGTCATCCGGCCATGTGCTGCTCAGGGACCGGCCGCCAGGGACCAGGCGATCCCGTCGAGGATGTCGTGCTCGCTGACCAGCACTTCGCCGAACCCGAAGCGCTGCATGATCCGGTCCAGGATCAGCGCGCCGCCGCCGATCACGTCGACCCGGCCGGGGTGCATGACGCCGATCGCGGCGCGGTCGGCCCGGGTCTGGCCCAGCAGGCTCCTGGCCACCTCGTGCACGTCGGCAGCGCGGATCCGGGCATGGTGGATCCGGGCCGCGTCGTAGGCGGGCAGCCCCAGCGCGATGCCGGCCACCGTGGTGACCGAGCCCGCCAGCCCGACCAGCGTCCGCGCGTGCCGGACCGGTACCGCAGCGGCCACCGTGTCCAGGGCCGCGTCGATGTCGGCCGTGGCGGCGGCCAGCTCGGCCGCCGACGGGGGGTCGCTGGCCAGATGGCGTTCGGTCATCCGGACGCAGCCGATATTGACCGAGATGCTGTCCAGGCCGGCCGCACCCGGCTCGCCGAGGACGAATTCGGTGGAGCCACCGCCGATGTCCGCCACCAGGTAGGGGCCCGCGCCGGTGCCGGCCAGTTCCGCGGTGGCGCCGGTGAACGACAGCATGGCCTCTTGCGATCCGGTCAGCACCTCCGGCGCGACCCCGAGGATCTCCTTGACCTGGCCGGTGAACTCCGCGGCGTTGCTCGCGTCCCGGGTGGCGCTGGTGGCCACCATGCGCACCGCGCCCGCCTCCGAGGCCGCGATGACGTCCGCGTAGTCGCGCAGCGCGCCGGCCGTCCGGGCCAGCGCCTCGGGCGCCAGCCGGCCCGTCTGGTCGACGCCCTGGCCGAGCCGGACGATCTCCATCCGCCGGGTCACGTCGGTCAGCCCAGTGCCAGTCAGCCCAGTGCCAGTCAGCCCAGTGCCAGTCAGTCCAGTGCCAGTCAGTCCTGGCCGGGCCAGGTCGACGTCCGCGACCAGCAGTCGCAGCGAGTTCGTGCCGCAGTCCACGGCGGCCACCCGGCGGGTCATCCGGGTGGCTCGGGCACGCACGGCCCCGGCTCCCACCACGGGCCGATGGCGTCCAGGGCCTCGCGGCCGAAGGGATTCACCTCGCCGGTCGCGAGCTCGTGGGCGACCAGGGCATGCAGGCACTTTACCCGTTCCGGCATGCCGCCCGCCGACTGCGTGCCGGGCGGCAGCGGCGTCACGGCCGCCGAGCGCGCCGCCGCGTCCCGCCGGGCCAGGTAGTCCTGGTGCGCAGACTCATAGCGGCGGCGCAGTTCGTCGTCGCCGAGCCGGGCCGTCATGTCCCGCATGACCCCCGAGGCCTCCAGCTTGCTCACCGCGGCGCTGGCCCGGGGGCAGGTCAGGTAGTACAGCGTGGGGAACGGGCTGCCGTCGGCCAGCCGGGGCGCGGTTTCCGCGACGTCGGGCAGGCCGCACGGGCAGCGGTGCGCGACGGCCAGCAGGCCGCGCGGCGCCCGGCCGAGCTGGGCGGCGATGACCGCCGCGTCCCGGTCGGTGATCATTTCGACGAAGTCGCGTCGGCCTGCTGCACGGACTGCCACAGCTTCGCGTACCAGGGGGCCGGGCCCGCTGGCTGGGCCCGGGCGGTGCTGGTCAGCGGGTGGCTGCCCTCCACCACGTAGCACTGGGTGCCGGGGAAGCACATATCGAGCTCCTGGCGGGCCAGCTGTTCGACGTAGGACTTGTCCGACAGCTTGGCCTGCTCCGCCTGCAGGCTCTTGACCTGGCTCAGCATGGTCTGCTGCTGAGCCACCAGCTGGCCGATCTGCTGGCGCTGGGACATGTACTCGCGAACCGGGTAGGCCAGGCTCAGCGCGATCGCGCAGATGACCACGGCCAGCACCGCGGCCCGGCTGGTCAGCCGGGTGGTGCGGGGCGCGGCGGGGGGTGCAGACATAGCAGCCTTGCGGCCCGGTTAATCCCTGGCCTGAGCCGCGAAGCGCGGGAAGGCGGCGGCTCCGGCGTAACTTGCGGCGTCGCCGAGCAGTTCCTCAATGCGCAGCAGCTGGTTGTACTTGGCCACCCGCTCGCCGCGCGCGGGCGCCCCGGTCTTGATCTGGCCGCTGTTGGTGGCCACGGCCAGGTCCGAGATCGTGGTGTCGTCGGTCTCGCCGGAGCGGTGGCTGATCACGCAGGTGAAACCGGCCCGCTGGGCCAGGCTCACCGCGTCCAGCGTCTCGGTGACCGAGCCGATCTGGTTCAGCTTGACCAGCAGGGAGTTGGCCGAGCGCTCGGCGATGCCGCGCCGGATCCGCTCCGGGTTGGTGACGAAGATGTCATCGCCCACCACCTGGACCAGGTTGCCGACGGTCGCGGTGAGCTCGCGCCAGCCCGGCCAGTCCTCCTCGGCCAGCGGGTCCTCGATGGACACGATCGGGTAGGCGTCCAGCCAGTCGGCGTACAGGGCGGCCATCTCCGCGGACGTCCGCGGGCTCCCGTCGAAGTTGTACGCGCCCTCGGAGTAGAACTCCGACGCCGCCGCGTCCACGGCCAGTGCGATGTCCTGGCCGGGGGTGAATCCGGCCTTGCCGATCGCCTCGACGATGAGGTCCAGCGCGGCCCGGTTGTGCTCGAGGTCCGGGGCGAAGCCGCCTTCGTCGCCGACGCCGGTGGACAGCCCGCGCTGCTTGATCACGGACTTCAGCGCGTGGTAGACCTCGGCGCCCCAGCGCAGCGCCTCGCTGAACGTGGCCGCGCCGATCGGGGTGATCATGAACTCCTGGATGTCCACGTTGTTGTCGGCGTGCGCGCCGCCGTTCAGGATGTTCATCAGCGGAACCGGCAGCACGTGGGCGTTCGGCCCGCCCAGGTAGCGGAACAGCGGCAGGCCGCTGGAGTCCGCGCCTGCCCGGGCCACGGCCATGCTGACCCCGACGATGGCGTTGGCGCCCAGCCGCGACTTGTCCGGCGTCCGGTCCAGGTCGATCATGGCCTGGTCGATCAGCCGCTGATCGTCCACCTCGTGGCCGAGAAGTTCCGGCTGGATCTCGTCGATGACGTTCTGGACCGCCCGGGTTACCCCCTTGCCGCCGAACTCGGCACCGCCGTCGCGCAGCTCGACCGCCTCGAAGGCGCCGGTGGAGGCTCCGCTCGGCACTCCGGCCTTGGCGACCGTCCCGTCGTCCAGCGCGACCTCGACCTCGAGGGTCGGGTTGCCCCGGGAGTCCAGGATCTGCCTGGCGTGGATCGCTTCGATGGAGGCCACCGCTGGCTCCTTAGCTTCGTGTCGTGTCGTGTCGAGCGCCGCTGCCGACGCCGCTTACAGTTACCCGGTAGTCGAGCCTAACGGAGATAACGCTGCCCGGCAGACGGCCACGCCGGGGGCGGCCTTACGGGCTCGCGGGGCGCGAGGCACCCAGCCCGGGCTGCTATCGCGCGCTGGAACCGGATGCGGTAAGCCAGTATGGTAGCACTGAGAGTCACGGCGGCAAATGCCCGGCTTTGGGGCAGCCAAAGTAGTAGGTGTGAAGTCGGCCGCTCGAGGTAGGGGGGACCTATGACGATGTTGGCGGAGCGCGGAGCGCGGACTGTCGTTCTCCCATGCGGCGCACAGGTTCTCCCAGGGCGTTATTCAAGGATTCTCAGGCGATGCACAGATAGCGACGTATCTTTTCGCCTCCTATTACTGGCGGACCTCGTTGGTGCTACGTTCAGGCTTTCCAACCCGACCAGGAGCTTGCGGTGAATGTCCATCCCGTGGGGGCGGCGGAGCGGGATAACGGGGCGCCTCGTGCCCGATCCGGAGATGTATCGATCACCCAGAAGGCGCGTGAGGGCCTGCTCGGCCCGAGCTACTTCTACCACCGTCGCCTCATCGAGCACTCGAAGGACTGGTCGCCCGGCCAGGTCCGCCAATACCAGGAGCGACGTCTGGTCCGGCTGACCGGCAGGTACGGCGATACGGTGACCCAGAAGGACGACTACCGGCAGGATCTGCGGCGCTTTACTCGCTGGGACATACCACCGCTCACGCATTTCGTCCGGACCGGGGGGACCTCGTTCCAGCCGCTGCGCTTCAAGGCCGACACGTTCTCGCGGCGGCAGAAGGAGCGCGCTTACCTATTTGATATCTGGTCCCAGGTTGGTTTCGCGCCGTTTGACCTGCGCGTCCAATACCGCGGTGACGTGCGGTATCACACCCTGGTGCATTTCAACCGGCTGGAGAACGCCTGGATCATCTCCCCGGCCGAGGCCACCGAGAGCCAGCTCGCCACCCTGCGGCGCTGGGCGCAAACGCTGCCGCCGTTCTTCCTGCACGTCTATCCGAGCTCGCTGTACTCCTTTATCGACCTGATCGGCGAAGATCTCTTCCGCCGCCTCCCGGTCCGGGGCGTGCTGGCCTCCTCGGAGGCATTCCTGGGCGGCGAGCAGCCGCGTTTCGAGGAGGAGTTCGGCATTCCCGTGGCCCACTGGTACGGCCACAGCGAATACGCGGTCCTGGCCTACTGCTGCCGGACCTGCCGCGGCTTCCACTTCTACCCGACCTACGGCCACGTCGAATTTCTCCCTTCCGACACCGAGGGCTGCCAGCGCATCGTCGGGACGTCGTTCAACCGGATGGGCACGCAGTTCGTCCGCTACGAAACGGGCGACCTGGCCATCGCGCCTACGGGCTCGTGCCCGGTGGATAATTTCCCGCGCGCCGGGGCCATCGTCGGGCGGTCGCAGGAGACCTTCGTGGACTGCGAGGGCCGCCGCAGGTCACTGTTCGACTACGCCGCCGCCGACCTGGAGCACGGGCCGTTCTGGGACCTGATCCGGGATCTTCAGTTCGTCCAGAACCAGCCCGGAGCGCTGCGGATCCGGGTCGTGCCCAGCCCAGGTGCGGACCGGGGCGAGATCGAGCGGACCTTCGAGCAGAACCTGCCCATGGCCAAGCTCGAGTTCGAGTACGTCTCGGGCATCCAGCGCAGCCCCAGCGGCAAGCGGAAGTACTTCGTGGACAACACGCAGCCGGACTCGGTGCCCGTTTCTGACCAGCCACAGAACTCGGGCCGGGACGGCGGCGACTGACCCTGCCCGGGCCCGCCAGCCCGGTCCCGCGGCCACGCTGCGGGTAAACCAGCCCGATTCGAGCAGCGAAGGTGTATCAAAGCTCGACCCTGCCTCCTCATATGGGCACTTAACGACAGGCCTCGTGCTGGCCTGGCGAGCGAGGAGGACAGAGGGCAGTGGGGGGGAACCCGGCAGCGGACCCGGATGAGGCCCGGGCCCGGACGGCCGCGTCCGACGGCTACGACATCTTGATCCTGGACGCCGGTTACAAGCAGAGCCTGGCCGCCACGCGCAGCCTGGGCCGGGCCGGACTCCGGGTGGCCACGGCCGAGTGCTTCATCGAAGCCGACCCCGAGCTGCCGGTCCTGGCCTTCCAGTCTCGCTATTCCGCGCGCAGCGTGGTCTTCCCGAGCTGCGCGGGCAACGGGCGCGCATTCGCCGACGCGGTCCTGGACTTCGTCCGGGACCATCCGACCCGCGTGGTCCTGCCCAACGGGGACGGCACCATCGCGGCCCTGATACCGGTGCGCGACCAGCTCGCTTCGCTCGGCTGCGTGCTCGCCCTGGCGCCGGACGCCGCGCTGGAGATCGCCAACGACAAGGACCGCACGCTCGAGGTCGCGCACAAGCTCGGCATCGACCAGCCGAAAACGATGCGGCTGGACAGCATCGACGAGCTGCCCGCCGTGCTCGCCGAATTCGACTTCCCCTTCGTGCTCAAGCCCACCACGTCGTGGACCGGGCAATCGGACAGCCGCATCGTCCCGGTCGAGGTCGTCGACCCGGCCGAGGCCGTCGCGGCCACGGAGAAGTTCCTGGCCGCCGGCTCCGGTGTGCTCGCCCAGCAGTGGGCGTGCGGCCGTCGCGAAGGGGTCACGCTGTTCATCGTCGACGGTGAGGTCCTGGCCGCGTGCGCCTGCGTGGCGCACCGCACCAGTCCGCAGCTGGGCGGCGCCTCGGTCATGCGCGAGAGCATCCCGCTCCCGCCGGACATCTACTCCTCGGCCGTGCGGCTGGCCACCACCATCGGCATCCAGGGTGTGTGCGAGGTGGAATTCCGGCGTGACGCCGACAATCGCCCGCTGCTGATGGAGATCAACGCGAGGCTGGCCGGAACGATCGAGAACGCGGTCCATTCCGGAGTCGATTTCCCGCGCCTGATCTGGCAGTGGGCGACGGGCCTTCCGGTCGACCGCGTGGAGGGCTACCGGACCGGGGTCCGGACCCGCTGGCTGCACGGCGACACGCGGTGGCTGCGGGACAACCAGCGCCGGTCCGGACGGCCCGACAGCGTGTCACGGGGCCGCGGGGTGTGGACCTACGTCAGCGAGTTCGCCCGGACCCGCCACTATGACTGCTTTGACCGCCGTGACCTAGGGCCGGTCAAAGCCGAATTGCAATTTACGGCCTCGGCCGTCATTAAGTCACGCAGATTGCAGCCGCGCTCAGCGGACCTGCCGCGGAAGGGAGCGTTACGTGTCAACTACCGAGGTGCTCATCATCGGTGCGGGCCCGTTCGGGCTATCGATATCCGCCCACCTGCGCGCTTTGGGCGTGGACCACCGCATCGTTGGCCGTCCGATGGACACCTGGCGGGCGCACATGCCGATCGGCATGAACCTGAAGTCCGAGCCGTACGCCTCCGACATCTCCTCGCCGAAGGCCGGGTACGACGTGGAGAGCTACTGCCGGCAGCACGGCCTGGACTTCGTCGAGCGGATCGGCCCGCTGAGCCTGGAGCGGTTCATGGGCTACGCCGACTGGTTCACCGAGCAGCTGGTGCCCGACGTCGCCGACCTCACGGTCACCGAGATCCGGCCGGTCGACGGCGGGTACCGGGTCAGCTTCGCCGAGGACGAGCCGGTCAGCGCCCGGCAGGTGGTAGTGGCGACCGGTGTGCTGCCTTACGCGCACATCCCGGCCGAACTCGCTGACCTGCCCGCCGACCTGGTCACCCACACCCGCGACCATCACGACCTGGCTCGCTTCAAGGGCCGTAAGGTGGCGGTGCTCGGCGCGGGCCAGTCGGCCATGGAGACGGCGGCCCTGCTGCACGAGAACGGGGCCGACACCGTGCTGGTGGTGCGCGGCAAGTCCATCAACTTCGTCGAGCGCAACCCGGACCAGCTGAACGGGCTCGGCCGGATCAAGCGGCCGGTGACCAAGCTGTGCGAAGGCTGGCACTGCGCCTTCTGGAACACGCCCTCGGCCTTCCGCTTCCTGCCGCAGGACATGCGGATCACCAAGGCCCGGACGGTGCTCGGGCCCAGCGGCTCATGGTGGCTCAAGGACCGCATCGAGGGCCAGGTCGAGGTGCTGACCAGCCATCCGGTGCGGGAAGCGGTGGCCGAGGGCAGCGGCGTGCAGCTGCGGTTCGGCAGCTCCCAGCCGGCCATCGACGTCGACCACGTGATCGCGGGCACCGGATTCCGCATCGACCTCGGCCCGGCTGGGCTTCCTGCCCGACCAGCTGCGGGTCCAGATCGGCACGATCAACGGATTCCCGGTGGTGTCCCGCAACGGCGAGTCCTCGGTGCCGGGGCTGTACTTCACCGGCGCGCCCACCGCGGTCAGCCTGGGGCCGTCCTCGCGGTTCATGGCGGGTACGCACAACCTGGCCAGCCGGCTGGCTCAGTCGGTGGCCCGTCGCGCGAAGGCGGGGGCAGGACGTCCGGTGGCATCTGGTGCTGATGACCAGATGCTGATCGAACGGTGATACACGGACTCGCGGGGGGCTACACACCTGCCGCAAGTGCTCAACAAGCGGACGTTAGGTGCGCATATGGCATGGAGAGGCCCATCACGTCGACCTACACCTGAGAAGGTAATACGTACGCTGCGGACCTTCGCCGATGACCCACTGCTGGTCATCAAGGCTCTGCCCGGCGAGCTCCGGCAGCGGGGGGGTAAAAGACAATATCAGCCAGACGAGGCCTGCGCCGCCTGGGATGAGCAGCTGCATAGCCTGCTCGGGGCGGCCTGGCCGTGCCCGGAGACCGAACGGATCGCCGCGCTGATGGCGGACATCGGCACGCTGCTGGCCAAGCACGGGCTCGACTCCGGCCGGTACACCTACGGCTGGTACAGCGACGCCGAGACCTCGCTGTGCCGCGCGGCATGGTGCGTGGCCCGGCACACCCGGCCCGAGGTGGTGGTCGAGACCGGCGTCGCGCACGGCATCACCAGCCGGGTGGTGCTCGAGGCGCTGGAGCTCAACGACGCCGGCCACCTGTGGAGCATCGATCTGCCGTTCCCCTTCGATCATCGATTGCACGTCGAGACCGGTGTCGCGGTCACCGAGGCCCTGCGCCCGCGGTGGACCTATATCGCGGGCTCGAGCAGGCAGCGGATGCCCGCACTGGTCACCGAGCGGGGGCACGTCGAGATGTTCATCCACGACAGCCTGCATACGGCGAGGAACACCCGGTTCGAGATGGAGCAGGCGGCCCGCACCATGCCGGTCGGCGGCGTGCTGCTGGTGGACGACATCATGACCCACGACGGGTTCGCGACCTTCGCCCGGCGGCATCCCGGGTACCAGACGATCGTGTGCGAGTCCGACGATCAGATCGGGATGTTCGGCATCGCGGTCCGCGTCGCGTTAACGCCTCAGCAGTGGCGGTATACCAGCACCGCCTTGACCAGGGCACCCCAGCCGTAGGCGATCTGGTAGGGCCAGCTGCTCAGCGGCAGCGCCGCCGTGCTCACGTAGACCGAGCCGCTGAAGCAGCGCCCGACCAGAAGCCGGGCGCGGGTGTCCTGCGTCCTGGTCGTCACCAGGACCACCGAACGCCAGTGGTACCGCTGGGCCAGCCGCCCGATGATCTCGGCCTCGCCCCGGGTATTGCTCGGCTCCGGGTCGAAGCAGATGAGCTTCACCCCCGGGACGGCGGCCGGGCACGGGCCGCCATAGCCCTCATGGCCCTGCGAGACCACCAGCACCGCCGCCCGGTGCTCCCGGGCGAGCTGCAGGGCCACCGGCAGCCGATCGCCCGGGCCGGCCAGCAAGACGATGGCGCTGACCTGCGGCGGCAGGCCCGTAGCGGGCCACACCAGGAGGCGCGCGGTAGCGATGGCGAACGCCATCACGGCGATGAGCAGCGCGATCAGCAGTCGACGCCAGCCCCGGCGTAGCTTTCGCCGCGGACCCGGATTGGCCTTCCGGGCTCGCGGTGTCATCGCTGAGCTGACCTCCGGCAGGCCGGCCAGGTCACCGACCTGACGTTCCGTTATAGCGACCTGACCCGGGCCGGCTCCTCCGCCGAGACGGTCAGGCCGAGACTCTGGTCCCGTTTGTCCGCTCCGACCAGGATGGCGGAACTCAGGCGGGCCCCGGACAGCCGGACCATCTCGCCCACGGCGTGGATCTTGGCTCCCGAGGACAGTCCGGCGGTGACCACGGCCACCACGTCGGTCGCCCAGGTCGGGAGGCTATCCGCACCGAAGGCCGGGTCCAGGGTGGCCAGCGTGAGCACCACGTCCGCGGACGCGCTCGCGGCGAGCAGCGCCTGCGGCGCCGGGCCGTGACTGGTCCCGGAGCTGCCTGGGTCCAGCGGACCGACCGGTGCGACCTCGCCGCGATCGGGAATCGCCACGGTCAGCTGCGCGCCGCCCTTCCTCGCGGGATGGACTCCGGGCTGCTTGACGCCGAGCAGCCGGGCCGCGTAAGCGCCGTCGGACAGGTCGGCCACGATGACCTGCTTGCCCTGGCCGGCCAGGGCGGTGCCCAGCATGACCACGGCTCGCGCCACCACCGGCGCGTTGTCGACCGCGGCCACGGCCAGGCCGGCCGGCCGTTTCGAGCCGGACGGCACGGCCGAACGCAGGTACGCGACGATCCGGGTGGTCTCCAGGTCCGATCCGCGGCGTTTGCCCAGGGGGCCCACGCTGAGCCGGACCGGGGCGCCGAGGGTATCGGCCACGTCGTCCCGGCGGCGCAGCCGGTCTGAGGTCACCGCCATCACGATCACCACGCCCAGGCCCAAGGCCAGCCCGACGACCAGGCCGCCGACCACGTAGAGGAGCACGCCCTTGGTCCGCGAGTGCTTGAGCGGCGCGGCGGCGTTGACGACCTCGCTGCCCTGGACGATCGCGTCCGTGGTCGTCTTCCCGGTGGCCAGCGTGGTCGTCGCGAACTGCTCGACGGTGGCCAGGTTGTCCTCGGCGTTGGTCTTCTGGGTCTGCAGGTTGTTCAGGGCGCCGCCGCCCGCCGGCGTCTGGCTGATCTGGGTGTTGATGGCGCTGACCTTGGCTTGCGCCTGCTTGACCTGCTGGTTGAGCTGGGTGGCCAGCTGCTGCTGCTGGGCCTGCGCGTAATTGTTGCGGAGCTGCAGGTAGGCGGCGGCCACCGCGGCGGCCCGGGCCACCGCCTCGTCGCTGGTCGGCGCGTTAACCGTGATCTGCAGCATCTGGGGCGTGAGCGTGGTGACCGAGTACGCGGCCAGGAAGCTGCTGACCGACTGGGTCAGGCCCAGCTTCTGGACGACATCGGCGGCCACGGGACGGCTCTGCGCCAGCGCGGCGTCGGTCTGGATCGCCACCGAGGTGTCGATGTTGGGTCCATCGTTGACCAGCACCGTGGTGCTCGCCTGGTACGCGGGCGGGAACTTCACGAACAGCCCGCTGCCGATGATAAATCCGACCAGCGCGGTCGCGCACCAGACCCAGGCCTTGCGCTTCAGCGCGTCCCGGATGAAGGCCAGGCTGACGAACCTGGCCATCGCGTCGACCGGGTTGCCGCCGGCCTGCTCGGGCGGGAGGTCGCCGTACACCCACGCGCGCTCCGCCAGGTCATCCTCAGAGCCGGCGGCGGACCACGTCATGGTCTGTTCTGGATCGTTCACCGTCTGATCTCCGTTGTCATGTAGCCGAGGCGCCGCGGGCGTCGCGGTTGTGCGGGCGTCGTCAGGGCGGGCACGCGGCCCGTCGTCTGGTCCTCTTGCTCGGGATCGGCCACCAGAATCCCGGCGATGTCACGTCGGTCGGTAGCCGCGACCCCGGCGACGTACGACAGCTCCTCGGCGGTGGCCCCGCCGGCCGAGACTCCGATCACCGTGGTGGCCGTCCGCATCGTGTCGGGCACCTGCGAGGTCTGGCCGTCGATCACCACCACGACGACGACCAGGTCGGCGTCGATCTCCGCCTGGACGCTGCTGTCGTCCAGGGTCATCACCCGCAGGTTGGTGGGCCGCCGGGCGGTCACCGACAGCGGCGTCGCGCAGGCGGTGCGCAGCGCGGCCGTCGTATTGGCGCCCTGCTGCGGCCCGATGGCCAGCACGGTCGGAATCCCCAGCGAGGCGGCGAACGCGGCCAGCTGCGGTCCGAGCGCCAGGGCGCCCGGGTCGGCGGACATGGACAGCACGGTGACCGAGGAATTACTGCCCAGGCTGCCGGAGGTCAAGCCCAGCTGCTGCATGGCCTTGCGCAGCTGCCACGCGTGCACATAGGCGGGCTTGTAGTCCTCCAGCAACCGGGCCCAGGACGAGGCGTTCGAGGGACGGGCCACCGGCAGGGAGGCCAGCACGGGGACGCCGATCGAGTTCGCGATCTCGTCACGGCTGTGCAGCCGCTTGTCCCGGCGGCCGACGGCCAGCGCCACGACAACCCCGATCAAGCCCCCCACCAGGGCGCCGATCAACGCGCTGATCAGCAGCGATTCCAGCGGCGCGGGTCCGGACGCGCTCTCGGCCGGCTCGAGCATTCGCGCGGGCACGATGCCGATCGGGCTTGAGCCGGCGCTGACGTAGGACACATAGCTCTGCGCCACGGCATTGGCGGTCGCTTCCGCGTCACCGGCCGTCTTGCCCTGGGCGCTGATCGCGATGATGTAGTCGGTCAGGCTGCTGGTCTGGACGGCCTTCCGCAACTGGTCGAGCGTACTGACCGGGCGGACATTGGGCAGGGCGCTCTGCAGCACCGCGTAGCTGTCCGCGACCACCACCTCGGTGGAGGTGAAGGTGTCCGGCGCGCCGGTGGTGGCGGCCACGTCCGCGGCCGCCGAGCTCTGGGCCGACTGTGGTAGCACCACCAGCGCGGTGCTGGTCAGCAGCGGCGGATGGATGACGGCGTACGCGGCGCCGGCCAGGATGCCGAGCAGCGCCGCGACGCCCAGGATGATCTTGTGCCGTCGCACGATGCGGGTGGATCTACGTAGATCCAGCGCCTGCTGGCTCATCTGGCCTCCGCTTTGAGATCTGTCGCTCCACCCGCCGGCGGCTCGGATGATGGACCCCATGATACGAGTCGCCGGGAAACGGTAGGTTCGGACGTTTTGTCGATTTCGAGAAACTCCAGCCGGGTGGCCAGCGGGGTGCCGGGTACGCATCGCCCGGAGCCGACCAGGCTGAAGGCGGGAACCCGACGTCCGAGGCCGGGAGAATACCAGCCCAGAATGGGATTAACCTGACCGCGGCACAAGCTCCAGATCAGCGCGGGCGGAAGCTCGAGCCGGGCCGCGGCTGGTTCGGCTGGCCCGGGCCAGCGCAGGGTGGCCACGGACTCATCCAGCTCCGCCTCGACGTCGGGCCCGAGGTGAAACGCGAGCCGGATATCGTGGGCGCCGCCCTCGAACTCGTCGATGATGTCGACGCTGCGCGACGCCCGGTCCAGCAGGACCGAACGGCGGTGCACCACGGGCGGGTCCAGCGAGGCGTAGCCGTCATGCTCCGCGGTCCACCGCGCGATGTCGCCGTCGTCGATGACCTCGATCTCGCGGGCTTGCGCATGACGCGCCCACATGAACGGGCCACCTTCACTGGACTGGTTCCGCCCGCCGAGCTCGACCGTGTTGTGGGCGATGGTCGACCGGAAGTAGGAGCGCCACTGGCGCTCACCGTGATAGCAGTAGGTGCCCGGATCAGCCAGGATGTCGGTGCCGGCGTACCGCACTTCGACCGACAAGGCGTCGGCGTGGGCGTGCGCCGCGATGCTGAGGTACCCGTGCGGGCCCCCGTCACACCGGCACCAGATTTCGTTCTGCCCGCTGGTGCGCAACAGCGTCACGCCCGCGTCGGCGAACCGCGAGGGCCGCCGGGCGGGCCGGCCCGCCATCTGCCGCCCGGTATCGGACCGGGCGCCGGCCAGGGCGCCGGCCATGACGCTGGCCACGCTGGCCGGCGGCCGCGGCCACCAGCTGAGCGGGCCGACCAGCGCGCCGGCCAGGGCCAGCATCGCGGGCCAGGTGTTCGGCGCGGGCGGGTCGAGCAGCAGCGCCCGGCCCTCGTCCGAGTCGCCTTGGCGGGGCGGCCGCATCCGCTCGTCCAGCAGGGCCGCGGCGCTGTCCGCCATGGCGGTCAGCCGCTGCCACACCGGCTCACCCAGCGGGTGGCCGCTGATCCCGGCCTCGACCGCGGCCAGGAAGCCGAGCTCGGCCACGAACGGGTGGTAGTCCGAGGCCAGCTCGCGGTTGACCCCGGACGGGAACGTGTTGCGCAGCAGCTCGCCTTCCAGCAGCCGCGCCGACGCGCGCCGCCACCGGTCGCTGCGCGAGAACCAGGGAAAGGTGCAGCTAGCCACCAGCTGGCCGGCCGCCTCAGCGATCACGTGGTTGTTGGCCGAGGAGCCGCGGCTGCGGAAGCCGGCCAGGTACTGCTGATGCCACCTGATCTGCCGGACGGCCAGGTCGTTGCGCTCGAACAGGTCGGCGACACCCGGCCAGTCGTTCAGCAGGCGGCGGATCCAGGTCAGGCTGATCAGCCGGAGGCCCAGCTCGATGCCGCTGGTCCAGTGGATGCCGGACAGGAACGGATTCTCCTGCCAGAACGAGCGGAGCTGCTCGTCGACCCGCCGCGCGTAGCGGTCATCGTGGCTCAGCGCCCAGGCGCTGGCCAGCAGGGTGAGATGCTGCAGCCGGGCGATCTCCCAGACCTGCTTGACGTTGCCGGCCTGCTCCTCGGAGCGGTGGTCGACGCGGAACGCGTAGCGCTCCGGGTCCGACCGGCGGCCGGTCACCGGGTCGCGGAACCAGTCGGGCCGCTCCAGGTCGGTGCGGAGCACGCCCAGGGTCTCCCACTCGCCCCGCAGCAGCCGGTCCGCCGCGGCCAGCACCGCCTTCCTGGCCTCCTCCGGCACCCGGTCGGCGGTGCCCGGAGGCAGGACCGCGGTGAAGACCAGCTCACCGGCGGGCGCCGCGGTTACCCGGGCCAGCTGCGCCTGGGTCACCTGCCGCGGTGACCAGGCGGCCCGGACCACCTGGTCCCGGACCCGCCAGGCCATCTCGGCCGGGGACATCCGGCCCACCCGGCGGATGTACCAGCCCAGACGCGAGTCAGCAGCGGTGTTCACACTTGCTCCGGCTTGCCGCTGAGCAGGCTGTCCCGGACGGCGATGGTGGCCTTGGTCGTGGCCACCAGCGAGTCCAGGGGGATCGGCATGGCCGCACCGGTCCGCACGGCGTTGACGAACCGGGCCAGCTGGTCGCGCTGGCCCTTGTCCTGGCCGCCGCGGGCCCGGATCGTCTCGTGGCCGCGCCCGGACCAGACCGCGGCCTTGCGGAAGTTGTCCAGCCGCGCGCTGCGGCCGCCGCCGCTGGCATCGAGCGTCTCTTTCCCGAAGCGCACGCTGCCGCCGGCCAGATAGCTGACCACGCCGCTGGTCCCGCTGGCGAACCGCACCGTGACCTGGACGTCGTCGGAGTCCGGGCCGCCGACGGCGTAGACCTCTTCGGGCAGGCTGTCAGCCCACCAGCTGAGCGTGTCCAGGAAGTGACCGCCCTCGCCGGTGAACCTGGTTCCCTCGCCCTCGTTGCGGTACCAGCTGTCCGCACCGAGCGGGCCCGCGTTGACCAGGTAGCGGGTGACCGAGCCGGAGCTGGCCGGGCCGAACTCGGCCTTCATCTTGACCAGCATGGGGGCGAACCGCCGGTTGAAGCCCACCATCAGCCGGTCGTTGCCGGTCTTGGTGACCACCTCGGTGATCCGCTCCAGCTCCTCGGCGGTCAGCGCGAGCGGCTTCTCCACGAACACCGCCTTGCCGGTCTCCAGCGCCCGGCAGACCAGGTCCGCGTGGCTGGCGTGCCGGGTCACCACGAAGATCGCGTCCAGCGACTCGTCCTCCAGCACGGCCGACGCGCTGGTCGACGCGGTGGTGAAGCCGAACCGCCGCTGGGCGTTCACCGCCGACAGCGACTTGGTCGTGGTGACGTGGACCAGCTCGGCGTCCGGCATCTGGGCCAGGTGCGGAAGCAGCATCGAGGAGGCGTAGTTACCGGCACCGACGAAGCCGATGGCCAGCCGCTTGGCCCCCGGGCCGTTCGGCGCCTTGGACACCCCGGCCGTCGCGGGACGGACCAGGCTGGCCGCGGGCTTGGCCGCCACCAGGTCAGGGTCCGGCGCCGGGTAGGAGAGCAGGACCCCGACCGCTTTCAGCGCGCCGGAGGACAGGTCGCCGTACACCGAGACCGCGTCCTGCAGCGGGAACGTGCCGGAAACCAGCGACTGCACCTCCAGGTCCTGGCGGGCCAGCAGGTCCAGGAAGCATTCCAGGTTGCGGCGCTCCGTCCAGCGGACGTAGCCCGCCGGATAGTCGATGCCCTCCAGCTCGTACCGCTCGTCGTAGCGGCCCGGGCCGTAGGACCGGGAGAACCGGACGTCGAGCTCCTTGTCGTAGTAGGCGTTCCAGGGCAGGTCCAGCTTGGTCTTGCCGATGTCCACCACCCGGGCCCGGTCCCGGGCCAGCTTGGCCGCGGTCTCCACCGGTCCGTTGGAGGAGCCGCCCGCGGCCAGGAACACGTGGTCGGCGCCGCGGCCGGCGGTCAGCTCGTCCAGCGCGGCCGCCACGGCGGCCAGGCCCGCCTCATCCGGGGCCGCGCAGGCGACCGCGCCGGCCTGTTCGGCCAGCCGGCAGCGGGCCTCGATCACGTCCAGCCCGACGACCCGGATGCCGGCCGCGAGCAGCAGCCGGACCACCAGCTGGCCGATCAGGCCGAGCCCGATGACCAGTGAGGTCTCGCCGAGCTGCGGCTCGGCGCGGCGCACGCCCTGCATGGCGATGGCGCCCACGGTGGCGAACGCGGCGTGCTCGGGGGCCACCCCGCGCGGCACCGCGGCGCACAGGTTGACCGGGATCCAGTTGTACTCGGCGTGCAGCGCGAACTCGTTGCCGGCCGCCGCGACCAGCTGCCCGACCTTGAACTCCTCGGCCCCCGCACCCACCTCGATGACCACGCCGCACAGCGAGTAGCCCAGCGGAGTGTAGGAGTCGAGCTTGTTCATCACCTTCTTGTAGGTGGCCATCGCGCCCTGCTGGGCCACCGTGTCCAGCACCTTGCGGACCTGGTCCGGCCGGGCCCGGGCCTTGCCCACCATGGACAGGCTGGCCTCGTGGACCTTCATCATCTCGGTGCCGGTGGAGATGAGCGAGAACAGCGACTGGACCAGGACGCCGCCCGGCCGGCACGCCGGGACCGGCGCGTCCAGGACGGACAGCTCCCCGGACTTGTAGTTCTGGGCTATCTGCTTCATCGGGTCCCTTGGTCGGTCAGGTGGTCGGTTTCGGCCTTCGTCCCGGTCAGGCGCTGGTACACGTCCAGGTAGGCGCGCTCCTGGTGGGACCAGGCCAGCTCGTCCTCGACCCGGGCGCGGCCCAGCTTGCCCAGCAGGGCCCGCTTGTCCTCGTCGTCGAGGAGCTCGGCGATGGCCAGGGCATAGTCACGCACGTCATTGGGTTTCACGTACACCGCCGCGTCACCCGTCGACACGCGCGTCTCGCGCAGGTCGAACGCGACCACGGGCAGTTCGAAGGCCATGTACTCCATCGACTTGTTCATGGTGGACAGGTCGTTCAGCGGGTTCTTGGGATCGGGCGACAGCCCCACGTCGGCGGTGGACATGACCCGGCCGACCAGCTCGTCCGGGGCCCGCCCGGTGAACTCCACGTGGCCCGCCAGGCCCAGCTCGTCGCGCAGCGCCACCAGCTCGTCGAAACAGTCCCCCGAGCCGATCAAGGTGAACGCGATGTCGTCGCGGCCGAGTTCGCGCACGATGACGTCGGCCGCCCGGACCACGATGTCCACCCCGTCCTGCGGTCCCATGACCCCGATGTAGGCGGCCAGGTACTTGCGCCCCCGGCGCTGGCCGGGATCGGCCTGCCCGCGCCGCAACTTGTCCGGGTCGGGCCCGGTGCGGACCACGGTGACGGCGCTGGCTGGCTTGCCGCTGCGCCTGATCGCGATCTCCCGGTAGGAGTCGTTGGTGGAGATCACGTGGTCGGCGGTGCGGTGCGTGCGGCGCTCGAGCCAGCGCAGCCCGCGGTAGGGCAGCTTGGGGCCGTCCGGGAACCGGGACTGGAACAGCTCCGGGGACAGGTCGTGGTGGTCGAAGACGAACTTGGTCCGGTCGGCCGCGCGCAGCGCCAGGGCGATGGGCCAGAAGATGTCCGGCGGGTTGCACGCCTGGAGCACGGCGAACCGGCCCTTGCGGCGCGCCCGCAGCGTCAAAGCGGCCGTGGCCGCGAACGAGTAGAGGTACTCGGCGATGAAGCTGAGCTTGCTGCCACCCGGAGCGTAAGGCCGGTACTTGTACAGCTCGACCGAGTCGACGACCTGGTAGGAGGGGTCTCCGCGGCCCTTGGGGCAGACCACCGCGACTCGGTAGCCCGCCCTGACCAGCGCCTGGCATTCAAGCCACACACGACGGTCAAAGGGCACCGGAAGGTTCTGGACGATGATCAGGACGCGGTGCTTCACCCCCACTAGAGGCGCTAGCGGGCGACCCTGATACGACCAGTTTTCCCGGTGCTTGCCTGGTATGAAAGGAATGCACCCGGAGGTATCAGGGGCGGGTCCTGGCGGGTCCTGTTAACGGCGATGAAGGTGGCGCCAGTGCCATCCCGACTCGCCATCTCGACTCGGATCCTAGGGCGGCATGCTACTCGACACAGTCCGACAGGACGATACTGGCCTGGCCGGCAAGCTATCGCCCGGCGCGCTCCTGCGGCTGGCCCACAAGGCGGCGACCCGCCTGGGCTGGGGCGTGGCCGACCAGGCGATGTCCAGCATCAGTAACTTCGCCGTCAACATCTACATCGCCCGCACGCTGGGGGCGGTTCAGTACGGCGGCTTCGCCCTGGCCTACGTGACCTACGGATTCGCCCTCAACGCGTCGCGCGGGCTGGCCACCGACCCGCTGCTGGTCAGGTACAGCACCGCGGAACTAGGAACGTGGCGCCGCGCGGTCGCTACCTGCACCGGCACGGCGGCGACCGTCGGCCTGGCCATCGGGACCTGCATCCTGGTCACCGCGGGCCTGCTGCACGGCACGGCGCGGCTGGCCTTCCTGGCCCTCGGGCTGACGCTGCCCGGCCTGCTCCTGCAGGACAGCTGGCGGTTCGCCTTCTTCGCGCTCGGCCGCGGCAGCCGGGCCTTCCTCAACGACACGATCTGGACCGTGGCGCTGCTTCCCGCCCTGGTCCTGTGCAAGATGACCGGCCACGCGAACGTGTTCTGGTTCGTGCTGGCCTGGGGCGCGACGGCCACGATCGCCGCGGCCGTCGGCCCGTTTCAGGCCGGGGTCGTGCCCAAGTTGGCCGGGGTGTGGCGCTGGGTCTCGCGGAACGTCGACCTCGGGCCGCGCTACCTCGCCGAGGGCACCGCCAACGCCGCCTCGGCTCAGTTCCGCAGCTACGGCGTGAGCTTCATCCTGAGCGTGGCCGCGGTCGGATACTTGCAGGCGGCCAATACGCTGATGGGTCCGATCATGGTCATATTCTTCGGAATGGGCCTGGTCACGCTGCCCGAGGCAGCCCGGATCCTGAGGCGCTCGCCGCAGCGCCTGCCGCTGTTCTGCGTGCTGGTCAGCGGCGGCCTCACGCTGCTGGCCGTGTTGTGGGGAGCGGTGCTGCTGGTCGACCCCCAGCGAGGGGTGGGCCACCTGGTGCTCGGCCAGTTGTGGCACGGCACCTATCCGCTGGTGCTGCCCAGCGTGATCAGCACCGTCGGCGTGTGCGTCCTGGGCGGCGCCTCCATCGGCCTGCACGCGCTGGGCGCGGCCCGGCGCAGCCTGCGCGCGATGCTCATCTGGTCCGCGCTGTTCGTGGTGCTCAGCCTGGCCGGGGCCATCGCGGGCCAGAAAGTGGGGGGGATCGGCGGCCTGCTCGGCAGCGTCGACGGGACCGCGTTGTCGTCGTGGCTCGGGGCGATGCTGTTCTGGTGGGAGCTGCGGGCCGCGCTCCGGGACTTCCGGGCCACGGCGCGAGCGCGGGTGAAGGCCTGACCACCGGCGTATCACGGCCGCCCGTTAAAACCTCATATGCCATGTAAGCTCCGGCAAGCGGACTAAGGGACACGATGACGGACACCGCGCGACTGGCCAGCAGCGCCTCGGCGCCAACCGGGCCGAGGAAGGATGCGGTGGGTCGATGAGCTCGTCCGTAGCATTCCGCTCCCGTCCGACGCCGGCCGCGTTCCGCTCCCGTAGGGCGCTACTGTCCGCGCGAGCCGCCCAGGACCCCACCCGGCAAACCCGGCGCCTGATCACCGTCATCTGGTTCCTGCTGCTGTTCAACACGCTCACCTTTTACACGGGGATTTCCTTCCTGCACATCCCCGGAGCGGTCGGCAAGGGCATCGCCCAGGGTACGCTGCCGGTGGCGTTTCTGCTGGCCCTGATCGCCAACCGCAAGGGGCTGATCCGGCCGAACGTATTTCTGTGCATCGTGAGCTTGCTGGTCGTGGGCGTGCTGATTACCACGTTGCAACCACAGCACCTCGGCACCGTGTTCCGGACCGCCCGGTTCACCCTGTATGTCGGCACCTTGTGGCTGCTGACGCCGTGGTGGGGCCGCCGCGACATGTTGCTGGTCCGCTGCCACATCAGAGCCCTGTCGATCGCGCTGGGCTCGGTCCTGATCGGCTTGTTCATCTCGCCCGGGCACGCGCTGGTCGCCGGGCGGCTCACCGGCGCGCTGTGGCCCATCGTCCCGACCCAGGTCGCGCACTACGCGGCGGTCCTGACCGGGCTGGTGGTGGTGCTGTGGTTCTGCGGTGAGATGGCCGGCCGGGCCGCACTGCTCACGGTCATGGTGACGGGCGTAATCCTGATCCTCACGCACACCAGGACGGCCCTGGCCGCGATGCTGGTGGGGATCGTGGTGGCCGGCCTGAGCCTGATCGCGGCCAAGGCCAGGGTCCGCAAGCTGTTCGCGGCGGCGGGCGTGCTGGTGGCCATTGTCGTCGCGACCGTCGGCCAGGCCCTGACCACGTGGCTGGCCCGAGGGGAGAGCTCCCAGGAGCTGTACAACCTCACCGGCCGGACCACGGTCTGGACCGCCTTGGTCAACTTCCCGCGCAACAAGTTCGAGGAGATCTTCGGCTTCGGCCTGTCGAATTCCTCGTTCAACGGCCTTTCCATCGACAGCAACTGGCTAGCCTCCTATCAGGAACAAGGCCTGTTCGGCGTGGCCGTCTGCGCGCTGATGCTGCTGTACCTGATCGCCGCCGCCTACTTCGCGCCCCGCGGGGTCCAGCGGGCCCTGGCGTTGTTCTTGGTCGTTTACTGCCTGATCGCCTCATTCACCGAGGTCGGCTTCACCGATGCGTCGCCATACCTGCTCGAACTGACGCTGGCCGCGTCGCTGCTCGTCCCGTCCGCCGGAAGGTACTCTGGCGAACCAGTGGTCGGCCCCGATGAGGTGACGGTCTGACCTGGGCCCCAGGATCGAGATGAGAGCACCTTCACACCGCAGAGCCAGGCGTAAATGGCCCGCGATCGCCGTCGTGGCTTTCGTGGCCGTGGTCGCCGTGGTGCTGAGCGTCTACTTCACGTCCGGCGGTTCGGCGCCGCCGGCGGCCGGCTCGTCGTCGTCGCCGACGGCCTGCCCGGACCCGGCGGTTCACCCGCCCGACGCCAGATCCGTCTGCGGCCAGGCCATCCTCGACTCGCCGTACAGCTACCACGGGGCGCCTGGCGCCTACTCGAGCGGGACCCGGGGCCTGCCGACCTACGGCACGCCGGACTCGGATTTCCCGCAGGCCACGGCCGGGATGGTGCTGCCCACCGGGACGAACGAGTACCTCTCGTACCAGCTCAAGCCCAACACCGTGTACTACCTGCTGCCGGGCACCCACACCGGCTATTTCCAGGCCGATACGGACGACGCTTTCGTGGGCGGCCGCTCGGGGCAGCTGCGCACCATCTTGTCCGGCGAGTACCACGGGCAGCAGTGGGGAATCGACTCGAACTCCTCCGACGGCGACCAGAGCGGCGTCACCGTGGAATACCTGACCGTGGAGAAGTACCAGCCGGGTAGCAACGCCTCGGCGATCAACGGGGACTCCAACACCGGCTGGACCATTGCCTACAATACGGTCACGCTCAACGTGCCCGGGGCCGGGGTGATCCTGGGTGCGGACAACGTCCTGAAAGACAATTGCCTCACGCTGAACGGGCAGTACGGCTTTCAGTCCGAGGACACCGACTCCTGGGGCATGGATTCGCTGACCGGCGGACCGTACAACATCACCGTCGAAGACAATGAGATCAGCTACAACGACACCTGCGACTTCGCCGGCCTGCTGAACAACTCGGCGATCGGCTGGTCACACCACAATCCGGTGCCGGCCCAGTACCGGAACAGCCGGTGCGGTCAGGTCACGCCGGACGGCGACCAGGGCGGCTTCAAGCTCTGGAGGACCAACGGCGTGACGATCAAGCACAACTACATTCACAACAACTGGGGTCCCGGGGGCTGGGCGGACACCAACAACGCGAACACGACGTGGACCGCGAACACCATCACCGACAACGAAGACGCCGCGATCATCGAAGAGATCTCCTACAACTTCGCGATCACCGGTAACTACATCGCCGGTAACAACATCATCGACGGCCTGGCCGACACCGGGTTCCCCAGCACGGCCATCTACATCAGCGAGAGCGGCAGCGACCGGCAGTTCGGCGGGGTGCCGGCCTGCCCGGAGCCCTCGTGCGCCGATCAGCCGTCGCATTCCAGCCAGTCCGTGATCAGCGGCAACACGCTGGTCGATAACGGCGGCAGCGTCTTCCTCTGGCAGAACTCCAACCGGTACTGCTCGGGTCCCACCGACAGCGTGTGCACGCTGGCCGGCGGGGGCGGCTCGGGTCCGTTCACCACGTCGGCGTGCCGGGCCAACCTGCCTCGCGCCTCGATCAGCACGGCGACGTACCGGGGCAACCGGACCGGGTCCCCGGCCATGGACTGGTGGAACGGCTGCCTGTGGGAAACCGAGAACGTGCTGATCACGCGCAACACGATCGATTTCAACCCGGCCGCCGTCATGGACTGCACCAAAACGGCCTGGCCCGCGTGCGGGGCCGGCGGCATCTTCAGCGAGTACGGCTCGCCGCCCGACCATGGCGCGGGGTGGATCATCCCCACCCGGCTGACGTTCTTCCAGGACAACGTCTGGTCCGACAACGTCTACAACGGCCCGTCGACGTTCTACGTCTGGAACCAGGGCAACGCCGACAACCCGGTCAGCTGGGCCAGGTGGACAGGCTCGCTGACCAGCGGGGACAAGTGCGGCTCGGCGCAGGAACGGCAGAGCGGATACTGCACGGGTCCGTTCGGCCAGGACGCCGGCAGCACCTACCGCAGTACGCCGCCGTCCTAGACGACCGCCGATCGCCGACGGCGGCGCTCGGCCACCTCGCGGTAGACGTCGAGCGTGGCGCCGGCCGCAGCCGCCCAGGTGAACTCGCCCGCCCGGCGGAACCCCATGTCGCGCAGCCGATCGCGGTCCGGTGCCACCCCGGTGACCAGGGCCTCGGCGATGGAGGCGGGATCGGCGGGATCGCACAAGATGGCCGCGCCACCCGCGATTTCCGGCATCGAGCTGACCCGCGAGGTGACCACCGGACAGCCGCAGGCCATCGCCTCCAGGATGGGCAGGCCGAACGTCTCGTTGTGTGACGGGTAGGCGAGCAGGTCGGCAGCCCGGTAGAACGCGACCGTCTCGGCGAGCGAGACCCCGCCGGTGAAGATCAGGTCGTCGCCGATACCGAGTTCGGCGGCCAGCGACCGCAGTTCGGCGGCGTACGAATCCGGGCCCGCGCCCACGAACACCAGCTGCCGGTCGCCGAGCTGAGGCCGGGCCCGCGCCCACGCGCGCAGCAGCCCGTCGTGATTCTTGTACGCCCACAGCGAGGACACGAAGACCACGAACGGCTTGGTGATGCCGTACTTCGAGACCTGCGCGCGGGCCTCGGCGGCGTCGCCCGGCTTGAACAGTTCGTGGTCGATGGCCTCGTAGACCAGCTTGAGCTTGCGGGTGTCGATGGGCAGGTAACGCTCGACCTCGGAGCGCAGGCTCTCGGAGTTGACGATCACCGCGTCCGCGACCCGCGCCGAGCGGGCGTAGGTCAGCCGGCGGTACATGCGCACGGCCGGCTCGAGGTCCTCGGGGGTGGTGAAGGCGTGCATGGTCTTCATGTGGATGACCTGCGACCGGGGAATGGTCAGCAGCGGCGCGATCACCGTGACGAAGACGTCGATGTGGCTGAGCGGCAACCGGATGGGCGTGTAGACGTGCTCGGACAAGGTGCGCAGCGCGCGCCGCTCGTTGGACCACGGGTAGGTGATGTGATACACACCCGGACCGTAATCGTCGTGCAGGCGCCGGGATCGCGGGCTGACCAGCAGGTGCAGTTCCTCGCCGAATTCGAGCCGCTTGGCCATCTCGGGAATCACGCCGGCCCAGCACCAGTGGGCTCCCGAAGGGTTGTCGGGGTTCTCGGTGAGCAGATTAATTGCCACCCGCATTTTTTGACCTTTCGGGCTCAGCCGCGTCGCTTACAGCGCATTGACGAAGTACTTGCGTTTGCCGCTCGCGCTTCGCTCGATATGAGAAACATATTCGAACTCGAGCTTGGCCATGGGCAGGCGCTCTTCGAAAGTCCGCCGGATGTGTTCCTTGTCCACCTGGTCGTCCGCGACCAGCCGGATGCGCAGGAAACCGGGCCGGTCCTGAACGAACTGCATGTCCCGCACGTGATCCCAGAAGGGCCCGCTGTCCAGGTCACCGATGGCGTAGGCGTAAAGATCCCGCCGCCGCCCCGTGTCGTCGATAAAGGTCTCCTGAGAGCGCCCCACGACCGCGTCAGCGCGCGGGAAATGATCGGCCGGGCAGGTTCTCGTGGAGGCCACGGCCAGATCGCCGGTGTCGTAGCGCACGAACTGAGTACCGATCCGGTTGAACGAGGTCGCGACGATCCGCATGCCCTCTTCGATGTCGGAGGGCAGCAGCTCCAGGTACCCGTAGGTCGGGTAGAAGTGGAAGCCGCGGCACTCCCGGCAGAAGTAAGCCAGGACCGCGTATTCGGTGTGGCCGTACCAGTGGGCGACCCGGAGGCCGAAGTCCTGCTCGAAATGGGCCTGTTCGCCGGTCGGGAATATCTCGGATCCGGCCAGCACGCCCCGGATCGGCAGGCTGCGGAAGAAGTCCTCGCCGACCAGGTCGATGAACGAGAACAGCGAACTCGGGTAGACGTGGAAGAAGAACGGCGGCAGCGTCCGCAGCCACTGCCGCAGCCCCTTGAGCTCCCGCTCGGCGGTCATGGCCGACGGCACGGACCACACGTTCTGAAACCGGTCGAAGCCGAAGGCGCCGTCGCCGCGAAAACGCACCCTGAGGTCAAAGGGGGCATAACCGGCCCTGGACCAGATATCAAACAGGTAGGCGCGCTCCTTCTGCCGGCGTGAGAAGGTGTCGGCCCGGAAGCGGAGGGGCTGGCCCGACGTCCCGCTGGTCCGGACGTAGTGGGTGACCGGCGGTACATCCCAGCGGGTATACCGCCGCATGTCCCGGCGGTAGTCCTCCCGCTCGGTGACCGAACCGTTGTATCTCGCCCGCACCTGCCGGAATCGCGGCTCCTGATACCGGCGGATCTCGTCCGGCGACCAGCTCTTGGACTGCTCGATCAGCCGGCGATGATGGAAGTAGCTCGGGCCGAGCGCGGCCTCTCTTACCCTGCTTACTGCCACCATCACTCCCTCAAGTGTTGAGTCCGCGGTCCGGTTACCGCTCAAGCGGCAATCCGACGGACTGGTCTTTCGCGGCCAGATAGACGCGCGCGGCCAGCGCGACATCGTGCACGCCCATGCCGAACGGGTTGACCACGATCCGGTGCTGCGGTTCGATCGGGCGATCGTAGCGGCCGCTGACCAGCGTGGGCAGATCGGCATCCACCCGCCGCGCACCGGGCTGCGGGGCTTCGTCCGGCCCGGTCACCTGCCCGGCGCGGGCCAGCGCGCCGAGCATGCGGTGCTGGTCGCTGGTGATCAGGTCCCAGTCGTCGACAAACAGGTGATCGGTGCCCAGCAGCAGGTCGGCCTCGGCATCGTCCAGGGAGACGTTCAAGAAGGTAGAACCGGGGCGGGTCCACTCCAGCGGCACGTACGGAGTCGTGGTGGTGGTGGTCGCGACGGTGACGTCCGCGCCGCGCACGGCCTGCTCGGCATCGGGCATGGGCTGCACCTCGAGCGACCCGTGCTGCTCGGCGCAGTGCGCGACGAAGCTCTGCATGAACCCCTCGTCCCGGTCGAAGATCAGCAACCGGGACAGGTCGGGACACGATGCCGCCAGCAGCTCGACGTGGGTCCGCCCCTGCTTGCCGCAGCCGAGGACGGCGACGGTCCGCACCAGATCGTGCCGCTTGGCGGCGCCGACCGCGGCGACGGACACCGCGGCGGTACGAAGCGCGCTGATCTGCGCGCCCTCCATAATGCAGACCGGCGCGGCGGTTTCGAGGTCGTGCAGGATGATCACGCCCTGAGCCCGGGGAAGACCGCGCGCGGGGTTGCCGATGCAGGCGTTGATGATCTTGCAGCCGTAATGCTCTCCGGCCCAGGCGGGCAAGACCAGGCTGCGGGCCCCGGTCCCGTCCGGAGCCGTCCACCGCAGCGCGGTCTCCGGCGCCAGGCCGGCGTTCTCCGCGGCGAAGTCGACCAGGGTTTCCTCGACCACCGCGACCGGGTCGATCCGGCCGACCAGCGAACGCACCTGCTGGCCGGTCAGGTAGAGGATCGTGTCAGGCATCTGGGCCATCGTTATCCAGCTCCGGTTCTGGCTGAATCGTAGTGAGCGGCGCCAGAGTAGCGGACGGCTCGGCCGGTTCGCATTCGGCGTAGATCTTCTTCGCGTACCGGTCTCCGCCATCCGGGCACAGGCAGGCTACGTTCCGCAGTTCCGGATAGCGCTTGGCGCAGACCATGGCGGCCGCCACCGCGGCCCCAGCGGATCCCCCGAGCGCCAGCCCGGTCTGGGCGTGCACGAGCCGGCACGCCGCGGCCGCTTCGCGGTCGCTCACGTGCGTCACCACGTCGTAGAGCCCGTCGGCGTCGAACTGTGAATGCCGGTCAGAGCCGAAGCCCGCCAGTTTCTCCGGACGCGGGCCCAGCGGGCCGCCCAGGGCCGCGGAACCGGCGGCGTCGACCGCCACGATCATCGTGTCCGGGCTGAACCGGCGGGCGAAGCGCGAGATGCCGGCCAGGGTTCCGCCGGTCGACACCGGGACGAACAGCGCATCGGCGTTCCGGGCGCCGAACGCGCTGAGCAGTTCTGGTCCGGTAGTGCGCTCGTGGATCCCCGGCGCCGCCTGGTTTCCGTACTGGTTCGTCCAGAGCATGCCGTCGTCCGCGGCGAGGATCTCGCCGACCAGCTTGAGCCGTTCCTCGACCGGGCTGCGCAGGTTGGTCTTCGCGATCCTGATCAACCGCGCGCCATAATCCTCCATCTGGGCGGCGCTGAAATCGGGAACATTAGTGTCGACCACCAGCGTGCAGTCATATTCGCGTTCGGCGCAGATTCCAGCCAGCGCGATGCCCAGGTTTCCCGAGGTGGATTCAATGATCCGGCCGCCAGGACGCAGGCGCCCGCTGCTCTCAAGGTCATCGATCAGCGCACTCGCGGTCCGGGACTTAATCGAGCCGAAACGATTCGCGCCTTCCAGCTTGAGCATAAGATTCACCCGGCGGTTCCCGATCAGCACACTGAAACCGCGTACCGGGGTTTGCCCGAAATCAATTGCTCGCACCGTTTCTGCTAGTGCCCGACTGGCGCGCTGCATCTAGTCCACCCTGCCATTCTGGTTTTGAAATATGGGGTATCGCAGGCAATTACACGGGTGCTCAGGAAGCCTGGAGCAGTACGCGCAGTTGGGCTAGGCAGCGCCCTCGAGTGGGACCTATGCTCCCGACGGGAAGGCCCAGCTGATCGGAAATCTCGGTGTAGGGAACCGGCGGATCGGCCATGAGCATCTCCAGCAGGCGCTGCCAGCGCCCCGGCAGGCTGGACATCGCATCGCGCACCACCTGGGCGCTCTCAGCAGCCAGAATGCGCTCGTCGACGTCGGGCCCCGCGGCGACGGCGGCGGTCAGGACCTCGTCGTCGTGGGCCAGGACGACCCGCTTACGCGCGGCCAGGCTCCGCAGGCACTCGTTGCGAGCCGTCGCGGCCAGCCAGGAACCCACGCGGTCGGGGTACTCGATCCGGTCGATGTGCTCGAGCAGCCGCAGCCAGGTCGTCTGGGCCACATCAGCGGCATCGCTCTCCGCGAGCTTGAACTCCACCGTGATGGACCAGATGAGCCTGGAAAACTGGTCGACCAGGCGCTCCCAGGCGTACCGGTCTCCGGCCGCCGCTCCGCGCACCATTCCCGCGATGTCCGGGGCGGCACGGCCTTGCTGGCTGATCGTGGTCACTCGTCCTCCTATATAAATGCACGAGACCGGCGATGGCCCCCGGGCGGGACACCGAACCGTGCAGGCAGATGCAGTTGCAGGGCAGCAGTCGTGGCGCTCGGTACGGGTACCGAGAACCGGGGCGGGCACCTGTCAATAAGCTCCAGACCTCCGCACCAGCACCGCGAACGTTTTCCAGAGAATCTGCAGGTCCAGGGCAAACGACCAGTTCTCGACGTAGCGCAGGTCGAGCCGCACCGATTCGTCCCAGGTCAGGTTGGAGCGCCCGTTCACCTGCCAGAGCCCGGTGAGACCCGGCTTGACCACCAGCCGGCGGCGGACGTGATCGGCGTACTGCGCGGCCTCGGCGGGCAGCGCCGGGCGCGGTCCCACCAGCGACATCTCACCCAGGAACACGTTCACCAGCTGGGGCAGCTCGTCGACGGACCAGCGCCGCAGGTGCGCGCCCAGGCCGGTGACCCGCGGATCGTCGCGCAGCTTGAACAGCACGCCGTCGTGGTCGTTGCTCGGCAGCAGCTGGTCCCTGCGCTGCTCGGCGTCCACGACCATGGTGCGGAACTTGTAGATCCGGAACGCGCGGCCATCCTTACCGACTCTGACCTGGGTGAACAATGCGGGACCACGGTCGTGGAGCCGGATCATCACCCCGAGCACGGCCAGCACGGGCAGGAGCAAGAGCAGGGCGACGCCCGCCACGAGGCGGTCGAACAGGTCCTTGATCACCAGCCGGAAGCCGGAAAGCTCCGGGTGATCGACGTGCAGCAGGGTGAGCCCGGCGGTCGGCCGGACCGTGGTCCGCGGGCCCGCGACATCCAGCAGGGCGGGCGAGAGGCACAGGTCGGTACCGGTCTTCTCCAGTTCCCAGGCCAGGCCGCGGAGCTTGACGCCATCCATTTCCGGGCAGGCCAGCACGGCCACCGTGTTGGCCCCTAGGGCGCGTACCGCTTCGGTCACATCATCAAGGCCACCGTAGACCGGGACCCCGGCCACGTCGCTGCGCTCGGTCAGCCCCGCCACGCACGCACCGACCACCGTCATCCCGTGGTAGCTGTCCCGGTGCAGTTCCATGACCAGGTTCGCCACCGCAGGCTCATGGCCGACGGCGACCACGCTCAGCAGGCACCGGCCGTCGGCGCGCTGGTGGTGCAGGTGTTTGCGCAGCGTGAAACGGCCGACCAGATCGAGCATGGTGGTGGTGGGCAAGGCGATGAGCAGGTAGGCACGCGACAGCTCGATGTTGATCGTGTACGAGAAGATGGCCAGCGCGGCGGTCAGCCCGACCCCGGCGTTCAGCACCTTGCGGAACTCGTCGGAGCCGGTGCCGATGTAGCGGACGTCATAGCCGCCGGACAGCCAGACGGCAGCCACCCAGAGCACGGGCAGAGCCAGGCTCAACGCGATGTAGGTGCTGGTCACCTCGTCGCCGAAGCGAAGCTGGGCGGCGGCAAAGACTCCGATGATGGCGCAACCGAAATCCGTCAGCGCGGCTTTACGCAGGTAGTACCGCGTCCAGCCGGTAACGCGCCGAACCGCCTGGCGATCGTAACGCTCGCCGGCAACGACAAAACCAGACATGATCACCTAACCCCCCCATGGGCAGCACCGCGCAGTCCGGCACCATCCCATGGCTCCCGCTCAGTTCGCCTGAGAACTCCCGCTTAGGAGACGCGTAGCCAAATACACCGGTTTACGGGCACAGGTCGTAACTTGTCGTAACAGATGATGCCTAACCCACTAGCAACCTACATCACGGAGAGTTAGGTACGTCGCAAGAGACCCAAATGCACCCAAGCAGCACCTGAACTGCTACGAACGCCGACCGGCGCACGGCTCCCTCGAGCGCCAAGACCCAGCTCACGACCCTGGGGCCGTCCGGCGGCCCCGACGATCGGGTTCGCGCTGGCTCGGCGGCCAGCGACCTCGCGATCGAGGGTGGCCACCGAGATCCGCCGTCGAGCCCGTCATCAGCTGGGCGGAAAGCTGGTCATTACAAGATGATCTAGAAATCTGGGCCGTTCGGTAAACATCGGGCCGGGCCGTCAGCATCCACCGCAGACACGCCGGCCAGCGGCACGCTGCCCACCGGGCTGCCGCTCAGCTCGGCCGGAGTACTCAGCGGCATGCCTACCACGGCCGGGACGTTCACGTTCACGGTGGCGGCCTCGAACGGCATCGGCACTCCCGCGGTAAGCCCGTCGATCACGATCACCGTTATCGCGCCGACCGACATGTCGGCCGGGATCGCGGGACTGGCCTCGACGACCGCAGGCTCGACGGTCGTCTACACGGTGACCGCCTACAACCTCGGGGGCCCGCCGTGGCCGACCAGGTCACCGCCACGTTCACGCTGCCACCGGGCGCGACGTTCGTCTCGGCCCAGAACGGCGGTACGTACGCAAACGGGGTGGTGACGTGGAACGTCGCGTCGATCTCGTCGGGCTCCCACGCGAACCTGAAGGTGTCCATCACGTTGACGCAAACGGGAACCAATACCGTGACCGTTAATGTCCAGGCGATCAATCCCGACCCCAACCCCGCGAACAACTCGATCTCGTTCAATACCACCGTGAGCTGAGGACTTAACCGGCAAAGGTCCCGTCCGGGGCTCGGATCAACCCGGACGGGACAGGCCGGATCGCTCCCCCGGCTGAACGAGCTCATCGCCCTGACCTCAGACAGACGCCGCTGTCCGATCTGTCCTTTATGAGCGAAGAACCTGCTAATACAAGATCATTTAAAAATTGGCCATTCAGTAAACTTTGAGCTGGACCATCGCGTCTTTCCTTATGGTGAGATAGTTTGCCGCCTTCGGAATCGTATAGGCGCACCGTTTAGTACGCGATGCCCGAAAGGGGAGGAATGGAATGAAAGACCACGAAGTCGGTTACTTAATGGCGCGGATCGCCGTAACCGGAGCCCTGACGTGCGGGGTGGCGGTCGCGGCCGTGGCCGGACCCGCGTACGCCGCGGGAACCACCCGGTATGTAGGCGCTGCCGCGGGGAGCGACACAAGTTGCGCCAGCCCTGGTTACACCACCGTGCAGGCGGCCGTCAACGCGGCCAGCCCCGGCGACACCGTTTTCCTATGCGGGACCGCTCCGTATAAAGAGCAGGTCATCATCACCAAATCGATTACCGTGACCGGCAGCGCGGGCGCGACGATCGCCGCGCCGAGCAAGTGGGTGCCGTCAAGTGACCCGCTGCCGCCCCAGTTCGCCAGCGACAACCTGCTGGCGCCGCAGGCCCTGCTGGTGGCCTGGGGCAAGGGCGTCCACGTGACGATCGCCGGCCTGACCGTGGCCTGCCCGCTGCCCGGAAACGGCGGCTGCGCCGAGGAGGAGTACGGGATCCTGGTCCTCGCCGGGGCCAGCGCGCTGATCACCCACGATGCGGTGACCAACATCGCCGACGCCGACGCGAGCCTGTACGGCTGCCAGTACGGGATCGGCATCGGGATCGGACACGAGCACTGGGAAACCCCGGATTACGCGAGCGACCCGGTCGAGAACTTCACCGGCACCGCGACGATCACCCACACCACGGTCAGCGGCTACCAGAAGGACGGCATCGACGTCGACGGACCGGGTTCGTCCGCCGACATCAGCGACAACACGGTCGCCGCGACCGGGCCGGACAGCGCGCTCGGCCGGAGCATCGCCCCGAATGGCATCGAGGTGGCGCGGGGCGCGTTCGCGCGGATCACCGGCAATACGGTGAGCGGGAACCAGTACAGCGACCCGACCGAACCGAACGACGGCAGCGGAATCCTGCTCTTCGGCGGGTGCGGTGACCCGCTGGTCAAGAACGTCACCGTGGCCGGGAACAAGGTCGTCAGCAACGACGTCGGCATCTACCTCGGGAACTTCAGCCCCGATCCGAACTGCACGGCCTCGACGAGCACCAGGACCGGCGACGTCGTGACCCGGAACCAGATCTCCAATTCCGCCGTAACCAGCACCAGCGGGCCGCCGGACTGCGCATACCAGGCCGGCGTCCAGGACCAGGCCGGGAACCACGACGTGATCGACTTCAACCACATCTCCGGCGCGGGTTACGCCAGCCACCCGAACTGCACGACCGCGCAGCCGTACAGCACGTTTCCGATCGACACGACCGGGGCGATCGACCCCATCCTGTTCCTCAACATCTGAACGACCGGGCGAGCCCGGGAGAGCCTCAGCTCTCCCGGGCTTCCCAGGCCTGCACCAGGTCGCGGTAGCGGCGGGCGGCGCCCCGCAGCTCGGTCTCCGGGTCCAGGTCCAGCGCCCGGGCCTTGGCCACCAGCCGGAACAGCTCGGCGCCGAGGTCATCGCCGGCAGGACCGTCCAGGCCGGCGAGCTCTTCCGGCGCCCCGGCTCGCGCCGCCCGGCGCTGCAGCTGCGCGGCCAGCGCGAGCGCCGGCTGCCCGAAGGGCACGCCGTCCAGGGCCGAGGGAGCAGGCTGACCGGCGGCACGAGGGCCGGACCGTTCGGCCAGATCTCTTTTTTCTTTTTTCTTGATCTCGTCCCAGTTCGCGGTGACCTCATCGGCGCCTGAGACGGCCACGTCCCCGAACACGTGCGGGTGCCGGCGGATGAGCTTGGCCACGATCCCGTCGGCGACGTCATCGATGGTGTAGCCGGTCCCGTCGTCGCGTTCGGCCGCCACGCGCGCGTGGAACACCGGCTGCATGAGCACGTCGCCCAGTTCCTCGCGCAGCGCCCGCGGATCTCCGGATTCGAGCGCCTCCACCGCCTCGTAGGACTCCTCGAGCAGGTGCGGCGCCAGCGACTCGTGGGTCTGCCGGGCGTCCCACGGACACTGCACGCGCAGCCGGTCCATGGTCGCCACCAGATCAATAAAGTGCGCGCCGGGCAGATCCGCCGAGCCGGCCACCAACCGGGCCCCGGCCGGGACCGGCGGGTCGGCGCCCGGCGGCGCCAGCCACACCACCACCCCATCCGAGGGGTCGGCCGGCGGCTCATCGGCCAGCTGGTAGCCGATCCCGGCCGCGTCCAGCGCGGGCAGCTGGGGATGCCCGGCGGGCGCCAGGACGACGGTCGCCGAGCGCAGCGCCTGCCAGGCCGGCCAGCTCAGCAGGCCCGGTACCACCCGCGGGCTGGTCGCGAGGACGATCAGCAAGCGGGCGCCGTGGCCACGGGAGAGGCCGAGGTGGTCGGCCCGGCCTGCCTGCTCACCGTGGCCGGCGCCGTGACGATCTGGTACTGGGTGTAATCCAGCTCGCCGTACTGCGGGTTGACCTGGATGTTCAGGGCCTTGGCCGCCTGGCATTCGGCGTGGTTGAGCTTGTTCCCCGCGGTCGTCGAGGCGGTCGAGCCCGACGTCGGCAAGGTGCCGCCGTTGACCATCTTCAGGTACGCGTCCGCGATCGCCTCGTACCTGCCGAGCTCGGCGGCCGTGTCCGGCGGGATACCGCTCGCGGTCAGGATCAGATTCTGGGTCACGTGGGTCAGGCCTTGCTGCTCGGCCGCGGCGGCGGCCGAGGCGTAGGCCTGGTTCAGCGCCGTATTGGCCTGGGCCGGGGAGACGGCGATGCCCTGCTGGCGGGCCAGCTCCTCGTTGATCTTGTACCGGATCAGCCAGCTCAGCGTGGACTGGGTCTGCTGCGCGGAGTTCAGGCTGACCTGGCCGGGATACTGCTTGGCCGCCTGGCTGAGGTTGGTGACCTCGTTGTCGAGGGTCGCGATCGAGATCCGCTGGCTGCCCACGATCGCCGCGGCGCCCAGCTTGAGCGGCGGGACCGAGCAGCCGGCCGCCGCCAGCCCGACACCGATCACGATGACGGACGCCTTCGCCAGCCTCCGAAGCACCGCACTATCCCTTCTCCGCAATAACCCTCGACGATCGGCCCACCCTATTCGGCCAGCACCGACCGGACGACCTCGCCGCACCAGGCGAGCAGTTCAGTATCCCGCAACGGCTGACCGCCGATAGTAGCGGTCTTCGGCACCGGTACGAGCATCGTACGCACCGTCTGCTTGAGCACCGTCTTGGGGTACAGCCGCTGTACCCGGACCTGCCGCGAATCGGGCAGCTCGACCGGGGCGAACCGGATGTGGTTGCCCGCCGCGGTGATGTCGGTGAGCCCGACCCGCCGGGCCTCGGCGCGCAGCCGCGCCACCTCGAGCAGGGTGAGCACCGGCTGGGGCGGCTCGCCGTACCGGTCGGTCAGCTCCTCCAGGGCCGCGGCGACGTCGGCTTCGGAGTCGATGGCCGCGATCCGGGTGTAGGCCTCCAGCCGGAGCCGCTCGCCGGGCACGTAGTCGTGCGGGATGTGCGCGTTGACCGGCAGTTCCACCCGGACCTTGGGTTTCTCCGCCGGGCCGTCGCCCCGTAGTTCAGAAACCGCCTCGCCGATCATCCGCACGTACAGGTCGAAGCCGACCCCGGCGATGTGCCCGGACTGCTCGCCGCCGAGCAGGTTGCCCGCGCCGCGGATCTCCAGGTCCTTCAGGGCCACGTACATGCCCGCGCCGATCTCGGTGTGCTGGGCCACGGTGGCCAGCCGTTCGTGGGCCGTCTCGGTCAGCGCCGTCTCGGCCGGGTACAGGAAGTAGGCGTAGGCGCGCTCGGTCCCCCGGCCGACCCGGCCGCGGATCTGATGCAGCTGGGACAGCCCGTACAGGTCGGCCCGGTCGATGACCAGCGTGTTGGCATTCGGGATGTCCAGGCCCGATTCGATGATCGTGGTCGAGATCAGCACGTCGGACTTCCGTTCCCAGAAGTCGACCATGATCTGTTCCAGCTCGTGCTCGTTCATCTGCCCGTGGGCCACCGCGATGCGCGCCTCCGGGACCAGCTCTTGGACCTGGGCCGCCACCCGGCGGATCGAGCTGACCCGGTTGTGCACGAAGAACACCTGGCCGTCGCGCAGCAGCTCGCGCCGGATGGCCGCGGCCACCTGCTTGGCGTCCCAGGCCCCGACGAAGGTCAGCACCGGGTGGCGCTCCTCGGGCGGGGTGAGGATGGTCGACATCTCCCTGATCCCCGCGACGCCCATCTCCAGGGTCCGCGGGATGGGGGTGGCCGACATGCCGAGCACGTCGACTTCGGTGCGGAGCCGCTTGAGGTACTCCTTGTGCTCCACGCCGAACCGCTGTTCCTCGTCGATGATGACCAGGCCCAGCCGGGAGAACCGGGTTTCCGGCTGCAGCAGCTTGTGCGTGCCGATGACCACGTCGACGGTGCCGTCGGCCAGCCCGGCCAGGGTCTCGTCCGCCTCGGCCTTGCTCTGGAACCGGGACAGCGGCCGGACCTTGACCGGGAACGGCGCGTACCGCTCGGAGAAGGTCGAGAAGTGCTGCTGGACCAGCAGGGTGGTCGGCACCAGCACGGCAACCTGCTTGCCGTCCTGAACCGCCTTGAACGCGGCGCGTACCGCGATCTCGGTCTTGCCGTAGCCGACGTCGCCGCAGATCAGCCGGTCCATCGGCACCGACCGCTCCATGTCCCGCTTGACCTCGTCGATGGCTCCGAGCTGGTCCGGGGTCTCGACGTAGGGGAACGCGTCCTCCAGCTCGCGCTGCCAGGGGGTGTCCGGCCCGAACGCGAACCCGGGCGAGGCCATCCGGGCCGAGTACAGCCGGATCAGCTCCGAGGCGATCTGGCGGACCGCCTTACGCGCCCGGCCCTTGGCCTTGGCCCAGTCCGCGCCGCCCAGCCGGTGCAGCGCCGGGGCCTCGCCGCCGGAGTACTTGGTCACCTCGTCGAGCTGGTCGGTGGGCACGTAGAGCCGGTCCGGCGGCTGCCCGCGCCGCGCGGGCGCGTACTCGATGACCAGGTACTCCCGGGTGGCCCCGGCCGCGGTCCGCGAGGTCATCTCCACGTACCGGCCGACCCCGTGCTGCTCGTGCACCACGTAGTCCCCGGACCGCAGCTGCAGCGGGTCGACGCCGCCCCGGCGCCGGCTCGGCATGCGGCGCATGTCCCGGGTGGTCGGCAGCCCGGCCGGATGCCCGGCCAGGTCGCTCTCGGTGAGCAGGGCCAGCTTGATCGCGGGCCAGACGAAGCCGTTCTCGACGCAGGCCGTGGTCACGTACGGCACGCCCGGCTCCGGCGCCTGGTCGACGTCCTGCAGCCGGGCGCCGATGCCCTCGCCACGCAACGTCTCGGCCAGCCGCTGGGCCGGACCGTGACCCTCGGTGACCAGCACCACGCGCCAGTCCTGCGCCAGCCAGGTCCGCACGTCGGTGAGCATGCGGGTCGCGTCGCCTCTATAGGAAGGAGACAGGGTGGCATTGATGCGGAACGGAACGCGGTCCGTGCCGCTGGTCTCGGTGGCGTGCAGTCCGGGGTGAGCGTCGGTCCCGGGATCGGGCTCATCGGTCACGCCGAACGGCGCGATCGTCCACCACGGCACCCCCAGCGCCGCCGCGGCCGCGCGGACCCGCGCGATCGGCTGGAACGCCGAAGCGCCCAGGTCGATGGGCGCCTCCCCGCCCGCCGCGGCGTTGACCCAGGACGCCTCGAGGAACTCCTGGCTGGTCCGGACCAGTTCTTCGGCCCGGGCCCGGATCCGTTCCGGATCGCAGGCCAGCACGACGCCGCCCGCGGGCACGTAGTCGATCAGCAGGTCCATCCGCTCGGCCAGGACCGGGGCGAACGCCTCCATGCCCTCGACCGTGATGCCCTCGGCCAGCTTGCCCAAGATGTCGGTCAGCGCGGGATGGGCACCGGCGAGTTCCTTGGCCCGGTCCCGGACCGCCGGGGTCAGCAGCAGTTCCCGGCAGGGCGGGGCCCACAGGCCGGCCTCGGCCCGGCCGATGCTGCGCTGGTCGGCGACCTTGAAGTAGCGGATCTCCTCGACCGTATCGCCGAAGAACTCGACCCGCAGCGGGTGTTCCTCGGTAGGCGAGAAGATGTCGACGATGCCCCCGCGGACGGCGATCTCGCCGCGGGATCCCACCAGGTCAGCGCGGGCGTAGCCGATCTCGACCAGCCTGGCCAGCAGGTCATCGAGTTCGAAGGCGTCACCCTCGTGCAGGTTGACCGGCTCCAGGTCGCCCAGGCCGGCCACGATGGGCTGCAGCAGGCTGCGCACCGGCGACACCACCACGGTGAGCGGCCCGTCCGGCTGACCCGCCTGCGCTGGATGGGCCAGCCGGCGCAGCACCGCGATCCGCCGCCCGACCGTGTCGGAGTTCGGGGAGAGCCGCTCGTGCGGCAGCGTCTCCCAGCCCGGGAAGCAAGCCACGCGGCCCGCGGGCAGGAACGAGCCGAGGGCCGCGGTCAGGTCCTCGGCCTCGCGGGCGGTGGCGGTGACGGCCAGCACGAAGCGGCCGGTTCCGTCGGTCTTGCGGGTCAGCGCCGCGGTCAGCACCGGCCGCAGCGTGGGCGGCGCGACGAGATCTTCCCCCGCGAGGGTGGCGGCGCTCGGCACGAACCCGGCTATAGTATCGGATTCCGCACGTTCGGCTACGTCGAGTAGCTGGGGGTCATCGTCGAGAATAGTGAGCAGTCCGGCGAGGCTCATGATGTCCCTGTGATCGGAGTTCGTCCCCATGTTGTGGCTAGCGCTGGCCTGGCTGCCTCGCGGTCCACGGTTGGGGGTTCGGGGCCGCGATCCGGGCAGCACGAATCGGCCGGGATCTGGTGCACCCGGCTCTGTGGCGGAACCCGTCCATTCTACAGCCCCGGTGACTGATGCCCGGCGGGGTGCTCTCGCGTGATAAGAAGACCAGAACAACCCTCGGAGGCCCACCTGTCTGCTCAGATACCCCCTTCGGCATCCCGTGAGCTGCCCGCGCAGCTCGCGGACTGGCCCGCGTGCACGCTGGACGATGCTCAGCTGGGGGATCTCGAGCTGCTCACCTCCGGGGCGTTCGCGCCGCTGCGCGGCTTCATGGGCGCAGCCGACGCGGCCTCGGTCGCCGAGCGCGGCCTGCTGATCGACGGCACGCCGTGGCCGGTGCCGGTGACCTTCGAGGTGCCCGCCGACGCCGTCCCGGCCGACGCCGGCAATGTGGTCCTGCAGGACTCCGAGGGCTCCCCGCTGGCCGTGCTCTCGGTCGACGAACGGCGGCCCGTCTTCGAGGCCGCCGACCCGGGCGAGCCGATGCGGGTTCGGCTGGCCGGCCCGGTCACCGCGCTGCGCGACCCGGAACACGGCCCCTTCCGCCAGCTGCGGCGGCGCCCGCACGAGGTCCGCGCATCGCTCGACGGCGCGACGGTGCTGGCCTACGCCACCTGGCGGCCACTGAACAAGCGCCACATCGGCCAGCTGCGCCACTACGCCGGCCAGCTGAACGCGCGGCTGCTCCTGCTGCCGCTGGTCGCCGGGCGCCCCAACGTGGTCACGCGGCCCGACGTCCTGGTCCGGGCCGTGCTCGCGGCCCGGCAGCACCTGCCGGCCGGCACGCTGGTCATCCCGGTACCGCTGGCCCGCCAGCAGGCCGGCCCCGGCGCCGACCTGCGCGCGCAGGCCATCGTGGCCGCCGCGTACGGCGCCACCCACCTGCTGGCCGACGCGTCCGAGATACCGGACTCCGTCCCCGCCCCCGCCTCCGCCGGCCCCAAGAACGGCACCCTGGCGTTCCCGGGTGTGCCGATCCCGGTGATCAGCGCGGGCGAGTGGGCCTACGATCCCCGGTCGGAGGTCTGGCGGCCGCTCGCGCTGATCGAGGCCGGCACCGAGCAGGGCGAGCTGTCCGACGCGGAGCTCGGCCGCCTGCTGGATTCCGGCGCCGAGGTGCCCGGCTGGTTCGCGCCGCCCAGCGTGGCCGCCGAACTTCGGCGGGCCCGGCCGCCCCGGTCCGAACGGGGCCTGGCCATCTTCTTCACCGGGTTGTCCGGCTCCGGGAAGTCCACCGTCGCCCGCGGGCTGGCCGAGGCGCTGGTTGAGCGGGGCGACCGGACGGTGTCGCTGCTGGACGGCGATCAGGTGCGGCAGTTGCTGTCGGCGGGGTTGAGCTTCTCGCGGGCTGATCGCGACCTGAACATCGCGCGGATCGGGTTCGTGGCGGCGGAGGTGGCGCGGCACGGTGGGATCGCTATCTGCGCGCCGATCGCGCCTTATGCGGCGGCGCGGGCGGTGGCGCGGAAGCTGGTCACCGAGGTGGGGGACTTCCTGCTGATCTATGTCTCTACGCCGGTGGAGGTGTGTGAGGCGCGGGATCGCAAGGGGCTGTACGCGAAGGCGCGGGCGGGGCTGATTACCGGCTTCACCGGGGTGGACGACCCGTATGAGGAGCCGCGGGACGCCAACCTGGTCCTGGACACGTCGGCCATGGCCCGTGACGAGGCGGTGGCCGCGGTGCTCAAGCTCCTGGCCAGCGGGGGATGGCTGGCGGGCGAGCCGGACGAGACCCCGGCGGCGGAGACGCCGCAGCCCACGATCCGGCTCGGTCCGACCATCCGCCGGCTGTAGGGGCCATCCCTGACCGGATAGGGACGGGTGGCTGGTGCGAGCCGTCGGCCTCGGGCTTACGCGGCCTGCCAGGTGAACCCGTCCGGGTCGGTAAAAGGCCCGGCGTCGCTGCCGCCGAGGATGGCCATGCGGTGCGAGCCGGTGCCGTCCGCGGCGACGCCGGCGTCTTTGGCCGCGGCCCGACGGCTGTACAGCGCCAGCTTGACCGGCGCACTGCCGGAGTCGAACTCGACGTACTTGCTGCCGAAACTCTTCGCCACGGCTAGGCCGCGGTCGACGTAGAACTGCTTGGTCGCCTTGACGTTCCCGGCCCCGAGCAGCAGCACGAAGTCGTCGATCTGCCGGGTCGCCGGGCCGGTGTCCTTCTTCGCCGAGGTCGCGATCTTCCAGATCGCCCCGTCCGGTGCCTGCACGACGCCGCCGTAGCCCCAGAACGACTTCGCCGCTGGCTTGAGCGTCGTCGCACCGCCTCGGGTAGCCCCGTCGATCAGGGCGTCGACGATATTCGGCTGAGCGACGACCAGGGAGAGGATGTAGCCGCGGAAGCCGCTGGTCGGCGCGTCGGCCGGGCGTACCTGCAGCCGGTCGCCGAGATCGAAGGCGGCGTTGTAGAACCGCTCGGCGGCCACGGGGTCGGGCGTGTTCAGGATGACGGAGGTGATGCGGGTCATGGTTCGTCCTTTCGGTGCGCTGGTCGTGATCGGCGGTGCTGGCCGGCGATCCTCGAACTGAGAGTTTCACTCTCATATTGAGAGTGCTACTATTACTCTTATGGATGCAGATGTCAAGGCCGGCTCCCGCGCTGTTCGCCCCGCCCCGCAGGCGCGCACCCGGCGAACCCGCGCCGCGGTGGTCGAGGCAGCGCGCCTGCTGTTCCTCGAGCGCGGGTACGTGGCCACCACGATGGAGGCGATCAGCGAGCTCGCCGATACGCCTCAGCCGACCGTGTACCGGTTGTTCTCCTCCAAGCTCGGCATCCTCAAGGCCCTGCTCGACGTCTCGATCGCCGGCGACGACGAGGCGGTCGCGATGGCGGACCGGCCGCAGGTCCGCTCCCTGATCGCCAACCCGGATCCGCGCGATACCCTGACCAGCTTCGCCGCGCTGGTCGGCGGGCTGATGGTCCGCACCGGGCCGGTGTACCGGGTACTCGAAGAAGCGGCCCGATCCGATCGCGGCGCCGCCGCGGTGCTCGCCGAGATCGCGCAGCAGCGCCATGACGGCCAGCGCCGCGTCACCCGGTCGCTCGCGCGGGCAGGTGCGCTGCGGGCGGGGCTCAGACCACGCGACGCAGCCAACATCGTCCACACGCTCGCCTCGCCCGAGGTCTATCGCCTGCTCGTTATCGACCGCGGCTGGAGCGGTGAACGGTACGAACAGTGGCTCGCGTCGATCCTCATCGATCAGCTCCTGCCCGCAACGACGAAGGGTGAACACCATGAAACGCCGTGACGGTAAGGCCGCGCCCAGCCAGCGCGTCCCCGGTGGAGTCGTGCACCAGATGCCTGCCGACCTGCGCACCGCGCTGATCACCAACCCGACCGCGCTCGCCGCCTGGCAGGACATCAGCCCGCTGGCCCGCAACGAGTTCATCTGCTGGGTGCTCGACGCCAAACAGGCGTCGACGCGAGACCGCCGCGTCCGCCGTACACAGGAAGAACTCCAAGACGGCCAACGCCGGCCCTGCTGCTGGCCCGGGTGCAAACACCGCGGCTCAGGCGGGCAACACGACGTTGCTCCCGTGGCATGCCCGCGCCCTGGTGGCCGCGATCAGGACGACATACCCGCCTCCCTGAAGGAGCCGGCATGACCTCCATCGAATCGTTCACCGTGGGAGCAGGTGGCGCCGGTCCGGCCCTGGCGGCCTGGCTCGGCCAGCTACAGGACGCGTCCTTCGGCCAGGCTGGTCCGGCCGTGCGCAAGGCCTACCCGCCGTCCCGGCGGATGACCGGACCCCAGCTCGCCGGTATCTCGAACGCCGGACCTACGCGTTTGCCTCCAGCACCCGGCCCGACGGGCGCGCGCACGCCGCGCCGACCCTGTTCTGCCTCTACGCCGGCGCCTTCGGGCTGCCCACGGTCGGCGGCGCAGCCCGCCTCGGAAACGTCCGGGCCCACCCATGGCTCGCGCTATCCATCCTCGAAGGCGAGCACGACACCCACGCCGCGGTCCTCACCGAGGGCCCCGCCGAGGTACTGCCGGCCGCCCCGCAAGACGTGCAGAATGCCACCAAGCTCCGCAACCGGGCCGACCGCCTGGACTGGGCAACGGCCTGGCTACGGATGACCCCACAGCGACTGTTCAGCTTCGCCGAGCACGCCTGGGCAGGTTAGCCCGAAATCGGCAGCCCCGCCGGAAAGGTACGACAGAGGAAGAAAGGTCGTTCTGAGAAACGTGTTTCGACGGGACGGCGTTCAACTGTGAGCGGGCTATCGGGAATGGCGGCCGTAGATTCCCGGGGACGGTGGCTTTTGCGCGGCGCTCTAGCCGGCCACCGCTACAGGGCCGCTGCGCTGCATAGGCCAGTTGCGCACGTCGGGCGCCCTCCCGCTGAGTGGCCGAATCGTTACCCGGCCGCGGCGATTTACCAGTGGCCGCGGTGAACCAGTTCGGTGAGGGGTTTGCGCTCGCTGGCCCGCGCGGGCGGGATGGGGTCGTGGCCTGGATCGGGATGGCCGATGGTGATAGCCCCGACGGGCATCCACTCGGCCGGCACCCCGAACTGCGCGCGGAAGCCGGGCAGGGTGCGGGTTGTTCCGCAGCCAGGAGATCTTCCACGGGGTGCGCTACCTGGGCGGCTGGATCTCCAATCCGCCAGGACTGGCCAGTGCCCAGGTGGGAGCAGGAGCCTCGGCGGACGTCTCCTTGACCGTAGCGCTGGTTCCCGGCACCGCTTTCCAGCCTTTGCGGGGCGGAATCGGCATCGTCGACGAGCAGACCGGGACGCTGATTGTCAGCCCGCCGCTCCCCGATCTGGTCAGCGTGACCGTGCCGGGCCTCGGCACGTTCCGGCTCGTCCATTGCCTCCAGGCGCAGTGCTAACCAGGCAGGACCCTACGGCGTGGGCTACCGGCGGCGACACGGCCCCGGATCGGCCCGCCAGGGCTCCGGATCACCCATTAGGGCACAGAATTATGTCCGTTATATGGCCTGTTTAGGGCCCTTAATCCTGTATTTCATGATCTTATATATGAAATCTGGATTAACCCGTAAACGTTTCGGGATCTGACTGCGTCTCCTCTTCGAGAGTGATGGCAGCGCCGGGGCAATGTCGCCCGCCATCTTGCGCTGCCCTGGTTCGGGTTTCCGACGGGGAGGTGCGCCCCAGGCCTTCGATCCCATCGCGTACACGGCTGGCTGCATACTGCGATTTCATGGGTAATTGAAATTGCAAACACGCAGATGAGAGGCCCCGAGAAAAGGGAGGTCGCCGATCGGAAATTATCGCATGGAGCCGGTTACGGAGACATTGCTGTCTTAGGAAGCGAAGGGGTCGCAAACTTTATGGGCAGCGAACGTACTTTGCTGACGGCGGAAATGTGCACGCCATTTCTCGAACCCGATCGGGTCCGGCAACTTACCGGGCTCGAAGCGCTCAGAGAGATGTCGGTGGCGCATCCGCCTGAGGTACTCCGACCCGGCCAGCACGTGCCGCGCGACGATGCGCCGGACGCCGCCCCGCGCCTGGCCCGGAAGGTCTGGGACCACAGGTTCCGCCTCGTGCTTTTTGCCGTGAACGGGATGAACGTGTTCGCCGTCGGGTTGCTCATCCAGGTCCTCCTGGTCAAGTACGCCCACATGGGACACGTGTCGTCCTACATCGCGCAGACCGCCATTTCGGTACAGCTGAATTTCGCGCTGTCCCGGTACGTGACGTGGCGGGACCGGGACGTCGCCTTTATAAAAGCGCTGGCCAAGTTCAACCTGCAGCAACTGGCCGTGACCGGGCTCGGCATGGCCGGGTACACAGGCCTGGAACGGTTCGGCGTGAATTACATCGTGGCCAACGTGGCCATTACCGGCGTGCTCACCCTGATCAGCTACCTGTCCAGTCATCTGTGGTCGCTGCGCGCCCCCGACGTGCAGGCGCGCGGGACCTGGCGCGGCGACCAGGCCCTGGCCAGGAGGACCAGATGGCTCAGGGGCGTCCGGCGGCTGCTGTACGTGGCCATCGGCGCGACGGCGATCGGCGGCGGGCTCTACGCGCTGGACTCGCACCGGCTGCTGGTCGTCCTGCTCGCGGCCAACCTGTTCAACCTCTCGGTGTCCAGCCTGGAGGCGCACTGGCGGTTCTACGCGCTGCGCAACCCGGAAGCGGCCCAGCAGCTGGAGTGGCCGGAGCCGATCAAACCGGGAACCGAGCGGATCACGTTCACCTCGATCGTGTGCGCGCTCGACGAGGCCGACGTGATCGGCGCGACGCTGGCCGGCCTGATCCAGCAGACGCACCGGCACCACCAGATCATCGTGTCGCTGCGCGACCATGACGAGCCCACCATCGCCGCGGTGCGCCGGTTCGAGCGGGCCCATCCCGGCGCGATCCAGGTCGTGGTCGGCCGCTACGACGTGCCCGGCAAGCACGCTCAGCTCAACGGGGCGCTGCCGCACTGCACCGGGAACTACATCGGGCCGATCGACAGCGAAGACGACGTGGCGCCGGAACTGCTGGTGCACGTGGAGGCGCTGATCCGCCAGACCAAGGCCGACATCGTGCAGGGCGCGGTCCAGCTGATGAACCTCGGTCGCACCTGGCAGGAGTGGTACAAGGTGCACAACGTCGAGGAGTACCGGGCCTGGTACTCCAGCCGCATGGCGTTCCAGGTCAGCGCCGGCTTCGTGCCGCTGGGCGGCAACACCGTCTACACCCGGGCCAGCCTGCTGCGCGCGGCCGGCGATCGCCGGCCAGCCCGACCAAGGACTGCGCCGCGGGCGTGCTGATGTGCACGCGCTACGGGGCCAAGGTGGTGGCCGCGCACAGCCCCGAGCTGGCCACCCGGGAAGAAGTGCCGGGCGCGGTGTTCAACAAGAAGGTCGGCTCGCTGTTCTGGCAGCGCGTCCGCTGGCTGCAGGGCATCTTCCAGGAGCTGGTGCAGGGCAACTGGATGGACATGCCGACTACGCGGCAGCGCGTGCTGGCCGGGTACATCCTGGCCACGCCGATCTTGCAGGCACTGTCCTGCGCGCTGATCCCGGTGGCGATCGCCACCGCCTTCGTGCTGAAGATGCCGATCGGCCTGACCATGTTCATGTTCGCGCCGCTGGTCCCGATGGGGCTGACCATCGTGTCCATGCTGGCCGGGGTGCGCAAGTTCGGGCGGGACTACGGGCAGAAGGTCAAGTTCAGGCACTACGCCTCGATCCTGTTCCTGACCCCGGTGTACCAGGTCATCCTGGCCATGGCGGCGATGGTGGGGGTGGTCAAGTACCTGCGCCGGGACAGGGGCTGGTACAAGACGGCCCGGATGAACGAGCACCGCGCGCCCGCCGCGGAGCCGCCGGGCCGGGCCCAGCGGTGGGCGGCATGATCGACGCCGATCCCGTCACCGCCGGAGTCGAACCGACCCCGATCCGGCCGGTCGCGCCATATGTCCCGCCGCCGGTCGGGCCATCCTGGGTCGCCCGGTACCTCAAGAACGGCGCGCTGCTGGCCGGCGCGCTGGTGATCGTGGGCGCGGCCATGGCCTGGAACCTGCAGGGGTATCCCGGCCGGGCCAACGACGACGAGGGCACCTACGTCGACCGCGGGTGGGGCATGCTCGCCACCCACCACCTGTCCAACTACACCTACTACTGGGATCACCCGTTCCTGGGCTGGGCCACCATCGCGGCCTGGTCCGGGCTGACCGACGGGTTCGCCCGCGACGCCCGCTCGGTCATGGTCGGCCGCGAGCTCATGTGGGTGGCGTGCCTGGTCGGCGGCTTCTTGTTGTATACGCTGGCCGGACGGATCGGGATCAAGCGGCCGTTCGCGGCGCTGGCCGTCGTGCTGTACGGGGCCAGCCCGCTGGACATCTGGTACCACCGGATGGTCTCGCTGGACAACCTGGCCACGGTCTGGGCGCTGGCTGCCCTGGTGCTGGCCGCCTCCCGCCGGCGCAGCTGGGGCGCCGCCATCGGCAGCGGGGCGTGCTTCGCGGTCGCGTTCTGGAACAAAGAGACCATCCTGCTGCTGTTCCCGGCCATCTTGTGGCTGCTGTACCAGCACACCGATCCCTCGACCCGGTTCGCCAACATCAGCAGCTTCTGCGTGGTCGCATTCAGCGGCATCGCGTTCTACCCGCTGCTGGCCGTGCTCAAGGGCGAGCTGCTGCCCGGGCCGGGACACGACAGCTTGTGGAAAGAGGAGGTGGTCTACCAGCTGACCCGGCCCGGCACGGGCAGCGTGCTCGACAAGAGCAGCGGCACCTACCTGCAGTTCCACTCCTGGGTCGGGCTCGACCCGTGGCTGATCCTGGGCGGCGGCGCCGCCATCATCACCGGGCTGGTGGTGCGCAGGCTCCGGCCGTTCGCGCTGGGCCTGATCTTGCAGCTGGCGGTCATGGTCAAGGGCGGCTACGTGCCCTACGCGTACGTGACCGCGATGCTGCCGTTCGGCGCGCTGCTGATCGCCGGGACCGCGGATGCGTACTGGCGGCCGGCCAGCGAGATCAGCGCCGACCATCGCCGCGGCCTGAGCCGGATCGTCGTCCTGGTCCTGCGCAACGTGGGCAAGGCCCCGGTCGCCATGGCCGCCCTGGTGCTGGTCGGGCTGTGCGTCCCGCACTGGTACGCCTGGCTCAAGCAGCAGTCCACGTACAACGGCTTCGCCACCCAAGACGCCGCGGTCGCCTGGGTCGCGGACCATGTGCCCAAGAACGACCTGGTGGTGTGCGACGCCTATCCGTGGCTCGACATCAAGCTGCATACCCAGGCCACGCCGCTGTACCTGTGGCAGATCGACTCCGACCCGCAGGTCATGCGGACCGAACTGCCACAGGGTTACCGGGACATCTCCTATCTGGTGCTGGACCCGAACAGCCCGCTCACCTTCGCCGCGCTGCCCGGGCGCCCCACGCTGCAGCAGGCGATCAGCAACTCCACGGTGGTCCAGCGGTTCGGCAGCATCCTCATCTACCAGGTCCGGAACCCCATCCACGCGCCAAGGGGAAGTGGCTGACGTGGACATCCCCGACGTGCTGCTGCGCGATTCCTGCCACCTGGAGATCCTCATCCCGGCCCGGGACGAGGCCCAGCGGCTGCCCAACACGCTGGCCCGCACGGTGCGCTACCTGGAGGCCCAGCCGTACTCGTCGTCGGTGGTAGTGATCGACAACGACAGCGTGGACCGGACCAGCGACGTGGTGGCGCGGATGCGGTCGGCCCGGGTCCCGGTCCATCTCACCGGGTGCTCCCAGCCCGGGAAGGGCGCCGCAGTGCGCCGCGGGCTGCTCACCTCGCGGGCCCGGTTCGTCGGCTACATGGACGCGGATCTGGCCACGCCGGTCGAGACGCTGGACACCGTGCTGCCGCTGCTGAGCCAGTGGCAGGTGGTGGTGGGATCCCGGCGGGCCCGCGGGGCCCGGCTCGAGGTCCGCCAGCCCGCCATCCGCGCTCTGGGCGGCATGGTGTTCCGGGCCATGGCCCAGCAGGTGCTGCCCGGGGTGGCCGACACCCAGTGCGGGTTCAAGTTCTTCGCCGGCGACCTGGCCCGCACGGTGGCCCGGCGGCTGCGGATCGACGGGTTCGCGTTCGACGTCGAACTGCTCCGGGCGGTCCGCGACCTGGGCGTGCCGGTCAAGGAGATCCCGGTGGTCTGGTCGGACGGGCAGGGCTCCACGCTGCGGGTGTTCACCGACGGCACGCGCACCGCCGCGGACCTGTTCCGCCTGGCCCGGGCGAGGGTGACGTGATGGCGGCGCTGGACCGGCTCGCAGGCCGGCGGATCTTGTTCCTGAACTGGCGGGATCTGGCTAATCCGCTGGCCGGAGGGGCGGAGTCCTACGCGGAGCAGATCGGGCGGCGGTTCGTGGCCGCGGGCGCGGAGCTGACCCTGTTCACCTCGCGGTTCCCGGATGCGCCGCCGTACGACTGGTCCAACGGGTACTTGGTGATCCGGCGGGGCGGCCGGTTCGGGGTGTACCTGGCCGCGGCGCGGCACCTGCGGCGGTACGGGCACCTGTACGACGCGGTGGTCGATTTCCAGAACGGGATCCCGTTCTTCGCTCCCGTGCAGGTGCCGGGCACGGCCGTGGTGTGCGTGGTACATCACGTGCATCAGGCGCAGTTCGATATGTACTTCCGCTGGCCGCTGAACCTGGTCGCCCGGCAGCTGGAGAGCCGGGTATCCCGGCTGGTGTACCGGGGCCGGCCGATGGTCGCCGTGTCCCCGTCGACCCGCGCCGAGATGCGGCGCACGCTGGGGTTCCGCGAGCCGGTGTTCATCGTGCCCAACGGGCTGAGCCCGCTGCCGGCCAGCCACGCGCTGCGCTCGCCCACCCCGGCCATCGCGGTGGTGACCCGGCTGGTGCCGCACAAGCGGTTGCACCTGCTCATCGAGGCGGTGCCGGACCTGCTGGGCCGGTGGCCGGACCTGCGGGTCGACATCGCCGGCACCGGCCCGGCCCGGGACGCGCTGGCCGCCCGGGTGCGGGAGCTGGGCCTGGATCAGGTGGTGTCGCTGCCCGGGCGGGTATCGGAGCAGGCCAAGAGTGACCTGCTGCGCCGGGCGTGGCTGACCGTCACCCCGTCGCTGGCCGAGGGCTGGGGGCTGACCGTGGTCGAGGCCAACGCGGCCGGGACCCCGGCGGTGGCCTTCGACGTGCCCGGCCTGCGGGACTCGGTCCGGGACGGGGAGACCGGCTGGCTGGTCCCGCCCGGCCAGAGCCTGGCCGGGGGCCTGGCCGGCGCACTGGATGAGCTGGCCGACCCCGGCCGCCGCCAGGCCATGACCGAACGCTGCTGGCAGTGGGCCTCCCGGTTTTCCTGGGACACCAGCGCCGAACGCCTGGCCAACGTCGTGCTGTCCGAAATCACCCGCAAAGCCCAGGGCAACCCGGCCCGGCGCGGCTCCGGCCAGCTGGCCACGGTGGCATGGTGGCCGCCGGGCGAGGGCGCCGAGGTCCGCGAGGTGGTGGAGAAGGCACTGCGGATCACCGACGTGATCACCAGCGACCAGCACGGGCTCAGCGTGATGCTGATGGGCTGCGACGAGCTGGGCGCGGTCCAGGCCCTGCGGCGGGTACCGGTTCAGCCTGCGCGGCTGCGGCTGGCCACCACCGCGGAGATCTTGTGCGGCACCGGCGAGGACCAACCCGGTGACCGTTAGCACGGCCACTGGCGCCCCGGAGCTGAGCACGGTGGCGACCAGGCCGGACGAAACCGCGGTGGCGCACGGCGCGCGGTGGATCACCCTGGCCTTCGTCATCGTCGGGCTGCTGAACTACGGCTACGCGCTGCTGCTGACCCGGCTGCTGGACGTGGCCGCCTACTCCCGGTTCGCCGCCGGGCAGGGACTGATCCTGTGGGCCTCGACCGTGGCCACCGTATGCGTGCCCTGGGTACTGGCCCAGGGCCTGGCCCGGGCCCGGACCGAAACCGAACGGCACTCGGTCACCCGGTTCGCCAAGCTGGTCAGCGTGACCAGCGGGGTCGCCGCCGCGGCCCTGACCGGGGTCATCGCGCTGCGGTTCGCCGCCCCGGCCGCGGTGCTGGCCCTGGCCATCAGCACGTTCGTCATCTTCCTGGGCACCACCACCACGGGCTGGCTGCAGGGCACCGAGCGCATGCGCAGCCTGGCGGCGCTGTACGTAGCGGAAAACGTGCTGAAGAACGGGGCCGGGGTGCTGCTGGTCGTGCTGGCGCGGTTGGGCGACACCGGCGCGCTGGCCGCGTTCGGGATCGGCGGGCTGGTCATGCTGGCCCGGTGGCCGCGCACGCCGCGAGGCCCCGGCCGGGACCTGGCCGGGACCGGCGACCGGCCGGGCCTGGGCCGCCGCGATCTGTGGGGCCGGGCGGCGCGGATCGCCGGGGCGCAGAGCATGGTCTCGCTGTTCGTCGCGCTGGACGTGGTCCTGGTCGCGATGCTGCCCGGCAACCGGGCGCTGGCCGCGAGCTACCAGGCCAGCGCGACGCTGGCCCGGATCCCGCTGTTCGTGGCGGGCGCCGTGGCCACCGCATTCTTCCCGTCGATGTCCCGCGGGGAAAGCGGCGGCGCGCTGGCCGCCCGGGCGCTGCGCATGTACGCGGCGGTCACGCTGCCGGTGGCCGCGATCTTGATCACCGTGCCCGGTCACCTGCTCGCGCTGATCTTCCCGGCCCAGTACGGCGCGGTGGCCATGCTGCTGAAGTTCACTGCGGTCACCGGCTTCGGGGCCGGGGGAATCAGCCTGGTCATCGCGTTCTTCCAGGCCGCGGACGACTACTCCTGCCTGGCCTGGCTGCTGGTCGGCCTGATCGGCTACGCCGCGGACCTGGTGGTCGGGTGGCTGATGGACGGGGTTACGGGGCTGGCCGTGGGCGGCGCGGTCGGCACCATGTCGGCGCTGCTGCTCACCGGGCACTACCTGGTGCGCAGCCACGGCTACGCCGTACTGTCCCGGGTGGCCCTGGTCGAGCCGGTGCTGGCGGCGGCGGTGCTGACCGTGGTGCGGCCGCATCTGTACCTGTGGCTGGCGGCGGCGGTGGCGATCGGGTTGCGGGCCGGCATCCGGTTCTTGCGGCCCGGCGCCCGGCACGCGCGCGGGCCGCGCTGGGCCAGGCCCACCTTCCATCCGATCGGGTCCAAATGAACGCGGCGGCCCGGCACGTGGTGATCTCCAGCTTCGACAACCCCGCGCATCCGCACTACCAGGGCGGCGGCGTGGCGGTGATCGAGGCGATGGCCACCCGGCTGGGCGAGGACTTCGAGGTCACGGTGCTGACCGTGGGCCGGCGCCGCGAGTCGGTGGTGCACAACGGCATCCGCTACCGGCGGCTGCCGCTGGAATGGGCCGGGCCGCGGGCCGGGCAGCTCGTCTACCACGCGGTGCTGCCGTTCGCCGCGCGCCGGATCCGGCACGACCTGTGGATCGAGAACTTCACTCCCCCGTTCTCCACCAGCTTTCTCCCGCTGTTCCTGCGCACGCCGGTGCTCGGCTTCGCCCAGGCCCTGCAGGGCCGGGAACTGTCGCGCCGGTACCGGTTCCCCTTTTTTCTTATCGAACGAATCGGCCTTCGCTGCTACCGTGACGTGCTCGTGCTCAACCCGGCGGACCAGGCTCAGGTCAGCGCGGCCAGCCCGGCGGCTGCGGTGCACCTGATCCCGAACGGCATCCAGACCCCGGACCTGGACGAGACGCTGCTCGGGACCGGGGACCACGTGCTGTTCCTGGGCCGGATCGACGTATGGAAGAAGGGCATCGACTACCTGATCGAGGCCTACCAGCGCAGCGGACTGGACCTGCCGCTGCTCATCGCCGGAGCGGGCCTGCCGCGCGAGGAACGCAGGCTGGCCGAGCTGGTGGCGGGCGCCCGCGCCGACGTGCAGTGGATCGGCCACGTCAGCGGCGAGCGGAAGCGGGACCTGCTTCAGCGCAGCGCGTTCGTGGTGCTGCCGTCCCGGTACGAGACGTTCGGCCTGTCCGCCCTGGAGGCCATGGCCCAGGCCAGGCCGGTACTGCACTTCGACCTGCCCACCCTGGGCTGGATGGACGGCGACATCGCGGTCCCGGCCTACGACACCGCCGCGCTGGCCGAGCAGATGCGCAGGCTCGCCGGGGACGAGCCGCTGCGCCGCGAACTCGGCCGCAAGGCCCATACGGCGGCGCGGGAATACGGGCATGATGAGACGGCAGAGCGCTACCTGGCCCTGGCCCGGAAGCTGCTCGGCCGATCCGGCCCGGGGAGGTCGTCGCCGAGTTGAACCAAGTCCAGCTGCGGGCCGCGGCCCAGACCCTCGCCATGGCGCAGCCCCGGGCCATGGCGCAGCCTCCCGCCGTGGACCGGCCGCCGCCCGATTCGCGGTCCCGGCCCCGGCGCTGGCCGCGATCCGGGCCGATCACGGCGGGCCCGGTCCTGGCGCTGGTCGCGGTGGCCATCGGCCTGGGGACGCTGGCCATCCGGATCGCGCTGCACAGCACGGCGTTCGACCTGTTCGGCGACGAGGTGATCTACACCGACCTGGGCCGCAGCGTGGTCACCGGCGGGTTCCCGCGGTTCTTCGGCGTGGTGTTCTTCCTGCACGGGCCCGCGTTCTTCTACCTGGAGAGCGGGTGGGCGTGGCTGGCCGGGAAGCCGGCCACGCTGGTGGCGTGGATTTACGAGATGCGCATGCTCAACGCCATGCTGGCCGCGGCCACCGCCGTGGTGCTGGTGCAGCTGACCGCCCGGGTCAGCTCGCTGCGGCCGGCCTGCTGGCCGGGACGCTGTTCGCGCTGGACCCGTTCTGCGCCCGGCAGAACGACCGGGTGCTCCTCGAGACCCCGATGATGCTCTGGGTGCTGCTCGGCTACCTGGTACTGGTCTCGCTCATCCGCCACCCGACGCCGGCCTGGGCCAAGACCAGGGCGGTCGGCGCGGGCCTGCTGTTCGGCATCGCGGTGCTGACCAAGGACGAGGCGGCGCTGCTCACCGTCCTGCCGCTGGCCGCGGCGGCGGTGTTGCGGTGGGGTCCGCCCCGGTGGCTGATCGCCCTCACCGTCGGCGCCACGGCGCTGCCGTACGCCGTTTACGTGTCGCTGGTCGCGGCCAGCCATTACTTCCCCGGGTGGTGGTCGGCCAAGACCTCCGGGATCGAGCGGCTGCTCGGGGTAATCCAGACCACCGGCTTCCACCGGTCCGGGTCGCTGTCCAGCCGGCTGATCGCCGAAGGCGGCAACTTCTGGACCACCTACGCGCTACTTGCCCTGTCCGTCCCGGCGGCCTGGCTGGTGCTTCGGCGCGGCGGCCCGGTGGCGCGCATGATGGGGCTGCTGTACTGCGCCGCGGGCGTGACCCTGGCCTACGCCGTGGCGCTCGGGACGCTGGAGGAGCAGGAACTGTACCTGCTGGTGGTGCCCAGCCTGATCATGATCTCGGTGGGCTTCACCCTGCGGCACCAGCCCAGCCACGGCCGGTCGCGGTCCGCGGCCCGGGCCTTCACCGTGGCCAAGGTCACCGCCATCCTGGCCACGCTGGCGGTGGTGTTCGGCCTCAACGTCAAGACCGGCCTGCAGTGGCTCCGGCAGCCCGACGACGGATACGCCCGCCTGCTGCCCTACCTGGCCGCGAACGTCCCGCCCGGCACCGCGGTGGACATCCCGGCGGCCAGCCTCCCGCTGAGCCAATCCGACGGCGGGCGCTACGAACTCGAGGGCCAGTACCAGACCGGACTGTGGACAACCCAGTCCTCGCTGCGCAAGGACCACGTCCGCTACATCCTGGTGGAGTGGGGGCCGATCAACGAAGGCCTGTCCTATCTCGACCCAGCTCAGGTGCAGGCGCTGACCGCGCACGCCCGGCTGCTGTTCTCCTATACCGGCCGCAGCTACGGGCAGCTCGCGCTGTACGAGCTGCCGAGGACCACGGGTCGTCCAGCCGAAATAATTAGAAGCGGAGACTAGGCGGTCTGGTCGGCGGAGGGACCTGCACCGTACCCCACAGTTATGGCCTGACCGTCCGGATGGCCAAGGCCTGGTAGGTGTCAATAACTCCGATTAGAGTTACCGAGTCGGATGGCAGGATGCCTCATCTTGACATCATGGCCTCTTACGTCGCAAGTATTTCCTGGTCGGACAAAACCGTGTCATAAACTGCAACCTTTCCTATTGCGCCTTCGAAGAACGAGCCAAGATCTCGAGTCGCAATGCGGAATGGGGCATCCGAGGCCTCGGGCATGACATGGAACTGGGCCAAACTGACCGGCGTGCCCCGCTTTCGCCCGTCCCTGTAAATGGCAACATATCCGTCCGGCCATTCTTTCGAGGGCCTGCTATCGACGACGAACGTTACCATGACCCATTCAAGGCGTTCAGCGATTTACACGCACGAGGGCTGCTTCGTCAACAGCGTCTCGAACGAGACCATCAACTGCCCGTGCCATGGCAGCAAGTTCAGCATCAAGGACGGCTCGGTCGTCCACGGCCCCGCCAACAGACCGCTGGCCCCCATCGCGATCAAGGTCGAAGGAACTTCAATCTTTCAGGGCTAATGGGGCTCCTGCCGTAGCAGGTTATGTTTGCCCGGTCGCAGAGGTTGGAGTGTTGAGGTTCCTGCGTGAAGGGATCGGGTTGTGCGGATCCTGGCACGGGTGACGGTGATGAACCGCCGAGGCCTAATCCCACTATTGGGGGTACTTGGTGGGCGTGGTGGTATAGCTGCGGCCTGATGGGGTGTGCCAGATCAGAATTCCTGGCTCCGGCTGCTCGAGCCGCCAACCTTGGGCCTGTTTGGCGCGATGATGGTGCCTGCACAGCGGAGCCAGGTCGCACTCGCACGTCATCCCGCCCTGGTCCCAAGCGATCGTATGGTCCAGGTCGCATCTCGCTGCTGGCCGCCCGCATCCGGGCGCGGTACATCGGGCGTTGCGGGCCTTGACCAAGTGCTGGAGCTTGCGGCTGGGGCGGTATCCGGCCTCGGCGTGTTCGTGGGTGCAGTGGCCGCGGGTGATCGGAGTAATCCGGACGCGGAGGTCGCGCAGCCAGACCTGGGGCGAGCCGCAGGCCGGCGGGGGATGCCGGCCGGGGATGCAGCCGTGGGCGGCGGCGGTGCCATCCGGATTCAGGTAGGTGACGCACCAGCGGGTGCGGGGGTGCCGGGCGGCGGCGGCGAGCAGGTCCCGGGTGTCGTTGTTGTCGGCCAGGCCGAAGCCGTCCATCTCGGCCGGGGCGCCGAGCGGGTCCACCTGCGCCGACCAGGGCACCGTGATGGTGACCAGCGCCGCCAGGCTCGGGCCGGGGTCCTGGGCGGGGCGCTGACTGCGGCCGCTGTGGCCGGGCTCGCCCGTGGGGCCTGGGCCGGGCTCGCTCTCGCGGTCCGGTCCGGGCTCGCCGTCGTCGTCCCCGCTGGCCGTCTCCGTGCTGTCCTGGGTGGCCAGGGCCGCGCGGCTGTCACGTTCCTGGAGCAGGTCGAGCATGGCCCGGATCCGCAGTTCGTCCAGCGTGCCGGGGACGCCCGCGGCGCGCAGGTCTAGGGCGCGCTGCTCCAGGTGTTGCCAGGAGGCGGTTGCCTCGGCCGAGGGAAGTTCCCGGGCGACCATGCCGGTGTTGCCGGACTCCTCGCGGAACCTGCGTACGGATGCCGCGCGGCGGGCGGCCTCCTTCCGCCTGCGGACCGAATCCGGGTCCAGCTTCAGCACCAGCCGCTGGGCCGCCAACCGCAGCTTCCCGGGCGTCAGGGAGCCGGCGGCCTCGGCCAGCTCGGCGTCGGCCTTGGCGGCATCCTCGTCCGACAGGATGCGCGTCTCTTCTTCGATGATCCGGACCTTGAAGGCGTCGAGCCGCCCCGCTCTCAGCGCCGCGAACGTTAGCGGCAACCGCTTCGCGATATTGCTGGCGTATTCCATCTGTCCCGCGGCAGACCCATAGGACAGGTTCAGCTCGCTGGCCAGCTCGTCGGCAGCGAACTCGCCCCGGGGACCCTGGGCTGCCGATCGGGCGGCGAACTCGTGCATCGCGGCCATCTCCAACCACACGTACCGCGATTGCTGCCGCCGGGAGGCGGTCACGATGCCGATCAGCTGGTCGTAGGACATCCCGGACAGGCCGGAGCCGTCCTCGCCCACTGCCACTTCCATGATGGTGCCCAGCATGGACCCCGGCACCATGTCCGCGGCCGGGCCGGACTGGGCGAACTGATCCGGGTCGAAGTTCTCGGCGGGCAGACACAGGAACAGGCCCTGCTCGGGCCCGACGTCGCCGTCGGGCCCGGAGTGGTCGGGTTCCTGGTCGTCCTCGTCTGGGTGGGGGAACGGGTCCTGGCGCATATGCCACCGCCGTTCGGGAGAAGATCTGAAACACCCCGTGCTCACAATTGTAGCATCTGATCACAGCTAACGTACCTAATTGCGAACTCTTTTTCGCAGAAAAACGAGCCCGACCTAGCTCCGTCGCGCATACAGCGATCAATGTGATCCGGAGCCAGCCTGGGCGCCACGACAAGCGGCCAGTCCGGACATGCTTGCCACGCTTACCGCCGTCCTCGGCGCGGGCGCATTCTTTAAGGCGACCCCGGAATGTGGCTATCCGTCCGCGCCCGGGCTTGACCCGGGACCGTTAGCGCTCGGCCTCCTGCCGTGCTTTCTCCTGACCGCTGGTGCTCCCGGGCGCCACGCGCCCGGGGGCACCAAGCGGGTCACCAGGCGGTTAATTCGGCCAGGGCAAGCTCTGATCCATGAGGTTGAACACCGAGGTGATTCTCATAATGGTGTCCGCCTTCTTAGCGTCCGTGGGGTCGTCATCGTTCACGAGTTTCTGGAGCAGCGATTCCACGCTGGTCTGGCCCGCACTGAGCTGGGCATGAAGGGCCGACTGGGCTTCGGCGGGTTTCAGGTTCTGCGTCTTGCCGTTGCTGGCTACGGCATGGAGCCAGGCGGCTGTGACTCCGTCGACCCAGCCCTGGTCGGGGGTGACCGGAGTATGTTCCAGCCGGGCCAGTGCGTCATGGAGCATGCTCAGCGCCCGGTACCAGGCATCGCCGAAGGTGCTGGCGTCCGTCGTCGCTGGTTTGGCCGCACCCGGGTCAACCGTCGTTCCCGAGGGCGCCGGGGCCACGACTTTCGCGGTCGGCTGGGCGGCGGTGGATGGCGGTGGGGTTGCGGACGGGGATGAGGTCGGGTTAGTGGCTGACCGGGCTCGGATATCGGCGCCGATGATGATCGCTGCGGTGAGAAGACCAGCCGCGACAATGGCGCCGACACTGGCGTAAGCGGCGACCACGACGGAATTCGGATCGGTTCCCTTGTGGACGTTGAAGATCGCCAGGGCCGCCGCGCCTGCGCTGGCGATGAGCGCGGTGAGCCCGCCGACCCGGGTCACATTGAGAGCGTTGCTGCTGATCCCCGCGGTCTGGGCCGCGTCGTCGGCCTTGGGTGTCGCCGCCGAATCGGACGAGCCCTTATTGAGGACGCCAATGGATTCAAACAGAGAAGTAACCGTTGATACTAAGCCGGTACCTCTTGCCTCCATAGTCGTCTCGCCTGTGGTTGTCGCCGGCTTGCTGGCTGGCTTACTCGTGTCTTCCTCAGCAATCGACATTTGTCGATCCCTTCTCGCAATGGCTGTCCCGGCGGCATATGGCCAGCCGGACCCACCCCAGCCCTGCGATCTCTGACGAGAATGGAATGCGCGGACGAACAGTGTCAAGGGTTATCGGCAGCCACGATCGGCCGATGATATATGCCGCGCGGCATGTATAGACCGCGAGCAGGCATCTTCGATACGGCGGCAATTCCAAGACCAGCGCGGACCTACGTATTTTTGATCGGACTGGCTGAGTGACGGTACGATCCGGCTCGTGTTCGACTTTGAGGGGTACCTGCGCCGGATCGGCCTGGACCCGGGCGACAATCCGACCTGGCAGGTGGTCCACCGAGCGCATGCGACGGGGATTCCGTTCGAGAACCTCGACTCTCATCGCGGTATCCCGGTTTCGCTGGAGCAGGGCGATCTGGAGCGAAAGCTCGTGGCCAGCCGGCGGGGCGGATACTGCTTCGAGCACAACCTGCTGCTGGCGTCGGCGCTCGAGCAGATGGGCCTCACGGTCGAGCCGATGCTGGTTCGGGTCACCACGGGCGGCGCGGACCGGGCGACGCGGCCGGCCGGGCACCTGGTGCTGCGGGTGACGGACGGGGACGGGCGCCAGTGGCATGCCGATGCGGGGTTCGGGCTCGGCACGCTGCTCGACCCGATCCCGTTCGGGCCCTCCGGCGTCCACGAGCAGTCGGGCTGGAGTTTCCAGGTGGTGGCGGACGACGAGGGGCTGGCCCTGCAGACGCTGGGTCCGGAGGGGTGGGGCGAGGTCTACTTCTTCCCGCCGCGGCCCGCCTTCCGGGTCGACATCGAGATGAGCAACTGGTGGACCTGCACCAATCCGGGCTCACCGTTCGTGTCCGGGCTGATCGTGGCGGTCAGTCGTGACGACGGGCGGCGGGAGGCCCTGCACGACTTTTCGGGGTCGCTGGTCACCATGGCCAGCTCGCCGGATGGCGTGGCGGTGACCGAGGTCCAGCGCGAGGCGATCCCGGCGCTGCTGGCGCAGCGATTCGGGCTGCCGGGGTTCGGGCTCGGGCCGGACGGCCGGGTGGTGGCCGCGAGCTAGTCGTCGTCCTCGGCTCGGGCGCCTTCCTCGATGCGGGCCCGGAAGCCGGCCATCCGGCCGCGGGCGCGGCCGCCCCTGACTCTGGCCATCAGCGCGCTGGACATCACGTCGCGCTGCTTGGACAGCAGGACGAAGCTGGCGATCCCGCTGACCAGGCAGGCCAGCGCGATCAGCAGCAGGCCGCGGGCCCCGATCAGGTAGAGCAGGATGAGCGAGACGACCAGCAGCAGGATGCGCGCGGAGGTGTAGGCCAGGGTGGTTCGCATGACCACCCCAGCATAGCTACCGCGTCGCGGATGCTCTGCCGAACAGGGCCTGCGCGAGGTCCAGGGCGAACGCCAGAGCGCAGACCGTTACGGTGCCGACGGCGGCGCCGGCCAGGGTATCGGTGAAGTAGTGGAACCGGACGGCCATCACGCCGACGGCGACCACCGCGACGACGACCCACGCCGCCGCCGGGATCAGCACCCGCAGCACGGTGAACCTGGCCAGCTGCGGCGAGGCCAGGAGCAGGACCGTGACCGTGGCGGCGATCGCGCCCGCGGCGGCGGTGTGCCCGCTCGGATAGCTCGGGACGCCGAGGTAGGTCCGGTGCACCAGCGGCTTGAGCACGTCCTCGGTCAGGCCGGTGGTGGCCGGGACGGCGGCCGCGGCGAGGATGGCGCCGTTGATCCGGCGGGCGAGCAGGCAGGCGACGACGATCGCCGCGCTCAGAACGACGGCCGCTCGCATGGTTCCCGGATCAGCCAGCCGGAGCGCCAGACTTGGATGGCCGCCGAGCCCGCCGATAATCGGCGCATCGACCGCGTGATCGAGCCGGTCAGGACCGGTCTGGCCGTGAAATACGGCACCGAGCACGACGACGGCAATCGCGCAGCAGGCCAGCAGCACGCCTGCCCAGCGCCGGGCCGCGGGCGGCAGCAGCGGCAGGCCGTACCGGAGGCGCGATGTGGTGATCAAGGGGACGGCGGCCGGAGCGCCGGGCTGGCTGGTCACCCGGGTCGCCCCGCGGCGGCCCGGCCCGCCAGGGCGCCGACGGCGCAGCCGGCGAGCGGGGCGAGCAGGAGCACCACGAGGAAACCGGCGGCGAAAGAGCTGTTCCCGGCCACGTAGCCGAGGCGCGGGCCGGTCACCGAGGTCACCGGTCCGAGGATCGACGTCCAGTGATCGATATGGGCCGAGGCCCAGTTCCGCAGGAGCGCGTCGTGCGGCAGCAGGGCGATGGTGGCGGTGGAAAGCACGGTGACCACCAGGGCGGCGGCCACCCCGGTGCACAGGCCGGCCAGGGCACCGTGCCGTATCCGGGCCGCCATCGGGCCGGCCGTCCGGCGGGCAGCTCGAAGTCCGGTGGCTACCGGAGCGCTCACGGCCAGCAGCGTGCCCAGGAATATCGCCGCGTCATACAGGTGCACCGGCCATGGGCCGGTGAAGCGAAGCGGGAAGCCCAGCGGACCCAGCAGGTAGATCAGGACGCCGAGGGCGGTGCCAGCCAGGATGCTGGCCCGCACCGAGGCGGGCGCGGCCGGCGAGCGGCGCGCCGTGCCGGCCAGCAGCACCGCGGCGTAGCAGGCCATCACGGCCAGGAAGGTGATCTCGCCGGTCCAGGTCCACAGCGCCCCCTGGAGGTTGTTGGGCGGGGCGTCGGCGGTCCGTTCGACCGCCGCCTTGACCAGGATCAGGGCGAGTATGGCCAGGTAACCGGCGATCCGGATGGTCCGGGCCGGCCAGCCGTCGGCCCCCGGGCCGCGGGCCCGCCGCACGGCCCAGGGCAGGCCAGCCAGGATCACCGAGATGGCGATCACGTCCACCCGGTTGACGGCGGTGGCCGGGTCGCCGGGCGGGCCGGACCACGCGGTCCAGGCCGTGGCCGCGGCGGCCGCGGCGAAGATCAGCGGCAGGCCCAGCCTGAGGTTGAGCGCCGCGGACCGGAGCGTGAACCGCACCCCGCCGGCCAGCCAGACCAGCCGGTCCCGTCCCGCCGGGACCTGGGTCGCTTCGGTGCGCAAGGCCTGCGCCCAGGCGCGATGCTCGTCCGGCAGCAGCGGCTCCGCGGTCCGCAGCAGCGCCACCATCAGCTTGGTCAGCCGCTCCATGGCACCGCCCGGGAGGCAATTCGGCGCCGGTCGCGGGCCCGGGGATCGGCCTGGACCGAGTCAGCTGAGCGGGCCTGGGCCAGGGCCGCTCCGGCGGCCGCCAGACCTTCGGGAGTGAGCCGGTACAGGTGGCGCCGGGGCCGGCCGGACGGCTGCTCGTCCTCCCAGGAGGCCTCCACCAGGCCGCGGTTGGCCAGCCGGATCAAGACTGGGTACAGCGTGCCCGACTTCAGCCCGGTATCCCTGGCGATCCCGTAGCCGTGCCGCCACTGCGACGGGGTGGCGGCCAGTTCCGCGAGGACCGTCAGCGTCTGCGCGGAAAACCCGGAGCGATGACCCACGGCTCTGGACTCTACCTAGGTAGAGAACACTTTGTCTACCTAGGTAGACAAGCCTCGGTTAGCCGGAACTTCCAGCGAGTATGTCCGTTAGCAGGGCCGGGTCGATGTTGCCGCCGGAGAGCACGGCGACCGGCGCGCGGGCCGCGGGCAGGTCCGCGGCGCGGAACAGGCACGCCGCCACCGCCACCGCCCCGCCGGGCTCGGCGACCAGCCCGGCCTGCGTGGCCAGCAGCCGGACCGCGGCGCGGATCTCGTCTTCGGTCACCGTGACGATGTCGGTGACCAGCTTGCGCAGGTGCGCGAACGGCAGCGCGCCGACCCGTTCGACGCGCAGCGCGTCGGCGATCGTGCGCTGGGCGTCGGCGGCGCGCCAGCCGACTCGCTCGCCGCGCTGGAAGGAGTCACGGGCGTCCGCGGCGAGCTCGGGTTCGACCCCGACCACCGCGGTGCCCGGGCGGAGCGCCCGGATCGCGGTGGCGATGCCCGAGATCAGCCCGCCGCCGCTGATCGGTACCAGGATCAGGTCGGCGTGCGGGGCGTCGGCCGCGATCTCCAGGCCGATGGTGCCCTGCCCGGCGATCACCCGCCGGTCGTCGAACGGCGGGATCAGCACATAGCCGTGCTGAGCGACGAGCTCCTCGGTGGCGGCGACCCGGGCTTCCAGGGTGGGCGCCACGGTCACCAGCCGCGCCCCGTAGTACTCGATCGCGGCCGTCTTGATCTTCGGGGCGGTGCTCGGCACGACCACCACCGCGGGCACGCCGAGCAGGGCGGCGGCGTAGGCCACCGCGTGGCCGTGATTGCCGCTGGAATGGGCGATGACCCCGTGCTCCCGGGCCGCCGGGCCGCTCAGGCTGATCGCGGTGTACGCGCCGCGCAGCTTGAACGAGCCGGTGGGCTGGAGGGACTCCGGCTTGACCAGCAGGTGGCGGTGCAGCCGGGGCACCGGAACCAGCGGGGTGCGAACCGCCACCGAGGCGAGCAGGCCCGCTGCCTGCTCGATCTCGGCCAGGCTGACCAGACCAGGGCCGGCCTGGGAGGCCTCGGGTGTCACGTCGCGTTGATCGTGAACCGGCTGACGGAGAACGTCTCCGGGCCGCGGGTGGAGCAGATCTCGAACCCGTAGTCGATCTGGTTCAGGCCCGAGCCGGCCGGCAGATAGCCGTGAGTCTCCAGCCAGGTGAGCATGGCCAGCAGGTTCACCGTGCCGGACCGTTCGTTGCCCTTGGTGAGATACCAGATCAGTTCCTTGCCGTCCCACTGGCACAGGGTCCAGTTCCGGCGCGAAACGCCGTGGGACCCGCCGAAGCTGGCGTGGGCCTTGACCACGGCCCCGCCGCAGGTTCCCCGGTGCGCCGTGTCGTTCCAGACCATGACCTCGTCGGCATAGTTGGTTGACGAGCCCTGGCCGAGCCAGATGTCGTAGGCCGCCTCGGCGCTGGTGGCCCTGGTGGCGTTCATGTTCTCGGTAAACGAGGACAGGATGGAGCCGAAGCCGGACAGCGGATCGGGGCTGTTGTCGTCGCGGGTGTAAATCTGCTGCGCGTCCGGGTAGGTCTGCACGCCGGTGTACCCGGCCGGCCCGGCGTTGGCCACCACGCTCCAGCGGCCCGGGTTCCAGACGCCCAGCATTTGGGTAGTGCCCTTGTTGGGCGCCCACATGTCGTTCAGCACGTAGGTGCTGGACCCGCCGCTGCCGGCGATGGCCGGGTAGGAGTATGGACCGCAGGAGCCCTTCGCCGCGTGCGTGACGCACGGGGCGCCGGAGAGGTCCGGGGCCCGGCTGGCCGATGCGGAGTTCTGGCCGTAGGACGGGCTGGCCATGCTGTCCGCCGGCGAAGCTGAAGTCGAGGACGTCCGCGGCGAGGGCGGCGCGGCACTATGGGCGGCACTGGGCGCGGGCTGCCCGCAACCGGTCAGCGCGAGGATGGTCAGGGATGTCGCGATCGCGGGCCACACGCGCTTCGGCTTCACCGGCAAGCTCCTCCCCGTTGATCGATCAGCGTAGGACACCGACCTGACCGGCTCGCCACGGTCTGTCAAACGCTCGACCTAATTTCCCGAAATCTAGGTAGAAAGTACTCGTTCAGCGCCAAACTAGAGGGATTAATCATCTGAAGGTACGAGGGAGACAGTCGGAGGGGACTGAACGTGGACGGCAATAACGAGCGTTTGCTCACGCCGGGAGAGGTCGCAGCCCTGTTCCGGGTTGATCCGAAGACTGTCACCCGCTGGGCGGCCTCCGGGCGCATCACGAGTATTCGTACGCCCGGCGGGCACCGTAGGTTCCGTGAGTCTGAGGTGCGTGCGCTGCTGCGCGGCGACAGCGAACCAGCCGCGCAGGGTCACCCGGCGGCCCTGTGAGGATAGGTATCACCGGCTTGCCACTATCCTCGCGGGGGTGCAGTCTCAACGGTCCCGCACAGCCAAGCCCCACGGGCTCGGGCCAGCCACTGCGCTTATTATCTCTGCGGCACTGGCCTGGACAGTTGCGGGCGGGCCAGCTTACGCCAGCGTCCTGTCCGCGCAGCCCGCGACTTCCGGTTCATGGACCGTGTACCACGGCGACCCGGCCGGGGACGGCGTCGCGGCGTCGGTGAACGCGGTCAATACGAGCGCCCCGGCGTGGACGTCACCCGCCCTGGACGGGCAGCTCTACGGTGAGCCGCTAGTGTCCGGCGGGCGGGTCTACGTGGCGACCGAGAACGACACCGTCTACGCGCTGTCGGCGGCCACCGGCGCGGTGGCCTGGTCCGCGCACCTGGGCTCGCCGGTGCCGTCCGGGTCGCTGCCCTGCGGTGACATCAGCCCGACGGTGGGGATCACCGGTACCCCGGTGATCGACCCGGCCCGCGGGGAGATCTTCGTGGTGGCCGACGAGCTGACCGGCGGCAAGCCCGCGCACCGGCTGGTCGGCCTGGACACCGCCTCGGGCCGGATCGAGCTGAGCCAGGACGTGGACCCGCCGGGCGCCGACACCGCGGCGCTGCTGCAGCGCACCGGGCTGACCCTGGACGCGGGCCAGGTGGTGTTCGGCATGGGCGGCAACTACGGGGACTGCGCCAGCTACCGGGGCCGGGTGGGGGCCGTCCCGGAGACCGGCGGGACGCCGGCGTTCTTCACCGTCGACGCCGCGGCCGATGAGAGCCAGGGCGCGGTCTGGATGGGCGGCGCGGCGCCGGTCATCGACGGCCACGGCAACATCTGGGTCAGCACCGGAAACGGCTCGATCTACTCGGCCACTCATGCCTACGACGACGGCGACGGGCTCCTGGAGCTGTCGTCGTCCCTGCGGCTGGAGCAGTACTTCGCGCCGAGCAGCTGGGCGGCCGACAACGCGCGGGACCTGGACATGTCGACCGCCCCGGCGCTGCTGCCCGGCGGCCAGGTGATGCTGGCCGGGAAGTCGCGGATCGTCTACCTGCTCAACGGCTCGCACCTGGGCGGCATCGGGCAGCAGCAGGCCACGCTGGGCCCGGCCTGCAGCGACGATATCGACGGCGGCGTGGCCGCGACGGGCATGACGGTATACCTGCCGTGCGTGGCGGGCATCATTGCGGTCCGGGCCACCAGTTCCCCGCCCGGGCTGAAGTTGCTGTGGAGCTCGGGAACGGGCGGCGGGCCGCCCATCATGGCCGCGGGCCTGGTCTGGACCATCGGGCAGAACGGGACACTGTACGGGCTGGACCCGGCTTCCGGCAGTATCAAGCAACAGGCCACGATCGGCTCGTCGGTCAACCATTTCCCGACCCCGACCGTGGCCGACGGCCTGCTGCTCGCGGCCAGCGCCGACCACGTGGTCGCGTTTTCGGCCGCGGCGCCGGGGGCCGCGTCCGCCACCGCAGGTGCCGCGTCCGCCACCGCAGCGGCGACGGGCTCGGGGCCCCAGCCCAGCGCCCAGGCTGCCCCGGGGCCGGCCGATCATACCGGCGCCTACCTGGCCGCGATCGCGTTCGCCGCGGCGGCGGTGATCGGGCTCGGCTGGCTGCTGGCCCGGCGGCAGCGCCGCAGCCGTTAGCGGGTCAGAGCTCGTCCTCCTCGGCGGCCCACGCCGAGTCGGCCTGACGCTGGGCGTACTCAAGGAACTCCTGGCGCAGGGCCTCGTCGTCCTGGCGCCACCGGTTGCGGCGCTGCTCGACCTCTTCGGGGGTCAGCGCCTGCTCGGCCAGCCGGGCGTAGTCGGCGTCCTGCGGGCCGATCTCGACGTAGACGTCGCCGAGGACCCGCCCGTCGTGAGCGATCGCGCTTTGGGGGACCCGCAGGTTCCCGTTCGGCAGTCGAATGACAAACATCGCTTGATCACCCTAGATGCCATAACGCCGGTTGAAGTACAACATAACCCGAAGCGCGGTCCGCGTGTCGCCGCTCAGCATGTCCACCAGGGCCGGCCGCTGCCCGGACGCGATCGCGGCAAAGGCATCCGCGAAGAACTCCTTGCGTCCGAGCCCACCGGGCTGGCGGTGAAAATCGCTGGCCAGATGCGGCTGGCACTGATCGTAGATGATACGGAACTGAGCCGAGTCAGATTGCCACTTACCCGGCGGACTGTCGAGATCATCCAGTGCGTGCCCCACCTCGTGGCACATCACGTCCGGGGTGGGGGAAGGCCGCGAGCCGACCACGATCTTGCGATCACCGTAGGCACCCGCGCACGCATCCCACGAGGCCTGCCCGGACGGCAGCCGGACCCCGCGCAGCGCAGTCATCTCGTCGAGTTCCGGGACGCCGCCCGGCCCGACGAAGATCCAGTCCAGCCCGGTGGCCAGCCGCTCCTTGATCTGCTCCGGAAGCTCGGCCAGCCGGTCGATGGCCTCGATCACCTCCGGCGGCGGGGCGTGCGCCGCATCCCACTGGCGCCACAGGACCGGCTCGAGCGATCCGCAGTTCCGGCGGCCGTCCCCGGACCGGGGCCGCCCCAGCGCGTGCGCGGTCACGAACGGCAGCTTGGTCAGCAACCTGGCCTGAGCGGCCCGCCAGGACGCCCGGCCGGTCTGCTGCGGGACACCGGACGCGACGCGAGCCACCGCCTCGGCCCGCTGCTCGGCCGCCTCAGCCCGCTGGTCGGCCGCCTCAGCCCGCTGGTCGGCCGCCTCAGCCCGCTGGTCGGCCGTTTCCGCCAGCTCAGCGGGCGGCGCCTGGTACCGGCCGGACGCGAGATCGGCAGCCGGTTCGCCGGGCGCCTCCCGGATCCGCGCTCGGGCGCCGCCCACCCGGACCGCGGGCGAACCCGCAGCCGGCCGGGCCGGCACGGGCTGGGCCGTGGTGACCGCGGGAGCGCCCGGCGCGGGCCAGCCATCCGGTACGTCGGCTCCGGTCCCGATGAGCGCGGGGGACTGCGGCCCGGCGGCGGGCGGTTCCCCGCTCGTCGCGGGCGGACCGGATCCGGCGAGCCGTCGATGGCCGCGGCGGTGTCGTCCCTGCGGGGCCGTGCCCGCGGCCTCGGGGCGACGCGGACGGACGAGCCAGCGGATGCGGTCGAACAGCCTTAGCCGCATGTACCGTCTCCTGCTCCCTCGCCTGACGGCCAGCGTATGTCGAGATCGCCCATCCCGTCACGAGATGTACACAACGAGTTCCGACACACCGGCGATCAAATCCGCACGACACAGAACAGCGACACGCTCGTGAAGGTTTGCTCAATTACGGCACGTCGGATTGTTTCCTGCAGTTACGCTTCCGTCATGTTGCTGTCCGCAGCTCTGCTGGCCCTTTTCATGACGGGCTTCTGGCTGTACTGCCTCACGGACGCCATCTTGACCCCGGCCGCCGAGTGCCGTGGCCTGTCCAAGCAGGGCTGGGTGGCGCTCATCGCGGTCACCTTCGTGGTCGGCGCATTGGCCTGGCTCATCGTCCGGCGGCCGGACCGCGAGGACACCGGCCCCGTGCCCGTGCCGCGCCGGGACCCGGATCGCTTCGAGGACGACGGCCCGGACCAGCACTGGACCGCGGCCGATGACGCCGCGGCGCGGCATCCGGCTGGGCGGGCCAAGGTCACCGGCCCGTACACCACGGCCAAGGGCCCCGACGACGACCAGGAGTTCCTGGCCTTCCTGGAGCGGGCCATGCGGCGTAATCCGCCGGTCAGCTGACTCCCGCGTAGGAGTGCAGGCCGGCGATGAAGACCTGTACGACCAGGATGTTGAACGCCAGGCTGGCGAAGCCGAGCAGCTGGATGTAGTGGGCCCGCCGCCCGCGCCAGCCGGCCGTGGCCCGGGCGTGCAGGAACGCGGCGTACAGCACCCAGGTGATGAAGGCCCAGGTCTCCACCGGGTCCCAGCCCCAGTACCGGCCCCAGGCCTGGTCGGCCCAGATCGCGCCCGCGATGACGCCGAACGTCCAGACCGGGAAGCCGAACATGACGGTCCGGTAGGTGAGCCGGTCGATCTGCTCGATGCTGGGCAGCCGGCGCATGATCCCGTTGCCGGGCTGGGCCCGGCCGGCCGCGACCTGCTTGGCGTACCGGTCGGCGAACAGGTAGACCACGCCCAGCACCGCCGCCACGAAGAAGATGCCGGTGGCCAGGGTCATCGCGGTGACGTGGATGGACAGCCAGTAGGACTGCAGCGCGGGCACCAGCTGCCCGGCGGCGGTGTAGATCAGCGTCTCGGCCAGCCCCAGGGTCACCACCACGGCGCCCATCACGAACACGCCGAGCGCCCAGGCCCGGTAGCGGACCATCACGAACAGGAAGAAGATGGCGGCCACGCAGGTCAGCGCGGTGACGAACTCGTACATGTTGCCCCACGGCGCCCGGTGCACGGCCAGCCCCCGGGTCACCACGGCCACCGTGTGCGCGACCACGCCGGCCGCGCTGAACGCCATGCCCGCCTGGACCCAGCGCCCGGCCTGAGCGATGGCCCGCAGCGGCGGCACCTCCACCTCGGGCATCGAGTCCGGCCCGGCCGGCGGTGCGGCCGCGGCCGCGGGGGGAGACGCGGCGGAAGACCCGGCCGCCGGTGCCGTGGCCGCGCCCACAGCGGCCAGGGCGGCGGCCCGCTGCCGGGCCTGCTGCCCGCTGGCGGCCGACGCCGCCCGGCGCGGCCGCCCGTAGGCGAAGTCGCCGGCGAACGCGACCACCGACAGGGAGTAGATGACCAGCGCCGCGATCAGGAAGTCATTGCTGACGTGACCTAGGGCCAGGTTGACCGGCATGCCTTACTCTCCCTCTGGATTACGGTGGCCCTCTGGATTACGGTGGGCCGCGGCTTGATCGTGCGCCGATCTCAGCTCGGCGGCCAGCGTCGCGAACTCGGCCTCGAACCCGCCGCTGGCGTCGGTCCGGGCCAGGCCGCCCACCTGCACGCTGCTGTGCGCACCAGCGGCGGACTCGCTCGTGCTAGCCCGGACGAAGACTCGCCTGCGGCGTACGACGAACGACAGCAGCAGGCCGCCCAGGGCGGCGATGCCGCAGATCAGCGCGGGCAGCTGGCCGGGATCGTGGGTGATGGCCAGGCTGACCCACGGGACGTACCCGGTGAACGTGATCGTGCCCTGGCCATTGGGCAGCTTCAGCGACTGGCCGGGCTGCAGCAGCTGCGGGGCGGCGGTCAGCCGGTGCATCCCGGCCGTGTTCATCTCGTACACCGACTGCGGGGGGCCGCTGTTCTCGCCCAGGTTCCCGGCGTAACCGATCAGGCTCACCACCGGGTTGTCCGCGGCCGGGAACACGGACTCCAGCACCCCGCCGACCTCGATGGCGGTGGGCACGAACACCCCGGTGAAGCCGAGCTGCTGGGGCTGCGCGTCGGGCACCTTGACCACACCCTGGGACAGGAAGTTCCCCGTGGCGCCCGAGATGAACGGCGTGGCCTGGTTGTAGACCACCTGGCCGCGTGAGTCGGTGACCTTGAACACCGGGGCGTAGCCGTGCCCGATCAGGTACACCTTGGCTCCGTCGACCGAGAGCGGGCGGTTGACGGCCAGGTCGAAGGTGCGGGCCGGGCCGCCGGGCTGCGCGGTGTAGCTCAGGTGCGCGTCGAACGACGAGGGCTGGCCGCGCTGCGCCCCCGAGGCGATGTAGCTGGCGTCGAAGCGGTTCAGCGTGATGGTGAACGGGCCCAGGTCGGCGGCGCTGACGAACCGGCCGGGATACCACTCGTCCAGCGCGCTCTGGGTGTCGGCGAACGTGGTCCCCTGGACCAGCAGCCGGTCGGCCTTGTAGCCGAACAGGCCGCCCAGCGCGACCGAGACCAGCACCCCGAGCAGGGCCAGGTGGAACAGCAGGTTCCCCGCCTCGCGCAGGTAGCCCTTCTCGGCCGACACCCAGTACTCGCCGGCGTCGGCCGGGGCCGGCGCAGCCGGAAGCCGTGTCCGGCCAGCACGGTGGCGGCCACGTCGGCGGCCCGGGCCGGGGTCAGCGCGACGGGATACTCCGCCGACCGCGGCAGCCGGGTCAGGTGCCGCGGCGCCCGCGGCGGCAGCGTCCGCGCCGACCCGGCCAGCCGGAACGTCCGGGGTACCACGCAGCCCACCAGGGAGGCGAACAGCAGCAGGTAGATGGCGGCGAACCAGGGCGCGGCGAACACGTTGAACAGCCCGAGGTGGTTCAGCCACGGCGCCAGCGCCGGGTGCGAGGTGTAGTACTGCTGCACCCCGCCCGGGTCGGTGCCCTCCTGCGGCAGCATCGACCCGGGCACGCTGCCCAGGGCCAGCAGGAACAGCAGGACCAGCGCGATCCGCATCGAGGTGAGCTGCCGCCAGCCCCACTTCAGCCAGTCGCCCAGCCCGAACGTGCCGCTGGCCGGATCCCGGCCCGCAGTGCCCTCCTCGGCGGCCGGGTCGAACGGGTCCGCCTGCGGCGCCCGCACATCGGTCATGAGGTACCTGCCGTCTTCCCGGTGACCTGGGCCAGGATGTCGGTCAGTTCCTGCTGGGTGGCGGTGCCGAACACCGCCCCCGCGATGTGCCCGGTCCGGTCGACCACCAGCGTAGTGGGGGTTCCGGCGATCGGTACGACGCCCGTGAAATCCAGGGTGATCTGTGAGCTGGGGTCGCTGACGCTGGGGTAGGGAATGCCGAAGTTGCGGGTGAAGGCCAGGGCGCTGGCGGTCGTGTCCCGGACGTCCACGCCCAGGAAGGTCACGCCGTCGGGCCGGTACTGCTGGGCCGTCACGGCCAGCATGGGGGCCTCCTGGCGGCACGGCGCGCACCAGGATCCCCAGAAGTTGACCACCACCACCTGGCCGCGGTAGGCGGCGAAGCTGACCGGCGAACCGGTCAGCGTGGTGCCGGTGAAATCGGGCGCCAGCGGCCGGTGCCCGGCCGAGTAGAGCACCGCGCTGGTGCTGCCCGCGACGTCGGTCACGCCGCCGTTCCCGCCGCTGGCCCACCCGGTGAGCAGGACCACGGCCAGCGCTATCCCGGCGCACACGGTCGCGGCCATGAATACCAGGCGGCGCCGGGACTTCAACACGGACGATCTCCTACAGGGGGTAGTACTGCCCTATTGTGCCGCATCGTCCTGAGTGACCGAACGCCGGGCCGGCACGGTGTAGGCCACGCCCGCCAGCCGGTCACCGGAGTAGGTGAAGCTGGTCACGCTGCCCACCGCGCACTCGCGCATGGCCGGGTTATGCCACAGCCGCCGGCCTTCGGCCGCACGGCGGGTGACCCAGATGGGCAGCTGGTGGGTCACGCACACCGCCTCGCGGCCCGCGGCCGCCTCGCGCGCGGTTTCCATGGCGGCCAGCATCCGGGCCGCCACCTCGCGGTACGGCTCGCCCCAGGACGGCCGGAACGGGTTGACCAGCCGCGGCCAGTGAGACGGCTGGCGCAGCGCGCCGTCGCCCACGGCGAACTTCAGGCCCTCGAAGTGGTTCCACGACTCGACCAGCCGGTCGTCGGTCACGATCGGCAGCCCGAGCCTGGTGGCGAGGGGCCGCGCGGTCTCCTGGGCCCGCTCGAGCGGGGAACAGAACACGGCGACCACGTCACGTTCGGCGAAGTAATCGGCGGCGGCCTCCGCCATGGCCCGCCCGTTCGCGGACAGGTGGTAACCGGGCAGGCGCCCGTAGATGATGCCGTGCGGGTTGTCCACCTCGCCGTGCCGCAGCAGGTGGACCACGGTTGTGTCGGACATAGCCCGGCCAGCTTACCCAGTGCTCAGGCCGTCGGGCAGGCCGAATGCGGCCGCGGCGGCCCGGGCGGCGGCGGGAAGCGCGTCCGCGATCCGCGCCACGGCCGCTTCGTCGTGGGCCGCGGACAGGAACCAGGCCTCGTATCCGGACGGCGGCAGGTAGACGCCGCCGTCCAGCATGGCGTGGAAGAACGCGGCGTACGCGGCGCGCGACTGGCCCTGGGCGTCGGCGAAGGACCGCACCGGCTCGGTGCGGCCGAGGAACACCGAGAACAGGTTCCCCGCCGTTGACAGGCAGAAGGGCACCCCCGCCGCGGTCAGCGCCTGCGCGGCCAGCGTGGCCACCGTCTGCGCGGCGGCGTCCACCCGGGCGTACACCTGCGCGTCGCACGCGCGCAAGGTGGCCAGCCCGGCCGCCACGGCCAGCGGGTTACCGGACAGCGTGCCCGCCTGGTAGACCGGGCCGGACGGCGCGAGCCGCGACATGATCTCGGCACGGCCGCCGAACGCCGCGGCCGGCAGGCCGCCGCCCATCACCTTGCCGAACGTGGTCAGGTCCCCGGCCACGCCGTCGAGCCCGTACCAGCCGGACGGCGACACCCGGAACCCGGTCAGCACCTCGTCCATGATCAGCAGCGCGCCGGCCGCCCGGCAGGCGGCCGCCAGCTGCGCGTTGAACCCGGGCGCGGGCGGCACCACGCCCATGTTCGCCGGGCAGGCCTCGGTGATCACGCAGGCGATCTGTTCGCCGCGCGCGGCGAAGACCGCGGCGACGGCTTCGGGGTCGTTGTAGGGCAGCACGATGGTGTCGGCGGCCGCCGCGCCGGTCACGCCGGGCGAGTCGGGCAGCCCGAACGTGGCCACCCCGGAGCCCGCCGCGGCCAGCAGCGCGTCCACGTGACCGTGGTAGCACCCGGCGAACTTGACCACCAGCGAACGGCCGGTGAACCCGCGGGCCAGCCGGACCGCGGACATGGTGGCCTCGGTACCGGAGTTGACCAGGCGGACCTGCTCCACCGGGGCGCGGGCCACGATCTCGGCGGCCAGCTCGACCTCGCCGGGCGTGGCCGTGCCGAACGAGGTGCCGTCGGCCAGGGCGTGCGACACCGCCGACAAGACCGCCGGATGGGCGTGGCCGAGGATCATCGGGCCCCACGAGCAGACCAGGTCGACGTACTCGCGGCCGTCCACGTCGGTCAGGTAGGGCCCGGACCCGCGGGCCATGAACCGGGGCACGCCGCCGACCGAGCCGAACGCCCGGACCGGGGAGTTCACCCCGCCCGGGGTCACCTCGAGCGCGCGGGCGAACAGTTTTTCACTCAGGCTGGTCACGGGGAAACGCTACGCTTCGCAGGCGTCGACCAGGAACTCCAGCAGGCGCAGGGCGTCAGGCAGCGGGTGCTCGCGCGGCGAGCGGAGCCAGCGCGCGGCCAGGCCGCTCCCGTACACCGACGGCGGGGCCAGCACGTAGCTGTCCCGGCAGTGCCAGCGCAGGCCGGGCGTGACGCTCTCCGGCTCGCTGTCCAGCCCGGACGACCACCATTCGTCCTCGTCGGCCGGGGAACCCCTGGTCACCACGTAGAACAGCATCCGGTCATCGCCGAGGGCCGATACCGGGCCCACCGGGGCGCCCGGCCGCCTCCATGGCGGCCAGCGCGGCCGACCCGGCCGCGGCCGGCACGTCCAGCACATCAAAAACCCGGCCGGTGACGAGTATGACGTTCGCCTCCGGCCGGGTCTGCCACCAGCCGCCGATCACGGTGATGTCCACTGTGGCCTGCATCTGCCAGGTCGGGGATACCGGGTGCGCGCCCGGCGCCGGACATCCGACCCGGTCACACGAACAGCCGCGGCCGGTCTCGACCGACCCGCGGCTGCCCCGGTAAGGATGAGCGCCCAGGCACACCGGCCAGCCCATCGACGCGTAGTGCGCCGCCACCAGCCCGGACGGCTGATGACGTTCCGCCGTCCGGCCGCGACCGCGTTCGCTGCGGCGCCGCACCACGTCGACCATAGAACCTGCCATTTCCCCGGTTTACGTTGGTTACCTATCGTAGGACATGAACCACGGTCCGTTCGGGATAAATGAACGACAAGGTCTGCCCGATACGGTCACGTTTTAAACATCGTTCAGCCGGCGCGCGACCTCGGTGGCCCAGTAGGTCAGGATGATGCCGGCCCCCGCGCGGCGGATCGCGGTCAGCGTCTCCATGATCACCCGGTCCCGGTCCAGCCAGCCGTTGGCCGCGGCCGCCTCGACCATCGCGAACTCGCCGCTGACCTGGTAGGCCGCGACCGGCACCGGCGCGATTTCCGCGACCCGGCGGATGATGTCCAGGTAGGCCAGGGCCGGCTTGACCATGACCAGGTCGGCGCCCTCGTCCAGGTCCAGCGCCACCTCGCGCAGCGCTTCGGTGGCATTGGCCGGATCCTGCTGGTGGCTGCCCCGGTCGCCGAACTTCGGCGCGCCCTCGGCGGCCTCGCGGAACGGCCCGTAGAACGCCGAGGCGTACTTGACCGAATAGGCGCAGATGCCCACGTCGCCGTGCCCGGCGCCGTCCAGGGCCACCCGGATCGCCGCCACCTGGCCGTCCATCATGCCGCTCGGCGCCACCAGGTGCGCGCCCGCGTCGGCCTGGGCCACCGCGATGGCCGCGTATCTACTGAGGGTAGCGTCGTTGGCCACGTCCCCGTTTTCGTTAAGCAGGCCGCAGTGCCCGTGGTCGGTGTACTCGCACAGGCACAGGTCGGCGATGATCACGCACTGGTCGCCGACCTCGGCGCGCAGGTCGGCCAGGGCCAGCTGGGAGACGCCGGCCGGGTCGTCGGCCGCCGAGCCGCGGCCGTCCTTGGCCGCGGGCACGCCGAACACGATGATGCCGCCCACGCCCGCGCTGGCCGCCTCGGCGGCCGCCTTGCGCAGGCTGTCCCGGGTGTGCTGAACCACGCCGGGCATCGAGCCGATCGGGCGCGGCTCGGCCAGGCCTTCCTTGATGAACACGGGCAGGACCAGGTCCCGCGGGCGCAGGGTGGTCTCGGCCACCAGGGCCCGCAGGGCGGGCGTCCGGCGCAGCCGGCGGGGCCGGACCACGGGAAAGCCTGCGTTCACCGCAGGCTCCGGCGGCGAGCACCGCGGCGGCGCTCGCTGGGGCGCCGGACCGGTTCGCCGGCCTCTTGCGCCGTGGCCCGCATCGTCGCGCCGTACTCGGCCATCGCGTCGACCAGGGCGGCCATCGACGGCCGGGGCGCGGTCACGTCCACCCGCAACCCGAACTCGGCGGCGGTCTTGGCCGTCTGCGGGCCGATGACGCCGATCACCGTGACCGCGTGCGGCTTGCCCGCGATGCCGACCAGGTTGCGGACCGTCGAGGACGAGGTGAACAGCACCGCGTCAAAACCGCCGCCCTTGATCGCCTCGCGGACCGGCGCGGGCGGCGGCGCGGCGCGCACCGTCCGGTACGCGGTGACGTCTTCGGCCTCCCAGCCCAGGTCGATCAGCCGGGCCAGCAGCGTCTCGGTGGCGATGTCGGCCCGGGGCAGCAGGACCCGGTTGATCGGGTCGAGCACGTCGTCGTACGGCGGCCAGACCGCGGCCAGGCCCTCGGCCGACTGGTCCTCGGCTGGGGTGAGGTCAGGCCGGATGCCGAAGTCGAGCAGCGCTCTTTCGGTTTGCTCGCCGACCGCGGCCACCTTGACCCCGGCGAACGCCCGGGCGTCCAGGCCGTACTCCTCGAACCGCTCGCGGACCGCGCGGACCGCGTTCACCGAGGTGAAGGCCACCCACTGGTAGCGCCCGGTGACCAGCCCCTTGACCGCGCGCTCCATCTGCTGCGGGGTGCGGGGCGGCTCCACCGCGATGGTCGGCACCTCCTCGGGCACCGCGCCGTACTCGCGCAGCCGCTGCGAGACCACCGCGGCCTGCTCCTTGGTGCGCGGCACCAGCACCCGCCAGCCGAACAGCGGCTTGGTCTCGAACCAGGACAGCGTGTCACGCGCGTTGATCGCCTCGCCGACCACGGCGATGGCCGGGCCGCGCGTATTGGCCAGCGACACCCCGGCCGCCTTGAGGTCGGGCCCGATCCGGCCCAGGGTGGAGACCACGGTCTGCTGCGCGCTGGTCGTGCCGTCCCAGGTGATGGCGAACGGCGTGGTCTCCGGCCAGCCCGCCGCGATCAGCATCTTGCCCAGCTCGGCAGGCGCCGCATCGGCGCCCAGCACGACCAGGGTGGCCGGGCTGTAGGCCACCCGGCTGACCTCGGCGGCCTGGATGATCCGGAGCTCGGCGTTCGGGTCGCTGGCCAGCGGGATGCCGGCGTAGGCGGGCACCGCGGTGGCCAGCGGCACGCCCGGGATGATCTCGAACCTGACTCCGGCCTGGGCGCACGCGGTCGCTTCGGCCAGCGCGCCGCCGCTGAGCAGCGGGTCGCCCGGGTACAGCCGGACCGCGAGCTGGCCGTCCTGCGCGGCCCGCACCAGGGTCCGGGCCGTGGCGGCCGCGTCGCCCGGCTCGGTCAGCTGGGCGTCCGGGCTCAGGTGCGGCCCGGCGACGGCGGCCAGGTCCGCGGGCGCGACGACCAGGCGGGCCTGGCCGAGGAGCTCGGCCGCGCGTACGGTCAGCAGCCCTTCGTCGCCCGGACCGGCGCCGACCAGGGCGACCCAGCCCGCGGTTGATTCTTGGCTAGTACTCACTGCACATCATTCCCGCTGCTTGTCACGTCGATCGGACTGCTGATGAGGTCGGCGGCCCCGCTGCGGAGCAGTTCCGCCGCGAGGTCCTGGCCGAGCCGGCGGCGCCGGCCTGCGTCGCGGGCGCGCTGCCGTGCGCGCGCAGCGTCCGGGAACCGTCCAGGCTCAGCGCGATGGCCCGCATGGTGAGCTGCTCCGTGCCCGCGGCGTAGCCGCCGATCGGGGCGCTGCAGCCCGCTTCCAGGGCCTCGAGCAAGCTGCGCTCGGCGACCGCGGCGGCCATGCTGGCCTCGTCGTTGATCACGGCGAGCAGGCTGGCCAGCTCGGTGTCGCCGGCCCGGCACTCGACGGCCAGCGCGCCCTGGCCCGGCAGGGGCAGCATCTCGTCGAGCTCGAAGACCTGGGTGATGGCGCTGTGCTGCCCGATCCTGGCCAGGCCGGCCGCGGCCAGGATGACCCCGTCCAGATCGCCGTCGGTCACGTGGCGCAGCCTGGTCCCGGCGTTGCCGCGGATGGGCTCGGTGCGCAGGTCCGGGCGCAGCGCGCGGAGCTGGGCAGCCCGCCGCGGCGAGCCGGTCCCGATCCGGGCTCCGGCGGGCAGGTCAGCGAGCTTGGCGCCGTCCCGGGCCACCAGCGCGTCCCGCGGGTCGTCGCGGGGCGGCACCGCGGCCAGCGTGATGCCTGGTGCGGCCCCGGCGGGCAGGTCCTTCAGCGAGTGCACGGCCAGGTCGACCTCGCCGCCGAGCAGCGCCTCGCGCAGCGCGCTGACGAACACCCCGGTCCCGCCGATCTGGGTCAGCTGGGCCTGGCTCACGTCGCCCAGCGTGGTCACCCCGACGATCTGCACCGCGCGGCCGGTGCGCTCGGTGATCATGCTCGCCACCAGCTCGGACTGGAACATGGCCATGGGGCTCCGGCGGCTGCCGAGCCGCAGCGTCCGACGGGTCACCGTGGCTCCTCCTGCTCCGTGACGGCGCGGGTGACGGCCTCGACCGTGCGCGGGTCGAGGTCGAACAGCACCCGCAGCGCCGCGGCGTACTCCTCGCCCCCCGGCGAGCCCGCGAGTTCCTTGACCCGGACCGTCGGCGCGTGCAATAGCTTGTCTACCACCCGGCGCAGGGTCTGGGCTATTTCGTCCAGGGCCCGCGGCGAGACGCCGTTGGCGCTGAGCCGGCCGGCCAGCCGGTCCAGCTCCGCGTCGACCACGGTGGCCGCCTTGGCCCGCAGCGCGACCACGGTCGGCGCGACCCGGGCCGCGTCGACCGCGGACTGGTAAGCGGCCAGCTCGGCCTCGCAGATGGCCCGGACCGCGGCCATGTCGTCCGCGCCGGCGTCGGTCCCGTGCTCGGTGAGCCGGTCCATGTCGATCACGGTCACGCCGGGCAGGCGGGCCGCGGCCGGCTCCACGTCGCGCGGCATGGCCAGGTCGAGGACGACCAGCGGCCCCGGTGCGGTCCGGCCGGTCAGCGCGGCGGCCAGCAGGTCGCGGGTGATGACGTAGCCGTCCGCGCCGGTGCAGGAGATGACCAGGTCTGCGGCGGCCAGCGCGGGGCCGAGGTCGGCCAGCGCGACGACCTGGGCGGTCACCTTCGCGGGCACCTTGGCATTAACCTTCGCGGCCAGGCGCTCGGCGTGGCGACGGGTCCGGTTCGCCACCGCGATGCGGGCCGCGCCGCGCTTGGCGGCCGTGCTGGCCGCGAGCGTGCTCATCGCGCCGGCCCCGACCACCAGCACGTCCCGCCCGGCCAGGTCCCCAGCGGGCGCCCCGGCGTCCCCGAAGCGGGCCACGGCCAGGTCGATGGCCAGGCCGACCAGGCTCTGGCCGGCCCGGTCGATGCCGGTCTCGGTCCGGGCCCGCTTGCCCGCCCGCAACGCGAGCCGGCCCAGCTCCCCCAGCACGCGGCCGAGGCTGCCGTGCGCTTCGGCGAGCTTGAGCGCCGAGCGCACCTGGCCGAGGATCTGGTCCTCGCCCACCACCACCGAGTCCAGCCCGCAGGCCACCGCGAGCAGGTGGGCGACCGCCCGGTCCTCGTAGTGCACGTACAGGTAATCGGTGAGGTCGCGGGCCTGGACGCCGCAGTGCCGGGCGAGCAGCTCGCAGATGGCGTGCACGCCCGCGTGGAACCGGTCCACGTCCGCGTAGACCTCGACCCGGTTGCAGGTGGACACGACGAACGTCTCGGCCACCGAGTCGCTGAGCGCCACGTCGCGCAGCAGCTTGCTGAGGGTGTCGCCGCTGACCGCGGCCTGCTCCAGGATCGCGACCGGCGCGCTCTTGTGGCTGAGCCCGACCACCAGCACGCTCATCTGGTCACCGCCTAGGCCCGCGCCGCGAACTCAGAGGTCACCGGCGCTCTGGAGCCGGCCGCGGGCAAGCCGTTGACCGTCCCCGGCCGACCGCCCCCGGACTCGGCTTCGGGCCGGGCGGCCGACCGGCGCTGGGCGTGGAAGGCGAGGATCTGCAGCTCGATCGAGAGATCGACCTTCCGCACGTCTACTCCCTCTGGCACGGTCAGCACGAGTGGAGCGAAATTAAGGATGCTGGTGACGCCCGCCGCGACCAGCCGGTCGCAGACCGCCTGCGCCGATCCGGCCGGGGTAGCCAGCACGCCGATCGCGACCTTGTGCCGGGCGACCACGGCCTCCAGCTCGTCGACGTGGCGGACGGTCAGCCTCGCGATCCTGGTCCCCACGATAGCGGGATCGGAGTCGAGCATGGCGGAGATCGTGAAGCCGCGGGAGATGAACCCGCCATAGTTGGCCAGGGCCCGGCCGAGGTTCCCCGCGCCGACGATGACCACCGGCCAGTCCTGGGTCAGGCCCAGGGTCCGGGACACCTGGTAGACCAGGTAGTCGACGTCGTAGCCGACCCCCCGGATGCCGTACGAGCCCAGATGGGACAGGTCCTTGCGAAGCTTGGCCGAGTTGACCCCGGCCGCCGCGGCGAGCTCCTCGCTGGCCACGGTGCTGATCCCGCGCTCGGCCAGGCCGTACAGCGCCCGCAGGTACACCGGCAGCCGGGCCACGGTCGCCTCGGGTATCCCGCCCGACGGGCCGCTGATCTCCGGCGGCATCGCGTTAGTGTGCATCGCGGCAGTGCTCCTGAGGTTGGGCTCAATCCAAAGTACGCTTTTGTGCATCGATTCACAAAGTCACCAGCTGAGCGGGCGCGGGGCTGGTCAGGGCCGCTGGCCGAGGGCGGCCCGCAGCCGCGTCTCGCTCACCCGCCAGAAGTCGATCTGCACCCCGTCGACCAGCGTCACCGGGATCTTGTCCCAGTACTCCCGCAGGTCATCCGGCGAGGCAGTGATGTCGCGCTCGTCCCAGCCGATGCCGAGCTCGCCCGCCACCCGCTCGATCACCGCCCGCGCGTCGTCGCACAGGTGGCAGCCCGGGCGGCCGAGCAGCGTGATGCGGTTCACACCCGGCGCCAGGGCTCGCGGGGTGGCAGCGGCTCCAGGCTCTGCGGGCGGGGAGCGGTGCCCGGCGGCGGCGGCCCGTACTGACCCGGACCGGGCTGGCGCGGCCCGGGCTGGCGCGGGCCGGCCTGTGGCGGGCCGTACTGCGGCGGGTTCGGCTGCGGCGGGCCGTACTGCGGCGGGCCGTACTGGGGCTGCGGCGGGCTGGGCGGTTGCGGGCTGGGCAGCGGGGCGACCTTGGCGTACTTCAGGCGCAGCTCGATCACGTTGGTGGCCAGCACGCAGGCCCGGCGGTCGGCCACGAAGCGCATCATATAGGGCTGGTTCTCGTGGCTGTCGAAGGCCGCCCGGTCGCGGTAGATCTCGTAGAAGATGCGCTGCATCGGCGCGTTCGGCACCAGGTGGATGACGTACACCAGGGTGTCCGGTTCGCGGAGCCGGACCTGTTCGGCGGCCAGATCGGCGAGCCGGTCGAAGTCGGCCACCCGGTCGTCGAGCAGCGTGAAGATCAAGATCCGCCCGTACGGCGGAGCGGCCGGCGGTTCCGGTGCCGGCGGCCGCCGGCCGGGGTCGGTCCACCGGCCCGGCTCGCCCGTGGCCCGCAGGTCACCGGGCGGGCGCGGGCCGTGCTGGCCGTTCGCCGGGTACCGAGCCTGGCGGCGGTCGTAGCCGCCCGCCGGGCCGCCCCGGTCGCGTCCCGTCTCCTCCCACCCCGCCATGTCATCACGTCCCGTCTGGTCATCGCCGGCCGTGCGGTCACGGTCGGTGGTACGGTCACGGTCCCGGGTGGCTCCGAACCAGGTCAGCGCGGCGGCCAGCAGGCTGAGCACCGGGTAGGCCGAACGATCGGGCAGGGCGAAGCGCATGGCCACGGCCAGGAACACGGCCAGGCCGACAGTGCTAGTCCCGAGCAGTGGGCCGGTCCCGAGCAGCGGGCCGGGCCACGAGCCCGCGCTCCGGGCCCGCGCCGCGGCCAGGCCGATGCTCGCCGCGGCCAGGATCACCGCCACCGCCTGCGCCGCGTCCAGGGCGTAGTGCGAGGGCGGCTGATAGTGCGATCCGGCCAGCGGCCAGGCTTTGCCGAACGGCTCGGCGGTCAGCGGGTCGGTAGCCAGGATCACGCTGCCGACCACGGTCAGCGCGCCGCAGACCAGCCGGGCGCCGAACCGGGCCGCGTCGGCCGGCCAGGCCGCCTCGACCAGCCCCCAGGCCAGCCACAGCGGGGCGAGCAGCAGCGCGCACAGCTGGACGGCCCGGAATGTGGCCGAGCCGAAGCCGCTTGCGAAGCCCATGCTCTGCGCGGCCAGCGCGACGGTCAGGGCCAGCGCCGCACCCGTCCACACGATCGTGTCCAGCCGCGGCCGACGGACCGCCCGCCCGGCGAGCAGGCCGGTGGCCACGGCCGCGACCAGCACGCCCGCGAACCCGATCAGGGCCGGAAGCGACATCAGAACCGCAGTTGCACGCCGCCCGGCCGCGCCGCGATCATGGCCGGGATCCGGCTACTTCTTGTTGCGGCGCTGAATGCGCGTCTTCTTCAGCAGCTTGCGGTGCTTCTTCTTAGCCATGCGCTTGCGGCGCTTCTTGATGACAGAGCCCATGAAACCACCCTTCTCGGCGTTGCGGATGACGGGCACGCCAACACGCTCGCCCGGTCAGGGCGGCTGGACACACACCCAGTGTTACAGGTTACCCCTGATGCGGCGTGCTAGTGCGGCCGATCACGGCCATCGCCCGCCTGCCCCCTGGATCAGCCCCCGTGAGCAGCCATAACGAGTCCAGCCGGGATCGGCTCGACTAACCCCCCAGGCCCGGGCCCGCTGCCCGGTGCCTCTGCTCAGGTCACGCGGTACCGACGAAGGCAGCTCTCAGGTACTGATTGACTGCCTGCTCGGGGACCCGGAACGAACGTCCGACGCGGATTGCTTCCAGTTCGCCGGAGTGCACCAAGCGATACACGGTCATCTTTGACACGCGCATGATCGTGGCCACTTCAGCGACGGTAAGAAATCTCACGTCACTGAGGGGGGTTTCTGCTGCCATCCAGTTACCTCTTCCGCACGAGGGAGCACTTGACGGGATTCAGCGCACCAGTCACGTACGTCTCCAGAGTAAGTCTCGTACGGAAAAGTGCAAAGCCTCATTATTGTTACTGTTTGGCCGCAATCACCCCGCTGCCTTGCGCGGACAATGACGGATAGCCGCGCCATAAGCCCGTCAGCAGCATCTTTCTCAAGATCAGACAGTTGTGAACGCTCACCTGTCCCGCATTGCCACAAAGTGGTGCCCGACCTGCGGCAAGGCCATTTTCCGGATCGGTGTCACATCGGCGGCTGCAGGCCGTGCCAGCTAAAAGTGGCACGGCATGTGTTGACAATCGAGGCGTCGACAGGATCACTCTGATCCAGGCCCGCCGTGACCGGAATAAAGTCCGCGGACTGGCCATCGGTCATCGTCGACGGCGCGTCTTCGCCGGCCCGGGCAGCGGCCAGGTCACGCCAGCTTTCCGGGACCGCGCGGGCCGGGTCCACCGGCTGGCCGGCCGCGATGGCCAGCAGGTGGGTCCATATCCTGGGCACCACCTGGACCAGCTCGTAGCCGCCCCCGCCGGTGAACAGCCACCGGCCGCCGGCCACCTCGTGGGCCAGGTCGTGGACCATGAGCGCGGCGCGGCGCTGCGCGTCGATGCTGAGCTCCAGGTGAGCCAGCGGGTCTAGCGCATGGCTGTCGCAGCCGTGCTGGCTGACCAGCACGTCGGGCCGGAACGCGCGCAGCAGCGGCGGCACCACCGCGTCGAAGGCCCGCAGCCAGCCCGCGTCGCCGGTGAACGCGGGCAGCGGCAGGTTGACCGCGAAGCCGCGGCCGTCCCCGCTGCCGGTCTCGATGGCCAGCCCGGTGCCGGGGAACAACGTGGCCGGATGCTCGTGCAGGCTGATGGTCAGCACCCGGGGATCGTGGTAGAACGCCGCCTGCACCCCGTCGCCGTGGTGCACGTCCAGGTCGACGTAGGCGATCCGCTGCGCTCCGGCTTCCAGCAGGGCGCTGATCGCGATGGCCGGGTCGTTGTACACGCAGAAACCGCTGGCCGACCGGCGCATGGCGTGGTGCAGGCCGCCCGCGATGTTGACCGCGTGCCGGGCCGGGCCCGGCCAGACCGCCCGGGCCGCGGCCAGCGTCGCCCCCACGACCAGCGCCGAAACCTCGTGCATGCCGCGGAACACCGGGTTGTCCGGGGTGCCGAGCCCGTACCTGAGGTTGGCCCGGCCGTCGGCCCCGGCCTGGCGCACCGCGTCGATGTAGGCGGGGTCGTGAACCAGCTCGAGTTCCGCCGGCTCGGCGGGGGCGGGGCCGGTTACCGTGACCGAAGGCAGGTCCAGCACGCCGAGCTCGCGGGCCAGCGCCATGGTCAGCTCGACCCGCACCGGGGCCAGCGGGTGGCCGGGCCCGAAGTCGTACCCGGTCAGGCGGTCATCCCAGGCCAGCGTCAGCGGCCCGGCCACTACCTCGCTCCGGCGTCCGCGCCCGGCGCGGCCGGGTCGGCGCCCAGCTCCCGGCTCCGGTCGCGGGCCGCCTCGATGGCGGCCAGGAACGCGGCCCGGACCCCGTGCCGTTCGAGCTCCCGGATGGCGGCGATCGTGGTCCCGCCCGGCGAGGTGACCGCCTCGCGCAAGATCACCGGATGCTCGCCCGATTCGCGCAGCATAGTGGCCGCGCCGAAGACCGCCTGGGTGATCATCTCCAGCGCCGCGCTGCGCGCCATGCCGAGCAGGATGGCCGCGTCCACCATCGACTCCACCAGGTAGTAGACGTAGGCCGGGCCGCTGCCGGACAGCGCGGTCGCCGCGTCCTGCTGCGACTCGGGGATGCGCAGCACCTTGCCCACCGGCCGGAGCAGTTCCTCGGCCCGGCGCAGGTGCTCCTCGCCCGCGTGCGACCCGGCGGAGATCACGCTCATCGCCTCGTCGACCAGGACCGGGGTGTTGGACATGACCCGGACCACCGGTACGTCCCCGTCCAGCCGGCGCTCGATGAACCCGGTGGTGATCCCGGCCGCCACCGAGACCACCAGGCGGTCCGGCGCCACCGCGGGCGCGATCTCGGCCAGCAGCTTGCCCATGTCCTGCGGCTTGACCGCCAGCACCAGGGTGTCGGCCAGCTTGGCCGCCGACGCGGCGTCGGTGACCCCGATCCCGTACCGCTCGCGCAGCTCGGCGCCCCGGTCCTCGCGCCGGACCGCGGCCACCACGGCGGCCGGCGAGCGGCCCGCGCGCAGCAGCCCGGACAGCAGCGCCTCGCCCATCTTGCCGGTGCCGAGGATCGCGATCATGACTTGCTCCCCAGCGAGCGCAGGAAGAAGGCGAGGTTGGCCGGGCGTTCGGCCAGCCGGCGGACCAGGTAGGCGTACCAGTCCCCGCCGTAGGGGACGTAGACCCGCATCTGCGCTCCGGTGTTGGCCAGCCGCCGCTGCTCGGCCGGGCGGATCCCGTACAGCATCTGGTATTCGAAGCTGTCCGGCGCGCGCCCGGTGAGCACCGCCAGCGACCCGGTGATCTGGATCAGCCGCGGGTCGTGGGTGGCCAGCATGGGGTACCCGGGCCCGTTCATCAGGGCCCGCAGGCAGCGCCCGTAGGACAGGTCCACGTCCCGGCGCGCGGTGAACGCGACGTCGTCCGGCTCGCTGTAGGCGCCCTTGCACAGCCTGACCCGCACGCCGTAGGCGGCCAGCGCCCGGCAGTCCGCCTCCGAGCGCCGCAGGCAGGATTGGACCACGCAACCCAGGTCGGGGTGCTCGGCGCGCAGCTTGGCGGCGATCTGCTGGGTCGGCTCGATGGCCGGGTATTCCTCGGCGTCCAGGGTGACGGTGGTCCCGGCGTCGGCCGCGGCGGCGCAGATCCGCGCGATGTTGGCCGCCGCCACGCCGGTCCCCAGGAACAGCCCGACCGCGGTCGGCTTGACCGAAACCTCGGCTGCCCCGCCGTCGGTCAGGCCCTCGGCGGCCAGCTTGCCGAGCAGCTGGACGTACTCCTGCGTGACCGCGCTGGCCTGCGCCTCGTCCTTGGTGTCCTCGCCCAGGTAGTCCAGGGTGACGAGCAGGCCCGCGGCCCGCAGCTCGCGGGTCACCCGGACGGCGTCGGCCGCGGTGTCCCCGGCCACGTAGGAATCGACGATGGCGCGGGTGGCCGGCGCGGTGGTGATGAGCTGGCGCAGCCGCGGACTGGCCGAGGCCGCGAGCAGGGTTCTGCGCAGCATGGGCTTACCCCCTTGTGGGCGGGAATGGTCAGATCAGGTTCCGACGACGCAGCGTAACCTGAACGTTCGCGCCGACGTCGGGCGGCACGACTACTTCCTGCGCGGCGGCCACGCCGCCGGCCCGCAGCGTCGCCTCCACCGGCACGGTCCGCTTGATCAAGGCCAGGGCGATCGGGCCGAGTTCGTAGTGCCGTGCCGCGGACCCGGTGAAACCCACGGCCGTTCCGTCCAATTCGACCGGATCCCCGTGCGAGGGCAGCCGGTCCACGCTGCCGTCCAGATCCAGGAAGACCAGCCGGCGCGGCGGGTGCCCGAGGTTGTGCACCCGGGCCACCGTCTCCTGGCCGCGGTAGCAGCCCTTGGTCAGGTGCACCGCGGTCTCGATCCAGCCGACCTCGTGCGGGATGGTCCGGTGGTCGGTGTCCAGGCCGAACCGGGGGACCCGCGCGGCGATCCGCAGCGCCTCGAACGCCCACGTGCCCGCGAGCGCGCGCTGTTGGCCACCGGCTCGCCGCACCAGCTCGGCGGCCGCGTCGGACAGCCGGTCCCGCGCCAAGATCAGATCGATTTCTCCGAACGGCCCTGGCTCTACCCGAGCCCGGACTCCCTCGAGCTGCGCAGCCAGATCGCCGCCCCGGGGCCCGAGCACGGTCAGCACCGCGTAGTCCGCGCTGACGTCGGCCACCTCGACCCGCAGCATGAACCGCATGGACTCCAGGAACGCGACCAGGTCGGCCGAAGTCCCCGGCTCCACGTGCAGCCACACCGACGTGCCGTCGTCGGTCAGGCTCAGGTGGTGTTCCACGTGCCCGGTTGGGCTGAGGATCAGGGCCTGCGCGCTCTGCCCGGTCTCCAGCCGCTCCAGTTTCTGAGTGGTCAGGCTGTGCAGCCAGCTCAGCCGGTCCGGGCCGGTGATGGTCAGCACGCCGCGGTTGGACCGGTCCACCAACCCGGCCGTGCCCGCCAGCGCGCGCTGCTCCCGCAGCGGGTCGCCGTAGTGCGCGGCCACGCCCTGATCCGGCCAGCCGGCCTCCACCGCTGCGGGCCAGCTCAGCAACGGGCTCTGCTGCCCGGATTCGGGCTTGTCGGATTCGGGCTTGTCGCTCATGGGTTCGCCTCCCGGCAGTCCCGGCACCGGCCGAACACCGTCAGGTGGCCCACGTCGGTCTCGAACCCGTGCCGCTCGTCCAGCGCGGTGATCAGCGGCCGGACCGCCTCCGGTCCGATCTCGCTGACCCGGCCGCAGTCCCCGCAGACCAGGTGCACGTGGTCGGCGTGCGTGGCCAGGTGGTAGATGGGCGCGCCGTGCCCGAGGTGGGTGTGGGTGACCATGCCGATCTGCTCGAGCAGCTCGAGGGTCCGGTAGATGGTGGAGATATTGACCCCGCGGGCGGTCTGCTGGACCTGGGCGCCGATGTCCTCAGGGGTCGCATGATCCAGCCGGGCCACCGCCTCGAGCACCAGCTGGCGCTGTGGCGTCACCCGGTAACCGCGGGCCCGGAGCTGTTCGTCCCACTCGCGCACGGGCAGAGGTGGCGACGCTGCCTCCCGGTCCATGATGCCCATAGTAGTTCGGGTGATCGAGCGCACGGATAAATGCTCTTGCCCGTTCGGCCGGTTCGCGGATAACGTGCGAAGTACGCAGGAAAGGAGGTGGTCCGAAAGCATGCATAGACGTCGGACATGCGAGGTGGCTGTCAGCTAGCCGCCTTCCCGCCGGCACGACGTCCAGCGAGACGGCGGCCGGCTGAAAACTGGCAGACACCGAGTCCCCGGGTTGGCCGACCTTGTCCAGTCGGTCCCTGCGCAGCGCGCCAACCGTGCCGTGCAGGAGTCGCCCGGGGATTTTCTTTTGCCCTATTCCCCGCTGCTGACCCTTTTGAGCTGGGCCGATAGATGCGGCTGCAGGGGCTGGCCGACGGCCGCCAGGTCATAGGCGTAGGCCAGGTCGCCGCCCGCCAGACCATAGAGCCGGTGCCCGGCGGTGACTTCCTTGGCCGTGGCGGTGCGGGCCACCACGTCGGTGGCCATCTCGATCCGGGTTCCGGTGATCTCGCCCAGGTAGATCTCGACGATCCCGGTGGGGTGGGCCAGCATGACCTCGATCTGGCGGTCGGGCCGCGGCCGCCAGAAGCCGGATTCGGTGCCCAGCGGCAGGCCGATCTGCCCGTCCTCGTCCAGCCGCCAGGTCCGGCTCACGTAGGACAGGAACGGCTTGCCGTTGTGGCGGAACTCGATCTCCTGGCCGAACTGGAACGACTCGATGGTCGGGTACCCGCCGACCCCGGCGCCCTCCCACCGGCCGAGCAGGAACGCGATCGGCTCCAGGTCAGGATGGATCGCCACGACGACTCCCCGCGAGGTAGACGCGCCCGGCCACGATCAGGCAGGCGATCGCGACGGCGGCGAACACGCAAATCAGGATCGTGACGCTCAGCATGCCGTGCATAGGCCGCCAGTGTAGGACCGGGTCCGGCGCGCGGGCTCGCGGCGCGCCGCGTTCGGCGTGATCTGTCCGGGCTAGAGTTCAGCCATGGCCGAGCGCTCTCTCGTCATCAAGGTCACGGCCGGCAAGGACGACCCGGAACGGTGCAACCAGGCCTTCACCGTCGCCGCGGCGGCGGTGGCCAGCGGCGTGCCCGTGTCGCTGTGGCTGACCGGCGAGTCCGCGTGGTTCGGCCTGCCGGGCCGCGCGGACGACTTCTCGCTCCCGCACGCCGCGCCGCTGGCCGACCTGCTGGCCGGGGTCCTGGCCGCGGGCACCGTGACCGTCTGCACCCAGTGTGCCGCCCGCCGCGACATCAACCCCGACGACGTGATCCCCGGCATCCGCATCGCCGGCGCCGCCACCTTCGTGGCCGAGATCATGACCGACCACGCCCAAGCCCTGGTCTACTAGCCCCGCCCGCTCCTAGCCCCGCCCGCTCGCGGAGCCCGCCCGCTCCCTTAGCCCCCACCCGTCGAGCCCGCCCCCCGAAAAAACATGATATCAAAATGATAGGCTCATGCTAACTGGTCAGTATGGAGACGGACATGGACGAACCAGCGATTGCGGTGACGGGGCTGCGCAAGAGTTTCGGTCCGAAGGAGGCGGTGGCCGGGATCGACCTGGAGATCGCGGCCGGGTCCCTGGCCGGGCTGGTCGGGCCGAACGGAGCGGGGAAGACCACGTCGCTGTCGATGATGACCGGGCTGCTGCGGCCGGACGGCGGCCGGGTGCTGATCAACGGCCTGGACATGTGGGCCGACCCGCCCGCGGCCAAGGCGGTCATCGGGGTGGTGCCGGCCGAGGCCCGGTTGTTCGAGCGGCTGAGCGGGGAGGAACTCCTGGAGTACGCCGGCCGGCTCCGCGGCATGCCAGCCGACGAGGCTCGCTCCCGGGCCAAGCAGCTGCTGGCCGTGCTCGACCTGGCCGAGGACACCAAACGGCTGGTCGCGGACTACTCCACCGGCATGCGCAAGAAGGCCATGCTGGGCTGCGCGCTGATTCACAATCCCTCCGTGCTGTTCCTGGACGAGCCGCTCGAAGGCGTGGATCCGGTCTCCGCCGACGTCATCCGCCGGCTGCTGACCCGCTTCACCGGCTCAGGCTCCACGGTGCTGTTCTCCAGCCACGTCATGGAGCTGGTCGAGCAGGTCTGCGACCACGTCTCCATCATCGACAAGGGCCGGATCGTGGCCACCGGCACCACCGCGGAGGTCCGGGGCGGCAAGACCCTGCAGCAGGCGTTCATCGACCTGGTCGGCTCCAGGGCCAACGACGAGGAGGTGCTGTCATGGCTCGGCTCCTCGTCCAGCTGAAGCTGCGCCTGATCACCAACGCGCTGCGCGCCTCCACCGGAGCCCAGGTCGCGTTCATCCTCAGCACCGTGGTGGCCGCGGCGGTCGCGATCGGCGTCTTCTACCTGCTGGCCATCCTGGGCGGCGGCATCGCGGCGGCCGACCTGACCACGGTGATCTTCTGCCTGTTCGCGATCGCCTGGCTGATCCTGCCGCTCGTGGTGTTCGGCCTCGACAGCACGCTGGATCCCGCCACGCTGGCCCTGTACCCGCTGCGCACCCGCCAGCTCGCGGCGGGGCTACTGGCCGCCTCGGCCACCGGCGCCTGGCCTGCGGCCACGCTGCTCGCCCTGCTCGGGGTGACCATCGGGCTGGCCCGCGGCGCACTCGGGGTGCTCATCGCGCTGCTCGCGGTGGTCCTGCAGGTGCTGTTCTGCATCACGCTGGCCCGGTTCGTCACCACCGGCCTGGCCGGGCTGCTGCGCTCGCGGCGCGGCAAGGACCTGGCCGCGCTGCTGATCATCCCGATCTTCGGGGTGTACGAGGGCTTCATCCAGATCGTGCCCAAGCTGACCTCCGAGGGCGCGCTGACCGCGGCGAGCTTCGGAGGCGTGGACCGGTGGCTGCGCTGGACCCCGCCGGGCCTGGCCGTGCACGCGATCTGGGACGCCTCCAGCGGTCACGCGGGAACCGCGCTGCTGCGCCTGCTGTTGCTGGCCGCGATCATCGGCGTCTTGGGCCTGCTGTGGATCCGGTCCCTCGCCCGCGCCATGGTCACCAGCGATACCTCCACGCAGTCGGCGGTCCGCGGTTCGGCGCTCCCGTTCGCCCGGTACGGCCTGCGCGGGACGGTAGCGGCCCGGTTCTGGCTCTACCAGCGCCGCGAGCCGTTCGCGCTGACCTACTGGGGTATCACCGTGATCATCATGGCGGTGGTCGGCGTCAGGGCCGCCCTGACCCCGGATTACCTGGGCGGGCTGATCGGCAGCGCGATCGCCGGAGGTGCGTTCACCGCGGCCTTCCACAGCAACGCGATCGGGATGTCCGGACCGGGATTCGGCCTGGAGGCGACGGCGCTGACCAGCCGGCGCACGCTGCGCGCCTATTTCTCCGGGCAGAACATCGCGGTCGGCGCGATCGCGGTGCCGCTGGTCGCCGCGGTGACGTTCGGCCTGGCCGCGATCGCCAAGCACCCGATCGACGGGTTCCTGGGCCTGGCGGTGGGCCTGGCCGGGGTCGGCGCCGGCCTGGGCCTGGCCAACCTGTTCAGCGCCTCGTCGGCCTACCCGGTGGAAAAGCGAGCCGGCACCCCGATGCCCAGGGCGGCCAGCGGACATAACGGCGAGGCGGCCGGGCTGCAGATCATCGCCCTGCTCGGCGTGGGGGTGGCGGCCACGCCGATGATCCTGGCCGTGGTGTTCACCCCATCGGTCCCGGCGGCCATCCGGCTGCCGGTGCTCGTGCTGGGCGGCGCCGCGTACGGCCTGGGCCTGGCCTGGGCAGGCGTGCGAGCCGCCGCCATCCTCGCCGAGCTGAAGCTGCCGGAACTGGCCCAGATCGCCATCCAGAGCACCGTATAAGGACGGCGCGCGGCGTCAGCCGCTGGCGCCCTGGGTGGCCAGGCGTTCGCGGCGCAGGGTCTGCACCAGTTGCTCCTGGCGCGGGTCGATCGGCGGCAGCGGGCCGATCACCCAGCTGAGCAGCAGGTCGGCCAGGCTGGGGTTGCGCACCAGCGCCGGGCCGTGCAGGTAGGTACCGACCACGCGGCCGGCGTAGGCGCCCTCGGTGCCGTCCCCGTTGCCGACACCGGTCAGCACGGTGGCCAGCGGCTTGATCCCCGGGCCGCGCCAGGTGTTGCCCTGGTGGTTCTCGAAGCCGGTGAGGCGCTGGACGCCCAGCGCCGGATCGACGTCGGCGGTGATCTCCCCGACCCCGCGGCGCTCCCCCCGGCCGCTGCGGATGTCGAGCAGGCCGAGGCCGGGGACCGGCTCGCCTTCGGCCCCGCCGAACTCGGTGCCGATGATCTGGTCGCCGGCGCAGACGGCCAGCAGCACCGCCCCCCGGTTGACCGCCGCGCCCAGGCCGCCGCCGGCCCGAGCCGGCGCGCGGCCAGCACCTGCGGCAGGTCCTCGCCGCCGCCCATCAGGTAGATGTCGCCGTCGACCGGGACCTGCTGGTCGGAGTTGACCTCGGTGATCTCGACCGGGACGCCGCGCAGCCGGGCCCGGCGGGCCAGCACGAGCAGGTTCCCGCGATCGCCGTACGTGCTGAGCAGGTCCGGATAGATCCAGACCAGCCGGACCGCTGAGGGTCCCTGGGGCCCTCGGGGCTCTCGGGGCCCTCGGGGCTCGTAACCGGTGTCCATCGTCCTCCTGCGGTCAGGCCGCGCGTCCGAGCGTGGTGCGGATCTGCTGGAACGCGGTGTAGTTGGCGATCACTTCCATGGCCGGGCCGCGGGCCGCGTCGACCGCCTCGTCGATGCTGCCTACCACCCGGCAGGCCACCTCGTCGGCTTCGAGCCGCACGGCCAGGTCGGTGCGGCGCTCCCCGGTCACGTATACCGGGCGGTCGCGCAGCCGGCGGTAGTCCACGTCCCACAGCCACGAGGTGTCCCGGCCGTCCGGGGTCTGGGCGTTCACCGCCAGCGTCACCGGCACCGGGGCCGGGACCAGGACGTCGAGGGCCTCCAGCCAGCCAGCCGGGTTCTTGGCCAGCAGCAACCGCAGGTCACAGCCGCGGCGTTCCACGTGGGTGTACCGGCCGGCGACCGACCGGACCTGGGCGATGGCGGGCAGCGCCTGCGGGACGGCCACGCCGAACACGTCCGCCACGGCCAGCGCGACCACCGCGTTGGCCCGGTTGGCCCGCCCGGGCAGGATCAGGTCCACCGGACGCGACCGGCCGGTCGGGTCGATCACCTCGTCGCCCGCGAGCACCCAGCTGACCGGCGGCCGCCGGTTCGGGCACTCGCCGCAGCGCCAGTCCTCGCCGTCTCGCACCAGGTGGGACCCGCAGTTCGGGCAGCACCAGGAGTCGTCGTGCCAGCGCTGCCCGGCCGCCACCCAGATGACCTTGCGGGACTGCCCGGCGGCCCACGCGACGAGCGGGTCGTCCGCGTTCGCGATGACCAGGCAGTCGGCCGCGGCCAGTGCCGCCCGCCAGCGCCGGGCCAGCAGCCAGATCTCGGCCGCCCGGTCCATCTGGTCCCGGCTCAGGTTGAGCAGGGTCACCACCCGGGCCTCGGTGGCCTGGAGCATGGCCGGCATGTACTTCTCGTCGACCTCGAGCACGGCCATGGTGGCTTCGGGCGCCCGGGCCAGCGCGGCGACCAGGCCCGCCTCCATGTTGGCGCCGAACGCGTTGGACGCGACCTGCTGGCCGGTCGTGCCGAGCGCGGCGGTGATCAGCCGCGTGGTGGTGGTCTTCCCGTTGGTCCCCGTGACCAGGACGATCTGCCGGCCGCGAGCCAGCAGCGAGAGCAGATCCGGCTTGAGCCGCAGGCCGATGAGGCCGCCGATGACCGAGCCGTCGCCGCGGCCGGCCAGCCGCGAGGCGCGCCCGGCGGCGCCCCCGACCGTGGTGGCCAGGCGGGCGCGGAGCGGAAGACCGGGTCGCCGGGACGGCGGGCTGCTGGTAGTCATCGCGCCGATGCTATCCGGTTGCGGCCCCCGGTAGGCCCGGGTCCGTATCCCAGGACGGGCGGCTGATCCGGTCGGGCCAGGACAGCACGACCTCGAGCCAGCCCGGCTCGGCCTCCCAGGCGCCGGCCTCTCCGGCGCCGGCCTCCCCAGCGCCGGCCTCTCCGGCGTCGGCCTCCCCAGCCCCGGCCTCCTGGACGCCGGTGTCCATCAGCCGGGCGGCATGGGCCAGGCGCGCGGCCGGGGGGACGCCCAGGATCGCCGCGGCCAGGTCGGCGTCCAGCCTCGGGCGCCCGGCCTCGCCGAGCAGGGCCAGGCAGGCCAGGCGCCGGTTGCGCGCCGAAGCCATGGACAGGGGATGGCGCCCGAGCGCGTAGAGCCGGTCTCTGATCCGGATTCCGGGCCAGTCGGGCAGCCCGGCCAGGCCGAAGTCCAGTGGGGGCGCGATCTCGTCCGGCCGGATCTGGCCGCCGAGCGGATTCAGCCGCTCGATCTCGTGCAGCCAGCGCAGTTGCGGGATGACCCAGACCGGCCCGGCCCGGAACGGCGCCCCGGCCTCGTCCAGCATCCGGCGCGCCACCGCCGCGACGACCGCGGTCAGTCCGGCCGGGTCGTAGCACGGCCGCAGCGCCGCGGCGCGATCCGCGACCGCGCGGTCCAGGACCGTGGCCAGGACGCACTCGCGGGTGCGCCGGCCCAGGGCCCGCCAGCCGGAGAACACCTCGGCCGGAACCCGCGGCAGCGGCCGGCCGGTCACGAAGGCGAGCAGCAGAGTCTGCGCCCACAGCCGCAGCCAGGCCTGCTGGTCATCGCGGGCCACCAGGGTGGCCGCGTGCAGTTCGTAACCGCTGCACGGCCGGTCCTGACGGCACTGCGTCCCGCACGCCACCGACCGGCGCCCGCGCAGCACCGGTGCGCACGCGGCAGCCTTTCTTCCCGCCCGCGGCTCCGGACCGGCCGGTTCCAGTTCGTGGGGGTCGCCCGCCGCGATGACCTCTGCGCCCGCCGAGCAGAGGTCCGCCAGCAGCCGTGCGAACCAGTGCGCGGCCCCGGGCCCGGCGGCGGCCGCCGGTATGAGGTCAGCTGTCGTAACCACCGCCATCCGCTCCCGGCGGGCGCCGAGGTACAGCCGTTCGGCGACCCGGGTCAGCAGCACGCCGACCAGGAACGACGTGCCGCGCTCGTCGGCCGCGCCGTCCGCGAGCACGAGCACGTTGCCCCGGACTAGGGCGCCGACCTCAGCCGGGTGCCCATCCTCGAGGAAACGTCCGGCCGGGCCGGTCCACAGGGGCTCCAGCCGGGCGTGCACGAAGCCGGAGACCGCGGCGCGCATCCGGCGGTCATAGCCGAGATCCTCGGCGGCACCCATCGCGGCCCGGGCTAGCTGGCCGAAGGCCGGGACGGCGGGCACCGTGCGGGTGCCGGGCGGTGCGGCGCCGGTCACCACATCCCAGCCGCAGTCGGCGTAGGTGCGCCGCAGGCCGAGCCGGACCGCTGCGGCGACCGGGCCGGGCGGCCCGAAGGCCGCTTCCAGCAGCCCGGCCAGCCGGTCGGCGTGCGCCTGGACCGGATAGCCGGCCTCCGGCTCGAACGGGTTCACCATGACCGGCGACGCGTGCGGATCGGCGAGGTCGATGACCGTAGCGTCGCTCCGGGTCCGCACGGCGCGGTCCCGGCGGGCGGCGCCAGCCGCGACGACGGCCAGCCACGGCACCCGTGCCGAGCTGAGCTCGGCCAGCACCGCGCCGAGCGCTGGCCGCTCCTCCGCGGACAAGGTCACCTTGAGTGAATATCAGCTCACTGTCTGGCGCGCCACCGGTATCGGCAACCGGCACCGTGCCGCTGGGTTCGCCAGGGGCGGTCGCACCTGGTCCGCGTCCAAGAAAGCGCTGTCCGGGGTATGCAGTAAGGCGGAGTGACTGAGGAAATGCGGTGTCGTCAGCGACTGCTTTGGCCAGGTCGCGCGGATTCGCGCCGCGGCCGGGTTACCGGTGGTGCTGACGTTTCAAGGGAGCACAGCGTGGTTCGTGGTGCGCTGCTCCCGCAAGGCCGAGGGTGGTGGAACCCGTGTTTCACCACCTTTGGGTGTGGTGGATTGCTGGTTTCACTCCGCTCGCGCAGGCCGCGGCCGGCTACTCCGGCTGACTGCATATCCCGAGCGCTGCTTTGACCTCACACGAGCCGCTCCACATCGCTTTTGCTTACCAGTTCAGGGAACCGAGCGCTTTCCAGGGAGGATCTGGGCCTCGGGGAGTGTTTTGGGTACTCGGATGCACAAAACACTCCCTGAAGCCCGAATCCTCCCAGATAATCTCTGGGCGGAGCACACCTCGGCGCGCCCCGCACCACGACGCCCACAGACACCACCAGCTTCCTCGCGCCAGGGCGGCTGCGCGTGGTCAGGAACGGCGGCGGCGCCAGTCGAGGCGGGGTGGCGGCGGGCCGAGGTTGGGCGGCGGCCGGTCCTTCCCGGAGCGCCAGCGAGACGGGGCCGCGCCGCCTGTGCCGCGGCCTTCGGCCTCCGGCACGGGCCGAGAGCCAGGCCCAGGCCCCGAGCCAGGCCCAGGCCCCGAGCCAGGCCCAGGCCCTGAGCCAGGCCCAGGTCGACCACCCGGCACGGGACGGGGGTCCGGGACGCGGCGGGACTGTGGGACGGCCGCGGCGGGCAGGCTGCGGAACTCCTCCAGGGTCAGCAGCGTGGCGGCGCCCAGGGCGCCGATTCCCGGGTTGGCGTCGGCCAGCACCACCTGCCGGCCGCCGGGGCCGGCGTAGGTGATGATCATGGCGCTAGCTGGCAGCTGCTGGAGCTCGTGCTGCTCGATGAGGAACTCCCGGGATCTCTGCAGCGCGGCGGCCAGCGACTGGCTGTCGCCGGTGGCCTTGGCGGTGGTCAGGCCCCAGGCCGTGCTGGTGCTGATCCCGGTGCTGACCGATTCGCTGGTGCCGGTGCTGTACGACTCGCCGGACTGGCTGTTGCGGGAGACCCCCGCGGGCAGCGGCAGCACGCCCTGGTCGGTGCGGCTCCGGCCGGTGCCGCGCGTGGTGCCCTCGCTGGTCGACCAGGAGGTGGCCAGCGAATCGGTCGAGCCCGTGGTGCTGGTGTAGCTGCCGGTGGTGGTGTCGGTGACCGAGAGCCCGACCGTCTCGGTGAGCTGGGACAGCACGAAGCGGTGCTCGGTGCCGAGCTGCTCGCTGGCCGCCTTGGCGTCTTCGGCGTTACCCAGGCGCATGTACACGACCGCGGCGTTACCGCGGCCGAGCCGCTGCTTGACGTGCGGCGGGACGGACCGGTAACCTAGGACCAGGCCGGTCCCGGTGCTTTCGCACGCGTCGCTCAGCCGGTCCAGCGTGTCGCCGCGCAGCCGGTCCGCGCCCAGCACGAACACGGTGTGCTGCCACGGCCGTCCCGGCCGGGCCCCGCGCAGCGCGCGGGTCAGGGCGACGGCCAGGTAGGTGGCCAGGATCTTGCCCTCGGCCGAGCCCGCCTGCTGGCCCACCGCGATCACGCGCAGCGCGCTGGGCGTCAGCGGGACCGGTGCCGTGCCCACGGCGGCCAGCTTGCGCAGCTGGGACTCCAGGACCCAGGCCCGCTCGACGACTACCCGGTCGGCCGCGCCACGGCCGAACATCATGGTCAGCCGCTCCACCTGCGCGGCACTGATCAGCCCGGCGGCCACGTCCTCGCGCGGGTCACCGACCTGAGCCAGGGCCCGCAGCGCGGCGGTCACGGCGGCCACCGTGGCGGTGCCGCCGAGCGCGTCGATGACCCGCTCCAAGATGGCGTTGTCAAACGAGAGATCGCGGGTGGTGCCCTGCTCCTCGGTCGCGCTGGCCACCGTGGACAGCACGTCGGCCAGGCCCCGGCCGTCCAGGCCGACGCCGAGATCAAGCCGGGGCAGGTCCTCGGGCAGCACCCAGACCAGCGGCTCGAGCCCGGAGGCCCCCGCGAACGCGATCAGGTCCAGGGCCACTGAACCTTCGGTCAGGTCGAGCACCGTGACCTGGCCGCCCGCGGCCAGCCGGGGGGCCGCGGCCGTGGTAAGCATGGCCGACCAGCCGGACAGCGTGCCGCCGGCCAGGTCGACCCGGCCGATGCCGGCCGGCACGGTCACGCCGTACCAGCGCTTCTGATGCACGTAGGCGACGCGCATCACCTGCCAGTCGCGGACCCGGCTGGCGTGCTCAGCCTGCCACGCGAACAGCTGGCTCTCCTGGGCCGCGCGCAGCTTGTCCACCCGGTTCCGCTCGTCGGCCATCCGCCAGCGCAGCGCCCGCTCCCCCTGCCAGACCGCGTAGCCGCACACCGCCGCGATGAGCACGCAGATGATCACGCCCAGCCCGGCCACCAGGATAGGCAGCCAGCCGACCGTCCCGAGGATGACCGCCGCCGCGCCGATCACCACGGCGACGCCGAGGGCGGACTTCAGCGGCCGGTTGCGCCGGCTCTCCTCCCGCCGCTGGGCCGCGGCCCAGTCGGGGCTGAGCCGTTCGTGCTCGGGCGGGGTGGGCCGGCGCGGGGCCGGTCCCGGGTCCGGATGCGGTGTGGCGAACTGCCAGCCCAGGTACAGGCGGTCGGGTCGGGAAGGAGTCATGCGTGCTCCCGGGCCGGGCCGCGGTCCCGGCGGGGCGACGGGATCCGGGCCCGGACGAAGGTCACGCGCGGCACCAGCCGCCGCGGGTTCTTGACCGTGAGCAGGAACTCGCCGTCGCGCAGCGCGGACAGATCGTCCAGGCCGGGCGGGAAAGTCAGGGCGGGCGGCACCAAGCCGGGTGGAGCGGCCGGGCCGGCCATCCGGTGGGCCACCACCACGTTGGTCAGGGCGGCCAGTTCGGCCGCGGCAGGCGCGGAGGTGGTCGCCGCGAGCACGGGCAGTCCCGCGGCCGGGCCCCGGGCGATCAGCTCGGTGACCGAACTGCGCGGCATCGCGCCGGCCTCGGTCAGCCAGACGAGCCCGTCGCCGCCGACGCCGATCCCGCGTAGCGCGTCGCCCGCGGTCAGCAGATCCTGGCAGACCAGCCGGGTGAGCATGGCCGATACGGCCGGCTCGGCCGAGCCGCCCAGCCGGAACAGGACCACGCCTCGTTCGGTGACCGTCCGGCCGAGATCGATCTCGGCCGCGGGTCCGCGGGCGGTCGGGCGCAGCCAGCGGCCGGACGCCGATCCCTTGAGTTCGTGCAGTTGCCGCGCGACGGTGGCGGTGGTGGCCGGCTCGGCCTGCAGCAAGCTGATCGACACCCGGGTCCGTTCGGCCAGCACGGCGCGGCGCGGGTAGCTGGCCGGGACGTGTTCCATGCGGGCTCGCATGGCCGTCGGGTTCAGCAGGTGGATGACCTCGTCCAGCACGGGCACCCGGGGGTCGCCCGGCGCGGCGTCGATCAGCTCGAAGACGTCCTGCAGGTAGGCCGCGCAGCTGCGCCGGTACTGGCGGCCCGGTCCGTCCCAGCTGACCATGGCGGTGAGCAGTGACGTCCGGTGACCGGGATCGCCGTGCCGGAACGGCTCGTAGTACGCGTTATCGCCGAGCACCCGCAGCGGCACGCCCGCGGCGGCGCACACCGCGGCCAGCCGTCCCGGCAGGTCCGGATCGGTGCTGAGGTCCACCGCCAGCACCGGCTTGCGCCGCCGTACCGCGGCGTGCACCAGCTGGAAGCTCGTGGCCATGACATCCGGTCCGGCCGCGCCGCATACCGACACCCCGCCGGCCGTCTCCGCCCAGGGCAGCGTGACCCGGGACCCGGATCCGGCGGTGACGCCGAGGCAGCTTCCGTCCCTGCTCACCACGCCGCCGGCCCGGATGGACCGCCGGATGGCGGCGCGCCGGACGGCGACCAGCAGACCGGACCGGGCCGGGGGCAGGCTGACCTCGTCGGTGTGCAGCCAGCTCAGCCAGCCGATGACGGCCGCCTCGGCGGTGCCGGTGACGATGGCCAGCGGCAGCTGGCGCGGCAGCCAGCGGCCGATCCCGGTGTACGCGCCGGTGAAGTGCAGCACGTGCTGGACCTGCAGCCCGCTGGCCCCAAGGTAGGCGGCCACCTGGTCCGGGCCGGCGGTGAGCCCGGCGGCCGCGGACCGAGGGCCCACGGCCAGCGTCCACGCCACCCCGGTGGCCAGCGGCACCAGCAGCCAGGACAGTCGCCATCTGGTCGCGCGGGTGGTCAGCGCGAACACCACGGCCAGGACCAGGGTCAGCTGGGCGAACAGCACGTGGGCCAGCACGATGGCCACTACGCAGGCAGCCAGGAACTGGCCACGGCGGGGAAGGCCCTTGGGGACGAGATACCGGGCGCGCCGTGGCATCTGTTCCGCTGGTGTCGCGAGCCTGGCCGACATCTCGATCCAGGGTTGCAGGTGGACGGACGCGTGTCCAGGTACTCAACCTTTCGACACGCTTACGGGTAACGACGGCTCGCTGACCTGAGTCTCAGTTGTATCAATCGCCACCCTGAACAACTCGGGTCTGAGCATGACCACGGTGAGCCCGGCCGGGCCGCCCGCGATCGGGTCGTCGAACCTGACCGTCACCGTGATCACCGGCTGCCCGGGAGTCAGCCGCAGGCTCCGCGCGATCGCGGGCTGCGGCGGCCTCAGCTCGATGCTCACCGCGGCGGCGGGCAGGTCGTAGCCGAGGACCGAGCTGAAGGAGGACAGCTCTGGGCCTTCCTCGGCCGCCGGCTCCGTCTCGCCGGTCTCGTCGGCGGCCTCCGCGCGCAGGTACGCCGTGGACACCGCGGCCGGATCGCCGCCCGCCGACCAGACGCAGCGCACCATGCGGATCGGCGCGCCCGCGGGCAGGTCCAGGGCCCAGGCCACATCCTGCGGCGCCTCGCGCCGCGACACGTGCCGGGTCTGGCAGCTGATCGTGAGGCCCATCGGGTCGAGCCGGGTGCCCAGGCCGCCCGCGCCCTCGACCGGGATCCAGTAGTCGGCCGGGCTGGCCCGGTACAGCTGCCCGTCCGGCAGGCGGCGCACTAGCGAGCGGCGGGCCAGGTCGGTGAGGGCGGCGTCGATCTCGGTCATGCTGACGTTGTACCGGCGGGCCAGCGCGCTGCGCCGGGGCAGCCGCCAGCCTGGCTCCCGGTGGACCAGCGCCGCCGCTACCCGGCCGGCCAGCACCCCGGCCGCCCCGGCCGGCGCCTGCCGTCCTTCGGGGCCAGCCCCGGCCCGGGGCAGTGGCGCCTTGGCCAGCGGCACGGCGGGCGTTACGGGTACCGCGTGATCACGTCGCAACGGATCAGCCCTTAATCTTTGCGATCTGGGCCTGGGACAGCATGACCACCGAGGACGGCAGCGGCTGGAAGTTCACCTGCGCCAGCTGCGCGGTCCCCGTGCTGAGCGCCCAGGTCAGGAAGGCACGCAGGTCCCGGGCCCGGATCGGGCTGGCCTGCGCGGTACTCACGATGGCGTACTCGTAGTTGATGATCGGGTAGACGTCCGCGCCCGAGCCGTTGATCAGCGAGATGGTCTCGTCGGCCGGAGTGTTGGTGAAACTGGCCAGGGCCGCCTGGATGGCGCTCGCGGTGGGCAGCACGTAATTGCCCGCCGAGCTGCCCAGCGCGACCTCGCCCTCGCCGTCCCGGGTCACCGTGGACAGGTAGCTCACGCCCCCGTAGCCGATCGCGCCGGCCGTGGCCCGGACGGCGCTGATGAGTGCGCTGCTGCCCGTCGCCCCGGTCTCGCCCGGCTGCTGCGGCCAGGCCACCGCCGTGCCGATCAGTGACGAGCTCCAGTCGGCGGGGTCCTGCGCGTTCAGGTAGGAGGTGAACAAGAAGGTGCTGCCCGACGTGTCGGCCCGGTGGACCAGGACGATCGGGGTGCCCGGCAGGGTGACGCCGGGGTTGAGGCTCTTGATCGCGGGATCGTTCCACGTGGTGATCTGGCCGCCGAAGATCCGCGCCAGGACCTTGCCGTTCAGCTTGAGGTGGCTGGCCGCCCCGACCCCCGGCACGTGGTAGATGACCATGAGCGCGGCCACGGCCAGCGGGATGTTCACCAGGTTGGTGTACTTGGTCACGTCGGCCGGCGACAGGCAGGCGTCGGACGCGCCGATCTCCGTGGTGCCCGCCGCCGCCGCGGAAATCCCGGTCCCCGAGGAGGAGCTGGCCGTGCTGAGGTTCACCTGGGAGAACTGAGCGTGGTAGGCGGGACCCCATAGGGCGAACAGCGGAGCCATCAGCGAGCTGCCCGTTTCGGACAGCTGCTGGGCCACGGACGCGGGCGTGGTGGCCGGCGGCGGTCCGCCGGCCACAGGCGCGGACGGCGCGCTCACGGCTGAGCCGGTGCAGGCGGCCAGGCCGAGGACGGCGGTCACGGCGAGCGCGGCAACGGCGAGCGGGCGCGGACGACGGTCCGGCGGAGGTTGCGCCTCTTCCGCAGCCAATGGCAAGGTGCCCTCACTCGTCTGTAAACCGAAGCGGGGAAGACCAGGACCCAGCCTGCCCTCGCCCATTGTTACGCACCCCTAATTAACGAAATGAAATCATCAAGGAACGAACAGACGGCCAGTTGGTGTCGGATAGGTTAACAAGCCTCGTGGCGTGGGCCACCTGCATCCTCTGCCCAGGTCGGGGAGCAAATTCGAGGTTGCATAAGACACCAGAAGTTAACCTTCTAGCCCCGTTTTATCCATTTCACATTTGCCCGTAGGTACTGCCTGCGCCGACAAACTGTACTCGCACACCACGGTTTGCACACTGACCGGCTGTGGGGGCCTGCCCGTGCGGCCGAGGAAAGAAATTAACGGTAAGGAGTACCTGATATGCCATTTGGACGCAGACAGCGTGTCGCGACGGTTGGGGTGTCCGCCGTGGCGGCGGCCCTGGCCCTCGCCGCATGCTCCTCGTCGAGTTCGTCCTCTTCGTCCTCCACGTCGGGCGGCACCTCCGCAGCGGCTAATACCTCGTCGAGCGCGAGCACGAGCACGGCGAGCGGCACCATCAAGGCGGCCGGCTCGACGTTCCAGACCAACTTCCAGCAGTCGGCTATCTCTGCCTTCAAGTCGGTCTCGCCCAACATCACCGTCGACTACGACCCGGTGGGCTCGGGCACCGGTCGCAGCGACCTGTACTCGAACACCGTGCTGTTCGCCGGCTCTGACTCGCCCGTCCCGTCCAAGGAAGCGTCCGACGTCCCCTCGGGCAAGACGATCCTGTACTTCCCGGTGCAGGTCGGCCCGATCGCCATGGCCTACAACCTGCCCGGCGTCTCCAGCCTGAAGCTGGACGCGACGACCCTGGCCGGCATCTTCCAGGGCACGATCAAGACCTGGGACGACCCGGCGATCAAGGCCCTCAACCCGGGCGTCAGCCTGCCAGGTACCATCATCACCCTGGCGGTCCGCTCCGACTCCTCCGGCACGACGGCGAACTTCTCCCAGTACCTGGTGGACGCCGCCGGCAGCGCGTGGAAGCTCGGCACCTCCTCGACCATCACCTGGCCGTCCACGGCGCGCGCGGGTGACGGCGGCAGCGCGGTGGCGCAGATCGTCAAGACCACCACCGGCGCCATCGGATACGTCGACTTCTCCACCGCGACCGCGGCCGGCCTGCACGCCGCGTCGGTCAAGAACTCGACTGGCGATTTCGTCGCGCCGTCCAGCGCGAGCGCGACCGCGGCCGCGTCGCACGTCACCCCGAAGGCCGACCTGACCTTCGCCACGGCCGATGAGCCGGGCGCGAGCTCCTACCCGATCACCTACCAGTCCTGGGACCTGGTGTATGCGGTGCAGCCCAACGCGAACGACGTCGCCCTGCTCAAGGCCTACCTGGGTTACCTGCTCGGCCCGGGTCAGCAGCTGCTGACCCAGCTCAACCTCGCTCCGCTCCCGTCGGCCATCGACCAGGCGGCCGTCGCGCAGCTGAGCAAGATCACCTCCTAGGATCGCGCAGATGATTCACACCGCTCGGACGAGCGGGCCGTCATGAGCACCGTGACGAAAGCGGACCCGGCCAGCCCGGCCGGGTCCGCCAACCCGCTCCACCGCCGCAGGCCGCTCGGCGACCGCAGCTTCCAGCTCCTGGCCCTGGTCTCCGGCCTGCTGGTCCTCATCATCCTGGTCCTGATCACCTACACCACGGCGCAGCAGTCCACCACCTGGTTCGGTACGGCCGGCGTCAAGGGCATCTTCCAGATCGCCTTTGACGGCAACACCCACTTCGGGGCCATGGGCGTCCTGTTCGGGACGGTCATCAGCTCGGTCATCGGGATCATCATCGGGGTCCCGGTCAGCGTCGGCATCGCGCTGCTGCTGACCGAGGTGGTCCCGGCCCGGTGGTCCCGGCCGTTCGTCTACGTGATCGACCTGCTCGCCGTGGTCCCCTCGGTGGTCTGGGGCCTGTGGGGCGTCATCGTTCTGGTGCCCTGGCTGCAGAAGATCTACCTGGACATCGCCTCGGGGGTCAAGGGCATCCCGGTCCTGGACTCGCTGTTCGGCGGGCCGAACGTCACCGGTGCCTCGTTCTTCACCGCCGGCCTCATCCTGGCCGTCATGATCACCCCGATCATTACCTCGTTGTCCCGTGAGGTCATCGCGACCGTGCCCACGATCGACAAGGAGGGCGCGTACGCGCTCGGGGCCACCCGCTGGGAAATGATCCGCGGTGCCGTCTGGCCGCACAGCAAGGGCGGCGTGACCGGCGCGGTCCTGGTCGGGTTCGGCCGGGCGCTGGGCGAGACCATCGCGGTCGCGCTCGTTATCGGCGACTCGGTCGAGGTCACCTCGCACCTGTTCTACAGCGGCCACTCGATCGCCGCGATCATCGCGCTGCAGTTCGGCGAGGCCAACGGCGGCGAGTTCCGCTCGGCCCTGATCGGGCTCGGCCTGTTCCTGTTCGTGCTCACGATCCTGGTCAACCTGGTGGCCCGCTGGTTCGTGGAGCGCTCCGCGCGACGGGCCAGGGGAGAATGATGACAGCCGCTTCCGGTCCGCTGGCCCAGCCGGTCGACCTGCGAGAACCGTCCGGCTGGCGACGGACCAAGAACCAGATCATGACCGTGCTCATGTGGCTCGCGTTCCTGATCGTCCTGGTCCCGCTCGGCTTCGTGCTCGTCACGCTGGTCGCCAAGGGCGCCCAGGCTATCAGCTGGCAGTTCCTGACCAACAGCACCATCCCGCCGAATGTCGTGCCGCTCGGCGCGGGCGGTATGGGCGCCGCAGTGGTCGGCACGCTGGAGATCACCGGCTTCGCCACACTGCTGGCGGTGCCGCTGGGCGTACTCGGCGCCGTCTACCTCAACGAGTACGGCGGCAACGGCATCTTGGCCCGGCTCATCTCGTTCATGTCCTCGGTCATGACCGGAGTGCCGTCGATCGTAATGGGCCTGTTCATCTACATCATCTGGGTGCTGCACTTCGGGTACTCGGGCCTGGCGGGCTCGTTTGCCCTGGCCTGCCTGATGCTGCCGATCATCATCCGCTCCACCTACGAGATGCTCCGCCTGGTACCGGACAGCCTCCGGCAGGGCAGCTACGCCCTGGGCGCTACCAAGGCCCGCGTCACGCTGTCCGTGGTGCTGCCGGCGGCGCTGAGCGGCATCGTCAGCGGCGCGCTGCTGGCCGTCGCGCGGGCTGCGGGCGAGACCGCGCCGCTGATCTTTACCGTCCTCACGGTCGAGCAGACCAACACCAACCTGTTCAGCGGGCCGGATACCGCGCTGCCGCTGCAGATCTTCTCGAACGCCCAGTCCGCCTACACCGGCGCCAACGCCCGCGCCTGGGGCGCGGCTCTTACGCTGGTCGCAATTACGTTCATACTGATGATTGTGGCCCGCGGCATCACGGCCCTGTACACCCGCAATGCGCGCTAGGGATCCCATGGAAGAGCAGCAGGACCAGCTGAACGTGCGGCAGGATCAGGAAGTCCTCCCCCAACTGGACATCCCCGACACGGCGCCAGAAACGCTATCGGCGGGCACGTCCGTCTTCGACGTGAAGAATACGTCGATGTACTACGGCTCGTTCCGCGCGGTGACCGACGTCTCGCTGACCATCTACGAGAACGAGATCACCGCGTTCATCGGGCCGTCCGGCTGCGGCAAGACGACGGTGCTGCGCAGCCTCAACCGGATGAACGACCTGATCGTCGGGGCCCGGATGGAAGGCGACATCCGCTACCGCGGCGTGCCCCTGTACGGCAGCGGCGTATCCCCGGCCGCTGTCCGGCGCCGGATCGGGATGGTTTTCCAGAAGGCCAACCCGTTCCCGAAGTCGATCTACGACAACATCGCCTACGGGCCGCGGATCAACGGCATCCGGAACAAGGGCAAGCTGGACGAGATCGTCGAACGGTCGCTGACGCAAGCCGCGCTCTGGGACGAGGTCAAGGACCGGCTGGGCAAGTCCGGCCTCGGCCTGTCCGGCGGCCAGGCGCAGCGGCTGTGTATCGCCCGCACGCTCGCGGTCGAGCCGGATGTGGTGCTCATGGACGAGCCCTGCTCGGCCCTCGACCCGATCGCGACGGGCCGCATCGAGGACCTGATGCGGGAGATCAAGGCCAGGTACACGATCGTCATCGTCACGCACAACATGCAGCAGGCGACCCGGGTCAGCGACCGCACCGCCTTCTACTCCGTGCGCCGCGACGAGAAGCCGGGCCTGTCCGACACCCGCACGGGCGTCCTGGTCGAGTACGGGCCGACCGCGCAGATCTTCGGCGACCCGCAGGACGAGCGCACCAAGGCCTACGTCACCGGCCGGGTGGGCTGAGCCTATTCGGTGGTACGGGGCGTAGCGCCGGCCAGGTAGACCACACGGCGCGCGATGTTGACCGCGTGGTCGGCCAGCCGTTCGTAGAAGCGCGCCACCAGGGTCATCTCCATGGTGACCGGGATCGACATCTTTCCCGAGGCGAGTTCGGCGTTCAGGCTGGAGTAGAGCTCGTCCATCTCGTCGTCGCGCTCTTCGACCGCGGCCGCCGCGGCCCGGTCCCGCTGGTACCAGCAGTCGGCGGCCTGCCGCCACATGTCCGAGGCGAGGTTGCCCATCCGTTCGACGATCCCCCGGCTGCGCGGCGACAGGTCCTCGCCCAGGAAGTGGTTGCCCCGGGAGGCGATCTGGATGACCAGGTTGTGGGAGAGCTCGAACTCGGTCAGGACACGCAGCACGGACAGCAAGAAGCGCAGATCGTCGGCGACCGGGGCCTGCAGCAGGATCGCCCGGCTGGCCAGCGTCTCGGTCTCCGGGTACAGGGCGCTGATCACCTTGTCGCGCTCGAGCAGCCGCTGCATGATCTCGTTGCTGCCGGTCAGCAGGGCCCGGGTCGCCTCGGGAAGATCCTCGGCGACCATGGCGAACAGTTCGATGATCCTGGCCTCGATGGCCTCGAGATCATGCTCGAATTCCTGTCGGTGCTCGACCATAGCCAAAGCCTAGTGCGCAGCCCGCGGCCCGTTCGTGTCCGGCAGGTGAACAAAAGCGGTCCGGCCGGAGCCGCGGGGACCATCCCGCGGCTCCGGCCGGAACCCAGACCTCAGATAGTGACGTCGACGTTCGTGACCTGGCCGTAGTCGGCGTCGACGGACCGCTCGGCGCGCAGGCCGCCCGGCGCCAGGACCCGCAGCGTCCAGGAGCCGGGCGCCGCGAAGAACCGGAAGCCGCCGTCGGGCCCGAGCGGGACCTCGGCCACGAACTCGTCATCGGTGCCGAGCAGCCGCGCGTACCCGGTGGAGACCGCGGCGCCCTGGTGGACGACCCTGCCCTCCACCACCGCCTGGTTACCGGCCGCCGCGGGCGCGGCCACCCCGCCCGCGGGCGCGCCGCACCCGTCGGCCCCGGTGGTCGCGGGATTCGCTGCGCTCATCGGGCCTCACCCAGCTCGATCGGCACGCCGACCAGCGAGCCGTATTCGGTCCACGAGCCGTCGTAGTTCTTCACGTTCGGCAGGCCGAGCAGCTCGTGCAGGACGAACCAGGTGTGCGCCGAGCGCTCCCCGATCCGGCAGTAGGCGATGGTGTCCTTGCCGAAGTCCAGTCCCGCGTCGCCCTGGTACAGCTGGCGGAGCTCGTCGTCCGACCGGAACGTACCGTCCTCGTTCGCCGCCTTGGACCACGGCACGTTGCGCGCGGTGGGAATGTGCCCGGCCCGCTGGGCCTGCTCCTGCGGCAAGTGCGCCGGAGCCAGCAGCCGCCCGGTGAACTCGTCCGGAGACCGGACGTCGACCAGGTTGCGCTTGCCGATCGCGTCAATCACCTCGTCGCGCAGCGCGCGCAGCGAGCGGTCCTGCTCGGTGGCGGTGTAGCTGGTCCGCGGGCGCTGCGGCACCTCGGTGCTCAGCTCCCGGGAGTCCAGTTCCCACTTCTTGCGGCCGCCGTCGAGCAGCAGCACCTGGTCGTGGCCGTACAGCCGGAAGTACCAGTACGCGTACGCCGCGAACCAGTTGTTGTTGCCGCCGTACAGCAGCACGGTGTCGTCGTTGGCGATGCCCCGCTCGGACAGCAGGGCCTCGAAGCCGGTCTTGTCCACGAAGTCACGACGGACCGGATCCTGCAGGTCCTTCTTCCAGTCGACCTTGACCGCACCGGGGATGTGGCCCTTGTCGTAGGCGCTGGTGTCTTCGTCTACCTCCACGATCACGACATGAGGGTCACCGATATGGGCCTCCGCCCAGTCGGCGTCCACGAGGACGTCGGAGCGACTCATGGTAAAACTTCCTCCTTCTCCGGCCGGTAATTCAAGCGGACGGCCGGACCCGCAGGTTCCGCTGGATGAACAGATACACCTGGCAGCCCAGGCAGAAGTCGAACGCCGCGTTGAGGAACGCCGCGAGCAGCGCGAACGCGGTGAACACGATGCCCGCCACCGGGGCGCCCAGGGCGTAGCCCAGCACGCCGCCCGCGGCGAAGACCATGCCCACCCCCTGGGAGAAGCGCGGCGGGGCCTCGGCCTCGGTCCGGTCTGGCGGCCCGAGCCGCGGCCGGACCAGGCGGCGGTACACGATGCCGTACGGCGCGTACCGCAGCCCGAACACGGCGCCGATGGCGAACACGAGCAGCTGCGCGCCGAGCAGCCAGGCGCTGCTGGTGATCAGGACCACCGCCAGGACGACGGTCGTGATCACCGCGCCGAATCTGGGACCGCGCGGGTCGATGTCCATGGTCATGCTCCTCGCCATGCAGGGGCTGCTGTATCGTGCCGCCGCCGCGCTCGCGGGATTTGAGGTAAGCGGGCGGCCGACGGCGGACAGATGGCCGTCGCGACGTGGCAGAAGTCGACAGCCCGCCGCTTGGTCAGCAGCTCTGCCGTCGACGACATCACGGAACCGATCGTATTCGGGCCGAGTCTGCCTGTCACTTCCGTGAGCCGTCCTCGGCCGGGATCGCCGAACCCAGCGCGGCGATGACGTCGGCCTTGCGGGGCAGGCCAGTGGCCCGGGTCACGATGGCGCCGTCCGGGTCCAGCACCAAGATGGTCGGGGTGCTGTTGATCCGCAGCCGCCGCGCCAGGTCCAGGCGCTCGGCGGCATCGATGTCCACGTGGCTCACGCCGTCCACCATGTCCGCGACCTGGGTCAGGATCTGCCGGGCGGGACGGCACGGAGCGCAGAAGGCGGTCGAGAACTGGACCAGGGTAGCTCGCCGGCCGAGGCTGGCACCGAGGTCGGCCTCGGTGAGCACGCCGTCCCTGGTCGCGCCGTCCCCGGAAGCCGCGGTGCGCGGCGCACCGGGGCGAAAGCGCCCGGCCCGGCGGCGCAGCGCTATCCCGAGTACCGTCGCCACGAGCAGAGCCGCGGCCAGCGCGATCAGCCCGCTAGTCACGCCCATTCACAGCACGGGCGCGGGGCTATCCATTCCCGGCGCGACGTCACCGGCCCGTTCCAAGGGGTTCCAAGGGGTTCAGGTCGGCGTGGCGGTGAGCAGGACCTGGTTTCCCGCGGTGATCTGGAACTGGCTGATCGACCCCGACGTGCTCGGCATGGAGCCGGCGTACCACACCCGGCCCTCGTCCCGGGCGGTGGTCCAGGCCGCGACCTCGGTCCGGGTGCCGTCCGGGTGGATGACCCACATCTGGCAGGTGGTGCCCTGCGGAATGTGGTCGACCAGGACCTGGAACGCGCTGCCCCACAGCTGCTTGGAGTAGGCCACCGTCGCCGTGGCCCCCGTGACGTGGTTGGCGGCCTGCACGGTCTCCCAGCTGCCGGCCCCGGCCGAGACGACATCGGTCCTGGTGACGGTCGTCGAGGTGGCCGAGCTCAGCCCGGCGAACAGCCCGCCGGCGATGGCGGCCACGGCCGCCGCCGCCGACAGGTACCGCCACCGGTTGCGGCGCCGCCTGGCCTCGGCCAGGTTCAGCACCGTGCCGAGCAGTTCCTCGGGCGGGTCGTCGCTGCCCATCGGGCGGACCGCGTTGTCGGCGCAGATCCGGCTGATCTCGTCCGCGTTGACCCGGGCCAGCAGCGCAGGCAGGCCGGCCAGCCCGGCCAGCTCGTCCCGGCAGTCCCGGCAGGTGGCCAGGTGCGCATCGACCAGCCCGCGCTCGGCGGGCTCGATGGCGCCGAGCACGTAGACGCCCAGCGACGTCCGGGCCTCGGCGCAATCCCAGGTCTGGGTCATGGCGCCAGCCCTCGTTCCTGCAGCGCCAGCTTGAGTGCTTTGAGCGCGTAAAACGTCCTGGACTTCACGGTACCTGGCGGAATGCCCAGCGTGGCCGCCGCCTCCGCCACCGAGCAGCCTCGGTAGTAGGTTTCCACGATCACGCGCCGGTGGTCCGGGCGCAGCGACGCCAGCGCGTCCGCCACGGCCCACGACTCGAGCGTCCGGTCAGCGTCGTCGTCAGCCGGAAGTAGTTCCAAGGCCGCCTGCCCGGTCTCCGGTGGACGGGCTTGCCGCGCACGATAGGAATCGACCGCGAGGTTACGCGCGACGGCAAACAGCCAGGGCCTGGCCGGCCGGTCGGCTAGCGCCTCGGGATGGCGCCACGCCCGCACTATCGTTTCCTGCACAAGATCCTCCGCACGCTGCCGGTCGCCGCCCGCGAGGTGGAGGGCGTAACGAAGCAGGGCGCCGCCGTGTTCGGCATACAGTGTCCGCACAAAGGCTTCGTCAGCCACCCGCCCTGAGCGAGGCGCGGTTCCCGCATTTGGCACACCAGGGAGAACGGCTGGCGTGACCGGGTGGTTCAGCTCACCGGGGAAATTTCTGTCCCCGGGCAGGTCAGGACCCCGCCGACCGGGCGGTCCATGCTGGCTCATGCTCACCCCGCCGGGGGTTTTGACTTCGGAACGTACTGATACGACCACACTAGGGCGTTATCCACTCAGTCTGCCGCACAACCGGCACAATGCCCACCCCGCAAATCTTGCGGTTCTCTTTCCGCGGGAGCGCCGCCGTAACCGATGGTTGCTGCAACCTGATGGCTCTTCGGGCTGTTGGGTTGTCACAACCACCTGCTGGGCGGGCCGCCCGCCCGTGACACGAGGGCCCGACGGGGCTGGAGTGCCTGCGCAGGGAGGTCGCTCACCCAGGCCTTAACCGCCCGCGAACGGGGGCAGGACCTCGATGCGCGCCGCCTCGGGCAGGATCAGCTCGTCCGGGACCCGGCGGCCCGCGGGCGCGCCGTCGACCAGGAAGGAAGACCTGGCCAGTACCGAGCGCAGCCGCTCGTCCCCGGCCCGCCGGGCCAGGATCACGGCCAGCGCCTCGCCCAGCGTCTCGGCCTCCACCGACTCGGCGGCCACCCCGGCCGCTTCCTTGGCCGCGGCCCAGTACTGGATTGTCACTTTGGCCATTTCGGTTATCCTTACCTCAGTGGGACCCGGGCGCCGCTGCCCCCGGGTCCTTGTCTGTTTATACAAGGTGTGGAGGTGCCGCCCCGTGAGCGACCTGCTGCTGATCACCGGCGCGCTCGAGCCGTCGGCCGAGGTCCTGCCTGCGCTGGGGCTGCTGCTGCATCCGGTCCGGGTGCTGCCCGCGGACGCGTCGGCCCTGGTCGAGGCGCCTCCCGCTGACGTCGTGCTGGTTGACGCGCGGCGCGAGCTGGCCCCGGCCAAGAGTATCTGCCGGCTGCTGCAGACCACCGGCCTGGACTGCCCGCTGTTCGCGATCGTGACCGAGGGCGGCCTGGCCGCGGTCAACGCGGAGTGGGGCGTGGATGACGTGATCTTGCACACCGCCGGTCCCGCGGAGGTGGACGCCCGGATCCGGCTGGCCATCGGCCGCCGGGCGGTGGTCGCGGTGGCCGAGGCCCCGGACGAGATCCGGTCCGGTGAGCTGGCCATCGACGAGGCCACCTACGCGGCCCGGCTGCGCGGCCGGGTCCTGGACCTCACGTTCAAGGAATTCGAGCTGCTCAAGTTCCTGGCCCAGCACCCGGGCCGGGTCTTCACCCGGGCCCAGCTGCTGCAGGAGGTCTGGGGCTACGACTACTTCGGCGGCACCCGCACGGTGGACGTGCACGTCCGGCGGCTGCGGGCCAAGCTGGGCTCGGAGCACGAGGCGCTGATCGGCACGGTGCGCAACGTCGGGTACCGGTTCGTGCCGGTCAAGGCCGAACGGACCGAACTGGCCCGCGCCACCCGGACCACGACGCCGGCCCGCTGACCCCATGTCCGACTGGTCGATCGCCGGCGGCAGGCTCACCGCGGCCCAGCTGGCCGGGGTGCTGGAGCTGGCCGAGGCCGCGACCGCCGCCGACTCGGTGGCGCCGCTGTCCGAACACGTGCGGCTGCACCTGCGCTACGACGCGCCCGGCGATGACCCAGCGACGTCCGATGATGACCCGGCGCCGGGCCGGGACCTGGTGCTGACCGTGGACGGCGCGGTCGCCGGGTACGCCTACCTCGACGCGCCCGGGCATGTCGACCTGGAGGTCAGCGGGGAGCTGGTCATCGGCCCGCGGTACCGCGGCCATGGCCTCGGCCTGGCCCTGCTGCGCGAGCTGATCGCGCAGGCCGAAGGGCACCGGGTCCAGCTGTGGGCGCACGGCGACCTGCCCGCGGCGGGCCTGCTGGCCCGGGCGGCGGGCTTCGAGCGGTTCCGCGCCCTGTGGCAGATGCGCCGCTCGCTGCGCGACCCGCTGGACGCGCCCCGGCTGCCCGGCACCACGCTGCGGACGTTCCGTCCGGGCCGGGACGAGCAGGAGTGGCTGGAGCTGAACGCCCGGGCGTTCGCCAAGCACCCGGAGCAGGGCAGCTGGCAGCGGCACGACCTCGAGCTGCGCGAGCAGGAGCCGTGGTTCGACCCGGCGGGCTTCTTCGTGGCCGAGCGGGACGGGGTGATGACCGGCTTCCACTGGACCAAGGTGCCGGGAGCCGCCGAGCCCGGGCCCCGCGGCGCAGCCGCCATGGCACACTGCATCGGCGAGGTCTACGTGGTCGGGGTGGACCCGGGCCAGCAAGGCACCGGGCTGGGCCGGGCGCTGACCCTGGCCGGACTGGAACACCTGCGCGACCGCGGCCTGCCCGAGGCGATGCTGTACGTGGATGAGGACAACACCCCCGCGATCAAGATGTACGAGCGCCTGGGTTTCAGCCGCTGGAGCACCGACGCCATGTACCGCCAGCGCTCGGCGTTAGCCCGGGGGGACGACCCCCCGGAACCCCCGCACCGCTAGAACACTAAGTTCTCCTGGATGCCCAGCGCTTCGTCGAGTTCGGCGATGGTCAGCGGCCGGTCGGCGGCCGCCACCGCGCTCAGCACCTCGGCGTACAGCTCGATCTCGTCCATGGCGACGCGGTCATGAACACGCAGGTCCAACTGCCTGGGAATCGTGCTCACCTCCGGCGCCGATCGCGACTCCGCTCGCTTGGGCCCCACGTTACGTGCCGACACTGCTCCTCCGCATGACCCATCAGGGCCATTCGCTAACCACCTTCACGTGCGGTTTTACCCAGTCAGGCGGTAACGATTCCGCCAAACCCCCGCGCAGTTGCCGTCAATCCGGTAACGCGTATCACAGCAGCCTCAACGGCATCTCTGCCCAAAACCCTCACGCACCGTAACACTACCCATCTCGGACAGATGGGGATAAATATGGACACTAGTTCGTTTCGGTTGCGCAAGGTAGGGATGACCGACAAGAGTCATGCTCGTATTACGCGTCCGTCCCTGTCCCGAGCACGCATACTACGGAAGTAGCGGTCCCGCTCGCCTCTCAGGTGGTTCTGCGCCTCACTAGCACCGCCAGTCTCTGGACATCGTTTTCCCGCCTTCGTCGGACTACCTGATCTCGGAAAGCCATGAATGACAACAGTGATCTCCTGCCGAACCTCGCTCACGAAGACGCGTTCGAAATGCAGATGCGCGGGTACAGCCGTCGGCAGGTGGACGAGTTCATCGCCCGCTGCCGCAGCCAGATCCGGGACCTAGAGCAGCGACTTGCCCGTTCCCTCGACGACGGGGAAGAAGCCAGGCGCGACCTGGCCACGGCGCGTCAGCAGGCGCTCGGCGCCAAGCCGGCCCACGAGGAGGTCAGCGAGCGGATCTCCCAGATCCTCAAGCTGGCCGACGACGAGGCCCGGTCCCAGAAGTCCAAGGCGCACGAAGACATCGCCCGGCAGCGTAACGATGCCCAGGCCGAGGCGGACAAGGTTCGCGCCGAGGCCCGCGAGCAGGCCGAGCGGATGCTGACCGCGGCCCAGGAGCAGGCCGAGCGCGCCATTACCTCGGCCCGGTCCGAGGCCGAGAAGACGCTGACCGCCGCCCGGACCGAGGCCGAGAACACCACCTCCGACGCCCGGAAGAAGTCCGAGGCCGTGCTGGCCGGGGCCAAGGCCCAGGCCAAGAAGGCGCTCGACGAGGCCACCGCGCGGGCCACCGCCATCCACGACGGAGCCGAGCGGCGGCTGAACCTGCTGTCCACCCGGCACGGCGAGACGGTCAAGCGGCTGTCCGACATCCTGGACGGGGTGTCCTCGCTGGTGGCCGCCGAGACCGCCCGCATGTCGCTGGAGGACGAGGTCGACCAGGCCACGGCCAAGGCGATCGCGGCCGGCCAGGCCGCCGAGCAGTCCGGCCCGGGCCGCCCGGCCGGGACTCAGGCCGGCCCGGGCGCGCCCGCCACGGCCGCTGGCCACGGGCCGGCTTCGTCGAACGGGCCGGCGGGCTCGCGCCTGGCCGCGCAGGCCCCGGCCGGCGCCGCGCCGTCGCGGGCCGCGGCCGCCCCGGGCCAAGGTGCGCAGAACGGCCCGGGTTCGGCGCCGTCACCGGCCGACAAGCGCCCGCCGGCCCGCACCGGGGTGCTGGACTCCGATGAGCACGACGACGGCATCCGCCTGGTGCCGGGCAGCGACAACTAAACCGGGACCGCGGTAAATAAGGCGTCGTCCTCAAGGCCCTGGGCGAGCATGTCCAGGCGCCTGAGGATGACGCCTTCGCGTAGGGCCCAGGGGCACAGCTCCAGCTGATCGGCGCTCAGCAGGTCCAGGGCGGCATCGGCCACGATGGCGCCCGCCGGAAGCTGGGCCACCCGGCTGGCCGAGACGCCGGGCAGCTTGGCCCGTTCGGCCTGGGACATCCTGGGCAGCCGCTCGGCGAGCGAGGCCACGTCGGAGTGCCGCAGGACGCGCTTGACGTACGGGCCCTCGCCGGACGGGGCCGCCCCCGCGATCCGGGCCAGCTGGCGGAAGGTCTTCGAGGTCCCCACCACGTGATCGGGCGGCCCGTGCCGCAGCACGCTGCCGGTTTCCCGGCCGAGCTGCGCTCGCACGTGCTTGCGCAGCCTGCGCACGTCCTGCGCGGACGGCGGATCGGCGGGGAGCCAGTCCCTGGTCAGGCGGCTGGCGCCGAGCGGCAGCGAGGCCACCGCGTCCGGCTCCTCGTCCGAGCCCGAAGCCAGCTCGAGTGACCCGCCGCCGATGTCGATGACCAGCAGCCGCCCCGAGGACCAGCCGAACCAGCGCCGGGCGGCCAGGAACGTGAGCCGCGCCTCCTCGGGCCCGGTCATCACGGTGATCTGCGCGCCGGTCTGGTCGTGGATCCGGGCCAGCACGTCCTCGCCGTTCTTAGCCTCGCGGACCGCCGAGGTGGCGAACGCGATCAGGTCCTCGACCCCCTTGTCCTCCGCGATGCGCAGCGCCTCGACCACCACATCGCGCAGGCTGCGCTCGCCGGGCCGGGACAGGGCGCTCCCGTTGTCCAGATGGTCAGCGAGCTTGAGCTCGGTCTTGTGGGAGAAGGCGGGCATCGGCCGGGCGCCGGGATAGGCGTCGACCACCAGCAAGTGCACGGTATTCGACCCCACGTCGAGCACCCCAAGTCGCATACCTTGAAGTTACCCTGCCGGTGAGGCAAAATGCCTGGCTGCGGCGAGGCTGTCGCACCTGATGGCGATTCATCCGCGGCCTGGGATACGAAGTTTTGCCGGCCTTTCAGATAATTTATTCCGAACGACCGGTGGTGCGTGTGCCGGGGCGAGCTGTGACCGGGACGGAGGCCGGCATGCGGAACGGCGAGGTGTCGTACTGGTGGCAGGCCCGCGGCGTGCCGCCCCGGCGGCCGTCGCTGCCCGGCGGGACCGACGCCGACGTGTGCATCGTGGGGGCCGGCGACACCGGCCTGTGGACGGCCTACTACCTGATCCGGGCCGACCCGGGGCTGCGGATCGTCGTGCTGGAAGAATCCTTCGCCGGGTACGGCGCGTCCGGCCGCAACGGCGGCTGGGTCACCGCGGCGCTGCCCGGCTCGCGCTCCCGGTACGCCCAGCACCGGCGCGGCCCGGCCGGGGTCCGCGACCTGGAGCGGCACCTGCGGGAGACGGTCGATGAGGTGGCCCGGGTCTGCGCGGCCGAAGGCATCGACGCCGGATTCGTCAAGGGCGGCACGCTGTCCGTGGCCACCTCCGCCGCGCAGGACGTCCGGCTGCGCCAGCAGCTGACGCACGAACGCGACTGGGGGGACGGACCAGGGATCGTTCGGTATCTAGAGAAGACAGAACTGGACGCCAGGCTGCACGTGACCGGGGCCGTCGGTGCCCTATACTACCCCGATTGCGCGCGGGTGCAGCCCGCCGGCCTGGTGGCCGGGCTGGCCGACGTGGTGACCGCCGCGGGCGTGCACCTGTACGAGGACACCCGGGTGGCGGCGATCTCGCCCGGCCGCGCGCATACCCCGGCCGGGGACGTGCGGGCCCCGTACGTCCTGCGCTGCACCGAGGGGTTCACCGCGCGGCTGCCCGGCCAGCGTCGCACGCTGCTGCCCATGAACAGCTCGATGATCGTCACCGGCCCGCTCAGCGACGCGGCCTGGAAGACCATCGGCTGGGACGGCTGCGAGACGCTGGGCGACGAGGCGCACGCCTATATCTACGCGCAGCGCACCGCCGACGGCCGGATCGCGCTCGGCGGGCGCGGCATCCCCTACCGGTTCGGCTCCGGCCTGGACCACGACGGGTCCATCGCCCCCTCGACCGTGGCTCAGCTGGGCCGGATCCTGCGCCGGATGTTCCCGGTGACGGCCGAGGCCGGCCTGGACCATGCGTGGTCCGGGGTGCTCGGCGTGCCGCGGGACTGGTGCGCCACGGTCATGATGGACGCGCGCACCGGCCTGGGGTGGGCCGGCGGCTACACCGGTCACGGAGTAGCCGCCGCCAACCTGGCCGGGCGGACCCTGGCCGACCTGGTCCGGGGGGTGCACAGCCCGCTCACCATGCTGCCCTGGGTGGGCCACCGCTCGCCGCACTGGGAGCCGGAGCCCGCCCGGTGGGCCGGGGTGCACGGTCTGTACGCCCTGTACCGCACGGCCGACCGGCTGGAATCGGCCAGCCGGTCAACGCGCACGTCGCTACTGGCCCGCGCGGGAGACCTGATCTCCGGCCTCCCGCACTGACCAGACCTGCGTTACCAGCGAGCTGGGATTAGAAGATCTTCTTCAGGCTGGTCTTGAAGGCGACGGTCCCGTGGCTGGTGTACCCGATGAGGTAGGTCTTCAGGTGCGAGGAGTAGGGGATCGTCCCGAACCGGAACTGGGTGACGCCGTGGCCCATGGCCACCGAACCCAGGTTGCTCGAGCGGCTGCCGCTGGAGTTCGTCGCGACCACGACCGCAGCCACGGCGAACGCGCTACCCGTGTCCTTGGCATAGACGTCGACATAGATGCCCTTGTTGGTCTTCTTGTACGTGCCCCAGGCCGAGATGCCGCTGTGGCCCGGGAAGGAGAGCTTGTGCGTACTCGAAGAATGCGTGGTCGCGAAAGCCGGAAGTGCGCTGGCAGCGAGCATCGCCGCCGACGCGGCGATGACAGAGAGTCGGCGCAGCATGGATACCGTGTACCTCCGTGTGGTCTTTGCGGGAGAGCCAAAACCTAGCAGTATCTCTGAGGCCAGACAACAAGGCGCACGGTAACTGGCCCGGTCACTGAAGGTGACGACCGGTTGCGGTTCGCTCGACCGGGCCGAATGCGCTGGTGGGGCTCGTTTCTCCCTGCTGGGCATCGAAGAATAAGATCGCCGTCGACCCCTAAGGAGAGTCGACGTGAAGGCGCTGGTGTTCCGGCACAACCTGGCCCGGGAGGCGGCCGCGACCATCGGCGGGCGCGTCGACCCGCACGCGTTCGTATCCCGGCTCGCGCCGGTCCGCATCGAGGACATCGACGAGCTGCCGCTGCCCGCGCCGGACTGGGTCCGGGTCGAGGTCACCTTCTCGGGCCTGTGCGGCTCGGACGTGAAGCAGATCCTGCTCAACGGCTCACGGGACAACCCGCTCACCGCACTGGTCTCCTTTCCGCACGTGCTCGGGCACGAGGTGGTGGGGCGGCGCGCCGATACCGGCCAGCGGGTGGTGCTCAACCCGTGGCTGTCCTGCGGGCCGCGGGGCATCGACCCGCCGTGCGAGGCCTGCCGGGCCGGCCGCTACCCCTGGTGCCGCAACTTCCGAACCGGTGACCTGCCGGTCTCGATCCACCTCGGGAACTGCGCGGCGGCCTTCGGGGCGCACGCCGAGCGGTTCGCCGCGCACCCCTGCCAGCTGTTCGCCATCCCGGACGGCGTCTCGGACGAGGCGGCCGTGCTGGCCGACCCGGTCAGCGTCTCGCTGCGCTCGATCCTGCTCGCGCCGCCGCCCGACGGCGCGCCCGTCCTGGTCTACGGCTCCGGGACCCTGGCCTTCGCGGCGATCGCGCTGCTGCGCCACCTGTACCCGGGGTGTGTCGTGTGGGCGGCCACGCGGCCGGGCGGCCGTGCTGCGCTGGCCACGCGGCTCGGCGCGCACGCGGTGCTGTCCGCCACGCCCGATGAGCTCGTGGCCGAGGTGGCCCGGCGGGCTGGCACCACGCCGCTGCGGCCGTGGAGCAAGCACGAGTGGCTGCAGGACGGCCCGGCGGTGGTCTACGACACGATCGGCTCGACCGAGACCGTGGAGACCTCGCTGCGGCTGCTGGCCACCGGCGGCACGCTGGTCATCTCGGGGGTGGAGCCGCCCAAGCGCTTCGAGTGGACCCCGCTGTACTTCAAGGAGCTGCACGTCATCGGGTCGAACGGGTTCGGCATCGAGGAGGTCGGCGGAGTGGCTAAGCACTCCATGGAGCACTACTTCGACTTCGTGGCCGACGGCCTGGACCTGACCCCGGTCATCACCCACCGCTTCCCGCTGGACCGCTGGGACGAGGCGGTGCTGGCCCTGAAGGACTCGCGGCGCACCGGCGCGGTCAAGGTGCTGCTGGAGCCAACCCGTTAGCCGACGCCCACCTCGATCCGGGGCAGGTACTCACCCGTGGCGGTCAGGAGGTCAGCCTCGGGATACGGGTCTGGCCCGGGATACGGGTCCGGCCCGGAGCGGGCGGGCAGCTGGCGCGGGGACGTCACGCGGCGCCAGCTGAAGGTCAGCGCGACGGCCAGCACCGCGCCGATCGCGCCGCCCGCGGCGATGACCGACGACGGGGTCACCACCTGCGCGGCGGCCCCGGCCGCCACGAAGGCGGCCCCCTGGGCCACGACCACGCCCATGCTGGCGATCCCGAAGGCCTGGGCCCGCCGCTCGTCCGGCACCCGGGCCACGAAGGCCGTGTTGACCGCGAGCTGGTAGGCGCAGGCGGCGGCCGCGACCGAGAAGATGGCCAGCGAGACGATCAGGCTCGGGTGCAGCGCGACCAGGACCAGGGTGCCGCCGGTGACCGCGGCCAGCGGGCCCATCAGGGCCTGGCGCCGGCCGGGGCTGACGAACCGGCTGAACAGCGGGGTGGCGATGGCCGTGGCGGCCGCCGTGGAGGCCAGCACCAGCCCGGTGGCCACCGGGCCGCCGCCCAGCCGGGCCGCGTACGGCGCGGCGATCCCCTGCGGGATCGTGTAGAACACCACCAGCCAGCCGAGCAGGACCAGGGTGCGCAGCGCCCGGTCGCCGAACACCAGCCGGAGCCCGGCGGCGGCGCGGGCCAGCGGCGAGCCCTGGGCGGCGCCCGAGGCAGCCGCGGCGGGCCTGGCCCGGGTGCCGAGCCCGATGAGCAGCCCCGAGACCACGAACGTGGCCGCGTCGATGATCAGCGAGGGCCGCACGCCGAAGATGGTGACCGCGGCTCCGCCGGCCGCCGCGCCGGTGACCTCGGCGATCAGGTACGTGGTCTGCATCACCGCGGTGCCCAGGGCGTAGCGCTCGCCGGGCAGGATGCCGGGGGTGATCGAGGCCCGGGCCGCCTCGAACGGCGAGGCGAACATGGTGGCCGCGAACAGCAGCAGGACCAGCGCGACCACCGGCATGCCCGGCACGGCCATGGCCGCGACCAGGACGGCGCGGACCGCGTTGCAGGTCACCATCACCGTGCGGCGCGGATAGCGGTCGGCCAGGTCGGCCAGGAACAGCCCGCCGATCACCCAGGGCAGGTACCCGGCCGCGTAGGCCACCGCGGCCAGCAGCGGCGACCTGGTCCGCTCGTAGACCATGACCGCCAGCGCCACCAGGGCCAGCCGGTCGCCGACCGCGGACAAGATCACCGACAGCCACAGGGCCCGGAACTCGCGCACCGCGAACACGTCGCGGAACGTGGCGCGGGCCGCCGGAGTCATACGGACCATTCACGGACGGCCGGTCGCTGAGCGCAACAGCACGAAACGCATTAGTCACAAATATGGCTAGATGTAGCTGTGCAGGCACAGCTACATCTAGCCATTTCGGTCTATTGCCCTGGTTCGGTCATTGGTGTCCGCTATGGCACCGTACCGGTACGGGCGGTCGGTTTACCCGAGCTCGAACCGGTCGGCGTTCATCACCTTGGTCCAGGCCGCCACGAAGTCGTGCACGAACTTCTCCTTCGCGTCGTCGCTGGCGTAGACCTCGGCCAGCGCGCGCAGCTCGGAGTTCGCCCCGAACACCAGGTCAACCCGGCTGCCGGTCCACTTGACCTGGCCGGTGGCCGCGTCGCGTCCCTCGAACGTGTTCGCGTCCTCGGACGTCGGCGCCCACGTCGTGCCCATGTCGAGCAGGTTGGCGAAGAAGTCGTTAGTCAGCGACCCCGGGGTCGCGGTGAACACGCCGAGCTTGGACCCGTCGTAGTTCGCGCCCAGCACCCGCAGGCCGCCGACCAGGACGGTCATCTCCGGAGCGCTCAGCGTGAGCAGGTTCGCCTTGTCCAGCAGCAGGTATTCGGCGGGCAGCCGGGTGACCTTGCCGAGGTAGTTGCGGAACCCGTCGGCCTCCGGCTCGAGCGCCGCGAACGACTCGGTGTCGGTCATGTCCTGCGACGCGTCCGTCCGGCCCGGACGGAACGGGATCTCGACCGCGACGTCGGCGTGCCGGGCGGCCTGCTCCACGGCCGCGTTGCCGGCCAGCACGATCAGGTCAGCGAGCGAGATCTGCTGGCCGCCGGCGTGGGCGGCGTTGAAGTCCCGCTGGATCCCCTCCAGGGTGCGCAGCACGCCCGCCAGCTGGTCGGGGTGGTTGACCTCCCATCCGCTCTGCGGCTCCAGGCGGATGCGCGCTCCGTTGGCCCCGCCGCGCTTGTCGCTGCCGCGGAAGGACGAAGCCGACGCCCACGCGGCCGACACCAGCTGGGCCACCGACAGGCCGCTGGCCAGGACTTGGGCCTTGAGGTCCGCGGCCTCGGCCTCGCCGATGAGCGCGTGGCTGACCGGCGGGACGGGGTCCTGCCAGATGAGGGTCTCGGCCGGGACCTCGGGGCCGAGGTAGCGCACCACCGGGCCCATGTCGCGATGGGTCAGCTTGAACCAGGCCCGGGCGAACGCGTCCGCGAACTCGTCAGGGTGCTCCATGAAGCGCCGCGAGATCGGCTCGTAGATCGGGTCGAACCGCAGCGAGAGGTCGGTGGTCAGCATGGTCGGCGGCAGGCGCCGCGCCGGGTCCTGCGGGTCGGGCACGGCGTCGGCCCCGGCGCCGT
>CAWBDS010000003.1:0-1134728 GCA_963787645.1 uncultured Actinomycetes bacterium | reverse complement strand
CGATGCTTGTGAGCTGCGGAGGATCGGGGATTTGAACCCCGGAAGGTGTTGCCACCTAACCGCATTAGCAGTGCGGCGCCATAGACCGGACTAGGCGAATCCTCCACCCGCACCAGCAGGTGCGGTGGGCCATAGCGTACCGGGACTGACCCGCCCCGGCAAAGTAAACCCGACGAGGGTCAGCGGACCTCGATGACCTCGTAGTCGCCGCCGGTGTAGGCCTCACGCATGGTGCGCTTGGAGAACTTGCCAACGCTCGTCTTGGGCACCTCGGCCACGAAGCACCAGCGCTCGGGCAGCTGCCAGCGCGGGATCTGCTCGGCCATGAAGGCCCGCAGCTTCTCCGCGCTGATGTCGGCGCCGGGCCGCAGCACCACCGCCGCGAGCGGCCGTTCGCCCCACTTCTCGTCGGCCACCCCGATCACCGCGGCCTCGGCCACGTCGGGGTGCGCCATCAGGACGTTCTCCAGCTCCATGGACGAGATCCACTCGCCACCGGACTTGATCACGTCCTTGGCCCGGTCGCTCAGCCGGATGAACCCGCGCTCGTCCAGGGTCCCCACGTCACCGGTCCGCAGCCAGCCGTCGTGGAACTTGCCCGGGTCGTCGTCCTTGTAGTAGGACCCGGTGATCCACGGACCGCGGACCTCGATCTCGCCGACCGCCTCGCCGTCGGCCGGGAGAATGGACCCGGCGTCTCCGGCCAGCCGGGCCTCGACCGTGCAGAACACCCGGCCCTGGCTGTCCCGGTACGACCACTCCTCCTCCTTGCTGACGCCGGGAGGCGGGTTGGCCACGCTGGCCAGCGGTGAGGTCTCGGTCATGCCCCAGGCCTGCAGCAGCCGGACTCCGAGCTCCTGCTCGAACCGGACCTGCATGGCGCGCGGCACCGCGGAGCCGCCGGCGACGACCACACGCAGCGAGGACATGTCCCCGCCTGCCTCGCGCACGTGCGCGAGCAGTCCGGCCCAGATGGTCGGTACCCCGCCGGCCACGGTGACCTTCTCGTCTTCGATCAGCCGGACCAGCGCGGCGGGCTGCAGGTACTGGTCAGGCATGATCAGCGCCGCGCCGGACAGCAGGCCGGCGTAGGCCAGGCCCCACGCGTTAGCGTGGAACATGGGCACGACCGGAAGCACCCGGTCCTGCTCGGACAGGCCGAAGGCGTTCCCGAGGCAAGCGCCCATCGAGTGCAGGTAGCTGGACCGGTGACTGTAGACGATGCCCTTGGGGTGCCCGGTGGTACCGCTGGTGTAGCACATCGCCGCGGCGGAGAACTCATCCAGCTCGGGCCAGTCGAACGAGTCTGGCTCGGCGGCCAGCAGCTCCTCGTACTCGTGCACGGCCACGCCAGGGAGCTGGTCGGCCGCGGGCGTCTGGCTGAGCGGAGCCCCGGACACGATGACGTGCTTGATCCCGGCCGTGTGCGGCAGGACCTCGGCGAACTTGGCCACCAGCGAGGCATCCACGATGACCGCGTAGTCATCGGCGTGGGTGGCGATGTAGCCGACTTCAGCGGCGGCGAGCCGGATGTTCAGCGTGTGCAGCACGGCGCCCATCGAAGGCACGGCCAGGTAGGCCTCGAGGTGCTCGGCGTTGTTCCACATGTAGGTGCCCACGCGCTGGTCGGCGTCGACACCCAGGCGGCGCAGCGCGTTGGCCAGCCGAGCGGCGCGGCGGCCAGCCTCGGCGTAGGTCCGGCGCCGGACCCCATCCCCGGTGTAGGTGACGACCTCGCGATCACCGAAGATCGAGGTTCCGTAGCGCATGATCGACGCGATCGTCAGCGGTATGTCCATGATCGTGCTGCGCACCGAACTACCTCCTGTGGGTGCTGACCTGCATACCTGATAGTGCCATGAGTCGGGCGGCTCGCAGTAGACCCGGGTAGCCGCAATTAATACCCGTCAATTCTGACAAAAACCGATAAGTCGCGATTCATCGTGTTAAGAGATCAGGTGCCGGATTAGGGTTCAGGCACCCGAATCCTCGCCGAGTTCCGCGTCAATGCGCAGCCGGGCGACCGCACGCGAAACCGTGCTTTTCACCGTGCCCAGGCTGACGCCGAGCAGCGCGGCGATTTCCGGTTCGGTCATGTCCTCGAAGTACCTGAGCATGACCGCGGCGCGCATTCGGGCCGGCAGCCGGTCCAGGGCGTGGCGGACCACCTCGGCCAGGTCGCTGTCCCGCGCGTGGTCGGCCACCGCCTGGTCCGGCAGCTCGTCGGTGGGGAATTCTTCCAGCTTGCGTCTCCGCCACCACGAGATGTGGGTATTGACCATCGCGCGCCGGACGTAAGCGTCCAGGGCGGCGCGGTCGTTGATCTTGTCCCAGGCCAGGTACGTATTGGCCAGGGCGGCCTGGACCAGGTCCTCGGCGTCGGCCCGGTTGCCGGTGAGCATGATCGCGATCCTGAGCAGGGCCGTCCCGCGGGCCAGGACGTAGTCACGGAACGCGGCGTCGTCGTGGGCCCGAGAATCCTCGTGATCGCCGACGAAGCTCATGCCGACTACCTTACTTAAAGTAGTCGGCTCGGCTACGTTATGTGCACAAGATAGATTCCGGGGACGTCGGCCCGGGTATCCTCCGCCGATGTATCTCCCTGTCCTCACGGACAATTGTGCCTGAATGACTTGACGTAACTGTCCACACCAAGCATGGTCATACTCGAGGCCCATGCAATCCCACGGAGGGCAAGTGCGGCATTTGGCTGACATTCCCCGTTGGTGCAACGATGTCACGGACTCAACCGGTCCGGGACGATTCGCACGCAGGTCCTTGCTTAAGGCAGCGGTCCTGGGGCGCCACGACGAGCCGGGCCATCCACTCGCCGCGACCGGGGAAGACGTCGAGGTCGCGACGACCACCTTGGTCTATACCGTAACCGGCCGGATCCTGGACGTCAGCCCGCACGTCCTGGTTTTGCGGACCGAACGGGGTGAGGAGCGCTTCCCGCTGGCTGCCGAGGCTCAGGCCTGGCGCGGCGGCCAGGTGCCGCCCGCGGCGCTCAGGCAAGGCGATCACGCATTGGTCCGGCGTCAGCAGCCGCGACGGCCGGTCGTGGACCGGATCTGGGCGCAGGTCGGCCGGGTGACGGGCACGATTATCGAGCGTGAGGGACCCGCTACGCTACTGGTCGATGAGGGTCCGGCCAAGGGGCGCAAGATCGTGATCATCGCCGCCGAGGCGGCCGGCCGGATTCAGGTCCGGTTCCCCCGGCTCGAGCCCGGCTACCTGATCGACGTGATCGGCCTGAAGCACGACGGCTTCTTGCAGGCGCTCATTCCCGCCACCTCGCAACCGCCCTACCTGGCGGGCCATCCGCCAGCGCCGCCGCTGGTCAGTGGGCACGTGCCCGATCCGGTCAGCGGGACGGCGGTCTGGCACGAGCCCGGTGAGGAGCCCGAAGGCCTGCTCGGCCTGGCCTACCCCGCGCTGGACCCCGAGACGAGCTGCGAGCGGACCGGTTTGGCGGCCTCCTGCTCGGGTGGTGATCGGCACGCGGTCGACCCCCACGCCACCGGGCCAGGGTGCGTCCGGCTGCCGTATCTGTCGGTCGGGAGCCTGCTCCGGCTGCGGAACGACTGCGCCGAACGCAGCAGGCTGCTCCCGGTGACCAGCTGCGGAGCGACGGCCAGGCTGTTCTGCGATCGCTGTGTGACCTGCGGGACCTCGCGCAAGGGCCGGATCGCCGACCTGACCATGGCCGCGTTCGTGGAACTCGGGGGTGCCCTGGAAGCCGGCTGCTTCAACGCCACGATGACGATTGGCGGTTAGGTGATGTTCACCGCGGTCAGGGAACTGCAGGTTCTCCTGCTCGCTGCCCTGCTGCTCGGTGGCTGCGCGACCAAGGCCTGGCGGCTGCTGCGCACCCGGTCCCTGTCCGCGGTCCTGGTTCCGGCCGGCCTGCTCCCGCTGCAGCTGCGCCAGCCGGTCATGATGACCATGTGCGCCACCGAGTTGGCGCTGGGCCTGGGCCTGATCTGCACCGCGGGCCGGCTCGGCGCGGGCGGCCCGGGGTTGCCCGCGACCGTGGTCCGGGCCGGCACGGCGCTGTTCTTCCTGGTCGCGGCGGGCGCCCTGAACGAGACGCGGCAGCGCGGGCCAGACGCCGGCTGCGGCTGCTTCGGCGAGTTCAGCGAGACGCCGATCGGCTGGCGGACCATCACCCGGGCGGGGGTGCTGTGCGCCGCCGCCGCCGTGACCATCGGCCTGCCGCCGCTGCGGATGCCGTCCTCGCCCACCACGGCCGAACTCCTGCTGGCGGTGCTGGCCTTCGAGCTGTCGCTCCTCGCGTTCCTGTCTCCCGAGCTGGGCGAGATCTTGGTCCGGCTCGGCTACTCCGAGCCGTGCGAGCTGCGCCGGCTCCCGGTCGGCCGCACGCTGACCGCGCTGCACTCGAGCTCTCAGTGGCGCCGGTACGCGGGCCAGGTCTCCGCGGCGGCGCCTGACGACGTGTGGCGGGAAGGGTGCTGGCGCTTCGTGGTGTATCCGGGATCGGCCCGCGGACGGCGGGTTAACATCGTCTTCGCCATCTACCTGCAGACCCGCAGACCCCCAATCCGGGTGGCGGTGCTCGACGCGGATACCGATGAGGTCCTAGGCAGGCCGGAGCTGGCGAGTCTGTCTTTATCTACAAGACTCTAGGCGTCACGCTAGACAACCGTATCGAGCCATAGCCTTCGGTCCATCAGATGCCCGCCGCGTACCGCCAGAAGTCCCGCATCCATTCCGGCGCGACCGGGCCGTCCGCCGCCACCTGGGTCAGGAGGATGGCGATCGCGCCGGTTGACGGGATGATGTGGGCCGACGTTCCGGTCCCGCCGACCCAGCCGTAGCGGCCCGGCACGTTCCACGGATCGATGGCGGCGACGTCCACCGAGCCGCCGAACCCCCAGCCCTGGCCCTCCAGGAACAGCTCACCGATCTCCCGCTGGCGTGCGGTGGTGTGGTCGCTGGTCATGAGGCGGACCGACTCGGCGCTCAGCAGCCGGCGGCCATCGGTTGTGACGCCCTCGGCCAGCAGCATCCGGGCGAACGATAGCCAGTCATCGGCGGTCCCGGCCAGGCCGCCGTTGCCCAGCGGGAACGCGGGCATCGTGCTCCACTGCCCCTCCGGACCGTCGGCCAGCTCCAGGCCACCGTCCGGGCCCATGCGATAGGAGCTGGTGAACCGGTCGCGCTTGGCCGCCGGAACCTCGAACCCGGTGTCGGTCATGCCGAGCGGCTCGAAGACCCGCTCGGCCAGGACCTCCGGCAGCGGCTGGCCGCAGACCCGGGCGATCAGCACGCCCTGCAGTGTGGAGCAGGTGTCGTACAGCCAGGCCTCGCCCGGCTGGTAGAGCAGCGGGATCCGGCCCAGCTCGGCCATCCAGGTATCCGGTGGCGGGAAGCTGGCCACCTCGCGGCCGTCTTTCTGCACCGAGAACAGCAGCTGGACGGCCGGCCGGGTGAAATCGGACGCGAAGCCGTAGCCGGCCCGCGAGGTGAGCAGGTCGAAGACCGTGATCGGCCGGCTCGCCGGGACCACGTCGTCGACCGGGCTGGCCGGAGTGCGAACCACCTTCGGGTCGGCGATCTCCGGCAGCCACCGGCCGACCGGGGCGTCCAGGGTGATCCGGCCGTCATCGACCAGCATCATGACCGCCGCGGCGGTGATCGGCTTAGTGATCGAGGCCAGGCGGAAGATCGAATTCCGGGCCATCGGCGCGCCACCGACGGCGGCCGAGCCGACCACCGTCACCTCGGTCCGTCCGGCGCGGATCACCAGGGCCACCGCCCCGGGCAGCACCCCGTGGTCGATATACGTCTGCAGCGTGGAGCTCAAGTCAGCCATCGGTCCCCTTCCCGTTCGCACGACCGCAGGGCAGACTCCTCCGCCGGGCCGAACTCATCGGCCGCGCTAGGCGGGCTGCGAGCGCAGGAACTTGCCGAAGTGCGGCACGGTGAACGCGATCAGGCCCCGCTCGGAGCTGTAGATCAGCCCCTTCTTGATCAGGCCGTCCCGCGCCGGTGACAGGCTCGACGGCTTGCGCCCGAGCTCGTCGGCCACGGTCGAGGTCGGCACCGGATCGTCCCCCGTGGCGGCCATGGCCCGCATGTACTCGCGTTCGGCCTGCGTGGCCCGCTCGTACCGGCTGCCGAAGAACCCGACCGCCAGCTCACCCTTGGCCTCGGGAGCGGCCATGCCCACGTCGGCCGCCGTCACCGGGCTCGAGGCCGCCGCGTCCCAGGTGAACTTGCCGTAGGCCTGGACGAAGTACGGGTAACCGTCGGCCGCGGCGTACAGCGCGTCGAGCGCGGCGGCGGTGAAGCTCACGTCTTCCCGCTGGGCCGGCGCGATGAGCGCCAGGTCCGCGGCCTCACGATCCAACCGGTCGATCCTGGCGTACCGGAACAGCCGCTCGGAGTAGCTTTTGCTGGCCGACAGCACCGACGGCAGGTGCGGCAGGCCGGCCCCGACCACGATCAGCGGGCCGCCGGTCTGCGACAGCTCATGGCAGGCGGCGCACAGAGCGGACACGTCGTCAGCCGGGACGTCCTGCATCTCGTCGACGAACAGGGCGATCCCCACGCCCAGGTCCGCGGCCACCGAAGCAGCCTCGGCGAACAACTCGGTGAGGTCGACCTCCAGGTCACCCGAATCGGCCCGGCCGCGCTGCGCCGGCGCGTCGATGCCCAGCCCGACCGTGACCGTGCTGCCCTTGGGCGCCTTCGGGTCGTGCAGCGCGAACGCCTTGAGGACGCCGAGGAAGTACTCGACCCGGTCGGGAGCCCGGTGCCGGGGGGCGAGTTCCCGCACGGCCATGTGCAGCGCCGCGGCGACCGGCCGCCGGATCGACTGGCCCGGCCGGGCCTCGATCTTGCCGGTGCCCCAGAGCCGCTGCAGGGCCATGGAGCGGAACGTGTTCAGCAGCACCGTCTTGCCGACGCCGCGTAGCCCGGTCAGGACCATACTGCGTTCCGGGCGCCCCCGGGCGATCCGCTCGAGCACCACCTCGAACTGCCTGATCTCCCGGTCCCGGCCGGTGAGCTCGGGCGGCCGCTGGCCCGCGCCGGGAGCGTACGGATTGCGCACCGGATCCATGGCATCGGACTCTATGACCCGATCTAGCCTGAGTCCTAGATTTGGCTAGAAACTACTACCGGCGTGTCGCACCACGGGCCGTTCAGCGATCGTGCTGTTGGTTGAGGCGGGCCAGGTAGGCGTTGTACGCGGCCAGGTGCTCGTCATCGTCGACGTTCTCGTCCGGGGCGGACCTGGTGGTTGCGCCCGCCCGGACCTCGCGCGTCGGGACGGCGGCGCTGGCATCAGTTTCCGATGGGGTTCCGATCTTCGATGCGAAGTGCGCCTGGCGCGCCACGTCCAGCCAGCCCAGGCCGCTGTCGTCCTGGGACGCGCGGGTCCAGGCGAAGAACACCGTCATCATCAAGACGAACATCAGGCCCGCCCCGCCGACCCACATCACCGCGCCGCCGATGTGCACGTCGGTAAGCGGACTCGGCGCCCAGCTCGGGCGCCCCTTGGCCAGGCCGGGGAACGGGTTGGAGTTCTCCGAGCCGAGGATCAGGCCGGTGAAGGCGTCCACCGGCATGGCCACGAACAGCAGGAAGATCCGGGACGGGTAGGACACCCGCCAGTGGATCGGCTCCTTGCCGATCAGGGGCAGGAAGTAGAGGTAGCCGGCGACCAGGAACAGCACGTGCTCGGCCTCGTGCACGGTGTCGTTGGACAGCACCACGTTCATGAACCCGGTCAGGTGCGTGCCCACGATCACCCCGACGTACAGCGCGACGCCGAACGGCGGCCAGGTAAGCCCGGTTATCACGCGGGAGCGCAGCAGCTTCTTGGTCCAGGTGTGCACCGGGTTCCGGCTTGCGTGCAGCAGCAGCGTGACCGGCTGCCCGACCACCAGCAGCGGCGGCGCCACCATGAGCAGCAGCAAGTGCTGCACCATGTGGTCCCAGAACAGCACGTCGTCGTAGCTGCCCACGCCGCTCTCGGTGGCGATCACGATCACCGCCAGGCCACCCAGGAACAAGCCGGTCCGGTACAGCGGCCAGGGCCGGCCCGGATGGCGGCGGCGCACCCGCAGCACGCCCCATACATAGAGCCCCGCGGCCACCACCACGAAGGCGGTCACGACCGGGGCGAACTGCCACAGGCTGACGAGCTTGGACACGCTCACCGGCGGCAGGGCCTGGGTTCCCATGCCGCCGAGACTACTCGCCCGCGGCCACGGCCTCGCCGCCTGTGCAGGCCTGCCACTCGGGCTTGGTCAGTGCGTACTCCACCTCGCCGTGCTCGGCGGCGGCGCTGTTCAACCCGTTACGACGCCGACCGGACGGTGGCGGCGTTCGCGGCCCGCCTTAAGGACACGGCGAGGCTGGACTCGGTCCCAGCCGACCTAGCCCACACCGCATACCAAGCCCTGGAACCCGCCCACGTCTCGGTATGGATAAATAAGCGCGGGTCACGCATGCGTTTTGCCCGCCCGGCTTCCCGCGTGGAGCGGAGGGCGTGGGATTCGAACCTACGGTGACGTTCCCGCCACAAGGTTTCAAGAGCATACGTGACTGCGTGCTCGGCAGCGTTTCTACTTGGGCATTTGGTGGCGGTACCCACCGTGTATTCCAAGATCATCCCGCGTATATCCCGCGCGACCACCGGGCAGCCATCCCGTCAACGGCAGGTCCCGGCTGCCTCTCAGCCGGGACCTGCCGTGTGCCGAGGTCAGTGCATTGCCGGTCCGGCCTGGTCGGAGCCGCCGACCTGCTTGATCAGCTCGTGGCAACGCGCTGCCCGCGCCGAGTCCTCCTCCATGGTCTGGCGGAAGAACTGGGCGACGTCCTTCAGTCCTGCGTTATCTGCATCGCGGACGTACTGGCCGTAGTCGTGTCCGGCTTTGAGCGAGTGATACTGGACCGAGATCAGGTCGAACGTCACGTCATCGAAGCCGGTTTCTCCAGTAGCCATCGTTGGCTCCCTTCTCCGTGGGGGTGTCCGCGGTGCTACCCGGCGTCAGCGTATGAAACTTCGCGGAGGCCGCGAGGTGGCGGCGGAGTCCGGATGCTGGCCGTACCTCTTCGTCCCAAACGGATGTAAAGGTGTGTTGCTGCCACCCTCAGATCCGTAGGAGTGGGCAACTCGTCCAAGACCGTCCGCTGCCGTCCGTGTGCTGGGCCGACATTCCAGAGTTGTCCGCACGGGACAGGCGTTGTCCAGCGGCTTGGCAGCAGTATTGGCAACAGTCACTGCGCTCGCGGTATCGGTCCCGACCGTCCGTTTTCAGGCCGCGCATAAGCCAAGTCGTCACAAGATATACATACGTGCGTCTCGTGCTGTCGCTGGTCGCTTCCGTTTGCCGTTGGTCGTTGCTGTTGCTGTTGCTATCAATTTGCTTCAGGGCCTCAGAACCTCTGTGGTCTGTAATTAGGGCAAGGGGATGATTCTGGATTGATCGCATGGATCAGTCCTGAGCGCCGGCGCCGACGCCTGGGTGGCTCCTAGCGTGGCTCCCAGGCGTCGGCGCGGTGCACGCCGTGCGGACAGCCATGAACGGGTCAGCGGCGCTGGCCCGGCGGCCCCGACGAGGCGTCTCAGGTCTCGATCGTCGCGTCTTTCTGCACTATCGGCGGAGGACCGGCCGATGGATTGACACCGTGAATCTCCGGGATCACGTGGGTAGCGATATACCGCTCGTGTTCGGACTGCGGGTTCTCCGTAAAGTCGGCCAGTATCGCGCCCACGCGGTCCTGATCAACGCCTTCCCAGACCAGCACCATCACATCCCCGTCTGGGGTTGCCTGATGCCGGATGTGCTCACGCTTGATTCCCAGCCGCCGCAGGAACTGCCGGTGGGCATCGACCCGTTCCCCACTGTCGACGCTCTCGATCCATGCTCGCCATTCGCCTGGCTTTGCGATCGGGAAAATGGCTACTGCAAAGGTCTCCATGTCTGCTCCCCCTTCGAAGGATGATCAGGGGGCAAATTTTCTCACGCCGATCGTGTGCTGTCCATCCGCCGCAGGCGCCCGCATTACCAGCTTGGAAGCTGTATAGCGCACGGCCGTCAGGGCCGCTGAGCTGAGAAATCTGATGCTCCCCACTAGCCGCGGTTGACCGTTGCTCACCGTGGCTAATGGCCCGCTAATGGCCCGGCGCCGTGGTTGGACTGGGTACTCACGGCTCCGGAGTCCGGCCGTCCGATCTAGCGAATCTACACATCCTGCCTGCTTGGACTCGATCGCTCGGCGCATGGGCCGCCGAGATCATTCCGCGTATATTCCGGATCATGAAACTGCCCAGTGACCGCCTGCACGGTGCAGGGGATGGCCCGCGTCCGGTCCGGGCAGGCTCCAATGCCGTTTAGCTTGTGCTGATCGGGTCTTTTAGCTGCTGGTTTTCCAGGTTGGAGAGCCTGATCGTGGGCGGCCCGTTGTGACGGGCCGCGTGGTCTTTCGGTGTCTTGAGCTTGTACCTGCTGGTGCGCCAGCGTTTGACGACGCGGGGGCAGGTGCGGTGGCGGACGGGGTTGAGGTTCCTTTTCCTGGTCATCTCGGCCATCGCGCGGGCGAGGAGCTCCTCAGCCTGCTGAGGGGGGAAAGGCCGGGCCGACGGCCCGGCGGACGATGCGGACGGCCTTGGTGAAGCTGACCCGGCCGGGGCCGGTCCAGGCGGCCGCGGCGGCGTCGCAGATCAGGGCGCTGACGGCCCAGGCGGTCAGGAGGTAGCCCCAGATCTCCTGCCGGACCAGGTCCGGGCTGCCGGACCGCAGAACCCTCCCCGGTCCGCGCAGGACGGTCTTGACCTGCGCGTTCGCGGTCTCGTGCTCCCACCGGGAATGGTAGGCCGAGGCAAGGACCGGGGCCGGGGCGGCCTGCCAGCCGGTGACGGTGGTGACCAGGGCGATGAGCCCGTCCTCGCCGTCCCGGTCGGTGACCTCATACTCCACCACCCGGACATGCCGGGCCACGCTGGGGTCGAGGTTCTCCGCGCGGCGGGCCGCCTCGACCAGGCCGGCCCGGCGGGCGCCCTTGACGGACGTCTTGACCAGGACAGACCGGTAAGAACCGTCAGGCAGCAGTTCCAGGAACGGCAGCCCGACATCGTCTTTCACCCGCCACAGCAGGTCAGCGCCGGAATCGGCGGCCGCGCACCAGTCCGCCCAGCCGTAGAACAGCCGGTCCGCGAGCAGCAGCCAGCCTTCCTCCAGCCGCGGGTAGAGCGTCCGGGCCAGGGACTGCTCCCCGCTGCCCTTGGCCGCCGACGAGCCCATCGCCGCGAGCACCGGGGCCCGCGACCCGCACTCGCAGACCGTGACCAAGCGCACCTTGGGGAACGGGCCGTCGTTCGCCCCCGCGCCGAACGCCTCCCGGTTCGCCGGCGTGTCCGGCACATCCAGCTCCGTCCCGTCCACTGACATCAGCCGCCACGGCCCGAGGAACGTGCCCTCGCCGTCCAGGCCCGCGACAGGGACGGCGACCTGCGCGAACAACTCGGCCACCGGCTCAGGGCCGAGCCGCTGCCGGGCCTGAGTGACCGCGCCCTTCGTCGGCGGCTCCCACCGCTCGTCCCACGACCCCCACGACCTCAGCGCCCCAGTCAGCCGCTCGACGACCTCCTCGTAATCCTCGTCGGCAAACAGCGCCAGCGCCATGACCAGGTAGACCACGACATGCGGCGGGAGCTTCCCGCCCCGCCGCCGGGCCTCCTTCCCGGTCGCCGTGACCACGTCATCCACCGCGTCGCGGGGCACCCGCGACGCGAGAACGCCCAGCGACATCAAGTCCGTCAGCACCGGCCCGGCCACGACACCAGTCTCCGTCACGACCAGCGATCATGCACCGAACCACGCGCCCCAGCAGCCCGAACACCGAAACCGGATCAGCCAGCTAACAAGCTAAACGGCATTGGGGCAGGCTCCGGCCTGGCCCTTGGCTTCTGACCGGAGTGTCCGCAGAGGCCGCCAGTGTCAAGCGTGACATCGCGTGTGCGTTCAGCGGGCGCCTTGTGCTGTGCTCGTTGCCCTACGGTCACAGTCACGCTTGATGCTGGAGGGGCGGACACGTACACTCCGCGGGCCATTCCCGGATCTGAGCCCAGCCAGGACTTGCACTTGCCGCTATGAGCCGTAACGTTTGCCGAACGGTCCGCGCGTAGGGTTCGTTCATGAGCGTCCGCCTGGGGTCAGCGAGGACTTGGAGAGTAATGCTCGGCGTCCTGGTCGCGGCGTCCTTCGCCGCCGCGGTCCCGCTGACCGCGCTGTCGGGTCAGATTTTTAACACCCTGGTCGCGGCGGCGATCGGCGTTCCCTGCGCGGCGGTGGGCTGGCTGGTGACCCGGCGCCAGCCGGGGAACCCGATCGGCTGGCTGTTCCTGGTGACTGGCGTCTTCATGTTCTTGTCCACGGCTGGCGGAGACTACGGGTATTACGTCTATCAGCTCGGGCACCACCTTCCCCTGGGCGCGGCGGGATCGGCCCTGTCCCAGTTCTGGGGTCTCAGCCTGGTGCTACTCGGAGCCGACATCCTGCTGTTCCCCGACGGCAGGGTGGCCTCGCGCTTGTGGCGGTCGGCCCTGCGGATCTACGCCGTGGCCTTCGCACTGGTGGTCCTGGCGAGCTGCGCGGCGATCGCGGGCGCTCTCACCGCGCACCCGATCCGGGTAGACAACACGGGCGGCCTGGCCGCGGTGGATCACCCGGTCGGCTGGTTCAACGCCGTCCAGGGCCCGCTCATCTTCGTGACCATCGGGCTGTCGCTGGCCTTCATCGCCCGGCAGGCGCTGAGCTGGCGGCGCAGCAGCGGGGACCGGCGCCAGCAGCTGAAGTGGCTGGCCAGCGGGGGCGCTGTCACGATCATCTGCCTGTTCCTGGCGGGGTCCTTCAGCACTTCAGGCGGCCCGAAGGCGCTGCTTGCCGTGATCGGCCTGGCCTGGTTCGGGGTCGCTGCGCTGCCGGTGTCGATCGGGGTGGGCATCCTGAAATACCGGCTGTACGAGATCGACCGGCTCATCTCCCGGACCCTGGCCTACGCGATCGTCACCGGGCTGCTGGTCGGGGTGTACGCCGGGCTGGTCCTGCTGTCCACCCAGGTGTTCAAGTTCCACAGTACGGTGGCGGTGGCCGCGTCCACCCTGGTCGCAGCCGCGCTGTTCAATCCGGTGCGCCGGCGGGTGCAGCACGCCGTGGATCGCCGGTTCAACCGGGCCCGCTACGACGCCGAGCGGATGGTGACGGCGTTCGCGACCCGGCTCCAGGACGCGGTAGACCCCGACGCGGTCCACGCCGACCTCACCGGCATAATCCATACCGCCCTTGAGCCGACTCACGTGTCGGTGTGGCTCGGGCCGGGCGATCGGCATTACGCGGTACCTGCGAGCGGGACGATGGGCGCCGGGGACGACGGCTATCGGCAGCGCTGGGCCGCCCGGCATTGAGCTGAATTGATCCATGTCGCCGTGCGGCTGTGGCCCGGCGTGCGCCGGGCGGGCCGCTCACGGCAGGGCCCGGCGCTGACGCCGGGCCCGGCGCCGCGCACCGGCGCCGCTTGATCTAATACGGCTAAATTCGGCAACGCAAAGCGGGTGCGGGCGTGCTCGGCGCGGCTCAGCCGAGGAGCCTGGTCCCGTAGTGCTCGCGGACAGCCGGTGCGGTGTCGGTCCGCAGTGCGTCGAGGAGCCGGATGGCGTAGGCCTGGGTGGTCAGCTGGCGGATGGCGTCCTGGTCGGCCCAGCGGAAGGCGGTTACCTCGTCGTTGGGATGACCTACGACACGACCCATACCTGGGCAATTGCCCGGACGCTGGCCCTGGCCCTGGAGCAGATTGCCTCTCGGCTCGCGGGCAGGCCGTACGACCTGCGTCATGCCGCGGTCTCGCTCTGGCTGAACGGCGGGGTCGCGGCCCCGGAGGTGGCTAACCGTGCAGGTCACAGCGTGGAGGTGCTGCTGCGGGTGTACGCGAAGTGCATCGACGGCGGCGAGGAGACCGCTAACAGGAGGATCGATGAAGCACTCGCGGCCTGACCGATCTACCATGAAAGAGCCTCGTTTCCGCCAAGGGCCTCCTGTTCTCCGTGGACTGACCTGGGGAACGCTTCAAGGTCCATCCCGCGTATATCCCGCGACCAGCGACAGATGGCGGCAGTCGGCTGCATCTGGCTGCGGTCGGTGACGAACGTGCTATGCGAGATTGACAGGCGTAAGCGCAGGTCAGGGCAGGTTTTCCGAGGTCGGGCGGAGGGCGTGGGATTCGAACCCACGAGAACGTTGCCGTCCTAATGGTTTTCAAGACCATCGCCATCGGCCACTAGGCGAGCCCTCCTGTGCGTACCAGCCTACGGTAACGCGGAACGGGACGTCAGCGTCGCGGCCAGGCCAGCCCGTCGCCGACCAGCGCGGCCAAGGTCAGGTAGGCGTCGGCGGTCTCGGCGCTGAGCAACTCCAGGTCGACCTCGGCGCCCTCCTCCAGGTGCGCGTCATAAGGAATGCGGGCCACGGCCCGGCAGCGCGCCGCGAAGTGGTGCTCGAGCCGGTCCAGGTCGACGGTGCTCTTGCTCTTGGGCCGGATGGTCGACAGGACCACCACGCCGTTGCGGACCAGGTCGCCGCAGTGATGGGCCTCCAGCCAGTCCAGCGTCGCGCTGGCGCTGCGCGCGCCGTCCACCGAGGGCGAGCTGACCACCACGATCTGGTCGGCCAGCCGCAGCACGCCCGACATGGCCGAATGCAACAGCCCGGTCCCGCAGTCGGTGAGGCAGATCGAGTAGAAGTGCTCGAGCACCCGGGCCGCATCGCAGTAGTCGTCCGCGCCGAACGCCACGGACACCCCCGGATCCCGGTCCGAGGCCAGCACCTCGAGGCGGCTCGGCGCCTGGGTGGTGAACGCCCGGACATCGGCGTAGCGGTAGATCTGATCCCGCTCGTTCAGCAGGTCACGGACCGTGGCCGCGGTCTCCAGGCGCACCTTGTCCGACAGCGTGCCCCGGTCGGGGTTCGCGTCGACCGCGATGACCCGGTCCCCGCGCAGGGTGGCGAACGTCGCGCCCAGTCCGACCGCGGTGGTCGTCTTGCCCACGCCGCCCTTGAGGCTCAGCACCGCCACGCGATGGTGCCCGCCCGCGACCGGCGTCCGGACCCGGTTGATCAGGTCACGGCGGCGCAGGTCGGCGGCCGATTCGCCCAGCCGGAGCAGGCCGCCGGTCACCCGGTAGACCCGGTGCCGCCAGCCGGACCCCGCCACGGACCGCTTGCCGTGCAGCAGCGACTCGGCGGTCAGGCGGTCCGCCGTCTCGGCCGGCACCCGCCCGGCCGGCCGGGAGTATCCAGCCGCCGGGCCGCCCCAGGCATCCTGGTCTGACCGGAAGGCTGCCGCGGCCCCGGCGCCGGGCAGCGACTCCATGGGCGGCACGCCCGCCTCCCGCCCGTAACCCGGCTCGGGCGCGTAACCCAGGTACTGCGCCTCGGGCGCGCGCCGCACATCGCGCGGGTACCCGTACTCGGCGCCCGGCACGTTCCAGCCGTCGTGCGGGTAACCCAGGTCGTGCGCGTACCCCGAGTCCGGCGCGTAGCCAGGTCCGGCCGGGTACCCCGGCTCGCCCGGCCCCGGATAGCCAGTCTCCGGATAGCCAGTCTCCGGGTCATCGGCCGGCAGCGGCGCGAACCCCGGCCCGCTCGGATACCCGGGTCCTCCCGGCTGACCGCCGGCCTCGTCGCGCTCGTCCCAGCCGAACCACGAGCCGTACGGCGCGGCACCGGCCTCGTCGCGCCAGTCATCGCCGAACGGCCCGTCGTCGCTCGCGCCGTCACTGAATACCTGGGGCGTATCGTTGTTCGTGGTCACGGGTCGTCCCTTGGGTCCTCATGGGTGGGCGCATGCGGGCGGGGTTCGTCCATCAATCCGAGCGTAAGACAAATTTCGCCTAATTTCGATACCCAGCGCACTTGTTCGGTGGCTCTGAGTGGTTATTCTCGGCCAGCGCGGGGACCAGACGGCACAATGGGGCAGCAGGTAAAGAGAAAGAGGTCACATGCACGCCGTCGTCATCACCGAGCCCGGCGGACCCGAAGTCCTGCAGTGGCTCGACGTCCCCGACCCGGTTCCGGGTCCCGGTGAGGTCGTCATCGACGTGGTCGCGGCCGGGGTCAACCGGGCCGACCTGATGCAGCGGCAGGGCCTCTACCCCCCGCCGCCCGGCGCGCCGCCCTATCCGGGCCTGGAGTGCGCGGGCCGGGTGCGAGCCGTGGGCGAGCAGGTGACGAGCTGGCAGCCGGGCGACGAGGTTTGCGCGCTGCTGGCCGGCGGCGGCTACGCCGAGCAGGTCGTGGTGCCCGCGGGCCAGCTGCTGCCCGTTCCCCGCAACACCGGCACGGCCACCGCCGCCGCGTTTCCGGAGGCCGTGTGCACCGTGTACGCCAACGTCTTCCAGGTGGCCGGGCTGACCGCGGGCGAGACGCTGCTGGTGCACGGCGGCAGCAGCGGGATCGGCACGATGGCGATCCAGCTGGGCAAGGCGTTCGGCGCCCGGGTGGCGTGTACCGCCGGTACGCCCGAGAAGCTGGCCCGCTGCCGGGCGCTGGGCGCCGACGTGGCCATCAACTACCGGACCGAGGACTTCGTGGCCGTGATCCAGGAGGCCACCGGCGGCGCGGGCGCCGACGTCATCCTGGACATCATGGGCGCCGCCTACCTGGCCCGTAACCTGGCCGCGCTGGCCACCAACGGGCGCCTGGCCATCATCGGGCGCCAGGGCGGCAGCCGGGCCGAGATCGACCTCGGCGTGCTGCAGGGCAAGCGGGCCAGCCTGTACGCGACCACGCTGCGCGCCCGGCCGACGCCGGAGAAGGCCGCCGTGGTCTCAGCGGTCCGCGAACACGTCTGGCCGCTCATCGACGCCGGGAAGGTCGAACCGGTCGTGGACCGGGAGCTGCCCATGTCGCAGGCGGCCCAGGCGCACCGGGCGATGGCGGCCAGCCAGCATGTGGGCAAGATCTTGCTGCTGCCCGGCTGACCCGGTGGTCCCCGACGGCCGCCGGGGGGACAGACTAGGAGGATGAGCACTCCCGAGATGCAGGAGCAGCCCCAGATCCTCGTACTGGGGCCAGACAGCATAGCCAAGTCAGGCGATCCCCAGGGCGAGGACGCCGAGCGCCCGGTCACCGAGATGGTGGAGCAGCCGGCCAAGGTCATGCGGATCGGCAGCATGATCAGGCAACTGCTGGAAGAGGTCAGGGCGGCCCCGCTGGACGAGAAGAGCCGGGCCCGGCTGAAGGAGATCCACCAGAGCTCGATCAAGGAGCTCGAGGACGGCCTGGCGCCCGAGCTGGTCGCCGAGCTGGAGCGGCTGTCGCTGCCGTTTACCGAGGGCGAGGTGCCCAGCGAGGCCGAGCTCCGGGTCGCTCAGGCCCAGCTGGTCGGCTGGCTGGAGGGCCTGTTCCACGGCATCCAGACCACGCTGTTCGCCCAGCAGATGGCGGCCCGGGCTCAGCTCGAGCAGATGCGCCGCGCGCTGCCGCCGGGGATGATCCCCGGACCGCCCGGCGCCGAGCAGGCAGTACCGCAGCGCCCCGGCTCAGGTCCTTATCCTCTAGCCCGAACGGGCCGTGGTGCCGTGCGGTCTCAGGGACGGCCGAAGCGCAGCCGCCCGAGCCACGCGGCGGCCTCGGCGAACTCGGTGTCCGAGGTGCCCGGCCGAACCTGGGTGATGCCACCGTCACAGCGGGCGTAGCTGCCCAGGAAGCGCACGTCCCGGCAGACCCGGCGCAGGCCCATCAGCGCCTCGCCGACGCGCGCGTCGTCCACGTGGCCTTCGCAGTCGACGAAGAAGTAGTACTGGCCGAGCCGGTCACCGGTGGGGCGGGACTGGATGGTGGTCAGGTTGATGCCGCGCACCGCGAACTCGGTGAGGATCTCCAGCAGCGCGCCGGGATGATCCTCGGCCAGGAAGGCGGCCACCGAGGTCCGGTCGGTCCCGGTCCGGGCGGGCAGCGGGCCGTGCGCGGCCACCACCACGAACCGGGTCACCGCGTTGGCCCGGTCGTGCACGTCCGGCACCAGCACCTGCAGGCCGTACCGGTCGGCGGCGAACGCGCCGGCCAGCGCCGCGTCGAGTTCGCCGTCCGCGGCCTGGCGGGCCGCCTCGGCGTTCGACGCCACCGGGACCCATTCCGCGTCGGGCAGGTGCGCCGCCAGCCAGCCCCGGCACTGCGGCATGGCCTGCGGGTGACCGCCCACCCGCTTGACGTCGCCGAGCGCGACGCCGTCCTTGGCCAGCAGCGCGAACGCCACCGGGACCCGCAGCTCGGCCACGATGACCAGATCGTTTCCGGCGGCCAGGTCGTCCAGGGTGGCGGTGACGACCCCCTCGACCGAACTCTCGATGGGCACCACGGCCCGGTCTGCCGCTCCGCTCCGGACCGCGGCCAGGGTGGCCGGGATGGTCGGGCAGGACAGCGGCTCGGCCGCGGGATCGGCGGCGCGCAGCGCCGCCTCGGTGAAGGTGCCCTCGGGCCCCAGGTAGGCAACTGGCATAGCCCACATCATGCCAGCCCGGCTAGCCGGCCGGGACGCGCTCGTGCGGAGCCCGCAGCCGGGCCAGGATCACCACCAGCAGCAGCGCGGCGAGCCCGAAGCCATCCTGCACGACCCGGGCGACCAGCACCGGAACGTCCCGCTGCGCCAGCAGGGACTGCCCCCACCAGGGGATGGTCAGCACGAAATACAGCGCGGTGACCGCGGCCAGCCACACCCGGCCGCGGGCCCGCCCGTCGGCCACGATCGCGCCCAGGGCCAGCACCACGACCACGTAATGGTGGATCCAGGCGACCGGCGAGACGAGCACCGCGATCAGCGCGGTGACGGCCGTGGCCTCCAGCTCGCGGGACCGCCCGGCCAGCCGCCTGACCAACGCGAACCCGGCCACCGCCACGGCCGCGGCGACCACGGCCCAGATCACGCCGGGCAGCCCGCCGGGCAGGAAGGCCCGCAGCAGCAGGCCGCGCAGCGACTGGTTCGAGGTCCCGGCGTTGGACCCCAGCCGGCCGGTCTGCGCGATCGCGCCGGTCCAGTACGCCACCGAGTCCCGCGGGAGCACCAGCCACGCGCCAAGGGTGACCGCCACCGCGGTCAGCGCCGCGGTCACCGCCGCGCGCCGCCGCCCGGACAGCCACAGGTACACCACGAACACCCCGGGCACCAGCTTGATCGCGGTGGCCAGCCCGACCAGCAGGCCGCGCGGCCATCGCGGCCGGACGGCCGCGCAGTCCGCCACGGCCAGCGCCAGCAGCGCCAGGTCCACCTGGCCGAACCGCATCTCGTCCCGCACCGGGAACAGGTAGGCGCACGCCGCGAACAGCGCCGCGAAGACCGCCGGGCGCCACCGCCCGGCCCGGCTCAGCAGCGGCGCGAACGCGTACCAGATGACCACCCCGAGCGACAGGTAGACGAACGGAACCCAGGCCAGCTGCGCGGCCGGCCAGGGCAGCAGGGCCAGCGGCACCGCGAACAGCGCGGCCGCGGGCGGGTAGGTGAAGGCGAGCAGCTGGGGCGGCTGGGTGAGCATGGCGTACAGCGGCTGGCCGCGCAGCACGCTCAGCCCGCCGGTCCGGTACACGTCGAGGTCGACCAGCCGCTGGTCGGGCGGGCCGGTCAGGTCGCCGCGCACCAGCGCCGCCACCGCGGCCAGCGCCGCGATCCAGGCCAGCACGCCCGCCAGCGCCGCCGCCCATGGCGGGAGCCCGGCCAGGTACCCCGCGGTCCGGCGCGTCCAGGTCGCCCGCCCGGCCTCGGCCGTATCCCGGACCCCGGCCGCGGTACTCACCGCGCCTCGGTGACGGTAAGCGGCGGGTCAACGGCCGGTTCCAGAACGGCACGCCGGGTCCGGATCATCAGTACCGCCAGCCACACGGTGGCCGCGCCCAGCACCGCCGGGGTCACGCCGTGCCGGATCGCCGGCTGCAGCCAGGCCAGGCCACCCGGCAGCGCCGCGTCGGCCTGCCGGGCGGGCAGGTACCCGAAGCCGAGCGCAGCGGTCCGGGCCAGCAGCAGGCCGCCGACCGCCTCGACGACCGGCCCGATGGCCAGCAGCGGCAGCAGCGCCCAGGCCAGCGCGTCGTACCAGGGCAGCATGTACGGCCAGGCGAACAGCCAGGCCAGCACCACCGCGAATGCGGCACCCGGGCCCGCGCCGGCATCGGGCCACCCGCGGATGAGCAACGCGGCGAGCAGCACCGCGAGCACCACGGCTCCGGCCTTGATCAGGTCCGTGGCGGCCGGCTCGGCCACCACCAGGTGGACGCCGCTGCGGATCACCCGCCACGGCGACCCGATCGAGACCATGTCGCTCTGCCTGGACAGCTGACTCAGCATGGCGCGCCCGCCGATGGCCACCGCCGCACCGGCCGTGACCGCGAACCCGGCTGCCAGGCCGGCCAGCGGCGGCAGCATAGGCCGCCGGTCAGGCCGGGCGCGGAGCACCAGGGCCACGGCCAGCCCCAGCCCGACCAGCACGTCCGACGCCTTGACCGCGAAGCCCAGGCCCACCAGCACGCCCGCCAGCACGGCCCGGGTCGGCGAGGGAAGCCGATCGCGGCCGCCATACAGCGCCGCCGCCGCGACGGCGAAGAAAACGGCCTGCGCGTCGACGTGTGCGCCCGCGATGAGCACCTGCAACAGCAGCGGGTTGGCCGCCCACACCAGCGCCGCACAACGCTGGCGGACCGGATCGCCGCGGGTCATCCGGTGCAGCAGCAGCGCGGTGCCGGCGAATGCGGCCAGGTTGGCCAGGCCGAGCACGAACACGGTGAGCCGCACCGAGGTCCCGCCGATCAGCGAGGCCAGGCCCTGGATCCCGGTGGCCAGCGGCCCGTAGACCAAGGAGGTGGTGAACCAGTCCTGCACGGCCCGCGCAACCGGGTCGCCCAGCGCGGCCAGCTGGGCCGGCGTAGTGGTGTACGGGTTATGCCCGGTGACCAGCATCCGCCCGTACGCCGCGTAGCTCAGCTGGTCCGAGGACCCGAACGGCGGCACCAGGGTCAGCACGACCGCGGCCAGCAGCCCGGCGGCCACGATGGCGCGCGCCGGGACCGCGCAGCCGGCCCGGATCGCCCGCAGGGCCAGGACCAGCCCGACGGCGCCGGCCGCCAGCGCCGCGGCGGTGAGCCCGACCGCCAGGTACGGCGACAGGCGCGCGTCGAACGCCCAGGGCGGCTGGCCGGCCCGTCCCGGCAGCGCCGGCTCCATGACCGAGGGCCCGCTGACCGCGACCGCGACCGTCAGCGCGACGCTGACCGCCATGGCGGCCAGCCCCGTCCGCGCTGCCAGGGCCCCGTTCAAGTACCGCAAGCCCCTCTAGGCGCAGCTGTATCTACGGCCACGCCCCGCGGCCCGACGCCGCCGAGTGGCAACAGCGTCGTTGTGGCAGCCATGTCGTCAGGTGCGCGTCGTTGTGGCAACGACGTCGTTGCGCGAGGCGCCGCGGTGAGTTGGAACCGGCCTGGTGGGGCGGGTGGTGGCTGCAGGGTCATAGCCGGGTGGCGCTCATGGTCGTAGCCGGGTAGCGCTCACGGTCGTATTCGGGTGGGCGCTCATGGTCGTAGCCGGGTAGCGCGCTCATGGTCAGAGCCGGGTGGCTAGGGCCCGGGCTACGTCGGTCAGCTGATGGGCGCGGTGCAGCTGGGCCCCGAGACCGGTGCCGGTGGCCCGGTGGGCCAGCTTGACCTCGACCTCGGTGACCCGCAGGCCCTGGCGCAGCAGGTCGATGGTCAGCGCCGTCTCCACGCCCCAGCCGCGGGCCAGCGGCCGGGCCGCCTGGAACGCGACGCGGGTCAGGCAGCGCTGCCCGTTCAGCGGCTGCGCCGGGCGCCAGCCGGTGGCCCGGCGGATGCCGGCCCCGGACAGGCCGACGACCAGGCCGTGGCCGCCGAGCTTGACCGTGGTGGCGAAGACCGCGATGGTCATGTCCGCGGTCCCGGCCAGGACCGGCTCGACCAGCGGCCCGGCCTGGGCCGCAGTGCCGCCCAGGTCGGCGTCCAGGAACAGCAGGTGCCGGGGACGGTCGCGCCGCTCGCGCTGGTCCAGCAGGGCCACCGCCTCGGCGCCGGTCTCCATCGCGGCGCCCTTGCCCCGGTTCCGGGCGTGCCGGGTTACGACCGCACCCGCCCGCCGGGCGGCGTCGGCCGTGGCGTCCGCCGAACCGTCGTCGACCACGACGGCCAGCGCGACCGCGGGCAACCCGAGCGCGGCCGTGACCGTGGCCTGGATCCGGTCCGCCTCGTCGCGGGCCGGGATGATCACCGCGACCTCTTCGCCGGCAAGCCCAGCAGACATGGGCCCGATCCTAGGTCAACGAAGCGGCGCGCAGGCCCGGTTACTGCGGGACGGCCGGCTTGGGGCGACTGAGCCCGCGCGGATCGGTGTCATCGACCAGCGTGAACACCGAGTCGAGCCCGGTGACCTGGAGGATCTTGCGCACCGCGGGCTTGGGCGCGGCAATCTCCAGCTCACCGCCGCGCTCGCGGGCCCGGCGCAGGCAGGACAGCAGTACGTTCATGCCGGTCGAGTCACAGAACTCCACGCCGGACATGTCGATGATCACCCGGGCGGGCATCCCCTCGGCCAGCAGGCCGGCCAGCTCGCTGTGCAGTCGCGGAGCGGTATAGAGATCGATCTCCCCGCAAATGGTCACGATGGTGTGATCATCGTGAAACCGACTCGAGACATTTAGCTCCACGAGCCGAACCTTACCGCGCCGCGCGCCCGGAAGCCAGGTGGCCCCGGTGAGCGCATCCTGAGAGTTAGCTGACCGCCGCTAAGCCGCTCTCCGCCGCGGCGGCCGGTACCGCCGCCGTCTCCAGCGGCATGACCAGGACCTCCGCCCACACCGTGGTGCCCTCGCCGTCGCACTGCGTGCCCCAGCGGCGCGACAGCCGGGCCACGATCCGCAGGCCGCGGCCCCCGGTCGTGGTGGGCGTGGGCTGGCCCAGCTCAGGCTGGGTGGTCCCGCCGCCGTCGCTGACCGAGATCCGGACCGCGCCCTCGTCCAGGTCCCAGACCACGCGGACGCCCGCGCCGGGCAGCGGCCCGGCGTGCCGCAGGGCGTTGCTGAGCAGCTCGCTGATCACCAGCGCCGCGTCGGTGACCGCGGGCGCGCACACCCCGGCCTCGATGAGGTCGGACACCAAGTGCCGCCGGGCCACGCCGACGCTGGAGGCGGTGAACGGGAGCTGGAGGACGCTCGACTCAGTCACCTCCCACGCGAGCCTGGCTGTGCTGTCCGTGAACCTGGTACGTGCGGGAAATGCCCCGTTCAGCCGCTCTGGAAACACACGATCATGGAAGGCACAGCGGCACCGGCCGCTGCCGCCGGCACGGTAACGTCTTGAGTATGTCCAGCGGCAACGGGTCGAAGCCGACCGTCATCGTCGACGATCTGCACGTCGTCTACCGGGTGTTCGGCGCCGGCGGCGACAAGGGCACCGCGGCCACCGCGCTCATGCGGCTGGTCAAGCGCCAGCGGCGCCCGTCGGTACGCGAGGTGCACGCCATCCGGGGCGTCACGTTCGTGGTCAACGACGGCGACGCGATCGGGATCATCGGGCGGAACGGATCGGGCAAGTCGACCCTGCTGCAGGCCATCGCCGGGCTGCTGCCACCCGAGAAGGGCTGCGTCTACACCAGCGGGCAGGCCGCCCTGCTCGGAGTCAACGCCGCGCTGCTGGACGACCTGACCGGAGAGCGGAACGTGGTGCTCGGCGGCCTGGCTATGGGCATGGCCCCGCAGGAGGTCAAGGACCGTTACGAGTCCATCGTGGAGTTCTCCGGGGTCGGCAACTTCATCGACTACCCGATGCGCACCTACTCCAGCGGCATGGCGCAGCGGCTGCGGTTCTCCATCGCCGCGGCCAAGACCCACGAGATCTTGATGATCGACGAGGCGCTGGCCACCGGGGACGCGAACTTCCGGGCCAAGAGCCACGAGAAGATCATGGAGCTGCGCGGGCAGGCGGGCACGGTGTTCCTGGTCGCGCACAATCTCGGCGAGATCGAGGCCAGCTGCAACCGGGTCATCTGGCTGGAGAAGGGCCAGATCGTCAAGCAAGGCGACGACGTGCCCGCGATCATCGACGCCTACCTGGAAGCCACCGGCGGCGAACCCCGGCACCGCGACCGGCAGGCCGAGGTCGACCACACCGCCGGGTAATCACGACCGGCGGGCGACCAGGACCCGGCTCCTGATCAGGACCCGGCGGCCCGCAGCCGCAGTCGCATCACCGTGCCGCCCGCGGGCCGCGAGCTCGCGGTCACCTCGCCGTGCTGAGCCTCGGCCAGGCGGCGCACGATGAACAGGCCGATGCCCACGCCGCCGAACCGGCGCCGGTCGCCCGTCTCGCCCTGGTAGAACCGGTCGAAGATCCGCTCATGATCCGCGGCGGCGATGCCCACGCCCTCGTCCTCCACCGTGACCTCGATCCAGGTCCCGGTGGCCTGGGCCCGCACGGTCACGGTGCCGCCGTCCGGGGAGTACTTGAACGCGTTCTCCAGCAGCTGCCCGACGATGATGTCGGTGGCCATCGTGTCGCCGCTGGCCGCCGGGAGGTCGTCGGGGATGTCGGCCACCACCGTGTGCTTGTCCGACAGCGGCCGGAACGCGGTGGCCGCGCCGTGCAGCACCGCGGCCAAGTCGAACGGGCCGATGCTGACCGGCAGCTGGTCGGCCCCGGCTCGCGAGCCGAGCAGCAGCTGCTCGACCAGCCGGCCCAGCCAGCTGGCCCGCTCGGCGATGGTCCGCACCGCGGAGCGGCGTTCGGCGTCACCGAGCTGGTCCCACCGGGTGGCCAGCGTGCTGGCGAAACCCTGCACCACGGTGATCGGCGTGCGCAGCTCGTGGCTCGTGGTCGCGAGAAAAAGGTCCTTGGCCTCCTCGAGCTCCTTGGCCGCGGTGACGTCACGGAAGTCGATGACCAGCTCGCCGTCGTCGGCCAGCGCGGTGCACAGCACGTCCAGCCAGCGCCCGTTGGGCAGCTTGTGGGTCAGCATCGCGCCCGGCTCGGGCAGCGGGAACGGCGGCGCCTTGGCGATCGCGTCGGGGCCGGGAATGCCGGTGATCCGGTGCGCGGCCGGGTTCCACTGGCGGACCACACCCGCCTGGTCCAGCACCGCGATGCCGTCCGCGCTGCCGTCGATGACCGCTCGCTCGTGGGCCCGCTGCCGGACCACTTCTTCGAACGCCATCGCGTTGGTCAGCGCCACGCCCGCATGCCCGGCCAGCAGCTCGAGCAACTCCAGCTCGACGTGGCTGAGCTTGCGCCGGCTGTACAGCGCGTACAGCGCGCCGTAAGGCCGGCCGACGTGCGACAGGCTGAGCGCGATCGTGTGCAGGCCGGGCAGCGCGGACCAGATCAGGTCGTCGAAGCCGCCCGACTCGCCGGTGGCCATCATGACCGTCTTGCCCGAGCCCATGAGCTCGCCGACCAGGCTGGTGGACAAGGTAGCGGTCCGGCCGCGCAGCCGGGCGGGCAGCCCGGCCGTGCTGACCAGCCGCAGCGTGTCCTCTTCGATGATTACGAAGCCGCCGGCGTCGGCGCTGGTCAGCTCGCGCAGGCTGGCCGCGATGCGGTCTAGCACCGACTCCAGGTCACGCTGGGCGTTCATGTCGGCCACCACGTCGCCCAGCCGGCGCACCACCCGGGCCCGCTCGGCCATGTAGTGCCGGGCCAGGTCGTCCTCGCCGGTCTGATGGCACACGTTGACCCAGCCGGTCACCTCGCCCGCGCCGTCGGTCAGCGCGCTGGTGTCGATCCGCAGGTCGATCACCGTGCTGTCCTTGCGGATCCGCCGGGTGGCGAAGGAGATGGGGCCGCCGCCGCGGACCCGTTCCAGCACCGCGTTGTGCTCGGCCTTGAGTTCCTCGGGGATGATCTGCGGCTCCAGCCCGACCACCTCGGCCGCAGCCCAGCCGAACATCCGCTCCGCGGCAGGGTTCCACAGCATCACGTTGCGGTCGATGCCGAACGCGACGATCGCGTCGGCCGCGCACTCGATCACGGCCCGCGCCATCGCGTCGGCGCGGCTGCTCGTCCGCCCCGCTGGCTCCGCGGTCACCTAGACATGGTGCCACGCATCGAAGATCAAGATGGGAAGAGTACGCCAGGGTTGAGCAGCCCAGCGGGGTCGAATGCGGACTTAACCGCCCGCATGGCCGCGATCTCGGCCGGCGACCGCGACAGGTGCAGCACGGCCGCCTTGGCCCGGCCGATGCCGTGCTCGGCCGAGATCGTCCCGCCGTGCTCGGCGGCCAGCCGGAGCACCGCGTCGTCCGCGCCGTCGTCGTCCGGCGCCGGGCCGAGCACGTTCACGTGCAGGTTGCCCGCGCCGATGTGGCCGAACACGATCGCCCGCGCGTCCGCCTTGGCGATCACCTCGTCCAGCTCGGCCCGGAACGCGGCCAGCCGGGTCAGCGGCAGGGCCACGTCCAGCTTGTGCGGGATGCCCGCCGCGCTGATCGACTCGGTGTGCCGTTCCCGGTAGGCCCACAGGCCCGCCCGGGCCGGCGCATCCATGGCTACCGCCGCGTCTTCGAGCGCCGCAAGCACCACGATCCGTTCCGCCTCATCTTCTGACGCAGCCGCGTCCACAAGCAGGTAACCGGGATACTCCCGGTCCAGCGGGGCGGGCAGCCCGGTGTGCTCGCGCACCAGGGCCAGGCCGGGCGCCTCGAAGTACTCCGCGGCCCGGACGCCCGGCAGCAGGGCCCGGATCTCGGCCTGCAGCGCCGCGGCGGCCTCGATGCCGGGCACCCCGGCCAGTACGGTCAGCGTGGGCGGCGCGGCGGGCCACAGCCGCAGCCGGGCCGCGGTGATGACCCCGAGGGTGCCCTCGCTGCCCACCAGCAGCTGGGTCAGGTCGTAGCCGGTGTTGTCGGCCTGAATGCCGCCCAGCCTGCTGATCACGCTGCCGTCGGCCAGCACCGCCTCCAGCCCGAGCAGCTGGGTCCGGGTCGGGCCGTACCTGATCGTCTGGATGCCGCCCGCGTTGGTGGCGATCGTGCCGCCCACCGTGGCCGAGTCGCGGGCGCCCAGGTCCACGCCGTACTCCAGGCCGGCCCGGGCCGCGTGCGCCCGCAGCTCCGCGATGGTGACCCCCGCGCCCGCGGTGACCTGGCCGGACAGCACGTCGACCGGATCGAGGCGGCGCAGCCGCCGGGCGGACAGCACCACCGCGCCGCCGGCCGCCGGCACGCCGCCGCCGACCAGCCCGGTGTTCCCGCCCTGCGGCACCACCGGGGCGCCGTGCCGTGCGCAGGCCCGCAGCACCGCCGCGACCTCGGGCGTGCCGCCCGGGCGCACCACGCCACGGGCCGCGCCGCTGAACCGGCGCGTCCAGTCCGTGGTGTACCCGGCGACCAGGTCAGGATCGGTGAGCACGTGCTCCGGGCCGGCGATCTCGGTCAGCTCGGTGAGCAGGGTGTCCATGAGTACTCACCATATGGCGCTGCGCTGATCTATAGTGCTCTTCAAATACGAGTAAGGCCGTTGATCCGGGGCAGTCATCACGGTATGGCCCCGGATGAAATGGTCTTCCGCTAGGACGCGGACGATGGACCAGGCAGAGTCAAGCCCGTCACCGGAACCAGGCCAGCCGGCCCCGGATCAGCCGGACCGGCCGGCCAGACCGGGCCGTCCGGATCCCCGGCCGGACCCTCGTCCAGATCAGCACGCCGAGTTCGAGGGGCCCGCACTGCGGCTCGAGCATCCTGTGGTGGCGGGCTACGACGGCTCGGGGCCCAGCCGCAACGCCCTGGCCTACGCGGCCGGGCTGTCGCTGCGCCTGGGCCGGCCGCTGCTCATCGTGTACGTGTGCTCGTCCGGGGTCTACTGCGAGCCGCTGACCGGGCAGGTGGTCGGCGTACCGCGCGACGCCGACGCGCTGGAGCGCTGGCTGCTAACCGAGCTTGACCAGGTGGCCGGGCACGCCGAGATCGACGTGCACGTCCGCACCCGGCGGGGCAGCCCGGCCCGGGAACTCGCCGCCGCGGCCGAGGAATTCAGTGCCGACGCACTGGTGATCGGCGCCCCCACCCACCGCTGGCACCGGATCGCGGGATCGGTATCGGGATGGCTGGCCCGGCACGCCCGCTGCCCGGTCATCGTGGTGCCGTAACGCCAAAGAACGCCGAAAGGCGCAGCATGGCCGTAAAGATAGAGGTAGTAATGAGTGGGCGAGGAGGGATTTGAACCCTCACGTCCTTTCGGACACACGGACCTGAACCGTGCGCGTCTGCCGTTCCGCCACCCGCCCCGGGCAACGAGTAGGTTAGCACGACCCCGAGCGCTCCCGCGCCACAGATACGATCGGTTGATGAGACGGGAAGGGAGGTGGCACGTTGGGAGTTCTGCAGCGCTTCGAGCGCAGGCTTGAAGGCATGGTGGAAGGTGCCTTCGCCCGGGCCTTCAGGTCGGAGCTGCAGCCCGTCGAAGTGGCCAGCGCCGTGCAGCGGGAAATGGACGACCGCGCCGCCATCGTGGCGAAGGGCCGCACCCTGGTGCCGAACGACTTCGTGGTCGAACTGGCCGAGAGCGACCACGACCGTCTCGATGTGTACGCCGAGAGCCTGGGCGTTGAGCTGGCCAACCTGGCCCGGGACTACGCCAAGGAGCAAGGTTACTCGTTCGTCGGCCCGGTCCGCATGCGGTTCGAGGGCGTACCCGACATGACCACCGGGACGTTCCGGATCCGGTCCGGGGTGATCCGCGGCTCGACCATCGAGGGCGGCGAGATCCGGCTGCCCGCCAGTGACCTGCCGCGGTCCGGCGGGCGGGGCTTTCCCGGCCACCCGCGGCTGCTGGTCTCGACCCCGCGAACGCCCGAGGGCGAGGGCGGCCAGCACACCTACGAGCTGCAGGGGCCGGTCACTTTGCTGGGCCGCGGCACCGACTGTGACCTGCGCCTGGTTGATCCCGGCGTGTCCCGGCACCACGCCGAGCTTCGCGTTGAGCACGACCAGGTCGTGCTCGTTGACCTAGGCTCAACCAACGGCACCTTCGTCAACGGCCAGCCGGTCCGGCGGGTCGCGCTCAGCGACGGCACGCACATCTCGCTGGGCCGCACCACGCTGGTGTTCCGCCAGGACCCGCCGGAGCGCCCCGATGGCCAGGGCAGTGCCTACCCCGGCAGCAGCTACTAAGGTCCAAGGACGTGGCCACAGATGAGCGAGCTTTCCCTCACCATCATCAGGGTGGCTTTCCTGGCCGTGCTGTGGCTGTTCGTCATTGCCGCGATCGGCGTGGTCCGCACTGACCTGCTCGGCGGATCGGCCATGTCGTCCCGGCGGAGCCGGGGCCGCCAGACCCAGAACCTGCGGCCGCCGCGCCAGGCCAAACCGCAGCGGGCGGGCCGCGGGTCGCCGCGCTTGCTGGTCGTGACGGCCGGCGCGCTGAAGGGCACGACCCTGGATCTCGCCCAGCAACAGATCACGCTGGGGCGGGCGAATGATGCCACGCTAGTGCTGAACGACGACTACGCTTCAAGCCGACATGCCCGAATTTTCCCGCAGGACGGCCAGTGGATCGTGGAAGATCTCGGCTCGACCAACGGGACCTACCTGGACCGGCAAAAGGTGACGCGGCCGACGCCCGTTCCGCTGGGCGTGCCGATCCGCATCGGTAAGACCGTTCTGGAACTGCGCAGATGACACTTGAACTCCGCTACGCGGTACGTTCTGACGTCGGCCTCCTCCGCGAAGGAAACGAGGACTCGGCGTACGCGGGGCCGCGCCTGCTCGCGGTGGCCGACGGCATGGGCGGCCACGCGGCCGGCGAGGTGGCCAGCGCGCTGACCATCGTGGCCATGGCGGAACTGGACACCGACCAGGCCAGCGGCGACATGCTGCAGGTACTGGCCATGGCGGTGGCCATGGCCAACGCCCGGCTGCAGGAGCGGATCATTGCCAACCCGGCCGTGGAGGGCATGGGCACCACGCTGACCGCGCTGCTATGGGCCGACGGGCACGCGGCGGTCTGCCATATCGGCGACTCCCGCGGCTACCTGCTGCGCGAGGGCGAGCTCTACCAGATCACCCACGACCACACGCTGGTCCAGTCGCTGGTCGACGAGGGCCGGATCAGCGCCGACGACGTGTCCACCCACCCGCAGCGCTCGCTGCTGCTGCGCGCGCTGGACGGCCGGTCGATCGCCGAGCCCGACCTGTCGATCCACGAGAGCCTGCCCGGCGACCGCTACCTGCTGTGCTCGGATGGCTTGTCCGGCGTGGTCAGCGACGAGACGCTACGGGACACGCTGTCGGCCTTCGAGGACCCCGAGACTGCCGTCCGCCAGCTGATCGACCTGGCCATCCACGGCGGCGGGCCGGACAACATCACCAGCATCGTGGCCGATGTGGTGGACTCCGCCACCACCCGGCTGCCGATGACCACTACGCCGGTCCTGGCCGGGGCGGCCGCCACGCTGGACGACCCCCAGCTCGGCGACGGCGACCCGTTCGGCTTTGAGAATCACCACGAGGACCACGTGCGGGCCGCGCGGACCGCCCCGCAGCCGGCCGTGAATGACCTGGACCCGATGATGACCGCCGCGGTCCTGTCCGTGCCGGCCAGCGAGAACGGCGCCGACCCGCGGGTGACGCGGGCCCGCCGCAGCCACCGCGCCCAGCCGCGCCGGTCCCGGGGGTCCGGCCGGGGCCACCGCCGCCGCTGGCCGATCGTGACCACCGCGCTGGTCGTGCTGCTCGCGGTGGTGGCAGGCGGCGGCTACATCTTCTACCGGATCAGCCAGAATCAGTACTACGTGGCGGCCGACCAGAACAACCAGGTCGTCATCTACCGCGGCATCAGCCAGCACATCGCCGGGTTCAGCTGGTCCAGCCCCTACGAGCAGACCGGGATCACGCTGGCTCAGGTGCCGTCGAACTACCAGCAGACGGTGCGGACCGCTTACAGCACCGGAAGCTTGACCCAGGTGCGCTCCACGGTGATGAACATCCGCGTCGCGGTCAACACCTGCCGCAACGCGTACGTGGCGCTGCAGAACTGGGCGGCCGCGACGAACAGGTACAACACCGCGGTCGCGCAGGCCCACCGGAACCGGAAACCGACCACCGGCATCGCCAAGCCGCCCGCGCAGCCGCCCGCCGCGGGCGCGATGTGCCCCTCGTCGCCGGCGTTCGGCATCCCGGTGAGCACCCTGGCCCCGTCCGGCTCGGGGGCATCTTGACCGGGGGCGCGCGCGGGCTAGACACGGTGAGGCGCCGGTGAACAGCATCACCGCCCCGTCACCGGTGCTCGATCCGGACGGCTCGCTGATCCCCGAGTCGCGGAGCCGGCGGCGTACCGAGCTGGTCATGCTGGTGTTCGGCTTCGCGCTGGTCGCGTTCGCCTTCGCGAACGTCGGTTACAGCCTGCAGGGCAAGCTGCCCTCGTCGGTGGCGGAATACCTGGTCGCCTTCGTGGTCATCACCGTGCTCGCCCATGTGGCGGTGCGCCGGCTGGCCCCGTGGGCGGACCCGCTGCTGCTCCCGCTGGCCGCGCTGCTGAACGGCCTGGGCATCGTCATGACCTACCGGCTGGCTCAGCAGGGCAAGCTGCTGTCCGCCCCGCTGAGCTCGTCCGCGACCGGCATCCAGGTGCTGTACACGGTGATCGGCGTCGGGTGTTTCGTCGCGGTCCTGCTGCTGGTCCGCGAGCCGCGGGTGCTCCAGCGTTATACCTACACGCTCGGCGCGATCGGGCTGGCGCTGCTGGCGCTGCCCGCGCTGCTCCCGGCGTCGATCAGCGAGGTGTACGGCGCCAAGATCCAGATCCGGCTGGGCACGTTCACCGTGCAGCCCGAGGAGTTCGCCAAGCTGGCCCTGGCCATCTCGTTCGCCGGCTACCTGGTGGCCAAGCGCGACGTGCTGGCCCTGGCCGGCCGCCGGGTCCTGGGCATCGACCTGCCCCGGGCGCGCGACCTGGGCCCGATCCTGGTCATCTGGGCGGCCAGCTTGCTGCTGCTGGTCTTCGAGAGTGACGTCGGCACCAGCGCGGTGTTCATGGGCCTGTTCGTGGCCATGCTGTACATCGCCACGTCCCGGACCTCCTGGCTGCTGCTCGGGTTCATCATGTTCGTGGCCGGCGCGTTCGCGGCATCCAAGCTGTTCGGGCACGTCGGCGAGCGGTTCGACATCTGGCTGCACCCGTTTACCGGGTCGAATCCCAGCGGCAACGCCTACCAGCTCGTCCAGGGGCTGTACGGGATGGCCAGCGGCGGCCTGCTCGGCAAGGGCCTGGGCGGCGGCCAGCCGTACATCACGCCGCTGGTCCAGAGCGACCTGGTGTTCACCGCGTTCGGCGAGGAGCTGGGCCTGGCCGGGGTCATGGCCATCCTGCTGATCTACGGGCTGATCGTGCAGCGCGGGCTGCGCACCGCGATGTCGGTCAAGGACCCGTTCTCCAAGCTGCTGGCGGGCGGCCTGTCGTTCATGCTCGCGCTGCAGGTGTTCGTGATCGTGGGCGGGGTGACCCGGCTCATCCCGCTGACCGGCATCACCACGCCGTTCTTGTCCCAGGGCGGATCCTCGCTGGTGGCGAGCTGGATTCTCATCGCGCTGCTGATCCGGATCAGTGACACCGCGCGGCGCCCGCCGCCGCGGCCGATCCAGGAGGAGGGGCTGACGCAGGTCGTGAGTCTCCAGTGAACCGCGCGCTACGCCGGATATCGGTCGCCATCTTGGTGATGTTCGTGCTGCTGCTGATCAACATCAACTACCTGCAGGGCTTCGAGCCGGCCAGCCTGGCCACCAAGCCGAACAACGCCCGCGCCTTCGAGGCGCAGTTCCAGTACCAGCGCGGCAACATCACGACCTCGGACGGCGCCACGGTCGCGGAGTCCACCCCGAGCAACGACGTTTACAAGTTCCAGCGCAAGTACCCTCGGGGCGCCGAGTACGCCCCGGTGACCGGCTACGACACGCTGTACAGCGAGAGCGGCATCGAGTACTACGAGAACTCGGTGCTGAACGGCAGCGACTCCTCGCTGACCGTGCGGAACTTCATCGACCTGCTCACCGGCAAGCCGCGCAAGGGCGCCAACGTCACCCTCACGATCAACTCCAAGGCCCAGAACGCGGCCTGGAACGCCCTGCAGGCCGACGCCAACGGCAAGCCGGGCGCGGTGGTGGCGCTGAACCCGCAGACCGGCGCGATCCTGGCCATGGTCTCCTACCCGAGCTACGACCCCAACACGCTGGCTACGCACAACAGCAAGCAGCTCATCGCCAACGACAACGCCCTGCTCAAGCAGGCCGATAACCCGCTGCTGAACCGGGCCATCAACTTCACCTGGCCGCCTGGCTCCACGTTCAAGGTCGTGACCAGCTCGGCCTACCTGACCAAGAACCCCAACAGCAACCCGCAGACCAGCCTGTCCTCGCCGACCCAGCTCAAGCTGCCGCAGACCACCCACGTGCTGACCAACAACGACGGCGAGGTGTGCGGCACCGGCGGCGGCCAGGCGCCGTTGATCACCGCCTTCGCCCAGTCCTGCGACACGACGTTCGGCGCGCTGGGCATGAGCCTCGGGGCGCCCGCGCTCAGCAACACCGCCGGGCTGTTCGGCATGAACAGCAAGGCGCTGCGGATCCCGATGCCGGTGACCCAGAGCAACTACGTGATTCCGCCCAGTCAGGCGCTGACCGCCTTCTCGGCCATCGGGCAGTTCAGCGACACGGTGACCCCGCTGCAGGAGGCCATGTTCGCGGCCACCGTGGCCAACGGCGGCAAGCTGATGAAGCCGTACCTGGTCAAGCAGGTCACGGCCAGCGACCTGAGCACGGTGGATACCCCCAGCCCGACGCAGCTGAGCCAGCCGTTGTCGCCCACCGTGGCCACCGACCTGGGCCAGATGATGCTGGCCGTGGTCCAGAATTCCGACGGCACGGCCAACGCCTTCAACACCGGGGCGGTGGGCTTCACGATGGCCGGCAAGACCGGTACCGCGCAGAACGGGGTGAACAACACCGGCCTCAACGACGCTGTTTTCACCTGTTACGCGCCCTACGACAACCCGCAGATCGCCGTCGGCGTCATAATTCAAGGCGGTGGCTACGGGGCAACCGCGGCCGCACCCATCGCTGTCCAGGTCATCAAAGCGTACCTGGCATCCCTGGGGAAATAGTGACCGATTACCTGCTGGCAGGCCGCTACCGGCTGACCGACCGTATCGCGGCCGGCGGCATGGGAGAAGTTTGGCGTGGCGAGGATGTGCTGCTCAACCGCGCCGTCGCGGTCAAGCTGCTGCCCACCGGCCGAGCCGGCGACGAGTCCTTCCTGGCCCGGTTCCGGGCCGAGGCGCGGTACTCGGCCAGCTTGTCCCATCCGGGCATCGCGCGGGTCTACGACTACGGCGAGTCGGCCGAGTTCGGCGGCGCGTACCTGATCATGGAGCTGGTCAGGGGCGAGCCGCTGTCCGCCGTCTTGGCCCGGGCGGGCCGGCTGTCACCGGACGCGACCCTGGACATCGTCGGCCAGGCGGCCCGGGCGCTGGACGCGGCGCACCAGGCCGGCATCGTGCACCGCGACATCAAGCCCGGCAACCTGCTGGTCGCGGCGGGCGGCACCACCAAGATCACGGACTTCGGGATCGCCACCGCGGTGCGCGCGGCGCAGGCCTCGCACCTGACCGAGACCGGCATGGTGATGGGCACGGCCATGTACGTCTCGCCCGAGCAGGCCACCGGGGCGCCGGTGGACTCCTCCTCCGACATCTACTCGCTCGGGGTGGTCGCCTACGAATGCCTGGCCGGGCACGTGCCGTTCACGGCCCGCGAGCCGCTGGCCATCGCGTACGCGCACAAGCACGAGCCGGTGCCGGCGCTGCCGCCGGATGTGCCGCCGTCGGTGGCCGGCCTGGTCTACGACATGCTGGCCAAGACGCCGCCCGGACGCCCGGCCAGTGCCCAGGCGGTGGCGGACCGGGCGGAGATGCTGCGCGAGGCCCTGGCCCTGGGCTCGGCCGTCCGGACCGGCGAGTTCGCCGGGGCGACCCGGGCGGACCTGCCGTCCGCGCCCACCGGGACGCTGCGCGCCGACGGCTACGATCCGGGTCAGCAGGGCTACGGCCCGGATCAGGACGGCTACGATCCGGGTCAGCACGGCCCGGGCCCAGGCGCCGGCCGGCGGCGCTGGATGACCGCGGGCGTGACCGCGGTGCTGTGCGCGGCGGCCGCCGCCACCGGCCTGTACCTCAGCGGGCATCTGCACGGCCAGGCCAGCGGAGACGCGGGCAACAACACGGTGCAGCACCTGAGCTCGTCGGCCGCACCGCCGGCGCTGTCCACCAGTCAGGCCGTCACGATCAGCCCGACTCCTAGTACGGTGGAGCCGTCAACGGTGTCTGCCACTTCGGTGAGCCCGAAGCGCAGTAAGTCACCCAAACCTAAATCATCTCCCAAGATCTCACCATCGTCATCGAGTCCCGTCTCGACGGCGAGCAGCTCCACATCAGCAAGTGCATCATCATCGTCGTCGGCCTCGGCGTCGTCGAGTGCCTCGGCGTCGTCGTCGGCATCGACGCCTTAGAAACTGGCATAAACGCAGGGTGGTTTGGCAGAGTGCGAGACATGACACAGCCCCGTCTACTCGGCGGCCGCTATGAGCTCGACGGTGTCGTCGGCCGCGGCGGCATGGCGGAGGTGTACCGCGCGCGCGACATCCGGCTGGACCGGATCGTCGCGATTAAGACGCTGCGCGCCGACCTGGCCCGGGATCAGATATTCCAGGCCCGGTTCCGCCGCGAGGCCCAGTCGGCCGCCTCGCTGAACCACCCGTCCATCGTGGCGGTCTACGACACCGGCGAGGACATGGCCACCGGGGTCCCGGTGCCGTACATCGTGATGGAGTACGTCGACGGCCGGACCGTGCGCGACCTGCTGCAAGACGGTCACCGGCTGCTGCCGGAACGGTCGCTGGAGATCATCGACGGGGTGCTGCGGGCGCTGGACTACAGCCACCAGGCCGGGATCGTGCACCGCGACATCAAGCCCGGCAACGTGATGGTGACCCGCAACGGCGACGTCAAGGTGATGGACTTCGGCATCGCCCGGGCCATGAGCGACGCGCAGGCCACCATGACCCAGACCGCCCAGGTGATCGGCACCGCCCAGTACCTGTCGCCGGAGCAGGCCCGCGGCGAGCGGGTCGATTCCCGTAGCGACCTGTACTCCACCGGCTGCCTGCTGTACGAGCTGCTCACCGGCCGGCCGCCGTTCACCGGTGACTCGCCGGTGGCGATCGCCTACCAGCACGTCCGGGAGAACCCGATCCCGCCGTCCCGGGTGGACCCGGACGTCCCGCCGTGGGCCGACGCGATCGTGCTCAAGGCCATGGCCAAGTCTCCCGCCGACCGGTATCAGACGGCCGCCGACATGCGCGCGGACCTGCAGCGCGCCGCGTCCGGCCTGCCGGTGGCGGCCGCGGTGCCGACCCGGGTGGACATGTACCAGGGCATTCAGCGGATGGGCACCGACCCGATGACGGGCCGCACGTCCGCCATTCCGCCGGTAGCCGACTACGAGTACGCGGGCCAGGGTTACGACCGTGGCCGCGGCGGTGGCGGGCACCGCTGGATCCCGTGGGTGCTCGGGCTGGTGCTGGTGCTCGGCGTGGTCGCCGGCGTGGCCTACTACCTGCTGGCCGGGGGCAAGACGTCGTCGGTCCCGCTGGTCAACGGCCTGTCCGTGGCCACGGCGGAGCACGACATCACCGCCGCGGGCCTGCGTTCGACGGTGGTCGACCAAGCCAGCAGCACGGTGGGCAAGGGCCTGGTGGTCAGCTCGAATCCGGCGCAGGGCAACAACGTCGCGGCGAATACCCTGGTGACCCTGTACGTCTCCACCGGAGCGGCGCCCGTCTCGGTGCCCTACGTGGTCGGCCAGACCGAGACCTCGGCCCAGAACACCCTGCAGGCCAAGGGCTTCCAGGTCCGAGTCAAGACCGATCCCACCTCGACCTCGCCATCCGGCACGGTGGTCAGCCAGAATCCGAGCGGCGGCACGGCCGCGCCGGGTTCCACGGTGACCCTGACCGTCTCGGGCGGAGCGGTCACGGTGCCGTCGGTGATCGGCGACTCCCAGCAGACCGCCAACCAGATCCTGACCACGGCCGGGTTCCAGGTCAACGTCCAGCAGGGCTCGGGTCCGTCCAACGTGCCGAACGGGACCGTCTTCTCCCAGCAGCCCGGGGCCAACGGCCAGGTGGCCAAGGGCTCGACGGTGACCATCTTCGTGCAGAACGGGGCGTCCCAGTCGCCGTCCGCGTCGGCTAGCCCGTCGACCTCGTCCAGCGCGAGCCCGAGCGCCAGCGGCGGCATCCTCCCGGGCTTCTGAGGCCACCGGCTTCTGAGGCCACCGGCTAGGGCCGCGCCTCGCGCGCCCTAGCCACCAGGCGCGTCCCTAGCCGCCGAAGCCGGAGGCGTCGATGGGCAGGTGGAGCGAGGCCCAGGGGAAGACCCAGAACCACAGGGCCGCCGCCGCGGCCAGCAGGATCACGGTCATCGTGCCGGTGCGGGCGGCGGTGCCGCCGGGCAGCAGGTGCCATAGCCAGCCGTACATCGGTTCTGCTCCTTCAGCTTCCGGGGTTTCTTTGCTGGGCAGATCAGTCTCAGGCCGGATCAGTCTCTGGCCGGATCAGTCTGTGGCCGGGGACGTCCTCAGCGGGGCTTGGCCGAGACCAGGACGCCGGTGACGATGACCCGGTGCGTGCCGGTCCAGGCCGGGTCGCAGGTGATCAGGGTGATCAGCTTCTGGGTCGCGCGCTGGCCCGGGTGGTCCGGGACCGGGTCCAGCACCCCGAGCTCGGTGGGCAGCACCCAGCGCTTGCCGGTGATCCGGTAGGTGTACTGGTTGAGCTGGGTCTGGATGTACACCAGGTCCCCGGCCTGCAGCGAGGGCAGCGACCAGAACGGATTGCCCGCGGTCACCCGGTGCCCGGCCACGGCGAAGTTCCCCACCTGGCCCGGCCACTGCGTGCCCGGCACGTGTCCCGGGCTCATGTCGAGCTGGGCCAGGGCGGTCCCCTGGATAAGGGTGAACCGCCAGTGCGGGCCGAAGGCCGGGATGGTGATGAACGCGAAGGGCTGCCCGGTGGCCACGTTGAACTGCTCCGGGCTGGCCCCGGCCGCGTCGCCGTGCAGCGGGGCCTGCCGCCACTCCTGGTTGAGCTCGTTACTGAGCTGGCGCTGCGCCGACTCGGCCCGCAGCGCGGTGCCCCAGATGAGGTAGCTGATGAAGAGCAAACCGATCACGCCAAAGGTCAGGAAGATCTCACCCGCGGCGCGGACTACCTGTCGCACGGCTCATCCATTCGGGTCGGTGATTACTAAGCGAAACTGAAGGATATCCATTTGTAATCAACCCTGTCCGGTGAACGAGGCGCGAAGCGGCCGTGGCCGGGAGCGGCTACGCTTAGGTTCCGCACCGCTGTGTTCGCCCGGGGGACGGCCCCCCGGACCCTCGCGGGTTTGCCATGCAGGAGGCCGTCGTGCCCAAGTCGCGCGTCCGGAAGAGGACGGTTTACACGCCCCCGCCGCCCAAGACGGCGCGGCGGAAGGTCAGCGCGCCGTGGGTCGGACCGACCATTGTGGTCTGCCTGATCTTCGGTCTGGCCTGGATCGTGGCGTACTACATCACCAACGGGTCGTTTCCCGGCATGCACGCCATCGGCGCGTGGAACCTGGTCATCGGCTTCGCCTTCATCATCGCGGGCGTTACCCTGTCCACCCGCTGGCGCTGAGCGCTAGGACGCGGTGGCGCTTAGCCGCCCGCCCCGGTCAGCTGGCCGTTCCTGATCATGATCGCGATCACCAGGATCACCACCACCGCGACCGTGGCCAGCACCTGCAGCGCGACGCGATTCTTGCGCGGCGCGTAGGCGTAGGCCCCGGTCAGCAGGACGCCGGTCAGCAGCCCGCCGATGTGATCCTGCCAGGCGATGGTGTTGTGGAAGAAGAAGCTGAGGGCCAGGTTGATGGCGATCAGCATGACGATGCCCCTGGTGTCCAGCCGAAGCCGCCTGGACACCACGAACCACGCACCGAACAGGCCGAAGATAGCGCCCGAGGCGCCGACCGCAGGGGCGTTCTGCGGCGCGATGAAGTAGTACATCACCCCGCCGCCGACCGCGCTGAGCAGGTATACGCCCAGGTACCGCAGCCGGCCGAGCAGGCCTTCCAGAGCCGGGCCCACGAAGATCAGGGCCCACATGTTGAACGCGATGTCCACGATGCCCAGGCCGTTCTGGCCGGTGGCCGGGGCCAGGAACGCCGAGGTGATCAGCCGGTACCACTCGCCGGCGGCCACGCCGTGCAGCGGACCGCCCCCCGGGTAGGGGGCATACCCGAACATTTCCAGGTCGTTGACGATGTTCGGCCGGACCCAGGTGACCAGGAAGATCAGCACGTTGATGGCGACCAGCACCCACGTGACGACCGCGCCGGCCACCGGGCGGCCGCCGAACGCGGTCCGGGGCTGCCGGGTGTCCCGCGCGCCCTGACCGATGCAATCGACGCACTGCTGGCCCACCGAGGCCGATCGCATGCAATCGGGGCAGGCATGGCGTCCGCACCGCACACACGAGACGTAGGTCTCCCGGCCGGGGTGACGGTAACACGTGGGGACCTGCGGTGTGGTTCCCGCGCCCTGGTCCGAGTGCCCCCCCTGGTCCGTGCTCACGATCGAACGTCCAGTCAGCTAGCCGAGCGGTCCACGGTGACCGACTCGACGGTGACATCTTCCATCGGCCGGTCCTGGCTGCCGGTCTTCACCCGGGTGATCGCGTCTACCACGTCGGCGCCCTCGATGACCTCGCCGAAGATGGTGTGCTTCCCGTTCAGCCACGGCGTGGGCACCACGGTGATGAAGAACTGCGAGCCGTTGGTGCCAGGCCCGGCGTTGGCCATGGCCAGCAGGTAGGGCCGGTCAAAGCCCAGGTCGGGGTGGATCTCGTCGCCGAACTCGTAGCCGGGGCCGCCGCGGCCGCTGCCCAGCGGGTCGCCGCCCTGGATCATGAAGTCGGGAATGACCCGGTGGAAGATGGTCCCGTCGTACAGCTTGCCGGTGGTCTGGCGGCCCGTGGCCGGGTCGGTCCAGGTCCGGCCGCCCTCGGCCAGCTCCACGAAATTGCGCACGGTCTTCGGTGCGTGATCAGGGAAAAGGCGGACGACAATCCGGCCCTGGCTCGTCTGCAACGTCGCCGTCAGCGTCTCTGCCATGCACGATCTCCATCCACTGGCCTTATATTTCAGCGGCGTAAAACATCCTTCAGTCATCACCGTACCGGTAGCTCGCGATGATTGAAGACAGCCGGGACGGGAAGTCAGTGATAACGGGATTACGCTCGGGAGGTTTACTGTGTCCCTTTTCAAGACCAACCGCACTACCGCCGGGCCGGCGGCGATCGGCGCGCGGGCCAAGGACGCCGCCGCCGCGGCCGTCCCAATGGGAAAGCGCGCGGGAACGACAGCGGTCCAGGGTGCCCGCCAGGGCGCCACGGGCGCGAAGGACTGGGCCGTCCCCCGCGTGCAGGACGCCAAGGACTGGGCCGCGCCCCGGGTCCAGGACGCCAAGGACTGGGCCGCCCCGCGGGTGCAGGACGCCGTCCCGCGGGTGCAGGACGCCGTCCAGGAAGCCAAGGACTGGGCCGCGCCCCGGGTCCAGGACGCCGTCCGGGGTGCCCGGGAATGGGTCGCACCCCGGCTTGAGGACGCCGCCGAGGCGGTGACCGCCTCGGTCGCGCCGAAGGTCTCCTCGGCCCTGCGCACCACCGCCAGCCAGGTACGCCCAGCGCCGGCCAAGACCGGCGTGCGCCGGCTGCTCGACTGGCGCTGGCTGCTCGGCCTGGGCGCCGTGCTGGCCGCGGCCGGCGCCGCGGGCGCGGTGGCCATGCGCCGCCGGTACGCCAGTGCCACCGCCGACGCCAAGGACGCCATCGACCCGGAGGCCGCCGAGCAAGACGCGGCCGACGCGTCGGCCGAGGCTCCCTCGGTCAACGGCCGGGTCACCACGCCCGAGAGGTAACGGCACCACCGCTCATGCGCGGCGTCCGGGGCGGGGTCAGCCCGGCCGGACGCCGCGCCGGTTCGCGCCCGATCCGGTACCGTCTAGTCACGGGCCCCAGGGCCCGGTGACCCAGTTCATGACCGGCAGGCGGGCACATCGGTGAGCGAGCACGACCGGGACGCAAGGACTGCTCGGCTGCTCGGCTGGCTGGCCGCGGCGGCCATCGCTGTCGCCACGCTGATCATCATCGGGATCTCGGCCGCCGGGCCGAGCGCGGCCGTGCCGGTCATGCGCAAGCCGGGCCTCAGCCCGCCGTGGTGGCACGCGCTGCACCTGACCACCACGTTCGTGACCGTGTCGCTGTGGGCCGCGATGGCGCTGGGTGCCGCCGGGGTGATCGCCGGGCTAGTCGCCGTGGCGCGCGGCGCGCGGCCGCCGGTACGCCCCATCATCGCGGCCGCGTTCCTGGCCGTGGCGGTGGTGACCGTACTGCCCCCGGCCGGCTCGACCGACGCCATCTCCTACGCCGCCGACGGGCGGATGGCGGTGATCGGGCACAGCCCGTACGTCATGACCCCGCTGCAACTGCGGCACAGCGGCAACCCGGTCGGCCAGCAGATCCCGTTCAGCGAGATCCCCTCCACCTGGCTGACCACCGTGTCGGTGTACGGCCCGGTGGCCACCGGGACCGAATGGGCCGCGGCCGAGCTGGGCGGGTCCTCGCTGGCCCGGATCACGTTCTGGCTGAAGCTGGAGCAGGCGCTGGCCTTCGGCGCGGTGATCTTGATCCTGGACCGGATGCTGCGGGCCGATCCCGCGCAGCGCCTGCGCGCGCACCTGCTGTGGTCGGTGAACCCGCTGCTGCTGTGGGAGATCGTGGCCAGCGGCCACATCGACGGGCTCGCCGCGCTGGCCGGACTGCTGGGTGTGGCCGCGCTGCGCCTGCGCAGGCCCGCGGGCGCAGCGCCGGCCTCCGCGGGCGACCAGCCGGGCCGGACCAGCGCGACGATCGGGTGGCGCGACGCGGCCCTGGCCGGGCTGGCCATCGGTGTGGCCACCGGCATCAAGGCCGAGTACGCGCTGCTCGGTCTGGCCGTGGCCTGGGCCTGCCGCCGTTCGGTCCGGCCGCTCCGCCCGCTGGCCGCCGCGCTGGCCGGCTTCGCGGTGGTCGTGATCCCGGCCTACCTGGCGGCGGGCACACCCGCGATCAAGGTCCTGGTCACCCGCAGCCCCGGGATTACCTGGGACACCATGTACCAGCTGTTCTGGCGACCGGTGCTCGGCTACACCCAGTTCAGCGTGAACAGCCGCCCGCCGGGCCTGGAACTGGTTGCCTACCTGCTGTTCGCGGCCGTGGCGGTGCTGGCCGTGCTGCGCTTCCCCGACCCGGTGCCGGACCTGCCCGCGGTGGCTCCGGCCTTGGCGCTGAGCCTGGCCTGGCTGTTCCTGACCGCCTTCCAGCGGCCCTGGTACGACGCGATGGCGCTCAGCCTGCTCGCGCTGTACTCGGCGTCGCGGCTGGACTGGGTAGTACTGCTCCGCCTGCTGGCCGGGGCCACCGTCTACGTGCAGGCCGTGCAGAGCCCGGCCGAGCCGCACTGGCTGTCCAACTTGGGGCAATTCGACGGCGCGTGGCTGACTCCTGGCGTTCGGCTGCTGGCCACCGTGGCGTTGGTCTGGCTCTGCCTGTCCGGACGCTGGGGCTGGCGCTCGACGTCGGCCGCGTCCCCCGGCAGGCTTCCTGAGCTGCTGCCGGCCACCTGATCCGAGGTTCTCCACAAGCACGCATTGTGGATAACTCAGAACGCAATGTCCCAGGCTGTACACGGAGCATGGCAACTGAATGCACATGTCTGTGGATTCAATTGTGGACAACGTGATGCTAGAGCGGCTGCTCCGGAGGGTCGCCCAAAGCGTCCCCGGTCAGGTAAAGCCGAGGCCAACGGCAGTCGACGAACTGGTCGAGGTATCCGGTCAGCCGTTCTTCGAAGTCATCGTCCTCCGCGGCGGCCCCGACCGCTCGCTCGGCGGCCGACGGGCTGTCCACCCCGAACGCCACCGCCCGCATTTCCCAGGCATCGCGTTGCGCGCCGTCGTACCAGCGCTGCACGGCTCCGACCTGCCGGGCGACGGTATCACCGGCAATGGCTTGCCCATAGGTCCGTTCCCATTCCGGGCTGCGCGGATGCGGGCCGGCCCCGGGGTTCTTCCGGTCGGCGGTCTTGAGCGCGTCCAGCACCAGCGTCCACTGGTAGGCGGGCGCGAGCCACCGGGGCTCCTCCCGCTGGCACAGCCAGCTGCCCCGCGACAGCCGGGCCCGGATCGCGGTGCTGACGTGCGCGGCCAGCCCCACCGGGCTGACCCGGCGGACGATGACCGGCGCCCGGGCGCTCACTGCCGCGTCCACGGCGTGCGAGATGGCGCAGTCCCGCAGCCGGGACGGCATCATCTGCAGCAGCGACAGCAGCGCGGTCCGGGGCACCGGCATGGGCCAGCCGACCAGGTGGCCGACGACCGACAGCTCGGCCCACAGCCGGAATGCCGGGTACTCCTCCAGGGCCCGCTGGGCTACGCGCATGTCCCGGAGCGTGCACGGACGCTCGGTGCAGTCCGGGCCGCAGGTGGTGCTGCGCGTCTGGACTACTCCGGCCGGGGTCGCGGTGGCGGCCTGCGCCGCCGCTTCGCGGCCGGTGCCGTCCGGCATCCGGGTCAGCAACGGGTGGTCCATGCCGTCGGCGAAGACCGCGGCCTCGCCCGGGCGCAGGGTGACCAGGAAGCGGTCCTGCGCCCGGGTCAGGTTCATGGTGGCGCCCACTGCCTCCCGGTCACCGGCTGCGGGCAGGCGGTGGGTGATCTTCACCGCGGTGTTCTTGAGCACATCCGCGGTCAGCCGCTCGGGGGTCTGCTCGGCGATGACCATCCCCTCGCCGTAGGCGCCCAGCTCGGCCAGCAGCGCGGCGAACGTCTCGACCGCCTGCGCGGCCGCGCCGCCGTCCGCGGCGTCCGGGCGGCGCAGCAGCCGGCGGGCCTCCTCGATGACGGTCAGGTGGCGTAGCCGACCCGGGCTGGCCTGGTGCGCTAGCCGCAGGTGCTCGGACAGCCGGATCAGCACCGTGCCGATGAGGAACGTCTTGACCCGGTCGTCGCCCACGTCCTGCAGCTCGAGCACCGCGTTGGTCCGCAGCAGCTTGCCGAAGTCGAGCTGATGGCCGCCCTCCAGAAACCGCCCGGTGCCGCCCAGGCGCAGGCCGGACAGCCGCACCGCCAGGAAGCCGAGAACGTCGTCGGCGACCCGCTCGGCGTAGCCGACCTCCCGGACGATCCGGATCGCGGCCCGCTGCAAGTCGGACAGGCGCGGATAGCCGGGGTTCGGGTCGGCCGTGATCGTCTCGCCGAGGGCCAGATCCCAGCCCGCCTCCTCGTAGGCCCGGCTCAGCGCCGCGCTGAGGACCTGGCTGACCGGTTCCGCCGACCGGAACGACGCGGTGAACAGCGCTTGGACCAGGTCCGCGTGGGCCTGCAGGGGAAACCGGCGACCCGCGGCGTCCACGGCCGGCTCAAGCGGGTTCAGTCCGGCCGCGATCGCGTCGGATTCCCCCGGCCGGATCCGCACCACGTCGGCGCGGCCGGCGCTGTCCGCGCTCAGCCGCGCGGCCATCAGCCGGTACTCGGCCTTGGCCGGCTCCACCACCAGCCACGGGATCCCGGCCCCGGTAGCGGCCTCGAGCAGGGCGCGCACGGTCTGCGACTTGCCCGTTCCGGCCGCGCCGCAGACCAGCACGTGCCGGTTCAGCGAGTCCAGCGCCAGCGTCAGCGGCCCGGCCGGCCTGCGGTTCCGGTCCAGGATCTCGCCCACCGTGATCGCCTCTCGCTGAGCGCCGGAGGCTTCCTGGGTCACGTCGAAATCGGGCCGCAGCGCCAGCCGCACCCCGGGGATCTCCCGCTCGGGCGGCCGGGCCAGGGCCGCGACCAGCTCGGTGCTGGCGTAGCCGGGATAGCCCGGCGCGCCGTCCCCGTCGGCCGGCCCGGGGCCGGTGTCACGCGTCAGTGCGCGCCCGGTGCCGCGCATCAGCTCAGCCAGCCCACGTGCGTCGCCCTCGGCGGGTGCCACCGCGTAGGGCAGGCCGGTCAGGTCGGCGGAGGCACAGACCAGCCCGGCCACCCGGGCCGCGGCGTCCGGATCAGCGCCGCCCGCGGCCAGCCGGATCCGCCACACCCCGGTCGCCGGGCCCGGTCGCGGCTCAGCCAGCGCCCCGACCTCGGCCAGCGTCCCGGCCAGCGTCCCGACCTCGGCCAGCGCTCCGACCTCGGCCAGCGTCCTGAACTCGGCGCCAGCCACCGGCTCGGCCACCAGCAGCCAGCCGAACGCCCCGGGCCACACCGCCAGCAGGCACTCTTCCAGCGACGGCGGGGTCCGCGGCTCGGCTTCGGCGGCCGGCCCGGTGCTGATCACGCTGATGGCCCGCCAGCTGGGCAGCTCGGACATCAGCGCGGCCAGGGCGCCGCCGCGCAGTAGTTCGGCCCGGGCACCGCCGGGCAGGGTGAGCAGGACCTCGCGCCCGTCCTGGCCGCCGACCAGACCCGGGCCCGCGGTCAGGAAGTGAACCGGGCCGCCCGGCCGGTGCCGGACCCAGCCCATGGCCAGCGCGCCCGCGCCGTCGTCCTTAGCGTCCAGCCCGGCGTGATAGGCAGCGATCAGTGCGGCAGCCCGCTGCGTGCGACCGGGGTCGGGCGGCAGGTTCGCCAGGCTGGCCAGGTCAGGCCGCGGTAGTTCGGTGATGCGGTACGTGTCGAGCGCGGTCAGCTCGGGCCAGCCTAAGGTCACGACGCGCCTTTCCGCCCGTTTGCTCCGTCCCGACACAAATACCTTAAACAGGGCGGGTCACGCAGTGGAAGAGCGCCACCGCTCGCCGTCAGTACGATCGCGCCCCTCCGGCACGGTGCCTCGGCGCGCCTCCGGCACGACACCACCGCGCGCCTCTTGCACCACGCTGCTCCGGGACGGCGGCGCACCGGGCAGGAAACCGTATCCCGGCCGGTACCCGGAGCCTTCGTGCTGGCCGACCACCGGATCATCATGCCCGGCCCACGGGTCGAACCCAGGCGGCCAGGTCCGCCAGTCGGGAAACGCCGACCACCGGCGCCGCTGCGATCGGGCCGCCAGCGGCAAGATGCCGAACGCCGCCACGACCAGCACCGCGATGGCGATCAGCGCAATCCGCTCCGCCCCCGAACCGCCGCCGTGGCCCGTCGACAGGCTCACCGCGCTGGCGGCGGGCTGAGCCCGGGTCGCGGGACCGGACAGGCACAGCGCGGCCAGCGCGGCCAGCCCGACCACGGCCAGCGCCGAGCGCAGCCGGGTCCGCGCGGCCCGCACCTGCCGGGCCGAACACGGGCAGGGCAGCCGCCTGCCGTCATAACCGCCGGCCGCCATCGCGCCACCTGCCTTCCCAGACCCTCAGCGATCTGGACCGGTGCCCGCGGCCGGACCAGCGAACGAAGGCGGTGATCACGGGCCCTGACGGCCACCGCGCAGTAGATCGCCGGGCCGTGATCGTTCGCGGAGGCCGCGAGCACTGGCCACCAACCCGGACTACGGACGGGCCACCGGGAGCGGTTCGGGGCCGAGGACATCCGTCACAAACCGGTAATGGATCACCCCGCCGGGCCGAAGACCCTTCCCAGGTAGGCGTTGGCGAACCGGCGCTCGGGATCGATCTCGGCCCGCACCCGCCGGAAGTCCCCGAAGCGCGGATAGAGCGAGCCCAGCCGCGCGGCGTCCAGCGAGTGCATCTTGCCCCAGTGCGGGCGGCCCGCCACCTCGGCCACGATCGACTCGAACAGGTCGAAGTAGGCCCGGTAGGGCAGCCCGGTGTACTGGTGAATGGCGATGTAGGCGGTGTCCCGCCCGTAGGCGGTGGACAGCCAGATGTCGTCGGCCGCGGCCATCCGGACCTCGACCGGGAACATGACCGGGTTGGCCAGCCGGGGCACGGCGCGGCGCAGTTCGGCGAGCACGCTGGGTAGTGATTCACGTGGAACGGCGTATTCGGACTCCACGAATCGGACCCGCCGGGGGGTGACGAACACCCGGTAGGACGTGTCGGTGTAGGACCGGGCCGACAGCGCAGCCGACGAGAGCCGGTTGAGCGCCGGGATGTACCGGGGGACGGCGCGGCCGAGCCGGCACAGCGTCCCGAAGCCCGCGTTCTCCATCACCTCGAACTCCCACAACCGCCGCCATCCGGGCATCGGCGCGGGCGCCCGCCCGGCCGGGACCCGGTTGTTCCGCTTGACCAGAGCCTGGCGGCCGTAGGGGAACCAGTAGAACTCGAAGTGATCGTTGCCCGCCGCGAGCGCGTCGAACTCCTCGATGACCTGCTCGACCGGCATCGGCCGTTCGTCAGCGGCCAGCGTGAACGACGGCACGCAGCGCAGCGTGACCGCGGTGACCACGCCCAGCGCCCCGAGGCCCACCCGCGCGGCCGCGAACAGCTCGGGCCGGGCCGGGGCCGAGCAGCTGACCACCGAGCCGTCGGCCAGCACCAGGTCGAGCGCCTCCACCTGGGTGGCCAGGCCGCCCAGCCTGGCCCCGGTGCCGTGCGTTCCGGTGGCCAGCGCGCCCGCGATGGTCTGCGCGTCGATGTCGCCCAGGTTGGCCAGGGCCAGCCCGAACTCGGCCAGCGCCGCGTTCAGCGCCCGCAGCGTGGTGCCCGACCGCACCGTGACCAGGCCGGTCGCGGTGTCCGCGGCGGTGACGCCGTTCCACAGCGCCAGGTCCAGCGCCAGCCCCTGGGTCGCTGCCGCCGGGGTGAACGAGTGCCCGCTGCCCAGCGCCCGCACCGTCAGCCCGGCGGCGCCCGCGTCCTTGACCGCGGCGGAGATCTCGGCCTCGGTCTTCGGCATGGCCCACCGCGCCGGCATCGCCGTCGCGGTGCCCGCCCAGTTCCGCCATTGGCCCGGCCCGGGAGCTTGCTTCATCACCCGAGAGTATTCATATTCCGCCAGGCACCGCATACTGTGCGAGCATGTCCGTCGCCGAAGGCCGCAAGCTCACCCAGCCGCCCAGCGATGCCCCCGGCGCCGAGGCGCTCCGCCAGCGGTACGACCGCGCCACCGCGGACCTGGACCCGCCGCTGGCCCTGGTCGACCAGGACGCGTTCGACGCGAACGCCGCGGACCTGACCCGCCGGGCCGGCGGGCGCCCGATCCGGGTGGCCGCCAAGTCGCTGCGCTGCCGGTTTCTGATCGAGCGGGCCCTGGCCCAGCCCGGCTACCAGGGCGTGATGTGCTACTCCCTGCCCGAAGCCCGCTGGCTGCACGCCTGCGGCACCAGCGATGATCTGCTGGTCGCCTACCCCACGGTGGACCGGGCGGTGCTGCGCGCGCTGGCCGCGGACGAGCAGGCCCGGCAGCGCATCACGATCATGGTCGACTCGGCCGCCCATCTGGACGTGGTGGACCGGGCCCTGGGGGACGGCCACCCCGAGATCCGGGTCTGCCTCGAGCTCGACGTGTCCTGGCGGCCGCTGGGTCGGCCGGCCGCAGGTGCACATCGGCACCCGTCGCTCGCCGGTGTTCACCCCGACGCAGGCCGCGGACGTGGCCCGGGCCATCACCCGCCGGCCCGGCTTCCGGCTGGTCGGCGTGATGGGCTACGAGGGCCAGATCGCGGGCCTGGGCGACGCCCCGCCCGGGCACCCGGTCCGGGCCCAGCTGATCCGCGGCATCCAGGACCGTTCGGCGGCCGAACTGCGCCAGCGCCGGACCGAGGCGGTCCGGCTGATCCAGGACCTGACCAGCCTGGAGTTCGTCAACGGCGGCGGCACCGGCAGCCTGGAGACGACCGCGCTTGATGAGTCGGTGACCGAGCTGACCGCCGGCTCGGGGCTCGTCGGCCCGACCCTGTTCGACGCCTACCGCCGCTTTACCCCGCACCCCGCCCTGCTGTTCGCGCTGCCTGTGGTGCGCCGCCCAGGACCGCACGTGGCCACCCTGTTCTCCGGTGGCTACATCGCGTCGGGGACCGGCACCAAGGACCGGCTGCCGCGGCCCTACCTGCCGGCCGGCCTGGCCCTGACCGGCGTCGAGGGCGCCGGCGAGGTCCAGACCCCGGTGCGCGGCGCCGCCGCCGACCGGCTGCAGCCCGGCGACCGCGTGTGGCTGCGCCACGCCAAGGCCGGCGAACTGGCCGAGCGCTTCGCCGACTACCAAGTGCTGCACGGCGACCAGGTCACGGCCGTCCCGACCTACCGGGGCGAGGGTCAGTGCTTCGGCTGACGCCGTAACCCCTCTTTTTTCTGCCGAACGGACCGTGGTTCCCGCCCTGAGCAGCGGCCTCCCAACCACTCCGGGCTCCCTGACGTCCTAGAGCTACGCACTCATTGATTGATTGAAGGGTTGGAACATCATGCTGCACACCGCGAAGGCACACAGACCGAGGCAGATTGCGTCCTGGGCGTCCCTGGCCTGCGTTGCCGTCCTATTGACCGCTTGCAACTCCTCGACCAGGTCCTCCTCGGGCCCGGTCACCGGCGCCCACCCCGTGAGCACCGTAACTGCCCCAGGCACCGTCAGCACCTCAGGCCCCGTCACCAGCCCGACCACCCCGCCGAGCGCCCCGGCCTCCTCGGGTCCGGTCACCGGACCGACCACGCCGCCCTCCGCCCCGGCCCTGGGCGCCACGCCAACCGGCGCCGCCATCTTCCTGGCCACCGAGCAGAGCCTCAACGGGACGCTGCATGAGCCGGCGTGCGGCGGGTACGGCTGCGCGCTGTCCGGCGATTCCACCGCCTTCTTGTCCGCAATGACGTGGACCACCTGGTCAGGCAGTCAGGCGGTCGGCCGCGGCACCTACAAGCTGGACGACTGCGATCCCAACTGCGCCGGCGGCCACGTGTACTCGGTGGCCACCGTGGTGACGCTGAGCCAGCCGGTGAAGGTCTGCGCCTCGACCGGCCCCCGCTGGGTCTGGTCGCACGCGTCATTCGCCTTCCCGGCCGGCCTCCCCAAGGCCCTGCAAGGCCAGAACGCCCCGCAGAATCCCTGGACCTTCTCCGGCCTGATCACCGCCGCCCAGCAAACCTGCACCACCTAACCATCCACACCACCCACCCCTTACCCCGGTCCGGCGGGGACCCGATGGCAGCCGTAACGATGGCCCCCTGTTACGGCCCCAACCGGCACGCAGGGCCATCGTTACGGTAACGCAGGAGCGTCGGCGGTGATCTGGGCGGCGATGGTGGCCATGGCGGCGGCCAGGGCGGCCGGAGTGGGGGCGCGGTCCGGGTCGACCAGCCACTGGACCAAGACGCCGCTGACCAGTGCCTGATGCAGGGAGCCGACTGCGCGCGCTCGCGACTGTTCGGCGGGATCGACGCCGTACAGCGCCTGGGCCCAGAACGCCCGGGCGTCCTCGATCCCGTCGGCCACCGCGGCGCGCACCTCCGGGTCGCGCTGGGCTACGGCGAAGATATCGAAGGTAGCCAGCCATACCTGGCGGTTGGTGGCGAACGAGTCGATGACCGCAGCCCAGAACCGCTCGAGGCGCTCCAGCGTGTTCTCGCCGGCCAGCGCGCCGCTCCCCATGGCGCGGGCCATCTGCTCGCCGAACTCGTCCAGCGCCTTGAGCACCGCCGCGTTGAGCAGGGCCTTGGTCGAGCCGTAGTGATAGCCGATGGAGGCCAGGTTGGTGCCGGAGGCCGCCACGATGTCCCGCGCGGTGGTGTGCGCGTACCCCTTCTCGCGCAGGCACGCGACCGCCCCGGCCAGCAGGTCCTCACGGTGGCTCATGATCCGACCTTACCAGGAATCTATACAAATGTACTATACATTCGTCTTACACGTTTGTATGATCCGGGTATGGAGAACCAGAACATCCTCATTTCGGGCGCGAGCGTGGCCGGGCCCGCCTTGGCGTACTGGCTGCGGCGGCAAGGGTTCAACCCGACCGTGGTGGAACAGGCGGCGGCACTGCGCGGCGGCGGGTACGCGGTGGACTTCCGCGGGGGCGTCCACCTGTCCGTGCTGGCCAAGATGGGCCTGCTGGACGAGATCAAGGCCCAGCAGACCCACCTGGACACGACCACTTACGTCGACGCGGACGGCCGGCGGACGGCCTCGATGCCGGCCGAGATCTTCGCCGGCGACGTGGAGATCCTGCGCGGCGACCTGGGCCGGATCTTGTACCAGGCCACCCGGGACGGCACCGAGTACCTGTTCGGCGACTCGATCACCAGCCTGGACGAGCGGCCCGACGGCGTGCACGTAACCTTCGCCCGCGCCGAGCCGCGGGTGTTCGACCTGGTAATCGGGGCCGACGGGCTGCACTCGGCGGTCCGCCGGCTGGCCTTCGGTGACGCCGCCGGGGCGCGCCACGACCTGGGCCTGTACGTGTCGATCTTCAGCGTGGCCGACTCCTTCGGCCTGGACCACGCCGGGCTGCTGTACAGCGTGCCGGGCCGGACGGCCGCGGTGTTCAGCGCCCGGGCGACCGGGCGGGCGGTGGCCCAGTTCTTCTTCGCCGCCCCGGACGGCGCACCGATCAGCTATGACTACCGAGACCCCGGCCAGCAGCAGGAGATCCTGGCCCGGGCCTTCGACGGCGTGGGCTGGCACGTACCGAAGCTGCTGGACCAGATGGCCGCGGCGGACGACTTCTACTTCGACTCGGTCAGCCAGGTGCGCCTGGACCGGTGGTCGGCCGGGCGGATGGCGCTCATCGGCGACGCGGGCTACGCGGCCGGACCGGGCGGGAACGGCACCGGGACCGCGGTGGTGGCGGCCTACGTGCTGGCCGGCGAGCTGGCGGCCGCGCGCGGTGACTACCGGGTCGCGTTCGATCGCTACGAGCGGCTGCTGCGCCCGTATGTGGCGCGGGGCCAGAAGCAGGCCCTCGGCGGCCGGGACTTCCTGGCCCCGGCCACCGAGCAGAAGATCCGCCAGCGCGACCGGTTCTTCCGCCTGCTGCCCTACCTGCCGGCCAAGCGGCTGATGCGCTACCTGTCGACCCGGACGGCGACCGCCATCAAGCTTCCGGAATACGACATCAGCGCCTGACTCCGGCCGGCGTTCCCCTCTGCAACGGCTCTGCAACCGATTGCAAACCAGATCGGCATATGTCCCATGACACGGTGAGCCCCTGGTACCGAGGGAAACGGGGGCACCACTCATGGCGGCGATCGAACCCGCGACGGCACCGGCGGCCGGGATCCGCGGACGAACCGCAGGTCTGGCCCCAGCCCAGGAACCGGCACGGGACGTGCTCGTGGCGACGATGGATGAGGAGCTGGTCGCCTCCGGCTACGGCTACGAACGGTTCACCGGCCTAGCCGGTCCGCTGGGCCGGCCCGATCCGGCCCAGCCGTACCGGGTCCAGTTCCGGGGCATTCACCGCAGCCGCCGCGAATGGGTGACGACCAGGGCCATCGCGGCGGTCCTCGCGGTAATCGACGTCAGGTTCATGTACTGGCTGGTCATCCAGTCCCGGCATCCGCGCCTGAGCGGCTGGCTGTGGCCGTGGACCCTGCACGCGGCCGCCGTGGACGGCTACCTGCTGCTGCTGGCCGGATTGGCCCTGGGCTCGATCGCCATGCAGCTGTTCTTGCTGATGAACGTGCTGACGGTCTCCCGGGCCTGCCTGGCCGCCCGGGATCCGGTCCCGGTCGAGCCGGACCCGAGCCTGCGGGTAGCGTTCCTCACCACGCTCGTCCCGGAAAAAGAGCCGACCGAGATGGCGGAACGGACGCTCCGGGCGGCGACCCGCATCGTCTACGACGGCCCGTTCGACGTGTGGCTGCTCGACGAGGGCGACTCGGCCGAGGTCAAGCGGATGTGCGCGCGGCTCGGTGTGCGTCACTTCAGCCGCAAGGGGCGCCGGTACTCCGAGCCCGACACCGGCATCTTCGCCAGCAAGACCAAGCACGGCAACTACAACCGGTGGCTGTGGGAGCACGCCGACGACTACGACGTGATCATGTTCGCGGACACGGACCACGTGCCCCTGCCGAACATGGCCGAACGGCTGCTCGGCTACTTTCGCGACCCGGACGTGGCGTTCGTCGTCGCTCCGCAGTTCTACGGTAACCAGGACCGCCGGGTCACCCGCTGGGCCGAGTCGGCCCAGTACCTGTTCCACAGCGTCATCCAGCGGGCCGGCAACCGCCGCGGCTGCGCGATGCTGGTGGGCACCAACGCCGCGATCCGCACGGCCGCCATCAAGCAGGGCTATGCCGACTCGATCACCGAGGACATGGCGACCAGCCTGCGCATCCACGCCACCCGGAACCCCGCCACCGGCCGGTCCTGGCGTTCGGTCTACACCCCGGACCTGGTGGCGGTGGGTGAGGGGCCCAGTTCCTGGACCGAGTTCTTCGGTCAGCAGACGCGCTGGTCGGCCGGGACGTTCGACGCCCTCCTGCGCCAGGTCTGGCGGGTCGGGTACCGGCTGCGCCCCGGGGCGATGCTGCACTACTTCCTGATGCTGACCTACTACCCGTCGGTCGCGATCGGCTGGATCATGGGCATCGGGATCAGCGCGTGCTATCTGGGTTTCGGGATCACCAGCCTGCGCACCGACCCGGGCTGGTGGCTCACCTACTACGTCGACGTGGCGACCATGCAGGCCGTGCTGTACCGCTTCATGCGGCGGCACAACGTGAGCCCGCACGAACCGTCCGGATCCTCGGGCCTGTCCGGCATGATCGTCTCGGCGCTGACCGCCCCGGTCTACGCCCGGGGCCTGATCAAGGTCGTGCTGGGACGCAAGCTGTCCTTCAACGTGACCGCCAAGGGATCCTCGGCGAGCCCCGACCGGCTGGGGACCTTCAGGTACTCGCTGATGTGGGCGGCGGTGCCGGTAGCCCTGCTGGTGATCGCCTCGGTGCGCCACCGGCCCTACCTCATGATGATCGCCTGGACCGCGATCATCCTGCTGGTCTGCCTGGCCCCGGTGGCGATCTGGCTCATCGACCGCGCGCGCGACGCGCGCGCATGCCGCGCAGCCGGCCGGATCACGCCGGCCCGCCGGATCGCCGAAGCTGACCCGCGCCTGCTGGGCACCATAGGAGCCTGTCGATGAAGACGTTTTCTTGGTCGGACTTCCGGGCCAGGCGCCGGAGCCGGATGATCAGGCGCTGGACTTCGCGCCGCCTGATGGGGGTCCCGCTGGCGGCCGTGACCGTCCTCGGGGTGATCAGCGTCAACGTGCCTACGGTCGGCGGCACCCTGGCGGGCTGGTACCACCAGTACCAGATCACCAGGCCCGGCTACGAGGCGAAGTACGGGCTGTGGGTCAAGCTCGACATCCCGGCCAAGTTCCGGGTGAACGGCATCCACTCCACCCTGCTCTACAACGGCGACGTGCTCATCATGGCCGGATCAGGCAACAACCAGTCCTTCTTCAACGCCGGGACGTTCAAGACCCTGCTGCTGAACCCGGTGACCATGCACGAGCAGCTGATCCCGACGCCGTGGGACCTGTTCTGCGCCGGCCATATCGAGCTGCCCGACGGGAACATCCTGGTCGCCGGCGGGACGGCCCGGTACGAGAACCTGGATCCGGTCTATCCGGGCGGTGCCATGACCGTGGTCAACGCCGACACCACCCGGTCCCGGACGCTGCCCAAGGGCACGATCTTCATCGCGCCGAACGGCGCCAGGTTCGCCTCGCCCTCGGCCGTCACGGTCCCGCGGGCCGGCCAGCGGAACGTCTGGGTGGACGCGATCCGCAAGGGAAAGGGCTCGCTGGAGGCGGCGGACGAGCGGTACACGGTCCAGGGCTTCGCCAGCGGTCTGCTGTACGGGCGGGGCACGCCGATGACCCTGCAGCAGCAGAGCTTCCAGGGCACCAACGACGCGTACATCTTCGACGTCAAGACCTTGCGGTACGTGAAGGTCAACTCGATGAACTACGCCCGCTGGTACCCCACCCTGGCCGAGATGGGGAACGGCATGGACATGGCCATCTCCGGCCTGAACGGCCAGGGCACGATCACCATGAACAGCGAGATGTACGAGCCTGCCACCGGGAAGTGGGCCCCGGGGCCGTCCCGCGGGTTCCCGACCTATCCGGCGACGTTCCTGACCGAGGACGGGCAGCTGTTCTTCACCGGATCCAACGCCGGGTACGGTCCGGCCACCGCGGCCTGGCGCACCCCGGGGTTCTGGAACATCAAGACCAACCAGTTCCGCCCGGTGCCCGGCATCCCGGATCCGCAGAACCTGGAGACCAGCGCGTCGGTCCTGCTGCCGCCCGCCCAGAAGCAGACCGTCATGGTCCTGGGCGGCGGCGGGGTCGGCCAGTCGAACTCGTCGACCGCCCGGACCGCGCTGCTCGACATGGCCGCTCCCGACCCGCAGTGGGTGCGCGGCCCGGACCTGGCCGAGCCTACCCGCTACCCGACCACCGTACTGCTGCCCGACGATGACGTCCTGGTCACGGGGGGCTCGCGCTACTACCGCGGGATGCGCGGCAGCGACAACCACGACACCCGGATCTACGACGCGGCCACCAACTCGTTCTCCTGGGCCGCCGACGCGATCACCGGCCGGGACTACCACTCCGGCGGGCTGCTGCTGCCCAACGGGAGCGTGCTGACCCTGGGCGGGAACCCGCTGTTCGGCAACCAGCAGGACACCGAGCCGCAGACCTTCAACCAGGAAATCGACGTCTACTTCCCGCCCTACATGTTCCAGGGCACCCGGCCCAGCATCGTCAGCGCGCCCAAGGTCATGAACCTGGCCCGGAGCTACCTGATCAAGGTGCCGCAGGCGTCCCAGATCAAGTATCTGCGGCTGATGCGGCCGGACAATCCCACCCACGTGACCGACGTCAACGAACGGTCGGTCGCGGTCAGCTTCACCCAGGCCGGGCCCGGCGAGCTCAGGATCACCCTGCCGTCGAACGCCAACCTGCTGCCGCCGAGCTACTACATGCTGTTCGCGGTGAACCGCCACGGCGTCCCGTCCGACGGCTACTGGGTTCAGGTCCCGTGACCCCTGACCGCCCGCCGTGGTGGGCCGGGCGACCGCGACGCTGGCGCACGGCGGCCTGGGCCGCCGTGGCCGTCGCGGCCCTGCTGGCCGGCGGGGGCTGCGGATCGCCCCCGGCCCCGGCCCGGCTGTACGCGTACCCGGGCGGCCCGCTGGCCGGCCCGGCCGCGGCCCTGCGGGCCGGCGGCCAACCGGGCGCGGCCGCCGACCTGGAAAGGCTGATCCAGACGCCGTCGGGCATCTGGCTGGCCGGGCAGCCAGGCGAGGTGAACCTGGTGCGGCAGGCGACCCGGGCCGCGGCCCAGGCGCACGCCATCGCGGTCCTGGTCGTCTACGACCTGCCCGACCGCGATGCCTGCGGCCGGCTCTCCGCCCTCAGTGGCCCCGATGAGCAGGGCTACGAGCAGTGGATCGGCCAGATCGCCACGGCCATCGGTGCCGCCCAGGTCATCGTGGTGGTCGAGCCCGACGGGCTGGCCGATATCGTCCGCGGCTGCCTGAGCCTCGCCGCGGGGGCCGAACGTTACCGGCTGCTCAGGTACGCGATGCGGCACCTAGGTGCGCTGCCGCACGCCCGGGTCTACCTGGATGCCGGCAATCCGGGCATGTTCGCCGACCCCGCCCCGCTGGCCGGGCCGTTGCAGGCCGCCGGCCTGCGCTATGGCCGCGGGTTCTCGGCCAATGTCTCCAACTTCCAGTGGACCGCCGCGGTGGTGGCCTGGAGCCAGCGGCTGGAGCGCGACCTGGGCGGCCGGGTCACGGCAGTGATCGACACCAGCCGCAACGGGCGCGGTCCGTACACCGGTCCGCAAGCCCCGCAGTGGTGCAATCCGCCGGGCCGGGCGCTCGGGCCGGCTCCGAGGCTGAACCCCGGGCCGGCCGGCATCGACGCGTACCTGTGGATCAAGGATCCCGGCGCCAGCGACGGGAGCTGTAACGGCGGGCCGGCGGCAGGCCGCGGCTGGCCCCGGTACGCGCAGGCCCTGGAAACGCAAGGCGAGGACACATGAACCAGCACCGGATCCGCGTCACCCGCCGGGGTGTCCAGGTCAGCCTGGGCCTGCTGTGGATCCTGGACGGGTTGCTCCAGCTCCAGCCGGCCATGCTGACGGCCAGGTTCGCCACCGAGGCGATCGTGCCCGCGGGCCAGGGCCAGCCGACCTTCGTGTCCTGGCCGATCCAGCGGACCGCGCACCTCATCGGCTATCAGCCGGTCCTGGCCGACCTGGCCTTTGCCCTGATCCAGCTGGCCATCGGGCCGGCCTGCTGTACCCGCGGACCGCTCGGCGAGCGCTGGCCGGGTCGGTCGTCTGGGCGCTGGCGGTCTGGTACCTGGGCGAAGGCCTCGGCGGCTTGTTCGGCGGCGGGGCCAGTCTGCTCACCGGAGCACCCGGGGCGGCCCTGGTCTACGCGATGGTGTCCGTAGCGGCCTGGCCGCCCCGGGCGCAGGGCCCCGGAGCGGGCCAGAACCGCCCGGCCCGCTGGACGGCGGCGGCCTGGTCCGTGCTCTGGATCGGCGGCGCCATCCTGCAGCTGCTGCCCGGAAGCGACACCAACGATTCGCTCGCCATGTCCGTGACCATGAACGTGACCGGGGCGCCGCGCTGGCTGGCCGCGATCGGCCATGACCTGTCCGCGCTGATCCCCTACGGCGGCGTGTCGGTGGTGGTGGACCTGGTCGCCCTGCAGGCCTTCGCCGGGGTCGGCGCGCTGCTGGCCGGGCGGACCGGGCGGATCGCGGTCTGGACCGGGATCGGCCTATCGCTGCTGTACTGGCCAGCCGGCCAGGGCCTGGGCCAGTACTGGTCGGGACTGGCCACCGATCCGAGCACCGCCCCGGTACTGATCCTGCTCGGTGTGGCGGTCCTCGGCACCTTCCCGGCCCGCAGGCCCGCCCGTCACTCGGCCCGGGTCTCGATGACGGCGAACGCGGCGGGCGGGATCGTGACCGTGTCCTGATCGATCGCGACCCCCGGGCTGGACGCCGCGAGCACCCCGGTGCCCGGCTGGCCGAGATCCAGGCGGGCCGGCTCGGAGCCCAGGTTGGCCGCGATCCGCAGCTCGCCCCGGCGGACCATGATCCAGCGCGCGTCCTCGCCGAAGTCGGCCGTCACCTGGTCCAGCCGAGGGTCGGTCAGCTCCGGCCGGGCCCGGCGCAGCGCGATCAGCTTCCGGTACCAGGCCAGCAGGCCGAGGTAGGGTTCGCGGTCGAGCTGGGTCCAGTCCAGCTTGGAGCGCAGGAAGGTCGCCTCGTCCTGCGGGTCGGGCACGTCGGCCGCGGCCCAGCCGTGGCCGGCGAACTCGGCCTTGCGGCCCTCGGCCACCGCCTTGGCCAGCCACGGCTCGATGTGGTCGGTGAAGTACTGCCACGGGGTATCCGCACCCCACTCCTCGCCCATGAACAGCATCGGCGTGTACGGCGCGGTGAGCACCAGGCCCGCCCCCACCTTGACCAGGTCGGCCGGGACCGTGGCCGCGATCCGGTCGCCGGTGGCCCGGTTCCCGACCTGGTCGTGGTCCTGCAGGTAGCCCAGGAACCGGTGGGCCGGAATGCGGAACACGTCCACCTGCCGTCCGTGGGTCCGGCCGCGGAAGGAGGACCAGATGCCGTCGTGGTAGAACACCTTGGTGTACGTCTTGGCCAGCACGGCCATGGATCCGAAGTCACCGTAGTAGCCCTGCCGCTCGCCGGTGATCGCGGCGTGCACGGCGTGGTGGAAGTCATCGCTCCACTGCGCGGTCAGCCCGTAGCCGCCCGCCTCCCGCGAGGTGACCAGCCGCGGATCGTTGAGGTCGGACTCGGCGACCAGGACCAGCTCGCGGTTCAGCCACGCCGCCAGCGCCTGCACCTGGGCCGCGAGCTCCTCCAGGAAGTGCAGCGCCCGGTGGTCTTCCAGCGCGTGCACCGCATCCAGCCGCAGTCCGTCCAGGTGGTAGTCGCGCAGCCACATCAGCGCGTTGCCGATCAGGAACGCGCGGACCTCGTCCGACCCGGGCTGGTCCAGGTTGACCGCCGGGCCCCACGGGGTTACGTGCGCTTCGGTGAAGTACGGCCCGAAGTCGGCCAGCCGGTTGCCGATGCCGACGTGGTTGTACACCACATCGAGCAGCACGGCCAGGCCGCGCGCGTGACATGCGTCCACGAACCGCTTCAGCCCGTCCGGGCCGCCGTACGGCTCGTGCACCGCCCACAGGTTGATCCCGTCATAGCCCCAGCCATGCCGGCCCGGGAAGGCCGCGACCGGCATCAGCTCGACCGTGTGCACACCCAGCCGGCGCAGGTGATCCAGCCGCCCGATGGCCGCGTCGAACGTCCCCTCGGGGGTGAACGTGCCCACGTGCAGCTCGTAGATCACCGAGCCGTGCAGCGGCCCGCCGCGCCAGCTCTGGTCGGTCCAGCTGAAGGCGGCCTGGTCGTAGGTCCGGCTCGGCCCGTTGATGCCGGAAGGCTGACGCGGCGACCGCGGGTCGGGCAGCAGCTCGCCGCCGTCCAGCCGGAACCCGTAATCGATCTCCGCCCCGACGTCGGGCACGTCCGCGCTCCACCAGCCGGCGCGGGCCCCGGCGGCCATCGGGTAGCCCCGGCCCGCAACCTCCACCTCGACGCTCGTGGCGGCCGGGGCCCACACGCTGGAACGTGGTCACCGGGCCCCCGGCCCGGCCCGTCGGTCCTGCTCGGCCAGGTAGACCTCTTCCGGGATCAGCAGGGCCACCGGGAGCCGCCAGGTCAGCTCGGCCAGCGGCGGTCGCAGCCCGGCGTGCCTGACCCCGGTCAGCACGTCCCGCCAGTGCAGCTGCGGCAGCGGCAGGACGGTATCGGCCCAGCCGCCGCGCCGGCGCAGCCCGGCGGGCAGGCGGGTGACCACGGTGACCGCGTGCTCGCCGCGCAGGAACGCGACCGCATGCTCGGCCGCCGGGCCCTCGCAGGCCAGCGGGGTGTAACCGCCGGTGAACCAGTCGGGATGGGCCCGGCGCAGCCGCAGCGTGCGGCTGGTGAGCAAGAGCTTCTCCGCGTCCAGGCCCACCACCTGATCCTGGCCGTCGCGCAGCGCGGCCAGCAGCCGCCGGCGCCGCTGGAAGTCCACCGGCCGCCGGTTGTCCGGGTCCACCAGCGACAGGCCGGTAAGCTCGCAGCCCTGGTAGATGTCGGGTACCCCGGGCATGGTGAGCTGGACCAGCTTGGCGCCCAGGGAGTTGACCCGGGCGTCCGGAGCGATCCGGGCCACGAACTCGGCGATGCCCGCCACCAGTTCCGGGTCGGCCAGCACGGCGTCGGCCACGCCCAGCACCGCGTCCTCGTAGCCCGGGTCCCGCACGGTCCATGAGGTCCGCGTCTTGGCCTCGTGCATGGCCTTGCTCAGGTACTCGCGCAGCCGCTCGCTGCCCAGCAGCCAGGCGCCGACCAGGGTCTGCCACATCAGGTATTCCAGGTCGGGATCGGGCGCCCGTTCGGTGGCCTGGGCCGCCGCGCCGTCGGTCAGCCAGCTGACCAGGCCGTGCCACTCCGCGACCTTGTGCGCCCAGTCCTGCGGCCATTCGGCCAGCACGGCCAGCCGGGAGCGCACGTCCTCCTGCCGCTTGGTGTCGTGGGTGGACAGCGTGGTCATGGTGGCCGGCCAGCGGGCGGCCAGCCGGCCGGCGGCGGCGTGGAACTCGGCCGGGCTGATGCCGAAGATGTCGGGGTCACCGCCCACCTCGTTCAGCGCGGCCAGCCGCGGCCAGCGGTAGAACGCGGTGTCCTCCACGCCCTTGGCCAGCACCGGCCCGGTGGTCTGGCCGAACCGCACGATCAGCTCGTCGCGGGCGGCCTGCTGCCGGGCGTCGCTCGCCGCGCCGCTCAGGCCCAGCACCGCGGCGCACACCGCGTCCAGCGCCGCATGCAGCCGGGCTTCGAGCGTCTCGCGGGCCGCCGCCGAGGCGGCCGAGACCACGGCCACCGAGACCTCGGACGGCGGTTCGCCCGGCCGCACGTAGGCCCGGTACACGCCGAACGCGGCCAGCAGCTCGACCAGCACGTCGTGCAGGTCAGCCTCGCCCAGCCCGGCCAGGGCCGGGAAGTCAGCCCGGGCGAACAGCCGGGTCAGCCGGAACACCTCGGCGGTGAACGTGGCGTCGGCGATGCCCCGCTTGGCGTCCCGGGCCACCTCGGCGAAGTCTGGCTTGCCGCCGGTGAACCGGACGTAGTCCTCGGTCAGCCGAGGGCCGCCGGCCGGGTCCACGAACAGCCCGCCGACCAAGGCCAGCGTGTCATAGCCGGTGGTGCCCGCGCAGTCCCACGCGGGCAGCTCCTCGCCGCGCTCCAGGATCTTCTCCACCACGACCCACAGGCCGCCGGTCGAGGAGGCCAGCCGCTGCAGGTAGCCGCCCGGGTCGGCCAGCCCGTCCGGATGGTCCACCCGCAGCCCGTCGATCAGGCCCTCGGCGGCCAGCCGCAGCAGCACCCGGTGGGTGGCCTCGAACACGTCAGGGTCTTCGACCCGGATCGCGATGAGCGTATCGATGTCGAAGAACCGGCGCCAGTTGAGCTGGGTGGCCGCCTCGTGCCAGTCGGCCAGCCGGTAGTGCTGCTGGGCCAGCAGCATGCCCAGCGGCAGGTCCGCGATCCCGTCCCGCAGCGGCAGCACGTGATCGAAATAGCGCAGGACCGGGCCGCGGTGCTCGGCATTCTCCGGGGTCCGGGGTGCGGTGTCGATGATCAGGTCGTCCAGGCACTTCTCCAGCGGTCCGGCCAGGATGGGCAGCAGCAGCCTGCCCTCCTGCGCCGCCCAGTCGACGTCGAACCAGTGCGCGAAGGGCGACGTCTGGCCCTGGTACAGCACCGACCACAGCTGCTGGTTGCGGGATTCGGGGGTGGGCCGGGCCATGTGGTTGGGCACGATATCGACCACCACTCCGAGGCCATGGCGGTGGAACCGCTCGGCCATGGCCCGGAAGGCGTCCTCGCCCCCCAGGTCGGCCGAGACCCGGGAGTGGTCCACCACGTCGTAGCCGTGCTGGGAGCCAGGATTGGCCTGCAGGATGGGTGACAGGTAGACGTGCGTCACGCCCAGCTCGCCGAGGTAGTCGGCGAGCGCGCCGGCCTCGGCGAAGCCGAACCCCGGCCGCAGCTGCAGCCGGTACGTGGACAGCGGGGCCCAGGGTTGGCTCGGGTCCCAGCTGGCCAGCTCAGCCACGGGACAGCACCTGCACGGAGTGGTTGATCACCGTGATCACGTCCCCAGGCTTGGCGGCAGTGTCACGTTCAAAGTCCGCCATCGGCATCGCCGTGTCCAGCGCTTTGGTCCAGCGCTGGCCGTAGCGGCGAGGCGGGACGGTAAAGGTCAGGTCCTGCTCGCTGGCGTTGAACAGCAGCAGGAAGGAGTCGTCGGCAATCCGCTCGCCACGCCGGTCGGGCTCGCTGATAGCCCGGCCGTTGAGGAACACGGTCAGCGACTTGGCGAAGCCCGCGTCCCAGTCGTCGTCGGTCATCTCCTCCCCGGCCAGGGTGAACCAGGCGATGTCGCCCAGCCGCTGCCGGCCGCCGCGGATGGACTGGCCGCGGAAGAACCGGCGCCGCCGGAACACGGCGTGCTCGGCGCGCAGCCGGATCAGCTTGCGCACGTAGTCCAGCAGTTCCTGATCGGACTCGCCGCGGACCGCCCAGTCGACCCAGGAGATCTGATTGTCCTGGCAGTACGCGTTGTTGTTGCCCTGCTGGGTGCGGCCCATCTCGTCGCCCGCCAGCAGCATCGGGACGCCCTGGGACAGCAGCAGCGTGGTCAGGAAGTTGCGCTTCTGCCGGGCCCGCAGGGCCAGGACGCCCGGGTCATCGGTAGGGCCTTCGACGCCGCAGTTCCAGGACCGGTTGTCGTCACTGCCGTCCCGGTTGTCCTCGCCGTTGGCCTCGTTGTGCTTGTGGTCGTAGGAGACCAGGTCGGTCAGGGTGAAGCCGTCGTGCGCGGTGACGAAGTTGACCGAGGCCACCGGGCGCCTGCTGTCCTGCTGGTACAGGTCGCTGGAGCCGGTGAGCCGGGAGGCGAACTCGGGCACGGTGGCGGGCTGGCCGCGCCAGAAGTCCCGGATGGTGTCCCGGTACTTGCCGTTCCACTCGCTCCACAGCGGCGGGAAGTTGCCCACGTGGTAGCCGCCGTCGCCCACGTCCCACGGCTCGGCGATGAGCTTGACCTGGGACACCACCGGGTCCTGCTGGACCAGGTCGAAGAACGCGGACAGCCGGTCCACCTCGTAGAACTGGCGGGCCAAGGTAGCAGCCAGGTCGAACCGGAACCCGTCCACGTGCATGTCCAGCACCCAGTAGCGCAGCGAGTCCATGATCATCTGCAGTACGTGCGGGTGCCGCATGAGCAGGCTGTTCCCGGTGCCGGTGGTGTCCATGTAGTAACGCTTGTCGTCGTCCACCAGCCGGTAGTAGGCGGCATTGTCGATGCCGCGGAACGACAGCGTGGGTCCCAGGTGGTTGCCCTCGGCGGTGTGGTTGTACACCACGTCCAGGATCACCTCGATGCCCGCCTCGTGCATCGCGCGGACCATCGTCTTGAACTCCTGCACCTGCTGGCCGCGGCTGCCGCCGGCCGCGTAGCCGTTGTGCGGGGCGAAGAAGCCGATCGTGTTGTAGCCCCAGTAGTTGTGCAGCCCGCGGTCGTCCAGGTGGCTGTCGGTGACGTACTGGTGCACCGGCAGCAGCTCGACGGCGGTAACGCCCAGCCGGCGCAGGTGGGAGATGATCGCCGGGTGGGCCAGGCCCAGGTAGGTGCCGCGCTGCTCCTCGGGCACCACCGGATGCTCCTTGGTCAGCCCCCGGACGTGCGCCTCATAGATGACGGTCTCGTGGTACTGGGTGCGCGGCGGCCGGTCCAGGCCCCAGTCGAAGTACGGGTTGACCACCACCGAGCGCGGCACGTAGGGCGCAGAGTCGGTGTTGTTGCGCCGGTCCGGGTGCCCGAAGGGGTAGGAGAAGACCGGCTGGCCCCACTCGACGTGGCCCTCGATGGCTTTAGCGTACGGGTCCAGGAGCAGCTTGGCCGGGTTGCAGCGCTGCCCGGCGCCCGGGTTGTAGGGTCCGTGCACGCGGTAGCCGTACCGCTGCCCGGGACCGATCCCGGGCAGGTAGCCGTGCCAGACAAACCCGTCCACCTCGCGCAGGTCGACCCGGCTCTCGGTCCCGTCGTCGTCGAACAGGCACAGCTCAACCCGCTGGGCTACCTCGGAGAACAGCCCGAAGTTGGTCCCGGCCCCGTCATAGGTGGCCCCCAGCGGATAGCTGTCGCCCGGCCATACGGCAGTTGCCGCCAAAAGTTCCCCATTCCTCGCGCTGAACATCCGTTCCTGTTCATCACCACTTTCCCATCAAGGCGGCGATAACACGGAACCATTCGCCAGACTCTGGCCTGCGGCGAGCCGCTCAGCGGGCGCGGAGGGCCTCCACCAACGCGGGGATCACCTGGTGCAGGTCGCCGATGACGGCGTAGTCGGCGTGGGCCAGGATCGGGGCGCCCGGATCGGTGTTGATGGCGATGATGTGCTTGGCCCCGGCGCAGCCGGCGATGTGCTGGATGGCGCCGCTGATGCCGCAGGCCAGGTAGAGCTCCGGGGTGATCTTGGTCCCGGTCTGGCCCACCTGCTGCTTGTGCGGCCGCCAGCCCTCCGAGGTGACCACGCGGGATACCCCGACCACCCCGCCCAGCAGGCCGGCCAGTTCCTCGAGCGGGGCGAAGCCGTCCGGGCCGCCGACGCCGCGGCCACCGCCGACCACGACCCGCGCGGTGGCCAGGGACGCGCCGCCCGCGCCGGCCGGCGACTCCACCGCCCGCACCCGCAGGTCGTCCTCGGCCAGTTCCGGCTTGTGCACGTGGACCTCGACGGACGAGGGCACCGGCGCGGTAACCGGCGAAACCGCATCGGTGGCCACGGTGAACAGCGCGACCGGCGCTTCCATCACCGCCTCTTCCAGCAGCAGGCCGGCCCAGCGGTGCCGGACCAGCCGGTGCGTGCGGCCGCCGTCGGGGGTGACGATCGTGCAGTTCGCCGCCATCGGCAACCCGGTGATCGCGCCCAGATGGGCCAGCACCTCGTTGCCCCGGTCGGTCCCGGCGGCCAGCACGGCCGTGGCGCCGGTTTCCTCGGCTAGCCCCGCGAGCACCCGGGCCCAGGCCTGCGGCGCGTACCCGTCGAGCGAGCCAGGCTCGACCACGTACACGTCGGTCGCCCCGTAATCGGCCAGCGCCGCCGCAGGTACCTGACCCGAATCGGAGAACACAACTGTCCCGACAGAACTGTCCCCCAGCGACCGGGCCAGGGTCAGCGCGCGCAGCGACGCGTCGGCCGGAGCGGTCGCGTCCAGCTCCACCAGGCACAGCACGGTCATGACAGCACTCCCAGTTCGTCCAGGATGCGGACCAGTTCAGGCACCGCGTCCACGCCGTTGCCCAGCACGGTGGCCTGGTGCTTGCTGGACGACGGCACCCGGAGCGTTTCCTTGCGCAGGCCTTCGGCCGCGAAGGACGGCTCGGAGCGTTCGACCGTGGCCCGCTTGGCCCGCAGCCGGCCGGGCAGCGACGGGTACCGGGGCAGGTTGATGCCCTCCTTGACCGTGACCACCGCGGGTAGCGGCAGCGAGTACGCCTCCTCCACGCCGCGGTACTCGCGCCGGGCCACCACCCCGGAAGGGGACACCGACAGGTTCTTGATCCCGGTGGCCACCGGCCAGCCCAGCTCGTGGGCGACGCGGATGCCGACCTGGTAATCGCCGGTGTCGGCCGCTTCGTTGCCCAGCAGCACCAGGTCATAGGGGTGGGCCCGGACCTCGGCGGCGATCGCGGCCGCGGTCGCGATCGGGCCGAACTCCCGGCCGTCGGTCTCCAGCAGTACCGCCCGGTGCGCGCCCAGGGCCAGCGCGTCCCGGAGCTGGTCGACCGCCGCCGCAGGCCCCAGGGTCAGCACCGAGACCGTGCCGCCGGCCTGCTCGGTGATCTGCACCGCCTCCTCGACCGCGCACTCCTCGTGCGGGCTGATCGAGAACCCGGACGCCCGGGTATCGATCTCCTGCCCGTCCGGGGTCACCGCGATCTTGCCGCCCACGGTGGGCACGCGCTTGACGCAGACGAGTATCTCCATGACGAAAGCTCCTAGCGACGGATCCGCTCGTTGGCCGGGTCGAACAACGGGGTGGCGCTGGCCCGCGCGACCGTGACCGGGTACTGCTCGCCCATGTACTCCACCAGCAGCGAGTTGCCCTCGACGGCGACCTCAAAAGGCAGGTAGGCCATCAGCAGGTGCTTGCCCACCGACGGACCCGAACCCGCGCTGGTCACGTACGACGGCCGGCCCTTGGCGTCCACCAGGCGTTCGCCGGACGGGGCCAGGATCGGCTCGCCGCCCAGCATGTAGCGCAGCGATCCGTCCGCCGACTCGTTGGAGTCCACGGTCAGCGTGCACATCACCGCCACCGGCGGCTCGGCCCGCTGCCGCAGGTACGCCTCCTTGCCGATGAAGTCCTGCGCCTTGACCTTGGGCCGGGTCATGCCCGCCTCGACCAGGGTGTAGTCCGCGGTCAGTTCGGCGCCGAACGCCCGGTAGCCCTTCTCCAGCCGCCCGGTCGTGCCGTACACGCCGATGCCGGCCGGCACCAGCCCGTGCGGCTGGCCCGCCGCCCACAGCGTGTCCCACACCCGCAGGCCCTGCTCGATCGGCACGTGCAGCTCCCAGCCCAGCTCGCCCACGTAGGAGATGCGCGAGGCCAGCACCACAACCCCGCCGACCTCGATCTCGCGGCAGGTGCCGAACGCGAACCCCTCATGCGACACATCGTCGGAAGTCACCGAGGCCAGCACGTCCCTGGCCCGCGGCCCCCACAGGCCGACCGTGGTCCAGGCCGAGGTCAGGTCGGCCAGGAACGCGCCCGGCGGCAGGTGGCGGGCGATCCAGGCCGCGTCGGACCTCCCGGTCGCCCCGCCGGTCACCACCCGGAACCGGTCCTTGGCCAGCCGCATCACGGTCAGGTCGGCCCGGAAGCCGCCGTTCTCATCCAGCCACGAGGTGTAGACGACCCGGCCGGCCTGCAGGTCCAGCTGGGCCACCGACAGGTTCTGCACCGCGTCCAGCGCGGCAGGCCCGCAGATGTCCAGCACCGCGAACGCGGACAGGTCGACCAGCGCGGCCGCGTCCCGCATGGCCAGGTGCTCGGCGTTGATGACCGGTGACCACCAGCGCGACTCCCACTCCGCGGTCCGGTCCATCAGCCGCCCCGCGTAGCGTTCCAGCAAGCCAGCGTTGGAGGCGTACCAGAACGGCCGTTCCCAGCCGGCGGTCTCGTAGAACACCGCGCCCAGCTCCCGCTCCCGTTCGTAGGCCGGGCCGACCCGCAGCGGCCGGCCGGACTCCCACTGCTCGGCCGGGTGGACGATGCCGTACATCTTGTTGAAGCCCTCGTGGGCCCGGGCCCGGACGTGCGCGACGGTCTGCTGGTGCGGGTAGAACCGCGCCGCGTCCGCCTCGTGCACATCGACGGTGGGCACGCGGCCCGACATCAGCTCGGCTACCGCCCGCCCGCAGCCGGGGCCCTCCTTGATCCACGACGCCGCCGCGGCCCAGAGCCCGCGCGCCTCGGGCATCTCGCCCAGCAGCGGATGCCCGTCCGGGGTCATCGAGATCAGCCCGTTGATCGCGTACCGGATGCCGGCCCGCTCGTCGCCGAGCAGTTCGGGCATCAGCTCCAGTGCCTGCTCCAGCTGCGGGTCGAAGTCCTCCTGGGTGAACGGCAGCTCGGTGGGCGAGAGCACCGACTCCTCGATGGAGGGGATCTCGTCCGGCGGGACGATGATCGGCCGGTGCGCGTACGAGCCCACCTCCATGTCGCCGCCGTGCTGGCGCTCGTACATGTTGGTGTCCACGTCGCGGACGATCGGATAGGAGATCTCGCCCGGGGTGTCGGCGAACAGCGCGATCGGGCCGACGCTGATCATCTGGTGCACGGTCGGGGTCAGGGCCAGCCGGGCCCCGGCCAGCCGGGCGATCCGCGGCGACCACACCCCGCAGCAGATGACCACGTTATCGGTGGCAATCTCGCCCGCGGACGTCGTGATGCCTCGAACGCGTCCGCCATCAAGAGAAATGCCCAGCACCTCGGTACCCGGCAGTACGGTCAGCGCGCCGGAGCGCTGGGCGCTCTCGCGCATCAGCGTGCCTGCCCGCAGCGAGTCGACCACGCCCACGGTCGGGAAGTGCGCGCCGCCCAGGATGACCGACTCGTCCAGGTAGGGCACCAGCTTGCTGACCTCGCCGGGGGTGATCACCTCGGCCGGGATGCCCCACGCCTTGGCCTGGCTGCACCGCCGGCGCAGCTCGATCATCCGCTCCGGGGTCCGGGCCACCTCGATGCCGCCGCTCTGGGTGAACACGCCCAGCTCCTGGTACTGGGCGGTGCTGTCCTCGGTCAGCTCGAACATCATCTTGGAGTACTCGATGGGGAAGATGAAGTTGGAGGCGTGGCCGGTGGAACCACCCGGGTTCGGCATCGGGCCCTTGTCCACCAGGACCAGATCTTTCCAGCCGAGCAGCGCCAGGTGGTGCGCGAGGCTGTTGCCGACGATGCCGGCCCGATGATGACGGCGCTGGCCCGCGCCGGAATTTCAGTCATGAATCATCCCGCGAGTAGTGGGTTGTCGATACCGGTGCGCTCCAGCGCGGCTCGCCGCCACTGCTCGGCCTGCTGGAGCTGGTTGAAGGTGAACAGGTGCAGTCCGGCCACGCCCGAGCCGGGCGCGGTCAGCGCCGACGCGGCCCGTTCCAGCATCCGGTCCGGGCGGTAGCCGCCGGGCGCCCAGAAGCGCAGGATCCAGCCGGGGTGCCGGGTGATGAACCGGGCCGACTCGGACGCGCCGGCCACCGCGGCCATCCGCAGCAGCCGGGTCCGCTCGGCGGGCCCGGCCAGGCCCACGTACAGCGGCAGGGTCACGCCGCGGCTCCGGATCCGGCCGATCCACCGGCCCAGCCCCGCTCCGTCGAAGCACACGTTGCTCACGATGTAGCTGGCGAACCTGCGCTTATCCCACATGGCCTGGATGGTGACGTCGTTGTGGATCTTGGGGTGGCTCTCCGGGTAGCCGGTGATCCCGATCTGCCCGAACGGCCTGCCCAGCTCGGCCAGCCGCTCCAGCAGCGGCAGCGCCCCGTCGAACGGCCCGGCCGGGTGCGAGGCGTCCCCGCCCGGCACGAACACGTCGTCCACGCCGCAGGCCAGCAGCCGCTCGATGATCTCGGCCAGGTGCGCCTCATCGACCACGGACCGGGCGGCCAGGTGCGGGACCACCCGGTAGCCGCGCGCGGCCAGCTTCTCGGTGAGCTCCACGGTCGGTTCCAGCCCCTTGACGGGCGACGCGGTGACGGTCACGGTCATCCCGGCCGGCACCCATTCCGCGACCGCTGCCTCGGTGCCCTTGCCCGGGATCACCTCGAACCGCGGGTTGGCCAGCAGGTCGGTCAGGCCGCCCACGGGACCACCTCCGTCACCAGGACCGCGAGCGCCGCCTCCAGTCGCGACACCCCGGTATCGACCCGGGTCAGCGGCAGGCCGAACCTCCCGGCCACCCGCTGCGCCTGTGCTTCCAGCGCCGCGGTGGGCTCCTGGGCCAGCCAGACCAGCCGCCGGTAGTGCCCGAAGTAATCCGGCCACAGCTCCGGGTACCGGTCCAGGCCCAGCTCGGCCAGCACCAGCCGGTCGAAGCCGCGCAGCAGGAAGTCGGTGAGCACGTAGGTGCCCGGTTCCGCGTCGAACATCGCGGCCAGCCGGGGCGCGCCCGCGAACACGTCGTAGCAGTGCAGCCCGGGCAGCCGCCGCACCCCGTACCGGGCGCACAGCTCGTCCAGGGCACCGTAGGTGCCGCAGTCGGCGTAGGCCAGGGCGACCGTGCGGCCGGTGTCCAGGGCGCGCACCACGGCCCGTTCGGCTTCAATAATGATCTTCTGCGGCCGGTTGTGCAGCACCGCGGGCAGGGACCGGACGGCGACCGGCCAGCCATGACCCGCCACGATGGACCGGACGTGACCGGCCAGCGCCCCGCAGGCGAGGATCTCAACTGGAAGGGCTCTGTTGGCTGGGGGGACGACCCCCCTAACCCCCCGGGAAATTGAGCTGCTCGACGAAGCGGTCGTTGAAGTCGGCGCGGTCGGAGAGCTCGACATACCTCACCTCCTCCAGCAGGGCCAGGCCGCCCGCCCGCTCGCGCAGGCTGAGCAGCGCCATCTTGGCTCCCTCGCCCGCCACGTTGCCGGCTGGCACCACGCGCGCCACGGGCACCTTGGGCACCAGGCCGATCCGGATCGCGGCGACCGGGGACAGGAAACTCCCGAACGACCCGGCCAGCAGCACCTGCTTGACGTCGTCCTGGGTCAGGCCGGCCTCTTCGAGCAGGATGTGCCAGCCGGTGGCGATCGCGGCCTTGGCGAACTGCAGCTCGCGCACGTCGCGCTGAGACAGGTAGATGCTGTCCTCGGCGGCACCCCGCCAGTGCAGGACGAACACCCGCTCCTTGCCGATCGCGGTCAGCCGGCCCGCCAGGCCGGGGGCCAGGGCGCCGGCCTGCTCCTGGGTGACGAACCGGCCGGAAGCATCGAGCAGGCCCAGCTTGACCAGGCCGGTCACCGCGTCGACCAGGCCCGACCCGCACAAGCCCTGCGGCTCGGCGTCGCCGATGACCTTCATGGTCAGCTCGTCCGCGGTCATGGCGACCACCTCGATGGCGCCGTCGGCGGCGCGCATGCCGCACCGGATCGCGGCCCCCTCGAACGCGGGGCCGGCCGGCGCCGCGGTGGCCAGCAGCCAGTCCCGGTTGCCCAGCACGATCTCGCAGTTGGTCCCGATGTCGACGAACAGCCGGACCCGGGCGTCCCGGTCCATCCCGCTGGCCAGCAGCCCGGCCGTGATGTCGCCGCCTACGTAGGCGCCGAACGCCGGGAACACCACCGCGCGGGCCCGCGGGTGGGCGGGCAGGCCCAGATCGGCCGCGAGCACGTCGGGATACAGCCGGGTGGCCAGGATGAACGGCGCCATGCCGAGCGGTTCGGGATCGATGCCGAGCGCGATGTGGGTCATGGTCGCGTTGCCGGCCAGCGCGACCTCGTACACCTCGGCCGGTTCTACCCCGCCCTCCGCGCACACCGCCGCGGCCAGCTCGGCCAGGGTTTCCTGAGCCAGGGCCTGCAGCTTGTCCAGCGCGCCCGGATCCATCATGGTCGCGCTGATCCGGGTGATCACGTCCGCGCCGAACGGCTGCTGCTTGTTCAGCGCCGAGGCCACCGCGACCGGGGTGCCGGTGCCCAGGTCGAGCAGGGTGGCCACCACCGTGGTGGTGCCCAGGTCGAAGGCGATGCCGAACCGGCGGCCGGTGGTGTCGCCCGGCTCGACGGCGATCAGCACGTCGTCCGCCACGACCGCGGTGACCTTGTAGTCCGCCTCGCGCAGGGTCCGGCCCAGGGTCTTCAGCACGGATAGTTCGGCCCGGGGCTCGAGGTCATCGAGCTGGGCCAGCACCCGCTCCAGGTCGCTGGCCTGGTCGGCCAGGTCCGGCTCGGCCAGTTCCAGGTACCGCTTCTGCACCGCGGGACGCAGGATGACCTGCCAGGCCGACGCCGACGGTGGCCGCCTTCGGCCGGGTGGTCAGCGGCGGCACCTCGACCACGGTGTCCCGGGTCGCGGCGGTACGGCAGGCCAGCCGCCAGCCGTCCTTGATCTCGGCCGCCGTGTAGGCGCGGATGTCCAGGCTGGACGGCGCGGGCGGGTCCTCGGCGATCCGGATCCGGCACTTCTTGCAGGTGCCGTGGCCGCCGCAGGTCGAGTCGATCGCGATGCCGTTCCAGCTGGCGGCGTCGAACAACGTCACCCCGTACGGAACCCGCACGGCCCGCTCGTTGAAGAGCAGATTGATCCGAACGGGCCCTGGTGCCTGCTCCTCGGCCACCGTCACGTGCTTTCCTGCGCTTGCGCTTTTTCCCTGGCTAGCTGGGCGCGGTGCGCGGCGATCCAGTTCGCGCCCCACTCGTCCCGGTTCAGCACCAGGTCGGCGGCCTTGACCGCGCGGACGATCTGCGGCGAGCGGGCGTCCATGATCGCGCTGGTCAGGCCGTGGGTGATGGCGATGGGCAAGAACGCGGACGCGATCGCGTGCCGGTCCGGCATGCCGAAGCTCACGTTCGACGCGCCCAGCGTCATGTTCACCCCGAACTCGTCCTTGATCATCGCGATCGTCTCGAGCGTGCGGGTCGGGTGCAGGGTGTCCGCGCCGACCGGCATGGCCAGCGGGTCGATGACGATGTCCTCGATCGGGATCTGGTACTTGTCGGTGGCGGTGCGGATGAGCTTGCGGGCCAGGTCGAGCCGCCGTTCCGGCTCCTCGGGGATCTCTTCCTCGTCGTTGGGCAGCCCGATGACCGCGGCACCGTACTTGCGTACCAGCGGCAGGATGGCCTCGAGCCGTTCGTCTTCGGCGGTCACGGAGTTGACCAGCGCCTTGCCCTGGTAGGCGGCCAGGCCCGCCTCGAGCACCTCGATGATCGAGGAGTCGATGACCAGCGGCAGGTCGGTGAGCTGCTGGATCAGCGTGACGGCCCGGCGCATCAGCTCCGCCTCGTCGGCCAGCGGGGCGCCCATGTTCACGTCCAGCAGCATGGCCCCGCCGTCCACCTGCTCCTTGACGTCGATCTCGACCCGGGACAGGTCGCCGTTGCGCAGCTGCAGCTGGAAGATCTTGCGCCCGGTCGGGTTGATCCGCTCGCCGATGATCGCGAACGGCTGGTCGTCGCCGATGCGTACCGTCTTGGTCGCCGAGGACAGGATGGTGTGCACGGGGCTCCCTTTATGAGTCAGGCGTTGACCGGCGTGCGGCGCTTGGCGATCAGCTCCTTGGCCCGGACCACGGCCGCCGACGCGTCCGCCGCGTAGCCGTCCGCGCCCACCACGTCGGCGTACTCCTGGGTGACCGGGGCGCCGCCGACCATGACGATGACCTGGTCGCGCAGGCCGGCCTTGGTCAGCGCGTTGATGTTGGCCTTGAACATCGGCATGGTGGTGGTCAAGAACGCGGAGAAGCCCACGATGTCCGGCTTGTGCTCCTGGATCGCGGCGACGAACTTCTCGGGTGCGACCTGCACGCCCAGGTCGATGACCTCGAAGCCGGCGCCCTCGAACATGATGTTGACCAGGTTCTTGCCGATGTCGTGCACGTCGCCCTTGACCGTGCCCATCACGATCTTGCCGATCGTCTCGACCCCGGTCTCGGCCAGCAGCGGGCGCAGGATCTCCAGCGCGCCGGCCATGGCCTTGCCCGCGATGAGCATCTCGGGCACGAAGAAGTCGCCGCGCTCGAACCGGGCGCCAACCTCTTCCAGCGAGGGGATCAGCGCCTCGTAGAGCAGCTCCTCGGGGCCGAGGCCCATCCCCAGGCCCTGGTTGGTCAGCTCCAGGACGGCCGGCGCGTTGCCGACCAGCGTGTCGTCGTACAGCTGGCTGAGCAGCTCTTCCCTGGTCACGCGGTGTTCGCCTCCTCGGTCACGCCTAACCCCGCCTTCCTGGTCTGCCGGTTCGCGCGCTGGCGGTAGCCCAGCACCGCGGACAGGCCCGCGGCCTCGGCTACCAGGTGCCCGGCGGCCACGGTCAGCCGCTCGCGGGTCATCCGGCTGGACGGGGCCGATACCGACAGCGCCGCGACCACGGCGCCGTCAAACCCGTGCACCGGCGCGGCCAGCGCGACCAGCCCGCGCTCGAGCTCTTCGTCGGTGATCGCGTAACCGCGCGCCCGGACCCCGGCCAGCTCGGCCCGCAGCGCCGGCTCGCTGGTGATGGTCTTGTCGGTGCGCCGCTCCAGCCTCTCCGCGGCCAGCTGCGCCGTCCCGTAAGCCAGCAGCACCTTGCCCAGCGCCGAGCAGTGCAGCGGTACCGACAGCCCGACCCAGTTGGTGCCGCCGATGAAGTAGGTGCTGTCGACCTGGGCGATCTGCTCCACCATGCCGCCGCTGACCACGCCGAGGTTGACCGTCTCGCCGGTCGCCTTGCCGAGCCGCTCGAGGAACGGCTGGGCCACCGCGACCAGGCCGGCCTCCGCGCCGCCACGCCAGGCGAAGCTGACGAACATCTCGCCGGGCAGGAACCGGCCGTGGTCGTCCCGGCGGACCAGCCCGTTGCGCTCCAGGGCGAGCAGCAGCCGTGAGGTGGTGGATTTAGCCAGCCCGGTGGCCGCGCTCAGCCCGGTGAAGGTCATCGGGTCGGTCGCGTGCACGACCTCGGTGAGCAGGCGAGCCGCCCGGTCGACGGCCTGGGTGCCGTTCTGGTTGCTCATCCGGGGTTCTCATTCCTGGAAGGATGTGTTCCACTTTATGGGACGCAGTTCTACTATGTGATCGTAAAGCGCGGTCTAATATCGGTCAAGTTCCAGTCCTTTGGGCTCTTCGGGAAGGCGCTGCGCGATGTTCGTCAACACGATGCCGAGGTACGAGATCCTGTCCGCGGACGCGATCGGGGTGCTCGACCGCGGCTGGCGGCGGATCGTCTCCGAGATCGGCGTCCAGTTCGCCAAGCCGGAGGCGGTCGAGCTGTTCGCCAAGGCCGGCCAGCGGGTGGACGGCGAGGTGGTGTTCCTGGACCCGGACTTCGTGCTGGAGCAGGTGGCCAAGGCCCCCCGGGAGTTCGACGTACAGGCCCGCAACCCGGCCCGCAACGTGCACATCGGCGGCGACCACATGGTGTTCAGCGCCGTCTACGGCTGCCCGTTCGTGCGCGAGGGCGACGTACGCCGGGACGCCACGCTGAACGACTTTCACCAGCTGTGCATGCTGTCCCAGTCCTATCCCGAGCTGGACTCGGCGGGCGGGGTGATCTGCGAGCCGAACGACGCGCCGCTGGACTCCCGGCACCTGGACATGATCTACGCGCTGCAGACGCTGACCGACAAGATCTACATGGGCAACGTGGTCTCCGGGCCGAACGCCGCCGACACCATCGCGATGAGCTCGATCCTGTTCGGCGGGCGGGCCGCCATCGAGGCTGTTCCCGCCACCATCTCGCTGATCAACTGCAACTCCCCGCTGCGCTGGGACGACCGGATGCTGGACGCGCAGTTCGAGTACTGCGCGGCGGCGCAGCCGGTGGTGCTGACCCCGTTCCTGCTCATGGGGGCGATGTCGCCGGTGACTATCCCGGCCGCGCTGACCCAGCAGCTGGCCGAGGCGCTGTCCGGCATCGCGCTGGCCCAGCTGATCCGGCCGGGCTGCCCGGTCATCTTCGGGTCGTTCCTGTCCAACATCGACATGCAGTCCGGGTCGCCGTCGTTCGGCACCCCGGAGTCGGCCCTGGGCCTGCTGTGCACCGGCCAGCTGGCCCGGCACTACGGACTGCCGTTCCGGACGGGCGGCGGGCTGAACTCCTCGCAGACCCCGGACGCCCAGTCCGCGTACGAGGCGCTGATGACGCTGCTGCCGACCTTCCTGGCCGGCACCAACTTCGTCATGCACGCGGCCGGCTGGCTGGAGGGCGGCCTGGTCAGCTGCTACGAGAAGTTCATCATCGACATCGAGCTGCTGCGCGAGCTGCGGGTGGAGTTCACCCCGCTGGAGATTTCCGAAGAGTCGCTGGCGTTCGGCGCTCATGAGGAGGTCGGTCACGGCGGCCACTTCCTGGGCGCGGCGCACACCATGGAGCGGTTCCGTACCTGCTTTTACCGGCCCATGTTGTCCTCCACCTCGAACTTCGAGCGGTGGCTCAAGCAGGGTGGCAAGGACACCGCGGCCCGGGCGTCGGACATCTGGCGGGCGAAGGTGGAGGCGTATGAGCCGCCGCCGCTGGACGACGCCATCCGTGCCGAGCTGACCGACTACGTCACCCGCCGCCGCCGCGAGCTGGGCGACTAGGCCTTCTGCTCGGTCCAGCCCAGACGACGAGAGACTTCGGCCGCCGCGCGGCGGACCGAGGCGGCCAGGACCGGGATCCGGTCGGCCGGGATGCGAAAGCTCGGACCCGAGGCGCTGATCGAGGCGACCACGACGCCCTCGGCGTTACGGACCGGCGCCGCGACCGCGGTCAGTCCGGCCTCGAGTTCCTCGACCGCGGTGGCGTAGCCCTGGCGGCGCACCTCGGCCAGCACGTCGCCCAGGTCAGCGGCGGCGGTGACGGTACGTTCGGTGAACCGGGCCAGCGGCGGCGCGAGGGCCTCGGTCAGCTCGGCCTCGGGCAGGTAGGCCAGCAGCGCCTTGCCGTCCGAGGTGGCGTGCAACGGGATGCGCTGCCCGGCCCAGTTGTGCGGCGACAACGCGGCCGGCCCCGCCACCTGGTCCAGGTACAGCGCGTCCCGCCCGGACAAGATGGCCAGGTTGACCGTCTCGCCCACCTCGTGGGCCAGCGCCCGGCACACCGGCCGGCTCTCCTGCACCAGGTCCAGGCCGCGGCCGACCGCGCCGGCCAGCCGGACCAGCCCCACGCCGAGCCGGAACCGCCCGCGCGCCGTGTCCTGGGCCACCAGTTCCCGCCGGTCCAGCGCGGCCAGCAGCCGGGACGCGGTCGACTTGTGCACGCCCAGCTCGCGCGCGACCTCGGTCACCCCCGCCTCCCCGTCCCGGGCCAGGATCTCCAGGATGGTCACCGCCCGGTCCACCGACTGCACCGGCCCCGCGTCCTCGCGCCCGCCTCCGGCTCGCCCCGCGTCTTCCCGGACCGCCGCACCCCGGTCCGCCCCCGCCCCACCGCCACTGTTGCCCATAGCGCAACACTATTCCGCACCGGCCATGATCGTGGGTCGTTAGCCTCGCCAGAGCAGGGTTTCGACCCACGATCATCCGGTGCCTTGACCGCGCTGCCACAGCCAGACACACTTGTTGCGTATAGAGAGATGCGTTGCGCTATATGCAACTAGATGCTGGGGACGGGAATCATGAGTACCGCGCCGGGCCGGGAGTTCGTGCTGACGCTGTCCTGCCCGGACAAGCCGGGGATCGTGTACGCGGTGTCCAGCTTCCTGGTCCAGCACTCGGGGAACATCCTGGCCAGCCAGCAGTACGGGGAGAGCCCGGACGGGCGGTTCTTCATGCGAGTGCACTTCAGCGTGCCGCCGCCCGGCCTGCCGCGGGCCGACCTGGAGCGCGACTTCTCCTGGGTGGCCGAGGCGTTCCACATGTCCTGGCAGCTGCACGACCAGGCCACCCGGGTGCGCACCCTGATCATGGTCTCCCGGCTCGGGCACTGCCTGAACGACCTGCTGTTCCGCTGGAAGACCGGCGCGCTGCCGGTGGACATCACCGGCGTGGTCTCCAACCACGGCGACTTCGCCGAGCTGGCCGAGACCTACCGGATCCCGTTCCATCACCTGCCGGTCACGCCCGCCAGCAAGGCGGCGGCCGAGGCCGCGCTGCTCGACCTGATCGGCGACACCGGCGCCGAGCTGATCGTGCTGGCCCGCTATATGCAGATCCTGTCTAGCGAAGTCTGCAAACGGGTCGAGGGCCGGATGATCAACATCCACCACTCGTTCCTGCCGAGCTTCAAGGGGGCCAAGCCCTACCACCAGGCGCACGCCCGCGGCGTCAAGCTGGCCGGCGCGACCGCGCACTACGTGACGCCCGACCTGGACGAAGGGCCGATCATCGAGCAGGACGTAATCCGCGTCGATCACACCCTGCCGCCCGAGCGGCTGGCCAAGGCCGGCCGCGACGTGGAGGCCCAGGTCCTGGCGCGCGCGGTGACCTGGCACGCCGAGCACCGGGTCCTGCTCAACGGCGACCGGACCGTAGTCTTCCACTGAGGAGCACCTACGGTGGAGAACATGGCGATCAGCGTCTTTGACCTGTTCAAGGTCGGCATCGGCCCGTCCAGCTCGCATACGGTCGGGCCGATGAAGGCAGCCCGGATGTTCGCCGAGGGCCTGCGCGACGACGGCCTGCTGCCCCGGGTCCAGACGGTGCGGGTGTACCTGTACGGGTCGCTGGGCCTGACCGGCAAGGGCCACGGCAGCGACAAGGCCGTGCTGCTCGGGCTCGAGGGCGAGCAGCCGGCCACCGTCGACGTGGACGCGATCCCGGGGCGGCTGGCGGCCATCACCGACGGCGGGAAACTGCGGCTGCTCGGCGAGCACGAGATCGCCTTCACCGTCCCCGAGCACCTGGAGTTCAACCGCAAGCGCAAGCTCGGCTACCACCCCAACGGCATGCGCTTCACCGCCCACGACCAGGCCGGGACCCTGCTCCGCGAGCGCGCCTACTACTCGGTGGGCGGCGGCTTCGTGGCCGACGAGACCGGCGCCGCCGCGGTCTCACCGGCCGCGGGCACTTCTGTCCTGCCCTACCCGTTCACCACCGCTTCGGAGCTACTGAATTATGCCGAACGGACCGGCCTGCCCGTGTCCGGGCTCATGCTCGAGAACGAGCAGGCCCTGGGCCGAACGGCCGGCCAGGTCGAAGCGGGCCTGGCTGAGATCTGGCAGGTGATGCAGGACTGCGTGCGCCGCGGCTGCGCCACCGACGGCATGCTGCCCGGCGGGCTGAAGGTCACGCGCCGCGCGCCCCGGCTGTACCGCCAGCTCACCTGCGAGCCGAACACCGACGACCCGCTGCGCGCCATGGACTGGGTGACGCTGTACGCGCTGGCCGTCAACGAGGAGAACGCGGCGGGCGGTCGCGTGGTCACCGCGCCGACCAACGGCGCGGCCGGGATCATCCCCGCCGTGCTGCACTACTACGACCGGTTCGTGCCCGGCGCGTCGCCGCGCGGCGTGACCCGGTTCCTGCTCACCGCGGCGGCGATCGGCGTGCTGTTCAAGGAGAACGCGTCCATTTCCGGGGCCGAGGTCGGCTGCCAGGGCGAGGTCGGATCGGCCTGCTCGATGGCGGCCGGCGCGCTGGCCGAGGTGCTGGGCGGCACCCCGGCGCAGGTGGAGAACGCCGCGGAGATCGGCATCGAGCACAACCTGGGCCTGACCTGCAACCCGGTCGGCGGCCTGGTCCAGGTGCCGTGCATCGAGCGGAACGCGGTGGCGTCCATCACCGCCATCAACGCGGCCCGCATCGCGCTGCGCGGGGACGGCCGGCACTTCGTCTCGCTGGACAAGGCGATCAACACCATGCGCAGCACCGGCCGCGACATGCTGGACAAGTACAAGGAGACATCGCGCGGCGGCCTGGCCGTCAACGTCATAGAGTGCTGAGCCATGTAGGGTGCTGGGCCATGACCGCGTTCGAGCTGTTCCGCGGCGACGCTCTCGAGGCCTACCGGACCTGGCCCGCGCCGGCCACGATCATCAGCGACGGCGCCTACGGCGTGCGCGGCTTCCACGGCGACACCACCGGGGCCGACGGGCTGCCGGACTGGTACCGGCCGCACATCGCGGACTGGTCCGCGGCCGCCACCCCGGCCACCACGCTGTGGTTCTGGAATACCGAGATCGGCTGGGCCAGCGTGCACCCGGTGCTGGCCGAGCACGGCTGGGACTACGTCCAGCTGGTCGTCTGGGACAAGGGCCTGGCCCACATCGCGGGCAACGTGAACGGCCAGACGATCAGGCAGTTCCCGGTCGTAACCGAGGTGTGCGCGTTCTACCAGCGCAGGCTGACCCTGCCCGGGCCGGACGGGGCCGCCCCGGTCAAGGACTGGGTGCGCGGCGAATGGACCCGGTCCGGGCTGCCGCTGTCGCGAGCGAACGAAGCCTGCGGGGTGAAGAACGCGGCCACCCGCAAGTACCTGACCAAGGACTGGCTCTGGTACTGGCCGCCGGGTGAGATGACCGAGCGGCTGGCCGCCTACGCGAACGCGCACGGCCGGCCGTCCGGCTGGCCGTACTACTCGCTGGACGGGCAGCGGCCGGTGACCGCGAAGGAGTGGGACGCGCTGCGCTACCGCTGGCGGCACGCGCACGGCCTGACCAACGTGTGGTCACGCCGGCCGCTGCACGACACCGAGCGGCTCAAGGGCACGCTGCGGCGGGCCGCCCCTCGCGTCTACAACCCCACTGCGGCCAGTTCGGCGCACCTGAACCAGAAACCGCTGGAGTTCATGGAGCGCCTGATCGCGGCGGTGACCGAGCCCGGCGACGTGATCTGGGAGCCGTTCGGCGGCCTGTGCTCGGCGTCGCTGGCCGCGGTCACCTTGGGCCGCCGCGCGTTCGCCGCCGAGACTGACCCGGCCTTCGCCGGCCTGGCCGCGGAACGACTGGCGTTCCCGCAGCCTGAACTTGCCCTTGACCTGGCCGATCAGCGAGAGTGGCCAGGTGGACCGTCAGCGGTGGGATGAGCGCTACTCGGCGACCGGCTTCGTCTGGGCCGCGGGGCCGAATCAGTTCGTCGCGGCCGAGCTGGCCGGCCTGGCGCCCGGTCGCGCGATCGACCTGGCCGCGGGCGAGGGCCGGAACACCATCTGGCTGGCCGAACGCGGCTGGCGGGTGACCGCGGTCGACTTCTCCCCGGTCGGGCTGGACAAGGGCCGCGTGCTCAGCGCGGCGCGCGGCGTACCCGAGGGGCAGGTCAACTGGGTCGTCGCGGACCTGTGCGGTTACCAGCCCGAGCCGGGCGGCTACGACCTGGCGCTCATCGCCTACCTGCAGGTCAGCCCGAAGGTCCGGGCGACCGTGCTGGGCCGGGCCGCGGCGGCGCTGGCCCCCGGCGGCACCGCGTTCATCGTGGCCCACGACCTGACCAACCTCAGCGAGGGCAGCGGCGGGCCGCAGGACCCGGAGGTGCTGTACACCCCGGAGGCCGTCCGCGCGGAGCTGCCGGGGCTGCGCATCCTGCGGGCCGAGCGGGTGCGGCGCACCGTGGACCGGGAGGACGGCCCGGCCACCGCCATCGACACCCTGGTCCGCGCGGTCCGCGAGTCCTGACATGTCACTCCGGTGGGCCCGGCCCTGGTTCGCGGTGACGGCACTATGCGTCATCGGCGGGGTGGCGCTCAGCGTCTACTCGGCGGTGAAGAACCCCGGCCACTTCCACAGCGGTGTCGAGCGCGGATTCAACGCCTTCGCGTTCTTCACCGTCCAGTCCAACCTGATCGTCGGCGGCACTACCTTGCTGCTGGCCATCCGGCTGGACCGGACCTCGACCGTGTTCCGCACCTTCAGGCTGATCGGCGTGGTCGCCATCGCCGTCACTGGCGTGGTCTACCACGTCGCGCTGGCCAGCATCTTCGACCTCGACGGCATCGATCAGCTGGGCAACCAGCTGGTCCACACCGTGGTGCCGCTGCTCACCGTGCTGGGCTGGCTGATGTTCGGACCGCGCGGGCAGACCTCGCGCCGGGTGGTCTGGCTGTCGCTGCTGTATCCGGCCTGCTGGCTGGTGTTCACGCTGATCCGCGGGGCGGTCATTCACTGGTACCCGTATCCGTTCATCGACGTGTCGGCGATCGGGTACGGCAAGGCCATCCTGAACGCGTTCTGGGTCTCGCTGCTGCTGCTCGGCCTGGCGGCGGGCGCCGCCGCACTGGATTCCCGGCTCCGCCCGCGCGGGCCGGAGAACGGCTCAGGCGATCTTGCGGGCGCCGGAACCGGGCACCGGAGTGACCTCGCGGGCTGAGCCGAGCACGTGACCGGCCCGGCAGGCCAGCTGCAGCTGGACCGGCTCCCCGCAGTCGCGGTGCTCCAGCAGCACCTGCGGGCCGGACGAGCCCAGCGCGTGGCGGTCGCCCCACTCCATCAGCGCGACCAGCACCGGGTACAGGTCCAGGCCCTTGCCCGTCAGCCGGTACTCATACCGGCCGCGCTGGCCGCTCTCCTGATAGGGGACCTTGCGCAGCAGGCCCTCATCGACCAGGCGCGCCAGCCGGTCGCTCAGCACCTGGCGGGGCATCCCGGTGCGGCGCTGCATATCGGCGAACCGGCGGACGCCGCTGAACGCCTCGCGAAGCACTAGGAACGTCGAGCGCTCCCCGATGAGCTCCACGGCCGCGCCGATGGCGCAGTTGGCCGAGTCATAGTCCAGGATCCAGGCGCGTTCCATGGTTCGATGCTAAATCTATTTGACAGACTCAGCAATTCGGCGGGATGCTGAGTCCGTGAACCGAACCCAGGCATCCGGATCGGGCTGGGCCCTGGGCCGGGCCGCCGTCGCGATCCGCCAGGTGCGCCCCGAACAGGATCTGCCGGTGCTCGGCGACTTCTTCTCAGGGCTGTCCGCGCACACCCGCTACCTGCGTTTCTTCGGCCCGCTCACGCCGGGCGCGGCGCTCCTGCGGACGATGGCCGGCTGCGCCAACAACGTCGACGCCCTGGTCGCGGCCCGCGGCGGGACGATCGTCGGACACGCCATGGCCGTGGACCGGACCGACCACCGAGGCATCCGGGTGACCGACATCGGGGTGGTGGTGGCGGACGCCTGGCAGGGCCGGGGCGTGGGCGCGGCGCTGATGCGCGCGCTGGTCACCGGGGCCCAGGCCCGAGGCGTGTGCGTGCTGGAGATGGACGTGCTGGACGGTAATCATCAAGTCCGGGCCATGGTCACCACGCACTGGCCCGCGGCGCGGGTCGAGCACACCCCGGACGGGCTGGCCATCCGGGTCCGGCTGCCGCAGGTCAGCGTGAGCCCGGCAGTGGTCCCGCCGCGGCTGGCCCTCGGCTAGCCGGATCAGCTAGCCGATCCCGAGGACGGGCCGGCAGGCCGGCACGCCCGCCAGCTCGATGTCGTCGCGCCGGGTCAGGGCCCAGCGCTCGCGGCTCAGCTTCCAGCGCATCAGCGGCGCGGGCTGGCCGCGCCGGGTGGCCCAGCCGGTCCCGTTCGGCGCGTAACCGAGCGTCCGGGACACGCCGTTCGAGGCGGCGTTGTCGGCGAAGGCCTCGCTGCTGGCCTCGCGCGCGTCCAGGCCAGCGAAGGCCAGGTGGACGACGGCCGCCCGCATCTCGGCGCCCAGACCGCGGCCGCGCAGCGACGGCTGGAGCCAGGAGAACGTGCCCACCGTGCCGAACGCGGCGAAGTCGGTGCCGATCAGGTCCTGCATGCCGGCCGGGGCGCCGTCGACCAGGACCGCGAAGTACAGCCGCCAGAACTGCGGGCTCACCGTGGCCCGCCCGGCCCAGATCCCGCGCAGCCACCGCCACTCCCGCTCCGGGCTGCCCTCGTACAGCGACATCGGATCGTCGAAGGGGTGGTGCTCCGGCCCGACGACCCCGGCGCGGACGACCGGGACAAGTCGCTCGAGCAGGTCGTCACTCGCGCCGGCCAGCGTGAGCCTGGGCGTGCGGACCTCGACGTTCAGCGGCGGATAGCTCGATGGCATGACCGACACCGTAGGATCCCGGTGCGGCCCGGGGCCACTGGATTTGCGCTGCGCGGCCTGGGTAGTCGACGGCCATCCGACGACGACACCCGAAGGCGGCACCGACGTGTGGCATGTCCTGGAACACCATGAGATGAGGCGGCTGGCCCGTGGCCGGGACGCGGCCCGGTACGGAACGCGCCCGCGGCCCGGCCAGCCGGCCGGGACCGACCTGCTCCCGCAGATCAGGCACATCGTGGTGCTGATGATGGAGAACCACTCCTACGACAACTACCTCGGCATGCTGGGCGGCCGGGGTGACGGCTTTCCGCTGGCGCCTGACGGCCGGCCCGACGTGTTCAACGACGCGTCCGATGGCCAGGCCGTGCGCGCCTTCCCGCTGCCGTCCACGGTCCAGCACCAGGGCGTGCCGTCCCAGAGCTGGCACGCGTCCCACCAGCAGTGGGGCGAGGGCAAGTGCGACGGCTTCGTGACCAGTGCGCAGGAGGTGCAGGCCGCCGCCCGGGCCGGTGCCGCGGCCAACCCGGTCGACATCGGACCCCAGACGGCCACGGTCGGCCTGGGCTACTGGACCGAGCCGGACCTACCGTTCTACTACGGGCTGGCCCGGACGTTCCCGCTGGCCGACCGCTGGTTCAGCTCGTGCCTGGGGCCGACCTTCCCCAACCGCCGGTTCCTGATCGCGGGCACGGCGCACGGCCTGATCGACGACTCGTCCTACGACCTGCTCGACTATCCGCCCGCCGGGACGATCTTCGACCTGCTGACCGAGCAGGGGATCTCCTGGGTTAACTACCACCCGGTGGCCAGTGATCAGCCCCGGTGGCGGCACTACGCCCGGCATACCCGCAAGATGACCCGGCGCCGGCTGCAGTCCGCGGCCCGGGCGCTGCCCGCGGTGTCCCAAGGGGTGCAGAAGGACATCCAGTTCACCGCGGACGTCTTCCCGCTCGGCATCGGCCGGTACATGCAGCACGTCCGCGGCCTGGACCAGTTCTTCGCCGACGCCGCCCAGGGCACGCTGCCGGCCTTCAGCGTCGTGGACCCGGACTTCGGGGGCTACTCGGAGGAGAACCCGCAGGACATCAGGAAGGGCGAGAGCTTCGCGGCCGAGGTGATCAACCGGGTCATGCACGGCGCGGGGTGGCCGCACACCCTGCTGATCTGGGTCTACGACGAGCACGGCGGATACTACGACCACGTGCCGCCGCCGCCCGCCGTCCCGCCGGACGACGTCGAGGGGCGCAGCGCCGTCGGCAGCCCGAACGCGCTGACCGCGTGCCTGCGGGTGGTGGCCCCCGGCCTGGTCCGCAGCAAGGAGAACCTGAACGCCGGGCCGCAGCGCTACGACCGGTACGGATTCCGGGTTCCGGCCGTGATCGTCTCGCCCTACGCGCGGCCCGGCTACGTCTGCTCGCAGACCTTCGACCACACCTCGGTGCTCAAGCTGGTCCAGGAGAAGTGGAACCTGCCCGCGCTCACCGCGCGCGACGCCGCCGCCCGGGCCCCGCTGGACGCGCTCGACCTGGACGGCGAGCCCGCCTTCCGGCAGCCTCCGGTCCTGCCCGAACCCGGCTTGCGCTGGGGAACCTGGTAGGCCCGGGCGCGCCGCGGCCCACTCTGGACGCGGTACCGCCCTTATCCCGCACAATGATCAGGAGACGAAGGCTTCTGGTACGTGGGGAGAACTGGTGGCATCGCCAGCACACCGGGCCGTGGGCCCGGTCCAGCGGAACGTCACGATCGAGGACGTCGCCCGCGCCGCGGGCGTGGGCAAGTCCACGGTCTCGAACGTGCTGAACGGCAGCGGCCGGGTCGGCGAGGCAGCCCGGACCCGGGTTCTGGCCATGGTCGAGCAGCTCGGCTACCACCCGCATCAGGGCGCCCGCAGCATGCGCTCGCGGCGGACCATGCGGCTGGCCTACCTGATGCCGCCGATCCAGCTCGAGCCGACCAACTTGATCATGATGCAGTTCATGCAGGCGCTGCTGACCGCCAGCGCGCAGCAGCACTACCGGGTCCTGGTGGTGGCGCAGCAGGCCGCGCCCAGCGAGGATATCCGCCGGCTGGCCGCCGACCGCAGCGTGGACGCCTTCGTCCTGTCCGAGCTGCAGCGCGACGACGCGCGGGTGGACCTGCTGTGCGAGCTCGGCATGCCGTTCGCATGCTTCGGCCGGACCGGGCCGGCCCAGCCGCAGGCCTGGGTCGACATCGACAACACCGAAGCCGAGGCCAGTGCCGTCCGGTACGTCACCGACCGCGGCTACGCCCGCCCGGCCTACATCGGTTACGAGTCAGCCGCCTACTGGGACTGGGACAGCGACCGCGAGACCGGCTTCCGGGCCGGCCTGGCTGCCTGCGGCATCGCCGGCGACGGCGCCGGGATGCTCCGGGTCCCCGACGACGCGGCCGGCGCCCGCGCCGCGATCCGCTCGTTCATCACCGCGGCCCGGCCCGACGCGGTGCTCACCGGCAGCGACAAGATCGCGGTGATCGTCTACGGGGTGGCCGCCGAGCTCGGGCTGGCCGTCGGCCGGGACCTGGCCGTGGTCGGCTTCGACGGCAGCGTCGGCGGTTCGATCCTGCACCCGTCCCTGACCAGCGTCGTCCTCCCGGTCGAGGACATCTCCCGGCGTATCGTCAACCGGGCGGTGGAGCAGATCGAGCACGGTCTGGACGCCGACCCGGGCGAGATCGTCCCCACCTGGGTCCGCGCCGGGGACAGCACCCCGCTCCGGGACCGGATCGGCTAGAAGTTCTGGAAGCCCCAGTTCAAGACCTTCGTCGCGACCGGTCCGGTGTCGGAAATGTCGTCGCCGGGAGTGCCCAGCGTCACGCCGATCAGGGTGAGCCCGTTCCGGGCCGCCTCGAACAGCAGGCAGTTCCCGGCCGCCTTGGTGTCCCCGGTCTTGACGCCCAGCGCGCCGGTGTACTTCCCGATCAGCGGGTCGGTGTTCTGCCACTTGTAGGCGTGATGCCCGTCTCCGGCCGGTATCGAGTACTTGGCCTGGGCCACGATGTTGGCGAACACCCCGTACCGCATCGCGTGCCGCCCCAGCGTGATCAGGTTGGCCGGCGTCGACCAGGTGGAATGCTCGCTCGGCCAGGGCAGCCCGTCGAAGTTCGAGAAGTACGTGTTGCGCAGGCCCAGCTGCTGGGCCTGCGCGTTCATCTTGGCGATGAACGCGTCCAGCCCCGGCCCGTACGCCATGGCCAGCGTGTACGCCGCGTCGCAGCCGGACGGCAGCAGCAGCGCCTCGAGCAGTTCCCGCGCGGTCAGCTTGTCCCCGGGGATCAGTCCGGCCGTGCTCGGCTGGTCCTGCTTCTTCAGGTACCCGGTCACCGACTTGGGCACCGTGATCACCTGGTTCAGGTTCCCGGCCCGCAGCACCACCAGGGCGGTCATGACCTTCACGATGCTGCCCATCGGCAGCTCGGTGTTCAGGCCCTGGCTCCACAGGATCTGCCCGGTCGCCGCGTTGGCCAGCGCCCCGGCCTTGATCTTGATCCCGGCCGGCCCGGTGACCGCGGTCCCGCTGCGGACCGTTGTCACGGTCGCGGTGTTCGCGGCCGACGTCTGGGCCGAGACCGGCAGGGCCGCCGCCCCCGCGATGGCCAGGGCCGCGGAGCCGACCAAGAGCACCCGGACGGCGTGCCGGAGCGAAGGCGTCTGCACGGGGACTCACTCTAGACGCGATGCCCGGCCGCTAGCCCCGGACTTGACCGTCTTCGAGCCGGACTTGCAGCTGGTCCCCAGGTTCAGCCGATCGCGATGGCCAGGACCAGCGCCGAGCCGATCGCGATGGCCAGCGTCAGCGCGGCCAGCGCCAGCCCGTGGCGCAGCCAGCGCCCCGCGGGGGCCGGCTCGGCCAGCCGCCGGACCCGGGCGGCCACCACCCCACCGGTCGCGGCCAGCGCGGGAGCGGGGCCGGCGCCTGGGCCGCGGCCACGCCGGCGCCCATGGCCAGCAGGGCGGCCAGCAGCGTGCGCCGGCCCTGCGCACCGCCGGCGCGCCGGGCCGCCACGTCATCGGCGCGCATCTCGGCCAGCCGGGCCACCGCGCCGGTGCCTGCCGCGAACACCGGAACGCCGGGGGCGACCGCGGCCAGCGAGCGGGTCAGCGCGAGGAGCAGGTGATGCCGGCCGGCCAGGTGCGCCCGCTCATGGGCCAGCACCGCGGCGAGCTGATCCGGTTCCAGGACGGCCAGCGCGCCGGTGGTCAGGACGATGGTCGGCGGCCGGCCGGGCACGCAGTACACGGCGGGCCGGGTAGCGTCGAGCACGAACGCCGCGTCGCCGTCGAACCGGTGACCGGTGATCCGGGCCGCCTCGGCGTGGGCCCGGGTCCGGACGCTGGAGCGGCGCAGGCTCCGGCCGTAGCGCAGGCCGATCACGATCATGGCCACGCCGCCCAGGAACGCCGCGATAGCCAGCCCGAGCTCGTACGCGACGCTCCGGTACACGCCGGGCGGGCAGGTCCCGGCGCTGACCGACTCGCATACCGTCCGCGCGAAGCCCGGCCACCCGGCGAGCGCCGCCCGGCCCAGCAGGCCCAGCGCGGCCAGCAGCAGGGCCAGCACGCTGAACATCGCGGACAGCCAGGCCGCGAGCCCGAGCCGCGGGCTGAGCCCCGGCTCGGACAGCCGCCGCAGCGGCAGCGGCACGATCCACGCCACGGCCAGGGCATAACACAAGACCAGGAGCGCGGGCCTCATGCGGACCGCCCGCCGCGCAGCTTGCGCAGCACCGAGCGCAGCGCCTCGGATTCACCGTTGCCGATCTGCGCCACGAAATGGCTCAGCACCGCCTCGGCGTCACCGCCGTCGGCCAGCGCCTCGCGCATCAGCCGGGCGCTGTACTCCTCCCGGCTGGCCGTCGCGCTGTACCGGTACGCCTTGCCCTCCCGGACCCGGTCCAGCCAGCCCTTGCGGTGCAGGTTGTCCATGGTGCTCATCACGGTCGTGTACGCGATCGTCCGCTCCGCGGCCAGCTCGTCGAACAGTTCCCGCACGGTCACCGGCTCATCGTGCTCCCACACCCGGTGCATGATCACCGCTTCCAGGTCCCCGAATCCGCGCACTCCACCTCCCGCGTCCGCACCAGCCAGCATAGACAGCCCCACGGGTAATTGCTACTGTCTAGCTACGTACTATCTACGTACGCAGATAGTAGATGGAGGCCATTCATGGGCAACGCGGCGCGCAGCAAGGCAGGGACTCCGGCCCGGACCACCCCGAGCAAGGCACGGACCCCGGCCCGGACCGCCCCGGCGGGTAACGGCACCAAGGCGCCCAGTACCCAGCGGCACGGCGCCCGGCAGAAACTCGCCGTCCGGCAGGCCGCCGAGGCCCGGGCCCGCCGACGGCTGCTGCTGGCGGGCGGCAGCGTCGGCCTCGTGCTGGCGCTGGTGGCCACGCTGATCGCGGTCAAGCTGAGCGAGGCGCCCGCGCGCAGCGCTCCGGGCGCCGACGGCCGCACCACGGCCCAGGTCCAGCAGCAGGTGACCAGCGTCCCGGCGAGCACGTTCAACGCGGTCGGCGCCGGGACGGCGACCGGGCTCACCACTCTCAGCGGCCAGCCCCCGCTCACCGTGGGCGGCAAACCGGAACTGCTCTACTTGGGCGGCGAGTTCTGCCCGTACTGTGCCGCCGAACGCTGGGCCCTGGCCGCCGCGGTCAGCCGGTTCGGCACCTTGACCGGCCTGCGCCTCATCCATTCCTCGCCCACCGACAGCTACGCCAGCACCCCCACGCTGTCGTTCGCCGCGGCCAGCTACACCAGCAAGTACCTGGCCTTCGTCCCGGTCGAGTGGTTCGGCGAGGCCACCGACCCGAGCAGCCCGTTCGGGCACGTCTACCTGCAGCAGCCGACCGCCAGCCAGCAGGCCCTGTTCAGCCGCTACGGCACCGGCGCCATCCCGTTCGTCGACCTCGGCAACCGCTACACCCTCCCGCAGGTCCAGTACCTGCCCTCCGCGCTGGCCGGCCTGACCTGGACCGAGATCGCCACCGCGATGTACGATCCGGCCAGCCCGATTGCCAAGGACATCGACGGCGCGGCCAACATCGTGACCGCCGCCATCTGTACCCTCACCCACGGTCAGCCGGGCGGTGTCTGCCAGTCCGCCGCCGTCAAGGCCGCCTCCGCCTCGCTCTAGCGTCAGCTGATGCGCCGCCGAGGATGCGGAGCCACGGCGGCGGGCGGTGATCCGCGGCGGCCAGCTCCTCCCTGACCCGCCGGAGCTCGCCGGTCACGCCCGGGCCCGCCACGCCGAATTCGGTGACCGACCGGCTGGCCGCCGCGACCGAGTGCAGCAAGGCTCGCCGGTCCGGCAGGCCTCGGACCCGCAGGGCCAGGAATGATCCGGCCAGGATCTCCCCGGCTCCGATCGGGTCGAGCAGTTGCGTATCCGGGTCGTCATGCATGCGGGAGAGGTTCATTACGACGCGAACGGGTGCTTCGGTGAGGACCTGGATGTCGCGTTCCGCTTGCTCGATGCTGCTCGGGTCAAGAAGGCGCGCCGCGAGTCGGCTGATCCGCTGGTGCTGGTCGTCTCCGGAGACATCTACAGTTCGGTCGTGCGCCAAGGCTACGACGGCATCGAACGCGGGACCTTCCATCAGATGGTCCGGGTGGAGGTCGCGGGCAAACGCCGGCCCGGCTGGATTCACGTCCCCCAGCAGCCACCCTGCATCAGGTCGCTCAGATGGACAGCTACCGCCGTCCCGCCTGACGTGCTCGATCGTGTGGGTGATTTCACCCCTGTCGTGGACGGGAGTATCCCGCCACGATGATGGCATGAGCTATGGAATCCCTGGGTCCGGCTTGCGGCGGTCCGCGGTGGCGGGCGCGGCGCTGGTCGTTGCGACGGGCCTGATCGCCGGCGGCTGCTCGAGCAGCAGCAGCACGAGCAGTTCGAGCACGGTGGCGTGCACGTCCAAGCGCGGCGCGACGGTCACCGGGACCGCCCCGGCAGCCACGGGCCAGCCCGCGGCAGGCTGGACGCAGCCCGACGGCGACCCGGCCAGCACCCGCTTCGTGGCCAGCACGATCACCAGCAGCAACGTCTCCAAGCTAGGGGTGGCGTGGACGATGCCACTGACCATGTCCACGGCCCATACCGACGGGGCCTACGCGGCGACGCCCGTGATCGTGAACGGGGTGGTGTACGTCCAGGACCTGAACTCGGATGTGTTCGCGATCAGCCTGGCCACCGGCAAGGTCTTGTGGACGCACGACTACAACTCAGCGAACGGCGGCCCGGACGGGGTCAACGTGGTCGGCGGGGTCGTGTACGCGGCCACCGCCAAGGCCGCGGTCGCCCTGGATGCCGCGACCGGGGCGCAGCTGTGGAGCCGGACCCTCATCCAGAACGACCACGAGGGCATCGCCATGGCGCCCGGCTACAGCCACGGCACCGTGTACGTGTCCACCGTGCCGGCCAACGTGACGGCGGTGTATGGCGCCGGCGGCCAGGGGATCTTGTGGGCGCTGAACGCCCGGACCGGCGCACCGGAGTGGTCCTGGAATCAGGACCAGAACCTGTGGGGAAACCCGGGAGTCAACTCTGGCGCCGGGCTGTGGTACACGCCCTCGTTCGACGCCCAGGGCAACATCTACATGGGCATCGCCAACCCGGCCCCGATCTTCGGCACCAAGAGCTACCCGCTGGGGAGCAGCCGGCCCGGCCCGAACCTGTATACCGACTCGGTGGTGAAGCTGAGCCCGGCCGGGAAGCTGCTGTGGTACTACCAGCTGACCCCGCACGATCTGTACGACTGGGACCTGCAGAACCCGCCGGTGCTGACCACCGCGGACGGGCGGCCGGTGGTGATCGACGGCGGCAAGGCCGGCATCATGATCGAACTGGACGCGCAGACGGGCAAGCTGCTATGGCAGCGTCCGGTGGGCGGGCATACCGGGCATGAGAACGACGGGCTGCTCACCGAGCATGCCACGTCCACCTCGCGCGATCCCCTGCCCGCGGCGTACTGCCTCGAACCGAGCCTGTACGGCGGCATGCTGACCCAGCTGGCCAGCAACGGCTCCACCACCTTTGCCGCCGTCAACGACTGGGCGCTGGCGGCGAGCCCGACCGGCTTCACCGGGTCGGTTGCCAGCCAGGTCAAAGCCCTTTACAGCGCTACCGGCGAGATGGTCGCGGTCAACCAGGACACCGGCACCGTCACCTGGGACACCCCGCTCCCGTCCATGCTGTTCGGCGCCGCGACGGTGACCAACAACGTCGTGTTCACTACCACGTTCAGCGGCTACCTGTACGCGCTCGACGCGACCACCGGCGCCATCTTGTTCAAGACGCCGATGTCCGCCGCGAGCAACGCGCCGGTCGGGGTCGACGGCGACTACGTGATCGCCGGCGCCGGCGAAGCGGCGCCCGGCACGCAGCACAACCTGATCATCGCCTACAAGCTCGGGGCGACGGGCAAGCTCCCCGACACCGTGGGTGGCTGAGATCGGAGGCGGCCTCAGTAGGCGCGGGCGAAGATCACCCGCTTGCCGTACGCGGACGGCTTGCCGCAGCGGATGCACGGGCCCTGCTCGGGTTCGCCGGCCAGCGGGATGCCGCGGGGCGTGGCGGTGGTTTCCGCCTTGATCTCGCCCTCGCACGCCTGCTCGCCGCAGTGCAGCGCCAGCGCCCAGCCGACCGCGACCGCGGCGGCGAACTCCGGCCACGAATTGACCACGGCGGTGTGCTCGTCGCGGAAGTCCGCGGCCCGCCGGGCCAGCATCGCCTGGAACGCGGCCAGCTCTACGGTCAGCAGGTCGGCCGCGGTAGAGATCGGGACGGCTTGCTTGCCTGCGTCCGGCTGCCGGTAGTTCAGCCGGCGGGACATCAGGGCGGTGCCGACGGCCAGATCCCGCGGCCCGAGCTCTAGCCGGATCGGCACGCCGCGCATCTCCCAGTCATTGAACTTGAAGCCGGGCGAGACCTGCGGCCGGTCGTCTACGTGGGTCCGGATCCCGGCGCGGCGCAGCGCGGCGGACAGTTCGGTGGCGGCGGACAGCGTAGCCTCGGCCTGCTCTCCGCGTCCGATCGGGACGATCACCACCTGGTAGGGAGCCAAGGCGGGCGGCAGCACCAAGCCCTGGTCGTCCCCGTGGGTCATGATCAGGGCGCCGATCATCCTGGTCGTCATGCCCCACGAGGTGGTGTGGCACAGCTCGGCCGTACCGCTCTCGCTGGTATAGCTGATGCCGAACGCCGTCGCGAAGTTCGTCCCCATGAAGTGCGAGGTGCCCGCCTGTAGCGCACGCCCATCCCGCATCATGGCCTCGATGGTGAAGGTGCGCTCGGCCCCGGCGAACCGCTCACCCGGCGTCTTCTCGCCTGGCACGGTGGCCAGCGCCGCCGGCCCCACCGCCAGGTCCTGGTAAAAGCCCAGGGCCAGCATGGTTTCGGCGACCGCGTTGGCGGCGGTGGCGTGCGCGGTGTGGCCCTCTTGCCAGAGGAACTCGCTGGTCCGCAGGAACATCCGGGGCCGCAGCTCCCACCGGAGCACGTTGGCCCACTGGTTCAGCAGCATCGGCAGATCCCGGTACGAGCTGATCCACTTGGCCATCATCTCCCCGATGATCGTTTCCGACGTCGGCCGGATGACCAGCGGCTCGTCTAGTTCCTTCCCGCCGGCGTGAGTGACCGTGAACAACTCGGGCGCGAACCCGTCCACGTGTTCGGCCTCGCGCTGCATATAGCTCTGCGGGATGAGCAGCGGGAAGTAGGCGTTCTGGTGTCCGGCGTCCTTGATCCGCCCGTCCAGGTCCGCCTGCAGCAGTTCCCAGATCCGGTACCCGTACGGCCTGATCACCATGCTGCCCCGGACCGGTCCCCGGTCCGCCAGTTCGGCGCGGAAGATCACGTCGTTGTACCAGGCCGAGAAGTCCTCGCTCTGCGGGGTGACGCTGCGCTCGTCGCGTGCCATGACCGCCAGGCTACGAGCCAGCCACCGTCCGTGCCCAACCATTTAGCGGGCCTACCTCGGTCAACAACCCTGCCCACATCTGACCGGACAGTTCTGTCCGGTAGTGCAGGACCCGCTGCGGCTTATGACCGCAGCGGCAGCGGAGGCATAATCAAGATATGACGCGAGGATACCTCCATCGAGCCTGGCGCATGCCAGCCACCGCGCTGCAGTGGATTCGCGATCACCTGCCGACGTGGCGCAGGCGGCCGCCGACCGTGGGCGTTCGTGAACCCCGCCGCCCGAAGCCCAGCCTTCCGGCCGCCGCGGTCGCCCTCAAAGAACCGCGTGTAGGGCTCATGCACCGGATCAAGCTGGGCAGCCGACGTCCTGGCGATCAAACGTAAATCACTCAGCCGCGCATCGTTCGGGCCGCGGGTGTCGGGAAGATCCCCGGCGCGCACGATCGTCTCGTCGCGTGCTCGGCAGCTTTGGACGGCCGCCATGACTGACGCCATCGGACCCGGGTAGCGGGGGCTGGCATCTGTGGCTAGGAGGCGGACGAAAGCCTGTCCGGACCAACCACCATTGAGGAGACGATCATGAGCGTCACCACCACTGTCCACATCAACTTCCGCGGCGACGCCCGAAAGGCGCTCGAGTTCTACCAGTCTGTGTTCGGCGGCGACCTCTCGATCGCCACCTACGCCGACATCCACGCCGTTGAAGATCCTGTCCAGACCGACCAGATCGCATTCGGACGGGTCGCCGCCGCGAACGGCTTCGACATCATGGCCTATGACGTGCAGCCCTCCAAGTCCTACCACCCGGGCGAGAATGCCTTCTACGTCACGCTCCAGAGCACGGACGCCGACGAGATCAAGCCCCTGTGGGACGCACTCAGTGACGGCGCCACCGCCATCCTCATCCCTCTCGCGCCCGCTGCTTTCGCGCCTCTCTACGGCATGCTCACCGACCGCTTCGACGTCACCTGGATCATCGGCGTCGATCCGGGTCGCTCCTGAGACGAGGTCCACATGCGCCAGCTGGGTCAAGCGGAGCGGCGGGTAATTAGCCTGGCTAACCATCGTGGCGCCCAGGCCGGCGGCGGTCAAGGACCTGCGCAAGCACGGCTACTCCTTCGCGGTAGACCGAGCCTTTGCCGTGCCCACGGCGTGCAGTAGCCGTCATAAGCCGCGTAGTACGCGGGGCTTTGGCTTTTGCTCTGGCTCTGCTTCGAGGCCTTCATGATCGCATTTGGCCTCTGACCTGTGGAGCTAAGGGGACTCGAACCCCTGGCCTTCTGGATGCAAACCAGACGCTCTTCCAGCTGAGCTATAGCCCCGAGATGTCTTTCGGCCAAGGGTACCTGTTTCCAGCGCGTCCCTGATAAGGATGCCTGAGGGCTTACTTCAGCAGCCGGGACAGTCTCCGGTCGGCCAGCGGCTTGCCGCCGGTCTGGCAGGTGGGGCAGTATTGCAGGGCCGAGTCGGCGAACGACACCTCCTTGATCGTGTCGCCGCACACCGGGCACTCCTGGCCGGCCCGCCCGTGAACCCGCAGGCCGCTCTTCTTCTCGCCCTTCAGGTCCGCGGCGGCCAGTCCCGCCGAGCGCTCGACCGCCTCGCCCAGCGTGGTCTTGATCGCGTCGTACAGCACGGCCACCTCATCCGGGGTCAGGCTGGCCGCGATCTTGAACGGCGACATCTTGGCCACGTGCAGCACCTCGTCGGAGTAGGCGTTGCCGATGCCGGCGATGATGCTCTGATCCCGGAGCACGCCCTTGATCTGCATCCGGCGGCCGCCCAGCAGGCCGGCCAGGCTGTCCAGGGTGAACTCCGCGACCAGCGGGTCCGGGCCGAGGGTGGCCACGCCGGGCACTTCGGCCGGGTCGCGGACCAGGTAGACGGCCAGCCGCTTCTTGGTGCCCTGCTCGGTCAGGTCGAACCCGGAGCCGTCATCGAGCCGCAACCGGAACGCCAGCGGGCTCTTGCCGGGCTTGGGCGGCGTCGTGGGCAGCTCATCGCGCCAGCGCAGCCAGCCGGCCCGGGCCAGGTGCATGATCAGGTGCAGGCCCTGGTCGGTGGCCAGGTCCAGGAACTTGCCGTGCCGGCCAACTTCGGTGATCACCTGCCCGGTGAGGGCGGTGAGCGGCGGATCAAAGGTCTTCAGCACCGAGAACGAGGCGGCATCGGCGCGTGCGACGGTGTGGCCGACCGCGTGCGTACGCAGGAAGGCGGCCAGCGACTCTACTTCTGGCAGTTCCGGCATACTTCTCAGTTTGCCATGGGCCAGCTAGAGGTTTGCCCCGGTCAGCGGGCGGTTCAGCTCGCCGAGGCGACCAGGTCGGGCAACTCGCTGAGGTCGGCCAGCAGGTGGGTGGCGCCGGCCCGGCGGAGCCTGCGGCCGTCGTGCACCCCGCTCAGCACCCCGATCACCAGCCGGGCCCCGGCCCGGCGGGCGCACAGTACCCCGCTCTCGCTGGCCGTGACCACGGCCACGTCCCGGACGTCGCCGATGCCCAGCCGCACGATCGCGGTGAGCACCAGGTCGGGCCAGGGGAAACCACGGGCCACGTCGTCCCGGCCTAGGACCAGGTCCCCGCGCTGCCACCAGGCCAGGCGTTCCATGACCAGGCTGAGCGCGGGCCGGGACAGGCCGGACATCAGGCACACTTTCGCGCCGGCCGCGGACAGCTTGGCCAGCGCGTCGTTCGCGCCGGGCAGCGGAAAGACACCGAACCGGTCGACGGCGGCCTCAAACGAGTGCTCGAAGGCGAGATCCGCGGCCTGGGCCCGGATCTCGTCTTCGGAGAACAGGGTGTGGATGACGTCGGTCGGGGCCCAGCCGCGGGTGCGGTCGAAGTGCACCATCGCCTTGACGTAGGCGGCGGTCCCCGCCACCACCCCCTGGGTCGCCATCGCGTCGACGAACGCCCGCTCGAGCACACTGCCGTCGACTGCTACGGCTCCGATGATGCCGCAGCAGACTAGCGATACCGGATTCGTATCGCTCACCGGCCAGCTCAGTCTTCGTCGGCGGCGGTGGCCTCATTCCACAGGTCGAGTTCGGCCCGGTCGGCCTGCACCTTGCGCCACACGGCGAACACGCCGAGCCCGAGCAGTGCGGCCATCAATATCTTGATCTTCACAGCGAGGAACCCTCCGCCTCGATGACATCCACAAAAGATGAGCAGCAGCCTACCCCACGCCACCCCCTCATCAGGGCGAGCCAGCAACGCGGGCGACAGGGGGAGGAGAGGAGGGAGGAGGGAGGAGGGAGGAGGGAGGAGGGAGGAGGGAAGAGAAGTACCGCCCCAGCCCGCCGGCCGGGCGAAGCCCGGCACTCGGGGGGTTCCGGGGGTCGTCCCCCCGGACCAGCACTCCGGGGCCACGGCGAAGGTTTCGAAGAAACCGAGCAGCATAAGCCGCCGCGTGGGGTTACGTGGACTTGAACCACGGGCCTCGTCCTTATCAGGGACGCGCTCTAACCGACTGAGCTATAACCCCATTGACCTGCGGAAACAGGAGCAGCAAACATCCTACCGTACCGGCGGAGGGCTTGCGCCGTGACGCTGAAGCTTTACTCCGTCTCGCGGAGGGTCACTTCCACGCCGCCGATCAGCCGCGAGGTCAGGTTGTAGACTACCGCGCCGATCGTCGACATGGCGGTGATCAGCACGATGTTGAGCGCGCCGAGCAGTGCCGTATAGCTGAGCACCCGGGACGCGGTGAACCACTTGGCCGCGTTGACCCCGTTCGAGTCCTGGCTGGACGTGACGCTCTGCACGACGTGCTGCAGCGAGGTGAACACCCCGAGCGCGGACAGCGTGCCATAGATCACGCTGACCGCGACGAACAAGATCACGAACGCGACCAGTGACACCACGAAGCTGAACTTCATCACCGACCAGGGCTCGACCCGGGCGACGGTCAGGTGGGCCTGCCGCGCCGAGCGCTTGGCGGCCTTGGGCCGCGCTCCCGTGCCCGATGGCGCGCCCGCCGGGGCGCCCTTGGCCGGGCCCACGGTGACCGGCGGGGTCCGGGACGAGGTTGAGGCCTTGGCGTTCGTACTGGAGCGCAGGAAGTTCCGGGCCGGCGAGGACGGCGACGTGGCGGCCTCGGGCGCGTCCCACGCGAACGACGCCGCGGACACGGTTGGCTCGGCGGGCGCGGCCAGCGGGTCGCCGGCCGGGTCGGCCCCGGCGAACGACGCGTCGGGAGCCGGCCATCCGGTCCCGGTCCGCATCGACGGGGGCCCTTCCTCGACCTCGGAGGGCTTCACCTTGGACTCGGCCGCGGGCGAGGACGACGACAGGTCGTGGGCGTCCAGCGCCCAGTCTTCGTCGGCTCCGGGGGAGAGCGGCGCCGATACCGACCGGCTGAAGCTGGACGAGCCGCGGCCCGCCCCGATGGTGTCGGCGGGCAGCGCCGGCACCTCGTCGGTCGCGCTGGCCTGCTCGTCGGCCGCCGGATCCCGGTGTGCCGAACCGCCGTTGGCCACGGCGGCCGCGCCGTTGGCCAAGACCTCCTTGGCCGCGGCCGCGGCGCGCGCCACGGCCGAACGGGCCGCCCGGGCGGGCGTGGCCGGAATGATCTGGGTGTCCTGATCGGTGTCGGTCTCAGCCATCAGGTCATCGTCGTCGTCATGCCGTGCCGTCACGACCGTAGGCGAGCCCCCAGCCGAGCCGTCTGACGTATTCGTGCGCCTGTCCAAGCCGTCCTCCTATGATCTGACCCTCATGAGGTTATCTCTGGACAGGACGTCCAAAGGACACTCATGCCAAGAAGACGGCTATGTCCCGAAGCTCCGCGACAACCTGACACTGATAAGGACGCTTCAGGCCGGGCAATCGTTGCCGTCAACTCAGGTCCGCTTCACCATCTGCAGGTTCCGGGCCAGACTCCTCTTCCGACGCTTCTGCTTCTGTTTCCGGATCGCCGGCGGCGAGCACCTCCTGCTCGACTTCGAGCGACTCCGCGTTACGGGCCAGCGCTACCACGCTATCTCCCGCGGCCAGATTCATCAGGCGGACCCCCATGGTCTGCCGTCCTGACTGCTTGACCTCGTCGGCCCGGGTCCGGATCACCCCGCCCGCCGAGGTGATGGCGAAGATCTCGTCGCCGGCCTCCACCATCAGCGCGCCGACCAGCTCGCCGCGGGCCTCGACGATCTTGGCCGTGACCACGCCGCGGCCGCCGCGGCCCTGCACCGGGTAGGCGTCGACCGGCGTGCGCTTGGCGTACCCGTTGCCGGTAGCGACCAGCACGTCGCCGCCGCCCCGGACCACGTACATGCCGAGCAGCTCGTCGCCGTCGTTGAAGCGCATCCCGATCACGCCCGAGGTATCGCGGCCCATTGGGCGCAGCGACTCGTCGTCGGCGTGGAACCTGATCGCCTGCGCGCCCTTGCTGACCAGCACCAGGTCTTCTTCGGGGGCGACCAGCCGGGCCGCGATGACCTCGTCGTCCTCGCGCAGGTTGATGGCGATGATGCCGCCCGAGCGCACGTTCTCGAAGGCGGTCAGCTTGGTCTTCTTGACCAGCCCGCCGCGGGTGGCCAGCACCAGGTACGGCGCCAGCTGGTAGTCGCGCAGCGCGAGCACCTCGGCGATCCGCTCGTCGGGCTGGAACGCGAGCAGATTGGCCACGTGCTGACCGCGGGCGTCACGGCCGGCGTCGGGCAGCTCGTAGGCCTTGGCCCGGTAGACCCGGCCCTTGTTGGTGAAGAACAAGATCCAGTGGTGGGTCGTGGTGACGAAGAAGTGGTCCACGATGTCGTCGGTGCGCAGCTGCGCGCCGCGCACGCCCTTGCCGCCACGTCGCTGGGCCCGGTACAGATCGGTCCGGGTCCGCTTGGCGTAGCCGCCGTAGGTGATGGTGACCACGACGTCCTCTTCGGCGATAAGGTCCTCGTCGGCCACCTCGCCGTCGTAGGCGATGATCTCGGTGCGCCGCTCGTCGCCGTACTTGGCCACGATCTCGCCCAGCTCCGAGCCGACTATCTCCCGCTGCCGCTCCGGCGAGGCCAGGATGCTCTCGTACTCGGCGATCTTGGCCTCGAGCTCGTCGCGCTCGTTGGTCAGCTCCTGGCGCTCCAGGGCGGCCAGCTTGCGCAGCTGCATGTCCAGGATCGCGCGAGCCTGGATCTCGTCGAGGTCCAGCAGCCTCATCAGGCCCTGCTGGGCCTCCGCGGCCGACGCGCTGGCCCGGATCAGCGCGATGACCTCGTTGATCCGGTCGATCGCCTTGATCAGCGCGGCCACGATGTGCAGCCGCTCGGCGGCCTTGCGCAGCCGGAACTTGGTCCGCCGGACAATGACCTCGATCTGGTGCGTGACCCAGTACCGGATCATCTGGTCCAGGCGCAGCGTGCGCGGCACGCCGTCGACCAGGGCCAGCATGTTGGCCCCGAAGGTGTCCTGCAGCTGGGTGTGCTTGTACAGGTTGTTCAGAACGACCTTGGCTACCGCGTCCCGCCTCAGCACGATCACGAGCCGCTGGCCGGTGCGGCCGCTGCTCTCGTCGTTGATGTCGGCGATCCCGCCGATCCGGCCTTCCCTGATCAGCTCGGCGATCTTGGTGGCCAGGTTGTCCGGGTTGACCTGGTACGGCAGCTGCTTGACCACCAGGCAGGTGCGACCGCGGGAGTCCTCCTCGACCTCGACCACGGCCCGCATGACGATCGAGCCGCGCCCGGTACGGTAGGCGTCGCGGATGCCGCGCCGGCCCACGATCAGGCCGCGGGTCGGGAAGTCCGGCCCCGGGATCCGCTCCATCAGCGCGTCGAGTAGCTCCTCGTCGGAGGCCTCGAAGTGGTCCAGGTACCACTGCACGCCGGCCGCGACCTCGCGCAGGTTGTGCGGCGGGATCTTGGTCGCCATGCCGACCGCGATCCCCTCGGACCCGTTGATGAGCAGGTTGGGGAACCGGCTGGGCAGCACGACGGGCTCGGACGAGCGGCCGTCGTAGTTCTCCCGGAAGTCGACGGTGTCCTCGTTGATGTCCCGCAGCATCTCCATGGCCAGCGGGCTGAGCCGGCACTCGGTGTACCGCATGGCCGCGGGCGGGTCGTTGCCCGGCGAGCCGAAGTTCCCCTGGCTGTCGATCAGCGGCATCCGCATCGACCAGGGCTGCGCCATCCGGACCAGCGCGTCGTAGATCGCGCTGTCGCCGTGCGGGTGATAGTTGCCCATGACCTCGGCGACGGGCCGGGCGCACTTGACGTAACCCCGCTCGGGCCGGAAACCCTGGTCGTACATGGCGTACAGGATGCGGGCGTGCACCGGCTTGAGCCCGTCCCGCACGTCGGGCAGCGCCCGGCCGATGATGACCGACATCGCGTAGTCGATGTAGCTGCGCTGCATCTCATACTGGATGTCGACCGGCTCGGTACGGTCGTATCCACCAGGCGGATCGGTAACTTCGGTCACTTTTTCTAATCCTTAACTAAAACCGTGGAAGCAGCTGACGGGCGCGCGGCCCGGTCAGATGTCCAGGAACCTGACGTCCTTGGCGTTGCGGGTGATGAACGAGCGGCGCGCCTCGACGTCCTCGCCCATCAGCACGCTGAACAGCTCGTCGGCCTGGGCCGCGTCGTCGAGCGTGACCTGCAGCAGGAGCCGCTGCGCCGGGTCCATCGTGGTCTCCCACAGTTCCTCGGCGTTCATCTCGCCCAGGCCCTTGAAGCGCTGCACGGCGTCCCGCGGCCGCGGGTCCTTGCGGCCCTCGGCGATGCCGGCCTCGATCAGCCGGTCGCGCTCGGGGTCACTGTAGGCGTAACCGGGCTTGACGCCGCGGCCGTCCCACTTGATCTTGTACAGCGGGGGGTTGGCCAGGTACACGTGCCCGGCCTCGACCAGCGGCTTCATGAACCGGAACAGCAGGGTCAGCAGCAGCGTCCGGATGTGCTGCCCGTCCACGTCGGCGTCCGCCATCAAGATGATCTTGTGGTAGCGGAGCTTGCTGATGTCGAACTCATCGTGGATGCCGGTGCCCAGCGCCGTGATCATCGACTGGACCTCGGTGTTCTTCAGCACCCGGTCGATCCGCGACTTCTCCACGTTGATGATCTTGCCGCGGATGGGCAGGATGGCCTGGAACTTCGGGTTCCGGCCGCCCTTGGCCGAGCCGCCCGCCGAGTCCCCCTCGACCACGTAGACCTCCGACTGCGCCGGGTCGGTGGACTGGCAGTCGGCCAGCTTGCCAGGCAGCGAGGTCCCGCCGAGCAGCGACTTGCGGGTCAGGTCCCGGGCCTGCCGCGCGGCGATCCGGGCCCGGGCCGCCTGGCTGGCCTTGTTGATGATCTCCTTGGCCTCGCCCGGGTTGCGATCGAACCAGTCCCGCAGGTGGTCGTTGCACGCCTTCTGCACGAACGACTTGGCCTCGGTGTTGCCGAGCTTGGTCTTGGTCTGCCCCTCGAACTGCGGCTCGGACAGCTTGACCGAGACGATCGCGGTCAGGCCCTCGCGCACGTCGTCGCCGGTCAGGTTGTCGTCCTTCTCGCGCAGCAGCTTCTGCTCGCGCGCGTACCGGTTGACGATCGTGGTCAGCGCGGCCCGGAACCCCTCTTCGTGGGTGCCGCCCTCGGTGGTGTTGATCGTGTTGGCGAACGTGTGCACCGACTCGGTGTAGGCCCCGGTCCACTGCATCGCGATATCGACCGCGATGCCGTCCCCCTCCTCGCCGAAGTCGATGATCGACCCGTGCACCGGCTCCTTGGAGGCGTTGATGTACCGGACGAAGTCGGCGATCCCGCCCTCGTACTGGTAATGCGCCGAGCGCGGCTGGCCGGACTCGTCCAGGCTGCGCAGGTCGGTCAGCGAGATGGCCAGGTTCTTGTTGAGGAACGCCATCTCCTGCAGCCGCCGGGACAGCGTCTCGAACGACCACTCGGTGGTCTCGAAGATCGTGCCGTCGGGCCAGAACGTGATCGTGGTACCAGTTTCGTCGCTGGCCTCGCCGCGCTCCAGCGGGCCCATCGGGTCGCCGCGCTCGTAGGCCTGGGTCCAGGTGTAGCCATCGCGGCGCACCTCGACCTCGAGCAGCGCCGCCAGCGCGTTCACCACCGACACGCCGACGCCGTGCAGGCCGCCGGACACCGCGTAGGACTGGCTGTCGAACTTGCCGCCCGCGTGCAGCGTGGTCATCACGACCTCGACCGCCGAGCGGTGCTCGACCGGGTGCTCGTCGACCGGGATGCCGCGGCCGTTGTCCTCGACCCGGACGCCGCCGTCGGCCAGCAGGGTCACCACGATGTCGTCGGCGTACCCGGCCATGGCCTCGTCTACGGCGTTGTCCACGACCTCCTGGACCAGGTGATGCAAGCCGCGCTCGCCGGTCGACCCGATGTACATTCCGGGTCGCTTACGGACAGCTTCCAGGCCCTCCAGAACCTTGATCGAACCAGCATCGTAGGACAAACCGAACTCCATCCTGCATCGGAAGCGCGAAGCCTAGCCCCCCTCGACGTGGCCGTCGTTGCGCTCGATTCATTTTACCTTTTAGTACCGACAGCCAGGGCCGTCTCGGCTTCTAGCCGTACGTGTCGCGCGGTCCGCGGCCGCCGGGCACGCGCCAGGCGCCGCGCTGCCGGGGCGCCTGCGGCCCGCGGACCTTGACCCGGCGCACGGTCCCGTCGCCGAGCTCGGCGTTGAGCCGCCGGACCAGCTGCGGGGCCAGCAGCCGGACCTGGGTGGCCCAGGCCGTCGAGTCGGCGGTCACCGCCAGCTCGCCGTCGGCGAATGCGTCCGGCCGGGTGTGCGCGGCCAGATCCCGGCCGACGATCTCCGCCCACCGGCCGAACACCGACCCGATCGCGGCCCGCTGCTGCCAGCCGTGCTGGTCGAGCAGGCCGCCGATGGCCTGGCCCAGCCGCTGCGGGTCGTCCCGCCGGACCCGGCCGCGCGGCGTTCCCCCGGCGGGCACGTCCGCTGAGCCGGCCGCGAGCAGCCCGGACCGTTCGGCATCCTGGGTTTTATCCAGGCCCCGGAGGCCGGCCGGCAGATCGCCCCGGGCCCGCGCGTCCGCCTTGGCCTCAGCCAGCGCCTCGACCGCCCGCCGGCCGCGGTCCGAACCGTCGGCGCCGGCCGCGGCGCGCTTAGCCGACACGGCTGATCACGCCGGAGCGGACCTCGAACCGCGCGCCGGTCAGCACGTCCGGGACGTCGGCGGGCACCGCGGCGGTGATCAGCACCTGCTCGGCATCGGCCACCAGGCCGGCCAGCCGGTCCCGGCGGCCGGTGTCCAGCTCGGCGAACACGTCGTCCAGGATCAGCACCGGGTCCTCGTGGCCCTGCCGGAGCAGGGTGAAGCTGGCCAGCCGCAGCGCCAGCGCCAGCGACCAGGACTCGCCGTGGCTGGCGTACCCGCGCGCGGGCCGCCCGTTGACGGACAGCTCGAGCTCGTCACGGTGCGGGCCGACCAGACACACACCGCGGTCAAGCTCGCTGGACCGTACCTCGGCCAGGGCCTTGAGCATGACCGTCTCGAGCGCGGTCATGTCCTCGAACCCTTCGTCATTATTCAACGCTGAACTGCGATAAGACATTCCCGACGCCTCGCCTGGCCGCCCGCCGGACACGGCCTCGTAGGCGGCCTCGACGTGCGGCCGCAGCGCGGCCACCAGGCGCAGCCGGCCGGCCAGCAGCGGGGCGCCGGTCCGGGCCAGCTGCGCGTCCCAGGCGTCCAGGGTGGCCGTCATCGACTCCCGGGCCGGGCCGCGCAGGTGGGTCTTGCCCCCGGCCGACTTGAGCAGCGCGGTGCGCTGGCGCAGCACCCGGTCGTAGTCGGCGCGGACGGCCGCGTACCGCGGCGCGGTGGCCACCAGCAGCTCGTCCAGGAACCGGCGGCGCTCGCCCGGGTCGCCCTTGACCAGGGCCAGGTCCTCGGGCGCGAACAGCACGGTGCGGATCGTGCCCAGGATCTCGCGCGGCCGCGGCAGCGGCGTGCGGTTGAGCCGGACCCGGTTGGCCCGGCCCGGGTTGACCTCGACCTCGACCAGCGCGTTGCCGTTGGCGCCGGTCACCGCCGCGCGCAGCACGGCGCGCTCGGCCCCCTGCCGGATCAGCGGCGCGTCGCTGGCCACCCGGTGGCTGCCCAGCGTGGCCAGGTATCCGATCGCCTCGACCAGGTTGGTCTTGCCCTCCCCGTTCGGCCCGCTGAACGTGGTCACGCCGGGCCCCAGCTCCAGGCTGAGGTCGGCGTAGGACCGGAAGTCGGTCAGCGCCAGCCGGGTGAGATGCACAGCTCCGAGGGTACGGGCTCTAGCCTGCCGAGCGGATGGGCATGAGGACGTAGCGGTAGTCGGGCTGGCGCTCGGTCTTGCCGGTGATCACGGCGGGCTTGGTCGGCGAGGTGAACGAGATCCGGGCCGTGTCGGAGTCGATGGCCCCGATGCCGTCCAGCAGGTACTGCGGGTTGAACGCGATCTGCAGGTCCTCGCCGTCGAACGCGGCCTCCAGGATCTCGGTCGCCTGTGCCTCCTCCGACGCGCCCGCCTCCAGCACCAGCTGGCCCGCGCTGAAGGCCAGCCGCACCGGGGTGTTCCGCTCGGCGACCAGCGCGACCCGCTTGACCGCCTCGGCGAACGACCCGGCCACCAGCTCCGCGGTCGCGCTGAACTCGCTGGGCAGCAGCGCCGAGTACTTGGGGTACTCCCCGGACAGCAGCCGGGTGGTGGTCTGCCGCCCGGCCCCGGCGAAGCCGATCAGGCTGTCCCCGCCCAGCGAGATGGACACCTCGGCGCCCGATGTGAGTGCGCGGGCCGTCTCGCCCAGCACCCGCGCCGGGACCAGCAGCGCGGTGGACAGATCCGGCTGGGTCGGGTTCCAGCGCAGCTCGCGGACGGCCAGCCGGTACCGGTCGGTGGCCACCAGGGTCAGCGTGTCGCCGGCGATCTCGATCCGGATGCCGGTCAGCGCGGGCAGCGTGTCGTCGCGGCCCGCGGCGGTGGCCACCTGACCGATCGCGGTGGCCAGCGCGTCGCTGCCCACCGTGCCGGCCAGCGGCGGCATCTCGGGCAGCGTCGGGTACTCCTCCTCGGGCAGCAGGACCAGGGTGAAGGTGGCACTCCCGCACTTGAGGGTGGCCCGGGTGCCGTCGGTGGTCAGCTCGACCGGACGGGCGGGCAGCGACCGGACGATCTCGGCCAGCAGCCGGCCCGAGACCAGGATCGTGCCCTCTTCGTCGGTGATTACCGGCACGGTCGCCTGGGCAGAAACCTCGTAGTCGAAGGTGGACAGGGTCAGGTCGGATCCGGCGTGCAGCCGCATCCCGGCCAGCACTGGAGCGGTCGGGCGGGCCGGGAGCGCCCGCGCGGTCCAGGCGACGGCCTCGGCCAGTTGATCGCGCTCGACTTGGAGCTTCACGGGACCTGCCTCCTACTTGCTTTTGTTCTTATTCCTAGATAGAGAATCGTCATAGTCATAGGTGCGGTGGATACTGGGGAGAGCCTATGTTTTCCCAGTTCAGCGGGCCTTTGGCTACACACAGGGGCTGTTCGGGGTCAGGGGACGGCCGGAGGTCCGCTGTGGCGGACGGCGCCCAGCGCACGGGCTTGCCACCGGTTGTCCCCTGGTTATCCGAAACTCTTCCACAATGTTGTCCACATACTGTGCGCATACGCCTACCGCCGCCGGAATCAGCCCGCCCGGGCCTGCTGCTTGATCCGGTTGGTGAGCTCGGTGACCTGGGTGTAGATCGACCGGCGTTCGGCCATCAGCGAGCGGATCTTCCGGTCGGCGTTGATGACCGTGGTGTGGTCGCGGCCGCCGAACTGCTGGCCGATCTTGGGCAGCGACAGGTCGGTCAGCTCGCGGCACAGGTACATGGCGATGTGCCGGGCGGTGACCAGCACCCGCGACCGCGACGTGCCGCACAGGTCCTCGATGGACAGGCCGAAGTAGGACGCGGTCTGGCCCATGATGGTGGCGATGGTGATCTGCGGGCCCTGCGCCTCGGGGATGAGGTCCTTGAGCACGATCTCGGCCAGCTGCAGGTCGACCGACTGCCGGTTCAGGCTGGCGAACGCGGTGACCCGGATCAGCGCGCCTTCAAGCTCGCGGATGTTGGTCGAGATCCGGCTGGCGATGTACTCCAGCACCTCGGGCGGCGCGTTCAGGCCCTCCTGGATCGCCTTGCGGCGCAGGATCGCGATGCGGGTCTCGAGCTCGGGCGGCTGGACGTCGGTGAGCAGGCCCCACTCGAACCGGCTGCGCAGCCGGTCCTCCAGCGTGACCAGCCGCTTGGGTGCCCGGTCGCTGGAGATCACGATCTGCTTGCTCGCGTTGTGCAAGGTATTGAAGGTGTGGAAAAACTCCTCCTGGGTTCCTTCCTTGTTCTCCAGGAACTGGATGTCGTCGACCAGGAGCACGTCCACGTCGCGGTACCGGCGCCGGAAGCCGTCCTGCTTGCCGTCGCGGATCATGTTGATGAAGTCGTTGGTGAACTCCTCCGAGCTCACGTACCTGACCTTCAGGCCCGAGTACAGCGTCTGGGCGTAGTGCCCGATCGCGTGCAGCAGGTGGGTCTTGCCCAGCCCCGAGTCGCCGTAGACGAACAGCGGGTTGTAGGCCTTGGCCGGCGCCTCGGCCACCGCGACCGCCGCGGCGTGCGCGAAGCGGTTGCTGGACCCGATCACGAACGTCTCGAAGGTGTACTTGGGGTTGAGCCGGGTGCCGCCCGGCCGCGGGACGGCCGATCCCGGCCCGAGGCCGCCGGGGCCCTGGTCCGGGCGGGGCGGCTCGTGCAGTACCGGGTCGGGGGCGGGCGGTGCGTGCCGCGGTCCGTGGTCGCCGTCCGGGTGCCCCGGGGCGTGCGGGGCCGGCGGCTCGGGAGCCAGCCGGTCCAGGTCGGTGACCGCCGCCGGGGCCGCGCTGAGCGGCGGCGCCGGGTCGACGGTCACGGCCAGCTGGATGTCCCGGCCGAGCTGCTGAGAAAGCGCCTGGGTGACCAGCGGGCGCAGCCGGGTCTCCAGCTGCTCCTTGACGAATTCGTTGGGGGTGGCGATCAGCGCGGTGTTCTCCACCAGCCCGAGCGGGCGGGTCAGCTTCAGCCAGGCCCGCTGATGGGGCTGAATCTGCAGGTCAGCAAGTCCGTCGAGGGATCGTGCCCACACTTCTGCCAGGTCTGAAGTAGCCACCTGTGCGCTCCCCTCGCATCCCCATGCCGCGAGCCAGGCGCTCACGATCCACAGAACTATCCACATGTTGTGCACGTGGCTCCCTAGCTGCACGTGGTGACCACGGCAGTTCGGGCCGAATAGCTTTCCACAGCCTAAGCCCGCGAGGGCGGAGCACGGTGGCAAACACCGGGGTTCCAGATGGTAGCCTGGGGTGAATCCGAGAACGGCACGTGTGTCGATCCCGCGTGCCCATCAGCGAAAATCCCACCTGGAGCATCCAGTGAGTAAGCGCACGTTCCAGCCGAACAATCGGCGCCGCGCGAGGACGCATGGTTTCCGGCTGCGCATGCGCACCCGGGCGGGCCGGGCGGTCCTGGCCGCTCGCCGGCACAAGGGCCGCGAAAAGCTGAGTGCCTGATCCTGCCGTCTCAGTCCCGGATGCGCCGCGGCGCGGAGTTCACGCTGGCCGTGCGCACCGGGACGCGTGCGGGCCGGCCGCGGGTGGTAGGTCACCTGCTGGTGCGAGCTGACGGGATTCACGACGCCGAGCCGGCCCGGGTAGGATTCGTGGTCAGCCGGGCGGTCGGCTCCGCGGTGACCAGGAACCGGGTCAAACGGCGCCTTCGCGAGCTGATGCGCAGTTACCTTCAGTTGCTTCCTGGCGGTAGCCTTCTTGTGGTGCGCGCAAACGCTGCGGCCGCGCACGCACGCCAGTCCGATCTCGCCGCGGATCTGGACCTGGTGATCAGCAGGCTGGTGCGGCGGCAGGTTGGGACAGACGTCGGTAATGCCACAGACAGCCATAACGAACGATGAAGGCCGCGCCGTGACGGTGCCGGCCCGGCTGCTCATGGTCCCCATCGCGGGTTACCGCCGGTTCGTGAGCCCGCTGCTTCCTCCGCGCTGCCGGTTCGCGCCCTCGTGCAGTGAGTACGCGCTCACCGCGGTGGCCGAGCACGGCGCGGCGCGCGGCCTGTGGCTCGCGGTCAAGCGCATCGCCCGGTGCCATCCGTTTCATCCCGGCGGCTACGACCCGGTGCCGGCCCGTGTACCTTCCGCCAAGCCCGCGAGGAGCTGACCGGTGAGCATTCTCAACCCGCTGGCCGACCTGGTGGCATGGGCCATCGTGCACATCCATACCTGGCTGGGCGCGCTGTTCGGCCCGAACACCGGCCTGGCCTGGGGCCTGTCCATCGCCGTGCTGGTCATCATCATCCGGCTGCTGCTCGTCCCGCTGTTCGTCAAGCAGGTCCACGCCCAGCGCAAGATGGCGCAGCATGCCCCCTATCTCGCCGAGCTGCGCAAGAAGTACAAGAACGACAAGCAGCGGCTCAACGAAGAGACGATGAAGTTCTACAAGGAGAACGGCGTCAACCCGCTGGCGGGCTGCCTGCCGATGATCCCGCAGATGATCGTCTTCTTCTCGCTGTTCTACGTGCTGCGCGCCATCGCCGACTGGAAGCCCGGTACCGCGGTCAAGTACGGGCTGACCACCAACGTGATGGAGAGCGCGAAGCAGGCCAAGATCTTCGGGGTCCACCTGGGCGACAAGTTCCTGTTCGCCCACCCCACGCCATCGCTGAGCGTGATCCTGGTCATCGTCGCGACCGTGGCGGTCAGCGCGACGACCACGTTCATGACCGTCCGGCAGAGCGCCAAGCGCGGTCTGATGCAGACCAACGTGGACCCGGACAACCCGATGGCCGGGATGCAGAAGTACATGATGTACATCGTCCCGTTCTTCTCGCTGACCGGCCTGTACTGGCAGTACGGCCTGGTGCTGTACTGGGTCACGACCAACCTGTGGACGCTCGGCCAGCAGTACTTCATGTTCCGCAACTGGACCCTCGAGGACACCCAGCCCGCCAGCGCCACGGCCCCCGCGGCCGGCGGCGCGGCCCGCACCGCGACCAGCACGGCGCGGCCGGCCTCCAGCTCGGCCCGGACCACGACCGCGCGTCCGGCGTCCGGCGCCGCGAAGACCGCGGCCGGCTCGGCCGGCGCGTCTGGTGCGGCCAAGACCGCGGCCAGCTCGGCCAAGCCCGCGGCCAACGGCACCCGGAGCACAAGCGCGGCCAAGCCGGCCGCCGCGAATGGCGCCAGCAACGGGCGGTCCAGCACGTCGCGGGCCACGTCTGGATCCGCATCCGGATCCACGCCCGCTAAAACTGGACCGGGCCGTCCGAGCACCGGTTCGGCGCGCGGCGACGCCGCGGCGGCCAACGCGGGCGGGCAGAATGGCGCCCCCAAGCGCGGCTTGCTGCGCCTGGGCCGTAACAAGCCGGAACCTGTCGCCGAACCAGAGCTGCCTGCCAGTAAGGTGGTCCGGCAGCAGCCGGTCAGGCAGGCCAAGAGCAAGCGTTCGGGCAAACGCTGACCGCGTAACGCCTGAAGCGTCAACTAAGCACTCAGCACGGTGGGAGGTCCGGTCTTGAGCCAGGACGTGGAGGTCACGGACGAGGAGGAAGCCCTCGACGAGACCGAGAGCACTCCGCAGCTCAGCGATCTTGAACTCGAGGGCGATATCGCCGCCGACTACATCGAGGGCCTGCTCGACATCGCCGACCTTGACGGCGACATCGACATGGACGTCGAGGGCGACCGGGCCATCGTGTCGGTGGTCGGCGCCACCCTGGATGAGCTGGTCGGGGAGGACGGCGAGGTTCTCGAGGCGCTGCAGGAGCTGACCCGGCTGGCCGTGCACCGGCAGACCGGCGAGCGGGCCCGGCTGATGCTCGACATCGGCGGCTACCGCGCCCGCCGGCGAGCCGAGCTGGCTGACTACGGCCGCACCGTGGCCGAGGAAGTGGCCCGGATCGGCCAGCCCAAGGCGCTGGCGGCGATGTCGCCGTTCGAGCGGAAGATCGTGCACGACGCGGTGGCCGAGGCCGGCCTGCGCAGCGAGTCGGAGGGCGAGGAGCCCAACCGGCGGGTCGTGGTCTTCCCGGTCCCGTAATGCCGGTGCCCGCGGCGCCGGACGGCGCCGTGCAGGAACCGGTGCCCGGCAGCGCGGCCGGCGTGTTCGGCGCGGCTCTGCCCACCGCGGTGACTTATGCCGGCCTGCTGGCCACTCTCGGCGTGGAACAGGGCCTGCTCGGGCCGCACGAGGTGCCCCGGCTGTGGGACCGCCACCTGCTGAACTGCGCGGTGGTGGCCGAGCTCATCGCACCGGGCACCGGCACCCTGGCCGACCTCGGCTCCGGAGCCGGCCTGCCCGGCCTGGTCCTGGCCATGGTCCTGCCGCAGACGGCGGTGACCCTGGTGGAGCCGATGGAGCGGCGCTGCCGGTTTCTCACCGCCTGCGTGGCCGACCTGGGGCTGGCCAACGTGACCGTGCTGCGCGGCCGTGCCGAAGACATTACACTCCGAACGGACGTGGTAACAGCGCGTGCGGTAGCGCCCTTGCCTCGCCTGGCTGAACTGGCCGTGCGCCTGGTGCGGCAGGCCGGGATGGTGCTGGCCATCAAGGGGCGTTCGGCCCCCGAGGAACTGAAGGCGGCCCGGCCGGTGCTACGCCGAATCGGTGCCCGGGACGCCCAGGTTGTACAGGCCGGGCAAGGTAAGGTCGTTCCTGCGACTACCGTCGTGCGGTTCTTCGCTAGATAGGCAGGGCATTAGGTGAGGCCTAGCTATAACCAGCCGGGCACAGCGGGCCTGGGCTGGCCGGACGGGTCGCTGCTACCGGAGGTCAAGGGCACCGCGCCGGCTGGCGTGGCCGGTATCGGCGTCGGCGGCCTGGGCTGGCCGGACCCGGGAAGCGTTCAGGACAAGGGTGAGAGGTCGGCAATCGTGACCGTCGAGAACGCCATGGACGGCGGGCAACCGGAGGCGCCTGCCCCGCCGGTAGTCATCCCGGAGATCCCCCGCACCCAGGCGGACACGCCGATCGGCCGGGCCGCCGAGGCCGCCGTCGGCGTGCGCGGCCTGGCCGACCGGGACAGCTGGCCGCGCCCGCCTCGCTGCCGGGTCATAACCATCGCCAACCAGAAGGGCGGGGTAGGCAAGACCACTACCGCGGTCAACCTGGCCGCCAGCTTGGCCCAGCACGGCTTGCGGGTGCTGGTCATCGACCTAGACCCGCAGGGCAACGCGTCGACTGCGCTGGACGTGGACCACCACGTGGGCGTGCCGTCGGTCTACGACGTCCTGGTCGAGGACCGAGGGCTGGCCGACGTGATCCGGCCCGCCGGGGAGATGCCCGGCTTGTTCTGTGCCCCGGCCACCATCGACCTGGCTGGCGCCGAGATCGAGCTGGTCCCGGTGGTGGCGCGTGAGCTGCGGCTGGCCCGGGCCCTGCGCGCCTTCGACGCCTCGAACCTGGACTACATATTCGTGGACTGCCCGCCCTCGCTCGGGCTGCTGACCGTCAACGCGCTGGTCGCCGCGGAGGAGGTGCTGCTGCCCATCCAGTGCGAGTACTACGCGCTGGAGGGAGTCCAGCAGCTGCTGAACACCGCGGAACTGGTCCGGGTGAACTTCAACCCGGGACTGCACGTCTCGACCGTCCTGCTGACCATGTACGACGGACGCACCCGGCTGGCTTCCGACGTGGCCGACGACGTGCGTGCGCACTTCGGACCGTCGGTGCTGCGGACCATCATCCCGCGCAGCGTCCGGGTGTCCGAGGCGCCCAGCCGCGGCCAGTCGGTGATCAGTTACGACCCAGGGTCGAGCGGAGCGCTCGCGTACACCGAGGCGGCCAAGGAACTGGCCATGCAGTCGGCTGACCGAGCACGGTGAGATCGGGAGAGGCAGTGGCACAGCAGAGGCGCGGTCTAGGCAGAGGACTGGGGGCGCTGATCCCGGACCCGGCCCGGCTGGCTGACGGAGAGGCCGCCCGGGGCGCGGCCGAGCCGTCGCCTGGTCCGGACACCGCGGCCCCGCTCGGTGAGGTCGCCGGGGCGCGCTACGAGGAGGTCGCAGTCACCGCGATCACCCCCAACCCGCGGCAGCCGCGCCGGACATTCGACGAAGACGCGCTGGACGAGCTGGCCGACTCGATCAAGCAGGTCGGCCTGCTGCAGCCGGTGGTGGTGCGCGCGGTCGGCATCGGCCGGTACGAGCTGGTCATGGGCGAGCGCCGGTGGCGCGCCGCGCAGCGGGCCGGGCTGACTGAGATCGGTGCGATCGTCAAGCAGACCACCGATGACGACCTGCTCCGCGACGCGCTGATCGAGAACCTGCACCGCCAGCAGCTCGACCCGCTGGAAGAGGCTGCTGCCTACCAGCAGCTGCTGGACGACTTCGGCGCCACCCACGAGGAACTCGCGCGCAAGATCGGCCGTTCCCGACCGCACATCAGCAACACCCTGCGGCTGCTGAACCTGCCGCCGGCCGTGCAGAACCGGTTGGCGGCGGGCGTGCTCAGCGCGGGCCACGCGCGGGCCCTGCTCGGCCTGGAGAACCCCGACGCGCAGGACCGGCTGGCCACCCGGATCGTGGCCGAGGGCCTGTCCGTCCGCGCCGTCGAGGAGATCGTCGCGGTGGGCTCGGATGACGCGGCCCCCCGACGTCCGGTCCGGACGGTGCCCAAGCCGCCCACCGCGCCCGGCCTCAACCGCCTGGCCGACCGGCTCTCGGATCTGTTCGAGACGCGGGTCAAGGTCGAACTCGGCCGCCGCAAGGGCAAGATCATCGTCGAGTTCGCCACGACCGAGGACCTGGAGCGCATCGTCAAGGCGATGAGTCCGCAGGAGGAGCTTCCGGCGGAGTAGCCCGGCCGCGCTCGGGGCGCTGGATCAGGTGGGCCAGGCTTCGCGCAGCTCGGCGAACAGGCCCGCGAGGTCGCTGGTGTCGCGCGGTGATGAGCCGGCCTTCGTCGCCCTGTTTCGCGCGGCCTGCTGCGGCCTGTCCTGCTGCGGCCTGTCCTGCTGCGGCGCGGTCCGTTGTGACGCGGGTCGGCGCGACCGGTCCGGCGGTAGGGCGGGTGCGTCCGGCCCGGCCGCCAGTTGCGGGTAGCTCGCCTTCATCGACTGGTACCGGTTAAAGCTGTGCTGGTCGAGGTCGGGCGACAGGAACTGGTCCAGAACGGGCGCGAGCTCGTCGCGCAGGAAGGCGCCGCGCGCCATCCACTGAAGGTAGTCCCGTCCGCCGTGGTGATACGGCCCGTAGACCCGGCCGCCAGGAAACGTCCGCTGCAGCCAGTCGAAGATGGCTTGGTGCCGGACATGCATGCGCAGGGTCACGTGCGGCTGGCGTCCGTCGCCGCCGAAGTGGCCCTCGCCCACCAGGAGGCCGACCAGGAAGCCGAAGTCGAACTGCGTCGCCATGTCACGCTCCCGTGTTGTTTCACCGTCATGTTACACGGGAAACGTCCATGGTTTCGCGGGCCGGGTGCCGGCCGTGGCGGTCCCTTTCCGCGGCTGGCCAGTCCTCGAGCTCCTTGGTCCAGGCGCCGATCAGCTTTCGCGGCGCGGATCTCCGCCTGGCGATCGCGGATCTCTGCCTGGCGATCGCGGCTAGCCGGTCCCGAGCGCGCTCGGCCGCGGCCACTCGCGGCTCGCGCCGCGCTACAACCACGAGCACGAGATTCAGGACACTCTACGCCGCCAAGGGGCAGGCAGCAGCTATACGCATACGCCGAACGTAGGAGCTCTAGCGCGCTACAGGTCAAGCACCTGGGCGGTGGGCGTCAGGGCACCGGGTAGTTCGACGGGAGGAGGCCGGAGGGAGTCTCGTAGCGGTTGGGGGCCACCGGTACGCCCAGCGAGACGAGCAGCTCGTCGAAGTTGAGCCCGACTGTGGTCGGGAACGGGCCGGCGCCGCCGATCCCGCCGGCCTCGGGCATCTGCGACTCCGCGTTCAGGCCGCTGGCTTGCGCCCAGCCGGCCTCGATGCCGCCGCCGCCCTCATACATGTTTCCGATCACTGTGTACGGCGTAACGTGCTGGCCCGCCTCGACGGTAGGCGTGACGTCCTCGGCGAAGTACACCACAAGACCGGCTTCCGGCCCGTCGGTGAGCTGGTAAGCGACCCACCCGCCCTCCCAGCCGGGATAGTCCGCGCTCGCGCTGAGGACCACGCCGTCGCCGAGCGCGTAGACCGGGCCCGAACCGCTGAAGTCGACACCCTGGTCGATGCGCTCGGGCACCAGCGCGCTGACGTTGCGGAGCGGGTTGAGGTACATGGGGGCGATGGCCACGCCCGTGCTGACTACCTCCGGCTGCAGCTTGGCCTGGATGCCCAGCGCGCCCCCGGCCTGCAGGCCGAGAATGTCAGCGTCTTCGGCCCACGTCGAGTTGGGCGCGTGGGCCAGCCAGTGCGCCGCGGCAGGCCAGGCGGTGACCGTGATGGCCAGCACCGCGATGGCCGCGGCGACCAGCCGGACGGGCTTGCGCCGCCACGCCGACATCAGGGCTCGCCGCTCCTGCGGGCCGCCGGACCGCGGTTGCGCAGCGGATCGGGGCAGCCGCACCGGCTGAGTCGCCGCGGACTGCGCCGACGCCGAGGGTTGAGTCGGCGACGCGGGCTGGTCCGGCGACGCGGGCCGAGACGGCGCAGTGGGCTGGGTCGGCGCGGTGGGCTGAGATGATGCGGTGCGCTGGGGTGGTCCGGCGGAGCGGGATTGCGCGGCGGGCCGAGGTTCAGTCGCGGGCTGGGGCGGCCGAGCGTACCGCGGCGCCGGGGCCGGCTGGGTCAGTGCCGGCTGGGTCAGTGCCGACTGACGTGGGGCGGACTGGGGTGGCGCTGGATGACGCGGAGCAGGCTGGGTCAGTGCCGACGGACGCGGGCCGGATTGGCGCGGAGCGAGCTGTGGTGGCGCCACTGACGGACGCGGGGCGGACTGGCGTGGGGCCGACGACTGCGGCGGGGCGGCGGGCTGAGAGGGGGCCGCGGGCTGAGACGGTGCGGATGACCGCCCCGGCTGGGGCGGCGCCGACGGCGCCGGAGGGTGCGATGCCCGGGCAGCCGCGGCCCGCCGGTTCGGCGAGCTGGACGGCTTACGGTGCCTGGCGGTCGTGCTGGACAGAATCAAGCCTCCGGTCGGGCGCGGTGGGCGCGCGTGATCGGCCACATGCTGGGTGTGGCTAATCATCCAGGCTGCACCACAGGCGGCCCTCGCCGGGGCCGAACTACGTAAGAGACATATATGACTACGTTGGGCCGGCCTCGCGCGGTTCGTCCAGGCGGGCTAACCGGCCGCGGTCGCGCGGATGTCGGCCAGGAACGCGTCCACGTCGTCGGCCCAGGTGTCGAAGGCGGTCATCCAGCGCACCACCGACGCCTGCTCGTCCCACACGTGGAACGTCCAGTCGCGGCGCAGGGCGGCGATGTGCCGCGGCCGCAGCCGGGCGAAGACCGCGTTGGCCTGGACCGGGTACACGATCTCGACGTTATCCACGTCGCGCACGCCGTCGGCCAGCCTGCGCGCCATGGCGTTAGCGTGGGTCGCGTTGGTCCGCCACAGGTCGTCGGCCAGCAGCGCGTCGAACTGGGCGGCCGTGAAGCGCATCTTGGAGGTCAGCTGGGTCTGCTGCTTGCGCAGGTACGGCACGTCGACGACCAGGCTGCCGGGTATCACGATGAGCGCCTCCGCGCCGACCGCGCCGTTCTTGGTGCCGCCGAAGGTGAGCACGTCCGCGCATTCGGCGATCTCGGCCAGCGAGCAGTCCAGGTACGCCACCGCATTGGCCAGCCGGGCCCCGTCCAGGAACACCCGCAGGTCGCTGGCCCGGCAGAAGTCGGCGATCTTGCGCAGCTCGGCCAGCGTGTAGCAGGTGCCGAGCTCGGTCGACTGGGTGACGGCCACCACGCCCGGCTGGGCAAAGTGTTCGTCACCCCGCCCGCCGAGCTGCCCGGCGATCAGCTCCGGGGTGAGCTTGCCGTCCGGCGCGGGCACGGCCAGCAGCTTGGTGCCGACCAGGCGCTCGGGGGCGCCGCACTCATCGGTGTTGATGTGGGCGGAGTCCGCGCAGATGACCGCCTCGTGCCGGCGCAGCAGGACGCTCAGGCCCAAGACGTTGGCTCCGCTGCCGTTCAGCACCAGGTAGGCACCGCCCGCGGCGCCGAACGCGTCGCTCAGGGCGGCGGTCGCCCGCGCGGTCCATTCGTCGGCCCCGTAGGCCACTACGTCGCCGGAGTTGGCCGCCACGATCGCGCTGAGCACCGCCGGGTGGGCACCGGTGTGGTTGTCGCTGCCAAAGCTCTTGCGTCCCGTCATGAACACGAGCCTAGGGGACGGCCATCCCGGAGGCGTGACCCACCGGGTCCGGGTCCGGGCCCTCACCGGCCGTCCAGCGGGCCGGCCACCAGGCCCGGAGCCGGGCGCGAACCCGGGATCGTCCGGCCGCCGCCACGGTGACGGCCAGCGCGGCGGCGCAAACGGCGTCGGTCAGCCCGAAGGCAGCCCGACCGCCGAGGTGCTGGGCGGCCAGACCCGCGCCCATGGGGCCGAGCACCGCCGTGGCCGCCCAGATGCCGTTGAGCAGCCCGACCGCGGTGCCCAGGCCGATGCCGCGCCGTCCGGCCGCGTCGGCGGCCAGCGGGTAGCTGACCGTCCACAGGATCGACCGGGCCGCGGTGGCGGCGCACAGCATCACGATCAGCGTCACCGGCGCGATGCTGAGCACGCCCACGGCCAGCGCGGCGGTCAGCGCCAGCATGCCGGCGCAGGTCACCGCCAGGGTCACCGCCCGGCGGCCGACCGCGATGGTCAGCGCGCTGCCGGCCGCGAACAAGATCCCGGCCGCGGCGAAGGCCAGCCCGATCTGCCCGGAGGAGGCTCCGGCCAGGTGCAGCTGGGCCGGGACGAGCAGGGAGCAGGCCCCGGTGCTCAGTCCGGCCGTGATTACCGCGGCCGCGGCACCGATGACGCCGCGGTCCCGCAGGGCCGTCCGAAGGCTGGCGGGCCGGCCCGACGCGCGGAGCGCGACCCGCCCCGGCGGCATCCGCAACGCGGCCAGTCCCATGGTGATCAGCGTGAAGCCCGCGCCGGTGGCCAGCAGCGGCACGGCCAGCCCGAAGTGCTGGGTGAGCGCGCCGGACACGGCCGGTCCGGCCACGCCGCCCACCCCGGCGCTGGCGACCGACCCGCCCAGGGCCCGTGGCCCGGCCGCACCCGCGGCCAGCCAGACCAGGCCCGCGGTCCAGACCACGCCGTAGCCCGCGCCGAACGCGAGCCGGGCGGCGAGCAGGGCCGGGAAGCTGCTCGCCAGCGCCTGCCCGAACGTCGCTCCCGCCATCAGCAGGCCCGCGGCCAGCGTGATCCGCCGGGCGCCGAACCGGTCCGACAGCGTGCCCGCGGGCACCGACACGGCCAGGCTGGCCAGCCCGGTCGCGCCGAGCACTAGGCCCTGCTGGAATCCGGACAGGCCGAGCCGGTGCGCGTAGACCGGCATGATCGGCACCAGTGCGAACTGGGCGGCCGCGCTGGCCAGGATGAGCCCGTACATCAGCAATCGGAACGGCCCCGTCCCGGTGGCCCGCATCATCATGTTCTCCTGTCCGAAGTAGTGGCCGAGCTGGCACCAGTCAGTTTAATATGAGAAAAACTTCTACTAAAGTGCAGAAATGTCGCATCTACGATCGATTCAGCCGATCAAAAGCGGGCTCGGGCTCCGTGAGTTGCAGGCCGTGCTCGCGGTCGAGGAGCTCGGCTCGTTCCGCGCGGCGGCCGCGGCGCTGGGCTACACCCAGTCCGCGCTCTCGCACCAGATCTCGGCGCTGGAGGCGGCGCTCGGTCAGCCGCTGTTCGACCGGCCGGGCGGCCGCGCGCCGGTCCGGCTGACCGCCGCGGGCGAGGCGGTGTGCCGCCGGGCCCGGCGAGCGCTCGCCGAGGTCGAGGCGGTGGCGGCCGACGCGGAGCGGGCCGCCCGCGGCGAGATCGTGCGGGTCCGGGTAGGGGTCACCCAGACCACGGCGGCCGAGATCATGCCGACCGCGCTGCGCGCGTTCCGCGACGATCATCCCGGCGTGGAGGTGGTGCTGGTCGAGGCCGACGACCCGGACACCTCGCGGGCCAAGCTGCGCCGCGGCGAGCTGGACCTCACGTTCTCCTACAACACCGAGACCGACGAGTACGTGGAGGCCATAGCGCTGCTCGATGACCCCTGGATCATCCTCACCCGCCGGGACAGCGCCATCGCGGGCCTGGACGACGCCGGGTTCGCCGTCCTGGACCAGCTGGAGCTGGTCGCCTGGTCCCGGCGCTGGCCCGCCCAGGCCGAGCTGGAGGACAGCTGGGCCCGGCGCGGCCTGGCCCCGAAGATCGTCTACCGGACCGACGACAACCTGGCCCTGCAGCGGCTGGTCGCGGCCGGGCTCGGGCACGCCTGCATCGGCCGGGTGGCCGCCAGCCGGGCCGTCGATCCGGCCCTGACCTGGCTCGAGCCGCACGACGCGGGCGCTGCGCGAACGATCGCCCTGTGCTACCGGAGGGACCGCCCGGTGACCGCCACCGCCCGCTCGCTCATCACCGCCATCCGCGCCCAAGTCGGCTGACCCGCTCGCCCAGCAACGGCGTCGTTGCCGCAACGACGCGCACCGGGGGGCGCGTCGTTGCAGTAAGACGCTGATGCGGGAGATGGCCCTGACGAATGTGATACGCACCGCTGCGGCCTGCGGAAACGGGTCGGCCGCAGCGACGGGCTCTCCGGCCCGGGCCGCGACCCGGCCGTGCCTGCTATGCCAGCGCGGCCAGTACCGCATCCCCGGCCTGGCTGCCCATCCCGCAGGCATCAAGCGAACACCGGAGCGGCATCGTCATGATCACGAAGACTTTTATATGACATAGCACTGAAAATCCTTCATGATCATGGAGAACAGGCGATCCCCGACGAGATGGGTGCAGCAACGACGCGGTGGGGGCCGTGGCTGCGCTAGGGGTGGCTACGCGCCGCGGGCGGCGGCCAGCTCGAGCAGGCGCAGGCAGGTGGTGCCGAACGCATGGCCCGAAGCCTCCAGGGCCATGGGCAGCGTGCTGGTCTCGGTCATCCCGGGGGCGACGTTGACCTCGAGGAAGTACGGCGTGCCGTCCTGGTCCACGATCAGGTCGGTGCGGGACAGGTCGCGCAGCCCGAGCACCGAATGGACGGTGCTGGCGATCCTGGCCACCTGCTCCGCGACCGGCGCGGGCAGCCGGGCCGGGACGTAGAACTCGGTCTTGCCCGCGGTATACCGGGCCGCGTAGTCGTAGCCGCTGTCGCCCGGGACGATCTCGACAGCGGGCAGCGCCTGCGGGGCCGCGCCCAGGTCGATCACGCCCACGGTGACCTCGGTGCCGGACACGAACCGCTCGATCAGCGCGATGTCGCCGTAGGCGAAGCAGCTCAGCAGCGCGGCGGGCAGCTCGGCCGCGTCGCGCACCGGTCCCGCGCCCAGCGCGGAGCCGCCCCGCGAGGGCTTGACGTACAGCGGGAGCCCGAGCCGCGCGATGATCAGGTCGATCACCGCGGCCGCGCCCAGGTCGTGGAACGTCTCCCGGGGCAGCGTCACCGACGGCGGCGTGCCCACGCCGGCCGCCGCGACCAGGGCCTTGGCCGTCGGCTTGTCGAACGCCATCTGGCACGCGCTGGCCACCGAGCCGACGTAGGGCGTGCCGAGCAGCCCCAGCACCTCCCGGATCGCGCCATCCTCCCCGGACGCGCCGTGGATCACCGGGAACACCGCGCTGGGCGGGTCGGCGCGGAGCCTGGTCAGCAGCTCGGCGTCGGCGTCGGCTAGCACGGCGTCGATGCCCGCCTCGGCCAGGGCGTCCCGGACCCGGTGGCCGGAGCGCAGCGACACCTCACGCTCGGCGGACAGGCCGCCGGCCAGCACCACCACGCGGTCAAGTTCAGCCACCGGAGCTCACCGGGTCCCGGGCGCCGGGCCGAAGTCGTCGCGCAGCTCGATCTCGGTCTCGATCACCGAGGCCAGCCGGCGGACGCCCTCGCGGATCCGGTCCGGGCCGGGCAGGGAGTAGCACAGCCGCGCGTGCTGAGCGCCCGAGCCGTCGGCGTAAAAGCCGGTGCCCGGCACGTAGGCCACCCGCGAGGAAATGGCCCGCGGCAGCATGGCCTTGGCGTTGACCCCGTCCGGCAGCCGGAGCCATACGTAGAACCCGCCGCCCGGCCGGGTCCAGTGACAGCCCGGCGGCATCATCGTGCCCAGCGAGCTTAGCGTGGCATCCCGTCGCTCGCGGTACAGCTCGCGGAAGGCCTTGACCTGCTCCAGCCAGGGCTGGGTGGCCAGGTACTCGCGCACGGTCAGCTGCGCGAAGCTGGAGTGGCACAGCACCGCCGACTCGGCGGCCAGGATCAGCTTGTCCCGGATCGCGGCGGGCGCCACCGCCCAGCCCACGCGGACCCCCGCGGCGAAGGTCTTGGAGAACGTGCCGAGGTAGACCACACCCTCGCTGTCGTCGGCGCGCAGCGCCCGCATCGGGTCGCCGTCAAAACCGAGCAGGCCATAGGGGTTGTCCTCGACCACCAGCAGCCCGGCCCGCTGGCAGATGTCCAGGATCCGGTGCCGCCGCGCGGCGGCCAGGGTGACTCCGGCCGGGTTGTGGAAGTTCGGCACGGTGTACAGGAACTTGGCCCGCCGTCCGGTCGCCGCGGTGCGCGCGATGGCCTCCTGCAGTGCCTCAGGGATCAGGCCGTCCTCGTCCATGGCCACGTGAACCACGCGGGCCTGGTAGGAGGCGAACGCGCCCAGTGCGCCCACGTAGGACGGCGCCTCGGCCAAGATCACGTCGCCCGGATCGATGAAGATTCTGGTCAGCAGGTCCAGCGCCTGCTGTGAGCCGACCGTGACCACGATCTCGTCCGGGTGCGCCCGGATCTCCTCCAGAGCCATCACGTCGCAGATCCGCTCGCGCAGCCCCGCGTCGCCCTGCGCGGTGCAGTACTGCAGCGCGGCGGCGCCGCGCCCGGCGATCAGCTCGCCGATCATCTCGCCCACCGCGTCGAGCGGCAGCGCGGACACATACGGCGAGCCGCCGGCCAGCGAGACGATCTCGGGCCGGGCCGCCACGGCGAACAGGGCCCGGATCTCGGAGGCGACCATGTTGACGGCACGTTCTGCGTATTGGCCGACATAGGGGTCGATCCGGTGTCGCTGCGAGGGGGGGTGTTCTTCGCCGGTCACGATTCTCCTGACGGAGCCTTCTGAAGGGGTCCAGTATCATGCCAGGATAAGGGGTATCTCCTGGGCACGCTTATGGATTCGGCCGGGGATCGGCCTACCGGGGAACAGGGATGTCGCGCCGTATCGTCAATATCACGCTGGACAATCTCGGCGACTTGCCGCCGAAGTGCCGCAAATGTGTTTTCTGGGAACTGGGGCCGGTCAGCCGGGCCCGGGCCGAGGAAAGCGGAGACCCGGAACTCGAGAAAGAGTCGTGGGTCTCCTCGGTGCTGCTCGAATGGGGCAGCTGCGGGAAGATCGCCTATGTCGACGGCGTCCCGGCCGGGTACATGCTGTTCGCGCCGCCGCAGTACGCGCCGCGCTCGATGGCCTTCCCGACCAGCCCGGTGAGCGCCGACGCGGTGCTGTTCATGACCGCGCACCTGCTCAGCGAGTTCACCGGCGGCGGGATCGGCCGGATGCTGATCCAGGGGATGGCCAAGGACCTGACCCGGCGCGGGGTGAAGGCGATCGAGGCCTTCGGCGACCGGCGCTGGGAGTCACCGTCCTGCATGCTGCCGGTGGATTACCTGCTGGCGGTGGGGTTCAAGACGATCCGCCCGCATCATCATTACCCGCGACTGCGGATGGAACTGCGGACCATCTTGACCTGGCGGGAGGACGTCGAGGTGGCGCTGGAGCGGCTGCTCGGCTCCATGACGCCGTTCGACCCCCCAGGGCGCGCTCCGGCCCGTGTAAACGGGCCGGGCCATCACCCTGAGGGGCCGGCCGGACGAATCAGCAGTCAGATATAGTCCGCGAGCTCGCGGAGCAGGGCCGACTTGGGCTTGGCCCCGACGATCTGCTTGACCACCTGACCACCGGAGAACACGTTCATGGTCGGGATGGCCATGATCCCGTAGCGCTGCGCCACGGTGGGGTTCTCGTCGATGTTGAGCTTGACGACATTGATCTTGTCCGCGTGCTCGGCCGCGATTTCCTCGAGCACCGGGGCGACCATGCGGCACGGGCCGCACCATTCGGCCCAGTAATCGACGATAACCGGCTTGTCGCTCTTCAGGACCTCCGTCTCGAAGGTCTCGTCCGTCACGACCTTGGTCGTGCCCACGGCAATCACATCCTTTAGCGTGCGGGTAACTATTCTTTTCAGGCCTTTTCCTGGCTGGCCAGCCAGCGTTCGGCGTCCAGGGCAGCCGCGCAGCCGCTCCCGGCCGCGGTCACCGCCTGGCGGTAGGTGTGGTCCACCACGTCGCCGCAGGCGAACACGCCCTCGATGGCGGTGCGCGTGGACGGCTGGTCGACCAGCAGGTAGCCCTCTGAGTCGGTGGCCAGCTGCTCGGTAAACAGCTCCGAGCGCGGATCGTGCCCGATGGCCACGAACACCCCGGTCACCGCCAGCACCTGCTCGCTGCCGTCCTGGGTGTTCTTGATCCGCAGGCCGGTCACCTTGTCCGAGCCCAGGACCTCGGCCACCTCGCTGTTCCACAGGAACTTGATCTTGGGGTTGGCCATCGCCCGGTCCTGCATGATCTTCGAGGCCCGGAGCGCGTCCCGGCGGTGAACGATCGTGACCGACTTGCCGAACCTGGTCAGGAACGTGGCCTCCTCCATGGCCGAGTCGCCGCCGCCGATGACCGCGATGTCGTGGCCGCGGAAGAAGAACCCGTCGCAGGTGGCACACCAGGACACACCGTGGCCGCCGAGCTCCTTCTCGCCCGGCACCCCCAGCTCCTTGTACCGGGAACCGGTGGCGATGATGACCGCGTGGGCCAGGTAGGTCTCGCCGTCGGTCTTGATCACCTTGGGCGTGGCGCCGAGGTCGACCTCGATCACGTCGTCAGACAGCAGCTCAGCGCCGAAGCGCTCGGCCTGCTTGCGCATCGAGTCCATCAGCTCCGGGCCCATGATCGCGTCGGGGAACCCGGGGAAGTTCTCCACCTCGGTGGTCTGCATGAGCGCGCCGCCGGCGGTGACCGATCCTTCGAAGACCAAGGGCTTCAGCTCCGCGCGAGCCGCGTACAGTGCCGCCGTGTAACCGGCCGGGCCGGAACCGATGACGATGACATTCCGGACTTCGGGCACTTCTGACAACCCTTATCGACCCCCTATCTGACTGGCTCTGGTGAGAACCGATCCTAGGGCGCAGATGTTCCCGGTAGCGCCGCCGTGGCCAGGACGTGATCGCTGCTGGCCGAGCAGCTGGCGGTGGTCACCCAGGCGGCGTCGTGGTGGCCGTCGACCGCGACGATCACGACGGCCGGCTGGCCCTGGAAGCGGGCCTTCTCGACCAGGGTCACGAGGGTCACGGTGCCCGGGATAACGCCCTGAGTGACCCGCAGCGCGCACCCCTGGACCGCTCCGGGCGGGAGTTCCCGGGCCGGGACGGCGGCCTGGCCGAACCGTTGCAGCTCGGCCTTCAGCTGGGGTACCAGCGTCGCCCGCAGGAAATCGGTATGACTGGTCACGACCGCGAACGTGCGCGGGGCCTCGATCTGCGGGTGGATGCCCGACCCGCTGGCCCCGCTGGCCCCGCTGGCCGCGCTGCGCTCGTACGGCAGCGCCGAGGCGGCCGGGGCGGCGGCCGCGGGGCCGGCGGCGGTCGAGCCCGGCGAGCTCGACGAGCTGGACCCGGTGACCCGGCTCAGGCCGTACCCGCCCGCGGCCAGCAGCACGGCCGCGGCGGCCGGGACCAGCACTCGCTGGGCCAGCCGGAAGTCCCAGGGACGGCGATGCCGCGGGCCGCTGGCCCGGGGAACGGCGCTGTCGTCAACGGTCCGTTCGGCAGAATTCCTGGCCGCCACCTCGGCGGCTAGGACCAGATCCAGCCGGCGGCCCAGGTCGTCGGGCAGGGCCGGCACCGGCGCCGCGGCCAGCAGCGCCGATACGTCGCCGAGCTGGTCGTTCAGGTCGGCGCAGCGGTCGCACGCCGCCAGGTGCGACGCGATGCTGGCGCCGCGCCGGCCGGTCACGAGCCCCGCCTGGAACTCGGCCAGCACGTCGGACTCGGGGTGTTGGCCCGTCACGTGTCTCCTCCCTGCGCAGGTGAGACGCGCTCGCTGGCCGATCGGTTCCCTCGCAAGTGCGCGACATACGGGAGCAGCCTGGCGCGGGCCCGGGCGCAGCGGCTCTTGACCGTGCCCGGCGAGGTGTCCAAGATGGCGGCCGCGTCGTCGACCGAGAAGCCCAGCATGTCCACCACCACCAGCGCGGCCCGCTGCGGCGCGGGTAGCATCCGCAGCGCGGCGTCGACGTCCAGCCGGGTGTCGGAGGCCCGGGCCGGATCGGGGTCGTGGGTGAGCAAGGCGTCGAGCGCCTCCTCGTCGCCGGCCGAGGCCACCGGGCGCACGGCCCGGCGGCGCAGCCGGTCCAGGCAGGCGTTGACCACGATGCGGTGCAGCCAGGTGGTGACCGCGGAGTCACCGCGGAAGTCGCCCGCGCGGCGGAACGCGGAGATCATGGCGTCCTGCAGCGCGTCGGCCGCCTCCTCGGGGTCGCAGACGGTGCGCAGCGCCACCGCCCACAGCCGGTCCCGGTGCCGGCGGAACAGCTCGCCGAAGGCGTCGCTGTCACCCGCCACGTGCCGGCGGAGGAGTTCAGCGTCCGAAGGCCACGCGCCATCGGTGCCGGGCACGACGCATCAGCCCGACTGGCTTGCGGCGGAACCGCGGACGACCACGTTGTAGATCTGCGCCTCGTAGTTGCTCGTCCCGGTCAGCGGTGGCAGGCGGGTGAGCCAGATCAGGACGTAACGGCCGGCGGCGCCGCTGCTCACGTCGAACGTCGTGCTGCCGTGTGCCGTTGTGGAGCTCGCGACCTCGGTGAACGTGCTGAGCGTGGCCGGGACCGGGGTGTTGCTGTTCCCGATCTCGATCTCGACGTCGGTGCAGCAGCTGGCACCCAACTGGACCATCAGCTGGCTCAGCCGTACTTGCTTACCCATATCCAGTATGAGTCCGGTGCCCTTCTTCAGGTTGCCCAGCGCCGGTGAGCCGATGTAGTAGTCGGTGTGCCAGAACGTGCTCGGGTTGTTGTCGATGGCGTCCTTGGCCCCGGCGCCGTCCTCGTTGCCGCCGTCGTTACCCAGGGCGTCGAAGCTGTTGGCGCTGACCGGCGTGAGCACCACCGAGGCCGCCGCGGCCGGCGCCGATGAGGACGAGGAACCGCGCGTGGGCGGCGTCGACGAGGACGACGAGCCGTTTCCGCGGTCCAGCGCGAAGCCGACGATGCCCGCCGCCACCAGGACGATCACGATCAGCGCGCTGAGCAGCACGGCCCGCGCTGACGAGCGGCAGGCCAGCAGCCGGCGACGGGGGAGGTCGGCCCGGGTCCGGGTGGCCGCGTCGGCGGCCGGGAACGGGTTGGTGGGCCCGCTGGGCCGGTAGCCGGTGCCGCCCGCCGCGCGCAGCTGTGCGGTGGCCTCGGGGGGCGCCGGCAGCGGGTCCGGCGAGGCCACGTTGGCCAGCGCGTCGGCCAGCATGGCCGGGGTGCTCAGCGCCGGGCCGTGCCGGCTGGGCCGCTGGAATAGCGCCTGGCAGGTCAGGGCGTCGATGTTAGCCGGGACGGCCGCGGTCACCTGGCGCGGGGTGCACGCCACCCCGTCCGCCTCGGGCGCGGGCGGCAGCCCGGCGCCGAGATGCTCGTCACCGGGTGGATCACCGTCGGCGGCTGGTTCCGGCCAGTAGCCGGTCAGCGCGGCGTACAGCAACCGGGCCAGGCCTTCGGTGTCGGCCAGCTCGACGCCCGGCTCAGCTCCGGGCTCCGTTCCGGGGCCGTCATCCGTATCGGCGGCCAACGCCGGCAATGGATACGGATAGAGTCCGGCCAGCACGGCGTCGATGCCCAGGCCGGTGATCTTCACCCCGCCGCTACGCGTCCAGTGCAGGCAGGCCGGGGTCAGCCGCAGGTGGGCCAGGCCGCCGTCGTGGGCCAGCGCGATGGCCTGGGCCGCCTCGCGCAGCAGCGACACGGCGACCGGGGCGTCCAGCGGTCCGTCGGCCAGCATGTCCAGCATCGACTCGCCGGCCACCCACTCCAGCACCACGTAGGCCTGCTCGCCGACGTCCTCGACGTCGAACACCTGGGAGAACCGCGGGTCGCCGAGCCTGCTCGCGGCCCGGGCGGCGGTAACGGTCTCGCCGACCCGGGGGAAATCGGGCGCGAACGTGAGCACGGTGACAGCGCGAGCAAGCGGCTCGTCGGTCGCTTTCCAGAACGCCCAGCCGGTGCCCGCGCTCGTCTGGTCCACGAGGCGATATCGCCCCGCCAGCCGGGTTCCTGGTTCCGACGTGTATGTGCTCATAGGTCGCTACCCATGCTAATGCCGCCTGCTCTGGCCGCCGAACCTCGCGGCCACCGTCCGCATCAGGAACCCGAACTCGGCGATCCGCAGAACCCGCGCGGACAGCGCGTACAGCAGTACCGCGCCACCGCCGCCGACCACCGTGACCAGCAGGCCGTAGGTGACGCCGGGGTTGTGCGCCACACGCTCGGCGCCCAGCATGATCGCCACCGCCCAGACCAGGCCGGGCACGGTGGCCAGGTGCATCCGGGTCAGGCTGCGCGCGATGGCCCGGCCGTCCAGGCTGCCCACCCGGCGCAGCAGCGCGGCCCAGCCGACGATAGTCCCGGTCAGATTGGAGATCCCGTAGGCGACGCCCAGCCCGGCTACCACGTCGAGACCGGGCAGTATGGACAGCGCGACGTAGGAGGCCGCGACGCTGACCGCCATGGTGAGCAGGCCGACGAAGGCGGCGGTCCGGCTGTCCTGGAACGAATAGAAGACCCGCAGCTGCAGCTGGGTCAGCATGTACGGGACCAGGCCCAGCGAGAACAGGCCGAACGCCTCGCCGATGTACCTGGCGTGGCCGACGCCGACGTAGGAGAACAGCACCTCGGCCAGCGGCCCGCCGAGCAAGCCGAGGTAGATGGCCGCGGGCACCACGATCACCGAGGCCAGCCGGACCCCGATGGAGAAGTCGTCCCGGACCAGGGAGTACCGGCGGGCGCTGGCGTGCTCGCTCATCCGGGGCAGCAGCGCGGTGATCACCGAAATGCCGATGATGGCGTACGGAAGCTGGAACAGCTGCCAGGCGATGCTGTAGGCGGAGTAGCCGTTGGCCCCGGACGAGGCCGTGTTCGCCACGATCTGCACGACCAGGCTGCCGACGTATACGGAGACCACGTAGACCAGCATCCAGCCGGCCATCCGGCCCATCTCGGACACTTCGGCCCGCTTGAACCCGAGCGTGGGGCGCCAGCGAAGACCGGCTCTGCGCAGCGACGGGAACAGCGCCACGGTCTGCCCGACGACGCCCAGCGTGGTCCCGATGCCGAGCAGCTGGACCCCGAACGCGGAGATGTCCTGCGGGGACTTGGCCCGGCCCACCGTCACGACGTAGAACCCGCCGACCACGATGACGACCAGGTTGTTGATGACCGGCGTCCACATCGGCGCCGCGAACCGGCCGCGGGTATTCAGCAGCGCCCCGATCAGCGAGCTCATGCCGTAGAAGAAGATCTGCGGGATGAAGAAGTAGGCCCACAGCACCATCAGGTGGTGCTCGGCGCCCAGCTTGCTCCCCGCCGGACCATGGATGGTCGGCGCGACCAGGTCGACCAGGGGGCCGGCCAGCAGCGTGGCCACCACGGTGACGACCAGCAGGGCCACCGCGCCCAGGCTGAACATCCGCTGCGCATACGCCTCGCCATGGTCCGGGTCGCGCCGGGCCGCCCGGACCAGCAGCGGCACCACCGCGCCGGTGAAGATGCCGCCGAGCATCAGGTAGTAAATGGCGTTCGGCAGGGTGTTGGCGTTGTTGTAGGCGTTGCCGAGCGCGAGGACGCCGGTCGCGTAGGTCAGCACCAGGGTGCGCAGGAAGCCGGTGCCCCGGGAGGCCAGGGTGCCGACCGCCATGCCGGCCCCGGAGCGGATCAGGCTCGACCGCGGGGTGGCGCGCTGTCCCGACGGCCGCGGACCTCTCGGCGGTCCGCCAGCCGGGCCCCCTGGCGGGCCGCCCCGCGGCGCTCCGGGTCCGCCCGGAGCCGCACCCGGCGTAGCGCCCGGTGGCGGGCGGTATCCCGGCTGCGGATACTGCGGCCGGAGGTCCTCCGGCGGCGGCCGGTACTCGGTGGTGCGGGGCACCCGGCGCCAGATGGTCGGCGCTTCCGCCGAGCCGGCCGGGGTGAACCTGGGGGTTCGCAGCCGGGGCGGCGGCTCGGGCCACTCGAGGGCCAGCGGCAGCGTGGTCTCCGCCGGGCTCGGCCCGCCGCCCGGCATCGGGCCGTCCAGCGGCGGCAGCGGATCGGCGTCCGTGGGGTGCCGGCTGTGCCGGCCGGTCTCCGGCTCGTCCGGCCCCGCGTCCGCCGGGGTTGGCTCGCGGGGGCCCGGTTCAGGCGTCGTCGGCCCGGCGTCGTGCATCGGCCAGGTCATCCGGTGCCTCCGTCGGGTGTCGCGCGCTGCTGCCTGTCATGACGGTACCTGGTAGATCCACATCTTCGGGGACAACCTGAGTGTCCGCACGCAGCCGCCGGCGCACCCCGCGGAACACGGAGGTGAGCACCAGGACGCCGATCGCCGCGCCGATCAGGAACAAGATCGCGCGGCCGTACCGGGTCGACTCGACGGTGAGCGAGGTCAGCGGGAGCGGCAGCGACTTATCGTGCACGGTGGTGAGGCTCAGCTGGATGGCGGTCGGCCCGATCGGCGCCGAGCTGACCGGCAGCCGGACCGTCACCGCCTGCTGAGGCGGGACCGGTATCTGGGCCGGGAACTTCCCGATGGTCAGCTGGGAGCTCTGGTCCGGCAGGTTGTCCACGTTAGCGACGAGCCGGACCTCGATGGCGTGGTGCGAGCCGTTCTCGATCGAGACCGGAACCGGGCCGGAGGAGCCGCCCATCGGCACCTGCTGCGCGGCGACGATGTGGATCTGGCTCTCCTCGCCGAGCATGAAGCCGGTCAGCTTGCCCGCCAGGAGTTCGCCCGTCCCGGCCGCCGGGCCGCGCCAGGCGGCCGACTCGGTGGCGGTCAGAGCCTGCTCCAGCCCCTGCACGTAGGCGCCGGAGGCCTGGTACAGCAGGTCCCGGTACACGCCCAGATCGGTGCGGGCCTGGGTCACCGTGGCCAGGTAGGTGCCGCTGAGCTCGCCGGGGCTGTCCTTGCTGGCCGACGGGTACTGCCGGGCCAGGTGGCGCTCGCTGTCCTTGGCCCCGGCCAGGCTGCCCAGCTCGGTCGGCGCCAGCCAGGGAGCGCTGGTCGTCTCGGCGAGCAGGTCGCTGGCCAGCGCGGCCGACGGGCTCCAGTTCTCCGGCGGCGACACCACCACCGACCGGTCCAGGTCCGGCGCCTCGGCGGCGATCATCGCGGTTTCGGCCAGGAACCGCTGGGTGACCGCGAACTGCGTGCCCTGCGGGAGCGTGCCGGTGCTGGTGTCGGCCGCTGCCAGCACGCCGGTCAGCACGTGATCGGCGAGCAGGATGGTCATCGACACCCCGGACGGCGTACGGATCGAGGTGACCGCGTCGTCCGGCTCGAATTCCGCGGAGTTGCGCGGCGGCATCTCGTTGCTGTCCAGGACGGCCGTGCCGACGTGCTGAATGGTGGCCAGGTTGGTGAGCAGGCTGAGATCGGCGGTCCCGCCCGCCGGAACCGCGATCTGCGGCGCGGACGACGCGCCGAGCACGCTGTGCGCCACGGCATCGCCCATGGTGTAGGCGCTGGTGATGTCCGCGGCCAGCCCGCTGTGCACCAGCGCGGAGGCATCCACATTGGCGTAGGGCGTGAGCACGGTGGGCTGCGTGGCGGTGCTGCCGCGCAGCGCGGCCAGCCAGGTCTGGGCCGCCTTGCTGGCCGGCTCGTTGGCCGGGCTGGTACAGCTGGTCCCGGACGCCACCTGGTACAGCTTGGTCATGGTGGACACGTCGCTGAGCAGCGCCGGGTCGATGACCCAGGTCAGGTTCGCGGCGGGGTTCGCCTGTCCGGCCCGCAGCAGGTCCGAGAGCCGGCCGCCCGGCGCCAGGCTGGTGGTCAGGCTGTTGTTGCTCAGCGCGGAGCAGATCTGATGATGCGGCTGGTCGACCAGCGGCCAGACCCACGCGATGTCCAGCGGGCGCGCCAGGCCCGCATCCTGCTGCCCGGGCCAGAACGGCAGCAGCGTCTGGTCCACGTCGAGCACGTCGCCTTCGCCGTCATCAAGCTGGGCACTGACCGGGTACACCCCGAACTGGGTCATCCCGATGGTGTTGACCTGGAACGATGCGTGCCACTGGGTGGTGGAGCCGGGGGCCAGGCTGGCGGACAGGATGACCTGGTCGCCCGCGTCGACGAGGTTCGCGTCGGTGCCCTGGCGCACGTACCCGTCCATCGCGTCCCGGGTCGCGAAGCGCTCGGCCGAGGTCAGCAGCTGGACCTCGAGCCCGGCCCGGGTCTGGCCGGTGCCGTTGGTCACCGTGCCGGCCACCGTGACCGTGCTGCCCGGCTTGGCCGTCTGCGGCGTCATCGAGTCGATGGTGATCGACACCCGGCCGCTCTGGACCACCTGGCTGGTCTCGGCCTGCGCCGGGGCGGCCAGCGCGAGCATCGCGGTTAGCCCGGCTGGCGCCACCGCGGCGGCGGCCAGAGCCAGGATCCGCCGCGTTATGTCCGCCGGTAGCAAGCCGTGCACACTTGGAATGGTATTGCCGATCCAGCGGTACCCGTGCGTTACTCTCGATGGCCGTGCCCATGACCAACGAACAGCGAAAGGCGGCCGCCGCGCTGCTGCGCGAGCGCGTCCCCGAGGTCGCCGGTATCGGCCGGCTGTTCGTCCGGCACGGCTACGAGCTGGCCCTGGTAGGCGGTCCGGTCCGGGACGTCTTCCGCAACGAGCTGCCCAGCGACTTCGACCTGACCACGAACGCCCCCCCGGAAAAGGTGCTGGCCGTGGTGGACGGCTGGGCCGACGCGACCTGGACGGTGGGCATCGCGTTCGGCACCGTGGGCCTGCGCAAGGGCAGCTCGGTGTTCGAGATCACCACCTACCGCAGCGAGCAGTACCGGGTCGATTCCCGCCAGCCCGAGGTGCAGTATGGCCGGTCCCTAGAGGACGACCTGAGCAGGCGCGACTTCACCGTCAACGCGATGGCGGCCCGGCTGCCGGACTACGAGCTGGTCGATCCGTTCGGCGGGCTGGACGCGCTGAAGGACCGGGTGCTGCGCACCCCGGGACGGCCGGAGGATTCGTTCAACGACGACCCGCTGCGCATCCTGCGCGCGGCCCGGTTCGCGGCCAAGCTGGGCTTCGCCGTCGCGCCCGAGGTGCAGGCGGCCATGACCGAGCAGGCGGCCCGGCTGGAACATCGTCTCCGCCGAGCGCATCACCGGCGAGCTGACCAAGCTGATGCTCACGCCCGACCCGGCGCTGGGTATCGACCTGCTGGTCCAGACCGGCGTGGCCGACCAGATCCTGCCCGAGGTCTCGCGGCTGCGGATGGAGGCCGACGAGCACCACCGGCACAAGGACGTCTACCAGCACAGCCTCACCGTGCTCCGGCAGGCCATCGACCTGGAACCGCGCTACGGCCTGCGGGATGACCTGACCGTGCGGCTGGCCGCGCTGCTGCACGACATCGGCAAGCCGAAGACTCGCGAGCTGCTGCCCGACGGCCGGGTCGCGTTCCACCTGCACGAGGTGGTCGGGGCCAAGCTGACCCGCAAGCGGCTGGCCGCGCTGCGCTTCCCCAACGACGTGATCCGCGACGTGTCCCGGCTGGTCGAGCTGCACCTGCGGTTCCACGGCTACGGGGAGGGAGACTGGACCGACGCCGCGGTCCGCCGGTACGTGCGCGACGCCGGGCCGCTGCTCACCCGGCTGCACGTGCTGACCCGGGCCGACTGCACCACCCGCAACCAGGCCAAGGCGCAGCGGCTGACCCGGGCCTACGACGGCCTGGAGCAGCGCATCGCCGAGCTCAGCGAGCAAGAGGAGCTGGGCAAGATCCGGCCCGAGCTGGACGGCCACGAGATCATCCGCATCCTGGGCCTGACTCCGGGCCCGCTAGTCGGGCAGGCCTACAACTTCCTGCTCGACCTGCGCATGACCCGCGGGCCGATCGGCCACGAGCAGGCTGTTCAGGAGCTCCTGGGCTGGGCCGCCGACCAGGGCATCCCCGTCCCCGATCCGCCTTCGGACCCGCCTTCCGATCCTCCGGCCGAGCCGGACCCCGAGCCGGACCCCGAGCCGGACCCCGAGCCGGACCCCGAGCCGGAGGCCGATCCGGAGTCCGGGCCGGACGAGGACTGAGGCCGCGGCCGGGACAGCCAGTACGCCCCGGCCAGCAGCGCGTACCCGGCCGCCACCAGGCCCACGATGCCCGGCGAGTGGCCGTTTTCGGGCATGAATGCCGCGGCCAGCGCGGCCCCGGCCACGTAGGTGACGTTGAACATCATGTCGTAGAAGGCGAACACCCGGCCCCGGTACGCGTCCTCGACCTCTTCCTGCAAGATCGTGGTGGCGCTGATGGCCACGCCCTGCCGGGTCAGGTACAACCCGAACCCGATGCCCAGGTAGGCGAGCTGGTTGAAGGTCTCGCCCAGCCCGGCCGTGATGACCGCGCTGGCCAGCAGCAGCACGGTGATCCAGGCCGGCTTGGACAGCCGCCGGGTGACCGGCGGGGTCAGTACCGCCGCGCAGGCGTAGCCGATCCCGGACGCGATGACCAGGCCGCCCAGGTGACCCTCGGCCGTGCCCACGCTGGCGCGGTAGAAGTAGTTCCGGTACAGCAGGATCGCCAGCAGGAACAGCGGCCCGAACAGGAAGCTGAACCCGCCGGTCGCGCCCAGCGCCGTCGCCGGGCCGCGCCGCCGGAGCACGTACCGTGCCCCGGCCGCCAGCCCGGCCGCCACCGCACCCAGCTCGCTGGCCAGCCGGCCCGGCGCCGGCTGCCCCGGCGCCCGCACCGGCCCCAGCAGGTCTCGGCCCATCGTGGCGGCCACCAGGCTGGCCGCCACGTAGCAGCCGCCGCCCACCAGCAGCGTGATCGCCGCGCCGTGCTCGGTGTTGCCGGTGGCTACGTTCAGCCCCAGGGCCACGATCCCGCCCACCGTGGCCATGATCCCGCCCGCCGTGGGCGACACCGAGTTCGCCATGACCAGCTTGTCCTCGGCCACCACGTGCGGCAGCGCGGCCGACAGCGAGGACAGGAAGAACCGGTTCACGCCCAGCACCAGCAGCACCGCCACGTACAGCGGGGCACCGCGGCTGCCCGCCGCCATCAGCGCCGCGGTCAGCACGACGAACGCCGACCGCACCACCGCCGACCAGACCAGGATCTGCCGCCGGGACCAGCGGTCGATGAGCACCCCGGCGAACGGCCCGATCAGCGAGTACGGCAGGTACAACGCGGCGAACGCGGCCGCGCCGGCCGCCGGGCTCGGGAACGACGAGGCGTTGAAGAACACGTACGTGCCGACCCCGGCGGTGATGATGCCGTCACCGGTCTGCGAGACCAGCCGGGTGGCGAACAGCTTCCGGAAGTCCCGTTCGGCCAGGACGACCCTCAGGTCGCCCAGGAACGTGGACCGGCCGCTCGCTGCCACCCGTCCAGCTTAGAGCCGCGGCCCGCGGCCCGCCGAGGCGAGCCGCCAGCGGGCGTAGCGGGCGTTAGCGGGCGACCTCGCCGCGGATGAACTTCTCCACCAGGTCGTGGCACACGTCGTCGCCGTACTGCTCGGGCGGGGACTTCATGAAGTACGAGCTGGCTGAGGTCACCGGTCCGCCGATGCCGCGGTCCAGCGCGATCTTGGCCGCGCGCACCGCGTCGATGATCACGCCCGCCGAGTTGGGCGAGTCCCACACCTCGAGCTTGTACTCCAGGTTGAGCGGCACGTCCCCGAACGCCCGGCCCTCCAGCCGCACGTACGCCATCTTGCGGTCGTCCAGCCAGGGCACGTAGTCCGACGGGCCGATGTGCACCGTCGCGCGCTCCATCTCGTGCGGGATCTGCGAGGTGACCGCCTGGGTCTTGGAGATCTTCTTCGACTGGAGCCGCTTGCGCTCCAGCATGTTCATGAAGTCCATGTTGCCGCCGAAGTTGAGCTGGTAGGTGCGCAGCAGCTCGACCCCACGGTCCTCGAACAACTTGGCCAGCACGCGGTGGGTGATGGTCGCCCCGACCTGGGACTTGATGTCGTCGCCGACGATCGGCACGCCCGCCTCGGCGAACTTCGCGGCCCACTGCGGGTCCGAGGCGATGAACACCGGCAGCGCGTTCACGAACGCCACGTGCGCGTCGATGGCGCACTGCGCGTAGTACTTATCGGCCAGCTCGGACCCGACCGGCAGGTAGGACACCAGCACGTCGGCGCCGGTCTCGCGCAGCACCTGGACCACGTCCGCCGGCGGCTCGTCCGATTCGGTGATGATCTCCCGGTAGTACTCGCCCAGGCCGTCCAGGGTGGTCCCGCGCTGCACGGTGACCCCGGTCGGCGGCACGTCGGCGAACTTGATCGTGTTGTTCTCGCTCGCCCTGATGGCCTCGGCCAGGTCGGTGCCCACCTTCTTGGCGTCCACGTCGAAGGCGGCCACGACCTCCACGTCACTGATGTGGTAGGGACCGAACCGGACGTGCATGAGGCCGGGAACCCTCGCCCCGTCGGCGGCGTCCTTGTAATACTCCAGTCCCTGCACCAGGGAGCTAGCGCAGTTACCCACCCCCGCGATGGCGATGCGTACCTTGCCCATCAGGATGACTCCTTATCGGATGTGATGTCGTGTCCGCCGGACGGCGGCTCCGAAGTCTTCGGCTGTTCCGAAGTGATCGGCTGTTCCGAGGCGACCTGCCGCTCTGAGGCGATCAGCTCGTTCAGCCAGCGGACTTCCCGCTCCACTGACTCCAGGCCATGTCGGTGCAGTTCCAGGGTGTAGCTGTCTACGCGCTCCCTGGTGCGGGTCAGAGCCGCCCGGATGGACTCCATGCGCTCCTCGAGGCGGCTGCGTCGCCCCTCGAGGATCCGGAGCCGGACGTCGGCCCTGGTCTGCCCGAAAAACGCGAAGTGAACTCCGAACCCGTCGTCGTCCCAGGCCGCCGGGCCGCCCTCGCCGAGCAGCTCCTGCAGCCGTTCCTTGCCGTCGGCAGTTAGCCGGTACACCTTCAGCGCCCGCCCGCGGCCCGCCCGCGGCCGGCCGCTCGCGGTGGTCCGGGCCGGCGGCTCCGGCTCGGATCCGTCGTGCTCCTCCGCGATCAGCCCGGCGGCCAGCAGTTCGTGCAGGCACGGGTACAGCGATCCGTAGGAGAGCGCGCGGAACAACCCGAGGACGCTGGTGATCTGCTTACGCAGCTCGTAGCCGTGCATTGGCGTCCTGTGCAGCACCCCGAGCACGGCGAGCTCGAGCACTGCGGTCCGGTTGCGCCCCACGCTGCCCCCTGGAGTCCGCTGGTCCTAACCTGTTATGTCCAACTGGGTGTATATCCGCACGATGCGTCGAGACGATGCTTCGGTTCGCTAGATCGGATCGATGTATCGAACTGATACATCTGGATAATATGTCCCGCTTCCGACCTCTGCAACCCCCGGCCGGACTCGGCTCAGACCCGTAGGGGACGTACTCTGGCCAACATGACGTCTAGGCGTTCCGTGGTGGACTACGGGCTGGCCCGCCGGGCCACCCTCGCGTCCGTGTTCTCCGGGCGCACGACCGTGACCGACGTCTGCGATGCGCATCCTTACCTGCTGCGCGCGGCCAAGTTCCACGGCGAGCCCACCGACGAGCGCTGCCCGATCTGCCGCAAAGCCAAGCTGACCCACGTCACCTACGTCTACGGCGACGAGCTCGGTCAGTACGAGGGCCGGGTCAAGCAAACCCGTGAGCTGGCCGAGATGGCGGCCGAATACGGAGAATTCCGCGTATATGTGGTCGAGGTCTGTCAGGCTTGCGGATGGAACCACCTCGCTTCCTCCTACGTTCTCGGCACTGGTGAACCCGCCGTACGCCGGAGACGGCGTGCGCGGAGCAGCCAGTGAACTCCTGACCCAGGAGGTAACGTGTGTGTTCGGCGGGTTCCGGATGACCGGACCCGCCGCTAGGTAGAGGCCGCTGTCCCCCCAAGCCGCGGCCTCCGAGCCACCAGCGAGGACGCGTGAGCAGCAAAGCTGATGACTTCGACGTTCGGTTTCGCGACGCCGGGGACGGCCGCCCGTGGAGCAGCGCGGCCGACGGGGGTTACCAGGGCGGGGGCTACGCCGACGACGTTCACGGGGGCACGGTCGACTACGACCTGGGTTACGACGCCAACGGCTGGGACACGCAGGGTTTCCGCAGCCCGACGGCCGGCTACCTGGACAACCACGAGACCGGCCAGCTAAGTGGCGGCGCGGGCACTGGCCCCCGCCACGAGAACGGCCACGGCAACGGGCACGGCGGCAGCCACGCCCGCACGGCCAGCGCCCAGCAGTCCGGGCCGCCGACCTGGGCTCCGGACCCGGCCGCCACGCAAGCCTGGCTCCCCAGCGACCCGAACCACCCGAACGGCCCGGGGGGCCCAGGCGGTCCGGGAGGCCCAGGCGGTCCGAGCGGTCCCGGCCGTCGCGGCCGCCGGGCGCAGCAGGGCGGTCCCCGTGGCCCGCGCGGCCCCCGGGTCAAGGTCAAGGGCAGCTGGTGGCGCCACTGGACCTGGCGCAAGGCCCTGGGCCTGGTGCTCGGCATCATCGGCGCGTTCGTCATCATGGGCGCGGTGCTGATCGCCGTCACCTACGAGGGCACGCCGGTCCCCAGCGCGGCCATGGCCGCCACCGGCTACGCGCAGTCCACCGTCGAATCCGCCAACGGCACGCTCATCGGACGGTTCGGCACCACCAACCGGGTGCAGCTGACCTACAGCCAGCTCCAGCAGGCCCCCAACCTCATCAACGCGGTGCTGGCCGCCGAGGACCGGAACTTCTTCCACGAGGGCGGCGTCTCGCCGACCGGCATCATGCGCGCCGCCTACGCGGACCTCACCGGCCACAACCTGCAGGGCGGCTCGACCATCACCCAGGAGTTCGTCAGGCAGTACTACGAAGGGATCGGCACCCAGCAGACGCTCAGCCGCAAGATCAAGGAAATCTTCGTGGCCATGAAGGTGGCCAAGGAGAAGTCCAAGCAGTGGATCTTGACCAATTACCTGAACACGATCTACTTCGGCGAGGGCGCCTACGGCGTGCAGGCCGCGGCGCAGACCTACTTCGACAAGCCAATCTGGGATCTGTCCGTGGCGCAGGACGCGGTGATCGCCGCCCTGATCCAGGCGCCGAGCACCTACCCGCTGCCGCAGTACCGCCCCGCGCTGGTCTACCGGTGGCACTACGTGCTCACCGGCATGGTGCAGACGGGCAAGCTGTCCGCGGCGAGCGCCGCCGCGATGAAGTTCCCGGCCATCGGGGACCACGTGGCGCAGACGCTCGGCACCGCGGCCTGGGACCCGTACATCATGAACATGGTCCGTACCGAACTGCAGACGGTGTACGGCTTCACCGACGCGCAGATCGATGACGGCGGGTACGTCATCAAGACCAGCGTCAGCGACACGAAGATGGCCGCGCTGTACCAGGCGGTCAGCCAGAACGAGGCGACGATCGACGCGGACAGCACGCTGTACCCGTTCAAGAACTACATGCACGCCGGCGCGGTGCTCGAGGATCCGGGCACCGGCCAGATCCAGGCCGTCTACCCGGGCCCGGGCTTCCCCGGCTCCAAGGCCAACAACACGGGATCTGTGCTCACCACGAAGGAATGCGCGGCCACCCGGATGGACTGCCAGTGGAACATGGCCACCCAGAACCGGGTGCAGGTCGGCTCCTCGTTCAAGCCCTACATCCTGGCCGCCGCGGTCAAGGCGGGCATGAACGTGCAGAGCAGCACGCTGGACGGCTTCAGCCCGCTGTCCATCCCGCCGGATGACCAGCCCACCACCTATGCGGCCGCGACCGCCCCGGCCGGTACGGCGGGCTGGTCGGCGCCGATCAGCAATGACAGCTCGGGCGAGAACGGGCCGTACACCCCGCAGATAGCGATGGCCGCGTCGATCAACACCGCCTACGCCGACCTGTGGCACGTGGTGGGTGGACCGGCGGTGGCCGCCATGGCCCAGCAGTTCGGCGTGGACACCGATGCCGCCTGCATCACCGCCGACTGCGGCACGAAAGCGCACCCGATCCCGAAGATGCTGAACGAGGTGGGCGTGACCCTCGGCCAGGCCTCGCTGACCGTCGAGGAGCAGGCCTCGATGCTGGCCACCCTGGCCGACAACGGCGTCTATCACGACCCGCACGTGATCACCAGCATCACCCAGGGCAACGCGCAGATCCCGGTCAAGGTGACCAGCCACCAGGTGTTCAGCAGCGACCCGGTGCAGAACGCGGAGATGGACTCCCAGGTCCAGTACGCGATGTCCGAGGACACCAATCCCTCCTACGGCACCGCCCCGGTGGCCGCGATGAGCGACGGCCAGGAGATCATCGCCAAGACCGGCACCACGAACACCGCCCAGTCGGCCTTCTTCGAGGGCTCCATCCCCAGCCAGACCCTGGTCGTCGCGCTGTTCACCAGCGACCAGAACGGGGACAAGAACGGCGAGAGCCTGAACTACCTGGGCGGCCAGGCGCAGGGCGGTTACGGCGGGACCTGGCCGGCCACCATCTGGCACACCTACGCGGAGAACATGTTCGTGCCGCTGGGCGTACAGAAGTTCCAGCCGGTGGTGTTCACCGGTAAGAAGTGGAACGAGGTGCCGCCGAACCTGCGCAACGTGGGCAAGAAGAAGCCCAAGAAGAAGAACAACAACCCGAACCCGAACCCGGGCAACGGGAACGGCAATGGCAACGGCGGCAATGGCGGCAACGGGAACCCGAACCCGTACCCCACCTACAGCTGCGACCCGACCGTGGTGACCTGCAACCCGAACAGCAACGGCACCACCCAGTCAGTGGGCGCCACCGAGATGGGCGCCGCGCTGGGCGGCGGCGTGTTCGCCGGCCTGCCCGCGACGTGCCTGTGGGTCCGCCGCCGCACCCGCCGCCGCCCGGTTAATCGCGGTTAGATAGGAGGGTGGAAGACACCCGGCCGGGTACCCTGCCGCCCGACGGCCACCCGGGCGTGGCCGGGGCGTGGCGCGAGCGCCGGACGCTCGCGGCCGTCCTGGGCGGCACCAGCGTGCTGGCCGGCGCGTCCGTGCTGGCCATGGTGCTGGCTTTCGCCGAGAAGGTGCCGTGCCGGTCCGGCGCCTGGAACTCCTACACCAGGCAGTTCCAGGCCTCCTGCTACACCGACATCTACCCGCTGTACTACACCGAAGGCCTGGCCAACGGCAAGGTGCCCTACTCCGGGCACCCGGTGGAGTACCCGGTGCTGATCGGCGGGGCCATGCAGGCCGCGGCCTGGCTGGTGCGCAACGTCAACGTGGCCATCCGGGGCCGGGAGTTCTACGACGTCACCGTGGTCCTGCTGGCGCTGTGCCTGCTGGCCGGGGTGCTGGCCACCGCGTACGCGGCCGGACCGGACCGGCGCTGGGCGGCCCTGCTGGTGGCGCTGTCCCCGGCGCTGATCCTGAACGCGTTCGTCAACTGGGACCTGATCGCCATGGCCCTGACCGCGCTGGGCATGGCCGCCTGGGCCGCGCGGCGCGGCGTGTGGGCGGGCGTGCTGATCGGCCTGGCCGTGGCGACCAAGTTCTATCCGCTGATCGTGCTGGGCGCGCTGCTGCTGGTGTGCCTGCGGGCCGGCCGGATGAAAGACTTCGCGCGCACCCTGGCCGCCGCCGCGCTGGCCTGGGCGGCCGTCAACCTGCCGGTCTTCATCGTGGCCCGGTCCGGCTGGGCCACGTTCTACGTGTTCAGCAAGGACCGCGGCGCCGACTGGGGCTCGGTCTGGCACATGTTCGAGTACTTCAACCTGCCCAAGCTCGGGGACTACCAGCTCAGCGTGCTCAACGACATGTCCGCGGCCGCGCTGATCGTGGCCTTCGCCGCGATCGCCCTGCTCGCGCTGGCCGCGCCGCGCCGCCCCCGGCTGCCCCAGGTGTGCTTCCTGCTGCTAGCCGCGTTCTTGATGACCAACAAGGTCTGGTCCCCGCAGTACGTCATCTGGCTGGTGCCGCTGGCCGTGCTGGCCCGGCCCCGGCTGTGGCCCTATGTGCTGTGGCAACTGGCCGAGGTCGGCTACTTTTTCGGCATCTGGGGCTACCTGATCTACTGGGCCCGCACCGAGCAGAACTACGTGGTCCACGGCTATCTCGGCATCGGCCCCGGCTGGTACTTCACCCTGCTCGTGGCCCGGTTCCTGGCCGTAGCTCTGCTCGGCGCCTATGTGGTGCGGGACATCCTTTATCCCGAACGGGACGTGGTGCGTGCCCGCGGCCACGACGACCCCGCGGGTGGTGTCCTAGACCAGGCCCCGGACCGGTTCCGGCTGCGGCTGGGCCGTCCGGCTAGCCGTGCAGGTGCTGTTTCAGCCAGCTGATGTCGGCGGCGAGCCCGCCGTCCTCCTCGGGCGTCTCGCAGATGGCGGTCGCGCCCGCCGCCCGGACCACGCCCAGCAGCAGCGCCGGGTCGATGGTGCCGGAGGTGATGTTCGCGTGCCGGTCCCGGCCGGAGCCGAACTCGTCGCGCGAGTTGTTGCAGTGCACCAGGTCGATGCGGCCGGTGATGGCCTTGATCCGGTCCACCGCGTCGGCCAGGTCGATGCCGGCCGAGTTGGCGTGGCAGGTGTCCAGGCAGAACCCCACGTCCGCGCCGTCGTCCCCGGCGGCCTCGGAAACCGCCTCCCACAGCCGGCCGATCGCGTCCAGCGACCGGGCCATCGCGCCGTCACCGCCCGCGGTGTTCTCGATCAGCAGGGGCAGCGGGCGCTCGATGCGCTCCACCGCCTTGCGCCAGTTCTCCAGGCCGTCGGCGAAGTCCACGCCCGCGTTGACGTGGCCGCCGTGCACGATCAGTCCCTTGGCCCCGACCGACGCGGCCGCCTTGAGCTGGCCCTCGAGCAGCTTGCGGCTGGGGATGCGGATCCGGTTGTTACTGGTGGCCACGTTGATCACGTACGGCGCGTGGATGTAGACGTCCACGTCGGCCGCGGCGTAGGCGGCCTTGACCGCTTCCGGGTCACCGCCCGGTATCACCGGCCCCTTCCAGCCCTGCGGGTCGCCGAGGAAGAACTGGACGGCGTCCGCCCCGCAGGCGGTCGCCTCGGCGAGCGGATCATCGACGTGGAAGTGGCCTCCGATGCGCATGCACCCGAGCCTAGCGGTGGGGCACCGCCCTACCCGATGAACCCGCCCCTAGACAGCCCGATGGCCAGGCCCACGAATCCGGCGATGATGCCGGCCACGATGATCACGCGCTGGTTGCGGGTGGACGACACCATCTGCGCGTACAGCCCGACCAGGCACGCGACCAGCCCGGTCCCGGTGGCCAGGATGTGCACCGCCGTGCCGGTGTGGGCGTTGCGCACCAGCAGGCCGAGCACGAACGACACCAGGCCGAGCACCAAGACCACGAGGGCCGTGGCGTTCTCCACCGGGTGCGGCTGGCCGTCGGTATTCAGGATGCCCGGTCGCTGGCCGGTCTGCGTCTCGCCCGCCATGGTGATCACCTCCGGGAGGTTGCGCCCTGAGCATATGATTCCACGGCGAAGTCTTCCCGGACGCGCGCCCCGGGAATCCACAGATTGCCCGGCGGTTCGCGCACGACCGGGCGGCCGGGTATGCTGTCCAAGCTGCGGATGACCCGGGCTGGCACCAGCGTCGGCCGGTACCCGCGACACCTCCTGCCACGGAAAGACCGTGGCCGCATCAGTCCAGAGGAGGCTCAGGACGCTCATGCGCCATTACGAGATAATGGTCATCCTCGACCCCAACCTCGAGGAGCGCACCGTACAGCCGTCGCTCGACCAGTTCCTGAAGGTCGTGACCGGCGGCGGTGGCAAGGTCGAGAAGGTCGACATCTGGGGCAAGCGCCGTCTCGCCTACCAGATCGAGAAGAAGTCCGAGGGCATCTACGCCGTCGTCGACCTGACCGCCGAGCCCGCCACCGTGCAGGAACTCGACCGGCAGCTCAACCTCAACGAAGCCATCTTGCGGACCAAGGTCACGCGGCCCGAGCACCACCACTGAGCGCGGCCTTTCCCGCCGCCCGGTCCTACCAGCAGTAAGAAACTCGCTAGCGATCCGGAGTACCCCATGGCAGCAGGCGACACGCAGATCACGATCGCGGGCAATCTCGTGGATGACCCGGAGTTGCGGTTTACTCCGGCTGGTCAGCCGGTGGCGCGGTTCCGGGTGGCGTCGACGCCGCGGTTCCGGGATAACGCGACGGGTGAGTGGAAGGACGGGGATTCGCTGTTCTTGACGTGCAATGTGTGGCGGCAGGCGGCGGAGAACGTGGCGGAGTCGCTGACCCGGGGGATGCGGGTGATCGTGTCCGGGCGGTTGCGGCAGCGCTCGTATGAGACCAAGGAGGGCGAGAAGCGGACCGTGTACGAGGTGGAGGTCGATGACGTCGGCCCGAGCCTGCGCAACGCCTCGGCCAAGGTCAACCGGGTTGCCCGCTCCGGCGGTGACGGCGGCTACTCCGGCGGCCAGCGCGGTCAGGGCCAAGGCAGTCAGGGTCAGGGCGGCCAAGGCGGCGGCCGGTCCTCCGGCGGCGGGGACCCCGACCCGTGGGCCAGCGACGGCCCCGGCGGCTTCTCCGACGAACCGCCCTTCTAGAACCAATTACAGAACCACACCATCCCCGCCGCGGGCGGGGCTCTGCTTGAAGGAGCACCACGATGGCCAAGCCACCACTGCGCAAGCCGAAGAAAAAGGTCTGCGTGTTCTGCCAGGAGCGGATCGCCTACGTCGACTACAAGGACACCGGTCTGCTGCGTAAGTACATCTCGGACCGCGGGAAGATCCGTGCCCGCCGGGTGACCGGTAACTGCACCCGTCACCAGCGGGACGTCGCGACGGCGATCAAGAACGCCCGCGAGATGGCGATGCTGCCGTACACGAGCACGGCGCGCTAGGAGAGGTCAGGCAGATGAGTCGTACCCCGATGAAGCTCATCCTCACCCAGGAGGTGAGCGGCCTCGGCGCACCCGGTGACGTGGTGGACGTGGCTAGCGGCTACGGCCGCAACTACCTGATCCCGCGCGGCTTCGCGATGCTCTGGACCCGCGGCGCGGAGAAGCAGATCGAGTTGATCAAGCGGGCCCGGTCGGCCCGTGAGATCCGCGGCCTCGAGGACGCCAAGGTCATCGCCGGCCAGCTCGAGAGCCTGCACGTGCGGATGCCCCGGCGCGCGGGTGCCAACGGCCGCCTGTTCGGCTCGGTGGGCGCCGCCGACATCGCCGAAGCCGTCCGCGAGGCGGGCGGCCCCGAGCTCGACCGGCGCCGGATCGAGGTCCGCGACCCGATCAAGACCGTTGGCTCGCACCAGGTCCGTGTCCGCCTGCACCCTGAGGTCAGCGCGCCCGTCGACATCGACATCGTGGCCAGCTGACCCTGGTTTTGCCCTGCCAGCCCGGGTTTCCCGCGCCGCGAGCGCGCGGGTTACCCGGGCTTGGTGTAGCCGGAGGCCAGCCGGGCCAGCTCCGGGTCGATCTGGCTGACCATCGACCAGACGGCGGCCACCCGGGCCGCCAGGTCGGCCGGGTCAGTCTCCTGGCGGTCGGCCTCGAGCCGGTCGATAGCCTCCGCCACGCGCCGGAGCGCGTCCCCCTCTGTCGAACACACGGTCGAATCGTAGCAGCCCGCCGACCTCCGCGCGGGCGCTTCGGCGCAGGCACTATCCATGACTGGCCAGGTCGGCCGCTGTGGATAGTGCCTGTGGATTTTCCTCGCGACAAAATCGCCGCGAAGTTTTTCTTCCACACACCCGGTGGATCGCGTTTTCGCAGCTAGCAGGTATGAGGCTGGGTTTAGCTCTACCATTTCCCACAGCTATTTCCCCAGCCTGCGCACAACGTGACCGGCGTGTCTGCACACCTTTTCCACACGCTCTCCACGGGGTCGGCTGGTGCTGCGGGCGCCGGCGGCCCCAGAATGTCGTACTCGTGGGTTATAACGATGTCAGTCGAAAGTAGGAGCGCGTTAGCACCGCGTTCACTCGTACGGGGGAAGGGGGCTAGGTGAGCGTCGCCGAGATGGTGCCGAGGAACGACGACTTCGAGCGCACACCGCCGCACGACGTCGCGGCCGAGCAGTGCGTCCTGGGCGGGATGCTGCTCTCGAAGGATGCCATCTCGGACGTGGTCGAGGTGATCCGCCCGGCCGATCACTACCGGCCGGCTCACCAGCTGATCCACGAGGCCATCCTCGACCTGTACAGCCGGGGCGAGCCCGCCGACGCCATCACGGTGTCCAACGAGCTCACCCGCCGCGCCGAGATCACCCGGGTCGGCGGCGCCCCGTACCTGCACACCCTGATCTCCTCGGTGCCGACCGCGGCCAACGCCGGCTTCTACGCCCGCATCGTCCGCGAGCGTGCCATCCTGCGCCGCCTGGTCGAGGCCGGCACCCGCATCGTCCAGTTCGGCTACGCCGGCGAGGCCGACGCCGACGACCTGGTGGACCGGGCCCAGGCCGAGGTCTACGCGGTCACCGAGCGCCGCAGCAGCGAGGACTACCACTCGCTGTCGGAGATCATGCCCGGCGCCCTGGACGAGATCGAGGCCATCGGCGCCCACAACGGCATGCTCACCGGCGTCCCGACCGGTTTCGCCGACCTGGACGCCCTGACCAACGGCCTGCACCCCAGCCAGATGATCGTCATCGCCGCTAGGCCGGCTATGGGCAAGTCGACCCTGGCCCTGGACTTCGCCCGGGCGGCCGCCATCCGCAGCAGCATGACCACCGTGCTGTTCAGCCTGGAGATGGGGCGCAACGAGATCACCATGCGGCTGCTGTCGGCCGAGGCCCGGGTGCCGCTGCAGACCATGCGCACCGGCCAGATGAACGATGACGACTGGGCCCGGCTGGCCCGCCGGATGAGCGAGGTGGCCGACGCGCCGCTATTCATCGACGACTCGCCGAATATGTCGATGATGGAGATCCGGGCCAAGTGCCGTCGGCTAAAGCAGCGGCACGACCTGAAGTTCATCATCGTCGACTATTTGCAGCTGATGTCTTCGCCCAAGCGGGTCGAGAACCGGCAGCAAGAGGTCTCGGAACTATCTCGTTCTCTTAAGCTGCTAGCCAAGGAACTCGAGGTCCCCGTCGTTGCTCTTTCCCAGCTCAACCGGGGTTCTGAGCAGCGCACCGATAAAAAGCCAATGCTTTCCGACCTTCGTGAAAGCGGCTCGATAGAGCAGGATAGCGACGTCGTAATTCTTTTGCACCGTGAAGACCAGTACGAAAAGGAATCGCCGCGGGCCGGCGAGGCGGACCTAATTGTGGCCAAGCACCGCAATGGCCCCACCGCGACCGTGACGGTCGCTTTCCAGGGGCATTATAGCAGATTTGTGGACATGGCTGGTTAACATGTGAGAAAGTGCCAATTGCGTCAGGACGCATTCGATGAGCTGACTCCCGATGCGGCATACTGGATTGGTTTCCTGTTCGCAGACGGCTCCGTCATCGGTCGCGGAGAGTCGGCCGTGGTGCAAACTCGCTTGTCCGAGGGCGACTGGGAAGATCTAGTGAAGCTTCGGGTGCGCAACTTTGCGCGTGGGCACCAAGCCAGCAGCCGCCGGTACCGGCGCTCCAGGATCCCCGGCTCATGCCATGCCTCCCCTGGAGGTGCCGGCCGCGTCCCGGCGGCGGGGCCTGCGCTCGTCCGGGGTCAGGCAGATCGCGCCGAAGGCAAAGCAGAGGACGGGGACCGCCACCATGACGGCAGGGGACTGCCACCAGCCGGGCCCCAGCGGAGGGTAGTTCGCCGGATCCTCGATGGTGAGGATGCCGCTAAAGGCCGCCATGTCGACCGCGAAGGTCGCGGCGGCCGCCACGAGCATGATCATCAGCCTGGACTGCACGCCTGCTTTCTGCCGTGCGACGACGACCAGCAGGACAAGGGCCAGGCCGACCGGCAGCGCCCGGTGCAGCGAGGTCTGGAGCTGCAGGTAGGAGTTCATCTCGGCAAAGGAGGCGGCCCCTGGCAACTGCCCCTGGATCGCTGGGAGGACCGCGAGCGGCACGGCGATGACGGCCGTCGCCGTGACGGCCCACCACGACAAGACGCGTTTCTTGCTCTTCAGCGCGAGCAGCGCCGACCCGGCGATCAGCACGGCGGAGACGACCTTCCACCAGAATGCGCCGAATTCATAGGGATCTCTGCCCGCGCCGCGCGCAAGTTCGTAGATCAGGCCGGCGGGCAGCACACAGGAGCCGGCCAGAGCGAGGCGCCGCCAGCGCAGCATGCCCGCGACGGCGACCGCGAACCACAGCGCGGCCACGATGATGCCGCTGAATGATGCCGTGGCGAAGTACTGCCAGCCGCCCGGACCGAGGTTCGGTACTACCGCGAACGCGGCCATCACGATCGGTCCGATGACCGCGGCGATGCCGGCGGCGTCGCGCCAGGCTGGGTTGAGCGAAGCCGGCCGTGCCGAGCCGAGCCTGCGGCGAAGGCCCGTGAGGATCAGGTCGGCCGCCTCGCCGGGATCGGGCCAGCGCGCGCCGGGTCTGGCTGCGGCTAGCGCGACGGCCAGCATCTCCTCGCCGTACGCGGCGCGATAGGCAGCCGGGTAGCAGGCGAGCAGCCGCCGGTACCGGCGCTCCAGGATCTCTTGGCTCATGCCATGCCACCCTCGGGCCGCAGGTCAGGGCGCATCCTGGGTGGCAGTTGCCGGAGCCGGCTGGCCGCCGCGCTGGCGTTGCGCTGCATCCGCTCCGCTTCCGTGGATAGGCGCTCGGCGCCGGCGTTGGTCAGCCGGTAGTAGCGGCGGAGCCGGGATTCCACGATCTCTTCCCGGTCGACCTCGATGAGGCCGCCCTCGCGCAGCCGGTCAAGGATCGCGTACAGCGTCCCGGTATGCAGCCTGACCTGTCGGTCCGAGACTCGCAGTACATCCTCGACGAGCCCGTAGCCGTGCTGCGGCCCGGCCGCCAGAGAGGTCAGCACCAAGAATGCAGGTTCCTGCAACGCCTTGTCGGCCATAGGGCACAGTATATACGCCTAAAACGTATATACGTGAACACTTCATAACGTTGGCGGAAGATGCCCCCAGGGGCCCGACCCGAGGGTCCTTTCATGGCAGACTCGTCCCAGCGGATCTCAGGCGAAGGCAGGTTCCGTGCTGCACTTGGTCAAGCGACAAGCTCGCTGGCTGGCTGCAGCCGCCGTGGCGCTGGCTGCGGTCGGTGCCTTCCTGGTGTGGGGACTAATCGGCCTGGGCAACGGCCCGTTGCGGCTGCCCGCCACGAGCAGCGGCGTCTGGGGCTGGTCCGATCTGCGCAGGTTGATCATGAGAGTCGGCGCAGGCGTCGCATGTGCGCATACGAGATGACCCTGGACATCCATCGCCCTAGAATACGATGAACCCCGGGGTTCATCGTGATCAGGCGGAGCCATGGCCTGCGAATAGTGGTGCAGGCAGATATCGGTGTGGCTGAAGTTCAGCTTCCGGGTGGGTCACTTCAGTTCGCGACCATCGAGCTAGGCGGCATTGATCTTGGAGGCGGAGAAGGCTGACTGCCTTGAGCATGATCCGGGGTCTGCTGAATTGGAAAAGCCTACCGAGATGGCAGTGAACCCCAAACCAGTATCCAGCCGTTTCCTAGGAGGAAATTCGATACTGATCTGGTGCCGCTAATAGGTGGGTGACGAGTGCGGATCGATCGGTCAGGCCCGGCTGACGTGCCGGGCAGCGCCCATATGGCCCGCCGTACCGGGTTGGCTCACGACCATCTGGACACCGCTGGCACGGACCAAGGTAAGTCGGGTGGTGACGGTCCTCACGACTCATCCCGTGGCCCCTTGAATTCGGCCCTGCCCATGGACCGGGCCGAAGCTTATCGCGCTGCCATGGACTCCTACCGGCAGCACGCCATCGACCATGGCTATGCCCTAGTGGAGATACACATTTACCCCAGCGATGCGCCGGACCGAGACCGGAGACCGACAAGGCCACCAGGGCGTCGCCGGGACCGGGTACAGGACCATGGGAACTGCCCCAGAATGCGTGCTGACGGGTGCCCGCGGGCCTGCCTCGGGGCGTGAGTTCGATCCAGAGACGGCAGGTGGGCCGATCCAGCAGGTCGACGCTGGGAAAGCGCGAATAACCAATGAAGGCGTCCAGGAAGCTACGGCTCACCTTCAGAGATTCACTGGAGGCGGTCTCTTGGAAGCTCCGGAGCAGGCGATGCTTGACCGGCTGAAGTCCATTGCGGCTGGCGACATGGAGCCGACGTCTTATGATCTGAATTTCTACACTCACGAACTGGATGAAGCAGGTAGGTATGCGCGACTTGGCTTCGGGCCTGAATCAGGCATGGACATCGGAAGCCCTGAGATGTACGACGTGTGGAATGACGTCCATACCGCTGCACTTGAGGACTATGGGATCTCGGGGGCGGATCTCTTCTATCCTGGGCTGGCGCCATGAGTGACACTCCTCTTCCCGATCGTCAGATCAAGCTCTTGGCGGTCGTCGCCGAGGGGGGCGGGGACTGGGACGCTAGGCGGATAGACCTGACCGTCGATGCTAGATATGGCCCAGGCCAGGGGACCGTTCTGCAGGAACTTGAGGCGCTTCAGCGACTGGGGCTAGTTGTCCGAGATGACAGCCGATCGGGCGTTGGCGGAAGGTGGAAGGTGACCGCCGCCGCTCGATCGTACATCCAATAGCTGTCGGCACCTGGCGACGGACTGGGCTGCCCACCCATCTCCACGTTGTGGACGTCTGGTAGCGTCCTCAGCTCGGCGCCGGCACCAGGCCCGCCTCGTAGGCGGTGATGACCAGCTGGACCCGGTCCCTGGCGTCCAGCTTGGCCAGCAGATGGGCCACGTGCGTCTTGACCGTACCTGCCGCGATGTACAAGGTGGCGCCGATCTCGGCGTTGGACATGCCCAGGCCCACCAGCCTGAGCACCTCGCGCTCGCGCTCGGTGATCTCGGTCAGTTCTCTGAGCTTGCGGTCGGCCCGGGGCTGGTCGGCAAACTGCCCGATCAGGCGGCGGGTGACGCCCGGCGCGATGATGGCGTCGCCGTCCGCGACCGCACGGATCGCGGCCAGGAGATCCTCCAGCGCCATGTCCTTGACCAGGAACCCGCTCGCCCCGGCCCGCAGCGCGCCGTAGACGTAGGCATCGTCGTCGAAGGTGGTGAGCACGAGCACGCGGGCGCGCGTGTCGCCGGCAGTGATCAGCCGGGTGGCCTCGATGCCGTCCATGCCCGGCATGCGGATGTCCATCACGACCACGTTGGGATCGGCGTCCCTGGCCAGCCGTACCGCCTCGGCCCCGGTTCCGGCCTCGCCGGCCACGTCGATGTCGGGGGTCTGGTCGATCAGCCTGCGCAGGCCCGCGCGGATCAGTGGCTGGTCGTCGGCCAGGACGACCCGGATGGTCATCGAGTCAGCATGGGCACGGGCAGCCGGGCGGCGACCCGGAAGCCGCCGCCGGGCCGCGGGCCAGCCTCCAAGTGGCCGCCGAGCAGCGCGGCGCGCTCCCGCATACCGGTGATCCCGTAACCGGTCCCGGTGGCAGGCTCGGCCGCCTCGCCGCCGCGCCCGCCGTCGGTGATCTCAATCGACAGTTGCCCGTCCTGCTGATCGATCCAGACCCGGCACCAGTCCGTGCCGGCGTGGCGGACCACGTTGGTGACCGCCTCCTGGATGATGCGGAACGCCGACAGGTCGATGTCCGCCGGGAGCGGCTCCCGGCTGCCACGCCAGTCCACGTCGACCTGCACGCCCGCGGCCAGGGTCATGGCGGCCAGCTGCTCGAGGTCGCCTAGGCCGGGCGTCGGGCCGAGCGGCGCCTGCTCCAGCGCGAAGCCGAGCTCGGCGCGCCGCAGGCCGGTCATCATCCGCCGCAGCCCGGACAGGGTCTCCCTGCTGGTGGTCTCGATGGCGGCCAGGGCGTCACGCGCCTCGGCGGGACGGGCATCGAAGACCCGGTGGCCCGAGCCGGCCTGGATCGCGATGATGCCGATGCTGTGCGCCACGATGTCGTGCAGCTCGCGGGCGATCCGCAGCCGCTCGGCCAGCACGGTCTGCGCGGCCGCCTGGGTCCGCACCAGCTCGGTCCGGGCCCGGGCCTGCCGGATCGAGTTCCCGACGAGCCACGCGATGACCATGGCCAGGGGTACGGCGATCGTGATGATGGGTACAGGCGTCCCTGACCTGCCGTTCGGGAGCTGGTCCGGGATCGGGAAGGCCAGCACCAGGATCGGCAGGCCCGCGCCCGCCATGGCGACCCCGGTGACCGAGACTCTGCGGGTGCGTGTCGCCGCCATGTAGCAGACCTCGAGGCCCGCCGCGCAGGCGAACACGACCTGCAGGGAGCTCGCCGGTATCTGGTCCGGCGGCGCCAGGCTGGGGGCCACTGACCCGGCCAGCGTCACGGCCAGTGCGATGAGTGGCATGCGGCGCAGCAGAAGAGCGGAAGCCAGCAGGGCGCCGATAATCGCCGGGTCTCCCCACATAAACATCGAGGCACCTCCGGATCGCCGGGTCATGCTTATGTCAGGGAGCGTAACCGCCTGGCCTGGCCATGTCGTCAGCCCGTAGGCATACCCCGGCCCGGTGCAGATGTGCCCGCGGGCCGACGCGGCGCGCCCCCGGACTGCGGCATTTTCTGTCCTATGGACGCGAGTATCGAAATTGACGGACTGCGCAAGCGGTTCGGCGCGACGCAGGCGCTGGCCGGCATGTCGTTCACGGTCCGTCCGGGCCACGTGACCGGCTTCGTCGGGCCGAACGGCGCCGGCAAGTCGACCACCATGCGGGTCGTCGTCGGCCTGGACGCCCCCGACGCGGGCACCGCCACCGTCGGCGGCCGCCCCTACCGCACGCTGGCCAATCCGCTGCGCCACGTCGGCACCCTGCTGGACGCGGGTGCATTGCAGCCCAGCCGCACCGCACGCAACCACCTGCTGTGGCTGGCCCACTCCCAGGGCCTGGAGGCCGGCCGCGTCGATGAGGTGATCGCGGTCAGCCGGCCTGACCTCGGCCGCCCGCCGCAAGGCGGGCGGGTACTCCCTGGGCATGCGGCAGCGGCTCGGCATCGCCGCCGCGCTGCTCGGTGACCCGGGAGTGCTGATCTTCGACGAGCCGTTCAACGGCATGGACCCCGAGGGCATCGTCTGGATGAAGGGCTTCCTGCGATCGCTCGCTGCCCAGGGCCGTACGGTCCTGGTGTCCAGCCACCTGATGAGCGAACTGCAGGACACCGCGGACCACCTGGTCGTGGTCGGCCGCGGCCGGGTGATTGCCGACACTACCGTCACGGATCTGATCGCCGCCGCGTCCGGCCACCGCATCACCCTGCGGACCACCGCGCCGGCCGACGCCCTGGCGGTCCTGGCCAACGCCGGGGCGCAGGTCACGGCCATAGGTTCCGGCGTGCTCACGATTTCAGACCTTTCTGCCGAACGAGCCGTGGCTATCCTCACCGGCCACGCGATCCCCTTCACCGAGGTCAGCGCCCACCGGGCCACCCTCGAACAGGCCTACCTGGAACTCACCGGCCACAGCGTCGAGTACCGGGCGGAGGCGACGTCGTGACGACCGGGACCGTGACCGCGCATCGCTCCCCGGTGGCCCCGGCCGAGCGGGACAGCTTCTGGCCCCTGGTGCACGCCGAATGGACCAAGTTCCGGACCGTGCGCGGCTGGGTGATCTCGGTGCTCGTCACGATCGTGGCCATCCCCGCCTTCGCGTTCCTCGCCGCTGACGTCAGCGGCGGGTGCGCCCAGACCGGTGCGGGCCACGCGGCCGCCTGTCCGGGGCCGCCGACCGGGCCTGGCGGTGAGCCGGTCACGGACGCGTTCTACTTCGCTCACCAGCCGGTGACCGGGGACGGCACGATCACCGCGCAGGTGACGTCGCTGACCAGCCAGGCCCCTGCCGCCCCCGGCCCGGGCATGGAAGCCGACGGCCCGGGCGGGCAGCCCTGGTTCAAGGCCGGGATCATCATCAAGGAGAACCTGTCGCAGGGCTCGGCGTACGCGGCGATGATGGTCACCGGGGCGCATGGCGTGCGGATGCAGTGGAACTACATCAACGACACGCCAGGCCTGGCCGGCAGCGTGTCCGCGTCGTCGCCGCGCTGGCTCCGGCTGGTCCGCGACGGCAGAACGGTCACCGGATACGACTCCGCCGACGGCATCCACTGGACGCTGGCCGGCACCGCAACCCTCCCAGGGCTAACCGCCACCGTGCAGGGCGGCCCCTTCGTCGCCGCTCCGGCCGCCGGCAACGCCACCACGGCCACCGGTGTCTTCCGCCACGTCGCGCTGTCCTGGCCCGCTACCGGATGGACCGGCACCAACGTAGGCGGCTCCGGCCCGAACGGCGTGCCGCTGGCCGGCGCGCTCCGCCAGGGCGTCGGCACGATCACCGTGACCGGTTCCGGCGACATCGGTCCCGATGCCGGGAACACCGGAAATGTCATCACCCGTCAGCGGGCGCTCACCGGGACGTTCTTCGGGCTGATCCCGTTGATCGTAGTGGCCGCGATGTTCATCACCGGCGAGTACCGGCGCGGGCTGATCCGCGTCTCGCTGACCGCCGCACCCTGCCGCGGCCGGCTGCTGGCCGCCAAGGCCGTCGTGATCGGCGCGGTCGGTTTCGTCGCCGGACTGGTCGCAGCCGCCCTCGCGCTCGCCGTCGGCACCCCCCTCCTGCGCAGGACCGGCAACCCGCTATGGCCGGTTTCGGCGTTTACCGAGGCCCGGATGATCGTCGGCACCGGTGCGCTGCTCGCCGTGGGCGCGGTGCTCGCGCTCGCGCTCGGCATCATCGTGCGGCGCAGCGCGTCGGCGGTCGCCGTAGCGATCGTGGTCATCATCGTTCCGTATCTGCTCGTCCTCGGCCCGCTCCAGGGCTCGAACGGCGAGCCGCCCGTGTGGCCGCTGCAGATTACCCCGGCCGCCGCGTTGGCCGTCCAGCAGGCGATTCCCCAGTTTTACCAGGTCATCGCCGTCTATCGACCGGAGGCCGGGTACTATCCGCTCGCGCCGTGGGCCGGGCTGGCGGTGGAATGCGCGTGGGCCGCCGCCGCGCTGACCCTCGCCTATTACCTGCTGCGCCGGAGGGATGCATGAGCCTGGCCCAGGCCTGCAGGCCGAATGGACCAAACTGCGCACCGCAGCCGGACCGATCTGGCTGCTGGCCGGAGTCATCGCGCTGATCATCGCCTCGGGGGCGGCGGTGGCCAGCGCGGCCCGGTGCTCGTCCGCCACGTGCGGGATCGACCCCGCGAAGGTCAGCTTCACCGGAATCTACCCGGCCCAGGCCATCGTGGCCGTCGCGGGCGTGCTGGCCATCGGCAACGAGTACAGCACCGGGATGATCAAGCTGTCCCTGACCGCGATGCCTCGGCGGCTGACCTGGTTCTCCGCCAAGGCCGCGGTGCTCACCGCCCCGGTGCTCATCGCCGTGGCGCTGGCGGTGGCCGGCGCCGCGCTCGTCGGGCGGCTGATCCTGCCCGGCCGCGGCTTCACCCCGGTGCATGGATACGCATCGCTTACCTCGGCCACCGACGTCAGGGCCGCGGTCTGCGCGGTCGTGTACCTCACCCTCATCGCCCTGCTCAGCCTCGGGGTCGCCGCTGCGGTACGCGACTCCGCGGCCGCCATCGGCCTAGTGCTCGGCGTGCTGTACCTGTTCCCGATCGCCGCGTCCGTCGTCTCCAACCCGCCCCTGTCCCGGCACCTGCAGCAGATCGGTCCCCTATCCGCCGGCCAGGACGCCCAGGCCACGATCGGGTTGAAGGCCCTGCCGCTCACCCCATGGCAGGGCCTCGGCGTCGTCGCCCTGTGGACCGTCGGCACCCTCCTCCTCGGCGCGCTCGTCCTGAACTCCCGCGACGCCTGACCTCGCACACCCGGTAACTGGTCACCAGCACCATGAGACAGCAGAAGTCCCAGCGCCAGCCACCCACTCACCGCGCAACGGGTTCTCGCCAACCGTAACGATGGCCCTTGGGTGTGTTTCCTCGGGGGTGAGGCTGCCTTCCGGAGTCAGCGTCCGCTAGGCCCGGGGCGGCCGCACCTCACCTGCCTCACGCCCCCATATGAACCACCCGACCCGTTCCTGGCGAGCCATCCAACGACGCCGTTGCCACAAGGGTGCGGCTCTTTTGGAGTGAGGCTCGGCCCGGACGGGCTGAGGTGGCGCAGGCAGAGCGGGGACGATGGCCCGCTGTGCCGGTCCTGGCCCAGTGCTGGGGACTTGAGCCGACTAGCGGCTGGTCATGATCGTGGCCAGAAACGGGCAGTCAGCGGCCGGAACTGGCCACGATCATGCTCGACGCCCGGGATGCCGCAAGGCTGGCTGCCACTGCAGCACCGCCGGCGCGCATCCCGGGGCCGCGGATCCATGATCGCGGGTCGAAATGGGCGCTATCTGCCCGGAACGGCCCCTGATCATGGTTTCGCGCGTCCTGGCCGGTGCCGGGGATCCGCGGCGCGGTGAATGAGCGGCTGGTGTTTACCGCGGGACCGGTGAGGTGGGACGCGCGCAGACGCTATGCGCGACCGGACATCATGCCCCGCGCCGCGATGGCGCCCCACTCACTCCAGAAGAGCCACACCCGTGCCACAACGACGCGCACCCAACGACATGGGTGCCACAACGACGCTGCTGAGGCCAGACCACCGGCTGGCTCCTGCCGAGAGAAACACACCCCTGGCCCATCGCTACGGTCGGGACCGGTTGGGACCGGTACTGCGGGCCATTGTCCCGGATTCAGGCGTGCTCGGGCGTGTCGACTGGCTCGTCACCGTATAGGTCTCGCCAGAGACGGCGCAAAAAGACCTCGGGACTGCCGTCCTCATATCGGACGTGCCTCGATAGTTCCCCGGCCGGGAGTTGGCCCGGATCCTTGATGGCCTCGCGAAGCTCAGCCTTAAAGGCGCGCATTTCTTGGTCATTGTCGCGTTTCGCGAGCTTCTGCAGTGATTCAAGGTCGTCTGCTTCGGGGTGCAGGTATGTTGTCGCGATCCGGATGAGCGTTGCGAACGTACCGTCGGGGTGCCGCTGCCAGTAGAACTCGCCCATTGGTTTCTCCTGTCAGTAATCGTTCGCTCAGCTCATCAAATCATCGTCTGGTGGCTCCGGATACATGCTCACGATTTCGTACCCATCTCGCGCCTTATTGTGACCGATGACAAAAAGCATAGTCCCGCCTTCGAACGTGGATACGGGCCGTGCTATAGGCCTCGCCACATTCGGCTGGCGCTCTCCGGCCAGCGCTGTTTGCCATGCGCGCCGATTATGAATCGCAGCATCCATGCTTTCCGCCACGGGTTCTAGCCGCCACCCGGTGCAGTGCTTGTGACCATCCCGGCCGAGCAGGTCAGCGATTGGCACCCGCACGAGATCCGGGCGCCTGTCCTGGTCATAGGGCGTGCTCAGGGCGGCGCGGACTTCGGGATGTTCCGCTCCGCGGGCGAACGCGGCGGCGAAGGCGTCCGGGTCGGTGATGCGAGTTGCAACGTCACCGCATTTATGCCGCTTGTCATTTGACTTCAAGCCATCGATGCCTCGGGCTTGCTTCGCCCCGTCGAGCTGAGCGGGATCTTCGAGGTAAGCGGCCCGCCGCATATTGCCTTCTTCCGTGACCCACCCTTCATGACGAATGTGCCCGTGCCCGGCGCCCTGGTCCATCGTCGCTATGATCCGACGCGCCTCTGGTGAGGCTTGTCGTGCCGCATCCAGCCAAGGTCGTCCAGTGCGGTGCTGTTCGATGTAGCGGGTAGCGCTCTCCGTGCTGATGTCAGGCAGCCCGGCTCGCTCCGTCCTAAACTGCGCTAGCTCAGCGCGCGGTGCGTGGAATGGCTGGTGCCGATCCCATCCAGACTCCAAGCTTTGCCGAGCATCCGCGTAGACCGTGCCTCGGCTGCGCGTTTCGGCAAGAGCTTCGAGTCCGGCAACCTTGGCAGGCTTATCTACGGCCGCCGCCTCGGCCGCCTTGCCCTGGTCAACGCATTCACGCCCGGAAATATCCACCCACAGTAGCCGTCATGAAACGAATCGTACAAGGACGGCAGGCTGCGACGGCGACGCTACTCCCAGCGGAAGAAGCGCTTGCTCAGGTAGCCCAACACCAGCGTGTATCCCGCGAGGACCAGCAACGGCGCCGCTGGAGGGAAGCCCACGTTCATCGCCGCCTGCATGGCCTGGACCGCCGCGCCGAGCGGGCTGTAGTGGCTGATGGCCTGGAACGCGCCCGGCAGCAGCTGGACCGGGTAGTACAGCCCGGACAGGAACAGCAGCGGGTACAACGCCGCGGCCATGATGCCGCGCGCCGCGGCGGGGGTCCAGGCCACCGCGGCGATGGTCAGGCCGAGGGTGAACAGCGCGGCGATGGCCAAGATGACGGCCAGGATCAGCCCCCCTGGATTCTTCGGCGCGCTTACCCCGTAGAACACCATGCTCACGATCAGCAGGAGCACGACCGAGAACACCATCAGGGCGCCCTGGACCACGAGCTGGGCGGCCAGCAGCCAGGACGCCGGGACCGGCGTGGTGGACATGCGGCGCAAGATGCCCTGCTCGCGGTAGGTGACCAGCGGGATGGGCAGGTAGACCAGGGCGATCACCCCGATCGCGAACGCGATCAGGATCGGGATGTAGACCTGGAACGCGGACAGGCCGTCCAGGCTCGCGGAAGTCTTCCGGAATGCCGAGATGGCGCCGAAGATGACCAGCAGGCCCAGCGGGATCCCGATGCCGACGATGATCCCGCTCGGCTGCCGAAGGGTCAGCCGGGCCTCGTTGCGGACGATCTGGCCGAACGCGGCGGGCGGTGCCCCCTGCTGTTCCATGAGGGGCGAGGTCATGACTGCTCTCCTGGCTGGTCGGGGTGGGTTCCGGTGAGCCGGACGAAGGCGTCTTCCAGGGTGGAGGCATCGAGCTGCACGTCGCGAGCCTCCAGGCCCGCCGTGTGCAGGGCCAGGATGACCGTGTTGACCAGCTCTCCGGTGCCGGTCACCACAACGTGCTGGCCCTCGTGCTCGACCCGGGTGACCTCGGGCAGCGCGGTCAGCAGCCGGTCGTCGAACGGGGCTGAGGGCAGGAACCGGACGGTCTTCCCGCCCTGGGCCCGCGCGGTCAGGCCGGCCGGGGTGTCCAGCGCGACGACGCGCCCGTGGTCGATCAGCGCCACGCGGTTACAGAGCCGTTCGGCTTCCTCCATGAAGTGGGTGACCAGCACGATCGTCACGCCGCGGTCGCGGATGCCCTCGATCAGCGCCCACGTCTCGCGGCGGGCCTGCGGGTCCAGGCCGGTGGTCATCTCGTCCAGGATGGCGATCTTCGGCGCGCCGATCAGCGCCAGCGCGACCGACAGGCGCTGGCGCTGGCCGCCGGACAGCGACCGGTAATAGGCCCGGCACTTGTCGCCTAGCCCCAGCGCCTCGATCAGGTCGGTGACGTCGGCCGGATGGCGGTAGAAGGACCGGAACTCCTCGAGGATCTCCGTGACCCGCAGCTTGGCCGGGAAGGCGCTCTGCTGGAGCTGGACACCGACGATCTGCCGGACCCGGTCACGGTCGGTCCGCGGGTCCAGGCCCATCAGCCGGATCGTCCCCGAGTCCGGGGACCGGAGCCCGATCGCGCACTCCACGGTGGTGGTCTTGCCCGCTCCGTTCGGGCCGAGGATGCCGAAGATCTCACCGTCGGCCACCGAGAAGGAGACGTCATCGACCGCGATCAGCGGTCCGTAGGTCTTGCGCAGGTGCGCGATCTCGACCGCCGGCGCCCCGCAGCCGGCGCCGGATCGCCGGCATCTGTCGTCATCTGAACCCTCATCACATCCTCCGTAGCGAAACGGGTCAGTCGTTGCCGGTCAGGCCGGCGAACAGCTCGTCATAGTCATAAGCGGCCTCGGGCTTGGCGCGTACCCGCTCGTCGATCATCGCGGCGTCCTGGCCGATCAGGATCCGCCAGGTCCCGGCGCGCACGCCGTCCAGGATGATGGTCGCCGCCTGGGCCGCGCTGACCGGAGCCTTGTCCCGGAAGTCGGTGCTGGCCTGAACCAGGAACTGGCGCAGCTCCGCGCCGCCCGCGTCCGGGGGCAGCATGCCACCCTTGATCAGCGCGTCCCGCACGCCCGACGGGACCACCTCCGCTACCTGGTCGTCGCTCATCTGCTCCGGCGGGGGCAGGCCCCGGGCGCGCAGGCTGTTGGTGATGATATTGGTGCCCACATGCCCCGGCAACACCAGGGCCGCCCGGACCTGGGGTGCGTTGGTCCGCAGGTCCTCGATCAGCGCCTCGGTGAACCCCCGCACCGCGAACTTGGCCGTGCTGTACGCGGTCTGCGGCACGCCCGGACCCAGCGAGGCCCAGAACCCGTTCACGCTGCTGGTGTTGACCAGCACCCCGTCTCCGCTGGTCACCAGCAGCGGCAGAAACGCGCGAGCGCAGTAGTAGACACCCCAGAAGTCGATGGCAAAGATCCGCTCCCACTCCTCCCGCGAGCCGGCCGCGAAGCTCGACCCGCCACCCGCCCCGGCGTTGGCGAACACCAGGTCGACGTGGTCGCTGGCGTGCTGGGCGAGGAGTTCGCCGCGGAACCGCAGCACCTGGGCCTCGTCCGCGACGTCGCAGGTGTGGCCGGTGACCCGGACGCCGGGCGGAGCCTCGGCCTGGGCTAGGGCCACGGTCTCGGCCATGGTGTCCGGGTGCAGGTCGCAGCCCGCGACCGAGCAGCCTTGCGCGGCAAGCTGACGAATCAGCTCGCGGCCCATGCCCGATCCGCCACCGGTCACCACCGCGAACTTGTCTTTGAACGACTCCATGCTCATGGCCTCACCCTCTCTCGGCTACCAGGCACGGGATAGGGGTGGAACCACCCACACCCCGCTAGACCAGGCCCGCGCTGAGCGCCATCCGGGTCAACTCGGCGCGGCGGCGGCAGCCGGTCTTGTCCCGGATCCGGTCCAGGTGCGAGCTGACCGTGCGCACCGTGATGTACAGCTCGGCGGCAATCTGCGCGTCGGTGCGGCCCTGCGCGACCAGCGTGACCAGCTCACGTTCCCGGGGGCTGAGCCGGGCCAGCCCCGCCCCGTCCGGTCCGCTGGCCGGTACCGGCTGGGCGGCCATGAGCAGGGCGTACTCGGTGGCCGTGGCCAGGCTCATGGCCGCGCCGCGCGCCTCGGCGGCCTGGGCCTGCGCCGGCCCGGTCAGCTTCCGAGCCTGGCGTCGCAGTTCCTCCCGGCGGTCCGGGTTCAGGCCCCCGTGGCGGGACCAGGGACTGGCCAGGGCCGACATCGCGGCCCACACGGTGAGCGCCTCGGCCGGGCGGCCGGTGGCCGCGCACAGATGGCCGCAGCAGTCCAGGCTGGGCGGCAGCAGCGGCCGCAGCCCGGTCTGCGTGGCGATCTGCAGCAGTTCGCGCAGGTGGGCCGGCGCGTCGTCGATCCGGCCGGTCCGCAGGTCCAGGATCGTCTGGTGCCACAGCGCGCCGCACAGGTTGGTCAGGTCGCCCACCTCCCGGCACGAGGCCAGGGCGGCCGCGCAGCCCTGCTCGGCGGCGGCCAGGTCACCGGCTTCGGTCAGGATCCCGGTCACGATCTGGCTCAGGCCGCGCTGGAGCGAACCCGCGAACTCCTCGGAGATGGCCAGCGCCTCACGCGCGAGCCGGAGCGCGCCGTCCCGGTCGTCGTCGTACCAGACGGCCAGGCTGAGAGCGGCCAGGGCGCTTGCCTCCAGACCTCCGATGCCGGTCTGGCGGGCCAGGTCCAGGGCCCGGTGGCTATCCTCGAGGGCCTCGGCGACCCGGCCCAGCGGGATCAGCGCCGACGACCGGCCACCCAGGCATAGCGACAGCAGCCAGGGTCCGCCCGCCTCCTCGGCGTGTGCGGGGTCCTCGAGGGCGTCCCTGGCCATGGTGAGGTGGTGCAGGGCCGCGGCCGGATCCTCGCTTTGCCCGGCCACCTGGGCCAGGAACATGTGGGCCGCGCACCACTCGACGCTGCCGGCGTCGGTCAGCTCGGCCAGCCTGGTCAGCAGCGGTGCTTGGCTGCTCAGCCGTCCCCGCACGCCCCACCAGGGGGCGATGTTCAGCCCGACCCGTACCGCCGTGCCCGGGTCATGCTCCAGGGCCCAGTCCAGCACGTGCCGGAGGGTGGCGTCCTCGGCGTCCAGGTGCCGCAGGCCGTCCAGCTCACGGGTGCGCGAGTACACCTCGACCAGGGCTTGCCCGGCCATCGTGGCCGCGTATTCGCCCAGGGCGGCGTGGGCCTCGTCGTCCTCGCCGGCGTCGGCCAGCCGCCGGGCGCCGTAGGCCCGCAGCGTCTCCAGCATCAGGTACCGGGACCGGTTGTCCGGCCCGGTCCGGGGCGGCTGCAACAGCGAGCGGTCGACCAGCCGCGGCACCGCCCGGCTGGCTCCGGGACCGGCCACCGCCTCGGCGCCCTCCAGCGTGAACGGTCCGGGGAACACCGACACCGCGCGGAACACCCGGCGTTCGGCGTCGTCCAGCAGCTGATAGCTCCACCGCACCGCGCCGGCCAGCGACCGCTGCCGCTCCTCGGCCAGCCGGTCGCCCTCGTCCAGCAGCGCGAACCGGTCGTCGATCCGATCCAGCAGCTGCGTCACGCCCAGCGCGTCGACCCGCGCCGCGGCCAGCTCGATGGCCAGCGGCATCCCGTCCAGCCGGGCCACCAGTCGCGCCACCGTGGCCGCGGTCTGCTCGTCGAGCGCGAATCCCGGGTCGACCCGCCGGGCCCGGTCCGCGAACAGGGCCATCGCTTCGGACTGTGCGGCGGCGGCCGGGTCATCGGGGCTGGGCAGGGTCAGCGGGGCCAGCCGGTAGCGCACCTCCCCGGCGATGCGCAACGGCTCGCGGCTGGTGGCCAGCACCCGTACGTCGTCCGCGCCGAGCAGGATCCGGCCGCACAGCTCGGCCGCCGCGCCGATCACGTGCTCGCAGTTGTCCAGCACCAGCAGCAGGTGCCGTTGCGCCAGCGCCTGGGCGAGCGCGTCCGCGGCGGCCACCGAGGGCAGGTCGCGCAGGCCCAGCGCCGTACCCACCACCGCCGCCACCTGGGCCGGATCCCGCACAGCGGCCAGCTCGGCCAGCCAGACCCCGTCCGCGAACCGGTCCGCCACCCGCCGGGCCACCTCGCCCGCCAGCCGGGTCTTGCCCGCCCCGCCCGGCCCGGTCACCGTCACCAGCCGGTTCTCGGCCAGCTGCGCGACCACCTCGTCCACCACCTGGGCCCGGCCCACGAAGCTGGTCAGCATAGCGGGGAAGCCGTGCAGGCTGCCTGCCGCGGACCGGTCCACAGCGGTCACCATAGCCCCGCCCGGCAGCCCGGGTACAGCCGGGCCATGGGCCCGCGTTACCTGGCCCCGTTGACCGGCCCGCTGCACGACGGCGCCCCGGTATGCGGTAGCTGGGCCTGGATCGCGGCCAGCACGATCCGGGCGTACAGCCTGGCCCCGGCCGGCTTGGGGTGAATGCCGTCCGGCCAGAGCAGGCTGGTGTGGCCGGTGATGGCCGCGTGCCAATCGGCCAGGCTCACGCGGGCGGTGTGCCGGCCGGCCGAGTCCAGCACCGTGTTGACCGAAGCCTCCCAGGTCATCGGCCCGAACGTGTTGACCAGGATCAGGTCCCGCCGGGACCCGATCAGCCGCCGCAGCTGCCGGATCTGCGCGGCGCTGACCGGCCCGTTGGTGCCCAACCCGACCACCACGTAGTGGCGCAGCTCGCCCTGGGCAACCAGGCTCTGAATCGCCGCCAGCCCGTTCACCATGGCCCGGCCGACCTCCGCATTGATGTAGATGCCGGGCATGGCCGCGTTCAGCGCCGCCGCCGAAGCCACCATGACCGAGTCCCCGATCGCGGTGACCTGCCGCCCGGGCACCTTCGGCACCTGGGTAGCCGTGGTCCGGCATGCCGACCCGGGCGCCGGCGACGCCGCTGCGGGCGAGGCGGACGGCCCGCCGCCGGAAGCCCCGGTCCCGGCCGGCGCTGAGCTGGCCGGCTGGCCGCTCGCCGCGCTGGCCGAGGCCTGCGAGGCCGCGCTGATCCGCTGGCCCTCGGCCACCTGGCGCAGCAACCCGGACGGCGCGGCCGGCCCGGGCGGCCGGGCCACGCCGTATCCGGCCATCGCCACCGCGATGAGCGCGGCCGCGGCCAGCGCCATGGGCGCGACCCGCCGCCGCGCGCTGACCGGGCGCAGGGCCTCGTCCACGGCCAGCCGCCACCGGGCGCAGGTGGCCACGAATCCGTCCCGCAGGATGGGCGTCTCGACGTACTTCGACGAGGCCCAGGCCAGGGCGATCGTCACGCCCGCCTCGATGAGCCACAGCCAGGGCGAGGTGGGCCCGGGGCCGGTGATCGCCCCGGCCAGCGCGATCACCGGCCAATGCCACAGGTAGATCCCGTAGGAGCGGACCCCGATCCAGCGCAGCGGGGCCAGGCTGGTCATCGCCGCGATGACGCCGGTGCCCGCGGCCGCGGCGACCAGGCCCGCCGCGCCCACCGCGGCCAGGATCAGGCCGGCCGGGTACACCGCCCGGTCATTGCCGGAGAAGTGCCCCGCGGCCCAGGCCAGCAGCGCCAGCCCGACCACGCCCGCCGAATCCAGCCGCCGGGCCTGCCCGGCCGGCAGGGCCATCACCGTAGCCAGCGGGAAAGCCAGGGCCAGCGCCGCGCCGATGAGCAGCGCGGAGGCGTGCGTATCGGTGCCGTAGTAGACCAGCGACGGGTCTGACGGGGAGTACTCCAGCGCCATGGCCAGCGCCGACAACGCGGCCAGGATCAGCGTGGCCGTGACGCGTGCACGCCGTCCGTTCAGCCTAAGAATTAGTAGCCATAGCAGCAGCGGCCAGATCAGGTAGAACTGCTCCTCGATGGCCAGCGACCACAGATGGTCCAGTGGCGGCGGCGCGGTGAACAGCCCGAGCGTGGCGAAGTACGACACGTGGTGCAGGATCTGGTACCAGTTGCTGGTGTAGGTGACCGCGGCCAGCAGCGCGAGGCGAAGCGAGCCGCGCTGGCCCGGCTCGATCACCGTGGCCGCCGCGGTGACTACCACGAGCATCAGGCCCAGCGCGGGCAGCAGGCGCCGGGCCCGCCGGGCCCAGAACCCCTTCAGGTCCAGCCGGCCTTCCCGGTCGTGCCGGCTGACCAGCAGGTCCGTGATCAGGAACCCGCTGAGCACGAAGAACACGTCCACGCCGAGGAAGCCGCCGGACAGTTCCGAAGCGCCCGCATGGAAGCCCATCACGGCCAGCACGGCCAGCGCCCGTACTCCATCCAGCCCGGGCGCGCGTCGAGGCGAATTCGTGGTGGTCGTGTCGTATCCCGCCGATTGCTGCTCGATCAGGCCTTCGGGCAGTCATGCTAACGAGCCGATACCGCTCTAGCCAGGAGAAACGCCGCGTAACGCCGATCGGATACGATCAGGCCGGCCGCATCACCGTCTGCTGAGGGGCACATCGTGCTGGACTCGAGTGATCTGGTGGCCTTCGCGGCCGCCACCGACCCGGACGGCAACACCCTGTCGCTCACGCAGGACCGATAGGACGCCGAGCGTCGCGCCCGGGCCGTCCTAGCGGAGGACGGCCACGTCCAGGACCGCGGTCAGCAGCCCCAGCGGGTTCGGCGCGGCGTACTCGATGCTCAGCGCCGGGCCCGCGATCGCGGCCTGGGCCGGCAGGTACGGCGGCACCTGCGCCTGGACCAGGGCCAGGGCCGCGGTCAGGTTCTTGGCTGCGCTGGTGATGCTCACTTGCCGGTACAGCGGGGCCACGCCCGGGGAGGCATCGCCGAACGCGGTCACGGTAAAGGAGTACTGCGAGGACAGCACCGCGAGCGTGGCCAGCACTCGCGCGTCGACCTGTCCCGCCCGCAGCTGGGCCCCGTCCTGGGCGTTGAAGTGGATCCGCTTGTTGCGCAGCAGTTGCGAGCCGGCGCTGGTCCGGGCCGCCTGGTCAGCCCGCAGTGCGCTCTGATAGGCCGCTGCCCCGCCGGGCTCGGTGGCCCGCACGTCCACCAGCGCCGCGCCGGAGCCGAAGCTGGCGATCACCGCGGGCGCGTACTGGCTGGCCGCCGGGTCGGACGTCACCACGACGGTGGCCCCGTGCGGCGTGGTCGTGCCGGGGGTCAGCGGCATCAGCCGGGCCGCGGTCACCCCCTGGGCCTGCAGCGCCGTGCACATCACCGGGTCGCAGCCGATGATCGCGCCACTGGTCAGCTGGCTGGCCACCCAGGTCGCGGCCGCGGCCTGCGTAGCGCTGGGCCGGGCCGCCCCGGTCTGTGCTGCCCCGGTCTGGGCCGCTCCGGTCGGCGCGGCGCTCGGTCGCGCGCTGGCCCGCGCCGGGGAGGGCGTGGCGCTCGCCTGCGCTCGGGCTGCTGGGGCCGTGGTGCCGCTGAACACGCCGGCCAGGGCCAGCGCCCCTACCGTCACCACCGCGGCCGCCGCGACCACGCCGACCGTCCGCCAGCGTCGCACGGTCACCTGGCGCAACAGCCACAGCCGGAGCGTCGTCGCCAGCACCCGTCCCCACGACGGGACACTGGCCGGGCGCTTACCCGAAGTGGCCACTGATGCCACGCTACCGGCCGCCGCCACCGTGTTCCGCGAGGTCTCTGCCGACCCGCTCGCCCCGGCTGACCCGGTACTCGCGGCCGTGTCCAGCCCGTCCGGCACGTTCGGCCGCAGCAGCGGGTCGATGTTCAGCAGCGTGCCTCCGGGCGGCGTCAGCCGGTTGTCCTCACCCACAGTCGCCACCCCTCGGCCGCACGTCGCGGCGGCTCATGCGCCACAGCAGAGCACACGAGCCCGCCGATATCAGCGAAAAACGCCTATTAGTAATGAATGCATAGCACAATATGCCGAGGTCTGTGCCTGATTGCGCATGAACGCGCCGTTTTTGTCACCGAGCGTGACATACCGGGATCCGAGGATGTCCGCGCAGGCCATTGCTGGTGCCACAATGGAATCCGCCGAGGCGAAGGGGGCTTTCTGCACGTGCTTGCGGGTGACGAACCGGCTCGGCCCGATCCGCAGCCGATCGGGCCGTCTGGCCCGGTGGGCCTGCGCCCCGCCCTGTCCGCCGCGCTGGCGGTGCCGAGCGCTCGCGCGGTCTACGCGGTATCGTTCGGCCCGGCCGGTGACCAGCTGGCCGCCGCGGACGGCAACGGATCCACGTACCTGTGGGGCCTGGATGGTGGCGGCGTGGCGGGTGCCTTCGCCCACCCCGACAGCCGCGGCGTCCTCGGCGTGGCCTTCGACCCGGACGGCGAACTGCTAGCCGCCGCCGACGGGAACGGCCGGGCCTACCTCTGGGACCTGGTCAGCGGCGAGCTGGCCCGCACGTTCGTCTCCCGCCGCAACGGCAGCCTGAACGACGTAGCCTTCGGGCTCGGCGGTGACCTGCTCGCCGCCGGCAGCGCCCACGGCCGCGTCTACCTGTGGGACGTGGTCAGCGGCCAGCTCACGGGCACCTTCATCATCCCGGGCGAGACCACCGTCTACGCGGTCGCGTTCGCCCCGGGCGGCCAGGTCCTGGCCGCGGCCTGCGCCAACGGCTGGGTCTACCTGTGGGACATGGGCAGCCGCCGGCTGGCCGGCGCGTTCGGCGCGCCCGGCAGCCAGGGCGTGAACGCCGTAGCCTTCGCTCCGGCCGGCACTCACCTGGCCGCCGCCGACGGCAACGGCCAGGTCTACCTCTGGGATACGGCCAGCAGTGCCCTGGCCGCCGCTTTCTCCCATCCGGGCAGCCAGGGCGTGAACGGCGTGGCCTTCGCCCCGGGCGGTGCCCTGCTCGCCGCCGGGGACAGCAACGGCCAGGTCCGCCTCTGGGATACGGTCAGCGGCAGCTTGACCGCCGCGTTCGCCGACCCGGGCAGCCGGGGCGTGAATGCGGTGGCATTCGGCCCAGCCGGTGATCTGCTGGCCGCCGCGGACGGCAACGGCTGCACCTACCTGTGGCGGCTGAGCCCGTCCGCTACCTGACCATTCCGCCCGCCGAGTGTCGTAGACTAGCGGGGCACCAGCGCTCGTAGCTCAACGGATAGAGCATCTGACTACGGATCAGAAGGTTGGGGGTTCGAGTCCCTCCGAGCGCGCCAGGCCAGAGGCCACTTGCGATCATGAAGCAGCCGCGACTGCTGCCAAAACTGCTGCCAATGCCGCTCATTCGGGCTCTCCAAACAGCTCATCAATGGCGTCAGCAGCCTCCTGGCGAAGCTCGGGCAGAACGTGCGTGCTCGCTGCCTGCCCCCGGAACCTACGCTGACCTATGGCTAGGCAGCTCGTTGGACCCGCGCCTACGTCCTTAGCAGTCGTTCTTACTGCCACATCGGGCCAGTCTTGGAGCTCACTTCCCTGCGACGTACTCCGTTACGATCCTGGTCGTGGAACCGGAGACCGGGATGCTACATCACGTCGAGTTGTGGGTACCCGACCTGGAGCGTGGTAAGGCTGAATGGGGATGGCTGCTGGGCGAACTGGGCTATCAGCCGTTCCAGGACTGGCCAGCCGGATGCAGTTGGCGGCTCGGCGTAACCTACCTCGTCATCGAACAGTCACCGGCCATGTCCGCCGCTGAGCATGACCGCCTCCGCCCGGGCCTGAATCATCTTGCCTTCCACGCCGGAGCACGGCAATGCGTCGATGCGCTCGCTGCGTCCGCGCTATCCCACGGCTGGACGCTGCTATTCGCCGACCAGCATCCGTATGCGGGCGGCGAGAATCACTATGCCGCCTACCTCGCCAACACGGATAGCTACGAAGTCGAACTCATCGCCGACAACCCTGATCACTGAAGGTGGTCCTGCACGTAAGGAAACAGCCCCGCAGCCGAGCAGCTTAACCTCGCCTCCTGGGAGCCACGCTGGGCCAACGCCGAGCATTGACCCCTATCAGATTCAGAAAGATGCTGGCAGGCGCGACGATGAGGAAAACCGGACTCGGAAGCCTGCCTGCCGATGTTCATCCACAGTGAGACATGGGCGGGCTCCAGTGTCCGTTGGACCGCGCTGGCCAGGTCGGCTTGTACGGCGTCCAGGTCGACGGAGTCCTTCAGCCGGGCGGCGAACGCGGTCACCGTCTGGTATCCCCACCATGGGAAGTAACGCTACGTGCACAGCGTTCCGGGAACGTTACGGTCAAATTGTCACCGGCACGACTTTGGCCACCGCCCCGGCGACCCGGCGCACCACGCGCTGCAGCCCCAGGAACTCCTCCTCGCCCATGCCGCCGACCCAGTCTTCGACGTGCCGTTTCGGAGCTACGATGCAGTAACCGAGCAGCGTCGGACGGCGGGCCAGGAACGCAATGGTGCCAGCATCCTCATAGACATCGTGATGGGGATAGCGGGATCCCCGGCCGGGATCGCGCAGACAAAGCAAGGACCCTCAAGGGACCGGCGCGCATACCGGCCGGCATCGAATGGCACGCGACCCGGCTGAGACTTAGAGACCGCGCGGATAGGCGCGATCTGCGGGGGTTTCGGCGTGTCCTGGGGCGGGTGCAGGCACAGGTTCCGTGATCATCGGAGTTTCCACGCTTCGTAGTCACTGGAGTCCCTGTGCCTGCCATACCATCATGGCTGCTGGAGCCCCTCTGGGACCAGTTCGCCGCGCTGCTTCCCGACCGCCCGCGCTATGCCCCCTCCCATCCGCTCGGCTGCCATCGGCCCCGGGTCTGCGATCGGATCGTCTTCGAAAAACTGATTCAGGTCCTGCGGTTCGGCTGCTCATATGAGTCGATAGCCGACTGCTCCTGCGGTGCCACCACGCTCCGCGAGCGCCGCAGCGAGTGGATCAGGGCCGGGATCTTCGCGGAGCTGAAGAAGATCGCCCGCGAGTCCTATGACCGGATCGTCGGCCTGGTCCTGGAGGAACTCGCGGTCGACGGCTGCGTCACCAAGGCGCCCGGCGGCGGGCAGTGCGCCGGCCCGAGCCCCGTTGACCGGCGGAAACTCGGCATGAAACGGTCCTTGCTGGTCGAGGGCCGCGGCATCCCGCTCGGCCGGGTCCTCGCGCCGGCGAACCGGCACGACTCCCCGCTGCTCGCACCCACGCTGGACAAACTCGATGACCTCGGGCCACTGCCTGATGACATCACCGTCCACCTCGACGCCGGCTACGACTCGCAGAAAACCCGCGACGAGCTGGAAACCCGCGGCCTGGAAGGCGAAATCGCGCACAAGGGCGCCAAGGCGCCCATCCAGGCCGGGCAGCGCTGGCACGTCGAGCGGACCAACGCCTGGCACAACAGCTTCAACCGGCTGCAGCGCTGCTACGAGCGCAACGAGGACGTCATCGACGCGTTCTTCGACCTCGCCGACGCCATCATCACCGTCCGCCGGCTGATCCGCGAGGCATGGACGCTGTACCGATGGGACACCCGGCCAGCGAATCGACCATAACCGAATCACCTATCCGCGCGGTCTCTTATCCACCTAATCCAGTGTCGCCATGCCCTGCGCCCGTCGGCCAGCAGATTCCTGACTCAGGACACTAAGACGGAACGGTACCCACCGAAAATGCCGCGGCCATCGCTGCCTCTTTCAGAAATACTGTGCGGGTGATTACAACAGACGCCATCGTGCCTCGTAAGCTCCGTCGCGGCGACACGATACGGGTGATCGCGCCAGCTCGCAGCCGCACGCTCGTCACCGAACACGATCACAGCGGCCTGATCGAGAAGCGCTTCGCCGCGCTGGGGTTGCGGCTGACCTTCGGCGAGCACGTGGACGAGCGAGACGACTTTGACTCCTCATCGGTGGCTTCGCGGGTCGCGGACATGCACGCGGCGTTCGCCGACCCGGAAGTGGCCGGCATCCTCACGGTGATCGGAGGGTTCAACAGCAACGAACTGCTTCCGCACCTGGACTGGGATCTCATTGCCGCCAATCCCAAGGTCTTCTGCGGTTTCTCGGACATCACCGCCGTGCAGAACGCCATTCTCGCCCGGACTGGAATGATCACCTACTCCGGGCCGCACTGGTCGAGCTTCGGGATGCGCGACTACTTCGAGCAGACCGAGCAGTGGTTCACCAAGGCCCTGCTGGACGACGGACCGGTCGAGGTGCGCCCGGCGCAGAGCTGGACTGATGACGCGTGGTTCGCCGACCAGGACAATCGGACCGTACACGACAATGACGGGTGGTGGCCGCTCAGACCCGGCCAGGCGGCCGGCCGCGTCGTCGGCGGAAACCTGTGCACCCTTAATCTCCTAAAGGGAACCGAGTACATGCCGTCTCTGGCCGGAGCGGTACTCATGGTCGAGGACGACTACCTCTCCGACGCGCAGGATTTCGCCCGGAACCTGACGTCTTTGCTGCAACTTCCTGATGCCAGTGGCGTGCAGGGCGTGGTAATCGGCCGCTTCCAGGAAGCCAGTCGGGTGACCCGATCACTGCTGGAGCAGATCGTTGCCCGGCAAGACCGGCTGGCGGGCCTGCCCGTGCTAGCCAACGCGGACTTCGGCCACACGGACCCGCTCATTACCTTTCCGATCGGCGGACGGGCCGTCTTGGCGGTCGGCGCGGACAACACGCTCCATCTCGCCGACTCGTAAAGCTGCCACGGTCGCGGCCGCTCAGTCGAGGTCGAACTCGTTGCCTTCGATGTCCTGCATCACGAGGCACGACTCGTTGTACTCATCGGCAACCAGTAGCCGCACCCGTGCCGCTCCGAGCGCGAGCAGCCGCGCGCATTCGGCCTCTAGTACGGCCAGGCGCTCTGCGCCCACGAGCCCGGTGCCGACCCGCACGTCGAGATGCACCCGGTTCTTGACGACCTTGCCTTCGGGGACGCGCTGGAAGAACAGTCGCGGGCCCGCACCTGAGGGGTCGATGCATGCGAACGCTGAACCCTGCTGCTCAGCCGGCAGCGTGCGATCGAAATCGTCCCAGTTGGCAAACCCCTCCGGTGGCGGTGGTACGACGTACCCCAGAACCTCGCACCAGAATCGAGCCAGGCGCTTAGGCTCCGCGCAGTCGAAGGTGACCTGGAACTGCCTGACCGATGCCATCGGCCCACCATAGCGGCGGGGCCTTTCGCCGTGTCCACGGGCCCGCCCCGATAACAGGTGGCGATGGGGAACCGGTGTCATAAAGGCTGGAGAGCATGATCCATCTTCCTGAGGCTCCTGAACTGCGCTGGCCAACCGTCGCGGTGCGCACGTCCTATCTGGTTGGGGAGCAAGCTGACTGCCTGCTCAGGGGTACGCCGACTGACTGGCTAGGGCCGGCCAGCGAGGACTTCGCCAGCTTCGTTGATGCGCGGCGGGGAGTACAGGAACGGTGGGGGGTGCCCTCAACGATCCTCTGGTACGTCGCCGGTGAGTACTACCTGGGGACGCTCGTGATACGGCACCGGCTGACCCCCGAGCTGGCCGAGGTCGGGGGGCATGTCGGGTATCACGTCGTGGCGCCCTGGCGGCGGCAAGGCCACGCCACGCGGATGCTGACCGCGGGCCTGGCGGAGTGCCGCCGCCTGGGCCTGGACCGGGTCCTGTTGACGTGCGACCCAGGAAACGCGCCGTCCCGCAAAGTTATCTTGGCGAACGGCGGCGTGCCTGATGGCCGGAAACAAGGCGAAGACCGATTCTGGATCGCCCTCGCGTAAAGGCGGACGGGTAACACCTAACCTCCGTTCGCCTGTACCGCGGCGATGAAGCCGTCGGGGTCGACCAGGCTGATGGTCAGTGAGCGGACCTCCATCTTGCGGAAGAGGGTGGTGGGCTGGCGGGGCAGGTCGCAGGGCGGGTCGATGACGAGCTCGACCAAGCCCTGATGCGAGCCGTTCACCAGCCAGTCGCCTCGCCGGGCGTGCACCCCGATCGTGCCCCGGGTCTGGCGATCAGAGGGGGTGACCGAGCGTACCGAGCCACGCGGGATGTCCAAGTGGAAGCCACCCCACCGCACCCGCACCAGCAACGCGTCGGAGTCCACCTGCACGCCGCCCCCTGAGCCCCTGCGCAGCACGCTGTCCGTCCACCGGGTGAACCGGTCTATATCGCTGTCGTCGACCGCGAACCATGTCGCGGTGGACGACAAGGCGCCAGCTCCGGCTGCCTGGTCCTGGAGGACCTCGCGGCGGGCGGCGGCATACGGCTTGCCGGTTTCCGCCACGCGCTTGCGGGCCGCTGCCTTGATCTTGTCGTGCGTCATCGTGCCTCTGCTCCGGTGGCTTCGTCCCGGCGCCTGGCCACCGCAAAGAGAAGATCACGATGGAAGAAAGAATCCACGCGAGGGCTGTGCCGCTCTTGTCCTCAGGCACTACCACCAGCGCCGGGCTGGCGTAGCTAGGATCAGGCAGACGTGGCTGCCAACTGGCAGAATACGCTAGCCGGACCAGGCGGCACAATCGGCGCGGTCCTGATACAAATCAGGCCATGCGGGCCGGACGGCTTCCTATCGACGAGCAGGTGGTGCAGTTCCAGGCCGCGCTGCGCCGTAATCGCACGCTGACCGAGGTCCTGGCCCGGGCGGCGGCGATGGACTTGCCGGACTGGTACGTGGTCGCGGGGTGCCTGTACCAGACGGTGTGGAACGTGGTTACCGGCCAGCCGCCCGAGGCGGGCATCCTGGATTACGACCTGGCCTATTTCGACGGCTCCGACCTGTCCTGGGACGCGGAGAACGCGGTCATCGAAACCGGGGATGAGGTATTCGCGGGCCTGCCCGCCCCGGTGCAGATCCGCAACCAAGCCAGGGTGCACCTGTGGTACGAGCGGAAGTTCGGCACTCCATGCCGCCCGCATGAATCCACCGAGGCGGCGATCGACACCTTCGAAGCCACCATCGCCTGCCTCGGCGTCCGCATGGAATCCGGCGGCCGGTGGCGCATCTACGCCCCGTACGGGTTCGCCGACGTGTTCAACCTCGTCGCGCGGCCCAATCCGGTCCTGGCCCCGCGCCACGTCTACCAGGCCAAGACCGCGCGGTGGCACGGCCAATGGCCCAGTCTGACCGTCCTGCCGTGGCCCGAACAGCCTTAATCCCCCGACCGCACCGGAAAATGGCTGGCCGCTGACTGCGCTGGTCCAGTAGGTTCCGAGTTCATGGATGATCCGGACGGCTACTTCGGCGAGCCGGTGGCGGCGGGCTACGACGACCCGGCGGACCGGATGTTCCAGCCGGCGGCCATCGAGCCGGCGGTTGCCCTGCTCGCCGAGCTGGCGGGCCGCGGGCGGGCGCTGGAGCTGGCCATCGGTACCGGCCGTATCGGACTGCCACTGTCCCAGCGCGGCGTGCCGGTGCACGGCATCGAGCTGTCCCGGGCGATGGTGGCCAGGCTGCGGAGCAAGCCGGGCGGCGAGAATATCGGGGTGACCATCGGCGACATGGCCACGACCCGGGTGGACGGCACCTTCACGGTGGCTTACCTGGTGTTCAATACGATCAACAATCTCACCTCGCAGGAAGCACAGGTCGCCTGCTTCCGCAACGTCGCCGAGCACCTCGCCCCGCACGGCTGCTTCGTGATCGAGACCAATGTCCCGCACCTGCGCCAGCTGCCGCCCGGGCAGGACATCCTGGGCTACCGGGCGGGCCCCGAGCGGATCGTCAGCTACCGCTTTGACCACGCCACCCAGCGCTACAGCGGTCATTATGTCCAGTTCAGCGACGGGACCGGGGGGTACCGGACGATCCCGTTCCGGTACGTATGGCCATCCGAACTCGACCTGATGGCGCAGCTGGCCGGACTCCGGTTGCGCGACCGCTGGGCCGACTGGAACCGAGAGCCTTTCACCACCGACAGCCGCTCGCACGTCTCGGTCTGGCAGAAGCCCGCATCGTGACGCCGGGCGGGTCATAAATCCGATGCGTCGCGCCGGGGTGCATGGATACCATGCCGCCGTGCCTGAACTGCGCGAAGGTCTGGCGGGCCTTCCTGACCTGCCCTGGGGGTCGCTGTCGCATCGCCAGGTCCTGGCCGAGCTCGCCACGCAGGGCTGGGTGCCGTGCGGGGTGGGCGACTGGGCGGTGGCGCTGCGGTCCCCGGAGGGAACTCTGGCCGCGCGGGTCTGCCCGTTTGACCCGGCGTACGCGGCCTTCGTGGATCTGTGCCGCGAGTGCGCCGGCAATCGATGGCTGCCCCGGATCGAGCTGGCCGCCGATCTCGAAGGCGGCGGTTCGGTGGTCTTCCTGGAGTGGGTCGCGCCGGTTGGCCATCCAGTCGTCAAGCAGTTCGCCGACCTGTGGCGTAACCGGGCCGGCGATCCGGAGTTCCAGGAGGTGAGCCGGGTCGCGCGGCTGATCGACGCGGAATACCGGAGGTCGACGCCCTGGTGGGGCCGGTGCGACCTGGACGACGACCACATCTTCAGGGCCGGCGACCGGCCGGTGCTGATCGATGTCTTCTGCATGGCGGGGACGGAGCTCTACGGCATGATCCTCGAAGACGTCGCCGAGGTCCATCGCCGGATTCCGCGCGAGCGGATGCGCTACGCGCTGGAGATCCCGTATATCGCGCGGGAGAACAGTCCCGCCGAGATCCTCGCACTGAGCCAGGCGTGGGCCCGCGGAGCCGGACCGCAGGCCGGCTAGTCCAGGGTCTTGGCCATCCGGTAGTTGTGGATGGCCACGCCGCGGATCACCAGGTCCTGTCGTTCCACCACCGCGAAACCCTTGCGCTCGAACACGCGCCTGGCGAGCTCACTGGCCTCGGTGAACAGGCGCGTGATGCCCCGCTCACGGGCGGCTTCCTCCACGGCGTCGTACAGCCGCGACGCGATCCCCTGCCCGGCCGCCTCGGGTGCGCAGAACAGGCGGTCGACGTGCCCGTCCGGTTCAAGATCGATATAGGCGACGGGCCGGTCATCCTCGTCGGCGGCCACCAGGACCAGACGGCCGTCGGTGGCTTCGCCGTGCGCCCACTCGGCGGTCCTGGGCTCCGCGGCCCAGGCGCTCACCTGGTCGGCCGTGTACTCGGCCCGCGCCACCTCCCGGACTGACCGGAAGAAGACGTCGGCCAGGCCGGCCGCGTCCCGCGGTTCGTAGGCCCGGATGGTGACCTCCACCCGGCAAATCTAACCGGATTCGCGCCACTCGCGCCGTCTCGGCCGCGCCGGCCACCGGTCAGTCCTCGCCGGAGAACCGCTCCCACGCGGCCTGCTTCGATACGCCGAGCGCCTCGCCGATCCGCGTCCAGCTGACCCCCCGGCCGCGCAGGAGGTCCACCCGGTCGTGCACCGCGGCATCGATCTGGGACGCGACCACCTGCACCCGTGCCAGGCTCGCGAGCAGCTCGTCATCTGGCCGCTCGCTCCACCCGCTGATCGTAGGGGCCGGCTGCTCGGCCAGGATGTGGTTGCACAGATCCACGCACTCGTTACAGATGTACACGCCCGGTCCGGCCACCAGCTTGCTGACCGCTTCGTGGTCCTTGCTGCAAAACGAGCAGCACAAGATATCCGTCGTCGAGTTTCTAGCCCCAGTCATATCGTCAAGGTATCCTTGACGACCGCTTCGCGTCAAGGTAAACCTGACGACGCTAGGAGACGCAGCGGGGGTTAACGCCAAAGCCAAGCCGGGGGCTTCCTTCATGGCCGGCGGCTGGCTCGCCCGGGAGACTGGACATAGAGGGAGCCGATCTCGAAGAGAAAGCGGACACCGCCATGTACGAAGCCGACGAGGACCGCATTGCCGCGGCCGAGCAGCTCGCCGAACGCAACCCCCGCGCCGCCGCCGAAGCCTTCTCAGCCATCGCCTGTGACGGGTCGGTCGGTGACGAGGTGCGCCTGTCCGCCGCCGAGTTGCTCGCCGACGTGGACCCGCGCAGTGCCGCTCCGGCTTGCCTGGCCATCGCTCAAGACGGGTCGGTTGGTGACGAGGTGCGGCTGTCGGCCGCCGAGTTGCTCACGGATGTGGATCCGCAGCACGCGGCGCCGGCTTGCCTGGCCATCGCCCGCGACCGGGCGGTCGGGGATGAGGTGCGCCTGTCCGCCGCTGAGCACCTCGCGATCCTCACCCCCAGCGCCTGAACCCCGGCGCGCGGCAGGCTGGGCTCATAAACCCTGCGCTGCCGGCTTGTTGTCCAGGCAGCAGCGAACGAAGTCCCGGACCACCGGGTCGGCGTCGTTGGCGGGCGGCCAGGCGACGCCGACCTGGCTGGGGCTGACGCCGGTGACGGGCCGGTAGGTGATGCCGGGGCGCGCGTAGTAGCGGGCCGCTGACTCCGGAGTCAGGGCGATGCCGTGGCCGTTAGCGATCGCGGTCAGCCAGGTGTCGGGCTGGTCGGTGACGAATCCGATGCGGACCGGGTGACCCTGGCGTTCGTCAGTGGCCAGCCAGTAGTCGCGCCAGAAGCCGGTTTCCGCCGGGGCGGCGAGGAAGGGCTCATCCCACAGCTGGCAGAAGGCGACCTCGTCGCAGGCGGCGAGCCGATGGCTAGCGGGGAGCGCGACCCAGCGCGGCTCGGCGAGCAGTATTTCGATCCGCATCTCGTCTTGACCTGGAAACGGCAGCCGCAGCAGGGCGACGTCGGCGTCGCCGCTGGCCAGTCCGGCGGTGGGGTCGGACACGGCGCCCTGCCGCATTTCCGCTCGCCAGTCCGGGCGAAGCCGGCCGAACGCCGCGATGATCTGCTGGGTGGCTTCGTTGGCGGCGCTGGACATGAAGCCGACCCGCAGCACCCGGGCATCGCGGCTGGCGGCGGCCTTGGTCTCCCGGAGCGCCTGGTTCCAGGCGGCCAGCACGGCGGGGGCCCGGTCGGCCAGCGCCTGACCCGCCGGGGTGAGGGTCATCCCGGCCTGGGACCGGGTGAACAGCCGCACGTCCAGCTGGGTCTCCAGCTGCTTGATCTGCTTGGTCAGGGCCTGGGACACGAACAGCCGCCGTGCCGCGCGGGTCAGGTTTCCCTCGGCGGCCACGGCGGCGAAGTAGCGCAGCAGCCGGGTGTCGACGTCCATGCCATCAGGTTATGACCGCATGTATTGGACGCGGTGCCTCGGCCGTGGAAGCGTACGCCATCGTCGGCGATCAAGAGAACGAAAGGAGTACCGATGGGGCAAGTGGTCTTGCAGATGGGCGTCACGCTGGACGGCTACGTCGCGGGACCGGGCGGCGAAGGTGACTGGGGCCTGCCGCCCGAGCATCCGGACGTGCGCGCCTGGAAGGTCGCGTCCTTGCGCCGGGTCGGAACCCACATTATGGGCCGCGTCACCTACGAGGAGATGGCCAGTTACTGGCCGAAGCAGACCGGTGACTACGCGGACTTCATGAACAACCTGCCCAAGGTGGTCTTCTCCACGTCGTTGCCCGCCGCCGGATGGCCCGGCTCCCGGATCGCCCGCGGCGACCTGACCACGGAGATAGCGGCGCTGAAGGGCGACACCGACGGCGAGATCATGGCTCACGGCGGCGCCGCCTTCGTGCAGGCGCTATCCAGGCAGCGCCTGATCGACGAGTACCGTCTGGTCATCCTGCCCGTGGCCCTGGGCGGCGGCAAGCCGCTGTTCAAAGACCTGGCCAAGCCGCTGCGCGTGGATCTCGCCGAGGCCAAGAGCTTTCCTGACGGGACGGTTATCCACGTCTACCGGCCGGTCACCGCCACGGGCTGACACAGATCAGGAATGGAGAAGCGCCGGTTACCGAGCCGCAACTAGCCTGACTCCTGATCAGGAACCTACGACATCAGGAGTGACCATGAGCGGCTCTGCCACCGAGGGAGTCAAGACCATCCTGCACCCCGTGACCGACCTGGCCAAGGCCAAGCCGGTCTACGAGGCCCTGCTCGGCGTGCCACCGCAGAGCGACGCGCCCTACTACGTCGGCTTCGAGGCCGCGGGCCAGCAGATCGGCCTGGTGCCGAACGCCGCCGCGCAGGGCTTGACCTCCCCGGTGGCCTACTGGCACGTGGCCGACATCGAGGGCAAGCTGGCTGAGGTGACTGCCGCTGGAGCCAGCGTCAAGGAGTCCCCTCGTGACGTCGGCGGCGGCCGCCTGGTGGCTACCTTCACCGATCCGGACGGCAACGTCCTCGGGCTGGTTCAGGACCAGTGAGCCCAGTCCCGCTGATCAGGTAGACAGGACGCATGGAGACGCGATGAGCACGGCCACGAGGACGGACACGCCGCCTACCCAGCACGGTGCCGATAGTCACGATCTGATCCGCGTGCACGGCGCCCGCGTGAACAACCTCAAGGACGTCAGCCTCGAGATCCCGAAACGCCGGCTGACCGTGTTCACCGGCGTCTCGGGCTCGGGAAAGAGCTCCCTGGTGTTCGGCACGATTGCCGCGGAGTCGCAGCGGCTGATCAACGAGACCTACAGCACGTTCGTCCAGGGCTTCATGCCGACGCTGGCCCGGCCCGACGTCGACGTGCTCGACGGGCTGACCACCGCGATCCTCGTCGACCAGCAGCCGATGGGAGCCGATCCCCGCTCCACGGTCGGCACCGCTACCGACGCCAACGCGATGCTGCGCATCCTGTTCAGCCGGCTCGGGCGGCCGCACATCGGGTCGCCCAAGGCGTTCTCCTTCAACGTCGCCTCCATCAGCGGAGCGGGCGCGGTCAAGCTGGAGCGCGGCGGCAAGACCGTGAAGGAACGGCGCAGCTTCAGCATCACCGGCGGCATGTGCCCGCGCTGCGAGGGCCGGGGCTCAGTCACCGACATGGACCTGACCCAGCTTTACGACGACAGCAAGTCGCTCAACGAGGGCGCGCTCACCATCCCCGGCTACACGCCGGGCGGCTGGGGCTACCGGCTCTACAGCGAGTCCGGGTTCTACGACCCGGCCAAGCCGATCCGCAACTTTACCAAGCAAGAGCTGAACGACTTCCTGTACCACGAGCCGGTCCGGATGAAGATCGCCGGCATCAACCAGACCTACGAGGGCCTGGTCCTGCGACTCCAGCGGTCCATGCTGTCCAAGGACAAAGAAGGGATGCAGCCGCACATCCGGGCCTTCGTGGACCGTGCGGTCACCTTCACCACGTGCCCGGACTGCGGCGGCACGCGGCTGGCCGAGCACGCCAGGGCCTCAAAGATCAGCGGGATCAGCATCGCCGACGCGTGCGCCATGCAGATCAGCGACCTGGCCGAATGGGTCCGCGGCCTCGACGAACCGTCGGTGGCGCCGCTGCTCGAGGCGCTGCGGCAGACCCTTGACTCGTTCGCCGAGATCGGCCTGGGCTACCTCTCGCTCGACCGGCCGTCGGGCACGCTGTCGGGCGGCGAGGCGCAGCGCACCAAGATGATCCGCCACCTCGGGTCGTCGCTTACCGACGTCACCTACGTCTTCGACGAGCCCACCATCGGCCTGCACCCGCACGACATCCAGCGGATGAACGACCTGCTGCTCCAGTTGCGGGACAAGGGGAACACGGTGCTCGTGGTGGAGCACAAGCCGGAGGTGATCGCGATCGCCGATCACGTGGTGGACCTCGGCCCCGGGGCCGGCACCAAGGGCGGCGAGGTGATGTTCGAGGGCAGCACCGAAGGGCTGCGGGCCAGCGGCACCATCACCGGGCAGCACCTGGACGACCGCGCCGCCCTGAAGCCGTCGGTGCGCGAACCGTCGGGAACGCTGGAGGTGCGCGGGGCCAGCACTCACAACCTCCAGGATGTCGACGTGGACATCCCGCTCGGCGTGCTGGTCGTCGTCACCGGGGTGGCCGGCTCGGGCAAGAGCTCGCTGATTCGCGGCTCGGTGTCCGGCCGGGACGGCGTGGTTTCGGTCGACCAAGCCGCGATCCGCGGCTCCCGGCGGAGCAACCCGGCGACCTACACCGGGCTGCTCGAACCGATCCGCAAGGCGTTCGCGAAGGCCAACGACGTCAAGCCGGCCCTGTTCAGCGCCAACTCCGAGGGCGCCTGTCCCAACTGCAACGGGGCCGGCGTGATCTACACCGACCTGGCCATGATGGCCGGCGTGGCCACTACCTGCGAGGTGTGCGAGGGCAAGCGGTTCGCGCCGGAGGTGCTCGACTACCACCTCGGCGGCCGGGACATCAGCGAGGTACTGGCCATGCCGGTGACCGAGGCACTGGAGTTCTTCGGCGACGGCGCGGCCGCCACCCCGGCCGCGCACGCGATCCTGGAGCGGCTCGCCGACGTCGGGCTCGGCTACCTCAGCCTCGGCCAGCCGCTCACCACGCTGTCCGGCGGCGAGCGGCAGCGGCTCAAGCTGGCCACCCACATGGCCGAAAAGGGCGGCGTCTACATCCTCGACGAGCCGACCGCGGGTCTGCACCTGGCCGACGTCGAGCAGCTGCTCGGCCTGCTGGACCGGCTGGTCGACTCGGGCAAGTCGGTCATCGTGATCGAGCACCATCAGGCGGTCATGGCCCACGCCGACTGGATCATCGACCTCGGCCCCGGCGCCGGCCATGACGGTGGCCAGATCGTCTTCGAGGGCACGCCCGCCGATCTGGTCGGCTCCCACGCCACCTTGACCGGCGAGCACCTGGCCGCCTACGTCGGCGCCTGACCAGGTGGCCGCCCATGGCAGGATACGGGCATGGACACCGACGATGAGTTCCCGGTTTCTTACCTGGCGGCCACTCCGGGCATACCAGTACTGACCAGCGACGGCGAGCAGTTCGGCATCTTGGAGCACGTCCTGGACGTGCCCGAGGAAGACATCTTCGAAGGCATCGTGGTGTGGGTGGGCGGTGGCACCTGGACGGACCGGCAGATTCAGCGCGATCTGAGCCGCGGTCACCCGTCGGCCGCCCACCGCCTCGAGGCGCTCCGGCCGCACCACCTGCGGTTCGTCCAGGCGGACAAGATCGCGGCGATCACCGTCGGCTACATTCGCTGCGACCTGGACCGCTCCCAGGCCGCGACGCTCCCGCCGCCGTCCGGCTCGCCGGTCATCCACCTCAGTGACTTCAACCAGGCCCGGCCGTTCAACCAGACCTACTACGACGTCTTCGGCATGACCCGGGGCCGCCGGGGCTACGGCCCGCTGCCCTGACCCCGAAGGGGCCCTCGTGGAGATCTTTCAGTTCGATCGCGGCGAGAAGCTCGTGCACGCCTACGGCAGCCACGGATTCCGCGCCACGCGCATCGCGGCCGGCACCGGCCAGGTCCAGCTGACCTGCCTGAGCGTGGCGCCCGGCGGGACCATCGGGACGCATCCCGCGACCGGCACGCAGCTTTTCCTGGTCGTCGCGGGCCAGGGCTGGGTGGCCGGGCCGGACGGCGAGCGGGTGCCGATCACCGCCGGGTGGGGCGCTCGCTGGGATGCCGGAGAGATCCACACCAGCGGGACCGATGCGGGCTTTACCGTGCTGAGCGTCGAAGGCGCCCCGCTCGATCTGTTCGAGCCGGAGCCGCCCGATCCGGCCTGAGCCAGATCACCGCAGCGCAGGCGTACCCGCCGGACGAACTACCATGAAAGTGCGAACCGGCGGAAGGGAGCCCGAGGATGCAGCCACTGGCCATAGGTGCCCTAGCGGCGGGCGCCGTGATGGTCATCGGCGTCGTGGTCATGCTGATCCGGACCCGGCGCCAGGCCGGGGTTCAGCGCGCGGGCCGCAACCGCTGGAACCGGCACGGTAGCTTCCCGCTGGCCGCGGCCGGCGTGGCGATCGGCGTGATTTCACGTGCGAGCGGCCAGTCGTCCGCCACGCACGACGTCGTTTTCGCGGTGGCCGCGGCGCTGCTCCTGGCCGCTTTGGTGTGCGCGCTGGTCGGCGCGACCGTGGCCAGCATGGCCGCTCGCTCGGGCCCCGCGCAATAGGACAAGGATCGAACCCATGCCGTTTCCGTGGCAGCGCGCGAACGTGGCCAGGACCTGCGAGGAGTGCGGGTACACCTGGCGGATTCCCCGCTCCGCGGCCAGGCGCCGGATCAAGACGATCTCCCTGTTCGGCACCCCGCCCACCGCGCGGGCCCGCACCGAGCTGGCCCGCCAGGTGGCGTCGATCTCCGCGTCGAACAAGGTGTACGAGACCTACGAGCACTGCCCCGAGTGTGGCGCGGAGCATTACACCCAGCACGTCGTCCGGGACGACCCGCCAGCCTGATCAAGACCGCCTGAGCCCGACCAGACTCAGACGCGCGCCCGCTCCCGGCGTTCCGCCCCGCCCCCGGGGCGCGGCATCGGAACCGGCCGCGGCATAGCAGCCGCCGACTGCGGCACACGAGCCGGCCGCGACGACAAGGCCGGCCGATCCGGCCACCGAGGCGCCTGCGCCCTAACGGGCGGCCGAGGCGCCCCCGCCCGTAGCGGCACACGCCCAACAGCGGCCGCCCCGCGGTCCACCGTGCTGGCGATCAGCAGCCGGCGCGAGCCTTCGGTCATGGCGTGCTGGCAGCGCAGCTGGCAGTGCACGCACCCGCCGGTCACCGCCCGCCGCCGCCGCACCGACAGGAACACCGCGAACGCCACCGCCGCCATCAGCGCCGCGCCGCCTACCGCCACCGCGAGCGCGACGAGCAGTCCCGTGGCATTAAAAAAGTGTCCGGCCGAACGGCCGAACACTACGAATACCACCAGCAGCACCGCTGCCATCCTGAGTGCAGGACGGGCGTAACAGACCATGGGCTGCCTCGCTTCGCTGTCGTGCCGTCGAGGTATGGCCGTGCGCCGTTGCCGGTCCACTTCCACTTCCGCTCAAGAAGCGGGAAATGTCAAGACCCTGCGTCGACCGGTTGTGAGCGTAGCGTGATCAAGGCCAGCAGCCCGGCGGCCAGCGCCAGCGCCGCCGACAGGTACAGCGCGGCGTGCAGCCCGCTGTGGAACGCCGAGTACGCGGCCCCGATGACCTCCTTGACCAGCTTCTCGAACGGCCCGTAGTTCGTGTTCTGCGGAATCGCCCCGGTCTCGATGGCGGTGATGACCTGGCCCTGGAAGCTGGCCGGGATGCCCAGGTGGTTGAGCTGGCTGATCAGGCTGGCGTGCAGCTGGGAGTAGACCAGCGACCCGAGGATGGCCACCCCCGTTACCGCGCCGATCTCCCGGCTGGTGTTGGTGGCCGACGCGGCCATGCCGGACCGCTCCGCGGGTACCGCGGACAGCACCGAGGACGTGATCGGCACCACCATGGTCCCGATGCCCAGGCCGGCCAGGCTCAGCGCCACCACCAGCCCGGGGTAGCCGGGATGCGGGGACAGGAAGCCCTCGGCCAGGAACAGCCCGGCGGCCAGCAGCACGCACCCGATGGTGATCGACCACCGCGGCCCGACCGTCGCGGTCCACCGGCCGGCCAGGACCGAGGCCACGATCATCAGCACGGTCATCGGCAGGAACACCAGGGCCAGCTTGTAGCCGGAGGCCTGGACCACCTCGACCAGGTACAGCGCGGTGAAGAAGAAGATCGCGAAGGTGGCGAAGTACGTGCACACCGCGACCACGTTGGGCGTGGTGAACCGCGGCCTGCGCAGGTAGCGCAGGTCGAGCAGCGGGCGCTCGGCCCGCCGCTCCCGGAACACGAAGGCCACGGCCATTACCACGCTCGCGCACAGCAGCACGATCACCGCCGCCGAGCCGAAGCCCGCCGACTCCGAGTCGATGATCGCGAACACGAACGTGGCCAGCGTGCCCGCGCCCAGCAGCGTGCCCGCGGTGTCCACCCGCGCCGCCGTCGGATCGGCGCTCTCCGGCAGGATGACCGCCGCCACGATCAGCACGACCAGCCCGAAGAACAAGTTGAACCAGAAGATGCCCCGCCAGCTCCACAGCCCGATCAGCACGCCGCCCACCACCGGGCCCATGGCCAGCGCGAACCCCGAGGTGCCCGCCCACACGCCGATGGCCCGGCTGCGGGCCCGGGCGTCCGGGTAGAGATGGCGGAGCATGGACAGCGTGCCCGGCTCGCTGGCCGCCGCGCCCGCGCCCATCACCGCCCGCCCGGCGATCAGCACCGCCGGGTTGGGAGCCAGCGCCGACAGCACCGAACCGGCGCAGAACACCGCCACGCCGGCCAGCATCACCTTCTTGCGGCCGAGCTCGTCGCCGACCATCCCGCAGGCCAGCATCAAGCTGGCGAAGGTCAGCGCGTACGCGCCGACCACCCACTGCAGGTCGGTGACGTTCGCCTTCAGAGCGGTCTGCACGTCGCCCAGCGCGACGCTGACCACGGTGTTGTCCAGGAAGGTCAGGAACAGCAGGGTGCACAAGGTGGTCAGGGCCAGCCCGCGGCCCCCGCGGGCGACCAGCCCGGAATCACCGGAGACGGCCTCAGCCTGCCTGGCCAACGAAACGCCTCAGCTGGCCGAGTTGCACGCGGCGGGCACCGAGCCGCCGGGCACCAGCTTGAACAGGCCGCACAGGCTGGCGTCGCCGACCTTCCAGGTCCCGTCCTGGTACACCGCCTTGCCGGACTGGCCGCCCAGCAGCGTGGTGCTGCCGGACACGATGCTGTAGGTCACGTTGGCCGACGTGGACGAGGTCACCGTGACCCCGGTGACCTTGGCCCCGATCCCGTTGGCCAGCGGCAGCTTGCTGAAGGAGTCGATGGCCGAGGAGAACGTGCTCCCGTTCTGCAGCAGCGCGACCCGCTGGGACAGCGGGGTGCTGGAGCTGAAGAACTTCTCCCAGTTCGCGGTGATCGCCGCCACGGCGCCGGAGTTGCCCGAGGAGGCCGGGGTCGAGGACGCCGGGACCGCCGACGGAGACCCCGCGGCGGTCGACGTCTGGCTCGCCGTGGGCGACGGCGCTGACGAGGAGGAACTGGAACTGCTGCTGCAGGCGGCAACCGCTAGTGCGAGCGCCAGGCCGAGCGCCGGAACCACGATGATCCGGCGAGCCTCGAGTGGGAATCGCATTTGCGCGTCCTTAGTCTCGGTCGGATGTGCTACTGAGGGCTGCCGTATGCGGGGGAGTTCGCAGATTCTCAGTGTTCAGGGAGAGTCTGCCCTGAATGTTTCCCTACCTGCTGCTATCTATCCTCGGCAGCCCGACGCCCACGTCAGGGAAAGCGATGCCTACCAGCGGAAATGCACGAACAGCCGGCCGAAGTTCTTGGAGTCCTTCTCGATCCGGTGGTACTTGGCCTTGATGTCTTTACGCTCCAGGAACCGCAGCACGTGCTTCTTGAGCTGTCCGGACCCTTTGCCGGGGATGATCTCGATCAGCGGGGCCTTCTTTGCCGCCGCCTCGTCGAAAATCGCCTGCAGCGCGCGGTCGATGTCCTGCCCGCGGTTGTAAATCTCGTGCAGGTCAAGCTTCAGCTTCATCGCTCTGTCCTCTGACCGGCGCCTCGGACTACCGCGATAATAGCCGCCGCCGTCTGCGCGGGATCATGCCCGCCGGGTATCACGGTGACGCGCGCCTCGTCCGGCGTCGGCGGCTCGAGCGCGCCGAACTGGCTGCCGATCAGGGCCGCGGGAAAGAAGTGGCCGTGCCGGGCGGCCAGCCGCCGGGCCACCTCGTCGCGGGAAACGCTCAGGAAGACCATCCGCGCCCGCGGCCGCCCGTCGAGCAGTTCGTCCCGGTAGGCGCGCTTGAGCGCGGAACAGGTCACCACCGCGGATTCGCCCCGGGCGAGATGCCCGTCCATCCAGGCGTCGATGGCGTGCAGCCACGGCTGGCGGTCCGCGTCGGTGAGCGGGATCCCGGCCGCCATCTTGGCGATGTTCGCGGCCGGATGGAACGTGTCCGCGTCGGCGAACGACCACCCCAGGCGCCCGGCCACCAGCGCGCCCACGGTCGTCTTGCCGCTGCCCGATACCCCGGCCACGATCAGGATCATTTGTCAGTGAGTCTAGAGCGTGGCCAGAGCCCGCTGAGAGCCAGCGCCTGAATAATGGCCGCCATGCCGTTCACCCGACCCCGCCACTGGCTGCGCTGGCTGCTGGCCGCTATCGCCGCGCTGGTCGTCTTGGCCGCCGCCGGGCCGTTCATCTATATCCACTTCTTCAACGGCAGCACTCCGGCGGCCCTGTCGCTGTCGCCCAGCGGCTCAGCCAGCGCCACCCCGAGCAATACCAGTACCAGCAGCACGAGCAGCACCGCCGGCACGACCAGCGCAGCCCCGCTGGCCGGCACCTGGACCGTGGGCTCGGGCTCCCTGGTCGGCTACCGGGTCAACGAGGTGCTGCTCGGCCAGAACGCCACCGCGGTGGGCCGGACCAGCACCGTCACCGGCCACCTGACCATCGCGGGCAGCACGGTCAGCGCGGCCGCGTTCAGCGTGCCGATGGCCACCGTGCACAGCGACAAGAGCCAGCGCGACGCGCAGTTCGACGGCCGGATCATGGACGTGGCCCAGTACCCGACCGGGACGTTCACCCTGACCGGCCCGATCGACCTGGCCCCGCTGCCGGCCGCCGCAGCGATCAAGACCTACACCGCGCACGGCCGGCTGACCCTGCACGGCACCACCCGCGCGGTCACCTTCACCCTGAGCGCCGAGCGCAAGGGCAGCCAGATCGAGGTCTCCGGTGACATCCCGGTCCTGTTCTCCGACTACAACATCCAGAACCCGAGCTTCGCGGGCTTCGTCACCACGCAGGATCATGGCCTGCTGGAATTCCTGCTGGTTTTCAATAGGGCCTAACGGGCCGTGGTTCCCGCCGCAGCGATAGTAGCGTACGAAATACTGGGTACGAGGAGTGAATTGCGGTGCGGCTGGGTAGCTGCGCGGCGGAGGTGAGGCGGACCGATGAGACCGAGGGACTGGCCCGTCTACCGGCAGCTGACCGGCACGGACCGCCGCGGCCTGGGCGCCGCGGCCAAGAGCGCTCGGCCCCGCGTGGCCCGCACCAGCACCGCCGACCAGGTAGTCAAGTCGGTCTGCCCCTACTGCGCGGTCGGCTGCGGGCAGAAGGTCTACGTCAAGGATGACCGCGTCATCCAGATCGAGGGGGATCCGGACTCCCCGGTCAGCCGGGGCCGCCTGTGCCCGAAGGGTTCGGCCAGTCTCCAGCTGACCACGGGAGGCTCGCGCGAGTACCAGGTGAAATACCGCCGGCCGTTCGGAAAAAAGTGGGAAGACCTGGACCTGGATACGGCCATGGACATGATCGCCGACCGGGTCCTGGCCGCGCGCCGGCACGGCTGGCAGTGGGAGGTCGACGGGGCCCGCACCCGCCGCACCCTCGGGTTCGCCAGCCTGGGCGGCGCGACGCTGGACAACGAAGAGAACTACCTGATCAAGAAGCTGTTCACCGCGCTGGGCGCGGTCCAGATCGAGAACCAGGCGCGGATATGACACTCCTCCACCGTCCCCGGTCTGGGGACTAGCTTCGGCCGCGGCGGCGCTACCGGCTTCCAGCAGGACCTGGCCAACGCGGACTGCATCCTCATCGAGGGCTCGAACATGGCCGAGTGCCACCCGGTGGGGTTCCAGTGGGTCATGGAGGCCAAGAAGCGCGGCGCGAAGGTCATCCACGTCGACCCGCGGTTCACCCGGACCAGCGCGGTGGCTGACCTGCACGTGCCCATCCGGGCCGGGGCCGACATCGTGTTCCTGGGCGCGATCATCAACTACGTCCTGACCAACGAGAAGTACTTCCGCGACTACGTGGTGCACTACACCAACGCGGCCACGCTGCTGACCGAGGACTTCGCCGACACCGAGGACCTGGACGGGGTGTTCTCCGGCCTGGACCGTGAGCACCGCCATTACGACTTCGAGGCCTGGCGCTACCAGGGCGCCGAAGTATCGGCGGCGGCCGGCAGCCGCGACCGGCCGGACGAGTCCGGACCGGACAACGGGTCCGCGCGCGCCGACGTGCGGCGGGCCGGGCGGGGCGAGGCACACGGCTCGGGTGGCGCCGCGGCGCACCGCAATCCGGACCGGGACGAGACGCTGCAGCACCCGCGGTGCGTGTTCCAGGTGCTCAAGCGGCACTTCGCGCGCTACACCCCGGAGCTGGCCGAACAGGTCTGCGGCGTCCGCCCGGACGCGTTCGCCCAGGTCTGTCAGCTGCTTACCGAGAACTCTGGTCCGGACCGGACCACGGCGTTCGTCTACAGCGTCGGCTGGACCCAGCACACCGTGGGCGTGCAGTACATCCGCACCGCCGCCATCCTGCAATTGCTGCTGGGCAACATCGGCCGGCCCGGCGGCGGCATTCTCGCGCTGCGCGGGCACGCCTCGATCCAGGGCTCCACCGACATCCCCACCCTGTTCGACCTGCTGCCCGGTTACCTGCCCACCCCGCACGTGCACGGGAACGAGGACCTGGCCACCTACGTGGCCGCCGAGCGCGCCGACAAGGGGTTCTGGGCCGAGATGGGCGCCTACACGGTCAGCCTGCTCAAGGCCTGGTGGGGGGACGTGGCCACCGCCGACAACGACTTCTGTTACGGCTACCTGCCCCGGCTGACCGGCACCCACAGCACCTACGAGACCGTGGTCGCGCAGATCGAAGGCCGCTGCCAGGGCTACTTCCTGTTCGGGGAGAACCCGGCGGTCGGCTCGGCCAACGGCCGGATGCAGCGGGCCGGCCTGGCCGCCCTGGACTGGCTGGTGGTCCGCGACCTGGTCATGATCGAGAGCGCGACGTTCTGGCAGAACGGCCCGGAGCTCGAGACCGGCGAGATGCGCACCGAGGACATCGGCACCGAGGTGTTCTTCCTGCCCGCCGCCGCGCACACTGAGAAGAACGGGTCGTTCACCAACACCCAGCGAATGCTGCAGTGGCACCACGAGGCGGTCGAGCCCGCCGGAGACGCGCGCAGCGACCTGTGGTTCGCCTACCACCTGGGCCGGCGGATCCGGGCGAAGCTGGCCGCGTCCACCGACGAGATGGACCGGCCCCTGCTGGACCTGACCTGGGACTACCCGGTCGAGGGGCGGCTGGCCGAGCCGTCGGCCGAGGCGGTGCTGGCCGAGGTCAACGGCTGGGACGCGGACGGCCAGCCGCTGTCTTCCTATACCCAGCTCAAGGACGACGGGTCCACGGCCTGCGGCTGCTGGATCTACTGCGGTGTCCGGGCCGACGGCGTCAACCAGGCCGCCCGGCGCAAGCCCGGGTTCGAGCAGAGCTGGGTGGCCCCGGAGTGGGGCTGGGCCTGGCCGTCCAACCGGCGCATCCTGTACAACCGGGCCGCCGCCGACCCGGACGGCAAGCCGTGGAGCGAGCGCAAGGCCCTGGTCTGGTGGGACGCCGAGGCCGGGAAGTGGACCGGGCACGACGTGCCGGACTTCGTCGCGGACCGGGCCCCGTCCTACCGGCCGCCCGCCGACGCCACCGGCGTGGCCGCGATCTCCGGCATCGACCCGTTCATCCTGCAGGCCGACGGCAAGGCCTGGCTGTTCGCCCCGGCCGGCCTGGTGGACGGCCCGCTGCCCGCGCACTACGAGCCTCAGGAATCCCCGTTTGCCAACCCGCTCTACGGCCAGCAGCGCAATCCGGTCCGGGAGGTCATCAAGCACCGGCAGAACCCGCTGCAGCCGTCCGGGCTCCAGCCGGGCTCGGCAGTGTTCCCGTATGTAGCCACCACCTACCGGCTCACCGAGCATCACACCGCGGGCGGCATGTCGCGCATGCTGCCCTACCTGTCCGAGCTGCAACCGGAGTTCTTCTGCGAGGTCTCGCCGGAGCTGGCGGCCGAGCGGGGGCTGAGCAACGCCGGCTGGGCCACGATCATCACCGCCCGCACTGCGATCGAGGCCCGCGTCCTGGTCACCGCGCGGATCCGCACCATCGAGGTACAGGGCCGGCGCCTGCACCAGATCGGGCTGCCCTACCACTGGGGCGCCAACGGCCTGTCCACCGGCGACTCCGCGAACGACCTGGCCCACGTGGTCCTGGACCCGAACGTGCACATCCAGGAGGTCAAGGCGCTGGCCTGTGACATCCGGTCCGGCCGCCGCCCGCGCGGGCCCGCGCTGCGGGAGCTGGTGCGCGACTACCAGCGGCGGGCGGGCATCACCGACGACACCGGCACGGAGGTGTGAGATGAGCGTCGATCCGGCGACCCGGGCCGGCTACGTCGACCATCCGCCGCGGATGGGCTTCTTCACCGACACCTCGGTCTGCATCGGGTGCAAGGCCTGCGAGGTGGCCTGCAAGGAGTGGAACGCGGTGCCCGAGGACGGGATCGCCCTGTCCGGCATGTCCTACGACAACACGGTCGGCCTGGGCGCCTCGACCTGGCGGCACGTGGCGTTCATCGAGCAGCCCGTACCGGTGGCCCCCGATGGCGCCGAGGGCGTCCGGTGGCTGATGGAAAGCGATGTGTGCAAGCACTGCACCGAAGCCGGCTGCCTGGACGTGTGCCCGACCGGCGCGCTGTTCCGCACGGAGTTCGGCACCGTGGTGGTTCAGGACGACGTGTGCAATGGCTGCGGGTACTGCGTCGGGGCCTGCCCGTTCGGGGTTATCGCCCGCCGCGAGGAGGACGGCGGCGCGCACAAGTGCACGCTGTGCTACGACCGGCTGGGCGCCGGGATGGAGCCTGCCTGCGCCAAGGCGTGCCCGACCGAGTCGATCCAGTTCGGCCCGCTGGACGAGCTCCGCGAACGGGCCGCGCTGCGGGTGGCGGACCTGCGCGCGGCCGGGCAGGAGCAGGCCCAGCTGTACCTGGACGACGCGGGCGACGGCATCGGCGGCGGCGGGTCGTTGTTCCTGCTGCTCGACGAGCCCGAGGTATACGGCCTGCCGCCCGATCCGGTGGTCACCACTCGTGACCTGCCCAGCATCTGGAAGCACGTCGGCCTGGCCGCGGCCGGCCTGGTCAGTGTCGGCATCGCGCTCGGCCTGGGCAGGAGGCCCCGATGACGCAGACCGAGCACGCGCCCCGCGACGTTCCCCGGGGCGGGCGCCGGCGGCGGCGGGCCGAGCAGCTGATGGTCCCGGAGGCGGAGTTCACTTCCTACTACGGCCGCCCGGTGATCAAGCCGCCGGCCTGGGGCACCCCGGATATCGCCGGCTACCTGTTCCTGGGCGGGCTGGCGGGCGCGTCGTCGGTGCTGGCCGCCGGCGCCCAGGTGTCCGGCTACGGCGAGCTGGCCCGGGTGGCCAAGGTCACCGCGCTCGGCGCGATCAGCGTGTCCGCCGTGGCCCTGGTCCACGACCTGGGCCTGCAGGCCCGGTTCGCGAACATGCTGCGGGTGTTCAAGCCGAGCTCGCCGATGAGCGTCGGCTCCTGGCTGCTGTCCGCCTACGGCCCGCTGGCCGGGGCGGCCGCGGTGTCCGACCTGACCGGGATCCTGCCCGCCGCGGGGACCGCGGCCACCATCGGCGCGGGCCTGGTCGGCCCGGCCATCGCCACCTACACCGCCGCCCTGATCTGCGACACCGCGGTGCCGGGCTGGCACGAGGGCCACCGGGAGATGCCGTACCTGTTCGCCGGCTCGGCGTCTTGCGCGGCGGCCGGGCTCGGCCTGCTCGCCTTGCCGCCCGCGGCCGCCACGCCCGCGCGCACCCTGGCCACCGTGGGCGCCCCGGCCGAGCTGGTGGCCAAGCGGTTGCTGCTGCGCCGCCTGGGCGACATCGCCGAACCCTACGAGAGCGGTCGGCCGGGGCGGCTGCTGCGCGCCGCCGAGGTGCTCACCGTGGGCGGCCTGGCCGGCGCGGTGCTCGGCCGCCGCAGCCGGGCCGTCTCCGCGCTGGCCGGCGCGTCGCTGCTGGCCGCCTCGGCGCTGACCCGGTTCGGCGTGTTCGAGGCGGGCATGGCCACCGCCCGGGATCCGAAGTACACCATCGTGCCGCAGCGCCGCCGCCGGGACCGCCGGGACCGCGGCCGCGACGCCGCGGAATGAACTAGCGCACGTCGTTGTTATCGGCTACAGTCGCTTATCGGGTGACTTTACCCAGCTCCGTCTTAACCGACGTAGAGCATCTTTTCCCAGCGGATATCCGCTTTACCGCGAAGGCTCATCTGCCCAGGTAACACCGGTCCGCTTCTCCGCCTGGCGCCGCGCCAGCCGTTCTTTCAGCGTGCGCGGATTCGCCTTTTCCCCCGAAAGGAAATCCCCTTATGACCACCGCAATCCAAGCATCCGCCGCACCCGCCCGGGCCGTTCAGCAGCCCGCCAGTGTCCAGGTGTCCGGCCTTATTGACCTAGCCGACGGGCACGGCCTGGTCCGCGTCAGCGGCTACCGGCCCAGCCCGTCCGACGTCTACGTGTCGGCCGGCCAGCTCAAGCAGTACGGCCTGCGCCAGGGCGACCGGATCGACGGCACCGCCCGGGCTTCGGCCGGCGGTCGCGCCAAATACCGCCCGCTGCTCAGCGTGGACACCGTGAACGGCATGCCGCCCGAGCTGGCCCGGGCCCGTCCGCACTTCGACGACCTGACCCCGCTGTACCCCCAGGAGCGCCTGCGCCTGGAGGACGGGAACCCGTCCGACACGGCCCGCATCATCGACCTGGTGGCCCCGATCGGCAAGGGCCAGCGCGGCCTGATCGTCTCCCCGCCCAAGGCGGGCAAGACCATGGTCCTGCAGGCCATCGCCGCCTCGATCGCGGCCAGCCACCCCGAGGTCCAGCTCATGGTGGTGCTGGTCGGCGAGCGGCCCGAGGAGGTCACCGACCTGCGCCGCTCGATCCGCGGCGAGGTGGTCTACTCCACCTTCGACCAGGCCCCCGAGGATCACATCCGGGTCGCCGAGCTGGCCATCGAGCGCGCCAAGCGCCTGGTCGAAGCGGGCGGCGAGGTGGTTGTGCTGCTCGACTCCATCACCCGGCTGGGCCGCGCCTACAACCTGGCCGCCCCGGCCAGCAGCCGCACCCTGGCCGGCGGCGTGGCCGCCTCGGCCCTGCTGCCGCCCCGCCAGTTCCTGGGCGCGGCCCGGAACATCGAAGGCGGTGGCTCGCTCACCATCGTGTCCACCGCGCTGGTCGACACCGGCTCCCGGATGGACGACGTGCTCTTCGAGGAGTTCAAGGGCACCGGCAACATGGAACTGCGGCTGCGCCGCGAGCTGGCCGAAAAGCGCATCTTCCCGGCCATCGACCCGATGCCGTCCGGTACCCGCCGCGACGAGCTGCTCATGTCCTCCGACGAGTACCGTGCCGCCGCCCAGCTCCGCCGGGCCCTCGGCGGCCTCGATTCCCAGTCGGCCCTGGAGCTCTTGCTGGACAAGACCCACCAGACCGGCTCCAACGCCGAGTTCCTCAGCCAGGTCCAGCGTTCCGTGCCACGGCCGGCCGCCAGCGCCGCCGCGTAACCGCCAGCGCCGCCGCGTAACCGCCGCCGCGCCAGGGTGAGCACCGCGCCCCAGCCCCGCCGCACCGACCCGTCCGGCCGCGCGGCGATCCGCCTGCGCACCTCCCCGAACAGCCGCTCCCGCTGCCAGTCCTCCATGACCATGGTCCCGGAGAACGTGCTGAGCAGCTCGACGTACTCCGCCGCGGTGTAGACCTGTTCCCAGGCGTACTGGCGGACCGCGACCAGCTCGAACAGCCCGCTGGCCTCGATCCCGGCCCGCTCGTCGGCCAGTTCTCCCGGCCGCGGCCAGACCGTCCCAGGCGGCAGCCCCTCGCCGATCTCGTCGTAGACGTCCTGGATCTCACGGAAGAACGGATCGCCCCCGTCGGGAAACACGTGCTCCTGGGTCCACAGGGCCAGGTGCCCGCCGGGCCGCAGCGCGGCCCAGGCCCGCTGGTAGCGCACCGCCGGGTCTACCCAGTGCCAGGCCGTGGCCGCGTACATCAGGGCGGCTGGCTCCTCCGGCCGCCAGTCCTCGAACGGTTCCCGCACGACCTGCACGTCGAACCCGGCCAGGTTCCGCCGTGCCGCCGCGGCCAGCTCAGCCCCCAGCTCCACGCAGGTGATCCGGAAACCCCGCCGGGCCAGCGGCAGCGTGGCCTTGCCCGTGGCGCACCCAACCTCCAGCAGGCGGGCCCCGGGCGCCAGCCCGGCCAGCGCGACCAGATCGTCGTACAGCGCCTCGGGGTAGTCCGGCCGGGCCCGGTGATACCGCTCGGCCGTCTGGTCGAACGTTTGCCGCAACCGCTCCCGCTCCGCATCCGACCGCACCGAGGCAGTATATGGACGAGCCGTACGATGAGACTGTGGTGGCGTGTGCGGGAGTGGTGCTGGCCGGCGGCCGTTCCTCCCGGATGGGCACCGCCAAGGCCGCGCTGGAGTGGCACGGGTCCACGCTGCTGGCCCGCACGGTGGGGATCCTCGCCCGGGCCACCAGCGGCCCGGTGGTGGTGGTGCGCGCCGGCGGCCAGGAGCTTCCGGAGCTGCCGGAGGCCACCGTGATCGCCGACGATCCGCGCGAGGGCCGAGGGCCGGTGCAGGGGATCGCCGCCGGGCTGGCCGCGCTGACCGGGCGCGCCGACGTGGCGTTCGTCAGTTCGACCGACATGCCTTTCCTGCACCCGGCGTTCGTCCGGCGGGTGCTCCGCGTGCTGGAACAAGACGACGGGACCGATGTCGCCCTGCCGGTGGCCCGCGGCTACAAGCAGCCGCTGGCCGCCGCGTACCGCGTCTCGCTCGCCGCCGCCGCCGAACGCCTGGTCAAGGAAGACCGGCTGCGGCCCGCGTTCTTGTTCGAGGAGGGCCAGGTGGTGACACTCGATGACGCGGCGCTGACCGGGGATCCCGCGCTGGCCCGGCTCGACCCGGACCTGGACTCGCTGCTGAACGTCAATACGCCCGCGGACTACCAGGCGGCCCGCGCCCGGCCCGCCCCCGAGGTAATCGTCCAGCTATTCGGGACCCTGGCCAAGGGCGATCGCTCCGCCGGCCCGCACGCGGTCCGCGCCGCCACCGTGGGCGGCGCCGCCGACGCCCTGGGCATCGTGTTCGACCGGCACGTGACGGCGGCGCTGAACGGCGACCAGATCACCCGCGACCGGGCGGCACCGCTGGCGGCCGGTGACACCATCTTCTTCTTGTCCGCCGACGCGGGAGGCTGACGACATGCCAGCCGGCGGTTACTTCGGGCAGGCGCTCGTGGTGGACGTGACCAGCGGTACCAGCCGCACCCAGCCGCTGCCCGACCGCGTGCTGCGCGGTTATATCGGCGGCTCGGGCCTGGGCACCTGGCTGCTGCACCGGCTGGGCGCGCCGGGTGTCGACCCGCTCGGGCCCGCGGCCCCCCTGGCGTTCGTGTTTTCCCCGCTGGTCGGCACGCCGCTGACCACCAGCGCGAAGTTCGCGGTGGTGGCCAAGTCGCCGCTGACCGGCATGCTGACCGACGCGCTGGCCTCCAGCCACTTCGCGATCGCGGGCAAGCTCACCGGCCACGACGCGATCGTGATCCAGGGCCGCGCGCCGGAACTGTCCGTCCTGCTGGTGGACGGCGACGGGATCCGCCTGACCAGCGCCACGCACCTGGCTGGCCGGACCGCGGCCGATACCGACCGGCAGCTGCGCGACGAGCTCGGCCGCGGCTGGCGGATGGCGGCCATCGGTCCGGCCGGCGAGCGCGGCGTCCGGTACGCCACGATCTCGCACGACGGGCGGCACGCGGGCCGCGGCGGGCTGGGCGCGGTCATGGGCGCGAAGAACCTCAAGGCGATCGCCGTCCGCGCGGGGACCAAGGTGGCTACGGCCGACCCGGCGGCGGTCCTGGCCGCGGCACGCGACCTGCGTGAGCGGTCGTTCGGGCCGGCCACGGCGAAGTACCGGGAGCTGGGCACGCTGGCCAACCTGCTCACGTTCAACGCCATCAGCGCGCTGCCCACCCGGAACTTCCAGGCTGCGACGTTCGACGGCACGGCCGAACTCGCCCAGCAGGCCACCGGCGACGCGCCCGACGACGTCCAGGGCCTGCGCCGCGTGGCCCGCAGTTCCTGTGCCTCCTGCACGATCGGCTGCGAGCACATTTACCGCACGCGCGGCGGTAAGCAAGCCCGCGTGGAGTACGAGAACGTCTTCGCGCTCGGCCCGATGTGCGGGGTACGCGACCCCGACGGCGTGCTCGCGGCGAGCGCCCGCTGCGACGAGCTGGGCATCGACACGATCTCGGCGGGCGGCACGGTCGCGTGGGCGATGGAGTGCGCCGACCGCGGCCTGATCGACGCGCCGTGGCTCCGGTTCGGCGACGCCGGCGCGCTGCTGCGCGTCCTGGACGAGATCGGCGGCGGCGGCACGCCGCTCGGCGCCCTGCTGGCCGAGGGATCGCGGCGCGCCGCCCAGCTCGTCGGGGGTGACTCGGGGTCGTTCGCCGCGCACGTCAAGGGCCTGGAGATGCCGGGGTATGAGCCCCGCACCATGCATTCCATGGCGCTGGGCCTGGCCGTGAACGCCCGGGGCGCGGACCATAACCGGTCGGGCGCCTACGAGGCCGACCTGTCCGGCGACCTGGACCGGCTGGACGGCGGCGACGCCCACGTGGCGGCGGCCGTCGACACCGAGGACCGGGCCGCGGTGATGGACTCGCTGATCTTGTGCAAGTTCCTGCGCGGGGTGTTCACCGACCCGTTCACCGAGTGGGCCGGGCTGCTGTCCGGGGTGACCGGCTGGGCGGTGACCGGAGACGAACTGCGCGAGACCGCCCGCCGGATCGTGATGGCCAAGCGGGTCTACAACATCCGCGAGGGCTGGCAGCCCGCGGACGACTGGCTGCCGGACCGGCTGCTCAACGAGCCGCTCACCCTCCCGTCCGGCCGGACCGCCACCCTCACCGCCGGCCGCCTGCGCGCGATGATCGGCTCGTACTACGAAATGCGCGGCCTGGACCCGCAGGGACGCCCGGACCCGGACACCGTAGACGGCCTCGGCTTGGCTTAACCTCGCGAGCGGGCGGATACTGCGGACATGGCCATCACTGCCCCGGAGAACACGGGGACGGTAACGCTCACGATCGACGGACGTGAGGTCACTGCCCCGCAAGGTGCCACGATCTGGCAGGCCGCGAAGGCCGCAGGCATCGACATCCCGGTCCTGTGCCACGACGAGCGTTTCGATCCCGCGGGCGTCTGCCGGATGTGCGTGGTCGACGTGGGGGCGCCCGCGTTCGCCGCGTCGTGCGTGCGGGCCTGCGAGGACGGCATGCAGGTCAAGACCGGCACCGCGGAGCTGGAGCGCAGCCGGACGACGCTGACCAAGCTCCTTATCTCCGACCAGCCGCCGCGCGAGCGTGACCCCAAGCAGACCACGACCGCCGACAACGAACTGCTCGCGCTGGCCGACCGGTACGGCGTGACCCGCGAGACCACCGGGCTGCCGTGCGGCTCCGGCCGCGGCGCCGACCTGTCCAGCCCGGTCATCGCGGTCGACCACGACGCCTGCATCCTGTGTGACCGGTGCACCCGGGCGTGCGACGACATCCAGGGCAACGACGTGATCGGGCGCAGCGGCAAGGGTTACACCACGCACATCGCGTTCGACCTCAGCGACCCGATGGGCGCCTCGTCGTGCGTCTCGTGCGGGGAGTGCGTGGCCGCCTGCCCGACCGGCGCGCTGACCAACAAGGCGATCCGCACCATCCCCATCCGGCCCCGCGCCGAACTCGACGCGGTGGACACCGTCTGCCCGTACTGCGGCGTGGGCTGCGCGCTGACCTACTACGTGGACCGGGACCGCGGCGCGATCGCCTACGCCGACGGCCGCGAGCAGCCCGGGTCGCATGGCCGGCTATGCGTCAAGGGCCGGTACGGCTGGGACTACGCCGCGTCGCCGCAGCGGCTCACCGTGCCGCTGATCCGCCGCGAGGAGTCCTACCCGAAGGGCGCGCTGTCCGCCGACGTCCGCGGCGACGTAGCCGCGGGCGGCGAGCCGAACGGCCACGGCCTGGCCGACGACGGCGGCCCCGGAGCCAAGCGCCGGGGCGGCAAGCGCGGGCGCAAGCCCGGCGGCCTGGTCGACTACGCCGAGGTGCTGCCGCACTTCCGCGAGGCGACCTGGGACGAGGCGCTCGACCTGGTGGCGCGCCGGCTGACCGAGATCTACACGGCGGGCGGGCCGGCGGCGATCGCCGGTTTCGGGAGCGCCAAGTGCTCCAACGAAGAGGCCTACCTGTTCCAGAAGCTGATCAGGACCGGCTTCCACACCAACAACGTGGACCACTGCACCCGGCTGTGCCACGCCTCCAGCGTGGCCGCGCTGTTCGAGGGCATCGGCTCCGGCGCGGTGTCCACCACGTTCGGAGAACGTGGTCAACGCCGAGGTGGCCATCGTCACCGGCAGCAACTCCACCGCCAACCACCCGGTCGCCTCCAGCTTCTTCAAGCAGGCCCGGCGCAACGGCACCACGGTCATCTACGTCGACCCGCGCGCCGACAAGATGGCCGACCACGCGGACCTGTACTGCCAGCTCAAGCCGGGCACCGACGTGGCCTTCTACAACGGCGTGATGCACGAGGTGATCCGGCTCGGCCTGACCGACGACGCGTTCATCGCCGCCCGGACCTCGAACTACGAGGCACTGGCGCGCACGGTCGCCGACTACCCGCCGGAGCGGGCCGAGCAGATCACCGGCGTGCCCGCCGACCTGATCCGCCGGGTGGCCCGGGTCTGGGGCAGCGCCAAGTCCGGCCTCATCTTCTGGGGCATGGGCATCTCCCAGCACACCACCGGCACCGACAACGCCCGCTGCCTGATCGCCATGTGCGCGATCACCGGGAACGTCGGCAAGCCCGGCGCCGGCCTGCACCCGCTGCGCGGGCAGAACAACGTGCAGGGCGCCTCGGACATGGGCCTGATCCCGATGTTCTACCCCGACTACCAGAAGGCCGACGACTCCGGCGTCAAGGCCCGGTTCGAGCAGGCCTGGGGCAGCGCCGACCTGGATCCCAAGCGGGGCCTGACCGTCACCGAGATCATCGGCTCGGCGCTCAAGGGCGGCGTGCGCGGCATGTACATGCTGGGCGAGAACCCGTTCCTGTCCGACCCGAACATCAACAAGGTCCGCAAGGCGCTGGCCGCGCTGGAGTTCCTCGTCGTGCAGGACATCTTCCTCACCGAGACCGCCGAGTTCGCCGACGTCATCCTGCCCGCCTCCTCCTACATGGAGAAGGACGGCACCTACACCAACACCGACCGGCGGGTCCAGCTCGGCCGTAAGGTGCTCGACCCGCCCGGCCACGCCCGGGTCGACTGGGAGGTCGTGCAGGACATCGCCAACCGGCTCGGCCTGGGCTGGGACTACACCTCGTCGCGGCAGATCTTCGAGGAGCTGGTCTCGGTCATCCCGAGCTACCGGAACCTGACCTACGACAACCTGGGCCTGACCGGCAAGCTGTACCCCAACCCGGATCCCGAGCGCAGCGACGGCACCGTGGTGATGTTCACCCAGAAGTTCAACACCGACGACGGCCTGGCCCACCTGGTGCCCGCCGAGTGGCTGCCGGCCAAGGAACTGCCCAGCGCGGAGTACCCGTTCGTGCTGAACACCGGGCGGATGCTGGAGCACTGGCACACCGGGTCGATGAGCCGCCGGTCCTACGCGCTGGACGCCATCGCTCCCGTGGCCCAGGTCTACCTGCACCCGGACGACGCCGCCGAGCTCGGCCTGGCCGACGGCGACCTGGCCCGGGTCAGCTCCCGCCGGGGCGTCATCGAGCTGGCCGCCAAGGTCTCGCACCGGGAGGCCCGGGGCAACTGCTTCATCCCCTTCCACTTCCGCGAGGCGGCGGCGAACCTGCTGACCATCGACGAGATCGACCCGTTCGGCAAGATCCCGGAGTTCAAGTTCTGCGCGGTCCGCGTCGAAAAGGCCGATGGCTGAGGCGCGGGCGCGGGTCCCCGGCGTCGAGGCGCGCGCAGGCAAGTTCCCCGGCCCCAGCCTGATCCCGGCGCTGAACGCCATCCAGGAGCGGGTCGGCTGGCTGCCCCGCGAGGAACTCGTCGCGCTGTCCCGCGACGTGCGCCGGCCGCTGTACGAGATCGAGGGACTGGTCTCCTTCTACCCCCACTTCCGCACCGACCCGCCGGTACGGGCCGAGGTGCGCCTGTGCCACGACCTGTCCTGCTGGCTGCGCGGCGCCGACCAGCGCATCGCCGCGGTCCAGGAGCGGTACGGCGCCGACCCCGACGTCGAGGTGGTCGAGGGCTCCTGCCTGGGCCGCTGCGACATCGCCCCGGCGGCCACGGTGAACGAGGTGCCCGTCCGGCTCCAGGACGTCCTGGAAACCGGCCTGGACCACCCTGGCCCGCCGCCGCGGGAACCCTCCGTCATTTGGCCGAACGACCCTTATCCGGACCCCGCGGCCCGGTATGCCATGCTCCGCGACGTGCTCGCCGGCCGTCTGGAGATCGCGAGCATCATCGCCGCGCTGAAGGACACCGGGCTGCGCGGCATGGGCGGGGCCGGCTTCCCCGCCGGCCGCAAGTGGGACCTGGTCGCGGCGCAGGAGGCCACGCCGAAGTACGTGATCTGCAACGCCGACGAATCCGAGCCCGGCACGTTCAAGGACCGGGAGATCCTGGCCACCCAGCCGCACCTGGTCCTGGAGGGCATGCTGCTGGGCATGCTGGCCGTCGGCGCCGAGGAAGGCTGGGTGTTCATCCGCCACGAGTACGGTCCGGAAGAGCAGGTCATCCGGGCCGAGATCGAGCACCTGCGGGAGACCGGCCTGATCGGCCCGGACGCTAGGGGCGCCGGCCGGCGGTTGTCCGTCGAGGTGTTCACCTCGCCGGGCGGCTACATCCTGGGCGAGGAGTCGGCCCTGCTGGAGTGCATGGAAGGGCACCGCGGCGAGCCGCGGAACAAGCCGCCGTTCCCCGGCACCTACGGCTTGCACGGCCAGCCGACGCTGATGAACTCGGTCGAGACCTTCGCCCACGTTCCGGTCATCGCCGCCCGGGGCGCGGCGTGGTGGCGGGCGCAGGGCCGGGGCGAGCACGCGGGCCTGAAGTTCTTCGCCGTCTCGGGTCACGTGGAACGGCCCGGCGTGTACTGCGTCCCGATGGGCACCACCGCCCGCGAACTGCTCGACCTGGCCGGCGGGGTGGCGGGCGGCCGGCCCCTGGGCGCCATCCAGCCGGGCGGTGCGTCCTCCAACTTCATCGGGCCGGACCAGCTGGACGTCGAGCTGGACTTCGGCACGCTGCAGGCCGCCGGTTCCATGCTCGGGTCCGGCGCCATCGTGGTCATGGCCGAAGGCACCGACCTGCTCGCCGCCGCGGTCAACGTCCTGCGCTTCTTCCGCGATGAGTCGTGCGGCAAGTGCGTGCCGTGCCGGGTCGGCTCGGCCAAGGCCCACCTCATCCTGGACGGGCTGATCGCCGCGGGCGGCGGTTCTGGGGTCCCGGCCCAGGTGAACGGCGACGTCCGCGACCTGGATCAGGTGATGCGCCGCACCTCGATCTGCGGGCTGGGCCAGGTCGCGCTCGGACCGGTGATGAGCGTGCTGCGGCTGGCCCAGGACCGGGGGCTCGCGGAGGACCATGCCACCGGGGATCATGACTGACGCGGTCGCGCGGGAGTTCTTCACCACCCGGACGGTCGCGCAGGCCCTGGGCGGCTTCCGCCCGGCCCGGCGGACCCCGACCGAGACCGTGCCGCTGCACCTGGCGCTGCGCCGGGTCCCGGCCGCGCCGGTCACCGCGCCTCACCCGCTGCCTGGCTTCCCGCGCTCCACCGTCGACGGATATGCCGTCCGCGCCGCCGACACCTACGGCGTCTCCGAGGCCCTGCCCGGCTACCTCACCGTCACCGGCGCCGTCCGGATGGGCGCCGCGCCGGAGCAGGCGGTGACCGCGGGCAGCGCGGTCGTCATGCCGACCGGCGGCGTCATCCCGCCGGGGGCGGACGCGGTGGTGATGATCGAGTACACCGCCGAGGTGATGCCCGGCACCATCGAGGTGGTCCGGCCGGTGGCGCCCGGCGACGGCGTGGTGCGGGCCGACGAGGACGCCCGGCCCGGTGACGAGCTCGTCGGGGCCGGGCGCCCGCTTCGCCCGCAGGACCTGGGCATGCTGGCCGCGGCCGGCGTCACGTCGGTGACCGTGCACCGCAAGCCGGTGGTCACGATCTTCTCCACCGGCGACGAGGTGGTCCCGGCCGGCACGGCGGAGCTGCGGCCCGGTCAGGTCCGCGACGCCACCGCCACCGCGCTGGCTGCGCTGGTGGCCGACGCGGGCGGCGCGCCGGCCTTCGGCGGCATCATGCCCGACGATCCGGGCGTGCTGGAGACGGCGCTGCGCGCCGCCCTGCCCGCCAGCGACGTGCTGGTCATCTCCGCCGGGTCCTCGGTTGGCGCCCGGGACGAGACGGCGGACGCCGTGGCCCGCCTCGGCCCGCCCGGCATCTGGTGCCACGGCCTGGCCATCAAGCCCGGCAAGCCCACCCTGCTGGCCGAGTGCGCCGGAGTACCGGTCATCGGGCTGCCCGGGAACCCGCGTTCGGCCCTGGTGGTGTTCCGGCTGATCGGCGCGCCGCTCGTGCGCCTGGTCGGCGGCTGCCCGGTGCCGCCGCCCGAACCCCGCACCCGGGCCCGGCTGGCCCGCGATCTGGCGTCGGCGACCGGGCGGCTCGACGTCGTCCAGGTCAAGGTCACCGACGGCGTGGCGGTGCCGGTGTTCGGCCTGTCGGCGCTGCTGTCCGTGCTGACCGCGGCCGACGGGTACATCGTGATTCCGGACGAGGCGACCGGCCTGGACGCGGGCAGCGAGGTTAACGTGGTGCTGTATGCCTGACAGCCCCTTCATCAAGGACGTGCCCGCCGCCCAGGCCCTGGCCGCCTGGCGCGCCGCCCGCGAGGCGGCCGGCGGCCCGGAGCGGCTGCCCGCCGTCACCGTGCCCGTCGCCGCCGCGGCCGGGCTGGTCACCGCGGCTCCGGTGTGGGCGGTCCGGTCCTCGCCGCCGTTCGACGCCGCCGCCATGGACGGCATCGCGGTCCGCGCCGCCGACACGCTCGGCGCGAGCGAGACCACCCCGCAATGGCTCCCGCCCGGCGGCTACGACGTGGTGGACACCGGCGACCCGATGCCCGACGGCCGGGACGCGGTGGTCATGCGCGAGTACGTCCACTACGACGAGGCCGGGCACGCCGAGCTGCGCGCCGCCGTTCCGCCGTATCAGCACGTCCGGTCGATCGGCGAGGACGTCAGCGCGGGTGAGCTGCTGCTGCCCGAAGGCCACCGGCTGCGCGCGGTGGACCTGGCCGCCGCAGCGGCGGCCGGCCAGACCGAGCTGGCCGTCCGGCGCCAGGCCGTGGTCCTGATCCTGCCCACCGGGGACGAGGTACGGCCGATCGGCACCGAGCCGGGCCCGGGCGAGATCGTCGACACGAACTCGCTGATGCTCGCCGAGCAGGCGCGGGAGGCCGGCTGCCAGGCGCAGGTCCTGCCGATCGAGCCGGACGACCCGGACCGCATCGCGGCCGCCGTGCGGGCCGCCGCCGCCCGGTGCGACCTGCTGATCGTGATCGCCGGCTCCAGCGCGGGCCGGGACGACTACACGGCCCGGGTCGTGGCGGGCGAAGGCCGGCTGGTCGTGCACGGGGTCGCCGTGCGGCCCGGGCACCCGGTCGTGCTGGGGGTGGTCGGACGCACGCCGGTGCTCGGCGCGCCGGGCTACCCGGTGTCCGCGGCGCTCACCTTCGACATCTTCGCGGCGCCGCTGCTGGCCGAGCTATCCGGCGCGCCGCCCCGCGAACGGCCGCAGGTGACGGCCCGGCTGGCCCGCAAGCTCGCCTCCCCGCTCGGCATGGACGACTGGGTGCGGGTCCGGCTCGGTTCGGTCGGCGGCTCGCTGGTGGCCACGCCGCTGCCGCGCGGCGCGGGCGTCCTGACCTCACTGGTCCGCGCCGACGGGCTGCTCGTCGTGCCGGCCGGGGTGGAAGGACAGCACGCGGGCGCCGCGGTGCCGGTCCGGCTGCTGCGCGGACCCGACGAGATCGCGCGCACGATCGTGGCCATCGGGTCCCACGATCTGGTGCTCGACCTGGCCTCCTCCGCGCTGCGCGCCGACGACCCGCTGGTGACCCTCGCGTCCTCCAACGTCGGGTCGCTCGGCGGCCTGGTGGCCCTGCGCGACGGCCTGTGCCACATCGCCGGGTCGCACCTGCTCGACCCGGCCTCGGGGGAGTACACGCTGCCCTACCTGGACCGGGTGTTCGGCGCGGCCCGCCCGGAGGTGGCCGTGGTGCGCCTGGTGGAACGGTCGCAGGGGCTGATGGTGGCGGCGGGGAACCCGCGGGAGATCGACGGGCTGGCCGACCTGTGCCGGCCCGGGCTGCGCTACGTGAACCGCCAGCGCGGGGCCGGGACACGAGTGCTGCTCGATGTCGTCCTTGGGCAGCTGGGCATCGCACCCGAGGCCATCGAGGGTTACGCCCGCGAAGAGCCCACGCACCTGGCGGTGGCGGCCGCGATCGCGTCCGGGCGGGCCGACGCGGGGATGGGGATCATGGCCGCGGCCCGGGCGTTCGGACTAGATTTCGTGCCGCTCGCCACCGAACCCTACGATCTGGTCGTCGCGCCCGGCGCGATGGACTCGCCCCAGCTCGCGCCGCTGTGGTCGCTGCTCCAGTCGGACCGCTTCAAGGCCTCGGTCGAGGAGCTCGGCGGTTACTCCGCCAAGGAAATGGGCCGCCGAATACGCTGAGCCCGGAGCGCAGCCAGCAAAGGGCTCGGCGGCAAAGGGCGGTGGCAGCTGAGAACCTGGCGGACCGAGGTCATCAGGCGGGTGCCGCATCCCGGCCGGGGGTTCACCCAGGGGCTGATCGCGGATGACGGAATGGTGTGGGAATCGACCGGGCTGTACGAACGCTCGGCGCTGTGCCGTTACCCGCTGGGCGCCGCCCGGCCCGAGCACCGGGCCGAGCTGGCTCCGGAGCACTTCGCCGAGGGTATCTGCCGCGTGGGCGACCGGATCTGGCAGCTCACCTGGCAGGACCGGATCGCGCTGGCCTGGGATGCCTGGAGCCTGGAGCCGATCGAACAGGTGCCCTTCAACCGGGAAGGCTGGGGCCTGTGCGCGGCCGACGGCTACCTGGTGACCAGCGACGGGAGCAGCGAGCTGGTCCGCCGCGACCCGGGCACGCTCAGCCCGCAGGCCGTCGTGCACGTCCGCCTCGGTGGCCGTCGGGTCCAGGGCCTGAACGACCTGGCCTGGTCGGCCGGGACGATCTGGGCCAACGTGGCCGGCACGCACTACCTGGCCGGGATCGACCCGGATAGTGGCGAGGTCACCGACGTGGTCAACGCAGGCAAGGCCGCCGAACGGCACATCGGGGACCCGCAGGCGATCATGAACGGGATCGCCGCCCTGCCTGCCGGGGGCGAGTTCCTGCTCACCGGGAAGGGCTGGCGGTCGATTCGTCAGGTACGGCTGAAGCTGGAGCGGGACAAGACCGCGCCGGACCGGGTGCTCGGCGGCCTGGCCCGCTGAGCCGCCGCAGCGCGGGCCGCACGGGCTTGTCGGTATAGCCGCCGTCGGCCAGGCCCGCCCGCCGCTCGAACACGTTACGCGCGCCGAAGTCGCCGGTCAGCGCCCAGGACACAGCCGCCGCAGCCAGGTACAGCGGGATCATGACCAGCCCGCCGCAGCAGGCGAACTGGGTGGCGTGCCGGGCCTCGTGCCGGAACAGCGCGGAGCCGGGCTCGATCCCGTCCCCCCGGATCATGAGCACGTTGCCCAGGCAGAAGGCCGGCGCGGGCGGCACCGCCAGCCGGTAACCGGTGCCGACGAACAGGCCGTCCGCGCTGCGCGCGGTCGCGTCGCAGCCCAGGGCGGCCAGCCCGAGCCCGGCCAGCGTGGAGCCGTTGGCCAGGTTGGCTACCTGGCGGACCCGCAGCCAGCGCCGGTCAGGACTCACTCGGATCGGCCGGGTTATGCCCGTTGTCGGCCGGGTTGTACCCGTTCAGCCCGTGCGTCTCGGGGTCGGCGACCAGGGCCACCGTCCACGGCTGGGCGTTGACCGGCACCGGCAGGTTCAGCTGCTCCATGCTGTGGTTGCGGTGCGCGCGCGCCGCGGCCGTGTGGTACTCGGACAACTCGGCCAGGAACGACTCGTCCGCGTACGGCGTGCCGTCCACCACCGGGCCGCGGGTGTGCTCGAGCACGGCCACCACGTCCTCGCCGCTGAGCGTCTTGTACTTCTCCAGCGCGTGCGCCAGGGCCAGCACGTGGTTCCGGTTGTCCCGGATGATCTCCTCGGTCCGGCTGAGCAGCGTGCCCAGCGTGTCCTCGATCCGGTCCGCGAGCGCGTGCCGGACCTGGGCCTCGGGGTCCTGGCCCTTCTTCAGCGTGCCGCCGCGCCCGCCACCGGGCGACCCGACCTCGAGCCGTTTGGCCGTGGAGTAGGAGGACACCGTGGTGCCCATGCCCCAGAAGCCCTCCATGAACGACGCCACCGTGGTTGCCGACTCCAGGTCGCCGGACACCCCCGACGAGCTGTCCTGGTCGAAGAACATCCGCTCGCCGGCCAGTGAGGCCAGGGAGACCAGGATGTCGGTCTCGTACTCGCTGCGCCACCGGGTGAACTGGTCCTCGGGCGGGATGCTGGCCACCATGCCGAGGTAGTCGCCGCCCTTCTCGATGGTGGCGATGTCGATCTCCATGTGCTGGCGCATCCGGAACGCCACCAGCGCGTGGCAGGCCTCGTGCACCGCGACCGCGTGCCGCTCCCGCTCGATGTACTCCACGTCCTCGGGCGGCCCGAGCTCCTTGAGCTGCTTGGCCTTGATCACGTCCGGCCAGGTGATGACGTCCCGGCCGTTCCTGATCGCGGTGATCAGCGACTCGTTGACCAGGTCCTTGATGGTGGCGCCGGTGGCGTACGGGGTGATGGTGGCCAGCTTGTCGAGGTTCTCGGCGGTGAGCTCGTGCTTGACCTTGGCGAAGTACCCCTCGTAGGTGCGGATCCGGCCCGCCTTCGATGGGTAGCCGACCTTGTAGATGCGGTCGATGCGGCCCGGCCGCAGCAGCGCCTCGTCCAGCGCCGACGGCATGTTGGTGGCCATCATGACCAGCATCCGGTACTTGGGCGGGGGCTTGGGCCGCATCCCGAAGATCCGGCGCACGTACCGGTTGACCAGGCCGCGCGGCTTCTTCAGGCCGGACAGCTCGGTGAGCAGCGCCTGCAGCGTGCCCATGCCGCCGCCACCGCCGCCCATCATCCCGCCCATGATCTGCTTGTTGCGCCGGGTGTCCGGCTCGTCGGTGAGCTCGGATTCCATCGCGTGCTTGGTCAGCGTCCACTGGGTCCCCGACGACAGGTAGGAGAACCCGTGGCAGCCCGCGGGCGTGAACGGCGCCGGAGTGGCGCGGCCAGGCCCGCCGCCGGGAGCGCCCTGGGTCATCATGCCGCGGTTGCCCAGCGAGTCGGCCTCGTCGAAGAAGACGATCACCCCGCCGTAGCGCAGCGCGAGCTTCCGCAGCTTGCGGAACAGCCCCTTCACCTTGAGGATGCCGACGCCCATGAACATGTTGATGAACGCGCCGGGATCGACGAACACGTACGGCTTGCCGGTCTCGCCCGCGACCGCCTCGGCCATCAGCGTCTTGCCGGTCCCGGGCGGACCCCACAGCAGCAGGCCGCCGGGCACGTAGCCGCCCTTTTCCTCCACGATCTCGGGGTTCTCCAGGAAGATGATGTTTTCCTTGACCCGTTCGAGCACGTGGTCCTGACCCCAGACGTCGGAGAACCTGGTCTTGATGTCGTCCGGGTAGTACACGTCCACGCCGCCCCGGGACATGAACCAGAACAGCGCGGCGAACTGGAGCACCACGAACAAGAGCGTGAACATGATCTGGATCACGAAGGGCAGCACGTGCCAGATCAGCTCGGGGCCGCGCAGCAACGCGAGGACCGGCGTGGTGTGGATGATCTTCCCGGTGACCACCGCGATCAGGGCGATCAGGACGATCCATTTCACCAGCCGCGAGAGGCGGAACCTGGTCCAGTCCGAGATCCGGCGGTGGGTGAGCCGTTCGGCGCCGCCGAATACCATCCAGCTCCAGAACCGGTGGTAACCCCGCGAGTGCTCGCTGATCAGGAAGTGGATCTGGCGGAGCACCTCCAGGCCGGCCAGGATGAACACCCACCAGCCGGTCCGCACCTCGATCCGTACCGCGTCCGAGAATCCCACGATGGGGTCATTGGCCATCACGGACCAGACCAGGAGGATCCACACCACGCCGAGCAGAACCAGGAACTTGATCCGGTCCCAGATGGCCAGCGGCTTGCGGGTCAGGCGGTCGTCGTCCCTTGGCCGCCCGCCCGGCGGCATTCCTGTGGCGGCGCGGGCCTTCCTCATGACGAGCTCCTGATGGTAAACGACGACATCACGTCGTTGATCTGGTTCTGGTCAGCGCTGTAGCAGCTGGTCGTGCAGTGCAACAGCATGTAATAGACGACTGTCTGGTCGGCGTTCGTGAGCGCGATCTCGTCGAACGTGTCGGTCTGGCCGGAATAGGTGTAGTCGAAGGTCTCCCGGACCCCGTGCACGCCCTGGCCCGGCGTCAGCTGCTCATCACGGATCGATTTGAAGTCGGTCAGCGGGAAGCCCGAGGGCTCTTCCCCGCGGGCGGTCGAGGTGACCGGGAAGATGAAATCCTTCAGCGAGTCGTAGGACAGTTCCTGGCTCGCGGTCGGATTCAGCATGCCGATCTCGGCGAACACGAACGGGTGGCTGTTGCCGAAAGACAGGAAGTCGCTGGCCGTGGGGTTACCGCCGGCCTCGTACGCGACCTGCCAGCCGCCGCCCGCGCTGCTGCCGAGCGCGTCGTTCATCGCCTTCTGCAACGCGCCCGCGCCGATCTCATGCCAGGCGTTGGGGACCTTGAAGTAGGTGCTCTGGCTGGAATTGGCCACGTAGGTGTACTGCGGCGCGCCGCACCCAGTGACGGTGACCCCGAGGAGAACCGCGCATCCCCCGACGAGGCCCTGTGCGACGCGGTGGGCCATGCTCGCCAAGAGGTGAGACCTCCACGTAGGGACTACGTAGTGCCAATTATGACGCCTTCGGCCGTAATGGTACAGGTCTCGCCCGGATGCGAATCCGCTGAAGACCAGGCCACTAGCGGTCGGTATGAGGTTCCTTTCCCTGCGGGTTCGGCCCCCAAACCGCAGGCCGGCCAGGCCATCTGCGGCGTGGTGGCCCGGCGCGCCCCGGGGCGCCCTGCTAGCCTGCGCGATCATCGCCAGAGCCGATGCACAGTTACCAACCACGGAGGGGATACCGCATGACCACCCAGGAGCTTGAGCAGGAAATCGAGCGTACTCGCGAGCATCTCGGGGAGACGATCGACGACTTGGCCGGCAAGGCCGACATGAAGGCCCGGGCCCGGGCCCGCGCCGCCGAGATCAGGGCGCGCGCCCGGGATCGCGCCGCCGACGTGTCCGACCGGGTCCGCCAGATGAAGCTGACCCAGAGCACGATGGCCCAGAGCCAGGTGCTGCAGCGCCGCTGGCCGGTGGCGGTGGCGGTCGGCGTCTTGATCGCCGGATCGGTGATCATCCGCCGTCGCCGGCGCGCCCAGGGCTGACTGGCCGGCCTGGCTGACCAAGGCGCATGGCGATCCCGCGCTGGCTATCGCGGCCGGCCTGGGCGCTAGGGTCGGGCCATGAATGTCATACGCAGTATCGGGTTGTTCGCCGCCGCCGGCCTCGCGGAGATCGGCGGCGGCTACCTGATCTGGCGGTGGCTGCGCGAGGGCGCGTCCTGGCCGGTCGGCCTGGCCGGCGCGCTCATCCTGGTCGGATACGGGGTGATCCCGACCTTTCAGTCCTCAGCCGATTTCGGCCGGGTCTACGCCGCCTACGGCGGCGTGTTCGTGATCATGAGCCTGCTCTGGGGCTGGGGATTTGATCGCCGGCGGCCGGACGCCTACGACTGGGTAGGTGCCGCGATCGTAGCCCTGGGCGTCGCGGTGATCTTCTTCGGCCCGCGAAAGGCGTGACCATGACCGTTGATCCGCGCGACCCGCTCGGGCTGGCCGCCGACGCCCCGCTGCTCGCCGCCTGGCTGAACTGGATGGAGCAGGGCGCGGCCGGGAAGCTGCTGCCGATGAGCACGCCCGGGCACAAGCAGCGCCAGGACCTGACCGGCGCGGTGGTGGCCGGCGACGCTCCGCTGTACGGCGGCCTGGACGCGATCAAGCATGCCGATCACCTGCTGGCCGACGCGCAGGCCCGCGCCGCCGCGCTGTGGGGCGCCGACTGGTGCCGCTTCTCGGTGGCCGGGTCCACGCACGGGAACCAGGCCTTCTGCCTGGCGCTGGGCCAGCCCGGGCAGGAAGTGATCATCACCCGGACGGTGCACCGGTCGCTGCTGCTCGGGCTGGTTCTGGCCGGGCTGCATCCGGTCTGGGTCCGGCCGGAGATCGACGCGCGCTCCGGGCTGCCCGCCGCGGTGGCGGTGCAGACCGTCCGGGACGCGCTGGCCGCCCACCCGGCGGCCTGCGGCGTGATCCTCGGCGATCCGTCCTACGTAGGGACCACCGGCGACCTGGCCGGTCATGCCCGGGCCGCGCACGAGGCCGGGGTGCCGCTCATCGTCGACGCGGCCTGGGCCGCCTACCTGGGCTTCCACCCCGATCTGCCGCCGCACGCGATCGCGGCCGGCGCCGACGGGCTGGTGACCAGCGCGCACAAGACGCTGCCCGCCTACACCCAGGGCGCGCTGCTGCTGGCCCGGACCGACCTGCTGGACGTGGCCCGGCTGAACCGGGCCTTCGAGGCCACCCACACGACCAGCCCCACCGGCTCGATCCTGGCCAGCATCGACGCGTCCCGGGCGCTGCTGGCCCGGGACGGCGAGCGGCTGTGCGGCCGGCTGCTGCGGGGTGTGGCCGCGGCCCGGCGCCGGCTGCGCGAGGTGCCGGGCGTCGACGTGCTCGACGGTCCCGGCGTCGACCCGGCCAAGCTGGTGGTGCTGCTGGCCGGCACCGGAGCCAACGGCGGCGTGGTCGAGGCCGACCTGATCGCCGCGGGCATGCCGGTGGAGATGGGTGACCGGGATACCCTGGTGCCCATCCCGTCCATCGCCGACGACGAGGAACGCCTGGCCACCTTCACCGAGGTGCTGATCGCCTCGATCGAGCGCCGCCGCGGCACGCCGCGCCACCCGTCCCCGGCCGCGGCCTGGACGGTGGCGCCGCAGACCGTGCTGTCCCCGCGGGAAGCGTTCTTCGCCCCGAACGAGACCGTCCCGGCCGAAGCGGCCGTCGGCCGGGTCAGCGCGGAACTCGTCGCGCCCTACCCGCCCGGCATTCCGGTCCTGGCCCCCGGCGAGCTCATCACCGCCGACGCGCTAGCCGCGCTGCGCGAGGTGGCGGCCGACGGGGGCCGGATCGCCTACGCGGCCGACGCCAGCCTCGCGACCTTCCAGGTCGTCGCCTGACTCCACCTCCGCCCTGCCTATTTCCGCGGCCACCACCGCCTGCTCCTCGTGCACGTACCGTCGGCCGCGCAGCAGCGAGGCCACCGCCGCGCCCAGGCAGGCCGCGATCGCGAAGTCGAACGCGATGTCCAGGCCCTGGGCGAACGGCGCCGAGATCAGCGACGGGAAGAACGTGTGGCCGGTGAGGTAGGCGGCGTGGTTGGCGGGCAGCTTGCTGAGCGCCGGTCCCAGCAGGGTGCCGATCGGGTTGTAGCCGAGCAGCGCGGCGAACATGATCGACACCGGCGGCAGCGCGGCCAGCCGGGCCGCGTCGGCCGTCGGCACACCCTGGACCAGCAGGCCGTGGTTGAGCGTGGCGGGCAGCGACGAGGCCAGGCCCAAGATGATCAGGGTGAAGAAGATGCCGATGGACAGCACCATGGCCGAGTTCTGGAAGGTGGCGCTCATGCCCGCGCCGACCCCCCGCTGGTCCGGCGGCAGGCTGTTCATGATCCCGGCCCGGTTGGGCGAGGCGAACAGCCCCATCCCGATCCCGTTCAGCAGCAGGACCAGCGCGAACTGCCAGTAGGCGAAGTCCACCGGGAGCAGTTCGAGCAGCCCGAACGACAGCGCCGCGACCAGCATCCCGCCGGTGGCGAAGGGCCGGGCGCCGAACCTGTCGGACAGCCAGCCCGAGGCCGGGCCGGCGATCAGGAAGCCGACAGTCAGCGGCAGCATGGCGATGCCGGCCCACAGCGGGGTCCGCTCAAAGCTGTAGCCGTGGATCGGCAGGTAGATGCCCTGCAGCCAGATGATCAGCACGAACATCAGCCCGCCCCGGCCCAGGCCGGCCAGCAGGCTGGCCAGGTTCCCGGCGGTGAACGGCCGGATCCGGAACAGCGACAGCCGGAACATCGGCTCGGCCACCCGGGTTTCGATCACGCAGAACGCCCCGAGCACCGCCATGCCCCCGCCGACCAGCGCCAGCACCAGCGGGCTGGTCCAGCCCATGGTGTGCCCGCCGTAGGGCTGGATGCCGTAGGTGATCCCGACCAGCACCGCGATCAGCCCGGCGCCGAACGTCACGTTGCCCCACCAGTCCAGCGAGGCCGGGCGCCGCACCCCCAGCTCGCGCAGCTTGAGGTAGGACCACACCGTGCCGAGCACGCCGAACGGCACCGAGACCAGGAACACGTACCGCCAGCTGATCGGGCCGAGCACCCCGCCCAGCACCAGGCCGATGAACGAGCCCGCGATCCCGGCCACCTGGTTCAGCCCCAGCGCCAGCCCGCGCTCGTTGGCCGGGAACGCGTCGGTCAAGATCGCGCTGGAGTTGGCCATGAGCATCGCCCCGCCGACCGCCTGCAGGATCCGCATCCCGATCAGCCACCAGGCCGCGGCCGTGCCGTGCAGCCAGGTCAGCGAGAGCAGCACCGAGAACGCGGCGAAGATCGCGAAGCCCAGGTTGAACATCCGGACCCGGCCGAACATGTCGCCCAGCCGCCCGAAGCTGACCACCAGCACCGCGGTGACCACCAGGTAACCCATCAGCAGCCATAGCAGCAGCGTGGTGTTGCCCGGCTGCAGCGGGTTGACCCCGATGCCGCGGAAGATATCCGGCAGCGCGATCAGCATGATGGAGGAGTTGACCGTGGCCATCAGCATGCCCAGCGTCGTGTTGGACAGCGCGATCCACTTGTAGCGCGACCCGGCTTGCGGCGGCGATGAAACCGGCACGATGATCCCTTCCGGGGCGAGAAGCCCGTACTGGCACGAGCGCGGCAGCCGTAGCGACGCCATCCGTCCGGCCCGGTCCGTACCCAGGATAATTAATTGCTATATAGCAAGCAACTAATCGCGGCGGCGATCTGTTCCCGCGCCGCGGTTCGACAGCGACAGGCGCCGCCGCATGCGCCATAGACGGATTGCTGGCCAGGCCGGGCCGCGGCCGCCTCCACGCGCGTCACTATCGTGGCTACGCCGGGGGTTCAGCTTCCTTACCGCCACCGGAAGAGCCGGTATCCGTGCGATCGTCGCCACAGGGCGCCGTAGCCGCCCAAGCCGAGGCAAGCCAGCCCGACGAAGACCAGCCCGAGCCCGCGCGGCATGCCGAGCACCGCCGCGCCCAGCGTTACCCAGCCGAGCCCGGCCAGCAGATACGGCAGCCATCCGCGGGCCAGCCACGGGACAGGCGCCTCCATGTTTCGACTCTAAGAGCGCCGCCCCCCGCCGGGCAACCGCTAACCGCGCCGCCCCCGCCGGGCAACCGCTAACCGCGTCCCCCGCCCAGCCATTGCGCCACCGTGGATCCGAATTCGCCTGGCCTCTCGAGCCAGGGTATGTGCCCCGTGCCTGCCCAGACGACCCGCGTCACCCGGGGCAGCGCCCGCTCCAGCGAGTCGACCGCCCACCGCGGCCGCAGGTCTGCCGCCCCGTCGACGATCAGCACCGGGACGTCCAGCGCGCGGCACTGGGCCACCAGATCGGACTCGCGCCAGGTCTTCTGCAACTCGCCCCAGATCTCCCGATAGCAGTCCCAGTTGACCCCGAACCAGGGCGTGGCCATCTCTGTCGCATGCCGCCTCGCGTCCGGCCCGGTGAACTCAGCCGACCACTGCACGATGGCTAGCTCCCGGTCCTCGGCCGCGGTGCGGTCCGGGCCCCGGGCTCGCAGCTCGCTCAGCCGCGGCTGGTCCGCCGCCACCCGCGTGGCGATGGCCCGCTGGAACGGCTCGCACCAGGCCCAGCCCAGCCCGGTCCCGGACACGTAGATCAGCGCGCTGACCCGGTCCGGATGGTCCAAGGCGTACCGCAGCGCCAGCGTCGCTCCCCACGAGTGCCCCAGCACCGCAACCCGCTCCCGCTCCAGGGCGGCCCGCACCGCCTCCAGGTCCGCCACCGACCGTGCCACCGAATACGGCCCGCGCCGCTGCGAGCGTCCGCATCCTCGCTGATCCCAGCGGACCACCTGCACGTCCCCGCCCAGCAGGCCGTCCAGCGACCCGAACATGTCCCACAATCCCGGCCCGCCGTGGCACACGATCAGCGGTTCCCCCCGCCCCTCCCGCGCGCACCACAACAAGCAGCCGTCCTCGGCCCGAACCCCGTCAGTCCCCGCCACACCTCCAGTATCGCCACCGCGACCCCTGCCGCCGCCCCGCCAGCCACGCCGATGGCGCATGGGTCTGTTTCTCTCGGAGGGAGCCAGCCGGTGGTCTGACCTCAGCGTCGTTGTGGCAGCCATGTCGTCGGGTGCGCGTCGTTGTGGCAACGACGTCGCTGGGTGGCTTACCAGGAGCGGGCCAGGCGGGTCATAGGGGGGCGGTGAGGCAGGTGATGTGCGACCGCCCCGGGCCTACCCGACGCTGACTCCAGAAGGGAGCCACTCACCCCCGAGGAAACGCACCCATGGCGCATCGCTGTCGCCATAGCGACACCAACAGTCCATCGGTGCACTCCGGACCCCGGATGGGGCGGCAACGAGCCTTGTTGAGGGGCGGGCGTCCGGCCTGGTGGGGATGGCGCCGTACTAGGGTTGGGACGACTGTGGATCCGAATCGGATGAGGAGAGCCCGATGCCAACCCGTACCGCACGTACCGCCTGGACCGGCACGCTGGAGCAGGGTAAGGGCCAGGTCGAGCTGACGAGCTCGGGCCTCGCCACCTACGAGGTATCGTTCCCCCGGCGGGCCGCCGATGAGGCCGGCGGCTACACCAGCCCCGAGGAGCTCATCGCCGCTGCCCACTCCGCGTGCTACGCGATGCAGCTATCCGCGCTGATCGGCCAGGCGGGCGGCACGCCGCAAGTGCTGGACGTGCAGGCCGACGTGTCGCTCGGCCCCGATCCGGCGGGCGGGTTCAAGTTGACCGGCATCAAGATCACTGTCCGCGGCGAGGTCGAAGGCATGGACGACGCCGGGTTCGCCAAGGTGGCCCAGGACGCCAAGGCCGGCTGCCCGGTCAGCAAGGCGCTCACCGGCGTGGACATCACCCTCGACGCCGCGCTCGAGCACTAGCCAAGCCTCACGCCGCAGCCAAGCTTCACGCCGCAGCAAGCCTCACGCCGCAGCCAAGCTTCACGCCGCGCGCTGGCCCGTCCCGTCCAGCCGGGCCAGCGCCTCGGCCGAAGTCCGGAACGACAGCTCCAGCACGGCCTGCCTGCGCCGCGGATCCATCAGGTTGATCCCCATCGCGGCCAGGTCGCGCGGGCCCGGGGTGAGCACGGTCACGCACTTGCCCCGCCCGGCCAGCATGCGGGCCTGCCGGACCACGGCCAGGGTCAGCACCTGCCGCAGCCGCCGCTCCATCCGCAGGTGCGGCTGGAGCGGATGGTCGGGCTCGGTGCTGGCCATCGGCGCGAGCACGTAGACGTCGCTCACGTCGGTGTCGCCCAGCGCGTCTAGCGAGGTCATGGACCGGACGCCGCCGTCCACGTAGCGCCGCCCGCCGATCACGGCCGGCTCGTACCAGCCCGGGATGGAACAGGACGCGACCACCGCCTCGGGCAGGGACGCCGGCGGGGCGCCGGCCCGCCCGAACAGCACCCGCTGCCCGGTGTCGTAGTCCACCGCCGAGATCCAGGTCCGCCCGTCCGCCCAGGCCAAAGTGCCCGCGCCGGTCGCGCCGGCCGCAGCGCCCGAGGCGGTCGCGCCGGCCGAGGTGCCCGCGCTGGTCGCGCCGGACGCGTCACGGACCGCCAGGCCGCCGATCAGCGACCGCAGCTCCGTGTGCTGGGCCCGGCCGTGTGGCAGCCAGGCGCTGGCCGCCACCCAGGGTGGCACCCGGTGCGGGGCGAGGAATGCCGCCCAGGCCAGCGGCACCGAGCCGAAGCGCATCCGGGGCAGCGGCGGCAGCGGGCCGTCCTGGGCGGCCAGCGCGGCCGATTCGGTCAGCGGGCCGGCGGCCTGTCCGCGCTGCCAGGCCACGATCTCCTCGAACGGCGCCCGGCAGCGCAGTGCGGCGGCCAGCACGCTGCCCGCGCTCGTCCCCACGACCAGGTCGACGTCAGCCAGCGGATCCGGCAGCCGTTCGGCCAGCCGGGCCAGCGCGCCGGTCATCCAGGCCGCGCCGAGCACCCCGCCGGCCCCCAGCACCAGGGCCGTCCGCCGTCCGCGGCGATGCCGCGCCCCACCCGGACCGAACACCACAGCAGACACGGCCACCTCCGCAGCCATTCGACATCGCCGCCAGCTGAGGGTTGGCTGCGTGTAATGATGCCCTTCTTGCCACTGTACGTCCGGCCAAACTCCAGGTCAGCGGTTGATCGCCAACCTGTGTTCAACCCGCGATGACGGCGCGCCCAGCGAAATCGCCCTCGCCAGCCAGCCCCGGCACAGGAAAGCTGGGCCACAATGGGACCATGAGCACTGTGCCCGGCCCAGGAACGTCTGCTCAGGCCGTGCCCGCCGGCCACCGCCGCCGGGCGGCCGAGATCGACGTGGACGAGGCCCGCAAGGCGTTTTTCCTGATGGTCGGGTTCATCGGGCTGATCTGGATCCTGCAGATCGCGAACTGGTCCGACCACTACCACCTGGACTTCAGCTACGGCATCGTGCCGCGCAACCTCGGGCATCTGGGTGACATCTTCACCGCCCCGTTCCTGCACTTCAACTGGGATCACATCGAGGGTAACTCCGGGCCGCTGTTCGTCTTCGGCCTGCTGGCCGCCTACCGCGGCGTGGTCAAATTCCTGGGCGTGACGCTGATCGTGGCCATCACCAGCGGCCTGGCGGTGTGGCTGTTCCAGAGCAGCAGCGAAGTGACCGTGGGCGCCAGCGGCCTGATCTTCGGCTACTTCGGCTACGTGCTGGCCCGGGGGCTGATCGACCGGAACCTGATCGACGCGCTGGCCGCGGTGGTCATGGCCCTGTCCTACGCCTACATCTTGACCGTGGCCATCCCGGGCACCCCGGGCGTGAGCTGGATCGGCCACCTGGGCGGCCTGGTCGGCGGGCTGGCCTCGGGCTGGATCTTCCGCACCCGCCGCGGCCTGCGGGTCCGGACCCGGCCCCCGGTCGCACCGACCACGACTAGCAAGGAACTGCAGGTCGGTCAGGGTCACCCCCGCGCCGACCTGCACAAGGAACTCGGCGACCTCGGTCTGTAGGCCCTGATGATGCCGAACGATCGGTGGCGCCAGTGGGTCGTCTACCAGGTGTACCCGCGCAGCTTCGCCGACGCGACCGGGGACGGCGTCGGTGACCTGCGTGGCGTGCTGGCCCATCTGGACCACCTGCAGCGCCTCGGCGTGGACGTGATGTGGCTGTCCCCGGTCTGCCGGTCCCCGATGGACGACAACGGCTATGACATCAGCGACTACCAGGACGTCGACCCGCTGTTCGGCACCCTCGCCGACCTCGACGAGCTGATCAAAGAACTGCACGCCCGCGGCATGCGCCTGGTCATGGACCTGGTGGTCAACCACACCTCGGACGAGCATCCCTGGTTCGCCGAGTCCCGGTCCAGCCGGGACAACCCCAAGCGGGACTGGTACTGGTGGCGCGACCCCCGACCCGGCAGCACGCCGGGCACCCCAGGCGCCGAGCCGGCCAACTGGCAGTCGTTCTTCTCCGGCCCGACCTGGGCCTGGGACGAGCACACCGGCCAGTACTACCTGCACCTGTTCTCGCCCAGGCAGCCGGACCTGAACTGGGAGAATCCCGAGGTCCGCCAGGCCATCTACGCCATGATGCGGTGGTGGCTGGACCGGGGCGTGGACGGGTTCCGGATGGACGTGATCAACATGATCAGCAAGGTCACGTCGCTGCCGGACGTGGTGCCCCGGCCCGGGTCGCCGTACGGGCCCGCCGACCAGTACTTCATCTGCGGCCCGCGCAACCACGAGTTCCTTCAGGAGATGTACCGCGAGGTGTTCGCCGGCCGCGACGCCCACGTGCTCACCGTCGGCGAGATGCCGGGCGTCACCATTGCCCAGGCCGTCGAGTTCACCGCGCCGGAACGCCACGAGCTCGAACATGGTCTTCCAGTTCGAGCACGTCCAGCTGGACTTCGACGCCGACAAGTTCCACCCGCGCCCGCTGCACCTGCCCGACCTGAAGGCCTCGCTGGCGGCCTGGCAGGCGGGCCTGGCCGGGCGCGGCTGGAACTCGCTGTACTGGGGCAACCACGACCAGCCCCGCGCGGTGTCGCGGTTCGGCGACGACGGCGCGCACCGGGTGGCCTCGGCCAAGACCCTGGGCACCGTGCTGCACCTGCATCAGGGCACCCCGTACGTGTACCAGGGCGAAGAGCTGGGCATGGCCGACTCCCCGTTTGCCGCCATCGGCGACTTCCGGGACATCGAGACGCTCAACTACTACGCCCAGGCCGCCGCGCGCGGCGACGTCGACCTGGCCACGCTGCTGCGGGCCATCAACAAGATGAGCCGCGACCAGGCCCGCACCCCGGTCCAGTGGGACGTCTCGGCCAACGCGGGCTTCACCACCGGCACGCCGTGGCTCGCGGTCAACCCGGACTACGTCACGGTCAACGCGGCCGCCGAGGTGGGCCAGCCAGGCTCGGTGTTCGAGCACTACCGCAAGCTCATCGAGCTCCGGCACTCCGATCCGGTCGTCACGGACGGCGACTTCGAACTGCTGCTGCCGGACCACCCGACGATCTGGGCCTTCCTGCGCCGCGGCCCCGACGCCAGCACCGAGCTGCTGGTCGCGGCCAACTTCTCCGCCGAGGTGACCGCGGCCACCCTGCCCGTGGACCCCGACTGGGCACACGCCGCGGTCGTCCTGACCAGCCTGCCCGATCAGGACCCGCCGCAGTCGCTCCCGGACCTCAAGCTCCGCCCCTGGGAGTCGGTCATCTGGCGCCACGCCAAGTAAAAGCTCATCCAATGGCGGCGGCGATGATCTCCCGGGCCTGGTCCTGGATCTCGGCCAGGTGCTCCGGCCCGCGGAACGACTCGGCGTACAGCTTGTAGACATCCTCGGTGCCCGACGGCCGGGCCGCGAACCATCCCGACGCGGTCACCACCTTGAGCCCGCCGATCGGCGCCCCGTTGCCCGGCGCGGTGGTCAGCGCCGCGGTGATCGGCTCGCCCGCCAGCTCGCTGGCCGGCACCTGGTCCGGCGACAGCCGGGCCAGCGCGGCCTTCTGCTCCCGGGTCGCCGGGCTGTCGACCCGCGCGTAGACCGGGCTCCCGTACTCCTCGGTCAGGTCCTGGTACCGCTCGGACGGCGAGTACCCGGTCTCGGCGGTGATCTCGGCGGCCAGCAGGGCCAGGATGATCCCGTCCTTGTCGGTGGTCCACACCGACCCGTCGTGCTGCAGGAACGAGGCCCCGGCGCTCTCCTCGCCGCCGAACGCCACCGTCCCGTCCAGCAGCCCCGGCACGAACCACTTGAACCCGACCGGTACCTCCAGCAACTCGCGTCCCAGGCCTTCGGCTACCCGGTCGATCATCGAGGAGCTGACCAGCGTCTTGCCCACGGTGGCCGTCTCCGGCCAGCCCTCCCGGCTCTGGTACAGGTAGTCGATGGCCACCGCGAGGTAATGGTTGGGGTTCATCAGCCCGCCGTCCGGGGTGACGATGCCGTGCCGGTCGGCGTCGGTGTCGTTCCCGGTCGCGATCGCGAACTCGTGCTGGCGGGCGATCAGGCTGGCCATCGCGTACGGCGAGGAGCAGTCCATCCGGATCTTGCCGTCCCAGTCCAGGGTCATGAACCGGAACGTCTCGTCGACGTCCGGGTTGACCACGGTCAGGTCCAGGTCGTAGCGGCTGGCGATCTCGCCCCAGTAGGCCACGCTGGCTCCGCCTAGCGGGTCGGCGCCGATCCGCACCCCGGCGACCCGGATCGCGGGCAGGTCCACCACCTGGGGCAGGGCGGACACGTAGCCGTCCAGGAAGTCGTATCGCCCGGTGGTGTCGGCCGCCATGGCCCGGGCGTACGGCACCCGCCGCACCGCCTTGAGCCCGTCGGCCAGCAGTTCGTTGGCCCGGTCCTGGATCTCGCGGGTGATGTCGGTCCCGGCCGGACCCCCGTCGGGCGGGTTGTACTTGAACCCGCCGTCCGGCGGCGGGTTGTGCGACGGCGTGACCACGATCCCGTCGGCCCGCGGTCCGGTCCCGGACTCATTGTGGGCCAGGATGGCCCGAGATACGGCCGGCGTCGGCGTGTACCCGCCCCGCGCGTCCACCAGCACCCGCACCCCGTTGGCGGCCAGCACCTCCAGCGCGCTGACCTGTGCGGGCTCGGACAGCGCGTGCGTGTCCGCGCCCAGGTACAGCGGCCCGTCGATCCCGTGCCCGGCCCGGTACTCGCAGATGGCCTGCGTGGTGGCCAGGATGTGGTCCTCGTTGAACGTGGCCGTGAACGCCGACCCCCGGTGCCCCGAGGTGCCGAACGACACCCGCTGCGCCGTCTCGCCCGGATCAGGATGCACCGCGTAATACGCGATCACCAGCTTGGCCACGTCGATCAGATCAGAAGCGGCAGCGGGCTGTCCCGCACGCGGATCCACCATGCCGTCATCCTGACATGGGCCGCCCTAATAAGGCACGGCCGGTGTCCGTGATCTGGCTAGAGCCATTCGGGAGGGACGATGGTACCCAGCCAAGCATCAGCCCAGGACATCGAGAGTGCCCGGGCCGTCATCCTGCTCATCGTGGTGGTCGGCGCGGTCTTCTGGAAACTGATCATCCGCGTGCTGCTCGCGCTGATCGTGGTAGCGGTCGGCGTGGGAGCGTTCGTGCTCCTGCAGGGCATGCACTGACCCCCGGTTTGCCCGCGCCGGCCGCGGGCACCATGGCTGACGTGAGCCAGCCAGCCAACGCGGCCCAGGCGCGGCGCTGGAACGGCCCGGACGGCCAGCAATGGGTCGCCCAGCGCGAACGGCACCTGGCCCAGCATCAGCACCTCACCCCCCACCTGCTCCGGGGCGCCGCGATCGCACCCGGCGAGCGCGTCCTGGACATCGGCTGCGGCTGCGGCGACCTGACCCTGGCCGCCGCGGCCGGCGCCAGCAGCGGCCACGCACTAGGCACCAACGGCGGCCACGCACTAGGCCTGGACCTCTCGGCCCCCATGCTCCAGGCCGCCCGGCAGCTCGCCGCCCTGGCCGCCGCGGCCAGCGCCGGCTTCGTCCAGGCCGACGCCCAGACCGCCCCGCTGCGCCCGGCCACCTTCGACGTGCTGATCAGCAAGTTCGGCACCCTGTTCTTCGACGACCCGGCCGCCGCCTTCGCGAACCTGGCCGCCGCCGTCCGCCCGGGCGGCCGTCTGGCCATCTTGACCTGGCAAGACGATGAGCACAACGAGATGTTCGCCATTCCCAAGCGCGCCTTCGGCGCGCACGCGCCCGGGACCGGCCCGGTGGCCGGCGACCTGTTCGCCGACCCGCCGCAGATCACCACGCTGCTGTCCGGCACCGGCTGGACCGACATCCAGATCACCCCGCTGACCGAACCAGCCTGGCTGGGCACCGACGCCGACGACGTGATGAGCTACGTCCGCGGCACGCAAGCCGTCCGCACCCTGACCGCCAGCCTGCCCGACCCCAGCCAGGCCGAGCCCATCCTGGCCGCCCTGGCCGGCCAGTACGCCACCCGCCAGCACCCCGACGGCGTCTGGGTCCAGGCCGCCACCTTCCTGAGCACCGCCCGCCGTCCCTAAGGGCGCCGCACCCGCCCACCGGGCTGGTGCAGCCGGGTCGCCTCGGTCAGCCGCCGCAGATCGCCCACCCCGCCGGGGGACGCAAACGGCGTCCCCGGCGCGCTGACGTCGAACCGCCCGCTGTCCGGCACGTAATCCCGCCCGCGCGCCACCACCCGGCGCAGCCGGTTCAGCGCCCCGACGTCGGCCAGCGGATCCCCGTCCACCACGATCAGGTCCGCCTCGTACCCCGCCGCCAGCCGTCCGGTCACCGCGCCCAGGCCCAGCGCCGCCGCCGCCTCGGTGGTCGCCATCGCGATCACCTGCGCGGGCGAGAAGCCCAGCATCGAGACCATGGCCGCCAGCCCGCCGGTGAACTGGTGGTGCGGCGTGTGGTCGATCCCCGCGTCGGTCCCGGCGATCATCCGGACGCCCATCTCCGGCATCCGCCGCACGTGCTCGCCCACCGCGATGCCGGTCAGCTCGGCCACGTACGGCGCGTTCACGTTGATGGTCGGGCACACCACGATCTTCTGCTCGGCCATCGAAGCCGCGACCCGCTCGTCGAAGTACCGTTCGTTGGTCTCGGTCACCCAGGTGCAGTGCTCGATCGTGCTCACCCCGGCTGCCGCCGCGCGCCGGATGCCCTCCAGGCCGTGCGCGTGCGCGGCCACCGCCATGTCCACCCGCGCCGCCTCGGCCACGATCACGGCCAGCTGCTCGGTGCTGAACTGCGCGTACCACGGCGCCGAGCCGCTGGTCATGAACCCGCCGGTGGCCATCACCTTGATCAGGTCCACGCCGTGCTTGTGCTGGGTGCGCACGATGCGCCGCAGGTCGTCCTCGCTGTCCGCCTCGCCGCCCATGAACCAGCAGTGCCCGCCGGTCACGGTGACCGGCGGCCCGGCCACCACCAGCCGCGGCCCGCGGGCCAGGCCCGAGGCGATCGCGTCCCGCGCCACCACGCCCAGGAACGACCGCGCGCCCAGGTCACGGGCGGTGGTCACGCCCACCCCGAGCAGCTCCCGCGCGCTGTGCAGCATCAGCACCAGCTGCTGCTCGTCGCTCTCGCCCTGCATCCGCGCGGCCGGATCCGGCCCGCCGTCGAAGGCCAGGTGCACATGGCTGTCGATCAGCCCGGGCAGGATCGTCGCCCCCGGATAGTCCGACCGCGCCCACCCCGCGAACTGCGCGGGCAGCCCGGCGACCGGGCCGACCCACTCCAGCGCACCGTTCCCGATGACCACCGCCCCGTCCGCGACGCTCCCCTCGCCGGTGACGACCCGTGGTGCGGTCAGTACCTCCTGCGGCATCATCTCAGCTTGCCTCAGCGGCCCCGGCCAGACCAGGTGCGAGGATAACGATGTGCCACAAACGCTCCGGCAGGCCATCGACGCCACCACCGCGGCGACGCTGCGCGCCCGCGGCAGCTTCAAGTGGACCGCACCCGGCCCCGACGGGCTCGGCGCGGCCGTCGCCGAAATGGACTTCGGCGCCGCGCCCGCCATCCTGGACGCGCTGGCCGCGCTGTCGGCCGACGCGAACTTCGGCTACCTGTCCCCGGTGCTGGCCGGCGCTGGTCGCGGCCTGCGCGGACTTCCTGGGCCGCCGCTACGGCTGGGCCGTCGACCCGGCGGACGTGCACCCCGTGCCGGACGTGATCAAGGCGCTCGAGCTGGCCATCACCCGGTTTTCCCGCCCCGGCTCGCCGGTCATCCTGCCTACCCCGGCCTACATGCCGTTCCTGACCGTGCCCGGCTTCCTGGGCCGGGACATCATCCAGGTCCGGATGCGCGGCGAGGACGGTGTGTTCACCTTGGACCTGGACGCCATCCAGGACGCCTTCCGGGCCGGCGGGCACCTGCTCATCTTCTGCAACCCGTACAACCCGCTGGGCCGGGTGTTCACCGGCGCGGAGATCGCCGCGCTGACCGACGTGGTGGACCGGCACGGCGGCCGGGTGTTCGCCGACGAGATCCACGCCCCGCTGATCTATCCCGGACAGCGCCACCTGCCGTACGCGGCCAGCTCGCCCACGGCCGCCGCGCACACGCTGACCGCCACCTCGGCCTCCAAGGCCTGGAACCTGCCCGGCCTCAAATGTGCCCAGGTCATCGTGTCCAGCGATGCCGACCGGAAGACCTGGGACGCGATGGGCTTCTTCGCCTCGCACGGCGCCGCCAACCCCGGCGTGGCCGCCAATACCGCCGCCTACCAGCACGGCGAGGCCTGGCTGGCCGACGCGCTGGCCTACCTGGACGACAGCCGCCGGCTGCTGGCCGAACTGCTCGGCCGGCACCTGCCCCAGGTCCGCTACCGCCCGCCCGACGGCACCTACCTGGCCTGGCTCGACTGCACCGCGATGGACCTGCCCGCCTCGCCCGGCGAGCTGGTCAACGAGCGGGCCAAGGTCACGGTCATCGACGGTCCCGCGTTCGGCGACGGCGGCCCGGGCGCGTTCCGGCTCAACTTCGCCACCCCCCAGCCCATCCTCACCGAGATCGTCGAACGCATCGCCGCCGCCCTGGGCCACGGGCGATGACGATCCGCGCCGCGATCCGGGTCGAGGGCATCGTCCAGGGCGTCGGCTTCCGCCCGTTCGTCTACACCCTGGCCACCGGCCTGGGCCTGGCCGGGTTCGTCGGCAATGACGTGGACGGCGTGTTCGCCGAGGTCGAGGGGCCGCAAGCGGCGGTCAGCGAGTTCTTGCGCCAGCTCGAGCGCAACCCGCCCCCGCTAGCGCGGGTCGAGCGCATCACCGCCCGCCCCATCGCCCCGGCCGGCGGCACCGCCTTCGCCATCGCGCCCAGTGGACCGGTCGGCCCGCGCCGGACGCTGGTCTCCGCCGACACCGCGACCTGCGCCGACTGCCTGCGCGAGCTGGCCGACCCGAACAACCGCCGCTACCGCTACCCGTTCATCAACTGCACCAACTGCGGCCCCCGGTTCACCATCGTCCGCGACGTCCCCTACGACCGTCCGTTCACCACCATGGCCCCGTTCACCATGTGCCAAGCGTGCGCCGCCGAGTACCACGACCCGGCCGATCGCCGCTTCCACGCCCAGCCCACCTGCTGTCCCGCCTGCGGCCCGAAGCTCACCCTGCACGACCAAGACGGCCAGCCGCTCCCCGGCGACCCCCTGACCAGCGCCGCCGATCTGCTCAGCCAGGGCCGCATCCTGGCCATCAAAGGCCTGGGCGGCTACCACCTGGCCGTCGACGCCGCCTGCGACCAGGCCGCCGCCACGCTGCGCGCCCGCAAGCACCGCGAAGATAAACCCTTCGCGGTCTTGATCAAAGACCTGGCCCAGGCCCGTGAACTCGTCGAGGTCGACCAGGCCGCCGCTGCCCTGCTGACCAGCGCCGCTCGTCCCATCGTGCTGCTGCCCCGGCACTCGGCTACCGCCGTCGCCCCGGCCGTCGCCCCCGGCAACCGCTCCCTGGGCGTCCTGCTGCCCTACACCCCGCTGCACCACCTGCTCGTCCAGACCGTGGCCCGTCCGATCGTCTTGACCAGCGGCAACGTGTCCGACGAGCCGATCGCCTACCGAGACGACGACGCGCTGGACCGGCTCGGCCCGATCGCCGGCGCGTTCCTGGCCCACGACCGGGCCATCCACATCCGCACCGACGACTCGGTGGCCCGGACCTTCCGCGGCCGCCCGATGCTGGTCCGCCGCTCACGCGGCTACGTCCCCGAGCCGGTCACCGTCCCGGCCGGGTTCCCGCGCCCGGTCCTGGCCTGCGGTGCCGAGCTGAAGAACACGTTCTGCCTGGCCAAAGGCCGGCACGCGTTCGTCTCGCACCACGTCGGCGACCTGGAGAACGCCGAGACCCTGCGCTCCTTCACTGAAGGCATCGACCACTTCCGCCGCCTGTTCGACATCGAGCCGCAGGTGGTGGCGCACGACCTGCACCCGGAGTACCTGTCCACCAAGTACGCCCTCGACCTGGACGGCGTCGACCTGCAACCGGTGCAGCACCACCACGCCCACGTCGCCTCCTGCCTGGCCGACCACGACGCGGCCGGCCCGGTGATCGGAGTCGCCTTCGACGGCACCGGCTACGGCACCGACGGCACCATCTGGGGCGGTGAGTTCCTCGTTGCCGACCTGGCCGGCTTCGAGCGGGCCGGCCACCTGGCCCCGGTCCCGATGCCCGGCGGCACGGCCGCGATCCGCGAGCCCTGGCGGATGGCCGCCGCCTACCTGGACCGCGACGACCTGGACGTGGCCCGGCGCCACCAGGACCGCTGGACCGCGGTCACCGCCATGGCGGCCAAGGGCGTCAACGCCCCGCTCACCTCCAGCGCGGGCCGGCTGTTCGACGCCGCCGCGGCGCTGCTCGGCGTCCGGGACACGATCAACTACGAGGGCCAGGCCGCCATCGAGTTCGAGCAGCGGGCCGACCCCGCCGAGGCCGGCGTCTACCCGGCCGCCGTCGTGGCCGGGGACCCGTTCCAGATCCGGGCCGCCGACCTCCTGTCCGCGCTTATTTTGGACCTAACGGCCAACGTTCCTGCCCCCGTCATCGCCGCTCGTTTCCACCATGGCGTCGCGGCCGCCATCGAAGCGGGCTGTGTGCTGGTGCGCGAGCGCCATGACCTGGACACCGTGGCGCTGTCCGGCGGGGTGTTCCAGAACATGCTGCTGCTGCACGCCACCGTGGCCCGGCTGGAGGCCCGCGGGTTCCGGGTGCTGACCCACTCCCGGTTCCCGTGCAACGACGGCGGCATCAGCCTGGGCCAGGCCGTCATCGCCGCCGCCCGGGACCGGACTGGCTGAACAGGTAAGCGGTGTGGGTGGTTCCACCCCTGCCGCGGACTCGGCCTGCCGTGTCACCGTGAGCCATGAGCAAGCAAGCCAGGACGGCCGGCGCCGCCGGCCCGTGGTAGCGGGCGCGGTACTGGTGATCGCGGCGGGGTTGCTGGCCGGCGGTTGCTCGAGCAGCGGCAGCGGGTCGAGCAGCAGCAGTGGCTCGAGCAGCCCCGCGGGTCCCGTCTGGTTGTGCCGGCCCGGCCAGACCGCTGATCCCTGCGCCTCCGGTCTCGCCGCCACCACCGTGACCGCGGACGGCGCCTTGACGCCGGCGACCTGGCCGCACTCGGCGACGGCCTCGAAGTTCGACTGCTTTTACGTCCACCCGACCGACAGCCTGGCCAGCACGGCCAACACCGGCCTGGCGCCGACCAGCCTGGACATGTACGTCGCGAACGAGCAAGGCGCTCCGCTGTCGCAGGTCTGCCACGTATGGGCACCCTCCTACCGCTCGCAGACCTGGACCAGCGTGAAGAACGGGCTGGCGGGCGACGAGGCGGTCCTGAGCTCGACGTTCACCGTCGCCTACGACAGCGTGCTCCCCGCCTGGCAGTGGTTCCTGGCCCATAGCGACGGCAAACCGATCATCCTGGTCGGGGACTCCCAGGGCTCCGCGATCCTCATCCACCTCATCTCCGCCCAGCTCGATCACGAGCCGTCGATCCTGCGCCGCCTGGTGGTCGTGGTACTCGTCGGCGGCAACCTCCAGGTCCCGGTGGGCAAGACGGTCGGCGCCACCTTTGCCAAGGTCCCGTTGTGCACCGCCGGCCCGCAGACGGGGTGCGCGATCGCCTTCTCGTCCTACCCGGCACAGCCGCCGCCCGACTCGGTGTTCGGCAGGCCGGGCCAGGGCACGAGCCTGCAGTCCGGCCAGACGGCCAAGGGCGGCCAGCAGGTCGCCTGCGTCAACCCGGCGGCCCTGGACGGCGGCCCCGGCGACCTGGACCCCTACCTGGTCACGGCCTCTCAGACCACCAAGTTCCCGATCGACTCGGGTCGGCTGACCGAGCCGGTTTCCACTCCGTGGGTCAGCTACCCCGGCCTGTACTCGGCGAGCTGCCAAACCGGTGGCGGGGCCAACTGGCTCCAGGTCACCAGCGTGGCCGGGGCCAGCCGCACCCGGCCCGTGGTGAACGACGACCAGGCCACGGGCCAGCTCGGCGGGACCGGCCCCGCGTGGGGCTATCACGGCTACGAGTACTGGCTCACCCTGGGCAACGTGCTCCAGGACGTGATCGGCGAGGAGTCCGCCTGGGCGTCAAGCCACTGATCCGCCCGGCCGCCGCGGCTTCAGCCCCAGCGGACGCCGAGCGACAGCTCGGCGGACAGCCCGGCCTGCACCGAGGCCACGGCCCGGAACGCCTCCCGCAGGTAGGACCGGGCCAGCGGGTTCAGCGTCTTGGGATCGATGAAGTCATCCGGCGGCTGGCCGCGGCGTAGCTGCTCCACCTGATGGTCCAGCCGCAGCGCGAAGATGAACTCGAACGCCTCGGTCAGCGTCTGCGCCTCCGTATCCTCGATCGTCCCGGCCGCCCCCGCGGCCCGCAGCCGGTCCAGCGTCGATCCGCTGGTCACGCCCGCGCCCATCCCGGCCCACCGGGCCAGGTCCACGATCGGGATCAGGCCGCCGTGCTTGAGGTCGAGCTGGCCGCGGCGCTCCCCAGAATGCTCGACCACGAACTCGCGCCAGAACCCGGTGGGCGGCCGGAACGACAGCGCGAACTCGGCCAGCAGCCGCCGCAGGTCGGCCGGGCCGGGCGCGGCGGGCCACAGGCTGCCGCCGGTCCAGGCTCCGGTGCTGAACACCGGGCGGGCGTCGGTGACCAGCGAGGCCAGCAGCAGCGCCTCTTCCTGCTCCGGGTGCTCGCTCAGCCGCCCGGTCAGGGCCCGCCACGAACCCAGCGACCGGGCGAACAGCGGGTTGGCCGCGTTCGCGCCGTGCGCGTCGGGCGCCAGCTCGCAGGCCCGCAGGCCGTCGTTGACCGTCGCGGCCAGCCGCTGGAAGTACCCGGCCGGGCCGGGGTCGTCGCCCTGCCAGGCCAGCGCGCTGTCCACGTCCGAGGACGGCACCGTCTCGCGCCGGGCCAGGCTGCCCAGCGCGAACCAGGTGAACGGGGCCGGCGGCGGCCCCGCGTCCCGGATGGCCAGCTCGGTCAGCCGCCGGGTCAGTGCGTCCAGCACCACCGAACGCACCGCCGCCACCTGCTCGGCCGGCACCCGCGCGTCGCACAGCGCGATAATCGCCGGGCCCAGCCCGGCCGCGGCGGCGGCCACCGCCGCCGGGGTCTGGGCCAGGCCGATGGCCCGGCGCAGCAGCAGCGGCAGCCGTCCCTCGGCGGCCACCAGGTCGCCGTCGTCGACCACGCCCAGCAGCTCGCCCGCCGCGGACAGCACCGGCAGGTGGTGCACGTTGCGCTCCAGCATGTCCAGCAGCACGTCGCCGGCCAGCCGGTCGGCCCGCACCGTGTACGCGGGCTCGGTCATGACCGCCGAGACCGGCTCGTCCGGGCTCAGCCCCGCCGCGATCACCCGGGTCCGCAGGTCGCTGTCGGTCACGATGCCGAACGTGTCCCCGTGCCGGACCAGGATCGCGCTGGCCCCCGCGGCCGTCATCTGCTGCGCCGCCGCCCGGATCGGCGTCCCGCCTGGGCACACCACCGGCGCCCGGCGGATCAGCGTCCCGACCGGCTCCTCGATCAGCGCGCCGACCGGCTGCCGGGCCAGCAGCGGGCGCACCACGTCGGCCGGGATGCGGTAGCACACCGTGTCCTCGCCCGCCCGGGCCTCGAAGCCGGTCGGCAGCCCCGAGATCATCGAGGCCTGACCGAACAGCTCGCCCGGCCCGAGCCGGTCCAGCACCCGTCCGTCGTACACGACCTCGACCGACCCGGAGCGGACCATCCGCAGGTCCTGCACCGGCCCCGCGCCCTGGGAGAAGATCGTGGCGCCCCGCGGGCTGACCTCGACGCCGGTCACCGCGGCGACCCGGCTCAGGTCGTCCGGACCGACCGCGTTGAACGGCGGCCGCGAGCCCAGGAAGCCGGCCACGTCCTGCGCCGGGCCGGGACCGGCCATCGGTCAGACGGGCTCGTCGGCCGCGCCGACCGCCACCGGCGTGTCGGCCCGGTGCTCGGCCAGCACGCTGGCCGAGCGGCCGCGGAGCTTGGCGAAGTAGTAGATCACGCCGACGGCCCCGAGCAGGCCGGTAAAGGTGAACGCGCCCCACTGGAAGTACCAGTGGTCCCCGCCGTACACCGCCGGGCGCGGCCAGGCCAGGTTGACCATGACGCCGACCTGGAAGACGACCGCCAGCACGTTGACCACCAGGCCCCAGCGGCCCATGTTGAAGTACGGCCCGTGCTCCGGGGTGGGCCACTTGCCGCGCAGCCGCGCGATCAGCAGCGGCCCGGTGACGCACAGGTAGGCGATGTAGAACATGATGATCGCCACCGAGGTGAGCACGAAGAACGCCCGCTGGTTACCGACGTTCAGCACCAGCAGCAAGATGGTGATCACGCCGATGACGATCGAGGGGACCAGCGGCGTCTTGGACTTGCCGTGCACCTTGGCCACGGCCGACGCGAACGGCAGCCGGCCGTCCCGGCCCATGGTGAAGATCATCCGGATCCCGCCCGCGTGCACGGCCAGGCTGCACACGGTGATCGCGATCAGCGAGTCGATCAGGAACACGTCGCCGACCGTGTTGCCCAGCGCGGCCTTGACCAGGAACGGCAGCCCCGAGGTGCCGAGCTGCGGGGAGTGGATGTTCGGCACCGACATCTCGCCGAACAAGATGACCAGCAGGCCCGCGATCCCGGCCGCGATCAGCGCGCGCAAGATGGCAGGCGGGGCGTTCTTGCGCGGGTTGAGCGTCTCCTCGGCCAGCGACCCGGCGGTGTCGAACCCGTACATCACGTACGCGCTCATCAGCCCGGCCACCAGGAACGCGCCGAAGTAGCCCCACGGATAGCCCTTGCCGGTGCCGAACGTGTCGAACACCACCCCGAAGCCGCGGTGGATGTGCGCCGCGAGCAGGATGATCAGCAGCGTGACGCCGACCAGTTCGGCGGCCACCCCGAAGTTGTTGATCCGGGCCATGGTCTTGACCCCGACCATGTTGATGATGGTGGTGAACACGACCAGCGCCGCGGCCAGCAGCAGCGCGTTCTTGGCCCCGCCCGCCGTGGCCACCTGCCCGATGTCGGCCTTGGTCCCGATTATCTCGAACCCCGACCAGATCTGCGGCGCGACCACCTGGTAGGCCACCGCCACCGCGGCCAGCGTGACGATCGCGCCCACGCTCAGGATCCAGCCGCCGAAAAATGAGGTGAACGGCTTGGCGATCTGCTTGGACCACTGGTAGACCGAGCCGGCCAGCGGGTACTGCCCGGCCAGTTCGGCGAAGCAGAGCGCGACCAGGAACTGCCCGGCGAACACGGCCGGCCAGGTCCAGATGAACGCCGGGCCGCCCGAGGCGAAGCCGAAGAAGAACAGCTCGAACACCCCGGTCATGATCGAGATGTAGCTGAACCCCGCCGCGAACGAGGAGAACATCCCGAGCGACCGGTCCAGCTCCTGCTTGTAGCCGAACTTGGCTAGCTCGTCGACGTCCGCGGTGGTCGGCTCGGCCATGGTCCGCCTCCTCGCGCGAGCGCCGCGGCGGCGGCTCGCGTGCCCTCATTATGAGTTCGTCATCAGCGCAGGTGAAGATGGCGAGGCAGGTTGCCCACGTAGTGAGACTTCCGGCCCAGCCCGCCGGAAGGATTGATTCCGGGCTTGACCTTGACGTTGCGTCAACCCGGCATGCTGACGGCCATGAGCGTGCCGCCCGCCATCCAGGTGCAGGGCCTGGAGAAGTCATATCAGGAGCTGCGCGTGCTGCGCGGCGTGGATTTCGAGGTGGCCCGGGGCAGCATCTTCGCCCTGCTCGGCTCGAACGGGGCGGGCAAGACCACGGTGGTGAAGATCCTGTGCACGCTGCTCCGAGCCGATGCCGGGACGGCCCGGGTCAACGGCTTCGAGGTCGCGGCGCAGCCCGCCCGGGTGCGCGGGTCCATCAGCCTCACCGGGCAGTTCGCGGCGGTCGATGAGATCCTCAGCGGGCGGGAGAACCTGGTCCTGGTGGCCAGGCTGCGGCACCTCAAGGCCCCGGCCGCGGTCGCCGGTGACCTGCTGCGGCGTTTCTCGCTGACCGAGGCGGGCACCCGGCGGGTCGCGACGTACTCCGGTGGCATGCGCCGCCGGCTGGACATCGCGATGAGCCTGATCGGGAATCCGCCGGTCATCTTCCTCGACGAGCCGACGGCCGGGCTGGACCCGCAGGCGCGCATCGAGGTGTGGCAGGCGGTCAAGGCGCTGGCCCAGGGCGGCACGACCGTGCTGCTCACCACGCAGTACCTGGACGAGGCCGAACAGCTCGCCGACCGGATCGCGATCTTGCACCAGGGCCGGATCATCGTCAACGGCACCCTGGCCGAGCTCAAGCGGCTGCTGCCGCCCGCCCGGGTCGAATACGTCGAGAAGCAGCCCTCCCTGCAGGACGTCTTCTTCGCGGTCACCGGCCCCGACAAGTAAGGAGCGGCCGTGGCCGCGCACTTCTTCGGCGACACCGCCGTCCTGACCGGACGGACCATGCGCCACGTCACGCGCAGTCCGGACACCATCATCACCACCGTGATCACGCCGGTCGCCATCATGGTGATGTTCGTCTACGTGTTCGGCGGCGCGATCCGGACCGGGCCGGTCTCGTACGTGGACTACGCGCTGCCCGGCATCCTGCTCATCACCGTCGCGTCGGGTATCGCCTACACCGCGCTGCGGCTCATCACCGATATCGGCAGCGGGATCTTCGAGCGATTCCAGTCCATGCCGATCGCCCGGTCGTGCGTGCTGTGGGCGCACGTGCTGACCACGCTGGCCGCCACGGTGATCTCGCTGGTAATCGTGGTCGGTGTCGCCGTCGGCCTGGGCTTCCGCACGCGCGCCGACGTGCTGGCCTGGCTCGCGGTGGCCGGCCTGCTCATCCTGTTCACCCTGGCCTTGACCTGGATCGCGGTGATCTCCGGCCTGACCGCCAGAAGCGTGGACGGCGCGAGCGCGTTCGCCTACCCGCTCATCTTCCTGCCGTTCATCAGCTCGGCCTTCGTGCCCACCCGCACCATGCCCGGTCCGGTACGCGCCTTCGCCGACCAGCAGCCGGTGACCTCCATCGTGAACACGATCCGCGATCTGTTGACCAGGCAGCCGGCCGGCCCCAGCGTCTGGACCGCCCTGGCCTGGTGCGCTGGCATCTTGGTCGTGGCCTGCTCCGTGGCCAGCATCTCCTACCGGCGCAGGGTCTCCTGAGGGCAGGATCGGAGCATGCTGACGATCGGACAACTGGCGGCGTACGCCGGCGTCACCGTGCGGGCGGTGCGGCACTATCACCAGATCGGACTGCTGCCCGAGCCGGAGCGGGACGCTTCGGGTTACCGGCGGTACGGCCCGCGGGCGGTCGTGTCCCTGATCAAGATCCGCACGCTGGCCCACGCGGGCGTGCCGCTGTCCGCGATCGGCCAGCTGCTCCAGGCCGACGCGCCGGCCTTCTCCGCGGCGGTCCGCGGGATCGACGGCCAGCTGCGTGCGGAGATCGAACGGCTCGAGACCAGCCGCCAGCAGATCGCGCAGCTCGCGGCCGGGGACAGCCTGGCCCTCCCGCCGGAGGTGATCGCCTATCTGGACCGGCTCCGCCAGATCGGGGCGTCGCGGCGGGTGGTGGAGGCCGAGCGGGACGCGTGGATCCTGGTCGCGGCGCGCTGGCCCGATTCCATCGGTGAGGTCATGACCGCGAAAAACGCGCAGCTCGACGACCCGCAACTGGTCCGGCTCTACCGGCTCGGATCCGAGCTCCTGGAAACCGGCGCGGCCGACGACCCGCGGCTGGCCGAGGTCGCCGACATCCTGGCCGGGCTGCTCGAGCAGGCCGGCGCGGCCGGCGAGCTCACCCTCTGCGAGGTGGCGCCCGACGACCGGCCGTTTGACCTGCTGGACGCGCTGGCCGTCGAGTCCGTCCCGCGTATGGAGCGGTTGCTGGACTTGATGCGCGAGCGCGGCTGGACCGGCTGGATCCGGCCCGAGCGGCTGGCCGAGCCGTCCGGCTAGCAGATGCGGGGAAGCGGGTCGCCGACCAGCAGGTCGACGATGCGGGTGCCGCCGAACGCCGTCTTGAGCTGGACGATGCCTGGCTGCTCCGCGCGGACCCGCCCGATGACCGCGGCCTGCTCGCCGAGCGGGTGCGCGCGCAGCGCGGCCACCGCCGCCGCCGCGGAATCGCCCGGCACCACCGCGACCAGCCGGCCCTCGCAGGCCACGTACATCGGGTCGATGCCCAGCAGCTCCGAGGCGCCGCGCACCTCGGCCCGGACCGGGATCTCGTCCTCGGTGACCAGCACGCCGACGTCGGCCGCCTTGGCGATCTCGTTGAGGATGGTGGCCACCCCGCCGCGGGTCGCGTCGCGCATGGCCCGGACGTCCGGGACCGCGTCCAGCAGCCCGGCGACCAGCCCGTTCAGCGGCGCGGTGTCCGAGCAGAGGTCCGCCTCGATGTCCAGCTCGCCGCGGGCCAGCATGATCGTGACGCCGTGGTCGCCGATCGGCCCGGACACGATGATCGCGTCGCCCGGCCGGGCCTGGGCCACGCCCAGGCTGACGTCCCGCTCGATCAGGCCCACCCCGGCCGTATTGATGTAGCAGCCGTCGGCCTTGCCCTTCTGGACCACCTTGGTGTCGCCGGTGACCACGTGCACCCCGGCGGCAGCCGCCGCCGCGCGCATCGACTCGACGATCCGCTGCAGGTCGGCGACCGGGAAACCCTCCTCCAGGATGAACCCGGCGGACAGGTACAGCGGCGTGGCCCCGGACACCGACAGGTCGTTGACCGTGCCGTTGACGGCCAGGTCGCCGATGTCGCCGCCGGGGAAGAACAGCGGCGAGACCACGTAGGAGTCGGTGGTCAGCGCGATCCGGGCGCCGCCCACGGTCAGCTGGGCCGCGTCCTCCAGCGGCTCGAGCAGCGGGTTGCGGAACGCGTCCAGGAACACCGCCTCGATCAGGGTGTGGGTGGCCTTGCCGCCCGCCCCGTGCGACATCGTGACCCGCTCCTCGCGGACCTTGGGCCGCCGGCGCCGGGCCCGGTCGATCCGGTCCAGCACCTGCTGTTCCCGGTCGGCCAGCGGCAGCTGGCGGCGGCCGCCCGTCTCCACCTCGAGCGCTTCATGCTCGGCCAGCGCCTCGTCGATCCAGCTGGGCTGGCCCGGGGTGTGGTCGTGGTCGGTCCCGGCCGTCATGACCGGCTCGCCTCGGCCACCCGGGTGCGGTTCATCCGGCCGAAGTTGTAGTACGCCGCGCAGGCCCCCTCCGGGGATACCATGCACGTCCCGATCGGCGTCTCCGGGGTGCACGCGGTGCCGAACACCTTGCACTCCCAGGGCTTGAGCACGCCCTTGAGTACCTCGCCGCACTGGCAGGCCTTGGGGTCGGCGACCCGGACCCCCGGCACCTGGAACAGCCGCTCCGCGTCCATGGCCGCGAACTGCTCCTTGACCTGCAGCGCGGAATGGGAGATGAAGCCGAGCCCGCGCCACTCGAAGTAGGGCCGCAGCTCCATGGTCTGGCCGATGGCCTTCAGCGCGACCAGGTTGCCGTCCCACGGGACCACCCGGGAGTACTGGTTCTCTATCTCGGACCGGCCCTCGGACAGCTGCACCATCAGCATGTAGATGGACTGCAGGATGTCCAGCGGCTCAAACCCGGCCACCACCACCGGCTTGCCGTAGTCGCGGGCGATGAACTCATACGGCCGGCAGCCGATCACGGTGGACACGTGCCCGGGGCCGATGAACCCGTCCAGCCGCAGGTCGGGCGAGTCCAGGATGGCCTTGATGGCCGGGATGATCGTGACGTGATTGCAGAACACCGAGAAGTTGGCCAGGCCCGCCGCCGCGGCGCGCAGCATGGTCATCGCGGTGGACGGCGCGGTGGTCTCGAACCCGATGGCCATGAACACGACCTGCTTGTCCGGGTTCTGCTTAGCGATCTTCAGCGAGTCCAGCGGCGAGTACACCATGCGGATGTTGGTGCCCTCGGCGTTGGCGTCGAAGAACGACCCGCCGCTGCCCGGGACCCGCATCATGTCGCCGAACGAGGTCATGATCACGTCCGGCTGGGAGGCCAGGTGGATCGCGTCGTCGACCCGGCCCATCGGGATCACGCACACCGGACAGCCCGGGCCGTGCACCAAGGTGATCGACTCGGGCAGGTAGTCCTCCAGGCCGTGCTTGTAGATCGTGTGGGTGTGGCCGCCGCACACCTCCATCAGCTTGTACTGACGGCCCGGCTCGCAGAGCGCCGCGATCTTGGCGGCCAGCGCGTGGGCCTTGTCGGCATCACGGAATTCGTCGACGAACCGCATCGTGCCCACCCCTTCTACTCGATCAGTGATTCCTTCAGCGCGGCGATCTCGTCCTCGTAGGCCTGACCGATGCCCTCCAGGAACTCCATGGCCGCCGCGGCCTCGCGTTCGTCGATCTTCGACAGCGCGAAGCCGACGTGGATCAGCACCCACTCGCCGGGCTTGGGCGGGTCGTCGCTGAGCAGGCCGATGTTGATCAGCCGCCGGACGCCGCTCACGTCCACCTTGGCCAGGTCGGGCTGATCCGGGTGGATCTCGATGACCTCACCGGGTATGCCGAGGCACATGTGCCATCTCCTTTGTGGTCAGCTCCCATAGCACCTGGTAGATCGTGGTCTGCGCCTCCTGGATCCGGTGCACGGAGGCGGACGGCGCCACGAACAGGTAGTCGATGCTGTCCAGCTCGGCCATCTTGCCGCCGTCGTAGCCGGCCAGCCCGACGGTGAGCATGCCGCGCCGGCTCGCCTCGTCGAACGCGCGCAGCAGGTTGCCGGAGCTGCCGCTGGTGGACAGCCCGACCGCGATGTCGTTACGGCCGCCGAACGCGGCCAGCTGGCGCGCGAACACCACCTCGACCCCGATGTCGTTGCACAGCGCGGTGACCACCGAGGTGTCGTTGGCCAGCCCGAACGCGGGCAGCGGGGGGAAGTCCCCGCCCGGGTTCAGGAACAAGGTGGCCAGCTGCTGGGCGTCGGTGGCGCTGCCGCCGTTGCCGAACGCGAACAGCCGCCCGCCCGCGCCGAACCGGGCCGCGGCCTCGCGGGCGCACTCGGCGATCCGGCCCCCGTCCCGCTCGACGACGGTGCGGCGCAGCTCCAGCACCTCCTGCGCCTTGGCCACCGTCGACGCGCGCACCTGGTCCATCACCGCGGTCAGGTCCGGAGTCCCCGCGTACAGGAACGGATACAGGCTCTCCAGCTCACTCATGGCTGTGCTTCTTCTGGGTGGGCATCTTCTCTGGCCACAACAGCGATAGCTTCGCGGGCGTGCACCAGGATGGTGTCGCCCACCCCTGCGCTGACCAGCGCCACGCTGACCGTCTCCTGGCCGGCCCCGGTGTCCACCAGGGCCATCTCGTCCTCGAGCAGCTGGATCACCGTGACCGGCACGGCCGTGTCGGAGCAGGTGATGCACACCTCACCGATGCACTCGGGCAGCTCGCTCACGAGATCACCCCCGGGCCGAGCACGCCGGGCTGCTCGAAGAACACGTGGACCAGCTCCCACAGCACGTGATACGCGGTGACGTGCATCTCCTTGACCACCCGCGGGTCGGGCGAGGCCGCCACCAGCAGGTGGTCGACCGCCTTGCTGGCCGCGATCTCGCTGCCGTCCCCCCCGGTCAGGGCCACGGTCAGCAGGCCCAGCTCGCGGGCCGCCTCCAGCCCGGCCAGGACGCTGGTGCTGTGCCCGTCGGGGTCGATACCCAGCGCGATGTCGGCCGGGTCGGCCAGGAACCGGATCTGGTGGGCGAAGATCGCGTCCACCCCGGCGCGTTCGGCGATCCCGGTCACGGTGGCCACGTCGGTGGTCAGGGAGATGGCGGGCAGCGCGCGCTTGCCCACGATCACCGGGTGGACGAACTCCACCGCCACGTGCTGCGCGTCGGTGCTGGACCCCCCGGTGCCGAACACCACCAGCTTGCCCCCGGAGTGGAACCGGACCGCCATCGCGTGGCACGCCGCGGCTACCGCGTCGGCCTGCCCCGCCAGGTCGCGCACGGGTTCAGCGCGCAATTCGAAGAGGCGAACGGCGTCATCGCCGTCGGTAACCATGACAGCCACCGTAGGGCACCGATCGGGGACCGTCTAGTAGCCGACAGGACACTTCTGGTTGAGGGCCGGACACTTGTGGCCTTCAAGACCGGACATTTCTGGGGTCCGAGCGTTCAGAGCAGGCGCAGCTGACGGTCACCGCTGCGCCGCGTCCGGTGCGGTGCGACCGGCCCGAGGAGGTCAGCACTGACCGAGGCCAGGAACGGCGAGCGGCCCGCCGCCTCCTCGCTCCCGGGCCGGGCTCGCCGGGCCGCGCAGCTGAGCATCAGGCGGCCGCGGGCCCGGGTCATCCCGACGAACAGCAGCCGGCGTTCCTCGGCCGTCTCGGCCGGGGTGGCCGGCCCGGAGCCCGGCCAGCGCAGCGGCAGCAGGCCGCGCTCACAGCCGGCCAGGAACACCACGTCGAACTCCAGGCCCTTGGCCGCGTGCAAGGTCAGCAACGTGACCGCCTCGGCCCGCGGGTCCAGCGCGTCGGCCTCCGCGCCCAGCGAGATCTCGGTGCGGAACCGTTCCGTGTCGTCCCCGCACCGGCGGGCCAGCGGAGCCAGCACCTCGCCCGCCGCCCGCACGTCCACCACCGTCGCGTCCCCCCACCCACCTCCCCTGCCCCCTCCACTGCGGGCGGCGGCCAGCGCCCGCACGGCCGCGCTCAGCTGCCCGGGCACGTTCCCGGCGGCGGTCCGCAGCGCCATCTCGCGGACCAGGTCGGCCACCGCGGGCCGCCGGGCCAGCAGGTCGTGCGAGCGCTTCTGGTACGGCAGCCCGGCCCGGGTCAGCGCCTGGCCGAGCGCCACGGCCTGCGCGTCGGTCCGGTACAGCACGGCGATGTCGGACAGCCCGAGCTTGCCGTGCCCGTGCCCGTCGGCCCGCCCGCTGTCCAGGCTGTGGAACGACGCCCCGCCCAGCAGCTGGTCGATGGCGGCCGCGATCCAGGCCGCCTCGGCGTGCTCGTCCGCCGCCTCGTACAGGCTCACGTCGCCCGGATCCGGCGGCGCGCTCCGGACCGCCGCGCCGGCCCGGCTGGGCACCAGGGTGGCCGGCGCGATGGCCTGCATGGCGGCCGCCACGATGGCCGGGCTCGACCGGTAGTTCCGGGTCAGCTCCACCGTGGCGGCCCCCGGGAAGTCCGCCGCGAACCGGCCGAAGATGCCCACGTCGGCGCCGCGGAACCCGTAGATGGCCTGGTCCGGGTCGCCGATCGCGGTCAGCCCGGCGCCGTCCCCGGCCAGCGCGCGGACCAGCTGGTACTGCACGGGGTCGATGTCCTGATATTCATCGACACTGACGAACGGCCACCGGGCCCGCAGCGAGGCCACGATCTCCGGGTGCCCGTGCAGCAGCGCCACGGTCAGCTCGGTCAGCCCGTCGAAGTCCACCAGCCCGCGGGCGATCAGCTCGGCCCGCACCGCGAGCCGGCCGGCCGGGTCGGCCAGCAGCTTGCCGCCCGCCCGCTCCGACCCGCCCAGCTCGGCCGCCACCTGGTCCACCGCGGCCTCGCCGGCCACCGTGAACTCCGGCGGCAGCCCGGCCGCCGCGGCGTGCTCGCGCAGGATCCGCAGCCCCAGGCCGTGGAACGTGGTCACGCTGATCTCGTCACCGGTGCCGGTGCCCACGCCCAGGCCCGCCAGCCGGTCCCGCATCTCCTGCGCGGCCCGCCGGGTGAACGTGATGGCCAGGAACTGCCCCGCGGCCCGTCCCAGCTCGGTGACCTGGTAGGCGATCCGGTGGGTCAGGGTCCGGGTCTTGCCGGTTCCCGGCCCGGCGATGATCAGCAGCGGCCCGTCGGCGCTCGCGGCGGCCCGCTGCTCCGGGTCGAGCCCGTCCAGCACCCACCCGGTGCCGGGCTGAGCGGCGGCGTCCTGAGCGGCAGGGGGCTGATCGGCAGGGATCGGCGGCGCGTCACCCCGGCGAGCGCGAGGCCTGGGGACGACCGCGGGTACCCCGGTCCGTTCGGCAGAATTCTTGTCGGCCGGAGCCGACGCGGCCAGGTCGGTCATCGCGAACAGGGCCGAGCCGTCCACCTCGTCCGCGCCGAACAGCCGGATCGTGCCGTACTCCCCGTCGTAGCCGGCGTCCCGGATCACCTCGCCGCGGCGCAGCCGGGCGATGGCCTCGGCGAACCGCGTGCCGCCCACCCGGCGCAGGTCATCGAGCGGGATCTCGCGCAAGATGCTCAGCTCCGGGCCCAGCGCGCCGACCAGCCGGGTCACCTCGGCGGCCACCTTCTTGCTCTTGGACCCGGTGCCGACGATCTCCCCGGTGATCTGGGGCAGCTGGACCAGGCAGGTGAAGTCGGCCGCCCCGTCGGGCCGGAACCCCAGCGGGCGGTCGGCCAGCTCCGCGACCCGGTGCAGCACGCCCACGGTCAGCGGCTTGCCGCAGGCCGGGCACCGGTCCTGCAGCGCGGTGGTCTGCTCGGGCTCGATCCGGACCCCGCACTTGCGGTGCCCGTCCAGGTGGTACTTGCCCTCCTCGGGGAAGAACTCCAGCGTCCCGGCCAGGCCCCGCCCGGTGCGCAGCGCCTCGGCCATCGCGAAATAGTCCAGCTCGGTGCCGAACACCGTCGCCTCCCGGCCCAGCATCGGCGGGGAGTGCGCGTCGGAGTTGCTGACCAGCCGGTAGCCGTCCAGCGAGGAGCAGGTCCAGTTCATGGCCGGGTCCGAGGACAGCCCGGTCTCCACCGCGAAGATGTGCCCGGCCAGGTCGGCGTAGCAATCGCGCACCGCGTCGAACCCGGACTTGGATCCGAGCACCGCGAACCACGGCGTCCACACGTGCGCGGGCACCAGGTAGCAGCCCGGCCCGCCCGCCAGGGTGATCTCCAGCAGGTCCCGGGAGTCCAGGCCCAGGATGGGCCGCCCGTCCGAGGCCAGGTTGCCGATCTTGGCCAGCGCCGCGGTGATCCGGTCCGCGGCCTCGAAGCTCGGCGCGTACAGCAGGTGGTGGACCTTACGGGTCCGCTCGTCGCGCCGGTAGATGGTCGAGATTTCCACGCTCAGCATGAAACGCACGGTCCCGGCGCAGCTGGCCGGGGTGTCCCGGTCCAGCCGCCGCTCGAGGTCCGGCCGGATCCGGAACAGCCCCGGCTCGGCCTCGGTCAGCGTGTCCTTCAGCTCCGCGGCCCACGCCGGGTGGGTGAAGTCTCCGGTGCCCACCACGGTCACGCCCTTGCGCCGCGCCCACCAGGACAGGTGTTCGATATCGCAGTCCTTGCTGCAAGCACGCGAGAACCGCGAATGAATGTGCAGATCGGCGATGAACATGTCGGTCCGATCCTGCCACGCGCCACCGTCATTCGCCGCCGAACCCGATCTCACGGGGTTGCACGTCAAAAATGTAGGGTTGATTTGGATCATGACTGGTCAGAGCCAAGTTCTGAGGTGCGCCACGACACTCAGATCGCGCTTGCGCGAACAGGTGACCGCGTCGACGCTGGCCGCGCGGGCCATCATGCGCCGCCGTGCTGACGCGGTCGGCGCCGTGGCGCTGGCCGGCATCCTGGTCGGCACGGTGGCCGGCCTGATCAGCCACAACGCCGGCACAAGGCGCTGGTGTCGCGCCCTAGGTGACTTCACCGTCACTGCTCCCCAAGCGGGGGAATGACGAGGCCGAGGTGTGCGAGGCGCTCTGGATCTACGAGGGCATCGATCCGGGTGATCTTTCTGTTGGTAACGGTGAACGCCATCACGGAGTACAGCCCCCCACCAGGTGCTACCACGGCTCCCGCGGCGCCATTGACGAGCGCTGGCCTGACGAACGGGGAGAGCCTGGAGTAGGTGGCGGAGTAGGCCGCTACGGCCTCGGCACCGCGGAGGGCCAGCGATGCCTGCTTGCGCCGGATGCCGCCGTCGACCCGCAACTCCACGCCGGGATCGAGCACCGCGACCAGGGCGCCGAAGTCGCCATCGCGCGAGGCAGCGAAGAACGCGTCCACCACCTCGCGTTGCCGGGCGAGGTCAGGGTCGGGGTGGGGCGAGCCACGCACGCGCCGCCGCGCCCGGCTGGCGAGCTGCTGCGCGGCGGCCTCGGAACGATGCAGGACAGCCGCGATGTCGGTAAACGGCACGCCGAACACGTCGTGCAGCACGAACGCCAGCCGCTCGGCGGGACTGAGCGCGTCGAGCACCACCAGCAGCGCGAGCCCAACCGAGTCGGCAACCAGCGCCTCCTCCTCGGGCCCAGCGCCGTTCTCGAGGCTGACTACCGGGTCGGGCACGTAAACATCCGAGAGCTGTTCGCGCCGTGCCCGCCGGGCGCGCAGCATGTTCAGGCACACCCGCCCGACGATGGTGGTCAGCCAGGCCTGCATGTTCTCCACGCTCCGCAGATCCTGACCACGGATCCGCAGCCAGGCCTCCTGAAGCGCGTCGTCCGCTTCGCTCACCGAGCCCAGCATCCGGTAGGCGACCCCGCGCAGGTGCGAGCGGTGCTGCTGAAACACCTCCGTCAGCCACTCCCGCTCCTCCGTCATCAGCACGCCTCCTCAATCCCCGGCAAGCCGGAGCAGCCAGATCGGCCCGGCAGCAGAATGCCATCACCAGTGACCGTGGTAGCCGAGGCCTACGACCAGGGCGGCGACGGCCATCACCAGGAAGCTGACCGCACCGGCGACCTTGGGGTCGCGCACACGCACGTGCGCGCTCACCGCGCAGATGAAGTAGACGACCAGACCAATCGCGGCGGCCGTGCCGAGCACCGGCACGGCCAACCCAGTCAGCAGTCCAGCCGCCCCACAGGCCAGCAGGAACCCGAACGGGATCATCCACTTCTGCGGCACCCGCACCTCGTCGGCAACAGCCTTGACCGACTCCGCCCCGGCGAGGCTCAAGACGGCGGCGTAGCTGACCGCGACCGCCACCACGACCGTGACCACAACGTAAGCGATTCTCATACCCGTAAGACACCCCCGGCCCGCGGAATCTGACAACCCAATCCCAGCCACCCCCTCCGGTCGTTCGCTTGCCGCATGGGCGCCGGTCAGGCCAGCCACAGGAGGAACTGCTCGCCGCCTGGGGCCGCGGAGCATGGCTTCCTTGGCCAGGGCCTGCCGGGCCGATGGCAGTACGAACTCCGCGCCGAGGCCGGCCGGCCGCTGGCAGTCGCGGCCAGGGTCGCCAGAGGCCCTCGCCTCCTGGCAGGCTGAGCCGACCACGCCCGGACGGTGGCTGCGGCCACTCCTCCTGGACGTGACCGCACCGGGAGGAGAGGCTTGCCTCGCAGGAAACCCCGGCCCGCGGCGCTGCCTACGCGAAGCTCTACAGGAACTCCACGAAGCCGCAAAAGATCATGCTGCTGCCGTCACGGTCCCGTACGGGCTGGGACACCCGGATCAGCCGCCGCTGCGGGCACTATGCCACGCTTCTGCGGAACTCAGGTCAATCACGCAATTCGCCCTGCTCGCGCAGCCGGGGGGCACGACAATTTTGTGGTTAACCAAGATCACCTTCGATACGTTGCAGGTCAGAGAAGTCTGTCTGAGTGCCAGCGCGCCCGCAGACGAGGTCGACGCAGTCCCCTGTCCGTGCAAGTGCGATCTGAGTGTCGTGGCGCACCTCAGAACTTGGCTCTGACCAGTCATGATCCAAAACGACCTATATTTTTGACGTGCACCCGATCTCACGCTTAACCGATGAGTGCGGCACTCTACTGGGAAGAGCCGTGAGAGTGCCACACTCATCTGTGGGCGCGGCACCTCCGCGACCCCTACCCGGAGCAGGCAGATGACCGAGCAGCGACTCAGCGTGACCATCACCGACGGGGTGGCGGACGTCCGCCTGACCCGGCCGGATAAGCGCAACGCCCTGGACCCGGCCATGTTCGCCGGCCTGATCGGCACCGGAGAGCGGCTCAAGACCGAGCCTGGCCTCCGGGCGGTCGTGCTGTCCGGCGAGGGACCGGACTTCTGCGCGGGCCTGGACTTCGGCTCGTTCCAGGCCATGCGCGACGGGGAGCGGCTCAGCGCCCTGGTCGACCTGCCGCCCGGCGTGGGGCCGGCCCGGGCCACAGGCCAGCGCGCCGCGTACGTGTGGACCGAGGTCCCGGTCCCGGTGATCGCCGCGGTGACCGGGAACGCGCTGGGCGGCGGGCTGCAGATCGCGCTCGGCGCGGACATCCGCATCGTCGCCCCGGACGCGCGGCTGTCGGTACTGGAAATCCGGTGGGGCCTGATCCCGGACATGACCGGCAGCCAGCTGCTGCCCGAGCTGGTCGGGCGGGACGTGGCCAAGGAGCTGACCTTCACCGGCCGCGTGGTCAGCGGAACCGAGGCGGTGGCGCTGGGCCTGGCCACCCGGACCGACCCCGACCCGCGCCCGGCCGCCCTGGAGCTGGCCGCCTCGATCGCCCGTCGCAGCCCGCACGCCATCCGGGCCGCCAAGCGCCTGCTGGACCTGGCCGGCCGGGTGGACCTGGAGACCGGCTTCGCCGCCGAGCAGAAGGAGATCGGCGACCTGATCGGCAGCCCCAACCAGGCCGAGGCGGTGGCCGCCGAGTTCGAGCGGCGCGCGCCCCGCTTCACCGATCCGGCCTGACCCCGGTTCAGCCGTCCCGGCCCTCAGCGGTGGTGCTCGGCCAGGTGCTCGCCGAGCACGTCGTCCCCGAAGTCGGCCGCCGGGTCCCGCCACACCGAATGCGCGTGGTTCGCGCCCCGCTGCACGTTGTCGTACTCGATCAGCAGCCGCGGGCCCTGCACCCGGTAGTACAGCGGCTGTCCCAGCCCGGTCGGCCCGGCCCACGCGAAGTACAGCTCGTCCAGCGCCGGGTCGGAAACCTCGCCGGCCAGCCCGTCCGGTACCCGCCCCAGGTAGGTGGCCAGCACGCCGCGCAGCATCCTGCGCTGCCCGTCGTCCAGGTCCCGGCCGGCCAGGCCCGGCGGCGTACCGGTCAGGGTCAGCGCCAGCCGCCGGTAGTCCGTTTCGTCGTACCCCGTGCCCCGCTCCAGGTCGGCGTCCATCCGGGCGATCCGTCCGGCCAGTTCCGGCTCGGTGAACGGCGCGCGCCACAGGTCACGCAGGTACATCATCCGGTCCCCGTCCGCCAGCCGGGCCCGGTTGCCGCCCACGATGTCCGACGGCGCCCGGTCCAGCAGGATCGCCGCGTCCGCTTGCTCCGGAGATAGCGAGCGGACCAGTTGCCGGGCCAGGTCTTCGGCCCCGGCCAGCGGGCGCAGCGGCGTCGGGCCCAGCAGCGGCGAGAGCGCCGGGTCGGCGCCCAGGAAGCAGGGCGTGGTGGCGCGCACCGCGCCGTCCACGACCAGGTTGTTCAGCGAGATATGGTGCCCGCCGAACCGCCACCCCCACGCCCCCGTGCCGCCCGGCTCGCCGAACACTCTCAGGTAGTACATCCCCGGGTCGCGCCCCCGCTCCCGGCCCCAGTCGACGCTGAAGCCTTCGGCCTGGTCCAGCACGTTGTCCAGTCCGACGATGGTGGCCACGGTGACGTACCCGGGCGTGGACAGGCCGGCGGCGACCAGCCGCAGCGCGAGCTGCTGCTGGGCCGGGCGCTGGGCGCCGAGCGGCAGCCCGCCGTGGTCGGTGGGGGTGTAGAACCAGCGCCTGCGCTCCGCGTCCGCCGCGCCGTCCGCGCTGGGGGCGGCGCCGGCCGCCACCGCCCGCTGCCGCGGGTCCAGCGCGGCCAGCCAGTCCGCCGCCGCGTCGGCCATCCGCGCCGCGACCTCCCGTGCCACCGTCTCGCGTCCCGCCACCCGGCCTCCTCGTCCGCCCGATACCGTCCCCTCTAGTGTCCCGCCCGGGCCGCTACCGCTCTAGGCCTGGCCCGCCACCTCGGCCGCCCGGCGTTGGCCCAGGTACGGGCTTGGCGTCGTGCTGGTCGCGCTGGCGGTCGACCCGCTCCTGGAACGCCGCCCGCTTGGCCGCGGCGTCGGCCTTCCTCGCCGCCCACTGGCTCCGCGCGTGGCCGGCCGCCTGGCTGGCCTTGTCCTTGGCCTCGTCCTGGCGCGCCTCGATGGTGGTCTTGGCCTGGTCCAGCCGCTTCTCGACCTGCTCGTGGGTCTCCTGCTTGCTCTGGTCGAAGGAGCTCTTCAGGTCCGCGACCCGCCGGTTTCCCGCTGTCACCGGCCGGCGCCCGCGGTGCGATAATGGGCACTGGCCTGCCGCGGTCCGCGTGAGGAGCAGCTTTCATGGTCATCCCCGGCCCCCTCGCGCTCACCGAGGATCAGCGGGGCCTGCGCGACACGCTGCGCGCCTGCCTGGCCGACCAGCTGCCGTCCGCCGCGCTGCGGGCCATGATCGACACCGAGCCCGGCTACCGCCCGAGCCTGCACGCCCAGCTGGCCGCCACGTTCGGCCTGGCCGGCCTGACCATTCCGGAGCGGTTCGGCGGCCGCGCCCTGTCCCAGGCCGAGGCGGGCATGGCCTACGCCGAACTGGGCCGCGCCCTGTACCCCGGCCCGTTCCTGCCCACCGCGCTGACTGCCGGGGTCTTGCTGGGCGCCGCCGACCCGGCCGCGCCACCCGCGGCCCGCGCCGCCGCCGAGCGCTGGCTGCCGCGGCTGGCCGACGGCTCGGTGACCGGCACGATCGCCGCCGCCGACCGGTCCGGCCGCTGGATCACGGGCCCCGGCACCGTCCGCGCCCACCTGACCCCGCACGGGTGGCGGCTGTACGGCTCGTGCTGGTACGTGATCGCCGCCCACGTGGCCGCCATCTGGGTCGTCTCCGCCCGGGCCGGGTCGGTGCCGACCATGTTCCTGGTCGAGGCCGATGCCCCGGGCCTGCGTTCGGTTGCTCAGCGCGGCCTGGACCTGAGCCGCCGCACGTATGTGACCAGCTTCGACGCCACCCCGGCGGTGCTGCTCGCCCAGGACGACCGGGCCGTCGCGGCGCTGGCCGCCGCCGAGCGCGACTTCCTGCTCGCCACCGCCGCCGAAGCCACCGGCGGCATCGGCTGGTGCCTGGACACCGCCGTCCTGTACGCCAAGGACCGGGTGCAGGTCGGCCAGCCGGCCTGTTCCAGTCCGTCGCGCACATCTGCGTGGAGATGCTCGAGGCCTTCCAGTCCGCCGAAGCCGCCGCCCGCCACGCCGCGGTCATGGCCGCGAGCGGCTCGGCCGAGGCCCCGGCCGCGGCGCGGGTCGCCGCCCTTCAGGCCGGCCAGGCCTACCGCACGGTGACCGAGACCGCCACCCGCCTGTTCGCCGGGCTCGGCTCCTCCTGGGAACGCGACGCGCACCTGTACTACCGCCGCGCCTGGTCCGCCGAACGCCTGTCCGGCGGCCCGCAAGCCCACCGCGCCGCCCTGGCCGAGCAGAAGCAACCTTGAGGCCGTTCCGGCGTTTCTGACACGTGGGAAACGACCTCGCGGGTCCGCCGCCCGTCACCCGCGCCGCCCCGGCCGGCCCTTATGAGCCGCCCGGAACCGAGGACGCCGCGCAGGCGGTGACCGCGCTGTACCGGGAGCACGCGCTCGGCCTGACCCGGCTGGCCTTCCTGGTGCTGGGGGACCGGCACGCTGCCGAGGACGTGGTCCAGGACGCGTTCTGCGGCTTGTACCGGGCCTGGGACCGGCTGCCGTCCCACGACCGGGCGCTCGGCTACGTGCGGATCTCGGTGCTCAACGGATGCCGTTCGGTCCAGCGCCGGGCCTGGCGTACCCCTCGCCCGGCCGCGGTCTCGCTGCCATACGCGGTCTCGGCTGAGGCCGACGCGCTGGCCGGCGAGGAACAGCGGTCCGCGGTGGCCGCGGTGCGCTTGCTGCCGCCCCGCCAGCGCGAGGCCCTGGTGCTGCGCTACTTCGTCGGCCTCACCGAGGCCGAGACCGCCGAAGCGATGCGGGTCAGCCGCGGCACGGTCAAGTCCACCACCGCCCGGGCCTTGGCCGCGGTCGGCCGCATGCTGCGGGAGGAGCAATGAGCACGCTGGAAGATCGGTTGCAGGCCGAGTTGCGGGCCGAGTCGGAGCTGATCGAGAGCGTCCCGGAGCTGAGCCTGCCGGGGGGCGGCCGACCCGGGCGCCGGCCCGGGCGGATCCGGCGGCGCTGGCCGGTCTGGGTCACGCCGCTGGCCGCCGCGGCCGCGGTGCTGGCCGTGGTGGCCGGCACGCTGACCGCCGTGCGCGTGCTGTCCGGCCCGGCGGCGCACTCGCAGACCGGCGCCCCGTCCGGCGCTCAGCTCCCGGCCTACTACGCGGTCACGCTGAGCGGCGACGTGACCGACTACACCTCGGGCGGCACCCAGTACAGCAGCAGCGTGCTGGGCCGGTCCATCCAGATCCGCGCGACCGCCACCGGCGCGGTGGTGGCCACGGTCCGCCCGCCCGCGCCGTACAACGACTTCGCGGTACTGACCGGGACGCCGGACGGCCGGACCTTCGTCTTCGGCGCCGAACGATACTGGGGTTTCCGCGGCGCCAAGTCCCCGCTCAGCGGGGCGCTCGACCCGGCGGCCCCGTTGCGGTTCGTGCTGCTGCACGTCTCGCCGGACGGGGTGGCCCGCTGGTCCGCGCTGTCCGTGCCGGTTAGCATCCGGCCCGGCCAGCAGCCCAGCATCGCCCTGTCGCCGGACGGGACCAGGCTCGCGGTGGCCTACGGCGGCGGCGGAGCAACCGCGTTCGTGCGCATATTCACCCTCCCGACCGGCCGCAGCTGGCAGCTTCAGTGGCCGGATCCGGTCTGGACGCCGCTGCTGCGCGGCGAGGGCGCCTGGACCGCGGACGGGCGCACCCTGGTCATGCAGCAGTGGAACGTCGCGCGCGGCCCTTCCGCTCCGCCGCAACTCAAGATCGGCGGGCGGAACGCCACCGCGGTCTGGCTGATCAACGTCGCGGCCGCGTCCGCGAGCATCCGCGAGCTGGTGTTCCTCAAGGCCCCGGCCGGCCTGTCCGCGCCGCCCGGCTCGCCGTTCATCACCCCCGACGGCAGCGAGCTGATCGCCGTGCTCGGAACCGGCGCCCGGCCCCTGTTCTCCGGCGGCGCGTCCCGGGGTGAGTTCGTGGTGTACTCCGTCCGGAGCGGGGTGATCATCCGCATCCTGGCCCCGTGGACCTGGAACCAGATGCGGCCCGCCGAGGGTAACCGGTTGCCCGAGCCCGCGGTGGCCTGGTCCGATCCCGTCGGCGCCGAGCTGCTGGTGCTCCTGCCGCACGACGGGGTCAACCGGCTGGCCGTGCTGGCCGGCGGGCAGGTGGTGCTGGCCGGCGGCGGCCTGCTGCCCGCCGGGGCCGCGGCTTATGCCAGCCTGCAGGGCGCCTTGCCGGACGTGGCCGCCGTGCCGCCGCACATGGCCTGGTAAACGCCCTCGCCCCGATTACGGAATGGCACGCCAGCAATGAAACGATTAAATTCAGGCCGGTAAATTGATGCTTTCGGTGAGGTCGGCTAACTCGCGCGCAGGACCCCGCAAGGGAGGGGCGCGGGGTCCTGTGGCGATGCTGGACAGGTGCCCCTGCCCGGCACGTAGCCCTCAGACAGGCGGGGTGGTCATGGGGGCTTACCGCTATCGTGCGCTGACCGGCGCGCCGCCGTCAAGAAAACCGACCGCGTTAATTCCTGGCTTAACAGGCGCAACCGATTGCTGTTAACGCGAATAATCGGGTAATGCTCACAAAGCCGCGTAAAGCGTCCTCTGGGATATCCAGTTTAAGGGAGTGAGTGACCCAGTGCGGTGTCGTCAGCCGCTGCTTGTGGCAGGTCGCGCGGGTGCGCGCCGCGGCTGAGTTACCGGTAGTGCTGGCGTTGCCAGGGGGCACAGTGTGCTTCGTGGTGTGCTGCTCCCGCGAAGCGTAGGGTGGTGGAATCCGGGTTTGACCGCCCTTGGGTGTGGTGGATTGCGGGTTTCACCCCCTTCGCGCCACGCCGGAAAGTGACTTCTCGTCTCATTTCTGTACCCGCGCCCTGCCGCCAATGTGCTTGTTACCCGTAACATGGCCTGGTGGCGGCGTTTCGTACGCTGGCTTCGGCCTTGGCCCGCCCAGCACCGACGGCAAGCGCCCGGACCGGCCTGGGACCGTTAACCGGCACCCGGCCCGGCCGGTAACCGGCCATGGCCAAGGCCCTGAGCGTGCGGGCCCGGCGTGAGCCGGGCTACGTGGTCGTGACCGTCGTCGGCGAGGTCGACATCGCCACCGTGCCCCGGCTGCGCGAACGCCTGTCCGCCCTGTCAGCCGGCGGTGTTCCGCTGGTGGCCGACCTGGATCAGGTCAGCTTCATCGACGCCACCGGGCTGGGCGCGCTGGCCGGCGCGGCCCGCGAGGCGGCCGCGCACGGGGTCAGCATGTACGTGGTCTGTGCCCGGGCGCAGACCCGCCGGCTGTTCCGGGTCACCGGGCTGGACCGGCAGATCCCCTTGGCCCGCGACCTGGCCGAGGTCCTCGACATCCTCAAGCTCCCCTGACCAGGGTCCGGTCAGGAGGCGATGGCGCCGCGCAGCATCTCGCGGATCAGTTCGGTGGTGTCCGCCAGCGCCGACTCGTCGGCCAGGGACGCCACCCATCCCGGTGCGCCCGCGTCCGGCCCGCCGGACTTCGGCCGGCCGGTGGTCGGCGCGGTGTGGTGCGGCGGCCCGGCGTGCAGCACCTCGAGCTCGGAACTGCCGTCCTCGTAGCTGATCACCGACACCCGCAGGTCCCGGTCACTGGCCAGCATCAGGGCCAGCTCTCGCAGTCGCTGCGTGGTTTCCGGCCTGCGGGCCAGGGCTTCGAGCCCGGCCCGGATCTGATCGGCCGGGATGCGGTTCACGACCGCTTTGCGGATGGTGATCATGCCCGGCTCCTTTCCTTGGGAATTTTATCCCGGAGCCACCTGTCATGTCCCCTCAACCGTGCTGGCAATTGCGCAAATCGGCATCTCATGGCCGAGCGAGAACAAGAAACCGCTGATCAGCACCCATATTGGCGAAGCATCAGTTAACCAAACGGTAATGCAATTGCGTCACACGGCTCGCATCGGCCCGTCGCGCGTCACTGCTGGCCAGCTACCCAGGCCGCGATCTGGGTGCGCGACCGGAAGCCCAGCTTGGCCATGATGTTGGCCACGTGCCGGGCCGCGGTGGTCGGGCTGATGGACAGCTCCGCGGCGATGTCCTTGTTGCTGTGCCCGGCCGCGATCAGCGCCGCGATCTGCTGTTCCCGCCGGGTCAGCGAGCTCGGCGGGGCCGCCGCCACCTCATAGTTCCGCACCACGCTCAGCGCCGGGCCCGGTTCATCCGCGGCGCCCGAGCCCGGCCCCGGAACCGGTTCCTCCGCCAGCGCCAGCGCCACCGCATCCTCGCTGCTGGTGGCCAGGCCTCGCGCCCACAGCCGGGCCACCGCGGCCTCGCCCAGCCGCCGGGCCGGAGCCAGGTAGCGCTCGGCCCGGGCGCCGGGTATCGGCGGCAGGCCCGCGGTCTCCCGCAGCGCGCTGGCCGCCGCGATGAGCTGCACGGCGAGTTCGGGCTGGTGCTCCTCGATGGCGAGCGCGGCGAACGCCTCCAGCCCGCGGGCCACCCCGATCCGGGCGCCGGTGGCCTGGCTGAGCCGAAGGCTTCCGGCCAGGTGCTGCCGGGCCTGCGATATCGCGCCGAGGTCCATGGCCACCCGGCCCAGGCCCGCCAGGCAGCGCGCGATCTCCGGCCGGGCGCCGACTTCCTGCAGAACCGGCAGCGCCGCCACGTACCGGCTATGCGCCTCGCCCGGATGACCGCGCAGCCGGGCCAGGTCACCCAGCCCCAGCAGGGCCCGGGCCGCGCCCCACTCGTGGCCGATGCGCCGCATTACCGTGACCGAGGCGCTGGCCAGCTGCTCGGCCTCCCGCAGCCGGCCGCCCGGCCCGCGCTGGCCGCCCGGGTGCCCAGCGCGTAGCCCTCGTTCCACCCGTCGCCCGCCGCCTGCGCCACCGCCAGCGCCTGGTTGGCGCAATCGGCTGCCTCGTCGGTCCGCCCGGTGTGCAGCGCGATCTCACCCAGCAGGTTCAGCGCGACCGCGGTCCAGAATGCGTCGCCGGCCTCGCGGCACAGGTCCAGCCCGGCGCTGGCTATCGGCTCGGCCACGACCGGATCGCTGGACATGGCCAGCTGGGCGCGCACCACGGTGGCCGCCCCGCGGGCCCCGGCCGGAACGGCCGTGGTGGCCAGCCTCAGGAACGGGTCCAGCCGCTCCCGGCCCTCGGCGAACGTGCCCCAGACGATCCAGCAGGGGCTGACCGCGGCGCACATCCGCAGGCCGGTTTCCGCGTCGCCGTGCTCCAGGCACCAGCTCAGCACCTGAGCCAGGTTGCCCGCCTCCACGTCGTACCGGCGGAACGTGTCCACCCGGGCTGGCCAGGAGGCCGGGACCCGCGCCATCCCGATGGCCAGGTTCCGCTCCGCGGTCCGCAGGCTGTACTCCCGCAGCCGCAGCCAGCAGGCCTGCGACTCGCCCGCCGCGGCCAGCAGCCCCGCGGCGTACTCCCGGATCGTGTCCAGCATCCGGTACCGGGCCTGGCCCAGCACGCTGGGTTCGGGCGCCACCAGCGACTTGTCCATCAGCGCGGCGATCAGCCCGAGCACGTCGGCCGCCGGGAGGCGCTCGTCGGCGCATACCTGCTCGGCCATCTCCAGCGACCAGCCGGAGAACACCGACAGCCGCCGGAACAAGATCCGCTCGGCGGGCGCGAGCAGGTCGTAGCTCCACTCGATGGTGGCGCGCAGCGTCTGGTGCCGGGGCGCGGCGGACCGGTCGCCCGTGGTCAGCAGCCCGAACCGGTCGTTCATCCGGGCCTGGATCTGTTCCGGCGACAGCACCCGGACCCGGGCCGCGGCCAGCTCGATGGCCAGCGGCATGCCGTCCAGCGCCCGGCAGATGGCGGCGACCGCCGCCACGTTGCCCGCGCCGACCGCGAACCCGGGATCGGCCGCCGCCGCCCGTTCGCCGAACAACCGCACCGCCTCGTACCACTCGGCGCCCCGCGCGGTCCGCTCGTGGCCAGCTCCGGCCGGGGCCACCGCCAGCGGCGGCACCTGCCAGACCGTCTCGGCGGCGATGCGCAGCGGCTCGCGACTGGTGCTCAGCAGCCGCAGCCCCGGCGAGCTGGTCAGCAGCCGCCCGCCCAGCTCGGCGCACGCCTCGATCAGGTGCTCGCAGTTGTCCAGGGCCAGGACCATCCGGCGCGGCCGCAGCGCGTCGGCCAGCGTGTCCAGCAGTGGCCGGCCGGCCTCCTCGCTGACCCCGACCACGGCCGCCACCCGCGAGACCAGCAGGTCGGGCTGGCGCAGGTCGGCCAGCTCGACGAAAAACGTCCCGTCGGGGAACTCCGCGGCCGCCACGGCCAGGAGCCGCACCGCCAGCCGCGTCTTCCCGATGCCCCCGGGCCCGCACAAGGTCAGCGCACGGGCTTGGCGCAGCAGCGGGCGCAACTCAGCGATCTCGCGCTCGCGGCCGATGAACCGGTTGGGCTCCTCGGGCAGGTGAGCCTGGTCCACCCCTAAAGCCATACCCGATCCTGGCTGGGCGACGGGGGGCATGCCACGAGTAAACCCGAACCCGGGTCGCCTGGGCAGCACTTACCCCAGGTTCGCGCGTCGTCCCAGCCGGACAAAATACACAATCGCCTACATAATCCGGGCGATGCGCCGCCCGCCCCGCGCTTCGTACGCTCAGCATGCTGGCGAGGTCTGGGCCGTTACCGGGAAGGACGCCACGGCGTCCCTGGTAGGGAGGAGCGGCCCAGCTCGCCGGTCCCGGTCAGAGCCCGGTGCCGGCCGGAGCCGGTCTTGGCAAACCGCGGCCCGGGAGGGCCGCCACCCAGTACGCTCTGCTATCGCCCAACTGCGAAGCGTGTGGCGTAACGCCGCACCAGAAGCGCCGGGTCCGGGCACACCTCTCAAGTGCCCGGACCGGTTTTTATGGGGAACGCTGTGACTAGAGCAGGCCGCTGAGCAGCGTGCCCAGGTCACCCAGGACCGAGCTGATCTGGCCTGCGACCGAAGTCAGGAACGCACCTAGCATCGTGTCTAACTCCCCGTAATATTGGGCTTGACGCCCACTGTCGGGCGCGGCCCCTGGTCGGGACCGGGCCCGCCGCCGCCCCTTTCGGCGGCGCGCAATTCAGGATCTTATCGTAGTCAGCCGATTACGCAAAGTCATTACAACGTGCCTTCTCAGTAATTTCAAAGCCCTGCCGTGAACCATTGTTCGGAGTAATAAAATAGTCTCACTAACGCCTATCGCACCGATGAGTCAGCGAAACACGCACCAGGCAATTGCGTAACCGCTAAATACAGAATTGTCGCCATCCGCCCTGATGGCCCGGCTACGATGCGCGGGACAGCACGGCGTTGATTACATAGCCGCCGCCCGCCGTAGGTGCCCAGCGGCTGGACCGTCCCGGCGTCCGCGGCGCCGGGAATGGTCAGCGTGGTGGCGGTGCCGTTGGCGCGCAGCTTCTCCACCCAGGTCGACCCGCACGCCGCGGCCTCGGCGTAGGTCCCGCTGGGCAGGTGCCAGGCGCCCAGGAAGGTCCCGGTGTCCTTGGCCGAGGTCAGCTGGGCCGGCCGCGCCCCGGAGAGCGGGTAGGCCAGCAGTTGGCCCGCGCAGTCCACCAGCACGCTCCCGCTGCTCCAGAAGTTCAGCAGGTCACACGAGTCTGACCCGTGGATGGCCAGCGCCCGATCGGCTGCCCGTTATTGGCCACCACCTGCAGGCCGTTCGCGGTGCTGAACACCAGTTCGGTGCCGGCCGCGGTCTCACCGAACCCGCCCTGGAACTGGCCGGCCCGCGCGAACTGCGTCGGGTAGCACTGCATCCGCGCCCCCGGTCAGGCTGAGCCGCTGCAACGGCAGCGACGTGCCGTTGCCGGTGGTCCCGGCCTGGAACAGGAGCTGCTGGCCCCGACGGCCGGGTGAACGAGAGCTCCGGATACGGCGTGGCGGAGAACACCGTGAACCGGCTGCCCTTCCCGGTGTGCAGGTTGAGCACGGTGATCGTCCCGCTGGTGGTCGAGCTGGCGGGCTGATCGAAGAACACCGCGTCGGTCCCGTTCCCGGACCAGTCGTCGAGCGTCGCGCCGTTGGGCGCGGCCCCCAGCCGGTAGCGGTGACCCCCGGCGAGACCAGGCACAGCGTGCCCCGGCCGTGGTTGGCCTGCGCCTGCGAGGCGGCCACGTCGGCCAGGATCCACCCGCGGCCCCCGCTGGGCCACGGCACGTCGCTCGCCCAGGACCCGGCCGGCACGCTGACCGCGGCCCTGGCCCCCGCCGGGCACGCGACACCGCTCGACACGCGCTGGCTAGCCTGGGCCGTACCGGCCCCGCCCGCCACCACTCCCGCCAGCGCCAGCGCGCTCACCGACGCCACGGCCATCCGCCGTCCCCACGACAACCCGCCCATCCCAGCCTCCGGCCCCATTAGCTCGGACCCCCGCCCCGGTGGCTGGCCCGCATCATAAGGACGCGCTCATTCATCCTCCGCTTGCGGCCGATTACCCCGGGCCGAGCCGAGGTCCCCGGGGGTCGGCGACGCGTCAGGCCGAACCAGCGGGCGCCTGGCCCGCTGGACCCCCGCACCTCCAGCCGCGGCGGCAGCAGCGTCACCTGCCGCGGCGCGTCCGGGCGGCCCATCCGCGCCAGCAGCATCCGCGCCGCCTGCTGCCCCATCTCGTACGCCGTCCCGTCCACGCTGGTCAGCCACAACGCCCGCAGCCGGGCCAGATGGGAATTATCGAACCCGACCAGCGACAGCCGTGCCCGGCCTCGTGCCAGCGCGAATCCGACGTCGACCCGTACAGGAGCCCGTAGGCCAGCCAGAACGGCAGCGCCCGCCAGGTACCCCAGAACGCGATGCCGAGCCCGGCTAACAGCCCCAGCAGCCCCAGCCAGATGATCGTGTCCCGGATGGCCGGGAAGTCCGAGCGCCGCATCAGCTCTTTCATCCGCTGGCGCGGCACCGCGCTGCGGAACCACTGCCCGCCCGCCAGCCCCGCGTCCACCGCCGCCTGGTTTCCGGCCCGGTCAGGCTGTACCGCTCGAGCCGATCCTTGCTGACTGCGGACACCGCGGGCCACCTCCCGAGCTTTGGAGCGCTCCAAAAAAATCTCGTTGCGGCCATCGGTGCTTGTCAATAACGTCTTTTCCCGAACGGGCCGTGGTGCTCGCCCCGGGCCCGGAACCCCCAGCCACGCGGGGCAGAATGCAGGTGATGACCGAGACGCCTGCCGCTCTGTCCTGGCGGCCGTGACGGCGATGACCGAGACGCCTGCTGCCCTGTCCTGGAGCGCCGTGACGGCCCGGCGGATGGCCCGCCACGCATTGACCGAGCCGGCCGCGGGCCTGACCCCGGCCGACGTGGCCGGCCTGCTGTGCGGCGCGCACGCCCAGGTGCTCAGCGCGGCCGAGCTGTCGATCGCCCGGCGCCTGCCCGGCGCGACCCGGGCCGACGTCCAGCACGCCCTGTGGACCGAACGTTCCCTGGTCAAGACCTTCGGCCCGCGCGGCACTGTCCACCTGCTGCCCACCGCCGAGCTGCCCGTCTGGACCGGCGCCCTGTCCGCCGTGCCGGTGACGCCCACCCACCCGGCCGGGGTCCGCTTCCGCTCCGAGCAGGCCGCCCAGGTCATCGCGGCCATCGGCGCCGCGCTGGCCGGTGCCGAGCTGACCGTCGACGAGCTCACCGAGGACCTCGCGGACCGGGCCTGCCCGTGGGCGGTCGAGCGCACCATGGACGCCTTTCAGGACAAGTGGCCGCGCTGGCGCCAGCTCACCAGCCAGGCCGCGCATCGCGGGGTGCTGTGCTTCGGTCCCGACCGGGATCGCCGGGTGACCTATACCAACCCGCACCGCTGGCTGCCCGGCTTCCGTCCCGCGGACTGCGATGCGGCCCTGCGCACGCTGCTCACCCGCTACCTGCACGCCTACGGCCCGGCCACGCCACCGCACTTCGCCAGGTGGCTGGGCGCCTCGCCCCGGTTCGCCGCCGACCTGTTCGCCGCGCAGGCCGGTCACCTGGAGCGGGTCACCCTGGACGGCGAGCCGGCCTGGGTGGTGGCGGGGGACACGCGGACCCCGGCCGAGCCGCATCGCGGCCTGCGCCTGCTGCCTTACTTCGACGCGTACGTGGTGGCCGGGCAGCCCCGCGACCGGCTGTACCCGGGCCCGGCCGCGGCTCGCGCGCTGACCCCGGCCGGCCAGGCCGGGAACTACCCGGTGCTGCTGGTCGACGGCGTGGTCGGCGGGGTCTGGCACCAGCGGCGGGCCGGCCGCCAGATGGTCATCACCGTCGAGCCGCTGCGCGAGCTGACCCGGTCCCAGCTTCGTGAACTCGCGGCCGAGGCCGCGCTGGTGGCCACGGTCATGCAGGTCACGGCCATGCTGACGGTGGGCCCGGTGACCGTCGGCGCGCACGCCTGACCCAGCCCCTGCGACCCCGTTCGATATCGGTCAACTGACCGATGTCTTGTCATGCAACTTGCATCAGCATTTGTCGTGCAACCCGTCACCGGGCGCCCCGCCATCTCCGCTAGGAACCGCCATGACCACCATCGCGCCGCCCCGTCCGGCCGAACTCCCCGGGCTCCCCGTGCGGCTCCCCCCGGGACCGACCGCGGTGGCCGAAGCCCGCCGTCAGGTCCGCGCGGCGGTGGAGTTGTGGCAGGCGCCGGTCGACCTGGACATCGCGGTCCTGCTCACCAGCGACCTGGTCACCAACGCCGTGCGGCGTCAGCCGCCCGGGACGATCACCATCGGTGTGCGCCGTGGTCCCGGCCACCTCCGGGTCGATGTGCACGGCAGTGCCATCGGGCCGGACCTGATCCTGATCGCGCGGCTGTCCGATGAGTGGGGCTGCTACCCGACCCCGGCCGGCCAGGCGGTGTACTTCACCCTGGCCTTCCAGCCCGGCGGGCAGGCCTGAGCGCTATGACCAATCACGCCCCGTCCGGCACGACCTCGTTCGACGCCACCTCGTTCGAATACTGCCTGGGGTTGTTCGAGCGTTATCCGCTGGCCGTCACCCCGTGCGCCGCGGACGGCGGATCGCTATCCATGGTCCTGCTCAACCGGGCGGCCGGCTTCTTCGTGCTGACCCAGGCCCGCGACGACCTGTTCGTGATCCGCTCCTGGAACCGGCACGACGGCGTGCACCAGGGCATCCGGCCCGGCGAGCCGCTCGACGGCCTGATCTCCCCGCTGATCACCGCCAGCATGCCGGTCCCGCGGGACGGCGCGCTGCTCGGCTGGGTCACCCACCGCCAGGTGACCGTGCTGCTGGCCGTTTACGCCCGCCAGCAGGAGCCCTGGGACGCCCCGGTCCCGGCTCCGGACATCCGGGTCATGCCCATGGCGGGCACTAGCGAACTGCTGCACTGGCCGCCGTTTACCGCCAGCCCGCTGGACGACGGGCGGCTCTGGGAGTACGTCGAGTGGGGCGAGATCACCGATATCGGCTCCCTGGTGGCCCGCGGCCCGGGCCGCGCGTTCTGGGTCCCGGCCCCGGACCGGCGCAGCGCCCGGCACGGCTGCGTGGTGATCAAGGACAACCTGGTGGCCGACGAGTACTGGCTTCCGGCCGGGGTCTACGTGGACCACTGGACGCTGCGCGAGGGCCTGCAGGCTCCGCCGGCCGCCGCCCTGCTGGCCCTGCCCGGCGTCACCGACCTGGCCTGCCGCCTGCGCTGACCGAACCGCGCTGGTTGTTTAAATGTTGGTGTCGGCGACATGTCACGTTCAGCTCGTAGATGAAGTACGGCGGGCCGGCCGGTATCGTCGCTAACTGTGGATGACATGATCCTGGCCGGCGACGTCGACGTCGGCGACGTGATCATTTTCCCGTCTGCCGACGAATCGGTCCAGGTCACGCGCGTCCGCTTCGGCCAGGGCGGCCTGATCTTCACCGTGACCCCCGCCGACGCGGACGCTCCGGAAACCGAACGCCACCTCACCCTCGGCACGACCGTCCGCCTGTGCAAACGCGGCCGCGATCTAGCCCGCTGAACGCCCGCCACTCGCGCTGAACACCTACGGCCTGGCTGCCCGACGTACCTCTACCTACCTTGGCTACACCCGTCCCACCAGTCCCACGTTCGGTCCGAGGGCCAACCCGTGAATGCGGCAACCTAATGGCTCTTGCCAGCCCAAAGTGGCAACGTGCGAGGCTCCTCCGGAGTGAGGACGGCCTTGCCCGGAGCACTTCTGCCCCACTGCCTATCCGTCACCACCTGAGTCACCTCCGCCAGCCCGCCCCACGACGTCGTTGCCACAACGACGCGCACCAGACGACGTGGCTGCCACAACGACGTCGTTGCCACCCAGGCCCCCGCGCCCGATCCGGCCCACCGCAGCTCACCCCCAAAGCCGCACCCAACTGGCAACCATGCGGTTCCGGGCGGGCCGAGACCGGAACCGCAGGCGCGGAGCTCGCCGCCTGCGCGACACCATGCCCCCGGTCGGCCCAGGTGCAGCTGCGCATATCACCGGTTATGCCGTCTTTTCATTGTTTACCGGTTTTATGCGTTATCGCTAATTATGAAATTGTCGGCCACCATTTCGCCCCAAATATAGAGCTAAGTCGGCGGCCAGAAAGGAATACTGCAAAACTGCGGGATAATAGGTTAGGATCGTGATCGACCATTCCCGCCGGGGGGACAATCGGCCGGGTGACAGCAATAGTTCTTGGAGAACTTGCATGCGGGTGGTGGAGGGGGTACGGCAAGACAGCCCGCCCGCCCTCAGGTCGGCCCGGAACGGCATGCTGGCCGAAATGACCGCTGCTGTCCTGGTCGCCGTGGGTGCGGGCCTGGTTGTCTGGGCCTATCGCAAGGCGCCCCACGCGGGCATCCGTTCTTATGATCCCATTTTCTGGGCCGGAATGACGCTCGCTTACCTGACCGTCACCTGGCGCGCCATATCTGGCCGGTACGCGGTTTTGTGGCTCGGCTTCCTGGGGATCTTCACTCTGCTGCCGAAGTTCTGGATGAGCCCGAACGGCCCGATCTACTTCGACGAAACCGCCCATTACGCCCTGCTGCAGAACGTCATTTCGTCCGGCCACCTATTCCAGTTCACGCCGTTGCTGCCGATCGGGACCTTCTACCCGGGCATGGAGAGTGCCGCGGCCACGATCCACTGGCTGACCGGGCTTTCCGCCTGGGATTCCGCGCTGACCCTGATCGCCGTGGTGCACTGCCTGCTGCTGGTGCAGATCTACTACATCGCGCGGGCCCTGTCGGTATCGCACCGGTGGGCGGTCGCCGCGGCCTTGGTCTACGCGACCAACCCCAGTTTCGTCTACGAGGACGTCCAGTTCGCCTACGAATCCGTGGCCATCCTGCTCATGCTGACCATCGTCCGGCTGTACCTGGAGGCGCTGGCCGCCGAACGGGCCGGCCGCCGGACCTGGACCCAGACCCTGGCCACCTTGGCGCTGCTCGCGGTGATGTCGTTCGGCTGCGTGGTGACGCACCATCTGACCAGCCTGACCGGTGCCGGCCTGCTGCTGGCGGGCGCGCTGTTCGTCAAGCCGGTAACCGGCATCTTCGACCGTAAAGGCGGCGGCCGCAGGCTGATCGCGCGGTGGGTACCCGTGCTGATGCTGGGCGGATGCTTCGCGCTCTGGGTCGGCCTGGAGGCCCCGGGCACGATGCGCTACCTCTTCCCGCACATCTCGCAGCCCCTCTCCCAGCTCGGCGGCCTGCTGAGCGGCTCGAAGGCGGGCGGGCTGCGCAGCCTGTTCAGCCATTCCACCGCGCCCGGATACGAGCGGGTGGCCGCGATCGCGGCGCCGATCCTGATCGCGCTCGCCCTCCTGGTCAGCACCATCCGCTGGCTGTGGAAGCCGCGCCTGCGGTCGAACGTCATCTGGTCACTGGTCCTGTCCGCGGCCTACCTGGTCAGCCTGCCGATCACGCTGCTGGCCGGCGGCGCCGCGGGTGCCCACCGCACCTGGGCCTCGACGTTCGTCGGCGTCGCCCTGCTGCCGGCCGCCCTGGTCGTGCTGTTCGACCTGGAGCAGCGCCGGCGCTGGCTGCGGCGCGGTGCGGCGGCCGCCGGTGCGGTCGGCCTCATCGTCCTGCTGGTCGGGAACATCGCCGCCGGGACGCCGGTCGACTATCGCTACCCCGGCCCCTACGAGTTCGGCTCGGACACCCGCAGCGTCACCGCCGAGACCCTGGGCCTGGCCAGCTGGGTGCGGGTCCACCTGGGTACCGGCGCGCGAGTGGTCACCGACCGCTACACCGCGCTGGCCCTGACCGGTCGCGCGGGCGCGGTCACCCCGCTGCCGACGCCGCAGCTGCAGATCGCGGCGATCTGGTACAACCGGCGTCCGCCGGATCCGGCCTTGATGTCCGTCCTGCAGCGCCAGCAGGACGAGTACCTGGCGATCGACCTGCGCGACACCCAGTACACCGCCACCGAGGCGCCGCTGTTTGCCGCGGGCGAGCCGGCCCGGGTGCCGCCGCGGAACTTCACCCGGCTCGCGCAATGGCCGTGGCTGACCCTCCTGTACCAATCGGGAAACTACAGATTGTATAGAATCGACTACAAAATGTACTACATCTGGTACGCCTTCCATGCCCAGGACCAGTGACGTGCCGAGGGAACGGCCGGCCCGCGTCCACGAGGCGCGCGATCCGGGGCTGGTGGCCATCGGCGCTCTCCTGCTCTTGTGCGCGCCAGTCCTGCCCGGCCCGGCCCGGCTGGTCGTCCTGCCGGCCCTGCTGCTGGCCCCGGGGCACGCCTTCTTGCGCATGCTCGGGCAGCCCGCGGGCTGGCGGTCGGTCTCGGTGGCGGTACCGGTCTCGCTCGTCCTCGCCATGTGCGCGGCGCTGGTCATCGACGTCAGCGGGATCAGGCTCGGCGCGACGTCGCTCGGCTCGGTGCTGGGCGCGGTCACGCTCCTGTGCCTGGCCATCCCGTTCGCCCGTCAGCTGCCCGCCGGCCAGGACCAGCCCGGGAGGCACGGGGCGCGGGGCGGTGACTGGGTGCCGGTCCCGCGTGATGCCTCCGGCGACGAGTAAAGGTGGTGAGTGCGCGTGACCAGCGGAGTCATGGTGCTGGGCATGCACCGCAGCGGCACATCGGCGGTAACCCGGGTGATCAACCTGCTCGGGGTACCCCTCGGCCGGGCGGATGACCAGTATTCGGCACCGGACAACCCGAGCGGGCACTGGGAGAGCCTGCGGCTGTGCGCGCTCAACGACGTCATCTTGCGTACCTTCGGCGGCTTCGACATGGCCATGCCGCCCATGCCCCGCTCCTGGCTGGCCTCCCGCCGCGCCGAACATCTCCGCGGCGTGATGCGGGCCACCTTCGACGACGTTTACCGGGGCGACCGGTGGCTGTGGAAAGACCCGCGGACCTGCTTGACCCTGCCGCTGTGGCGGCAGGTGCTGGACGACTTCTGCGTCGTCCTGGTGGTGCGGGAGTCCGGCCCGGTAACCCGTTCCCTGCATCGCCGGGAAGGCTTCCCGCTGGTGTACTGCCACGCGCTCTGGGATGACTACAACCGCCGGGTGGTGGCGGCCTCGGCCGGGCTGCCGGTCATCACGGTCGACTTCGACGCGATGCTCGAAGACCCGGCGCACCACGTGAAGCTGCTGTCCGAGGGCCTGTCCGCGGTCGGCGTCGAACTGCCCGGCGAGATCGACGCCGCCACCGCGTTCGTGCAGCGCCCGGGCGGGTCTGACCGGGCCGCCGGGCCGGGACCCGGCGGGGCGCTGGCCGCCGCGATGAAGAGCGGCCCGAGCATCAGCCATGACTTCCGCCCCCCGTCCCTGCCTGCCCGGCCGTGGTGGGTGCGGCCGATGCTGCGGGCCGGATGCACCTGGCTGGGAGTCCGGGAGCATTGGGTCGACGGTTTCCGGCATCCGGTGTGAGTCCGTGAGGTGACGGCCCCCGCAGACGCCCCGGCCCCGGCGGCTGCCCTGCGTGGCATGTTCACCCGGGACTTCGTCTACCTCGGGGTGTCCGCCCTGCAAGTGATCTTGTCCACGGTGGTGACGCCGCTGCTGACCAGGCGCGTCGGGGCCAGTCAGTTCGGCCAGTTCGCGCTGGCCATTACCGTGATGCAGATCCTGGGGCCGGTGCTCAGCTTCGGGCTCCCGTTCGCCACGCAGAAGATCTTCGCCGAGCACGACGGCGACCGGCGGGCCCGCGGGGTGCTCGCGGTCTGTGCCGCCTTGTGCGCCGCGGGCTGGCTGGCCGTGGTCCTGGCCGCGCCGGCCTGGACTCCCGCCGTGGGCCTGGCCGCGACCACGCCCGCGCGCCTGGCCGCATCGTGGGGGGCCTGCTTCGCGTTGACCTCCACCGCCTTGGCCATGCTGCGGTCCAGGGAGAACCTGCGCGCGGCGATCGTGGTCAGCACCCTGCAGTCGCTGGGCGCCCAGGCGGCCGGCCTGGCCCTGCTGTACCTGTGGTCCCCGAGCATCGACAGCTACCTGTGGGGCGTCCTGGCCGGGCAGGGCGTCGCGGCGATCACGGGCCTGATCATGCTCCGGCCGGACTGGGCCGCCCTGGGCGCGATCCGCCGCTACGGCCCGGCGCTGCTGTTCGGACTGCCCATGGTGCCGCAGCAGCTCAGCGTGTTCATCTTGTTCGCCGGCGACCGGATCGTGGTCAGCCACGACCTGGGGTCGGCCGCCACGGGACGCTACTCCGTCGCCTACAACGTGGGCAGTCTCGGCGTCCTGCTGCTCGTCTTCGCCAACCAGGCCTGGACCCCGCGCATCTACGCCATGGCGGACCGGGCCGCGCGGTCCTGGCTGCTGGCCACCAGCCGGGACGTGATGAGCCTGCTGCTGATCCCCGTCGTGTGCGGCCTGGCGGCCGGGGCCCCGGTCATCCTGCGGGTCTGGGCACCGCCTTCGTTCGACCCCGGCGGCCTGACCTCGATCGCCGCGATCGTGGCCCTGTCCACGTTTCCTTACGGGCAGTTCCTGTCCAACGTGCGAGCGCTGATGAGCGTCGGCCGGACCGGCCGGGCGGCGGGGACCACGCTGGCCGCGGCGGCGGCGAACATCGCGCTGAACGTGGTGCTGGTTCCCCGCTTCGGGATCACCGGTTCGGCGGTTGCCACGTTCGTTTCTTATGTCCTGCTGGCCGTGATCACCCGGCCGCCGGCCGCTACGGGCCTGCGGGTGCCCGGCGTTCCGCCGTTGCTCGGGGGCATCCTCGCGGGTGCGTGCGCGGTCACGCTGGCCATGGCGGCGGCGCCGGCCTCACCAGCCTGGCTAGGCGTCCGGCTGGCCGTGTGCGCGGGCTGCGGGCTCGCCTTCGCCCTGCTGCTGCGGCGCGTCATCACCGGTGCTGGGCTGCCTGGCCGGCTCGTTCGGCCGCTGGCCGCCACTGCGGCGCACCGGGGACCGCCCGGTGGCCGGGCGCAGCCCGGCCGCCACCGTCGGCTGGACCGCCCGAGCTCAGCTCGGCGAAGACGTCCGCGTACGACTGCGCCACGGCGGGCCAGCTGAGCGGAGCCAGATGGGCGCGACCGCGCAGGCCGGCCGCGGCCACCAGCCCGCGGGCCAGGTCCTCGGGACTGCCCGGCCGGACCAGGACCGCTCCGGTGTAGCCGGCCACCGCTTCCACCAGGCCGCCGACCGCGGTCACCACCACCGGCAGCCCGTACGCCTGGGCCATGGCCAGCGGTCCGCTGGCCGACGAACGCAGGTAGGGCAGCGCGACGACGTTGGCGCGGCGGAAGAAGCTCGCCGCCTCCTGGTCGGTCACATACCGGTTGACCACCTCGATCTGGTCGCGGTACGGGCTGCGCTCGACCAGCTCGAGGGGCAGCGTCCACCCTTCCCAGGTCTCCCCGACCACGACCAGCTGGCATGGCAGCGCCGACTCTCGCCGGACCTGCTCGAACGCCTGGACCAGATGCTCGAGCCCCTTGTACGGCCGGATGGTCCCGAAGAACAGAATGGTCAGCTCCGGTTCGCCGCCCGCGGCTCATCGCCGGGCCCGGAGATGGGCACCGTGCCGAGCACGGGATACGGTGCATGCGGGATGACCCGGAACCGGTCCGGACTGATCCCCAGGGACGCCGACATCCGGTCCCGGTCCCAGGCGGAATGGACGACCAGGGTTTCCGCCAGCCGGGCCAGCGCGGTCAGCCCGCGGCGCGCGAACCAGCCCACCAGCGGTACCTTCGCCTCGCCGGTGTCCACGTCCTCGTGCAGTTCCAGCACCACGGCAGTGTGACGCCGGACGGCCTGCCAAGCCAGCAGCAGGTACCACGGCAGGACCGAGGCGGACCACCACTGCAAGATCAGGACGTGCGGTCGCTCGGCACGCAGGAAGGCAACCGCCCGCGGCACCGACGGCCAGCCCCACCAGTCGATGCCGTCGAACGTCGGCACCTCGGCCGCGAGATCGTAGGCCATCACGGGCTGGCCGACACGCTGCCGGCCGGGGTACCAGCGCCGCGGGATCAGGTTCCGCATGAGGATGGACACGACATCGCAGCGCGCCTTCAGCGCGCAGGCGAGAAAGTACGTGTAGTAGCTGATCCCGCTGACGAACCTGGTCCCCGACCCGACCACGCATACCTTGAGCCTGGGACCGGCTTGCGCCATGTCCCTCCTTTCCGCGCTCGCCAGCCCCTAACCCGCCGGTCCGGGTGCTGGGCTGCCGCGACCGGACCACGCCCAGCTCGGCCTCTCGCCACGGCGCGCCGCTCACGGGGCGGCGCGCCCGGCTCTCCCGGGCGATGGTCGACAGCACCCGCCAGCCGTCGGTGAGCGCCCGCAGGTTGCTGGTCCCGTTCAGGCGCGGGGCTTCGAATGAGGGCACCTCGGCTACCTTGAGCCCGGCGCAGTGGGCCCGGATGTTGATGAAGGTCTCGATCTCGAAGCCGTCGCCCCAGCGCCGCTTGCCGCCGTCGCCCACCTCCAGCGCCAGGACCGGAAGGACGACGCGCCAGAACGCATTGAAGCCATAGCACAGGTCGGTGAACGCGGTCCGGTGGACCAGCGCGGTGCATATGTTGAGCATCCGGTTGCCTAGGGCCCGGATCCTGGTGATGTCCGACGAGCCGCCGCCGGGGGTGAACCGGCTGCCCTTGACGTAGTCCGCGCCCTGGACCAGTGCGCTGACGAAATACGGGATCTCTCCCGGGTCCATCGAGCCGTCGGCGTCGATCGCGACGATGATGTCGCCGGTTGCTGCGGCGAAGCCGCAGGCCAGCGCGTTCCCCTTGCCGCGGCGATTCTGGTGCACGATGCGGACGTCCGGCCACAGCAACCGTGCGATCAGCACCGTGTCATCGGTCGAGTGCCCGTCGACCAGGATGATCTCGGCCACTCCCGAGGGCATCCGGGTGGCGAGGAACGGCAGGTTCTTAGCCTCGTTGAGCGTAGGTATGACGACCGACACCGCCGGGCCGCCCCGGTCGAGATCGATGCGCGGCGCCGCGATCCGGACCTGCAGGCACTCGCCCGGCGGTCCGGCCGTCGAGGTTGGCCTGGCTTCCTGTGTGGATGGTCGGCTGACCCTTTTGGACATGATGCTCCCCCCAGCCCTTCATGACGATTGCGCCCGTTCTGCCCCGCCGACGAAACGATTCGCGCAAGCATTCCCTATTGCTTATAGGGATATGAGGATAGACACCGATAATGTCATCCCCGACACCCGAAAGCAATCGTTCGCAGGCCACTTTTTTCTCAGCTGGTAACAACGCTCCCAGGAGATGCCAGCGAAAGTCGCTTTTACCCTCATAAAAGTCTAATTAGCCCGATTCGTGAGCATGTACCCGCTGGTCAGGACGATGTCGAGGGCCCATAAAGAATTATTGGGCGGATGAGCCGGCCTCGGCTAAAGTGATGAAATGCTTACCGAAATTACTGCTGCACGGACTTTTCTCGGCGCAGTCCAGCAGTCGGCGGAACGGTATACGGATCGCCCGGCGCTGACCTTTCTTGTCGACGGCGAACCGGCGGGCGAGCAAAATTGGTCATTTGCCGACCTGGACCGGGCGGCGCGGATCGTGGCCGCCGATCTGCAGTCGGCCGCCGTGCGACCCGGTGACCGCGTACTCCTCTTGCAGTTGCCGGGCCGGGACATGGTCGCGGGGTTCCTGGGTTGCATCTACGCCGGCGCGATCGCCGTGCCCGCCTATCCGCCGACTCCGTTCATGGGCGCCCGGGGGGCCGAGCGGCTGCGCGGCATCTGGTCCGACGCCGGCGCGGCCGTGGCCATCACCGCGTCCGGCCTCTTGCCCTTGCTGGCGTCCCTGGACGCCGGGCCGCAGAGTCCGTCCTGGGTCCTCACCGACCAGCCCGTCAGTCCGGCCGAGGCCTACGTGCCGGTCGGGTTGGCTCCCGGCGACGTGGCGTTCCTGCAGTACACCTCCGGCTCCACGGCCAGCCCGCGCGGCGTCCGGGTCACCCACGGGGCCCTGATGGCCAATATCGAGATGATCCGGGAGGTCGTCGGGCTGACCCAGGACACCGTGGCCTGCAGCTGGCTGCCGCCGTTCCACGATATGGGCCTGATCTCGAAGATTCTTACCCCGCTGGCCGTCGGGTTCCGGACCGTCCACATGGCCCCGGAAGCGTTCTTGCGCCGCCCGGACCGGTGGCTGAGGGCCATCTCCCATTACCGGGCGACCTTCTCCTGGGCCCCGAACTTCGCCTTCGAGCAGTGCATCGAGCGCATCGACGACGTCGAAGGGATCGACCTGAGCTGCTGGACCGTGGCGGGCAGCGGTGCTGAGCCGATCAGGGAGCGGACCGTCGCGGAGTTCGCCGCCAAGTTCGCCGCTTGCGGGCTGGCGCCGAACTCGCTGTGGGCCGGGTACGGCCTAGCGGAGGCGACGCTGATGGTGTCGGTGCGCCGGCGTGAGCCCGGGTCGACGCTGTGGGCCGACCCCGAAGAGCTGACCCGAGGGCATGTCGTCCCGGTCGGCGCGCCAGCCGGCCGGCCGCTCGTGTCGTGCGGACCGCCCGCGCCCCGGTCGGTCGTGACCATCTGCGACCCGGTGAGCGGTGAGCCGGTCGGTGACGGCATCGTGGGCGAGATCCGGGTGGCCGGCCCCCATGTCGCCGACGGTTACTGGGGGCGCCCGGACCTGTCCTCGGAACTCTTCCCCGGCGGTGTCTTGCGGACCGGGGACCTGGGCGCGTTCTGGCGCGGCGAGCTGTACGTCACCGGCCGGGCCAAGGACCTGCTCATCGTGCGCGGCCGTAACCACTACCCGCAGGACATCGAGCAGACCATGGACGCCGCCGACCCGGCCCTGCGTCCGGGCTGCGGAGTGGCGGTCTGCGTGCCCGCCGACTCCGGGGAGCTGCTGGTCCTGATCCAAGAAGTCGCGGTGAACACCAGCGCCGACCCCGAGCGCGTGGTCGAGAAGATCCGCCGCGCGGTGGTCGAACAGCACGGAGTCGCCGCCGACGCGGTCGTCCTGATCAGGCCGCGGACCATCCCCAAGACCACCTCCGGCAAGCTCCGCCGGTCGGCGGCCGGGGAAGCCTTCACCAAGGGGACGCTGCGCGTGGTGCACCAGTGGCCGGACCCGGCGACCAGCTGACCGCCCCGCCTGCGGCGTCGAGCCTGACCAACTCGGCTCAGACGACCGCCGGCCCGGTGCGGGAGTCAGCTGGATTCCTCGAACGCCCCGACGGGACCCTGTTCATGGTCCTGCACGAGCCCGCCGAGCAGCCGCCCTCAGGCGTGCTGATCGTGTGCAGTTCGCTGTTTGCCGAACAGCACACCGATTACCGGCGCGAGGTGCGGCTGGCCCGGACGATCGCGACCGCCGGGCTGGCCGTCGCCCGGTTCCATTACCGCGGCGTCGGCAACAGCGCGGCCGGGCCGATGTCCCTGGACGCCTTTGCCCGTGACGCGCTGGACGTGACCGTGGCCGCTACCAGGCTGACCTCGGCCGGCCGGGTCGCGTTCCTGGGTGCGGGCGCGGGCGCGCTGGTCGCGGCCCGGGCGCTGAGCGCATACCGCGGGGCGCCGCTGCTGCTGTGGAAGCCGGTCATCGACGGCGGGCACTTCTTCCGGGACTTCTTCCGGGCCCGGCTGATCGCGGCCACCCGGGCGGGCGGGGCGCGGCCCGCCACGACCGAGGAGTCGCTGGCCACGCTGGCTCGCGAGGGTCAGCTGGACGTCATGGGCTTTACCGTTACCACCTCCCTTTACGATTCCCTGGTCACCAGGCGGCTGGCCGACACGTTGCCCCAGGCTGGCGGGGTTCTGCTCCAGCCGTTCCGGGGCAGCCGGGCGGCCGCGGCGGACCGGCTGGCCGCGGACTGGACGGCGCGCGGCGTCCTGGTCGACGTGCAGCCGGTCAAGCTGGCCGAAGATCCGTGGTTCATCCCCGATGGCGCCGCGGTCGCGGCGGCCATGCAAGCCACCGAAGCGCAGCTCATGACCGGCACCCGCGACTGGCTGCTGCGCACGTGGGCCACCGGATGAGCGGGGTCGCCGAAACCGCGCGCTATCTGCGGTCCGGCCCGGAAGCGGTCTTCGCCGTGCTCACCGAGCCCGCCGTCTCACCCGCGGACGTCGGCGTGGTGCTCGCGCACAGCGGGGCCAACAATTTCTCCGCCCACCGCAACGGAACGTGGACCGCGTTGTCCAGGCGGCTGGCCCGCGATGGGGTCCGGTCGCTGAGATTCGACTTCGCGGGCACCGGCGAGAGCTCCGGCGAGTTCGCCCTCACCCTGGCCGGCCAGCCGGTCACCGACGCGACGGTCGCGATGGACGCGCTCCGGGCGGCCGGCTGCCGGCGCCTGGTGGTGGTGGGCAGCTGCTTCGGCGCGATCCCCAGCGTCGTGGCCAGCGCGGCCCGGAGCGATGTGAGCGGCGTGATCCTGGTCAGTCCGCCGCTGGCCCTGTCCGGTGCCGGGCGGATGGCCTCCCTGCGCGAGCGGGCCGGCGAGATGCTCAGCCCCGCAGCGCTGCGCCTGCTGGCCGCCAACCGCCAGTACCGGCGCTGGTACTTGGCCCGGCTCGCGACCCTGGCCCGGACTAGGGCCGCGGTGGCCCTGACCCGGCTGGGCACCCGGACCCGGCCCGAGCCAGCCGCCGCGGCCGGCCCGGCCCGGGGCCTGCTCGTCGAGCGGGAGCTGGCCCAGCTGGTCACCACCGGACGGCACGTCGAGGTCGTCTTCGGGACCAGCGACGGGAACCTGGCTCGCGTCGACGGCGATCCGGCTGCCGCGCACGCGATCCGGCGGCTGCGGGACCGTCCGGGCGGCCTGGGCTGGACGCTGATCGACGGCCCGGTGCACGGCCTGGAAGACGTCGCCGTCCAGGATGAGCTGATCCAGCTGGTCCTGCGCCGCGTCCATGACCTGAGCCGGGCGGCCCGCTAGCCGCCCAGCGTCCCGTTAAACCCCTCCTGCACGATGGTGGCGGCCGGCTTGGCCGTGCCACCCAGCCGGAACAGGCCGTAGCCGTACTGGCTCGCGCCCGCCTCGACCGTGGGCGGGATCGCCCCGGAGGCGAAGTCGCTGTAGATCCACGGCGCCGGGCTGGGCAGGCCCAGCTGTTTGGTGGCGGTGAACAGGCTCTGGTAGTAGGAGGCCTGGGCCTGTTCGGCCGCCGCCTGGGTCTGCGACGTCCCGGCCGTGCTGTATCCGGTCTCCCCGATGAACAGCGGCAGCGGCGAGGCCAGGCTCTGGATCGTCTTCAGCTGGTTGTAGGCTCCCGACGCGGAGCCGTAGTAGTGATAGTCCCAGAAGTCCGGCAGCGTGTTCGCGTTCTTGAGCGCCTGCGTGAACTGCTGGAACAGCTGGGGCGAGATATACGCGACCGATACCGTTCGCGCCGTGCCGGGCATGACGGTGGCGATGTACGGCAGCAACTTGGTCACCCAGGTCACCGCCGCCGAATTCTGCGTGTTGATCTCGTTGTGCAGCTCGACGATGGCGATCTCCGAGTCACCGGAGTATCCGGACAGCAGGCTCGACACCCATTGTTCGCTGCCCGTGATGTCGGTGACCTGGGACCACAGGTCGAACAGGGTCAGGTGGACCCGCAGCCCGTTCTGCGCGGCGAGCGCGAGCACCTGGGACAGCTCGCCGGCATAGGTCGAGGAGACGGTCGGGTAACCGAACACGGACGGCTCGATGAAGATGCGGACGACGTTCGCGCCCAGGGCGTGGATCTTGGCGAAGTCCTGGCCGATCACGGTCGGCTGGAAGTTGGTCCACATGTACGTCCACGCGTTGTCGGCCGGGTAGTAATTGATCTCCTTGAGGTTCAGGATCTGGCTCGACACCGAGGCGTCCTGGCCGGCCGAAAGCTCCCCGCTCGCGCTCTTCAGGGCGGCCTGGGGCAGGGCGCCCTGGGGCAGGCCGGCTCGGGGGGATGGCATGGCCGCGATCGCCGCCACCGTCAGGGCGGATATGGCTATGGTCAGGCCGACGCTGTGCACCCGCCTCATGAGGGCCTCCCGAGTTGCGCTTCGATGGATCGGACGCAGATCAATTCACCAATGGCCTTCCGGCTCGCGGGGCGGTCTGGGCGGTCTCCAGCAGCGCTTGTTCGTACCGGCCGGTCGCGTACGCGGCGGTGAACCGGCGGGCGTGCCGCCGCCCGGCCTGGCCCATCTGCCGCCTGCGGTCGGCGTTGGCCAGCACGTCGCTGAGCCGGCTGGCCAGGGCCCGGTCATCTCCCGCGGGGACCAGCCAGCCGGTCTGCCCGTCGATGATCTGCTCGGGTATCCCGCCGACCGCGGACGCGATGACCGGCACGCCGCAGTTCTGCGCTTCGCTGACCGTCATGGGCAGCGGATCGGGCCACACCGACGGGACGATCACGCAAGCCGCCCGCACCATGGCGGCCTGGACATCGCGGTGCGGGACGCTGGTCCGCAGCGTGACGCCGGCCGGGAGGGAACGGGGATCCGGGCCGCTCGGATGCGGCGTCCCGAGCATGACCAGCGGCGGGGCAGACGTGAGCCGCCGGTAGGCGGCCAGCAGGACGTCGACGCCCTTATGCCGGGACAGCTGGCCGACGTAGAGCAGGTAGCCGTCCTGCGCGGGCACGAACTCCGGCCGTTCCGCCTGCCATCCGTTCTCGTACAGAGCGTCGGGCACAAAAGAGTGCAGGGTTTGCACCGGCCGGCCGATGACCGGCGACAGCCGGTCCGCCACGTAGTCGCTCACCGCGGTGAACCTGGTCACCTTGGTCAGCAGCCGGCGGCTGGACAGTGATGCGGCCGCCAGCGCGCGGCCCTTGACCGGACCGTAGTGGGCGCCCGCGCACGGCCCGCAGCGCCGCCAGGACGGCCCCGGGCACATCACCTCCGAGCTGCTCACCAGCGATTTCCTCGCGCACACCAGGCCGTAGTCGTGCGCGGTCACCATGACCGGCACGGGCGGGAAGGAGCGGGCCAGGCAGGAGAACACGCTCCAGGCGTGGGCGTGGATGACGTCCGGCTCGAGCTCCCGGACCAGGCTGGCCAGCTGACGCCGGAACAGCGCGTCGGGAGCCGGCGGGTGGAACGGCCGGGCCGGGTCGTGGCTGAGCCGGGGCCCCAGCTTCTGGTACAGCAGCGGGAGCCGGTGCACGCTCACCCCGGCGGACGTCTCGGCGGCGGGGACCCCGGCCAGCGCGCTGGTCACCACGTGGACCTCGTGCCCGCGGCGGGCCAGCTGCTCGGACAGCAGCAGGACGAAGCGTTCCAGGCCGCCGATGGCCGGCTGGTACAGGTCGGTTAGCTGGATCAGGCGCACGCCGTCACCTCGCCGCCCGGTAGATGGCCTCGAACCGCCGGGCCGTCTCGGACCAGTCCAGGCTGGGGTCGTCCGGACTGGGACCGGACGGCGTGGCCACGCGGCCCAGCTCCGCCTGCTGGTCCAGCGCCTCGGCCACGGCCGCCACCTCGGAGACCACGATGGCGATCCGTGCGCCGGCGCTCCCCAGCCGGCTCGCCAGCTCGGTATGGGCGGGAATGGCCGAAGCCACCACCCGGCTGCCGGCCACGATCGCCTCGAGCAGCACCAGCCCGAACGCCTCGCGGGTGGACAGGCTCACCGTCGAGGTGGCCGTGCGCTGCCAGCGGCGCAGATCTTCGTCGCTGACCTGGCCCAGGAAGCGGACCTTCTCGGTTATCCCCAGCTCGCGAGCCAGGCGCCGCAGCGCCGGCTCGTGCGAGCCAGTTCCGCAGACCACCAGCCGGGCGTCGTGCCGCATCCGCGCGAAGGCCCGGACGGCCAGGTCGGCGCGTTTGTAGGGTTCCAGCCGCCCGGCGATCAGCACGACCGGCTGGTCAGCGGGAAACGGCTCGGCGGCCAGCAGGGCCTGGACGTCCGCGCCGAGCGGGACGACCGAGAGCCGGGGCGCCACGAACGGGTACCGCCGCAGCAGCAGCTCGGACTCCGCCTCCGAGACGCAGGTCACCTGGTCCGCCCGCCGGAACATGAGCGTGGCCACCCGGTCGTACCCGACGTGCAGGAGGGAGGCGATCCTGGTGTGACCGACGGCGTGGAAGTGCGGGGTGAAGACCAGCGGCACGTCCGGCACGGTGGCGGCCATCAGCGCGGGCACCGCGTGGAAACTGTGGGCGTGGATGACATCGACCGAGGCCTTGTCTCGCCACAGCGCGCGCACCAGGCCCGGCGCGACCGGGAACTGCCGGGAGCCGGTCCAGTCGGCGAACCGGTGCACCGGGTAGCCGGGCCGGGCCGCGAAGGCGGAGCCGCGGGGACGCTGGGCGTAGACCGTCACCTGGTGGCCGCGCTCGTGCAGTTCGTCGGCCAGCTGTCCGGCCACCGTCTCGACCCCGCCCAGCTGGGGCGGGAACCCGGGGCAGACCAGCGAGATCCGCATCGCGCCCGTCATCGGCGGATCACGGGCGCCCGGCCAGCCGCCTGCGTACGGTCAGCGCGATGATGCCGACGCTCCCGGCCGCGACCACCAGGCAGCAGGCCACCAGCAGGGCTGACGGCCCGGACGCGGACGACGGCGCGCTGTACGCGAGGTGCCCGGTCGGCGTGGCGCCCAGCTCCCCGCCCAGGTACTGCAGGATGCTCCCGCTCACATCGGGCAGGTAGGCCTCGCCGTGCTGGGTGCCGGGCACGATGACCACCTTTTCCGGCACCTGGTCAGCCTGCAGCGCGCTGGCCATGTCGGTGGCCTGGCTGGACGGGATCAGCTCATCCGCGGAATTGAAGATCAGGAACGACGGATCCCCGGTGCTCACGTGACTGCGCGGCGACGCGTCCTGGATCAGCTGAGTTGAACAGTTGCCCTTCGGGCAGCCGAGGAAGTCAAACAAGGTGCCGAACGAGGACGGCGCGCGGGAGTCCGGCTGCTGCGGGCAGGAGGCCCGGTAGCCGCACACCGCGATCCGGGCCCGGAACATCTGGTCGATGGCCGGCAGGTCCAACGGCGCCGACAGCGTGACGATGGCCTTGACGGGCCGGCCCGGGAGCCCGTTGTCCTGCAGGCCGGCCATGGCGGCCAGGTAACCGCCGGCCGAGAAACCCACCAGGGCGAGCCGGGTCGGGTCCCCGCCGTACTGACGGGCGTGGGCGATGGTCCAGGTGATGGCGTCCCGGATCTCCTGGACCTGCGCGGGGTATCCGGCCTGCCCGGCGATCGAGAGGGTGTAGTTGACGTTGACCACCACGAACCCGACGGCGGCCATGGCCGAGGCGTACGGGGTCAGTCCCGCCTTGTCGCCGGTGTTGAAGCCGCCGCCGTGGACCATGATCACGACCGGGACCGGCCTGGCCTGCGCGGCCGGAGAGTAAATATCGGCGGCGAGCGGGCTGCCGCTCGAGGACCGCGTGTAGACCACGTTCGGGTAGGCCCGGTCCGGCAGCGAGCCCGCCGACACCGCGGCCGCGGACGAGACCGAAACGGCCGCCATCAGGCCGAGACCCAGCGCGGCCCGCAGCGCGTACTTGCCGGACACCTTCACGGTCAGCTCCGCCTCCCGTCTTGGTCCTCGGCGATCGCGCCCTTGTCCCGCAAGATCCTGACCACCGTGGCCACGGTGGCGAAGTTCTCCGGCGCGATCTCGTCGTCCCGGATCTGGACCCCGAAGGAATCCTCGAGGAAGCTGGCCAGTTCCATGAGCCTGATCGAATCGAGCGCTTCGGTCAGGCGGACCGGCCGGTACCCGACCAGATCGGCGACCGCTCCGGGGTAATCGAGCTGGGTGGTGATGAAGCTGGCGATCCGCAGGGCTGCTTCACCGGGCGCATCAGTCGACATGGGCCGGTTATTCTCCCGTTTCGGAGGGCTTACGGAGGACGAACTGCCAGGCCCAGGGGAAGACCCGCATCAGCGGCGCGGTGGCGCGGGCGACCGGACGAACCCGTGCGGGAATCGCCTCGAGCGGGTAGTTGAACGGCTTGCTGTGCACGACGCGGAACCCCGAGGCGACCGCGTGGTGCCGCACGTGACGCATGGTCACGACGTAGAAATCATGCTCCCAGGGCACCGGAGAAAGCCGCCAGTAGCGGCGCTGCAGGCCGATCGGAAGAAAACCCATGAACGGAAGCCTGCTGTGTGACTCTATCGGGAAGTACGGGTTGGGAATCTGCCCGGCCAGGATTCCGTCGGGCTTCAGCACCCGGTAGATCTCGTCCAGCGATGACTGCCGGGCGCCGGGCGGGATGTGCTCCAAGACATTAGCCAGGATCGCCGCGTCGAAATGTGCGCTCGGATAGGGAATGCGGTCCGCCCGGCCGGGGCCGATGGCCGCGCCCTTCTCGGTGGCCGAGCTCTCGGCCAGAATCGGGTCGATGCCCATCCAGCGCAGGCCGGTCCGCTCGCTGACCTGATCGATGAGACCCCCTCGCTGGCAGCCGATATCCAGGCCCCGACCGCCCGGTGCGGGCGTATTGTCCAGGATCAGCTCGGCCAGGCTGCCCGCCAGCGTGCGGCCGCGTACGGCCCACTCCGCCGGCGATTGCATCAGCCCGACCCCGGCCAGGGGATCGTCCTGGCTACGCATCCGTCCCATCCTCCCCGCCATATCCACTCGTGCGCACCGCGACTATTCGTCCCCGCAGTCTCCACGCCTTTGTGGCGAAACGGAATTGGCCTTCGTTTAACACTATAATCGATGGCCGCGGCCTATGCGGAACATCGCCTGGAGCAATTGCGTGAATTCCGGGACGAGACGGACAAAATAATCGGCGCTTTTAGGCCGGCCATTTTATAGATAATGTCTATATTGGCCGGGCCTGCCGCCACCGGGCCCGGCGCCGCCGGCCCGGCCCGCGAGCAACCACCAGGTCTCCTGCGGCGTCATGAAGGCATGAGACCGCGCCACCCGTCCCGGACCGCCCTGCTCCTGGCCGCGCTGCTCACCGCGGCCACCACCGGGTGCGCCGCCGCAGCCGCCCAGCCCGGCACGGCCGCAGCCGCCCGGCCCGTCGCCCAAGCCGGCGTGCCCTGGTCCCGGGTCGGCCCGGGCTGGACGCTGATCCAGTACAGCACGGCCAAGCCCGCGGGCGGCTCCGGCCCGCTGACCCTGAACCTGATCAGCCCGTCGGGCACGAACTACCAGCTGGCCCGCTGGCCCGACTGGCGGACCGCCCCGGTCCTGCTGGCCTGGTCCCCGGACGGTAAGCGCGCCCTGTTCCAGGTCTTCTCCGGCAAGGGCGGCGTCGAGCAGCTCACCCTGGCCACCGGCCAGCTGACCACCTTCGTGCTGCCCGGCATGGCCAACCCCATGGGCTACACCACGCCCCGCGGCCTCAACATCACCGGCAACCGCCCGGTCAGCCAGAACGGCAGCGCCGTCTACCTGGCCCGCTACACCCTGGCCGGAAAGCTGGCCCGCAACCTGGGCACCGCCACCGGCCCCGCCCTGCTGTACCAGCCGGACGGCACCGCCTTCCTGACCGGCGCCCGCACCGGCCTCAAGCTGGTCAGCAACGACGGAACCCTGATCCGCACCCTCCCCGTCCCGGGCAGCGCGAACTCCTGCGGCCCGGTCCGCTGGTGGACCGCCACCGTCGCCCTGGCCTCCTGCGAACCGAGCAACGGCGATGGCCCTAGCCTGTGGCTGGTCCCGGTCAGCGGCGCCCGCCCCCAGCGGCTGACCCCGGCGCGCCAGGTCAGCAGCGGCGACCTGGGCGACCTGGACGCCTGGTCGCTGCCTAGCGGCCTGTACCTGCAGGCCGCGGGCCCGTGTGGCGTACTGCAGATCTTCAAGCAGGCCGCCAGCGGCTCGGTGACCCTGGTCAAGGTCCCGCACACCGAGGGCGACAATCACGTGCTGACCGCGCTCGGCTCCCGGCTGCTGATCCAGGCCCCGACCAGCTGCGAAGGCAGCAGCTCGCTGCTGTGGTACGACCCCGGCACGCACGCCGAGCAGTGGCTGATCCGCACGCCGGCCAGTCAGAGCGGCGTCGGCAACGCCATCCCGTTCTACAGCCGGGAGAACGGGAACCTGTGAACCCTGGGCCTGGCCCTCCGCAAAGCACCGTGTTTGACTAAGACCAGGCGGGTAGCCAGACAGGTTCTTACGCCCGGTTCGTCAGCTCCGTGGAGGTTTCCGTGCCGACTCCCCTTACCGATATTGACATCGCCCAGGCCGCCGAGATCGGCCAGCAGCTGCGCGTGGACTCGATCCGGTCCAGTACCTCGGCCGGCTCGGGTCACCCGACCTCGAGCATGTCCGCCGCCGACCTGCTGGCCGTCCTGGTCGGCCGGCACCTGCGCTACGACTGGGACGACCCCGGTAACGCGGCCAACGACCACCTGATCTTCTCCAAGGGTCACGCCTCGCCCCTGCTGTACTCGGTCTACAAGGCGGTCGGCGTGGTCTCCGACGAGGAGCTGATGACCGGCTACCGGCGCTTCGGCTCCCGGCTCGAGGGACACCCGACCCCGGTGCTGCCCTGGGTCGACGTGGCCACCGGCTCGCTCGGCCAGGGCCTGCCCGACGCGGTGGGCGTGGCGCTGGCCGGCAAGTACCTGGACGAGCTGCCCTACCGGGTCTGGGCCCTGTGCGGCGACAGCGAGATGGCCGAAGGCTCCATCTGGGAAGCCCTGGACAAGGCCGCCTACTACAAGCTGTCCAACCTGATCGCGATCGTCGACATCAACCGGCTGGGCCAGCGCGGCCCCACCGAGCACGAGTGGGACACCCAGACCTACCAGCGCCGGGTGACCGCGTTCGGCGCCCGGGCGCTGGTCATCGACGGGCACGACCTGAGCGCGATCGACCGGGCGCTGGCACACGCCGGGGACCTCAGCGGGGACCAGCCGACCGTGATCCTGGCCCGGACGATCAAGGGCCGCGGCTTCTCCGAAGTGGAAGACAAGGAAAACTGGCACGGCAAGCCGCTCCCGGCCGAGATGGCCGAACGGGCCGTCATCGAGCTCGGCGGCGAACGGAACCTGCTCGTCCGCGGCCCGAAGCCGGACGCCGCGACGCCGCGCCACCCGGCCCGCGCCAACGGCGCTGAGGTCAAGCTGCCCACCTACGAGCGCGGCCAGAAGCTGGCCACCCGCAAGGCCTACGGCGACGCGCTGGCCGCCCTGGGCGTGCGCCCCGACGTGGTGGCCATGGACGGCGAGGTGAGCAACTCGACCTTCGCCGACGAGTTCGCCAAGGCCTATCCCGAGCGCTACTTCGAGATGTTCATCGCCGAGCAGCAACTGGTCGCCGCCGCGGTCGGCTTCGGCGTACGCGGCTACCGGCCGTTCGCGTCCACCTTCGCCGCGTTCCTGTCCCGGGCCTACGACTTCATCCGGATGGCGGCCGTCTCCCAAGCCAACATCTCGCTGATCGGCTCGCACGCCGGGGTCGAGATCGGCGCCGACGGCCCGTCCCAGATGGCCCTGGAGGACCTGGCCATGCTGCGCGCCGTGCACGGCTCCACCGTGCTGTACCCCAGCGACGCGACCAGCGCCGCCGCCCTAGTCCTGGCCATGGCCGACCTGGAGGGCATCTCCTACATGCGGACCACCCGGGGCGCCTACCCGGTGCTGTACGACGCGGGGGAGGCCTTCCCGGTCGGCGGGTCCAAGGTGCTCCGCCAGTCCGATGCCGACCAGGTGGCGCTGATCGGCGCCGGGGTCACCCTGCACGAGTGCCTGACCGCGGCCGACCGGCTGGCCGAAGAGGGCATCGACGCCCGGGTCATCGACCTGTACTCGGTCAAGCCGGCCGACGCCGCCACGCTGCTGGCCGCCGCCGAAGCCACCGGCGGCCGGCTGGTCGTCGCCGAGGACCACCACCCCGAGGGCGGCCTGGGCGCCGCGGTGCTGGACGCCCTGACCGGCGCCGGCCGCATCGACCTGGCCCTGGCCCACCTGGCCGTGCGCGAGATGCCCGGCTCCGGGACCCCCGCCGAGCTGCTCGGCGGGTCGGGCATCGACGCCGCCCACATCGCCGACGCGGCCCGCGGCCTGCTCGGCGAGGGGTGACCCTCAGCAGGCCGCCACGTCGGTGACCAGTACCCGGTCCGGGCCCGCGGCCCGGACCGGGCCGCGCAGCGTGAGCGAGCCGCGCAGCGCCAGCCGATCGGACGCGCCGCCGATCCCGATGCCGATCTCGCCCGGCTCGACGATCCGCCGGCCCGACCGGCCGGTGAACGCGGTCCGGTCGGCGTGCACACCGAACGTGACCCGCCGTCGCTGGCCGGGTTCCAGCCCGACCCGGATGAACCCGGCCAGCCAGCTCACCGGGCGCACCACCGAGGCCACCGGGTCGCTGAGGTACAGCTGGACCACCTCGGTGCCCGCCCGCGACCCGGTGTTCACCACGTCACACGAGATCTCCGCGACCCCGTCGGTGGCGACCACCCCCGGCGAGACCGACAGGTCCTGATACCCGAAGCTGGTGTAGGACAGCCCGTGCCCGAACGCGAACAGCGGGGAGGGGTCCACCGAGCTGCCCTCGTGCCGCCCGGCCAGCCGGGACCGCAGGTAGGACGACGGCGACGCGGCCGGGCTGGCCGGCAGCTGGATCGGCAGCTTGCCGGTCGGCGTGATCCGCCCGGACAGCACGCCAGCGATGGCCGGGCCGCCTTCCTCGCCCGGGAAGAACGCCTGCACGATCCCGGCCAGCTGGCCCGCGACCGGGCCCAGCGCGTACGGCCGCCCGGTAACCAGGACCGCGACCACCGGCGTCCCGGTACCGGCCAGGGCGTCCAGCAGGTCCTGCTGGACGCCGGGCAGCCGCAGGTCGGCCGCGTCGCAGCCCTCGCCGGAGGTGCCCCGCCCGAACAGCCCCGCCTCGTCGCCGACCACCGTCACCACGACGTCCGCGGCCCGCGCGGCGGCCACCGCCGCCGCGAACCCCCCGGTGCCGGCCGACCGCACCCCGCAGCCAGGCGTGTAGGTCACCTCGGCTAGTTCACCGCGCAGCGCGTCCAGCACGGTGGTCACCGGCACGCTGGCCGCGGCCTCCGGATGGGCCGCACCCAGGTGCCGGGGCATGCTGTAGCAGCCGAAGAAGGCCAGCGGGTCAGCGGCCAGCGGCCCGGTCACCGCGACCCGGGCCCCGGCCCGCAGCGGCAGCACGCCATCGCGGTTGGCCAGCAGTACCACCGACTCCTCGGCCAGCAGCCGGGCCAGCGCCCGGTGCTCTGGCGGGTCCAGGTCCGGTGCGTCCGGCCCGGCCCCGTCCGGGACCGCCACCCAGCCCGGATCGAGCAGCCCGAGCTCGCACTTGCGGGTCAGCACCCGGGCGGCGGCCGCGTCCACCGCCGCCTCGTCGGTCAGCCCGGCGGCCACCGCGGAGCGCAACGGCGCGCCGTAGCAGCGCACCGCGGGCAGCTCCATGTCCACCCCGGCGTTGACCGCGGCCGCCGCGGCCTCGGCCTGGCTGCCCGCCACGGCGTGCTGCAGCTCGAGGAACGAGACCGCGTAGTAGTCGGATACGACCAGGCCGGCGAAGCCGAGTTCGTCGCGCAGCAGCCGGCCGAGCAGGTCCGGGTCGGCGGTGGCCGGCACGCCGTCCAGGTCGGTGTAGGACGGCATGACCGCGCGGGCCCGGCCGAGCCGGATGGCCATCTCGAACGGCGGCAGGATCACGTCGGCGAACTCCCGCTGACCCATCGACACCGGCGCCATGTTCCGGCCGCCCTGCGAGGCCGAGTAGCCCGCGAAGTGCTTCAGCGTCGCGTCCACCCCGGCGGACTGCAGGCCCTGCACGTACGCGGTGCCGATCGTGCCGACCAGGTAGGGATCCTCGCCGATGGTCTCCTCGGTGCGGCCCCAGCGCGGGTCCCGGGCCACGTCCAGCACCGGGGCCAGGCCCTGGTGTACGCCGCTGGCCCGCATGCTGGTCCCGATGGCCGTCGCCATCTTCCGGACCAGGCCGGGGTCGAACGACGCACCCCAGGCCAGCGGGACCGGGAAGATCGTCGCCCGCCAGGCGGCGAAGCCGGTCAGGCATTCCTCGTGCGCGATGGCCGGGATGGCGAACCGGCTCGCGGTCACCACCCGCTGCTGCAGCCCGGCCAACGCCCGCATCCCGATCGCCGGGGGCACCGGGCGGGTGCCGAACACCCGGGTCAGCTGGCCCAGGCCGTCGCGGAACAGCTCGTCGGCGGGCGGCAGCTCGGCGCTGAACTCGTGGTGCATGGGCGCCACGCCGTCGCCGTCGGCCGATGCGCCGATCCACACGCTGCCCAGCTGGGCTAGCTTCTCGGCCAGCGTCATCCGGCCCAGCAGGTCGGCGATCCGCTCCGTGACCGGCCGGGACGGATCACGCCACGGACCGGTCACGGCCTGGACCGCGGTGCTGCTCATGCCCGGGCCGTCCCGGTGGACTCGCGCACGATCAGCTCGGTGGATAGCTCGACCCGGCTGGTGCGTGAGGGCAGCCCCTCGATCAGGTCGTCCAGCATCTGCGCGGCGGCCCGGCCCATCTCGGCCAGCGGCTGGCGCACCGTGGTCAGCGGCGGTGACACCCAGCGGGCCACCGGCAGGTCGTCGAACCCGACCACGGACAGGTCCTGCGGCACCCGCAGCCCGCGCTGCCGGGCCGCCTCGTACAGCCCGAACGCCTGCTGGTCGCTGCCCGCGAAGATCGCCGACGGCGGGTCGGCCAGGTCGAGCAGCTCGCCGCCGCGAATGAAGCCGCCCTCGTGCTCGAAGTCCCCGTGGCGGACCAGGGCCGGGTCGAACCCCAGGCCCGCCCGTTCCAGCGCCGACCGGTACCCGTCGATCCGGGCCCGGCTGCACAGGTAGTCGCCCTGGCCCGGCGATGGCCCCGATCCGGCGGTGCCCCAGGCCAGCAGGTGCTCGGTGGCGGCCAGCCCGCCTGCCCAGTTGGTGGCGCCGACGCTCGGCACGTCGGGCGGCGGCGGGTTCACCGGATCGATGACCACCAGCGGGATGTGGGCCTCGCGCAGCTGCTCCAGCTGCCCGGCGGTGACCCCGCCCATGACCAGGATCACCCCGTCGGTGTCGTGGCTGGCCAGCCCGCTGGTCCAGCTCGCCGGGCCGGGCGTTGCCGTGCCGCACCGCGGACACCGCCACGCCGGTCTCGTGCGCCGAGCCCCAGTCCTCGACGCCGCGCAGGATCTCCACCGCCCACGGGCTGTCCAGGCCGTTGAAGACCAGGTCGACCAGACCGGAGCGGCGGCTGCGGCGGGTGCCGGTCCGGGTGTAGTGGTGCTCATCGAGCAGCCGCTCGACCAGCGCGCGGGTGGCCGGGGCCACGTCCCGGCGCCCGTTGACCACCTTAGAGACCGTGGGCAGCGACACGCCTGCCTCGGCGGCGATGGTGGCCAGAGTGGTCCGCCGCTGTCTCCCGGTGGTGCTGTCGGCCGCCGCCTTGCTGCTGGGAAGCACTGCACCATCCCCTAGTCCCGGCATCGAAAGTTTTCGATCGTATCGTAAACCAATTATCTAGGTCGGCGCTAGCCGGAGGCGATGCGCGTGCCGATGACTACCTGGGAAAATGACGCCTTAGCGGGATGGTCAGGGGAGGTAACACCTTGGCTACAAAGGATTGACCCGCTGACTCCCAGATTCTTATGATAACGGCACCTCCGAAAAGTTACCTAAACTTTCGGAACTGTTCCTCAGCGCATCGGCCTCAGGAGATGAGCGCGCATGCGAGGTTCGCGAAAGCCCGTTATCGTCGCCACCGCGGTGGCAGCGGCCCTCACCATCGCCGCGTGCAGCAGCAGCAGCAGTAGCAGCGGCAACAGTTCCGGCACCGGCGCGAGTTCGTCCTCGAACAGCACCACCAAGGTCACCCTCACCTGGTGGAACAACGGCAACACTCAGCCCCTGCTGGGCGTCTGGCAGAGCGTCGCGACCGCGTTCCACGCCTCCCACCCGAACGTGACGATCAGCATCGACCCGATCCAGAGCGACCTGTTCACCACCAAGATGCCGATCGCCCTGAAGTCGGACAACCCGCCGGACATCTTCCAGCAGTGGGGCGGTGGCCAGGAGTCCACCCAGTTCACCTCGGGCAAGCTGGCCAACCTCAGCTCGCTCGCCTCGAGCTGGATCAGCGAGCTGGGCCAGTCGGCCGCGGGCTGGCAGGTCAACGGCCAGCAGTACGGCGTCCCTTACGATCAGCACGTGGTGGGCTTCTGGTACCGCAAGGACCTGTTCGCCAAGGCCGGCATCACCGCCGCGCCGACCAGCATCGCGCAGCTGGAATCCGATGACGCCAAGCTGAAGGCCAAGGGCATCACCCCCATCTCGCTGGGCGGCGGCAGCCGCTGGCCGGACGCGTTCTACTGGGAGTACTTCGCGGTCCGGGAGTGCTCGCAGTCCGTGCTGCAGTCCTCGATCAAGGCGGTCAGCATGACCGCGCCGTGCTTCAGCCAGGCCACCAAGGACCTGACCTCGTTCATGGCCACTAATCCGTTCCAGGGCGGGTTCAACGCCACCCAAGCCCAGACCGGCGCGGGCAGCTCGGCCGGCCTGCTGGCCAACGGCAAGGCCGCCATGGAGCTGCAAGGCGACTGGGAAACCAGCGTCGTCCCCGCCCTGACCTCGGATAAGAACATCCTCAGCGAGCTGGGCTGGTTCCCGTTCCCGCAGGTTTCCGGCGGTGCGGGAAACCCGACCGCGGTGCTGTCCGGCGGTGACGGCTTCTCCTGCACCACCGGCGCGTCCGAGCCGGCCTGCGCCGACTTCCTCCAGTACATCGACAGCACCCCGGTCCAGGAGGAGCTGGTGCAGAAGGGCGAGGTGGGGCTGCCGGCCAACAGCTCCGCCGAATCGGTGCTGACCAACCCGGCCCTGCAGGCCGCCGCGGCCGCGCACCGCGACGCCGCCTACGACGCGGAGTACTTCGACATCGCCTTCCCCACCAACCCGGGGCAGGCCCTGGACAACGCGCTCGCGGACTTCTTCGCGGGCAAGGGCAGCAATTCGACCATCATCAACTCCGTGAGCAGTAGCTCCGGCCACTGATGGCGCGCCCCCAGAGCGCGATAGCCGCCGGGCGGGAGGTCACCTCCCGCCCGGCCACCTCCGCCGCCCGCCCCGCGGGCGGGCGGCGCCACCTGCGCAAGCGGCTCGAGCTGATCGCGCTGCTCGTCCCGCCGATCCTGCTGTTCACCGGGTTCGTCATCGTCCCGATGGTGTTCGCCGCCTGGTACAGCCTGTACAACTGGAGCGGCTTCGGGCCGCTGACCGACTTCATCGGCATCCAGAACTACACCGGGGTGCTGACCGGCCCGGTGTTCCACCAGGCCCTGCTGCACAACGTGATCATCGCCGTGCTGTCGCTGGTCATCCAGCTGCCGATCAGCATCGGGCTGGCCCTGCTGCTGAACCGCCGGGCGCGGGGCCGGACGTTCCTGCGGCTGGCCGTGTTCGCGCCGTTCGTGCTGTCCGAGGCCACCGCCGCGGTGATGTGGTACGAGCTGCTGCAGCCGGGCGGCCCGCTGGACGCCTTCCTGCGGGCCCTCGGCCTGGGCGGCCTGATCCACTACTGGCTGGCCAGCACCTCGCTGGTGCTCTACTCGGTGTTCGTGGTGGCCACCTGGAAGTACATCGGCTTCGGGATCGTCTTGCTGCTGGCCGGGCTGCAGGGCATCCCGCCCGAGCTGCGCGAGGCGGCGGCCATCGACGGGGCCACCCCGTGGCAGGCGACCCGGGCCATCACGCTGCCGCTGCTCGCCCCGACGATCAGGATCTGGATCTTCCTATCGGTGATCGGCTCGCTGCAGCTGTTCGACCTGGTCTGGATCATGACCCTGGGCGGCCCGGCGAACGCGTCGACCACCGTGCTGACCTACCAGTACGTCAACGGCGTACAGCGCACGCAGTTCGGCTACGGGGCCACGGTCTCGGTGATCCTGTTCGTCATCTCGCTGGTCTTCGCGCTGGCCTACCAGCGGTACGCGCTGCGCCGGGACACGGCGGGCGCGGTGACCCGGGCGGTTATATGAGCGCCGCCACCGCCCGACTCGGGCGCCCGTCGCGCCGGGATGTGCTCCGCGACCGCCGTACCTGGCTGTCGCTGCCCGCCAGCTACCTGATTATCCTGCTCGTGCTGGCCATCACGATCGCGCCCATGCTGTACATGATCGTGGGCGGGTTCAGCACCACCGCCCAGCTCAACGCCAACCCGAACGCGCTGCCCCATCCGTGGGTGTGGAGCAACTACGCCGCGATCGTCAGCTCGTCGCTGTTCTGGCAGGCCGTAGCGAACAGCGTGGTGGTCGCGGTGGTGGCCACCGGGCTGGCCGTCACGCTGGGCTCGATGGCCGCCTTTGCGCTGTCCCGCTACACGTTCCGCGGCCGGGAGGCGTTCTACCTGCTGTTCGTGGCCGGGCTGCTGTTCCCGCTGAACACCGCGGCGCTGCCGCTGTTCCTGCTGCTGCAGCAGATCGGGCTGAACGACAACCTGTTCGGCGTGGCCCTGCCCGAGGCGGCGTTCTCGCTGCCGGTCACGATCGTCATCCTGCGCCCGTTCATGCGCGCCATTCCCGGCGAGCTGGAGGACGCCGCGATCGTGGACGGCGCCACCCGGATCCGGTTCTTCCTGCGCATCCTGTTGCCGCTGTCCCGGCCCGCGCTGATCACGGTCGGCATCCTGGCCTTCGTGACCAGCTGGAACGCCTACCTGCTGCCGCTGGTCGTGTTCAGCAGCCAGAACCACTACACGCTGCCGCTGGCCGTGGCCAGCTTCCAGTCCACCTACACCCAGGACACCGCCCGGGTCTACGCGTTCACCGCGGTGTCCATGATCCCCGCCCTGGCCATTTTCATCTTCGCCCAGCGCAAGCTGGTCGGCGGCCTGGTCGGAGCTATCCGGGGCTGACCCCGCGGGTCATGGCCAGGTAGGGCACCATGACCGCGGCCAGGGTGAGCGCGGCCACCGCCCCGGCCAGGCCCGCCGCCGGACCCCAGGGAACGTACGGCAGCCAGCTGCCGGTCGCGGCGCGGACCACCGCGAGCAGCGTCACCGCCCCGGCCGCCACCCCGGCGACCACGCCGGTCACGGTGACGAACCCGGCGTGCCAGCCGAACATCGCGGCCGCCTGCCCCCGGGTCGCGCCCACCCGGCCCAGCAGCCGCAGCACCCGCCGCCGTTCCAGCGTGCCCACCACCAGCGTGTTGATCAGGGCCACCGCGGCCAGTACGCCCACCACGCCCAGGATCAGGTTGTTGGCGAACCCGTTCTGCGCGGCGTCCTGCGCGGCCTGCGCGTTGGCCACGTTCCGGCTGACCACGTGCCAGCCCGGGTGACCGGCGGTCAGCTCGCCCGCCGTCCCCCCGCTGACCAGGATCTGGCTGTACCCGGGCGCGGTACCCGCGTGCCCGGCCAGCACCGCGGCCGGGATCAGCAGGTCTCCGGTGGCCAGTGACCTGGCGTAGATGGCGCTGACCGTGGCCCGGTACGGCGTGCCGTCCGGCAGGTACACGGTGACCCGCGACCCCACGTGCACGCCCAGCACGCCGTGGCCCGCCTCCAGCGCGCTGACCGCGAGCTGCCCGGGCCGCAGCGCGCCCAGGTGGCCGGAGGTCACCCCCAGGTCCATGACCTGGCCGAGGGGACCGCCGGCCACCGCCTGGCCGTAGACCGGCTCCAGGTCCGGGTCGGCCGCGGCCAGCGTGACCGAGGCCACCCCGGCGGCGGCCCGGACCCCGGGCCGCGACCGGACCTGGCGCAGGCTGGCGTCGGTCAGGCCGGTCCCGGAGATCACGTGCCCGGCCGTCACCGTGGTCCCGGCCTGGGCCGCGGTGGCGTGCGCGATCGAGGCGTTGGCGAAGTACACGCTGCCCACCAGGGCCACGGCCAGCGCCACCGGGGTGACCGCCGACGCGGTGCGCCGCGGCCGCGCGGCCGCCGCGGCCAGCGCCAGCCGGGCCGAGGGCCCGGCCGCCCGGGCGGGCCGGGCCAGCCACGCGGCCAGCGCCACCAGCACCGGGCCCAGCAGCCCCACCGTCACCATGCAGGCCAGCAGCAGCGGCAGGGCCAGGGCCAGCTGCCCGGCCGCGCTCTTCTCGCTCAAGGTGAGCACCATCAGCGTGCCCGAGCCGCCCGCCGCGGCCAGCCCCAGCGCCAGCCGCACCGGATGCGGCCACTTGCGGTCCGCGGCGGTCTCCCGCAGCGCCTGGGCGGGCGAGGTCCGGCTGGCCCGGCGCGCCGCGACCTGCCCGCTCAGCTCGGCCACCAGGACCGCGATGCCGCACGCGATGAGCAGCTGCCACGGGCTCTGCCAGGCCGTCGAGCCGGGCGGCAGCATCTGATGGGCGGCCAGCGCGTGCGCGCCGGCCGCGCCCAGCGCCGCGCCGGGCAGCCAGCCCAGCGCACCGCCCGCGATCCCGCACACCGCTAGCTCGGCCAGCACCGCCCGGCGGACCTGCCCCCGGGTGGCGCCCGCCATCCGCAGCCTGGTGTACCGCGGCCGGCGCAGGTTGACCGCCAGCGCGGTCGTGGCGGCCAGCACGAACAGCGAGATGAGCACGATCACCGGGATCAGCGCCCCGCCGAGCGCCACCCCGTTGGACCGCTGCACCGGCGCGTTCAGGTCCGCCACGTCCCCGCGCGCCGCCCCGGTCGCGATCGTGTACCCTCGGCCGCCGCCCAGGTCGGCGCGTATCCGCTGGGCGAGGCCGGCCGGGGTGACACCCGGTTTGGCCGTCACCGCCACCAGGTCCACGTCCCCGGCTCGGACCACCCCGCCCGGGAACCCCGACTCACCCGTCGCCGCCGCCACCCCCGGCACCCGGGCCAGCTCTGCGGCCAGCGTCGCGGGCACCCCCCGGTAGACGGCCAGCGGCAGGCTCTCGCCCTCGCCGCCCACCGTGACGTGCAGGCTAGTGTCGGCGGTCACCACCACGCTGGCCCCGGCCAGCCGCCCGGCCGGAACCTGGGTGTCCGCGGTGGCGATCGAGAGCGCGGCCACGGTCAGCGCCGCCGCGGCGGCCGAGGCGACCATGGTGCCGATCAGCGGCCCGGGGCCGCGGTGCAGCCCGGCCAGCATCCAGCGCATCAGGGCCGCCCCCGCCCGGCCTGCTCGCGTTCGGCCCGCTCGCCCAGTTCGAACAGCACCCCGGCCACCAGGCCCGGTTCCGGGTCGGGCAGCACCCGGTCCACCCGGCCCGCCTGCAGGAACACGGCCTGGTCGCAGAACCGCGTGACCTGCGGGTCGTGGGTCACGATGACCACCGTGGTGCCGTCCGCGGCCCCGCGCAGCAGCCGCAGCACCCCGGCCGCGGTATGCGGGTCCAGCGCCCCGGTCGGCTCGTCGGCGAAGATCACCTCCGGCCGGGTGATCAGCGCCCGGGCGACCGCCACCCGTTGCTGCTGGCCGCCGGACAGCTCGGCCGGGCGCCGTCTGAGCTGGCCGCCGCCCAGGCCCACCCGGGCCGCGGCGTGCTCGACATCCGCCCGCCGGGCCGGGCGGTGATCCAGCCGCAGCGGCAGCGCGATGTTCTCGCCCACGGTCAGCTCGGGCAGCAGGTTGAGGTCCTGGAACACGAACCCGACCCGCTGCCGGCGCAGCACCGCCTGGCGGCGCTGGGAGAGCCGGCTCAGGTCCGTGCCGCACAGCCGCACCCGGCCGGACGTGGCCCGCTCGATCCCGGCCGCGCACTGCAGCAGGGTGGACTTACCAGACCCGGAGACCCCGAGCACCGCGGTGAACGAGCCCGCGGCGAAGGTCAGCGACACCTGGTCCAGCGCGGCCACCGCGCCCCGGCGCCGCCCGTAGCGCTTGGTTACCTCGGTCAGCACCACCGGCGCGGCCGGGCCGGTGCTCAGGTCGGCTACTGCGATGTTCCCCGTGTGAATGGCCATGCCTGCCAGCCTGCTGGCCGCCCCGGCCGCAACCAATGGGGCGATCCGCCGGCTTTACGGTGGGGCTAGCCATACCGCCACCTGGGTCGGCTCGACCGCCTGGTCCACCACGCCGACCAGGTCGTCTCGCACCGTGTCGAAGTCCACCGTGTGCCGCAGCCGTCCGGTGAACGCGGCCACCACCGCCTCGGCGTCGTACCGGGCCCGGTTGAACCGCCGGTCGACCGCCCGCTGCACCCGCCGCCGCAGCGGGTTGAACAGCGCCGCGGTAATCAGCGTGCTGGCCGCCACGGCCACCGCTGACCGCACCGGCAGCACGTCGGTGGCCAGCAGCACCAAGCCGCTGTACACGCCGATCAGCAGTCCGGTGATCAGCGCGTAGGACAACACCCGGCTGATGATCCGGTTGAGCTCATACAGCCGGTACTTCAGCACGGCCACGCCCATGCACGCTGGCAGCGCGCCGAAGGCCACGATGACCAGCGCGCTGGCCAGGGGATACGTGCCCCAGCCCGGCGACTGGTCCATGGCCACCGGGATGACAAACACCCCGAAGATCAGCGCGAACAGGCAGATGCCGCCTCCGGTGTACAGCCACTTGAGCTGCTGGCGGCGCTCGCCGTCGGCATGGCGGTAGGTAGGGATCTGAATGCCCAGCCAGGCCAGCCAGCTGACCAGGACCAGCACGATTACCGCGCCCTCGAGTGCCGCGAAGATCCCGGCCGGCATGTTCGCGAAGTCGCCGCTGGGGTCGAGGCGGATGTGGCCGCGCGCCGCGATCAGGACTCCGGGCACCGATGCCGCTACGCCGAGCGCCACTCCGGTCACCAGGATCGCCGTGGCCGGACGCCGCCACCGCCCGCCGGGCAGCTTACCGTCCGGGAACACCCACAGCAGGATCGAGATGCTCAGCAGGAATAGCGGCCAGCATTCCTGGATCACCACCGCCGCCCAGCCCAGCGGCAGCGTCCCGTGGTGGTGCCGGTAGTCCAGGATGGAGTATTCCTGGGTGGGGCTGCCCCCGAAGAAGACGACCGCGAACAGCAGCCAGCCGATCGGGTTACCCGGCCGTCGCGCCGCGAGCAGGGTGGCCACCGCGGCGGCCGGCAAGTCCGCGGCCGCCACCGCCAGCGTGTCCACTACCGGACCGCCGGTCCCCGGGTAGTGGATGGCCGAGTCCAGCAGCACGGTGGCCGGCCACATGGCCAGCACCGCCAAGCCCAGCACGACCGCGATTACCTGCGCCGACCGCCCGGATCTGACCATGTTGTCACCCTAAACACCCACCGTCCCGGAAACGTTACGGCCCTTTCCGCTAACATTGGTGGTAACTGCATACGCACGGGAGCTCGGGCCGACCGGGCTGAGAGGGTGGCTGACCGCGCCACCGACCGTCTGAACCTGTCCGGGTAATGCCGGCGTAGGGAGGCTGCCGTGGCCGCGCCCACCACCGATCAGGACCAGAACCACACCTTCGTCACCGTCCAGGGCGACCGCCGCTCCGAGGTGGCCCGGACCCTGGCCGAGCCGGTCCCGCAGGCCCTCAGCCTGCTCGACCAGTTCGGCCTGTGGGGCAACCTCGGGGTGAGCCTGCTCGGCTTCACCGGCGCCATCTTCGTGCTGCAACCCGGCGGCCCGGGCACCCCGGAGCTGTCCCTGGCCGCCGCGCTGACCGCGATCGTGGCCGGCACCGTGCTCGGCACCATGGTGCTGGCGCTGGCCGCCCTGCCCGGCGCGCAGACCGGCGCCCCGGCCATGGTCCTGCTCCGCGGGCTGTTCGGCGCCCGGCTGTCCTACCTGCCCACCATCCTGAACATCCTGCAGTGCCTCGGCTGGGCCGTGTTCGAGCTGGTCACCATCGCGACCGCCGCGCACACCGTCACGCCCGCCCTGCCCAAGTGGGGCTACGTGCTGATCGCCGGGATGGCCACTGCCCTGCTCACCGTCCGGCCGCTGGGCGCCATCCGGGTGCTGCGCAAGTACGCGACCGGCGCCGTGCTGGTCGTCATGTGCTACCTGTTCGTCCAGCTCATCCGGCACCCGCTGCCCGGCCTCACGCACGGCACCTGGTCCGGCTACTGGGCCGCCACCGACACCGTGGTCGCGGTGGCCATCTCGTTCGCGCCGCTGGCCGCCGACTACACCCGGCACTCCCGCAGCCCCCGCGCCGCCTTCGCCGGCGCGCTGGCCGGCTACTCCGTCACCCAGGTCCTGTGCTACGTGATCGGACTGCTCGCCCTGGTCACCGTCGCCCGCGGCAACCCGCAGCACATCTACGGCGCGTTCATCGCCCTGCCGGTCGGTGCGCTGGCCTTCGCCATCCTGGCCGCCCGGGAGCTGGACCAGTCGTTCGCCGACGTCTACTCCACCGCGATCTCCATCCAGAACATGCGCCCGCTGTGGGACCGGCGGATCCTGGGCGGCACCATCGCCGCGCTGGCCACCGCGGGCGCGCTGTGGCTGAACATCGCCGACTACGAGAACTTCCTGGACCTGATCGGCTCGCTGTTCGTCCCGCTGGCCGCGGTCCTGATCACGGACTACTTCGTCCTCGCGCGCGGCCGCTGGGACCTGTCGGCCGCGGCCCGCTCCCGGTGGCTGATGCTGTTGCCCTGGGCCGCCGGCTTCGTCACCTACCAGCTCATCAACCCCGGCTACGTGTCCTGGTGGGCCGCGGCCTGGACCTCGTTCGGCCATGACCTCGGCTTCACCCCGGCCAGCTGGATGTCCGCCTCGATCCTGTCCTTCGCCGTGGCCGCCGCCGTCACCCTCCTGACCGGCCCCCTGGCCCGCCCACGGTCCGGAGCACCCCGCCCCCGGCCGTCCCGTCCCTGACGTCTTGCCGTCAACCGTCCCGCGCCGAACCGTCCCGCGCCTTGCGTGGTCGGCCCGACCTATGGTTGCGGCAACCTAACGTCCCTTCTTGCCACACCCTTGCCACAACCATGCGTTCCGGTGCGGCTAGGCGGGCGGCCTCAGGCCGGCCCAACGGGTGAGTGCGGCACTCTGACGCCTCCTCCCAGCAGAGTGCCGCACTCATCGGTTAATGGCCAGCCCAGCTGAGTGGCTGATGTCGCGGGAAGGGCGGAAGGGGCGCTGAGAGCTGTGCGCTGACCCGGCGTATGCCCGCACCTTCAATCAGTCAGCCCAGCCTGGCCAGCCCGCGCGACCCCGCTCCGCTAGCTCCCGGAGCTGATGCCGCCCCGCGATCCCCAGCTTGGGGTACACGCGGTACAGGTGGGACGCCACGGTCCGCGGCGACAGGAACAGCCAGGCCCGCGGCGTGCCGGGCCCGGGCCGCGTAGGCCCGGTACTCGGCCGGGTCGACCGCGGCCCGCGCGCTGGCCAGGAGCGGCCGACCTGCCCGAGTTCGCCGCGCAGCGCGTACACGGTGGTCGCGGCCAGGTCGGCCGAGGCGGCCACGGTCTGCATCAGGTACGCGGCGGCGGTGTCGCTGGCCTCGCGCGCCGCGGCCAGCGCCTCGTCCCACCGCCCGCTGTCGATGCACGCCCACTCCAGCGCGGACCGGGCGCCGCCGCTGCGCCCGCCCACGCCCGCCGCGCGCAGCCGGCCCAGCCCTTGGCGCAGCACCGCGACGGCCAGCTCGGTCTCGTCCAGCACCCAGGCCGCGGCGCCCAGCGTGGCCAGGTCGGTGACGGTCCCCGCCGCGATCCGGTGCAGGTCCGCGCCTTTTTCTTGATCGCCGAACGGTCCGGCGCTCGCGCGCGCCCAGCTCCGCACCTCCGCGGCCGCCCCCGGCCGCGCCCGCGCTTCCAGCTGGTCCAGCGCGCCGAGCACCGCGTCGCGGGCCAGGCCCCCGGTCTGGTACGCCACCGTGGCGGCCAGCCCCAGCGCGCTCCACGCCACCTCCGGCGCGCCGTCGGCGGTCAGCGACAGCAGCGTGGCCAGCGCGTCGCCCGGCCGGTTCGACCAGACCAGGGCCCACCCGGTGTACAGCCGGGCCAGGTTGCGCGGCCCGGGATCGGTGCTGGACGCCAGCACCTGGCCGGCCAGGTCGGCCACCCGGTCGGCCTGCCCGGCGGGCAGGGCCAGGGCCGCGGCGGCCAGCAGCCGCAGCGCGTCCCGGGTGGCAGCGGGCAGCGCGGCGAACTCGGCCGCCACGATGGCCGCCAGCCGGTCGGTGGGCGGCAGCGGCTCGGTGGCCCACCGCCGCCCGGCCGCCGGGTCGGCCGCGATCACCCGGGCCAGCTCGATCAGCGCCATCGGGTTGCCGTCCGCCTGGGCCAGCACCAGCTCCCGGGCCCGGCCGCCGGGCCACGAAGGCCAGGGTGTCCAGCGAGCCCCGGTCCAGCCACTGAGCGTCGTCGGCGATCACCAGCACCGGGCCGTCTTCGGACAGCCCGGCGAGCAGGGTGAGCACCGCGATCCCGGTCAGCAGCGCGTCGGGCGGCACCGGGTCTTCGGACAGGGCGAGCGCGCCCAGGAGCGCCTTGGCCTGACGTTCGGGCAGGTCCGCGGCCCGCTCCAGGACCGGCCGCAGCAGCTGGTGCAGCCCGGCGAAGGCCAGGTCCTGCTCCGCTTCGGCGAGCAGCGCGGTCTTGCCCAGGCCCGCGTCGCCCCGCACGATCAGCGCCCGGCTGCGCGCCAGGGCCGGGTCCACCAGGGCGCGAGCCGGCTCCGCTCGGCGTCCCGGCCGATCAGCCCGGCCTCCACCCCGCCAATATAGGCCGGCTGGTGCAGTCAACATGCGGATACCCCGCCGCGCGAACCCGGGCAGGGTGAAGCCATGCCCATGATCGACGTAATTGCCGCGACCGGCACGTTCGCAGACCGCCACCAGCTGGCCGTCGACCTCGCCACCGCGGTCATGACCACCGAGCAGGTGCCCGACATCCCGATGTTCCGGCAGAACACGGCGGCCTTCGTGCACGACCTGCCCGCGGACAGCCTGTCCAACGTGGACGGCTAGCACACTACGTCCGGGTCCAGGTGCTGACCAACGCGGGCGCGCTGGACCGGGACAAGCAACTCGCGGTGGTCCAGCGGCTGACCGAGATCGTCGCCGCGGCCGCGGGCGACCCGGACCTGCCCGATCGCACCTGGGTGCTGCTCACCGAGGCGCCCGACGGCGGCTGGGGCCTGCACGGCCACGCGCACACCAACGCCGAGCTGGTGACCGCCGCCCGGGCCCAGATCGTCGAGCTGAGCCGCGGCTAACCGCGCCCACGCGCGGTCCGGTCCATCCCGGTCAATATCGTTGACCGGGATGGAACCTACTGCCACCGCGCCCGCGGCGCCCATGCGCGCGGTCGAGCACGAGTCGCCGGCCGTGCGGGCCCGCCGGCTGGCTGCCGCCCGCCGCCGGGCCACTGCGCTGCTCGGCGCGGTCTCGGTCCTGTTCATCGTGGTGACCGCGATCGGCGCGCACGGCACCCTGCTCGGCTACGTGCAGGCCGGTGCCGAAGCGTCCATGGTCGGCGGGGTGGCCGACTGGTTCGCGGTCACCGCGCTGTTCCGCCGTCCGCTGGGCCTGCCCATCCCGCACACCGCGCTGATCGTCGAGCGCAAGGACCAGTTCGCCGCCACCCTGGGTCAGTTCGTGCAGGAGAACTTCCTCAACGCCGACGTGCTGACCGACCGGATCCGCGCCGCGGGCCTGGTGCCCCGGCTGGCCGGCTGGCTGGCCGCGCCGGCCAACGCGGCCCGGTTCGCCGGCTACGCCGCCGACGCGGTGGTCGCGGTGGCCGAGGCGCTGCGCGACGAGGACGTGCAGCGCATTGTGACCGCCGAGCTGACCCGCCTGGTCGATTCGGTCGAGGTGGCCCCGCTGGCCGGACGGGCCCTGCGGACCGCGATCGCCGAGGGCCAGCACGCGGAACTGTTCAATGACATCCTGGCCGCCGGCGACCGCTACCTGGCCGACCACGTCGGCGAGCTGCGCGAGCTGTTCGAGCGCGAGGCCCCGCGCTGGATACCCGACGCGGTGTACGGGCGGCTCTTCGACCGGCTCCACACCCGGCTGCGCGAGCGGCTGGCCGCGGTGGCCGCCAATCCGGACGACCCGACCCGGCGCCAGTTCGACACGTGGATCGCCGGGCTGCCGGATCGCCTGGAGACCGATCCCGGCCTGCGCGAGCGTGGCGAGCGCATCAAGCGCGACGTGCTGGCGAGCGAGGGGCTGCGGGACTGGTCGTCGTCGCTGTGGCAGAAGACCAAGGAGGCCCTGCGCGTCCAGGCCGCAGACCCCGATTCCGAGCTGCACCACCGGCTGGCCGGCCTGCTGGTCGCGGTCGGCCAGCGTCTGGAGTCCGAGCAGCGCCTGCAGGACGGCCTGGAGCGGATGATCGAGACCGCCGTCCGGTCCCTGGCCGGCCAGTTCGGTGACGAGCTGGCCGGCCTGGTCACCGGCACCATCGAGCGCTGGGACGCCACCCAGACCTCCACCCAGCTGGAGCTCCTGCTGGGCCGCGACCTGCAGTACATCCGGATCAACGGCACCGTGGTCGGCGCCGGCGTAGGCCTGGCCCTGCACGCCATCGTCCTGGCCTTCGGCTAAGGGTCTGTGGTCACCCGGACAGTGCCCCGCTGACCAGTGCCTGCCAGGTCTGCGGCCCGACGATGCCGTCCACCGCGAAGCCCTTCACCTGCGCGGCCATCGCCTGCTGGAAGGCCCGCACCGAGACCTGCGTCTTCGGCCCGAACCGCCCATCGACCGCCAGCGTACGCCCGTCCTTAAGGTCCCGGAAGTTGACCTGATCCTGCACCGCGCGCACCGCGGGCCCGCGCTGCCTCGCTGCACCGTGACCAGCAGCGCCCGCCAGGTGGCCGCCTGCACCACCCCGGACCCGCCCAGCCCTCGAGCGTGCTGGAACGCCATCACCGCGGCCTTGGTCTTCGGCCCGAACGCCCCGTCGACGGCGAGCTTGGCCCCGTGGGCCTGCAGCAGATACTGCAACGACCGGACCGTCGCCTGCGGCCAGGCACTGTTACTGCCCTGCCGCAGCTCGGGCCAGCTCGGCCCGCTGACCGCCATGGCCGGAACCGCTATCCCGGCCGCCCCCGCGGCGAGCACCGCCGCGATGCCCGCCGCTCCCGGTGCCTGCGGCACCTTGGCCCTGATCGAAGTCCTGCCCATCTCGGGTCCTGCTTGACGTCTGTCTGGCCAGCTAACCTCCCGGTTTTTGCGCCTGCCGTGCAGCACCGGTGAAGACTCCGTGGAACATCGCTTCCACCCCGCCCCTACCGGCGCTGCGCCCCGTCTCCACATACGGCACCGACGGTGGAAGGTGAGCTGGCCGCCGACCCTGGCCCCCTCACCGGGGGCCAGCGCGAAGCCGAACCGACGAGGAGCACTCCATGACCATCACCGCCTGGCCGCCCGTACCCGCCACCCCCAGCGCTCAGCCCTTCCTCGGCCGCCCGCTGCCCCGGGCCAGTCACGTGCTGGCCGTGACCGCCCGCCCCGGCCCGGAGTCGGCCGAGTTGGGGCGGCTGCACTACGTGTTCCGCCGTCGCGGCGCCAGCCTGGGCCTGCTCACCCTGACCCGCGGCGAGGCCTCCCCGGTGAACGCCACCAGTGAGCCGCTGGCCGATATCCGGCCCTGGGAGCTGCAGGTTGCCGCGGGCGTGCTCGGCATCACCTCGCTCACCGTGGCCGACTACCCCGACGGCGCCCTGCACCGCTGCCCGCTCGCCGACCTCACCGAACGCGTCCGTCGAGCGATCCGCGCTCACGCCGCCGACCTGCTCCTGGTCGTCGACCCGATCAGCGACCTGGCCCGTGACCCGCTCAGCCGCGACCCCGCCGCGGTGGCCCGCGCCGTCTGCATCGCCGCCGAGCAGGCCGGCCTCCCGGTCCTGGCCCGGATGCCCGGTCCGGCCCGCTACGGCTGGCCCTTCGACCTGGGCTCCGACGCCGCCGTTGCCCGCGCCGTCCAGCGAGCCGCCATCCACGCCCACGCCAGCCAGGCCGAAGTCCGGCCCCGCCTAGACCATCAGGACGACCTCGAGCAGCTCCGCTGGCTGGTCCCGCCGCCCCGCGGCTAGTCCCGCGCGGGCGCGCGGAACAGTTGGGGTCAGGCCGGCCGCGTCGGTAGACAGCACCACCGCCTCGTCGCCCGCCCGCAGTACCGTGTCGGACTGGACCGGGACCAGCCGTACGTCCCGGATCAGCAGGCTGATCCACGCGTCCTCGGTGACCAGCAGGTCGCCGACCGGGGTGGTATCGGCCGCCGCGCCCGGCGCGACCACGAACCGGTGCAGGCCCTCGGGCTCGTGCTGGAACCGGATGCCCAGGCTCCACGGCTCGGGCTCGACGGTGCGCAGCGGTATCCGCAGCCGGCGCAGCAGCCACGGCACCGGGGCGCCCTGCACGATGACCGAGAACGCCACCACCACGAAGATGATCTCGTACAGCCGGTGCGCGCCCGGCACCCCGTCCTAGACGATGTACACGCCGAGCAGGATGGGCACCGCGCCCTTGAGGGCCGCCCACAGTACGTAGAGCCGCTCCCGGCGGAGCAGCCGGACCGGCCACAGCAGCACCCCGACCAGGAGCGGGCGGATGACCAGGGCCAGCAGCGCGGCCAGCACCAGCCCGGCCAGCCACGCCCAGTGCTGGGCCAGGCTGTGCAGCCCGATGGTCAGGCCCAGCATGACGAACGCCACGATCTCGCCCAGGCTGGCCAGCGCGGAGTGGAACCGTTCGATCTCGCGCTGGTAGGGGGCCCGCTCGTCGCCGGTCAGCAGGGCCGCCACGAACACGGCCAGGAACCCGGACCCGTGCACCGCGGCGCCGCGCCGAAAATGGCCAGCGCGCCGGCCAGCACCCGCAGCGGGTACAGGCTCTCGCACCGGATCGTTGGACCCGGACTCGCTTCAGCAGCGCGCCGCCCCGCCCGCCCACCTCCTGCCGGCCCAGCACCGAGAACAGCACCGCCGGATCGGTCGGGGCCAGCGCCACCGACACGACGTGGTCCACCGTGGTGAACGACAGCCCGCCCAGCCGCGGCCACAAGTCCGCTGCGGCCGCCGCCGCGATCAGGAAGAAGGCCGGGGCGGGGATGCGCAGCCGTTCGCTGACCCGGCTGGACAACACCGCCACCACCCCGGCCAGCGCGGTGACCGGTACCCCTAGGCGGAATGCCGCCGTGCCCATAAGCTCCTTCCCGCTCGCCCCCCGGGTCCAGCTAACCCGGCCGCCGTGCAGCCCTGGTGGCGAGCGGGTGAAGAACATATCCTGCCTATCTCCACATCGCGACCATGCCTCCCGCACCGGTCCTGCACCGCCTCCGGGTTCCATAGGAACGGCAGAACGACGAGACAGGCGGATGGAGCGGTCATGACGGCCACGGTGCTGCTGGTGGAGGACGAGCGCAAGCTGCGCGATCTGGTCCGGTCGTACCTGGAGCGGGCCGGGTTCACCGCCCTGTCCACCGGTTCGGGTGCCGAAGCCATCACGCTGGCCGCCTCGGCCGCGCCGGACCTGGTCGTGCTGGACCTCGGCCTGCCGGATGTGCCCGGCGAGACGGTGGCCCGCGAGGTCCGCGACGCCGGTCCGGTGCCGATCGTGATGCTGACCGCCAAGGCCGCCGAGGAGGACCGGATCGCCGGGCTGGAGCTGGGCGCCGACGACTACGTGACCAAGCCGTTCAGCCCGCGTGAGCTGGTGCTGCGGGTCCAGGCCATCCTCCGCCGCGGCCTGCCGTCGCCCGGCCAGCGGCCCGCCAGCTACGGCGGCGGGCTGCTGTTCATCGACGAGCCGCGCCGCGAGGTGACCGTGCACGGCATCACCGCCGACCTGACCCCGACCGAGTGGGGCATGCTGCTCGCGCTGGCCACCGTCCCGGGCCGGGTCTACTCGCGTTACGAGCTGATCAGCCGGGTCCGGGGCTATGAGTTCGAGGGCTACGAGCGGACCGTCGACTCGCACGTGAAGAACCTGCGCCGCAAGGTCGAGGACGACCCGGCCCGCCCCCAGATCGTGCAGACCGTGCTCGGCGGCGGATACCGGCTGGGCCTGGCCCGCGACGACTGATGGCGGCCCCGCGCCGGATCATCGTCGGCGTCAGCGGCAGCTCGCGTGGCGCCCAGGAACATCATCCCGGCCGTCGCCGCCCCGGCCACCCCGATCCCGGTCCACACCGCGTAGGCGGGGCCGACCTCCAGTTCCCGCAGCGCGACGGTCAGCAGCCCGAAGCTGATCAGCGCGGACGCCGCGAACCCGGCCGTCGGCCACGGGTTGGTCAGCCCGTGGCTGAGCTTCAGGAATACGGCGAACGCCGTCTCGAACAGCCCGGCGGCGACCAGGATCACCCACGCCATCGCGAAACCTCTTCTCTGTCTCCCCTCCGTTCTAGGGCGCCACCGAGGAGGCCGGCTGGAAGGGTCCTGCAGCCGGCGTGGAGCCGCTCGCTAGACCGGCTGGTCCCGGAAGACGGCGGAGAACAGGTAGCTGGTGGCCAGGCTGCGGTAGGGCCGCCACTTGTCGGCGATGGCCAGCACCTCCGGCTGACTGGGCAGGTGGTCCAGCCCGTACGCGGTCCGGATCGCCTTGCGCAGGGCCAGGTCGCCCGGTAGCACCACGTCCTCCCGCCCCAGCGCGACCAGCAGTGCGCCCTGCACGGTCCACGGGCCGATGCCCGGGATGGTGGTCAGTTCGGCCACGAGCTCGTCATCCGGCAGGCCGCTCAGCGTGTCCGCGTCCAGCTGGCCGTCGGTCAACCGCTCGGCCAGGTCGCGCAGCGTGCTGACCTTCCGCCAGGATAGTCCCGCCTCGCGCAGCTGGGCCGGATCAAGGCTCAGCAGTTCGGCCGGCGTGGGCAGCCGCCCGCCGAACAACCCCTCGATCCGCCCCAGGATCGTCTGCCGCACGACGACCGACAGCTGCTGCCCGACGATCTGGAACAGCAGGGCGCCGTACAGGTCCATGACCGGCAGGCGGGCCATCCTGGAGGCCTGCGGGTCGAAGTCCGGCCGTTCGTCGATCAATCGCGCCAAGACCGGGTTGGCGGCGCGCAGATACGCCCGCGCCCGCCCGAGCGAGACCATCCGGCCAGCATCCTCGGTCACTGAACCCGCCTCCGAGCCTGACTACATGATCAGTTCGATGTCGTGGAAGCGCATGACGCCGAACCAGTCGTTGCTCTCCTCGCGCATGCTCCGCTCGACGTTCGCCGCGACCTGGCGGACCTCGGGCAGGCTCCGCGCCGCGGCCATCTGCCGCTGCAGCTGGGTCAGCTGGGCCACCATGCGCTGGCATCGTTCGGCGTGCCGCCGGTACTCGCGCTCGGTACCGATGCCGTGGACCGCCGCGCCGACCGCGGGCACGGCGATCGACAACACCACCAGGCCGGTGGTCAGGTGCAGGCTGGGACCCAGGCCGGCCGCGTGCAGCACGGCCGACACCAGCGTGATCCCGAACAGGATCGCGGTGAAGCGCCGCAGCCAGTTCTCCCGCCGGTCGTTACGCAGGTGGGCCCCGTCGTGGTACATCATCTGGTAGCCGATCCAGTAACGGTCCAGGTAGTCGCGCAGCGGTCCGACATCGGCCGGGGCGCCGCCGGCTTTGGGCTGGCGGGCGGAGATCTCGCCCAGGGCTCGTTCGATCCAGCCCACCGACGGGTCGGTGAACGATGCCGACTGCCCCGGCTGCCGGGCCCGGTCGCCGGTGCCGGCCAGGGCCAGGAAGTAGGCCGAACGCAGCCGCTCCGCGAGGAACCGGTAGGAGGTCCAGCGGTCGTGCAGTCGCAGCTTCTTCCTGAGCAGCGGGATGCCTAGTAGCGCCAGCAAGAGCAGGACCTCCAGGCCGACTACCCAGTCCTCCGCGGGCAGGTAGCTGATCTGGATCGCGACGACCGTCACCGCCGCGGCGGCCATGACGAACGTGGCCGCGCTCATCAGCCGGAACCGGTGCTGGAGCCGGGTGGCCAGCAGGTCCGCGCGAGCCATGAACGGGATGATCCAGTCGGCCAGGCGCTCGCGCGCCTGCCCGAAGGCGTCGTCTGCGGCCGAGGCCAGCCCGAGTGCGTCACGCAGGGTCTGTACGTGCGTGCGGAAGTCGGCGTCGCTGATCGGGCTCTCGTTGTACTCTCTCAGGTCCCGCGCCGCGGCCAGCAGCGCCTGCCCGCGCTCGCTCTGGGGATCCAGGATGTTCGGCGCCGGCGGCTCGCCCTGGGGACTGATCAGGGTCAGTGGCACCTGGCCGTCCCGCGCGTACGCCACGATATCGGCCGTGCCGCCCTGGCCCCGGGCGGGCTCCTCGTCCCACACCGCGATCAGCGCGTCACACCGGTCCACGACCTGACGCCCGGCCCACTCGTAGGCCTCGTCCCGGCTCAGCTGTCGCGGCGCGGGCCGGACCAGGCTGGCCTGGTCCATGAGATGCCGGAACTCCCGCCGGGACTGCGGGTCGGGGAAGTCACGCTCGTACTCGGCCCGGGTCAGCGGCAGGACGACCTCAAGCCGCCCGCCCGGCTCGGCCAGCACCTCGCGGGCGACCAGCCGATCGGCTCCCTCGGCCAGCGGGGACACCGCCACCAGCGCGACCTCCGCGTCGGCCGGAAGCCAGCTCCTGAGCTGCCGCAGCGCCTCCCGGACGGCCGGTTCCAGCACCTTCGTGTCCAGACCCCGGTGCCCGGTGACCCCGATCCGCAGATCGAACGGAATCCGCCCCTGGCTGGCGCTGCTCACTCCTGTGGCCCCCTCCGCGCGTGGGCTTCCCAGTCTGCCAGCCCCTGGCCCGCGGCGCGGAACGCTTCGGCCCCGCGTCCTGCTCCGGTGCGGCGGCCTGCCTCGGCACCTCGGGCCGCTGGCCCGAGGTGGCGATCTGCCGGACCGCGTCGTGCCCGACCGCCACCTCATGGCGCGAGGCGGTGATCCCCGCCTCGTCGTGCAGCCGCTCCAGCTCCCGGACCTGACCGTGCTCGGCCAGCGCCACCACCAGGCCCGAAGCCCCGGCCCGCGCCGTGCGCCCGGACCGGTGCAGATAATCCTTGGCGTCGTTCGGCGGGTCGTACTGGACGACCACGTTGACGTCGTCCACATGGATGCCGCGCGCGGCCACGTCGGTGGCCACCAGCACCCGCGGCTCACCGGCCGCGAACCCGTCCAGGGCCCGCTGGCGCTGGTTCTGGTTGCGGTCGCCGTGGATGGCCGCGGCGCTGACCCCGGCTCGGTCCAGCTGCTTGGCCAGCCGGTCGGCGCCGTGCTTGGTCCGCACGAAGAACAGCGTCCGCCCCGGGCGGCCGGCGATCTCCGCCGCCACCGCCACCTTGTCCTGCGCGTTCAGCACCAGCACGCGATGCTCGGCCGGCCCGGAGGCGGCCGGGGCCGCGACGGCGTGCAGCGCCGGATCGCTGACGTAAGCCTCGACCAGCCGCCCGACCCCGCGGTCCAGGGTGGCGGAGAAGAGCATCCGCTGGCCGCCGGGCGGCGTGGCGTCCAGGATCCGGGTCACCGCGGGCAGGAAGCCGAGGTCGGCCATGTGGTCCGCCTCGTCGAGCACCGTGATCTCGATGCCGCCCAGGCGCACCGCCCCGCGTTCCATCAGGTCGATGAGCCGGCCGGGCGTGGCCACCACCAGGTCGGCGTGGCGGACCCGGTTCGATCTGCGGCCCGATCCCCACCCCGCCGTAGACCGTCGCAGTGCTCAGGCCCACCCGCCGGCCCAGCGGCCCGAGCACGTCGGCGACCTGACCGGCCAGCTCCCGGGTCGGTACCAGGATCAGGGCCCGCGGGGTCTTGAGCTGCTTATCCGCGGGCTCGGCGGCCAGCCGGGTCAGCAGCGGCAGGCCGAACGCCAGCGTCTTGCCCGATCCGGTCTGGGCCCGGCCCAGGATGCTGCGCCCGGCCACCGCGTCGGGCAGGGCCCGGGCCTGGATCGCGAACGGTGTCTCGATGCCGCGCGCGGCCAGCGCGCCGGTCAGCCGGTCGTCCAGGCCGAGCGCGCCGAACGTGGTCGGTTCCGGCTGCGGCAGCGCGGCCGCCGCGTCCAGCGCCTGGTCAAGTCCGGCGTACGGATCGGGCCGCCGGGCCGGCGCAGGCCGGCGGGGCGACGCGGGCCGCTGCCTCCTCCCGCGGGAGGGCATGTGTCGTTGCTGCCGGGGGCTGCCGGGCATGCGTGAACTCCATCGTGGTTCAGGGCCGCGCCATGTTCGAAGACGTCCACGGCAGCACCAAAGCCACCAAACCGAAGCTGGACCGCGCACACATGCGACCGCGCGGGCTGCTCACCCGCGAGAGTGGCGGGAAAGGACCGCCGCCGCAAGTGTAAGGCCTGCGCCCGGCCGCCTATTCCCGGAGCCCGCCCGATGACCCGGCCCGGCCCCGGAGAAACACCAGGGCATCCGCCAGTGGCATGCCCGGGTGCGGCGGCCGCGGCCCGCAGGCGACCATGGTGTCCAGGACTTAGCGAAGGAGCCTGGACACCATGAGCGACACCCTCAGCTACCAGCGGATGGACACCGCCGCCCGGGGCCAGACGCACGCCCTGTTCGCCCAGACCATGGGCTACGTCGCGGCCACCGCGGCGTTGTTCGCGCTCGGCGCCTGGGCGGGCCACAACCTGACCGGCGGGGTCGGCATCGTGGCGTTCATCGCCGCCTTCGCCTGCCTGATCGGCATGCGGTTCGCCGCTCGCCGCTCCACCGAGCTCACCGTGGCCCTGCTCGCCGCGTTCGGCCTGCTGATCGGCCTGGCCGTGGCGCCCACCATCGCGTACTACGGCAGCATGGACCCGCGGCCTGGTCCTGGTGTTCGTGCACATCCCGGGCGGCGACCTGGCCTACTCCGTGCTCGGCCTGGTCATCTTCGCCGGGTTCATCATGTTCGACTTCCAGCGGCTGCGTACCAGCCGGGACGTCACCTCGGCACCGTTCCTGGCCGCCTCGATCTTCCTCGATCTGCTGAACGTGTTCCTGTCAGCGTGTAATCCGCTGCGCGATAAAGACGAACTCCCGGCCCGGCCGGTCGGGAGCCTCCCGCACGTCCGCCACCCGGTAACCCTGCGCCGCCAGGCTGGCCTCCACCTCGCCGCGGCCGCGGAACCGCAGGGTGGAGTCAGAGGTGATCACCTCGGCGTCGGCTAGGAACGTATAGGTATAGCGGAACGAAACGATGGGCGGATCCGCGGCCGTCAATTGAAAACGCCTCTCGACCAGCCCGCTGCCCGGCACCTCGCGTCGCTCCGGGCCGCTCTGCGCCGCCCACTCCTCCCAGGCCCGCCGCTGCGGCCGCCGGGTCTCGAACACCAGGTGCCCGCCCGGTGCCAGCGCGGCCCCGATGGCCCGCAGGGTGCCCGCCCATGCCTCGTCGGTGAGGAACACCTGGGCCACGTTCCCGGTCATCACGGCCAGGTCGGCCCAGCCCGCCGGCGCCGCGGCCGCGTCGCCCTGCACCCAGGTAACCAGGCTCTGCTCGTCCTTGGCCCGGGCCACCTCCAGCGAGGCCGCCGCCGGGTCGACCCCCACCACGCTTCGCCCGGTACCGGCCAGCGCCAGGGCCAGCGACCCGGTCCCGCAGCCGACATCGAGCACCCGCCGCGCGCCCAGTTCCTCCGCGATACCCCGGTAAGCGTCCAGGTCGTCCCGCGCCCCGTCGAACGCGTCATACACCGCGGCCAGCCGAGGATGGCCAAAGATCGCATCAGGCACGCTCCGACGGTATCCCGCCGGTAACGCGCGCGCCCGGCTAGCCGCGCTCCGGTGGCGGCAGCAGCTCGGTCTGGTACCGCGGGGCCAGCGCCGCCGACTTGGCGATGAACGCCGCTTGCGCGTCGGCGTCCAGCGCGGGCGGCGCCTCGGTCCGGGTCGCGACCGGCTGTCCGACCAGCAGGAAGAACTCTTCCTGCCCCGCGGGCGCGCACAGGCACAGCAGCCGTGCGGGCCGGTCCGTGGCGTTGGTGAACGCGTGGGGCGCGTTGGCCGGGACGTTGATGGTCTGGCCGGCCCGGGCCGCGATGGCCTGGCCCCGGAAGGTCACCTGCACCTCACCGTCCAGGACGCTGAACATCTCCTCGAAGTCGTGCCGGTGCGGCGGCGGCCCGCCGCCCGGGGGCACGTGCATGTCGATCAGGGTGTACTTGCCCGCCGTGTCCTGGCCGGTGATCAAGATCGTGTACGTGTCGCCGACCAGCCCGATGTGCGGCAGGCGCTGGTCGTCGTCCGGCCGGACGACGGTGAGTTCACGGGACGGGTCGTCCGGCGGGACCGGCTGATCGGCCATGGTGCCTCCGCGGGCATCGAAATACGGAACATTTCGTCCGTTTAGTGTAGCGTAACCCCCGCCCGCCGGACGGAGGTTCAATGAGCACATGGCCACCACCAGCAGGTCACGCGAACCGCGCAGCGACGCGGCCCGCAACCGCGAGATCCTGGTCCGGGCCGCGACCGCGGCCGTGCACCGCGAGGGCCCCCGGGTACCGATGGCCACCATCGCCGCCGACGCGGGAGTCGGCATCGGGACGCTCTACCGTCACTTCCCCACCCGGGAGGACCTGCTCAACCACCTGACCCACGTGTCGTTCGAGCAAGTCCTGGCCAACGCCCAAGCCGCCGAACGCAGCCGGGCCACCGCGGCCGAGGCGCTGCGCCGCTTCATCGACGCGGCCATCGGCCAGCGCAACGAACTCGTCCTGCCCCTGCACGGCGGGCCGCCCCTGACCTGGCCGAGTACCCGTGCCGTGCGCGAGCAGGTACACCGGGCCGTGCAGCAGATCATCGACCGCGGGCGCGCGGACGGCACCATCACGCGGGACGTGACCCCGCAGGACATCGTCGTCTTCGGCGCGATGCTCGCCCAGCCGCGCCGATCCGACCCGAGCTGGGACGCGACTTGCCGCCGGCTGCTCGCCACCTACCTGGCGGGCCTGGGCGCGCTGCCCCGCTAGCCAGCCCCGCCGCCGTCGGCCCACATCGGCGCGGCCCCGGGCGGCAGCGGTACCTCGAACGCGTTGAGCAGGTACGAGATCAGCGCGTAGTACCCGCACAGCGAGACCAGCTCCACCATCCCCGCGTCGCCCAGGAAGCGGTGCGCGGCCTCGTAGGCCTGCTGGTCAACCCGGCCGCTCAGGCTGAGCTGGCGGGCCACGGCGTACACGGCCCGTTCGTCGTCCGCCTCGAACGGCGGGTCCTGGCCGCGCCCGATCGCCGCCACTACCGCGTCGGCCACGCCGTGCTCGAGCGCCATCGGCGCGTGCGCCCACCACTCGAACTCCGCCTGCCACCGTGCGCCCACCGTGATGATCGCAATCTCGGACAGCCGCCGTTCGATCGATGTGCCGAACCGCAGCTTGTGGCCGAGCGCGGACACCCGCCGCCCCACGCCGGGTGCGGTCACGAACGCGTTGAACGGCCCGGCCAGGCCGCCGTCGGCGGTCACCAGGTCACCCAGGCCCTCGATGAGGGTGTCCCACAGCTGCTGGCCCTCGGGCCCCAGCTCCTCGCGCTGCACATACCTGATCCGGCTCATAACCGGAACCGTAACCGGCCCGCCCCATGAGGGACTTCCATACGTGCCATGAATTCTTCGAAAACCGGCCTTCTTGGCGGCCGCGCAATTAACATGCCAGGCTCGTTTGCATCCATTAGAAATGCCCGCCGGGATATGTTCCGCGTGTCGCAAATGGAGGATCCGATGTCAGAAGCACTGGCCAAGCTGCGCCGACGTCACCCGCGACCACGTGCTGCGCGCGATCGGTGAGTACGGCCGGCTCGGGCCGCAGCAGTTCTGCGCCGCGCACGGCTACGGTTCTACCACCACCTACGATCTGGTCTGGGACGAACGCCGTTACCCGCCCAAGGCGATCTTGGGGACCGCGTACGAGCTCGCCACCGGCCAGCGCCTGGCCTCCGGCGACTTCGAGGGCGGCCGCGACGGCGCCGTGGCCGTCCTGGCCAAGCTCGGCTTTACCATCCAGCACAAGCCCTGACCGGCCCGGAATAGGCGCCCGCAATAGGGAATATAGCCACCTTGATGGTGCCGAACGCCGCTCATCCAGCCACCCTGAATTCAGGACGCGCCGGCCCGTCCATGAGCAGGCACTGGCGGCTGGCCGCCGCCTGCCAGTCCTGCGATCCCGATCTGTTCTTTCCGCTTTCCTCGTCGGGTCGGTCCGTCGAGCAGGCCACGCAGGCCAAGCAGATCTGCGCCCGCTGCCCGGTCCGGCCGGAGTGTCTGGCCTTTGCCCAGCGGACCCGCCAGGCCCACGGCGTACGGGGCGGCCTGACCGAGCAGGAACGGTACCTGGCCTGGAGGCACGGTGAACGAATCGATCGAGACGCAGGTGACCGCGATCCGGATCGCCTGTACCCAGTTGACCGCGCCGCGGCTCAAAGCCTTGCAGGACAGCGTGGAGTTCGCCCGCCGGGTTCCGGCCGCCTGCGCCGAGGCCGCCGCCCGCGAGATGGAAAACCACCTTCGCGTCCTGCGCTACCTCCAGCGCCTGCGCGCCTCGGCCTGACGCCGAGGCGATCTCCACCGAGCCTGCAGACCGCCTCCATACCACCTCCAAGCCGGCCAACGAGAAGGGGTTATGCGCCCGAAAAAGTGACGGACGCCACATCGAGGGGGTTTTGCTCATGGAGCGCTTTGACGGCCTGGCTAGCGCGACGACCCGGCCCACCCCGGGCCAGCAGTACGGGGACCTGGCGCTCGTGGCGACCCAGGGCCAGGCAGCCGGTCCGGACGCGGTTCTGGATCGGCCGGCTGGCCAACGGGCCCGGCTGGTCGGGCTGGTCCGGCTGGTGCCGGATCAGCCAGCCTCCAGGCGGGGTCCGGGCCTGCGGCCCGGCCATAGCGCAGCGGGCCGACGGGTTCCTGCAGATCGTCGTGGTGGGCCAGGACGGGGCGGTGTGGACCGTCCGGGAGAACGATTTCGAACGGGGTTGGTACCCCTGGCAGTCGCTCGGGAAGCCGGACGGGGTGCCGGTCATCACCGGGCACCTCGGTGCCCGCGTGGCTGACCCGTCCCCGGTGCTCGTCAGCCACGCCGACCAGAGCCTGGAGATCTTCGTGGTCCGCAATGACCTCACCGTGTGGCACACCTGGCAGGTGCAGCCGGGCGGAGACTGGTCGGGCTGGAAGTCACTGGGCCGCCCCGGCGGGCCGCTGGCCGGAACCGTGGGACCGCTGGTCGCCGGGATCAACGCCGACGGCAGCGTGGAACTGTTCACCACCGACGCGGACGGCGCGGTGCAGACCTGCCGCCAGTCGGCCGCGGGCGCGGGCGCTCCCTGGTCAGACTGGAACCCGCTGGGCAGCCCCACCGCCAACGGGTCCGGTGCCCGGCTGGCCGTAGTCCGGAACGGCAACGGCGAGCTGGAGCTGTTCATGGTCGGCCCGGGCGGTACCCTGTGGCACCGCTGGCAGAACCAGCAGGGCACCGGCTGGTCGAATTGGGCCTCGCTCGGCCAGCCCGCCCTCGGCACCGAGCACTTCGAGGTCGCCGACCTCGCCGTGGTCATGGACCGCGGGGGCGGCCTGGACTTGTGGGCCACCTCGCCGGTACCGGGGCCCGCCTCGGCCGGGTCCCCGCCCTGGCTGTGGCTACGCACCCAGGCGGTGGCCGGCAGCGACTGGTATGACTGGTACGAGTATCCGCTCAAGGTGGGCTCGACCACGACCAGACCCATCGAGGGACCGGTGCTCGCGGTGTACGACAAGCAGGTGATCCTGATGGTGCGAGAATCCGGCACCTCGAACATCTTCCTGGTCTCCCAGATCTCGAACAGCCCCAGCCCGGTCAACGGGTGGGATTACGAGTACCTGCCGTTCTGAGTTCCTCCTCGACCAGGAAGCGATGTCCGTCCGGTCCGGTGACCAGGGCGGCCCGCATGCCGCCGCGCAGCACCATGAGGGCGCGCGCGTCTAGCGGCGTGCCCCGCCGGCCAGCACGGCGGCGATGGCATCGAGCGACCCGGCTCGCAGCGCCGAGTGGGTATCTCGACGACCAGGCACCCTTCCTCCATCTACCGCGAGACCCGGGCCCGGGTCTCGCGGTAGATGGCGTCCGTCGACCAGCTCAGGCCGTGCGTCGTCTCCACGCCGGCGGCGCTAAGCGCGTCGGCCAGGCCCTCAGCCGGACCCGGATCAGCCCAGACGACCCGGCCGGCCGCCAGGTAGTGGAAGGACGTGCCCTCGTCGCGCACAGCGCCGGTCAAGATCACCGCGTGCCCCATCATCATCCTCCAGGAGTGGCAGTCGTCGGCGATCAGCCGGCCCGAGACAACCTCTGCACCTCCCTGTAACAAGACCGCCTTCGAGCAGCTGGTGGACAATCGGCCCGGCCAGTTCGTCCAGTCCGTGTCCTCGGGCCCTAGGCGTGGCTGCCGATCAGGTGGCCGACCGCGAACGTGACCGCGATGGCCAGGCCGCCCAGCGCTAGCTGGCGCAGGCCCGAGCGCACGACCGGCCGCCCGGTCAGCCGGCCCACCACCATCCCGCCGCTCAGCAAGGCAACGCCGGTCAGCACCAGCGACGCCCACAGCACATGCAGGCCGACCAGGTAGGGGAACAACGGCACCAGCGCGCCCAGCGAAAACGCCGCCAGCGACGCCACCCCGGCCAGCACCGGCGAGGGCAGCTCCTCGGGGTCCACCCCGAGCTCCTCGCGGGTGTGCACCCGCAGCGCCGTGCCCGGATCGGCCGACACCGCGGCCGCCATCCGGGCCGCGGTCTCCGGGTCGGCGCCGTACTGGCGGAAGTAGCCCGCCAGCTCCTCCTGTTCGGCCGCGGGGAACTGGGAGAGCATCTGGCGTTCCAGGGATACCTCGGAGTGCACCAGCTCGTTCTGGTTGGTCACCGAGATGTACTCCCCGGTTCCCATCGAGAACGCGCCCGCAACCAGGGCGGCCACCCCGGTCAAGATCACGGTATGCGCCGAGACCCCGCCCCCGCCTAGCCCGGAGATCAGCGAGGCGTTCGTGACCAGCCCGTCCACCGCGCCGAACACCGCCGGCCGCAGCCACCCGCCCGAGACGTCGCGGTGCCCGTGCGACCAGCCCGCCTGCAGCGCCGCCGTCCCGGTCGCGGACGACGGCCGATGGTCCTCCTGTGACACCGGCAAAGGGTAACTCAATTACAGGCGCTCGCCCGCTCGGACCGGCACGCCGATGGTGTTCCCCGGTGGCGCCAGCGGGCACGCCCAGGCGTCGTTGTACCGGCACGAGGGGTGGTAGAGGAAGTTCAGGTCGACGATCAGCCGGCCGTCCTGCCCGCCCAGGTCGGCGCCCTTGGCCGTGTCGAGCAGGTACCGGCCGCCACCGTAGCTCGACTGGCCCGCGGTGCCGTCGCGCAGCGGCAGGAACAGCCCGCCGGCGTACTGCTGCAGCCACCACACGTCGACGGTGGCGTCCACCGGCCCGGGCAGGTGCACCGCGCCGAGCCGGGTCATCGAGATCGTGCCCTCGCTGGTCGGCACCGACCGCGACTCGTCCCGGCCGTCCGAGGGGATCAGCGGCACGTCGAACCGCAAGGGCGCATCGTAGGGCCAGTACGGCACGCCAGTGCCGCGCAGCGGGTCGCCGGGCGGCAGCGGGCTCTGCGGATGGGTTCGGAACAGCTCGTCGCGGCGCTGCCGCCACTGGGCGTGTCCGCGCTCCGGATCGTCCTCGGCGCGGACCGCCGCGTACAGCTCGGCGACCGTGCGTCGCCAGCTGGTCAGGTCGAGCTGGCCCAAGCTCAGGAGGTGACCTGGTTGGCCCGGTGCGGCAGCTTCCAGCCGGGCCGGACGAAGTGGCAGGTATACCCGTTCGGGTAGTGCTGCAGGTAGTCCTGGTGCTCCGGCTCGGCCTCCCAGAACGGGCCTGCCGGCGTCACCTCGGTGACCACCTTGCCCGGCCACAGGCCCGAGGCGTCGACGTCGGCGATGGTGTCCTCGGCGACCTTGCGCTGCTCATCATTGAGGTAGAAGATGGCCGACCGGTAGCTGGAGCCGATGTCGTTGCCCTGCCGGTTCTTCGTCGACGGGTCGTGGATCTGGAAGAAGAACTCCAGCAGGTCCCGGTAGCTGATCTGGTCCGGGTCGAAGGTGATCTCGAGCGCCTCGGCGTGGCCGCGGTGGTTCCGGTAGGTGGCGTTCGGCACGTCACCGCCGGTGTAACCGGTCCGGGTGGTGATCACGCCGGGCAGCTTGCGGACCAGTTCCTGGACGCCCCAGAAACAGCCGCCGGCCAGAATGGCCTTCTCGATGGTCATGACTCACTCCCGGTTTCGTGGGCGGGCTCGAACAAGTTGCGGTAGGCGCCGTAGCCTTCCTTCTCGAGGTCGTCGAGCGAGATGAAGCGCAGCGCGGCCGAGTTGATGCAGTAGCGCAGGCCGCCGTCCTCCCGCGGCCCGTCGGGGAACACATGGCCCAGGTGGCTGTCGCCGTGGGCGGAGCGGACCTCGGTCCGGACTATCCCGTAGCTGCGGTCCGAATGCTCGACCACGTTGCCCGGCTCGATCGGGACGGTGAAGCTCGGCCAGCCGGTCCCGCTGTCGAACTTGTTGACCGACGCGAACAGCGGCTCGCCGGACACGACGTCGACGTAGATACCGGGCTCATGGTTGTTCCAGAACTCGTTCCGGAACGCCGGCTCGGTGCCGCACTGCTGGGTGACCTGGTACTGCTCGGGCGTCAGCTGCGCGACCGCCTCGGGGTCCTTGCGGTAGGTGTCCGACACGTAATCTCCTTCGTGGGTGGTGCGCCCGCTGGATGCGACCGCATCGATGCACACCTATGCAACCACGAACGACCCTCTGGTATTTCCTCCTGCCGACGCCGGGCGCTACCGCCGCGGCTGACAGCTCACGGCCCGGGCCACCCCGCCGTTCGGCCCCGCCGCGGGCCGGCAGCCCGGCGCGGAGCTGCTGACCGCCATGAACACGAACAGTGCCACCAGGCCCAGCAGCAGCGGGATAGCAATGGCCGCGCGCACCTTGGCCGGCAGCCGGCCTCGCTCCACCCGCAGCGACTCGATGCGCGGCACGCCCTCGTCCCGGTTCAGCCGGGCGAAGATCGCGAACATCGACCGGAGCCGGGGTTCCGAACCCTCCAGATCGGTCTCGATCTGCTCCAGCATCCGCTGCTGAAAAACTGGCAGGCTCACGGCGCCCAACTGCCCGGGAAAGACACGCCGAAACGCTAAGTGACTGTGGTGCACGTCACGAATTCGGCTCGCTCGTTCCGGACGGAAGCCGGTGATGCCGGCTCGTTCGGTCCCCCTGTCGTGCGCGAATTGGCGCTGATCGCCGACCGGGACGGCGTGAGGGCAGCGCGCCGGTTTGAGCGCAATCGTGGGCATGTGGCCCGGCGGGCAGGTATACCGAGGAGTACGACGCCCGGTTGTCGGTCCTAGGAGGTACGCGTGGTGCCGGAGGTTAGCTTCCCGGTCCAAGTGGTCGAGGGGGTTCCGGTGGTGACCGCGCCCGCGGAGGTCGACATCGCCAACGCCGCGGTGCTGCGGGCCGCCCTGCTCCAGGCGGCGGAGCCCGGGCAGGCCATAGTCGTGGTCGACATGTCCCAGACCCGGTTCTGCGACTCGGCCGGGCTCAACGCCCTGGTCGCGGCGGCCCGCCAGGCCCGGGCCGACGGCGGCGAGGTGCGGCTGGTGGTGACCGGCGAGGCCGTCGCCCGCGTGGTCGCGCTGACCGGCGTGGACCAGGTGATCGGCATCTACACCAGCCTGGAGGACGCCCTCAACTGACCTGCGGGAGTTTGCCCGCCGTGGGCCGGGGCAGTCGGACGACACGCCAGATCTGGGTCCGCTCGCTGGTGAGCCGCGCGAGCGGAAGTTTCACCGTCCGACTGCCGCCCGGTTCGGCACCTGGCTGGTCTGGGGGTGCTCATGGCGCTGTGGGTCATGCTGGACGACTCGCTGGCTACCGATGAGCTGCTGGCCGGGGCGGGCGCCGCCGCGCTCAGGGCCCTGGGCGCCGAGCTGACCACCTATCAGGCCGCGGTCCGGTTCTGGATGCGGGCCCGCTGGCTGGTCCCGGGCGACCTGGCCGGGCAGGTGGCCCGGGACACGGGGACCGTGTACGCCGCGCTGTGGCGCCGGCTGACCCGCGGCGAGCAGCCGGAAAAGCGCGTTCGTGTCCGAGCCGGTCCGGTCGGTGACGACGACCCGGCCGGCGTCACCCGCCGGGTGCCGCTCATCGGCGCCCGCAGCGTGGCGCCCAACGCGTTCGCGCTCGGCCTGGACCGCGACACCCACACCATGGTCCTGCATTAGCTGGTCGCCAAGGGGGAGGCCGGAGAGGGAACACTGAGATGAACCTGGCCTTCACCGCGGCCGCGGTCGCCATGCTGATCTGCCTGATCCCGGCTGGCCTGGTTATGGCCCGCGACGATCTGCCCGCGGCGGTCGTGGGCTATGAGTTCATCACCGCGGTCGTGGTCATGGTGCTCGCGCTGCTGGCCCAGGCCTTCCAGCGGTCCGGCCTGTTCGAGCTGGCCGTGCTGCTGGCCCTGCTGATGTTCGGCAGCGGCCTGGTCTGGGTCCGGGCCCTGGCCGCGGTCCTCGGCGCCCTGCTGCTGGCCTTCATCGCCCTGTACTGGCGTCGCCTGCCCCTGCTGGGCCGCTACCAGCCGAACGCCGCCCTGGCCTGCCTGGGCGGCGCCTTCGCCCTGGTCCTGCGTTAGCGTCAGCTGCCCGGCCTGAGCTTGTTATTTAACCCTTCTGCCTGCGGGCTTTTCTTCTTGGGCTGGTCTCGCTTGACGGTCTTACCCACGTCGTGGCGGGTGGCCGGGTGCCGGTTCGCCGATCCGGGCGGCCCGGCCGGGGCCGGGTTTGCCGGGTTTCGGCGCGCTGGCCAGGCCGGGCAGTATCTGGCGGATGTTCCGGAACCCCCGGCGGACCCGGGCAGGGGTCAGGCGGCCGGGCGGGCAGGGCCGCTGCCAGGGCAGCCGGATGTCGGCGGCCAGGGGGCGGGCGAGGTAGAGCTGGGCGCAGCAGGCGATGATCAGCCAGGTCCAGCGGTCGGCGGCGGCCGGGTCACGAAGCTTAGGCCGGGTCCAGCCGAGAACCTGCTTGAGGAAACGGAACGTGTGCTCAAGATCAAATCGCCGCAAGAACGCCTGCCAGGTCCGGTCGACCTCCTGCGCTGAGGTGCCGGCGCGGGAGGACCACAGCCATAGCGGTTCGGCGTCGCGCTGGCCAGGCAGGTGATCAACCTGGAGCCGGATAAGGGTGCCCTCGATGACCGGCAGCTCGCCGTGGTGGTCCTCCCATCCGGCGCGGGCGGCCAGCCGCTGGTGCAGCCGGCCCCAGGCCATGGCGGTCGCGGTGCCGTACCGGGTGGTCGTGGTGATGGTGGTCACCGCCGGGACGGGCCAGGTCGCCGGGTCTGCGAGCTTGAGCACGGCACCGTGCCGGGGCGGCCGCCCTCCCGTGCCGGCCGGGCGGGCCGGACGCGGCGGAGCAGGCAAGTACATGACCCGGTCGCTGCGCAGCCTGCCCGTGACCTCCACCGGGAGATCGGCCAGCAGCCAGGCCAGCCGGGTCAGGTCATAACCGGAGTCCAAGACGGCCAGGATGTCCGGGTCGCCCTCGCGCCAGTGCCCGGCCTCGATCAGGCGCAGCACGACCTCGCGGACCTGCGCGGCGGTCACCGCGGTCACGTCATCGGCCGGCCCCAGCCGGACCGCATCCAGCGGCAGCGTCCAGGAAGTACGGCCCCGCTCCAGCGCCGCCACCACAGAGTACGGCCACCCGGGAATCAGCTGCGCGTTCCCCTTGCCCCGCGCGTAGCAGTGACAGAACAGCCGCTCCGGGCTGGTCTCCGCGTCCGGCCGCAGCCAGTTACTGACATCCACCGCCAGCCGGATCCGCCCATCAGGCCAGGCCGGCAGCGGCAGGCCCGCCAGCGCCCGGCACAGCCGCCCCGATCCGGATTTCCCCGCAGTTCAGCGCGTCGTACACCGAGCCATGGCCACGGCGGCACTCCGGCTCCAGCGACAACTCCGCCAGCATGTGCACCCGATACTGCCCGCACAGCAGAGCATCGCACACCTCGAACAGGGCATCCCGCCGCCTGCCCAGGCACCAGTACAGCTCCCGGCGGAACCCAGCCAGCAGCCCCCGCGCCTGATCTGCGCCATCCCCAGCATCGCCACCATCAGCCCACGCCATACTGAAAGCCACGGCCACCGCCATCGTCATCGCCAAGTTCTGTGAGAGGAACCCGACGATGATGACGCGGTGGCCGTCTGCTACCACTGCGACACACCGGACAACAACGACAGAACATGGCGACAAGGACAGCAGAGGTTAAATAACAAGCTGAGGGACGGCCGCTTATTCGTGTCGTTCGTGCTTATCGCTGTCGTCCTGGGTAGGGCTCAGTAATCGACACGAGGAGGTTCACATGTCAGGTTCGACCGTCGGAATCGTGATCATCGTCGTGGTCGCGGCCCTGGGCCTGACCGTCTGGCTCATTGCGATCGGCCGCGCGGCCCGCCGCCCTCACTTCAAGCATCCCCAGCAGGACCAGCAGCACGGCCTCGTCCACGGCGGAACGCACGTCGGCGGCGGCCGGAGCGTCATGCCCACCCGCGACGCCCCGGTGCCCCAAGGCGGCGGAACCCCGCCCCCGATCGAGGAACAGGACGCAGCCGTGCGCGCCCACCGGGACGACCAGGCCGCCCACACCGGCCGCCTCCGCGGCCACAGCCCGATGGACCTGTAGCCGACTCACCAGGGCGTGACCCGCAAGTCGCTGCTCCTGTTCGCCGCGATGTCGGCCATCTGGGGCAGCTCGGTTCGCGGCTGGCCACGGTCGTGTTCGGCCGGACCCTGCTGGGCGCGGCGTTCCTGGCCCCGCTGGCCGCCCGCCGCCGGACTCTACCCAGCCCGGGCCGGGGGCCCGTGGCTGTGCAGTACCTTGGTGCGGTCGGGGTTCCACGCGGTGGTGGTGCCGTCGGGGTTCAGGACCAGCGTCCAGCCCCACCGGTGAATCACGACCTGGTGGTGGAAGCTGCACAGCAGGACGCAGTTTGTGGTGCTGGTCTTGCCGCCGTGGGCTTTGTGCTTGACGTGGTGGACCTGGCAGGCCGCGGCGGGCTGGTGGCAGCCGCTGGCCCACCGGCATTTCTTGTCCCGCAGGATGACGGCGTTGCGGATCGCGGCCGGGATGGTGTCGGCGTAGCCGATGTCCAGCGGCAGCGACGGCCCGCGCAGCCGGGCACCGAGCTGCCGGGTCCGCAAGAACGATGCCAGCCCGCCCGGCCCGGACATCAGGTCGGCGGCCGTGCCGATGATCGCCTGCCGGATCGCCTCCCGCGACATCCCCGACAGCACCGCCAGCCCCACCGGGCCGCCATCCGGTGCCGGGACCGGTTCCGGGGCCCATTCCGGCCCGGGCTGGTCCGCGCGGCGCGGCCCGTGCCCGGCCAGCTGCAGGCACAAGCCCACCAGGTCATCGAGCACCGCGAGGTTCACGTCCCCGGTGACGAACGGGATCACCGTCGCGTCACACGCCGCCGCGGCGGCGGCGTCCCGGTCCAGCCACGCCCCGCCGTCACTGCCGCTGCCCTGGGCTGCCTGCGCGCGGTGCGCGGCCCACCGGACCCGGACCTGGGTGGTCCACTCCGCCTCCAGCCGGGAGCCGTCATCCATCGCGCGCAGCTCGGCCAGCGAGGTGTGCGCCCACATCTAATGACCGGCTGCCCGGCCCGCTCGGGCAGCAGCCCGCTGGCGGCCAGCCGCCGCATCGCCTCGTGCAGCCCGTCGTGGTAGCGCTGCTCCCGGGTCCGGGTGTCCTGCGCCCCGGCCGGGGCGGACAGCGACTCCAGGACAGCGGTGACGACCGCGGCGCACTCCGGGGTCAGGTCCCCCGAGATCACCCCCGCCCCCGCGAACGTGGTCTGCACCCGCACCTGCCGGTCCCGCGCCGCGGTGACCAGGATCTCATCGGCCGCGTCCCGGCACTCGGCCGGGAGCTTGCCGGTCCACCGGCAGATCGCCCGGGCCATCGACTCCGTCAGCACCGTCCCCTCGGCCAGCGCCGCCACGATCCGCGGGCGGGCGTCCGTCGGCGCGCCCAGGCCCGGTGCCCCAAGGCGGCCGCCTTGGTCACCCGGTCCGGTGGATCAGCCACGAGGCCGGGCTGTAATCCGCGTCCGCGGAGTACCCTTGCCCGGCGGTGAACGCGGCCAGGATCCGGGCCCGCGCCGCGGTAGAGATCGCGTCGCCCTGCTCCAGCGCCTGCAAGCACTCCGCCTGCACCTGGACCGCCAGCACCGCCGGGTCCAGGCCCGCCAGGTGCCGCAGCCCGGTCAGGACCATGCCCACCGCCTCCGCCGCACTGCCCGGCCGGCACGCACATCCGGCCCTCACCCCGTCCCTGACTGGCACAAACTTCGCTTTCTAGTTCGATAATTCCCCTCACCTACGACTTTCCGAAGCATCCTGTGCGTAGCACCGGCAATTTCCTGGAAAATCTGTTACTGGTCACCGGTCAGCGGAAGTGGCCAACGTGATATCGGTGCATACCGAGCTAGATGAGGTCCTTTCATCGGCCGGTCACACGGGCTGTGCCAGGTTGCTGAGGGCAGCCGCCGGTTCGCTCCAGGGACGGGACGGCCAGGGTGGGGAAATCCCCAGGACACGGCCGGGTACTAGCCGGATTCCGCTGGCCAGCCCCGGTCCGTAGCGTTTCCGCAGAGGCTGACGGAACGTTCGGAGGGCAAAGATGGCCACGGAAAGCCAAGCTGAGATCGCCGCGTCGGTGGCCGCCTTGCAGGACCTCGGCCCCGGATATGACCAGGCCCTGGCCGAAGGGCTGGTGGAGCGCATCGGCACGGAGATCGACAAGCGGGTCGCGGCCCAGATCGACAACCGGGTCACCGCGGAAGTGGACAGTCGCCTGCTGCTCCAGCTGGACCGGTACGCGGGGTGCCGGCATCAGCGCCGCCGGGCCAAGCGCATGATGCGGGCCGAACGCCGGGCGGCGCGGGCCGATCGGGCCGACTATGCCGCCCGGCAGGCCGTCGTGCTGGCCTTCGGGTCCATGATGGTCGCCCTGGCGGTGACCGCAATCGTGCTCAGGGGATCTCCGGGCGTCGCCGCCATCATGCTCATGGGCCTGGTCTGGGTCATCGTCGGCGCCATCAACGTGACCTGCGCCATGCGCAAGCACCCGCAGCAATAACGAGCCCACGACCGCTGGCATCCGTGCCAGGCTCGAGGATGTCACCGCTGCGGCCGAGGGAGAGCGCATGACCACCGTTATCCATAAGCCTGCTCGCCAGATCGGCGACCCCAAAGAGCTGCTGCTGGGCTTCCTTGACTACTACCGATCGGTGATCATCCGCAAGATCGAGGGCCTCCCGGACACCGAGCTGCGGACCAGCCGCCTGCCGTCCGGCTGGACACCGCTAGAGCTGCTCAAGCACCTGGTGTTCATGGAGCGACGGTGGCTGCGCTGGGGCTTCCGCGCGGAGCAACTGCCCGATCCGCGCGGCGACCAGGACCCGGACGGGGGCTGGCACGCCGGGCCCGCCGACACCGCCGATGGCCTGATCGCCGCACTGCTGGCCACCGGCGAGCAGACCCGGGCCATCGTGACCGATGCCGACCTGGCCAGCCTCAGCGCGACCGGCGGGCTGATCAGCGACAGCGACCCGCGGCCCCGGCCCACCCTGGGCTGGATTCTGACCTACGTCCTGCAGGAGTACGCCCGCCACGCCGGGCACCTGGACGTGGCCCGGGAGCTGATCGACGGCACCACCGGGGAGTAACCGAGCCAGTGATTATCGCGACTCAGTACTGATACTGGAGCCATTGTCGTTTGCGCTCCGCCTGCGCTGGTAGCCGTGTTGTGTCGAATACAGAAGGACCAGAGCCGGTGAGGAGGCCGATCGCATGGCCGATGACCACCGCCCTGGGCGGCTCCAGAATGGACCGAACGGACCGGACGGTAACGGCGCGTCCATCCTCGATCTGGCCTTCGACTCTGGCACCCTCGACCGGGTGCGAGCGGCGGTGCGAGCGTATGCCGCGCGGGCCGGGTTGTCCGAAACCCGCGTTCAGGACGTTGTCCTGGCTGTTCACGAGCTGGCCGCCAACGCGGTGCACCACGGCGCCGGGGCCGGTCGGCTGCGGATGTGGAAGCTCGGCGGCGCGCTGCACGGTCAGGTCGACGATGGTGATCCCCAGGAGCGGCACCTGGCGGCGGCTTTGACCCCGGCGACCTCGTGGCCGCGCAAGCCGGGCCATGGCCTGTGGGTGGTGCAGCAGGTCGCCGACCGGATGCGGGTCTGGTCGGGTGCTCGGGGTACCCGGGCCACGGTCACCTTCCACCTGCGCCGCGCCCAGGGTTTCCGCCCCGCCTGACGGCTCAGCGAACTATTGCCGTCCGCGGCCGAGTAGCCGGCCGCCCGCCGGGTAGCGGGCCTGCCTATCCGACCGAAGGGAGCGCACCTCATGACCCGCTACGGCTACTTCCTGTCCTGCGAGGAGTACGGGCCGGACGATCTGATCCGCCAGGCCCGGATGGCCGAACAAGCCGGCTTCGACAGCCTGTGGATCTCCGACCACTTTCACCCGTGGCTGGACGAGCAGGGCCAGGCCGGGTTCGTGTGGTCCCTGATCGGCGCGATATCCCAAGTCACGTCCCTGCCGGTGACCACGGCGGTGACCTGTCCGCTGCAGCGTCAGCATCCGGCCATCGTGGCCCAGGCCGCGGCGACCTCGGCGCTGCTCACCGGCAACCGGTTCACCCTGGGCGTCGGTACCGGGGAGGCGCTCAACGAGCACGTCCTGGGGGACCGCTGGCCGTCGGCCGAGGAGCGGCTGGAGATGCTCGAAGAAGCGGTCTACGTGATCAGGCAGCTGCTGGGCGGCAGCCTCATCACCCACACCGGGCGGCATTACACGGTCGACACCGCGCGCCTGTATTCGGTACCGGATCAGCCGCCGCCGATCTACATGTCGGGGTTCGGCGACAAGGCCATTCATGTCGCCGCGCGCATCGCGGACGGGTACATGTGCGTCCAGCCGAACCGGGACTTCGTCCGCCTGTACCGCGAGGCCGGCGGCGGGGACCGGCCGGTCCAGGGCGGCCTGAAGGTCTGCTGGGGCGCGGACGAAGGCCAGGCCCGCAAGACCATGCACCGGCTATGGCCGACCGACGCGATACCCGGTGAGACCATGCAGCTACTGCCGTTGCCCCGGCACTTCGCCCAGGTCAGCGAGCTCGTCTCGGAAGAGATGATCGCCGCCCCGTGCGGACCCGACCCGGACTCTCACCTGGCCGGGGTGCGCGCCTACACCGAGGCCGGCTTCGACGAGGTGTACGTCGGCCAGGTGGGCGGGGAGACCGAGGGCTTCTTCGAGTTCTATGCCGGGCAGATCCTGCCCCGGCTCCGCAACGGCTGAGTTACGCAACGCCAGCCAGGGACGGCCCGGGAAAAGACGGCTCCTGCGGTTTGCCGGCCGCGCTCCCGGATAGTGGCCCTTAATGGCCCGAACCTCCGGAACCGGCCTGCAGCGCGACGCCGTTGGCCTGATGTCCGTCTTGTTCATGTCCGTCACCAACATGGCCCCCGGCGCGGCCGTCGCGTTCTCCATCTTGTTCGCCGCGCCATACGCGGGCGGCAGCACCCCGCTGGCCGTGCTGCTCGGCTTGGCCGTGCTGATGCTGGTCGCCGTGTCCATCGGCCAGCTGGCTAAGCACCTGCCGTCGGCGGGCGGCCTGTACACCTACAACGCCCAGGGCCTGGGCTCGGTGACCGGCTTCCTGGTCGGCTGGGCGTTCATCCTGGCCGAGGTCATCGTCGCCCCGGGCGGGTTCTTGATCCTCGGCAACGTGATCTCCGGCGTGCTGCACACCAACCTAGGCTGGCCCACCTGGACCTGGGCCCCGTTCGGGGCGGTGGCCGCGGTGATGACCTGGTACCTGGTCTACCGGGGGGTACGGCTGTCCAGTTCGGCGGGCGTCATCCTCGGGTCGTTCGAGCTGCTGGTCTTCCTGGCCTTGGCCATCACGCTCATCGTCGCGGCCGGGGGGCACAACACGCTGTCGGTGTTCGCCGTGCACACCGGCAACGCCAAGGGCTGGGGTTCGGTGATCCCGGGCGTGCTGTACGCGGTGTTCGGCATCATCGGCTTCGAGGCGGCCGCGCCGCTCGGCGAGGAGGCCCGCGATCCGCACCGGACCATCCCGCGCGCCGTGGTCCTGTCCTGCCTGGCCATAGGCGTGTTCTACCTGATCTGCTACTACGCCGCGACCGTCTACTGGGGCCCGCACCACATGGGCAGCTTCCTGTCCTTCAACGCCGACGACCCGTGGACCGGGCTGGCTAACAAAGTCTGGGGCCTGGGCTTCATCGCCGTGGTGATCGCCCTGGTCAACAGCGGTATCGCCGGATCCAACGCGAGCTCGACGGCCACCACCCGGGTCGGTTACGCGATGGGCCGCATCGGCCTGCTGCCGCGCGTGTTCACTCAGGTCAACGAGCGATTCAAGACCCCCACCTGGGCGGTGCACGTCCAGGCCGTATTCGCCCTGGCCTACCTGGTCATCCTGGGCTTCGCCCTGCATGGCCCGCTCAACGCGCTGGTCCTGCAGGGCACCATCTCCACCATCTTGATCGTGGCCATCTACATCCTGACCTGCGTCAGCTGCATCGCGTACTACCTGCGCGCCCAGCGCCGGCACTTCAACGTCCTGCTGCACCTGGCCGTCCCGCTGATCGGCGCGCTGGCCCTGGTCCCGGTGCTGCTGGCCGCGTTCGGGGTCGACTTCGCCCACCTGGGTATCACCGGCCTGACCTGGCCCGCCAACCTGGCCCCGCTCATCTGCCTGGCCTGGATGGTCCTCGGCCTGATCCTGCTCGGCTACTTCGGTGTCCGGGACCGCTCCCGCATCGCCGAGACCCGCCGGGTCTTCACCGAGCAGACCCCCGCCGAACGCGAGCACGTCCAGGCCGCGACCCACCCAGATGGCAGGACCGGCCAGACCCCGAGATGATGGGGTCATGCCACCTGACCCCGAGGACGACCAGCCGGCAGTGCCGGAACACAGCGACGAAGAGGCCGGCATCGGCTGGGGTGAGGCGCCCGAGCCGGACGATGACGACCGGCTGCGCCGGGACCGCCCGCCGCACTGGGATCAGTGAGCCCGCAGGCCCGGCCGCCGCAGGCCCGGCCGCTGAAGACACTGCTGTGGTTCGTGTGCGCGCTCGCGCTGGTTGACACGCTGTTCTTCACCGCGCTGACGCCGCTGCTGCCGCACTACACGCACGTGGCCCACCTGACCAAGGCGGGCGCGGGGATCCTGGTCGCGGGATATCCGCTGGGCACCTTGATCGGGGCGCTGCCGGGCGGGCTGCTCACCGGGCACCTGGGCTACCGGAAAACGGTGCTGGTCGGGCTGGCCCTCATGGGTGTCTCGACGCTGGTCTTCGGGTTCGCCTCGACGGCCGCCATCTTGGATTCGGCCCGGTTCGTGCAGGGCCTGGGCGGCGCGTGCACCTGGGCCGGAGGCCTGGCCTGGCTGGCCACCGAGGCACCGCCGGACCGGCGCGGCGAGCTGATCGGCACGGCCATGGGCGCCGCGGTGGGCGGGGCGCTGTTCGGGCCGGTCGTGGGCGCGATCGCCGACGAGATCGGGACCGGGCCCGCGTTCGCCAGCGCCGCGGTGGCGGGCGGGATCTTGATGGCGGTCGCGTTCGTCGTGCCGGCCCCGCGCGCGGCGGTCCCGCAGGGGCTGCGGGAAGCGTTCACCGCGGTCCGCGACAAAAGGTTCCGCCTCGGGCTGTGGCTGACCGTGCTGCCCGGCCTGGCCTTCGGGGTGATCGACGTGCTCGCCCCGCTGCGGCTGGCCCGCCTGGGGGTCACGGCGCTGGTCATCGCGGCCACGTTCCTGGCCGCGGCCGGGCTCGAGGCGGCCCTGTCCCCCCTCGTGGGGCGGCTGGCCGACCGGCGGGGCCCCATCGTGCCGATCAGGTGCTCGCTGGCCGGCACGGTGGCGATCAGCCTGCTGGCGCCCACGCTGGCCGCGCGCTGGGTGCTCGTCCCGGTGCTGATCATCGGCATGCCGTTCTTCGGCACCTTGTTCACCCCGGCCATGACGCTGGTCAGCGAGGGCGCCGAGCGCCAGCACCTCGACCAAGGGCTCGGCTTCGGCCTGGCCAACCTGGCCTGGGCCGCGGGCCAGGCGGTGGCTGCCTCCGGCAGCGGCGCCCTGGCCCAGGCCACCACCAACCTGGTCCCCTACGCGGTGCTCGCCGCCGCGTGCCTGGCCACCCTCAGCCTCGCGCGGATCGCGGTCACAGGAGGTACGGGATGAGCATCTTGGTGGCCCGCTGGTACGGCGGGTAGGCGACCGGGAACAGCCGGGCCATGGTGCGCTCCTCGACGACCGCGCTGGCCAGGAAGTAGGCCCCGAGCACCACGACCGCGACCAGCCAGTACCAGCTGATCGCGATCGCCGTGCCGGCCATGGCCGCGATGATGCCGCTGTAGATGGGGTGGCGGACCTTGCGGTAGGGGCCGGTCGTGACCAGTTCCGGGTCGGCCTTCCGGGACATCGGCATGCCCCAGTTGTGGCCCAGGTACACCCGGGCCCAGACCGCGAGGGCCAGGCCCAGGCCGAACAGGGCCAGGCCGGTGCCGAGCAGCCACGGATTCGCGGTCGCCCGCCCGGCGGCGCGGAAGCCCGGGTGCCGGATTACCACCCAGACGATCAGGATGAGCCCGACCCGGACCGCGGCCCACCGTTTCCACGCCGACTGGTCCGCCTTGGCGGTGAACGCCATCACCAGCCAGTAGGCCCAGAAGATGATCCAGCCGATTCCGACGATGGCATCGATCGCGCGCATGGCCCTGACGGTACGAAGCACCGGCCCGCCGCGCATCAGCCCACGGGCCGGCTCGCGGTATGAGATAAGCGGTATGAGATAAGGGAAGGCCCGCGCAGCGCCGGCGGGGGATAGCGCTGCGCGGGCCAAGCACGCCCGGCTAAGCCGAGGTGGGGTTCTGCATGCCCAGGGAGAAGCGGGCCTTACCCTCGGGGTCGACCTGAGCGTCGAGCACCTTGTCGTCGAGGTAGGCCGCGGCCTGCGGCTCGACGTAGATGTGCGCCCCGGCGGTCTCGATGACCTGGTCGTCCGCGACCGGTCCCGGCGCGGCCGAGACCCGCAGCGCGCCCGGGTCCGCCGAGTCCGCGCCCGCGGATGCGATCCGCAGGCCGGAGCCCTGCGGGGCGTCCGGGGTGGCGGTCAGGGACTTCACGACCTCGGCGGCCGCCTCGGTCAGTACCAGCATCTGTGTCACCTTTCATCTCGTCCGGCAGGACTCTGTGCGGCTACCAGCGAAACGCCCGGCTAAACCCAGATCCCGAGTTCAGGACCGGCCGCCGTAGGCTACGGGCATGGCGGACGAACGCTGGATCAAGGTGATCGACCAGGACCGGTGCATCGGCTGCCATGCCTGCACGACCGCGTGCAAGAGCGAGAACGAGGTTCCGCTCGGCGTCACCCGCACCTACGTCAAGGCGGTCGAGGTCGGCATCTTCCCGCAGGTCCGCCGGGCGTTCCAGGTGACCCGGTGCAACCAGTGCGCGGACGCGCCCTGCGTGGCCGCCTGCCCGACGCAGGCCATGTACCGGCGCCCGGACGGCATCGTGGACTTCGACAAGGAGATCTGCATCGGCTGCAAGGCCTGCATCGCGGCCTGCCCCTACGACGCGATCTTCATCAACCCCGAGGACAACTCGGCCGAGAAGTGCAACCTGTGCGCCCACCGGCTGGAGATCGGACTGGAGCCGGCCTGCGTCACGGTATGCCCGACCGAGGCCATTTTGGTCGGTGACCTGAACGACCCGGGCTCCCGGGTGTCCGAAATCGTCAACCGCGAGCCCGTGACGGTCCGCCGGCCGGAGAAGGGCACCAGACCCGGCCTGTTCTACAAGGGCGCGCACCAGGCCACGCTGGATCCGCTCGCCGCCCGCCGCCCGGACGGCGGGCTGTTCGCCTGGGCCACCCAGGGGGGCGACCACGACCCCGGTCACGTCGCCGCCGGGCATCCCGGCACGCCCAGCTCCAGCGCCGAGGCGCTGCTGGCCTACGACGTCGGCCACCACGCGCCGTGGGGCTGGCGGGTCAGCCTCTACACCTGGACCAAGGGGCTGGCCGCGGGCGGCCTGCTGGTCCCGGTGCTGCTCATCCTGGCCGGCCGGCTGTCCTGGGCCGACTCGCTGGCCCGCTGGGCCGCGCCCGCGGTGGCCCTAAGCTTCCTGTCCCTGACCGGGATCCTGCTCATCTGGGACCTTCGCCACCCCTGGCGCTTTTATCTCATCTTCACCAGGCACCACTGGCGTAGCTGGCTGGTGCGCGGGTCGTTCATCATCGGCGGCTACGGCGCCGCCTGCGCGCTGTACCTGCTCGGGTCGCTGGTCGACGTGACCGGGCTGCGGCAGGTGGCCGCCGGGTTCGCGGTGCCGCTGGCCCTGGCCACCGCTTGCTACACCGCGTACCTGTTCGCCCAGGCCAAGGCGCGGGACCTGTGGCAGAGCCCGCTGCTGGCCCCGCACCTGGCCGTGCAGGCGGTGCTGGCCGGGGCGGCCGCGACGCTCGCCTTCGCCCCGTGGCTCGGGCCGCGGTCCGCGGTGACCGCCGCGGAGGTGCTGCTGGCCGCCGCGGCCGGCACGCACGTGCTGCTGGTCCTGGGGGAGATCACCGTGACCCATCCGACCGAACACGCCCACCTGGCCGCGGCGGCCATGACCCGGGGCCGGTACGCTCGCTGGTTCTGGCCGGGGCTGGCCGCGGTCGCGGTGGCGATCTGCGCGCCGTGGGCCGGTGCCGTGGCCGTGCCGTTCGCCCTGGCCGGCCTGCTGGCCCACGAGCACGCCTACGTGCAAGCCGGCCAGTCGGTCCCGCTTGCCTAACCAAGGAGGCCGTTTGCCGGACCTGGCCAAGCTGGCCCACCGCGTCTCGGCGGCGCGCGCCGAGGCCGAAGCCCGGGGCGAGACGTTCTATCCCGGCGCGAGCCGGGTGCACCTGGCCGCCTTCCCGCCCAAGGAACGCTGGGACGACTGGGTCGAGCTGTCCTCCCGGGCCTGGCCGCGGCGGGAGGAAAAGCACTACATGCTGATCCCGACCACGTGCTTCAACTGCGAGTCGGCCTGCGGGCTGCTGGCCTACGTGGACCGCGACACCGGGCAGGTCCGCAAGTTCGAGGGCAACCCCGAGCACCCCGGCTCCCGCGGCCGCAACTGCGCCAAGGGGCCGGCCACCATCAACCAGGTCACCGACCCGGACCGGGTGCTGTACCCGATGAAGCGCGCCGGGCGCCGCGGCGAGGGCCGCTGGGAGCGGATCGGCTGGGACGAGGCCCTGAACGCGCTGGCCGCCCGGATCAGGAAGGCGCTCACCGAGGATCGCCAGAACGAGATCATGGTGCACATCGGGCGCCCCGGCGAGGACGGGTTCACCGAGCGGGTGCTGGCCAGCTGGGGCGTGGACGGGCATAACTCGCACACCAACGTGTGCTCCAGCGGCGGCCGCACCGGGTTCCAGTTCTGGATGGGCATCGACCGGCCCAGCCCCGACCACGCGCACGCCAAGGTCATCTACCTGATCAGCGCGCATCTGGAGGCCGGGCACTACTTCAACCCGCATGCCCAGCGGATCACCCAGGCCCGCGAGAACGGGGCCAAGGTCATCGTGCTGGACACCCGGCTGTCCAATACGGCCACGCACGCCGACTACTGGCTGTCCCCGCAGCCGGGCAGCGAGGCCGCCATCAACCTGGCCATCGCCAACCACCTGATCCAGACCGGGCGCTACGACGCCGGGTTCGTCCGGCGCTGGTGGAACTGGCAGGAGTACCTGACCGAGTGCCATCCCGGGCTGCCGCGCACCTTCGAGGCGTTCCAAGCCGTGCTCAGCGGGCTCTACCAGGACTTCACCTTCGACTACGCGGCCGCCGAGTCCGGAATCGAACCGACCGTGCTGGCCGAGGTCGCCGAGGTGGTCGCGGGCGCCGGGACGCGGTTCGCCTGCCACTCGTGGCGGTCAGCCGCGGCCGGGAACCTGGGCGGCTGGCAGGTGTCCCGGACCCTGTTCCTGATCTCCGCGCTGCTGGGCGCGGTGGCCACCGAAGGCGGCACGTTCCCCAACGCCTGGAACAAGTTCGTGCCCCGGCCCATCCACGTGCCGCCGCACCCGGGCGTCTGGCAGGACCTGTCCTGGCCGCCGGAGTTCCCGCTGGCCCAGAACGAGCTGAGCTTCCTGCTCCCGCACCTGCTCAAGGACGGCCGGGGCAAGCTGGACACCTACTTCATCCGGGTCTACAACCCGGTGTGGACCAACCCGGACGGGCTGAGCTGGATGGAGGTGCTCACCGACGAGCAGAAGGTCGGCTGCTTCGTCGCGCTGACCCCGACCTGGAACGAGTCCGCCTACTTCGCCGACTACGTGCTGCCCATGGGGCACGGCAGCGAACGGCACGACACCCACTCCTACGAGCAGTACGACGGGCAGTGGGTCGCGTTGCGCCAGCCGGTGCTGCGCGCGGCCCGCGAGCGGCTCGGCGAGCCCGTCGACGACACCCGGGCGGTCAACCCGGGGGAGGTGTGGGAGGAGAACGAGTTCTGGATCGAGCTGTCCTGGCGGATCGATCCGGACGGCGCCCTGGGCATCCGGCAGTACCACGAGTCCCGGGCCCGGCCCGGCACCAAGCTCACCGTGGACGAGTACTACGGCTGGATGTTCGAGCATTCCGTGCCCGGCCTGCCCGAACGCGCCGCGGCCGAGGGCCGCACGCCGCTGGAGTGGATGCGCCGGTACGGGGCGTTCGAGATCAGCCGCGGCCTGGGCGCCCGGCACCAGCAGGAAGTGCCCGAGGACGAGCTAGCCGACGTGGCCGTGCACGAGACGGGCCGGGTGTACACGGCCGCGCCCGCACCACCCACGTCCAACATCGTGCCGGCCGGTGCCCCGGAGCCGGACGATCAGGGCCGCCGTGCCGTCGGCGTGCTGGTCGACGGGGTGGTCCGGCGCGGGTTTCCGACCCCGTCGGGGCGGCTGGAGTTCTGGTCCTCGACCCTGGCCGCCTGGGGCTGGCCGGAGCACGCCATCCCCGGCTACATCCAGAGCCACGTGCACCCCTCGCGGCTGGACCCGGGCCAGGTGGTCCTGCTGTCCACGTTCCGGCTGCCGACCCAGATCCACACCCGGTCGGCCAACAGCAAGTGGCTGGACGAGCTGTCGCACACCAACCCGGTCTGGATCCATCCGTCGGACGCGGCCCGGTTCGGGGTGGCCCGCACCGGCGACCTGGTCCGGGTGGAGACCGAGATCGGCTACTTCGTGGCCAAGGCGTGGATCACCCAGGGCATCAGGCCGGGCGTGGTCGCGTGCTCGCACCACATGGGCCGGTGGAAGCTGGCCGGGCAGGCGCAGGCCGGGGCGGGCGCGATGATGGCCACCGTCGCCCTGAAACACGAACAAACCGGCTGGGCCATGCACGCCACCCAGGCCGTTAGGCCATATTCTTCGGCCGATCCGGACACGGCGCGGATCTGGTGGTCCGACACCGGCGTCCACCAGAACCTCACCTTCCCCGTCCATCCCGACCCGATCTCCGGCATGCACTGCTGGCACCAGGCGGTCCGGGTCCGCCCGGCGCAGGCCGGGGACGCGCACGGCGACATCGCGGTCGACACGGCCCAGGCGCGCGAGGTCTACCGGCGGTGGATGGCGGAGACCAGGCCCGCCGGGCACGTGTCGCCGGACGGGACCCGCCGGCCCCGGTGGCTGATGCGTCCGCTCAAGCCCGGCCCGGCGGCCTTTGCGCTACCCGGGGCAGACCAGTGAGGTGGGAACTGCTGCGGGCCCTGGGCGCGGTGGCCGACAGCCCCGACGCGGCCCGGGCCGTGGCCGGCCCGCTCGGGCTCGATCCGGTCGGCGCGGCCGAGCACACCGAGGCCTTCGTGCTGAACTGCCCGCCCTACGCCTCGGTCTACCTAGGCCAAGAAGGCGCGCTCGGCGGCGAGGGCGCCGACCGGGTGGCCGGGTTCTGGCGGGCCATCGCGGTCCCGCCGCCCGCCGAACCGGATCACCTGGCCGCCCTGCTGGCCCTGTACGCCGCCCTTGGCGAGGCGGCCGGCCAGGCGCGCCAGCCCGCCACGGTCCAGGCCCTGACCCGGTCCCGGCAGAGCCTGTTCGCCGAACACCTATGGCCCTGGCTGCCCGCCTACCTAGAACGCCGTCACTGACCTAGCCCTCCCCGCCCTGACCGGGTGGGCGGACCTGGCCCGCGAGGCCATAACCGCCGAGTACGCCGCCCAGCCCGCCGCGCCCCAGCTTCCCCTGGCCCTCCGCGCCGCGCCCCCGCCGGCCACGGATGACCAGGACCTCGCCGGCCTGCTGACCACCCCGGTCCGCAGCGGCCTGGTCCTGACCCGGCGCCGGCTGGCCGCCGGAGCGGGTGAAGCCGGCCTCGGCCACCGGATCGGCGAGCGGCGCTACACGCTGCGGGCCATGCTCGGCCAGGATCCGGGAGCCACCCGGGCCTGGGCCGCGGCCGAAGCGGCCCGCTGGCAGCACCGCCACGCCTGCCGGTCGGCCGGGCGACCCGGTCGCCGGGTGGTGGGCCGCGCGGGCCGGGCACACCGCGGCCCTGCTGAGCGAAGGCGCCGCCAGCCGGCCTGCGGATATGGTTCGCTGAACCCCATGCCCACCTTCCGTTCCCGCCTGGTCGCCCGTGAGCCGCTGTACGGCGCGTGGTCGGTGATCCCGTCGGCGCTGAGCGTGCGGCTGCTGGCCGCCGCGGGCCTGGACTACGTGGTCATCGACCTGCAGCACGGCGGCGCCGCCGAAGCCGACCTGCCCGCGCTGACCAGCGCGATCCGGCTGGCCGGGGCCACGCCCATCGCGCGGGTCCGGCACCCGCACACCGCCGACATCGGCCGGGCCCTGGATCTGGGCTGCGAGGGCGTGATCGTGCCCAACGTCGACTCGGCCGAGCAGGCCCGCCAGGTGGCCGGCGCGGTCCGCTATCCGCCCGCCGGGCACCGGTCCATGGGCGGCGTGCTAGCCATCAAAGAACCGTTCTGCCTGGTCATGGCGGAATCGGCGGCCGCCCTCGGCGAACTCGACGCGACGCTGGCCCTGGCCGGGGTGGACGGCCTGTACGTCGGGCCGGGCGACCTGTCGCTGTCCCTGGGCTGCCGGGCCGACCCGGACGACCCGGTGCTGGACCGGGCCCTGCGCCAGGTCTGGGCCGCGGCGGCTGCCGCGGGCAAGCCGGCCGGGGTGCACGCCATGGACGGCGCCACCGCCCGCCGCTACCGCGAGGCCGGCTCGTCCCTGATCACCGTGGCCGACGACATCGGCGCGCTGTCCCGGCACACCGCCGCCCAGCTGGCCCGGGCCAGCGCCCGCGCTTAAGCGGCCAGCTCGGCGTAGCGGCCCTGCTCGGCCAGCAGGCTCTCGTGGTCGCCGGCCTCCACGATGCGGCCGTGATCCAGCACCACGATCTGGTCCGCGTGCCGGATGGTGGACAGCCGGTGCGCGATGGTGATCGTGGTCCGGCCCTGGGCCAGCGCGTCGAAGGCTTGCTGGACGGCCCGTTCGGTCTCGGTGTCCAGCGCGCTGGTGGCCTCGTCGAGCACCAGCACGCGCGGGTCGCGCAGCAGGGTGCGGGCGATGGCGATGCGCTGCTTCTCCCCGCCGGAGAACCGGTGACCGCGCGAGCCGACCATGGTGTCGTACCCGTCGGGCAGGCTGGCGATCAGGTCGTGGATCTGCGCCGCGCGCGCGGCGGCCTCGATCTCGGCGTCGGTGGCGGTCGGCTTGGCGTAGCGCAGGTTCTCCCGCACCGTGGTGTGCAGCAGGTAGGTCTCCTGGCTGACCACGCCGACGATGGCGGCCAGATCGGCCAGCCGCAGGTCGCGGACGTCGATCCCGTCGATGCGCACCGCGCCGCCGGTCGGATCGTAGAGCCGCGCGATCAGCGAGCCCAGCGTGGTCTTGCCCGATCCGGTCTCGCCGACCACGGCCAGCGTGCCGTCGGCCGGGATGTCCAGGTCGATGCCGGTCAGGGCCGGACGGTCCGCACCGGGGTAGGTGAAGTCGATTTTTTCCAAACGGACGTGGCCCTTGACCTGAGCCAGGTCCACGCTGACCGGGCGGGCCGGCTCGTCGACCTCGACCGGCAGGTCCAGGTACTCGAAGATCCGGGCGAACAGGGCCAGTGAGCTGATCACCGACACGCTGGTCGACAGCAGCCCGGTGAGCGGGCGGAACAGGTTGTTCTGCAGGGTGGTGAACGCGATCAGGGTGCCGATGCTGACCGTGCCCGCGGTGACCGGCAGGCCCGCGGCCAGGTAGATGATGGCCGGGATGGCGGCGAAGATGATGCTCAGCGAGGCCATCCGCCAGCGCCCGGCCAGCTGGGAGCGCAGTTCCAGGTCGATCAGCCGGGCCGAGGAGTCGGTGAACCGCCGGATCAGGGCCGGACCGGTGCCCATGGTCTTGGCCAGCTGGATGCCGTTGATCGACAGGCCTTCCTCGATGGTCACGTTGAGGTCGGCCAGTTCGCGCTGCTGCTGGGCGGTGATCGACCGGCGCATCTTGGCCACCTTGCGGGTGAAGATGACGGCCGGCGGCATGACCACCAGCGAGATGAGCGACAGCCGCCAGGACAGCGCGGCCATGGCCACGGCGGTGGCCACCGCGGTGGTCAGGTTGGAGGCGATGGAGGTGGCGGTCGAGGTCACCACCGACTCCATGCCGCCGATGTCGTTCTGGATACGCGACTGCACCTCGCCGGTGCGGGTGCGGGTGAAGAACGCGATCGACTGCCGCTGCAGGTGGGTGAACACGCTGGTGCGCAGCTCGTGCATGACGTGCTGGCCGACCTTGGTGCTGATCCAGGTCTGGATGACGCCGAACGCCGAGGTGATCGCGGCCACCGCGACCATGCCGATGACCAGCCAGGCCAGCAGCCGGACGTTCCGGTCCGGCAGCGCGGTGTCGATGACCGCGCGGAGCAGGAACGGCGAGGCCAGCCCGACCAGCGAGGAGGCGGCGATGATGGCGGTGACGATGGCGAGCTGCCATCGGCAGGGGCGGAACAGCCGTCCGATGCGGCGCAGTGACACCTCGCGGGCCTGCGCCTTTTCCGCGGCGGTCACAGTGGCCGGGCCGCGGCCCCGGCCCTTGTGGGGGGGTGTTGCCAAGAGGTTCGTCCAATCTGTCGAGGCCATTCGTGAGGTTACCTCACTATGAGGCTACAGCGCAAAAATCGGGTACGCTATTCCCGTGACCCCGGACGATGACTCGCTGGCCGAAGCCTTCGGGGCCGTGGCCCGCCGGCTCCGCGAGAAGTCCGCCGAGACACTGGCGCCGTGGGACATCACCCCGGCCCATCTGCGCGCGCTGCGTACGCTGAGCAGGCACGGCACCATGCGCTTGTCCGCGCTGTCGGATCACCTGCAGATCGCGCCGCGCACCGCCACCGAGGTGGTGGACGCGCTCCAGGCCGCGGACCTGGTCCGGCGCCGCGCCGACCCGGACGACCGGCGCGCCACCCTGGTCGAGGTCACCGAGCACGGCGCGAGCGTGCTGGCCGAGATCCGCGCCACCCGCGGCACCGAAGCCGTCCGGGTCTTCGGCCGCCTTAGCCCCGCCGACCGGGCCGAGCTGGCCCGCATCCTCGGCCAGCTCCGGGACTGATCGGAGGCACACCCTGCTCGGTCTCGAACTCGTCGTGGTCCTCGGGGCCACGGTGCTGGCCTGCGCCTTGCTGGCCCGCCGCTTCCGGGTGGCCGCGCCGATCCTGCTGCTGGCCTGCGGCGCGCTGCTCGGCTTCGCGCCCGCGCTGCGCCAGGTACGCCTGCCGCCCGGGGTCGTCCTGCTGCTGTTCCTGCCCGCGCTGCTGTACTGGGAGAGCCTGACCATCTCGCTGCGCGAGATCCGCAGCAACCTGCGCGTCATCGTGCTGAACAGCACCGCGCTGGTCATCGCCACCGCCGCCGCGGTGGCCGCGGTGGCCCACGCCCTAGGCCTGGACTGGGGCCCGGCCTGGGTGCTCGGCGCGGCGGTGGCGCCGACCGACGCGACCGCGGTGGGCGCGCTGGCCGGGTCGCTGCCCCGCCGCACCATCACCGTGCTGCGCGCCGAGAGCCTGGTCAACGACGGAACCGCCCTGGTCATCTACGGTGTGGCGGTCGGCGCCACGGTCAGCCGGGCACCGTTCAGCGTGCCGCACATCGGCTGGCTGTTCGTCCTGGGCTACGGCGGCGGGGCGCTGGCCGGCGCGCTGGTCGCGTGGCTGGCCATCCAGGTGCGGCGCCGGCTGGACGACCCGCTCGCCGAGAACGTCGCCATCATCTTGATCCCGTTCAGCGCGTACCTGCTCGCCCAGGCCGTCCACGCCTCGGGCGTGCTGGCCGTGGTGGTGTGCGGGCTCATCATGGGTCACGTGGCCCCGCGCCTCGGGCACCCCGCGGCGCGGCAGCAGACCGAGGCCTTCTGGTCGCTGTCGGTATTCCTGCTCAACGGCGCGCTGTTCGTCCTGGTCGGACTGGAACTGCAGGCCGCGGCGCGCGGTCTGACCAGCGCCGAGCTGAGCCGCGGGCTGGTCCTGGTGGCCGCGGTCTCCGCCGTCCTGGCCGGGGCGCGGTTCGCCTGGGTGTTCACCGTCCCGTACCTGATCCGGGCCCTGGACCGCCGCCCGCAGCAGCGGCTGCGGCGGGTCGGCGTCCGGGTCCGGGTGGTCAACGCGGTGGCCGGGTTCCGCGGCGCGGTCTCGCTCGCGGTGGCGCTGTCGGTGCCCGAGACGGTCAGCTCCGGCGCCCCGTTCCCGGCCCGCGGCCTGATCGTCTTCGTCACCGCCGGGGTCATCGTGGTCACGCTGGTGCTGCAGGGACTGGCCCTGCCCGCCGTCATGCGCTGGGCCCGGATTCCGCGGGACACCGCCGCCGAGACCGAACGCCACCTGGCCGACATCCTGGCCACCGAGGATGCTCAGGCCGCGATCCCGCAGCTGGCTGACGAGCTCAGCACCGAGCCCGAGATCGTCGAGCGGGTCCGCCGCGAGGCCGAGAAGCACCTGCGGATCCTGCACGCCAGCGACGACGGCGCCGACGACGAGCCGGTGCTGCGCTACGACCAGCAGTACACCGCGCTGCGGCTGGCCATGCTGGCCCGTAAGCGGGCCACCGTGGTCCGGCTGCGCGACGAGCGGCGCATCGACGACGCCGTGCTGCTCCAGGTGCAGCGGCGGCTGGACATCGAGGAGGTCCGGCTGTCGCGCCGGGAGGGCGCGGACTAGAACCCGTGGATGTCGGGGTGGCCGTTGTGCCACAACATCAGCACGACCTTGCCGATCATGCTTGAGCCCTCGATCGGTCCCCAGTACCGGCTGTCGCAGGAGTCCGACCGGTTGTCGCCCAGCATGTAGAACTCGCCGGGCGGCACCCGGTAGGGATGCTGGCTGGTCGCGTCGGGGATGGCCGGCCCCAGCGGGTCGTAGCGCGGCAGGTAGGACTCGGCCAGGGGGCGCCCGTTGATGTAGATGGTGTTGCCCGCGGAGTAGATCGTCTGCCCCGGCAGCGCGATGACCCGCTTGACCAGGTCACCGGTCTCGGTCGGCCCGCCGCACTGGTCCAGCGGCGGGTGGGTGAACACCACGATGTCGCCCTCGTGCACGTCGTGCCAGCTGAAGAACGCCTTCTGGACCAGCACCCGGTCGTTCACGCTGAGGGTCGGCATCATGGACGCGCTGGGGATCCAGAAGGTCTGGTACGCGAACTGCCGGATCAGGCCGGCCAGCAGCACCGCCACCACGACGATGACGCCCAGCTCGATCAGCCCCCGCCGCCAGCCCTTCCGCGGCTTGGCCTCGGCCTCGGTCCCGTCCTCAGCCGGCGTGCTTTCGGTCGGCCCGCTGCCCTCAGCAGGATCGGTCATGCCCGTCTCCCCGTATGGTCACCTGTGGTCGGCCCAGGGCCGCGATGATGTCCGGGCCCGGCTGGCATGGCGCCGCTCCGAGCCCCGTATTAGTGGTGATGGCCGCCCGGGCCGGCACCGTGGCGCCCAGCACGCCCGCCGAGGCGCCCAGCGCACCGGCCGCGATCAGCAGCCCGCAGGCCACCGCGCGCAGCCGCCGGGAGGGCCGCGGCGTGAGCCACTCGCGAGCCGCGCCGGCCAGGTAGCTGACCGCGATGGAGCCCGCCGGGGTCCCGTCGCCGATGAGCAGCGCGGCCAGCTCGACGGCCTCCGCCCCGTGCCGTCGCCGCCAGCGCGCCGGGTAGCACCGCAACGCGCCGCGCACCAGCCGGATCTCGTCCATCACACGCCGCCCAGCCGCAGCCGCAGCCGCCCGGCCGCGCTGACCCGCTCGAGCGAATCCAGGTGCACGCGCAGCGCCGCCGCCCCCGGCTCGGTGATCCGGTAGGGATGGCGCCGGTCGTCGGCGGGCAGCGACTCGATCAGGCCCAGCCGCTCGAGCCGGTCCAGCGCGCCGTACAGCGTGCCCGGGCCCAGCTCGACGTCGGCGAGGTCCTTGATGTCCTGGATCAGCGCGTACCCGTGCTTGGGCCCGTCGGCCAGGCTGATCAGGATCAGTACCGACGCCTCGCCCACCCGGCGCAGCACGTCCCGATCGCTCATGGCCACCACCTTTCTGCTACGCCGACCAATATATCAGTCAACGTAGTAGTGGCGAGCCCGTTCCGGTTAAGACAGTTCTGGCTAAGACAGGGGCGGCAAGCTGTACAGGTCGTCGAGGTTCAGCTGCTGCGCATCCGCGAGCACCGATTCCTGCTGGCTCTGGGCCTTCTCGGCGGTCTGCTTGGCCAGTTCGGAGGCCAGGCCGCCGAGCTGCCGAACGCCGATGGCGTCGATGAGCACATGGCTGGCCGCGAAGATGACGATCCCTTCCACCCGCCGCTTCTGCTCGGGCGAAGCAAGCGCGGCTCCGACCTTCGCCGCGTCGAACGGGTCTGCGGCCTGCACGGTCAGCTTGTCGCGTTCCTCCAGGATCCAGGTGTGGAACTTCATCACCGCCCCGTGCAGCGGCAGGTTCGCCACGTCCTCGGTCGCGAGCCCGGATCGCCGCCCCGGGCCGAAGCACCGGCCGTAGGCCAGCAGCGCGGACGACCAGATCGCCTGCGGCACCACCCCGTCCCGCTCGTCTTCGGGCTTGGCCAGCTCGGTCAGCAGCCGCTTGCAGCAGTCCATGACGAACTGGAGATCCTGAATGATGGCCGCCTGATCAGCCAGGATCTGCGCCGACGGCAGATCCAGCGGGACGGTCAGCATGGGTACCTCTGGCTCGGTCCGTGATCCCATGCCTCGATGCTGGCACCATGGCCGCGCTCTCCCGTCTCACAAGTTGACAAGTCGGGCCGAAAATCCTCCGATTCGGACGAGGCGAACTCGGCCGGCCGGGCGACCTGACCACGGCCGGCCTGCCCGTCTCCCGTCTCGGTCTCTCGGCGAGCTACTGTCGGTGGGGTGAAGGTCACCGCCGAGGCGGCCCGGCGCTTTCTGCTCGCCCGGCACTTCCTCATGCCCCCGCGGTCGGTCACCGGAAACCTGGACGGGGTGCTCGAGGTGTTCCGGAAGTTCGGTTCGATCCAGTTCGACCCGATCGCGGTGGCCGGCCGCAACCACGACCTGGTGCTGCATGCGCGCGTGGCCGGCTACCAGCCCGCCTGGTGCGACGTGCTCTACGAACGCCGGGAGATCTTCGAGGCCACCAACAAGGCGCTGTCGTTCGTCCCGGCCAGCGAGTTCTCCTGGTTCCGGCTGCCCTCCGGCCGTAAGGGGCCCCGGTTCCACGCCGAGATCCTGGCCGGGAACGCCGCCGTGGCCGAGCGCGTGCTCGGCCGGATCCGCGCCGAGGGCCCGCTGTCGACGCTCGACTTCGAGCCCGAGCACGGAGCGCCGAAGGACTGGTTCGGGATGCCGGAGAACGTCGTGCGCGCCGTGTTCGAGGCCTATACCGTCACCGGCGTCCTCGGCCTGGCCCGCCGCGAGGGCCAGCGCCGCTACTACGACCTGCTCGAACGCCTGCTGCCCGCCGACCTGCTCGCCCGCGAGGTGCCGGTGCGGGAACAGCTCCGGCACAAACTCCTGTCCCGGTACCGCGCCCACGGCCTGCTCGGCGCGGGCGGCGCGGGCGGCACCTTCGACCGCATCGCCAACCCGGAATCGGCCCCGGGGCGGCCGGGCCGCAACGAACTGCGCGCCGAGCTGGTGGACCTCGACGCGATCGTGCCCGTCGAGGTGGAGGGCGTGCGCGGTAAGCGCTTCGTCCTCGCCGAGGAACTTGCCCTGCTGGCGGCTCCGCCGCCGGCCCGGCGCCTGCCGTCGCGTTCATCGCCCCGTTCGACTCGCTGCTGTGGGACACCGCCCTGATCAAGAGCCTCTTCGGCTTCGACCACGTCTGGGAGGGCTTCTTCCCGCCCGCCAAGCGCCGCTGGGGCTGGTACGTGCTCCCGATTATCTTCGGCGACCGGTTCGTGGGCCGGATCGAACCGCGGATCGACCGGGACGCGTCCCGCGTGGAGATAGTCGACCTGTGGTGGGAGGACGGCTTCGCGCCACGCCACGCCGACGGCTTCCCCGACGCGATGCGGGACGCGCTGGGTGCCTACCTGCGCTTCGCCGCCGCGGACCGCCTCGACTGGGCCCCGCACCTGGCAACCGAGCAGCGGCTCTTCCCCGCCCGCCCATGACGCTGCATCTTCGCATCATGATGAGATGAAGATATGCCCATGGTATGCGCACCACCATTGACCTCCCTGATGATCTTCATGCCCAGGCGGTGGCGATAGCCGCGCACCGTCCCCGGTAGGCATTGAGCACCACGGCATGGAACACGTTCTGCCTGAGCCGGTACTTGGTGAGCGTCGGGTTCCCGTACATGGGTCCGCTGGCTTCCCACGGCTCACCGGCTTCGGCCGTGGCGTCCTCATCCGGAATGATGTGCATGATGTCGGCGAAGTAATCGGCGACATTGGTCGTGGACGTATCTGCGGGTGCATCGACTCTCCGCCGTGCAAGCGATAATCACCCATCGCGGCACCGCCGAACTGCGCGACGGCGGTCAGCGCTCGTAGTGATACCTGCAGGCGGCTATGCGGATCTCGGCCTGGATGACCTTGTACACGAGCCGATGTTCGTCGGTGATGCGACGCGACCAGTATCCCTGGAAGCCGTGCTTGAGCGGCTCCGGCTTGCCGATGCCTTCGTTGCCGTTGCGCTGGATGTCGGTGATCAGGGTGTTGATCCGCTTCAAGACCTTACGGTCCTGCTGCTGCCACCAGACGTAGTCCTCCCAGGCGGCCTCGTCCCATACCAGCTTCACCCCACGATGTCCCGCTCGACGCCACCACCATGCTCGAGCCGGTCGATCGAGGCCAGCAGCCGACGGGCGTTCTCTGGGCTCCGGAGCAGGTAGGCGGTCTCCTTGAGGGACTCATAGTCAGCGAGCGCGACGATCACCACCGGGTCATGCCCCGCACGGGTGATGACGACTTCCTCCCGGTCATCGACCACAGCATTGAGGGTCTCGGCATAGTGCGCGCGAGACTCGGAGTACGTCATGGTCTTCAAAGGTCCACCGGCCTCAGGTCGCTGATAGTTCGGCACGTACAATAAATTGTACGCCACCATAATGGAGGCTGCAAGTCGACGGTAGGCCGCCCATACACCCGCACGACGTCGTCCGTAGATGATCTCTCCAGGTCAATGACCACATCTGCGCGTGCGGCCATGATCCGCCGTGCAAACGACAACTACACACTTCGTTTCGACATACGGGAGGTTGGCGGTGCTGTGGCCAATTGTGTAGGTGACGTTGCCGTCCGCGGGTGGCAGCTGGAATGAGTCGGGCTCGGCGCCAGCGATCGTGATGCGGATTTCGTCACCGACCTGGAAGAGGACGGAGGTCGAGCGTCGGGGTGCATCTAGGTACACCCAGCGATTGGGTGTTCAGGCGCACTGCTGGCCGCCGGACCATCTGGCAGACTGGCGGGAGCGGAGCTCAGCGAAAGGAGACTGGCGATGGGCAGCCGAACGATGACCGCCGGTGTTCCGGTCAGGCGGCGTTGGCCCAAGGCCGGGATCCGCGCGGGCATCGCGGACTCGGCCCGCGGGCTGGCGTTCTGCGGGCTCGCGCTCGCCGGGCTGGTCGCGTTTGGCCTGATCTGCGTTGTCTGCGGGATCGCATTCGGCCCCCCGCACTTCCCGCAAGACAGCAAGCCGGTGCTGGTCGTGCTGGGAGCCGGCGCTACTGCGCTGGGGCTGTGGGCGGCACCATGGCTGCTGCGGGCGTTCGGGAGGCTGGCTAGCTCAAAACTTGCACCGGCCGGGCAGGGGGAGCTTGCGCTGCAGCTACGCCACCTGGCCGAAACCCGGTCCGAGACCATCGACACAGGAGCGGCAGAAATCCGCAGGATCGAGCGGGACCTGCATGACGGCGCGCAGGCCCGGCTGGTGGCCATGGGAATGACCCTGGACACCGCCGGGCATCTGATCAATGACAACCCGGCGGCAGCGCAGGCGCTGCTGCTAGAGGCCCGCGACTCCTCGGCGAAGGCCCTGACTGAACTCCGGGACCTGGTCCGCGGCATCTGGCCGCCGGTGCTAGCCGACCGCGGCTTGGCCGACGCGGTCCGCGCGCTAGCTCTGGACAGCCCGCTGCGGACGCACCTGGCCAGTGAGCTGCCCGGCCGCCCGCCAGTCCCGGTCGAGTCGGCCGCCTACTTCGCCGTCTCTGAACTGCTGGTCAACGCCGCCAAGCACGCCGAGGCAAGCCAGACCTGGATAGACCTGCGGCACACCGACGGAATGCTGCGGATCGGCGTTACCGACGACGGTCGCGGCGGCGCCGACCCGGCCCACGGCACGGGACTGCACGGCATCGCGCGTCGGCTCGCGGCGTTCGACGGTGTGCTAGCCGTCAGCAGCCCGCCCGGCGGCCCGACGACGATGACCATGGAGATTCCGTGCGCGTTGACATCGTCGGCGACTTCTTCCTGCTAGGACATCCAAGCACGCACGTTGACGAGCGGTCGTCACGTGTGCCCCGCAGCCAGAAGCCAAGCTGCAGGTGATAGTCACACGCCTCTAACGGCGGTCGCCAGCGGGCGCAGATCTGTTATCTGGCAGGCGGCCTGCTCGGGCCGGGTGCGATGACCGGTGATGACCGGATCGATTCGGTAGATGATGCAGTACGTCCCGGCGACGGCCGAATAATACCCGCCAGAAGGGCTCGTCCAGCGCCTTGCCCGCCCGTTACGGGCTGACCACGATCGCGGCAGGAGCGTCCGCAGCGAAGATGATGGTCGTATCCGCGATGCTCTTGTCTCCCCGAAAAGTATGTAGTTGGTATACCTGCGCCGAAGTTTCCCGCGTTTAACGGTGAGCCTTCAGCGGGCGTGTGAGTGTGGCGTGATGCCCAGAGGCACTGAGCCGCGGCCCGCTGATAATAGCGGCCATGATCCCCTCTGCCGCCACTACCACGCCCACCGCCTAGCCGCTTTTATGGCGCCGGAAGATGTACGTGACCGCCGGGCTCACGAATAGGCGGTCAACGTACGGCGGCGTGGCGTGGGTCCATTCGCCATGGACGTCCCACTGCGGCGGAAGGAATCCAGCCGCCGTGGCCAGCGCCCTCAGCTCACCGGGGTCGATCCCGTTGCGCGGCTCGGTGGGCATGCCATGCTCGGTCAGCTGCCGGGACATCTCCAGGTACTCCGCCGCCTGCATTGGCAGCGCGTCCACGACCGCGAAGAAGCCGCCCGGCTGGAGTACCCGGCGAGCCTCGCCTAGGACCACCGCGAGGTCCAGGATGTGGTGCAGCACGCCGCCAGCCAGGACTCCGTCAACGGCCTGGTTGGCCAGCGGCAGCCGACGGACATCCCCGACCACGCACTGGACCCCCCTCGCGGCAGCCGCGTGGGCGGCATCTTCGTCCACGTCGACGCCGATACGCGTGCCGCGGGCCGGCGCCCGGCCGCAGCCGAGCTCGAGTAGGCAGCGAGCAGGCGGCACGCGAATCTCCACACCACCAAGTCTCGCAGGCCAGCGCGGCATTGGCCGGCCGTCCGCGGCCGCGCTGCTAGCGGGCGGAGTCGGAACTGGTGAGGGCGGCCCAGGCGGCCAGGCCGAGATAGGCAAGCCCTTCCAGGCGGGGCTGGGCGGCCCGCACGCGCGGACGGCGCCGCAGCCAGCCACCGATCGTCCCGGACGCGCAGGCGAAGGCCAGGTCCCAGATAGTCCCGATCGTCCAGAACACCGCGCCGAGGATGAGCATCTGGGCGGCCGCTGATCCCCGGGCGGGGTGGATGAACTGAGGGAAGAAGGCCAGGAAGAAGATCACCATCTTCGGATTGCCCAGGCCCACCAGCAGGCCCTTGCGGGCCGAGCGGGTCAGCGGAACCGGTCGCGTGGTCGCCTCGGCCGATGCTTCTGGCCGCCCGGCGCGGAACGCCCGGACGCCGAGGTAGGCCAGGTAGCCGGCCCCGGCCCAGCGGATCACGGTCAGGGCCACCGCCGAGGAGGCCAGCACCGCGGACAGCCCGGCCGCGGTCAGCAGGACGCGGATCGCCGCCGCGGTCTCGATCCCGGTCACCGCGGCCAGCGCCGACCGTCGGCCGTGCCCGATGCCGTGCGCCAGCAGGAAGAAGTTCGAGGGCCCCGGGATAACCATGAGACCCGCCGAGACCAGGACGAACGCGATCAGTGTCTGCTGAGTGGGCATGGCCTCAGCCTGCCGCCGAGGACGATGAAGGACAAGCGAAGATTCCTGTCGAACCATTAAGCGACATTGTAGAATTAGTAGCGTGCTCGATCTGCGCCGCCTGCAGGCCCTGCACGCCGTGGTGACCACGGGGTCGGTCAAGGACGCCGCCGCCAGCCTGGGTTACACGCCTTCGGCGATCAGCCAGCACATCACCGCGCTGGAGCGCGAGACCAGGACCGTGCTGCTGGAGCCCGCCGGGCGCGGGGTTCTGCCCACCGCGGCCGGGCAGCTACTCGCCGATCATGCCGCCAGCGTGCTGGGCCGCATGGCCGAGGCCGAAGCGGCTCTCGCCGCGCTGAACGCGGGTGAGGCCGGCGTGCTGCGGCTGGCCTCCTTCGCCAGCGCCGGAGCCGAACTCATCCCCCCGGCCCTGGCCAAGGTCCAGGCCGCGCTGCCGAACCTGCAGATCGGCCTGCGCCTAGCCGAACACGACCATGCGCTCGACATGCTCCGCCAGGGCTTGCTGGACCTAGCCGTGATCGAGGCCCACGAGGTTCCTCCCGCGGTCGGCGGCACCCTCATCTACCAGCCACTACTCGCCGACCCGTTCCGGATCGTCGTACCCCGCGGCCACCGGCTGGCCGCCAAGCGCGTCATCAGGCTCAGCGACACCGCTGACGAGCCCTGGATCGACATCAGGTGCGAGGTCGGCTGCTGCCGCGCCGCCACCAGCTCCGCCTTCCAGCGGGCCGGGTTCACGCCGCGCCGGGTGGTCGAAGCCGACGACTACTGGCCCGCCCAGGGCTTCGTCGCCGCCCGGCTGGGCCTGGCCCTCATCCCGGCCCTGGCCCTCGGCGTCCTGCACGACGGGGTAGCCGTCCGCCGCCTCCACCGCGCCGCCCAGCCCGAGCGCCAGATTCTGGCCGTCACCCGACTGGCCATCAGCGGCACGGTCCCGGTCCAGGCCATGATCAGCGCCCTCCAGACCGAAGCCACCGCTCAGCTAAGTCACGCCAGGCCCGGGCTGACCGAAGCCACGCCGGAGGATCCGTCCACGGTCAGCGGCAGGCCGCGGCCAGCTCCCGGAGCCGGGCCCGGGCCACCTTCCCCGTCGGCCCGACCGGCAACTCGGGCACCACGTGGAACGCCGCAGGTCGCTTGGGCCGGGGCAGGGCCGCCTCGCACGCCGCCCGCAGCACTTCCTCAACCGGGTCGCCGGGCCGGGCCGCCACCACGTACGCCACCGGGCACTCGCCGAGCACCGCATGGTCGGCGCCGATGACCGCGGCCGCCCGGACGCCGGGCTGGGCCAGTAGCACGTCCTCGATCTCCCGCGGGTAGATCTTCTCGCCGCCCCGGTTGATCACGTCGTCGGATCGCCCGGCCAGGAACAGGTAGCCGTCGGCGTCGAGGTGGCCGAGGTCGCCGGTGTCGAGCCAGCCGTCCGGGTCGATGGCCCTGGCCCGACCGCCCGCCGCGTACTGCCTGATCACCCCGCGGCCCCGGATCTGCACCCGGCCCACCGCGTCCGGCGGGCACGGCCGCCCGGCGTCCCGGACCACCCGGACCTCGGTGCCGGCTGGCCGGCCCGCCGAGCCGGCCTTGCGCGGCCCGTGCAGCGGATTGGCCGTGATCATGCTGGCCGCTTCGGTCATCCCATAGGTCTCGACCACGGGAATGCCGAACGCCTCCTCGAACCGCCGCAGCACCGACGGCGGCAACGGGGCCGAGGCCGACCGGACGAACCGGACCCGGGCCGATGGCCGAGCCGATGGCCCGGCCGAGGGCCGGTCCGCGGGCGGTTCCATGGCCAGCACGGTGATGATCGCGGGCACCGCGTTGATCCAGGTGATCCGCTGTTCCTCGATCGTGGCCCAGAATCTGCGCCGGCTGAACCTGCCGTCGAGCACCAGGCACGCGCCCGCAGCCAGGCTGGCCAGCAGGCCGACCACCTCGGCGTTGACGTGGAACAGCGGGAGCGAGCAGTAGCCGCGATCGGCCGGGCCGAGCCGGTGATGCTGGGCCACGCAGGCGGCCACGTGGCCCAGCTGCTCCTCACCGAGCAGCACGCCCTTGGGCGTGCCGGTGCTCCCGCTGGTGCACAGGAAGATCCCGCCGTCGCCGACGGCAGGCAAAGAAACGGCAGGCCAAGAAGGAGCCACGTCGTCCCGCGCGGGCCCCTCGAGCACCGGCAGGCCGAGCGCGGGCCCGTCCCCGACCACCGCCGACGGCCGGGCCACCTCGAGCACCCGGGCCAGCGCCGCGGCGGGCGCGGCCGGATCCAGCGGCACCGCGACCCGGCCCGCGGCCACGATGGCGACCAGGGCCGACGCGTAGCCGAGCGGGTCCGGCACCCGGACCGCCACGCGGCCGCCCGGCGGCACCGAAACCCGGTCCAGGTACCGCGCCCAGGCGCTAACTGACCGTCGCAGTGCGCCGAAGGTCAGCGTCCCGGCGCCGTCCGCCTCCTCCAGGTACGTCCCGTGACTCGGGGCCGCGTCGATCCATGCTCTGATCAAGGTCTTGTTCCGTTCTTCTCGTGGCCCACGGCCACGGCACCTGCTGGCGCCCGGTCAGCGGGACGGCCAGCGGGGTCCGGGCCAGCAACTCGGTCAGCGCGATGCAGCAGGCGAACACGATGCCCACGGTCAGCAGGCACAGCAGCGGCCAGGGGATCACCGTGCCGAGCTTGCCCCAGCCCAGCCAGATCAGCGCGATGATGAACACCATCTGGGCCAGGTAGATGCCGTACGCGTCGTCGGAGCCCAGGCGCACCACCGCCCTGGTCCGCGCCGAACGCCCGGGCCGCACCAGGGCCACCCCGGCCAGGTACCCGCAGGTGATCGCGCCGACGTTGAACGGGATGACGCTGGGCTGGAACGGGTCGTTGCCCGAACCCAGCACGGTCATCACCCCGTGCCCGGCCAGGAAGTAGATGCCCTCGGCAGCCAGGGCCGCGAACAGCGTCAGGACCAGGATGAGCCGCGCGTGCCGCACCACCCACGCGTGCACCTCGTCCAGGTGGAACGCGACCACGCTGCCGCCGATCAGGTAGAGCAGGTAGCTGAGCGCGTCCTGCTGGTCGTACTTGAGCATGAGCGCCGGGAACAGCCGCCAGTGGGTGGCGATCGCGATCGCCACCTGCGCCGCCGCGGCGATCGCCAGGACCACGCCGTGATGCCCCCTGGTCCGCCGCAGCAGCATGAGCACCAGCGGGAAGACCAGGTAGAACTGCATGATCACCAGCAGGAAGTACAGCTGGTAGTACCCGATGGCCACCAGCCAGGCCAGGTGCCCGACCGCCGCGCCGGCGTCCGGGTAGTGCGAGGTCGGCAGCAGGTACAGGAAGTAGATCAGGTTCCAGCACACGTACGGGATCACCACCGACACGCACCGGCGGCGGTAGAACCGGCCGAGCCCGGCCCGGTCTTGTAGCGATAGATCAGCGTAGGCGTAGGTCAGCATGCACGCGGAGATGAAGAAGAAGCCCTCCCGCGACACGTGCAGCAACAGCAGCGCCGCGCCCGAGCCCACGGTCGCCGCCGCGGGCGCGAAGAACAGGATCGTGTGCGTGCTGGCCACGCCGACCTGCTTGATCGGGCGCATCGCATCGACCTGGCCGAGCCAGCGGCGGGCCATCAGTACATCATCCGCGGATCACGGTAGTGCTTGAACTCCAGCAGGTTGCCGGCCGGGTCGAGCAGCACGAACGTCCGGTGCTCCTCCACCAGCCCGGCGAACCGGGACGAAACGTCGGCGAAGAACGGGATCTTGCGCATCACCGCCAGCTCGTGCAGCGCCTCGAAGTCCTCGGCAGCGCGGAACGTCATGCCGAAGTGCCGCGGGTACAGGCTCTCCGGCCGGTCCGGCGGCGTCCCCTCGGTCAGGTGGCAGACCAGCTGGTCACCGAAGAAGTCCAGCGTGACCCGGTCGGCATACCGGCGGGCCAGCTTGCACCCGAGCAGGCCCACGTAGAAGCGCTCGGCCGCGTCCAGGTCGTAGACCGGGATGGCCAGGTGAAAGACGTCGTGGGTGGTGCGCATCAGGAAGCCATCTCGAACGTGGTCAGCGTGTCGGCCCGCAGCCCCAGGCGCAGCGTCTCCAGCGACAGGACGCCCGGGGCCGGGATGTTGCCCAGGTTCACGTCCGGGCCCAGCCGGGTGATGAAGTGCGCCTGCAGCGCGGTGGTCGGCGCCTCGAACAGCAGGCTGGCCGGGCTGAAGCCGGATACCAGGACGTCTTCGATCAGCCCGAACCGCAGCTCGCCGTCCGGCCGGCAGATGCCGGACCGCCCGCTCTCCCGGGCCTCCAGCGTGACCAGCGACGCCCCGGCGGCCAGGTCCTCGCCGATGTACTCGATCCACTGGCTGGGCGGCAGCTGCTCGGAGCGCCGCGGGTCCTTGAACCCCACCTCGGACACGACGGTGAAGTCGCCGGCCAGCTTGCGGATGTAGCTCGCTTTCTCCGAATTGGACAGCGAGATGGTGCCGTTGGACACCTCGACGTGCCGGCACCCGTGGTCCAGGCAGAACGACCGGAACTCATCGAACTGCCCCTGCAGGATGTACTTCTCGAACAGCGTGCCGCCGAAGTAGAACTCGATCTGGCTGGCCCGCAGCACCTCGAGCTTGGCCTCCAGGTCGCTGGTCACCAGCGCCGTGCCCCAGCCGAACTTGACCAGGTCGATGTAGTCGGCCGCGGACGTGACCAGGTCCGTGAAGTAGGACCGCGGGATCCCGCCGTCGATCACCATGGTGAGCCCGGCGGCGCGCGGCTTCACCGACCGGCGGGGCAGCTGCAATGTGGTTGGGTTCATGATTCGCAGCGTGCGGCCGGTTTGTGAAAGATCACTGAAAAGCGGGCCGCTCACAGCAACCTTGCAGGAGACTTTCAGCTCGGCGCGGTTCCATGACCAGGTGAGCCATGATCAACCAGCCGGCGGCAGGCTGCTCGTCGTGGACGACGACCCCGACGTCCGGGACTCGCTGGAGCGCGCGCTGCGCTACGCCGGGTACGCGGTGACCACGGCGCCGCACGGCGCCGACGCGCTGGACCTGCTGGCCCGCTCGCCGGTCGACCTGATCGTGCTGGACGTCCTGATGCCGATGGTGGACGGGCTGGAGGCCTGCCGCCGGCTCCGCCAGCGGGGCGACGGCACCCCGGTCCTGGCCCTGACCGCCCGGGACGCCGTCGACGACCGGGTGGCCGGCCTGGAGGCGGGCGCGGACGACTACCTGGTCAAGCCGTTCGCGCTGCGCGAGCTGCTGGCCCGGGTCCGGGCCCTGCTGCGGCGCACCCAGCCCGCCCGCGACATCCTCGGCTACGCCGATCTGACCCTGGACCTGACCACCCGGACGGCGCGCCGGGACGACCGGGTCATCCCGTTGACCAGGACCGAGTTCGGCCTGCTGGAGCTGCTGTTGCGCAACGCGGAGCACGTGCTCAGCTACGCGGTGATCGTGGACCAGGTGTGGGACTACGGCGACGCGCCCGCCTCCAACACCCTCCAGGTTTTCGTGGGCTTCCTGCGCCGCAAGCTCGAAGAGGGCGGGATGCCCCGGCTGGTGCACAACGTACGCGGCGTCGGCTACGTGCTGCGGGCGACCGCGTGAAGCTCCGGACCCGCTTCACCGTGGCCGTGGCCCTGGCCGTGGCCGCGGTCGCCTTGGCTATCACCGCAGTGGCCTTCATCGTGATCCGCGCCGACCTGCACGGTCAGGTGCAGCAGCAGCTGGGCCAGCAGGCGGTCGTGGCCGAGCGGCTGGCGCGGCACTACCACGGGCACATTCCGGTCGGCTGGGTCCCGCAGGACTCCGACCGGTTCGGCGCGACCAGCGCGTACGCGCAGGTGGTGACCGGCCAAGGGGCCGTCTGGGCGCCGGCCGGGGACGGCGGCCTGCTGTCCGCGACCAAGGCCGCCACGCAGGTCGCCGCGGGCCAGCGCGCTGCCTACTACTCCGAAGCGACCCTGGACGGCGTGCACGCCATGGTGCTCACCACGCCGCTCGCGCCGGGCCTGGCCGTCCAGCTGGCCATGCCGCTGGACGCCATCGACCAGGAGCTGGGCACCATCGGCCTGACCCTGGCCCTGCTCAGCGCGGCGGGTGTCGGCCTGGCCGCGCTGACCGGCTGGGCGGTGGCCCGGGGCGGCCTGGCCCCGGTGGGCCGCCTGGCCGCGGTGGCCGAGCAGGTCACCGCGACCGGGGACCCGAGCCGCCGGGTCGAGGTCAGCCGATCCGACGAGCTGGGCCGGCTGGCGGCGTCGTTCAACACCATGCTGGGCGCGCTGCAGCGGTCGCTGGCCGCCCAGCGGCAGCTGGTCAGCGACGCCAGCCACGAACTGCGCACCCCAATGACCAGCCTGCGGGTCAACGTGGAGCTGCTGGCCGAGGATCCCGGCCTGCCCGCCGCCGAACGCCAGGAGGTGCTCGAGCGGGTCGTCGCCCAGGTCGCCGAGCTCGGCCGGGTGACGGCCGACGTCACCGAACTGGCCCGCGGTGAGCCGCCGCGCGGCCGGTTCGAAACCGTGGCCTTCGACCAGGTCGTGACCGCCGCCGTGGACGGCACCCGCCGGGACTGGCCGCGTACCCCGGTCACCGCGGATCTCGAGCCGTGCCTGGTGGACGGCCACGCCGACCGGCTGAAGACCGCGGTCCGCAACCTGCTGGACAACGCGGCCAAGTTCGGCCCGCCCGGCGCCCCGGTGCAGGTGCGCCTGCGCGATGGCCAGCTGACCGTGCTCGACCACGGACCGGGGATCTCACCCGACGACCTGCCGCACGTCTTCGACCGCTTCTACCGGGCCACCTCCGCGCGCGGCGTGCCCGGCTCGGGCCTGGGCCTGTCCATCGTCCGCCAGATCGTCACCAGTCATGACGGAACGGTCCGGGCCGAGCCCGCGGTCGGCGGCGGCACGCTGATGCGCCTGCGCCTGCCGCTGGCCGGTGATCGCGCCGTGGCCGTCGCGAGCCGTGGTACCCGCGGCGGAGCCGACATCATCCGCGCGGGCGATACGCGCTGAGCGATATCGTGCTCGCGGCCGATTCGGTGACGGCCGTGATTACATAGCCTGAATTCGTGATCGTGTTCAGCGCCGCCGCCCTGGTCCTGTTGCTGTTCGCGGTCGGGGTACTGCGCGATCCGCGCCGCTTCGCCAACGCCGTCCTGCTCGGCCTGGGGCTCGCGCTGTTCGCGCTCGGCATCGCCGAGCGGCTGGCCCGGTCGGACGATCCGCTCAGCCGGCTGGTCCTGCTGGCGGTGTTCGTGGCGGTCGCGCTCGTCCCGTTCGGGGTCGCCGCCTACCTGGTGGTGAACGGCGTGACCATGGTGCGCCGCGAAGGCCTGCGCCTGGCCAACCTGCTGTCGCTGCTGGCCGGCCTGGCCATCCTGGCTGTCATCGCGTTCCGGCTGGCCACCCCGCTGGCCGGGTCGGGCGAACTGGCCCTGTCCGCCGCGATCGTCATGCTGCTGTTCGGCTACGTCTCGTTCCAGTGCGTGTCGTTCATGCTCTACGCCTTCCTGTACGGCCGCCTGCCCGTGCCGCGCGCCGCCGACTTCGTGGTGGTGCTGGGCTCCGGGCTGCGCGAGGGCGGGCGGGTCCCGCCGCTGCTGGCCAGCAGGCTGGACCGGGGCCAGGCTGTCTTCCGGGCCCTGGCCGCGCGGGGCAGCGACCCGGTGCTGATCGTCTCCGGCGGCAAGGGCCGCGACGAGCGGGTCTCCGAGGCCGAAGCGATGGCCGGTTACCTGGCCGCGCGCGGCTTCCCGGCCGATTGCCTTGAGCGGGAGGACCGGTCGGCCAGCACCCGAGAGAACCTGGCCTGTAGCCGGGCGATCATGGACCGGCTCCGCCCCGGGGCCAGCTGCGTGATCGTGACCAGCAACTACCACGTGTTCCGGGCGGCCATGATCGCCCGTCGCCTGGGCGTCCGCGGTCAGGTGACCGGCGCTCATACCGCCCGCTACTACTGGCCGAGCGCCACCTTGCGCGAGTTCGCCGCGGTCTTCCTCAGCTACAAGGCGGTCAACGCCGCCGTCTGCGCGCTGCTGGTCGCGGCCCCGGTCGCGGTGGCCCTGCTCCACCACGCCGGGGCCGCGCCCGGAATTTAGCCCTGCCCCCCATGCTCGTGGTCGTCTTCCCGTTCGTGGTCGCCTCGACGTTCGCCCGGTACAGTCGCTCGAACTCGGCGACCGCGCCCCCGTCTGCGGTCACCCTGGCCGCTGATGCTGTTTTCTCGGTCACGTCTCTAGTTGCCGATCCGCCGCCGTCGCGTCACATATCAGGGATAACCCTGATCCCACCAGGGTCGTAACTTGGGGTCTGACCAGGGCCGATCCCGATCGACGCGGGGCGCCGCCGCAGGCAGTCTTGAGGCATGAGCGCAATCATCTTCATCATCGCCCTGGTCGTCATCCTCATCGTGGTCTTCGCCATCCTCGGCTTCGCCCTCCACCTGCTGTTCTCCCCGTGGCTGCTGCTGATCGCCCTGGCCGTCTTCGCCTGGGTCAAGTTCGGGCGTCGCCGGAGCTAAACGTAAGTTGAACGCATGACCGTTATGGTCGGCCGCCGGGAATCGTTCAATGCCGCGCACCAGCTCTGCGATCCGGAGCTGTCCGAGGCCGAGAACCGGCGGCTGTTCGGCAAGTGCGTGAACCTGCACGGCCACAACTACGTCCTGGAGGTGGTGGTGGCCGGCGAGATCGACCAGGCCACCGGGTACGTCATGGACCTGAAGGCCCTGTCCGAGGTCATCAGCAGGCGGGTCATCCGCGACGTGGATCACCGCAACCTGAACACCGACGTCCCCTGGCTCAAAGGTCACATCCCCACCACGGAAAACCTGGCCCAGGCCTTCTGGCGCCGGCTTGAGCCCGAGCTGCCGGCGGGCCTGCTACGGTCGGTTCGCCTGTGGGAGACGGACAAGAACTGGGCCGAGGTCGATGGCTGAGGCCCAAGGAGTATCCGAACGGGCCGTGGCTCACCCCGTCGCGGGCCGGGAGCTAAGGCAGCGGTACACCGTGGCCGACCTGGCCGTGTTCACCCGCGACGAGGCCAGGCGGTACGTCCCCCTCCAGAACGGCGATCCGCGGCACAACATCGCCCTGGCCTGGGAGCTGCTGTACCGGCTCGAACCGGAGCTCTACGACCGGCTGGCCGCCGTGGAGCGGCTGCATCCCGAGGTCGTGCGCTGGCTGCCCGCCCAGGTGGACCGGATCGCCGAGGTCGGCGCGGGCACCGGGCGGCTGACCCTGGAGCTCACCGGCCGGGCGCGGCACGTGGTCGCGGTGGAGCCCGCGCTGCCGTTGCGCCGGATCCTGCGGCGCAAGCTCGCCGCGGCCGAACACGGCGACCGGGTCCAGGTGATCCCCGGGTTCTTCGACCGGCTGCCGCTGCGCGACGGCTGCGCCGACCTGGTGGTTGCCTGTTCGGCCTTCACCCCCTCGTCCGGGCACGGGGGCGACGCCGGCCTGGCCGAGCTCGAGCGGGTCGGCCGGCCCGGCGGCTGCGTGGCCATCATCTGGCCGAACCACCTGGACTGGCTCACCGCCCGAGGTTACGAGTACGTCAGCTTCCCGGGCCCGATGTCGGTGGAGTTCGCTGATGAGACTGAGGCGATCGAGCTGGCCGAGATCTTCTATCCCAAGGCGGCCGGGGCGGTCCGGCAGCGGGGCGAGCGGCACGTTCCCTTCGAGGTGCTGGGCCTCAACGCGCCCCGCGATCTGGCCTTCAAGGTGCTCGGTACATGAGGATCGCCATCATGGCGCCGCTGGTCACGGCGATCCGCGAGCCGCAGCAGGGTGGTTCCCAGGCGTTCGTGGCCGACCTGGCCCGCGGACTGACCGGCCGCGGGCACGACGTGCACGTCTATGCCGCCGCCGGGTCGCAGATCCCGGACGTCGAGGTCATCGACACCGGCATCGATCCGCGGTCCCTGGCGGGCACGCTGTACCGGGCGTTCGGATCAACCGAACCTGCCCAGGCCGGGCCGGCGGCCGCGGCGGAAGCGGCGTTCACCACCGCCTACCTGGCCATGCAGGTCATCCGGTACGACGTGGTCCACAATCACGCCTTCGACGCGCCCGCGGTCCGGCTGGCCACCGCGCTGCGCGCTCCCGTGGTGCACACGCTGCACCTGCCGCCCGACCAGGCGGTGTCGGCGGCGCTGCGGCACGTGGCCCGGCGCAGCCGCCCGCCCGCCGTGGCCGTCGTGTCGGACGCCCAGGCCCGCGCCTGGCGCCAGGTCGTCCCGGTGGACGCGGTCCTGCCGCCCTACCCGCTGGTCCGGGACATCCCCTGGTCTTCCCAGGACGGCTGGGGCGCGCTGTTCGCCGGCCGGCTGAGCCCGGAGAAGGGCGCGGCCGAGGCCATCGACATCGCCCGCACGGCCGGGGCGCCGATCGAGGTCTACGGCGACGCCTACGACCCTGATTACACCCGGGAGCAGATCGATCCGCGGCGCGGCTGGCCCGGGGTGACCGTGCACCCGGCCGTGCCCCGGGCCGCGTTGTGGCCGGCCATGGGCCGGGCCGCGGTGGTGCTGTGCCCGTCTCGCTGGGACGAGCCGTTCGGGCTGGCCGCCGCCGAGGCGCAGGCGTGCGGAACCCCGGTGGTCGCATTCCGGCGCGGCGGCCTGGCCGAGACGATCGTGGACGGCCAGACCGGGTTCCTGGTGCCGCCCGATAACCTGATCGCCGCGGCCGAGGCGCTGGCTAAGACCGCCGGGCTGTCCCGGGGCGCCTGCCGCGAGCACGCCGAGCGGCATCTTGACCTGGAGCGGACCCTGGACGCGCACGAGGACTTGTACCGGAGGGTGACCAGTGGCTGATCGCACGCCCTGGCTGGCTGGACGGGTGGCGGTGGTCACCGGAGCCAGCCGCGGGATCGGGGCCGCTACCGCCGCGGCCCTGGCCGAAGCCGGCGCGCACGTGGTGCTGGCCGCCCGGGACGGCCCGGCGCTGGACGGCGTGGCCGGGCGGATCAGGGACGCGGGCGGCCGGGCCACCGCCGTGCCGACCGATGTAAGTAGCGAGGGTGCCGTCGAGCGGCTGTTCGCCGCGGCCGCCGCCGTAGGGCCGCCGGGTGCGCTGGTCTGTGCGGCCGGGGTGCTGACCCCCGCGCCGTTCGGTAAGACGACCTTGACCTTGTGGACCGAGACGCTCGGGGTCAACCTGACCGGTACCTTCCTGTGCTGCCGCGCGGCGTTCACGGCCATGGCCCCGGCCGGCGGCGGCCGGATCGTCACCATCGCCTCGCTGTCCGGGGTCTACGCGACCGAGAAGTTCCCGGGGCTGGCCGCGTACAACGTATCCAAGTTCGGCGTCGTCGGGCTCACCGAGGCGATCGCGGTCGAGGGCCGGGAGCACGGCATCAGCGCCGTCTGCCTGAGCCCGGGCGCGGTCGACACCGAGATGCTGCGCCGGGCCAATCCGGCGCTGCGGCCGGGCCTGACCCCGGCCGACGTCGGTGAGCTGATCGCGAGCCTGCTGGACAGCCCGCTGGCCCCGGTCAGCGGGGCGAACATCCCGCTGTTCTCCAACGCCTTAGGTCAGGGTCCGCAGGTCGGTGCGCTCGTCGGCCAGCACCCCGGGCGCGGGCCGGGTCTGGGCGGCGACCAGCCGGGCGCAGGCCGCCATCTCGCCGTCGGTGTCCAGCTCCGGATCACCACCGCGATCAACGCCGACGGCCGCCCGCACCACCTTGTTGACTAGGCCGAAGTTGCTGTAACTCTGTGTAGGAATCGCTGGCCTGACCTGGGGCGGGTACCCGATCCGCGCCTTTTGCTGTAGCCAAAATATCCGGCGTGTCGTGAGGGCATGATGGCGTGTCCTGCCTTATTGTTCAGGTATGGGCCAGCAGCCGTCAGCGATGCATGTGGCCAGGATCCGCGGCAGCCACGTGGACAGGCAGGGACGCCGCCGCGACTATGAGTCCCGCTACCTGCGGCGCACTTACCGCGACGCTGGCACGGTCCGGCATGAGACCCTGGCGAACCTGTCCGGGCTGCCCGAGCAGGTGGTCGACGCGATCGAGGCGGCGCTGAAGGGCACGCCGCTGGTGCCGGCCGGGCAGGCGGTGACGATCACCGCGTCGCTGCCGCACGGGCACGTCGCTGCCGTGCATGCGATGGCGGCCAGGCTGGGGCTGCCGGCCCTGCTCGGGCGGCAGGCCGGCAGCGCGACCTGGCGCTGGCGCTGATCGTGTCCCGGGTGGCGGCCCCGGCCTCCAAGCTGTCCACCGTGTCGTGGTGGGCTGACACCACGCTGGGGCCGGACCTGGGCATCGCCGCCGCGTCCGCCGATGATGTGTACGCGGCGATGGACTGGCTGGTGGCCAGGCAGGACGCGATCGAGGCGAAGCTGGCCGCCCGGCACCTGGCACCCGAGCCGAACCCGGCGCGGATGGCGCTGTTCGACCTGTCGTCCTCCTGGCTGGAAGGCACGCGGTGCCCGCTAGCGGCCCGGGGCTACTCCCGGGACGGCAAGAAGGGCAAGCTGCAGATCGAGTACGGGCTGCTCACCGACCCGGCGGGCCGCCCGGTCGCGGTCCGGGTACTGCCCGGCAACACCGGCGACCCAGCCGCCTTCACCGGCATCGTGCAGGTCATCCGGGACAAATTCGGCCTGGCCGAGATGGTCATGGTCGGCGACCGCGGCATGATCACCAGCGCCCGGATCGCCGCGCTGAACCAGCAGGAGGACGGCACGGCCCGGCCGGATCCCTACGGGTGGATCACCGCGCTGCGCGCCCCCGCCATCAAGAAGCTCATGGCCGACGACGGGCCCTTGCAGCTGTCCTTGTTCGATGAGCAGGACTTGGCCGAGATCACCTCGCCTGACTTCCCCGGCGAGCGGCTGGTCGCCTGCCGCAACCCGGCGCTGGCCGCCGACCGGGCCCGCAAGCGCGAGGACCTGCTGGCCGCCACCGAGAAGCTGCTCGCCCCCCTCATCGCCCGCGTCCAGGCCGGGCGCCTGGCCGGCGCCGCGGCAATCGGCGTCGAGGTCGGCAAGGTGATCAGCAAGTACAAGACCGGCAAGCACTTCACGATCACCATCACCGACGACAGCCTCACCGCGGGCCGCAGGCAGGACCAGATCGATGCCGAGGCCGCCCTGGACGGGTTCTACGTGCTGCGCACCCCCATCCCGGCCAGCCAGCTGGACGGCCCCGCCGTGGTCACCGCCTACAAGAACCTCAAATACGTCGAGCGGGACTTCCGGCACATCAAATCCGACGACCTGGACCTGCGGCCGGTCTTCCACCGGCTGGAAGAACGCGTCAAGGCCCATGTGCTGATCTGCATGCTGGCCTGCTACCTGACCTGGCACCTGCGCCGGGCGTGGGCGCCTCTGACCTTCACCGACCAGGACCCGCCCGCCCCGGCCAGCCCGGTCGCCCCAGCCCGCCGCTCCGCCGCCGCCCAGGCCAAGGCCTCCGGCCAGCGCGATGCGGCCGGCCGTCCCTACCGCAGCTTCCGCGGCCTGCTCGAGCACCTGGCCACCTTGACCCGCAACCAGGTCCGGTTCACCGGCACCGCCGTCACCGTGCCGATGCTCACCGAGCCGACCAGCGCCCAGCGGGAAGCCTTCGACCTCATCGGCGCCCCGATCCCGCTGACCCTGAAGTAGCCAGAACACCGCCCGGGCAGCCGGTCAAAACCCCAGTTCAGACCCTAAATCGCCGACCGAACTGGCCGTAACTTCGGACTAGGTAGAAGCCGATCAGCGTGCCGCCGGCCAGGCTGCCGCGGACCACGAAGTCGTCCCAGGTGGTCACGTGGCCCACGTACTCGAGCTTGTGCTCGTACTGGTCGGACCAGAACGTGTGCACGTAGTCGTAGGTTGCCGTGGCCCCGAGCATGGACTTGGCCGCCGCCCTGCCCTGCTTCTCCGCGTTGTTGTAGTGCTCGACCCGGATCCGGCCGAACAGCGGATGCAGGTGGTTGGCCACGTCCCCGGCCGCGTACACATCGGGTGCGCTGGCCCGGCACCGCTCGTCGACCAGGATCCCGTTCTGCTGCGCGACCGGGAGGCCGTCCGGGACCTCGGGGGCGATTCCGATCCCCGCCACCGCGAAGTCGCACGGGATCCGCTGCCCGGTCGCGGTCACCGCCGCTTCCACGCGCCCGCTGCCTTCGAACGCGGTGACCTGCTCGCCGGGCCGCAGCTCGACCCCGTGGGCCTGGTGGAACCCGCCGATCACCGCGCCGACGTCGCTGCCCAGCACCCGGTCCAGCGGGACCTGGCCCGGGTAGACCATCGTTACCTGGACACCGAGCTGGGTCAGCGACGCCGCGACCTCGCAGCCGATGAACCCGGAGCCCACCACGACCGCGTGCCGCCCCGGCCGCGCCTCGGCCTTGATCGCGTCGCACTCGGCCACCGTGCGCAGGTAATGCAGACCGGGCAGGCTGGCCCCGGGCACCCCGAGCCGGTGGTTGCGTCCCCCGGTCGCGAGCAGCACCTTGGCGTAACCGAGCGGTTCGCCGGAATCCAGCGTGAGGGTATGCGCGCCCGGATCGAGCGCTGTCACCGTGACCCCGGTGCGCCGCTCGACACCGTGCTCGGCGTACCAGCCGGCCGGCCTGACGTACCAGCCGTCCAGGCTCTCCTCGGAGCGCAGGTAGGTCTTGGACAGCGGCGGCCGGCCGAACGGCACCCCCGGTTCCCGGCTGATCAGCACCACCGGCCCGGCGAACCCCTCGTCCCGCAGCGTCGCGGCCGCGTTGCCGCCCGCCAGACCGCCGCCGACGATCACCATCGCTCGCCCGTCGATGTGCTCAGCCATGCCGACATTCTGCCGTGCGGGTCAGGTCCAGGTGTCGCGCATCTGAGCCTCGGTCGGAACGGTTACCGCGCCGGTCATCGCGACCGCCAGCCGGCGCCGCTGCGGACGAGCGCTTCCACGTCCTCGCGCCGGTACCGGGGCTTGCCGTCCTCGTTGCGAACCTCCGGCAGCCGCCCGCGCCGCGCCCACGTCGCCACGGCCGCCGAGGTCACCCCGAACAGCGACGCCACCTGCCGGCGCGTCATCAGGTCCTCGCCCATGCCGCTCATGCAGGTCGGCGCCAGCGTCATCGTCATCACGTTCATCGGTTCCCCAGGAAGCCGGAGTCGGTTGCACTAAAAGTCTTGCTGCAACTTGCATTCCAGACATCCGTCAGGTGACCGATATTCAGCAACGCTAGCCAACAGGCAGGCAGGTGGGGATGGACCGTTTGGGCTATTTCGGGCCGGGCAGCGGCGGCTGGTCAGGCTGGCCCGGCATCTGAGTGCGGCCAGCGTCGATACCGGGCTGCGCCGCACGGCCGTGCTGTGGGGGGCCGGCGGCGCCGTCGGGCTGATCCTGGTGGTCGCCGGCGCGGCGGCGCGCAGCAGCGCCTGCATGGGCCCGGACGCTGAGATCGCCGCCCCCCGGATCAACTGGCCCGATGCACTTCCGGGTCAAGGTCCCGGGCCAGAACGGTAGATCGCGGCCTGGGCGCGCTCGCGAGCGGCAAACCGCCGGGCATGCGCCGCCCTGGCGCTGAGGCGCGCCGCGTCGTGTGGCCGAACGCGCGCCAGGTCATCAAGGGTGTCAGCCAGCCAGTCTTCGGTCGCCGCGATGGATACCGCCGTGGCAGCGATCTGCTCCCGGAGGTTCATGGCGGTGGACCATGCTCCGGCCAGGCGCTCGGCATCGATCCTGTCGCTCATAGGAGCCTTCCGGGTCTCGCTCGGCTGGACGCGCGACGATCCGGAGGCTGAGGTTCGTGCGACGCGACCTGCTCGACTATCTGTGCGGCAAGCACACTGACCTTGACGTTGGCGCGCTGAGAGGCCCGGCGTAGCAGGTCGAACGCTTCGTCGGGACCGCACCGGTTCTGTGCCATCAAGACGCCCTTGGCCTGCTCGATCACCGGCATGGTGTCGAGCTTGGCTTGCATCCGGGCCAACGCGGAGTCGCGCAATTTCTCCCGCTGAGGTCTGCCCTTGCGGAGCTGGTCGAAGGTCTGCTGCAACCGTGTCCGGTTGTCTTCGAGCCGCCTCGTCTGGGCGTCGAACTCCAGCCGCGCGGCACTCAGCCGACTCGTGACTCTCAGTAGGGGGTCACCAGGACCCGCATCCATACCACGAAGTTATCACCGGCAGTTCCCGGAGGACACGTCAGGCTCCGCTTGATATGCGGCACCTTGGCTTCACCTGACGCGCGATACTCCCGCGATGCTTCCAGCCTGGCCGCCGGCCGCGGGGTGCGGACACCCTCACTTCTGCTCGGCGGCCACGTTCATCACCACGATCACACCCTGGCGGTTACCTTCGTCATCTTGCAACAGGAGACACTCCAGCACCATCCTGACGTGGCGTCCGCGCCGGTTCATCGCCTCTACCACGGTCTCGGCCCTGCTCGGCCGGCCGGCGAGCGTCCGCTCCAGCACTGGTACGACCTCGCCGACCGGCAGGCCGATGTCGAGGGCGCCGAATTCGCGCCCGGTGGCTTCATCGGAGCGCAGGCCCCAGAAATCCTCGGCGCCGGGCCCCCACACGTGTACCCGCAGGTCGGCGTCCACCACCACCACGGCGCTGCCCAGGCTGCGCAGGGTCGAGGCCGCGAAGGCCCGGGTGGTGTCGAGCTCCTCCCCCCGCAGCCGGAGCACGTCGTTGATCATCTGCAGTTCGTCGTTGGTGGACTGGAGCTCCTCGTTCATGGTCTCCAGTTCCTCGTTGGTGGACTGGAGTTCCTCGTTGGTGGTCTCCAGTTCCTCGTTGGTGGACTGGAGTTCCTCGTTGGTGGTCTCCAGTTCCTCGTTGAGCGACTGCAGTTCCTCGTAGGCGCGCTCGAGGTCATGGTTGGACCGTTCCAGCTCGTCCCGGAGCTGGCGGTACTTGGTCACGTCGAGAAAGCTGATCGCCACCCCGACCGGCTCGTCCGCGTGGCGGCGGTACAGCGGAACCACGTTCACGTCGTACGTGCTGGGTTCCGCGCCCGGGGCGCGGTGCCAGACGATGTTGGTGAGCTCGGCCGGCTGCCCGGTCAGAACCTCCTCGATGATCGATCGCAGTTCGACCGGCCGGTATGAGACCTCCAGATCCTGGAACGGGCGCCCGACGTCCCTCGGCCGCAAGTTGAACAGCGTCTCCGCCTTGCTGTTGGCGGCGATGAGCCTGCCCCCGCGGTCAATCACGAGCTGTGCGACCGGCCCGGCGGCCAGGGCCGCGGATTCCAGGGCCGCCCGGCCGGGATCGTCTTCGCCCGCACCGGCTGCGGTCACCATCCGGGCCGGCTCCGCCGGAACCGATTTCCCGATTTTCCGGAAGAGCCGTTTGCGCAGGTCGACCGGTTCGAACTGGTCGCCGTGGTTGAGCAGCATCTCGGCCTTGCCCAGGAACAGGAAGCCCGGGTCGGACAGCGCGAAGTGGAACTTGCGGATGATGCTGGACTGGGTCTCGGCATTGAAGTACATCAGCGTGTTCCTGGCCACCAGCAGGTCCACCCGGGAGATGGGCGCATCGCGGGTCAGGTCGTTACGCCCGAATATCACTTGCCGGCGAAGATCGCGGCGGAAGGCATGCATCGTGTCGCTGGCCTCAAAATATTTCTCGCGGAACTCCTCGCTGACTTCGGAAATCTGGCGTTCGGTATAGATGCCCGTGCGCGCCTCGGCCAGGGCGCCCTCGTCGAGGTCGGTGGCGTAGATCTTCACCCGGCTGATGAACTCGTCCAGGCCCATGGTCTCCACCAGCACGATGGCCAGGGTGTAGGCCTCCTCGCCGGTCGCGCAGCCCGCGCTCCAGACCCGGAGCGGGCGGCGGGCGCTCTTGGCGGACACCAGCTCGGGCAGCACCTCCTCGCGCAGCGCCTGCCAGGCCAGCGGGTCACGGAAGAACCCCGTCACGTTGATGAGCAGGCTGTCGAAAAGCTGGGTGAACTCGTCCGGCTCGAGCTCGAGGTAATCGCGGTATTCGCTCAGCGAGCCGAGGCCGCGCGCATCCATCCGGCGCCGGACGCGCCGCATCAACGTCGACCGCTTGTAACCAGTGAAATCGAACCCCCGGGTCTCATTCAGCATGAGGAGAAGCTCGTCGAATTCCTGGTCGCTGTTCTCGTCCTGCACAGCTGAAGGCTACGCCCACGCGATGACCCGGGCGGGCTGACGGCCAGTCCGCGCTCACCCGGCGGGGTCGAGGAAGACGCTAAGTTGCCGTACGAGATCGGGGTCCGGCCCGATCTTCGGCCCGGACGCCGGACGCCGGCTCTCCTGGTCGACGAAGGCCGCCAGTTCGGGCAGGCGCAACACCTTGGCGTGCCGGGTGGCGGCGATCGCAGCCCGAGGCATGCCATCGTAGGCGCTTTCGCCGGGATCCTGGACCACTACCACCCCGCCCCGCTGCTCGACCGCGGCGGCGCCGGCGGCGCCGTCGTCAAGGGTCCCGCTCAGGACCACCGCGATCGTGTAGGGGCCGCCCGACAGGGCGGCGCTGATGAACAGCGGGTCGGCGGCTGGACGGTGGCCGTTGTGGCGGGGCCCGTGGGAGAGGCGGATCTTGTCCTCCACCAAGAGCAGGTGACAGTCCGGTGGCGCCACGTAGACATGGCCGGGCAGCGGCACCTCGCCGTCAGCTGCCGCACTCGCCGGCAGCAGTCCCGCCCGGCCGAGAATCCTGGGCAGTACCTTCCCGCCGACGGCGGGAACGTGCAACACGACCAGCAGGGTGGCCGGTATCGGTCCCGGCAGACGGCTCAGCAGACCCCGCAAGGCCTCGACCCCGCCGGCCGAGGCGGCAACCACCACGATATCCCGGCTCCGGTTCGTTGCCATCCGCGCGTTCCTGATCTCTGGCTAGCCGGACACGTCAACTGGGCCCGGACTCCGGCCGCTGATCGTGCCGGGAGCGGACCATCGCGGCCGCGGCGGCACGATCCTCGCGGGCCAGCTGGCGGTGCGCGGCCCCCCGATCCCGGTGGTCTCGCACGTCGCCGCGGTTCGCAGCGGCGAGCATTTCGTGCAGCCGTGCGGCCCGGTCATGCGCGCTGGCCGCATGAAGGCACATTGTCGCGGTGCGCTGGAGCGCTTCCAGCGCCCGTATGCTGGCCATCCCCGCCGCCGCTCTCGCCTTCGCGACGTGGTCCGGAGTCGAGCCGTCCGTTCTGCGCCCCTCGAAGCCGGGCGGGCCGGAGCCGGCCGAAAGCTGGGCGTTCCGCTCGTGCAGATCGCGGATTCTCGCGTTAAGTTCAAGCGATCGCCGCGTCCAGCTGGTCGCGCGCTCAGGCGCCCCGCCAGTGCTTTCCACCTACTGGTTGTCTCACAACCCGGCGTATTCCGCAAAGGCGATGGACGGCTGACCGGCCCGCGGCACGTCCGGGGGGGAGGGGCGCGCCGCGGGCCGCGTCCGCCCGGGCGCCATTGGCACCAGAACCAGGCAGACATCAGCATGCAGTCATGCGCACTCCTGCCTGGCATCTCCATGGGTTGAGCACGCCAGCCGGGCGCGCAAGAGCTGCCGGCTGGTTCGTCAACCGCAGCCAAAGGATAACGTCCGGGCGCCCGGATCGTCTAGATCCGAAAGCCGGCCTGCGGGCCTGTTATCACCGTCGCGCGGGGTGCTGCCGTCGGACGGGTGCGGCCTGCGCACGGCTAGCACGCACACGTCGTCCAGCTGCGGTTCCGCGGTGAGCGACTCGACCAGCCGCTCGCACAGGTGGCCGAGCGGCAGGCCGGGCCGCCAGCCCTGCAGTTGCCTGGCGACGCGGGCGATGCCTTCGGCGAGGTCCTCGCCGCGCCGCTCGATCAGCCCGTCGGTGTACATGAGCATGATGTCGCCGGCGTCCAAGCCGACCCGGTCTTGTGTGTACTGCGGATAGACGTCGTCCTTGACCAGGCACAGGGGCGGCCCCGCGGCGGCCGGCGGATCTCGACCGTGCCGGTCCTGGCCCGGCGGATCAAGATCGGCGGGTGCCCGGCGGTGGCGTAGGTGACCAGCGGGGCGTCAGCCTCGACGATCGCGGCGGCCATGGTGGCGTACTTGCCGCTGGTCGCCCACTCGGTGATGCGGACCAGCTCACGCAGGATGCCGGCGGGCTGCTGGCCCGCGATAGCCAGGGCACGTCCGGCGTTGCGAAGCTGGGTCATGTCCTGCGCGGCGGGCAGGCCATGTCCCACCACGTCGCCTACGGCCAGGTAGGCCCGCCCGTCCGGGAGGGCCAGCGCGTCATACCAGTCCCCGCCGACCTGCCGCGTGGTTCCGGCCTGCCGGTAACACGCGCCGATATCCAGGCCGGGAATCACCGCGGCCGTCGTCGGCATGACCGCTCGCTGCAGCATGACGGCGATCGCGTGCTCGTCGGCGTAGAGCGCCTCGACCCGGGTCCGCCGCGCATCGGCGAGCTCCCGCTGCACCCGCGCGCTGTCGAGGTCGTGCACCGCCGACACCCGGCCTGTCACCTCCTGCGCCAGCACCCAGCCGGTCAGGACGACGATGGCGATGTAGGCCTGGGTCACCCCCAGGGAGGCCGGGGATGACAGCCCGAGATGAGCCAGGCTGCCGTACCCGGCGGCCGTCATGTAGTTGGCGGCGGCGGCGAACGCCGTGCCCGCCAGCACGACACCCAGGTCGCCGAGGCGGAACGCGGCCCAGGCCAGGATGGGCAGGAAGAGCAGGAACGGCGACTCGCCGAACCGGAACGCCACCACCGACAGCCCCGCTGCGGCCAGCACCACCAGCGCCAGCTCAGCCCACCGCGAGGACACTATCGCGCGGCGCCGCGACCACAACAGCACCGGACCGCCGATGACCAGCACCGCGATCCCGTCCCCGGCCCACCATTGCAGCGCCAGCCCGGGCCACCAGGCCTGCGTGCCGAGCCAGCTGACCGAGGCTCCGATCAGCGCGCCCGCCACCGGGCCGAGCATCGCGGCGCCCATCACGAACCGGGCCAGATCCCGGCGCGTACCGAGGTCGGGTCGCCGGTCCCGGCAGAACCACAGCACGCACGAGGCGCCGACCAACGGTTCTATTATGTTCGCTGCCGCCGAGCCCATGCTCACGGCGATCATCAGGTGGTGCTGCACGTCGACGCCGACCTCGCTGACCGCGATCGCGGCGAGCACCGCCGGCCAGTGCCGGCGGGCCGTCAGCAGCAGGACCGCCACGTCCACGCCCGCCGGCGGGAAACCGAAGGCCAAGCCCGAACCGAAGCTGTGCCACGACAGTTCCGCGCCGAGGACGTACGCCACGGCGACCAGCGTAAAGAGGGTCACGGCCCGGCGGCCCGAGCTCGGCGCGCGCACGGGCGGCCAGCCGGCCGGCATGCCGCCGGCCATCTCGGTCGGGTCTGTCGCCTCCAGCATCAGCGCCGACCTCCCAGCTCGGGTACGCACGGGTGCCGGGATCTGGCGGTCGGTGTGGAATGCCGGGAGACGCGGCCAGCCCGGAACGCCGGACCGGCTGGCTCGTCAACCGATGTCAGGATGTTACTGCGCGTAGCAGCGGCTGTCGAGACGTCGCTTGAGATGTGACACCGCCGCCTGTCCGGAATAATTCAAAATCTTTTTTCAGAACGGGCGTGGTGCGCGCACCTGTGCCCGGTACGAGTGTGGCCGCCGGGGGAGTGCTGGGCCGCGGGCCGGGTAGTGGCGAGGTCGTGGAACCGCGTGATGTGGTGGTGGTCGGCGGGTCGGCCGGCGGCCTGGCCCCGCTGTGCCGGCTGGCCGCGGCCCTGCCGCCCGGCCTCCCGGGCGTCGTCGCGGTCACGATTCACGTGGGCGAACAGGTCCGGAGCCAGCTGCCCTCGATCCTGGAACGGCAGGGACCGTTGCCGGCCGCGCACGCCCGGACGGGCGAACCGCTGCGACCGGGGCGCATCTACGTGGCCCCGCCGGGTTATCACCTGCTGATGCCCGCAGGAGTGGCCGAGCTCAGCAACGGCCCTCGCATGAACCGCACCCGGCCGGCCGTCGACGCCATGTTCGCCAGCGCGGCCCGCTGGTTCGGCGACCGGGTGGTGGCGGTGGTGCTCTCCGGGATGCTCGATGACGGCGCGGTCGGTGCCGCACTGGTAGAGCAGGCCGGCGGCCTGGTCGTGGTCCAGGATCCCCGGGAGGCGGAGCAGCCGTCGATGCCCCGGGCGGCGCTGGCGGCGGCCCGTACCGCTATCCCGGTACCGGACGCCGAACTGGGCCAGGTCGTCAGCGGCATGCTGGGCGAAGGCGGCCTGGTGAGCTGGCCCCGCAGGGCACCGCACCAAGCCGCGAAGGCGAACATGGAAGACGGCAGCGACCTGCAGTTCCTCTCACCGGGCGAGACGGGCCTGACCCGGCTGGCCTGCCCGGAATGCGGCGGGGCCCTGGCCCAGGCGGCCCTGCCGCGGATCATCTACTACCGCTGCCATGTCGGTCACCTGTTCGGCCCCGAGTCGCTCGCGGCCGCCCAGACCGAAACCGCCGAAGCGAAGCTGTGGGCGGCGGTCGCGGCCCTGGAGGAGACCGCGGCGCTCGCGCGGCACCTGGCCGCGCATGCGCAGGCCGGGGACGACCGCGCGAACCAGGCAGGCGGCACCGCGGAGTGGGCGGCCACCCTGGCCGAGTCCGTACGCGCGCAGATGCGGGACGCCCAGAGTTAGCCGGCGCTCTCCGGAACGGGGATCCGGCAGGGTCTCGGTCCCGTGTCAAACGCCCACCAGGTTCTGCCTCTAGGTCGCTGCCCGTCAGAGCATTTACCATGGAATTACGGTTGACGAGACAGCCGGTCCGGGTTCGCGGCTGGCCGCTTGCCTCACCCGTTCCAGCAGACCACCGGATTCCCGGACAGATATGTCCTGTGCGGGAGGTGGACGCAGTGCCTGATGTCAGGTACCTCCGCAAGACGATCAACGGCGTGCCCGTGGTGGCAGTGCCCGGCGAGATCGACATCACTACCGCGGAGCAGCTTCGTGCGGTTCTCCTGGAGGCGACCGGGGGCGGGCATCCGACGGCCGTGGTGGACATGACCGGCACCGTGTTCTGTGATTCATCCGGTCTTCATGCCCTGCTCCAGGCGCACGAGCGGGCGGTGTCAGCAGGCGGCGAGCTGCGCCTGGTCATCCCCGCGGACGGCGCCGTTCCCCGCATAGTGAAGCTGACCTGCCTGAACCGCCTCATCCCCTGCTTTTCCAGCCTGGCCGAGGCGCTGGCCCGGCCGCTCGCCGCCACGATCCAGCACAGCTAGTCCTCGCCTCCCGGGGCGCCAATCCCGCTCGGGGCCGCGCCGCCGCACAGCACCTTGGCGCCCTTGGCCGCGGCGTCGGCCGCCAGGCCCCTGCCCGGACCTGACCGGTCCACACCCGTGTGCCCCGCCGGCGGCGCTCGCGATGAGTGCCCGATGTGCCCGTCTTCTAGGTGGCCTGCCGGCTGCGGACCAGGGGGATCTGGCCGCCGGCCAGCATCATGGCGACCTGCCGGGCGGAGAGCCGGTGCCGGACCGTGAAATCGGCGTTCTTGGCGTGGTCGTGCACGGTGAGTTCGGCGCCCGAGCCGAGTGCGTCGGCCAGGCCCGGAACGGACAGCTCGTCGCCCGCCTCGATGCGGTCGTAATCGGCCGGGTCGGCGAACTCAGCAGCCAGCACGCCGAAGTTGGCCAGGTTCTGCCAGTGGATCCGTGCGTAGGACTTCGCGATCACCAGCCGCAGCCCGAGGTAGCGTGGAGCGATGACCGCGTGCTCGCGGGAGGAACCCTGGCCGTAGTTCTCGCCCGCCACGATGACGTGCGTCCCGGCCTCGCGGGTGCGCTGTACGTAGCCCTCGTCGACCTGGCTGAAGGTGAAGCCGGCCAGCCGGGCGATGTCGCTGCGGAACGGCAGTACCCGCGCGCCCGCCGGCAGGATCTCGTCGGTCGAGATGTTGTCACCCACCTTGATCGCCACCCGGGCCCGCAGGTCCGCGGGAAGCTCGCCGAAATCCGGCAGGGAACCGATGCTCGGCGCCTTGACCAGGTCTACCCGGCGGGCGTCTTCTTCCGGTAGCGGCGCCTCCAACTGCGTCTGGCCGTCACCTGACCTCGGCGGCAGCACCAGCTCCGGGTAGTCGATGCCCAGCTCGGACGGCAGCTCGCGGGGATCGGTGATCCGCCCGGTCAGGGCTGCTGCGGCGGCCGTTTCCGGCGAGCACAGCCAGACCGAGTCCTCATCCGTGCCGGACCGGCCGGGGAAGTTGCGCGGCACCGTCCGCAGGCTGTTGCGGCCGATCGCGGGCGCCTGCCCCATGCCGATGCATCCCATGCAGCCGGCCTGGTGGAGCCGCGCCCCGGACCGGATCAGGCTGAGCGTCGCGCCCATCGCGGTCAGGTCGGCCAGGATCTGCCGCGAGGTCGGGTTGACGTCCAGGGACACCTGCGGATGGGCCTGGCGGCCGCCGGTGATGGCGGCCAGCACCGCGAAGTCGCGCAGCCCCGGGTTGGCCGACGAGCCCACCACCACCTGGTAGACCGGCTCGCCCGCCACCTCCCGGACCGGCACCACGCTGCCTGGCGAACCGGGCCTGGCGATCAGCGGCTCCAGGCTGGCCAGGTCAATCTCGTCCGTCACGTCATAGCACGCATCCGGATCCGCGGTCACCTCGGTGAAGTCGCCGCCGCGCCCCTGGCGGTCCAGGAACGTGCGAACCTGCTCGTCGGCGGGGAAGACGCTGGTGGTCGCACCGAGTTCGGCGCCCATGTTCGCGATCACGTGCCGGTCCATGGCCGACAGGGAACCGAGCCCGGGACCGTGGTACTCGATGATCCGGCCCACGCCGCCCTTGACGCCGTGCCGGCGCAGCATCTCCAGGATGATGTCCTTGGCGCTCACCCACGGCGGCAGCGCCCCGGTCAGCCGCACCCCCCAGATCTGCGGCATCGTGACGTACAGCGGCTCGCCGGCCATCGCCATCGCCACCTCCAGGCCGCCTACACCGATGGCCAGCATGCCCAGCGAGCCGGCCGCGCAGGTGTGCGAGTCCGACCCGGCCAGCGACGCGCCCGGCCGCCCGAACCGCTGCATGTGCACCGGATGCGAGACCCCGTTGCCCGGCCGGGAGTACCACAGGCCGAACCGCTGGCAGGCCGACCGCAGGAACAGGTGATCGGCCATGTTCCGCTCGTCGGCCTGCAGCAGGTTATGGTCCACATACTGGACCGAGACCTCGGTCCGGACCCGGTCCAGGCCGAGCGCCTCCAGCTCAAGCATCACCATCGTCCCGGTCGCGTCCTGGGTCAGCGTCTGGTCGATCCGCAACCCGATCTCCGACCCGGCCGTCATCTCGCCGTCGGCCAGATGCGAGCCAATCAGCTTCTGCGCCACGTTCTGACCCATCCGCACCGCCTACCCCCGATGCCCCTGGCTATGCCAGGGCACGGTCGCCGGGCCGGGGCGCCCTCACGACCGCCTGCTTCACCCGCAGCCCGACTCCGGCTCGCCGGGGGTCTCTCCTCGGATCGTGAACATCTGCTCCGCGCCGGTCACCGCCAGCGACCGGGCCACAGCGGGCTGCGGGTGAAGCAGGACCAGGGTTCCGCCTCGCTCCCTCAGCGTCCTGGCCGCCAGCACCAGGGTCCGTATCGTCGCCGAATCCGCGAACCGCAACCCCGATACGTCCACCGTGAGCTGCCGCGTTCCCCGGCACACCTGCGCGGTAATCAGCCCCCTCAACAGCCCGGCAGAGCTAAGATCCGCCTCCCCGGACAGCATTAACACCGGGCCGGATTCTCCGGCCGTGACCGATGCCGTAAGCCGGCCGGACAGCACCGCGCCCTCACCGTCGCCATGCGCGAGCCCAGGAAAGGGACGCGGGCGCGACGGCCGGATCAGGGCAGTAGCGGGTCTCGGCAGGAGGGCCTCCTGGAGGCGGTCAAACCGAGGGATGAAGCGGTGCAGGCGGGTCAAGGTGAAGATGCGGAACACCGCGCCGCCCGCCGGCATGACCAGCCGCAGCTCGCCGCCTTCTTCCAGGGCCCGCTTGTGCGCCCGGGCCAGGACGCTGAGCCCGGCCGAATCGCAGAACCGGGTACGGGTCATGTCGACCACGACCGTGGTATACCCATGGGCGGCCGCCTCGAGCAGAACCAGCCGGAGCTGGTCCGCGGTCGTGAGGTCGATCTCAGCAGGGGCCGTTACCACGGGCACGCCGCTGATCGTCTCAACTAGATAGCTGACGTCAGGCATAACTGCCCACCTCCGGCACGGGGCATGCGTACTGCCCGGGAACCAGGTGGTCAGCGCAGAGGAGAGGCGAGGCAGACGGCAGCCCAGAACACCGGACCGGCTGGCTCGACAACCGTGATTCAAGGTTACTGCTCACACGGGCAGCCGTCTAGCACTTGAAGAGGACCTGGCGAGTCATGTGTATGTCCTGAGGAGTAGTTGAAGGCTCTTGGGCAGGGATGCCTGCGGTGGCGGGCGGGTTGTGCATGGCTAAAACCTCCGCAACGTGGCCGAAGCATCCCTGATGCTAGGATTCCACCCAAGTCCGGCGCTGTCCCGAAGCGGATCTGAAGAGGGATGACGGTCATTCGGAGCCCGGAGATCTCTTCAATGCTTGGTCGCGCTGTATCACTTGGATGATGAGAAGCTGTCAATGAGCCAATCCGACGCGCCGGCGGCTGGGGAGCGCCCGGTCTACAGCATCAGCGCGGTGGCCAGGATGCTGGATATCCCGGTGGCTACGCTGCGGACCTGGGAAGACAGGTACGAGCAGGTGGTGCCCGCCCGCAATGCCAGCGGCCACCGGCTGTACACCCGGCACCAGGTGGAGCAGCTGAGGTTCGTCCGGGCGCAGATGAGCGAGGGCGCCGGCGTGGCCGACGCGTACCGCGTGCTCGCCGAGCGGATCGAGACCGGGGAGCCGCTGGCCCGTGCCACGCCCCGGCTGCTGATCCAGCTGGCGGAGTGCGATCCTTACGCCGCGGAGTTCGAGGAGTATTTCCTCAAGACCGAGGGGTTTGAGGTCGAGGTATTGCTGTCCGAGAGCGCCGCGAGGGAGGCGTTCGCCGCGGCTGTTCCAGCGGTGGTGATCATCGAGGTGCTCATCTCCGGCGGCGCCGGGCTGAAGTTGTGCCGCTTGTTCCGCGAGCAGGACGGGACGGCGATCGTGGTGGTGTCGGCGGTGGATGCCATGGGCGCGGCGATCGAGGCGGGCGCCGACGCGTTCTTGCGCAAGCCCATCGATCCCCTGCAGCTGGTCTCTACGGTCCGGGATCTGCTCCGGTCCAGCGCCTTGCTCGCCGACAGGAGCAGCTGATGAACGACGCCCGCCTGCGCAGCGGGCACCAGCCGCTCGATGAGGTCCTGGGTGGCGGCCTGCCGGGCAACGGGATCAGCGTCATCATGGGGCTGCCGGGCACCGGCAAGACGATCATTGCTGAGCAGTACACCTTTCACAACGCTCACCCGGACCGGCCCGCGGTGTATTTCTCCACCCTGTCCGAGCCGCTGGAGAAGATCGTCCGCTTCGGCCAGACCCTGGATTTCTTCGATTCCGCTGCGATCGGCAAGTCGGTGTTCTACGAGGACCTGGGCCAGGTGGCCGGGCGTGCCGGGCTGGCCGGGGTGGGCGATCATGTCGCCGAGGTACTCAAGGAGCGGCGCCCCGGGCTGGTGGTCATCGACAGTTTCAAGGCCCTGCGCGTGCTGGCCGACGGTGACGCGGGGTTCCGCCAGTTCCTGCACCAGCTGGCCGGCCGCCTGAGCGCCTTCCCTACCGCAGCGCTGTGGGTCGGCGAGTACGAGGCCGGCGAAGCGGCGACCTCACCCGAATTCGCCGTGGCCGATGCGATCGTGGAACTGGCCGCCGTTCCGCTCGGCCACCGGGAACACCGGTTCCTGCACGTCCGCAAGCTACGCGGCAGCGGCTTCCTGTCCGGCCAGCACGGCTACCGGCTCACCCGCCAGGGCCTGCGCCTGTTCCCCCGGCCGGCCGACATCCCCACCGTCGGCGGCTACCCGCTTGGCGATGACCGGATCACCACTGGCATCACCGCGCTGGATGCGATGCTGGACGGCGGGTTGTGGCCTGGTTCGGCCACGATGGTCGCGGGACCCTCCGGCTCGGGCAAGACGATGATGGGGCTGCACTTCATCTATGGCGGAGCCGAGCGCGGTGAGCCCGGCGTCATCGCCACTCTGCAGGAAAACCCCACCCAGCTGACCAGGATGCTCGGCGGCCTGCGCTGGCCGCTCACCCACCCGGCCGTCGAGGTCATGTACCGCTCGCCGGTGGATATTCACATCGCATGACCTGCTGCACGCCGTCGAAGGCGCCCAGGCGCGCCGGGTGGTCATCGACAGCCTGATGGATCTGCAGATGGCCGCCGTGGACGACACCCGCTTCCGCGAGTTCATGTACTCCCTGGCCCAGCGGTTCTCCCGGCAAGGCGTCAGCCTGCTGATCACCTACGAGACACCCGGCCTGTTCAGCACCGGCACGCTGTCACAATTCGTGGTCTCCCATCTGGCCGACAACGCGATCGTGCTCAACTACCATCGCGACCACCGCGCCATGAGCCGGTCCCTGGCCATCGTCAAGACCAGGGCCAGCAACCACGACCCGGTCATGCGCCAGTTCAGCATCGGCCTCGACGGCATCAGCCTCGAAGCCGGCGCTATCCCCGGGGACGACGTGAAGCAGAGACCGGGATAGCCCGGCATCGTGACCCGGCCGGCTAGGCGTCGAAGAATCATCCGCTGCTCATATGGTGTCTGCCACTCAGCTGTCTAGGTTTCCCGATCCGGAGTCTTCACCGTAGCCCGGTCAGCAGGTTAGGCGGCTGCGCGCTGCCGGTTTGAGCGCCCGTCTTACTGGCAGTTAGCGGGTTGATCAGGTAAGCGCCGGGAACCGGGAGGCACCGATGGCGACAGCGAAGCAGACCAGGACAGCGCGGCAGAATATCACCAAGGCGCAGGAGGCGGCCAAGGCGAAGAAGACGATCGCGCACATGCCGAAGAAGACCCGGACCGCCCTGGGCCAGCAGGGAGCGGCCGTGGCCCAGCGCAAGCGGACCGGCGGCGACTCCCCCAAGACCCGGGCCGAGCTCTACGAGATCGCCAAGCGACGTGACCTGCCCGGACGGTCCAAGATGGGCCGTGACGAGCTGGCCAGGAAACTCGGCTACAAATAGCGCGAATGCCGCGGGGCAGCCGCGACCGGCCCGCTGGCGCGCTGGCCGGCATAGAGCAGGGCAACCAGCGGTCAGCACGCCGGCTGACCGCCGCCGGGCTGGCCGCCGCGGTCCCGGCCGCCGTGGGCGAGCGCGGCCGACTGGTCCGAGCAGCAGATGCGCGTCGGCGTGGTGCACGCGGCCGCGAATATCGTGGCGATGAGCCTGTACGGGCCTCCCTGCTGGCCCGCGGTCCGCGGCTGGGACCGGCGCTCCGGCTGGTCGGCCTGGCCTCGGTCGCCGTAAGCGGGCTGGCAGGCGGCCACATCTCGTTCCGCCTGGCGGGCCGGGCCAATCATGCCGAGCAGGTGCCGCATCTGGTCGAGCCCGGCTGGCAGCACCTGATGACCTCGGTCGGCCTGCCCGAGGGAAAGCCGGTGCGCGAGCTGCTCGGGGAGATCCCCGGTGGTGGCCGTCCGGGTTGACGGCGCGGTGTACGTCCTGGCCGACCGGTGCAGCCACATGTCGGGCCCGCTGTCGGGCGGCGAGCTGGCTGTCGGCTGCCTGACCTGCCCGTGGCACGATAGCGTGTTCCGGATCGCGGACGGGTCGGTGGCCCGCGGGCCCGCCACCGCGCCGCAGCCGGCGTTCCGGACTCGCGAGGTCGGCGGCGCGATCCAGGTCTGCCTGCCCGGCGCGGGTTAGCGCTTGCTGGTGGCGCGCTTGGCCATGATGTCACGACAAGCTGAGCTGAAGGCATTGTCCCGGTACGCCGGGCTGGTCCAGCGCTGCGTGCGGCGGTACCGCCGCAGCCCGAGCCGGCCGAGGACTTGAGCGCTTACGCTAGCCCGTGCATCAGCGGCGAGGTCAAGCGGCACTTCCGCGACCGACGCTGGCAGATCCGGGTGCAGGAGCAGGACCAGGAACTGCTGCTGGAGATGCGCACCGCCGAGGAGACCCTGACCCAGGCCTTCACCGTCTACTCCCTGGACGCGCCGCTATCCAGCCGGGACTCCCGGGCACTGCTCGGGCTCACTACGGGCGGAAAGCTGGCCGGCCGGTGGTCCTGCTGGTGCTTTCCGGCGAGGAGCCGGATCAACTGACGCTGTGGGCGCGGCGGGCCAGTACCGCGCAGGCGCTGGCACTGCAGGCGGCAGGTTCGCCGCGAAGCGGTGCGACGGGCTGGCTGATGAGCCGCGGCAGGCCGACGAGTTCCTTGGCATTCTCCTCCCAGGTGTGCCCGGCACTGCGGTCAAGCACTTCAGGTAGACCGGACGCGGCAAGCGCCGGATCCACCAGCGCCCGAACGGCACCGAGATCAAGACGAAAGGATTCTGGCTGGACGCCGAACTCGGAGCCGTCCGTCCGCACCTACTCGTGCTGCTCGGCGCAGTGGCGGGCCAGGCCGGGTTCCATCCGTCTGCCGTGCTACGCGCAGATGACCCGGAGGCCCGGGAGCGCTCCTACGCCGGCCGACCTGCTGAGGCAGGTCGAAGATGACCGTCCAGGGGGTCATCAATGTCTTTCCGGAACGGACGGCGGTTCACGATGCGGCCTGCTCCAGAGCGGCATACCCGAACTGCAGCACGTCGGCGCCGGCGAGCGCGGCCAAGGTTCCCATCGCCAGCCTGGTCGTCCTGGGCAGGTAGATCATCCCCGCGGTCAGGCCGGTTGCCACCCAGAGACCCATGCAGAACGGACAGGTGATCAGCTCCCCGATCGCCTTCTGCGCACCGCGTCCCCGCACCTCCTCGGTGAGCTCCGACGGCGCCGAGGTGTCCTGGTAAGCCGTGAACGGCGCGCGCAGCGGGCTGGTCACGGGATCCTTGGCCAGCAGCCTGCTCAGCTTGTGGGTGGCTACGGCCGATAGCAGCAGATCCTGGACGGCGAGGCGGTCGGGAACATCGCGTTTGGTGGCCCGGGTCAGGCCGGCCAGCGTTCCGACTATCGCGCTGTAGGCCGCCATGATCCCCAGGTAGCTGCCAAGCGGACGCTCCTCCTGGCCGGAGTAGCTGGCTTTCTCGGCGCGCGCGCGCCCGGCAAGGCGGGACCTGACGTCGGTGAGTATGGACATGACCCCCCGGCTACCCACCGACGGCCCGCGAAACCGCCTCGGGTCAGCGAATTACCAGGACAAGCACGCCGCCCAGGCAGGCCAGACCCAGGACGATCCAGGTCACATAGTCGTTCAGCACGCCGCTCTGGAACCGCTGGATGGGTTTGGTCAGGCCGGCGCCTGGCTCGTAGCCGCGGCGCAGCAGCGGCAGGCGCCGCCAGTACAGGGCCAGGAAGGCCAGGACCAGCGCTCCGATCGTGGAGCCGACGCCGGTCAGCACGGCGGACAAAGTGATGGCGGCGGGTTCTGCGGCGGCCAGGGCGACCGGGTGGGCGATGTGCGCGCCGGACAGTACGGTGGCGTTGTAGCCGGCCTGGTCCTGGAACCTTATCGCCGCGGCCTGGATCACCTGGCCGAGCTGCGGGATGAGGCCGGCGGCGATAGCCGCGGCGACGAGCACGGCCGGCGGGATGATCATGGTCAGCGGGGTACGCTGCTTGTCCGAGTCGGTCTCGCTGGTCTCCTCCTCGGCCATCTCGGCCATCTTGGGGTCCTCGCTCGGCGCGTCGCCGAGGCCGTAAAACACGCCGCCCGCGACGCGCAGCACGGCGCCGCCCGTCAGGATCGTGCAGGCGATGAACACCGGCATGACCCACTGCAGCCCGTGGGCCCAGGTGCTCTCGTCGATGTAGCCCTTGCCGAGGAAGGTGGCGAACGGCGGCAGGTCGGCCAGGCCGAGCCCGGCCAGGGTGAACACGACGCCGGTGACCCGCAGCTGGCGGGCCCGGCCGTGCAGCCAGGTCTCGTTGACCGAGCCGAGCCGGTGCAAGACCACTCCGGTGCACAAGAACAGGGCGGCCTTCACGAAGCCGTGGCCGATGACGTAGACCGCGATGCCGGCCAGGCCCAGCGGGGTCAGCACGGCGATGCCGGCCAGGAACATGCCCGCGTGGCTGATGGTGGAGAAGGCCAGCAGCCGCTTGATGTGCCGCTCGCGGAAGCAGAACAGCGCTCCGACCACCGCCGTCAGCACGCCCAGGGTCAAGAACACGTGCGAGATCGCGGTCCGGTGCCCCAGCGCCTGCCCGAACATCGACCAGTACACACGCGCGATCCCGTACAGGCCGAGTTCGACCATCACGCCGGAGAACAGCACGCAGACCGGGGTGGGCGCGACCGCGTGCGCGTCGGCCAGCCAGAAGTGGAACGGCACGATCGCGCTCTTGATCAGCAGGCCGGAGATGATCAGCAAGAACGCCACCGCGACCAGCCCGTCCGGCGGGTGGCGGTCGAGGTAGGCGCCGATCTGGGCCATGTTGAGCGCCCCGGTGCGGCCGTAGATCAGGCCGATGCCCGACAGCGACAAGTACGCGCCCACGCTGTTGGTGATGGCGAAGTTGAGCGCGCCCTGGATCGGCCCGCGTTCCTCCGGCCGGTAGGCGGTCAGCGCGTAGGCGGACACCCCCATCAGCTCGAACCAGACGAACAGGTCGAAGATGTCGCCGGTCAGGCAGAAGCCCACCATGCCAGCCAGGAAGGTCAGCATGAGCGTGTGATAGTAGGTGGCGACCCGCTCGAAGTAGCGCCAGGAGAAGGTCATGGCCGCCGTGACGAGCACCGCGGCCAGGCAGGCCAGGCCCGCGCTGAGCGAGCCGGCCTCGAAGTCGATGCCGATGACCACGCCCCGCGCCGGCCGGAAGCCGGCGAACCAGTAGACCTGATCCCCGGCGGCGGTCCGCACCATGATCACCGCCAGCATGACCGCGACGGCCGCGGCGACGGCGATGGCCACCGCGTCCAGGATCCGGCGCCGCTCGCCGAGCAGCGGGCCGAGGCCGGTGATGGCGGCGGCGGCCAGTAGCGGCACCGCCACCACGAGCGCGAGCAGCTGGTCCATCCGCCCTTATCCCTTCATGGATGCCAGCTCCTGCGGATCCAGGGTGCCGAAGCGCTTGTGGGCCTGGATCGCGAAGGACAGGAGCAGGGCGGTCACCGCGGCCTCGACCACCACGTCGGTGAGGGCAAGGGCCTGGACGACCGGGTTGACGGCGGGAGTACGATTCGGGATGTCGTAGTAATACGGCGCGACCGCGCCGGTGACGTAGCCCACCCCGAGCAGCAGCACGTAGGTCGAGGACTGGACGACGATCAGGCAGATGATCTGATGGACCAGGTGACGGCTGGTCACGACGCCGTACAGGCCGACCCCGAGGATCCAGGCCACGACGACGAACGGGAAGTACCCCATTACCCGCCTCCCTGCCGGATGAACAACGTCTGCTCGAGCAGTTCGCCGATGATCAGGATGAACGCGGCGCCGACCTCCAGACCGACGAAGAAGCTGATCAGCGCGATCGTCCCCGACGAGCTCACGGCGCCGGGCGTCTGCCCGAGTGGCAGGTAGTCGGTCAGGTAGGCCAGGCCCATCGGAACCGCGGCCACTCCGACGGCGGCGAAGCCGCCCGCGCCCGCCGCCTCGACCGCGTCGGTGAGGGCGACGGGACTGAACCGCTTGAAGACCAGGAACTCTCCGGCCAGGTAGACCAGGATGAACGCGGTGGCCAGGAGTACGCCGCCCTGGAAGCCCCCGGAGGGATTGGTCTGCGCGTGGGTGGCCAGCCACCAGCCCATGACCATGACCGGGCCGGTGAACAGCAGGGCCATCATCCGGACCGCCCCGCTGGTGGGCGGCACCTCGCGGTCGGCGGCCTCGTCGACCGCGGACCGCTCGCGCTCGCCGCGCAGCGTGCGCAGCACGACACCGGTCCCGGCGGCGGCGGTGAACAGGATGAACTCCTCGCCCACCGTGTCGAAGCCGCGGTAGTCGAAGTTGACCGCGGACACGATACCGGTGGCCTTGGTCTGATGCTCCGCGACGTAGAGGACGGCGAAGCCGTAGGGACCCGGGTAGTGGCCGAAGCCGGGCAGGCCCGACAGGCCCCACAGGTAGAACGCGATCAGGCCCGCGACGGCGAGGCCGAATACCCAGCGGCGCTGCGCCGGCGTCATTCTTCGCGCTTCCGGATCTTGGCCAGGGTCAGCAGCAGGATGATGGGCAGGGCCACGGCACCGACGGTGAGTTCGGACAACGTGACATCGGGCGCCTGGAAGGCCAGGAACAGCACGGCCAGCAGCACGCCGTAGATGCTCAGCACCAGGACCTGGTGGACCGGCCTGCGGATGAGCACGACGGCGGTCGCGCCCGCCGCGACCAGGACCAGGATCGTGATCTGCAGGGCGTCCATGAACCCGATGGGCACGGTGTACGGGGTGGTGACGGCCACGGTCATTGTTCCTTCTCCCCCGCTGGCGCTTGGGAGTGCGGGCCCAGATGCCAGTCGCCTTTCTCCCGGACCCGGATGGCCCGCATAGTGGCGTGGGACAGGAACGGCCCGCCGATGACCATGAACAGCAGAGCCAGCAGCGTCTCGCCGGTGTTCTCGAGCAGGCCGACCTGGACGAATATGGCCAGCGCGACCAGCGACGGCGCGACCAGCGCGGCCGGGGTCACGAAGTGGAGCTTCTGGTAGGCGTCCCGCATGACGAGCACGCCGACCGAGGCACTCAGCACGATCGCCACGGCCAGGCCGAGCAGAGTGTCGGAGACGACGTCCTTGAGGATCATAGCCAGCGCTCCATGGCCCGGACGTAAACCAGCCCGCTGCCGTACATGAGCACCGCGAGCAGGACGGCCAGCTCGAACAGGCTGGAGCGCTGAAAGGCATTGGCCAGCAGGGCGAGCACCATCACGATGACCGCGGTGATGAACTCATAGGCGACGACGCTCGCCGCGAGCTCTGCCCGGCACAGCACGATCCCGGCGGGAATGACCGCGATCAGCATCGCGATCGCCGCCGCGACGAACGCCATCACCATGTCATTTGCCTTCTTCCTGGACGGCTTCCTGGACGGCTTCCTGGACGGTTTCCTGGGCCACGAGCCGGTGCACTACCATCACGTCACGGTCTTTGTCGATGCCGAGGGCGAACATGTTCGGCGCGACGCTGTTCCCGCCGATCAGCAGGGTCCGGCGGGTGACGCCCTCGGGTGAGTCGTCGCCGAAACGGGCCGGGAGCTCACCGAACGCGCTGGGCGGCTGTTCGCCGTGGGCCAGGCAACGCCACAGGGCGGCGTAGACGGTCGCCATGTCGCGGGCTACCTGCCCCGGCAGGCGCAGCGCGGGGACCAGCCATTCGAACCGCATCCGGAACCGCGTGGCGGCCTGGTAGGTGACCAGCTCGGCCACCAGGGCGGACAGGGCGGCCGCTCCGGCGCCGACCCACAGCTCGTCGGCATTGACGGAATCGTCGATCATCACCCAGAACGACATCAGCAGGACCCACCATACGAGCCAGGACCCGACCCGGCGGGCGACCGGCACGTCATACTGGCGTTCCCGCGGCTCGCCCGCCAGCGGGCCTGTCATATCAGTCCCTCGGGGTCCTGTTCATCAAGGCAAAGCGGTATCGAGGTCAGCGCAGCCACACCTCCCCGGCTGCCCGCGCCGCAGGTCAGCAAACCTTCTATCGCATAGTTCGCGCGGAGAAGGGTACCGGGGGGACCGTGCCCGGGAAGACGCCGCTTTCCGTCCGCGACGCGCTGACCAGCTGGCAGTTCGCGCCGCTGGTCAGCGCGCTGCTTATCGTGCTGGCGGCGGCCTACCTGGCGGCGGTAGTAGTCGTCGGCAGGCGCGGCGCGGCGCGTACGTGGCCGGCCCGCCGGACGGCGGCGTTCCTGCTCGGCCTGGCGGTGATCGCGGTGGCCACGCAGAGCAGCGCCGGAGTCTACGACGACGTGCTGTTCAGTGCGCACATGGTGCAGCACCTGCTGCTGATCATGGTGGCGCCGCCGCTGCTCATCTCCGGCAGGCCGGCCACCTTGGTCCTGCGGGCGACGCGCGGCCAGCTGCGGCGTCGCGTCGGGAAGGTGCTCAGGTCAGCGCCCGTGTCCTGGCTGACCTGGCCGCCGGTCTCGGTGATCCTGTACGCGGCGGTCGTGATCGGCACGCACCTGACCCCGCTCATGGACCTCGTGCTGGACAACGACGGGGTCCACGACGCCGAGCATGCGCTGTACCTCATCGTCGGCTACCTGTACTTCCTGCCCATCATCGGCTCGGAGCCGATCAGGTGGCGGCTGTCCGTGCTCGGCCGGTACCTGCTGCTGCTGGTCACCATGCCGGTGGACACACTTGTCGGCGTGGTGCTCATGCTGGCGCCGCGGGAACTGTTCCCCGCCTACGCCCGGGCAGGCCGGACCTGGGGACCGAGCCTGCTCACCGACCTGCACCAGGGCGGCCTGATCATGTTCGCCGGGAGCGACCTGATCATGGCCGGGCTGGCTGTCATGCTCGCTGCCGCCCTGGTGCGCGGCGTGTCCCGGCCCGGGCTGCCCGGCGATCTGGACGCTTACAACGCCCGTCTCGCCAGAATGGGCAACGAGACCGCCTGACCGTCAGGGTGCCTGCCAGGCCTTCGGCCGGGCAGGCTGGCCCGGAGTCCCGTGCGGCGGCGGGGGCTTTGCGGTCGGCGCCGTCGTGGTCGGCCGCGTGGCCTCGTGGGTTACCCGGACCGCAGCCGGATATGCCCTCGCTACAAAAGGGGCGGGAACTACAGCGCCGGGCGCATGGTGATGACCAGGTGCCAGCGCCGGGTTAGCCGGCCGGTGTCGCCGCCGAGCGGCGGCGGAGCCGCTCTCGCTGTGGGATCACGGTGTACTTCGGGTCGTTGGCCGAGGCCAGCCCGGCGTGGAAGATGCCAAAGCGGGTGGCGGCGGAGGCGGCGAGCAGGGCGGCGCCGGACAGCGCGCTGACGGCTCTGCTGCGCCGGCCGGCTCTGCTGAGGCCGCCGGCCAGCGAGCCGGCTGACGCCGAGGGCGGCCAGGACCTCGCCGGCTTTCAGGTAGACCCCGGCCCGGCCGGAGTGGTAGGGCTCGGCCACCATGCCGATCCGCCGGGTCATCACGTGAAAGGAGGCCAGTTCGAGGCCGACGCCGAACAGGCCCAGGTTCCGGGCGGGCGCGGTCTCGGCCGGCAGCGCGGCCAGCAGCCCGAGCCCGGCCGCCGCGGTGGCGGCCGAGCCGGTGAAGATGAACGGCATCTCCGGGTAGCCGTCGTGCCAGGCCGGTACCGCGGTGTCGGCAATCAGCACCGCGGTGTAAGCGGCGACGGCCGGGCCGGCCATCGCAGCGCCCGCGGTGGCCGCCGCGCCGATGCGAGGGAGCCTGCCGGTCAGGGCGCTGGCGGCGGCCACGCCCGCGACCGGCACGTAGGCGCTCAGCAACCAGGACCCGACGCTCATCGGCGAGCTGACCTTGAACACCCGTAGCATGTTCAGGAAGCGCGCGGGCCGGCCGAGGTCATGGACCAGCGCCGCCACGGACAGGCACCCGGCACCGAACGCCCCCGTCTTCGCCGCCCGCTCGAGCGACGGCCGCCCGGTCAGCTGCGCGCCCGCGCCGAGCAGCGACGACGCCCCGGCCAGGCCGCCGAGGAACAGGTAACCCGCGATGTCGGACGACTCCCAGACCGGCGCGTTGATGACCGGCTTGCCGTAATACGAGGTGAACTCCGCCCGGGGGACCATCAGATCTTCGCCGCGCCTGCGGCGACGCCACCGGCCGGCGTTGGTCCCCGGCGGCGCCTGGCTGCCGGGCCGTATACCCCGCTGGCCTTGTCTGGTGACCTCGGTGTCGCTCATCTGGCCTTGCCTCCCGTGGCGGCAGCGAACGCGGCGGCGGCTCCGGCCGCGAGAGCGGCGGCGGCGATCCCGGCCCGCCGCCACATCGCGGGCAGGTCCCGGGTGGTGACGACCGGATCCGGCGGCAGGCCGTAGACCTCGGGTTCATCGAGGAGCAGGAAGAACGCGCCATCACCGCCCACCCCGTCGCCGGGATCCTCGCCGTACAGCCGGGCCTCAGCCACGCCCGCGTCATGCAGCTCGGCCAGCAGGCCCGCCGCCCGCTCCCGCAGTTCGTCCAGCGGGCCGAACTGGATCGAGTCGGTCGGGCAGGCCTTGGCGCAGGCCGGCTCCATGCCGGTGCCCAGCCGGTCGTAGCACAGCGTGCACTTCCACGCCCGGCCGTCTTCCTTGCGCTGGTCGATCACGCCGTACGGGCAGGCCGGGATGCAGTACCCGCAGCCGTTACAGACGTCCTCCTGCACCACCACCGTGCCGAACTCGGTACGGAACAGCGCCCCGGTCGGGCACACGTCCAGGCAGGCGGCGTGGGTGCAGTGCTTGCACACGTCCGAGGCCATCAGCCAGCGGACATCGCCGTCGGCGGACCGCTTTTGCTCGATGAACGCGACGTGCCGCCAGGTATCGGCGCCGAGGCCGACGGAGTTGTCGTAGGACATCCCGGTCAGGTTCAGGCCGTCCTCAGGGACGTGGTTCCACTCCTTGCAGGCCACCTCGCAGGCCTTGCAGCCGATACAGACCGAGGTGTCGGTGAAGAACCCCATCCGCGGCGGCGGATCGGCATAGCCGTCCAGGCTGGCGGGGTCACCGTCCCCGGTGAGCAGGTCGGCCAGGTTGGTCATGGCTCCATCCCCGTTTCCTCGGTGATACCGGCCCGGCGCTGGTAGTCCCGCACCAGCGCGGCCCGGTCGGAGCCGCGGGGCCGGCGGCCGGGCTGTATGTCGCAGGCGAACGCCTTGACCTCCTGGATGTGCACGTTCGGGTCCAGGCTGACCGAGGTCAGCTCGTTGGCCGAGTCGCCGGTGCTGTAGCCGTTCGGGCCCCAGTGGTAGGGCAGTCCGACCTGCTCCAGCCGCCGGCCATGCACGGTGAGCGGCTTGAGCCGCTCGGTCACCAGGACCCGGGCCTCAATGACGTTGCGCGCGGTGACGATCGTGGCCCAGCCCAGGTGTTCCAGCCCACGTTCGGCCGCCAGCCGGGGCGAGACCTCGCAGAAGAACTCGGGCTGCAGCTCGGCTAGATAGGGCAGCCACCGGCTCATCCCGCCCGCCGTATGGTGCTCGGTGAGCCGGTAGGAAGTGGCGACGTAGGGAAAAAGCTGCGATCCCGGTGCCTCGCCGCTGGGCTGCATCCGGTTGTCCGGGTGCTTGAACACGTCCACCTGGCGCACCGGGTTGCGCTGTTGCGGGTAGAGCAGGTTGGCGAACGGCGAGTCCTGCGGCTCGTAGTGGGCCGGCAGCGGCCCGTCCACGAGCCCGGCCGGCACGAATAGCCACGCCTTGCCGTCGGCCTGCATGACGAACGCGTCGGCACCGGACAGGGCCTCGGGACCGGTGGCGTCGTCCGGCGGCCGATAGTGCGGCGACTTGTCCGCAGTGAAGTCGGCGATGTCATGGCCGGTCCACAACGCCTGGTCCGCGTCCCACCACACCAGGGCCTTCCGCTCGCTCCACGGCTGGCCGTCGGGGTCGGCCGAGGCCCGGTTGTACAGGATGCGCCGGTTGGCGGGCCAGGCCCAGCCCCACTGGTTCGCAACCCAGTCCTGCTCGCCGGAAGGCTTGCGGCGGGCGGCCTGGTTAACCCCGTCGGCGTAGACGCCGCAGTAAATCCAGCAGCCGCAGGCCGTGGAGCCGTCCGAATTCAGCTGCTCGTAAGACGCCAGCGGCCGCCCGCGGGCGTCCCACCCGTTGATCTCGGCCAGGACCGCCTCGGCGTCGGGTTCGGCGACCTCGCCCTTGACCGGGTAGTCCCAGGTGAGGTCCAGGATGGGCCGGTCCATCTCGTCGGCGGAGTGACCCAGGTCGCGCAGCAGGTCGACCTCTTGCTCCCGCATCGCCGGGTCGGTCAGTTTCTGCCTGATCCTGCGGCCCAGATGGTAGGTGAACCACAGGTCGCTGCGCGTGTCCCCGGGCGGCTCGACCGCCTGATGGTGGAACTGCAGCAGCCGCTGGGTGTTGGTGAAGCTGCCGTCCTTCTCGGTGTGCGCGGCGGCGGGCAGGAAGAACACCTCGGTCTTGATGTCCGCGGTGCTCAGCTCGCCGGTCTCGATCTCCGGGCCGTCCTGCCACCAGGTGGCGCTCTCGATCAGCGAGAAGTCTCGCACCACCAGCCAGTCGAGCTTGGCCATCCCGAGCCGCTGGAGCTTGGCGTTGGCCGAGCCGACGGCGGGGTTCTGCCCGTAGAGGATGTAGCCATAACAGTTGCCCGCCAGCTGCGCCATCACCGTTTCGTAGGTGCTGTGGCTACCGGTCAGCCGGGGAAGATAGTCGAAGCAGTAGTCGTTCTCTTCCCGGGCCGCCGGGCCCCACCACGCCTTCAGCAGGCTCACCATGTAGGCGCGCATGTCTCCCCAGAAGCCCTTCTCGGTCGACTCGGCCGCGATGTAGGCGTCCAGGTCCTCGTTGGAGCGGGCATGGGGCATCGGCAGGTAGCCGGGCAGCAGGTTGAACAGCGTCGGGATGTCGGTGGAACCCTGGATCGAGGCGTGGCCGCGCAGCGCCAGGATGCCGCCGCCCGGCCGGCCGATGTTGCCCAGCAGCAGCTGCAGGATCGAACGCGGTCCGGATGTACTGCACCCCTACCGTGTGCTGCGTCCAGCCCACGCTGTAGACGAACGCGCTGGTCCGGTCCCGCCCGGAGCTCTCGGTCAGCAGTTCGCAGACCCGGCGGAAGGTGTCCGGCGGCACACCGCAGATCTGCTCGACCATTTCCGGGGTGTACCGGGAGAAATGCCGCTTCAGGACCTGGAACACGCACCGCGGGTGCTGCAGTGTCTCGTCGCGTTCCGGCGTACCCGGCGCCAAGCCCGCGCCGCCCGAGCCATGCGCCTCACCCCGGCCTGCCTGCCGGGTGGACGCCTTGTCTTCGTACTCCTGATCACGTTCCCCGGATGCGGACTGCACTTCCAGGCCCTCGTACTGCCAGGTGTGAAAGTCGTAGTGCCGGTTGTCCCGGTCCAGCCCAGAGAACACGCCGTCCAGGTCCTCGGTGTCCGCGAAGTCCTCGGTCAAGAGGACCGCCGCGTTGGTGTAGGCGAGCACGTATTCCCGGAAGTACTTCTCGCTGCTCAGCACGTAGTTGATGATCCCGCCGAGAAACGCGATGTCGGACCCGGCCCGCAGCGGCACGTGCAGGTCGGCCAGCGCGCTGGTCCGGGTGAACCGCGGGTCGACGTGGATGAGCTTGGCCCCGCGCGCCTTGGCTTCCATCACCCACTGGAAGCCGACCGGGTGGCACTCGGCCATGTTGGAGCCCTCGATCACGATGCAGTCCGAGTTCTGCAGGTCCTGCTGGAACGTGGTGGCGCCGCCGCGGCCGAAGCTAGTCCCCAGACCGGGGACGGTGGAGGAGTGTCATATCCGGGCCTGGTTCTCGACCTGGATCGCACCCAGCGCCGTGAACAGCTTCTTGATCAGGTAGTTCTCCTCGTTGTCCAGCGTCGCCCCGCCCAGCGTGGCCAGACCGAGGGTCCGCCGGGTCCGGGTGCCGTCGGCGTCCCACTCCCAGCCCTGGCGCCGGGCGCTGATCACCCGGTCCGCGATCATGTCCATCGCCGTGTCCAGGTCCAGGTCTTCCCAGTTCTTTCCGAACGGGCGCCGGTACTTGACCTTGTATTCCCGGGCGCTGCCCGTGGTGAGCTGGAGGCTGGCGGAACCTTTCGGGCACAGGCGCCCGCGGCTGATAGGGGAATCGGGGTCGCCCTCGATCTGGACGACCTCGGAATCCTTGACGTAGACGTTCTGGCCGCAGCCGACCGCGCAGTAGGGGCAGACTGACTTGACCACCTTGTCCGCGGACCGGGTCCGCGGATCTAGGTTCTCGGACCGCCTGCTTTTGGCGGCGGCGCCGCGGCCCAGCGGGTCGCGGCCGGCGAGCTGCCGGTAGACCGGCCAGCCCTCGATGAACGTGCGGACGCTGTGTTTTCCGCTGGTCATGATGCCTTGCCTTGGCGATCGGCTGGACGGTTGCTGGCCGCGGGCTTCGTGGGCGCCCTCCGGTGCGGCCGGGTCGGGCCTTTGCCGGCCGTTGTCTCGATCTTGCGGCCCAGGCGTTCGCGCTCGCTGTCCGGCACGGCTTCCCGCAATCGCGCGAAGACCTGCCCTTCGTAGGCGACATGCTTGCGCAGCTGAGCGACGAGCTGTTCGACGCCCTCGTCGAACTCGTCGCTGTCCGGCTCGAGCTGGCCGAGCCGGGCCAGGGTGTCCGTGCCTTCCTTCTCCTGGCCCAGTGCCTCGTCCGCGAGGACGTCCCCGTCGTCGAGTGCCTTGCGCACCGTCGGCCACAGGTATTGCTGTTCGGCCGTCTCGTGCCGGGTCAGCCGGACCGTGATCATATCGACGATGGACTTGCGGGCGGCCAGGTCCTCCGCTGTCCCGCCGGTCTTGTGGCTGGGCAGCGCCTGCAACTGCTGGAGCAGGGCCCGGGCCTGATTGTGCTGGCGGGTCAGCACCATGGTCAGGTCGCGGCTGAACTGGTCAGCCTCCGGGTTCCCGGGGTCTTCGGCCGGCGGCGGTTCCGGCTCGGCCGTGCGCTGTGCCGCCGCCTCCCGCATCGGCCGGTCTGCGGCCACCCGGCCGGCCATCCATTCGAGGACCGGCTGGCTGGAGGTCGGGTTGCCATACGGCGGGCTGGCCAGGTGCTGGCTGGCGGCCAGCGCTGCGGGCTGGCTGGCTTCCTCCGGCGGCGCGTCTGCTCCGTCGGCAGCCATCCCGGTCGCGATCAGGTACACCTGACCAGGTGGTATGCCGAGCCTTTTACCGGCCTCGGTGAAGTCGAGCCCGCTGTCAAGAAGCTCGCGAACCTGCTGCCTGCTGGCCACTTCTATCCTTTGTGCGGCATCGGCCGATGCGCTTGACGTAGCGCGCCGATCCCTGTTACCCGCGAGCGCGGAAAACAACCCTCGTAACACGATATATTATGCCCGCAGCCGGAACCCGGCGCGATGGCTCCGCCGGCGGACCGGAATAACGTCTGCGCTGCGGACGACTCGGCTGCATGGTCTGCCCGGCGGCGGGTAACTGGCGGCGATGCTCGGAGTGTTGGATATCGGCTCGAATTCAGCCCAGCTACGGGTCGTCGAGGTGCGGCCCGGGGCGCCGCCGCTGCCCACCCACGCGGTCAAGGAGCCGACCATGCTGGGCGAGGCGTTCACCCCGGACGGTCCATCGACGATGCGGGGCCGACCGGATCGTGATGGCCGTGGACCGCGCCATGAACGCGGCCGCGCGGCTCGGCGTCCAGCAACTGTACGTGTTCACCACCTCAGCCGTGCGCGACGCCGCGAACCGGGATCAGATCCTGGACCGGGTGGAGGCCGAGGCCGGGGTCAGGCCCCAGTTCCTGACCGGCCATGACGAGGCCCGGCTGACCTACCTCGCCGCGCACCAGTGTACGGCTGGTCGGCAGGCCGGCTGCTGATCATCGACATCGGCGGCGGCTCCATGGAGATCGTGCTGGGCCGGGACGCCGAACCGGACCTAGCGGTCTCGCTGCCCCTAGGGGCGGGACGGCTGACCCGGGCCAAGGCGGGCGAGGCACGAGGCGGCTGTCGTCGGCCATGAGCTGGCCAAGGACTGATTCAGCGGGGCATGCGACTTCGAGGGCGCGTCGGTGGCCTCAACGCGGCGGTGCTGCTGAACGGGTCCTCCGCCTGAGGGTGAGGACCCGGTGGCCGACGCGGTGAAGCCGACCCGGGGCCCACTTCTGGCCGCCGCGGGACTCCAGATCCAGCCCCAGCACGTCCAGCAGCCGACGCACTCTCGGATGGATCGAGCGCACGATCACCGGACAGTCACGGGGCACCGCGCGGACGGACGCCGCCAGCGCCGAGGCCCCGCAGCAGTCCACGAAACTCAAGCCCGACAAATTGAACCGCGTTGGCCGCGAGCTCGCGAACGGCGAGGACCACGTCCCGCGGGAGCATGGTGCAAACCACACACCGCAGATATGTGTAGGAGGGGCGGGGGCGGGTAACCGCGCCCTCGTGACTGAGAATCCTCAGGCGCCGCAGGAGGGTATCGCTGAGGCGCTGCATGATCTATCCGACCACACCGCCACCCTGGCCCGGCGCGAGGCCCGCGCCGCGCTGCGCGAGACATGGGGCAAGATCAGGCAGGGCGGCCCGGCGGTCGGCCTTCTCGCGGCGGCCGGCCTTCTGGGTTTGTTCGCGACCGCTTCGGCGTACCGGCTGAGCCTCCGGTTGCTGGAGAAGCGGCTTTCCCCGGCCGCCGCGGCGCTCGCCGCAGCCGGGGGGTACGGGGCCGCGGCGTCCGCAGCCGGTGCGCTCGGCTACGCCCGGCTGCGGAAGGCCCCGCTGCCGCTGCCGACCGAGACAGCCCGGCAGACGGCCGGAGCCGTGGCGGAAGCGGACAGCAGGACACGACGGGAGCAGCAGCCATAGCCGGGCGGCTGCCCGTTCTCCGCCAGCTGGCTGAACTGGCGGAGATGGTGCGCGACGGCCGGAAGACCTACCTGCGCTACTCGCGAGGACCCGAGGCAGATGCGCAGCAGGCCAGCCGTGACTACGAGAGCGGGCTGGAACTGCCGGGCTTGTCCGTCGTCCCGCTGACGCCGCCGACCTGGTGGAGCCGGCCTGCCCCGGAATGGCTCGCCCGCCAGGTGTGCAAGTACGCCCAGCTCACTCACGGAAAGCCGGACCGGTACGCATGGGTGCTGGCCGGAAGGACGGTCGGACTGGGACCCGATCAGGAGCCGCTGATCGTCGAGCCCTGCCCGCTGGCCGCGCTCAGCGACGACCTGCTTAACCAGGCCAGGCGGCACTACCAGGAACGATTCGCGGTCGGTAAGGACTCGCGCGGCTGAGCGCCGCATGCAGAGAAAGGGAACAAAATGAGCGAAGTCGACAAGCTTAAGGACCAAGCGGAGAAGGAAGCGAAGGAGCACCCGCAGCAGGTCTCGGAGGGCGAGCGGGCCGTGGAGAAGAAGCTGGGCATGAACAGCGAGGCGGAAAAGACCAGCCAGAACGCTCCGAACACCCCGCCGCAAGACGAGCACGCCGATTAGTGGCGGCTGCGGGGGTGTCCGGACCCCGGCCGGGGGTAGGGCGGGTCGGCACCAACCGCACGACAGTCTGAGGGAGCACAAGCGGGCCGCGGCCGACGGCGGGAGCTGCGCCTGGTTGTCCCGGCGGACGGCGCCGTGCCCCGCATCATTTCCCTGACGTGCTTGGACCGTTTCATCCCTGTTTCGTCAGCCTGGCCGCGGCGCTCGCCCGGACGCCGAGCGCCGCGGCCCGGCATAACCGAGGCCGACTCGGGAAATTACCGTGTCACCGCGTGCTGAGCTGCAAGAGGTGCCGGACGCCCTGCTCCAGCAGCCGCTCGCACAGGTGCGGCAGCAACACCACCTCGCCGCCGTGCCGCCGCTGGCCGCCCTGCCGGTGGGCCGAGGCCGTCGCCGAACTAGCCAGCCGGGCCGGCGGGTCCTGCTGACCGGCGGCGACGACGAACGCGGAGCGACCGCGGCGGCAGCCGGGACGGCACGTTACCGCAGCGACCAGGTAATCGACCTGGCCGGCCGGACCAGCCTGGCCGAGCTAGCCGCGGTCGTGTCCGGGGCCGACGCGGTGATGGTGGCCAACACCGGCGTCGCCCACCTGGCCGCCGCGGTCCGGACTCCCGTCGTGTCGCTGTTCGCGTCCGTCGTTCCGGCCGCCTGCTGGGCACCGTACGAAGTGCCGGTCGCGCTGCTCGGTGACCAGCGCGCGCCGTGCCGCGACAGCCGGGCCGTGCAGTGTCCCATCCCGGGGCGCCCATGCCTGACCGGGGTCAGCGCCGAGGCGGCGTGCGCCGCGCTGGACCAGCTCACCGCGGCCGCAGTCACCTCGAGGGAGCTTCGTTGAGGCTGCTGATCTGACACGTCCACGGTTCGCGGACGACGGCATTCGTGCAGGGCCGGCACACCTGCCTGCTGTCGGTCACGCCCGGCCGCGGGCCGTACGGCCGGGCCGGGCCCGCACACCTGGGACTGGCCGCAGACCGCCGTGGAGGTACATGCCGCCCGGCTCCGCAACGAGCAGATCAACGCCGTCATCCTGCAGCGGCCGGACGTCGGCCACCGTCATCGAGCACGGCATCGTCGACCCCGGGCCGCTGTGGACCGGCGAATCTGCCCGGGCCGCGGTAGTGGTGAACGAGCCGCTGCGCCGCGGCCGTTACACGGGCACGGATCTGCTGCCGTTCTTCGCCGAAACCACCCCGCTCCACGTATTCGGCATGGGCGTCGCCGGGCTGGCCCGGTGACCGGCCAGCCGCGGCTGCTCATCCTCCGCGCCCTGGGCCTGGGGGACTTCCTGGTCGGCGTGCCCGCCTACCGGGCGCTGCGCGCCGCCTACCGGGAACACCAGATCGTACTGGCGGCGCCGGGACCGCTGGCCTGCCTGGCGGCGCTGACCGGGACGGTGGACCCGCTGCTGCCGGCCGGTGAGCTGCAACCGGTCCGGTGGGCCGGGCCGCCCCCCGATGTCGCCGTCGACCTGCACGGCAACGGTCCGGCCGCCCCCGGTCCGCGGCGGTCGTCGTGCATGCCGGCGCGGCCAGGATGGTGATCAGCAACAACGCCGGGGTGGCTCACCTGGCCGCGGGCTACGGCACGCCGTCGGTCACGCTGTTCGGGCCGGTGTCCCCGGTGCTGTGGGGGGCGCCCGCGGGGGACAGCCGTCACGTGGCCCTGTGGAAGGGCACCGGAACCCGGCCGGGGGACGCGCATGCCGGTCAGGTCGACCCCGGCTGCTCGCCATCGGGGTCGGCGATGTCCTAGCCGCCGTCCGCGGGACCCGGCTCGGTCCCTGAGTCCTCTACCTGAGCCAGGACCCGGATCTTACGTTCGACGGCAGGTGGAAGGCGGCGGCGGCCCGCGAGCACCCGCGGCAGCTGCCGCACCGCATCCGCCAGCGCTCCCCGGGCGTCCCGGTCGCGGGTGGCCTGCCTGGCCAGCCGTACCGTCTCGGCCAGCACCACCGCCTGGGGACGGCGCAGCCAGGCGGTCAGCACGTCGCTGCGCAGCTCGGCCCGGCGCCGCCAGCCCGGATCCGGCCGCCGGGCGGACGGGTAGTGAACCGCGACCGCCCCGGGAAGGTACCGGCGTGCCCACCCGGCGGCGGCCAGGTCGTAGGCCAGCAGGCGCTCTTCGCCGATGAAGAACAGCACCTCGCTGAAGCCGCCGACATCGAGGAACGCCGTCTTTCGTACCACGCTGGCGCACGCCAGGAAGCCCAGCACCTCGGCGGTCCCGCCGTCACGCAGCGGCGAGCGGGCCAGAGCGGCGTTGATCGGGTCCGGCTCGCGGCCCGGGCCGACCAGCGTCCGGGCCGCGATCAGCCCGAGCCGGGGTTCGGCGTCGAAGGCCGCCGCCGCCAGCGTCAGGGCCCCGGCCTGCCACCAGGAGTCGTCGTCGCTGAACGCGACGTACGGCGTGCGGGCCCGGCGGACTCCGGCGTTACGCCCGGCCGCGCCCGCGTTGCGGGCCAACCGCACCACCTCGAGGCCGGGAAAGCACCGGGTCACCGCCTCGGCGCTGCCGTCGGCCGAGCCGTTGTCGACCACGATCACCGGCGGGCGCTCGGGAAGCCCGGTCAGCTTGGCGAGCGTTCGCAGCAGTTCCTCGCGGCGGTTGCGCGTGGCGATCACCACCGTGACAGGATTCCCCGGGCGGACCTCCCCAGACGTCAACTGTGTGCTCCTTCGCCGTCCAGACAGTGACGCCCTTGCCTACCCCTGCGGGAGAAAGGTATGGACTGTGGCGGAAATTACTGGCCGCCAGGGGCCGCCCGGCGTGCGCGGGCTGGACGGCCTTGCTGACAAATAGTAATATCGCCTCACGGTTGTCGAGACAGCCGGTCCGGTATTCCCCGGGCCGCCTGCCTCGCTCCCCTGCGCAGGGCCGCCTGGTCATCCCGGGCACGAAATGGTCTCGCGCGGGAGGTGGAACCGGCGTGTTGCAGACCTCGGTCACGGTCGGCCCCTGCGGCCCGGTGATTATCTTGTCCGGCGAGGCCGACGTCACCTACGTCGGGCGGCTTGCCAGGCTGATCGACGCGCTGATTCCCGCGCGCCTGGACGGGGAGAGACGGGAGCTGAGTATCGACGTTTCCAGATTGTGCTACGCCGATTCGGCCTCGATCCGGGAATTCGTGCTGGCCGCCAAGATCCTGCGGAAACGGGGCGGCAGCCTGGTCCTGCTGCACCCGCAGCAGCCTGTAGCCAGGGTACTGGCCTTGCTGGACGCGGACCAGGTGCTTACCATATGCGGGCAGCCCCAAGGCGAGCGCGAGCTACGGGACAGGGCGGGGTGATCGTTCCTGATGGCGGCGCGGGGCTCGGAGAACCTGATCAGCGAACCAGGCGGGGCACGCCGAACGCGACGCCCGCTACGCCGGCCGAATAGTGGGCCAGCGCGGCACCGCCCGGCGGCGGCAGATCCGCCGCCGCGGTGAGTGACTCGTCGAGCCTGGTCACGGTGGCTTTCTGCAACGGCCACGGCTCGTGCCGGACCGGAATCTGCAGCAGCCGGCCGGCGTGGCGGGTGTAAGCGCGCCACCGGTGGGTGAGCCACAGGTCCAGGGGGCCGGGGTCGATCTCCGGACCGGGCCGGACATGCAGCCGGTAGGCGGCCCGAGTCCGTCCCTTCCGGGTTCCGGCGTAGCGAATGCCGTCGCCGGCCTTGATGGCGAGCGCGGCGCGGAAGTACGGCGCGCCAAGCGACAGCCGCGCCCCGATCGTGATCCAGGTACTGGCCGCATCCAGGGAGAAAAACCAAAGGCCGGGCTCGCCGTCCGGACCGCGGACGTAGGTGCGCAGGTTTGTTTCGGCGAACGTCGACCATCCCGGGACCGCCGGCGTGCCGGGCAGCCGCACGTCCCGCATCTGCAGCGGCGTCAACGTCAGCCACCCGGAGCCGTCGTATTCCTCGGCGACCAGGCCGGACGGCAGCAGGGACTGCAGCGACGAGGCGGGATAGCGCCAGTGCACGAAACTCACCGTCCGCCACGCCTGGCGCAGCACCGGAACGCGCACGCGACTGCCGGATCGCATCTGAGTCACGCTGGCCCACTGCCCGCCAGCTCGCAGGTCCCAGCCTGCCCGTCCGCCTGGTGACGTGATTGCGCCCGCCGACGGCTGGCCAGCAGGCACCGGGCCAGTTCTTCGGCGTAGGGCACGGCGATAAGAGCCACGGTGGCCGCGGCGATCCCGGCCAGGTAAGGGACGGGCAGCGGCTCGCGTTTCAGCTCGATCCGCCACCATCGGCTGCTGGGCCGGCCGCGTAGCTCGCGCAGCTTATCCCAGTGCAGGCAGCACAGCACGCCGAGCGCGGTGAACGGCAGCGCTTCGAGGAATCTGTGAACGTTCATCTCCGCCGGACTCACTCGCCTGCCGCCGCGTACCGCGGTCCGCGCATCCACGATAGCGGTCGCGTCGTGTACGGCGGCCGCGGCGGCCATGGCGGCGAGCATCCCCGGGCTGACCTCGCACAGCAGGGCTATCCAGGCGGGAATGCCGATTTCGGTCATCATCAGCGAATGTATGAGCGATTCTCGCGGGCCCGCGGTGTCCTCGATGTGAGTGCGCCGGTGCATCAGGTAGTCCAGGAAGCCGGGGACGAACCACACCGGCAGCAAGACGTACAGCAGGTAGCGTCGGCTGGCCGCTTCTACGCCGCGCTTCCTCACCGCGCTCCGGTGCGCAACTCCTCTGCTCAGGTCTCGTGGCATCTCAGTTCCCTCCGAGTGCAGGCGCGCGGCTGCTACCCGGTCCCCCCGTTAGCAAACGGGCCGTATTCCCGGGTGAACGCCGTTAGGGGCCGCCGGCAGCGCGATCGGCGTGGTCATCCAGGCCGCCGACCCGGCAGCCGCCTTCGCGTCCGCCGGGGCATCGAGCCCTGGCCGGCGCCTCGCGGGTCATGTGATCGAGGGCAGCACCTGGCGTGCGGTCAGCACGGTCCGGAACGGGTCGCCTCGCTCGGTCAATCGTGCGGGGAAGTCCCTGATGGTGAAGGAACCGGGGCGCAGCGAGGGATCGTCGAGTTCGTCCCACTCGATCGGCGCGGACACCGGGGCGCCCGGGGCCGCACGAGGGCTGTAGGGCGCGACCAGGGTCTTGTTGATGACATTCTGGGTGTAGTCCAGCCGGGCCAGGCCGCCGCGATCACGCACGTTCCATTCCCAGCTGATCAGCTCGGGGACGGCGCCCCCGACGGCCCGGGAAAGCTGCCTGGTCCAACTGCGGGTGTCATCGAAGCCGGGACCGCGGGCGACGGGGATCCAGATCTGGATCCCCCGCCGCCCGGTGAGCTTGGGCTGCCCGGCCACGCCGAGGTGCTGCAGTGCAATGCGATGCAGCCGGGCGAGTACGAGCACGTCGTCCCAGGAGGTGGCCGGGCCGGGATCGATGTCGATCAGGGCATAGCTGGGCAGCTGCGGCAGGTCGGTGCAGGAGGTCCAGGCGTGCCACTCCAGCGCGCCGAAGTTGGCCGCCCACACCAGCGCCGCGGGCTCGCTGACGACCAGGTAGGTGCTGGTCTCTCCGGGGCCGGCGTTGGGATTGTCCCAGCGCGAGATCCACTCGGGGGCATGACCGGGCAGCTGCTTGTGCCAGAACCCGGGGGTACCGGCGCCGCCGGGAAACCGGTGCATGTTCAGCGCGCGGCCGGCCAGGTAGGGCAGCGCCACAGGGGCGATGCACGCGGCGTAGCGGATGAACTCCCGCTTGGTCGCCGGCGGCTGTCCGTCAGCCGGGGGGAAGAGCACCTTGTCCAGGTTGGTCAGCCGCAGCTGGCGGCCGAAGGCTTCCCAGACGCCGCCAGCTCCGAGGCTGTCCAGCGCATCGAGCTCGTCATCGGAGGGACCAGCGGTCGCGGCGGCGCCGTCGATCGGCACGCTGGCCTGCGCGGGCGGCAGGTCTGAGCGCCACATCCGCCGCGGAGCGGCCTTGACCTCCTCGCTGGTGCGCCCGCTGAGCACTGACCGGGGGTAGTCGGCCGGATCCCAGCCCTTCACCGCGTACTGGTCGCGCTTGTGCACCAGCAGCCACTGGTCCTTGCCGGTCCGGTCGTGGCCGCGCCGCACCAGGACCAGACGGCCGCGGAGCTTGTGGCCATGCACGTCGGCGTGCAGCTCGCCGGCCGCGATCGCCGCGGCCGGGTCGCCGGTCCCGTGCGGCTCCCAGGTGCCGCGGTCCCAGACGATCACGTCACCGCCGCCGTACTGCGCGGACGGGATGACACCCTCGAAGTCCAGGTACTCGACGGGATGGTCCTCCACGTGCACGGCGGCACGCTTCACCGCGGGATCGAGGGTCGGGCCCTTCGGCACCGCCCAGCTCGCCAGCGCGCCGCCGATCTCGAACCGGACGTCGTAGTGCACCCGCCGCGCCCGGTGCAACTGGACCACGAACCGCGCAGCGCTGCCACTCGGGCGTTCACCAGCTGATTCTGGCCTGCCCCGCGGCTCCGGCGTGCGGGCGAAATCCCGCTTGCGCTGGTACCGCGCCAGCTTTCCTGAGCTGGCTGCCGCGTCTGTGCGGCTGCCCTCAGCCATGGCCCGGCTGGCCTCCTTCCCGTGCCGCCTTCCGTGCCGCTACAGCGGGACTTCACCATGAACGCGCACGGTAAACATCACGTGTCCGCCACGCTGGACATCTCCTCCCGCCAAGTGCGGACCGCAGCTCGACGACCAGGTCAAGCACCAGTCGCAGGGTATGGAGCGCGGGCGCCGCAGCGATCGCACGTCGAGGAACGGCTCTGTTATGGCTGCAGCACGACCTTGATGGCGCCGTCCAGTTTCTGCTGGAAGATTTCGTAGCCGTGCGGGGCATCCTCCAGCGGCAGCCGGTGGGTGCACAAGTCTTCGACGCCCAGCGGGTCGCCGTCGCCGCACAGCAGCGGCATCAGGTCGTCGACCCAGCGCTTGACGTGCGCCTGCCCCATGGCGACCTTCACGCCCTTGTCAAAGAGCTGGAGCATGTTGAGCGGGTCGGCGGTGCCGCCGTAGACGCCGGTGATCGAGATCGTGCCGCCGCGGCAGACGGTTTCGATGCTTTGCGTCAGCGCCTGCAGCCGGTCCACCCCGGCCGTTTGCATCACCTTGCGCGCGGCTGCATCGGGCAGCAGACCAGCCAGTTTTTGCGCCATGCCGGCGCTCGGGGTGCCGTGCGCCTCCATGCCGACGGCGTTGATGACCGCGTCGCTGCCGCGCCCGCCGGTCAGCTCGCGCACAGCCTCGGGCACGTCGTCGTGCTCGCCGGGATCGAGCACCTCGATCCCGTGCCGGCGAGCCATCTCCCGCCGCTCGGGGACGTAATCGACGCCGATCACCCGCGCGCCGTGGTGCGCGGCAATCCGGGTGCAGAATTGCCCGACCGGTCCCAGGCCGAACACCGTCACGCTGCCGCCAGTCGGGATGTCGGCGTAGTCGACCGCCTGCCACGCCGTCGGCAGGATGTCGGACAGGTACAGGAAGCGCTCGTCCGGCAGCCCCTCCGGCACCTTGATCGGCCCGAAGTGTGCCATCGGTACCCGCAGGAACTCCGCTTGCCCGCCCGGCACCTGCCCGTACAGCTTGGTGTAGCCGAGCAGGGACGCGCCGGTGCCGTAGGCATGGTTCTGCGTCGTCTCGCACTGCGCGTACCGCCCCCGCTCGCACATCCAGCAGTGGCCGCACGAGACGTTGAACGGGATCACCACCCGGTCGCCCGGCCGCACGTGGGCCGCGGCCTGCGGGCCGACCTCTTCCACCACGCCCATCGGCTCGTGGCCCAGGATGTCTCCCTTGTCGATGAACGGGCCGAGGACACCGTACAGGTGCAGGTCCGAGCCGCAGATCGCGGTCGAGGTCAGCCGCACGATCGCATCCGTCGGCTGCTCGATCTTCGGATCCGGGACCTCCTCGACGCGGACGTCCTTGGTGCCGTGCCATACCAGGGCCTTCATGGCCTCACTCCTCCGGTCCGCTGCTGCCTGGCTCGGTCTGGCGTGCCTGCATCGCGGCCTTCGCGGTCTCGGGCATAACCCGGCCGGAAGCGACCTGGGCCTTGTTCTTCATCGACCCGGCGACCACGTGGTCCTGGCCGGCCATCAGCGCCTCGAAGCCTTGCCTGGCCACCTCGGCCGGGTCGTCCTTGGCCGTCTCCTCGCGCAGTTTGGTGCCCTGCATGCCGGCCCGGTCAAAGAACTCGGTGTCGGTGGGACCGGGCATCAGCGCCGTGACCGTCACGCCAGTATCCCTCAGCTCATAGCGCAGGGCTTCGGCAAAGGACAGCAAGAACGCCTTGGAGGCGGCGTACGTGGCGTGGTAGGGCCCGGGCGCGGTCGCCGCGATCGAGGAGGTGAAGAGTACGCCTCCCTGGCCGGCAGCGATCATCTCGGGCAGCACCCGCTTAGCCAGGTGGACCGCGCCGGTGATGTTCAGGCCAATCAGCCGCAGCTCGTCGACCAGCTCGTTGTCCCGGGCGAAATCGCCGGCGACGCCGACGCCCGCATTGATCGCCAGCGCGTCCGGGACGCGCCCGGTGGCCCGGATCGCCCGGTACAGATCCTCGACACCATCGAAGGTGGCCAGATCGGCCTGCACCGGGACCGCGTGGGTGCGCTGCCCGGCAAAGGCGGCGGCCACAGGACCGATCCGCTCGTCCTCGGCGACCACCACCAGGTCGAAGCCGCCCTCGGCGAAGCGGGCCGCCAGTTCGCGGCCGATGCCGCTCGAAGCCCCGGTTACGACGGCCAGCGGCTTGCTTCGGTTGGTTTCCATCGGTATCTGCCTTCCGTCGTCAGGACAAGGAACCGGGCCTCTTCCCACCCGACGGCGGGCAAACCTCCGTAGCGTCATCAGTTGCCCATCAGCGTCAGGTCCGGCGGGCGGTTAGCTCCAGGATGAGGGCAGCGGCCAAGGGCACGACGGCGGTCATCGGCAGCCAGGCGCCGAAGGGCAGGCCGAGCCAGATCAGGGCCACCCCGACGGCGAGCAGCAGGGCGGCCGCGGGATGGGCGGGCACGCGGAGACCGCGGGCCAGCGGCCTGCGCCGCCGGACCAGCCAGACCAGCACGGCGAGCCCGAAGACCAGGGCGGCGGACGCGCAGTAGATATCGATGACGAGCAGGCCGGCGGACTTGGCCACGGTGAACCCGGCCAGTACGGCGGCCAGGACGAGGTTCATGATGCCCCAGATGACCAGGACCACGGCGGGCGAGAACCGGCGTTCCATCGGACTCACCCGCTGCCCGCGGAGGGCGGCGGGACGCTGGCCTGCGGGCGCTGCCGTTCGCGCAGGTCGAGCAGGGGTGCGTAGCTGCGGACCCGGGGGACCGGGTGGGCCAGGTCGAAGTTGTACCGGGGCGGCGGGGAGGAGGTGGCCCACTCCAGCGTGTGCGCCTGCCATGGGTCATCCGGGGCAGGCACCTTGAGGCGGGCTGAGATGTAGATGTTGTAGGCGAAGACGGTCATGGCCAGGCCGATGATGCCGCGCGCCGATGCTGGAGATCAGGGACAAGGTGGTGAAGCCGGCGCCTGCGGGATAGGTCGCCATCCAGCGCGGCATGCCGTCGTAGCCGAGGATGAAGAACGGGATGAAGGTGGTGTTGACGCCGATCACCATGAGCGTGAAGTGCAGCTTGCCCAGCCGTTCGCGCAGCATGAGGCCGGTGGCTTTGGGGAACCACAGGTAGAACCCGGCGAAGAAGCCGAACATGCTGCCGGCCATGAGCGTGTAGTGGAAGTGGCCGAGGACGAAGTAGCTGTTGTTGACCTGGTAATCGATGGTGGGGTTGGCGACCAGGATGCCGCTCAGCCCGCCGACGAGGAACTGCGGGATGAACGCCAGCGCGAACAGCATCGAGGTGGTGTACCTGAGCCTGCCGCCGAAGAGGGTACCGAGGAACCCGAAGTACTCCACGCCCGCCGGGATGCTCAGCATGATCGAGGTCAGCGAGAAGTAGTCGTTGACCTCCTGTCCGCTGGTGAACAGGTGATGGCCCCAGACCGCCATCGAGCCCGCCGCGAAGGCCAGCAGCGACAGGGCGGTGCCCTGGTAGCCGAAGAACCGGCGGCCGGCGAACGTGGCCAGTGATTCGGCCACGGCCCCGACGAACGGGAAGAACATGACGTAGACCACGGGGTGGCCGTAGAACCAGAACAGGTTCTGGTACCCGATGTTCCACGCGTTGCTGGTGAACAGGTGCGGGTCGATCCGGTTGGCCGCCACCACGCCCATGGCGGCCAGCAGCGCCGGGAACGCGGCGAACACCATCAGGCAGGTGACCAGCTGAGCCCAGGCGAAGACCGGGATCCGCATCATGGTCACGCCCGGCGCCCGCAACCGCAAGATGGTCCACATCGTGGTGGCACCCTGCAGCACCATCCCGGCGCCGGCCAGGAAGAAGCCGGCCGCCCACAGCGACATGCCCGGGCCGGGGGTGTAGATGCTGTCGGACAGCGGGAGGTATCCCCACCAGCCGTCGCTGGCGCCGCCCGGCGTGAGGAAAGCCCAGATCAGCATGATGGCTCCGGCCACGTACAGCCAGTAGCCGAGCAGGGTGGCCCGCGGCGCGGCGATCCGCGGGGCGCCGATCTGCAGCGGGATCAGGTACACGCCCAGCCCAAGCGCCAGCGGGGTGATGGTGACGGCGATCATGCCGGTGCCGTGCATGGTCATGAACTGCAGGTAAGCCTGCGGGGACAAGATGTCCTGGCCCGGCTGGGCCAGCTGGGCCCGCATGGTCAGCGCGATAGCGCCGTTGAAGAAGAACAGGACCAAGGCGGTGCCGATGGTCAGCAGCCCGATCCGCTTGTGATCGGTGGTCAGCAGCCACTGCGGCACGCCGTCGCGGTCCTCGCCGGCCGGCGGGTCGTAGGGAATGACCCGGATCCTGGCGGTCATGACCCGCCCCCCAGCGTCGTGCCGCCCCTGGATCGCAGGAACTGGTTGAAGGCCGCGACCGGCACGGCCTGTACGTAGAAGTCCATCTCGTAGTGGTACAGGCCGCACAGTTGCGCGCAGCGGCCGATCCACCGCCCGGTACGGGTCAGCGTGATCGTGAAGGCGTTGGTATGGCCGGGGTAGGCATTGATCTTGAAGTCCAGGACCGGCGCCCAGAACTCATGCACCACGTCGGCCGACGTCACATCCAGCTCGACGGGACGGCCCACCGGCAGCACCAGCGTGGGCAGCGATCCGCCCTGGCACTGGCCGGTGACCGTCACCGGCTGTCCCGCGTAGCGGAAGCTCCAGCACCACTGGAAAGCGGTGACCTGGACGCGCAGGACGGGCTGCGGGTCGGGGAACTCCCTGGCGTTCGCGGTGAAGCTGGAGAACACCAGGAAGGCAACGATCCCGGCCAGGACCACCACGTAACCAGTCTCCAGCCGATCGGCCTTGGCCCGCCGCGATGGGTCCTGCCCGCGGCGCCGACGGCGCCTGCTCAGCAGCACGGCGCCGGCCATGACGACGGCCACCAGGATGAACACCACGGCGGCGATCGTCACATCCTGGGCGAACAACTGACGGAACGCGTTCTGGAAGGGCACGGCGCTGACCTCTTCCCCGCTCAGGTGCGGTGCCGGTGCTGCCATAGCACGGCGGCCGCCGCGATCACCATGAGCCCCGAGGCCACCCCCGCCACCGCGGCCAGCCTGGGCCCGCCTGGGAGCGCGACCCTCTGTGCGGCCCGGGTCCTGGCGGCGACCAGGCGGCGCCGGGCCCAGGCCCGCGGGCTGGCTTCTTGCGCCAGCCTGCCGGCCAGCGCGGCGACGGTGTCGCTGAGATCGCGGCCGGTCGTGTCCGCGCGCTCGCGAAGCGCGCGGAGCTCGGCTCCTTCTTCGAAGGCGGCCAGGCCCTGCTTTCGTGTCACTGCCGCACCCGCACCCTGGTCACCAGGTCGCTCACCTCGTCTTTGATGCTGCCGATGGTCATCCTCAGCGGGGGCGTGCCCCGGCGGAGCCGCCGGATCCCCAGCAGGGCCAGGGCACCCGCGGCGGCACCGCACGCACCGCCGGTGATCAGGGCTGCGGCCCAGACCGGCAGCCCGGCCGCGATACCGGCGATCGCCGCGGTCACCATGGCCAGCCAGCACGTCACGCCGGCCACGGCCGCGGCGCTCAGCATGCCGCCGCCGAGCGCAGCCTGCCTGGCCGAGGCGAACATCTCGGCTTTGGCCAGCGCGACCTCGTCCCGCATCAGCCGAGTCAGCTGATCGCCCAGCTGAGCCGTGAGCTCACGGGTGGTCATGTCCTGCGTGCGGCGCTGGACCTGTTCGCTCACCGTTCCTCCTGATGGCGCGGACCGAGCCTGGTCCCGCCACTACCGCTCAGGCCGTCGCGCAAACCACTGATCGCCGGCTCGCGGGCTCCGGCGGGGTAACCGGTCCTGATTCGCTGGTTAGACGGCGCGCCAACGGGGAAGCAGGGCAGCCGAGTCGCCGACAGTCAGAGACAGGGACAGGGCGAGGAGCCACCGTGCGCGTGGAACGAAGGCTGAGACGGCTGGCCAGCGTGGTGGACGACCGCTTCGGGGCGGCCGACTACGCCAAGAGCGCGGCCAAGAAGGTCTTCCCAGACCACTGGTCGTTCCTGCTCGGCGAGGTGGCGTTGTACTCCTTCATCATCTTGCTGCTGACCGGGACGTTCCTGACACTGTTCTTCCAGCCCAGCGTGACCGAGATCATCTACCACGGGAGTTACGTCAAGCTGGACGGCGTCCAGATGAGCGAGGCGTACGCCTCAACCCTCAATATCAGCTTCGACGTGCGCGGCGGCCTGCTCATGCGGCAGATCCACCACTGGGCCGCGCTGCTCTTCGTCGGGGCCATTGGGCTGCACGCGCTGCGGCTGTTCTTCACCGGCGCCTTCCGCAAGCCGCGGGAAATCAACTGGGTGATCGGCACCGCGATGTTCGCGCTGGCCGCAGTGGAAGGCTTCGCCGGCTACTCCCTGCCCGATGACCTGCTGTCGGGAACCGGCGCGCGGATCGCCGACGGGATCATGCTGTCCATACCGGTGGTCGGCACCTACATCAGCTTCTTTGTCTTCGGGGGCCAGTACCCGGGGGAGCATTTCATCCCCCGGCTGTATATCGCCCACGTGCTGCTCATCCCGGGACTCCTGCTCGCGCTCATCACCGCCCACCTGATGGTCGTGTGGCATCAGGGCCACACCCAGTGGCCCGGCCGCCGCCAGCGGGACAACAACGAGGTCGGGGTCCCGCTGTTCCCCATCTTCATGGCCAAGACGGGGGCGTTGTTCTTCTTCGTATTCGGCATCCTGGCCGCGCTCGGCACGGCCGCGCAGATTAACCCGATCTGGCTGTTCGGCCCGTACGACCCCGCCATCTCATCCAACGGATCGCAGCCCGACTGGTACATCGGTTTCATGGAGGGCGCCCTGCGCCTGATGCCCGCGGCCGAGACGAACGTCGCGGGGCACACCATCGTCTGGGGCGTCTTCCTATCCGCTGCCGCGCTGCCCGCCGTGTTCTTCCTGCTCATGGGCGGCTACCCGTTCTTCGAGCAATGGGTCACCGGCGACCGCCGGTACCACCAGGTGCTCGACCGCCCGCGCAACATGCCAGCCAGGACCGCGCTCGGGGCGGCGATCCTGGCCATGGCCATCGACCTGCAACTGGCCGGCGCCGATGACGTCATCGCCTTCCACTTCGGCATCCCGGTCGAAGACCTGGTCTGGACGCTGCGCGGCGGCTTTTTCGTCTTCCCGGTGGCCGCCTTCGCGGTGACGCGGCGCGTCTGCCTCGCCCTGCAACGAAGCGACCGGCGCAGGCTCAGGCACGGAACTGAGTATGGCATCGCGGCCCAGCGAGACGGGACGGCCTACACGGCGGTGAGCAGGCCGGTCTCGGCCGAGACGCGGGCCGTCATCGAGGCGGGCCGTCCGGATGAGCTGTTCACGCCGGTCCCGCGGCACATCCTGCCGCTGCCCACCCCGCGCCGCGCGGCGGCTCAGCTGCGGGCCAGGCTGAACCACTGGTACGTCATCCCGCGGCTGGAAACCCCGAGCGCCGACGGATCAACCAGGGACGGTGGCGAGGAGGCGGCGCCCGAGGACGTCACGAAAGACCAGCACGGCAAGCCCGCGGGTTAGGGGTGCGGCGGCTGTTCCGGCGCGCGTCCAGGTCCGAGCCGCCCGACCCCGGCGTCCCGCCGTCCGTGTGGTCTCGGACAGCCGGTCATACGACACATCCGCTTTAGTCTTGCGGCCGCCAGCGCCGATCGCCGCGAGGAATCTGCTTATCCATCCAGCCATGGGCGGCGCACTACCCCCAGACGGCGAAGGAAACCGCGATACGTCATGGATGGCATGGCAGCACTAGCCGCGCAACCCGGGCAGGACCTGCTCGCCGAACAGCCGGAGCATGCCCAGGGGATCGGCGCCGGAGACGTTCATGACCACGACCGCGGTGGCACCCATGGCCTGGATGGCCTTGAGCTGGCGTACGTGGCGGCCCGGGTCGGCGGACACGATCGCCATCATCTTGTACTTGCGGTCCGGCACGTTCTCGCCGATCTCGCCGACAAGCCAGGTGCCCATGGGCCGCGCCGCCCAGCCAGATGAGATCGCCCCGTCCTACGTCTTCTTCGCCAGCGGACGCCTGTCCAGCTACTACTCAGGAGAGGTCCTCGCCCCCACCGGCGGCGAAACCCTCCCGGGGTGAAAAGTGTGATCGCGGGCCATCTGGGCAGGTGCCTGGCTGGTTTGACATAGGCGCGCCGCGCGAAGGAGGAAATCCCATGCCAAGGGCGCAGATCAAGGACGAGAAGACCTACCGGAAGCTCCGTGACAAGGGGGAAAGCAAGGGTAAGGCGGCCCGGATCGCCAACGCCGCGGCGGGAAGCTCGACTAGCAAGGTCGGCCGCAAGGGCGGCAAGAGCGGCTCGTATGACGACTGGAGCAAGCAGGACCTGGTCCAGCGGGCCAAGGAGATCGGCATCAAGGGCCGCTCCACGATGAGCAAGGCGGAGCTGATCAAGGCCCTCCGGGACCACTGAGCCGGCCGCCTTGTGGCCTCATGGCTGATGCATGGCCGGGGCAACGGCGCGGCCTTCCAGCGGGCCGTGTACCGCCGCTCCGGCAGCCTGCCCGAGGTGATCCGCCGCGCGGTCGCCGTCACCGGAAATGGCCAGCCCGGCTGAACGCGAACCTCGGTGAGTTCGCGTCCCAGCGGCGTTCTCCTGCCCCGCCGATACCGGAATCATTACCATGACTGCCGATAACGGAGCCAGCTGCCTGGCGCATAAGTTGACCGCGGACGCAGCCGGACGGCTGATTCCGCCGGGCGCAGACAGTGCGAGCAGGGTCCGTGCGTTGCGTACCGCCTTGGCGTTGCCGTCGTTGTTGAGGTAGGGCGAACACGTCGTGGCCGGCCAGGTCCCATTCCCGGATCCGGTCAGCCCACCACGTCAGGTCGGCGTCGGAGTACGAACCGGAATACAGGTGATGATGATCCGGCCGTGCATCCGCAGATAGACGAAATCGGTGGTAGCACGCAGCGCGCACGGCAGGTTCGCCCCGCTCATCACGCAATACGCGGCCCCGTGCGCTTCCAGCAGCCCGAAGATCTCCCCGCAATGCCAGCTGCGGTGCGGGAACTCCACCGCCACCCGCATCCAGCCCGGGACCAGCCCGAGGAAATACGCCAGCCGGGCGTCATCACGCGGCAGCGTGGGCGGCAGCTGGACCAGCAGCACCGCCCGTTTGTCACCCAGCTCGTGCCAGCCCGCCGCGATGCGCGCCAGCCATCCTTCCGGCGCGTACAGCTTGCGGGCTGGGTCAGGCCGCGAGGTGCCTTGACCGACAGATGGAAGCCGGCCGGCAATCTATCCCGCCAGCTGCGGAACGCCGCGGGCCGGGGCCAGCGGTAAAAGCTGCTGTTGAGCTCGGCGGTGGGGAAGGCGGCCGCATAGCGGGCGAGCCGGTCCCCGACGGGAAGCCCCGGCGGGTACAGCTCGGCGTGCCCGTGATCATGACTCCATCCCGACGTGCCGATCCTGATTGACCACCGCGGCCGCCCGGATCAGCCGACGGAGCTGGGCCAGCGCGCGGCCCGGCTGACCCGGCCCGGGAAGGTCCGCGACGGACTCCACGGGGGGCGAGATCAAACATCACGAAATGGGCGGGTCCGGCGCGTGGCAGGCCGCGCCGGGATGGTTAAGCCCGGCCGGGATGGGCAGGGGCGCCGCCATCTTGCCGGACCACGATCGAGGAGGAGACATGACCGACGTGTTCACCGTGCTGGCCCAGGACCATCAGGAAGTCAAGGCCATGCTGGCTGAGCTGGAGAAGCGCCCGATCGAGCATGCCCAGGCGGGCCCGGATCAGCTCGCCTTGCGGAAAAGGATGGTAGAGCAGCTGATCATCGAGGAATCCAAGCACGAGGCGCTGGAGGAGATGTACTTCTGGCCGGCCGTGCGCGAGCACCACCCGGACGGCGACAGCCTGGCCGACGAGGCGACCGGGCAGGAGCAGGAGGCCAAGGAGGTGCTGGCCCGGCTGGACAAGCTGGACCCCGAGCAGGCCGAGTTCGAGGAACTGCTCGGGAAGTTCACCGGGGCAGCCCGCGAGCACATCCAGTTCGAGGAGACCCGGGTGTGGCCGGGAATGCGCTCTGCGCTGTCAGCCGAGACGGCGGACGATCTGGGCCGCAAGATAGCCGATGGCAAGAAGACCGCCCCCACCCGGCCGCATCCGCACACCCCGCCGTCGCCAGGCGTGCTGAAGAGCACCGGGCCCGCCGCGGCCGTGGCCGACAAGGCCCGCGACGCGGTTACCGGACGGGGCGATTAGCCAAGTCCAGGTTTCGCCGAGCAAGGGTCTCGGATCGGCAAGCCCGCGCCTGGCGCAGGTTGGCTTCCGCTAGCTGGGTAGCCGGCGCGGCTACAGACACGATTCCCGGCAGCAAGAGGAGATCCCCGATGGCACAGAAGGTGAGTGAGCTGATGACCTCGGCTCCGGTGACCCTGAGCAGCTGAAGGGCCTGGTCACCGACCGCGACATCGTGGTGCGCGTGATCGCGGCGGTCGTGACCCCGGTACCACCCCGGTCGGCGAGGCCTGCAGTCCGGACCTGGTCACGGTCACGGCGGACGCCGGCACCGCCGTGCGGCGGATGCGCGAGCGCTCGGTCCGGCGGGTACCCGTGGTGAAGGACGGCCTGCCGGCCGGGGTGCTGTCCATCGGCGACATGGCCATCGAACGCGACGAGCGGTCAGCGCTGGCCGACATCAGCGCCGAGCGCCCCAACGCCTGACGGGGCCTGCCCAGGCCCGCGACGCCTAGATCCGGTCCGAAGGGCCACGGCCAGGCTCGGCTTCACAACTCGGGCCGCCAGCCGGACCGACGCGGGACGCGGCCGGGTCAGAGCCTGGCGGCCCTGGTCCGGCCGCGGATGGCTGGCTATCCGGGGCGGCACGCCCGCTGGCGCTCTTCCAGGGTCGTTCCGCCCCAGATGCCGTGGATCGGCGCGTTGGCGTAGGCGAATTCCAGGCATTCCCGGTCGACGGGGCAGCGAGCGCAGATGGCCTTCGCCTCGGCGATCTGGCTGAGCGCCCGGCCGGCTGATGAGATCGGGAAGAACAGGTCGGGGTCGGCGTGCAGGCACGCGCCAGACGCGCGCCAGTTCGTGACGCGTCCGGTCGTGATCGTCATCGGGTGTCCTCGCGAGGTGGAGATCGGCCGGGGGAGAGGCGCACCCCTGCTTCCCCGGCGCCGCCCGTTCATGCCGCTGCGGCGATGCTCGAAGCGCTGTTTGCGGCCCGGACGTCGACGCCCGCTGGCCCGAGCCCGGAGCCCGGCTCATTACACCGTCGGCGCCGGCCGCTGGACGCTCGATGACGTAACGACTGTGCGGGTGATGGAGCCGTGCCGTCGCCGATCACTACCGCGTCTGGCGTTCCGACGCCGCCATAGTCTGCCTCCCCGGCGTCGGCTAGGCGGTTAGCGCTTGCTGTGGCCTGCTTGGCGGCGGCTTGCTCGGTGCGGGCGCCCCCGGTGCTCAGCGAGCCGTCGGGCGTCTCGAGGTGGGCGCGGACGAACCAGTAGAACTCCTCCAGCTGGCGGGCCTGCCCGATGAGCATGTCCTGGGTGACCAGGTGGTATAGATCGCTCCCCCGGTGGGCCTCGATGATCACCGCGTAGACCACGTCCAGGGCGCCGAGGTGCTCCTGGGTCCCGCCCGGCCGATGGAGTATCACCTGGCGGGTTTAGTCATGCCGCCGGCGGGCCACCCCTTAGCAGAACGCCGCCAGCGAAACGCCGCCCAGGACGAGCGCGCCGAGGCTCACGCTGTTCTGGAACGTCTGCTTGCGGGGCCTGCGTCGCGCCGGCCCCAGACCCCCTGAGGCCGGGGCGCGGGACGGGGTTCGGTGAGTGCTTCCAGGCTGAGGCCCTTGGGCTCGGGCAGGAGGGTGACGGTGACGAGCAGGCCGAGGATGCAGACGCCCGCCACGATGGCGCTGGTCTTGCCCAGCCCGATGGCCGGCAGCAGCGCGGTCAGCGTGTAGGTGCCGGTGAACGCGCCGATCTTGCCCGCCGCCGCGGCGATGCCGTGGCTGGTGGTCCGCACCCGGACCGGGAAGATCTCGGCGGGATAGACGAACGTGGTCGTGTTGGGACCGAACTCGGCGAACAGATACGTGGCGCCGAACAGCAGCAGGAACGGCAGTTCGGTGGTGGTGGCACCCGGGATGAGCCACAGGCCGCCGAAGGCGCCGGCCATCACCGCGAACCCGGCCGCCTGCATGAGCCGCCTGCCGATCTTGTCGATGGTGAGGACGGCCAGCAGGTACCCGGGCAGGGCGGCGCCGGCGAAGATGACCAGCGTGACGGTGGTCGCGCCGACCAGGCTGGCGTGCGGGGAGACGAGCTTGCCGATCACCGGGCTGGAGATGGTGTTGCCGTAGTAGGCGAAGTCGAACAGCAGCCACGCCACGCTGGCCCCGGCCAGCCATCGCCGCAGCCGCGGCTCGGCCAGCACACCCCGGATCCCTGCCGGCGGGCTCGCGGGGACGGCCCCATGGCCGGGTTGTCCCGCTTCGGTCTGGGCGAGCCGGAACCGGGGCGTTTCTCTCAGGCGCCGCCGCAGCCAGAAGACGGCCAGCGCGGGGACCGCGCCGAGCGCGAGCATGAGCCGCCAGGCCAGGCCGGGGCTGATGCCCGCCTTGAGCAGGCCGATGGCGGCCAGCGGCCCGATCACCAGGCCCGCGCCCTGCACCGAGAACACCAGCGCGACCATCCGGCCGCGATCATGACGGGACGCGCACTCGCTCATGATCGTCGCGCTGACCGGGTAGTCCCCGCCGACGCCGAACCCGAGGACGGCGCGGAACGTGATCAGCCACCAGATGCCCGGCGAGCAGGCCGAGGCAACCGCCCCCGCGGCCAGCACCAGCACCTCGTAGCCGTACACCTTCCGCCGGCCTAGCTTGTCGGCGATACGCCCGAAGACGACCGCCCCGGCGGCCGAGGTGAGCAGCGCCAGCGAGGTCAGCAGTGACTTCTGGTAGCTGGCGATGTGCCACTCGGCGGTGATGAGGGTGGCCGCCACGCCGATGATGAACAGGTCGTAGGCATCGGCGAAGAATCCCATGCCCGCCGTGATCAGGATCTTCCAGTGCTCCGCGCAGGGCGCCGCCTCGTCCAGCTCGGCCAGGACCGCCCGGCTGACCTCGTCACCCAGGTCGGGATAGGGCCCGCGGACGGGAGGGGTCATCTACTCAGGCCAGCAGCTTGGCCGGGGTGATCGGCAGGTCGCGGATGCGGCGGCCGGTGGCGTGGTAGACGGCGTTGCCGATCGCGGCCGCGGTGCCGGTGGTGCCGATCTCGCCGATGCCCTTGGCGCCCATCGGGTTCAGGTGCGGATCGGTCTCCGTCAGCCACACCGCGTCGACGTCCTGGACGTCGGCGCAGGTCGCGATGTGGTACTGGGCCAGGTCCCGGCGGACGAAGCCGCCCTGGGCCGCATCGACGACGGTCTGTTCCATCAGCGCCATACCCAGCCCCATGGTCATGCCGCCGATGAACTGCGACCTGGCCAGCGTCGGGTCGATGATCCGCCCGGCGGCGAACACGCCGAGCAGGCGCGCCACCCGGACCTCGCCGGTATCGGCATCCACGTGCACCTCCGCGAACTGCGCCCCGAACGCGTGCCGGGCGAAGCCGGCATCGGCCGCCACGTCCTCGGCGGTATCTGCGCTGCCCGTGGCATTCTCGTTTTTCAGCAGGTCCTCGCACGCCTTCACCACCGCCGAGCCCCAGCTCGCGGTGCCCATCGACCCGCCGGCCAGGAAGGCCCGCGGCAGGTCGCTGTCGCCCAGCTCGACCTGGACCCGGTCCGGCGAGGTGCCGAGGGCATCCGCGGCGATCTGGGTCAGCGCGGTGCGCGCTCCCGTGCCGATGTCCGCGGCGGCGATCCGGACGACGAAGCCGCCGTCCAGTGCCATGGCGGTCGCGCGCGACGGCTGGCGGCGGGCCGGGTAGGTGGACGCGGCCACCCCGGTGCCCGTGAGCCACCGCCCGTCGCGGCGTACGGCCGGCCGCGGGTCGCGGTCGGCCCAGCCGAAGCGGCGGGCGCCCTCGCGCAGGCAGGCGACCAGGTTCCGGGAGCTGAACGGCAGGCCGCTGCCCGGCTCGGTAACCGGCTCGTTCCGGATCCGCAGCTCGACCGGGTCGAGCCCGGCCGCGCAGGCCAGCTCGTCCATGGCCGACTCGAGCGCGTACATCCCCGGGGTCTCGCCCGGAGCCCGCATCCACGATGGCGCGGGCACGTTCAGCCGGGCCAGCCGGTGCGTGGTGCGCATGGCGGGCGAGGCGTACATAACGCGGGTGCAGGCCGCGGTCTGCTCGGCGAACTCGGTGCGGATCGCGGTCTGCTCGACCACGTCATGCACCACGGCGACGAGCTTCCCGCCGCCATCCGCGCCGAGCGCCACGCGCTGGATGGTAGGCGTGCGGTAACCGGTGAGCTCGAACATCTGCTGGCGGGTCAGCGCCACCTTCACCGGGCGGCCGGCCGCGCGGGCCGCGAGCGCGGCCAGGATCGCGTGCGGCCGGGTCGTGCCCTTGGACCCGAACCCTCCGCCCACGTGCGGCGAGATGACCCGCACCCGGTCCGGGGCCAGGCCGAGCACGTGCGCGATCGTGTCCCGGTCGGCCGACGGCCCCTGAGTGGAGTCATAGACCGTCAGCAGCCCGGAAGCATCCCACGCGGCCAGCGCGGCGTGCGGTTCCATCGGGTTGTTGTGCTGCACCGGGGTGGTGTACGTCACGTCCACCCGCGCCGCCGCCCCTGCCAGCCCGGCCTCGACGTCACCGTAGGAGGTCACCGCGGGCAGGCCCGGATTGACCTTCTCCGGCGTGTACAGCCCGGGATCGTCGGCCCGCAGCCGGACGTCATGCGACTCCCGGTCGCACACCACCAGCACCTGGGCCGCGGCCGCCCGCGCGTTCTCCAGCGTGTCGGCCACCACGGCCGCGACCAGCTGGCCCCGGTAGCTGATCTCGCGGGTGGCGAACAGGGCCAGCGCGACGTCCTCGGCCGGCCCCAGCTCCGGCGGGTCGATGCAGGACAGCACGGCGAGCACGCCGGGCATGGTCCGGGCCGTGCTGAAGTCGACGGTGCGGACGACGCCGCTGGCCGTCGGCGACTGGACCGGGTACGCGTACGCCGCGGCCGCCTTAGCGCGCTGTTCGTAGGCGTACCTGGCCCGGCCGGTGACTTTGTCGAAGGCCTCGACGCGGTTCACTGCGACAGCTCCTCCAAGGTTGCGGTGATGAGGTTCCGGGCCAGCGTCACCTTGTAGCCGTTGCGGGCCAGCGGGGCGGCCTGATCCAGCTCCGCGGCGGCCGCCTGGGCGAACGTCTCGGCGTTGGCGGGGGCTCCGGCCAGGGTCCGTTCGGCCAGAAAAGCCCGCCACGGCGCGTGGGCCACTCCTCCCAGGGCCACCCGGCAGGTGCCGATGGTGCCGTCGCCGGCGATGTCGAGCAGCGCGGCCACCGACACCAGCGCGAACGCGAACGAGGCGCGCTCTCGCACCTTCCGGTACGCCGAACGGCCCGGGGGCGGAGGCGGCAGCTCGACCGCGGTGATCAGCTCGCCGGGCGTGAGCACGGTGTCGCGGTGCGGTTCGGCGCCGGGCAGGCGGTGCAGACCTGGCATGGGGATCAAGCGGCTCGTATGGGGCCCCGTGACGTGCACCCGCGCGTCCAGGGCGGTCAGCGCGACGGCCATGTCCGAGGGGTGGGTGGCGACGCACTCCAGCTCGTCCCCGGCCCCGTCTTTTCCAGCCGAGTGGCCGAGGATGGCGAGGTTCTCGTGGTCGCCGTCGACGGCGGGGCACCCGGAGCCGGGCAGGCGCTTGTTGCACGGCATCGAGGTGTCCTGGAAATAGGCGCATCGGGTGCGCTGCAGCAGGTTCCCGCCGGCGGTGGCCATGTTGCGTATCTGCCCGGACGCGCCGCTGAGCAGGGCCCGGGCCAGCATCGGGTAGTGCGCGCGGACCAGCGGATGAGCGGCCAGGTCGCTGTTGCGGACCGCGGCGCCGATCCGCAGGCCGCCGTCCGGGGTGGGTTCCACCTGGTCGTAGGGCAGGCGGCTGACGTCCACCAGCTGGTCGGGAACGGCGACCCCCAGGCGCATCAGGTCCACCAGGTTCGTGCCGCCGCCGAGGTAGGCGGTGCCGGGCCGGAACCGTGCGACGGCGTCCGGCGCGTCCTGTGCCCGGGTGTAGGTGAAGGCCCTCATAGCATCATCTCCGCCGGGTTGGCGATCTCGGCGACGGCCCGGACGATGTTCACGTAAGCGCCGCACCGGCACAGGTTGCCGCTCATCCGCTCGCGGATCTCGCCGGGCGTCAGTGCCGGTTCGGTGTCCAGATCGGCGGTGATGGCGCTGGGCCCGGATTCGGTGAGCATCCCGGCCGCCGAGCAGAGCTGGCCCGGCGTGCAGTAACCGCACTGGAACGCGTCGTGACGGATGAAGGCGTCCTGCAGCGGGTGCAGGTCCCCGTCGGGGGCCAGGCCCTCGATCGTCGTGACGGCGGCGCCGTCGTGGGCCACGGCCAGGGCCAGGCACGCGTTGGCCCGCCGCCCGTCGATCAGCACGGTGCACGCGCCGCACTGGCCGTGATCGCACCCCTTCTTCGACCCGGTCAGCCCGAGCCGCTCGCGGAGCAGGTCGAGCAGCGACATCCTCGGATCGACGGCCAGCCTGCGGCGAACGCCGTTGACCTCAATGGTGACCTCGTTCATGCCGCCCGGCCCGGGGCGCTGGTCAGGTAGGTGGCGCTGAAGTCCTTGTCGCCGTGTTCCGCGGCGCCCTCGTGCAGCCGCCGCGCGATCAGGTCCAGCAGCGGCAGGTCCAGTCCGCGCTGGCTGGCCGACTCGCGGACCAGGCTGGCGTCCTTGGCGGCCAGGGTAAGGCGGAACGACGGGGCGAAATCGCGATCCGCGATCGCCTGGCCCTTCATCCGCAGGTAGGGAAGGTCGAGCGCGCCGCCCTCAATGGCCTGGAAGAACAGCGCCGGATCCAGGCCGAGGCCCTCGGCCAGCGCGATCGTCTCGGCGGCCGCCTCGACCACGGCCAGGACCCAGCTGTTGGTGACCAGCTTCAGCCTGGTGCCGGCCCCGGCCTGCCCGGCCCGGATGGTCCGGTGCCCGATCGCGTCGAAGACCGGCTGGACCCGGGGCCGGGCTTCCTCTGGACCCGACTCGAGGATGACCAGCTTGCCCTGCTCGGCGGGCTGCCTGGTGCCGAGGACGGGAGCGTCGACGAAGCCCACGCCGTAGCTGTTCGCCAGCCCGGCGCACTGCGCGGTGGCCTCCTCGCCGATGGTGCTCATCTGCAGCCAGACCGGATGGTCGGAATCGTTCCGGCGGGCCATGGCCGGCAGCGCACCGTCGTGGGAGTCCATAGCCCCCACGACCGCGTCGGCGTCGGCCAGCATGGTCAGCACGATGGTGGCGTCCTGGGCCGCCTTGGCCGGGGTGTCCGTGACCACGGCACCGTCGTTGGCGAGCGGTTCGGCCTTGTCGCGGGAGCGGTTCCAGGCCCGGACCGGAATACCGGCCCGGGCGATGTTCCGGGCCATCGCGAAGCCCATGGCCCCGCCGGCGCCTAGTACCGCGACGGTCTCGGTGGCCCGGGAGGCGGACGTCTGGCTGTGCGTCATACCAGTTCCTTCGCGTTCGGTTCCGATGATCCGAACCGGTTACCCCAAGCGACCGCGGCTAACCACGTGCCCGAGCGCGAGGCCGACCATGCCGCCCACCAGCAGGACGACCGAACTCGGCCACCAACCCATAGTGATCGCTGGCGCTGGTAGAGCCCTGGTCGAACGTCCGGCGGCAGTTACGGATCGCCAGCGACGGGCCGCCAGAGTCGCCGCACCGGATCAGCACGTGGTCGATCCCGCGGAACGGCCAGTCGGGGTTCACGGCGTTCGGGTTCTCCGGCGTGAACGTCATGAGCCGCTCGTCCGGACGCGCGGCCTCCCAGGCGCTGCGGTAGCACACGCTCAGGTCGCCGATAACATGGCGGCCGGTCCAGAACCGCATGCTGTCGGCGGCCGAATCGGCGTCCATGTCCCCGGCGACTATCACATGCCCTGGTGATTCCAGGACCAGTGATTCCAGCCTGCGCGCCGCTACGGCCGCTTGCAGGCACCGCTCCCGTTCGTGATCGAGCTGATAATCGGGGAAGTGGTTCGCCACCCATACCCGGCCGAACGGCTCCGGCGCGAGCACCTCGGTGACCAGGCACGTGCAGGCGAAGTCATATGTGCGTTCGGTGACGTGGAAGTCAATCTCGAAGATCCGGCCGAACGGCCACCGGCTCGCGCTCGTGATGCCCTGCCCGTCGTTCTCGCGGTCCTGCTGCTGGGCCAGGTAGTACGCAGGGCCGAGCATCTCGGCGGCCTGGTCGGTGCCCTCGGTGAGGATCGTCTCCTGCAAGGTGACGATATCCGCGTCGAGCTCGCGGAAACCCTCCCGCAACGTGGGCAGACGCGCTTCCCACTTCCCTCGCTTGCCCCATGTGTTAAGGGTAGCGACGCGCAGCACGCCACCCCTATCCATGATGCCGCCATCCCCGGACCACAGCGCCCAGACGGTCCCCAGCGCGGCGACGCCTGGTGCCGGCCTGCTCGATCTGGGTGCGGCAGCTGAACCCGTCCGCCAGCACCGCGCCGGTCCGGCGGACCACCGGATCCGGCCAGGACACGCTAGTCATGCACGCCTCTCGGAAGAGTCAGGGACCCGGATACACGGGCCGCCACCGGGTACCCGGCCCGCCTGAGGGCAAACTGGTGACATGGGCCGGCCCGCGATCCCATACCTGCCCGAATGCCGTTCCTGAGGGTTATCCCTGCTCGTGCGGGTAGTAGTGCGGAACTAAGAGTCACCGGCGCGCCGAGAAGGACAAGCCTATGGATCCGTTGCGCATCTCCCGGCAGATCGGCCCGGCCGTCGGGCGTCATTGTCCTTACGGCCGATGCGCGGTGTGCTGCAGCCAGCCGGTGCATGGGCGCCAGGAGTTCACCGACTTGGTTCATCGCACCTGGAGCCCCGCCGAAAGAGACAAACTCAGCAAGGCGGCACGCTCAGCACTGCTTTGACCGGCGACAGCCCATGCCAAGGTCCAAGCGGTATGGCCGAACAGGCGGATTGCCCGCAACCATCGAGCGCTCGTGCGGTGAAGCCCAGCAGATTTATATCAAGGCGTACCAGGACGCTGTGCGGACTTACGGCGAGGGAGATCAGGCCGACCGGGGCGCCTTCGCCGTGCTGAAGCAGAAGTTCGAGAAACGCGGCGACCACTGGATCGCTAAGAGCGACCCGCCCGACTAAGCTGCTTGCGCGTCTAGCCGAGGACACCCGCCCCTGCAGCGCCCGGGCGCCAGGACCAGGACGCGCAGGCTGGCCGAGTCCAGGAACGACAGCCCGGATACATCGACCGTCACCTGCCGCGCTCCGCCGTCAGTACATCTCGGAGCATACAGACCGTTTGAATGCTCCCCTGCCTGGTAGGCAGGGGATACCAGGCGTCAGCCGGATGGAGGGGACATGCAGAGGTTCTCCCTGCAAGCGATGGCCCGCGAGCTGCTCGCCGGCCTGGTCAGGCTGGCCGCCGGCGAGAATTCCGGGGAGGGTCGGCACTCAGTCGTACTGCTGACCGTGGCCAAGGTCCTCTGATCCTCAGCTATCTGCTCGCAGTACTCGCGGCGTGCGCGAACGCCACGTCGTCGGTGCTGCAGCGCAAGGCTAACCGCGAGGTACCCAGGAAGCAGAACCTTAGTCCGCGGCTGATCTGGAGCCTGGCTCACCAGCCGGCCTGGTTCGGCGGCGTGCTCGCCATCACCGCCGGCTTCCTGCTGCAGGCCGTCGCGCTGGGCAACGGGCAGCTGTCGGTCGTCGAGCCGATCCTGGTGCTGGAGCTGCCCGCCACCTTGATCCTGGCCTCCTTCGTGTTCCGCGCGCGCCTGGGGCGGCGGGAATGGGCCTGTGTCGCCGGGATGGCGGTGGCTCTGGCCGGAATACTGTTCGCCCTGTCCCCGTCGGGCGGCCAGACCTCCCGGGTGCACTGGTACGCCTGGCTCATCGCCATCGGCGTCAACCTCGCGGTGGCCGGGACCCTGGTCACGGTGGGACGCCGCGGGCCGGCCGGACGCGGCCGCAGCGACCAGGCGAGCAGCACACGCCAGGCGGCTCTGCTCGGCGTGGCGGCCGGCTCGATGTTCGGCCTGACCGCCGCGCTGATGAAGGGCATGACCGGCACCTTTTCCGGCGGGATCGCCGGGGTGCTGACGCACTGGGAGCTGTACGGCATGATCACGACCGGCGTGCTGGGCATGTTCCTGCTCCAGTCCGCGATGAACGCCGGACGGCTGATCGCCGCGCAGCCCGGCCTGACCCTGTCCGATCCGATCGTGTCGGTCCTGTGGGGCGTGCTGGTCTTCGGCGAGCAGGTCCGGACCGGCTGGTTCGTGCTGCTGGCCGTGGCCAGCGCGCTCGTGCTGGCCGCCGCCGTGCTGGTCCTGATCCGCTCTCCGCTGATGTCCGACGAACAGCAGTCCGCCTAGGTTTACTGGATCCCGGTGCGGACCGACGTGATGCGCTGGGTGTTGAAGCCGAGCCAGTGCATCCGGCCCACGTAGCGCGCGTGCTCGACCTTGAGGCAGCGGTCCATGATTACCGTCACGCCGCCCTCCTCGGCGATCCGGGCGCCCTCCTCGTTGATCACGTTGAACTGACACCACAGCGCGCCGGCCCCGATCGCCACCGTCTCCCGCGCGATCCCGGGCAGCGCGTCCGGCGCGCGGAACACGTTGACCACGTCCACCGGCTCGGGGATGTCGGCCAGGCTGGCGTAGGACTTCTCGCCCAGGATCTCCGTCTCGCGGGGATTGACCGGGATCACCCGGAAGCCGTGCCGCTTGAGGTAGTAGCCCACGAAGTTGCTGGCCCGCAGCTCGTTGGCTGACAGGCCGACGATCGCGATCGTCCGGGCCGTGTGGAGCACCCGCTGGATGGCCAGCGGGTCCTGGTACCGGCTCAGGTCCATCATGAGGTCGCTACCTTCTCTCCCGCGGTCGCCGCGACGAGGGTGAAGCCCTGCTCCAGGTCCCAGATCAGGTCCTCGACGGACTCGGTGCCGACCGAAAGCCGCACCGTTCCCGGTCCGACCCCGGCCGCGCGCAGTTCGTCGTCGTTCAGCTGCCGGTGCGTGGTGCTGGCCGGGTGGATGATCAGGCTCTTCGCGTCGCCCACGTTGGCCAGGTGGGACCACAGCTGCACGCCGCGGATCAGGTCCTGCCCGCCGGCCCGGCCGCCCGCGCAGTCGAACGAGAACACCGCGCCCGCGCCGAGCGGCAGGTACTTGTCCACCAGCGGGTGGTACTTGCTGCCCGCCAGGCCGGGGTAGGTCACATTCGAGGCCAGCTCGTGGACCTGCAAGAACTCCGCGACCGCCCGTGCGTTGGTCACGTGGCGCTCCATCCGCAGCGACAGCGTCTCCAGCCCTTGCAGGAACAGGAAGGCGTTGAACGGCGAGAGTGCCGCGCCGAGGTCGCGCAGGGTCTCGGCCCGCAGCTTCATCAGGTAGCCGTAGGTTCCGAACGTCTCGTGGAACTGCAGGCCGTGGTAGGCCGGCGACGGGTCCGCGACTACCGGGAACCGTCCGTTGGACCAGTTGAACGTGCCCGCCTCGACCACCACGCCGCCGATCGACGTGCCGTGGCCGCCGATGAACTTGGTCGCCGAGTGGATCACGATGTCGGCGCCCCACTCGATCGGCCGGCACAGGTACGGCGTGGCGAAGGTGTTGTCCACGATCAGCGGCAGCTCGTGTTCGTGCGCGATGGCCGCCACCGTCTCGATGTCCAGCACGTTCCCGCCGGGGTTGCCGATCGTCTCGCCGAAGAACGCCTTGGTGTTCGGCCGGACCGCCTGCCGCCACGCGTCCGGGTCGTCGGGATTGACCCAGGTCAGCTCCACGTTCATCTTGCGCAGCCAGTGCTTGAACTGGTTCACCGTGCCGCCGTACAGTGCGGTAGAGGAGACCACGTGGTCGCCCGGCTCCAGCAGCGTGAACAGCGCGGCGGCCTGCGCGGCGATGCCGCTGGCGAACGCGACCCCGCCCGCGCCGCCCTCCAGGTTGGCCATGCGCTCCTCGAACACGGCCACGGTCGGGTTCATGATGCGCGAGTACGTGTTTCCGTACTCCTGCAGGTTGAAGTAGGCCGCCGCCGACTCCGGGTCCTCGAACACGTAGCTGGTGGTCTGGAAGATCGGCACCGCGCGGGCGCCGGTGTTCGGGTCGGGGCGCTGCCCGGCGTGCAACTGCCGTGTCTCGAAGCCGAACGCACGGGCTTCCTCGGTCATGACGGCCTTCCTAGGAAATTGCGGATCATCGGGGTCTGCCGGGCTTCCTCGAGCAGGAAGCAGTCGTGGCCGTACGGCGCCTCGATCACCTCGAACTCGGCCGGCTTGCCCAGGGCGCGCAGCGCGCCGGCGATCTCCGCCGACGCGGACGGCGGGTACAGCCAGTCCGAGCTGAACGCGATCAGCAGCGTCCGGGCGCGAACGGGCTCCAGGGCCCGGGTCAGCGACCCGCCGCCGTACTGGCGGGCCAGGTCGAAGTACGTCAGCGCGCGCGAGGTATAGAGATAGGTGTTGGCGTCGAAGCGCTTGACGAACGAGTCGGCCTGGTGGCGCAGGTAACTCTCGACCGCGAACTCCGGTTCGGTGATCGTGTAGCGGATGTCGTCGGCGAATTGGAGCCGCCGGCCGAACTTCTCGGCCAGCGCCGGGCCGGACAGGTACGTGACGTGGCCGACCATCCGCGCCACCCCCATGCCCGCGTCCGGGGTGCGGCCGGTGCCGTAGTAGTGACCGCCCTGCCAGGCCGGATCGCGCATGATCGAGTCGCGCGCGATCGAGTTCCAGGCCACCCCCTGCGGCTGCAGCGCGTGCGTGCTGGCGATGGACACGACGGAATCCACCTGGTCCGGGAACAGGATCGCCCACTCGAAGGCCTGCATCCCGCCCAGCGAGCCGCCGGCCACCGCGGCCAGCCGCTCGATGCCGAGCACGTCCAGGAACGCGCGTTCGGTCCGCACCATGTCCGCGACCGTGATCACCGGGAAGTCCGACCCGTACGGCCGGCCGGTGGCCGGATCGGCCGACGACGGCCCGGTGGTGCCCCGGCAGCCGCCCAGCAGGTTGGTGGAGACCACGTAGAAGTGGTCGGTGTCGAACGCCTTGCCCGGGCCGATCATCCCGTCCCACCAGCCCAGGCCCTTGCCGGCCGTGCCGTCGCGGTCCTCGGCGCCGAACCCGTCACGGGTGCTCTCCGGGGGCGGCGTCTTGGCCAAGCCCGCCGCGTGGGCGTCGCCGCTGAGCGCGTGGCAGACCAGGATGACGTTGTCCCGCCGGGGTGACAGGACTCCGTAGGTTTCGTACGCTACGCGAATCGGGTGCAGTTCTCGCCCGCAGTCGAGCCGCACCGGCTCGGGCAGGTCCAGGTACTGGGTTTCGACTGTGCCGGCACTGCCCGGCTCCGCTGGCGGGGCCGACACTGCCGGCTGTACCGGCGGAGCCGGCCGCGAGCGTCGGGGCTGGCTCCGCCATGCGGGCTATCTTAGCTGGTCATTGGTGATGTATTGTCAAACATCTCCACCGGTATTGTAGGGAAGCAAGCGAGAGGTTTCAGGCGATATGACCACGGTCACCAACGGCGTCAACGTGCAGGCCCTGCTGGATGCGCGCGAAGTACTCAAGGGCGCGCCCGAGGCCGCCCAGTTCACCTGGCGCGCGTCCGCCAAGTGGCAGAGCGGCGTGCACAGCCAGATCAAGGTCCAGAGCTTCTTCGGCCTGGGCGAGGAGCGCAGTCACAAGGAGGAGTGGTCGTTCGAAGCCGACCACCCCGAGGTCTTCGCGGCCGAGGACAACGGCATCACGCCGATCGAATACCTCCTGGTCGGCCTGGCCAGCTGCCTGACCGGCGGCATCGCGTCCGTCGCCGAGAACCGCGGCATCAAGCTCAACTCGGTCGAGTCCGTGGTCGAGGGCGGCCACGACATCCGCGGCATCCTCGGCGCCGACAGCGACGTCCGCAACGGTTACAACGACATCAAGGTCATCTTCACCATCGACGCGGACGCCTCCCGGGAGGAGATCGAGGCGCTGGTGGCGCAGTCCCAGAAGCGCTCTGCCGTGTACGACGCGCTGGCCAACCCGACCAACGTCACTGTCGAAGTCGCCTGAGGCCGCGGGACCAGTCATCGAGTACACCACCGCGGTCGTTGTCGGCGCGGGGCATGCAGGTCTCGCCGCCAGCCATTTCCTCGGCGACCATTCGATCGATCACGTCGTGCTCGAGCGCGGCGAGGTGGCGAACTCCTGGCGCACCGAACGCTGGGATTCGCTGCGGCTGCTCACGCCCAACTGGCAGAGCCGCCTGCCGGGTGTTCGCTACGAAGGCCCGGATCCGGACGGGTACATGACCGTCGGCGAAGTGACCGAGTTCATCGAGCGCTTCGCCAAGGTTTCCCGCGCGCCCGTCCGGACCGGGACGACCGTCACGTCCGTGCGCCGTACCGACGGCGGTTACCAGGTGGCCACGGACCAGGGCGACATCGACGCCCGGGTCGTGGTCATCGCCAGCGGCGCCTGCAACCAGCCCGCGGTGCCGCCACTGGCCGCGGTGGTGCCCGAGTCGGTCGAGCAGCTCACCCCGTTCGACTACCGGGACCCGGCCAAGCTCCCGGACGGCGGGGTCCTGGTGGTGGGCGCTTCGGCCACCGGCGTGCAGCTGGCCGCCGAGATTCAGCGCTCAGGCCGGCCGGTCACCCTGTCGGTCGGCGAGCACGTCCGGCTGCCGCGCAGCTACCGTGGCCGCGACGTGCTGTGGTGGATGGACAACGCCGGCGTGTGGAACCAGCGTTACGACGAACTCGACGACCTCACCCGGGCCCGGCGGCTGCCCTCGCCCCAGCTCGTCGGGACCCCCGAGCGGGTCACCCTCGACCTCAACGCGCTCACCTCGATGGGCGTCGAGCTGATCGGCCGCTGGGCGGCGGTCCGAGACGGCCAGGCGCTGTTCTCCGGCGGCCTGCGCAACATGTTCTCCCTCGCGGACCTCAAGATGCACCGCCTGCTCGGCACGTTCGACGAGTGGGCCCAGACGGAGGGCCGCGACGGCGAGGTCGGCCCGCCCGAGCGCTTCGAGCCGACCCGCGTCCCGGCCTCGACCCGGTTGCAGCTCGACCTGGGCAGCGGCGAGATCCGCGCCATCGTGTGGGCCACCGGCTTCCGTCCCGACTACCGCTGGCTCGACGTGCCCGTCCTGGACGCCAAGGGCCACCTGCGCCACGACGGCGGCGTGGTCGACAGCCCGGGCCTGTACGCCCTGGGCCTGCCCGTGCTGCGTCGTCGCCGGTCCACGTTCATCTGCGGCATCGAGGACGATGCCCGCGCCGTGATCGATCACCTGGCTCGGTTCCTCTAGAAACAGTGATCGAATGCGGCTCTAGAACAGCCGGAAATGTCGTACCCCCGGCTAGAGTCGGATCAGACAGAATGCCCGATCCGGCCACCGGGGAGGTGAATGCGATGACGGTCCCCGCCGACGAGCTGGAGGCCATCGAGTCGATGATGGTCTCCCTGGCGGGGACCGATCCCGTTTAGCTGACCGATGAGCAGCGGGCGCGGCGGCTGCGCGCTGGAGCGGATCGACGCGGTGCAGGCCGCGGTGCGGGGCCGGCTGCTGGTGGCGTTCGATGCCCAGGACGGCTCGGTCGGCGACGGGCAGCGGAGCACCCGGGCCTGGCTGGTGCACGTGACCCTGGTTACCAAGGGCCAGGCCGGCGAGCACCAGGCGGTTCAGCGGCTGGCCCGCGACCACCCGGTCCTGCTCGCGGCGCTGACCGAGGGCCATGTCATCGCCAAGTCAGTTGCCCTGCAGCTGGCGAAGTGGACCCGGGCCATTCCGGAGGAGTGCCGGGACGAAGCCGAGGTGATCCTGGTTGCCGCGGCCCGGTCCGGGCCGGCCTGCGCGGCCTGGCCCAGATCTGCGCGGAGATCCTTGCCCGCACCGCGCAGCCCGACCCCGACGGCGGCCAGGATCTGGACCGGACGCTGTCCTTGGACGCCACCATGGACGGTGCCGGGGTCCTGCATGGCGGCCTCACCCGCAGTGCGCGGCCATGGTGCGAGCGGTCCTGGACGCCCTGTCCGCACCGGAGGGTGGCGAGGATCTGCGGACCCGGCCGCAGCGATACCACGCCGCGCTGGCCGAGGCGATGCGCCGCCTGCTGGCTTCGGGGCTGCTGCCCAAGCGGGCCGGGCAGCCGGTCAAGGCCCTGGTGCACATCTACTTCGCCGAGCTCATGGAGCGGGACGGCGACTCGGCCCTGCAGGACAAGTGGATCGAGCAGTACCGGGCCCGGTGGGCCGCGCACCGCGCCGCCGCCTCGGTGTCGCCCGGCGACGGCGGCGCGTGGCTGGAAGGCGACGCCGCCCGGGAGATCGCCTACGACGCGATGATCATCCCCGTGGTCACCGGCGACATCGACCCGGGCGCGGTCGAAGACCTGATCACGCTGTGCCACTTATGCGGAAATCCGCATAATGCTGGTGGCACCACCTCGTCCTGCTGCACCAGCTCGGCTGGACGCTGACCGCCTACCCCGACGGCACCAGCACCATCCGAAGCCCAGACGGCAAGACCATCTACAGCCACAGCCCGCCACCCCGCCCGGGTAACTCGCCTGGCCATCCAGCGGCTGCATCGAGCATGCTCAACAGCCGGGTCACCGTCGCCCAGTTCCGGGTCGTCCCTGCCGCTTGCCCGCTGGAGCGGGCCAGTCGCGCCGCCAGTTCGCTGCGCCCGAGCCCGTCGGGCGTGCTCAGGAACAGCGTCCGCCCGACGACGATGGCCTCGTCCCGGCTACCCTTGGCCTGGGCCGATTCCCGCGCGGCGGCGATGGCCGCGATGGCGTCCGGCGTCATTTCTGTCCGCCGGAATACGGCGTGCAGGTAGCGCGGGTCCGTCTCGCCCGGGAAGGGGTTGTCCGCGATCACCTGGGCCAGGTCGGCCCGTGAGAGCACCACGACCGCGGGCCGCACCGGGAGCGCCCGGGCGATCTCCCGCTCCAGGGCATCGGCCAGGGTGCTCACGCTGGCTTCCGGGCTGGTGAAGATGAGGTTGCCGCTCTGAATGTACGTGCTGACCTGGGTGTGCCCGAGTGATTCCGCGACCAGCCGCAGATCGGCCATCGCCACCCGGTTCCGGCCGCCGACGTTGATGCCGCGCAGCAAGGCAACATAGCTGGGCATATCCCGAGCACCCTATAAGAGCGGGGTCAGCGTCGGGCCCATTCCTCGGCGAGCAGCTGATAGGAGCGGAGCCGGTCGGCGTGGTCGTGGGTGATGGTGGTGATGATCAGCTCGTCGGCCCCGGCCGCGTCGCGGAGACCCTCCAGCTGGTCGGCGACCTGCGCCGGGTTGCCGACGAACTGGGTGTCGATGCGGTCGGCGACCAGCTCACGGTCGGCGTCGCTCCATACGTGGCGGCGGCCATGCTCGGGAGTGGGGACGGAATGGCGCCCGCGGCGGTGCGGATGCTGCGCACCCACAGGCCGTAGCCGGTGGCCAGCTCCCGGGCCTCGGCCTCGGTCCCGGCCACCACCACGTCGGCGACACGCTGACGTACGGCAGGCTGAGCTGCGCGGACGGCCGGAACGCGGCCCGGTAGCCGTCCGCCGCCTCGAGCACGGTGGCGGGGCTGACGTGGTAGTTCGCGGCGAAGCGCAGCCCGTTCGCGCCGGCCACCTCGGCGCTCTCACCGCCGCTGCTGCCCAGGATCCACACCTGCGGGGCCGCGCCCTCGCCGGGCACCACATGGGCTTCTTCTCCCTCCGCGGACCGGTAGCTCCCGGCGATCAGCGCGAGCACGTCGCCGACCTGCTCGGTGTAGTTCTGCGGCTCCGCGTGCGGCAACTGCAGCAGCGTGCGCTGCAGGGCGAACCGCGGCGAGCCGAGCAGGTGCTTGGGGGAGAACCGAGGCGGGATGAGCAGCCCGTTCGGGGTCCGCCAGGCCACCATCACCGCGGCCCGGCCGTTAACCACGGGCCCGCCACCTCCGGCCAGCGCGGGCACCTTGGGCTCGCGAGGCGGGCCGGAGCGGCCCAGACCCAGATCGAAACGACCCGGGTGCAGCGCGTCGAGCAGGCCGAACTCCTCGACCGTGGACAGCGCGGTGCGGTGCCCCATCTGCACCGCCCCGGAGCCGAGCCGGATCGCCGACGTCGCGGCGGCGATCAGCGCCAGCACCACGGCCGGGGACGTTCCGGCCACGCCCGGGTTGAGATGGTGCTCGGCGAACCAGTAGCGGGCATAGCCGAGCCGTTCGGCCTGCTGGGCCAAGTCGATGCTGTTTCGCAGCGCCTGGGTCGCGGTCGACCCGGACGAGATCGGGACCAGGTCCAGGACGGCCAGCGGGGTGGCGGTCACTAGGGCACCATCTTTCTCATGGGTACCGATATGGTGCTCGTTGTTGGGACTCGGCGGGAGCCGGGGTGACGGTCTGTGGCGGTCGCCGGAAAACGGCCAGCATGACACCACCGCCCCCGGTTTCTGCGGGGACACGGACTGGCAACAGGGAGACGCGCCGCAGAGCGCCGGTTAGTGACCACCCGGTAGCTGTCCTCCTCGCCGGGTCGTCGCTGCCATCTGGAGGAGTTTCTGTGCCGTTTGCGCTGCCTGACGCGCTGTTTTTCACCGGGATCGACTGGGCCGCCGACACCCACGCCGTGTGCGTGACCGACGCCGCGGGCAAGATCGCGGCCGCGTTCACGATCGAGCATTCCGCGGACGGGATCGCCGCGCTGATCCGCCGGCTGGCCCGCTACGGCGAGGCCGGCGATATGCCGGTTGCCATCGAGCGGCCGGACGGCCGCCTGGTGGACCTGCTGCTGGAGGCCGGGCACCCGGTCGTGCCGGTCAAGCCGAACGCGATCAAGACCTGGCGCGACGGCGAGGTGCTCTCGGGCGCCAAATCCGACGCCGGGGACGCCGCGGTGATCGCGGAGTACCTGCGGCTGCGGGCGCACAAGCTGACCGCCGCTCCTCCCTATTCCGACCAGACCAGGGCGCTGCGTACCGTCGTGCGGGCCCGCGGCGACCTGGTCGAGATGCGGGTCGCGGCCACCAGCCAGCTGCCGGCGCTGCTGGACGCGCACTGGCCCGGCGCTAAAGCCATCTTCGCCGACGTCGAGTCGCCGGTCAGCCTGGAGTTCCTCACCCGCTACCCCACCCCGGCCGCCGCCGCGCACCTGGGCGAGAAACGGATGGCCGCGTTCATGATCAAGCACGGCTACTGCGGCCGGCGCACCGCAGCCGAGCTGCTCGCCCGGCTGCGCGCCGCGCCCGCGGGCACCAGCCGCGAGTCGCTCACCGAGGGGCTGCGTGACGCCGTGCTCGCAGCGGTCGGCGTGCTCACCGCCCTGAACGTCTCGGTGAAGAACCTCGACCGCTCCGTCGCCGCCCACCTCGGGGAGCACCCGGACGGCGCGATCTTCACGTCGCTGCCAAGGTCGGGTCAGATCAACGCCGCCCAGGTGCTCGCCGAGTGGGGCGACTGCCGGGAAGCTTACGCCGCGCCCGACTCCGTCGCCGCCCTCGCCGGGGTCACCCCGGTCACCAAAGAATCCGGCAAGCACCGCTCCGTCCACTTCCGCTGGGCCTGCAACAAACGGTTCCGCGCCGCGGTCACCACCTTCGCCGGCAACAGCCGCCACGCCAGCCCCTGGGCCGCCAAAATCTACAACGACGCCCGCACCAGCGGTAAGGACCACCCGCACGCCACACGCGTCCTGGCCCGCGCCTGGATCCGCGTCATCTACCGCTGCTGGATCGACGGCGTCCCCTACGACCCCGCCGCGCACGGAGCCGCCGCCGCGCTCGCCAGACAATCCGCTCAGCAGATCGCGGCCTGAGGTTGACACAGGGAGTGTCATGCGGGCTTCCTCCTCAGCCGGCCGCGGCTACGGCCCGGGTGGCCGCGGTCTGGCCCGGGTAGACACCGGTGACGACGGCGCCGCTCCGCTGCTGTACTGGCGTGGCACCTACCTTCCGCTGGATGGCCGCAGATGAGGAGAATCCCCGATGACGGATGCGAGCGGCGGTCCATTGCCGCCCGGCGAGTGTGTCACCCGGGCCCGGCGCGCCGCGGAACTGCTCGATCCGGCCACCCTGGCCGAGGCCTGGGCCAGCGGTTCCGTCATGCTCTGGCACGATGAGCACTCGGTCTGCTGGCTGAACGTCATGCCGGAACGGCGGGACACCGGCTATCACGACCACGACGGCTCCGCCGTTGGCGTCTACGTGATCGAGGGGAGCGTCACCAACGAGGGCCTGCCGATCGGCGGCCCGCGACGCGTGCACCGCTACGGTCCCGGCGACTCGTTCTCCTTCCCCGGGTCCGGCATCCACCGGATGGACCACGACGCCGGGTCGGTCACCATCCACGTCTACTCGCCGCCGCTGCGCGCCATCGGCTACTACGAGATCATCGATGGCCTGCTCCAGCGCACGCCGGGACCGCCGGACGAGGCCTCACCCGAGAGTCCCCGCCTGCTGACCGCACTCACCGCTTAACGCCGGAACCGCTTGACGCCGGAACGAGCCGGCCGCGGCGAAGGCGGCCCCGAACAGCGCCACGATCAGCCACAGGGCGGGGAGCAGCCCGGCCGACTGAGCGAGCACGCCAATCACCGGCGGTCCGGCCAGGTTGGCGAAGTATCCGATCGAGGCGGCCACGCTGACCCGCGCGGCCGGATCGGGGCCGCTTTCCGCGGCCGCGGACATGCCGAGCGGGAAGCCCATCGAGACGCCCACCGCCCACAGCAGCACGCCGGCCAGGACGATCCAGCGGTTCCCGGCCTCGATGAACGCCACCATGCCGACCACGCCGAGCGCGGTGGTGACGCGGACGGTGCGGACGCGGCCGAGGCGATCGACGATCGGCCCGCCGAAGATCCGGGTCAGTGCCTCGCCCGCGGCGAACGCGGTGAAGAACAGGGCCGCCACCGCGGCGCTCTGCCCGTGGTCGTTCCGTACCGCCAGGGTCAGCCAGTTGTTCGCCGAACCCTCGCCGAGTTCGACGCCCAGCATGACCACGCCGATGAGCAGCAGCCGCCAGTCCAGCCAGCCGCGCAGCCACTGCCGGAGCCTGCGGTCCGGCAACGCCGTCTCGGCCGCGTCACGACCGCCGCGCGGAATCCCCGGCGCGATCGCGGTAACCGCGGCGGCCGCGATGACCGCGGCTTCGGCGATGAGCTGCGCCGCCGGGGTGACGCCCAGCGCCGCGCAGGCCGCGCCGATGCCCGACCCGACCGCGGCCCCGACCGACCAGGCGCCGTGCATCATCGGCATCAGGGTGCGCCCGACCGCCCGCTCGACGGCGGAGCCCTCCACGTTGATCAGCACGTCGAGGCCACCGACGCCCAGCCCGACGATGGCCAGGGCCACCGCCACCAGCGGCACCGAACGGACCATGAGGGCCGCGCCCATGAGAGCCAGCGCGACCGCGATGATCAGCAGCGCGGCGGTGATGGCCCGGCGGCCGCCCAGCCGGTGCAGGACCGGAGTCGAGGCGAGCAGCCCGAGGATGGCTCCGACCGTCACGCCCGCCACGAGCAGCCCGATGGTGGCCGTGCCGACGCCCAGGTCCGCCTTGATGGCCGGCAGCCGCGGCCCCCACGCCGAGACCGTGATCCCGCCCAGCCCGAACGCGGCCGTGACCGTCCGCCGCCAGCGGGCGGCCGGCCCGGGCTGCTCAGCAGTTGCCGGCACGCTTGTTACCTTGCCCGGCCGTGCTTCGTCGTAGCCGTGAACAGAACAACACGGAGGAGCACATCATGAAGATCGCAGTTGCCGGGGCGACCGGCCGGCTTGGGCGGCACGTCGCCGAGGTTCTCACCGAACGCGGGCACGAGGTCGCAGCCATCTCCCGGGCCACCGGGGTGGACGTCATCACCGGTGAAGGGCTCGATAAAGCCCTGGCCGGCGCCGAGGTCGTCATCGACGCGGCCACCAGCCCGTCGGCGGAAGAGCGGACGGCCACGGAGTTCTTCGTCACGGCCGCACACAACCTGCAGCAGGCGGGCGTGCGGGCCCGGGTCCAGCGGGCCGTGGTGGTGTCGATCATCAACATCGACGCGTTCACCGGCGGCTACGGCGCGGCCAAGATCGCGCACGAGCGGGCCTGGACGTCCGGCCCCATCCCGGTGCGGATCGTCCGCGCCGCACAGTTCCACGAGTTCGTCGGCCAGCTGCTGGACTGGGGCACGCAGGGCGACGTCGCCACCGTACCGGAGATGCGCACGCAGATCGTTGCGGCCCGGACGGTCGCCGAAGTGATCGCCGACGTCGCCGTCTCCGGGCCCGCGACGGGCGAGATCATCGAGATCGCCGGGCCGCGCGAGGAGAACCTCGAGGAGCTGGCCCGGATGCTCGCCGCGCACCGCGGCGCCCCCGCCACGGTGCGGGCGGGCCGCAACCCGGCCGACCCTGACGCCGGCCTGCAGGCCGACGGCGGCCTGCTGCCCGGCGCGAGCGCGCGCCGCGCCGGGCCGACGTTCGCCGGCTGGCTAGCCTGGCAGTAGCGGGGACCGCGCGATCACGCGTCGGGCCACCGCGATACCGGGTCCGAGCCGGTTCAGGTGGGTGACCAGATCGTCGGTGGCGGCGTCCAGCTCCTGGTCGGATACCGGGTCGAGAGCGTCGAGGATGAACAGCGCCGCGGTGGTGTCCTCGCGCAGCTGGGTACGGCGGGCCTGCCGCCAGTTCCAGCGCCGGCAGGTCACGCCCGCGTCGTCGCACCACACCACCTCGCCGGGGTCAGGATGCTCGATCACCGCGTCCCCGTCGGCCACGGTATCGAACGGCTCCGCGCCGGTCGCGCGGACCAGCCGCGGCGCACCGGTGTAGCGGGTCAGGTCTTCCCCGCCGAGCGGGATCTGGTGCAGTACGCAGACCGCGTTGTACAGGTCGGTGAGCCGGTTGACCCGGGGCAGCCCGGCGGGCGCCCGACGCAGCAGCGCCTCCAGGCTGTTGCGGGTGCGCTGCGGCTTGGCCCCGAACGCCCGGTACGCGTCCCGCCACGCGGCCACGTGCGGCAGATCCTCGGCCGGCCGGTCGTGCAGTGCCTGGCGAGCCGCGCCCTCGGCCGCCTGGAGCAGCGCCTCGCTGGCCGGGTCGCTGGGACCGGGGACCAGCCCGTCGACGGCCAGCAGCATGGCCCGGTAATCCGGCCGCAGCGCGAACACCGCCGCGTCGACCTGGCCGCCCGCCAGGAACTTCTCGAGCAGGCCAGCCTCAGGCACCGGCCACCTCCGACCGGGACGTGGTGGCGGCCCAGCTGGCCAGCAGCTGGAGGGCGTCGGCGGCCGGGGTGCCCGCGGCCGCGGTGTAGATCGGCAGCGTGAGGCCGGGATAAGCGGGGAACTCCATGGCCTCGAAGTCTAGGTCCAGGGTGCCGACGACCGGATGATGAAGTCGCTTGTGCCCGGTGCGGTGGAACCGGACGTTGTGCGCGGCCCACCGGGAGCGAAACTCCTCGCTGCGCGTGGACAGCTCGCCGATCAGCTCGATGAGCTGCTTGTCGTGGGGGTTGCGGCCCGCCTCCGAGCGCAGCATGGCGGCAATGTCGTCGGCGGCGCGCGGCCAGTCGGCGAAGAAGTCGCGCGCGGCGGGTCGAGGTACACGAAGCGGGCGTTGTCGACCGGCCTGCGCGGGTCGGCGAACAGCGGGGCGTACAGGGCGCGGGCCATCCGGCTGGCGGCCAGCATGTCATGCCGGGCGTTGCGGACCCAGGCCGGAGCATCGGTGATGGCGTTCAGGACCTGCTGGATGCCGTCGGTCACCCCGGAAGTCTTGGTCCGCCGCTGCCGGGGCGGCGCGGGCTGCGCGGCGCGAGCCAGGTCGAACAGGTGGGCCCGCTCGGCCTCGTCGAGCTGCAGCGCGCCCGCGATGCCCTCCAGCACGGCGTCGGATAGGCCGGCCAGGTGCCCCCGCTCCATGCGGACGTAGTAGTCGATGCTGACCCCGGCCAGCAGCGCGACCTCCTCGCGCCGCAGCCCCTTCACCCGGCGATTGGCGCCGCACCCCGCGCCAGCCCACCGGTTATTAACCAGGCTGGCGGGTAGTCAGCCCCTCGTGGGCCCGACCGGATGGACCGAGAAGGAGAGCGCGCCGTCCCCTGATCCGCGTGACGAGACGCAGGCGCAGCGCGATGACCGAAATCTCGGCGAGCTGCTGCAGGAACTGCGGGTCGCCGGGCTGGGCGTCCAGGTCCTGTTCGGGTTCCTGCTCTCGCTGCCGTTCACCAACCGGTTCACCAGGCTCAGCTCCGGCCAGCGTGACCTGTACCTGGTCAGCCTGGTCCTGGCCGCGGTGGCCACGGCGCTGCTGGTCGGACCGGTGGCCTACCACCGGCTGGTGTTCCGCCGGGGTCAGAAGGAGCGGCTGGTCCGCGCGGCCAGCGTGATGGCCATCGGCGGCCTGGCCGCGGTCGGCCTAGCCGTCTCGGTCGCGGTCCTGCTGGTGACCAGCTACGTGACCAGCAGCCTGCCCGCCGCGCTGATCACCGCTTTTGTGGCCGGCGGGTTCGGCCTGCTCTGGTTCGTGCTGCCGCTGGCCCGCCGCCGCTGACTCCCGCCCGGGCGCGGCGCGTTTACATCTGCGTCTGGCCGGTAGCCAATCTGGTGGGAGGGAACTCGGTGGGGAGGCGATCGTGTGGGCGTCACGGGATCTGAGGTAATACCGTGCCGATCCTCGACATGAGGTTCGATTCTGGCACACTCAGCGTGCTGCGCGCCGAGGTGAAGGTCCACGCGGGCCAGGCCGGGCTGCCGGACGCTCGCGCCGAGGACGTCATGCTGGCCGTTCACGAACTGGCCGCCAACGCGATCCTGCACGGCGGCGGAGCGGGACGGCTGCGCATATGGACGCTGGGCGGCGAACTGCACTGCCAGGTCGATGACGGCGACCCGGCCCAGCAGTCCGTGCCCGCGGACTCGCTGCCCGCCAAGCCCGGGCACGGGCTGTGGGTGGTCCGGCAGCTCGCCGACCGGATACGGATCTTGCCGGGCGCCTGCGGAACCCGGATCACGGTCAGCTTTGCCCTGCCCCCGCCGGCGTTACAAGCGTCATCGTCTGGGTAAGCGGTCCGGAACCCAACCGGATGAAGGGCTCTTCACATGGAACGTTCGAGCGCGACCGGGCACCGCCGGACCGCGGCCCAGGAATCGATCCCGCCGCAGAGCAAGGTCTCTGGCGGCCCCGAGACGCCGCTCGAACTGGGCGGGACCGGCTGGAAGAACACCCTCAAGCGCACCGGCAAGAAGTTCACCCGCGACCGGTGCAGCATGACCGCGGGCAGCCTGGCCTACCACTGGTTCCTGGCTCTGTTCCCGGCGCTCATCGCCCTGCTCGGCGTGGTCACCCTGATCCACATCGGCAGTACCGCGCTGAACCGCCTGATCAACGGCCTGGACAGCGCATTGCCGTCCGGCGCGTCGACGGTCTTCACCCAGGCCGTCCACTCGGCCACGACCCGCTCCTCGGCCGGCGCGGGGACCGCCCTGATCATCGGGGTGGTGGTCGCCATCTGGAGCGCGTCGGGCGGCATGGCCGCGCTGGAGACCGGGCTTGACATCGCCTACGAGGTGCCGGTCGACCGCAAGTTCGTGGCCAAGCGGCTCTACGCGTTCCCGCTCATGCTGGCCACGCTGGTCATCGGCGGCGCCGCCGCGACCCTGATCGTGCTCGGCGCGCCGATCGGATCGGGGATCGAAGGCCACGTCGGGATCCACGGGACCGCGTTCACCGTCGTGTGGAACGTCGTGCGCTGGGCGGGGGCCATCGTCCTGATCACCCTGCTGTTCTCGGCCTACTACTTCTTCGGGCCGAACCGCGAGACGCCGCGCTGGCAGTGGGTCAGCCCGGGCGGGCTGGTCGGCACGGCCATCTTCCTGGCCGCCTCGCTTGGTTTCTCGTTCTACGTCAAGGCGACCGGCTCGTACAGCAAGACGTACGGCGCGTTCGCCGGGGTGGTCGTCTTGATCTTCTGGCTCTACCTGACCGGGATCGCCATCCTGCTCGGCGCCGAGCTGAACGCGGAGTCCGAACGCCAGGCCGCCGCGCAGGCCGGCCACCAGGGCGCGCAAGCTAGTGCCGCGGAGGTCCAGAACGGCGAGTCGCCCGCGCGCTAGGCGATCTGCTGTGGCTGTTCGGTGCCGGGCGTGATCTGCGCCGTGCACTCGGGGCAGCGCCGCGCGGCGATCGGGATGCTGCTGGTGCACTCCGGGCAGTCCCGTGTGGTGGCGGCCCGGTTCCGTTCGAACAGCTGGATCAGCCAGCCGGCCGGCAGCACCAGCACGTAGTAGACGACCAGCGCCGAAATGAGGAACGACAGCACGTCGGTCAGGAACGCGCCGTAGGCGAAGCTCGCGTGGCGGACCGTGAAGGTCAGGTTCCCGAAGTTGGTCTTCCCTCCGGCCAGCGACAGCAGCGGGTTGACAAACGACTGGACGAACTGCTTGACCAGGTTGCTGAACTGCGTGCCGATGACCACCGCAACCGCGAGCTCGACCAGGTTCCCGCGCATGATGAAGTTCTTGAAGCCGCTCATCGCCATGAGGTTCCCCGCCCGCGCGAGCTAATCCTCGCCGTGCTCGCGTTTCCGCCCCAGACGACGAGCACCATGCCCGGACCGGGAGGAGCCGATGGCCACAGCGAAGCAGACCAAGACCGCACGCCGGAACGTCAGCAAAGCACAGGAGGCGGCGAAGTCGAAGCGGACGCTCGCCCACCTGCCGAAAGAGACCCGCACCGCGCTCGGCCAGCAGGGAGATTACGGGCGGGCGGCGCCGACGAAGGTGTCCGCGTACCAGCCGGTATCCATCGGGATCTTCTCCACGTCCATCCCGGTCTGCGGGGCGTCGATCATGTAGCCGTCCCCGACGTAGACGGCCACGTGACCCACGCCGTCGTAGTAGAGCAGGTCGCCCGGCTGGATGGCGGACGAGGCGATGTGCGGCAGCGCCGCCCACTGCTCGTAGGTATCACGCGGGATCGAGACCCCGGCCGCGGCCCAGGCGGCCTGGGCCAGCCCGGAGCAGTCGAAGCTGTCCGGTCCGGTCGCGCCCCACTGGTACGGCTTGCCCAGCTGGGCGTAGGCGAAGGCGACGGCCTTTTCGGCTTCGGTCGAGGTCGGCCCGGAGTAGGTGGCCGTGGTCGTGCCGCCCGCGCCGATCGTGTTGGTGGCGACGGTCTCCTGCTGCGGCACGGTCAGGCTGGCCAGCGTGGCCTTCTCGGTCGTGATGAGGCCGCCCAGGGACTTCTTCGACGCGGTGAGCTGGCCCTGCAGAGCGGCGATCCCGTTCTCGGTGCGCTGCATCTGCTGTTCGGCCGCGGTCAGCTGGCTGGCGTCGGTGAGCAGCTGCTGCGTCTGGGCGTTGCGGTGGCCGGACAGCTCCTCCAGCAGCGACCCCTGCTGGAGCACCGCCGAGGGATCGCCCGAGGTGAGCACGCCCAGCACGGACGTGGCGCCGGTGTCCTCGAACTCCGCGGCGGCGGCCTGCGCCACGCTGGCCTGCATGGTCTGGAACTGGGCGTTGGCGTGGTCCAGGCGGGCGTGCACCTGTGACAGCTTGGTCCGGGCGGCGGACAGCTGCTGGCTGGCCTGGTCGAGCTGCACGCTGACCTTGTCGAACTGCGAGGTGAGCTGGTTGATCCGGGCCTGGACCTGGGCCACGGTCGGCTGCGGCGAGGCGCCGGCGATCCCGCCGGCCAGCGCGGACCCGCCCACTACGGCGAGCCCGGCCGCAACGGCGGCCACCCGCCGTCCCTTGCCCCGTAGCGTGTTCTTCAACCGGTCGTGCTCCCTTCGTAACCCGGGGATCACGCTAGCGACCTGCCGACCTGCATCTCAACCGGATCGCGCAGATATCACGGATCTATTACGGATGGGTGCGACCTGGTGTGTCCGGTGTTGAACCAGAATGGATTCGTGAACGGGCTGACGAGGTGAGCCTTCAGCCAGGACTCGGTCAGGAGCAGGGTTCGGTCTGGCGGGTGCCCGGTATGCCCTGGCTGCTGGGTTCGGCGGCGCTGTGGTTTTCCGGCTTCGCGCTGCTGGTCCCGGTCGCGCCGCTGTGGGTGATCCACGGCGGCAGCAGCGGCCTGGGCGCCGGGCTGGTCACCGCCGCGATGATGGCCTGCACCGTCCTGGCTCAGCTGGCCATCCGGCGCGTGCTGGCCGCCGTCGGCTGGCGCCGGACGCTGGTGCTGGGATCGGCGTTGCTCGGCCTGCCCGCCCTGGGTCACCTGGCCACCGACGGCCTGTGGGCCGTCACGGCGCTGGCCGCGCTGCGCGGACTCGGCTTCGGTGCCGTGACTGTGTGCTCGGCGACCGCGGTGGCCGGCCTGGTGGAGCCCGCTCGCCGCGGCCGGGCCATCGGCGCCCTCGGGCTGGCCAGCGCCGCGCCCCAGTTCGTCCTGGTCCCGGCCGCGCCCTGGCTCGCCGAGCGGGCCGGCTTCGGGCTGGTGTTCGCGCTGGCCGTGCTCCCGGCGCTGGCCATACCGCTGGCCTGGCCGATCGCCCGAGTGGTCGGCGACACCGAGCGCGAGCCCGCTGAAGGCCCCGGCCCGGCCCCCGCGCTAGGGCGGGCCCTGGCCGGTCCGATCGCGGCCCTAGTGGTCATCACCGCGTCGGGCGGGGCCGTGCTCACCTTCATTCCGCACGTCCTGGCCAGCCCGGCCCTGGCGTTCTGGGGGCTGCTGGCGTTTACCGGGGCCTCGGCGGCCAGCCGCTGGGGAACGGGCGGGATCGCCGACCGGTTCGGGGCCGCGCCCGCCATCGCCCCGCTGCTGTTCACCGGGGCGCTGGGCCTGGCCGCGGTGGGTCTGGTCATCGACGGCCGCCGGGACCGGGACCTGGTTATCGGCGGCCTGCTGCTGTTCGGGCTGGCCTACGGCGGGCTGCAGAACCTGACCTTGGCGCAGGGGTTTACCGCGGCGGGAGAAGCCGCCCGCGCCTCGGTCAGCGTCGCGTGGAACGTGAGCTTCGACGCGGGCACCGGGTTGGGGGCGTTCGCCACCGGCGCCATCGCGACCGCGACCTCGTATTCGGCCGCCTTCGGCGTCCTGGCCCTGGCCACGGGCCTGGTGGGCGCCGGATGGGGATGGTCGAGGCTGGCCAGGCACCTCAGCTAGTGCTGCGAAAACTGCCAGCGGCGTCACATTTCTCCGGGCCTGACCACAGATATGCGCGCGTAACCACAGGAACCCTGCAGCGCGCTCCACAGCTGACCGCAGAAAGCCATCAGTAGCCGTGCGCACATTCAGGATAGGCGCCGCGAAGTGGCGGCGCCGGCCTGACGAAAGGAGCATTTATGCGAACATCGGCAAGGATCCGGAACGCGATCCTTGGGGCAGTGAGCGCCACGGCGCTCATCGGCGCGACACTGGCCGTCGCGGCCGCACCGGCGTCGGCGGCCACGACGCCCAGGTACGGCTGCTACGGGTACGGCTGCATCGGCAAGTACCCGCAGCCCCAGAACTGCAGCAGCGACGCCACCACGGTCTGGGCCATCGCGGTCTACGACGGCCTGCGCAAGACCCACGTGACGCTGCGGCTGCGGTACAGCGCGGGCTGCCAGTCCGAATGGGCCACGGTCACCGACACCGGGCGTCCCGACGGCGCCCTGTTCTGGATCTATGACCGGGGCACCCACGCCTTCGAGGTCGCGACCACCGAACGGGAGTGGTTCAGCAAGCAGTGGCAGACGACCAGGATGGTCGGGGTGGCCAAGACCAAGGCTCAGGCCTGCATCGAAGTGCGTACCCCGCACGGCTGGAGCAAGCCGATCTGCACCCCGTTTATCGGCCACTAGGCACGAACCACGGTCCGTTCTGAAATAAGGAAGCCCGGCGCGGCCGGAACGTCGCGCCGGGTCCTGAACGATCCCGCCGCCTAGCCGAGGTGGTGCCGCTGGGCGTAGGCGATCGCGGCCACCCGGTCCCGGGAGCCGGTCTTGGCGAAGATGCGGTTGATGTGCGTCTTGATCGTGTGGTTGCTGAGGAACAGGCGTTCGGCGATCTCGCCGTTGGTCAGGCCCTGGGCGACCAGGCCGAGGATCTCGGCCTCGCGGTGGGTCAGGCCGTCCGGCGGCTCGGGCGGTCGCGTGGCCGGCGCCGGAGCGGGAACGGCGGGCCCGGACGCGGCGGCCAGCAGCGTGGCGTGCACGCGCGGGTCGAACACGGTCAGCCCGCCGGCCGCGGCCCGCAGCGCCTGCGCGATGTCGGCGCGGTCGGCGTCCTTGGTCAGGTAGCTGCGCGCGCCGGCCCGCAGTGCCTCGAGCACCGACGTGTCGTCCACGTACGTGGTCAGCACCACGATGGCCACGCCGGGATGCTCGGCGACGAGCCGGCGGGTGGCGCCGATGCCGTCCAGCACGGGCATGTGCAGATCGAGCAGGATCGCGTCGGGGTGGTGCTCGGCCACCAGTTCCAGGGCCTGCTCGCCGTCCGCGGCGGCGCCCACCACGTCGATGCCGGGCAGGCCGCCGAGCAGCAGGACCAGGCCCTCGCGGACGCTGGCCTGGTCGTCGGCGATGACGATGCGCAGCGGCTCATCATCGGTCATCGGATCGTTCCGTCCTCGGCGGCGAGCGGGAGTTCGGCGGTCACGGTCCAGTCATTGTCTCGCGGCCCGGCCCGCAGCGTGCCGTTCAGCAGTGCCAGCCGCTCCCGCATGCCGGTCAGCCCGTAGCCGCCGGTCTGGCCCGGACGCCGGACCGAAACATCGGCCCCGTTAAGGCCGTTGACCACGCTGAGCCGCACGTCGGCCGCGCCGTAGTCGAGGCGGACCGCGACCGGCTGGCCCGGCGCGTGCTTGGCCGCGTTGACCATTGCCTCCTGGGCGGTGCGCAGCAGCGCGAGCGTCGCCTCCGGCGGCAGCGTCCGGGCCGCGCCGGACGTCTGGAGGGTGACCGGGACGTGGTACCGCTGCCGGTGGGTGTCCGTCACGGCGGCCAGTTCCTCGCCGAGCGGCAGCGTGTCGACCCGCAGCGCGTGCACCGCCCGCCGGGTTTCGGTCAGGCCGTCGGCGGCCATCCGCTGGGCGGTGGTCAGCGCCTCGACCGCCCGGTCCACGTCCCCGTGATCGGTCAGTATCGCCTTGGCCGCCTGGATCTGGATACCCAGCGCGCCCAGGGAGTGGGCCAGCACGTCATGGATCTCCCGTGCGATGCGGGTCCGCTCGTCTAGCACGTCGCCGCGGCGCTGCTCGGCCCGCAACCGCTCGTGCTGGGCCAGCAGGGCCGCGGCCTGCTCGGCCTGCACCCGGTAGGAACGCCGGCTGAGCCCGAGCATCAAGCACACCACGATCAGCAGCGGGTCCCCGGCCAGGGTGCCGAAGCTGGCACCGGTGATCCCGCCGGCGATCCAGATCGGGACGATGGCCGCCGCGGCCACCCCGATACCGGTGGGCAGATCGGTTTCGAAGGCCGCCCAGCTGGTCGCGGACGCAGGCGTAGGCGACCAGGCTCTGGCCGCTGCCGCTGGTCGCCGCGGCCACACCGCCCGCGACGGCCATCACGCCGAGCGCGGCCGGCAGGCCCCAGGTCCGGTACCGCGGCCACACGTCGACCGCGGTCCAGGCCAGCAGGGCCACGCCGACCGCCGCGTAGCACGCGATCTGCGTCGCCCGCTGCGCGGCGGAGTGCGGCGGGTTGAGCAGGGCCAGGATGCCGAGCACCACGAATCCGGTGACCCGGATCAGCCAGTAGACCCTGACCATCATGGGATCAGTATCGCCCTGCTGCATCACGGTCACGCCCGCGGAACGCGTCGGCCATGAACGTCCGGCCGTCCTTCTCCGGGGCGAACGGGATGCCGGCTCGCAGGGCGCGCGGCACGATGACCGCGGCCTGGCCCAGCCGGTTCAGGCCCAGGGTGAACAGCAGGGGAGTGGTGGACGCGGCGACGTGCGCGCCGGTCCGGTGGGCGAGCACCATGATCAGGGCCCGCCAGGCGATCAGGCCGACCCACAACCACAGGCCGCGCAGCGGCATCTTTCCCCAGAGCACGCCGTCGCGCGACTCCAGCCGCATGATCAGGCCGAAGGCCAGTCCGATCAGCAGCGACCCGGCCGCGCCCACGGTCAGCCAGGCGATGTCGGCCGGTCCCAGGTGGTGGCCCCGCAGGTCGAACAGGCCGATGACGGTCACGATGGCGGGCAGCAGGACCACCCGCTTGCCCTGCAGTAGCTGGCCAGCGAACTGCTGATAGATGACGAAGCCGATGATCCCGATGACGGCGAAGACTTCCAGCCAGGACACGGTACTCACTCCTTAACCTCCGGTGCACGAACGATCCCGACGCTACGGAGGACGGCGGTACCAGCGCGTCGGCCCGCGGTACCAGTTCCGGGTTGACCACCGCGCGCGCCTGACCTGGTACCGGAGACCAGCCCGCGCTCCGACGCCCTGCGGGGGGTGCTCCGGCGATGGTGGGTGAAGTCAGACGGCAAACCCACCGAACGGAATCAGGAGCGTATCGACATGTCTCCCCTCACCAGCGCAATGATCATCAACGCCGCCGTGCTGTTCGCCACCTTGGAGGCCGACCTCGGCTCGCACCGCAAGATCGGCCTGGTCCGCATCCTGCGGACCCCCCTGGTGGTGGCCGCGATCATCCCGCTGTTCCTGGACCGGCCGGTCACCCACGGGAACGGGCTGCTGGTCGAGCTGGCGGGCGTCGCGGCCGGCCTGCTGTGCGGCCTGATCGTCACCACGCTGATGCGGGTCTACCGCAGCCCGAAAACCGGCAAGCCGGTCAGCGCGGCCGGCCTGCCCTACGCCGGCGTATGGGTGATCGTGGTGGCCGCCCGCGCGGCGTTCTCCATCGGCGCCACCCACTGGTTCCCGACCCAGCTCGCCCAGTGGGCCGCTACCCACCAGGTCACCGGGGCGGCCATCACCGACGGCCTGATCTTCATGGCCATCGCCATGGTGCTGATCCGGACGGCCGGCCTGGCCCGCCGCGCCGCCCGCCTGCCGAGCGCGCCGCCCGCCTGCCGAGCGCCGGCTAGCGGCGAGCGGACAGCCGTGATGCGAGCTTCGGATGTATGACCACCGGGATGGTCAGCCAGGCGCCGGGGGAGCCGATGGCGTCTTGCTGGGCCCGGGACATGGCGTACCAGCGGGCATAGGTCTCCTGCACGGCATCCTCGGCTTCGGCCAGCGAGCCCAGCAGCCGGTAGGCCAGGTTGATCAGCTGGCGCCGCTCGCTCATGATCGCGTCCAGCCCGGTGGTCATGGTGCCGGTGGCTCCCTCGTTCGCAGCTGTCCTCACCCTTCCGACCAGACAGCGCCCCGGAATGTGAGCCTGACATTCCGGCGGGCCGCGTTGTCGTACGGATGAGAACAACGCAACCAGCCTCGGGAGACATCATGACGGCCCAGATTTTCGCTGACCCGGTGGCCGCGCCGCGCCTGGAACGGGCGGCCGCGGCGCTGACCGACCACGGCTTCACCGTCGAGATCCTCGATGACGCGGCGGCCGCGCGGGCCCGCATCAAAGACCTGATCCCCGACGGCGCCAGCGTGTTCACCGCGGCCAGCGAGACCCTCCGGCGGTCCGGCATCGACGAGGACCTCAATGACAGCGGGCGGTACGACGCCGCCAAGCAGCGCGGCCGGGCCCTGGACCGCGTCCGCGATCTGGCCGAGATCTGGCGGCTGATGTCCACCCCCGACGTCATCGTGGGCAGCGTCCAGGCGGTCACCGAGACCGGCTCCCTGGTGATCGCCTCGGCCAGCGGAAGCCAGCTGCCCGGCTACGCCGGCGGTGCGCTCCACGCCATCTGGATCGTCGGGGCGCAGAAGGTGGTGCCCGACCTGAGCGCCGCGCTGCGCCGGGTCGAAGACCACTGCCTCCCGCTGGAAAGCGCCCGGGTCCAGGAGGCCCACGGGGCGCCCAGCGCGGTCAACCGCCTGCTCATCCTCAACGCCGAACCCCACCCCGGACGCGGCACCGTCCTGCTGCTGCGCGAGGCCATCGGCTTCTGATCCGCAGGTTGCGTGAGCGGGTCCGCACTGCCGATACTGCGGAGGGTTGCCGGGCGGGTCCGGCAGCCCGTTCGGAGGCGGCGATGAGCTACCCGGTCACGCACCTCGCGCTCACCGCCGAGGACGCGGACCTGCTGCGCGGCTGGCACGCGGCCGGCGACGATGCGGCCGTCCTGGCCGGGGTCAACGACCCTAGCCAGCACGGGGAGCGGCTGTGCATCGATCAGGAATGGGAATCGATCCGGCGCTGGCCGAGGTCAGCCCGACCTGGCTGCGCGACCGCTTCGACCAGCGCATGCCGCCCGGCGCCGAGCCCGGCTTCGATGCGGTGTGGGACGCCTTTACCCGGCTGGCCGCGTTGTTCGCCCGTGCCGGCGGCGCCGGACGCCACGTGGTGTTCTTCACCGCCAGCCGCTTCTGGCGCCCGCCGCGGCGGGAAACCGGCCCGGACGGCCGGACCCGGGTGGTGCGCCCGGCCTACCGGCCGCAGGACTACACCGTCGATCCGAACTCGATCCGCTCGCTCCCCGCGGACGGCGGCAGCTGGCCCTTCGAGGCCGAACTGACCGAACGTGACGGCGCCCTGTACTCGTGGACCGAGGTCGAGCGGTTCATCCGCGGCGGCCGGACCTGGGTGCGGCTGACCAACTCGGACTGCGAGTACTACATCGACGTGGAGAACGCGGACGACCGCATCGGGCGGATCGAATGCGTCGACCCGCTGGTCGCCTACTGGCTCGCCCGCCGGACCGACCGGTACCAGTGACCTACGCGCCGCGCACCATCGCGACCAGTCGCGGCGCCTGCCACAGGCCGGCGATAACGGTGGTCCGGTGGCTGATGGCGGGCACCTCGCAGATGCGGACCTCGGCACCGGCCCGGAGCATCGGCTCGAGATACCGCGGGATGTTCCCCACCGGGGCGACCGTGTCCCGCCGCGAGCTCGCGAAGACGAACCGGCAGCCCTCCAGCCGCCCGAAGTCCGGCCACTGGACCGCGGCCCACGCTTGTTCGAGGCGCGCCAGTGACCATCCCCGGGCCTCGTGCAGCTGTCGCAGATCCGCCATGCTCCACAGCCCCAGGGCGATGTTGCCGCCGGTGTTGAACACGCCCCAGCGGAACTCGGGGATTTGCCGGCCCACGCAGTTGTAGAAGATGAACGAGCCCAGGCTGCTGCCGAAGAACCCGAAGTCCGCCACCCCGTCACAGGTCAGCTTCGCGATCCGCGACCTGATGTCCTCGCGTACCGCGGCGATCAGCTCCGGCAGGATCGCCGGGTCGGCCTGCATGAAGACCGCCGTGGTCATCTGGTACGCCACCACGTGATAGCCCGCCCGCAGCAGCCGCCGGATCGCGAACCGCACCTTCTGGATCGGCGTGCCGTACGGGCAGATGAAAAAGATGGTGGCGGTCGCTCGGCCGGGCGTCCCGGATTCCTCGGACTGGAACAACCCGGCCTGCATGTCAGCGCAGCTTACCGATTCATTACATGGCGCCGCGCGGTTGAACACAGGAGGTTAAACGGACCGTACCCAGGGTGAGCGCAACCGTCACGAAGGAGTGCTGTGAGTTCATCACACAGTCACCGCCGCCCGCACAAGGTCCGGCGGGCGGGCAGGCACGCGAAACCGTCGCAGGTGCAGAACGTCGCGGAGACCGCGTGCAAGGCCGCCCCGGCCATGGCCATCGCGGGCGCGCTCATCGCCGCCCCGTCGGCGCACGCCGCCGTGTTCCCGGCTAAGGCGGCCGCCAGCATCGAGCAGCTGTACGGCGCCGGCCACGCCGCTGCGTCAAGGACCGCGAAGGCCGGCCAGGTCCACACCGACGCCTTGATCGTGCACCACGAGCAGGCCCGCCACTACACTGTCCGGCCGGGTGACACGCTGTCCTCGATCGCGCAGCGGTTCTACGGCAACCCGGCGGACTGGCGCGGGCTGTACCAGGCCAACCGGTCGGTGCTGACCAACCCCAACGTGCTCTACCCGGGCCAGGTGCTCTCCGTGCCCTATCAGCTCCCGGCGGCCGGCACCGCCACCAGCACCGCCGCCGCGACCTCCGGGTCCATGGTGCTGACCAGCTCGGCGTCGCTGAGCGGGACGCTGAGCTGCGCCGGGCTCGAGGAGTTGTGGCAGCAGGCCGGGGGCTCCCACGCCGAGGCCTTCATGGCCGCCGAAATCGCCATGGCCGAATCCAGCGGCCAGCAGTTCGCCACCGGAACGGTCGGGGAGCGCGGCTACTGGCAGATCAACCCGGACCACGGCTCGCTGTCCACCTATGACCCGCTCGGCAACGCCAAGGCCGCCGTGATCATCTCCGGCGACGGCACCAACTGGACCCCCTGGACCACCTTCACCAGCGGCGCCTACCAGGGACGCTGCTAACCAGTAATGCGATAGCCGACGCCGGGGGTGGTGGAGATGACGGGCGGGTCGCCGAGCTTGCGCCGCAGTCGCCCGATGGTCACCGTGACCGTGTTGGTGAACGGGTCGGCCTGCTCGTCCCAGACGCGCTCCAGCAGGTCCTCGGCCCGCAGGTACGCGGGTGCGGCCAGCAGCAGCGCCTCCAGCACCCCGAACTCCTTGACCGACAGGTCGAGCTGGCGCCCGTCCCGGCTGACCGTCCGCCGCAGCGGGTCCAGCTCGATCCCGGCCCCCCGCAGCGTCCGCGCTCGCGCGGCCGGCTGCCAGGCGGGCCAGCGACCGGACCCGCAGCACGAGTTCGGGGAAGTGGAACGGCTTGCCCAGGTAGTCGTCCGCGCCCAGCCTGAGGCCGGTCACCCGGTCGCCGGGCTCGCCGGCCGCGGTGAGCATCAAGACCATGGCCCGCTGCTCGCGGTCAGTGATCATCTGGCAGAGCGCGTCGCCGTGGATGCCGGGCAGGTCCCGGTCCAGCACCACCACGTCGTACGGGCTGAGATCGAGCTTGGCGGCCGCCTCCAGCCCGTCGTGGGCCACGTCCACCGCCATGCCCTGATCGCGCAGGCCCTCGACCAGGACCTCGGCCAGCGACCGGGAGTCCTCGACGACCAGCACTCTCATGCCGGCGCCCCGGCTTGCGCCCCGGCTTCCGGCACTGCCGGGTGGGTCGCGGCGGACGGCAGCTCGACGCGGACGCACAGGCCGCCGCCCGGCCGGGCCTGCAGGTCCAGCGTCCCGCCGTGCGCTTCGGCGATGGCCGCGACGATCGACAGGCCCAGGCCCGACCCCTGGTCCGAGCCGGTCCGGTCCGCGCCGAGCCGCCGGAACGGCTGGGCCAGCTCGGCGACCTGGCGCTGGTCGAGGACCGGGCCGCCGTTCTCCACGACCAGGCAGGCCCGGCCGCCGTCGGTCTGCGTCGTGATCGTGATCCAGCCGCCCTCGACGTTGTGGCCGACGGCGTTGCCGATCACGTTCCCCACCAGGCGGGACAGCAGCGCCTGGTGGCCGGCCACCCACGCGCCGCCCGGCCCGCTGGTGTCCCGCACGGTCAGCTTCGTGGCCGCGATGGCGGCGGCCTGGTCGGCCAGGGCCGCCCCGACGATGTAGTCCAGCGGCAGCGCGGCCGCGCCCGCCAGCTGCCGGTGCTGGGCTCGGGCCAGTACCAGGAACGCCTCGAGCAGCGCGTCGATCTTGTCCAGCTCGGCGCGCAGCCGCGCGGCCAGCAGCGCGGTCTGCGGCGGGATCGGTTCGGGCTTGGCCAGCGCCACGTCCAGCGAGGCGCGCATCGTGGTCAGCGGGGTGCGCAGCTCGTGCGAGGCGTTGGCCACGAACCGGCGCTGCGCGGCGAACGCGCTCTCCAGCCGGGCCAGCAGCCCGTCCATGGTGTCGCCGAGTTCCTTGAGCTCGTCGTCCGGGCCGGTCAGGGCCAGCCGCTCGTGCAGGTTCTCCTCGGAGATGCGCTGGGCGGCGGCGGTCATCTCGCGCACCGGGCGCAGCGCCCGCCCGGCCATGATCCAGCCGAGCACGAACGCCGCGACCGTCATGATGGCCAGCGCGACCAGTGACGATACGACCAGCTGGTGGGTCAGGGGCGGGTTGACCGACGCGGGCGACGGCGGGCCGTTCGGGTTGCGGATCCGGCCGGGCGCCCGGGGCGCGATGGTGGCTGGCCTGTTGGCGACCTCCGAGCCGGTGGTGCCGTGGACGGTCACGCCGTCGGCCAGCGCGAGCAGCAGCGCACCGCAGACGAAGAACAGCACGCCGTACATGGCGGTCAGGCGCAGCCGCACCGTACGCCGCGGCAGCAGGTTCATCCCCATCGCAACAGCATGGTCAGGCCGACCTAACAACGAGATAACAACCTCCGTGCGGCTCATGTTAGGGCCGGTCCCGAACACTGGGCCACAGGAGCTGAACTGCGACTTTGCCAAAGGATCGGCACGATGCAAGCGACGATCGAGGTCAGCGGGCTGCGTAAGCGGTTCGGGCCGACGCTGGCGCTGGACGGCATGTCGTTCACCGTCGAGCCCGGCCGGGTAACCGGCTTCGTCGGCCCGAACGGGGCCGGCAAGACCACCACCATGCGGGTCATCCTGGGCCTGGACGCGGCGGATGCGGGCACGGCCACCGTCGGCGGTCAGCGGTACGCGAGCCTGCGCCAGCCGATGCGGGTGCTGGGCTCGCTGCTCGACGCGGGGGCGCTGCAGCCGAGCCGCAGCGCCCGCAACCACCTGCTCTGGCTAGCCCACTCCCAAGGCCTGGCCGCCCGGCGGGTGAACGAGGTGATCGAGCAGGCCGGCCTGCAGGGCGTGGCCCGGCGCCGGGCAGGCGGCTACTCGCTGGGCATGCGGCAGCGGCTGGGGATCGCCGGCGCGATGCTCGGCAACCCGCCGGCGATCATGCTGGACGAGCCGTTCAACGGAATGGACCCCGAGGGCATCGTGTGGATGCGCGGGTTCCTGCGCTCCCTGGCCGCCGAAGGCCGGGCCATCCTGGTCTCCAGCCACCTGATGAGCGAACTGCAGGACATGGCCGACCACCTGATCGTGGTCGGCCGCGGCCAGGTCATCGCCGACGCGACCGTGGCCAGCCTGCTGGCGGCCGCCTCCGGTGACCGGGTGACGGTGCGCACCGCCGCCCCCGAGCGAGCCGCCGAAGTACTGGGGTCCGCGGGGGCACAGGTCGCGGCCAACGGTCCCGGCGCGCTCCTGTTCTCCGGTATTTCGGCCGAACGGGCCGTGGCTCTCCTGTCCGGCCAGGCCGTCCCGTTCTCCGAGGTTTCCGCCCAGCGGGCCACCCTGGAACAGGCCTACCTGGAGCTGACCAGGCAGGCCGTCGAGTTCCGCCCGGCCGGCTACGACGCGCAGGAGCAGCGGGAGGTGCCGCGATGACCACCTGGGTGCTGCGCGCCGAGTGGACCAAGTTCCGCAGCGTGCGCGGCTGGGTGATGGGGATGATCCTGGCCACGCTGTTGATCATCTTCCTGGGCGGGTTCGCCGCCGCGAACGGCCAGAACAGCTGCGGGGTAGCCGGCGGTCTGCAGCGCACCGGCAAGGCCTGCCTGCCCTACGTCCCGTACGGGCCGGGCGGCGAGGTGGTGACCGACAGCTTCACCTTCGTCCGCCAGCCGCTGACCGGGAACGGCACCATCACCGCCCGGGTCACCGCCCTAATCGGGGAAGCAGCAGGCCCGGGCCCCGGCACCACGGTGCCGGGCCGCCTGGTGCCGTGGGCCAAGGCGGGCATCATCATCAAGCAGAGCACCAAGCAGGGCTCGGCGTACGCGGCCATGATGGTGACCGGCGCGCACGGCGTCCGCCTGCAGTACGACTACACCGGAGACCTCGCGGGCCTGCCGGGCAGCGTATCGGCGGCGCACCCGCGCTGGCTGCGGCTGACCCGCTCCGGCGACACGATCACCGGCTACGACTCCGCCGACGGCACCCGCTGGACCAGCGTCGGCACGGTCCAGCTGGCCGGGCTGCCGTCGACCGTCCAGGCCGGCCTGTTCGTGACCTCGCCGAACTTCACCGTGACCCAGAACTCGTTCGGCGGCGGCAACTCCGACAGCGGGCCCACCCAGGCGGCCGGCGTCTTCGATCAGGTCAGCCTGACCGGCCCAGCGGCCGACACAGTGCCCGGCACCTGGACCGGCAGCATCATCGGCAGCCAGGGCCCGGCCGGGCTGCCGCCGCCCCACGGCGGCACCGGCTCGCCGCCGTATACCCGGGCCGGCGGCACGTTCACCGTGACCGGATCCGGCGACATCGCGCCGGTGGTGGCGAGCGGCGGCCAGGGGCTGCCGACGGTGACCATCGGGCAGAGCCTGGCCGGCGCGTTCGCGGGCCTGATCGCGATCGTGACCGTGGCGGCGATGTTCTTCAGCACCGAGTACCGCCGCGGCCTGATCCGCACCACGCTGGCCGCCACGCCGCAACGGGGCGCGGTGCTGGCCGCCAAGGCCGTGGTGGTCGGCGCGGTGGCGTTCGTGGCGGGACTGGTGGCCGTGGTGGTCTCGATCGTGGTCGGGGTGCCGAAGGAGCAGAACCAGGGGTCGGTCCTGCTGACCGTGCCCGTGCTGACCGAGGCGCGGGTCATCGTCGGCACCGCGGTCATGCTGGCCCTGGCCGCGGTCTTCGCGGTCGCTCTCGGCGCCATCCTGCGGCGCAGCGCCGCCGCGATCGCCATCGCCGTCCTGGTCGTCGTCCTGCCGTTCCTGCTCGGCGCGCTGCACGTCTTTCCCGGCGGGGTCGGCGACTGGCTGCTGCGGCTGACCCCGGCCGCGGGCCTGGCCATCGAGCAGAGCATCCCGCGGTACGCCCAGGTCACCACCGTGACCTCGCCGGCCGGCGGCGGGTACTACCCGCTGTCGCCGTTCGCCGGGCTGGGCGTGCTGGCCCTGTGGACGGCGGCGGCCCTGGCCCTGGCGCTGGTCGCGCTCCGGCGGCGGGACGCATGAGCGCCGCCGATGCGCTGCACGCCGAATGGACCAAGCTGCGCACCGTGTCCGGGCCCGCCTGGCTGCTGCTCGGCATCGCGGTACTGACCATCGCGGTCAGCACCGCGGCGGTCGGGGCCACCCGTTGCCCGCAGGACCTGGCCTGCTCGGTGGACACGGCCAAGCTCAGCCTGACCGGGGTCCAGGCCGGCCAGGCCGTGGTCGCGATCCTGGCCGTGCTGATCATCAGCAACGAGTACAGCACGGCCATGATCGGCACCACGCTGGCCGCGATGCCCAAGCGCCATACGGTCCTGGCCGCCAAGGCGATCCTGCTGGCCGCGCTGGTGCTGGTCACCGCCGCGGTGGCGGTGTTCGGCTCGGTGCTGGCCGGGCACCTGATCCTGCCCGGCCACGGCTTCACCGCTGCGCGCGGCTTCCCGCCGGTGTGGCTGACCGACGGCCCGGTGCTGCGCGCCGCGGCCGGTTCGGTCCTGTACCTGGCCCTGATCGCGCTGCTGAGCCTGGGCGTAGCGGTGATCGTGCGGGACTCGGCGGTATCGGTCGGCGTGGTGCTCGGCCTGCTCTACCTGTTCCCGATCATCCTCGCGTCCATCTCGAACGCGCACTGGCAGCACCGGCTCGAGCGGTGGGCGCCCGCCATCGCGGGGCTGACCATCCAGACCACCACCGGCCAGACCACCACCGGCCAGACCACCACCGGCCAGCGCGGCCTGGCCATCAGCCCGTGGGGCGGCCTGGGCGTGCTGGGCCTGTGGGCGGCCGCGGCCCTGGTCCTCGGCGCTCTGGCGTTCCGCCTGCGCGACGCCTAGCGGTCGGCTCCTGGCCGGGCGTCAGGCCAGGGTGATGGTGCGGCCCGGCATCGGCTCCGCGAGGGCCGCTCGCCAGGCCGGCGTACGGAAGGGGTCCGCGAAGTACTGCGTCTCGTGGACCACGTGCTGGTCCGCGAGTTCCATGATGCTCACCGAGTAGCTGGGCGCGCCGTCGTAGGTGATGATGACCTCGCTCACCCACAGGTCCGCGGCGCCGGTGATCCGCTGAACGGTAAAGTGCCGGCTCGCCGGATGGCCGCCGCGCTGCGCCGCGATCGCCGCGCGGCCCCAGTAGCGTTCGCCGGACTGCGGGTAGTCGAGGATCCCGTCCGTGGCGTAGATGGCGTGCTCGGTCTCGGAATCCCCGCTTTCCGATGCCTTCCAGTGTTCTTCGATCGCCGCTTTGGTACGGGCGTCAGAATCCATTTCGCTCATGGCTCACCATCGCACGCGCGGCGGACGCTCGCCCCCCGTCGGGACCACGGGTTTGCCCCTGGACCGCATAGCCTTAGCAAGGCTAGGGAACACCTCGCCCCCGACCGAAGGGCCGCATGGATGAAGCTGCCTCCTTTTGAGTACGCGGCGCCCACGACCGTTGCCGAAGCGCTCGACCTGCTCGCCGAGTACCAAGACGAGGCGAGCGTGCTGGCCGGCGGCCAGAGCCTGATTCCGCTGCTGGCCCTGCGGCTGGCCCGGCCCGCGGTCCTGATCGATATCAACGGCATCGCCGAGCTGTCCGGAGTGACGGTGGCCGACGGCTCGGTGGTGATCGGCGCCACGACCCGGGAGTATATGGCCGAGGAATCCAAGGCCGTCGCCGACGCCGTGCCGCTGCTAGCCGCCGCGCTGCCCTTGATCGGCCACGAGGCGATCCGCAGCCGCGGCACGGTGGGCGGCAGCCTGGCGCACGGCGATCCGGCCGCGGAGCTGCCCGCGGTGGCCCGGGCGCTCGACGCCGAGTTCGTGGTGCGCGGCCCCGCGGGCGAGCGGATGATCCCGGCGGCGCGGTGGTTCGAGGGTTACCTCACCACGTCACGCGGTCCCGACGAGCTGCTCCTGGAGGTGCGGTTCCCGGCCGCGAGACCGGGCACCGGGGTCAGCTTCCAGGAGGTCGCCCGGCGCCATGGCGACTTCGCGATCGTCGCGCTGGCCGCGTCCCTGGTGCTGTCCGGCGGGGTGATCAGCGAGGCCCGGCTGGCACTGGCCGGCCTTTCCGACGTGCCGGTCCGGGCCGCTGCCGCGGAGGATCTGCTGGCCGGCCAGCGGCCCTCGGCCGAGCTGTTCGACCAGGCGGCTCACCTGGCCATCGACGATCTCGACCCCCCGGCCGACCTGCACGGGTCGCCGGAGTCCCGCAAGACGGTCGCGACCGCCCTGGTGCGGCGCGGCCTGCAGGCAGCGGCGGACGACGCCCACGAGAGGCAGTGACTGATGGCGGACATCACCGTGACGGTCAACGGCGCGACGCGCACCGGGGCGCCGGAGGCGCGCAAGACGCTGGCCGACTTCCTGCGGGACGACCTGGACCTCACCGGCACCCACGTCGGCTGCGAGCACGGGGTCTGCGGCGCGTGCACGGTCATCCTCGACGGCCGGCCGGTCCGCTCGTGCCTGATGCTGGCCGTGCAGGCCGCCGGCCGCGAGGTCACGACCATCGAAGGGCTAGCCCCGGACGGCGAGCTCAGCACCTTGCAGCAGGCCATGTGGGATTCGCACAGCTTCCAGTGCGGCTTTTGCACGCCGGGGTTCGTCATGCAGGCTACCGCGTTCCTGGGCGCCCATCCCGACGCCGGCGAGCAGCAGATCCGCGAAGCGCTGTCCGGCAACATCTGCCGGTGCACCGGCTACCAGAGCATCATCGACGGCGTCCTGCTGGCCGCCGAGCGCAACCGTGAGCGCTGAGCAAAGGAGCGAGAATGGCGGCAATCGCGGCTGAGCGCTACACCGGCGCCAGCATCAAGCGTTCGGAGGACCCGCGGATCTTGACCGGCGCGGGCCGGTACGTGGACGACATCAAGCTGCCCGGGATGCTGCACGCCGCGTTCGTGCGCTCGCCGATGGCGCACGCCCGGGTGCTCTCGGTCGACGCCTCGGCCGCCCGGGAGCTGCCCGGCGTGGTCGCCGTGCTGACCGGAGCCGACCTGGAGGAGATCACCGTCCCGGCGCCGGACCCGCTGGCCGCGCTCATCGGCGGCGACGGGCCCACCCCCGAGTTCACCCTGCTGGCCACGAACAAGGTGCGCTTCGTCGGCGATCCGGTGGCGGTGGTCGTGGCCGAGAGCCGGTACCTCGCCGAGGACGGCTGCGAGCTGGTCGAGGTCGACTACGAGGATCTGCCGCCGGTCGTGACCGCCGCCTTCGCGCTCGACCCGGACAGCCCGCCGTTGTTCGCCAACCTGGGCGACAACATCGCCTCGCCGACCTCGCGTCACGAGTTCGGTGACGTCCCGGCGACGTTCGACGGCGCCGATCGCGTCATCGACTTCCACCTCGACGTGCACCGGCACCAGAACGTGCCCATGGAGGGCCGGGGCTGCGTGGCCAGCTACGACGCCGACCTGGAGGCCATGACCTTCTACGCGGCCACCCAGAGCGTGCACATCACCAGGAACGGGATCGCCGCGCGCCTGGGCCTGGAACCCGACCAGGTGCGCGTGCTGGCCGGGGATATCGGCGGGTCGTTCGGCCTGAAGATCGGCGCATCACGCGAGGAGCAGGCCGTCGCCGCGGCCTCGCGGCTGGTCGGCCGGCCGGTCAAGTGGGTCGAGGACCGCGGCGAGAACCTCACCGCGTCGGGGCAGGCGCGCGAGGAAAGCTTCGACGTCCGGGCCGCGGTCAGCAACGACGGCGACCTGCTCGGGCTGGACGTGAAGATGGTCATCGACACCGGCGCCTATCCCGGGATGGGCACGATGGTGGCCGGCATCATGGAGGCGATGCTGCCCGGCCCGTACAAGCTGGCGGCCATGGCTTTCGAGTCGACCGCGGCGATCACGAACAAGGCGTCCTACGTCGCCTACCGCGGGCCGTGGGCGTCCGAGACGTTCGTGCGCGAACGCGTGCTGAACCTGATCGCCCAGGATCTCGGCCTCGATCCGGTCGAGATCCGGCTGCGTAACCTCGCCCCGCGCACCGACCCTCCGGCCCGGATGATCACCGGCCGCCCGCTGGTCGGCGTCACCTCCAGGGAGTCCCTGGAGCGGGTCACCGAGCTGGTGGACGTGCCCGCCTTCCGGCGCCGCCAGGAGCAGGCCCGGGCGGACGGTCGTTACCTCGGCCTCGGCGTGGCCACGTTCATCGAGGCCGCTCCCGGCCCGCGCCCGGACAGCGGCGGGCTGGGCCAGGAGTCCATGCGCCTGCGGCTCGAGCCGGACGGCATCGTCGCGCTGTTCACCGGCCAGATGCCGCACGGCCAGAGCCACCAGACGACCCTGGCCCAGATCGCCGCCGACGAGTTCGGCGTGCCGTTCGAACAGGTCCGCGTCGTGGTCGGCGACAGCGCCGTGGTCCCGTTCGGGCTGACCGGCGGCAGCCGGTCGGCCACCATGACCGGCGGCGTGGCGCTGCACGGCGCCCGGCAGCTCAAGGCCAAGGTGCTCGACTTCGCGGCCGCTCTGATGGAGGTCAGCGCGCGGGACCTGCTGATCTCTGACGGCAACGTCTGGGTGCGCGGCGACCCGGCGACCGCGATCCCGGTCAGCGAGGTCGCGGCCCGGGCCGCGACCGGGCCGTCCGGCGACGGCGCGGACGCCGGCTTCGAGGTCGAGGCCACCTACGACGGCGGTGCGGGCGGCTGGTCCGGCGGCACCCACTGCGCGATCGTGGAAGTGGACGTCGAGACCGGCCTGGTCAAGGTGGAGCGGTACGTCGCCGCCGAAGACTGCGGCGCGCTGATCAATCCGGCCGTCGTAGAGGGCCAGATCCGGGGCGGCATCGCCCAGGGCATCGGCGCGGTGCTGCTCGAACGATCGGCCTACGCCGAAGACGGTACCTTCCAGTCCGCCACGTTCATGGATTACCTGATGCCGACCGCATGCGACGTTCCCCGTATCGAGATCGAGCATCTGCAGACCGTGCCGCTCGACGCCGACGTCAACTTCCGCGGCGTGGGCGAAGGCGGCATGATCGTCGCGCCCCCCACCATGGTCAACGCCATCGAGGACGCGCTGTCACCGTTCGGCGTGCGGATCTACGAGCAGCACCTGCCGCCCGCCCGCATCCTGGAGCTCATCGGTACCGCGCGAGCCAGCGTCACAGGGTGAGGGTGAACCAGACGTCCTTGCCGTCTTCGGTGGCGCGGGCCCCCCAGCTGCTGGCCAGCATCTCCAGCAGGCTCAGGCCGCGGCCGGACTCGTCGGTCGGGTCGGCCAGCCGGGGCTGAGGCTGGTACCGGCCCCGGTCGGAGACGATGACGGCGACCTCGGTATCGGTGCGGCGCACCCGGAGCCGGACCGGGCCCAGGCCGTGCACGACCGCGTTGGTAAGAATCTCGGACGTCAGCAGGGTGGCGGTGTCGGTCAGATGCGTGCAGGCCCAGTCCTCGAGCAGCGCGGCGACGAACCGGCGGCCGGCCGGGACGGAGGCGGGGTCGCTGGCGAATTCGGTGACCGCGGCGGCCAGCGGGGCATCGGGCAGGCGGACGATCAGCAGCGTCACGTCATCGGTGAAGCTGCCGGTCTCGCCGAGCAGCCCGGCGATCACCCGGTCGGCCATCTTGTCCAGGTCGAGCCCGTCGGCGCAGGCCGCCTGAAGCTCGGCCCCCACCTGATCGATCTGCAGGTCAATGTCGCTGCCGCGGGTCTCGACCAGTCCGTCGGTGTACAGCGCGAGGATCGATCCGGGCGGAGCCACGAAACGGGCCTGCTGGTGCGGGATCTGTCCCACGCCGAGCGGCACGCTGACCGGAGCGGCGACCCGGGTCACGGTCACGCCGTCGGGACCGGGGGCGACCAGCAGCACCGGCAGGTGACCAGCTGAGCAGATCGTCACCGGCAGCCCCCGGGTCGCGTCCGAGCCGGGATCGATGACCAGGTAGCAGCAGGTGATCAGCTGCTGCGGGAGGTCGGCGGCGAACGCGTCCAGCGCCTGCATGAGCTGCTGGGGCGGCAGCTGGGTCTTGGCCAGCGACCGGGCCGCCGACCGGAGCTGGCCCATGACCGCCGCGGCTTCCAGGCCGCGGCCCATGACATCGCCGACGAACACCCCGGCCCGGCCGGCGCCCAGCGGAATCAGGTCGAACCAGTCGCCGCCGACCCCGGCGCCGCTGGTGGCGGGCAGGTAACGATGCGCCGTCTCGATCTCGGGGATGCGCGGCGGCGTTCCCATCAGGGCTTTCTGCAAGGTGAGCGCCACGTGACGCTGCTGCTCGTACAGCTGGGTCAGTTCGCGCGCCGCACGTTTGAGGTCGCTGATGTCACGCACTATCGCCGAGGCGCCGGTGATCGTGCCGTCCAGGTCCCGCGTCGGCCATACGGCGATGTCGACATCGACCAGCCGGCCGCCCTTGACCATCCTGATGGCCCGGACGTGCTCGGCGCGTTCCCCGCGCCCCAGCCGCTTCAGCAGGCTGGCCACCTCGCCCCGCTCGCCGGACGGGACCAGCATCGCGATGCCGGCGCCGATCGCCTCCTGCGCCGGGTATCCGTACAGGCGCTGGGCCGCGGCGTTCCAGAACGTGATACGCCCGTCGAGGGTCACCGACACGATGGCGTCCTGGGACGATTCGACGACGTTGGCCAGGTCACGGATGTGCCGCTCGGCCGCCCGGCGGTCCGAGACATCGCGCACCGCCGCGCAGTACAGCCGGCCGCCGGTCGCGTCCAGCGGGGACAAGCTGATCTCGACCGGGAACTCACCGCCGTCTTTGCGCAGACCGTACAGGTCCAGGCCGGCGCCCATCGGCCGGACCCGCCGGGTCGCCGCGTACCCGGCGCGGTGACCGGGGTGCAGGCCGCGGAACCGGTGCGGGACCAGCATCTCGACTCGCTGCCCGACCAGTTCGGCGCGGTCATATCCGAACAGGGACTCCACCTGCGCGTTGACCAGCTGGACCAGGCCGTCCTCGTCCACGATCACCATGGCGTCCGGCGCCGATTCAAGCAACCCGCGGAACCACCGTTCGGCGGTATCGTCGGCGGCCACCCACTCCATTGTTTCGCCCACACGTCCCCCCCACGCGGTACTGCCGTCAGGAGCACCGCACCTGGTCGCGGACAGCATCCGGACAGCATCCGGCCACCGGTCGAGCCCTGGGCAGACCGGTGCCTACCATTTGACCTTTGTGCAAATAAATACGCCGGGGAGGATCGGCGCTAACCCCGATAATACGCGGCGGCCAGTCCCGAAAAGGTGCCGAACGAGAAATCACCTACAAATAGCGACCGGCCTAATCCGGCATAATGTGACATTAATGATATTTCCCAAAGATCGGCACGATTTAAATCGGAAGCGGGTCAGGACTCCGCGGCCGCCTGGGCCAGCAGGCGCGCGAGCTCGGCCGGCGCGCTGATCATGGGCCAGTGCCCGGAGTCGATGTCGATGAACGAGACATTCTTGCTGTTCACCAGCTCCGGTACCGGGCCGTTCTCGATCCACTCCCGGGCCTCGGCCGGGCTGAACTCCGGGCAGATCACCGCCACCGGGATGTCGTAACGGCGCTCGTCGGTCAGCTTGACCTCACCGCGAATGACCGCTTCCGGGACCGGGATCGCGGCGGCCGCGAAGGCCCGCCGGGCGTCCTCGTCCAGGTCGGCGGAATCCGGTCCCTCGAACTCCTCCCAGCCCGGGAAGGGCATCGCGCCGACCTGGGCGGAATCGAAGTACGCCTTGCCGTCTGCGGCGGGGAAGCCGCCGATCAAGGCGACCTTGCTGACCTTGGCGGGACGCGCGTCGGCGGCGAGCCAGGCCAGGCTGCAGGCCGCGGAGTGCCCGACCACCATCGGCCGGCCCGCGGCGGCGTCGACGGCCGCGACCACGGTGGCCACCTGGTCCGCGAGGGTCGCCGACGCATTGCCGTCGCCCTGCCCCGGCAGGGTGACCGGCACGGCGTGATGACCGCGGGCCTCGAGTTGGGCGGCAACGTCGTTCCAGGCCGACCCGTCCAGCCACAGGCCGCCGATGAGCAGCATGTCCATGTCCGTTCTCCCTTCCCCGCCGCGGTGCGGGTCATGTCTGGTCCGGCCTTCGGTCTCTGCGACGATAGCCCCGGTTCCGGACGATCAGCTTCCTGATTAGCCTGTTCTGGTGAAAGCCGACCTCAGCCCCACCGGACGGGCCTTGCGGGCGCTGGAGCTGCTGCAGGCCCAGCCGGGCGTCACCGCCGCCCAGCTGGCCGCGCAGCTCGGCGTGACCGAACGCGCCGCCCGCCGCTATGTCGCGATGCTGCGCGAGGCCGAGATCCCCGTGGAGTCGGCCCGGGGGCCCTATGGCGGCTACCGGGTCGGCCGGGGCATCCGGCTGCCCCCGCTCATGTTCACCGCCGCGGAGGCGCTGGGCCTGGTCATGGCGGTGCTCGACGGCAGCCACGCGGCCGCTGACGCCGACGACCCGGTTGGTGCCGCCCTGGGCAAGATCATCCGGGCGCTGCCGGAGAACATCGGCCGGCAGGCTGCCACCATGCGTCAGCACGCCTCGGCGGTACCGGATCGCGGAGCCGCCCGCCCGGGCACCCAGACCACGAGCACCCTGGTGGCCGCCGTGGCGGCCCAGCGTCAGGTGCGTATCGACTACCGCAGCGAGTCGGGCCGGCAGTGGGAGGAGGACGTTGACCCGTGGGCGGTCGTGGTCCGCCACGGTCGCTGGTACCTGCTGTGCCACTCCCATCGCGCCGACGCGGTCCGCGCCTACCGTATCGACCGGATCCAGTCGGTCGCCGCGGCGGCGAGCAGTTCCGTGCCCCCGAGGACCTGGACCACGTTGACCTGCTGGAGCAGCACCTCGGGGTCGGCTGGGAGTTCGAGGTCAAGGTGGTGTTCGACGCTCCGCATGAACAGGTCGCCCGGTACGTCCGGCCGCCGATGGGGCGTCTGGACCGCATCGACGGTGCGCGCTGCGTCCTGACCGGCACCACCAGCAATCCGGCCATGTACGCCGGCGAATGGCTGGCCGCGATCCCGATCGGCTTCCAGGTCGCGGGCGGCCCCGAGCTCCGGGCCGCCGTCGAGGCCGTCGCGCAGCGGCTGACCGCGGCCCTGAGCGGATTACCCGGGCCGGGCAACCGGTGCCGGGGCCAGTGGCCTACACGGGCGCGAACCCCGTGCCGCTGGGGCGACCGTGGAGGGGCAGCCGCACCTAGGACGGAGAAGTACGGACATGACCCACGACGCACCGCAAGCCAGTACCGACGACATCGCGATCCGCCCGTTTCGGGTCGGTTTCGCGGCGGCCGAGCTCGCCGACCTGCGCAGGCGGATAACCACGACCAGGTGGCCCGAGCGCGAGACGGTCACCGACGACTCCCAGGGCGTCCGGCTGGCCATGATGCAGGACCTGACGCGCTACTGGGCGAGCGACTATGACTGGAGCAAGTGCGAGGCGACCCTGAACGCGCTGCCGCAGTTCCTGACCGAGATCGACGGGCTGGACATCCACTTCATCCACGTCCGCTCCCCGCACGCCGATGCGCTGCCCCTGGTCGTCACCCACGGGTGGCCCGGGTCGATCATCGAGCAGCTGAAGATCATCGGGCCGCTCACCGACCCCACGGCCCACGGCGCGAGCGCGGATGACGCGTTCCACCTGGTGATCCCCTCGCTGCCGGGCCACGGGTTCTCGGCCAAGCCCACCGCCACCGGCTGGGATCCCGTCCGCATCGCCCGGGCCTGGGTCGTGCTGATGAAGCGCCTGGGATACACCCGGTTCGTGGCCCAGGGCGGCGACTGGGGCGCGGCCGTCACCCAGGCGATGGGCGAGCAGGCCGCCCCGGAACTGCTCGGCATCCACTCCAACATGCCCGGTACCGCCCCGGCCGACATAACCAAGGGATTCGAGCGCGGCGACCCGCCGCCGACCGGCCTGTCGCCCGAGGAGAAGGACGCCTACGAGCAGCTGGCGAACTTCTACGCCAAGCACGTGGCCTACGCGCAGATCATGGCGACGCGCCCGCAGACCCTGTACGGGCTGGCGGACTCACCGGCCGACCTGGCCGCGTTCACGCTGGACCACGGCGACGGCACCGGCCAGCCCGGACTCGTGGAGAAGGTCCTGCAGGGCACCCTGGCCAGCGACCTGACCCGGGACGACCTGCTCGACAACATCACGCTGTACTGGCTGACCAATACCGGAGTCTCCGCGGCCCGCCTGTACTGGGAGAACAAGGCCGACTTCTTCGACGCCAAGAACATCACCATCCCGTACGCGATCAGCGTGTTCCCCGATGAGCTGTACCAAGCCCCGCGCAGCTGGGCCGAACGCGCCTACCCCCACAACCTCATTCACTACAACCGGCTCGACCGAGGCGGTCACTTCGCCGCCTGGGAGCAGCCAGGCCTGTTCTCCGCCGAAATGCGCGATTCCTTCCGGTCGCTGCGCTAACCCTCGGCGCACCGCTCCCGGACGACCAGGACCGCCGCTTGCGCCCACTCCAGGACGTCATCGGCGGTCCTGCGCAGGGCGATGTCCCGGGCGTCGTCCTGGCGGTGACCGAGATCGGGAAACAGGGCGGCGGGCTGGAGCTGGTCCCGGGCCAGGGCCTCGTAGTCGTCCAGGGCCTCCGCCAGCCCGTCCCGGCACTCCCGCAGGCTGGTGCATCCGGCCTTGCCCGAGGGCCAGATGAAGTCATCGGCGCTGATCCGGGACAAGACGGTACGGGCGGTGGCGAGGATCTCGGGTTGGGTGAGGACGGCAGTGCTCACTGGCCCACCTTCCCCGCACTCGCCGGCGTCACGGTTTAACGGGACAGTGAGCATGGCGCGGCGGCCGCGTTTTAGCACGGTATCTCCCCCATCACTGGACGCATGTCCGCGTATTCGTGACTAAGGGTATTTGAGGATACGCATAATGCGATAGGTTTTCGTGATTCTCGCGGGGTGGAGGCGGAGCTCGACCACCTTGCCGCGGCGATCAGGCGGCGCACAATGTGATCGTGGGGCCGTGCGGAGAGGGGGCAGGACGTGGCTCTGCGGGCGGTGGTGGTCGGCGGCGGAATCGGCGGGATCGCGGCGGCGGTGGCGCTCGAGCGGGCCGGGATCGACGTCCAGGTCCATGAGCAGGCGCAGCAGCTGACCGAGGTCGGTGCGGGAGTGTCGCTGGCGCCCAACGGCCTGCGGATGCTCGAGCGGCTCGGAGTCGGCGACGGGATCCGGGAGCTGGGGGCGCGGTACGCCGCGGTTCAGCTCCGGCTCCCCGACGGGCGGGCCGTGGCGCACGAGCCTTATCAGTTCGCCGTGCCCGGACAGAACGTCGGCATTCACCGGGCTGACCTGCTGGCCCTGCTGGCCGGGCAGCTGCGTGCGGACACGGTGCGGACCGGGCACCGGTGCACGGCTTTCAGCCAGGATGCCGGCCGCGCCACGGTCGGGTTCGCCGACGGGACCAGCGTGACGGCGGACGTGGTGATCGGCGCGGACGGCATCCATTCCGTCCTGCAGGGCTTTGTGGTCGCCGCGGCGGAGCCCGTGTTCTCCCAGGTGGCGGCCTACCGAGGCCTGGTGCCGCGCCCGTGCGAGTACCCGGCCGGCACGATGCGGATGTGGGTGGGCGAGGGCCAGCACTTCCTGGTGTTCCCGGTGCGAGCCAGCGAGCTGCTGAACTACGTAGGGTTCGTCGCGTCCGGTACTTCGGTGCGCGAGTCGTGGTCGACGCCCGGCGACCCGGCGGCGCTAGCCGTGCACTTCGCCGGCTGGGACCCGGTTATCGGGCAGATCATCGCGGCGATCAGCAGGCCGGGTGGCAGCGGGTTCCAGTGGGGAATGTATGACCGGGCGCCGCTGCCCAGATGGAGCAGCGGGCGGCTGACCCTACTCGGCGACGCGGCGCACCCGATGCTGCCGCACCTGGGCCAGGGCGCCAATCAGGCGCTGGAGGACGCGGTGGCGCTGGCCACCCTGCTGGGCGCCACGACGAGCACGGCGGGCGTGCCGTCGGCGCTTACCGCCTACGAGGCGCTGCGACGCGACCGGACGGCGCGCGTCCAGCAGAGCTCACGACGGCAGGGGGCCGGCTGGGACAGTTCCGGCAGCGAGCTGATCGACCGGCGGTGGATCTACGAATACGACGCCTGGGCCGAAGCCGTCGCGCTCATCTGACCAGCGCCAAAATGACGTGGGCGGCGGTAGCATTTTTCATTATGCGGAGCAGGCGGCGATGATCGTTATGGCCTTGACCGCGGCGGCGGCGACGGTTCTCGCGGCCGCGCTGATTAGCGGTCCGGCCAACTCGTTCGTCCACCTGGCCGAGGCCGCTTTTTCGACAACACTCAGTGCCACCGGCTGGTAACCACGGGCATCTACGTCTTGCAGTGCGGCGACCCGTATGCCACCGCCAGCACCAAGTGGACCTGCGGCATCAGGAACCGGGACAACGGAACGCCCGGATATGAGTTCGCCAGCGAGAACCTCAAGGGTGCCATCTACCCGGCCGGCGTGGTGGCGATGGCTAACGACGGCACCAGGACCAGCACGGCAGCCAGTTTTTCATTGTCTACAAAAACAGCACGTCGGGTCTGTCGCCGGCATATACGCCGTTCGGTGCGGTTTGCTCCGGGCTGAATATCATTCGCAACGTGGCCCATTCCGGATATGCGTGCCAATACCCGCTGTTTGGCGGCGGCTTCCCCAGGCAAAGGGTCATCATCAAGAGCGTGACGATCATCAGGGCCCGGTAGCGCACCCTCCAGCGCTGGCCTGAGCGCCGGGACCAGGGTGCCGGCCCGGGGTTTTCCAGGGCGCGAACGGCTCGCCCCAAGCGCGACCCTGATCGCTAGACAGCAAGGGGTGTTTCTCTCGGAAGGAGCCAGCCGGTGGTCTGGCCTCAACGGCGTCGTTGTGGCAGCCATGTCGTCGGGTGCGCGTCGTTGCGGCAACGACGTCGTTGGGTGGCTCACCAGGAGCGGACCAGGTGGGTCATATGGGGGCGGTGAGGCAGGCGAGGTGTGACCGCTCCGGGCCTACCTGACGATGACTCCAGAAGGCAGCCACTCACCCCGCGGGGAAACGCACCCGACAGCAAGCGCCGCGAAGGAGCCGCTCATGTCGCGACTCCCCAGCTGGGCCGCGACGGCCGTGCAAACCCTGTCTCCGGGCTACTTCCCGTTCGTGATGGCCACCAGTATCATCTCGACCGGGGCATTCCTGCTGGACCGTCGTGGCTGTCCCAGGTCCTGCTCGTCGTCGCCTCGGTAGCGCTCGGCGTGCTGATCGTGGCCCTGGTCATCCAGCTGGTCCGGTTCCGCGCCAGCGCGGCCGCCACCTTCCGCGACCCCGGGCACGTGTTCGGCTTCTTCGCGATCGCCGCCGCGATGAACGTGCTCGGATCCGGCTGGCCGCCGCGGCCACCCGCTGGCCACCGCTATCCTGGCCGGCCTGGCCGCCGTGGTGTGGCTCGTCCTGACCTACGCCGTACCGGCCAGCCTGGCGCCGGTCGCGGTCGGCCTGTGGAGCATCGGGCTGCTGCTGTACCTGCTGCTCGTCTCGCTGATCTTGCTGCACTGGCTGACCGTGCCCATGACCCCGCAGGTCCTCGGCCCGCCCTACTGGATCCTGATGGGCGCCACCGCCATCATCGTGCTGGCCGGGGCCCGCATCCTGGGACTTCCCGCCGCGCTTCCCGCGGTCAAGGCGTCGGCCGGGTTCGTCGAGGGATTCTCCTTCGCGCTGTGGGCCTTCGTCACCTGGTGGGTTCCGCTGCTCATCGTGCTCGGCCTGTGGCGTTACGTCCGGCATCACTGGCCGTTGACCTACGAGCCCCGCGCTGTGGAGCGTGGTCTTCCCGCTCGGCATGCACAGCGTCGCGACGCTGACCTTCGGCCAGGCCGCCCACCTGGCCTTCATGGCCCCGCTCAGCCCGTTCATGCTCTGGGTGGCCGTGGCCGCGTGGGTGGCGGTGACCGCCGCGCTCGTCGCCGGATCCGCGTGAGCCAGATCCGCGTGAGAAGGTGAAGCGGTGACTTCGGGGCCGCGGCCGGCGCTCTGCTGTCGGTCAATGTGGGGTTGCCGCAGGACGTGACCTGGCACGGCCGGACGGTGCACACGGCGGTGTGGAAGAAGCCGGTCACCGGGCCGCGGCTGGTGCGGCGGCTCAATATCGACGGTGACGGGCAGGGTGATCTGGCCGGGCACGGCGGCGAGCAGCGCGCCGTGTTCGTCTACCAGATCGAGTCCTACCGGTACTGGCAGGACCAGCTGGGCCGGGACGACTTCAGCTACGGGCAGTTCGGGGAGAACTTCACCGTGCAGGGACTGGCCGACGACCAGGTGTGCATCGGTGACCGGTACCGGATCGGCAACGCGGTCTTCGAGGTCACCCAGCCCCGGGTGACCTGCTTCCGGGTGGGCATCCGGATGAACGATGCCCGGATGCCCGCGCTGCTGGTGTCCCATCACCGGCCTGGATTCTACTTCCGGGTGCTGACCGAAGGCGCGGTGGCGGCCGGGCAGGAGATCATCAAGCTGGCCTCCGGCCCGGAGGCCATGACGGTCGCGGAGACGGACGCCCTGCTGTACCTGCCCGGGCATCCGCGCCAGCAGCTGCTGCGAGCGCTGCGCATCCCGGCGCTCAGCCCCGGCTGGCAGGCGTCGTTCACCGAGATGCTCGACCAGTCCGGGACGTCGGCAGGCAACGCGGGCCTGACCGACGAGAGCCCGCCGCCCGCCTGGCCCGGGTTCCGGTCGCTCGCCGTGACCGGCATCGACCGGGAGACCGAGACGGTGATCTCGGTGCACCTGGCCGATCCCGGCGGCGCGAGTGTGCCGGCCGCCCTGCCGGGGCAGTTCCTGACCCTGCGCCTGCACCCCGACCCCGCTCAGCCGCCGGTGCTGCGCAGCTACTCGCTGTCCGGACCCCCGGATGCCCCTGGGTACCGCATCAGCGTCAAGCGGGAGGACCATGGCGTGGCCAGCCAGTTCCTGCACGCCCGCGTGCGGGCGGGCGACCAGCTGGAGGTGGCCGCGCCGCGCGGCACCTTCACGCTGCGCCCGGGCCCGGGGCCGGTCCTGCTGATCAGTGCGGGAGTCGGCGCGACGCCGGTGCTGGCCATGCTGCACGCGCTGGCCGCGGCCAAGTCCGGCCGGGACATCTGGTGGCTGCACGGCTCGCGCAACCGCGCCGATGAGCCGTTCGCCGCCGAATCGCGTGCCCTGCTGGCCGCCCTGCCCAGCGGACACCGGCACATCTGCTACAGCAGCCCGGGCCCCGATGACGTCCTGGGCCGCGACTACGACACGGCGGGACGCCTGACGGCACCGGTCCTGGCCGGCCTGGACCTGCCCCGCGACGCCGATGTCTACCTGTGCGGGCCCACGGCGTTTATGGCTGACGTATCCGCCGCCCTGGCCTCGGCCGGTTTCCAGGCGGCCCGCATCCGCACCGAGGTCTTCGGCGCCGGCCCCGCGCTGACCCCCGGCATCGCGCCCACGGCCGCCCGCAAGCCGCACCTGCCCCCCGGCCAGCCAGGTAGCGGCCCCCTGGTCACGTTCGCGCGCAGCAACCTGAACGCGCCCTGGGATCCCGGCTACGCCAGCCTGCTCGAGTTCGCCGAAGCCTGCGACGTGCCGGTGCGCTGGTCCTGCCGCACCGGGGTGTGCCACACCTGCGAGACGGCCGCGATCTCGGGAAGCGTCAGCTACGACCCCGCCCCGGTCGACGACCCCGCCGACGGCAGCGTCCTGATCTGCTGCTCGCAGCCTCGCGACAACCTGGTCCTTGACCTGTGATCATCCGGCCGGGCGGCATCTCACCGGTCCGGCAGCGCCCCGCGCAGCTGCCTGCGCGAGCTGATGTCGAGCTTGGCGAAGACCTTGCGCAGGTGCCACTCGACGGTGCGCGGGCTCAGGAACAGCTGGGTGCTGATCTCCGGATTCGACAGGCCGTCCAGTGCGAGCCGGGCGATCTGCGCTCCTGGGCGGTGAGATCGCCCGTCGTCTCGGCCTTCCGCTTACGCGCGGTCTCCCCGGTGGCCAGCAGCTCGTGGCGGGCGCGCTCGGCGAACCCCTCGACCTCCATCGCGGTCAGCATCTGGCCCGCCTCGCGCAGCTGCTCGCGCGCGTCGGTGCGCTGGCCCGCGCGGCGCAGCCACTCGCCGTACAGCAGGTGAGCCCGGGCGAGTTCCGGGCGGAGCCGGGTACGGACGAGCCTGCCGATTCGCCTCGCGGTACGGCGCTTCGGCCGCCGCGCCCTCGCTGACCAGGGCACGTGACCGGGCTTCGATACCGAGCCCGAAGTCGGTGCCCGCGGGCTGGGTCGTTTCGGCCAGCCGCTGCACCGCCTCGGCGGCGACCTGGCCGTTGCCGCAGCGGACCGCCGCCTCGACCAGTTCGGGAAGCGCCCACATGGACACGTACAGGGCCAGGCGTGTCCTGGGTGGCCTGCTGGGCTGCCGCCAGCGCCTTCTGGTAACGGCCCAGGCCGTTGTTCAAGGCCGCCGCCGCCCAGTGCGCATAGGTGACCGCGATGCCCTGGCCGCTGGCTTCGGCCCCGGCGAGGCCGGCCTGGATCAGCGTCACCGTCTCGGCCCGGTCACCGCGCAACGACGCTACCAGCATCGCGGCCAACGGCGCCCGGCGCGCCCCGGTCGCCGCGCAGACCGCCGCGGTCTCCGCGATCAGCGCCGCGGCCGCCGTGAAGTCGCCGCGCCAGGCGGCATCGGTGGCCAGGAAGTCCAGGCCGATGGGTAGCCGGTCCAGTGCGCCGGCCTGGCGGCCGAACTGGGCCTGCCGGGTCAAGATCGCGCCAGCGGACCTTCGTCCCAGGAGTTCCGGGCCTCGGTCGGCGCCCAGTGGACGTTCCTGTCCGATCCCGGCCGGACCGTCCAGCAGGACCTCGACATCGCCGAGTACACCGATCCCGCCCGCAACCCGATGATCCCGCGGCGGCCACCGACGACGGGGTCAACGTCACCCTGGAGATCGGCGAGGGCCTGCCGCACGTCTACCCGATCTTGCTCGGCACCCCCGAGGCCGCCGAGGCCACCGAGCAGATCGGAAAGTTCCTCAGGAAGACGGGGTGAGGATCTCCATGAGGTGGCCGTCCGGGTCACGGAAGTACGCGCCGCGGCGCTCACCCTGGCCGTGGTAGATCTGGCCGGCTTCCAGGCAGGCCGGATCGGCGTAGTAGGTGATGCCGCCCTGCTGGATGCGGGCGAAGGCGGCGTCGAACTCCTCCTCGCTGACCAGGAACGCGTAGTGGTGCGGTACGAACGTCGTCGGCCTGGTCGTAGTCCAGCGTGACCCGGTTGGTCAGCGTGACCGGGGTGAAGTGCGAAACCGGCGGGTCGACCTCCAGGCCCAGGACGGCGGCCAGGAACCGCGCCGAAGCCCGCGGGTCGCGAGCGGGAACGATGGTGTGGTTAAGCTCGATCGGCATGGCTGCTCCCTTGGGTTTACCGACCATCCAGGCGGCTGAGGGCGGCGTGCAGAAAGGTCTCGCGGCGCTCGTTGAGCAGGTCGCCGATCAGGTCGGGGCGTCCCTGGTCGGCGATGGTGGGGGCGACCCAGGCCATATCCGGCGAGGTGGCGAGCGCGGCCACGGCGTCCCAGTACGGCACGTCGGGGGCTGCCCGGCAGGCCTGGTCCTCCCAGCCGGCCAGCACCTCGGTCACTGCGTCCTGGCCGTAGCGCAGCGCCGCGTCCAGGCGGACCGAGCCCAGGTCGATGCCGGGTGAGCCGATCCCGGCCGCGTCCCAGTCCAGCAGGGCGGTCAGCGTGCCGCCTTCGTCCCACAAGGTGTTGCCGAACCACAGGTCGCCGTGGGTAAGCGCCGTCCGCGTGTCCTGCGGTCTGGTGCCGGCCACCGCCGCCTCGGCTCGCATGAGGATGGCCGCTGCGCCGCGTTCGCGGCGCAGCCGCGCCCACGGGAACTCCGCGATCGGGCCGGACCTGGCCGGCAGGGCGCTGGCCGGGCCGGGCGCGACCGCGCCGATCCGGGCCGCCATCGCGCCGATGGTCCGCAGCCGCCCGGCGTCCGGACGGGCGGGAATGCGGCTGAAACCCGGCCGCAGGGCGGTGAGGACGAGCGCGGATTCGCAGGCGGTGCCGTCGTCGTGGCCGAGCACATCAGGGACGGGCAGGCCCCCGGGCCGCGTACCGCAGCGCGGCGACCTCGGTGGCCAGGCGCTCCCGGCTGTCCAGCGGCGCGACGCGGAGCACGGCGGAGGTGTCGCGGACGCGGATGAGCCACGGCGAGCCGCCTTCGCGCAGGCCTCGTTCGACCGTGATCTGGCCGCCGAGGACGGCCGAGGTCCAGGTGAGCACGGCCGCTTCGGGGGCGCCGAGCGGCGTGGTCTGGCTCATGCCTGCTACGTTACGTCGCCAAGCGGCCCAAAATAAGGTCCATTACTCAGGCAAAACGTGGGCCAATCGCTTCTGGCTTGGCTGCGCGCTCAGCCGACCGAAGTGCCGGACAGCACGCCCTTCGGGATGGCCGTGCCGTTCTTCAGCGCCTGGAACAGCGCGCGCGCCTGGGGCTTGTTCCACAGCACCGAATCGCCGGCGCTGGTGTAGGCGTTGTCGTTCTCGATCGGCACCGTGCCGGTCTCCGGGTTGTGCAGCGCGGCCGCCGCGTGCACCAGGTCGAGCAGGCTCGTGCCCGTGTCGACCGACATCGAACTCGCGGCGGTCGACCCGAACGGCAACGCGGTGAACGGGTTCAGGTACACCCCGGGCGAGGTGGCCTTGTCCAGCAGGGCGGCCAGGAACGCGCGCTGGTCCTGGATCCGCTGCAGGTCCTCGGTGGCGAACGAGTGCCGGTCACGCACGAACGCGAGCGCCTGGTTCCCGTTGAGGTTGTGGCACCCGGCGGCCAGGTGGACCCCGGAGTAGGAGTCGTTGATCCCGGTCTTGAGGCAGATCGGCACGCCGCCGATCTTGTTCACCACCGCGACCAGGCCGCCGAAGCCGATCCCCATGTAGTGGTTGATCTGCAGCCCGGTGACGTTCTCGACCGTCTGGATCAGCAGGCTCGCCCCGCCGTAGGCCAGCGCCGCGTTGATCTTGTTGTAGCCATGGCCGGGAATGTCCACGTAGGAGTCACGCGGGATGCTGATCAGCACCGGGCGGCCGGAGCCCAGGTGCAGCAGCATGATCGAGTCCGAGTTCAGCGAGCCCCCATCGGACCCGACGTGCAGGGCGTCGCGCTCGGCGCGGGACAGCCCGGCCCGGCTGTCCGAGCCGGTGATCAGCCAGTTCGTCCCAGCCGAGGTCAGCGTGGTGGCCGGGAGCGTGACGGTCTTGTTCAGCTTGCCGTTCAGCCAGAAGTAGGTCCCGGCCGAACCCGCGATCAGCACGACCACGATCAGGACGAAGATCAGCGCGATCCGCAGGCCGTGCCGCCCCGGCTGCCCCCAGAACCGCCAGCGGCGCCCGCCGCCCCCGCCCAGGTCCCACCGTTCCGGTTCGCCGCCTGCCGAACGGTCCGGCGGCTGGCTCGGCCACGCGGCGCCCCGGTTCGGCACACCCCGGTTCGGCACGGTCGGGCCCGCCCCGCCGCGGCCGCCCGCCCTGGGTCCCTGGTAAGTCTCGGTTGGCTGATCGCCCGACCCGGGCCTGTTCTGGTACCAGCCCTGCCAATCGTCACTCATCGATCCAGGCACCTTCACGTAGAGACAGCACGGCCATGTTGGCCTAACGATAAGTGGTCGGCCCGCGCGCTATAGCACATCCGAGGGGATCTTCCAGAAACCTGGAAGGCCGTCAGCCCGGGCCATCGGGCGCGGGAGTGTGCTTGAACGATCGCCGCGGCCCGGCTAGGCTTCTATTACAGCGTTATGCTACGTAAGGAGCGAACTCGTGCCGCACATCAGCCTGGGTAACGACGCGCCCGGTATCTTGTCCCTGTTCGAATACCGGCCGGAAACGGCCAAGCCGCTGTGCGACCTGGCCGAAGTCCTGCTGCGCGGCCCCAGCTCCCTGACCCGCGGCGAACGGGAGCTGATCGCCTCCTACGTTTCCACGCTCAACGATTGCGATTTCTGCGCTTCGTCGCACGCCGCGTTCGCCGCCGCGCAGCTTCCGGAGGGGATGGCGCTGGTCGATCAGGTCCGCGCCGACCCGGCGGGCGCGCCGGTATCGGCGAAGCTCAGCGCCTTGCTCCGGATCGCGGGTGCCGTGCAGCGCGGCGGGAAGGACGTGCGCGCCGCGGACGTTCAGGCGGCCCTCGAGGCCGGCGCGACGGACCTGGAAATTCACGACACGGTCCTGATCGCCGCCGCGTTCTGCCTGTTCAACCGGTACGTAGACGGGCTCGCGACCACTGTCCCGCAAGATCCGGCCGGGTACGCGGCGATGGCCGAACTGATTGTGCGCGCCGGCTACGCCGTGGCCAGTGGCGCCGCCGCGCCGGCCTAGCGCACGGACAGGCTCGGCGAGCTGACCAGCACCTGCCGGACCTTGCGGGCGATGCCCAGGGTGTTGTAGAGCAGGTCCCAGGTGACGCCCCCGGGGCTGATCCGCAGCTCGGTCTGCCCGTCCCGCGGGGTGATCGTGACCTGCGCCTTGGTCACGTAGTTGTCGCCGGTGCCGACCACGATGGTGTTCGGCCGGCCGTGGTGCGCACCTTCCAGGGCGGTCCGGCCGATGGCCATTGCGGGCAGCACGTTGCACTCCTCGCCCAGGCCGTCCTTCAGCACCTGGACGACCTCCTGCGCGCTCAGGTCCGGCCGGGGAACGGTAACGGTAGACATGGCTGGTCTCCTTTGACTCCATCCGAAGTTTCTAGCTCCAGGTTCGGCGCCCGGACCCGGTTCGAAGCAGGGGTCGTATCACCCACACCCCGTCGGCGGAGGGTGTGGGTGGTCCCGGACGCAGTCGCCACCGGTCGTTCGGAGAAAAGAGATTTCCGGGTATGCAGCTGAGCGGAGTGCCTGAGGAATGTGGTGTGGTCAGCCGCCTTTGGCAAGTCGCGCGCGGTTCGCGCCGCTGCCGAGTTACTGGTGGTGCTGGCGTTACATAGGAGCACAGCGTCCTTCGTGGTGCGCTGCTCCCGCGGAGCCTAGGGTGGTGGAACCCGGGTTTGACCACCCTTGGGTGTGGTGGATTGCGGGTTTCACTCCGGTCGCGCCGGCCGCGGTCGCCTGCTCCGGCTACGTGGATAGCCCCGACCCGGATTTCGCCGTGCTAGAGGGCGATGCCGCTTGGCTTGCTGGTCACGGTCCGGGTGACCAGCTCCGCCGGCTCTCATGATCGACGTGTCACCATCGGCCTGATGATCGGGGGGCTCCCTGGCGCGGCGTGAGGCCTGGCACGGACCGTCGAACCACGGCCCGTTCGGAAAAATCTCTCCGAGATATGCCTCTCAGCTCGGGGCGCCGCCATCACGGTGCGGAACCTGACGCCGGCGCTGCTGGTCACCGGGTTCCCGCACGTCGGCCACGTCGAAGCTGAACCGGGATAGTCCCGCCGGGCCACGCGGATCATCTCGGGCGACAGGTCGATCCCGCGCGGGGAAAGGCCTCGTTCGGCCAGGTAGGGCTCGAGCCGTCCGGTGCCGCAGCCGATGTCCGCGACCTCGGCACCCAGGCCCGCGGCCCCGACCAGCTCGCAGAACAGGCCGAGCATCGCCCGGTCGGCGGGTATCTGGCCAGAGCGTCAGCCAGCCGGTCCGCGTAGAACTCGGCCAGGACGTCGTGGGCCGCCCTCAGCTCGCCGGTCTTGGCGTCCATGACCGGACCATACCGGCCGCACGCGATAAACCTGTTGCTGACCTCGGTGGTCAGCTCGCGATAATGGCCGGCGTGGAGCAGGTCCAGGTGGTCGTCGCCCATCACGACTGCGCGACCCTGCGCGTCGGTGACGTGTTCCTGAAGATCGACGCTGATCAGCGGCGCACCGACGTCGAGGTCGAGGCAATGGCCAGGGCGCCGGTCCCGACTCCGCAGGTCCTGTGGCGCAAGCCCCCCGTGCTCGCGCTCGCCGCGGTGCCCGGGGCGCCACTGGCCCGCCTGGGTCAGCCGTCGGCCGCGCCGCCGGCCGCGTGGGCCGCGGCGGGTGCCGCCATACGCAGGCTGCATGACGCGCCGCTGCCGCCCTGGGCCGGCCAGCAGAGCCCCGACGCGGTCGCGGCGGAGCTCGACGGCGAATGTGAGCGGCTCCTGGCCAACGGCGTCCTGCCCGCCAACCTGGTCACGCGCAACCGCCAGGTGGCCGAAGCCGCGCTGCGGCCGTGGAAACCGGCGTTCACGCACGGCGACCTGCACGTCGCCCACGTGTTCGTCGACGGTGACCAGCTCACCGGCGTGCTCGACTGGACCGAGGCCGGCCCGGGCGATGCCCTGTACGACCTGGCCAGCCTGACCCTCGGCCACCAGGAGCACCTGGGCGACGTGGTAGCCGGCTACGGCACCGACGTCGACCTCGACGTGATCCGCGCGTGGTGGTCGCTGCGCTGCCTGCTGGCGGTCCGCTGGCTGATCGAGCACGGCTTCGACCCGTCCGCGCCGGGCGCCGAGATCGACGTGCTGAGATCCCAGCTGTGAGGCGGCCCGAGGTCAGGGTACGAGCACGATCTTGCCGGTGTTCTGGTGGCGCAGGATCCGGCGATGGGCTTCCGCTGCTTCGGCGAAGGGGTAGGTCCGGTCGATGTGGGGTTTGATCTTGCCCTGATCCCAGAGGGTGAGGACGGCTTGGAGTTCTTCGCGGAGGATCGCCGCCTGTTCCCACAGGTGGCCGATGTTGACGCCGCTGACGGTCTGGTTGCGGTTCATCAGCCCGAGCGGGGTCAGCAGCGGAATGCCCGCCACCTGGGAGGCCAGGCGGGCCGGGCGGCGCCGCTGCCCGCTGGCCAGGTTGGCGAACCCGTAGGCCACCAGCCGGCCGCACGGGCGCAGCAGCTTCAGCCCCTTGCGCCAGTCACGGCCGCCGAGCGGGTCCAGCACGACGTCCACGCCCTGGCCCCCGGTCAGCCGGCGGACCTCGGCGGCATAGTCGGCGGCGTGGTAATCAATGGGATGCGCGCACCCCTCGGCTTTGAGCACGTCGTGCTTGGCGGCCGAGGCCGTGCCGAAGACTTCGACATCGTCCACGGTGCGGCACAGCTGCAGCACCGCGATCCCGACCCCGCCGGCCGCCATATGCACCAGCACCCGCTCGCCCGGCCGCACGCCCGCGACCCGGAATAGCATGTGGTACGCGGTGATGTAGTTGACCGGGATCGCGGCGGCTTGCTCGAAGCTCATCGCCTCCGGTATCGCCAGCACCTGCCCGGCGGGCACGCAGACCACATCCGCGTGTCCCCCGAAATGGGTCAGGGCCAGCACCCGCTGACCTTCCGTGTGGTCCTGGACATCGGCACCGACCGCGTCGATCACCCCGGCCACCTCATAGCCGACCACACAGGGCGGCTTGGGGGCGTCGGGGTACAGCCCCTGCGCGGCCATCACCTCCGCGAAGTTCAGCCCGGCCGCACGGACCCGAATCCGGACCTGGCCCGGACCCGGCTCAGGATCGGCCGTCTCCCGCACCTCCAGGTCATCGGGCCCGGCCGCCTTGGTGATCCAGACCGCGCGCATCCGTCTATCATCTCAAACCCAGCCCGGGTCGGAGCCGCCTAGCTGATGCTGGCCGCCAGGTCTTCGTAGGCGGGCTGGAGCTCGTCCCACCGCGCGTCGGCGTCGACGCGCTCACGCCCGGCCAGGTGGGCGGCGAGATCCTCGACGTGGACCTGGATCCCGGCCCCGTAGGCGGCGAGCAGGTCCAGCGGCAGGCCCCGTTCCTCGATCACCAGGACGGTCTGGCCGTCATCGGCGGCCAGCGTGGCCTCGATGACCTTGACGTCCGGCTGGCCGAGGCCATGGGCCAGCAGCAGCCGCCGCGGCGGCTCGCACGCTTCCACTCGCCCGGTGCCTTCCGCTCCGCTGGCGAAGAACCGGAAGCGGTACTCACCGCCGAGCCGCAGGTCGCCCTCTACCTCGCCGACCCAACGGGCCAGACGGCGGGGATCGGTCAGTGCTGACCATACGTCGTCGACATCGGTGTCGAAGCGGTCCTCCATGTGGACGACCCCCTTGCCGTCTGCCGATCGCAGGCTGCCCAGGATGCGGCCGCTCCCGCGTGCGGTACTGGTCATCTGGTACTCCTTCGCTCGCGTTTGGCCCGGGCGATCTCGGTGTGCAGGGCATCCAGCCGCTGGTCCCACAAGGCCCGGTACTGGTCCAGCCATTCATCGATCTCGGCCAGCGGTTCGGGCCGAAGGCTGTAGACCCGCCGCTGCGCCTCCTGGCGGACCTCGACCAGCCCCGCCTCCCGCAGCACCCGCAGGTGCCGCGACGCCCCCGGACGGGCAATCGGCAGCAGCGCGGCCAGCTCACCCGCGGTGGCCGGACCGCTGGCCAAGGCCGCCAGCATCGTCCGCCGACTCTCGTCTGACAATGCTTGCAGGGCAGCGTCCATAGCGTGAGCGTACCCGGATATGTACGTAACTGCAAAGGTACATAAGCCAGTGCAAGCCCGCCCGCCCGGCCGGTAGCGGTCGGGCCAGACGTCATGCTTTACCGTTACGGCATGACTGTGCCGCCCGAGGTCATCTACATCATCCGGCACGCGGAGAAGCCGCTGAAGCCGCCGTCATCTGGCGTTGACTTTGAGGGCGTCCAGAACGAGCACTCGCTGCTGCCGCGCGGCTGGCAACGCTCCGGCGCCCTCGCGGCCCTGTTCCATCCGGACTTCGGTCCGATGCGGGAAGGCTTGCGGACTCCGACCGTCCTGGTGGCGCCCTCCTGGGGGCGTCCAGGAAAGACGGCCGCGCACCGGTCCTATCAGACTATTCAGTGCCTGAGCGAGCAGCTGGGGCTGCCGATAACGTGCGAGTTCGCCCAGGGGCAGGAGGAGCAGCTAGCCAGCAGCCTGGTGCAAAGCTGCTCCGGGGTCGTGCTCGTCTGCTGGGAGCACAGCCACATCCCGGTGATCGCATCCTGGTTGCCGTCCGTCAGCGGAACCGCCCTCCCGCGGAAGTGGCCGGGTGACCGGTATGACGTTATCTGGTCGTTCACCCTCGTCCCGGGATCTGGTCCGGCCCGCTACACCTTCGGCCAGATTCCGCAGCGGCTGCTACCCGGAGATGCCGAGACGGTGATCCCGGCGGACGCCGGTGAGCCAGAACACCACGCCGGACACCACAAGGGCTGAGCCAGCGCAGCAGTACCCGCGCTGGCTCATTCGGCGAAGGCCGCCGCACGGGACAGTCAAGGCTGCACCCACTCTTCCAGCCAATTACTGCGGACGGGGCTACCACCGTGCGGTTCCGCCCACAGCGCACAACCGACCGACGCGCGGATCTGGCTCGCCTCTGGGTCAAGGGCCAGCTATTCCCGGCTGGCGAGTGTGTGCCGGTCCTGGCTGCGGTCAAGTCCGGCCCGTTTGACCGCGGCTGCGGTCCGGCGGGGGGTGGTGGCGGCGGGATGAGCCGGGGGAATGGGCAGCGGGTCGCTGGTGGCGGGTCCGGGAAGGGGCTGATCCGAAGGGCCGGCATCGGGGTGAGAGCCGGCCGCGCTGGAGTCAGGAGCCGTCCCGGTGTGTCGGGCCGGGCCCGTCCGCAGGCTGCGGGCGTCGGCGATCATCTGCCGGAACACCACGTCGCAGAGCTTGCGTTTGCGGGCGCGCATGGCTTCTACCGGGGTGTTCCCGGCGGCGGCCTTGCGGTCGTAGCAGGCGCGGCCCTTGGCCGGGTGGCGGGGCTGGACGAAAGCCATGATATGCGGCACCCGGCCGTTCTGCCGGTTCGCGGCGCGGGACAGGCGGTGGCGGCCGTGGCCGCCGCAGGAGGCGCCGGCCTGCGCGGTCCCGTTCCAGGACGCGAAGTGGCCCCGGCCGGGGAACCGGGTGAGGTCCCCGGCCCCGGCCAGCAGCCGCGCGGCGCCGGACGGGCCGATCCCGCCCAGGCTCCTGAGCGTGGCCCGGGCCGCCCGGTGACGCCCGCGGCCGCGGACCGCGGCCAGCGCGACCGCGTGTGCGTCCCCCGCATCGGTCTTGCGGCCCTGCCCGGCGGTGAACACCCCGGTGCGCGCCGGCAACCTGGGCGGCACATCAACGACCTGGTCCCCGTCAGCGAGCAGCCGCCGGGCAACAGGGCCGCCGGTACCCCGGCATCCCTCGATAGCCCATACCCGCTGCGGCCAGTGCCGCACTGACCGCACCATTGCCCGGTACCCGGACGGGCAGCGGCCATCCCGGCCCCGCCCGAGCACCGTCTCATCGCCGTCCATCACCTCGATCGCGGCGCACCGCTGGCGCGGGCCCATCCCGACCACCACTGCGCTCATCGCGCTCCTCCTCGCCCAGTCAGCTGGAACTTCCAGGGACCAGGGAGAGCACCGCTACTTCGAGCCGAGCAACCCCCTCTTGAGCCTCTCCCCGCCCACCGCACCCGGCCCCCGCAGGCCAAACGAGAGCCACCCAACCAGCACGGGCAGCCGAAATCAGAAGCGACGAACCGGGCACCTGAACCGAGCCTCGCCAGGCACCGGTCCTAGCGCAAGTCAACACGTAGCCAATGAGCGCACGACTTTTTGGCCAGTGCCGAGGGCACCCGGCCCGTCTCAGCTGCCGGGGTCACTCAGCGCGGAGACGAAAGCGCGGAGCCGTGCGAAAGCCTCTGCTGGCGCCTGCCTGAACACCCCGTGTCCCACGCCGGGGAAGACCTGGATCTTCACGGCCGCCTGCTGCACCGACGACGCCACGCGCCGGGCTGCGGCCGCTGGTGACATCGGATCGTCTTCGCCGGCCAGGATCAGGACCGGGCAGGTGACCTTGTCCAGGTCCTCGGCGGTCACCTTCAAAGGGCCGCACTCGCCGCGGCCGAAGCGGGCCTGCACCTCGCGGTTCACCATGGCCCGGGCTCTGCGCGCGGCCATATCGCCGTCAGATTCGCTCCCGTACAGGGGCATGGCGTGTGCCTTCCAGGCCGCCAGCGCTTCCGGACTGCGGTCGCCCCCCAGCAGGCGGGCCGCTGCTTCCCGGGCCGCCGGGCCGCCGCGCCGCCCGAAGACTTCCAGGCTCTCGTCGAGGCCGAACTCGAACAGCGTGGAGTCAAGGACCAGACCGCCGGCGAGGCCAGGATGACGCGCGACGCACTCGACCGCGACGCGGCCGCCGCTGGAGGTGCCGACCAGCACCGGGGACGCGATCTCGAGCGCATCGCAAAAGCCCGCGACGTCCTCGGCCCAGCGTGACCATGTCCAGTCGGAAGGGTCGCCGCGGTCGGAGCGGCCCGAGCCGCGCTGGTCGAGGTAGATCACTTGCGCGGCGTCGGCCATCGCGGAAAATTCCGGCTTGAAGAAGCTGTGATCAGCGCCCGGGCCGCCGTGCAGCAGCACCAGCGCGGGCCGCTGCACCATTGCGTCGCCTCGGGCCGCCAGGCCACAGCCCTCGACGTCGAAGTACAGCCGGACCTTATCCACCACGACGCGCACCGCACCATTATGGCTGGCATTCACTAACCGAGACCCGCTCAGGACGGCAGGATCTGTTGCCGCTGCAACGCACTCTCATGCCGTTGCGATACGAGGTCGCACCTTGCGAGGGAACTCGCGGATTGGAGGGCCGATTATGTCGGCAGCGTAGTTCCGGGCGCGTGCTCATGCCCGGCCCCGCCCTGTCGTGCGTCGCTGGTAACGGCGGGGTGCGGAGCACAGGGGAAAGCCCGAGGGCTCCCGTCCCATCCGGGAGTCACAGGCGAGGGGCAGGCCGGGCGGGTGAATCGCGTGAACCTCCGTTGATGCCCCGTGATTGAGTACCCCCGCGATGGGAGCAGGTTGCGGGGTGACAGGGACTGGCCGCTGGGAAGCGGCAGGCGATGGCCGGGCACGGCATCTGGCCAGGAGAGCACCGCCGTCCCCAGGGTCGAGGAGGCACCCACTCCGGTCGTATCTCCAAGGTGCGGAACGTGGAAACCCCGTCCGGGTCCGGGCGTCAGTTGCCCGGTCAGCCAACCGTGAGGAAGGCCCAGTTCCCGGGCGGGAACAGGATGACCCGAGAAGCGAATGCCGGTGGCCGAAAGGCAGCAGGAAACCGGGCGTCATGGCTGGCCCCTCCGCCGGCCGTCCCGGATAACTGGCCGGATACCGGGCTGGTGCCCGGGCCCGGAAGGGCGCTGACGCGGGTCAGGTGAGCCCGTGAGGAATGACGGTGGCAAAGACGCAGGAGGGCTTCCGGCCCGGCCGTGGCTGCCACGACGCGATCGAGGCCATCTACCAGGTAGCCCAGGGCATCAGCCCGGGCCGCCAGTGGGTACTCGACGCGGACCTGGCAGCGGCGTTCGACCGGATCGGCCACGATCACCTCCTCGGCCAGCTCGGCATGTTCCCCGCCAGGGGACAGATCGCCGGATGGCTCAGGGCGGGCGTGATCGAGAACGGCCGGTTCACGCCGACCGGGGAGGGAACTCCCCAAGGCGGCCCGGTCAGCCCGGCGCTGCTCAATGTTGCCCTGCACGGGATGGAACACGCCGCCGGGGTCCGCTACCAGCGCACCGGCAGCGATGCCGCGTTCGCGGCGGCAGGCTCACCCGTCCTGGTCAGGTACGCCGACGACCTGGTCGCCTTGTGTCACTCCAGGCACGAGGCCGAACAGGTCAAGGCACGGCTCGCCGCCTGGCTGGCGCCCCGGGACTGGCTTTCAATGAGGACAAGACGCGCATCGTCACCCTCGGCGAAGGCCTCGACTTCCTCGGGTTTAACGTCCGCCGGTATCACGGCAAGCTGCTGATCAAGCCGAGCAAGGCGGCGGTCAGGCGGATCCGGGAACGGCTGCGCGCCGAAATACGGTCCCTGCGCGGGGCCAGCGTGCAGCCGGTCATCGCCCGGCTCAACCCCATCATCCGGGCTGGCCGGCCTACTACCGGACGGTGGTCTCCAGCCACACCTTCACCGCGCTGGATCACTACCTGTGGAAGCTCACCTGCAAGTGGGCCCGATACAGCCACCCGAACAAGGCCGCCCGGCGGGTCATCCACCGCTACTTCGGCAAGTTCTGCAAGTCCCGGCAGGACCAGTGGGTCTTCGGCGACCGCGACAGCGGCGCCTACCTGCTCCGGTTCTCCTGGACGAAAATCGTCCGGCACCAGATGGTCAAGGGAACCTCGTCTCCCGACGACCCATCCCTGGCCGGTTACTGGACCGCCCAGCGGCGACGCGGAATACCCCGGCCGATGGACATCGCCAGCTTGCGCCTCCTGGAGGCACAGCACGGGCAGTGCCCATTGTGCAGGGCACTAGTGCTCGACGCTGACCGGCCACCGCAAAGCCCGCGCGAATGGGAACAGTGGCTGACGGTCACCCGCAAGGCAATAATCCACAATGCCATCGTCATGCGGGCGGACGGAATACCGGACGATGGTGCACTTCGCCTTTGCACGCTCACTGCTACCGGCGTTACACCCGGACCAGCAAGAGCCCAGCACTTCTGCCCGTCAGCGAGCCCTCGGGCTTGCTTGAGCCGGATGCACGGAAACGTGCACGTCCGGTTCTGAGGGGGCCGAGCGCAGCAATGCGCCCGGCCTACCCGGCCGTACAGGGACTTCCCGGATCGGGATAGCGCTCCCAGCATGGGAGCGGCGTCTCCGCTACGCCTTGTGCAGGATTTCACAAGCCGCTTCTGCGGAAGCGCGCCCATCTGCCGCGAAGCGATATCGAGTGCGCGGCTGTCAGGTCGTAGCTCCGGAGCCGGTCGGTTCCCTGGACAAGATGCAGAACTCGTTGCCTTCGGGATCGCCGAGCGTGATCCAACCGCTGCCATCGGGCCGCCGGTGGTCGGCCAACTGCGAGGCCCCGAGCCCGAGGACCCGCTCGGTCTCCTGCTCGCGCCCGCGATCTACTGGCCGCAGGTCCAGGTGCACGCGGTTCTTCACCGTCTTGCCATCCGGGACGGTAATGAAAAGCAGCAGCTGGCTCCGGTCACGCGACAGGATGAGGCATTCCTCGTCCCCTGGCTCGTTCGGATCATCAGGATCCTCGGTGAAGTCCAGCACCCCAGACCAAAAGACCGACTGTGCATAAGCATCCCGGGCGTCGACCGACATGTGTGATATACGGCTAGTCATGGCGGCAGTCTCAATCGCCGGAGTGGAACCGTCAAACGGTTTACGCGGCGCCAAAGGTCATCCCAACACTCCAGCAGCCTAGGTAAGAAGACAGGCTCATCAAGGCTCAGGCCGCACTCTAATGCCGCGGACAAGGGCGCTGTCAGACCGTTTCGCATCGTGCGGTGAGGATGCCCCGTCCAACTGCAGAAAGTAGGCCCGGTCGTTCCAGCGGCTTGGCAGTTGCCTGACAGCCTCCTGGGATAACGGCGTGTTCGTGATCATCTGCGGCGCAACGGCTGACCGGCGGCCAGGTCGCAGGCGTCGCTGGGTCGGCCCAGGACCGGCCCAGGTTCCGGAGCGAAGCATCAAACGGGGATGGCAGGCCTGCGTGTGGCCCGCCTGCTGCCTTCCGGGGAGGACACTGGGGGAATGGACCGCGAGCGTGCGGAGACCTTCTTGCGGCTGCTGGCCGAGGCCGAACTGCGACGCGGCGATGACTTCGGCTGCGGGCATGTCCGGCGGGCGGTATCCGGCCAGACTCACACTGGCCGCGCAGGCGCTGATGGCCGTGGGCGCCGTAGACTCCGGCGTTACTGATGAGATCCAGGCCGACGCCCGCCTTGCCCTCCCTGCCCGGCACCATCCGCCTGCCAGCGGTCCTGGCGGCGGACGCATCCGGCCGGCACCTGGGCAGGCATCGTGGCGGGTCGTACCGGTAGGTCAGGTCATCAAGATCCGACGTGGCGGCCTGCGCGGCGAGCTGGTCCTCATGGCGTACGTACAGTCCCCGGGCGGCGCGCGGTTCCTCGTGACCGAGTGGCCCTTCGGCCCGTTCACCGCCCACCGCAGCAGATGACTGCGGGGCCAGCTACCAGATCAGCTGGCACGGTGAGATGGCGCCCCGCGAACTGCAGCTGCACCCCGGTCCCGTGCACGAGATCCGCTGGCTTGACCTGACCGTGACGGCCGGCGGCCCCGCCATCCGCATCGACCTGGCCCGGGAGATCCCGGTACCGGATGTCACGGTGACCCGGCATGAGTACAGCCCAGGTGAGCTCTTGCTGGACGTCATCGCCGCCCGGATCCTGACCGCCGTGGCGCCCTTCACCCAGGACAGGCCCGGGCAGCCGACCGCCGCCGCCATCGGCCTGCGCGCCCTCAGCGACGGGCTCGGTCACGTGATCGCCGGGCTCCACGCGGTTGGCGCCCTGCCGCCGGACAGCCCCGTCCCCGGGCAGCTCGCCGGGCTGTGCGCCAGGCTCGGCGTCACCGGCCACGGCATCACCGCGCCGCCCGCCGGCGACCTGCCTCACCGGTGGCACAGCATGCTGTCCCCCAGCCGCCCGCCACACAGGCCGTCCGCGCCCGGCATCCTGACCACAGGCACGGCCGAACTTCCCGAACTGGGCGGCGCCGCGGTCACGATCGCGGGCCTGCATCATGGCGAGCGCGGCACCATCGTGGACCTGCTGGCCACCGGCGTCACGCTGGAAGACGACTGACCCTACGCCAGCGGCGCCCGGCCCCTGCCGCTACTGTCGCTACGCGACAGCCACGACCGCTGGCACGCCACCCGCCTGGACCTCTGAGCCCGTGGGGGGACAGCGGCGCCAACCCGTGGACCGATACCCGCATGGTCGCCATGTGGCACAGGATCATCCCCCCGCTAGATCGTGGCACCGCCTGGATCGAGATATCCGCAGCCGCGCGATCGGCTCAGGCCCGGACCACCTTGCCGCTCAGCCTGCACTGACCATCACGCCAACTGCTCTTTAGATGCACGCCGCCGCCGGAGCCGGGTTCGTGGTCAGATGCTCGGCTGGTCAAGCGGGCATCGGCCAGCGCGGCTAACAAGCGGCCAGCAAACAGAGTGAACCGGCTCACCTTGGGCAGCAGGAAGGCCATGTCGGCCGCTGCCAGGCGCACGCTCGTCCCCCTTGCCGTCGTAACGGCAGCGGCGTTCGTCTTCGCGCTCCTGCTCATCCTGGTCCGGCTGCAGTGGGCGCCGCTCGAGTCTGCGGACCACGGCGCGGCGGCGAGGCTGAACAGCCTCGTGGCCGGCCATTCCGTGGCCATCAGCATCGTCAAGGCGGTCACCTGGCTCGGTAGCAGCGGAGTGCTGTGGGCGCTGGTCGGGATGGCCGTCGTCGTGCTGGCCATCAGGCGCCGGTGGCGGCTCGCGATCTACCTCCTGGTCACTGGCGCCGGCGAGCTGATCCTTGACCCGGTGCTCAAGGCGCTGGTCGGCAGGCTGCGGCCGATAGTCGCCCATCCCATCGCCTACGGCAAGGGTGACAGCTTCCCCAGCGGGCACGCGCTCGGCTCGATCGTCTGCTACGGCGCCCTGTTCCTGGTCTTCCTGCCCGTGACCCGCGGTGTGTGGCGGCGCGTGTTCACCGCGGTGATCGCCACGCTGATCGCCGCGATCGGCATCAGCCGGCTCCTGCTCGGTGTGCATTACCTCTCTGACGTGCTGGGCGCCTGGGCGCTCGGCATTACCTGGCTGGGCGTCACCGCCTTCGCCTTCGAACTATCCCGCCAGGCCGCCGGGGCACCGGTGAGCGATCCGGTGACCAAGGGCCTTGAGCCCGAGGCCCGCAGCGACCTCCAGCCAGCAGAACCGGAGACGACCGTGAAACATGACCGCGCTCGGAAATACGGCCGTATCGCGGCCGGAGTCGTGGTGTGCTGGGTGCTCATCGTCGGTGCCCTCACCGGCATCGGCAAGCTGATCATGATCACCCACAACGCGAATGGCAACCTGCTCGGCGACCGCACGATCCCGCACTGGTTCGCCGCGCACCGCACGCCGGCATTGAACCACTGGAGCCTGATCGGCAGCGACCTCGGGGCCACCCAGGACATCCTCATCGTGGGCGTCGTCAGCTGCGTCGTGTTCCTCGCCGTCACCCGTCGCTGGCGGCCGGTGGTCTTCCTGGCCGTGGTCATGTTCGGCGAACTGGCCGCGTTCCTGATGATCGCGGCGGTGGTCAAGCGCCCGCGACCCGACGTTCCCCACCTCGACTCGAGGTTGCCCACGTCGGCCTTCCCGTCCGGCCACATGGCCGCGACCACGTGCCTTTACGTCGGAATCGCCATCCTGGTCATCGGCCACGCCCGCGGCTGGTGGCGCTACCTGTTCCTGATCCCCGCGATCGTCATGCCGGTCATGATCGCGGTGGCTCGCATGTACCGGGGCGAGCATCACCCCACCGATATTCTCGGCAGCTTGCTGTTCGCTGCGCTCTGGCTGACCGCCACCACGATGCTCATCAAGCCGAACGAGAACGCGTTCCACCGCCCGGGCCGCCTGCCTCTGGGTCGGCTCGGCCGGAAGGCAGGCGAGCACAGCCGAGAGACCGCGCCCGCAACCCGGTTAGGGTGAGACCGCGACCAGAGCTAGGACATCAGCCGTTTTAGCGGGTGAATCCGGGGGCCAACTGGCAGCATGTGCAGCGTACGGCGGCGGGAGCGAGCAGCGGAGGACGGCTGACATGGCCAGCGTGAGCACCTGGGAGCGGATCGAACGCCGGAATCTGCATCAGCGGGAGCGGCGGAAGCGTCCCATCCGGCCCGGCGACCGGCCCGATCCCTCCCGCCCGGCCGGCACGGACACGCTGCCGCAGATCAAGCACATCGTGGTCCTGATGATGGAGAACCACTCCTTCGACAACTATCTCGGCACCCTCGGCCGAGGGGAGGGGTTCCCGGTCGGGGACGATGGCACCCCGGATGCTGAGAATCCTGACTCCGCGGGGACCATGATCCGGTCCTATCATGCGAACTCCGCCGTGCAGGCAGACGGCGTGCCCTGCCAGAGCTGGAGTGCCAGCCACACGCAGTGGGCTGGCGGCAAGATGAACGGTTTCGTGACCTCGACCGAGCAGGCCGCGCCCGAGGGCGACAAGACCGCGGCCATGGCCTACTGGACCGAGCGGGATCTGCCCTTCTACCACGGGCTGGCCCGGACTTTTCCGCTGGCCGACCACTGGTTCAGCTCGTGCCTTGGGCCTACCTTTCCGAACCGCCGGTTCCTGCTGGCGGGGACGGCCAACGGCCTGATGGACGACCTGCCCTTCAACCTGCTGGACCGGCCGCAGGCCGGCACGATCATGGACATGCTGACCCGGCACGGGATCTCCTGGGTCAACTACCGGTCGGCCGGCAGCGACCAGTCCGAGTTCCGTGACTACCTGCGGTACCGGCACCGCCGGAACCGGCACCATCTGCGCTCCCTCGGCCGTCCGCTGCGCAAGACCAGCGATGTGTTCAAACGGGATCTGCAGTTCACGTCGGCCATTTATCCGCTCGGGATGGCTAGCTACATGGCCCACGTCCGCAGCATCGAAAGATTCTTCGCCGATGCGGACTCCGGCAATCTCCCGTCGTTCTGCATCATTGACCCGGACTTCCGCATCTTCTCGGAGGAGAACCCGCAAGACATCCGCAAGGGGGAAAGCTTCGCGGCCGAGGTGGTCAGCCGGGTCATGCACGGCCCGGGCTGGCCGGACACGCTGCTCATCTGGACCTACGACGAGAACGGGGGCTATTACAACCATGTCGCCCCGCCTGCGGCGGTACCGCCGGACGACGTCGCCGGCCGCAGCCGGGTAGCGCACCCCTCCTCGCTGCGCATCCTGCTGAAGGTGCTGTTCCCCGGGTATGTCCGGCATGCCGAGCAGCTCGTCGCGGGCCCGGGTGCTTACGACACCTACGGATTCCGGGTGCCCGCCGTGATCCTGTCACCGCACGCGCGGCCGGACTGCGTCCTGTCGGACATATTCGACCACACCTCGGTGCTGAAGCTCATTGAGGAGAAGTGGAACCTGCCCGCGCTAACCCGGCGGGACGCGGCGGCGACCTCGCCTCTCGGTGCACTGGACCTGACGGCTCCGCCCGCCTTCCTGACGCCGCCGCAGTTGCCCGCACCGGCGCTAGCATGGGGCACCTGGTAAGCCAGCGGCCAGACAACGCGGCTGGTGCGCTACTCAGCACTGCCGACTACGGTCAGGTCGTGTCGCTGATAGAGCGCTCGAGAGGCGTGCGGACGGCGGGGGTGACGGAGGCGCCGTCCAGACGCCCCTGAAGTTGCGCGGCGGCGGTGTCGACGGCGGCGACGGCTTCTGATCCCCGGTCGGCGAGGACTCGGGTGCGCAGCTCGCCCGCAGCGGTGATCGCCCATGACCCGATGACCTCGCCGTTCCACCACACGGTCGGACCGATGTTGCCAGCGCTGTCGAATACGGCTCGGCGGTCGATGCCGAACATCCAGTCGCGATGTTTCCATCCCATGGGGGTGGGGTCGAGGGCGGGTAGCAGTGATGCGGCCTGCGATTCCGGGTCGTCGATACTCGTGTGGTCCGCGCGCAGCATGATGCCGGGCTGACCGTGCAGGTCGATCTCGTCGACAGTCAGGCTGTCGAGCGCTCGGCGGACGGCGGCCTTGTTCCAGCCGGTCCACCACTGCAGGTCATCGGCGGTTGCCGGTCCGAAGCGCGTCAGATAGCGGCGGGCGAGCGCCTGGCGGGCTTGATCGGCATCCATGCTTGGCAGCCCGTCCGGCCACCACTGGCTGGCGTGCTCCCATCGGTGATGGCGGCTGGTCCACGCGCCGGTGGGGGTACTCCGGACCAGCCGGCCCTCGGCGCTCATCCACGTGAGCAGGCTGGTCGTGACGTTCTGGGGACGGTCGGACGGCGCTCTGACCCGGACGGCAGTTCGCAGGAGAGGCTCGTCGGTGCTCAGCTCGGCGCCGGTGGCCTGACCGCGGGTGCGCAGGGCGTGCTCGACGCGTGGGGCCAGGATGTCGAGCCAGTCCGCGATGTCGCCGGCGACGGGCGGTTCGGTGCCGTTGCGCTCGAGCATGCTGATCAAGCGTTTGCGCAGCGTGGCGGCCAGCGCGGTGCTGACTGCCGCCTGGACGAGCGGGACGTCCTCGCGCGGGAACACGAACAAGGTGCGTCGCATCGCCATCCACCGGACCAGGCTGCGCCGCTGGTAAAGAGCCTGAGCGACGTCGGCCAGCGTTGAGACGGAGCTGCGGGCCAGCACCGACAGGTACACCGATGCTGGGTCGGTGGCATGCAGCGCGATTACCGCGCGGGTCACCGTCTCCGGGTCGTCGGCCTCGCCCGCGAGATAGTGGCGGCGCACCATGAGGCGCCGCCGCTGCGGCACCGAGATCGTTCGCACTGTGCACCTCCGCAGATGAAGCCTGGCGCCTTCCGCGTAAACACGTCAGGCAATTGCGTCAAGCGTTGCCGCGGAAACGTCCTGCACTCAGGGATCTGAGTTGCGTCCGGCAAGGTGGTGTACTGACCGGCCCCGTTGATGGGCGTGGCGCAGGCGTGTAAGGCGGCCACCGCGTGATTCTTTGGAAGACCTCTCACAGTGCTTCTGAAGGAGACACGACGGTGACCGCTCCCAGCAGTATCGACCCTGCCCGCTTCCTGCACGACCAGCTGGAGTCCGCGTCGCCGGACCTGCTGCGCTCGATGCTGGCCACCTTCATCAACGCGCTGATGTCGGCGGAGGCCGACGCGATGTGCGGCGCCCCCTACGGGATGCCGGGCCCGGAACCGGGTCAACGTCCGCAACGGCTACCGGCACCGGGACTTCGACACCCGCGCCGGGACGCTGGACGTGGCCATCCCGAAGCTGCGCTCGGGCTCCTATTTCCCGGACTGGCTGCTGGAACGCCGGCGCCGCGCCGAGGCGGCCCTGACTTCGGTGGTGGCGACCTGCTACCTGCTCGGGGTCTCCACCCGGCGGATGGAGAAGCTGGCGGAGACTCTCGGGATCACCCGGCTGAGCAAGTCGCAGGTCAGCGAGATGGCTCGGGACCTGGACGGGCAGGTGGAAGCGTTCCGGACCCGGCCGCTGGACGCCGGGCCCTACACCTTTGTCGCCGCGGACGCGCTGGTGCTCAAGGTCCGCGAGGGCGGCCGGGTCGTCAACGTCCACGCCCTGCTGGCAGCCGGGGTGAACAGCGACGGGCACCGGGAGATCCTGGGCCTGCAGGTCACCTCGGCTGAGGACGGCGCCGGATGGCTCGGGTTCTTCCGGGACCTGACCGCCCGCGGCCTGACCGGAGTCCGGCTCGTCACCTCCGACGCCCACCGCGGCCTGACCGACGCCATCGGCGCGACCCTGCCCGGCGCCAGCTGGCAAAGATGCCGCACCCACTACGCCGCCAACTTGATGTCCGTCACCCCGAAAGCGTCCTGGCCCTGGGTCAAGACCCTGCTGCACTCGGTCTATGACCAGCCCGACGCCGCCAGCGTCCACGACCAGTACGACCGGCTCATCGACGCGATCGCCGCCAAGCTCCCCAAGGTCGCCGCCCACCTGGACGCCGCCCGCGCCGATGTCCTGGCCTTCACCGCCTTCCCCAAGGAACTGTGGCGGCAGATCTGGTCCAATAATCCCCAGGAACGGCTGAACCGCGAGATCCGCCGGCGGACCGAACGTCGTCGGGATCTTCCCCGGCCGCGACGCCCTGATCCGCCTCGTCGGCGCCGTCCTGGCCGAACAGCACGACGAATGGACCGAAGGACGGCGCTACCTCGGCCTGGACATCCTGACCCGATCCCGCATCACCCTCGCACCCACCGCCACGGAGGTAACCCCCGACAACGACATCCCCGCGCTCAGCGCCTAACCCAAGCAAAAGAATCACGCGCTAACCGCGAAACACCACGCCGCAGGACTTGACCGGGATCTGCTGCCTGGATGACCCAGGTATGTGCCTGCGCATAGCTCGCTCGGCGCATTGACGAGTCCATGCAACTTGCAGAACAATTTTCTATGCAACCGGCTAGACGGCTCCGGGGCCGTCTCGGCCTGCCAGCTCGAACCGGACCGCGGAGGAACCCGATGGACGTGATGGCGCCGATACCTGCCGCCGGCCACGATCAGGACCTGGCGACCCAGCTGACGGCGGCAGTGACCAGCGAGCACACGCTCAAGATCGAGGCGGCCCGCGCCGGGGTCAGCGTCGCGGAATACCAGGCCCGGCTCCACCGAGGACTGCTGTGGTGCTACCGCTGCCAGGACTGGCACCAGGCTGACGCCTTCCCGGCCGACGCCCGCCGGCACAGCGGCCGGGCCAGCTCATGCGCCCAGGCTATCCGCGCCGCCGCCCGCGACGCCCTCGCCAGCCGAGGCCAGCTCCCGCCGCCGGCCGCGGTATGGGTCATCCGGCGCCCCGGGCCGGCCGCTCAGGCGCCGCGCGCCCGGCCATGCTGGACCTACTGGCGCGGACCTGGCCGCGGCGCCGCGCCCGGCCCAGACCGCTCCGAAGCATGGTCACCGGCACTGGACCAGCACGTCGCCCGCTTTCCCGGCCCCGGCCAGGCACATAACGCGCTCATCACCACCTTCGGCAAGGCCGGCGCGGTACCGCCAGGCTGCCGCCTGATCAGGGTCGCTTAACGGACGCCACGAGCCTCCGCGACCGCCACGGCGACAGCAACCTGGCCGGCCCGCACATACTTACCTCGCCCGCGGATCCAGACAGTTCCGCTCACCGTCCGGCCAGCTGTGCTGGCTGGTCTTCCCGCAGCCGATGGCCCCGGTCTTGATGGGGAGGCCCGGCCAGGTCTAGTGAGGGCGGCGGCCCGGCCTGACGGAGGGCGGCCCGGGCGCCGCCGCGCTCGGCGCCGATGCCCGCGGCCACGACCAACGCGACGCCCGCCACGGCCCAGGCACCGGTCCGCTGGTGCAGCAGCGCGAGCCCGGCGGCCAGGGCAAGCGCGGGCTCCAGGCACATCAGGGTGCCGAACGCGGCGGTGGTCATCCGCCGCAGCGCGTACATCTCCAGGGCGTACGGCACTACAGTCGACACCAGCGCCAGGCCCAGGCCGGCCAGGCCCAGCCGCGGCGTCAGCACGGGGATGACGCCGGGTCCCGCGACCAGTGTGGCCAGCACCGCGGCGACCGGCAGGGACACCGCGAGGCCTTGCAGTCCGGCCAGCTCGTCGCCGACGGCCTGGGTGAGCAGGATGTAGCAGGCCCAGCAGGCGGCAGCCCCCAGGGCGCAGCCGACGCCGGCCAGGCCGGCGCCGCCCTGCCACGGCTGGGTGAGCAGCAGCACGCCGGCCGCGGCGAGCCCGGGCCACAGCAGGCGGCGGCCGCCGCCCTGTCCGCGGGCGACGGCCACGCCGAGCGGGCCGAGAAACTCCAGCGCGGTGGCGGTGCCCAACGGCAGCCGGGCCACCGCGGCCATGAACAGCATCGTCAGTCCCCCGGTCACCACACCAAGGGCGAACGCGGCCAGCAGGACCCGGCGCCGGAAGCGCCACGGCCGCGGCCGGACCCAGGCCAGCAGGAGCAATCCTGCCCAGGCCAGCCGCAACCATGCGGCGCCGAGCGGGCCTACCTGGCCGAACAGGGGGACGGACAGGACCAGGCCCAGCTGGATAAACGTCATCGAGCCCAGCGCCATGAGCGTGCCGGTGCGGGCTGTGGACCGTGGCGCCTGGATGGTGCTCATGCCCCTCAGTACACCCGTGCTCATCGTTCATGTCTACTTAATCTTTATGGATATAATGTTCGTTGATTATGAACGATAGTTTGCTGGATCCGCACCGGCTGGAGCTGCTGCTCGAGTTGTCCAGGCTCGGCTCGATGCGGGCGGTCGCGGAGGCCATGCACGTCACCACCTCCACCGTCTCCCAGCAGATCGCGGTCCTGGCCAGGGAGGCGGGCACGCCGCTGACCGAACCGGCCGGACGGCGGGTGCGGCTGACCCCGGCGGGGCGGCGGCTGGCCCAGCACGCCGTCACTGTCCTGGCCGCCCTGGAGGCGGCCCGGCTCGACCTGGACCCGTCGGCCGCGCCGGCCGGGACCGTGCGGGCGGCCTCGTTCGCCTCCGGCATCCGGAACAGGCTGCTGCCCCTGGTCCCGGTCCTGACCGCGCGGCATCCCGAGGTGCGCCTGCAGATCCACGAGCACGAGCCCGCCGAGGCGTTCGGCCTGCTGACCGAGGACGCTGTCGACCTGGCGCTCGTCTACGACTACAACCTCGCGCCGGCCAGGTTCGGCCGCGGCCTGGCCGTCCAGCCGCTGGGCAGCCTGCGGTGGAGTCTCGGGGTGCCGTCGACCCGGGGGCGGGCGGCGGGGACCGCGCCGGAGGTGTTCGCCCGGTACGCCGAGCACGACTGGATCGTCAACTCCCGCAACGACGCCGACGAGCAGACAATCCGGACCGTGGCGTCGCTAGCCGGGTTCGAGCCGCGGGTGGCGCACCGGGCCGACAGCCTGGATCTGGTGCAGGACATGATCCTGGCCGGCCTGGGCGTCGGGCTGCTGCCGGCCGACGAGCCCCCGGCCCGCGGGATCAGGCTGCTGCGGCTGCACCACCCCGAGGTAACGGTGCGGGCGTATACCGCCGTCCGCCGAGGCCGTTCGGCGTGGCCGCCGCTGGCCCTGATGCTGCGGCTGCTCGAAGCCGAGGCCCGGTTGCGGGAATCTGCACCCGGCGTGCGAACCTGAGGTCAGGCCTGGCCCGACTTATCAGGGGACGCCCGTGGACCATCACCTCGACCCCGGCCAGCCCGCGGTGCAGGGCCGCCCGGTCCCGGCCACGATGATGGCGCTGCGCGCGCACGCCCGCGGCGGGGGCGGAGCAGCTGGTCTTCGAGCAGGCCCCGGTCCCGGCCGGCCAGCCTGGATTCCGCCTGATTGGCGAACCGTTTATGCAGATCCGGCAGGCCCTGGGGGTCAGCCGGACCCGCGCCCCGGACACCATCGAGTTCCTGACCGGGGTCATCGAGGACCTCAAGGCCAGCGGCTTCATCCGCGACGCGCTGCGACGCTCGGGCCAGGACAGTGCCCTGGTGGCCCCGCCAGGCCAGCCCGGCCTGAGCCAGGCCAGGCCGCGGCCGACGGTCAGGGAACTGTTCCGCGAGGAACGACCCATTGCATGGGCTGGCCGGTGATCTGGGCAATGAGGTCGTAATCGCTGTTGTAGGTGCAGAACGGTGACGCGTGGGTGTGTTTCTCTCGGAGGGAGCCAGCCGGTGGTCTGACCTCAACGACGCCGTTGTGGCAGCCATGTCGTTGGGTGGCTCACCAGGAGCGGGTCAGGTAGGTCATACGGGGTGGTGAGGCAGGTGAGGTCCAGCCTGTCCCTCGCCGCGGATCCCGTCGTCCGGGATCAGCCCCAATCCGGCCTGAAGCGCGCCTCCAGGCATCAGGGGCCACCCCGATGAGCGTCGTGCGGCGACGTGACGGCGCGCCGCAGAGCGGCGCTGACCAGCCGTAAGCGGGCGGCGCGGGCGTGGCTGGTCACGCTGGTGCCCGGCATGATGTTTAATAGATGCTGGTTGTAGTCGAAATTCGTTACGTGTACCTGCGCCTGCGAACTTCTGACCGCGGGCGCCCCGCGTACACGGCCGGGTTTTCCCGGCAGGCTGGCGGTCGCGACAACCCGGGATCGCACACGCGCTTCCCGAACGATCGTCTGTACAGGAGAAGTACATGGCTGAAGGCACCGTCAAGTGGTTCAACGACGACAAGGGGTACGGCTTCATCGCCCCGGACGACGGAACCGCCGACGTGTTCGTCCATCACTCTGCCATCCAGGCTGACGGCTTCCGCACCCTGCGGGAAAACCAGCGGGTTGCCTACACCGCCGGCCGTGGGCAGAAGGGCCCCCAGGCCGAGGAAGTCCGGCCGATCTAACCACCAGCGACCCGGGTACCGGCGGCCAGCAGGCAGCCGGGCCCGGGTCGCGTGCGTTCCGGGTACCGGCCGGCCAGACTGAGGGTTAGGTCGGCGTACCCGCTCGGACCGGGCGGCCGCGAGTTCGCGAAGGGGGCCGGCATGGCTGACGACCCTGCGACGGTCAGACCGCGAGAGTGGCTGGCCCTGCCCGGCGGCGGTATCCGGCCGGTCGTCTCGATTCCGGGCCCCGGCGGCATAGCCGAACTGCTGGCCTATGGCGCCTGGCTCGCCCGGTTGCGGCCCGCCTGCCGCTGCGGCAGGCCCCGGCTGGGATCGGGCCGCACCTGCGGAGACGCGGAGTGCATCGCCGGACTGCGCAGTCAGGAGGCCGGGGGGCCGGCATGACCATTCAGCGGATGGACAACGTCGCCATCGTCGTCGATGACCTGGACGCCGCCGTCGCGTTCTTTACCGAGCTCGGCATGGAACTGGACGGCCGGGCGCACATCGAAGGCGGCTTTGCGGATCGCACGACCGGCCTGGACGGCGTCCGGAGCGAGATCGCGATGATGCGGACCCCGGACGGCCACGGCAAGCTGGAGCTGACCAGGTACCTGGCCCCCGCGCTGGCCGAAGCCGGCCCGCGGAACCCGCCGCCCAACGTGCTTGGCCTGCACCGCGTCATGTTCGCGGTCGACGACATCCAGGACACCGTCGCCCGCCTGCGGGCCCACGGCGCCGAACTCCTCGGCGACATCGCCCAGTACGAGAACACCTTCCTGCTCTGCTACCTGCGCGGTCCGGCGGGCATCATCGTCGCCCTGGCCGAACAGCTCGGCTGAATTCCTCAGCCCAGCTTGAGCGGGACCATCGCGTAAGGGTCGAGCGCGTAGGCGAGGGAGACCCGGTGGTAGCCGTCGGCGATGTCCCCGTCGGCGATGAGCACCGGGGACAGCTTCTCCCCGGACAGCACCTTCTGCAGGTCTCGCAGCACGCCCGGGTCCGACAGCGGCAGCGGATCACGCCGGGTAGCCCGCAGGATGTCGTTGGCTCGCCGGGTGATGACCTGGAGTTTCTGCAGCTTGTCCGACAGCTCCCGGGCCCGGTTCTCGCCGTAGCGGATACTCAGGTAGCTGGCCGCGGCGGCATAGTCGTGGCTGGCCACGTCCTTGCGCCAGTGCAGGTACTGGACGGCGCCGGCGCTGGTATCGGAATCGCTCATAGGTCGTCCCTCCTCCCGCCCCACAATAAGGCCCATGGGAATGGATGACCTGACCGCTCGCTTCGCGTCCTACGACGGGACTCAGCTCGCCTACCGCGCCGTCGGGACCGGGCCGCCGCTGGTGTGCCTGCCCGGCGGGCCGGGGCGGGCCGCGGACTACCTGGGCCACCTCGGCGGTCTGGACGCGTCACGCCGCCTGGTCCTGCTGGATTCCCGCGGGGTCGGGCGGTCGGCGGACCCGGCGACGTTCCGGGTCGACCGGCTGACCGCCGACGTCGACGCGCTGCGCGCCCACCTCGGCCTGGCGCAGATGGACCTGCTGGCCCACTCGGCCGGGGCCGTGCTGGCCATGCTGTACGCGGCGGCGCACCCGGAGCGGATCTCCCGCCTGGTCCTGATCACCCCAGGGCTGGCCGCGGTCGGGGTGGGCGTCACCGAGGAGGAATTCCAGGCGTCGTGGCGCGCCGGTCGGCCGAGCCGTGGTACCCGGCCGCCCTGGCCGAGATCCTGGCCGGGTCGCTGTCGCTGGCGGACTTCGGGGCGTCCCGGGCGATGTTCTACGGCCGCTGGGACGATGCGGCTCGCGCGCACGCGACGGTGGGCGTCGCGGACCGCCACCAGGTCGCCCGGGTCGGCTATTTCGACGGCGCCGACCTGGACCCGGCCGCCGTCGCGGCGGCGCTCGGCCAGCTCAGCGGGTCCGCCCGGGGCCGGGCACTTCCCCTGGGTCGATGATCCGGCCGCCTTCGCTGCCGCCGTCACCGCGTTCCTGGCCTGACCGGCGGTCACCGGTACCGGACCGGCGCACCACGGCCCGTTCGGATAATTTAAGTTCTTTTCTGCCGAACGGGCCGTGGTGCATGCACCTCTTCACAGGATGCTTCCCCGGCTAACGTTAGGGGGTGACGACTCCCGTTGAGCCGCGTGAGATGGGCATGCTCGAGGCCGGCGACGGCAACCAGATCTACTGGGAGGAGCGCGGCAACCCCGACGGGGTGCCCGCGCTGATCGTGCACGGCGGTCCTGGTGCGGGCTGCGGCGTCGGGGCGGGCCGGTCGCTGGATCCGGAGCGCTTCCGCGTGATCGCGTTCGACCAGCGCAACTGCGGCCGGAGCACGCCGCACGCGAGCGACCCGGCCGCCGACATGACGCTGAACACGACCCAGCATCTGATCCGCGACATGGAGCAGCTGCGGGAGCACCTGGGCGTCGGCAAGTACCTGCTCTGCGGTGGCTCGTGGGGCTCCACGCTGTCCCTGGCCTACGGCGAGCGGTATCCCGGACGCGTGTCCGGCATGCTGCTGGCCAGCGTCACCTCGACCGCCAGGACCGAACTGGACTGGCTGTACCGGGGCGGCGGGCGGTTCTACCCCGAGGCGTGGGAACGGTTCCGCGACTACGTTGGCGCGGTGGAGTACCGGTCCCCGCTGGATGCCGAGCCGCCGATCGAGGGCCTGCTCGCCGCGTACCTCGCACGCCTGGAAGACCGGGACCCGCAGGTCCGCCTGGGGGCGGCGAAAGCGTGGCTGGCCTGGGAAGATGCGCTGATTTCCGGGGAAAGCAACGGCTCCCCGGGGATATACAGCAACCAGCTGGACGACGCGCAGGTGGCGTTCGTGCGGATCTGCGCGCACTACTTCTCCAACGACAGCTTCCTGGACGACGGCGTGCTGATCCGTGACGCCTGGCGCTGGCGGCCATCCCGGGCGTCCTCGTCCACGGTCGCCATGACCTCAGCGGGCCGGCCATCACCGCGTGGGAACTCGCCCGAGCCTGGCCCGGCGCCGAACTGATCATCATCGAGGATTCCGGTCACACCGGCAGCACCACCATGCGCCAGGCGCGGCTGGCCGCCCTAGACCGCCTGCACGCCGCGATTACCGCCTGATCCAGGTCACCCCTGCCCCCACGCCGCTGTTCATCAGCCGGTCATGTGCCGCCCGGTGCCGGGGCGCCACGGATCAGGTCGCCGGTTGGCGGGATCTTTGATTCCCGATCGGACGCCCTGGTCGGCCATCGGCTCGTCATCGAAGCGCGGGATGACGTGCAGGTGGGGATGGAGGCCGCCTTGATCGTTCCAGCCGAGGGTGTAACCGTCGGGAGCAAGCCGCTTGTGCAGCTCGGCTCGGACCAGCACCAGGAGTTCCCGGGTCGCCGCCCACTCCTTGGCGGTCAGGTCGAACGGGGAGGCCCGGTGAACCTTCGGGGCGATGCCGCCGTAGCCCGGGATGACGTCGGGCGGATCACGAGGGTCCCTGGTCGAGGAGTAGATGCAGAAGTCGTTCTCGAAGTACAGGTCCGCGGCGCGGAGCCTCTCGAGATCGCAAAACACACAGCCTTCGGTCATACCGGCCGTTCTACCCGCCTTCTGGTCCAGCAGTCCCGGTGAAGTCGTCGTGGCGGGCGGCCCGGAAACGTCGCACCTCCTGCGGCCAGCCACAGGCCACCGCGATCTTTCCCGCCCACATCCGGGCCGCCGCTTCGTCGGCGACATCCACCACGGCGAAGCCGCCGAGGTGCTCCTTCGACTCGACGAGCGGACCGTCAGTGAACAGCGGCGTGCCGCTCGGCGCATCAACGCTGAACACCGGCGCGCCGTCGTCCAGCCCTCCGGTGAAGATGAAGACCCCAGCCGCCTTCATCTCCGCCACCAGCGCCCTGACCGCCTTGGACTTCTCGCGCAGCTCTTCTGCCGTGTGGTCCGGCACCCACTCGTCGTTGAATGCTATGAGGTACTCGGCCATGTCAGCCTTCACCTTCTTCTGACCTGTCACGCGGCCCGGGGGAGATAGTCCTCGAGCCGGTCCCAGCTCACCTGGCCGCCCTCGTCCGCGTGCACTCCGTCTGCCGCGGCCCAGGTCATCGAGTCACGAGTGGCCTGGTCCTTAAAGACCAGGCGGTCCGTCATCGTGGTGACGCCGTCCTGCTCGTGCAGTTCCACCGTCTCCATGGCCTCGGCATCGGGCCTTCCGTCGAACACCCAGGTGCCGGTCAGCCGAACGGGCCGCTCGATCTCGAGGTAGGTGCCGCGGAAGGAGCACGTCGTGGTGTCGCCATCCATCACGAAGCCCACGAAGTGGTACTTCCCGCCCACCCGGAGGTCGATCTCGCAGACCTCGAGTTCCTCCTTGTTGGCCCCGAACCACACCCGGACGTGCTCCGGTTTGGTCAGCACGTCGAAGACGAGCTCGGCGGGTGCATCGAACTTCCGGGTGAACAGAACTTCACGGTCGCCCGGAAACTCGATCGTGGCCGAGCCGTGTCGCGTGCCCTTCATGGTGTTCCTTCCCTTCCTTGCAGCTCGGTGAGGTAGTCATCCATCCGATCCAGCCGGTCGTTCCAGGCCTGCTCGTACCTGGTCAGCCACTCATGCATCGGCCGCAGGCGCGCGGGCTCCAGGCGGTACAGGCGATGACGTCCCTCCGCCCGGCAGCTGACCAGTCCCACCTCACTCAGCACCCGCAGGTGCTTGGAGACCTGCGGCTGGGACATCGACAGGTCGTTCACGATCGCGCCGACCGGCTTCTCGCCTGTGATCAGTGCGTCCAGGACTTCGCGCCGGTGCGCGTCGGCGACGGCATTGAAGACATCCGACGTCGTAGAGGCTCTGGCCACGCCTCATTATATTCCAGTATCGGCATATGTCGAGCGCAGGGGAGGCGGGTCTGCGGGTGGCCAGCGAATCGACCGGTGTCAGCGGGTGATGACGAGGTTGGCCATGTCGGCTACGGGCCGGTAGCCGAGGGCGGTGTAGATCTTGTTGGAGGTCGGGTTTTCCTGGTCGGTGTACAGGCATACCCGCGCGCCCTGGGCCTGGAGCCGCCGGGAGATCTGGGCCACCGCGTTGCTGGCCCAGCCGCGGCCGCGCTGGGCGGGCGGGGTGTACACCGGGCCCACCCGGGCCACCCCGAACGCGGGCGGGCTGACGCCGGTCAGATGCACCTGCTCTCCGGCCTGGCTGACCCAGAACCACAGTGATCCGGCGCGGATCCGGCGCAGCATCTCGGCGCGGTCGGGGGTCTCGTGCGCACTGGCACCGCGCGGGCGGCCTGCCTGTTCGTCGGCGTCGCCCATGAACGCGCCGAACCATTCCATCACCAGGTCCACGTCGTCTTCGGTCGCGGGCCGCAAGCCGCCGGGCACCGGCGCGGGCCACACCAGGTCGCCGAGTTCATGCAGCCGCGTGTGCTGGCTCACCTGGACCCGACCCCCGCCGAGCCGGCCCAGCTCAGCGGCACATAGGTCAACCGCAGGCCGGGCGCCGTTGAGGCCGGGCACCTCCTCCCCGCGCTCGTGCAGCACCCGGGCCAGGGCCACGGCCGCCTCCGGTGGCATGGGCAGCAGGAATAGCGGGTAGGGCGCGGACGTCGCGGTGCGCATCGCGGCCCCGGTCACAGCCGAGGCGTTCTGGACTGCCAGCCACCAGGTGCGCCCAGGCGGCACAACCCCGTCAGCCTGCCGCGCCACCAGCCGGTGCGCGACGGTGGTCACCACCGTGCTGACCACCGGGTCGGCGGCCAGGTAGTCACCAGCTGCGGCCAGGAACTCGCCCGGATCAGCGCAGAACTGCAACCGCAGCCCGGCAGCTGGGATAGTGCTCATCCGCTTACGCTAGCCACCGTCATGACCCACGGCACCAGAATTTCCGCCGCGCCTGGGCCCGCGAAAGGCCGATCGCAGACAACCCGCCAACAGCCCGGCGAGCAAGCATCGGACCCGATGAGCGGCGATCCAGGCCGGCGGTCCTGATGGCGGGTCCTGGTGGCGCTACGGCCAGACGATCTGATCGAGGAAGTCCTCCACCGCCGTGATGACCTGGCCCAGCGCGGCGGCTGAGGCGGCAAGCCGGCCCGGCACGAACATCCCGTGATCGGCGCCGTCGATCTCGACGACTTCAGCAGGCAGGCAGCGGGCGGCCTGCCCGTCCCAGAACTGATCAGCGGTCCCGCCGACCAGCAGGCAAGGACCCGTCGCACGCCGCAGCGCCGCCATGGTCGGCTCGTCCGTCAGCAGCGGCGTGAACCACACCGCGGCCAGGCCGCGGTCAGCTACCAGCGGGGCGGCCAGCGATCCTAGCGACTTCCCGATGACCAAGGGCGCGGCCCCCGTGGCCGCCGTCACCTCATCGATCGCCGACTCGACCTGAGAGGCCGCCCGCCGGCGCTGCTCGCTAAAATCCGAGCCCTCCGGAATCTCCCACACGATCGGGCGCACATCCCCGCCCCGGCGCTGCACCGCGAGCCTGGCATACATCAGCAACGGCCCGTCAGCACCGTAGTTCCCGCCGGGCGCCAGGATCGCTGACCGGCCCGCCCGCAACTGCTGCATGAGACTGATACTAACGGGCTCACCAGCGCCTCAAAGCGGGACAAGAGCGCACCAGGACGCAGCCCCGTGACACGGACACGGTGAAGGATTTTGCGTCTGCCGTCCCCGGTCACACGCCGGGGAGCGTGAGGACGAACCCGGAACAGGCGCAGGACAGCCAGTGGCTGGTCGCTGGGGTTGGCATGGCCCAACCCCCTTTCGGAGCGCCACCCCCGGGAGGTGATGGTAATCCGTCAGTTCAGCGGCGTCCACAGCCGCATCAGCCTCCGAGGAACGGGCAAACGCTGCCGGTCGCGGCACTAGCAAAAGGATCTTGGGCGTGGCGGGTCAGTGAGCCGCGGGACCTGAGCCTGCACCGGTCAGGGAGCGCAGGCACGGGCGGAGCAGGTCGATGACGTGCTCGGGGCTCGCGTCGCTGAGCGCCTCGGTGCCCAGCAGGTGCCGGGAGACCACGACGCCGAGCATCACCGCACCGACCAGCGCGGCCCGCACGTCGGCGTCATCGGCGGCGATCGGCCTGGCGATCTGGGCCTGATAGCGGGCGGCGCCTTCCCGGATGGCCTGCGCGGCCTGCGGGTGCGTGAGCATGGACCGGAGCACGGCCAGGGACTGCACGGGCTCGTTGGCCAGGGAATCGGCCATCATGGCCAGGATCTGCTCGGTGACACTTTCCGCTGTCCCGGTCAGCTCGGGCACGGGACGGTCATGCGTCACGCGCTGGAACAGTTCCTGCTTGGAGCCGAAGTAGTGCATGACCAGACCGCCGTCGACGCCCGCCGCGCGCGCGATCTCCCTGATCGTGGTCCGCTCATAGCCGCGCTCGACGAACAGGCGCGAGGCCGCGGCCAGGATCCTGGCTTCGGTCCGGCGCCGCTGCTCGGCCCGGGACGGGACTGGTTCAGGTTCGTCCACGCAATTGATTCTACGGGCGTTGACCAGACCGGCGGCTTTGTTCTACACTTGTTCAATCAACAAGCGTTGAACGGAGGAGCGCATGACCGAGATGACCCCGGCCCAGGTCCTGGAGCGGCGCCGGGCGCTGCTGCTGGATCAGGACACCGAAGGCTTTGTGAACCTGTTCGCCGCGGACGGCGCGATCGAGCTGCCGTTCGCGGGTCCGGACCTGCCCGCCCGGCTCGACGGCCAGCAGGCCATCCGTGACTTCTCCAACCGTGCCGCGGCCTCGCCGCTGCGGATCGACGATCTGGAGACGGTCGCGCTTCATCACACCAGCGATCCCGAAGTCGTGATCGTCGAGCTTCTCTCGCGGGTGACGGTCGCCACGACCGGCGACCGGCTGGCCGTACGGTCGATCCAGGTCTTCCGGATCCGCGACGGCAAGATCCTGCTCTTTCGCGACTACTTCAACCCGAACGGCCTGGCCGGCGCGCTCGGAAGTTAACCGGAGCGCGCCCCGCGGCGCCCGCTGCCGATGGGCGCGGTCTACCCTTGGCGCACATGAGTGGCGCTGCGGCGGGGACGGGATTGCTGAACGGCAAGCGCGCGGTGGTGACGGGCGGCTCGCGCGGGATCGGGCGGGCGATCGTCGAACGGCTCGCCCGAGATGGCGCGGAGGTCGTGTTCAGCTTCGTGGCGGCGCACGCCGCCGCGGAGGAGGTCTGCGCCGCGGTCGCCGCGGCCGGCGGCCGGGCCGAGGCAGTGCGCGCCGATCAGGGCCGCGCGGACCAGGTCCGGCACCTGTTTGCCGAGGCGCAGGAGCGGCTGGGGGCCCTGGACATCGTGGTGATCAACGCGGGCTCCGCCGAGGTCAAGGTGATCTCTGAGCTGAACGAGGAGGACGTCGACCGCGCGCTCGCCGTGAACGTGAAGGGCACGGTGTTCGCGTTGCAAGAGTCCGCTCGCCGCCTGCGCGACGGTGGCCGGATCATCACCATCTCCACCGTGAACACCGTTCTTTTCGGCCCGGGCATCGGGCTGTATGCGGCGAGCAAGGCAGCGCTGGAGCAGCTGACCCGGATTGCCGCGCTGGAGCTGGCCGCGCGGGGCATCACCGCCAACATCGTCTCACCGGGAGCGACCGACACCGAGTTGTTCCACGGAGCCAACCCGCCCGGCGCCGCGGCGGAGGTCGCCGGGGAGACTCCGCTCGGCCGGATCGGCACGCCCGCCGACGTGGCCGACGTGGTGGGCTTCCTGGCCGGGCCAGACGCCCGGTGGCTGACCGGGCAGCATCTGCGTGCCTCCGGGGGCCTTGAGATCGGCCGAGGTTAGACCCTTCGACAACGACCGCCCGCACATGGTTCTGCGCGCCTGCATAGATCAGCCGGGCTGGTGGTCGGTCTTGACGGTTCACCGATGACGCTGACCTGCACTGGCAGCTGGACCACCGCCTGCACCTGACGAAGGTCGATGAGCGGGACTGGTAACTCGATGCACAGCGTCAACTGCGGCGACGTCCGTGCGGACAGGGTCGAGCCCTGCGGTTACAGCAGGATCTTGGCCATGCCCTACGGTCAGTTGGCAGCCGCGAACTCTTGCCAGCCGGGGCGGAGGCTGACGGGAAACCCGTTACGGAGAGCAACCTCAACCTTCGCGCCGCCGCGCAAGTAGCCGCCGGTCTGGCGCCGATCCCGTCCGGCCGGATGATGGCCTACCCGGCACAGAACAGGCTGATCGGCACGGCCGCAAAGCCCGCTCATGCCTGTTGAGCGAAGTTGCGGGTCCGGGTACTTATGCGCTTGCCTTCGTGTCCGTGTCGGTGACAACGGCAGTCAATTTCGATCAGGTGGTGCGTGTCGAGGGTGCGCTTGTCGACTATGTGCTGTTGCCGAGTGGGCTGGACTCGACATTCTTGTGCGTCAGCGAGCTGGCAGTAGTCGCTATCGCGAGGCCGCTGACGCGTGGTGTTCGGGTAGCCGCTGCGGGAATCCGAGGCTCTGGCTGCTGGCGGGATGACACGGTGATCAGGGTCGGCGGGGTGCTCATCAGGAATGCCATTCAGCGCTCAGCCGGCAGTTCAGGCCTCTCGCATACGCGATTCAGGATGGGCGCGCCGGTGCGGTACGACGACGTTCGTTACCCTGACCAGCCTGCTGCCTGGCGGGTGCGTGCGCCTCCGGTACGGAGCGATGACCGCTGCTAGTTCCTCGGCCACCTGGTGAAACTCCTTGGCGGTCAGCCATAGATCGGCGTTGGTCAGGGCGGCATCCCGCCACTCCTCGGGCTCGTCGTGCGCGCCCTCGGTGAATTCGACCCCGATGGCGCGGGTCGTGTCCATGTAGGCAGCTGCGACGGCTGCGGCGGCCGAGGCTGCGGCGGGGGTCGAGGTGTCCAGGTCGGCCTGGATATGACGTCCGGCAGCTCGCCACGGCCGTTCCCGGCGGTCCGGTCTCGGGGATGCCGTTTCGGCGAGCCCGTAACGTTCCAGGAGCTTGAGGTGGTACGCCGTCGCGCTCGGGCTCAGCCCGGTCAGTTCCGCGCACTGGGTGGCGGTCAGCTCGTCGCCGGCCGCCAGGGCGTCGATGATGGCCATCCGGGCCGGGTGCGCCAGGGCCCGGATGCTGCGGGGATTCTCGAAGCGAGGGGGAGGGGCGTCCTGCGGTGATCGCTCGTCATGACTCTGGGACATCAGTCTCACATGTTACCGCCGGCCGGAAAGATGTTAAGCAAATACTGTTCAGTAAATGCTTAACATATGCTAGCCTCCGGTGCATGGAGGATGTACTCGATGTCCGTGATCTGCGGATGCGGTACGGCAAAACCGACGTGCTCAACGGGGTCAGCTTCGCAGCGCGCCGCGGGGAGGTGCTCGCCCTGCTCGGGCCGAACGGCGCGGGCAAGACCACCACGATCGAGATCCTCGAGGGGTTCAGGCTGCGGTCGGCGGGCGAGGTCAGCGTGCTCGGCGCCGACCCCGCGCACGGCGGCGAGGCGTGGCGAGCGAGGACCGGCTCGTGCTGCAGTCCTGGCGTGACCACGCGAAATGGCAGGTCCGCGAGCTGCTCGCGCACCTGGGCCGCTACTACGCGCCGTACGCCACAGTGAGCGTCACGCGCCCCTGGGACGTGGATGACCTGCTCGAGACCGTCGGGCTGACCGGGGACGCGCGCAAGCGGGTGCGGGACCTGTCCGGCGGGCAGCGGCGCCGCCTTGACGTGGCGATCGGCATCGTGGGCCGCCCGGAGCTGCTGTTCCTCGACGAGCCGACGGCCGGCTTCGACCCCGAGGCCAGACGCGACTTCCATGACCTCGTGCACCGGCTCGCCGACCGGGACGAGGCCACGATCCTGCTCACCACGCACGACCTGGACGAGGCGGAGCGGCTCGCGGACCGCATCTTGATCCTGGCCCGCGGCACGATTATCGCGGACGGCTCCGCCGATGGACTGGCCCGCGCGATGACGGGCCAGTCCGAGGTGCGATGGAGCCGGGACGGGCAGCGGTTCGCGCGCGCGGCGGACGACGCGACGGCGTTCGTCAGGGAGCTGTTCCGGCAGCACGGCGAGTCGATCCAGGATCTGGAGGTCCGCCGGGCCAGCCTGGAGGACACGTACATGGCGCTGGTCCGCCAGGCGGAGCACGGTGGGCCGCGCATGCTGACGGCGGCGGCATGAACCCCGCGCTGGTGGCGGCGCGAGCGGGACTGTCCCGTGGCCGGATCGAGCTCAAGCTGACCCTGACCACACCCGGTGACCTGGCCGGGATCCTGCTCCCGACCGGCGGCTTCCTCGCCGCGATGATCTGGACCCGGCACACTCACCTGCCGGGGACAGGCTTCTCGCTAGGCACCGCGATGCTGGCCAGCGTGCTCGGCCTGAATTTCGTGTTCTTCGGAGTCGTCACCATGGGCGATCTGATCGTGGCCGAACGGGAGGACGGCACGCTGCTGCGGGCCAAGGCCATCCCGGACGGCATGCTCGGCTACCTGCTGGGCAAGATCGTCAGCACCGCCGGGCTGATAACGTCCGCTGTCGCGATCACCCTGCTCACCGGCGCTCTGCTGTTCACCGGCCTGGCGATCGGCAGCCCTGGCAACTGGCTGACGCTCGCCTGGGTACTCGTACTCGGATTGCTCGCCACGCTGCCGCTAGGCGCCATGCTCGGCTCGCTATTTCCCAGCCAGCGCGCCGCCGGGCCCTGGTGGCTGCTGCTGCTGGGCGGGCTGGCCGCAATCTCCGGCATCTTCTACCCGATCACGCACCTGCCGGTGTTCCTGCAATGGATCGGGCAGCTGTTCCCGGTGTACTGGCTGGCGCTCGGGATGCGTTCGGCGCTGCTGCCGGGCGCGATGGCGGCGGTGGAAGTGGGCCACTCGTGGCGCCACCTCGCCACGTTCGGCGTCCTGTCCGCGTGGGCGGTCGCGGGCCTCGTGCTGGCGCCGGCAGTGCTGCGGCGGATGGCGCGCCGCGAGTCCGGCTCGACCGTCGCGGCCCGCCGCGAGAGGGCGATGCGGGGCACATGAGCGCCCCGCAACCGAGCGAACCAGGATGACACGAGCGAAGCCCATCTAAAAGCTGGCCCCGGAGCGGATCAGCCCGCAGGCCTGGAACGCGTCGTTCAACGTGGCGGCCGCCGCCTGGCCATCCGCCTCGCACGCTCGCTCGCCCACGGCGCCCTGGCCTCAGAACGCGGTCAGGCCGCCGTCGACGACCAGAGTGGTTCCGGTGATGTAGGCGGCGGCGGGGCTGGCCAGGAAGACGACGGCGGCGGCGAGTTCGTCGGGGTCGCCGGGCAGGCCGGCGGGCAGGCGCGGCAGCATGCTCTCGATGTATCCCTCCGGGAACTGATCCGACATCTCCGAGGGGAAGTAGCCGGGCGCGAGGGCGTTCACCCGGATGCCCTTGCGCCCGGTCCACTGGACGGCCAGGTCGCGGGTCAGTCCGATCAGGGCGGCCTTGCTCGCCGAGTAGGCCGCCTGCGGGAGCCCGCCGCTGGCCAGCGCGGCCACGCTGGAGACGTTGATGATCGCGCTGCCGGGCGGCATGACGCGGCCGCAGGCCTGGGCCATCCAGTAGCAGCCGTTCAGGTTGATGTCGATGACCTCGCGGAACTGCTCGGGCGTTTCGCGGGTGGCCGGCACCGCGGTGCCCTTCCCCGCGTTGTTGACCAGGACGTCAACGTGCCCGAACTCGTCGATCGCGGCCTGCACGACGGCGGTGGCGTGCTCGGGCTCGGCCAGGTCGGCGGCGACCGCGATGGCCCGTCGGCCGGCCTGCTCCACCAGCGCGCGGGTCGCTTCGAGACGTTCCACGCGGCGGGCCGCGAGCACCACGTCGGCACCCGCCTGGGCCAGCCCCTGGGCGAACGCCACGCCGAGGCCCGAGGAGGCCCCGGTCACGATCGCGACCTTGCCGTCGAGACGGAACCGGTCAAGCACAGCAGTCATTACTGTTCCTCTCCGAACCAGGGCTCACGTTCACACGCTAACTCGCGACCCGCCGGCAGCCGCCGGCGATCCAGTCAGTAACCAGCCTGCCGTACTCCTCCTGCGGCGCCTGCTCCCAGGCGAAGTGACCTGCGTCGAGAGAACGGATCTCCGTGTTCGGCAGAACATCCCCGAGAAACCGGTTGTTAGACCACGGCACGAGATCATCGTTGGCCCCGGCCACGATCTGGGTCGGCGTGGTGATCGAGGGCAGCAGGTCACCCAGTACCTGGTTCTGCTCGGGGAAATGCCGCACGAACCGGGCCGATTCCGCGAAGCGCCCCAGGTCGTACGCGCTGACGTAGTCCTCGTGGACCTCGGTTCACTGCTGCTCGGCGCAGCGGACTCGGTCGACGCGCTGATGTTCGTCCTGGCGTCGAGCCCGCGTATCGCGTCCAGGCTCGGCGCCTCGATGATCTGCTCGAGCGCGCCCCCCGCCTCGACCGGGAAGCGCACCGCTGGGCGCCTGAGGTCATCGGGGCCATCGGCACTCCGCAAACCAGCCCCGAGGAATACCTCGGGTGTTCTTCGCCCCGTCCCCGGCCAGCCAGCAGGCCGGGAAACAAGCCCTGCAGCGCATGTACGCCCGGACCGAAGACCGCGACACCGCGACCACCTGGGCGACGCGGGAAGCGCAGTACGACGCGGTCTGCACCTGGGGGATCCCCGACCACGCGCTGCTGCAGCGGGTCAGCGCCCTGGACATGCCGGTGTTCGTGGCCAACGGCGACCGTGACCCGATGATCCTGCCGCGCTACTCCTGCCTGCTCGCAGGCCTGATTCCGCAGGCCCGGATCAAGATCTATCCTGACTCCGCACACGGGCTCTTGTTTCAGCACCACGCCGAATTCGCCGCCGACGTCCACGCCTTCCTCAGCTAGGAGCAGCGCAGAGCAGCTATGACGACACCTGCGGGTTATCCGGGTACGCACATGATCGTGCTGCCCGGCGGCGGGTACGCCCAGCACGCTGGACACGAAGCCGAGCCGGTGGCCAGGTGGCTGGGCGAGATAGGCGTGGCGGCGAGCGTATTCCGCTACCCGCTCAACGTCCGGCACCCGGTACCGCTGGACGCGCTGCGCGCCGAGATCGGCCGCCGCCGGGCCGCGGGTGCCCGACGTATCGGGGTCATCGGCTTTTCCGCCGGGGGTCATCTGGCCGGGCTGGCCGCCCTGGCGCCGGGCGCCGCGCCCGACCAGACGGTTCACTTCGCGGTGCTCGGGTACGCCATCACCTCGATGGAGACCGAGACCTACCGCCCGGCCCGGCTGATCCTCCTCGGCGAGCAGGCCAGTGCGCAGCTGCGCCGGTCGACCTCGCTGGATGCGCTGGTCACGCCGCAATCGCCGCCGTTCTTCGGCTGGCACACCGCCGAAGACCCCTACGTCCCGCCCGAACACACCTACCGCCTGGCCAGGGCGCTGGCGGCCAGCCAGGTTCCGCACGCCGTGCACGTGTTCGCCCACGGCCCGCACGGGCTCGGCCTGGCCCGGGGCGCGGGCCAGGCCGAGCTCTGGACCACCCTGGCCACGGCCTGGATCCACGAGCAGGCATCCTCGCCGCGATGAAGCCGTCCAGCCGCTGGACGCTGCCGGGCCGAGCCGCGTTCTGGATTCTGGCCGTGCTGTTCCTGATGGTGTTCTTCGCCTCGGCGGCGGCGTCGCCGTTGTACGAGGTGTACCAGGACCGGTTCGGATTCTCCGCGGCCACGCTGACCGCGGTGTTCGCGGTGTACGTGGTGGTCCTGCTGGTCACGCTGCTGTTCTTCGGGTCGGTGTCGGATCACCTGGGCCGGCTCCCGGTCATCATCGCGGCGCTCGCCTTCAGCGTGGCCGCCTGCGCGGTGTTCCTGACCGCCCATGACGTCGGGGCGCTGTATGCGGGCAGGTCCCTGCAGGGCATCGCGTCCGGGCTGGCCAGCGCGCCGATCGGTGCCGCGCTCATCGACCTGCAGCCACCGGGCAGCCAGCGCGCACCTGTAGTGACCAGGGTTCGCCACGCTGGGCCTGGCCCTGGGCGCGCTGATCACCAGCGCGCTGGTCCAGTACGCGCCAGCGCCCACCCACCTGATCTGGTGGGTGCTGCTGGCCTTGTTCGCCGTCGGCATCGCCGCCGTGCTGGCCATGGCCGAACCTGGGTCCCGGCGTCCTGGTGTCCTGGCCTCGCTCCGACCCCGGGTCGCCGTGCCGCGCCCGACCCGCCGCACCTTCACGGCGGCCGTTCCGTGCATTGTCTCGGGCTGGGCCCTCGGCGGCCTGTATCTCTCGCTGGGCCCGTCGCTGGCCGGCCAGACGACAGGTTCGCCGAACCTGCTGTGGGGCGGGCTGGTGATATTCCTGCTGTGCGGCACCGGGGCCGTGGCGGCATTCGTCCTGCGCGGCATCAGTGCCCGGGCGACGATGCTGGCTGGCTGCGTGTTCTTGCTCGCGGGCATGGCGATCACGTTCGGCTCGATCGCGACGACCGCGGCCGCTGCCTTCCTGGCCGGCACCACGGTCGCAGGCGCCGGCTTCGGGCTGGCCTTCCTGGGATCCTTCCGCTTGATTACCGCGCTGGCCGAGCCGGATGACCGGGCCGGCCTGGTCGCCGCGATCTACATCGTGGGTTACCTCGCGTTCAGCGTTCCGGCGCTGATCGCCGGCGTCGCGACCACCCACGTCGGGCTGCACTCCACCGCTCTGGTCTATTCGGCCTCGCTCGCCGTCCTGGCCGCCGTTGCGGTCGCCATCCTGCTGCTCCACCACCCCAGCCAGCCGGCCCCGGCTGACCCGGGCGAGCCTGCCGCCATCCGGCCGGGTCCGTGCACCGCGCCGCCCTGCGCGCAGGCTATGAACCCGCGACCCGCGAGCAAGGAACCCTGACCGGCTTCACCACCATGCGCGTTGGAGGGCGGCGCCGGTACCGCCGGTCCGGTCGAGGGCGCCGAGCCGGGACATCGCGTCGCCGGACAGGTCGAAGTCGAATATCTGCCGGTTCTCCGCGATCCGGTCCCGGTGGACGACTTGGTGATCACCGGGATCCGGCGCTGTACGGACCAGCGGAGCAGCACCTGCGCGGGCGTGCGGCTGGCCTCAGCGGCGATCGCGCCGACGGCAGGGTCCGACAGGAGGCGTCCGGTGCCCAGCGGGCTGTACGCCTCCACGGCGATCGTGCTACGTAGGCGGCCCAGGCAGTAGCTTTCGCCCGTGGCGCGGTCTCCGCGGCTGCTTGTGGCAGGTCGCGCGGGTTCGCGCCGCAGCCCGGTTACCGGTGGTGCTGGCGTGGCCAGGGAGCACGCGTGCTTCCTGGTGCGCTGCTCCCGCGCAGCCGAGGGTGGTGAAACCCGGGTTTCATCACCGTAGGGTGTGGTGGATTGCGGTTTCACCCCATTCGCACCGACCGCGGCCGGCTACTCCGGTTAAGTGGATAGTCCGGAAAGATCTTTCTGCCGAACGGGCCGTGGTGCTACGGCCTCAGTACCTCGGTTCTCGCGTGCCATCAGAACGAACGGCCCGGGTTGAGGATGCCGCCGGGGTCGAGCGCGCTCTTGATCGCCTGGTGCACGGCCAGGGACTCGGGCCCGAGTTGCTGCCGCAGCCAGGGCTGCTTGAGCACCCCGACGCCGTGCTCGCCGGTGATGGTCCCGCCGAGCCGGAGCGCGCGCGCGCAGAGCTGCTGGCCCGCCGCCATGGTCCGGTCGATGGTGCCGGCGTCCAGGTCGGGCAGCATCAGGACCGGGTGCAGGTTGCCGTCACCGGCGTGCGCCACGGTGGGGATGGGAAGGCCGCTGGCCGCGCTCACCTCCTGGACGGCGGCGAGCATCTGCGCCAGCTGCCCGGCCGGCACGCAGACGTCCTCGATGACCGTCGGCCCGGTGGCCATGACCGCCGGGCCCGCCAGCCGCCGCGCCTCCATGAGCAGGTCTGACTCCTCGGCCGTGGTGGCCTGGACCACCAGGTCCGCGCCCGCCTCCTCGCAGCACTTGGTCATCCGCCGGACGTCGTTGTCCGCGGCGACGCCGTTGGACTGGCCGATGAGCAGCCCGGCGGCCGAACGGTCCAGGTCCATCCGCCGGTAGTCCTCGATCGCGTTGACCGTGGCCCGGTCGATGAGCTCGAGCACGCTGGGCACCACTCCGCTGGCCGCGATGGCGTCCACCGCGTGCCCGATCCCGGTCAACTCCGGAAACGACGCCACGAACGTCACCGGATCGCGGGGCGGGCGCGGCCGGATCCGCAGAGTGGCCGACGTGATCACGCCCAGGGTTCCTTCGGACCCGATGAACAGCGAGGTCAGGTCGTATCCGGCGACGTTCTTGCGGGCGCCGCTGCCGGTGTGCAGGGCGGTGCCGTCGGCTAGGACGACCTCCAGGCCGAGCGCCGAATCCCGGGTCACGCCGTACTTGACGCACCGCATGCCGCCGGCGTTGGTGGCCAGGTTGCCGCCGATCGTGCTGATCTCGAAGCTGCCCGGATCGGGCGGATAGAACATCCCGGCCGCCGCCGCGGCCCGGCCCAGATCGGCGTTGAGGACGCCGGCTTCCACCACCGCGTACTGCCGCGCCGCGCTGATCTCGCGGATGGCGGTGAACCGTTCCAGGCTGAGCACCAGACAGCCGTCGATCGCGTTCGCGCCGCCGGACAGCCCGGTACCCGCGCCCCGGGGCACGACGGAAACTGAGTTCTCCGTCGCCCACCGCAGCGTGCTGCTCACCTCGGCCACCGTGCCGGGCCGGACGACGGCTCGTGGCCGTCCCGCGGGCACGGTAGCCGCCTGATCACGGCGATAGCCCTCCATCACCGCGTCATCGGTCACCACCGCGTCCGGCCCCAGCCGCCGCGCCAGTTCCTCCGGATCGCCGCTCATCGTCCCGGGCTACCAGATCCGGACCCGGGCCGCGGGCTCGAGCCACAGCTCGTCGGTGGCGCCGACGTCAAACGCGGCGTAGAACTCGTCGAGGTTCCGGACGATCTGGTTGCAACGGAACTCGCCGGGGGAGTGCGGGTCGATGGCCAGCAGCCGGATGGCTTCCTCGTGCCGGACCTTCTGCTTCCAGGTCCGGGCCCACGACAGGAAGAAGCGCTGGCCGCCGGTCAGGCCGTCGGTGACCGGCGCCGGTTCGCCGTCCAACGACACCTGATAGGCCTGCCACGCGATGCCGAGGCCGCCGAGGTCCCCGATGTTCTCCCCGATGGTCAGCGCTCCGTTCACGTGGTGATCCGGAGCCTCCTTCGGTGCCAGGGCGTCGTATTGCTCGATCAGCGACCGGGTTCGGATCTCGAACGCCTCCCGGTCCGCCACGGTCCACCAGTCGGCCAGCCTGCCGTCACCGTCGTACTTGGAACCCTGGTCGTCGAAGCCGTGGCCGATCTCGTGGCCGATGATCGCGCCGATCGCTCCGTAGTTGGCCGCGTCGTCGCGGTCGGGATCGAAGAACGGGTCCTGCAAGATCGCGGCCGGGAACACGATCTCGTTCAGGCCCGCGCTGTAGTAGGCGTTGACCGTCTGCGGGGTCATGAACCATTCGCCGCGGTCGATCGGTTTGCCGATCTGGTTCAGCTGGCGACCGAACTCGAAAACGTGGGCGGCCCGCACGTTGGCCATCAGATCCGCCGGGTCGACCTCGAGGCCGGAGTAGTCCCGCCAGTTGTCCGGGTAACCGATCTTGGGCGTGAACTTCCCGAGCTTGTCCAGGGCCCGCTGGCGGGTGTCCGCCCCCATCCACTCGAGCGTCTCGATGCTCTGGCGGTAGGCCTGCAGGAGGTTGGCCACCAGGACATCCATCCGCTCCCGGGTCCCCGGCGGGAAGTGCCGGGCGACGTAGGCCCGGCCGACCGCCTCCCCCATCGCCCAGTCGGCCAGCGAGCCCCCCCGTTTCCAGCGCTCGCGCAGCTGGGGGGTGCCGCTCAGGACGCGGCCGTAAAAGCCGAAATCTTCCTGGACGAACGCCTCGGACAGGTACCCGGCCGCGCTGTGGATCACTTGCCAGCACAGCCAGTCCCGCCACGCCGCAACGTGCTCGTCGGTGAGCAGCGAGGCCAGCCCGGCGCTGAAGCTCGGCTGGCGGAGCACGATCTCGTCGAAGGCGCCCGCCGGCGGGTCCAGGGCCGCCAGCCACCCGCGCAGATCCGGCCCCTCGGCCAGCACACCGGACCAGGTGAGCAGGTTATACGTCTTCTCGCGGTCGCGGCTCGCGACCTTGTCCCAGTGGTGCCCAGCCACCGCCGTCTCCAGCGCGAGCACCCGGCTGGCCGCCCGGTCGGCGTCCGGCAGCCCGGCCAGCTCGAACATGCGCTGCACATGACCGGCGAACGCGTCACGGACGCCCGCGAACCGCTCCTCCCGGTAGTAGCTCTCATCCGGCAGCGAGATACCCGCCTGCTCGAAGATCACCAGGTAACGCTCCGGGTCGCCTGGGTCGGTGCCCACATAGAGCCGGTACAGGCCGTCGACGCCCAGTGGCTGCAGCCGCCCGATCGTCTCCAGCAGCTCAGGAATGGAGCTGACCGCCCGGGCCGCCGCGAGCGCCTGGCTGATCGGCTGGGAGCCGAGCAGCTCCGCTCGGTCCGCGTCCATGAAACTGGCGTACAGGTCGCCGAACTTCCGCTCCTGGCTGCCTTCTGGTGCCGACCCGGCCGCTTCGAGGATCTCGCGCACCGCGGTCTCAGCCTCATCAGCCAGAATCCGGAACGTGCTGTCGCGGGCCCGGTCGGCGGGGACCTCGGTCCGCGCCAGCCACCGGCCGTTCATATGCCGGAACAGGTCGTCTTGCGGGCGGAGGCCAGGATCCAGCTCATCGACGGGGATACCGGAGGGAAGCGTCATGCGCTCCAGCGTAGGCTTCAGCCTGCCGGATACCGCGGGCGCCCGGCCGGCCGGTAGACCTGGATCGTTATGCCGAGCTGGCTCAGACTCGCGCGGTGTCCTTGCTGAATCGCCAGACCGCGCCCCCGGCGAAGATGGCCAGCCACGCGATGACGTTGACGATCCAGGTCCAGTCCACGCCGCCGCCGAGTAGCGGCGCGTGCACCAGCTGGTTAAGCCCGTACTCGGGAGACCATTTGGCGATGTCCTGGATGCCCTGCGGGAGCAGGCTGATCGGGACGAACAGGCCGCCCACGAACGCGAACAGCGACATGATCAGGCCCAGCAGCTGCGGGACGGCATCGGCGGGCACCAGGAAGCCGATGAACAGCCCGAACGCGGCGAACACCAGCGAGCCGATCCAGACGCACAGGGCGCTGACCACCCACAGGTAGACGGGCATCGAGGCCTTGTGGGTCAAGAGGCCGCCGACCACGTTCACGACCGTAATCGGGACCAGCCCGAGCACCAGCGCGGTCGCCACCTTCATGGCGATGTAGGCGGCCGGCGATAGCGGGGTCAGCCGGAGCTGCCTGCTCCAGCCCTGGGCGCGCTCGACGGACACCCCCGCGCCCGTGTAGGTGGTCGAGAATATGGCGCCATAAAGCGCCAGGCTGACCAGCACCCACGCCGCGTAGTTCCCGTGGCCGTAGTTGCCTGTCGCGTTGGTCTTATTCAGCCCGAAGGCGAAGAAGAAGATGACCGGGACGATGACCGTGATGATGACGGCGCGCGGGTTCCGTCGCAGCCGGCGGACCTCCAGGCTCAGCGCGGTCAGGTTAAACCCGCCGAGGGCCGGGGCTCGCCGGTCGCTCAGATCCGGCACTGACGTTGTGCTCATCCGGTAGCTCCAGTGTTCACGGTGCCTGGCTCGGCGTCGTCCCCGGTCAGGGCGAGGAACGCGTCCTCGATGCCGCGCGCGGTGATTTCCAGGTCCTTGGCCGAGGTGCGGGTTAGCAGGTACCTGGCCACCGCGTCGCTGTCGTTCGCATGGATCAGGACGGTATCGCCGCGGATCTCCACGCCGTCCGCGCCGGGAATGGCGCGCAGCTCGGCCTCGCTGGCCTCGGCCATGGTGGCCCGTACGGTGCGGCCCGCTGACATTGCCTTGATCTCGGACGCGGTGCCGTCGGCGATCTTCTGCCCGTGCCGCAGCAGGATGATCCGGTCGGCGTAGGCGTCCGCTTCCTCCAGGTAGTGCGTGGCGAACAGGACCGTCCTGCCCTGCTCGGCGTCCTTGCGGATCGACGCCCAGAAGCTGCGCCGCCCCTCGACGTCCATCCCGGTGGTCGGCTCGTCCAGGACCAGCAGTTCGGGATCGGAGACCAAGGCCATGGCGAACCTGAGCCGCTGCTGCTCGCCGCCCGAGCACTTTCCCACCCGGCGGTCCGCGATCTGGGCGATTCCCGCGCGGTCCATGACCTCGGCAGCCGGCTTGGCCTGCGCGAACAGGCTGGCCGTGTACTGCACGGTCTCCAGGACGGTCAGGTCCTTCAGCAGCCCGCCCGTCTGCATCACCGCCGAGACCAGGCCGCGGGTGACGGCCTGCCGGGGGTGCATGCCGAACACGAGCGCCTGCCCGGACGTCGGCTGGGACAAGCCGAGGATCATATCGATGGTGGACGTCTTGCCCGCGCCGTTGGGCCCGAGCATGGCCACGATTTCTCCCGACGCGATGCTCACGTCGACATCCCTGACCGCCTGCACCGACCCGAAATGCTTCCTGACGTCCTTCAACTCCACGGCCAGCGGGACACTTGTCATGGCGCAAGTCTGTCAGTCCGCACGTCCGAGATGCCACTTTCGGCGGCCGCATGCTCGGCGAGCCAGGTGAGCAATGGCCGCAGCCGCTGGCACGCGTGGTACACGGGCTGAACGTCGTGGATGGCTTCACCTTCGATGTCGCGGGCGGCGACGAGCGATCGGTACCTGAGCAGGGCGGCGCGTGGATGACCGGCGGGGTATCCGCGCGGGACGCGCCTCATGACATCGCCGAGGATCTCATGCCCGTCTTCGGCCAGCGACCCCAGCAGATCCTGCAGGGCGCGCCCGCTGTGGTCCGCGGCGACCGCGGCGCGGAACCGCGCAATATGCTCCGAGCTGGCGTACCGCCAGGATGCTGCGATCCGCAGGCCGTCGAGGCTGAAGCGGAACCCGATCTCGACGTGGCCGGCCACGCGCACGATGGCGCACTGGTTCTGCCACCAGTACGCGGTGCTGGCGTAGCGCCAGACGGCGAAGTCCTCGTACCAGGAGTCCACGTCGGCGAGGTCGCTGAGCAGATCGATCATCGGCTGGCGCACCTGCGCCTCGCGGTCACGCCGCACCCGTTCCCGTGTCTCCCGCGACGGCTCACCGCTGAGCTGGAGCAGCACCGTATAGGCAGGCCCCGGCCAGCCGCGAAAACGCGACCCCATGTCCGCATCCTAGGCACACGTCTTAGGCGGTGGAACGTGAAGGATGTGCCCTATGCGCAGGAGTAAGAGTAGTGTGCGTGTCACTGGGTGGGCGCCTCTCGCGGTGCGGATGGCGGGCCGGTCACCCGGCACCAGCGTGTAGACATTCCGCCGTCGCGTCTAACCAGAATCAGGGCCCATGCAATCAGATATTGACGCCCAGCTGACTAGTTCCTCCGCGGAAGCCCCGCCGCGTGACTTCATCACGGTCATGCGGGGGTATGACCGTCAGCAGGTCGACGAGCACGTCAGGCAGATCGAAGCCGAAGTGCGGCAGCACCGCGAGCAAGCCCAGGCCATGCATCGGGAGTTGTCCGAAGTCCGCCGGCAGATCCATGAGCAGGAACGGCCCACCTATTCCGGTCTCGGCACCAGGATCGAGCAGCTGCTGCGGCTGGCCGAGGAACAGGCCAGCGAGCTGGTCCAGGCGGCGCGATCGGAAGCGAACCAGATGAAGGCCGCGGCTAAGGTCGATGCGGCCGAGCTGCGGGCCGGCGCCGGGAACGAGGCGGCCGAGTTGCGCGCGAACGCCAGGCGCGAGACTGACGACCTGCGTAGTGCGGCCGAACGCGAGGCCAACTCGGTCAGGACCACCATGAGGCGCGAGGCTGACGAGCTGACCTCGACCGCCGAACGTGAGGTGGCCAAGCTCCGGGGCACGGCCGACCACGAGGTGGCCGAGAAGCGCGCCGCGGCCGAGCGCGACATCGCCAGGCTGCGGACCAGCACCGAACGTGAGGTGGCCCAGCTGAAGGCCACGGCCAAGCGCGAGCGCGACGAGATCTTGACCACCTCCAAGCGGCAGGCCGACGACATGCGCAGCCAGGCGCAGCGGATCCTGGAGGAGAGCGAGGCACAGCGGGCCCAGGCCGAGGCCGAGTTCGACATACAGGTCGCGGCGCGCCGGGAAGAGGCTGAGCGGCTAGAGGCCGAGCGCCTGGCCACCGCCCAGTCCACCACGCAGAAGCTGGTCTCCGAGGCTGAGCAGCGCGCGTCCACCGCCGAGCAGCGCGCGGCCAAGGCCAGCGCGCAGGCCGACCAGACCCGCCGTGACGCCGACCAGGAGGCGCTTCAGCTGGTCAGCAACGCCAAGAAGAACGCCGACCAGGTCGTCAGCCAGGCCAAGTCCCAGGCCGATCAGCTGCTGACCGAGGTCAAGGCCGATGCCGGGCGCCGCCGCGCCGCGGCCCAGCGCGAGGTCGACGAGCTCACCCGGCAGCAGGACAGCATTGCCAGCCACCTCGCGCAGGTGCGTCAGCTGCTCGTCGCGCAGCTGCCCGGCGCGGATGCGGCCCAGGGCAAGCCTGCCATCGCCGGTGACCCAGGGCCCGCCGACGGCGAGTGATCCCTGCCTTTACTCGGGACTCCTCGGCAATCGTGCTGGCCGGGGCGCAGCACCATCACGTCGGTATCACCGTGATCGCGGACCGGGGGCCCGACGGCGAGCTCGATCGCGTACCCGCCGGCGATCCACCACGGGCAGCGCATCGCGGAGAGGATCTCGGCGGCTTCTGCGGGCCGCGCGGGCTCCCAAGGGCAGGACGGGACCGCGATAGACGCCATGAGCCCATGATGCTTCTCGGGGCGGCCCTGCGCGGGGCAGGCGCCCACTGATCACCGATCTGGGGGAGTGCGGCCTAACGACGTCAGGACGCCCGCCCGCGGCGATCGCCGGGGCTTTCGCTCCGGCGAGCTCGCCGGAGGCGGCCGTGCAGGCCAGGATCTCGTCCCGGCCCGCAGCGCGCCTTAGAGCGGGCGGACGTTCTCCGCCTGCGGACCCTTCTGTCCCTGGGTCGTGTCGAACTCGACCTTCTGGTTCTCGTTCAGCGACCTGTAGCCGGTTGCCGCGATCGCGGAGAAGTGGACGAATACGTCCGCCGTCCCGTCATCGGGGGCGATGAAACCAAAGCCCTTGTCGGCGTTGAACCACTTCACCGTGCCTGTTGCCATGTGCCCAAAGTCCTTTTCCGTCATGCGAGAGCGCGGCCGCGCCGCGCCGACCGCGAGCATACCCTGTGCCCGGCCGCGGGCATACGATCGGGTCAGGAACGCCGGATCCCGATGACGTCGTAGAGGTGATGGACCTCATCGTGGATGTTGTCACGGGCGAAGACTCGACCGTGAAACGGGCGCCGTCATCGCGGGTGCCTATCCTGCGCCACGCGGAACCGGGCAATTCTTCCAATCGCGCCGCGACCATCGACGAGAGCACCGTGGCGGGCTGGGCGGTCGACCTGCGGCAAATCCTGGCCGGCGCCATTCGCGAGCCCGACCGGGACTGGCGGCTGCTCCCCGGCCCCGGCTCGCGGCGCGAAAATCGCGAGTAGGTCCGCGAGCAACGCCGCGAATAAGCCGGGGCGCCGACGCCTCCCCGAACGGCCCTGGCCAGCGTTTGACCAGATGGCCGGAGAACTGAAAGCGTGGCAGCGATGAATGAACTGTCGCGTACCGCCGCCACCCCGCGGGCTGCGCGTGGCCCCGCGTTCAGTCAGGCCGGCCTGGCCAGGCCGGTGGACTGGGCGACACCGCGTGATCCGGATCGGCTGCGCGCCGGCCGCGAACGCGGGCCGCGCAGGAAGCCGCTGGTGCCGGTCAGTGTGGCCTCGCCGCGGCTGGGCAAAGAGCTGTTCGCGCGGCTCCTGGCCTACGGCACGCCGCACCAGACTCGCCGGGGCGATGTACTGTTCCGGCCGGGTGAGGCGGACGTCGATTTGATCGTCGTCGACCGGGGATCGGTGGAGGTGGTCCGGACGGAAACGGCCGACGTGCCCGCCGCCACCGTCGCGACGGTGGATGCGGGCGGCTTTGTCGGCGAGCTGAACCTGCTGTCCGGGCAGAATGTCTACCTGCTGGGCCGGGTGCGGCAGGGCGGCACGGTCTACCGGGTGCCGCCGGAGCGGCTACGGCAGCTCATGGCCAACGACGTTGAACTGTCCGACATTGTCTTCAAGGCGCTGATTGCCCGCCGGGAGCTGCTGCAGCGCAGCACCGCCGCGCTGTCGGTGGAGATCGTCGGCACCGACCGGTCGGCGACGGCGCTGGCGCTGCGGACCTACGCCGCCCGCCAGCGCCTGATCCACCTGTGGTTCGAAGCCGACACCCCCGCGGGCCGGGCGATGATGGAGTCCTCCGGCCTGACCGAGCACGACCTGCCCGCCGTCGTCCTGCCCGGCGCCACGCTGAAACAGGCTACGCCGGGCGGCCTGGCCGAGAAGCTCGGCCTGTCCTACCGTCGTTCGTCCGCCAAGCCGGTGGACGTCACGATCGTCGGCGCGGGCCCGGCCGGCCTGGCGGCCGCGGTCTACGGGGCGTCCGAGGGACTGGAGACGGTGCTGCTGGACGCGGTCGGCACCGGCGTGCAGGCCGCGGCAAGCTCCCGGATCGAGAACTACTTCGGTTTCCCGTTCGGCCTCTCCGGTGTCGACCTGACCGGTCTGGCCGTGCTCCAGGCGCTGAAGTTCGGCGCCCAGCTGGCCAGCCCGTGCCAGGCGGTCAAGCTCGACACCGACCGGACCGGCGACCTGCTCCGCCTGCACCTGCAGGGCGGGGAGGTCATCGACAGCAAAGCCGTCGTCATCGCGACCGGCGCCCGCTACCGGGCCCTGCCGCTGGAGCGCTGGCCTGACTTCGAGGGCGCCGGCATCTACTACGCGGCCACTGAACTCGAAGCCCGGGGATGCACGGGCAGCCCGGTCACGGTGATCGGCGGCGCGAACTCCGCGGGCCAGGCGGCGCTGTACCTGGCCGGGCGAGGCAGTGACGTCTCGCTGGTGGTCCGCGGCCCGGACATCGCGACCGAGATGTCGGCCTACTTGGTCGACCGGCTGCTGGCCCACCCGCGGGTGACGGTGCGGTGCCGCAGCGAGGTCACCCGGCTGGATGGCGGCGACTTCCTCGAGGAAGTCAGCATCACCGACCGGATGGCGGACACCGCGCAAGCCCAGCGCTGTGCCGGCTTGTTCTGCTTCATCGGCGCCGAACCCGCCACGGACTGGCTGACCGGGATCGCTACCGGGGACGACGGGTTCATCCGGACCGACGTCCAGCTGACCGACGAGGACCTCGGGCCGGCCTGGGCCGCGCTGGGACGGCGGCCGCTTCCGTTCGAGACCAGCATTCCCGGCGTGTTCGCGGTCGGCGACGTCCACTCCGGCTCGATGAAGCGGGTCGCCGCAGCCACCGGCGAAGGCGCCAGCGCCATCGCCTCGGTCCACAAGGCCATCGCCGCACTGGCCTAGCCATCGGGCAACGCTTGTCGTGCCCGGATTCCCGCCCGGGCCGGCGCGAGCGTAAAGGCGGGGCGCGGCGGCTCCGATCGGGCCACGCCGACGCGTAGCTTTGTGTTCGTGGCGTTCGACTTCAGCGATCACAAGGCGGCGGCGTACGCGCCGCAGATGACCTTTGACATGTACCTGGCATTCCCGGAAGACGCAGCAAGCTGGTTCACCTCCACGGAAGTGGTGTATGGGGTAACCGGTACTGATGTGAGCGAGTTGCCGGAGTACGGCGTGTCGCCGTGTTCGCGAGGCGGCCACCTCGCGATCCTTCGAAATGGCTAGTCGAGACGAAGGAGAGCGAAGTGGCCGCAAGTGACATTGTGCCGGTTCCCCGCGAGCCCCGAATGCTTCATCCAATAGGACAGGTACACCGGATCGCCGCCCCAGACCAGCAGGGCGTCTGTCTCCTGGACCGCTGCGGTCCAGACGTCTTTACCGATGCTGGGCAGCGCGGTGAGCTCCAGCACTCCCATCGACTTCCAGCCCAGATCACACAACGGGCTCCTGACGTTCCCGGTGATCGCCTGGAATGCCTTGCTAGCTCCGTCCGGGGTAAGGGGTAGATCGCAGTGGGCACGAACAGGGCGCTGGACTCGGCGACCGGCTGGCCCAGCATGTCGGCCAGCACGTCGTAGATGCTGGGGTTACTGATTCCTGCGGAAGTGAGAAGCAGTTTCATGAACGTTCCCTCTAGCCCCGAGGATTGCCTTCCCGGTCGTCATGACGCAGCGCCGGTGTCATCGGCCGGCTCGAAGAGCCTACGGTAGGCGCCGTAGCCTTCGCGTTCCAGGTCGCCGACGGGTACGAAGCGGAGGGCAGCGGAGTTGATGCAGTAGCGCAGGCCTCCGGCTTCCCGGGGGCCGTCGTGGAACAGGTGGCCCAGGTGGCTGCCGCCGTGGGCGGAGCGGACCTCGGTCCTGGGGATCAGCATGCGGAAGTCGCGGTGCTTGACCACGTTGCCGGGCTCGATCGGGACGGTGAAGCTTGGCCACCCGGTGCCGCTGTCGAATTTGCTCACCGAGGCGAACAGCGGTTCGCCGGACACGACGTCGACGTAGATGCCGGGCTCCTTGTTGTCCCAGTACTCGTTCCGGAACGGCGGCTCGGTGCCGTTCTTCTGGGTGACCCCGTACTGCTCCGGGGTTAGCCGGGAGACGGCCTCGGGGTCCTTGCGGTAATTGTCGGTCATGTCAGCTCCCTGCTTCATGGTCCCGCTGGCTGCGGGATGACCCCCGGTAGGTGCAACCCGGAGCTGACCGCCGTTATGTCCGGCGCAACCGAACCCCGCGGGCCGCGGTGGCCGTCGGTCAGGTCAGTCGAGGTAGTCCCGGAGAAGGTTGGATCGGGACGGGTGACGCAGCTTCGACAAGGTCTTGGACTCGATCTGGCGGATGCGTTCCCGGGTCACCCCGTAGACCTTGCCGATCTCGTCCAGCGTCTTGGGCTGGCCGTCGGTCAGGCCGAACCGCATCGAGACCACGCCCGCCTCACGCTCGGACAGCGTGTCCAGCACCGAGTGCAGCTGCTCCTGCAGCAGCGTGAAGCTGACCGCCTCACCGGGCTGGATCGCCTCGGAGTCCTCGATCAGGTCACCGAACTCGCTGTCGCCATCCTCACCGAGCGGGGTGTGCAGCGAGATCGGCTCGCGGCCGTACTTCTGCACCTCGATGACCCTCTCCGGGGTCATCTCCAGCTCGACGGCCAGCTCCTCCGGGGTCGGCTCGCGGCCGAGATCCTGGAGCATCTGACGCTGCACGCGGGCCAGCTTGCTGATCACTTCGACCATGTGCGCCGGCAGACGTATGGTGCGCGCCTGGTCGGCCATGGCGCGGCTGATCGCCTGCCGGATCCACCAGGTGGCGTACGTGGAGAACTTGTATCCCCTGGTGTAGTCGAACTTCTCCACGCCCCGGATCAGGCCCAGGTTGCCCTCCTGGATCAGGTCCAGGAACAGCACCCCCCGGCCGGCATACCGCTTGGCCAAAGACACGACCAGGCGGAGGTTGGCCTCCACCAGGTGGTCCTTGGCCTTCCTGCCGTCGTCGGCGATCCGCTGGAGGTCGATGCTCTGGCCCGCGCGCAGCACCCCGCTGCCTTCGGCCAGCTTCTCCTCGGCGAACAGGCCGGCCTCGATCCGCTTGGCCAGCTCGACCTCTTGCTCGGCGTTGAGCAGCGGGACCCTGCCGATCTGCTTGAGGTAATCCTTAACCGGGTCGGCAGTAGCGCCAGCGGCCGCCGTCCGGAGGGCGGGAAGATCCTCCTCATCATCAGTCAGGCCCACAGCAGCGCCGATACAGCGCTGATAGCGGCGGCCAGGCTGCGCTGTCCGCCCCCACGCCATCCTGCTGACCGGGGTCTCATAGGGCAGGATTTTCCCGCGGGTCGGTTCTGCATTCTTCCCGGCGCCGATCCTCGATCATGGACGCGACGTGCTGGACACACACCTCAAACGCCAGCGCGTCATTCGCATGCATCCCGCGCAGCTTCTCCATGAACATAGCCATGTTCCGGACCGTGTGGCCCGGCAGGTCCGCCACGCTCACGAAACTGCCGACGCCGGCCACGGCGAAGCCGGGGATCGTGCCGGGCCTGATCCCGTAAAAATCACCCATGCTCGCTCGACCCGTTGGGTGTCCTGTGGCCTTTGTCCGCGTTGAACCACTTCACTGTTCCCTGGGCCACTGTTGCGCTCCTGCCGAAGGATCATCAGGATCCACGGGGTGCATCCTGGGCTGAGGCGACCGCCTGCCCTTCCGAGCCTGGCCCGGGAATCGACGGTGCCCGCGGTCAGAATTCCGCAGGCGCTATGACACGGACACGAAACTGCAACCAGTTCCATTTAACACTATGCCGCGGCCAGGATGCTCGGACCGGTCTTCCGCTGCCCCGCGGCTAAATGGGCGCCGCGGCGGGCAAGACGAACGCCGCCGTTATGAGCGACCCGCGCGGCCCCGAGCACACGCGGACGTGCTGCGCGGTTACCTGTACGAGCCACAGGCCGTGGCCTTTCTCGACCGGCCACGGCGCGATGCCATCGCGGCCGGACAGACCGGGGTCGCTGACCTCGCAGTGCAGGGTGCCGGCGGTCACGTGCAGCCGGAGTAGCCCGTATCCCGGGCCGTGACGGACGGCATTGGCGGCCAGTTCGTGGACGGCCAGCATCACATCGATGGCCCGGTCCCCAGGCATGCCGCAGGCGGTCGCGTAGCCCAGCACCGCCTGGCGCAAACCGGCCAGCGCATCGGCATCGAACTCCCGGGCCAGCGGCCCCGCCTCCGCGTCGTTGCCGGGCCCGGATGGACGCATCGGCGGGGGTCGTGATCTGCTGCCGATGGCCGGTCGCCTCCTCGGCTGCGCCTGCCGGCTGTCCGGCCTGTACCCGGGTTTACGCTACCCAGGACCAGCCAGGGCAACCCATCTGGCGCGTGCAGGTTGGCCCGCGATCACCGCGGCCGGTTCATCTCCCGGCTCCGGGCGGGCGACCGGCCGGTGAGCGGCGGTGGCCGCGCTACTGTGGCCGTGTGCCGAATATCTTGACGTTCTAGGTGCGGGCCGACGGGCTGCCGGCCGCGTTGTCGGCCCCGGACCGGCTGGCGGCGGTGCGGGCGACCGGGCTGCTGGACACCGGCCCGGAAGGTCGCTTCGACGATCTTGCCCGGCTAGCGGCGGCGGTAACGGCTGCGGGCGCGCCTTCATCACGCTGGTGGATGAGCGCCGCTCGTTCTGGAAGTCGTGCATCGGGTAACTGCCCCGGAGATCGCCGATCGGCAGAACCCGGTGCGGGAGAGCTTGTGCTACTTCCTGGTCGGCCTGGGCGGGGCGCCGTTCGTGATCGAAGACGCCGCCGCCGGTCCGCGCACCAGCAGCCACCCGTCAGTACGGCCGATGAAGATCGGCGCGTGGGCGGGTTACCCGCTGCTGTCCTCGGACGGACAGGTGCTCGGCAGCATGTGCGTGATCGACGAGAATCCGCACCCGTGGCCGCCGGAGGAGCTGGCCACGCTGGCCACGATGGCCCGCGCGGTGAGCAACGAGATCAACCTGCGCACCTCGCTGACCGCTGCGCGGGACGCGCTCGCTGTCGCCGAGGCGGCTCTGGCGACCTCCACCGCACTGGCCCGCAGCCTGCAGGACAGCCTGCTGCCCCCGGTCCTGCCGGCGGTGCCCGGCCTGGAGGCCGCCGCGTCGTACCTGCCCGCCGCGGGCGGCACCACCGTGGTCGGCGACTTCTACGACCTGTTCCAGGCCAGGGGCCCATGGTGGTGCACGGTGATGGGCGACGTGTGCGGCAAAGGCACTGAAGCCGCCAAGGTCACCGCCCTGGCCCGCTACACCCTGCGTGCCGAGGCCACCCAGCATCTCTCGCCCGCCGTGGTGCTGGAGCACCTGAACCGGGCGATGCTCGACCAGCGCGGCGGGGAGCGGTTCCTCACCGCCGTGTACGCCACCTTCCGCACCACGCCCGGCGGCGTCGCGGGCCGGCTGTGTACCGCGGGCCACCCGCCGGCCCTGATCCGCCGTGCGGACGGCCGGGTGCGGCCGGCCTCATCGCCCGCCTCAGCGCCATCCTCGCCCGGCACAGCGGCGACTGGGCCAGCGACGACACCGCGCTGCTCGCTCTGCGCGTCCCCCTGAGTACCCGTCGGTGACGGAGACCAGAAACGGTCCCTGAGAGTGGCCGCGGCTAGCGGCCCGGCTGGCACCGGGTCGGCGGCGGGAATTCCGCGGTGCCAGCGGTGACGAAGTCGCGGGCGACATCGGTCATGTGCTGGTTGGTATTCCTGGCGTATTCGCGCAGCATCGTGAAGGCGCGGTCCATATCGATGCCGAGCCGCTCGGCGAGCTTGCCCTTGGCCTGCTCGATCACCACCCGGCTGTTCAGCGCGGCCTGGAGCTGCTCGGCGACGGTTTCGCGGCGGCGCAGGTTGCGTTCGTGCAGCAGCCCGATGGTGGCCACGTCGGCCAGTGCCTGGGCGATACGCAGGTCCGCCAGGTCGAACGGGCCGGGCGCGGCGCGGAACAGGTTCAGCGCGCCGACGACCTGATCCCGCAGCCGCATCGGCAGCGCCTCCACGGTCGCGAACCCGGCCGCCAGGGTGGCGTGCGCGAACCGGGGCCACCGCTGGGCCTGCCCGGCCAGATCGGTCGCGGTAACGGGCCGGCCGGTGCGGAAGCACTCCAGGCACGGTCCCTGGTCGTTCTGCAGCTGGAGCAGCTCCAGGAGCTGGGCTTGTTCGCTGGAGGCCGCCGCGACCCGCAGCTCGCCGCGCGGGTCGGCCAGTACGACCCCGGCCGCGGACGCGCCCAGCAGGGCGACGGTCCGGTCGGTGAGCAAGTGCAGGAAGTCAATGACGTCGAAGTCGGCGACCATCGTGTCGGCCAGCTCGACGAAGGTGTCGGAGAGCAGGTCGGTGTCCATCTGGGTCACCTTTCACTACTTGCAGGGACTTGAAGCCGCGGGGTGCGCGGCTGGCGCGCCCGGGCGGTCACGGGCCGCCGCCCGGATGCTGGTCGCGGGGCAGCCGCAGACGCCGGGCGACGATGTCGCCGGCCACGTCGGCCAGCCGCCGGTCCTGAGCGTAAGCGTAGGCCCGGAGCCGGGCGAACGCCGCCGCCGCCGGGACCCCGAGCTGGACCGTCAGCATGCCGGTGGCCTGGTCGATCTCCGCGCGGTGCAGCGCCAGGTCCGGGGCCTGTCCGTCCGGCCAGGGCCCGTCTTCGCTCTCGGTGCCGCCGTCCGCGCTGCCCAGCAGCATCACCGTCGCCGCGTCGGCCAGGACGAGCAGGTCACCGAGCTGCCTGTCCGGCAGCGGACCGGGCGAGCCGCGGTACAGGCCCAGCACCCCGGCCCGGATCGCCCCGACGGTCAGCGGGAACGCGAAGACCGCCCCGGCGCCGAGCTGGCGGGCCGGCGGGACGAACCCGGGCCACCGGCGGACGGACTCCGCATCGCCCAGGTCGGCGGCCAGGACTGGCGCGTCCGAGACCAGCACGTCGCGGCACGGCCCCTCGCCCAGGGTCAGCTGAAGTTCGGCTAGCTGCTCGCTGACCAGGTCCGTCACGCACATCACGAAGTCCGGGTCACCGCCGCGGGCGGCTGCCAGCCACGCCCCGCCCAGCTCAGCCGAACTGACCGCGACCGCGCACACGTCGGCGACCGATACCTGGCGGCCGTGCGCCGCGGCATGCGCGGCCACTTGCCCCCATAGGGCTAGGGCTCGGGTCTCTGTCATCCGCGCAGCCCGCCGCGGGAGGAAGCCTGCCGGGCGGCTGCCGGCCAGACCGCGATAACCCGGCACCAGTACGCGATGACGCTGCCCTCCCGGGGCGTGCAGTGCGCACCGCCAGCCGCCGCCAAGAGTACCGCCTGCGGCGGCTGGCGATACCCGCACCGGCGGCCTCCACGCTGACCTGGATCCAGAACACCTCATCGTCGCCGGTCAGGGCCAGCGCTTGCGCCCTTCGCAAGGCGCCAACCGCACCGCAGTCGAGGAAATCGAGCACCGACATGTCGAGGATCAGGAACTCGCCCGGCGCCAGCAGGGGCGTGGTCGCCGCCTCGGCTTCCGCCGTACCGGTGATGTCCAGTTCCCCGCGCAGGGTCAGGACCACCGTGCCGTCGCATACGCCGGTCAGCAGTTCCAAGCCAGACATCAGCGCCGTCCTCTGCCCCAACAGCCGAGGGCAGGGTCTGGACCCGACGGCTCCTTCTCAGCTCGCTCCCCTCACCCTACGCCGCAGGTAACAACCGGCCAAGACCTGTTGTCCCGGCCTGCGCCGGAAAACCCCGCGCCGCGCCAGCGGTTTAGGCGTCCAGGTGAGGGTAGCTGGATCGAAAGCCACTCTCGTAGATGGCGCCGGGACCCTCATCGATAATCGACTCCGGGCGCTGCCAGGAAAGGAAAGTCGATGTATATCGGTATCGGGACCGTCGTCCTCATTATAATTATCGTGCTCGTCATTCTTATGCTGCGCCGGCGGTAATGCCTCGAAGCGCCCATGATTTTAATGCGCCGCATAAGTAAATAAAGGGCCGAGGCGGGATGAACGGCAGGCAGGCTCCGGCCTGCCTGCCTCGACGTCTAGGGCAACAAGGCCGGGCTCAACCCCAGGCACGGGCGACCGCCGGGTCCGGGCGCGGCCACCAGGTCTGCCGAGGACCTCAGGCCGGGCGGCGCCGCTGCTGCTCGTGCGCCGGGCTGCTGCTCGGCGCATGGTCCGCAATCCAGTCATCTACCGTCGCCCACTGCGCATTGAGCCATTCCGTCCTGGCGTCCCGGCCGGCGGGCACGTCTGCGGCCGGGATCCGCCGCCAGGTGACCTGCAGCGGGGCCCGCAGCGGGATGCCTTGCCAGACCGCGGCGGCCGAGTCGAGATGGTCCAGCCCGGTGTGAGCCACGATGACCAGATCGGCTTGCGGCGCGGCATCGATCGCGCTCAACGTGCCGGACGGGCGCGGCGGCAGCACATAGCTGAGCCGGGCCGCCTGCCTGGCGGCGCGGCGCTGGCCATGGCGGCGCAGGCCTTCGATGGCGCGCCGGCGGCGGCCAGAGGTGAAGTTACCGCCTTCCGGGAAGATGACCAGCGCGTCCCGGTCCTTCAGGCCCGCGGCGAGGTCGCTGATCAGGGCGACCGCCTGGTCGTGCCCGCCCGCGTCGATGTAGCTGTGCGGCACCCTGCCCAGCAGCACGTCTATCCATGGATCCAGGGCGAGCATGTGCTTAAGCACCAGCAGCGGCCGCCGGCCCGCATACGCCAGCAAGCCGTAAACGAGCAGGAAGGTATCTCCCGGGCCGGCGTGCCGGGCCAGGACGATGACGGGCCCGGGCACGGCGTCCGGACGGATCTCCTGCCGCTCTTGCTGGCCCGCGCGGATCTCCACGCGAAGCCCGAACTGCCAGCGGGCGGCACGGTACAGCCGGCCGAGCAGCCTTTCGATAAGCCGGAAACTCAGCTCCTGATAGCGGGTGGCATCACGCTGCCGCGCCGGGCCGCACCGGACCCAGATCGCGAACGCGCCAGCCAGGGCGACGACCTCGAGCGCGAGGTAGGTGACCAGAAAGCCGGTCAGCCGCACGGCCCGCCACCGCCCCCGCTCCCGCAGGCACAGCGACACCGGCCCGGTGACGATCACGGCCAGGACAAACAGCGCGACACCGATCACGCTCGCGGCCGCAAGCGCCGGGACCAGGGCGGCACGACGCACCAGGAGCAGCAGGACGCGCATCTCACCGCCCGCGGGCAGTGATGGTCACGCGGCAGGTCCGCCGTCAGGGGCCTGACCGGGTACCGGCTGGCTCGCCGCCGGTATATCCGCGTCCAGCAGCACGGTGGAGCCAGCCGGACGGGTGACCGCAGCCTCGGTCCGCTCCCGCAGGCGCTCGAGCGACTCACCGTCGCCGCGCGGGACAGTGGCCTCCAGGCGTGCGCTGGCCTGCACCTCGGGCAGGTCCATGACCGCATCGACCAGGCTCGCCCGGCGGCCCGGAGCGACATGGCCGGACGACGCATGCAGCGAGGCCCGCACCACTCCCTCGGCCCCATCGCTAGTGGTCACCTCAGCGGCCGCGGTCGGCTGGCCGTCGTCGCCCACTTCGACGTGCCGGGACCTATCAGCATCAGTCATGGCGGTACCTCCTGGGATCGATCGCTTGTACCTGCGAAGACAAGCGGAACCCGGCCCCATCCACCTCGACTTGGCCTAACCGGCCCGGACGCGCAGCCGCTCCACTGCCACAGATCTTGTCCCCCTGCCCTTGCCCCCGTCGGCCGGGCTGAAACGGGATGGCTTTACAGGACCGCGCCGCGCGGGGCCACCTCGACCGTGGCGACACCCCGGCCATACAGGACGATGAGCCGGTCGCCGTGCTTGCAACGCAGTGCCCCGCCGTCCTGGGCCAGGGTCGAGATTATGCCTGCCACGATGTCGTCTCGTCCGGGGCTCGCCTCGTAAACGACGTCCAGGATGTCGCCGCCGATGAGGCGGACCCGCAGCACGATCTCTGTCATGGTCAGTGCCTGCGGCGCCCGCGGTGGCCGCCGGACATGCGGGACACCGCGGCCGCGCCCGCTCCGGTGGCGCTGGCCGCCGCCAGCGCCTGGCCTTCGCCGTGGCGCCGCGGCCGCGGCGCGACCCGCTCGGCGGGCGGCCCGGCAATCGACCGCAGTACGGGTGAGTGCGGGTCGGCCGTCACGGCGCGGGGGACCACGCCCGCCCGGTGCATGAGCTTGCGGACCTCGCTGCCTTGGGCCGGGGTCTGCAAGGTGATCACCACGCCGTCGGCGCCCGCGCGGGCGGTGCGTCCGGCCCGGTGCAGGTAGGCCTTGTGCTCGCCGGGCGGATCCGCGTGGATGATCAGGTCGATGCCGTCGACGTGGATGCCGCGCGCGGCGATGTCGGTCGCGACCATGACGCGGACCGCGCCGGAGGAGAACGAGGCCAGGTTCCGGGTGCGGGTGCTTTGCATCAGGTCGCTGTGCAGTTCGGTGGCCGGCACTCCGGCCTCGGCTAGCTGGCGGGCGAGCTTGTGCGCCCCGTGCTTGGTCCGGGTGAAGACCAGCGCCCGGTTGTGACCCCCCGCCAGCGCGCACACCACGGCTATCCGATCCGCAGGGCTGACGGTGAGCAGGTGATGGCTGATCTGGGCGGGCGACGCGGCCGGGTCCACGGCATGCCGCGCGGGCTCGTTAAGGAATCGTCGGACCAGGACATTGACCGCGTTGTCGAGTGTCGCCGAGAACAGCATCCGCTGGCCCTCGGGCGGCGTGGCCTCGAGGAGGCGCCGTACCACCGGCAGGAATCCCAGGTCGGCCATGTGGTCAGCCTCGTCCAGCACGGTGACCTCGACGTCACCCAGGTGGCAGTGGCCCTGCTCGATCAGGTCGGCAAGCCGCCCCGGACAGGCCACGACAATATCGGCGCGGTCCCGCAGGGCGGCCACCTGTGATCGTTGTGCGGTGCCGCCGAACACCGTCGTGACGCTGAGGCCCATGGCCCGGGCCAGCGGCTGCAGAACCTCCTCGACCTGGCTGGCGAGTTCGCGGGTCGGCAGCAGCACCAGGCCGCGCGGACGGCAGGCCATGGTGTAGCCGTCGGCGAGTCGCGCGACGAGCGGAAGCGAGTAGCCGAGCGTCTTACCGGAGCCGGTGCGGCCCTGGCCGAGAATGTCGTGCCCGGCGAGGGCGTCGGGCAGCGCGGCCGCCTGGATCGGGAATGGCGCGGTGATGCCGGCCGCGGCGAGCGTCGCGACGAGCGGTCCCGGGACGCCAAGTGAGCCGAAGGTGGCGGGCAGCCCGCGGGCGTCGTGCCGCGCCGGGCCCGTGCCCGGACTCTCGTGGGGCAGGGTGGTCAAAGGATCCCTTCCGGATCAGGCGGCCGCATTGACGAGGCCGCCACATCCCGTGGGAACCAGTCCGCTTCGCTGAGCGAGACACGACCGGCGTGCCGAGACGGCAACGCCTTGCTGTTTGTATCTTTGACGATACAGCACGTCCTGATCGCGGCAGCTAGGTCACCGGCTGGCGGCCGTAGTCAGGCGCCGGCCCTGTTGGAGCACGGAGATCATCGCCAGCGTCGATTCTGCGCCCTGGTTGCGGCTGCGGCTGGTGCGGCTGAGGGAGTCGCTGCATCCGCCGGTGCGCTCATCGAGCATGGGGATCCGGGCGTCGTTGTCACCGAGCAGCCAGGTGACGCTCATCTGGACGCCGGTCAGCCAGGTGGTGTCGCCGGTGGCCGCCGCCGCCCGCGCACAGGCGTCCGCGAGCGCTGCCACCTGGCTGGGATACTGATCGAAAGAGGGGCGGACCTCGCCGCGGCCCCAGCCCGCGGCCGGTACCACGGACAGGTGGCCGCCACGGGTCTCGCCGGCCAGCAGCCAGGTGAGCATGCGCAGGCCGTTGCGCAGGAGATGAGGGCGGCCGAGTTTCTCGCCGGCCGCGATGACGGCCTCGGCGATGGCCGCGTTCGCGTAGCTGAGCCGGGGAGCCCGGCCACGGCCACGCCGCATCGGCGGCCGGGTCGCCGATGACGGTGCCGGCGACGGCGAGCAGCGCCTGCGCACCGGGATGTCCGCGCCACCGCCCGAGGATCTCGGCGGCGCCGAGCGCGGCGAACGCCATGGCATGAGGGTAGGGAGAACCCACCGCCGCGCTCGCGTCGAACAGGGCCCGGGCCTCCTGGCGGATCCCCGCGGTGGGGCCGCGGGCCGCGGCGGTGCCCAGGGCCCACAGCGACTGGCCCCAGGCCTCCTGCGCTTCGGCCGGGCCGCGCCACCGGCGGTCGCCCCCCAGGCGGGCGCGGAACTTCCCGTCTTTGGCCTGAGCCTGGGTGAGGAAGTACAGGTAGCGGCGGCCCAAGGTGATCAGCTCCGCGGAGGGCGACGGCTCGCGGCAGACCACGACCAGGGCGCGGGCAGCGTCCTGGACACGGTAGCCCTGCCCGTGCCGGGGGATGGTCCCGGTGGCGCGCTCGATCACCGCGACGGTATCGGTCAGTCGCTGAAGGTGCCGGAACGGCGGTACCGGGACCGGTGAAGCCTTCATGAGGATCCGGAGGCTGGCTGGAGCGGCCTGGCATGCCCGCCGACGTCCCGGGCAACGGCTGAGCGTCCGCCACGGCCTCACGCGGCAACGCACCACCACCCTAGCCCAGAACCCGGACGGGCGCGGGACGGGCCGCTCGCCGTACGCCCGCCGTCCCGCCGTCCCGCCGTCCCGCCGTCCCCTCCGCCGTCCCGCCGTTCCATTCTGGCCGAACGAGCCGGAGGCGAAAGCCTGCGCATTGATCGCCGCCGCCGCTGCTGGTTGCCGCGCCTAGGGGCCCGGAGAGGCGCATACTGGCATTGATGAAGCCTAGCCACGCCGCGCCCCGGCGTTCCCTGCCCGGAAGTCCCTGGAATAACCGGCCCGCGGACCCGCCCGTGGAGCAGTTCGCCGTTCGCGATCGCGTGACCCACGATAAGTACGGCCTCGGCTGGGTCGTGGCCGTCGAGGATGAGGATGCGGTGATCGTCGACTTCGATTCCCGCAAGGTACGGATCGTTTCGCCCTTCGCCAAGCTGAGCAAGCTCTGACCGGGTAGCCGCCGGCGCGGATCTCCGTTCGCAGGTACTCAGGTGTCAAGGGTGCTCAGGTGTCGAGAAAGCGATCCTGGCTCCGACCACACCCTGAGCGCTGATGAACTCAGCTTCGACCAGGGAGGTATATCCGTCATGTCACTTGTTCGCGTGCACAACTTTTCCGTCTCGCTCGATGGCTTCGGCACCGGTGCTGACCAGAGCCTGGAGGCGCCCTTCGGGCATGCCGGCGACCGGCTGGTGCGGTGGTTCACGGGCACCCGTTCATTCCACGCCATGCAAGGGCCAGCCCGGCGGGAGCACCGGCATCGACGATGCCTTCGCGAGCAACTGGGGGCCGGGCATCGGCGCGGAGATCATGGGGCGCAACAAGTTCGGCCCGCAGCGCGGGCCGTGGACTGACGAGCAGTGGCAGGGCTGGTGGGGCGAGGAACCGCCGTTCCGTACCCCCGTCTTCGTGCTCACCCATCACGTCAGGCCCTCGATCGAGATGAAGGGCGGCACCACCTTCCACTTCATCGACGCCAGCCCGGCGCAGGCGCTTGCGGCGGCCCGGGAGGCGGCGGGCGGCCTCGACGTCCGCATCGGCGGCGGCCCGGCCGCCGTCCGCCAGTTCCTCGCCGCCGACCTGGTCGACCACATGCACATCGCGCTGGTGCCGATCCTCCTGGGCCGCGGCGAGTCCCTCTGGGACGGCCTGGAGGGCTTGGAGGAGCGCTTCGCCGTCGAGTCGGTGAGCTCCCCCAGCGGCGTCACCCACGTCACGTTCACCCGTCGTTAGCCCCGATCTGGCCTGCCTCCTCGAACAGGGCAAGCTGCCTAGAAGACAGCCCGGGTTCTGCCCGGTAGGCTCGCCATAGCGCCCTTGGAGCAGCCGCGCTACTCAGAGCGGGTACCACGAAGTCTGCGATGTGCCGTCCTGGGGTTCGGAACGGCGGAAGTGGCCAGGATCTCCCATGATTAGCGGTCGGCCTCGGGAGATGGAGCCGATGCTGGCCCGGGGCGGCGTTGCGGGGGCTTTGATCGGCGAGCGTGACTGGGCGGCCACCGCGGTTGGCGTGATGGAGGCGTGGCCACAGAGCCTGCGTACCGCGTTGAGCGTGTGCTTGCTGTCGAAGTTCCCCATGTTCGTGTTCTGGGGACCGGACATGGTGCAGTTCTACAACGACATGTTCGTTCCTGTGATGGGCAGCAAGCACCCCGCCGGGCTGGGGCAGCCTGCCCGGGACTGCTGGCGGGAAACGTGGGACCTTGTGGGGCCGATGCTTGCTGGCGTCATGGCCGGCGGCGAGGCCAGCTACTTTGACGACCTGCCGGTGACGCTGGAACGGTCGGGCTATACGGAGGAGTGCTACTTCACCTTCTGCTACGCGCCGGTCCACGACGAGGCCGGGCAGGTCGGGGGTATCTTCGGCACGGTCAGCGAGACCACCAGCCGGGTGGTCGGCGAGCGCCGGCTGCAGATACTGCGCGAACTCAGCGACATGGCCCGGGCGGTTGACTCGGCGGCCGAAGTCTGCGTCCGTGCGGCCGAGGTTTTCGCCAGGTACCCGGTCGACGTCCCGTATGCGCTGCTCTACCTGCTGGACGCCGATGGCGCGACGGCCCGGCTAGCGGCGGTCACTGGCCTTCCGGCAGGCGATCCGCTGCGTCCGCCGGTGATTCAGCTGACCGGTGATGGTCCCTGGCCGTTCGCCAAGGCCGCAGAGCAGATGGTCGATGTCGAGCGTGAGGTGCCTTACCTGGCCCGAGAAGGCTTCGATCCGCCGTCGCGGGCACTGGTCATGCCGTTCAGGCAGTCTGCCGCAGCGCGGGCTGGCGGGTTCCTGGTGGCCGGGCTCAACAGCGGGCGGCCGCTAGATGAGGATTACCGGGCGTTCGCTAGCCTGGCCGCTGGCCATATCGCTGCGGCAATCGCCGATGCGACCGCCTTCGCGGCCGAGCGCCGCCGCGCCCAGGCGCTCGCCGAGCTCGACCGGGCCAAGAGCGCCTTCTTCGCCAACGTCAGCCATGAGCTGCGCACTCCGCTGACGCTTATGCTCGGCCCGCTCGATGACGCCCGGTCAGCGTCCGGAGGACTTGGCCAGGAGCAGGCCACGCTCGTTCGCCGTAACGGCCGGCGGCTGCTCAAGCTGGTCAATACGCTGCTGGACTTGTCGCGCCTCGAGGCGGGGCGGCTCGGCGCCGCCTTCCGGCCAGTCGACCTGTCCGCGTTGACGAGGGATCTGGCCGCCGCGTTCAGTGAGGCGACCGAGCGGGCCGGCCTGGAACTGCGCATCGCCTGCGGGCAGCTGGACGAGCCGGTCTATGTCGATCCGGATCTGTGGGAGCAGATCGTGCTGAACCTGGTGTCAAACGCGTTCAAGTTCACGCTCGAAGGACGGATCTCCGTCGAGCTGCGCGCAATAGACGGCTACGCCGAGCTCACGGTTTCCGACACCGGTTCGGGTATCCCCGCACCTGAGATGGAGCGCGTGTTCGAGCGCTTCCACCGCATTACTACCCGCCGGGCCCGCAGCCACGAGGGCGCGGGTATCGGGCTCGCGCTCGTGCGCGAACTGGCGGAACTGCACGGCGGGAGTGTGTCCGCGCAGAGCACGGTCGGGCAGGGGTCCCGGTTCACGGTGCGGTTGCCGTTTGGCCGCGCGCACCTTCCCGTCGGCCAGGTCCAGGACGGCGACGGCCCGCCGCAGGTTATGAGCGGCTCGCTGTTCGTCGACGAGGCGCTCGCCTGGCTGCCCGAGGTCGGCTCTGCCGCGCGCGGCCCGCTGGCCGGCGAGATCAGCGACCGGGCGATCGCAGCGCCGGCGGCGAGCGCCGGGCGCGCCGGCCCTCACGTGATGATCGTCGATGACAACTCCGACATGCGCACCTACCTCACCCGGCTGCTGTCCCCCCACTGGCAGGTAGAGACGGTGGACAACGGCACCACCGCGCTGGAGCGGGTGCGCGACCATCCACCCGACCTGCTGGTCGCCGACGTGATGATGCCAGGGCTGGGCGGCCTTGAGCTACTGGGCGCGTTGCGCGCCGACCCGGCCACGCGCGAGCTGCCCGTGATCGTGCTCTCAGCCCGCGCCGGCGAGGAAGCGGCTATCGAAGGGCTGGCGGCCGGCGCGGACGACTACCTGGCCAAGCCATTCTCCAGCCGTGACCTGATCGCCCGGGTGCGCACCAACCTCGAGCTGTCCCGGCTACGCCGTGCAGCCGCTGCTGAGCTGCGTGCCGAGCACGACCGCCTCAAGCAGACCCTCCAGCAGCTGCCGGTCGGGGTCATCCTCACCGAGGCGCCCTCCGGGCGGGTCGTGATGGCCAACGAGCAGGTCGAGGAGATCCTGGGCTACCAGCTCAGCGGAGCGGTGAGCACGGATGAAAACGGCGCATACCGCGGCTTCACGCTGCACGGCGAGCCGCTGCCCGTAGAGCGCTCGCCGCTGGCCCGCGCGATCCGCGGCGGCGAGGCCGTCCACGGTGACCGCATGCTCTATGACCGAGGCGATGGGCGGCGGATCACCGTGCAGGTCAACGCCGCGCCGATCTGCGACGAGCAGGGTCATGCCTTCGCTGGCGTGGTCGTCATAGAAGACGTCACCCGGCAGCTGCGCCTGGAGCGGCTGCTGGCCGCCCAGCGCGACATCTTGCTGCTGGTTGCCCAGGGAGTGCCGTTGCCTGAAGTGCTCGCGACGATCGTCCGCATCGCCGAGGAGCTCTCCCAGCACAACGCCCGGGCGTCCGTGCTGTTGCGAAGCGACGACGGCAGGCACCTCCGGCACGGCGCCGCGCCGAGCCTGCCGGATGCCTACAACCGCGCGATCGACGGGATCACGATCGCCGCGGCGGCCGGTTCCTGTGGCACCGCCGCCTACCGCGGGGAGGCGGTGATCGTCACCGATATCCAGGCTGACCCGCTGTGGGCCGACTTCCGTGACCTCGCACGAGAGCATGGGCTGCGCGCCTGCTGGTCGACGCCGATCGTGGCCGCCGACGGCGCGCTCGTCGGGACCTTCGCCGTCTACCACGGCGAGCCGCACACCCCCGGTCCCGAGGAGCGCTCGTTCATTGAGCTCTTCGCGCGCACCGCGGCGGTGGCCATTCAGCGCTCACGCGACGCGCGCGCCCGCGCCGAGCAGTTCAGCGAGCTGCAGACCAGCCTCCTGCCCCGCGCACTGGCGCCCGTACCCGGCGTGGAGGTGGCGGCCGCCTTCCATCCGGCCACCCGCGACCTCCAGGTGGGCGGCGATTTCTACGACGTCTTCCCGCTTGGCGACGGAGCATGGGGCTTCGTGATCGGAGACGTATGCGGCCACGGCGCCGCCGCGGCTGCCGTCACCGCCCTGACCCGCCACACCACACGCGCGGTCGCCCTGCTCGAGCCGGAACCCGGCCAGGTCCTCGCGACTGTCAACGCCGCGCTACTGGCCTCCGACTACGACCGCTTCTGCACCGCGGTCTACGGCCGCCTGACCCCGCACGCCGCCGGGGCCACCATCACCTTCGCCTCGGGCGGCCACCCCGCTCCGCTCCTGCGCCGCAACTCCGGGGAGATCGAGGTGCTGGACGCCAACGGACCGTTTCTCGGGGTCATTCCCGATCCGCACTTCCCGCAGATCACCACCGAGCTCGAACCCGGCAACGTACTCCTGCTGCACACCGACGGCCTCACTGAGCGCAACCCTCATCTCCGCGACGAAGTCGCGCTGCAGGCCCTGCTGACCAGCGTGGACGGTCGCAACGCGGGTGAGATCCTCGAACAGATCGAGCGTCAATCCCTCGGCCCCGCGCCGCGCCGGCTGGCCAACGACGTTGCGATCCTGCTGTTGCGCGCACAGCGCCGGTAAACCAGCCCGCAGCCGGGACCGTCGTCTTCAGGGTGTGCCGAACCAGTAGGCGAGCGCTGCTCGCAGGGTGGGCGCGGCGGTGCCGGCGGGTTCGCCGGCGGCTGCGACCCAGGCGATGCAGGCGTCCGGGCGGATCAGCAGGGCGTCGGCTGGCCGGTGATCGGTCCTGGCGGTATGGATGTCGATGCGGTGCTGCCAGTCCCGGGCGGTATCGCGGAGGTCCGGGCGGTCGGCGAGGTCGAGCAGGATGGGCCGCGCGGTGTGCATGAGTTCTGCGACGCTGGTGGTGCCCTGGCCGGTGCGCAGGATGAGGTCGGGTGCGAAGGTGCCGGTCAGGGCGTGCGGGCTGGGGCCGGGCATCGGGTAGCGGATGCTGGTGCCGGCGATAAGCGCCCCGAGGCGGCGCAGTGGCTGCTCGTCGGCGAGCAGCTCGGAGAAGAGTTCCCGGAGCGCCTGCGCGGCTGGATCGTCTCCGCGACGCAGTGCCACCTGGGCTTGGGTCTGCAGCAGGGCCCGTGCGCCGGCGAAGTGGCGCTCGCTGTGATAGGTGTCCAGCAGGCCGGGCGGCGCCCAGCCGCCGATGACGGCGGCCAGCTTCCAGGCCAGGTTGACCGCGTCGAGCATGCCGAAATTGATGCCTATGCCCGTGGCGGGAAACTGATGGGCCGCATCGCCAGCCAGCAGGATCCGTCCGTCGCGGTATCGTCCGGCCTGCCGGGCCGCAAATGTGTAGCGGGACAGCCGGATCACTTCTCCGATGGGAAGATCGGCGCCGAGCACGCGGCGGATGCTGCCGGAGAATTCGGTCAGGGTCATCGGCGCGTCATCATCGGCCTCGGCGGGTTCGTCTTCGGTGGTCTGGACGAGCAGAACCCCTGAGGTGAGGGACCCGAACCCGAACAAACCACGGTCGGTCCGGGTGAAACCCGCCCGGACCCGGCCCAGCCCGGGCACGTCAAGATCGCCGTTGCCCAGCCTGGTCACTGAATCGGCCACGGTGACCTGGCCGAGCCGGTTGACCTCCGGGTAGGTGGTGCCGGGGAACGGGATCCCGGCCCCCTCGCGGACCCGGCTGTGCGCGCCGTCGCAGCCCACCAGGTACCGGGCCGTCAGCTGGCAGGCGCCGTCCGGGCCGCGTACGTCCGCGGCCACCGCGGCGTCGTCCTGGCTAACTCCGGCCGCCTCGTGCCCGCGGCGCAGCTCGGCGCCGAGTTCGCGGGCGTGTTCGTCGAGCAGCCGCTCCAGTCGCGGTTGCGGGAGCGGCACCGCCCATATCGGGGGGTCCGCCAGGGGCGAGAAGTCCAGATGCATTCCGCCGAACGGGGCCTCCGGAGCCGGCCGGACGGGACGGCCAGCTGCCGCTTCGACCCGTTCCAGCAGTCCCCGGTAGCGCAGCAGTTCCACGATCTGCCCGTTGAAACCGTTGGCCTTCGGGGTTTCCCGCAGCCGCGGCTGCCGCTCCAGTACCAGCGGCCGCACTCCGGCCAGGCACAGCTCAGTGGCCAGCATCAGGCCGGCCGGGCCGGCGCCCACGATGATCACGTCCGCGTCCATCACCGGCCGCTCCCCTCGGACTCTATCGTCGCGTATGACAGGAGGCGGCAGGCACGTGGTGTGCTTACGCCGGTGCCGGGTCGTGGTAATGGACCAGGCAGAACTCATGGTCCTCTGGGTCGTGCATGACCAGGACGACGCCATCGTGGTAGTCGTGCCGCTCACCTGACCAGCGACCCCCGAGGTCCTCCACCTGCTGGCGCGCCGCGCCGATGTCATCGACCTGGATATCGAGGTGGATGCGGACCTTGGCGGTTTTCGGCTCCGGCACCTGCTGGAAGGTCAGCCGCGGCTGGTGATCCCGGCGTGACCCGACGGTGGCCCATCCGGCGTCGTCGCCGTGTTCGCGCGTGACCGCGATGCCCAGCAGAGCGCTCCAGAAGGACGCCAGCCGGAGGGGGTCTGCACAGTCGATAGTGACTCCGGTCAAGCGGTTCGCCATGTACGTATCTTGCCCTGCCTGCTGCTGCACGCATGCCTGAGCCTGATTCCAAGCAGGAACCTCGCGCCGAACGACGGCGGGCGGGAATGAACGAGGCGCCGGATCGGCTCTACCACGGTGGCAGTTGTCTTGGGTGTTCGTGTCGCCTGCCCGCTCGGGGACAATGACATTGCGGGCGTCTTCAGGGATCCGGGGAAGTCGCGTCGACAGCGCCGTGCTCAATGAGAGTTCGGCTAGTCGGCACTGTCGTAACGTGGCCGGGGCAGGAACCAGCGGGAAGTCAGAGGTGTTTGTGGAGCAAGGTGGTTGTACGTGATCGAGGATAACGGCGCGGGTGCGAGCGGCTTCGCCGACCTGACGCTGGCCCCGGAACTGTGTCACGTGCTCTCGGGCCTTGGTTATGAGGAGCCCACACCGATACAGCTTGCCGCCATCCCGCCGCTGCTCGAGGGCCGTGACCTGGTCGGGCAGGCCGCGACCGGGACGGGGAAGACGGCGGCCTTCGCGCTTCCCATCCTCCAGCGGATCCTCGGCGAAGGCGGGCGGGCAGAGCCGCTCGCCCTGGTGCTCGTCCCGACGCGTGAGCTCGCCGTGCAGGTCTGTGCGGCGATACGCACCTACGGGCACGACATGGGTGTGCGTGTGCTGCCGGTTTACGGCGGCGAGCCAATCGGCCGTCAGCTGGGGCCGCTCAAGCGTGGCGTCGACGTCGTGGTGGCGACGCCCGGGCGTGCGCTCGATCACATCAACCGGGGAACGCTGAAGCTGAGCGGTCTCGAGATCCTCGTCCTCGATGAAGCGGACGAGATGCTCGACATGGGTTTCGCCGAGGAAATCGAGGCGATCCTGGCCAGCACCTCCGGGGAGCGGCAGACCGCGCTGTTCTCGGCGACGATGCCGCCGCGGATCGACGGCATGGTGCGCCGCCACCTGCGCAACCCGGTCCGGGTCGAACTCGGACGCCAGGCGTCGGCGTCAGCCGACGGATTGCTGGTCCGGCAAACTGCCTACCTCGTGCCGCGCGGGCACAAGGCCGCCGCCCTCGGTCGCGTGCTTGACCTGGAGCGGCCGACGGCCACGATCGTCTTCTGCCGTACCAGGGACGAGGTGGACCAGCTCACCGAGTCCCTGAACGGTCGTGGTTATCGCGCCGAGGCGCTGCACGGCGGCATGGACCAGAAGCAGCGCGACCGGGTCATGGCCCGGCTGCGCAGCCAGGCCATCGACCTGCTCGTGGCCACCGACGTGGCCGCCCGCGGCCTGGACATCGACCAGCTCACGCACGTGGTGAACTACGACGTGCCCAGCGCGCCGGAGTCGTACGTGCATCGCATCGGGCGCGTTGGCCGGGCTGGCCGCGAAGGCACCGCCATCACCTTGGCCGAGCCGCGCGAGCACCGGATGCTCAAGACCATCGAACGGGCCACCAGGCGGCCGATCGCGATCGAGAAGCTGCCGACCGTCGCCAAGCTGCGGGCCATGCGCTTGGAGCTGATGCGTACCGAGCTCCGGGAGATCCTGCTCAAAGACGACGGCGACCTTAATGCCTTCCGGGGTGTTGTCGGGCCGCTCGGTGCGGAGTTCGACCCGTTCGAGGTGGCGCTCGCCGCGGTCAAGCTGGCCCATGAGGCGAGCGGAACACCTCGCGAGCAAGAAGAGATCCCCGCGGTCGAAATGCCGTCTGCGGACGACCGCCGCGACAGCCGAAAGCCCAAAGCAGGTGACCCGTGGCCGCCCGCCGGCCGTGACCAGCGGCGCGGTCGCCGCGCGACAGCGGCCACGACTCGCCTGTTCGTGGGCACCGGCCGTTCCGCCGGGGTCCGGCCGCAAGATCTGGTGGGCGCTATTACCGGCCAGTCATCCCTGTCCGGCCGGGACATCGGCGCGATTGAGATCGCCGATCGCTTCTCCCTCGTCGAGGTGCCCGAGTCAGCCGCCGACGACGTGATCGCGGCGCTCCGGCAGACGAGCATCAGGGGCCGCAGTACCACCGTTCGCCGGGAACGCTTCTCGGCGCGATAGGACCAGCCTTGCCCCGCCGAGAATCCGGTCGCGCTGAGCGATGAAGCTCGCCATGCTCGCGCCGATCGCCTGGCGTACGCCGCCCGAGCACTACGGGCCGTGGGAGTCGATCGCCAGCCTGCTCACTGAGGGGCTGGTCGCGCGAGGAGTCGAGGTCACGCTGTTCGCCACGCTCGACTCCGTGACGGCGGGCGTTCTCGACGGTGTCTGCCCGCACGGCTACGCAGCGGACGCCCAGCTGGACGGCCGGGTCTGGGAGGCACTGCACGTCTCGCATGCCCTGGCCCGATCGGGTGAGTTCGAGCTGATCCATAACCACCTGGACTGGCTGCCGCTCGCATTCAGCGATCACGCGCGGGCGCCGATGGTGACGACCATCCACGGCTTCTCCGGCGCGGGCATCCTCCCGGCCTACACGCGGTCGCGCTCGGCGTTCGTCGCGATCTCAGATTCCGACCGCTACGCCGGGCTCGGCTACGCGGCGACGATCTATCACGGTATCGACCTGAGCCTGTTCCCGTACCGCGCCGACCGGGGCGATTACCTGGTCAGTTTCGGGCGCATCCATCCTGACAAGGGAACAGCCGACGCCATCGAGATCGCCCGCCGCGCGGGACGACGGCTGGTGATCTGCGGCATCGTGCAGGACGAGCGATACTTCGCCGACGCCGTGGAGCCGCACGTCGATGGGGATCAGGTCATCTTCCTCGGCTCGGTCGGCCCGCCGCGCCGCGCGGAGGTCCTCGGCGATGCGGCCGCGCTGCTGCACCCGATCTACTTCGACGAGCCGTTCGGCCTGTCGGTGGTGGAGGCCATGGCCTGCGGCACCCCGGTCGTCGCCTACCGGCGCGGCTCGATGACCGAGGTCGTTGACGAGGGCGTGACCGGGTACCTGGTCCACGACGTCGAGTCAGCGGTCAGCGCCGTGCGCCAAGCAGTGCGGCTGGACCGTTCGGCCGTCCGGGCCCGCGCCGCCGCGCGGTTCGGCGTCGACCGTATGGTCGAGGACTACCTGCGCACCTACGAAGCGCTGCTCAAGTCGGCCAGCACCTCGCCGAGCGGCACGTAAGCCACCCCGATCCGGCAGTCATCGATGCCGTAGGGAATCCACAACAGGCCGTCGTGCCGGAAGGCGCCGCACGAGTACACGACGTTGGGGACGTAGCCGTCCTGCTCATCCGGGCCAGGGGCCAGCAGCGGAGTCCGCGAATAGCCCACGACGCGCGTCGGGTCATCGAGATCGAGCAGGAGCGCCCCCATGACGTAGACCCGCATCGGACCGACGCCATGGGTGAGCACCAGCCACCCCTGGCCGGTCTCGATCGGCGGTCCGCAGTTGCCGACCTGCAGCATCTCCCACGGCTCGGACGGTTCCCGCAAGAGGACGGGCCGGTCCCACACGTAGCCGTCCGCCGAGCTGGCCAGGCTCGTATTCTCACCGTCGGAGCGGCACAGCGCGAGGTACCGTCCGTGCACCTTCCTGGGGAACAGCGCCATGCCCTTGTTCCGGGCGGCCGGCCCGGCCAGCCGATGAGCACGGAAGTTCCGCAGGTCGGAGCTGATGAGCAGGCGCGGGGCGATCTGCCGCCCGTCGTAGGCGGTGTAGGTGGCGCGGTACTCGGCGGTCCCGTCATCGCCGGTGAACCGCGTGAACCGCGCGTCTTCCATGCCGTTGCTCTCCTCGTCAGCGGACGGCGACAAGATCCGCTGCCCGAGGTCGGTGTCGCGGGCGAAGGAGGCGTTGTAGGCGGACGAGACCACCTTGCGGAGCAGGTCGAGGGTGCCAGCAGAACCCGTCCGGGCCAGCAGGTCACGGTGCGCGCTGGCCAGCGCCCGCTCCAGGTCAACGCCCTCGAACTCGGCGGGCAGGGCGTGCAGGACGGCCTCGGCAAGTTCATCGAGATGGCCCTGGTCGGCAAGGACGGCCCGCAGGTGCGCCTGGCGCCAGCTGGCCGGCGTGATGTCCGCCGTGCAGGCCGGCCGGAGCCGCGGCTCGAAGGACCACTGCGCCCCCGGGCCGACGACCGCCGAGCAGAAGCCGATCGAGGAGATGTGCCCTTCACCGATGCCCCGTACGCTGAGCGCTACCCGAGCCTGGCCGGCGCGCAGGCCGCCCTGGTCAGGGGCCAGCACTGCGCTCGGGTTGCACAGGCCCGCGGCCTCCGTCGCGTACTCCGCGGTGAACGTCGCGCCCAGCACCAACGTGCGCGCCGCGGTCAGCTCACGCGCCTCCTCGAGGTGCGCGGAGACAATCGACGCATGCCGTCGCAGCAGCTCCTGATAATTGTGGTGGCGGCCACCGAAGTCGCGCAGCAGGCCCGCGGCTAGCCGCTCGACCTCGTCTTCCGCCAGTTTCATAACGCGGCCGACCACCTGGCTGGCCCGCGAATGGGCCCCGTTCAGCTCCTCGCCGGGCAGGAACAGCCGCGCGACCACGCGGGCCGGGTCGGGAAGCAGTCCCGCCTGAGTGCGGTGCGCGATCACTCCAGCTCCCTGATCCGCCGGGCCTGCTGCGCGGTCGCGAGCATGGCCAGGGTGGACTCGGCGCCCTGGTTGAGATTGCGGCCGTGAGGTTCCAGGCCGTCATAGCCGCCGCCGGTACGTGGGTCGAACATCGGCGTCGCGCTGTCGTTGTCGCCGAGGAACCAGTCCCAGGCCAGGCTGACGCCCGCCCGCCAGATCGGCTGGCTGGTGATCCGGAACGCGCTCCCGCAGGCGTCAGCGAGTGCGGACACCTCGATGGGCTGCTGATCGTAGCCGGGACCTACGTCGTCGCGGCCCCGGCCGCCTACCGGGGTCACCGACAGGTGGCCATCGCGAGTCTGCGTGCGCAGCAGGAACTCCAGAAGGCTCAGACCACGGTTGAGGGCTGACTCATCGGGCAGGGCGTCACCCGCGACGATCAGGGCCCCCGCGATGGACGCGTTTGCGTAGCTCAACCGTTCCTCCGGCCATGGCCAGCCGGGATCGTCGATCCTCGGTCTGCCGATCGCGGCCAGCGTGTCCGTGAGCAGTGCTCTCGCTGTCAGTTCGTCCGGTCGCATGCTGAGCAACTCAGCGGCGCCCAGCGCGGCAAACGCCATCGACCGCAGGTGCGGAGAACGAGCCTGCGCCGCTATGCGGAACCCGACGAGCGCCCGGGCCCGCATGCCCGGCGTCTGCGCCCTCGCGGCCGCGACACCCAGGCCCCAGAGCGCCCGTCCCCACCAGTCACCCACCGCGGCCTCGTCGCGCCACTGCCCGTCGGCGCCCATCCTGTTGTGACAGGCCCCCGTAGGGTCGAGCGCGTCCAGGACGAAGGCCAGGTAGCAGCGGGCCAGGCGACGGACGGGCGCCCCGGGTTCCGGCTCATGGCACACCACGACTAGCCCGCGGGCCACGTCGTCGACGCAGTAGCCGTGCTCGCGCCGAGGCGCGGCGTGCAGCGCGTGCTCGAAGAGCCCGCGGTCGTCAGTGAGCCGTTCAAGGTGATCGAACACCGGCTGGTGAACGTCGCTCGCGGGCGTCACGCGGCCGGCGGTCACGCGGCCACGCTCGCCGTGATCAGCCGGCCAGCTCGCGGTACTGGTCCGCGATGACCGGCCACAGCAGCCGCGGCGCGGTCTGGGTGGCGGCGGCGGCCATCCTCGTCATCACGTCCCCGCGGGTGATCACGGAGCGGAGCGCCGCCGCGATCGCGGCCGGATCGCGGTGCGGCACGAGCAGGCCCGCGCCCCCCGCGAGCACCTCTGTGGCGTGCGGGAACTGTGTCGCCACCACCGGCTTGCCGGCCGCCACCGCCTCGATGAGCACCCCCGAGGTGACCTGCTCGGTCGAGTCGTAAGGCAGCAGGACCACGTTGGCCGAACGGACCAGGGAAGCCAGCGCGCTGCTGGTCCGGTAATAGCCGTCGAAGGTAATCCAGGATCCCAGCTCGGCTTGCTGGACCTGATCGCGGAGGCGATCGCGATAGGCCTCGCCCTCGTCGAGGAGCACCTTCGGGTGCGTCTGGCCGGCGACCACGTAGCGTGGCCTGGGCTGGAGGTCCCGCAGCATCGCCATGGCCTCGATGCCCCACTCGATGCCCTTGCCCGGGCCGAGCAGGCCCCACGTCAAGACGGTGAACTGCCCGGTGCGGAAGGTCGGCTCCGCCATCGTCGTCTGCGGGGCGGGCGCGCCGTGCGCGATGATGCTGACCTTCGTCATGTCGACGGCATACCCGGCGGCCAGTCGTTCGCGCGCGGTCATCGTCATCGCGACGACGGCGTTGGCTTTCGCGATCACCGACTCGAGGACCTGACGCTGGTGTGGCGTCGGGTCAGTCAGCACGGTGTGCAGGACGACGACACACGGCACCCGGACCTGGTCCAGCAGGTGCAAGATCTGGCTGCCGTCAGCTCCGCCGTAGACGCCGTATTCGTGCTGCACGATGGCGACATCGCATAGGTTCAGCTGCGCGGCTGCCCGGCCCAGCGACGCGGAGTCGCCCGAAATGAGCTGCGCGACCACCTCGTCGCCGGGTTGTGGCGCGGTCGCGTCGACCAGGCGAACGACCCAGCCCTCGTCCGCAGAGGAGTGCAGCAGGGCGCCGCGCAGGGCGGCGGTGAAGGTTGCCAGTCCGCACTGGGTGGGCGGGAACGTGCTGACAAAACCGAATCGCGTACTCACAGTTCAGGTGCCTTCCGATCGGACAGCCCCGAGAACAGATAACGAAGCCTCACGCGAATGAGATGCTCAGGCTCGCGGGCAGCGTGTGTGCCCGGCCAACCGCTGCGGCAGGCCTGCGTTCCTGACGCCGGCCACGAGGGGCTAGGGCTCGCTCCGCAGCAACTGTCGGCCTAGCCAAGCGCACCAGGGGTGCGACTACCTCAGCCTATCCGTAGCCGGGACGGCCGGCGACGGCCGCCAGCAACGCTCGCCCTGGCTCAGTCACGGGCCGCCGCTGGCTCCGGTCTCAGTTTCCCGTTCCGCCCTCAGCCCTGGCCAGCGCTCCAGCCGGTCATGGTGCTGGGTGCAGTAGCCGTCGTCGCGGGTGGCCTTCCGGGAGCAATACCGCCCGTGTCGCCCGCGGGCGTCGGCTGCGATCCACTCCCCGCACTGCCGGGGGTCACGGGTCAGCTCAGCGGCTTCCCGCTCAGCCTGCCTGGCGAACTCCGCCCGCGCGCGAACCGGTTCCAGGTACGCGTAGAGCCGGGCCGAGTCCAGCAGGCGCGCGCGGTTCTCGGTGTTCAGCTCACGGAACAAGGAGAGCAGGTCGTTCTCGTCGCCGGTCACCCGGCCGCCCTTCTTTGCCTGACCTCAGGCGTCGTGACTACGAAGCCGCCACGCTGGCGTTTCGTCCAGTCTACGTGCCCGTCCGTCGAGTCGGTCGGCGAGAATACTTGAGGCGATCCCGACCAGCGGTTGCAACCACAAGCGGAAGGAGCCACCCGTGCTGAGGCAGGTCGCGGCGGGCGTGCTGATCCACCAGAGCGAGTTCTGCCAGAGCAACGCCGTTGTCGTGCACGGCCGGGCTGGCGTGCTGCTCATCGACCCCGGGGTGCTCGGCTACGAAATGGCCGCCCTCGCGAACGACCTTCGCGAGCTGGACCAGCCCGTGGTGGCCGGGTTCTCGACGCATCCGCATTGGGATCACCTGCTCTGGCACCCTCAGCTCGGCGCGGCGCCGCGCTACGGCACGGCCCGCTGCGCGGCCACGGTCCGCGATCGGCTGTCGGACGCCGGTGCCAAGGCCCGCGTCGCCCAGCTGATACCGCCGGACATCGCCGAACAGGTACCGCTGGACCTGCTCGGCCTCATTACCGGCCTGCCGGCTGAGACGGCGCGAATTCCCTGGGACGGCCCGCACGTCCGGATCATTGAGCATCAAGCGCATGCCCCGGGCCATGCGGCGCTGCTGATCGAGGACCGCGGGGTCCTCGTCGCCGGCGACATGCTTTCTGATGTCTTGATTCCGATGCTCGACCTGAACGGCACCGCGGACCCGATCGAGGACTACCTCGCCGCGCTGCGGCTGCTCCAGGGCGTGGCGGGCGACGTCGATGTCCTCGTCCCCGGCCACGGGTCCGTCGGCGGAGCCGATCAGGTCCACGCACGCATCGAGCAGGACCGGGCGTACGTGCACGCCTTGCGTGACGCCCATGATCCCAGCGACCCGCGGATCGGCCCATCGGCCGCGCACGGCTGGGAATGGGTGGGCGGCGTGCACGAACGGCAACTCCAGCACCTCGCCCGAACAAGCCCGCGCGACAAGATGCCCGGCTAGCAATCGGTGGTCATGGCCGCCATCACCTGGAACTGCGAGCTGCCCGCCGCCTGCTCAGGCGCCAAGCTCGTCCTGCCGGTAGCGGGCGGACGTCTCGCAGATGGCGAAGTCCCAGCTTTGCAGCATCGGCATGGCCACGGGCGCCAGTTCGTTCACCCATACCGCGCTGTGGTGGAAGGCGCTGTTCATCCGATCGCGCTCCTCCTGGGAAGGGAACGAGCGAAGCCATACGAACCGGTTCGGGTTCTCCAGGTCCGGCAGCGGTCCCAGGACCCGGATGCCGTGAGCCCTGATCGCCGGGAGGTCCTTCGTCTCGAAGTGCTCTAGAAACTCCGAGCGACGGCCAGCCTTGACCCTGTAGCTGCACACTTCGACGAACATGATCCCTCCTTGGCGAGCGACACGAAATGCGATGGACATCTCCATACGCTTCCGTATGGTCAAACCATACGCTAGCGTACGGACCATGAGTACAGCAAGCGCCGCGCAGGAGGCCGGTTCCCCACGGCGCCGGCCGTTGTCGGCCGACGACTGGGCACGTGCCGCGCTGGCCGCGATCGGCGAGGGCGGGGTTGCCGCCGTGGCGGTAGAACCGATCGCGGTCCGTCTTGGCACGACCAAGGGCAGCTTTTACTGGCACTTCCGGAACCGCCGGGCGCTGCTGGAAGCTGCGCTGTTCCGCTGGGAACAGGAGCAGACCGAAGCCGTGATCGACGCGATGGAGGCCGAGCCTGACCATGTGCACGCGCTGCGCCGCCTGTTCGCCAGCGCTATCGAAGGGCGGCGGGACCCGGCCGAAATGACGCTGCTGGCCGCGGCGGGCGACCCGGCCGTGGCCGCGGTGCTGCGCCGCGTCACCGCCCGCCGGGTCTCCTATATGGCCCAGGTGTTTGAGGAACTCGGTCTAGCACCCGCCACGGCCCAGTCGCACGCCTTGATCGCCTATAACTCATACCTGGGCTATCTGCAGCTAGCGCACGCGGCACCCGAGGTCCTCCCGCAAGGGCCGGCGGCGATCGAGCGCTATCTGAGCGACCTCCTCAATGCCCTGCTGCCCGCCGAGCAAAGAGACCACAACACAGACAACAAGGATGTCCGGCCGACGGTGCCATCCGAGGGTCCGGAAGTCTCTGGTCGTATCGAGAGTAACGTGGAGGCCGGATAGCACCTGCGCTCATCCATGACGAGGGACCGGGCCCATCATGTCCAGACGTTTTGCCTACGCCATTGACAAACGGTATCTGCCGTTGCTGGTGCCGTTCGGGCTGCGAGGTTCAAAAGACGGCGTAACGCTCACGGACGAAGGCTTTCTCTCGGCAACTTTCGGGTTTTTCAAGATCGAGACGCCGCTGGCGAATGTCACTGAGGCGCACATCACCCGGAACTACCGCTGGTGGACCGCGTTCGGTGTTCGTGGATCCATGGCCGACGACGGCTTGAGCCTTGGCACGAACTGGAACGCGGGGGTGTGCATCCATTTCGCGGAGAAGGTGCCGTCAGTGCTTCGCCGAAGCGGCCACTCGGCGCTCACGGTGACCGTGGCGGACCTCGAAGAACTGGTCAGTGCCCTGGGAGCGGCCGGGCCCGGCCAGGCACCCAGCGCTTCCCCGCCCTGAGCCGCGCCGGCCGGTCTCCTTCGGCCGCGATGGAATCGAACGACCGTGGCTGGATGTTCTGGCCTGGCAGGGTGCGGGCGCAGGCGAGTCCGTTGATCCGCCGATAAGGAGCAGTTCATGACCACGGCATACGACTTCGCGGAGATCGCCGCGGATGGCACGCAGGTTCCGCTGCACGACTACCAGGGCAAGGTGCTGCTCATCGTGAACGTCGCGAGCAAGTGCGGGCTGACGCCGCAGTACGAAGGCCTGGAGTCGCTATACCGCGATCGGAAGGATCGCGGCCTGGAGGTCCTGGGCTTTCCCTGCAACCAGTTCAAGGAACAGGAACCAGGCAGCGACGAGGAGATCCAGGACTTCTGCAAGTCCGCTTACGACGTGACCTTCCCGGTATTCGCCAAGATCGAGGTCAACGGCCCAGACGCCGAGCCGCTGTACCAGTGGCTGCGCGCCGAGGCGCCTGGCGACTTCGGCCCGCAATACGGCGGCTTTTACGAAGCCATCTCGAAGATCCGGCCGGGGGCAGCGGGCACCGACGAGGTGAATTGGAACTTCACCAAGTTCCTGGTCGGCCGGGACGGCAAGGTCATCAAGCGCTACGAGCCGCCAGTGCTGCCCGCCGATATCGAGGCAGATCTCGAGCGCTACCTCTGATGCCTGTTCCGCTGTCCATTCTCGACTTGGCGCCGATCGCTCGGGGTCAGACCGCCAGTGACAGTTTCGCGAACAGCGTGGCGCTGGCCCAGCGGGCCGAGGAACTGGGATACCTGCGGGTCTGGTATGCCGAGCACCACAACATGGCCAGCATCGCCTCCTCCGCCACCAGTGTGGTGATTGCGCACGTCGGCGCGCAGACCCGGACCATCCGGCTCGGCGCGGGCGGGGTGATGCTGCCCAACCATGCCCCGCTGCTGGTCGCGGAGCAGTTCGGCACCCTGGCCGCCATGTACCCGGGACGGATCGACCTTGGCCTGGGCCGGGCGCCCGGCTCGGATCAGAACACGATGTACGCGCTGCGCCGCGACCCGAGCTCCGCCGACACCTTCCCGCAGGACGTTGTGGAGCTGCAGGGCTATCTCATTGGCCACACCCAGGTGCCGGGGGTGGACGCAGTCCCCGGCAAGGGCTCGCACGTCCCGCTGTACATCCTGGGTTCGTCGTTGTTCGGGGCCAGACTAGCCGCCATGCTGGGCCTGCCGTATGCATTTGCCTCGCACTTCGCGCCGGCCGCGCTTGACGAAGCCCTCGCCGTTTACCGGCGTGAGTTCCGGCCGTCTGGACAGCTGGACCGGCCATACGCGATCGCGGGCGTCAACGTGATCGCCGCCGACACGGAGAGCGCTGCCCGGGAGCAGCTCGCGGGAATCCGGCGAGCGCGGGCCATCAGCCTGTACGGGCGCGGGCGCCCGGACCAGGACAGTGAGAACCTGACCGATGAGCAGGCCGACCAGCTGCTGGCCGCGGGCATCGGCGCCCATGTGGACCAGATGCTCACGTATACAGCGGTCGGCACTCCAGCCCAGGTGCGTGACTACCTCGACCGCTTCATCGCCCATACGGGGGCCGACGAGGTGATCGTCGCCCACCAGGCGTCGGTCATCGAGGGCCGGCTGCGGTCGGTCACGCTGCTGGCCGAAGCCATGCAGGCCGTCCCGGCATGACCCAAGCAGCTGGCTAGCAATTCTCCGGACTCAGCTGCAGGGTCGCGGCCGCGGCTTCGGGTGCCACCATGGAGTCGGTTGACGACGAACTGCCGTATTTGGCGCGATAGGCGGCATCGACGCCGCTGCGTAGCGAAGCTGCTCCCGTGCCGACGTCCTTAACGGCGACGTCTGCCGTCAGGCCGGGCACGCGGATCCGGGCCCGGCCCGAGCTCAGCACATGACCAAACCAGCCCGTCTCCCGCCGGTACCAGGTCCGTACGTAGATCTGCTCATCGACGACCACGACCCAGATCGGCACCCAGCGCCGCAAGGTGCCATCGTCACGTTTGACGGCGATTTCCAGTTCGCGGGCCGATCCGATCCGCTCCAGGTCGTCCGGAGACCAAGTGGCAGTCATGGCGCCCGCGCAGCACGCTCCGGCAGGCCCTCGGCCAGCAGGCCGAGGCTGGCCAGCCCGACCAGGAACCGGTCGGCCAGGTACTCCAGCAGCGCCGTCTTGCCTACCCCGCCTCACCGTGCACCACCAGCACTCGCTTCTCGCCGGCGCACACCGCCCCGACCAGCCCGTCCAGCACGCCGCGCTCGGCACGCCGGTTCGTCAGCTCGCGCACGCGGCCTCCCAGCTCCCGCAGAGCAGCTCGGTACCCTGCTCGCAGCCTAACTCTCAGCGCATGACCAGCGAACCGGGGCCGGTAACGGCTGAGGGAACGTGATACCACGATCCGTTCGGGAAAAAGATTTTGAATTATCCGAACGGGCCGTGGTGCTTCAGCCGGTAAATCGCAGTGCGCGATCTGCTCGTGGACATGAGCGTCACCACGCGCCAGGGTCGCCGTTTAGGCGTGCGTACCTGGGTAGGAGGAGGCGCGTCCCAATGACAGGAGGATCTGATGACTACCGTGGTATGGGTCGTTGTCGCGATCGTTGTGGTAGCCGTCATCGCGCTGGCCGCGGTGGGGGTCAGGAAACGAAGAACCGCGGTGCTCCGCGACCGCTTCGGGCCGGAATACGACCGGGTGGTGGCGAACCGCAACGACCAGCGAGCCGCCGAGGCCGACCTACGCGCGCGTGAGAAGGAGCGGGCTCAATTCGACATCAAGCCGCTGCCGGAAGCCACCCGCCTGCGTTACGCGGGTGAATGGCGTGAGCTGCAGGAGCAGTTCGTCGAGCAGCCGGAGCAAGCAGCGACGGCTGCCGATGCCCTCATCACCCGCCTCATGGAAGCGCGGGGTTACCCGATGAAGGACTTCGACGCGCAGGCCGAGCTGGTGTCGGTCGACCATCCGGACACCGTTGAGAACTACCGGTTCGCGCACGCTGTGTGGCAGCGCTCCCAGACTCAGCAGGTAAGCACCGAAGACCTTCGCGAGGCGCTCATACGGTACCGCTCCCTGTTCGAGGAACTGCTCCGTCCAGATGACAGCGGCACAGACGGCACTATCGGCCAGGCGCGCGACGGTGCCGCCCTGGACGACCCGGACCCGGATTACGACGATCACCGAATAGGCAGGCGAGAAGGACGATGACCGACACCGATTACCCCCAGGGCAGTGGGCTGACCACAGACCAGATCGCTGCGGCCGGCACCAGGACAGGCCAGGAGAACATCCCCCAGGCGGCCGATCGCGAAGGCTACCGGGACGACGTCCCCCAGGCGGCCGATCGCGAAGGCTACCGGGACGACGTCCCCCAGGCGGCCGATCGCGAAGGCTACCGGGACGACGTCCCTCAGCCGGCCGATCGCGAAGGCTTCGATGACAGCTACGCCGCCGACGACGCCCTGCACGCCGGAGGTCCGGCGGCATCCGGGCGCGGCGGCCGCCGTGCTGCGGACGCCGGCGAAGGCAGCGTCGCAGCCGACTCCCTGCAGCGGGCCAGCTTGCTGGAAGACGACGAGCTGCAGAGCATCACCATGCGCTGGAAGGATATTCAGGCCGAGTTCGTGGACGAGCCCGAACAAGCGGTCCAGGAAGCCGATGCGCTGGTAGCAGAGCTCATGCAGCGACTGGCCGCGATGTTTGCGACCGAGCGCGCCGAGCTTGAGCAGCGCTGGGCAGGCGGCCAGGAGGTCAATACCGAGGATCTCAGGCAGGGCCTGCGCCGCTACCGCTCGTTCTTCGAGCGGCTGCTCGCCGCATAGCACGCCATCTAGTTATCCACCCGCGCCTACTGCGCATTGAGCTATTCCGTACGGGCGTCCTTGCCGGAGGGCACGTCTCCGGCAAGGATCCGCCACCAGGCGATCCGCAGCAGGCGCCGGAGCGGGATGCCTTTCCAGGCCGCGGCCGCCGAGTCGAGGGGGCGCCCGCCGGGGGCTGACGTTGCCGCGCACGTCAGCTCCTACCCGCCGGGTCGGTCCAGCCCGGCGCATCGCGCTTCAAGCTGGCCGGCGCCAGCGCTGCGCAGGGGCTGTAACGGTCACGAGGCCCAGCGTTCCCGGCGCTCGCAGATCATGTACGGACCGATTCAACTGGCCGGTGTGTCCTCGTCGCTGGCCTGGCCCGGCGGGCTGCCCTGCGCGTCAGCCAGGCCCGCGCCGCGGTCCTCCAGCGGGGCGCCGATGTCCCAGGCCGATCCCTCGACAGCGGGCAGGCCACCGATGATCGGAGCGACCGAACCGTCTTCGGAGGCGGCCTCACCTGTCACGGTGAGGTACCCGGGATCTTCGGCGGCCTGGGAAGTGTCCGGCTCTTGCTCCCGCAGCAGGGCCCGGTCTTCCTCGGGCGGCGTTGATCCGGCCGGATCGCTGTCGGTCATGTTGGTCATCTCCTTGGGCGAGCACGGTCAGGTCCGACGCACAAGCGCTGGCTGACCTGCTCCGCAGGGACAGGGCGAGACCCAGTCCGGCCGGCGGCGCCAACTGGGGCTACCCCCGGGCCGGCTCTTAACCAAGCCGCGGCGGGGCTCCAGGCCGCGGTCAGCGAGAGCCGGTGAGGATCGCTGCCGCGCGCTGGATCTGGTCGGCGGTGTTGTACAGATGCGGGGAGAGGCGGATGTTGCCCGCGCGGAGGGCGGTGTCGATGCCGGCGTCGGCCAGGCGCTGGCAGGCCGCCTGGTTGTCGGCGGGGTCTGCGGCGCTGATGACGACGATCGCCGCGCGCTGGCCGGCGCCGGTGGGGCTGACGAAGCGGTAGCTGCTGTCGTCGAGCAGCCCGATCAGCTGGTCGACAAGCGCCTGGTCATGGCCGGCGATCGCCTCGGTGCCCTGGGCCAGGAGGTAGTCCAGCGCCGCGGTCCAGGGGATGAAGTTGAGGAAGTTGGCGGTACCGAACACGTCGTAGCCGCGGGCACCGAGATCGTCGCGGAGGCGATGCTCGCCCTCCCGGTTAAGGTCGAGCTCTACGCCGTCGGGCAGGGCAAGCCAGTAGGCCTGGACCGCGTGCATCGTCTGGAGGACGTCGGGGCGGATCCAGGCGAAGCCGGTGGCGTAGGGGCCGCAGAGCCACTTGAAGCCCGAACACGAGATCGCCGCCACGGGATGTCGCCGGATATCGAACGGCAGCGCGCCCAGGCCCTGAGTCACGTTGAGGACCAGGTGCACGCCGGAGCGTTCACAGACCTGGTGCAGGCCGGCGACGTCAACGACGTGGCCGGTCAGGGAGCGGACCCAGTTAACCGCGACGACACGGGTCCGCGGCGACAGCTCCTGCTGCAGGCGCTCGGGGTCGAGCACTGGCTGGCCGAGCTCGAGCTGGCGCACGCTCACGCCATGGCGCTCGGTGACCAGCCAGGGGAACACCGTCGCCGGGAACTCATCGGCCAGCACGAGGATCTCGTCACCCGGCCGCCAGGGCAGCCCGTTGGCCAGCACCTGGAGTCCCCAGGAGGCGCTGTTGCCGAGGATGATCTGCTCCGCTGGCGCGCCGATCAGGCGGCCCAGCAGCTCGCGCAGCCGCTGCGGGACACCCGTGAACGCATGGTCGCTGATCCGGTGCGGCGCCAGCTTTGCCGCCAGCGCCTGCCCGGCGGCCTCGGCGGCCAGCCGCGGCAGCGGACCCTGGTGCGCGGCGTTCAGCCAGATGCGGCCGTCGAAGTCGCCGAAGGCATCGGCGTAACTATCTGAAGACCCGGCGCCCGATGTCATGCTGCCATTCATGCGCGGTCGCACCCCTTCGTCCGCGGACAACGCCTCCGCCGCCAGCGGGGCGGCAGTGTATATGTAATGCATGCATATAATTACCCGTGAGTGGAGCCTCAAACGCCATGCCGCCGGCAAGGCGCTACGGACAGCCGCCGCCGCTGCTGGTTTGCCGTCCGGCGCGGCTGGATAGGTACCTAGCGCATGCATACATCTCCTCGTGCCTCCCGTCAGGCCAACCTGCTCGGAGCGCTGGCCATCGCCGTCGTCGGCCGGCTGGATCAGGCCAGAGCCGACGACGGCCGCGGCCTGACGGCGACCGCCGCCCTCAGCCATCTCCGCCTGCGGCCCGGGCAGAACATCGACTTCCTGGCCCGACTGCTGCACATCTCGCATCCAGCCACCGTCCGGCTGGTCAACCGGCTTGAAGCCGAAGGCCTGGTCCAGCGGCGGCCGGACGCGCAGGACGCCAGATCCCGGGCCCTGGTCCTGACCCCGGCCGGCCAGCAGGCAGCGCTGGCCGCAGCCAGAGAGCGGCTCGAGATCCTCGATCAGGTGCTCTCCCCGCTGACGGCGGCGGAACGGCATCAGCTTGAGCCCGTGCTCGAGAAGCTGCTCGGCGCCTTGACCACTGACCGCTGGGATGCCCGCCACATCTGCCGGCTATGCGACATCCCGACCTGCGAGGTGCCCGCCTGTCCCGTCGATCAGGCCGTTCCCGGACCCGGCCTGGCCATCCACGCCGCCGCGGTCACTCTCCAGTGACCCACGCCCGCACGCTGTACGCGCCCGAGGCCTGGCCGGGCCGCGTCGCGGAGGGCCGGCATGAGGCGTGATCCGGTGGGCAAGAGTGAGGCCATGAGACTTCTGTACAGGATCCGGAACCGGTCCCGGATCAGCCGCGGCATCGAGCAGGCGTTTGACCGCTGATCTCCGTTGGCCTCGCCCGGTCGCGAACCAGGGCTGCCCGAAGCGCATGGTGATGGGGCCGTGCGGTGGAGTGCGGTCTGACGGCGGCTGTGAGGCGGGCGCGTACCCGTGCGTGTTTCCGGTCCCGGTGCCCTGGCCTGATCCGGTGCCGTCTGTGCCGCTAGATTCGGTACCGCTGATCTTGACCGACTTCAGCTCCGAGCCGTACTCGATGCCGGTCCACGCCGCAGTGGCGGGCATCCTGGCCCCGGTCAGCGATGCCCTCCTGGTCGGCGAACACCAGGACCGGCCCGACTTCCCGCCTGCGCAGCTGGCCTGGGTCTTGCAGCAGGCCGGAGCGCGGCCGTGGATCACCTTGTCCTGCCGGGACCGGAACCGGATCGTGCTCGAGCAGGAAGTGAACGGCCTGCGCGAGCTCGGGGTGGACGCGGTGCTGTGCGTGACCGGGGATGCCCGCGCCTACGACGTCCGGCCGGAGGTGACGCAGGTCTTTGACCTTGACGGGCCGCGGCTGGCCGCGCTGGCCGCCTCGGCCGGGATGTCGGCTGCCGTCCCGGAGGCGCCCGCCGCGCCGCCCCGGCATCTGCGGCCCTTCCGGCTGGCCCAGAAGCAGCGCGCCGGGGCGGCGGCCGCCGTGCTCAACCACGACACCGTGGCCTCGGTGGCCCGTTTCGTGGCCGCTGCCGCGCGGGCCGGGGTCACCATCCCGGTCATCGCCGCGGTGGCCCTCTTCACCGATCATGTCTCTGCCTCGGCGCTGTCCGGGCTGCCGGGCCTGGAGCTGGATCCGGCCGCGGTACGGGCGGTGCTAGACGCCCCTGATCCGGTCGCGGCCGGCCTTACGGCCGCAGCCCGGCAGGCCCGGGCACTGCTGGCCATCCCGGGCGTGGCCGGGGTAAACATCTCCGGGCTGGCCTCGGCCCGCGGGTATGAGTTCGCCGCGCAGATCAAGGCGGAATTGGCCGCCCGGATCCGGGAAGAGGCTGCCGCGTGACCCGTGACACCGGCGACCCGATGGAGGCCGAGTTCGGCACCGTGGCCGAGTGGACCGCTCGGGTGGCCTGCGACCTCGGCCCGGAGTGCCGTATCCCGGCCGCCTGCCGCGGGAGCGGCCAGCCCGCGGTCCTGGACTGGCTGCTCGAGCGGCTCGGGCCGCGGCCCGGAGAGGTGCTGATCGACGTCGGCGCGGGCCTGGGCGGACCCGCCGCCTACGCCGCGTTCCGGACCGGCGTGCAGCCCGTCCTGGCCGAACCCGAACCGGATGCCTGCCGGGCGGCGGCCCGGCTGTTCGGTGCCCCGGTCGTGCAGGCCGACGCGACCGCCCTGCCCTTCGGCGACGCCACCGCCGGCCTCGCCTGGTGCCTGGGCGTGCTGTGCACCGCGCCCGGCACAGCAGCCCAGCGGGCCATGCTCGGCCAGCTCCGCCGCATCATGCGCCCCGGCGGCCGGATCGGCCTGCTGGTCTACCTAGCCGAGACCGCCGAGCTGGACAACCCGCCGGAGGGCAACCACTTCTCGTCCAGCGGCCAGCTGCACGACCTGTTCGGTCAGGCCGGCCTGGAGGCCGTGGACGTGGCCGACTTCCGCGACATCGCCGCGCCGCCGGAGTGGGCCGCCCGGGTCGAGGCCGTAGAGCGCGAACTGCACCGGCGTTACGGGCACCGGCCCGAGCTGATCACGGCTGACCAGCAGAGCGACCGGATCGGGCACCTGCTGAGCTCCGGGCAGCTCACCTCCCAGGTCATCCTGCTCCGGGTCGCTTCGCCGGAGCCCTGACCGGAAGCGCGCAGGTTTCGCGATTCCAGGTGCCGGGCGTTAACGCGTTGGCGGCTATGGCTGTCCTGGCTGGTCTTCCAGGGCCGAGGCCAGCTTGGTGAGCAGGGCAGCCAGGGCATCGCGGTCGGCGGTACTGAGCCCGGCCAGCAGTCCGGCTTCGGTTTCGGCGAGGTCTTCGGCGGCTTTGTCGATCACGGCGCGGCCGCGGCTGGTGAGCTCGACGAGCAGGGAACGCCGGTCCTGCGGGGCCGGGCGGCGCCGGATCAGGCCGCGCCGCTCGAGCCGGTCCAGGCGCTCGGTCATGGTGGCCGAGGTCACGATCATGTCCCGGTACAGCTGGGTGGGCGTGAGCTGGTAGGCCGGGCCGCTGCGGCGCAGCGCGGCCAGTACGTCGTATTCGCCGCCATCCAGGCCGTGGCGGCGGTGCACTGCGCGCAGCGCGAGGTCCTTGCGGCGTTCGATCCTGCTGATCCGGCCGAACACCGCGATCGGCGAGACATCCAGGTCGGGCCGTTCGGATCGCCATGCCTGCAGGATCTTCGCCACGTGATCGGTCACGCTGCATTGTATCTCGGCGGCAACTTACTTGACATCGAGTTAGATAGCTCGGTAGCGTGTATCACGGCAACGAGTTATATGAGCATTGGCGGTGATACCGATGCCGGCCGCGGGACCATCGCTCCGGGACGAACTGGCGGCTATGCCCCGGCAGGTATGGGTGCTGGCCGCGGGCTCATTCATCAACCGCTTCGGCAGCTTCGTGGTCCCGTTCCTGGTCCTGTACCTGTCACACCAGGGATACCGGCCCGCCCAGGCCGCCCTCGCGGTCAGCGCCTACGCGGTCGGCAAGATCGTGGCCGGCCCGGCCGGGGGCACGCTCACCGACCGGTTCGGGGCCAAGTCCGTCACCATAACGTCGATGTTCACCTCCGGGGCGGCCACCCTTGCCCTCGGGCTGGCCCGCGGCCTGGGCACGATTATCGCCCTGGCCTGCCTCACCGGACTGACCTCGGAGCTGTACCGGCCCTCGACCAGCGCCATCATGGCTCACTCGGTCCCTGCTGCTCAGCGCGCCACCGCGTTCAGCGTCTACCAGCTCGGGGTCAGCGTCGGCACCGCTGCCGGGCCCGCGGTCGGCGGCCTGGTGGCCGAGCACAGTTTCACAGCGCTGTTCATAGCTGACGCCGGCACGTCACTGATCTGGGGCGCCGTCGCCTGGCTGGCGCTCAGCGCTACGCCCGCCAGCAGCCGGGGGCCCGCCCCAGCGACCCGGCCCGCCCGGGTCACCGTGCTGGCCGATGCCCGGCTGCTCCAGCTCACCGTGGCCACCTTCCTGGTCAACACCATCCTGTTCCAGGCCCAGACCACCCTGCCGTTGTGGATCCGGCACCAGGGCCACTCATCCGCGACCTACGGGCTGCTGCTCGGCCTGAACTCGGCACTGATCATGCTGCTGCAGCTGCCATCGACCCGGGTCTCGAACCGGTTCACTGCCCGCACCGTCGTCGCGATCAGCAGCCTTGCCGTGGGAGCAGGCTTCGTCATGCTCATCCCGGCCAGCACTATCCCCGCCATGGCCGGGGCCGTCGCCGTGTGGTCGCTGGGCGAACTGGCTCAATGGCCGGTGGGCGCCGCCTACACCACCAGCCTGGCCCCGGCCGGGCTGACCGGACGGTACGCCGGCACCCGCAGCCTGGCCTACGGCCTGGCCCTCCTCGTCGCACCGCTCGCCGGGACCTTCCTCTATGACCTCAACCCGGTCCTGCTCTGGACCGCATGCGGAGCGACCGCAGCCGCCGCCGCCGTCATCATGACCATCAAGACGCCCCGACCGGCCGCGGTCCAGCAAACTAGCTGTCGATGGTGTAGCCGCGGTCAGCATAGGGAAACCCTTCCAGCTCTAGGCGGCTGGCACCTGACGCCGGCGGTGAAGCCAGGTACACGCGGATCTCCGTGATCAAGCCCGTGGCCGGGTCGAACTCGTACCACTCGACGCCGCGCAGTATCAGCCCGGCCCGTCGCACGGTCCACTCCGCGACGGCCTGGTTCCGGCCGGGATCGCAGAGGACCTGATCAATGCTCCAGCCGGACGCCGAAGCCTGGACAAGCCTGGCGGATACCTCGCCGATTGCCTGTCCGCCGCGGAACGGGCCGCCGTAACCCGGCGGGTAATAGTGCACGGCACCGGGAGCGAGGAAGGCTGCTATCGCCTCGGTATTCCCGGTGTTGCAGGCGGCAATATAGCCGTGCAGCGTTTCTTCCATGCGCAGCATCGCCTCCGGACGGTCGCCGCTTTCCATCGTTCCTCCTCCCTCTCCAGCTCCTGGAGCCGCTATCGCGCTTGGTAGCCGGCCAGGTATGCAGGGGGAATCATCTCTTCGGCGGTGAGGGGCGGCCCGAGGATGGTCTGCCCGGTGGCCGCGGCAGCGGCGGCCATGCTCGCTGGGGTAATTTCCCACCCGTCCGGCCGGGGCCGGGACAGGTCCCAGCCGGCCGCGCGGAAGAAGTCCTTGGTGCCCGCCGGGGTGCAGACCGCGAGCATGTCGACGGCAGCAGAGGTGAAGCGGTAGGCGTGGGGGACGTTGCGCGGCAGGAAAGCGACCCCGCCGTCGGACAGCTCCCAGCGCTGGTCACCGGCCCAGAAGATGCCGCTGCCCTGCAGCAGCACGACTATCTCATCTTCACTGGCATGGACGTGCACCGGTGACGCCGATCCGTCTCGTGCGGCTGACCGCACCATCGTCAGCTGGCCGTCTGTCTTCTGCCCGTCGAGCAGGATCCGCATGACCCCGCCGCCGAGCCATTGCAGTTGCTCGTGCTCAGCCGCCTGGGCCAGGTAGGGGACGCTCATACCGCACCTTTCGTCGTGCGCCGTCTGCGACATAGTTACACTATCCTATTGATTAGAGAATACTCTAATCAACATAACTAACTATATTCTACGTGGCCCCCTATACTGTGACCCATCATGACCACGAGATACCGTTCGCCACGGCGCGAGGATGCCGCGGTGGCGACCCGTACCGAGATCCTGAGCCGCGCCCGGGACCTGTTCCTTACCCGCGGCTACGCCGCCACCACCGTGCCCGAGATCGCTCGGGCCGCGCGGGTGGCCACGCAGACGGTCTACGCCAGCACGGGCGGCAAGGCGGCCATGTTCGCCGAGTTGCTGCAGCCGGCCATCAACGACCCGACGGCCGCAGAAGCAATGACTGCGGCACGTCAGGCCACCGATCCCGGGCAGGTGCTGGAACTGTGCGCGACTGCCGCGCGCTGCGGGCAGGAACGGTACTGGGACATCGTGTACGGACTGATGCGACGGCCACCCGACGATGAACTGGCCCAGCGGGCCATCGCCAACGTCGCGGCCAAATGCATGGAGGCTCTCACCGTCATAGCGCAGCGCCTGAACGAGCTCGGCGCGCTGAGACCCGGCATCAGCCCGGGCCACGCAGCGGACATGCTGTGGTTCTTTTTCGGCCCTAACGCCTGGTACAGCCTGGTCGGTGACCGCGGGTGGACCTTCGGCCAGGCCCAGCAGTGGCTGCTGGGAGCCGCCCGTCGCGACCTGCTCAAGGAGCCGGCGAGCTGCTAATCGGCGGGGAAGTCCGTGGACCGGGCGAGCTCGCGCCATCGGCCGAGTTCGTCGGCCACGGCGGTGAGCTTGTCTTCGACCAGGCTCACGCAGTCGCTGCCCAGGTGCAGGCGCACCGGTGGCTGGCCGGCGGCTGCGAGCTGCCGGATGGCGGCCGCGGCCCGGACCGGGTTGCCGGGCTGGCGGCCATTGCTGGCCTCGATAGCCTTGGTGAGCTGGCCGGCCGTGCCGGCGTAGACCGGGATGCTCTGGGCCGGCCTATGCCTGCTGTCGCTGGTCAGGAAATTGGTGCGGAAGGAGCCGAGTTCCACGACCGTGACGTGGATGCCGAGCGGGGCGACCTCGGCTCGCAGGGCCTCGGTGAGCCCTTCGACGGCGAACTTGGAGGCGCTGTACAGGCCCTGGCCGGCGCTCGAGGCGAACCCGGCGCTCGAGCCGATGTTGATGATGTATCCCGCGCCTTGGGCGCGCAGCGTCGGCAGTACGGCTCGGGTGACGTTGAGCAGGCCGAACACGTTGGTGTCGAACAGCGTGCGGGCCTCGGAGTCGGAGATCTCCTCGACCCCGCCGAACAGTCCGTAGCCGGCGTTGTTGATCAGCACGTCGATCCGGCCGAAGCGCTCGACGCCCGCTGCCACGGCCTTCCCGGCCTGCTGCTCGTCGGTGACGTCAAGCCGAACGGCCAGCAACGCGTCACCCGCCTCCGGCAGCGCCTGCCGGACCGCACGGGGATCTCGGGCGGCCGCGATGACCTGGTCTCCGTCCTCGAGCGCCGCTGCGGCCAGTGCTCTGCCCAAGCCGCGAGAGGCCCCGGTAATGAACCAGACAGCCATGATTTCTCGGTTCCTCCAAAGAAAGGTCCGGTCAGGCAGCCCTGACCGGATCAACGTTACGCATGAGGAGCTGCAGGCGAATCCGTGGAACTACGGAGCTATTGCGCGTGGCTCCGTAATCCTACGGATACCGCGTCCCTGGGACGTTCTTTCGGTCGGCGGATCTCCGTGGTCATACCGGATTTGCGCGAATATCACTGTTTGTAGTGTCGGCATGGTCAACACCACTACGACCATTCTGGAGAGCTTAACGTGGCAACGAGAATTGATGTCATGACGACTCTGTGCAGTGCGTTCGGAGTCTTTAGTGCATTCGGTGTGGCCATTCTGGCATTCTTCACTGCGGGCGGCGGGCTTCAGCGGATAAGTTCGTGGCTGGTGCGCCGCCGGCAGGCGAGGGACGGTGGCCCGGAGGCGAACAGGAAAGCCATGCTGCCAGGTGACCTGCTTGTCTGGCTGGTAGCGGGCGTGGTGGCGCTAACGGTGATCATCAGCGGTGTCGGCCTCTTCACGAGCTTCTACTGGCTCGTGGCCGTCGCTCACGGCGCCGTCTACCTGCCGAGTTGGTCTTATGAATGCGCGCAGGACATGTTCTACGCCGAAGCAGTGGTCGTCACGGTCATTACCGTGGTGGCCATAATAGGTACGGCACTCGCCGCGCTCCCGAACCCCAAGACGACGAGTTCGTAAATCAACCGGGTCCGGGGCGAACCGGTGGGCCAGCTCGGCCCGGTTGCGCACGCCGAGCTTGCGGTAGACCGACGCGACGTGTGTTTCTACCGTGCGCACGCTGACGAACAGGGCGGCGGCCGCGTCCCGGTTGGTGGCGCCGGCCGCGATCAGATCGGCCACCCGGCGTTCGGTGGCGGTCAGCTTGCCGTCGGCGTGGGCTGCCGCCACCCGTGGCAGCTCCTGGTCGATCAGGGCCAGCAGCGGCTGGTGGCCCACGGCGCGGGCCAGGTCGCGGGCCCGGGTGAGCGCTTCGCGGGACTGCCTGCGGGCCTTACGCCGCCGTTCGACCTGGCCGAGGATCAGCAGGCTGCGGACCAGTTCCGGGCGCAGCGGCGATTCCTGGTGGGCAGCCACTGCCCCCCGGGCCAGGTCGGCGGCATCGTCCAGATCACCATCCTGGGCGGCGGCCTGGGCGTCGATCCGGTAGGCGCAGCCGGTCAGCGCGGGGCGGCCCAGCCGCTCGCCGGTCTCCCACAGCCAGGACGCGATCCGCCGCGCGTCGGCGGAACGACCTGCGGCCAGGTAAGCCTCGGCCAGTGCGGTGTCCAGCCCGTGCCGGACCCCCGGATCGGTGAAGCCGCATTCGTCGGCGGCCGCCGTCGCCCGCTCGAACCAGAGCACTGCCCCGGCAAGATCACCTTGCCAGGAGGCGACCCGGCCGCGTACCAGGGCGCCCAGGAACTGGCTGGCGAATGAGTGACCGGATACGTTCGGCATGAGCTGGCTGGCCAGGGCTAGCGCGCCGGCCAGGTCCCCGTCGGCGATCAGTAGCTCACAGCGCGGCTCGATGTACCAGGGCTGGGCGGGCCAGTCGTGCCAGACGGACACCGTCTCCGCCGTGGTCAGCGCCTCCCGCGCCGCGGCATAGTCGCCGGCCAGTTCCTCGGTGTCGGCCAGGTAGGCCAGGAACGCGGCTAGATGAAAATCGTCTCCGGCTTCCCGGGCCCGGGCGATGCTCCGGCTCAGCGCCTCCCGCGCCGTATCTAGGTCCTCGGTGCACCGCGACCACAGCCCGCGCAACAGGTCGGCCGAATTTTGCAGCCGGCTCAGGTGCATGCGGGCCTCCAGCCGCTCGGCCCGGTCGAGTAGGCCATGGTCCAGGCCGTCGCCTGCGATGACCTTTGCTCCCGCCAGGTTGAGCAGGGCCTGGTGCAGCGACGCGTCCGCGGCGGCGCCCGCTGCCTCGGCACTGCGGATCGCGCCGATGGCCGCCTCACGGCGACCCCCGCGGACGCCGTAGTGCACGTCGGAGGCCACCATCAGGACCAGCGCGCGGCGCCGGGGGTCGGGGCTGGTTTCACTGACCAGCTGGGTCACGAGTGCGTTGGCGGCGGCCATGCCGTGCATCAGATCGGTCATGTCCAGCAGCAGCGGCAGCAGCCGCTCCAGATCCGGTGTGGCCAGCTGGCCCAGGTCGACCGCAGCCGCCTGTTCCAGCGACTGGTGCGGGTCACCGGCCAGCGACAACAGCTCCGCCGCGCGGATGCGGCGCCGCGTCTGCGCGGCGTCGTCTGGTTCGGGGGTGAACTGCACGGCCTGCACTGCGAACCGGGCTGCCTCGGCGTTCCCGGCCCGGGCCTGCGCGGCCTCCGCGGCGGCCTCCAGCGCGGCTGCTACCTCCGCGTCGGCGTTCGGCCCGGCGGCCAGCGCCGCGAAGCGCGCTTTCGGTTCCGGGCTGACCGCGACCTCGGCGAGCCGGGCATACAGTCGCTGACGGCGGATGGGCGGCAGCGACTCCACCGCCGCCGCGCCGATCAGCGGATGGGCGGCGGCCAGCCGTCCCGCCGTCTCGGTTACCACTCCGGCCAGCACCGCCTTATCCAGCGCCGCGCCCGGGTCGTCCAGGTGGTCCAGCACCACCATCGTGTTGGCCACGGAGACCCGCCCGCACGCCGCCACCACGGCCAGTACCTCACCGGCATCCTGGCTGAGGGACCGGGCGAGCCGATCGGTCAGCGAGCGGGCCAGCGTCGGCACCGGGCTGCCGGCTGATTCCAGGCTGGCGGCGATCTGCGCTCCGGTCACCTGCTCTGCATGGACCCCGATGGCGCGCGGTGTCTGCGTAGACGAGAACTTCGACCGCGATGACCTGGTCGTCAAGCTGCCGCGGTTCCATCCGCTCGTTAGTCTCGCCGCGCGGCGTTCAGGCGCACGACGACCTCCACGATCGCGCCCTCCCCGATCGCCTCCGCTCGCTGCACCGTCACCTTGACCGGCACCAGGTAGCGCCCGTCCTTGGGAAACAGTGCGGTGGTGAAACCGGTGCCGCCGATGGTGACGTGGACCGGCACCTGGCCCCAGTAGATCAGGCCCCGGGCGGCCTCCTGCAGATCCTGGCTTTCCTCCGGCGTCATGGCCACGAACAGGTACGGCGCAGGCCCGCGCCACTCGATCACCTCACCGGTGAACATCCACTCCATGCACCCATCATCGAAGATGCGCCCATCCGCCGGGGACGCGGTCTCCATCCCAGAACTGTGCCAGTCTCACGTCAGGACGCGTAGCCGCGGACAGGGGCGAGCGCCGCGAGCGCGGCCGCACGGCTGGCTAGATCTTGGGCCGTGCCATGTGGTCCGTCGACAGCCGTGAACTCTGCTGGCGGAGACCGAAGCGGGACAGGGAATCTCCTAACCGAGAGCAGCCTGACCTCTCGCGCGGCCGCGCGTAGCCGCCTCCTCGCGCTCCGGAGCGCGCACGCACGCGCCCCATGCGAATTGCCTTCACGGTCAATCCTGACCCGCGTCTGAGCTGGGGAGGTTTCCCGGCACCTGGCCGCGGCCTCAGCATCAGTCCGGCCCGATGCATGTCATCTAATTGCCGGTCGCGATTTGGTAGGACCGGCAAAGCCATGTCGGAACTGGTCTTTCTGCGTGCCCGGGTCGGCGACTCGCGTTCATCCTCCTATTCGAAGGGACGACGCCTCGCGCCGGCGCCCCGACCTGATTTCTATGCCAAGCGCCACGGCCGCGAGCACGGCCAGGCCGGTCAGCGCCACCGTGAAGGAGGCCGCGTCGGCCGCGAGCTTCACGGCGACGGATGACCTGGTGAACACCGACAGGTCGAGGTCCGGCGCGAGCACCTGGGGAAGCGCCAGGGCGCAGGCCCAGGCGGCCACCGCCGCCGTGATGACGGCGGGCAGCACCTCGAGGGCCACCACCCCCGCCCGCTGTCCCTCGCCCAGGCCCATAGTTGCGAGACGAGCGAGCGTCGCTTTCCGTTCCGCGGCGCCGAGCGCGAGTTCGAAGAGCATGACGGCGAGGCCGAGGATCGCGGCGACCACGACTGCGAGCGAGAACAGCGTGAACGCCCCATGCTGCAACGGCCCGCTGGTCAGCGAGGAAAGTACGTCGGAACGGAAGGTGGCGACTCCGTCCGGCAGCGCGTGCCGCAGCACCGTGGCAAGGCGTACTCGGTCGATGGACTCGCCGGTTAGCAGCATCTCATTGACGGGGATCGGCTCCGGCGGCATGACTGCGGACTTGATTGCGGCCAGCGGCATGATCACGAACGCGCCGCCGACGGGCAGGGCGGGGGTGCTTGCGATCACGCCGGCCACTCGGACCCGGACCGGCTGGAGGGACGCCTGCCTGGTGCTGAGGGTGACCGCACCGCTGCCGAGGTCGGCCGCGGCTTGCGGGGAGACCAGGACGGGCTGAGGCGCCCCCGCCTTGCCGGGCGTCCCGAGCAGTCCGGCCGACACCTGCGGGAAACCAGGGATGCGGGCGACAAACTCGGCGTAACTGACGGGATCCACGGCCAGGACGATGACCTGGCTGCCCGACGTAGTGGTCCAGGACTCGTTCATGACCTCGGCCGCGTGCGTCACGCCGGGCACGGCGGCGACCAACCGGGCGGTGGCCGGCGAGATGGTGAAGCTCTGCGCTGTGTACGAGGAGGTGACCGTCGCGTCCGCGCCGGTCGTTTGCCAGGAGGCCGCGACCTCGCCGTTGATCACCGCGTCGCGCACCATGCCGGCGAAGGCCGCCACGGTGAGCGCCAGTACAAGGGCGAACACGGGCACCGCCGGGGTAAGGGCGGCGGTCCGGGACGCCCGGGCGAGGCCGAGGAACGCGGGCGCGCGGGAGCTGCGCGCGGAGGCTCGCAGCAGTCCGCGCAGCACTAGCGGGTACAGCCGGAGGACCACGATCACCGCTGGGATGGCCACCAATATCGGCGCGGAGCTGGTGTAGAGGTTCACGCCCGAGCCGGCCTGCACGCCCTGGTCGCGGAAGACGACGATGCCCGCCACCGAAGCGGCCACCAGCGTCGCCTCCATGACCAGCCGGGTCCCGGCCTGCTGGCGACCGGGGACGGCGGTGCGGCGGCGGGGCAGGCGATGCTGCCAGGCCGCGATGAGGGCGGGACCCAAGACCGCGGCGGCCACCACCGCGGTCGGCGGCCACCAGCTCACGGCCGATCCGGCGTCGTGCGCGGAACCGGCCACGGGGACGACGAGGATCGCCAGGACGGCCGCGATCACGGCCGCCGGGACACACAGGAGCGCGGCATCGCGGCCCGTGCCGACGGCGATCTGCCACAGGGATCCGCCGCGCGCCCTGATCACCGTGATCTCGGCCGACCGGCGCATCACGACCGTCCGCGCGGCCAGCAGCAGCACGGCCAGGACCGCGACCGTCAGGCTCACGTAGAGCAGCCAGAGCAGCGTGTCCACCGACTGCGCGGTGGCGATGAACAGGTTGAGCGCGAACCACATGCTCGAGGAGATGGTCAGCGTGGAGGCGACGGGCGCGGTGGGACCGGGGAGCGTCGGCACCTGGATGCCGATCTTTCCGAGCGCGTCGCTCAGCGGTTGCACCTGCTGACTGTCGAGCGAGCTCACGTCGAGCGGGAACACCCACTCCATCCGGAGATCGGGCGAGCCGAAGTATGACTGCAGCTCGCCGGCCTCCTCCGGCCCGGCTATCACCCCAGCTGCCCAGTATGGGCTCTGGGCCTGCCCTTGGAACTGGAGGTGGGCGGAGAGGACGCCGGGATCGGTGCCCCAGAACGACGAGTCCGGGTCAACCGGGACCACGATTCCCGTGACCAGGACGGTGATCCGAGTGACCGTTCCTGTAGAGGCTCGCTCGGAGCCGGGGATCACGAACGCGGAGCCCGCGTGCAGGCCCAACGTTGCCGCCGTCTGCCTGGTCATCACGACCTGGAGGGTCGCGGTCGGCCGTGTGGCCGCCGGCGTTCCGGCCTCGGCCGGGGGAGCAGGGGTGGCTACCGGGAACCACCCGCTCAGCAGCCGCAGCTGCGGGCCGAACGGCTGCCGTTCGGTTATCTCGATCTTGACCAGCGTGCCGCCCGCGCCGGGCAGGTCGCCGTCCACCGTGGTAAACGGGACGGTCATCGACGACCAGTCGGTGCTGGCCGGGGTGAGGCTGACCGGTGCGCGGTTGAAGTCGGCGTGCAACGAGGCGGTGATCGTGTCGATCGTGGCCGGCGGGATCGACCTAAGCTCCTGGGAGGCAGTGTCATACGAGAGACGCCTCTGCACGTCAGCCCAGGCGGCCGAGACGGTGATGGTCCGGGTAGTCGGCGCGGTGGCGGCGAGCGTCTGCCGCACCGCCTGGGTCCTGCTGGCGAGGGTCTCCCGCGCACCGGCGGTGGCCGCGAAAACCGCGAGGAAGGTGAGCAGAGCCAGCCAGAGGTACAGCCCTCTGGGCCGGTATCGCCGGTTCACGTTGCCTCCGTCGCGCGGAGTTCGGCGGCTGGGTCGCGGTGCCGGAGGACGACGAGTGCGGCGGCCAGTGCGGGAAGCACGGCGGCCGCGGCCGCGAGCGGGATCGTCTGCGGCAGGTCGAACATAGTGAGCGGCGGCGGGACCGGTGTCTGCGCGGTGGGGCTGAGAGTGACCGCGGGCACCAGCAACCGGGCGACCACTGTGCCAAGGAGCAGGCCAAACGCGGCCGCGGGGACGGACAGCAACAGCTTTTCAAGGAACAGCTGTGCGGCCGCGGACGGCTGACTGACGCCAAGCGCGGCCAGCACGGCGTTTTCGGCGCGCCGCTGCCTGATGTTCGCCGCGATCGAGACCCAGAAGCCAAAGATCGCCAGCAGCGCGGCCGCCACGGTCATTGCGAGCAGCGCCTGCTGCGGTGCGGCGGAGAGCGGGTCGGCGACGGTCGCGGCGGCGAGCGCGGCGCTGCTCGAAATGGTCGCACCCGGTGGCAGCGCCCGCGTCAGGGCCGCCGGGACCTGGCCGTCGGCTGTGGCCAGCCACCACTGCGTGACGCCCACCGGCGCGGCGCCGTGGCTGACCAGGAACGCCTCGAGGGTGGACAGGTCCATCACCAGCCCGGAGCCCGTGATGGTGGGGAACGCGCTCGCCACCGCCACGATTTTCGCTGGCACGGTTGTGCGGTTGACGGTCGTTTGCACGATGCTGCCGACGCCGGTGTTGTTGGCGCTGTCGAACGCCCTGGTCGCGATGGCGGGGACGACGGCGGGCACCGTGCCGGGGGCGGAGAGCGAGACCTGCCCGGCTACCGGCTCGGTGACGACCGGTGACGCGCCCGGAGCTTGTGACCATCGCCCGTACCCGGGGGTGAACGTCAGCGTCGCGCCGCGGGGCGCGCGCTGCCAGCTGGTCACCCGCGGGCCGGCTGACGGGCCGTACATCTTGTCGGTGGAGAGTTCCGAGACAAGCTCGGGTGAGCTCGCGGCCGCGGTCCACGTACTGGGCGTCGCCCCGCCGACGGTCAGCGTGACGGGGGTCTCCAGCGGTTTCGCGGGCATTATGTAGGAGAGGGTGACCTGGCTGAGCCGGAGTGGGTAGGCGGCGCGGGTCCCGCCGAGCGAGGCGGTGAGCACGTGCGGACGGCCGTCGGCGGAGAACAGCGCCGAGGAGAGCTGAAAGGCGGCGCCGGTCGCGTCGGTGACCGTGAACTGCGCGGTCACCGGGCCGAGGGGCGCGCGGCTGAGCGTGACGGTGAAGTGAACCGATTGCGGCCTGCCGCTGATGAGCAGGCCGCCGGGCGGCGACGAAGGTGTAATCGACCGGAGCAGTGGGGCTGGCGGCAAGCTCGACTGATCGGCCCTGAGCAGGGCGACCTTAGGTGCCTGGGCGGCGTCGATGGCCACCACCTGCGCGGGCGTCGCCTCTTGGACAGCCGAGACCGCCATCGCCGCCCGCACGCCGGCCGCCCCGGTGATCGAGGTGGTCGCCCCGGCCGGCACCGGGCTGGCCAGGTTTACCTGCGCGTCCGCGCCTGTCACGTAGACCGCCTGGTCGGTAGCGGACCTGGTCCAGCTCTGATGCTGAGCGAGCGCCAGCGTGCCGGTGCCGACGGCCATCACCAGCAGCAGGGCGGGACCACCGTGGCGCAGCGGCTGGCGGCTGAACTGCCAGCCTGCGAGTGCCGACGTCAGCCTGCGGCCGGCCGCCGACACCCGGTCGACGGCGCGAGCCGCTGTGGGCAGCAGCCGTAGCGTGAGCACCGTGCCGGCCGCGAGAGCGAGCGCGGGGGCAAGCAGGAGCACCGGATCGATGACCGACGGGCTGCCTGCGGACGTCGAGACGGCCGAATACCGGCGCAGTTGCCAGCACGCCAGTACCGCCAGCGCCACCAGTGCCAAGTCGGCGCCGGCCCTCGTCACGCGGGAGAGCACGGGCCGCCTGCCCTGCTGGACTTGTGCTGCGGTCCGGACCGGCCGCAGCACCGGGTAGAGGAGCGCGCCAATCGAGAGCACGGCGATTACCAGCGCGGCGGCCAGCGCGTCGAGCCAGGTGCCCAGGGCGGCCACGCTGATACCGCCGTCCGGGACGCTACTGGCGGTGCCACGGCCGTAGAGCGTACTGCCGAGCAGCCGGGCCAGCCAGATCCCGGCGACCCCGCCGGTCAGCGCGGTGACCAGCGACTGCGGGATCACCTCGGCCGCAGTCAGGATGGTCAGCTGCCACCTGGTCGCGCCGCGCGCGGTCAGCAGCGCGGTCTCGCCCTCACGCTGGGCGGCGAGTAGCCGGGCAACCACGAGCAGCGCTGCCACGGTGAGGACCAGGAGTTCGACTGCGCCGATCCCGAGCAGCGACCTGGCCACCGCGAGGTCGTCGCCGGTATCGGCGAGCACGGCGGGCAGGTTGGTGGTCAGGGTGAGGCCGCTGAGCAGACTCGAGTCGCCCTCGAGGGAGATGGCGAACAGGTGGGCAGCGTTGAAACCGGCCATGTCGGGCTGGGCGACCCAGGTCCCGGTTCCCTCGGCGAGCCGGCCGGGGAACATGCTGGGCGATACGACAAGGGGCCCGTAGGTGGTGTATCCGCTGTTTGAACCCGTTCCGTTCACGGATCCACGGGCGGGAATCGAGTTCAGCTGCCAGTACGAGGCGGCGCTGGCGGGCGACTGCCGTTCCGCATAGAGGCCGGTGAGCATGAACGTCACGGGCGCGCCCGTGTCCTGGTCTTGTACCCGGAGCACGTCACCGGGACGGAGCTTGAGCAGTGCCGCAGTGCTGGCCGGCATGGCGGCCGGGATCGGGCCGGCAGCCGATGCGGGGAACTGCCCCGGCCATTTCCCGGTCACCAGTACGGCGTGATCCGTGACGCCGTTAAGCGAAGCGGCCTGCAGCTGGGGGATGTTGCCCGAGGTGATGCTGGCCGGCTTGGCAGGCAACGACCCGGCCAGGAAGCCGAGCGGGTCGGACCAGATGCCTTGCCAGAAGCTGAACGACACCCCGCCTAGCCCCGCGGCGATGGATGACCGCAACGCCGCCGAGGTCTGCGCCGGATTGCCGCTTGCGAACGATCCCGCCGCGGACACTGTTGTTCCTGGCGCCACGACTAGGTCGTGCCGCACGGCCTGGGGGAGCGCCTGGCCAGCGAAGACGGCGAACGCCGCGCCGACTGTGGCGGCCACCAGCGTGGTAAGTGCCGCCGCGGCGAGTACGACCCAGTGCGCGGTCGTCCTCCGTGCAGCCAGCGGGCCACGCAGACTCGTCACTCGCTTCACAATCGTGCATCCTTCGACCCGGCGGCAACCCGGTCAGATAACGAGTCGAGCCGGTCGTGACCGAAAAGAGGCCAGAGTAGTGCTCTAGATCCGTATCCGGATTCCGGATCGCTACGTTGGGTCACTGACAGGCCTGCGGTTGGTGGGCAAATGTCCGGTAGTGGGCTTTCCCGGGATATTTTTACCAGAGAGACGCGTCGATATGCTTGTTGAGGTAGCGACTGAATCGTCCGGGCTTTTCGTGACTGTTTACCAGATGGTCAAGCCGCCGCTGGAAGGTGGAGACGGTAGGCACCTGGCAGCGGTCTGCCTCGGGAAACGGGTTGGCAAGGGCCGGGACTGGCTCTTCGAGCAGGTGGAAGATCACCTTACGGGCGGCGTTCCGGAGTGGCCGCGGCAGTCCTTCAAGCTCGTCCCAGGTTTCTGTCCGGGAAGCGGAGGACCCGGTCACTCACCGATTCCGCACGCTCACGAGGGCTGTTCATCTCCGAGCCTACGCATCATGCGCCGCTTGACTTGTCAGCGATCTTCGGCGCCTGTCGCCGGAAAGCCGAACCCCGCCAAACCCGGCGCTCAGGGCCAGCCTGCCGCCGGCGCATGTCAACGGCCATCAGTAGCGGGCGCACCAGGGAGCATCAATGCAGGGCCGGAGAGGGAAGGTCCCTCCCCGGTCCTGCCCCCGTGAAGACGAGATGCCGTGCCTGAGTGCTACGCCGCGTTCCGGCCGCCGTCGACGTCGAGAACGGCGCCGTGGACGAAGCTGGCCTCGTCGCCGGCGAGGTAGCCGATGGCGGATGCGATCTCGTCCGGTGCGGCCGGGCGCCCGGCCGGAGCCATGGATGCGAGCACGTCGAGTTGGCTGCCCATCGCTTCCGTGCCCTCGGTGCGGGTCGGCCCCGGGCTGACCGCGTTGACCCGGACGCCGCTGGGACCGAACTCGGCCGCCCAGGCCTTGGTGAGCAGGGTGAGTGCGGCTTTGCTCGACCCGTACAGGCCCATGCCGGCGATCCCGAAGTGGGCGACCATGGTCAGCACGTTGACGACGGCTCCCTTGCCGCGGGCGGCCATAGCGGGCGCGAGCTCGGCGACCAGGATGAAGGGGGCCTTGACGTTGACGGCGTAGACGGTGTTGATGTCGGCGTCGCTGGCGTCCGGGGTGGGCCCGAAGGGGAAGACGCCGGCGTTGTTGACGAGGATGTCTACGTGGCCGCCGCCCAGCTCGACGGCCCGGCGGGCGAGCGCGCGCACCGAGTCGGCGTCGGCCAGGTCCGCGGCGATGAAATCGGCTTTCCCGCCCGCGGCGCGGATAGCGTCAACCGCCGCCTCGCCGCGCCCGGCATCACGTCCGCTGACCAGGACGTGCGCGCCACGTCGAGCCAGCCGGACGGCCGTGGCGCGGCCGATGCCGCTGGTCGCGCCGGTGATCAGGGCCGTGCTGCCGGCCAGGTCGGTGGAAGTCATGTGGGTCCCTTTCGCAGTAATCTGGGTTGTGCGATCCACTATGGCGAGGCAAAACTGGGTTGTCCAATCCAGTTTCTGGTAGGCTGCGGGTATGAGCGAGCACGAGACCGGAGCGCCAGCGGGGCGCCCGCTGACCCGGCGCGGGCGCGAGACCCGGCAGCGGATCGTCGCGGCAGCGGCGGAGCTGATGTTCGACAGCGGGGTGGCGGAGACCACGCTGGAGGACATCCGGGCGGCCGCCGGGGTGAGCGGGTCGCAGGTGTATCACTACTTCGAGGACAAGCAGGCCCTGGTCCGCGCCGTCATCGACTACCAGACAGACGCGGTGCTCGACGCCCAGGGGGCGCACCTGGACCGCCTGGACTCGATGGCGGGCCTGCGGGCCTGGCGCGATCTCCTGGTCGAGCACCAGCGCCGGCTCGGCTGCCGCGGCGGATGCCCGATCGGTGCCCTGGGCGCCGAGGTGGCCGAGACCGACGCCGTGGCCCGGCTGGCCGCGGCCCGGGGGCTGCGCCGCTGGGAAGGACGGATCCGCGAGGGATTCCAGGCCATGCACGCCCGCGGCGACCTGGCCCCGGGCACGGACCCAGATGACCTCGCGCTCGCGACGCTGGCCGCCCTGCAGGGAGGCTTGCTACTAACCCAGCTCCAGCGCGACACCAGGCCGCTCGAAGTCACGCTGGACGCTATGCTCGACCGCGTCCAGATCCTGACCACCGAGAGGTCGCGATCGGGCGGCTCGGGGTAGGACAGCCGTGCCGTATGTGCTGCCGCCTCACCAGGAGGCAGCCAGTTGGCCGGGCCATAATCTGGACCCGACACAAATCCCGCGCACCTGATCTGTGGAAACGCGCCCTGGAACCTTCAGCCCATAACATATCTGCAGATCAGGGATTGATCATTTGTGTCCGAGGGGGACTTGAACCCGGAAACCGGTGAAATCCAAGCCGGTTCGCGGGAGACATCTGCTTCGGTAGCGCTGACCGCAGCCTCCCGGCTGCCGCAGCAGACCGGAGCGCCATCCGGGGATGCTCAGCAGCCGGGCTGCCTTCCCCGCGGCCGCGTAGGGCGTAGTACCGCGCAAGCGGATCTACGCCCGGGAGGGCGGCGACAGTTCCTCGCGGGGATTCGTCATCTGCTGCGTGCGGTCGGCTTGTTCATCAGTGTGTACTTCGCGGCTGATTGCGGTGGGCGCGGGGCCTGGGCTGGGTTACCGGTAACCAGGGCGGGACGCGGGCCGTTTGCCGCTGCGGATGCGAGTGCTCAGCTGAAGGCGGAGATGCCGGTGATGGCCCGGCCCATGATCAGGATGTGCACCTCGTCGGTGCCCTCGTAGGTGCGGACGCCCTCAAGATTGTTCGCGTGCCGCATCGGCGAGTACTCCAGCGCGACACCGTTGCCGCCGAGGATGGTCCGGGCCTGCCGGGCGATGGCGATCGCGCTCCGGACGTTGTTGAGCTTGCCGAACGAGATCTGCTCCGGGCGCAGGATGCCGGCGTCCTTCATCCGGCCGATGTGCAGCGCGACCAGCAGGCCCTTCTGGATCTCCAGCACCATGTCGACCAGCTTTTCCTGGGTGAGCTGGAACGCCGCGATCGGCTTGCCGAACTGCCTGCGGTCCAGCGCGTAGGCCAGCGCCGCCTCGTAGGCGTCGCGGGCCGCGCCCATCGCGCCCCAGATGATCCCGTAGCGGGCCTCGTTCAAGCAGGCGAACGGGCCGCGCAGGCCCGCAGCCCCGGGCAGGATCGCGTCGGCCGGTACCCGCACGCCGGTGAGGGTGATGTCGCACTGGATCGAGGCGCGCATCGCCAGCTTGGGCTCGATCGGCGTGGCGGTGAACCCCGGGGTACCGGCGGGAACGAGGAAGCCGCGGATGCCGTCCTGGGTGCGCGCCCAGATGACGGCGACATCCGCGATCGACGCCAGGCCGATCCACCGTTTGGCGCCGTTGATGACCCAGCCGCCACCGTCCCGGCGCGCCGTCGTGGTCATGCTGGCCGGGTCGCTGCCGGCTTGCGGCTCGGTCAGGCCGAAGCAGCCGATCAGCTCGCCCGCGGCCATCGGCGGCAGCCAGCGCTGCTTTTGCGCGTCGCTGCCGAACTTGGCGATGGCGCTCATCGCCAGCGACCCCTGCACGCTGACGAAGGTCCGCAGCCCGGAATCGCCGGCCTCCAGTTCCAGCGCGGCAAGACCGTACTCCACCGCGCTGCGGCCCGGGCAGCCGTAGCCAGACAGGTGCGTGCCGAGCAGGCCGAGCCGTCCCATCTCGGCGACGATTCCGGCCGGGAACACCGCCCTCTCATACCAGTCCGCGATATTAGGCCTGATGCGGTCTCGGACGAACGCGCGGACCGTGTCGCGCCAGGCGAGCTCCTCGGCCGACAACAAGGCGTCCAAGCCGAGATAGTCCATGGCCAAGTCAGTCATGCCGATCTCCGCTCCTCAGGCAGCTTCCGGCGGCGCCACTGGCCCCGAGCGTATGCCGCAGTGCGACCGCCGCGGACCTCAGGCGCCAGCTCGAAGCCTCTGCATCGAACCGTCCGGCGCGAACACGCTCACCTCGCCCGGGCGCAGCCAGCCATCACCGAAGCTATCCATCGACAAGAACGCGGAGCCGGCAAGTACTCGCGAGCCACCGCAAGTAGCCGATGTGAGTGCGGCTCTGGTGCGCTTTTCCGGCCGCCGCCTCACCCAGCTGTTGGGTTATCTGCTCGGCATTTATGTCACTTTGGACGCGCATATGCCTGAACCGGGCGGCCGGCGCGGAGTCAGCGTTGGCCCAGGCTCGGTTTTACAGCCAGTCCTTGCGTTTGAAGATAATGTAGAGCACGATCCCGGCGATGACCATTATGGCGATCGCAGCGGCCAAGCCAGCCTGCCGGCTGAAGCCGGGGTAAGGAACGTTCATCCCGTAGAAGCCGGTAATGAATGTCGGGACCGCGATGATCGCGGCCCAGCTCGTGACCTTCTTGGTGATGACGTTCAGCCGGTTCCCCTGGATGGTCAGGTTGGTCTCCAGAATGCTGTTCACCAGATCTCGCAGGCTTTCAGTCCATTCAGAGGCGCGGAGCACGTGGTCGTAGATGTCCTGGTAGTAGGGCATGAGCTCGTCCCCGACAACATGCAGGTCACGCCGCATCAAGGCGTTCACGACCTCGCGCATGGGGATCACGATCCGGCGGAGCAGGACCAGGCTCTTGCGCAGTTCGAAGCTGCGCCGCTGGACCTGCATATCCTGCGGAACGTCGGAGAACAGCTGATCCTCCAGCAGCTCGAACAGAGTCATCCAGGCTCTGCACCGCTTCGAAGTGGCCATCTACGATGTAGTCGAGCAGCCCGTACAGCAGGTAGCCGACGCCGGATCTAGTGAGATCGGGACTGGCGTCCCAGCGTTCGACGACGGCGCCGATATCCAGCCCGTCATCCTTGCGGACGGTGATCAGCGCCCGCGCGAGGACGAAGGCGGCGAGCTCGCTGGTGGCCAGTTCTCCCGTGCCGGTGTTCAGCCGCGCTCCGTACACGTTCAGGAACAGGTGGGTACGGTAGCGGTCAAGCTTCGGGCGTTGGTGCTCCTGCTCGGCGTCCTCCACGGCCAGCGGATGCAGCCCGAACTCATCGCTGAGCACAGCCAGGTCACGGTGGTCAGGGTCACGCAGGTCCAGCCAGATGGTGACCGCCTCATCGGCGAGGTGATCACTGATCTCGGTAACAGGGAAACCCTCAAGCTCAAGCCTGCCATCCCGGTAAAGCCGCGTGCGTGCCTGGCACCTGGTCGGGGTGACCTCGCAGATAGCCGATGCGGCCACCGTGTCAGGATCACCGCCATGAAACGTCTGGGCGATCAGCGGCCGGGCACCCAGCACGCCGCCGGACGCGCCAACGGGAACGGGCGGCCGCTCCCGATCTCGCCCGTTGCTCACGATCCGCGGGTCCCTCGCGGCGTCCGGGCTGTGCGCAGGGCCGGACAGCGGTGAGTTCATCGGGTTCTCCTCACTTCAGCGGCGGGCCGGCGGCAAACGGGCACGCCCCGTCAGAGTGTCATCTACCATCGCCACGCGGCCCCACACACGAGAGACAGGCCAGCTCCCTGGCCTATCGCGACGCAAACGCCGGCCGAGCCGCCGGGCTGACCACCGAGCCGGCCAGCCGGCTCGTGCAGGCTAGCTGCCCCGCGTAAGCTCAGATCGGACATGCGCATCTCTAGGTGCCCGTCGATCAGGCTGAGCTGCCGGCGGCGATGTCCTGCTGGCATCCGGTCTCGTCCAGCGCGTACTCCACCGCGCCGAACTGGTCGCCGTCGATGGGGTAAGGCCAGCCCCAGGCTGACTTGCGCAGCCGGTACCAAGTTCGGCCTCGCCGGGAGCGGCACCGTCACGCGGCCGGAAATGGAACCATCCCAGGAATTCCCGGTTGCCTTCTCGATAGCCGCCCAGAACCCGTAGCCCTCGTACCGCTGGTAATAACCGAGGAATGCGGGCAGGACCTCATCCTCGATCTCCTCGCGGGACGCGGATATCCTGCCAGTGACAAAGCGCATGACATCGGAATCGGCATCCAGGTTCACCAGATTGTCCGCATCGGCCAAGGTGGACTGCCGCAACACCAACCGGTCCGTCCCAAGGAAAACCTGCATCATCCGGTCCTTCCGATACCGCCACGCTACCCACGTCCGCTCATGGCTCCCTTCTATGAAGGGATTTGTCAAGTGCGCGGTCCCGAAGCTGTCGAGCGTGCGACGGCGCTGGTCGGTGTCAATGTCGTTCGTCCAGTAGGGCGCTCCACGTTGACACCTCCGGCGCGCCGTCGTGATGTGGCAGCTGCCGGGGCCGCGGGGGTCGCCGGGCTGGACCACGGCGCGCCCGTGGAGGGCTCTTCCGGGCTGCCCTGCTGGGCGGCCCGGCGGGTGGCGGCGTCGGTGACGAGCTGGCGGTAGACGGCGTCGGACAGGCGCCGCCGCAGGGCGCGCATCGCTTCCGTGGAGGTCTTGGACTGCTGGAGCTTGCGCCGGTAATAGGCGCGGCCGGGGGTGTCGTTGCGGAGCTGGACGATCCCGGCCATGTAGAGCACGTGATTGATCCGCCGGTTCCCGGCCCGGGAGAGCCGGTGCCGGGTGTGCTGCCCGCTGGAGGCATCGACCGGGGCGGTGCCGTTCCAGGAAGCGAAGTGGCTGCGGCTGGGGAACCGGGTGACGTCCCCGACGTCGGCCAGGATCCGGGCAGCTCCCGCCGGCCCGATCCCGTGGATGTCCATCAGGTGCAACCCGGTCGCCAGGACCGCCGCCTTGAGCTCGGCCTTCATGGCCTTCAGCTTGACGTCGAGCCGCTCGAGGTCTTCCAGCTCCTCCGCGGCCATCCGCCGGCAGGTCTTCCCGGCCAGGTCACGAGGACGCACCGTCGCCAGCAGGGCCCGGTACTGGCTGGCGGACTTCTTCACCGGCGCCCCGCCCGCCAGCAGCCCCAGGAACAGGCGGTGCAGCCGGTTCAGGGCCTGCGCCCGCGCGCGGGACAGCTCGTCGCGCCGGTCGCACAGCATCCGCAGTACCGTCAGCTCGGGATCGATGCGCAGTTCCCGCAGTCCCTTGTCGCGCAAAGCGACCATCACGATGGCGTGCGCGTCGGCCGCGTCGGTCTTGCGTCCCTGGCCGGTGCCGAACACGCGGGCGCGGGCGGCCAGCTTGGCGGGCACGTCCAGCACCCGTTCCCCGTCGGCCAGGAGCCGCTGCGCCAGCGGGCGCCCGATCCCGTTCGCGCCTTCCACCGCCCAGATCCGCAGCGGCCATTGCCGCGCGACCGCCAGCAGCTGACGGTAGCTGCGGGTATCAGTGCCGAACCGGCCCGTCGCCCGCAAGATCTCCCGGGCGTCCCGGGCCTCGATCGTCACGGACAGCTTGTGGGGATCCACCCCGATGATCACCCGGTCCATTGCCTGGCCTCCTCGTTCACGCTGGTGTGTGTTGTCAGCGAGGACGGGCAACGCTACTTCGAGCTGAGCAAACCCTTCTTGAGCCACGCCTCGCTTCGGTGCCCGGCCAGAACGCATGCCATGAAAGAGCCACGCTCAGCCAAACGAGCGGGCAGCCGCGAAGAGAGCGTCCGGCCGGCCACCTCACCCGAGCCTGCGCCGGCCCAGGCGGTCTTGAAAGACCTAAGCGGCCTTACAGACATAAGTAGCCGCGATGACTGTGGTTCGATGGGTCACGGCCATCAGTATCTGGCCTGCGGATGGCAAGACTGATGCAAACGCGGGAACTTGGACGAGTCCGGCCGGTTCCGTTACGCCGGTCTTACGCCGACGGGTAGTCACTGGTGTCGGTCTGATCCTGCTGCCAGCCGGCTCGATCCAGCGCATACTCCACATCGCCGAACTGGTCGCCGTCGATAGGGTAAGGCCAGGGCTGATGGAAGGTCCGCACCAGCGCCAGGCCCGCCTTCTCCATCACCCGCCGCGAGGCCTGATTGACCGCCATCGCCTCCGCGACCACGCGCTGCACGCCGGACTCGGTGAAGCCCTTGCGGATCAGCGCACGCGACCCCTCGGTGGCATACCCTTTACCCCAGGCTGACTTGCGCAGCCGGTAACCAAGCTCGACCTCGCCGGGAACAGCATCCTCGCGCGGCCGGAAATGGAACCATCCCAGGAATTCCCCAGTGGCCTTCTCGATGACCGCCCAGAATCCAAAGCTCTCATACCGCTGGTAATAGCCGAGGAACGCGGGCAGGACCTCATTCTCGATCTCAGCGCGAGACGTGGGAATCCCGCCGGTGACGAAGCGCATGACATCGGGATCGGCATCCAGGTCCACCAGGTTGTCCGCATCATCCATGCTGAACTGGCGAAGTACCAATCGGTCCGTCTCGAGGAAAACCTGCATCATCTGGTCCTTCCGATGCCGCTACGCCGAGCAACTGGCGGGTCTCGAACAGCGCCGCGCGAGGGTGCAGTCGCTATGGCTGACGGGACGCCCGTTCGCCCTTCTGGCGCGGCCCATTGATCCTCCGCACAGGTGACATGCGCGCCCCGCCTTGATAATATCTCGGCTAATCATAATAATGAACTGAGGTTAGCTGTGGGCGCTGAGCAGCAGGTGGCGGTGGTCACCGGGTCGGGCCGGGGAATCGGCAGGGAGTACGCCCTCGCCTTGGCCAGGGTCGGCTTCGCCGTCGCGGTCGCCGACCTCGACCCGGCTGGCGCCGTGGAGACAGCCGACCTGATCGAGAAAGAGCAGAGGCGCGCCGCCGCATTCACCGCTGATGTCAGCGACCAGGACAGCGTGCGGCGGCTGGCGGCCGACGTCAGGTCCGCATTCGGTACCGTGCATGTCCTGGTGAACAACGCCGCGCTCTACCACTCGATCCGGCTGGACTCGCAGCTGGAGGTGGACATCGAGTACTGGCGGAAGGTGTTCGCGGTCAACGTCGAGGGCGTGCTCCTGTGCACCCAGGCCTTCGCGCCGATGATGATCGGACAGCACTACGGCCGGATCATCAACCAGGCCTCGGTCGGCGCCTACCTGGGCGGTGGCGGCGCCTATGCCGTCAGCAAGGTCGCCCTGCTCGGCATCACCCAGGGCTTCGCCCGTGAACTCGGCCGGCACGGCATCACCGTCAACGCGATCGCGCCCGGTCTGGTCTTCACCGAGGCCACGCTGGCCACCGTCTCCGAAGCCGCCCAGGAGGTGATGGTCGCCCGGGCGGCCGTTCCCGTCAAAGGCCAGCCCCGGGACTTGACCAGCGCGCTGCTGTTCTTCGCCAGCGAGGACTCGCGCTGGGTCACCGGCCAGACCCTCATCGTCGACGGCGGGCTCAGCACGCGCCTGTAGGCGGGCTGGGCGCCGCGGTCCGGTCAGGAGAGGACGAGAGGTTGCAGGCGAGCCACTGGTGGGTCAGGAAGTGGGCGGAACTGCGGGGCGGATTCCCGGCCGTCACTTGTGATGGCGAGACCGTGACCTGGAACGAGCTCGACCGGCGGGTTGACGTGCTCGCGTGGCATCTCGGTTCCCTCGGCGTCGGAGCCGGCGACCGGGTCGGCTGCCTCATGCCGAACTGCGTGGAGTTCATCGTCACCCTGCACGCGGCTTCGCGGATCGGCGCGATCTTCGTCCCGTTCAACATCCGCTACGCTGCGACCGAGCTCGGGTTCGCGGCCGGGCACGCCGGGCTGAGCGCCCTCACGGTCGACGAGAGCTTCGCCGGCCTCGTGGCCAGCGCAGGCCTGCGGCTGCCCGCGGACCGGGTGCTGTGGCGGGCCGACTGGCCGCACGACGCGCCGCGCCGGAACCACCCGGCGTCGGCCGGCCGGGACGACGGCGGTTTCTTGCTCTTCACCTCGGGCAGCACCGGCACCCCGCGGGCGGTATTGCACACTCAGGCCGCCTTCTTGTGGACCTCGATGGATCCCATCTTGATCCACCACTACTCCCACGACGACGTCATGGTCTCGCCGATGCCGCTGTGCTTCACCGGTGGCCTCAACGTCGCCACCGCCCTCGCGCACTGCGGCGGCGAACTCGTGCTGGTCTCGGGGTTCGACGCCGATACCGTGTTCGGCCTGATCGAATCGTGCCGGGCGACGCTTTTCCACGGCGTGCCCGTGATGTGCCACCGGATGCTCGACCACCCGCGCTGGGCCACGGCTGACCTGTCCTCGCTCCGGCTGGCCCGCACGGGCGCCGCCCCGGTGTCGAGCGGCCTGATGCAGGGCTGGCTGGAGCGGGGCGTCCCGCTGACGCAGGGATATGGCTTGACCGAGTCCGCCGGCGCCGGCTTCACCTTGGCCCCGCAAGACGCGCATCGCTTCGGCAAGTGCGGCCGCCCCAGCTTCTACGCCGAGGTCCGCCTCGTCACGCCCGGCAGTGGTGAGACCGGGCCAGCGGGCGAGGCGGTGCCGCCCGGGCAGGTAGGCGAGATCGTGCTGCGCGGGCCTCAGGTCATGCAGGGCTACTGGAAGGAACCGGAAGCCACGGCGCAGGCGCTGCGGGCCGGCTGGCTGTGGACCGGGGACCTCGCCGTCGCCGACGAGGACGGATTCTACGAGATCGCGGGACGCTCGAAGGACCTGATCATCACCGGCGGCCTGAACGTATACCCGGCCGAGGTGGAGCACGTCCTGCGGGCCGCGCCCGGGGTGGAGGATGTCGCGGTGGTAGGAGTTCCGTCCGCGCGCTGGGGCGAAGAGGTGGTCGCGGTCGTAGTGGCCGGCCCGGCGGGGATCGACCGCGGGCGCGTGCTCGCCCATGCCCGCGGCTACCTAGCCGACTACAAGTGCCCTAAGTTGTTCGTCGTCCGCACCGAGCCGCTGGCCCGTACCGCGTCCGGCAAGGTAGTAAAAGCAGGCGTACGCCAACTCGCCCTGGACGCGGCCGCCGTGCAGACGGCAGCCCGGCATGAGTGAGGTAATCACGGAGCTGCGCGACGGCGTGCTCACCGTAACGCTGCATCGCCCTCACCAGCTCAATGCCCTCAGCCTGAGCCTGCAGCGGGACCTGGCTGAGCTCTGGGCCGGGGTGCGCCGCGACGCCGAGGTCCGCTGCATCGTGGTCACCGGCAGTGGGCGGGCGTTCTGCGCCGGCGCCGACGTGGCCGACCTGGCGGCCATGACCGCCCCGGCCGGAGGCCATCGCGGACGGATCGAGTTCTGCCCCGGTGCCTGCGTCGACGTCCCGGTAATCGCGGCCGTCAACGGGCCGTGCCTCGGCGCCGGGCTCCGGCTGCTGGCCGACGCCGACCTGGCGATCGCCTCGGACCAGGCCTGGTTCAGCGATCCCCACGTCAGCGTGGGGCAGCTCGGCACCCCGGTCGCGCTGGCCCTCGCGGAGAAGTGCTCCGCTGCGGCGGTCGCCCGGTTGTTCCTTTCCGGCAGCGGCTTCCGGATGCCGGCCGGCCAGGCGCTGTCGGCCGGCCTGGTGAGCGAGGTCGTCCCGGCCGGCGAACTGGGCCCGCGCGTCAGCGAGATCGCCGCCGGCGTCGCTGCCCAGTCGCCCGCCGCCGTCCAGGCGACCGTGGCCGCCCTGCGGCGCCTGCACCGTGCGGCGCTGGGCACCCAGCTCGCGCAGGCGTGGGCGGACGTGGCCCGGCAGCAGGCCCACCCGGACGCCGCGGAGGGCGCGCGCGCCCTGGCCGAGAACGGCCCGCGCGGTGGAGCCAACCGCGCGGATCCGGAAAGCAGGACGCCCCGTGAGCCCGCTGGCGCCCGGCCTCAGTTTCGGGCTCGGCATGATCAGCGCACAGCACGATCCGCGCGACGGCCGGTCGGACACCGAGATCTACGCCGACCTCCTCGATCTCTGCGTCGTCGCCGAGGATCTGGGACTTGACGCCGTTCTGGCTCTCCGAGCACCACTTCGTCGACGACGGGTACATGCCCAGCCTGCTGCCGGCCGCCGCCGCCATCGCGGCCCGCACCACGCGGATCGCCATCGGCACCGGCGTGCTGCTGGCACCGTTCTACGACCCGCTGCGACTGGCCGAGGACTCCGCGACGGTCGACCTGATCTCGGCCGGGCGGCTCGTACTCGGTATGGGTGCGGGCTACCGTGACGAAGAGTTCGACGGCTTCGGCCGGATCCGGGACGGCCTCGGGGCGGTCATGGACCAGGTCATCGCGACCCTGCGCGCCGGATGGTCGGGCGGACCGGTTTCCGGGAGGTCACCCGGCGCGGTTCCGGTGACGGTCACCCCCAAGCCCCATCAGGCGGGCGGCCCGCCGGTCTGGATCGGCGCCCGCAGCCGGGCCGGGCTCCGTCGCACCGCCCGGGTGGCGGACGGGCTGATCGCGGCCCGGGTGAGCCCGGCCGAATTCGCCCAGCAGATCGCGCTCCTCGACGCCGAGGCGAGCGCGGCCGGCCGTGATCCGGCCGCACTGAGCGTTGCGGTGCACTGCCCGGTGTTCGCCTGGCCCGCCGCGCAGGACGCGTGGCGCCTGGTCGAACCGCACCTGCACTACTCGGAGTGGAAGTACGGCGACATGACCGGCGCCCCGTACGGGACCCGCCCGAAGCCGGCCGTCCAGCCGCCGATCACCGAGGCAGCGCGGGCCAAGATCCGGGCCGGCGCGCTCGTCGGCCCGCCCACCGGAGTCGCCGACGGCATCGCCGCTTACGCGGCGGCCGCCGGCGATCACCCGTTCCACTTCATCGCCCGGCTGTACTGGCCCGGCATGGACCCCGGGCTGATGCGCGCAGCGCTGACCGTCCACGCCGAACAGGTCATCCCGGCGGTCCGCGACCGGACCAGCCGGAGCGCCCGCGGCGGCCAGCGCTGATTTCCATCACCAAACGCCCGCGCAGCCGCCCTTCGAGCCAAGGTATGACCGACGACAGGAGACGGACCGTGCCGCACGAGACGATCGAGCTCGACGTTGATGGCGCCGTAGCGACCATCACGCTGAACCGGCCGGACAAGCTCAACGCGCTCAGCCCTCAGCTGCGCGCCGAGCTCGAGGACGCGCTCGCCGAACTGCGGCCCGGCGACCGGGTGCGGGTGATCCGGATACGCGGGGCGGGCCGCGCCTTCTGCTCCGGCTACGACATGGCCAGCGGAGCCTCGGTCTACAACTCCGGCCCGCCGACCGCGGCGCCCGGTGCCGGTCCTGACCGGGAGGCCGGCACGGTCGCCGCCACGGAGCTGGGCGAGTCTGGCCTCGTGCTCGATCGCGAACGGCTGCGGGAGAGCATCGAGCGGTGGCTCGCGATCTGGAACTACCGCAAGCCGATCGTCGCGCAGGTGCACGGCCTGTGCCTGTCCGGGGCCCTCGACCTCATCGGCGTGTGCGACCTGGTCTATGCCGCCGACGACGCCAGGTTCGGTCATCCGGCGGCGCGCGGGCTCGGCATCCCGCCGACGATGGGCATGCTGCCGATGCGGATCGGAGCGGCGCGGACGAAAGAGCTGTTCTTCACCGGTGACACCGTGGGCGGGCACGAGGCCTTCCGCCTGGGCCTGGTCAACGCGGTGGTTCCGGCGGCCGAGCTCGACGAGCGGACCTTGGGCCTGTGCCGGCGCATTGCCCGCACGCCGCTTGACGCGCTGACCCTGCACAAGCACGTGATCAACCGGTGGAGCGAGATCGCCGGACTACGCCTCGGCGCGCTCGAGGGAGCTGACTTCGACGCGATGTTCCACGTCACGCCGGCCAGCGTCGAGTTCGGGCGGATCGCCGGCCGGGACGGCATGCGCAGCGCGCTGCGCTGGCGCGATCAGCCATTCGGCGAACCCTGACGTCAGCGGCTGACCGCAGGGCGGTCACTGGCGGCCGGATTCACGGTGCTGGGCGTCCCAGCGCAGAGGCAGCCGGCTGATGGACAGCTGCTGGCCGCGCTCGTAGAGCTGTTCCGTGGTGGCGAGCTCGTAGTCGGGGATCCGCTTGTGCCACTCGGTGACCGCGATGATCAGCTCGTGCCGGGCTAGATGCATGCCCAGGCAGCGGTGCGGTCCGGCGCCGAACGACAGGTGATGGCTGAGCTGCTCGCGGCCGAGCTCGAAGGCGCGCGGGGCGGCGAACTTATGCGGGTCGTGATTGGCGCTGCCCAGGCCCAGCCAGACGATGTTGCCCTTGCGCATCGGCATGCCGTGGAAGTCGATGTCGCGGGTCACCAGGCGGCCGTCGGTGTAGACCAGCGGATAGAGGCGGAGGAACTCCTCCACCGCCTTGGGCCACAGCTCGGGCTGGGCAGTGAGCCGGTGCCGCAGCTCAGGGTCGCGGGCGAGGTGGTGGAAAATGTACCCGAGGGCGCTGCGCGTGGTGTCCAGCCCGGCGAGCATCAGGGTGTAGCAGATCGTAATGATGTCCTCGCGAGGGATCGGCTCGCCGCCGGGGGTGCTGACCAGCAGCCGGGAGATGAAGTCGGACTCGGTGTCCTGCGGCTCCCGTTCCCGCTCGGCGATCGCCCGGTCGAAGTAGCCGCGGATCCATTCGGTGGAGATGGCGGCCTGCTCAAGCCCGTGGCCGGCGAAGCTCTTGAACACATTCTCGACCTGCTCGAGGAAGAGGTCGCCGTCGGAGATCGGCAGGTTCAGGGTGGCCAGGAACAGGTCGGTCGGGAACCGGATCGCGAAGTCGCTGACCAGGTCGCAGCCGCCCTCCGGGCGCAGTTCCTCGATCAGCTCGGCACAGCGGCGCAGCACGAGCGGCTCAAGCCGCCGTACCGCGGCCGGCGCGAACCAGCGGTTCAGCACCCGGCGCATCGCGGTGTGCTCCGGCGGGTTGAGGTACTGGGGAAGCAGGTCGAACGTGTGCTCCGGGGCCAGCGCGTTGATGACCTCGTTGCTGAACACGCCAGGCATCTGCAGCGCCTCGAGGACGTGCTCGTAGTCGGTGATCATCCAGAACGGCCGGGGGCGGGAGTCGTTCCACAGGAACGGGCCCCGCTCGCGTTCGGCGTTGAGCAGTTCGTAGGTCTCGAGCAGCGGCCGCTGGATCGTGTAGTCGGTGTGGCTGAGGGGACAGCCGCTGGCCGACATGATCCCGGTCTCGGTCGTCTCGTTCATTGACCCTCCGCCGTCTGAATTGAGGCTGTGTCAGTGCGGTTTGGTCCGGTGCGCGGGCCGACCAGGACAGCATTAATCATAATGTTTCCAACTATTAGCATAAATTTGTGCAGGGGGCCACTGGCCGCAAGCTTGAGCACGACTTCTTCACCCGGCGGTTCCGCAAGGGTGAGAGCTCGGTCACTTCCAGTACGGCGGCTCGACCCACTGCCTGGTCTTTCGTCCGGGCGCGATCGCCGAGTTCGCCCTGGCAGCGATTCCCGGCCACACGACCCCAACGCGTCCATGGTGCTCGTCCGCTCCAAGCTCGCCACCGCCAGCACGGCCGTCTGAGACGCGCAGGATGAGCAGGTCTGGTCAGCCAGAGGCAACCGCCGCGGCCGCCGCCCTCCAGCCCGCGCGCACGGGGGCGGGGAACCAGCACAAGCCGATGCTCACGTCCCGGCTCAGCGGCTAAGCCGGTCCCTACCGCCCTCAGCAGGCCGCTGATCCACGCTTGCCGGCCCGCCGCTCTGCCGTGGCGCCGAAGGCGGCGTCCAGCCCGGTCAGGTCAATCGAACGCCGGTCGCTGTCCGGTCCATGACCGGCGACTGCCTGCAGCACTTCTAGCGCTACCAGAACCTCGCGCGTGACGTCCTCGACCGGCCGGTCCCCCGCCACCGACACCAAGATGCCCCGATCCTCATACCATCCCAGGATCGGTTCGGTCACCTCGCGATACAGCGCGAGCCGGCGACGGATGACATTCTCGGCGTCATCGGCACGATCTTCCTGCTCCGCCCGCGCCAGCAGGCGCCTGATCAGCTCGTCCTCACCGACCTGCAGGTACAAAGCGACGTCAGCAGTCAGGTCAAGCTCGACGGTCATCCGGTAGACCGCCCGAGCCTGCTCCATCGTGCGCGGCAGCCCATCGAGCACATAGCCGCCAGAGTCCTTCTTCGCCGCCTCGAGCGCCTCGCGGACCATGTCCAGCACGATGCCGTCCGGGACCAGGTTGCCCTTGTCTAGAAACCGCCTGACCTGCTGGCCCAGATCGGTCTCTCGCGAGACATGGTCACGCAGTAGGTCACCGGTCGCGATATGCGGGACACCAAAATGCTCGGCGATGAGGCCGCCTTGGGTGCCCTTGCCGGCACCCGGAGCAGCGAGCATCAACACGCGCAAGGCCAGCTCCTTGGACCAGGGATGATGCCCTACCGATCCCCGCCTGTGCCATGCGCAAACCAGCAGGCCGCGGGTCCCGCCCTACGGCGGACGGTAGGTGAGCCCTGCCGCCGTGTGCAGGTGCAGGTTGGCGAGTATCAGAAACGCCGGAAGTCCTTCCCGGTCATGTTGCCATGGACTAGGCAGCTGCCGTCACGCGCGTTGTTGATCCCCTGGATAAAGCGCCGCACCCAGCCGACTCCGGCAACGCGAGCAGGCCGGAATTGGCCGGGTGCCAGATGTACGGCTCTCTTAAGAGGCGCGCAGCGCCTTGATGAGTTGCTTCTTGTTCATGGTTGACCGGCCCTTGATGCCGACCTTCTTGGCCCGGCGCTGCAGCTCAGGGACCTTCCAGTCAGCGTAGGATGTCGCTGCGCCGCCGTGCTGGCTGGTCTTCTTGCGGGAAGTCTTGGCACCGGCGTTGGCGACTCGCGTCGATTCCTTGACCGACACGCCCAAATTACGGAGCCGCTTGTACAGTGCCTTGTCCTTGACGCTAGTCTTTGCTTTTGTCTGCGCCATGTCTCCTCCACTTCTATACGGCGCGTTCCGCCGTGCCGTGTCCGCTGCCCGACGACGGCGCACCTAAACCCAGGGGTCCTGACCACGTGATCGCTAAGTAGCCGCCGATGCTCGCCGGACATGCCGCTGCTCAGGCCCGGCGTGCTTTGGCTCATACGAGAACGACCGTATTGCGCACTGCCGGCAACAGCCGACGGGTGACTGACCAGATGATCAGCAACTCCATCGGCCCACGTGCAAGCCGAGTAGGGTCACGACCGCAACCGCAGCGAAGCTGATAAGCTCGCGTCGCCTGAGCTAAAGAACGTGGCGAAGCTGCCCGCGACCGCGGTGACGACGAAGATGGCCCACGCCTCGAGGCCGATATCGACAATCTTGCCCACCGTCGTCAGCGGATTCGTCATACTCGACGAAACGGTCAGCAATTGGACGGAGCAGAAAAAGGCTGCATCACCGAGTCCGTGGATATTCCCGCCCTTCTGCCCGCTCTCAAATACCCATATGAGCACGGTGCCGACGGCGAAGACCACGGTTGACAGCCCGACCGCAAGCACCAAGCGCGCGAACAGCCGCCGGTGCCGTTCCCCTACCGTGAAAAGCCTCGACAATTCTTCTCGTATCACAGCGGAGTCTCCTTCCGCCCTGCGCAGCTGTGCGAGGGGTGTCCGATGATGCTCCGGCGGCCCGTCGGGGGCACGGCCGCAGTTGAACTGGCCCGCGGAGCGGCACTGCGCGAAGCCGCCCGCCGCTCCGCCGGTCTCCTGCACCGAATCATGCCGTGACGCGAGCGCCTGGCAGGGCTTTTCGTGCGTCCCGATCCCGCGAGTCAGGCCTGCCGGCAGGGCGGCAAGAGCGGCTCCTAGGACGACTGGAGCAAGCAGGACCTGATGCGGCGGGCCAAGGAGATCGGCATCAAGGGCCGGTCGACGATGAGCAAGGAGCAACTGATCAAGGCACTACGGGATCACTGATCAGGCCGCCTTTCCAGCCCAGCTGAAGGCGGAACTCGGCGGGCGGGTACCCGGCCCCTGGGGTGATCCGGCACGCCGCCGCCGATGCCGGCCGGGGCGATCACGGCGCTGAGCATGTGCGTCGTCCGTGGTAACGGGTCAGCGTTCTGCCCTGCGGGCGGCCCGCCGGGATACGGCGGTGACCGTAGAGTCAGCCTGGTGCAGCGCCTTTGCTGTCCGGGTGGACGGGTCACGGCGCTGGGCGGCCAGCGCCAGGCGATGCACGAGCGCCCGGGTCAGCGGCAGGGCGATAGCGAGCAGCAGCCACATCCGCAGGCGCCTGGAGAAAAATGCCCACATGTTCAGGATCCCTTCGTCGTCCCCCCGCGAGGTGCTTTGGCGCTACCCGCCCTGTCCCGGGCTAACCTCGCGGCCAGCATCAGGCTGGGCCATGCCGGATCCGGAGTCCGGCTTCTTCCTCGAGGAGGGCTACCGCTAGAAGCTCGCCATCGACTGGCCCGAAGCGGCGAAGTGCCCGCTGGTAGGTTTGCTCGACGACCTGCGTCAGCTGAGATGGCACGCGAAGTTCGCGCGCGAGGTCTCCGATCGCGGTGAGCTCCTCCCAGCACCGGTCCAGTCCGAAGGACATGAGGTAGTCCCCGTCGAGCAGCGCGCCGAGGTCGTCGCGGGCGAAGGCGGTGGATGCCGCGCTGCGGGCCGGCGAGCGCTTCCAGCACCGGACGGCACCGGTCCAAGACCGCCGCGTCGCCGCCGCGAATACCTGCAGGGTCCCCGAGGCGTCCTCTGAGCCGGGACGTGGGAGCTCGGCAACTCCGTTATCCCGGCTGAGAGGACACCTTTCGCGTCGGCGCGCCCGAAGGAACCGCCATTTACGCACGCGGATAGAGGCTTAGCAGCCGATGGGACGAGCAGACACCGCGCTACTTATGTACATTTAGGCAGGCTGTACCGTCGTTATAATAGGTTCCTCCGACGTCCTGCCACAGCGTGGCACAGTAGTTCCCGCCTCTTACGTTACCGTTTCGGGTCCACTTATAGTAACCTGACCCCCCAAGGTACGGAGCCGTGAAGGTCGGGAAGTTCTTGATCAGTCCGTTTGGGCCGTGGAGTTCGAAATGCAGGCCACTTACCGCGCCGTTCGTTTGATTCGCGGTTGAGACACCTATGTAGTCAACATAGAGACCTGATCCTTGCACGTGAATGCAGGTGTAGAGACTGTTATCGTTACAGCCTGTGCCGGATGCCCAAGCTGCCGTCGTCGGCACTACCAGCAGGAGTGCTGGCGCCAGAGCCAGGGCTCCCGATAGCATCGCAAGTCTTTTCTTGAATGACATCGATGTCAACTCCCTTCTGTTTATAATCTCAGGTCGTAGGTTTTGGGCCTATTTCATTTTCTGGTACGCCGTATACGGACCACCTTTCTCAAGAGCCGGCGCACTGCCAGTAATTGCGCGTCCAGCCCGCGCATGCCTGTAATGCCTGCGGTTGCGGGGATGGGTCTGAATACGAGGCTCGCACAGGTGCATAACATCTGCGTGACAACCGCGTGATAGCGTGTATTAACGAATTATCGGAGGCATGGTGCCGGAATAGGGAGATACCATGCGGTTCGCGGTGCTCGGCCCGTTGCGGATCGTGGCGGGAGAGTCCGGTGAGCCGTGTGCGGTTTCAGCGGCCCGGCTGCGGGCGCTGCTGGCGGTGCTGCTGTGGAGGGCGAACCAGCCGATATCGGCCGATGAGCTTGCTGAGCTAGTATGGGATGGCGCGCCTCCGGCCGGAGCGCCGGAAGCGGTCCGCGCCCTAGTCATGCGGCTGCGGCGGCGACTGGACACGCGGGCTGCAGCGCGGATCGTGACGTGTGCCCCGGGGTACGTGATCGAGGTGTCCGGCGGTGAACTGGACGCATCGCGGTTCGAGACGCTGACCCAGGGAGCGGGTGCGGCGGTCCGCGCCGGCCGGTGGGCGCTGGCTGCGCGGACCGCGGCGGAGGCACTGGAACTGTGGCGCAGTACGCCGCTAACGGATGTCCCCTCGCAGATGCTGCGGGATCGATGGGTGCCGCACCTGGAACAACTCCGCGTGCAGGCGGTGGAGTGGCGCATCGAGGGTGACCTTCACGAAGGGCGCCACGAGCAGCTGATCCTCGAACTGCAGGACCTGACCGCACATTATCCGCTGCGGGAACAGGTTCACGGACAGCTCATGCTGGCCCTGTACCGGTGCGGCCGTCAGGCCGAGGCACTCGCGGCCTACCAGCACACCCGTGATGTCTTGGTCGGGCAACTCGGGATCGAACCAGGACCTGGCCTGCGGGAACTGCACCAGCGGATCCTGTCCGCCGACCCGGCCCTGGGCGTCACAGGGCCAGCACGGCCCGCGGTGGCTGAACCTCAGCGGGTCATGCCGCGAGAACTGCCGCAGGCGGTGCAGGGCTTCACCGGCCGCTCGGCCGAACTCCGGGCCCTAACCCGGCTGCTTGACCGCTCCGATGAGCAGGCTCCCGGGACGGTGATGATCTCGGCGATCGGCGGGACTGCAGGAGTCGGCAAGACCGCACTGGCGGTGCACTGGGCGCACCAGGCCGCGGATCGCTTTCCCGACGGGCAGCTGTATGTGAACCTGCGCGGCTATGACCCCAGCCAGCCGGTGCCCGCGACGGACGCGCTGGCCGGGTTCCTGCGCTCGCTGGGCGTGCCGGGCCAGGACATCCCGCCAGAAGAAAACGAGCGCGCCGCCCGCTACCGCAGCCTGCTGTCCGGCAAGCGGATGCTGGTCATGCTGGACAATGCCGGATCGGTCGAGCAGGTCCGGCCGCTGCTACCTGGCACCCCGGCCTGCACGGTGGTTGTGACCAGCCGAGATGCGCTGGCCGGGCTGGTCGCCCGGGACGGCGCCGCGCGCCTCGACCTGGGCCTGCTACCGCCCGATGACGCGGTTCGCCTGCTCCGGGAGCTGATCGGCGAGCGAGTACACACTGACCTGGATGCGGCAGTGGCGCTGGCCGAGCAATGCTGTCGACTCCCGCTGGCGTTGCGGGTCGCAGCCGAGCTCGCTGCTGCCCGCCCCGATGTGCCATTGGCTGGCATAGTAGGTGAGCTGGTTGACCAGCAGCGGCGGCTGGATGTGCTGGATGCGGGCGGCGACCCGCGCACTGCGGTGCGGGTAGTGCTCTCCTGGTCCTACCGCTCCCTGGAAGGCGGCGCCGCCCGCGCATTCCGGCTCCTGAGTCTCCACCCTGGAGCGGATTTTGATCCTTACGCGGCAGCCGCCCTGACCGGTGCCACCCTCGAGCGGGCCAGCGATCTGCTTGACATGCTGGCCCGGGCCCACTTGATTCTGCCCACTGGGCAGGGCCGGTACGGAATGCACGATCTACTGCGGGCCTACGCCCGCGAACTCGCCGCCGCGCGGGACAGTACCCTGGTGCGGCAGGAGATCCTGACCCGCCTGTTCGACTATTACCTGTACACAGCCGCGGTGGCGATGGACATGATGTTCGCTGCCGAGTCTGACCGCAGGCCCCGCATCCCACGGCCGTCCACTTCCTGCCCGGCGGTAACCAGCGTCGCCGCGGCGCGGACCTGGCTAGATACTGAACGGCCCACGCTAACCGCGGTAGCCGCTCACACCGCCGCCTTTGGCTGGCCGGGTCACGCCACCCGGATGGCTGCTACCTTGTTCCGGTACCTTGAGACCGGCGGCCACCACACCGAGCTCATCGCCATCCACGACTACGCCTGCCGTGCCGCGCGCGACACCGGTGACCGTGCTGCTGAAGCGGAAGCGCTGCAAAGCCTCGTCGTCGTCGACCTGCGCCAGGGTCGCTACCAGCAGGCCGCCGACCGCCTCCAGCAGGCCCTGGCGGCCTACCGCGAGACCGGCAACCAAGTAGGCGAAGCCCGCACGCTGGGCAACCTCGGCATCGCCGGCTTCCTGCAGGGTCGCTACCAGCAAGCCGCCGACTACCTCCGGCAGGCCTTGGCGGCCTACCGCGAGACCCGCAACCAGGCAGGCGAAGTCCGCCACCTCAGCAACCTGGGTCTCGTCGAACTCCGGCTTGGCACCTACGGCCAGGCCAGCCAGCACCTCGATCAGGCCCTGACCATATGCCATGACACGGGCATCCTCTCGAATGAGGCCTACGTGCTGAGCAACCTCGGCGTGGTCAGCTTGCGGCTGGGCAAATACCCGCAGGCCAGCGAACACCTCAATCGGGCCCTGGCGGTATGCCGCGACAGCGGCAACCGGGACTGTGAGGCCTACGCCCTGAGCTACCTCGGCGTCGCCAAGTCTTGGCTGGGCAACCACCAGCAGGCCAGCGAACACCTCGATCAGGCTCTGACCATATGCCGCGAGACCGGCGACCGCTCCAGCGAGGCGGAGGCACTCAACAATCTGGGCGAAATCCTCCTCGCCGCCGAACGACCTGGCGATGCCCAAATCCAGCAAGATATGGCACTTGCCCTGGCCACCCAGATCAATGACAAGTACGAGCAGGCCCGGGCACACAACGGTCTCGCCCGCAGTTACCGTGCCAGCGGCGACCTCAGCCAAGCGCGCCAGCAATGGCGGCAGGCCCTTGCCCTCTACACGGACCTTGGCACCCCAGAAGCTCATCATGTCCGCACCCAGCTCACTGCCGCAGATGACGACGGCGATTGCGAGCCGTAAACCTCGAGCGATCGTTGGTGTCCGGCCAGCTCGCGCGATCGGAGCCCGGACCGAGCCGACGCCCGTCCCGTGAGACTGGTCAGCTTCTTCCAGGGCATCGCCAGGACCGGGCCTGGCCCCTGACCCCAGGCAGCATCGACGAGGCCGCCCGAGCCATTCTTCCGAACGGTCCGTGGTGCGTCCTGTCACTCCTGCTGGCTGCTTTCCCGGCCGGCGGCCCGGCCGTCGTGGCCGTCGCCGGGCTGGCGTCCGGTTGAGCCGCCGGGTGCCGCGGTGAGCAGGCTGACGCGGTCGCCGGGGCCAGGTGAGCTCCGGCTGCGGCGGGCGGATCCGGTGAGCCGGGAAGCCTGGTCGGCGCGTTCGTGACAGTTGATCTGCCGCCCGGAGGCGCGATGACCACGCCAGCCGCGATGCCTGGCTACCTGACCCGTAACCGGCTGGCGGTGCTGGCCGGGCTGGCGGCACCGCAGGCGCTAGCCGCCGTGCTGGTGCCGTTCCGGGCCAGCTTTCCCAACACCGGCGCGGCGCCGCGCGGACGGCGAGGGCTTCCCGCCGGGCACCGTCTGGCGGGGGAATGACATCAGTGCCGTCCGGGCTTGAGGAGGGTATGCCGGGAGTCGCCTGAAGTGCTGGGGATCGTACTGTTCTGCGGCGGGGTGGTGGTGAGCCTGGCCGCGAGCTGGCTGCTGGTCTCCCGGCTCGAGCGGCTGGGTGAGCGGGCCGGGTTCTCCGAGGCGTGGCTGGGGCTGGTGGCCGCGCTGGCTGCTGACGCGCCGGAGATCACCTCCGCGGTGACGGCGCTGTCCCGCGGTCAGGCCAGCGTCGGGGCCGGGGTGATCGTCGGGTCCAATGTGTTCAACCTGGCGGCGCTGCTGGGGCTGGCCGCGGTGGCAGGCGGGTGGATCGGCTTCCACCGCCGGGTGGTGGTGCTGGCCGGGGTGCCTGCGGTGTGGGTGGCGGCGGTGTGCCTGCTGACGGTAGCGGGCGTGGTGGCGCCGGCCGCCGGGCTGGGACTGGCCGCGGCCGTGCTGGTGCCGTACGTGGCGCTGCTGGGCCTGCGCCGGGCGCGGATGCAGCGGCTGCGGCTGCCGGCCCGGTGGGTCCGGTGGCTGGTCGCGGCGGTCCATGAGGAGGAGGCCGAGCTGGCCGAGGCGATCCGGCCCCGCCGCGGTACCTGGCGTGACGGGCTGGCTGCTGTCGCAGCGCTGGTCGCCGTGGTTGGCGCAAGCACGGTGATGGAGGTGGCCGCCACGGCGCTCGGCCGCCGGTACGCGGTCGCGGACATCATCACGGGCGGGCTGGTGCTGGCCGTAGTGACCAGCTTGCCGAACGCGGTCAGCGCGGTGTACCTGGCCCGGCGGGGCCGCGGCGCGGCGGTGCTGAGCACGGCGCTGAACAGCAATGCGATCAACGTGGTGGCCGGGCTGCTGATCCCGGCCAGCCTGGCCGGCCTGGGTCCGCGTTCCGGGCAGGGGCTGCTGGTGGCCGGGTGGTATGCGGGCCTGACCGTGCTCGCGCTCGGGCTGGCGTTCCGCGGCCGGGGCCTGGGCCGCCTGCCCGGTGCGGCGATCATCGCGGGATACCTGGTGTTCGTGACCGCGCTGGCCGTCACCGTGGCCCAGGGAGCCGTGCGCCCGGCGGTGGCCGTAGTCCCGGCCGCGGCGATGTCCGCAGGCGGCGCGCTGCTGCTGACCTGGCCAAGGCGGACCGTGAGGGCCGGGCCGGGCGGGTTGTGGCAGCGTGAGTCGGTGCTGCCCGGGTGGAGTGTCGGCCGGCTGTGGCGACTCAGCCTCATCTCCTGCGCCCTGATCGCGGCCTGCGATGCGGCCAGCGGCCCGCACCTGATCCTGATCGGCTTGCTGATCACCGGGCCGGTCGGCGCGCTGCTGACCGCCCGGTGGATGCTGACCGCCTCGGTCAGCTGCCTCGCCATCGCGCTCGGGGTCGCGCTGGGCGTCCCGGACCAGATCTTCGCTACCGCCACCCAGTACGCGTTCCTGGCCGCCGTCACGGCCGTCGGGACGACCGCCACCATCGGCGCGGCGGTCCTGCAGCGCCAGCGCCCCTGACCGCTGCCCGGTTAAGCTGGCCGTGGCGCGCCGGGAACTCTGGCCGGCGGCTTGGTGCTGGCCTCGGCGGCGCCGGGACCGGCGCCGGGCTGGCCTCGCAGGGCGCGGTCCAGATCACGCCGGACGGCCGGTTCCTGATCGCCGTCGACGCGGGCAGCAACCAGATCTCCGTGCTGCGGATCCACTTCGACGGCTCGCTCAGCCTGGTCAGCGTCACCAGCTCCGGCGGCACCCTGCCCAACAGCGTCGCCGTGCACGGCCACCTGGTGTACGTGGCCAACTCCGGCGTCGGCGACGCCAACTACACCGGCTTCCTGCTCGGCTTCAACGGCCGCCTGTTCCCGATCCCCCGCTCGACCGTCACGCTGGCCGCCAACGCCGCGCCCGCCGACGTGCTGTTCAACGGCACCGGCACCAAGCTGGCCGGCACCGAGGTGGGCACCTCGGTGATCGACAGCTTCACCGTCAGCTTCGACGGCCGGCTGACCGCCGCCCCCGGCTCGCCGTTCCCGGCCCAGGGCCTGGGCCCGTTCGGCAGCGAGTTCCGGCCGACCAACCCTGACCAGCTGTTCGTGTCCAACGCCCACAACACCGCCACCGACAGCGGCACCATCTCAGCGTTCTCTGACTCCTTCAACGGGACGCTGACCTCGATCGGGGCCTCCCCGTTCGCGGGCGACCAGATGGCCCCGTGCTGGGTGGAGATCACCCATGACGGCCAGTTCCTGTTCACCGTGAACACCGCATCTGGCACCATCTCCCGCTACCAGATCGCCCGCGATGGCACGCTGACTCTGCTCGGCAGCACCCCGGTCGCCGCCACCGGCGGCGTCGGCGCCGTCGACGCCCGGCTCAGCCCCGACGGTCGCTTCCTGTACGTCGACGAGAGCAGGATCGGCAAGGTCGGCGCGTTCGCCGTTAACGGCGGCAACCTGACCGAACTGGGCACCTCCCCGTTCGCGCTGCCCGCAGGCGCCACGCCCGCGGGCATCGTGGTCAGCTAACTCCCGCCAGAGGGACCGGAGCCGCGGGTCAGGCCGCGCCGCGGCTCCGGTCGCACGGCTGGCCGAACCCCTGCAGCACCGATGGGCCTGCCGCGGAGCCGCCGGAGGAGGGCGTCAGGGCGGATAGAAATCCTCGGTGGTCGCCGGCCAGTCCAACGAGGTCAGCCGCCACCGCTCGTCCGTTTGTCAGCCGCGGCGGATCACTGCAACTCAGCACGGCGGCGCTGTCGGCTAACCGCACCCCTCGCCGCCGATGGCTAACGTGGTCGGAGAATTGAACGGCCGATCCACGGCAGCCGCCTGAGGCCGCCACGCCCACCGCTTGGAGCCCGACCCGGGAGGGCTCAACATACCGCGGCGGTCACTGCGTCGCCCCTACGATGGGTGGTCATGACGGCGAACCGGATGAGCCGTGATGAGTTCTACGCCGCGATGGCGCCGAATGACGATAGGCGCCTGCGCAAGATCTTGTGGACTGTCTACTGGCGAGGGAACGCCCAGCTTCGCGAGCGCATCGAGGATGAGCTGCGCTCGCCGGAACAGCCGAAGGTGAAGCCGAAGAAGGAACTGCCGGACCCGGACACCGTGCTAGCCGAGGTGACGACGTTCGTCACGCTGGCGAAGGACGGCGCCTACATGGCGGGGGACCGCCGGGTGCACCACACCGAGCGGTCCAAGTGGCGGCTCACGTTCCGCCGGCTGGCGGGCGACGCGCTGGCGGCGCTCCACGCCGAGAATCCCGGGCCAGCGCAGCAGGCCGTCGCGGCGGTGATTGACCTTGCCTGCGACCTGAAGAGTTATGACTACTTCCACTCCGATGACCCGGTGGAGGCCGCGAAGTTCGTGGTTTCGGATGCCGTCGCCGCGCTATGGGAGTCGGTGCTCCGCCATGACGGCTTCGCGGCCTTCGCCCGGCGCATGCCGGAGCAGCTCATCCGCTGGGAGGCGAATTACGGCTGGACTCGGCGGGGCTACGGTCAGGTGCCGGAAAGGGAGACAGCCCTGTGCGTCCCGCTCGCCCGGCTGCTCACCACGCCTGACATGTGGCGGACGTTCGCCGAGTCCTACCTGGAGGCGCTGGACGCGGCCGGACGGGCGGACCCGAGACGACCGCGTGCCGTGTACGGAAGTTTCGACGAGACTCGCTACCGGCGCCACGAGCGCACCAAGGACCTGGCCGCTTGGCACGGAATGCTTCTCGACCGGTTCGCGGGAGCCCCCGAGGATGAGCTGCTGGACCGGCTCGCCCTGAGCCCGGCGCTGGCCGGGCCAGAGCTCACCTTCCTGCGCGCGAGGATCGCGGAGCGCCGTGGTGACGTCACCCAGGCGGCCACGCTGGTCACCGAGTGCCTGCAGGAACTGCCTGGTCATCAGGGGTACCTGGACCTCGCTGTGGAAGTGGGCGCGGCACTGCCTCCGCGCGCCCGCGAGCTGCTATCCGAGCGCCCGGATCTTGCGTGATGCCAAGTGACGCGGCCTGAGCCGCGGGCAGGGCGCACAGAATACCCTGATCTGCGCGGCCAGGCGTGCCGCCGACAGGGCCTCGTGTCGCTGGGTGGTGCCGGAAGCTGTGCGGGCACTGTGGGTCGGCTAGCCGAGCTTCGGCGGGGGTTATTGGCGTGGCGCGTTGCGCCGGGCGGAAGCCGCGAGTCGGCTGGCGAGGGCGGCGATGAGGTCGCGGAGTTCGTCCGGTCGCTCGACGGCGAACGGCCGGTCGAGCGAGGCGAGCAGCGGGGGCAGCCAGTCGAGCCGCTCGGCGTGCAGCTCGACGCGGAACCAGGGCTCGGTCTGCGGGTCTGGGCCGGCCGCAGACGGCAGCTCCGTCAGGGTCGCGACGCTGGCGGGGAGCCGGGCGCGGATCTGCTCGATCGTGCCCTGGATGGTCAGGGTCACTTCGTGCCGGTACGGGGTGCTGGCTAGCCCGGACAGGGCGTGCTGCGCCGGGTCGAGACCGGCGGGCGGCTCGAACGAGCCGGGCAGGGTCCTGGCGTCGGCGATGCGGTCGAGCCGGAACGTCCTGTCCTCGCCGATGCCGGGGTCGGTGCCGGTCACATACCAGCGGCCGGAGTGGGCGACAAGCCCGTAGGGGTGCAGGGTGCGTTCGCTGCGTCGGCCGTCGGCGGCGGTGTACCTGATCGAGATGGGCCGGTGATGGCGCACGGCGTCGGCGATTGAGAGCAGGATCCCGGTGTCCGGAGTGGGTGCCTGGCCGGGCGGGGCGGTGAAGGCGAGGGAATTGAGCACGGCGTCGAGCCTGCGGGCGAGCCGCTCGGGCAGGACCCGTCGGATCTTGGCCGCCGCCGTATCGCTCGCCGTGTCCGTGCTGGTCGCCAGCCCGGTCCGGCGGCCGGCGACCAGGCCGAGCAGGACGGCCAGCGCCTCGTCGTCGCTGAGCATCAGCGGCGGCATCCGGTAGCCGGATGCGAGCCGGTACCCGCCGTAGCGGCCGCGTACCGACTCGACTGGCACATCAAGGTCGAGCAGGTGGTCCACGTACCGCCGCACCGTCCGCTCATCCACCTCGAGCCGGCCGGCCAGCTCGGCCACCGTCCGGACGCCGCCCGACTGTAGCAGCTCCAGCAGGGACAGCACGCGTGCAGTCGGCCGGGCCATGGTCACAACTATCTCACCGATACCGGGCGGATTCTGCCCGGTATTAGTTCTAGCGTGAAGTGCAGGACGTTCCCGCTGACCAGGAGATCACCATGGAATTCGTCTCTATCCGCATCATCACCGACGACGTCGCCCGGCTGGCCGGGTTCTACGAGCGTGCCACCGGCGTGCAGGCGGCCTGGTCGAACGAGAACTTCGCCGAGCTCACCACCGGCTCCGCCACCCTCGCGATCGCCAGCACCGGCACCGTTCCGCTGTTCGCGCCGGGCGCCGCCCGGCCGGCCGACAATAACACGGTCATCATCGAGTTCCTCGTCGACGACGTGGACGGCGTGCACCAGAACCTGGCCGGCTTCGTCGAGGACTTCGTCAACGAGCCCACCACGATGCCGTGGGGCAACCGGTCACTGCTGTTCCGCGATCCCGACGGCAACCTGGTCAACTTCTTCACCCCCGTCACCCAGGCCGCCATCGACAAGTTCGCCCGCTGACAACGCTGGCGGCCGCATCGGCTGGACCCCGACCCGGCGACCGCGCCTACGGTCCGGTGGATCTTCGCCCAGCGGCTGGCCGGGCACTCGGTGGCACGGATCGCGCGGGCCCTGAATGAGGCCGGGGGTACCGTGCCCGTCCGCAGCTGATCCCGGCCGTAACACGCACCGGAGCGGGGCGGGGTGGACGCTGGGCGCGGTGACCACGATCTTGGAGAACCAGGACTCCCGACATAGGGAGATCTTTTATGCAGGGCTTGGGCGGGATTTGACCTCGTAGCGTAGGACGAGGCCGGTGCCGGGATAGCAGGTGCCGGCGGCGGTGAGCTGGTCGCAGAGCGCGGCGAGGGCCTGGGTGCGCCGGGGCGCGGTGAGCGGGTCGAGCCGGATGAGCAGTTCGCCGTCGCCGGGGCAGATGTCGCCGGAGGTGGTGAGGGCCTCGCGGATCAGCGCGTATGCCTCGTCGCCGGCACGGGCGTAGTGCCCGTCCAGGCTGCGGGCCAGGAGGGTTTGAGCGTTGTATGCGGCCATCCGGATGGCGTGGGTGATCTGCTTGGTCTCGGCGTCCAGGCAGACCATGTCCGGGGCGAGGGTGCCAAGCGGGATCCGGGCCGGGACGGCCGCCGCGGCCTGCCCGGCTTCGTCCAGGTCGTGCCAGGCGGCCTCGACGGGGGCGTCCAGGGCGTTGATCACCTGGTTGGTGAGGTAGGCGGCCTGGCCGGGGGCGGGGCTGCGCAGCTGGAGCAGCGCGGCGTCCCGGGCCGTCTCGGCGGCGGTGATGGCCTGCTCGGCGGCCCGGACGCGGGCGGCCGCGGTCTTTTTGGCCGGGTTGGGCACCATCCGGTCGGGGTCATCCGGGGTGGCGGCGTAGGAGTCGAGGGCGTCCAGGGCGAACCGGGTGCGGGCGTAGCGGAAGTAGTTCTCTTCCCGCCACCGCGACGACAGGCGCCAGCAGACCTCCCCGGGGGTCAGGTCGGTGCGCGAGGTCAGCGCGTGGATCTGCCGGGTGGCGCCGGACTTGGCGGGGACGCGGCGGGTGACCTGCCGCAGCGTCACCGTCTGGCCCTTGCGCGGCCCGTCGCTGATGCCCAGCTCCACGGTCGAGTCGGCGAGCTCGTACTCATGGGCCCGGCCGCGGTCGTCGGTGCACGTGATCGTGGTGAACTGGCCGGCGGGAAGGTCGGGGGCCGGACCCTTGCGCCAGGTCAGTACGTCGAATCCGGCGGCGGTGATGTCCGCGAACAGGGCCGGGGACCAGCCGCCCCGGTCAAAGCACACCGTCACCTGCCGCCCCTGGCCCACGATGCCGCGCAGCGCGGGGAGCAGGCGGCGCAGCTCGCCGGCCAGCGAATCCGACGGCTCGGCGACGACCATGAACACCGGATCGCCGTCCTGGTCGGTGACCCAGGTCTCCATCGTCGCGGCGGCGGGGAACTTCAGCCGCGCCACGTGCGTCTTCTGCACCTGCCGTGTCCCGAAGTAGACGCGGGCGTGCCCGTCCGCGTAGAGGAATCCGATCGCATCGGGCCGGGCGGCGGCGTGGCGGCGGGCCAGCGCCATCACCAGCTCGGCGGCCTTGCCCGCGGCGGCGAGCTCGCCGAGCTTGCGGCGGATCGTCTTGACCTCCGGGGCCCGGTCCAGGCCCAGCACCCGGCCCAGCGCGGCCGGCGGGACCCGGGTGGCGCCCTCGGCCCGCGGCTCCCCGGCCAGCGCCAGGAACACCACGGTCAGCAGCGTCGAGGTCAGCCCGTAGAACCCGTCCCTGAGCCGGCCGTAGACCTCCCGGGCCGCCGCCAGCAGGCCGGCGGCCTCCAGGGCAGGCAGCGCCAGCAGCAGCCCGGCCAGCGGATACCGGGCACCGGGCGCGAATACCGGGACGGCGCCCTCACCCAGCAGCCCCCACCGGGCCAGCACCCGCTCGCCCTCCCGCGGCACCGGATCCGGCAGCACCGGCACCACCGCGCCCTGGCCTGCGTCACCGTCCCCGGCGTCCCGCCCGGCGCTGTCGTCGCCGGCCCCGGCCGCTGGCCGTCCGCCGGACGCGACCCGGCCCAGCGCGTTGCGCACGCTGAACGTCGACACCCCGGTCGCCGCAGCGATCTGGCGCAGGGTCGCCCCCGCCGCATCCAGCCCGGCGATCCGCGCCGTCAGCTGCGGCGTCAGCTTCGAGGCCCCCTTCGGGCCCGGCCGGGCCGGGACCAGCCCGGCCACCCCGTCCGCGGCCAGCGCATGATCCCACCGCCAGATCGTGGCCGGGTCCACCCCGAACGCCTCCGCTACCTGGCCCTGCGACGCGGCGCGCAGCCGGACCAGCTGCACCGCCGCCAGCCGCCGCCCGGCCTCGTCCCCGGCATCCCACGCGAAGGTGGCCAGCCCGTGCACGATCACCAGCCCGCCCTCATCACCAGCCGCAAAACCCACGCCCGGCGCGATCTCGGCCGCCCCGGCGGGCAGCAACGGGAGAGGCAGCTGGCTGAGCATACGAGCCATCATCCACCCCTCCCGCCCGGCCGGTTACCTTGTAAAGATTTTCTCACGAACCGGACGCACAGGACATGAGCGACACGCTCGAAATTGCAGATCAGCCCGCCACAACCACCCCGGCGCCAGGCTCTATGTCAGGAGCCCTGAGAACCCCCGGTATACGGGCAGGCAGGTGTGGAACCGGCAGCGTACCGACAGCGCGCTGGCCGACCCGGCCAATGTGACCCTCGGGCACAAGTCCGTGCAGCGGTGGAACCTGCCTGACGGGTGGGTCATCTCCAGCCGACTCGCGCACCCGGCGCTGGCCATTCGAGTCAAGCTTGCTTCATTAGCCTGAATGTAAAATGGCCCAGGCGGGTTGTGCACGGACTATCAGGTTTCCATTTCCGCTATAAGGGTTTCCAGGTCGGCGACGACGTCCTGTCCTCGGTTGAACCCGCGTGCCTGGATGAGCTTTACCGCTTCACGGGCGGCGTCGAGTTCGGCGGGTGACGCTGACGGGATGAGGTAGCCAAGATCGGTAAGGTCCTGGCTGCGCCCGGCGAGTACTTTCAGCGCGATCAGGTGCGGCGTGGTAGCGACCGGGACGGTCACCACGTCCGAGCCGCCATGCGCCATCCGGACGCCGGACAGGCGCTTGACGTAATCCTGCTCAAGTACCTCGACGGGGGCGTAATCCCGTGACTGGAGCCTGTGCACCATGCCTTCTGCCTCGCCGTCATCCGCCACGGCGACAGCGAAATCCAGGTCTTTGGTGAACCGCGGGATCGTACGGGCGGAGACGGCCAGGCCGCCGATGAGTGCCCACCGCGCTTTCAGTCCGTTCAGATCGGCAACTGCCCGGCGGAGCGCTGACTCAACCGATGTCACGGTGCTGCTCTCTCGAGGGCAGGCGCAGCCGGCCGGCGTGCGGGCGCTCAGCTAGCCACGTGGCGATCATGGCGTCGATTTCTCTTCTGGTGGCCTGCGGGTGCTCGCGGTGCATCCGCTGCCGGTACATCCGGACACCTAGTTCGTGCATTTCCAGGGCGGCTTGCACGCGCGTGGCCTCCGGTGCCTGTCCTGGTGAGGTATGGCCGGATCCTGTCCTGCGGCCGCGAAGACGCGAGACGGCGGTCCGGAATGCCGAGTAGGCGCCTCGAGTGTCAGCGGGCATCGCGCTGCTTGTCCGCCATCCTGGTGAGAACGTCCCGGACGACGCTGATCGCCTCCTGCTCGGGATCGGTGAGCTCCATGCCGGGATCGTCGGCGTAACCGGCCAGTATCTTCTCGCATTCTGCCGCGTTATCACCAGGATCGCCCAGCCGGGCGATCCTGGCCGCCGGGGACCCGTTGCGGGTGATCCGGGTCTCGATCCCGTGCCGCTGGGCGTCTCTTATGAGATCTCCGAGTATGGGCCTGGCCTCCTGGATTCCCATCTCGCGCACGCTTCCAGGATACATGACGTTAAGGACGTTAAGCTTTCTGGTGACGTACCAGCCGGTTAGCCGGGCAGGTCCGCTGTATTCGCCGTACTGCCGGGCCGCGCATGCCGGCTGCCTCTATCTTGCCCAGCGGCGGTAGGCGGCGATCCATTCGGTACCCTGCGGAGGCGGGTCCGGCAATGGCAGGTCCAGGATGGGAATGGCCTGCCGGTACTTACCCCCGGCGCAGATCGCCACGATGCCGAGCACGACACCGGAAGCTACCCGCGCGGCATCAAGATCACTGACCGGCAGATGCGCGAGTTGGAACGGAGCCAGATCACCCGCCATGACTGGCACGGCTAGTGGAATTACTGCGTCAACTCCGCCAATGCGGCGTGAACCTTACAAGCCCTTAGCCTTGGCCGGCCTTCGAGCGGCGGAGTGTGACCGGTTTCCGTCATTATTGGCCGTGATGGATACCGCGTCCGGACACATCGGCAAGCAGCCAGGCGAGGCAGGGCGGGCGGCGGCCGCTGTGCCCGGTTTCGCTAAAGGCCCGGTCATCGCGGTGGCGCTGCTGCTGGCGGTGCTGCTCATCGCGTTCTCCGGGCGGTACGGCTACCATCGCGACGAGCTGTATTTCCTGGCCTGCGGACGCCACCTGGCGTGGGGTTACCCTGATCAACCGCCGCTGGTGCCGGTGATCGCCCGGCTTATGTCCGATCTCGCGCCTGCGTCGCTGGTGGTCCTCAGGCTGCCGTCGGCGGTCGCCTCGGCCGCCCTCGTGCTGCTGACCGGGCTGATCGCCCGCGAGCTCGGCGCGGAACGCGCAGCCCAGGCGCTGGCGGCGGTCTGCGTCGCCGCCGCCCCGCTGGTGATCGGAGCGGGTCACCTGCTCAGCACGACCACATTCGACCTGCCTGCCCAGGCGCTGGCGGTGTGGCTGATCCTCCGCATCCTGCGGACGGGAAACGACCGGCTCTGGCTCGTGGTAGGCCTGGTCACCGGAGCGGGGTTGTTCGACAGCGACCTGATCGCGTTCCTGGTCTTCGCCATCGTCGTGGGGCTGGCCGTTGCCGGGCCGCGCCGGCCGTTCCGATCGCCCTGGTTGTATGCCGGCGGCGCGATCGCCCTGGCCATGTGGGCGCCGTACCTCGCCTGGCAGGCCAGCCACGGATGGCCCGAGCTGGCCATCGCCCGGTCGATCGCCAGCGGCGGCTCAGGAACATCGGCGCCCCGCTGGGCACTGCTGCCGTACCTGTTCGTGCTGACCGGCGGGTACCTGTCGCCGGTCTGGGTCGCCGGCCTGGCGCGGCTGCTGCAGGGCGGGGCGCTGCGCTGGTGCCGCGCCCTCGGTGCCGCCTTCATCGTCCTGCTCGCCGTCTTCACCATCACCGGCGGCAAGCCCTACTACCTCGGCGGCATAATCCCCGTCCTGCTGGCGGCCGGTGCCCAGCCGGCCGTGGACTGGATCCGCCGGGGACAAGCGCGGCTGCGGGCCGGGCTGCTCACGGCTGCAGTCATCCTCACACTGACCGCGATCCCCGTGACGCTGCCCGTCGTCCCGGCCACCGACGTGCACCGCACGCCGGTCGTCGCGCTCAATTACGACGCCGGGGAGACGATCGGCTGGCCAGCCTATGTGCGCCAGATCGCGGCAGTGTACCGGTCACTGCCTGCGGCGCAGCGCCCGGCGGCCATCGTGCTCGGCAGCAACTACGGCGAATCCGGTGCCGTGGATCACTTCGGGCGGCCCTACGGATTGCCGGCCGCCTACGGCGTTCACAACGCCTTCTGGTACTGGGGGCCGCCGCCGCCGTCGGCCACGGTCGCGGTCGCCATCGGCTTCGACCGGCAAGCGCTCACCCCGGTATGCGGCACGCTCCGGCTCGCGACGCGCCTGAACAACCACCTCGGCGTGCACAACGACGAGCAAGGCGCCCCGGTATGGATCTGCTCAGCGCTCCGCGGTTCCTGGACTGCAATCTGGCCGCGCCTGCGCTTCCTGGGCTAGCTGCCGCGCACACCGGCCGTCGCGGTTCGTGACCCACCCGGCGCGGCCGGTGAGGTCTGCGCGCTGCTGACCGGGACGCGGCTCGCCGGACTCCTGCCAGGCCGCCGAATACCCCGGCGGCCCGCCGCAACAGGAACTACACGATCAACCCCGCCGCAGCCTGCACTTGCGCGTGGTGCTCATTTACGAGCCCTTAGTTGGCCGATGCCCGAGTTGGGGACACTGTTACCACGGTGGTTCGTGCCCTGCGGCTACTGCTCGCCGACCGATTCGGCCGGACCGCCTGGCCCGAAAGATGACTTGGGCTTGGGAACTAATAAGCGCAGGTCAGAGGCATGGATCAGTGTCTGAGCGGGACCGCACCCCAAGGCCAAACTCTGCTGGCCAAGCGTATTCGTCCTCGACGAACCTCGATGAGCAGGCCAGGGCGGCGCGTGCGCGCGAGAACCCCCAAGATCAAGATTGACTCAGCGGGCGAACGCTAGAGGTCGATGACGACCTTACCGTGCACGTGCCGGCCGGCTTGAAGCTCGACCGCGGCGCGGATCTGCTCGACCGGGAAGCTTGCCGCGATGGGCACACGGAGCTGGCCCGTCGCGGCCAGGCGAGCGATTTCGTCTATGGCGCCGGGGGCGGCGTTAGCGCCGTTTGCCGGTGTGATTCCGTCGACCTGTGCGGCGATGGTGGTGATGCGCTCGTCCGGAACGCTAAGTTCTCGTGCCGCCTGCGCCGTCTCTGTCCCGTATAGGTCGATGGCCGCAGTGACGCCGGCGGGAGCCAGGGCACGGAGCCGGCCGGCTAGGCCGTCGCCATAAGCGGCCGGCTCGGCCCCGAGGGCCCGCAGGGCATCGGCCGACGTCGCCGATCCCGTCCCGATCACTCGCGCGCCCGCGAGGCGCGCGAGCTGCACGGCGAACACGCCGACCCCGCCTCCCGCGCCACCGATGAGCAGCGTGTCGCCCGGGCCGGGTTTGACAACGGCGAGCGCGGCGGCGGCTGTGCACCCCCCTATGGCAAGGGTGGCGGCTGTGCGGTCGTCGACGCCGTTGGGGGTATGGTGCGCGTCGCCGCCCGCCGCGATGGTCCCTGCCACGTCTATGACTACGTAGTCGGCGACCGCGCGGGACAGGGCGCCGCCGAACACCCGGTCGCCGACCGCGAACTCGGTCACGCCGTCACCGACCTGGTCCACGACCCCGGCATAGTCGGTTCCGAACCCGGACGGCAGGCTCAAGCCGAATCGAGTGGCGGTCTGCGCGTCGGAGGTCATGAACCAGTCCATCGGGTTCAGTCCAGCCGCGGTGACTCGCACGCGGATCTGCCCCGAGCCGGCCTGCGGTGCGGGTACCTCGCGGAGGTTCAGGGCCTCGGGGCCGCCGAATGATTCGAGCTGGACCGCCCGGCTCATGGTCGTCGGCGCGTTGACGCTCGGTTGTTGCATGCTCATTTGTCTCCTTGGGCGGCGAATGAAGGCAACGAGAAGCGGACTATGCTCCGCTTAAGGGGCACCGTACCATAATCGGAGCGTGATCCGTTTTGGCAGAGTCAGAAACTCGCGTGCTGCGAGCGGATGCGACTCGCAACCGCAGCCAGCTCCTCGAAGTCGCGACCCGCGTGTTCGTGTCTGCCGGCACCGAACCGTCAATGCGCGCGATCGCACGCGAAGCCGGCGTCGGCATCGCCACGCTCTACCGGCACTTCCCCACCCGCGAGTCTCTCGTCGACGCGGTTTACCGCGATCAGGTCGCGCGGCTCACCGACAGTGCCCGCGAGCTACTCGCCCAGCTTCCCCCGTCCGCGGCGCTGCGACGCTGGATGGAGCTGTTCGGGGACTGGATCGCGACCAAGAACGGCATGCTCGACACGCTGCTCGCGATGATCGAATCGGGCGAAATCGCCCATGCCCAGACCCAGACCGAGCTGCTCGCGGCCATCGACGAAATCCTCCACGCTGGCCGTGTGACGGGCGAACTCCGCGCCGACGTCACCGCCGAAGACATCGCGGCCAGCCTCATCGGCATCTTCACCGTGGCGCACCCGCCCGAACACCACGCCCGGGCCAGCCGCCTGCTGAACATCCTGATGGACGGCCTCCGACCTGTACCCTTAACTGCCCATCTGCCGCGTTCCAGGTACCAGCGCGCGTGCCCGTCTAACGCGTTCCAGGTACCAGCGCGCGTGCCCGTCTAACCCCCGCCCCGGCCGCCTGCGCCAGCAGCGGCGCCACACCTGTAGCTATGTCTGCCAGGCGCGGGTGTTCTCGCGCGCGGGCCGACGGGACTGGACAGAATGGGGCGATGGGTGAGGCAACGGTGCTTTGCCGCCCGTCATGCTGGCTCCGTTCGGCCGGGCGGGCCGGCCGTGCTTGTCGGGCCCACACTGCCGGTGGCCTGTCGCTGCCGTCCTGCTGGCGATCACATTCCAGCCGGGCTGTGCCGTCTCGGGGCGGTCCGGTGAGTACCAGCGAAGGCTTGCCGCTTACACGGCGGCGGAAATGGCGGTGGGGAATCACATGACGCGCGGTGGACGGGGGGATGCCGACCTGTCGCCGGGTCCGAACCGGGATCTAGTCGACTTGCTGCGACGGCTGCGGCAACTCCGGGGCTTGTCGGTGGGCCAGGTAGCGGTGAGGGCAGGGCTGTCCCGCAGCCATGTCAGTGAGGTCTTGCGCGGATGGAAGACACCGAGCCCGCGAGCCGCGGCCGCGATGGCCCGTGCTCTCGGAGCCAGCGAGGCGGAGGCCAGCAAGGCCCACCAGTGGGCCGCGTAGGCGTTCGAGCTGCACTCCTACCATCGCGCGCGCGGCACATCGCCCTCGGCCGCCCGCCCGCGGCGAGTGCCGCGGCAGCAGGTCTTGGATGGCGACCCGGCCCGCACCGGACCGCCGGTGCAGGCGGATCTGTCCGAGCGGCCGGCTCGCGCCGCGCCGGCTGGCGAGGTGCCACGGCAGCTCCCAGCCGCGGTCGCCTGCTTCACCGGCCGCGCCGCCGAACTGCGGGCGCTGACCGGGATGCTCGGCCAAGCCGTGCCCGGCGGCTCGGGCACAGTGGTGATCTCGGCGATCCGCCCCCGCTTCCCCCTGCCCGCCCTGGCCGGCGAACTCGCCGATTCGGCCGGGCGCCTCGACGCCGTCGATGCCGGCGACCTGGCCTCAAACGTACGGGCGGTGTTCCCCTGGTCCTACCGGCAGCTCACCGGCGACGTCGCGCGGATGTTCGGGCTGCTGGGCATCCACCCCGGCCCCGGGTTTGCCGGGTTTCGGCGCGCTGGCCAGATCCGGGAGTGCCTGGCGGATGTTCCGGAACCCGCGGCGGACCCAGGCGGGGGTCAGCCGGCCGGGCGGGCAGGGCCGCTGCCAGGGCAGCCGCAGGTCGGCGGCCAGGTGGCGGGCGAGGTATAGCTAGGCGTAGCAGGCGAGGATCAGCCAGGTCCACCGGTCGGCCGCGGCCGGATCGCGCAGTTTCGGGCGGGTCCAGCCGAGGACCTGCTTGAAGAACCTGAACATGTGCTCGGCCGGTCGCGCAGCAGCCAGGCCAGCCGGGTCCTCTGCCCCGGCGCCGCTGACTGCAGCGCCCTGCCGGCACTCGCCAGCTGGGCTACGCGAGCAGGCCGGGCTACCTTTCGTGTTGAGCCTGGGGGACGTCCGTGCAAGACGCGTTCTGCGGGGCATCGCCGATACAGGCGGCTTCGAAGCCCGGGTGAGCGATCTCGATCTCAGGCCCGGCGGTCGGCTGCGGTACACCATGACCACGCCCCGCGCGGCACGCCGCCTGCATCTAGGCGTTGCCCTCTCGGTTGAGCGTTGCTACTCGGGGCGCGGCATCAGAGCAAGGTCTGCTGAGTACTGCGGTCCGTTCGAATGAATTAGTTCTTAAGCGGGCTTGGTATGGGACCTGGAGCCTTTGCAAGTCTTCGTCGAATGGCGTGGTGTACGACGGGGGCCGGGTCCGCAGGGCGAGTGTGAGGGTCAGGCGTACCTGGGTGGAGGCGGGCAGGCGTACGGTCAGCCAGGGTCCGCGAACGCGGCCGTGGTGCTCGGTGACGATCGCCTCGCCGTGCCCGTAGTCGTAGAGGCTGCCGAGCCAGGAACGGTTCTGGCAGGCGGTGTAGCGCACGGCCTGGATGGTGTGCTCGGCGAACGCGCCCGCCTGCACGGTGACCGTTCGTTCGTGCTCCGGGTCGAGGTTGACCAGGTCGACGACGGTAGCCGCGGGGTCGATGCTCGAGACCAGGGCGGCCACCGAGGCGGGCAGGCCGGGCCGGCGCTGGCCGGCGTCGTAGTAGCGGACCCGGGCCTGCTGCAGTCCCCCGTTGTAGATGACCTGGGGACCGCCCCAGGTCAGCTGGACCAGGGCTTCGGTGACGACGGGGTTGCACTGCTGCCACAGGTGGATGTCGGCCTCGGTTACCTCGGTGTCGCGGTAGGCCTGCATGCGGTTGAGCCGGTGGCGGACCTGGGCCTGAGCGGCGGCCAGGATCTGCTCGGGATAGCCGGGGTGGTCGCCAGCCAGGAACGTGAACCACGCCTCTTCGTGACCGGCCTCCTCCTTGCTGCGGAAGGAGCGTACCGTGCGCCAGTCGTATCCGGCCGCCTTGCGCAGTTCCTCCAGCCGCTGCCGGTCGGCCAGGTGGTGGCCGTGGTGCCACAGGGCCATCGGGATCGAGGCCAGCATGGGGTTGTAGTCGAACCAGCCGCGGTCACTGTGCCGGAACGGGACCAGCATCGTCGGGATCCTGAAGTCCTTGGCCAGCTGCGGCCGCCACTTGGAGGACAGGGAGGAATCGGCGTCGGCGAACGCCATTATCTTGCCGTTCTGGATCATCGTGTCCAGGGCCCGGCGCGGCAGGTCCAGGTAGCCGTCGTCGCCGGTGGCGGTGGCGGCGGCCAGCGCGGCGACGGTGGCGGCGGAGCCGACGCTGTACCAGCCGTGCGGCCAGGACCAGCCGTAATGCCCGCCGTACCAGCGCCCGTCGAGCAGGCTGCCGACCACCCCGTCCAGGCCGACATTGTCCGGCACGATCCCGTCGTTGGCGGCGGCGCGCTCCCGCCACGCGCCGACGTACTGCTCGATCCAGTCCCGGTACCGCCGGTTACCGGTCAGGATCCAGGCGTTCAGGACGAGCCCGGCGGCCGCGAGGTTCACCGCGGTGTCGCCCGTGCCCATGCGCGCGGTCATCTCGCCGGCCAGCCGCGGGTCCCGCGCGCGGTCGGGCTCCGGCGCGCCGTCGGGCACCAGCCAGTCCAGCGGGAATCCGTAGCTGCGGGCCTCCCGGTCCAGCCAGGGATAGTGCGTCCCGTCGAACAGGCCGGCGCGGCCCGGGTCCGAGCCGTTGTGGGGCCGGCGGATGATGCGCCGGACCGGGTCGTAATTGCCGTGGGCGGGATCGACGTACAGCTCGGCGAACCGGACTGCCCGCCCGGCCCACCGGGCCGGATCGGCCATGGTCAGGAAGTACAGCAGGAGCAGGCTCTCGCCTTGGTGGAACCAGTCGTAGCCGCGCTCGTATTCACCGGTGAGCATGCCGAGCTCGGTCAGCTGCGCGGTCACTCCCTCCCAGTGCCGCCCGGATTCGGCCAGCAGGTCGTCGGCGCCGCCGAGCAGGTACAGCTGCGGCCAGTTGAAGAACACTTCGTAGAAGTCGTCGGCGCCGTCCCGGGAGGTCAGCGTGTCCCGGTAGGTCAGCCGCCCGTCCGGGCCGGTGAAGTCCCGGGCGAAACGCCGCCAGGCGTGGTCGAGCAGGTCGAACAGCGCCCGCTCGGCCAGTGCCCAGCCGGGCGGCTCAAGCAGCGGCACCGAAGCTGTGATGTCGGGGCGCGTTATGGTCATTGCTTGGTGGCCCCGGCCAGCAGCCCGGCGATCAGGTAGCGCTGGGCGAACAGGAACACGATCAGCACCGGGCTGATCGTCACCAGCGTGGCCAGCGCGAGCTCGGGCCGCAGCACCTGCGCAGTGCCGGCGGTCGGGTTGAACTGCGGGACGTCGGTCAGCAGCAGCCCCAAGCCGACCTGGACCGGGTACTGGCCGCTCTCCGGTAGTAGCACGTAGGGCAGGAAGTAGTTGGTCCAGTTCGCCACGAAGCTGAAGAACCCGACCAGCGCGATGACCGGGGCGGCCAGCGGCAGCGCGATGCGGCGGAACGCGGCGAACTCGGTGGCGCCGTCAATGCGGGCCGCGTCGAGCAGGTCGCGGGGCAGCGCGGTGCTGAAGTAGATGTAGGTCAGGTAGACGCCGAACGGGTAGAACGAGTACGGCAGCACGACCGACCACAGCGACCCGATCAGGTGTACCGCGTTGATCTCCAGGAACAGCGGCACGACCAGGGTCGTGGCCGGCATGAGCATGACCACAAGCGTGGTGACCAGCAGCAGGCGCCGTCCGGGGAACTCGGTCATCGCCAGCGCGTAACCAGCCGGTATGCCCGCAGCCAGTGTGATCACCAGGGCGAGAGACGCGTACAGCGCCGAGTTGCGCAGCCACAGCAGGATCACGTCGCCCTGGAACCCGGTCAGCGCATCCCAGTTCTGCCGCAGCGCATGCCAGGACCCGAACGATAGCGGGTTGTCCTGGACGAGCTGCGGGTCGGTCTTAGTGGCGGCGAGCAGCAGCCAGATGACCGGCAGCACGAAGAAGACGACGAAGGCGAGCAGCAGCAGCCCGGGGAGTACCTGGGCGGCGGCGGCCGCCGGGCGCCGGGCGCGGCGCGGCTGGGCGCGGCGAGCGCCCGAGGCGGGGACGCGGGTCAAGGTCCCGGGCGCGGAGGTATCAGTCGGCATCGAAGAATCTCGATCGGGTTACGAACACGGCGGCCACCACCAGCGAGACCACGAGCAGCTCGACGGAGATCGCCGCCGCGTAGTTGACGTTGTTGTTCTGGAACGCGAAGTCGTAGGAGAGCTGATTGAGCGAGTAGTCGCGACCCGCCACCCCCACGCTGGCCTCGGAGATCAGCTGGGGCTCGACGAACAGCTGGGTGCCGACGGCGAACGCCAGGATCACCATGTACACGATCCACTTGCGCAGCATCGGGATCTGGATGCGCCGCGCGATCTGCACGCCGCCCGCGCCGTCGATGCGTGCGGCCTCGATGACCTCCAGCGGGATATTGTTCAGCGCGCCGTACATGACCACGATCCAGCCGCCCGCACCGGTCCAGAACGCGATCATCGCGAACAGGACCGCCAGGTGGCCCTCCTGGACGACCTGGCCGAACGTGCCGTAGCCGAGCAAGCGCAACAGCGAGGCGGCCGGGCTGACCGTGGGGTCGAGCATGAACAGCCACACCATCACGCTGGCCGCGCCCGCCAGCGCCCCCGGGATGTAGTACAGGAAGCGCAGCAGGCGGCTCGTCCGGCGGGCGGGCAGCTGGTGCAGCACCAGGGCGAGCCCGGTCACGAACACCACGAGCGCGACCAGCCAGATCAGCAGGTAGAGCGCGACGTGCCCGACGGCGGGCAGGTACCGGAAGTCACGCGCGACGGCGGTGAAGTTGGACAGCCCGGAGAAGTAGTTCGCCGAGTTGGTGAACGCGAAGTAGATCCCGTAGCCGGTCGGCACGATCCCGAACGCGACCAGCAGCACCAGGTAGCAGGCCACGAAGGCGTGGCCGGGCCGCACGAGCCTCCGGACCCGCCGGGACACGCGCCTGGAGCGCGTCCCGGCCGGGCCGGCGGCCGATGCCGAACTCAACTGCTGCTGACCGTGTAGCCGTCGGCCTGGGCATGCTCGCTGATTGACGACTGCCAGGCCGGCAGCATCGAGGTGATCGTCTTGCCCGTGGTGATACCCGGGACGATCGCGGACGCCCAGATCGCCTCCTGGCTGAACTGGCCGTAACCCCAGCCCGACCAGACCTGTCCGGCGGCCTGCTGCAAAGGCGCGGCGATGTCGCTGGCGTAGTAGCCTGACTTGGCCTGATTGGCCAGCCACACGGTGGCTGCCGGGGTGTACGCGGGGTAACCCGGAGCCAGGTTGTCCTGGTAGGCGTTGTTGCCGGTGACCCAGGTGAGGAAGTCCACCGCCGCGGTCAGGTGCCTGGAGTGCGCCGACAGCAGCCACAGGCCTCCGCCGACGTCCCCGGTGCTGGGCGTGGCGGTCCCGGGCCACTGCGGTATCGCCGCGACGGCGAGCTGCCCCTTGGGGGTGTTCAGCCCCGAGGCGGTATCGAACACTGCCCCGCCGAACCAGGCCGGCCCCGGCAGCATCAGGATCTTACCCTTCTCCTTCTTGTCGAACGCCGTGCTGAACACACCCAGCTTGGACATAGAGCCCGCCTTGACCAGCGTGTCCAGCAGCGAGGCCATCCGCGCGCAGTTGGCGCTGGTCACGTTCACCGTCACTGCGCGCAGGCCGGTGATCTGGTTGGCCGGGCACTGGCTGGCCCACATGTAGATCTCCGGGGTAAAAGTGTCACCCACGTTACCCACGAGGTATCCCGGGTGCTGCGCGGCGACCTTTTCCCCCAGCTGCTCGTACTGCGGCCATGTGGTCGGGACCTGGTAGCCCCATTGCTTCATCAGCGTCGCGTTGTACCACAGCACGTCCATGGCCATGTCGTTGCGCAGGCAGTACACCTTGCCGTTCACCGTGCACGGGTCCAGCGCGCCGGTAGAGAAGTTACCCAGGAACGAGCTCGGGATCAGGCCCTGGTTCAGCGGCGCGGTGAAACCGGCGTTCACCGTCCAGCTGGTCTCGTTGTTCTCGGCGCTGAACACCACGTCCGGCCAGCCGCTCCCGGTGCGGTTGTACAGCTCCACCTTGGTCTGCAGCGTGTTGGAGCCGTTGGCGTCGCCGTCGTAGACGACCATGTTGATCTTGACGCCCGGATGAGCCTTCTCGTAAGCCTGCACAGCTGGCACCCGGGTGGAATCCACCCACACGGTCAGCGGCCCGGACGACTGCGGCGCCTGCGTGAAGCCGTCCTTGGCGCCCGCTGAGGAACTGCCGCTGCTCGACGAGTTCCCGTTGCCGCACCCGGCCACGGCGGCCGCCAGCAGCGCGGCCGCGCCCACGGCGAGCAGCACCCGCCCGCGTGCCGGTCTGGGATCACTGCGCGCGCGGACCGCGCGGATGACCAAGGCCATAGCTACCTCCACCACGTCGTGTAGTCACCCGTCCGCCACACGACAGGAGGGCAACGGTGCCAGTTGAATGAGTAGTACTTATTTTGCGCATGATGGCGCGCGTGGACTGGCTCGTCTCATCGAGAACTGTTCACTGGACGAGCCATGAGTTGTGTGTTACCAGTCACAATTAACAGCCCAATCCATGTAACTCGTCAAGGCTTCAGGTCTATCTATTTTCGGGCCATGACCGTCAATGCGACCACTATCTGGGTAAAAATACATGTATGCGATGATTTGTGGGTATTCAAATAAGTAGTATTTATCTTGTGCTATCGATCGAGTATGGATAGTATCGTTTCGGATCTGGACGGATGAAGATCAGCTCTACAGGCCCGTGACGATGGAAGATGGAGTCCGTGGACAGCGTTCCTCTTACGAGCCGCCACGCGGAGGCGCTAGCGGCCGCAGACGCCGGGCCTGAGACGCCAGGTGTCTACCGGCCTGGCTACGAGCTGGTGGCCGAACAGATCCTCCAGCTGATCAGCGAGCTGGACCTGCATCCCGGAGACCGGATGCCCACCGAGAAGGACCTGGCCTCCCGCCTGGGTACCAGCCGCACCGTGGTCCGCGAAGCAGTCAAGATCCTCTCGGCGACCGGTCGGGTCAGCGCCCAGAAGGGCCGCGGCCTGTACGTCGCGGACAGCGAGAGCATGCTCGGGGCCAGGCAATGGGGCGGCTTCTTCCTGCCCACCAACCTGGACCACATCTTCATGCTCTTCGAGTTCCGGCGCGTCCAGGAGACCCAGGCCAGCAGGCTCGCTGCCGACCGCGCCAGCCCGTCCGAACTGCGGGTGATCGAGGCCGCCGTGCAGACCTGCCGCCACGGCTACACCAGCGGCGACAACGCGGAGTTCGACCAGGGCGACGACGCGTTCCACCTTGGCGTCGCCGCCGCCTCGCACAACTTCTTCCTGGTCTCCGCGGTCCGCGAAGCGCGCATGCTGCAGCGGCAGGCCAGCGTCATCGGCCTGCGCGGGATCGGCGGCCGCGCCGACGCCGCCGTCGAAGAACACGACGCGATCTACCGCGCCATCCGGGACGGGGAACCCGAAACAGCCGCACAGGCCACCTCCGTGCACCTGGACAGCACCCTGGAGGACTACCGCCGCGAGATCCAGCGCCGCGTGTTCGGCTGAATATCCGACGTGAACACGAAGCAGCCAGCATGAACGTGCGCCAGGTTCCGCTCGGAAGGACAGGCCTGCGAGTCTCCGAGATGGTCTTCGGCGGCGCCCCGATCGGCGGCCTTTACGCGCCGGTCCCCGATGATCAGGCGACCGCGGCCCTGGAGGCAGCGTGGGCCGCGGGCATCCGGGCCTTCGACACCGCACCGCACTACGGAGCCGGCCTGTCCGAGCAGCGTATCGGGCGGTTCCTGGCCGGACGGCCGCGCGAGGGGTTTGTCCTGTCCACCAAGATCGGCCGTCGGCTGGTGCCCGCGACCGGCGACGTCGAAGGCGCAGAGGGCTTCTACGGCACGCCCAAGCTGGCCCGTGTGCGCGACTACAGCCGGGACGGCACTCTCGCCGCGCTGGAAGCCAGCCTGCGGCGGCTGGACACCGACCAGATCGACATTGTGCTCATTCACGACCCGGAGAACCACGCGGTAGAGGCACTGGATGGCGCCTACGCGGCCCTCGATCAACTCCGGTCCGAGGGAACGATCCGCGCGGTCGGCGTCGGCATGAACCAGGCGCCGCTCCTGGGGTGGTTCGTCGAGCACGCCGACCTGGACTGCGTGCTGGTGGCGGGCCGCTACTCACTGCTTGACACAACCGCCGCGGATAGCCTGTTCCCGGCCTGCCAACGGCGCGGCGTCGCGGTGCTCGCCGCGGGCGTCTTCAACAGCGGGATACTGGCCGACCCCCGTCCCGGTGCGATGTATGACTACGCGCCTGCGCCGGCCGGCCTGATAGACCGAGCACAGCGCATCCGCGCCGTGTGCGCACGCTCTGGTGTCCCGATCGGTGCCGCCGCCATCCGGTTCGTCCTCCGCCACCCAGCCGTCACAGCCGTCGTGGTCGGGGCGCGCACCGTGACGGAGGTCACCGAGAACGTGCGCTACCTGGCCGCGACCGTGCCGGCGGAGCTCTTCGGCGAGCTGGCCGCCGAACGCCTGACTCCGGATGGTCGTTGATGAAGCGGCAGCTCCCACGTCCGCAGGACCTGCGCCCCCTGCTCCGGTTCAAAAGACCCGCCGTCAACCTGACCGGGCGTCGGCTCAACGCCGTCCTGACCGTCGGCGACCTGCGCCGTATCGCCAAAAGGCGCACCCCCAAAGCCGCGTTCGACTACGCAGACGGCGCTGCAGAAGCAGAGATCTCCCTGGCCCGGGCCAGACATGCCTTGCAGTTCAACCCCGCCATCCTGCGCGACGTATCGGCCGTCGACCCGGCTGGGACGTGCTCGGCCAACGGGCCGGGCTGCCGTTCGGCATCGCGCCCACCGGCTTCACCCGCATGATGCAGATCGAAGGCGAGCACGCCGGGGCGGCCGCCGCAGCCGCGGCCGGGATCCCCTTCGCCCTGTCGACCATGGGAGCCGCCTCGATCGAGGATGTCGCGGCCGCGGCACCCAGCGGCCGCAACTGGTTCCAGCTGTACGTGTGGCAGGACCGGGACCGCTCCATGGCCCTGGTTGACCGGGCGGCCAACGCCGGTTACGACACGCTGCTCGTCACCGTCGACGTCCCCGTAGCCGGCGCGCGGCTGCGAGATAAGCGGAACGGCTTTACCATCCCGCCCCAAGCTCACGATCAGCACCATCCTCGACGCACTCATCCGGCCGGCCTGGTGGTTCAACTTCCTGACCACCGGACCGCTGGCCTTCGCGTCGCCGTCCCGGTGACCCGGCACCGTCGCCGAGCTTCTGGACACCATGTTCGATCCGACCGTGAGTTACGAGGATCTGGCCTAGATCCGGTCTCGCTGGCCCGGCAAGCTCGCGTAAGCACCTGACCGCATCATGGCTTCACCAGGCGTGCAGCCTGGCGCTGGTCGTCTGGAACCCAAGTTGGGACGGGCTGAACAGATTCCAGCGATGGTTGCCTCGCGCCTACGATGGGTTGTCATGCCGGCGAACCGGATGAACCGTGACGAGTTCTATACCGCCATGGCGCCGTGTGACGACCCGAACCTCCGCAAGGTCTTGTGGACTCTCTACTGGCGGGGGAATGCTCAGCTCCGCGAGCGCATCGAGGACGAGCTGCGCTCGCCTGAACAGCCTAAGGCGAAGCCGAAGAAGGAGCTGCCGGACCCCGGCTCCGTGCTGGACGAGGTGACGACGTTCGTCGGGCTGGCGAAGGACGGCGCCTACATGGCGGGGGACCGCCGGGTGCATCACACCGAGCGGACGAATTGCTTGACCGGCTCGCCGTGAGCCCGGCGCTGGCCGGGCCAGAGCTCACCTTCCTGCGCGCGAGGATCGCCGAGTGCCGCGGTGACGTCGCCCAGGCCGCCGCGCTCGTCACCGAGTGCCTGAACGAACGGCCCGGTGACCAGGAATACATTGACTTCGCGGTGGAAGTCGGTGCAATCCTGCCGCCCAGAGCCAGGGAGATCCATGCCGAGCGGGTGGCGGCCGAGGCGCTGGTCGCGCAGGCGTACCGGGAAGGGCGGGTTCCCTCAGACTGATGCCGCCGCGGCGTTGGCCGCGGTCGGGTGGAGATGCGCGGGATCGTCGTCTTCGCCGGCCCAGGTGCGCATCTCGTCTCGGTCCGGGCTGCTCATCAGCGGCTCGCTCGGCCCGCTTGATGAATGCCCGTCCCCACAGCTGGCTCTACTCTTGCGGCGCGGCACGCCGCGATGGGTCTATGGGAGCACTCCGAGAGGGACTTGCACTCCCGTGTACGTGCCTGGGATTTTACGCGGGTTCTTATTACGCGATGCTCGAAATCGCAGGTCAGGGGCTATATATATGTGTCCGGGGGCCCGAGTGTACCAAAAAGCCAATCCGGCGCGCCGCTCCTGACCAGCGAGTTTGCGATTACTGCCCCAGCCAGTGCGGGATGACCGGGGCCGGGTCGGCTTCTGCTGGTGGTGGATCTCGGGGCGCATGGCGACCTGGCTGATCTGGCCGGCGGCAACGGCCCGTGATGACCATGGGGGCAACCGCGCGCACGTAGCCGCCGTAGGCGCAGGCTTCGGGTTCTTGACGTCCCTCAGTTCAGGCATACAGATCCGCGGTTATGCAGGACATCGGCATGCCGGGCTGCCGCTCTCCCTACCGCCCGGATGGGAAGTCCGATGGAATGCCGGTTGGCGGGACTATGCTGCCCGAAACAGGTGCTCGCAGAACGGCGTCGCGAACGCCGAAATACAGCGGCATGCCTGGCGGCGCGGCGCCCGCTTCACGAGGTGCGCAAGGATGACCCCGTCTCCAGCAGGGTCTTCAGGCTGGCCAGGACGGCGGGCCACCCCTCGGAGATCGCTGGCAGCACGGCGCTGCCCGGCGCGAAGCCGTCGTGGGTGACGGTGAGCTTGACAACACCGTGGCCGACGTCCTCGATGTCGAAGGCGACAGTGGAGCGGTCTTCGGCGCGCCAGGTCGCTGCGGTCGCCTCGTCCATGCCGACCGCAGCAGCCCACTCAGGGGTGATCGTGTGCCAGGTATAGGCCAGCCGGTGGGGTGGATCGGACACGAGGATCACCTGCTCGGGGCCTGTCACGACCAGTCCAACTTCGTCGTGAGCCATCTCATAGGCGGAACCCTTCTTCCAGTCGGAGTGGAATGTCTTCGGACCAGCCTTCTGGTGCCGCCAGTAGCGCTTCATCAATGCCGGGTCGGTGAGGCTCTGCCACACGCGCTCGGGAGTCTCCTGAATGTAGGTCGTGTAGACGAAAGCGGTCTGCTCACCCATAGCATCCATGGCGGTAACCTCCGGTGCGATAGCGGGATCCAGTCTTGCAGGTACCCGAGTTCGATGGACGCATGCAGCGAAGCAGGGATGCGACTGGGCTCGAGCCCCGCCCTCCTGAACTTCGCCGGCGCCCGTTCCAGTACGTAATCGGCGATCTCGAGCATTGGCAGGGTGACCGATTCGGTAAGGCCACGACGGGTGACCTGGTGCGGCTGGCTCGGGGAGCTTACGATTGTCAACGGTGAGGGTCCGTTTCATTTCTGGGGCCGGTTGATGGCCCAGCCCTGCCGGGTCTCAGCCCGTTCCCGGGAGGTACCCGATGACCACCACTTCTTCCTCTACCGCGCTCGCCACTGTCCAGCCTGTCTCCACCAACGCCGAGCGGCTCGCCCTGGCCGGGTTCCTGGCCCGGTACCGCGGCTTGACCCACGGGCGTATGCGCTGGCTTCGCGCACGAACTGGTCCCGCGGCCGCGCCCGGCCACGGTGACCCGGCGGCTGTGCACCATCGCGGGGTCCTACCGGTACGCCGTCCAGGAAGAGCTTCTGGAGCACTCACGAGCCGCCACGTACGCCGGCCACGGCCAGATTACGAGTCACATGCGGTCGGGCTGGACCGCAACGAGCTCGGCGCGCTGCTGGCCGCCGACTCGGCCCACCGGGCGAACACGCGCTGATTTCGCTGCTCGCCTTGAACGGACTGCGGATCTCCGAGGCCATCGGCGCCGACATCGAGCACCTTGGCCTGGAGCGTGGGCACCGGAACCTGACCTTTACCGCAGGCCGGAAAGATCGTCACCATCCCGCTCGCCCCGCGCACCGCCCGCGCGATCGACCTGGCTATCGGCGACCGCCCCGGATGGAGCGCTGTTCCTTTCGGCGGACGGCCGCCGGGTGGACCGCCACGGCGCGGAACGAATTGCCCGCCGCGTGGCCGCCAGGCGGGGATCACCAAACCTGTTACCCCGAACACCTGCGGCACGCCTTATTATCACCGCCGCCCCGGACGCGCTGGCGGCCCTCCCAGGAAGAGCACCGGCAAGAAGGCGTTGCCGCCGAAGATGTCGCTCATCGCCAGCTGGGTGTCGCCCAGGCGCACGCTGGTCAGCCCGGTCGACAGCTCCGGCAGTGAGGTGGCGGCGGCCAGGACGGTGGAACCGAACAGTACGCCGGTCAGCCCGATGTGCCCGGCGATCTGATCACCGGACTGTTCCAGCGCATACCCGGCGGCCAAGGTGGCGATAGCGGCGGCGGCGAAGATGAGAGCGGCTCGGGCGGTCGAGGCTTTCTTGGCTGTGGCCTGCTGTTTTTTGATCTGCTTGGAGTGGCCCTGCGGCGGCTGCTGGTTATCGGGTGCCTCACCGGATTCCTGCCAGGACAGGGGCCCGCGGGACTTGCCGAGCAGGAAGACGCCGGCCAGCCACAAGACAGCGACCAGCAGCGAGGCCGGGGCGAACCGGCCGAAGTGCAGCGAGGAGGGCAGCTGGGAGCCCATCACGGCGACGGTGAGGACGGCGATCACGAGCCCGGCCTCCAGGACCAGGGCCAGGCTGGCGGCGCGATAGGTCAGCGGGGCGGTGTGCTTGCCGCCGAACGCATCCAGTGCCACAAGTACCAGGGTCTGGATCGCGATGCCGCCGAGGATATTGCCGATGGCGATCCCGATCTGGTGGCTGACTGCGGCGGCCACGGCGATCGCGATCTCGGGCAGGTTCGTCGCGATCGCCAGCAGCACCACCCCGCCCAGCGCCGAACCCAGGTGCAGGCGGTCATCGAGCACGTCGGTGTTATTGGACAACTGGATGCCCGCGAGCCAGATCACCGCAGCGCAGCCGGCGAAGATCAGTGCCAGGACCGGCCAGGCAAGAGAAGACACGGCGAACTCCATCGAAGACGGCACCTAGTGCGCCTCCTCACGGAAGCGGCACCAACGAGGGTGCCGCGCTACCCGCCCGTAACAACTTCACACCAGTGCTCAACGGACACTCCCGGACAACCGGAACGAAGATGCCAGCGTCAACCCTGCCAACGATGCCCGGCTCACAGAGTCGGCCGAGACCGCCCGGGTCAGGCCGCAGATCCAGTGCCGTCCCCTCGCAGCGCGATTCTTTTGCCGGCGACGATGGCTTCCGCTGAGGCCGCCGCGGTGGCCAGGTCGCGTGGGTAGGTCCTTAGGGCGAACAGCGCAAGCATGCCCGCGATCACCAGTAGGACGAGGAAGACGAGGAACGTGTCGCCCAGCGCGGCGGCTCCCGCTGGGCTCAGGGTCCTGCTTGATCCGGCACCGCCCGCGCCGCCGCTACCGGAGGACCTGGGGCCGCCGAAAACGTACTGCGACATGTAACCGAACAGCGTCGGGGCGGCGGCCGCAGCGAGGGTCCGCAGCGCGGTCCGGATGCCCTCGGCGCGTCCCCACAACTGGGCGGGCATGATATCCAGCCGGGCTGCGTCGAGCGGTGGCTGCGGTGCGCCGAGCAGGAACGCGCCGATGATCAGCAGCGGCACAGCGGTAAGCGCCGAGGTGGTCGCGAACGCCGGCCCCAGAAACAAGGATATGGCTAGGAGGCAGGCCGTCGGGACCACGACCCGGGCCCGGATGTGGCCGCGGCGCAGCAGCCAGTCAGCGAACCGTCCCCCGGCGTACACCCCGGCCAGGGCGCCGGCGCCGACGACGACCACCAGGAGGGTCGCTTCGGGCTTGCTGATCCCGTACCGGGAGATTGCGAAGATTGTCGCGAAAGAGTCCATGCCTTTGAAATAGAAGTAGCCGATCGCGGACGCGACGATAAGCACTACGTTGGTGCGCACCCGCAGCACGTAGCGGATCGACCACCAGATCGAGTACCCGGTGGGGTCATCGTGCAGCACCAGTTCCGGCTGCGGTTGCACGTGCTGGCGCCGCGCTTGGCGCACAACAAGACTGTCCTGTGCCGCGTCCCCGGCCTGGCCGCTCACCGCGGGAGGGGCCTGTTCCGCGGCGTCCGGCGCGCCGCGGACGGTCTGCGCACCGGGCTGCAGCTGGCTCTGCCCGCCGCGGGCCGGCTCGGGCAGCCGCCGCACCACCCAGGCCAGCGCCAGGCTGGGTACGATCAGCCACCAGAAGGCGAATCGCCAGGGGAACACGGTGGAGATCTCGCCGGAGATGACGTAACCGATCCCGTTACCGATGAGGTCCCCACCCACGATCAGCCCATACATCCGGCCGCGTTCGCTGGCCGGGAAGAAATCACCGGTCAGCGAGGCCACTACCGGCGCCGCGGTCGCTGTTACCACGCCTAGGCCCACCCGGGCGCCCAGCAGCCACACGAACGACGTCGCCGCTCCGGAGAACAGGATGGCCAGTGCCCACAACGAGATGCTGAACGTCAGCAGCCGTACCCGGTTGGTGCGGTCAGTCAGGATTCCCATCGGGATTGTGAACAGTGCGCCGACCAGGGACACCACCGACAGCAGGATGCCGATCTGGGCGTTGCCGATATGAAAGGCGTGCTCCAGATTGTTCTCAGTGGCGGTGACCGTCCCGGTGTCCGCGCCATCCAGGCCGAGCACCGCCGCCAGGGTCAGCACCACCCGGGCCCGGGCCGGGCCGCCGGCGGCATTCACGGCAATGTCACGTACCCGCCGCGCTGCTCGTGTCAGCAGGCGCACCGGGCCGGTCACCGTGGGTCCCCTGCCGGAGCGCCGCCCGGCTGGCGGGCCCGGCGGCGCTCGGGGCGGCCGGAGCTGTGGTCGCCGAGCAGCGGTGAGCGGGCCAGCGACAGGACCGCCCCGGCCATCACGGCGAGGCAGATCACGTCGACGAGGAAGAACAGGCCGCCCCGGACCCGCTGGCCGAAGGCGAGCACGCCCCAGATGATGGACACGATCGGGTCCGACAGCGTCAGGCCGGGCTGTGCGGCGAGCAGCCGGCCGGCGTTCAGCGCGGACTGCGCCAGGAACATTCCCAGCAGGCCGGTGGTGATCATCGCGTACAGCTGCCAGCTCGTGAACAGCGCCACGAACCCGTGGGCGAAGCGCCTGCGTCGTCCCTTTCATCAGCGCGGCGGTGAGCCCGAACGCCGATCCGCCCGCGACCCCGAGCACTGCCGCCTGCCGGGAACCATCGCCCGCCCGGCCGCCGCGCCACCCGGCCTCCTCGCGCCAGGCCCAGGCGGCCAGGGCCGCCACCAGGACCATGTTGGAACCGGTGCCGGTCACCCAGACCTGCCAGGGCAGCCCAGTGGTATCGCCCGCCGACGGGGACAGCGCATACAGCAGGCCGCCCAGGGCCGCCGCCATTGCCGTCGCCGAGCTCCACTCCCGCCAGCCCATCGGGCCGTGGAATACCCGGGAGGCCAGGATCAGCGTCACCGGCAGCTCGAGCACCAGGATCGGCTCTACCACCGCCAGGCCGCCCGTCCCCAGCGCCGTCGCCTGCAGCAGGAACCCGGCGATCAGCGCTAGGACGCCGCCGAACCACACCGGCTTGCGCAGCAGGTCGCGGATCAGCCTCCAGCTCAGGTTGTCCTTCCGCGGCACATCGCGGTTGGCCTTGCGCTGAAGTACCGAAGACGTCGCGTTCGCGCAGGCTGCCAGCACGGCGAGGATAAAGACCATCAGCGCTCACTCACAGCAGATTCAAGCAAGGGGACCTTGGCCGGCAGGCTTGTGATGGCGGCATTACCAATCCGAGTCGCGTAGGCGGGCTCCCCAGGTTGTGCTAGCCGATTCGCCGGGTTCGAGCCGGATGAGCTGTTGTCCGGACTGGAAGGCGTTGGGGGGACAGCTCATCGGTTCGGTTCCCAGGCCGCGCCGGCGCCGGTCCGGGCTGAGGGTGTCGGCGGTGTAGAGCTCGATGACCGGGTAGGTTCCGTCGACCCAAAGTTCGGCCGTCTGGCCGTCTGGACGGCCGAGCCGGACCCAGGTGCGGCCCTCGTCGTCACGCTCGAGGTCGGTAAAGGCATAGTCAATGCGCAGGTCGCCGAGACGCCGGGGCGTACGGAAGTCAAAGGAGGTGCCCTCAACGGACTCGGTGCCGGTGGGCAGTTCGCGTTCGGGGTCGGTGCGGATGCGCGTTGCGGCCTGCAGCTGCAATGTGCAGTCGTCGACTAGGCCAGTGCCGGGGGACAGGTAGGGGTGCTGGCCGCAGCCGTAGGGGCAGGCCCGGTCACCGGAGTTGGTAGCGGTGGTGTTCACCGTCAGGCCGGTGGGGTCGAGACGGTATTGGATCCGGAGATCGAGGGTGAACGGGTAGCCCTGCAGCGGAAACAGTGTGGCAGCCATGGTGATCCGGTCACTGGCTTGCTCGACCGGCTGCCAGGGTCGCCAGTGCAGGAAACCGTGGATGGCGTTGTGTTTGTCCGGTTCGGTCAGGGCGACCTGGTAGCCGGTGCGGTCGAAGCTGTACCGGCCGCCTGCGAGGCGGTTGGGCCACGGGATCAGCGGGGCTCCGTGTGCGCCGTCGCACATCTGCTCCGCGGGGTAGGGCTGCAGGACATCGCGGTCACCGGCCCGGTATGCGCGGATGCCGCCGCCGACCTCGACGATCGTTACCTGCTGCTCACCGGTGCTGATAGTGAACTGCTGCCCGGACGCTGCGGAAGACATGGAGAACCTTTCTGATATGTGGAGCCCGGCCTGGTCCGGCGGATCAGCCACCGGGGCGGCGTTGCCCGGGATCTGGTCAGCCGGTGTACGAACCAGCGGGTGAGCAATGCTGCCGCGGCGCCGGCCAGGGCGGCCTGCCGCCGGCCGCGGCGGATACCGGTCCGGGCGCTGCGCTCGGTGACGGGTTCACCGGCCCGCAGTCGGTCGGCCTGACGCGCCACGAGAGCCCGCTCGGCTGGCGCCGGCACCGCGCCGAGCAGCGTGCGGTCACGCGTGTGCTCGGCGATCTCTTGTGCCGAGGCGCCAGGTCCGCGGCCGGTCAGCAGCGCCGCACGAAGCTGTGCGACACGAAGCTGTGCCACAGGAGCAGAAGCATCACGCCCGGCGTCGCGCACGGTCTGGCTTGCATCGCGGTGCTGATTCACGTCTCTCACCTCTCGCTGGGCGGCAGCTTGCCCCAGTTCCCAGTATGGCTGATTAGTTGCTAGCCCGCAATCATTGCGTTTACGATTAAGATCGGTCGTCATGCGCTGGCGGCGGAGAGTAGGGGCCGGAACTCCCGAGTCCGTGTCCGTGCCAGAGCCGAAGGGAGCCAGCTGAGTGCCTGGGTTTTTTCCGTGGTGGGTTGTGATCACCCATTTCCTGAACATCTTCTTCATGCTGCTGCTGTTCCGCTCGGGCATCGAGGTGCTGTCGGCTTTCCCGAAGCTCTACTGGTATGACGGCTGCCCGCCGGGGCGCGAGTGGCTGCGGCTGTCGAAGAAAGTCTTCGCCGCCGACTCACGCAAGCCATGGTCGTCGCTGGATGAGGAGGAGTCCTGGTCGCCGGTGGTCGCGCTGCCGGGCCGGAAAAATCTGGGCCTGGGCCGGCACTGGCACTTCATGACCATCCAGTTCTGGATCCTGACCGGCGCCGTCTACATATCCCTAGTGTTCGCCACCGGCTACTGGCATTACCTGGTCCCCACCAGCTGGTCGATCGTGCCGGACTCGGTCAAGGCGGTGGGCACCTACCTGCGCTTCCAGTTCCCGGCCAAGATCCCCGGCCAGCCGTTCGAGCCGGCCCAGAAACTGGCTTACTTCATGGTGATCTTCCTGCTTGCACCGCTGCAGATCGCGACCGGGGCGGCGATGTCGCCATCCGTGCTGGCCCGGTTCCCGTGGTACGGGAGATTGTTCGGCGGCAAGCAGGGCGCCCGCAGCCTGCACTTCCTGGGCATGTGCGCGTTCGGCGCGTTCATCGTCATGCATACGTTCATGGTGATCATCCACGGTGTGCCGAAGGAGTTCGCCGCGATTGTGCTGGGGAACCCCGACGGGGATCGGCGTCTGGCGCTGGGGATCGGACTGGCCGGGCTGTTCGCGATCGTGCTATTCCACATCGTGATCACCTGGTTCTCGCTGCGCTACCGGCGCCGCACTCAACGGCTGCTCGGGTTCGTGGTCGACCCGTTCGAGCGGATCATCTCGCGGCTGTTCACCTCCCGTGAACACTTCAGCCGCAAGGACATCTCGCCTTACCACCGGATTAACGGCTACCCTCCCGCCGGCGAGGAGTACGAAGCCCTGGCGGCCGGCGGCTTCCGCGACTACCGGCTTAGCGTCGGCGGACTCGTCGGGCACCCGGTGAACCTGTCGCTGGCCGAGCTGCACAGCCTCGGAGACCAGCATCAGATCACCAAGCACAACTGCATCCAGGGCTGGACCGCGGTCGCCGAATGGGCCGGGGTGCCGCTCGCCCGGCTCATCGAAGAAGTGCGCGCCGCGCCTGCTCGGCACGGCACGTTGTCTTCTATGCGATGGACGATAAGGGGCTGACCGAGGGGGAGGGGCGGTACGGCTTCTTCTACGGCACCATCCCGATCCACCTCGCGAACAACCCGCAGACGATCCTCGCACTTGAGATGAACGGGGCACCGCTGCCGGTCGAGCACGGGGCGCCAGTGCGGCTGCGGATCGAGACTCAGCTCGGTTTCAAGATGGTCAAGTGGATCGCCGGCATCGAGTTCGTGGCCGACGTCAAGGACATTGGCATGGGCATGGGCGGCTGGCGAGAGGATCAGCAGTTTTACGCCAACGCCGCCGGAATCTAGGAGACAGACGATGACGAGCAACCGAATCGGCGAAGATGTGGCCGCCGCCTACCCGCTGCACGTACTGCGCGAATATGCGCTGCTCGCCGACGGTGAACGCGGCGCCCTGGTCGGCCCGCGCGGAGACATCGTGTGGATGTGCGCCCCCCGCTGGGATTCCGGCGCGGTGTTCTCCTTGCTGATCGGCGGCAGCGGCATGTACACGATCACCCCCGCTGAAGCCCGCTTCGTATGGGGCGGCTACTACGAGGACGGCTCGATGATCTGGCGTTCGCGGTGGATCACCGAAACCGGGATCATCGAGTGCCGCGAAGCGCTGGCGTTTCCCGGCGGCCCGGACCGGGCCGTGCTGCTGCGCCGCATCATCGCCACCCAAGGAGACGCCCGCGTACGGGTCCGCCTGGACCCCCGGGCCGGCTACGGTCAGCACCGGTTGTCGGGCCTCGGCCGCGAGAGGGGACAGTGGGCCGGCAAGACCGGGGCGCTACGGCTTCGCTGGAGCGGCGGCGAGGCGGCCAGACCGCGCCGCGGCCCGGCCGGCGAAAATGTGCTAGCCATGGACCTCACCCTGCCTGCAGGAAGTCACCACGATCTCGTCCTGGAGCTGTCCGAACGAGCCCTGCCCGACCATCTCCCCGATCCGGACCAGGCCTGGGAAGACACCGAACGGACCTGGCGCGAGAGCGTGCCTGATTTCACCAGCGCTGTTGCCCCGCACGACACCCGCCATGCGTACGCCGTGCTGCGCGGGCTGACCAGCTCCGGTGGCGGCATGGTCGCCGCGGCCACTATGAGCCTGCCCGAACGCGCCCGCGCAGGGACGCAACTACGACTACCGCTACGTGTGGATCCGCGACCAGTGCTTCACCGGCGAGGCGATCGCCGCAGCCGGCGAGTACCCGCTGCTCGATGACGCGGTCAGTTTTGTCGCCGCCCGGCTGCTCGACGACGGGCCGAAGCTGGCCCCCGCCTACACCACGACCGGCGGCCGGGTCCCTGACCAGCGCTCACTGCACCTGCCCGGCTACCCCGGCGGCCACGACATCGTCGGCAATCATGTCAACGCCCAGTTCCAGCTCGACGCCTTCGGGGAATCGCTGCTGCTGCTGGCCGCCGCGGCCCGTCACGATCACCTGGACGCCGACGGCTGGCGCGCGGTGGAGACCGCCGCTGACGCGATCGGGGAACGCTGGCAGCAACCCGAGGCAGGGATATGGGAACTGGACGACGAACGCTGGAGCCACAGCCGGCTGATCTGCGTCGCCGGGTTGCGCGCGGCCAGCCGGGCCCCCGGAGCGCCCTTGCCGCGCACTGCCAGCTGGCTGGCCCTGGCCGACGCGATCCTGGCCGACACCGCCGCGCACTGCACCCATCCGTCCGGCCGCTGGCAGCGCGCGCCCGGTGATGACCGCGTCGACGCCGCCCTGCTGCTGCCGGGCATCCGCGGCGCACTGCCAGGCGGTGACCCCCGCACCGCTGCCACGCTGGCCGCCGTCCGGGACGAACTGGACCAGGAGGCCTATGTCTACCGGTTCCGCCAGCAGCCCGGCCCGCTCGGCGACGCCGAAGGCGCCTTCCTGCTGTGCGGGTTCCTCGCCGCCCTGGCCACCCACCAGCAGGGCGACACGCTGAGCGCCATCCGCTACTTCGAACGCAACCGAGGCCGCCTGCGGACCGCCCGCCCTGCTGTCCGAGGAGTACGACGTCACCCAGCGCCAGCTGCGCGGCAACCTACCGCAGGCGTTCGTGCACGCCCTGCTGTTCGAGGCTTCGGTGCGACTGGCCCGGCCCTGGCAGGCCGGCCAGTGACCCGCCACGCCCGCACGCCTGGGCGGCCGTCGGCCCGGACCGCGCTCTGGGCGGTCCGCGGCTGCTACGGGACACTGCAGCTGGCCAGTCACACGCTGGTGAGCGGCCGGCTGCCGCGCGTTCGCCTGGACGCCCGCGGCCAGGACCTGACGCGGTTTGGGCGCCCGGCAGCTCGCCCAGGCCGTCGCGTCAGGCCCGGCGCCCAGCTACCCGGTGCTTGCCGTGGGCGTCGAGGTCGACGCGCTGCGCGCGGCCAGCATGCTCGCGCTCGCCCTGGCTCCCCGGCGTCGGCGGGCCGCGTTCACCGACGCGCTGATCGCCGGCGCGTTCGCGCTGGCCGGCGCTCTCGCCGCCCGGGAAGCAGCGCATGAGCCGCCACCGCAACCGGGCAACGTCGTACGGGAGCTCCGGCAGAAATGGGCGGACCGCGTCGCTGCCGCATGCGTCCCCGGCTACCCGGGCGCGAGCCGGCGCGCACGGCCACAGCACGATCCGTGACCGCTTTGCGCGGGGCACCATCCTGCCGTCCGATCCCAGCTATGAGAGATGAGGAAGCGATGACATCAGCAACAGGACGCAAGATAGCGGTCGTGACCGGCGGAACCGGCGGGGTGGGGCGGGCCGCCGTGCAAGCCTTCGCCGCCGCCGGCTACGACGTCGCGGTACTCGCCCGCGGCCAGGCCGGGCTCGGCGGAGCCGTCAAGGACGTCGAGGGCGCTGGCGGGCGAGGCCTCGGCATCGTGACTGACGTAGCCGACCATGACGCGGTGCGGCGGGCCGCCGAACAGGTCGAGGCCGAACGCGGTGAGATCGACGTCTGGGTCAACGTCGCGTTCACCGGCTCGCTGGCCTACTCATGGGACACCTCCGACGAGGAGTTCCGGCGGATGACAGAGGTCACCTACTACGGCCAGGTGTACGGCACCCAGACCGCGCTGCGGCACATGCGCCCCCGCGACCGCGGCGTCATCATCAATGTTGGATCGGCGCTGGCCTACCGCTCGATACCGCTGCAGTCGGCGTACTGCGGCGCCAAGCACGCCGTGGTCGGCTACACCCAGTCGGTGGTGACCGAGCTGGCCAGCGAGAACAGCAACGTCAAGCTCTGCACCGTCCAGCTGCCTGGCCTGAACACCCCGCAATTCAACTGGAACCTCAACAAGATGAGCGGTCACCCGATGCCGGTCGCACCGATCTTCCAGCCGGAACTGCCCGCCAAGGCGATCGTTTATCTCGCCGAGCACCCGCGCCGCAACATGTGGGTGGGCATCTCCACCGCGTACACCATTCTCGGCGAGCGGGTCGCACCCAAGCTGCTTGACCTCTACCTCGGCTGGACCGGCATCAAGTCTCAGCAGAACGACAAGCAGCTGCCCCGGTGGGGATCGAACGTCTTCGCCCCTCAGGACGCCGACACCGACCGCGGCGCCCACGGGGCTTTTGACGGACAGGCGCACTCGCGCGATCCCTGGTTGTGGACCACGATGCACCGCGCGCCGCTGATCAACGCACTGCTCGCCGCGTCAGTAGTTACGCTGTTGGGCCTGCGCAACCTCCGCCGCCGGTAACGAGTAGGCCGCGTCAGGGCGGCCAGCCCAGCTTCCATGCGTTCGTTGTCGGGGCCTCACCGGCGGCGAGGCCGAACGTCCGCATCGCGGCGGCCAGCCCGCGGCGGCGGGTCGCCGGGATCTGCCCGAGCACCCTGGCGATGGCACGACGCCGACTTTGGAGCATCGTGTCAACCAGCTGCTGCCCGTCGTCGGTGAGACGCAAGATTAGGTTGCGCCGGTCGACCGAGGACTCACTGCGCCGCAGCAGGCCCTCCGCCACCAGACGGTCACACGCCCGGGTGGCATTGGACGGATGAACGCCCATAGCCTGCGCCAGCGTCTGCAGATTCAGCGCCCCGCGGCTCGCCACCAGCATGAGCACACGCAGCTGAGGCAAGCTGACCAGCTCTCCGACCTCGGCCACCGACTGCGCGGTCACGCCCACCAGCGCCTGGGCCGCAAGCAGGATCGCATCGACCTGCTCCTCGGTAACCCCTGCTGCATCCTGATCCTCCGTAGCCATGAGCAAAGTATCAACCAACACTTGCTCTCTCGCAAACATTGCGCCTACCCTTGCGTTAGCGCAATCAATAAGTACATCGTTGACTACCCTGACCGGGCAGGACGCCAAATCGCCAACGCTCCTGCCATGTCGGGTCACGCGAGTGGAAGGACTGCACATGACCGTCACGGACTCCGCTGTGGCCCAACCGGTAGTTCACGGCATCGACCGGATGGTGCGCAACGTCGAGACCGGCCGTTTCGAGCGCAGCCTGGCCGCGCTGACCGCTGCCGGCGCGCTGGTCACCGCGGCCGAGATCTACTTCGAGCACGACTCGGCCAGCTTCGGCAACAAGATGATGTGGCTGCCGGTCGTGATGGGACCGGTCGGAGCCGCTGCCGGAGTGGCCGGGTTCTTCAGCCGCCGGTTGGCCAAGACCGCGCTGCCGGCCGCGTCGGCCGCGATCGTCGCGAACGGCCTGCAGGGCACCTACCTACACGCCCGCGGGATCGCGCAGAAGCCCGGCGGCTGGCGCAACGCCCGCTACAACATGGAGATGGGACCGCCACTGCTGGCGCCGCTGCTGGTCACTCTCGTCGGCGGGATGGGCCTGCTCGCGTCGGTGCTGCGGCGGGAAAAGTGACCGGCACCGCGCCGCGGTCGCCGCACGGCCGGTTCCCCGCTTCGACGTTCTCGCCCAGCGCCGCCATTGGGATCCGGCGACCGCCGGTGTCGTGCTGTCCCGGCTCGGAATAGCACCCGACATCCGCTTCTTCACCCCGTCCGAGCAGGCCGCCGCCACCGCCCTGTGCGATCAGCTGATGGGCCAGCATGGCCAGGGAAAGATCCCTGTGGTCAATATGATCGACGCGCGGCTGGCCGAGAAACAGACCGACGGCTGGCGCTACCGGGACATGCCCGCGGACGGCCAGGCCTGGCGCGACACGCTGGCCGCGCTCGACGCCGACGCCCAGGACCGTTACGGCACGGGCTTCGCGGCCTGCCCGCGCGAGCAGCAGACGACGCTGATCCAGGCTGTTCAAGACCTCGGCGCCGACGCGTGGCACGGCCTGCCGGCCAAGCAGGTATGGAGCCTGTGGACCCGTTACGCCTGCACCGCGTTTTACTCCCACCCGTCGGCCTGGAACGAGAGCGGCTTTCCCGGGCCGGCCTACCCCCGCGGTTACAAAAACCCCGGCGTCAACGCGCGTGAGCCGTATGAGGTCCGCGACGCCCAGCCCGATGCCGACCCCGCGCGGGGGAAGAAATGAGCGACGTACGGGCTCGCAACGAATCGGCGTGGCTGCTGCCCAACGACGGCACCCGCACCAATCACCAGCTGCGCCGGGACATGCGCCGCTTCGCGGACAGCGACGAACTCGACCTGCTCGTCGTCGGGTGCGGGCCGGCGGCTCGACGCTGCTGCAGCGGCTGGCCCGGGCCGGGTGGAAGGTCGCGGCCCTGGACGCCGGGCCGTTCTGGGACCCGGACACCGACTGGGTCAGCGACGAAGCCGGCTCACACCACCTGTACTGGACCGAACCCCGGGTGATCTCCGGCGCTGACCCGGTGCCGCTCGGGTCGAACAACTCCGGCCGCGGCGTCGGCGGCTCGATGGTGCACTACGCCGGCTACACCCCGCGCTTTCACCCCAGCGACTTCAAAACCTACAGCCGCGACGGGGTAGGCGCGGACTGGCCCATCGGCTACCAGGACCTGCGCAATTACTACCAGGCCATCGAGGAAGAGCTGCCGGTCGCCGGTGAGAACTGGCCCTGGGGAGACCCGCATTCCTACCCCTACCGCCCGCACCCCGTCGGCGGCAACGGTGAGATGTTCCTGCGCGGCGCGCACAAGCTCGGCATCACCGCCAAGGTCGGCCCGGTAGCCATCGTCAACGGCCGCTTCGGCAACCGGCCGCATTGCATCTACCGCGGCTTCTGCCTGCAGGGCTGCAAGGTCAACGCCAAGGCGTCCCCCCTGATCACCCACATCCCCGACGCGCTTGCGCACGGCGCCGAGGTCCGCGCGGACTGCATGGTTGTGCGTGTGGAAGTCGACGAGCGCACCAGCCGCGCCACCGGCGTGCACTACGTCCGCGACGGCGTATCCCGGTTCCAGAAGGCCCGGATCGTCGCGATCGCCGGCTACTCCATCGAGACGCCGCGGCTGCTGCTCAACTCCGCCTCCAGACGTTTCCCGGACGGATTGTGCAACGACTTCGACCAGGTCGGCCGCTACCTGATGGTGCAGGGCGCGCCGCAGACCGCCGGGCGGTTCGACGCTGAGGTGCGATTGTACAAGTCACCGCCCCCGGAGGTCAGCAGCGAGGACTTCTACGAAACCGACCCGGCCAAGCCGTACCAGCGGGGGTTCTCAATCCAGACCGTCTCCCCGCTGCCGATCACCTGGGCCAAGCACATCGCCGCCCAAGGCCACTGGGGCGGCGCGCTGCGCGAGTACATGAGCGACTACGTGCACTGGTCCTGCCTGGGGGCGCTGTGCGAGTTCCTGCCCCAGCCAGGTAACCGGGTCACCCTGGCCGAGGAGAAGGACCGCCACGGCCTGCCCGTGGCCAGCTTCTCCTACTCCCAGTGCGAGAACGACACCAAGCTGATGAAGGCGGCCCAGTCCGTCATGGAAGACATCCTGCATGCCGCCGGCGCCGACGAAGTGATCACCATCGGCCGCTACGCCCACCTCGTCGGCGGCGCACGGATGGCGGCCGACGAACAGCACGGCGTCGTGGACGCCGACTGCCGCACCTTCGCCGTGCCCAACCTCTACATCACCGACGGCAGCGTCCTGCCCACCCAGGCCAGCGCCAACCCGGCCCTGACCATCATGGCCGTCACCGCACGGGCCGCCGACCGGCTCACCGGCGCCACGGCCCGCACCACCACCCGAACCTGACCTCTAGGAGGAATCACCCATGGCCAAACCGACTGTCGCCGACCATCTGCTCGAGCGACTGCGCGACTGGGGAGTGGACAAAGTTTTCGCCTTCCCCGGCGACGGCATCAACGGGACCCTCGCCGCCTGGGACCGGGCCGGGGACAACCCGATGTTCATCCAGTCGCGGCACGAGGAGATGAGCGCGTTCGAAGCGGTCGGCTACGCCAAGTTCACCGGCCGCTTCGGCGTGTGCATGGCCACCTCCGGGCCCGGTGCCATCCACCTGCTCAACGGCCTGTACGACGCCAAACTGGACCATGTCCCGGTGGTCGCTATCGTCGGGCAGACCAACCGGTCGGCCATGGGCGGGTCCTACCAGCAAGAAGTCGACCTGCTCACCCTGTTCAAGGACGTGGCCAGCGAATACGTGCAGATGGTCACCGTCCCCGAGCAGCTGCCCAATGTCCTGGACCGGGCGATCCGCGTCGCGCTGGCCGAACGCGCGCCGACCGCGGTCATCATCCCGGCGGACGTCCAGGAGCTTGAGTACTCCGCTCCTACGCACGCGTTCAAGATGGTTCCCTCCAGCATGGGAGTGGACTGGCCCACCACCGCGCCGGACGACGCTGCTGTCCGCCGCGCCGCGGATCTGCTCAACGCCGGCCGCAAGGTCGCTATCCTGGCCGGTTCCGGCGCCCGCGGCGCCCGCGGCGAGCTCGAGCAGGTCGCCGAACTGCTCGGCGCCGGCGTCGCGAAGCCGCTGCTGGGCAAGGACGTCCTGTCCGACGAGTTGCCCTACGTCACCGGCGCGATCGGGCTGCTGGGCACCCGGCCCAGCTACGAGATGATGATGGACTGCGACACGCTGCTCACCGTCGGATCGAGCTTCCCCTACACCCAGTTCCTGCCCGCCTTCGACCAGGCCCGTGCCGTCCAGATCGACATTGACGGTAAGTACATCGGCATGCGTTACCCATATGAGGTGAACCTGGTCGGCGACGCCGCCGCGACCCTTCGCGCCCTTATCCCGCACCTCACCCGCAAGGACGACCGGGCCTGGCGCGAAACGATCGAGACCAACGTCAACCGCTGGTGGCAGGTGATGGACGCGGAGGCGATGGTCGAGGCCGGTCCGGTCAACCCGATGCGGCTGTTCTCCGAACTGTCCTCACGGCTGCCCGAAAACGCGATCATCACCGCCGACTCCGGCTCCTCGGCCAACTGGTACGCACGCCAGCTGAAATTCCGTGGCGACATGCGCGGCTCGCTGTCCGGCAACCTCGCGACCATGGGACCCGGCGTCCCGTACGGGATCGGGGCGAAGTTCGGCAACCCGGACCGGCCCGTGATCGTGTTCTCCGGCGACGGAGCCATGCAGATGAACGGCATGGCCGAACTGATCACCATCAAGCACTACTGGCAACAGTGGGCCGACCCCCGCCTGATCATCGCCGTGCTGCACAACAACGACCTCAACCAGGTCACCTGGGAACTGCGCGCGATGGAAGGCTCACCGAAGTTCACCAAATCCCAGGCCCTGCCCGACGTCGACTTCGCCGGCTTCGCCGCCAGCCTCGGCCTGCAGGCGTTCACCGTCGCCAGCCCCGGCGAGGTCGGCCCAGCCTGGGAGCGGGCACTCGCCGCAGACCGGCCCACCCTGCTCGACGTGCACACCGACCCGAACGTGCCGCCGATCCCGCCGCACGCCACCTTCGAGCAGATGAAAGACGCCGCCGAGGCAATGCTCAAGGGCGACGAGGACCGGCGGGGCGTGATCAAGGAGGGGGTGAAGACCAAGATCCAGGAGTTCCTGCCCCACAAGGATAGCTGAGCGATGGGCGCCGCGAGAGCTGGCCGTCATGCAAAGGACGACTCATGATTGACACTCCGGTGACGTCCGTGGAGGCCAAAGTTTACGTTATCCCAACCGACGCTGCCGAGGCCGACGGCACCCTCGCCTGGGACTCCACCACCATGGTTCTCGTGCAGGTCCGCGCTGCCGACAAGGTTGGCACTGGCTGGACCTACGGGCCGGCCGCGTGCGCCACGATGGTCCACGACAAGCTCGCCTCGTCATCGGACGCGACGCGATGGACATAAGCGGGACGTTCGGCGCCATGGTCAAGGCTGTCCGCAACGCCGGGCGCCCCGGCGCGGTCGGCTACGCGATCTCCGCGGTCGACGTCGCGCTGTGGGACCTCAAGGCCCGGCTACTGGACCTCCCGCTGCACCGCCTGCTCGGCGCGGTGCGTGACCGGGTACCGGTCTACGGCAGCGGAGGGTTCACCGCCTACGACAAGCGGCAGTTGCGCGATCAGCTGACTCATTGGGCCCTCGAGCAGCGCATACCCCGCGTGAAGATCAAGATCGGGGAGTCGTGGGGCCACGACCCGGCCCGCGACCTCGAGCGCATGCACCAAGCCCGCACCATCGTCGGCGAGGATGTGGAGCTGTTCGTTGACGCGAACGGCGGCTATGCCCGCAAGCAGGCGATCCGCGTCATGCGCGCCGCCGCCGACCTGGACGTGCGCTGGTACGAGGAGCCCGTTTCTTCCGACGACCTCGACGGCCTGCGGGAGATTCGCGACGCCGTTCGGCCAGACGTCACCGCAGGTGAATACGGCTATGACCTGTACTACTTCCGCCGCATGTGCGCCGCCGACGCGGTGGACTGCCTGCAGGCCGATGTTTCCCGCTGCGGCGGGATCACCGAAGATCAGCATCCGGTCGGTGACCTCGGTGCGGGCGGTGAGCACGAACCGCTCCGCGTAGGAATTCGCCTTTCGGCTTCGCGGCGGGATCTTGATCACTTCGATGCCTGCGTCGGCCAGGACCGCGTCGAACGACGCGCTGAACTGCCCGGCCCGGTCCCGGATCAGGAACCGGAAACCGGCGGCACGTTCGCCGAGGTCCAGCAGGAGGTTCCGGATCTGCTGCGTGGTCCAGGGCCCGTCCGGGTTGGCGGTCACGCCGAGGATGTGCACGTAGCGGGAGCCGATGTCCATCACGAACAAGCAGTACAGGCGCTGGAGGGTGACCGCGCAGTCGACGTGGAAGAAGTCGGTGAGGTGTGGCCTGACTCGGCCCGGCTCCGGCCACTGGTGGCTCCCAGTCTGGCGCATAACGCTGGGCGATGACAGACGGCCAAAACGCACCTACGACAGGGCGTACGCGACGGCCTGCTCGCGCGACATCGCGGCCCCCTGGGCGCGGGCGTGCTCGAACTCGTCCGGCGAGAGGGCTCGTCCGAGCGCTGCGTCGGTCTCCTCGAACTGCTCGAGCTCGTCGGGGGGCCACTCGCCGCCGCCGCGCTGCAGAAGCGAGGCGGCCGCGCCGAGGACGGTCGCAGCCCGGACCGACTGGCCCTTCGCAGCCGTCACGGCCGCGAGCCCGTTGAGCGTCCATCCGAGGTAGAGGTCGTGCTCGCGGGCGGTCTCGGTGTCGACCGCCTGACGCGAGAGCTCCTCGGCTCGGTCGAGGTTGCCGAGCCGCCGTTCCACCATGCTCAGGTTCGCCGACTCGCTCCACACGACGAACGCCACACCCTGGCGCTCCGCCGTCGCCAGCCGCTGCCCGATCACCTCGCGCGCGCCCTCGAGATCGCCGGACATCTGGAGGGCGGGACCGAGGACGTGCACCGCGCTCGACCTCCCGGGGTCGTTGTCGGGGAGGTCTCGCGCGAGGTCGAGGGCTTCGCGCAGCAGGCGGACTGCCTCGGGGGGGTCGGTGTAGAGCGCGACACGCGCGAGTCCCGCCAGCGCGAGCGCCTGGAGCGAGGCGTCGTCCAGCGAGGCTGCTAGGTCGAGCGACTCGCGGAAGCGCTGGGCTGCCCGGTCGTGCTGCCCGGCCCAGAACACGAGGTAGCCATGCTCGTGCAGGGCGAGGGCGCGGGTGGTATCGGTCCCGCCGGGCGTAGCGAGCAGCCGGCCGAACCAGTCGTCGCCGTCGAGGATGCGGTTCGTCCCCAGCCAGAACGTGACCAGCGCGTTCGCGAAGCGGAAGCCCGCGTCCACATCACGGTGGTCGAGGTGCCACTGCAGCGCGGCCAGGACGTCGGGATAGCGCTCCTCGACAAGCTTCTCCGCGTCGGGCTGGTGCATCCGCGCCGCGGCCCGACCTGCCTCCGCGATGTCGTACAGTTCCTGCGCCTTGGCCTCATCCATGACCGACATGATGTAGGAGGCCGAGCCGTTCCGGCAACGACGGCGCCGCCTGGGGCGGCATCACGGTGCGACGCGCTCGATACTGACCGGCGAGCGCGTTCCGTTGCGGCGGTCTAACTTCCGGCCGATCTGGAACAGTGCTTGCGCCACGGCTCGGCTGCCGGATCTGTATTTTTACGACCCCCGGCACGTTGGGGGACTCTCGCTGCGGCCACGGGCGCGAGCCCTTAGGAGCGGATGGCGCGCCTCGGCCACTCGTCTACACGGGCCCGCGCTGATCTACCGGCACGCGACCAGGGACAGGGATCAGGCCATCGCTAAGGCCCTTGGCGACCTGGTGCAACAGGTCCGGCGGACCAGTCCGGATCAGGCCTGCGGCGACGCATGACCCTGGTGACTGCGGCCCCGTTGTGGCCCGAACCCGGGCGAAACGAAGCCCAGTGATCAAGATGAGGTTCGACGTCATGCCGCTGATCTGCGGTTTCGGGTTGTAGCGGGCGAAGGGAATCGAACCCTCATGACTAGCTTGGAAGGCTGGTAACAAACTCCTGCCTGTCACTCGATTTGATGGCTCTGACCAGCCGATACGTCATCTCAATTCAGCGGCGATGCCGCTTTGGGTAGAAAATCGCCGTTGCCCGGAATCTGTGAATACTGGTGCAGCGTAGTCCGGTCCCGTGCGTTCGTTAGAACAATTGTTCGCCCTTGGTGGAGAGCCGGCTACCAGATCGCGCTGGCCGCCGCGGCGGCGATCGCGCGTACCGACCGGTCGACCTCGGCCTCGGTGGTGCGCCAGCTCGACACCGAGATGCGCATGAGCCGCTGGCCATGCCAGGTCGTCGAGCCCATCCAGCACTGGCCCGAGCGCTGCACGGCCTCGATGACCCGCTCCGTTGTCGCGTCGTCCTCACCGAAGCGCACCAGTACCTGGTTCAAGACGACATCGTTGACGACCCAGATGCCGTCGATGACGGCGAGCTGGGCAGCAAAGCGCCTGGCCAGGGCACAGCAGCGGTCGACGAGCTCGGCAACGCCGCTTCGCCCCAGCTCGCGCAGCGCGGCCCAGGTCGCGAACCCGCGCGCCCGGCGGGACGACTCGAGCACGTAGTCGCCGGGCGGGCGCACGGCGGCCGCGGCGGTGCCGGCAAGGTATGCCGCGGTGTAGGCCATCGCTGCCGCGTGCGCGTCCGGGTGAGCGCAGAACGCATACCCCGAGTCATAGGGCACGTTGAGCCACTTATGGCCGTCAGTGCCCCACGAGTCGGCGGTCTCGATGCCGGCCACCAGCGGCCGCGTCGCCGGGCTCGCGGCCGCCCACAGCCCGAACGCCCCGTCGACGTGAGCCCAGGCACCGTGCTCGTGCGCCGCTGCCACCGCACCCGCCAGGTCATCGCATGCCCCCGTGTTGACGTTGCCCGCCTGCAGGCACACGATCGTCGGGCCGGCAGGCTTGCCCGCCAGCAGGTTCCCCAGCGCGGCCACGTCGATGGCGCCGTTCCCGTCCGCGGGCACGAGCTGAAGCGAGCCGGCGCCCAAGCCGAGCAGGCGCAACGAGCGGTCGATCGTGGCATGGCGCTCCTCGCTGGCCACGACCCTGACAGCCGGGCCCCCGGCAAGCCCGTCGCGCTCCACGTCCCATCCGGCATCGGCTAGGACCTGGTGGCGGGCCGCGGCCAGGCACACCGTGTTGGCCCCCTGGGCGCCGGTCACGAAACCGAACGACACATCACCAGCGAGTCCCAGAAGCTCAACGAGCCAGGCCCCCGCGACCTCCTCGACCACGGCGGACGCCGGCGACGACAGGTGGTTGTACGCCGGCTGGTCCCAGCCCACGGCGAGCATGTCGGCCGCGGTCGCGGCGTCGAGGGCGCCCCCGATGACGAAGCCGAAATAGCGAGGACCGGTCGTCGCGACCAAGGCCGGCTCGACCGCGGCGGCGAGCTGGTCGACCACCTCGCCCGCAGGGGCGGGGCCATCAGGCAGGCGGCCCCCGATCGCCGCCCGCACGGCGTCCAGGTCGACGTCAGGGAACACCGCCGCCTCCGCAGCGGCCTCGCGGTAGGCCGCCACGCGGTCCGCGGTCCGGGCAAGCAACGCACGCAGATCGGTCATGGCCCCATCCTGGACCGCAGCAAGCGATCCCGCCCACCAGTTCAGCCGTGCCCAACATCAACCCGCCACCAAAGTGATTGCATGCACAGGCCTGCCAACCCACGCCAAACCGGGTCGATCTGGAGCTCCAGGCACAACCAGCTAATAGGGATTGCCGGGTCGTCGGTGCGGCAGACTCGGTGCCTGGTGGCCGCCGGCAGGTGAGCACTCCCGCCAGCTGGGCCTTGAGCCCTTGGGTTAGATCGTGCCCCTGCCGGTGACTGGGAGAGTTGATCGCTGCTGGGATGTCGTGCCTGCCCCTGTGGGGGCGCGGGGTTCCCCTGAAAGCGTGGACACTCTCACTTGGCTGATCGTGCCTGTCCGTGCTTCCTGATAGCTGCCATATTCCGCCGGAGCGCAGTCCCTGTCCAGGGAGGAACGACCTTGACAGGGGGAGACCGGCCGTGCCGGCGTAGGGGCGGCCGCCAGCGGTCTCGTCACCGCGTTGATCGGCCTGCTGGTGACCATGATGATGGCCGGCGGCGGGCACGATGCCCCGAGGCCGCACCTGGCCGCGCCGGTCTCACCAGTATCGGTCGGGATACTACCGTTTGGCCTGCCACGCCCGGTGGACCACTCACGTCCCGCGGCACCGCCGAGGCCAGCCCGCGAAGCCCATGCCCCCGAGCCGCCTCACAGGCCCGTGACCCCCACACACAACCTTGCCCCTGCTCCCTCGACCCCCGGCGGGGGAGTCATCGGCTGGCTACAGGCCGGCGAGGCGCCCGCTGGACCTAATGCACGCGCCCTTTGCCGCCGCCGACAAGCCGGCCACCACCGACCCCGCCTTCTACGCGCCGGGCGGCAACTGGCGCTGCCGCCCAGCGTGCGCTTCGCCGCCGGTTTCGCCCATGAGTTACAGACGCTCGCCAGCCAGCGGCAGGTCCGGGCGATCATCGAGGACCATCTCCAGCGCCGCGTGGCCACCGCGTCGGCCTGCGGGCTGGGCCGCCGCTCAGAAACAGCCGGCCGGGCCGTCCTGGAACGCACCGCTGAGCTATGCGAAGACTGACCCGGCCGAACCCGGCTACTGACCTGAATGAGGCGCCGTCAATGGCCTGCTTCATCCGCTACATCAGACGTCCTGGCTGTACTCGAATACGATCGGGCCGATCAGAATCCCCGACGGCGCCGGCACGGGCTGATCAGCAACGTGAGCCAGGCAGAGCTGCGGGTATGCGTCGGGATGACCGGCGAGTCCTGCAGCCCGGCCAGTCGGCAGCGGTTGCTGTATGCGCTGGATCCAGGCTTGGAGTGCCGTTGACACGGCCAATCGGTTTGCCCCTGGCCCGGCATCAGGATCTTTCCCACCGCGCCCACTACCGTAGTGTGGGCTGGTGCCCGCGCAGCATGAGCGTGTCTTGCAAGTCATTGATGATCATGCCGATCAGATCGTTGCCGCACTCTGCGACCTCATCCGGCTTCCCAGCGTTTCGGGGTCCGATGAGGAAAACGCCATTCAGGGCGGCCTGGCCCGCGAGCTGGCCGGGATGGGCTTCGACGTTGATCACTGGCAGATCCCGCTGGATGAGGTCATGGCGGCCGACGGTTTTCCCGGTGCCGAGGTCGTCCGACGGGAGGCCTGGGGGTTGGTGGCGTGCGTTCGCGGCACCGGCGGCGGCCGGTCTCTGCTGCTGAACGCGCACGTCGATGTCGTGCCGCCCGGCGACCCGCAGGCCTGGTCAGGGATCGGTCCGTTCAGCGGGCGCGCTGACGCCGGGTTCGTCTACGGCCGGGGCAGCTGTGACATGAAAGGCGGCCTGGTCGCGGCGATGTGGGCGCTCCGCGCGCTGGCGAAGGCGGGGATGCGGTTGCCGGGCGATCTGCTGCTCGCCTGCGTCCAGGGCGAGGAAGACGGCGGCCTGGGCACGTTTGCGACGCTGGCCCGCGGCTGGCGGGCGGACGCGTGCGTGATCCCGGAACCTACATCGCTGGACCTCGTCCCGGCCTGCGCAGGCTCGCTCACCTTCCGGCTGCGCGTGCCCGGGCTGGCGGTTCATGCCTCCCGCCGGACCGCGGGAACGAGCGCGGTGGAGAAGTTCTGGCCTGTCTTCCGGGCGCTGCGCGAGCTGGAAGCACGCCGGAACGCGGTCCCCCACCAGCTGATGGCCAGATGGGACGTGGCTTGTCCGATCGAGATCGGTACGGTGCGCGGCGGAGACTGGCCTTCCTCGGTGCCGGACCTGCTCATCGCCGAGGGCCGCTGCGGCGTGGCGCTGGACGAATCACCGGAGTCGGCCCGGCGCGACCTGGAACAGGCCGTCGACCGGGCGTGTGACGGCGATGCCTGGCTGAGCCGCCACCGCGTCACGGTCGAATGGTGGGGCGGCCAGTTCGCCCCAGGAATGACTGGCCTGGACGGCCCCGTCGTGACCACGCTGCGCCGGGCTCACGCCCGGGCCTCGGGCAGGCCGCAGCAGATGTGGGCCGCTCCCTACGGCAGCGACCTGCGGCTGATGACCGGACTGGGCGGCGTACCGACGGTGCACTACGGCCCGGGCGACGTGAGCCTGGCCCACGGGCCCGCCGAACGCGTGCCGGTCGCCGAGGTGCTCACCGCCACCCGGGCGCTGGCCCTGCTCGCCATCGACTATTGCTCAGCGCCGGACGATGGGTAGAACGGATGCAGGACCTGCACGCACTGCGCGCGGAGGCTGTTACCGCCGTGCCGGTCTGGACCAGTTCCGGGCCTACCTGGGTCACGGGATCGCCTCGTCGCGGACACCGAACGGCACACTGTTGACGGTCATCGAGATCTGCCCGGAAGCGGCCAGTGCGGTCACTGAATGTGACCGCTGAAAGCGCCGCGACTGCGCCAGAGCCGCCTGGACGATGTCAGAGCGTGCGCAGGGTGCGGCTGAGGAAGCCGAAACGGTTGCCCTTCCTGCTTGCAAGAGTTAGCAGAACGGATGGTCAACAGGCGTACGTTTGCTCGGGTGCCATCGACGGAGCCTGCGTGTCGGTCCAGCTGGCGCTTGCCGGGCGTGCCGTCGCCTGGACGGGCTCAGCGACCGAGGAGGCGTCTCAATCGGGGATCCCGCTGCGGGAATCGGACCGAGCCCACGCCGGGTTCTCAAGTGGCCCCGCAGCACGTTCGGCTTGGCCTGTGACGAGGATCGGTACAGGATCCTGAGCTGTCGCTTGCCAGGGTGATGGGACCGGGTTTTTGCCACGAGAAAGGGACCACCTGGCGTCATGAGTGATCATGCGGGTTTCCTTTCTCGTCGTCAACGGACACGCCGGTGGTGTGGCCGTTGAGTGATGGTTTCTGGCGTTGCCGGTAAGAGGGTCCTTCGATGACGAGTTCGTGGGCGGTGGAGACGAGCCGGTCGACGGCGGACTGGGCGAGCAGCGGGTCGGCCATCATGGACAGCCACTCATCCGGGGTGCGGTTGGAGGTCACGATGGTGGCGGCCCGCTGGTGGCGTTCGACGCACAGCTCGTAGAAGTCGGTGGTGCTGGCGGCATCCAGCGGCTGCAGGGCCAGGTCGTCGATGATGAGGAGCTCGACGGTGGCCAGGCGGCGCATCTCGTACTCCAGGGTGTTGTCCAGCCGGGCGGCCTTGAGCCGTTTGAACAGCTTGTCGGCGCGGGCCATGTGCACGCCGCGGCGGCGCCGGATGGCGATATGGCCGAGTGCGCAAGCCAGGTGGGTCTTGCCTACCCCGACCGGGCCGAGGAGCAGGGCGCCGTGGCGGGAGTCGAGGAACCGCAGCGAGGCCAGCTCGTTCCACAGCTGCTGGTCATAGCGGACAGCGGCGGCGGGGTCCCAGGTGTCCAGCCGCATGCCCGTCTCGAGCCCGGCGGCCCGGGCTCGCAGGGAAGCGGATTTAGCCTCGCGGCGGCTGACCTCGTCGGCGAGGATCAGCTCGAGGAAGTCGGCGTGCGTCATCTTCTGCTGGCGGCCCAGGGTGAGCCGGTCGGGCAGGGTGTCGAGCATCTGGCCCAGCTTGAGCGCCCGCAAGGTGGCGCGCAGGTCCGGGCTGACGGCATCGCGGATGGCCGTGGTCACCGGGTGCTCGCCTCCCCGCCGTCCAGGAGGGTCAGCTGGATGTTCCGGGGCCGGTATTCGGCCGGGTCACGGGCGAACCGGGCAGCAGCGGCCACCGCGGGGCGCGGCGGCCGGGCGGCGTTCTCGGTGGCCTTTTCCAGCATCGAGGCGATCTTGGTGACGTTGACGACGTCCAGCTCCAGCGCCCGGGCGCAGGCGGTATCGACCGGGCCGGGCCCGTAGCGGCGGACCAGCCCGAGCAGCCGGTAGACCTGCCGCATCTTGGTCCATGGCAGGTCCGTGTCCAGCAGCTGGTCGGCATAGACGCCGATGGCGTCCCCGTGCCGGCGGGCGGCCCTGGCGAGCGAGGCCACGTCCCGCATCGCGTAGGTAGTCTTCTCCGCGGGCAGGTCAGCGGGGTCGGTGGACCGGCGGCCCGGCTGCTGGCGGGGGTGCACCTTGACCAGCTGCCCGCGGCAGTACAGCCTGACCAGCGCCGAGTCGGCGCGGGCATCCAGATGGCAGCCCAGGTATTCCTTCGGCGCCGAATACAGCGACCGGACCACCTCGACGTGGAAGTCCCGGTGGACCTTCACCCGGGTGAACACCGGCACGTCATAGGGCTCTGCGGGCGGCGGCAGCAGCGCCCCCGCCTCCTGGGCGGCGAACACTTCCGCGGGCCGCGCGGCGATGGTGCCGTGAATCCGCATCCCGGCGACATCCCGGCACCAGTCCTCCGCGCGGGCCTGCGCCTCGGACAGCCCGGCGAAGTCCTCCCCGGCGAAGAAGTTCCCGCGCACGTACTGCACCGCCCGCTCCACCTTCGGCTTGTCTTTCGGTGACCGGACCCGGGCCGCGTCGGTGACAAAGCCCCGGGCCTGCATGTAATCCAGCCAGCCCGCGGTGAACCGGGGATTGACCGCGTCAGCGTCCGCGACGATCGCCGAGGCATTGTCGGGAACCAGGACCTGGAACACGCCGCCGAAGAACGCCCAGGCGGCCTCGCATCCCGCGATGAACGCGGCCAGAGTCTGGGTGAACGACAGCCACACGAACATGTGCCGCGAATAGCACGCGGTGAAGATCAGCGCGTGCACCTTGCGCTGCCGCCCGGACACCGGATCAGCCAGCAACCCCAGGTAGCCGAAGTCCAGCTGGCACTCCATCCCCGGCTCGCCGTCGGCGACCCGCACCGTCGTCACCGCGGAACGGCCGTACCCGCAGCGCTCCGCGCAGAACCGGTGCAGCGTCCGGTACGGCACCGCGACGCCCTGCCGCTCCAGCAGCATCCCGATCTTGACCACGGTCAGGCCCTGCTTCACCTGCGCCTGGATCTCGTCCCGGCAGGCCTCCAACCGGTCCCATGCCTGCCCGTGCCCGGCCGGCCGCACTGGCCGGACCGCCTCGGCGACCTGACCAACCAGCTCATCGGTCAGCTGCCCTATCCCGCCCTCGCGGGCCAGGCCCGCCGCCAGCGCCGCCTCGACATACCGGCGTGCGGTCTTGCGGTCCACCCCCGCCTGCGCGGCCACCTTCCGCAACCCGGCCCCGGCCAGCCACGACCGGAGCACCTCACGGATCTCTATCACGCTGACCTCCCGGAACACCATCCGCCCGCTTCCTCCAAGTCCGACGACTTGCAGGCATCCGAGCAGGAAAGCGGTCAAAACCACCGGCGCGACACGCCGGGTGGTCCCATTACTGGCAACCGGGTGGTCCCATCCTTGTGGCAGAAAACTCCTCGAAGTGGTCCCATGATCATGGCAGGCGACATGAGCGTCACGTGATTTGATGCTGGTGTCACCGGCGTCGTCCGCTGTGAGCGCCGGACGTCACTCACGGTGAACACCGGCTGCTGGATGCCCCGCCACTGGGCATTCACGCTACGCTCATGCTGGCGCCAGGGTGCTCACCACGGCGGCCGAAGTCGGTGCCGACGACTTCCCGGATGCCGTCACGGACGGTGGTGCGGCGGCCCCGGGAGTGGGTTCGGAGCCATCGACAGGAAGGCTGTCCTAATGCCGAACTGGGCCGAGCAGGTCACTGCCATTGCGACCGCGGTAAGCGCCCTCGGACTGCTAAGCGCGATCGGTGCAGTGATCTTCGCAGGCCAGCAAGCCCGTGAAGCCCGTATCAACCGTCAGGCTGAGATGGCGGCCGAGTTCTTCAGGCGCTGGAGCGAAAGCCCGATGGTGGAGACGCGTCGTCTCGTCGCTCAGTTCGAGACACCAGAGGCGCTGCGGGACGCGATGATGCGGTTCATTGCCGAGAACTCGGCCGAGGCATACGTCCTGTACCGGGAGCTCGACTACTTCGAGCAGCTCGGTGCGCTCGAGAAACACGGTGGCTTCGATTTCGAGCTGATCAGAACCCTGCTCGGCCAGCGCCTGGTCGACCGGTGGGAGATGTGGCAGCTGTCGATCGATGCAATCGGCGGAAGTGCCGCCTACCCGATGTTCGAAAGGCTCGCGACGAAGATGCGTGCCCAGGTGTGATCTCCTGCTAGCGGCCGGAACTTCTGGCGGCCTGCGAACGTCGCCTGGATGGCAGTGATCGCCACTATCACGATGCTCGCGGTGGTGCCCTCTGCCTCCGCCCTGACCTCCTCTCACGCGGCCGCTACTAAGAGTGAAACCTGCAGCGATGAAAATATCCTCGGCAGTGGCTGGGTAGAGATCCATAGCTTCACCAACAAGACTCTCGCATGGACGCAGAGCCCCCGAATTCAGGGTGAAGGCCATTGAAGCGGTGTAGAACCTGGAAGCGCAGAAGCGTGGCGTCCTGTAACCGGTGACCCCGGGAAGCGGATGGCTGGCCGGATGGGCGTCGGCGGCGGCCGTAGTACCGGTTGAGCCGCTGGCCAACACAACCTGCGGGGTGGCTCTGGCGGTGACGCCGGCGCACCGGGGCGCCGATGGCATGCACCGCCGCAGATGCCCATCTGGCCCGAGGGCACCGGCCATGGCGTACTGCGCCATCGGCACGAAATCAGGAGGTGTCGTGAGCGCCGCATCCAGAACAGATCAGCCCCCGCACGAGCCGACCCCTTCAGGCAGCGCCAGCCGGCGGACGTTCCTCAAGGGCGCCGGGCTCGCTGCCGCGGCCGGGCTCGCCGCCCCGCTCCTGGCCAGGACCAGCGCGCGTGCGGCCGCCGAGGGGATCGTCCTCGGCGCCAACGCCCCCGGCGCCTGGACCCCCCGCTTCCGACACCGGGATGGGCGTCCCAAGTCCCGAATGCTCTGGGCTGCCGCAGCTACCGGGACACCGTCCTCAAGACCGTCTCCGATGTCGACGGCCTCGGCGGCTTTCCCGGCGTGCAGAACACCAAGGTAGTGGCCTCGATCAAGCCCGACCCTCAGGTGCTTCTGGATCCTAGCCAGACGGCGTTCCGGAATGCCGTCAAGGATCTGATTAAGGACGGAGCCAGCAAGGCCACCGGTTACTTCGCAGGCACACCGCAGCTAACGGTGTGGCACGAGGCAGGCCACCTCTATACCCAGCCGGAGTGGGCCCAGTACAAGATCCAGCCTATCCAGGCAGGCGCGCCGCAGCTCGTACGTTCTATGCACGTCCAGATGCAGACCCTCTGCAATGAGGTAGCGGCCGAAAATCCTGGGCTTCCCCGTGTCGAATACGGCTGCATCATCTACGGAGACATCTCTGTGATGGCCTCCGACACGGACTCGACCCGCAACTGGGTCTGAGGTGCCCCCGATTCTCCGGACAGGGGATCCAATAGGATTCTCGCCGGAAAGGACGGGGAAAATTGTCGAGGGGGAAAAGCTACAATCCGGAATTCAAGGAACAAGCCGCCAGGAAAGTGGTGGAAGGTTCCTTGCCGATCGCCCAGGCAGCTCGTGAGCTAGGTGTCAATGACACGACGCTCGGATTCTGGGGTGTGCCGCGAACGCGAGGAGGTCGCCTGGTGTAGCAGGGTGACTGATTTGTGGTGCTGTGCGGAAGATGGGGAATTGCTGGCTCCCTGGCGTCGCCCTGCGGGGGGAGGCGTCAAGCCGCCTCATGCTGCGTTGGCTGAAGACCGTCGTGGTGAGCGATGAGGAAAAGGCCCGGGTTACGGGTCAGGCGGGGACCGGGAAGGCGAGCGAGAGCGAACCGCTGATGAAGTGTCGAGACCAGGAAAGTGGCATCGGAACCGGGGCATCCCAGTAGCTCCGGGATAAGCCTGGCGGATACCCGTTTACTGGCCAGGCGGTGCCCGGCATGAAGGCGGCGCGAGCCCGGTCTGCGGCTTTCGCATGGAACGCGGGAAGGCGGATGCCGATACCGTGCCCGGCGGCGGCCGGGTGCGACAGGGAGCGCGCTGGACAGCCGAAACTGGAGGCGCTGAGTACCGTCGCGGTATCCGCTGGCGGACCGGCCCGTAGTAGTGACGAGGCTCCTGTAATGGGAGTGGAGCGAAGGGGCCGGCTCATCTGGATTTGTTTGCATGAGCAACCGGGCCGGATGGCCTGGGAGGAGACACGTGAGCAGGTCAGGGTCGCAGGAAAAGCCGTTCCGGATACCGAAGCAGCTCGTGTGGGAGGCGTATAGGCGGGTCAAGGCGAATAAGGGTGCGCCGGGAGTGGACAGGCAGTCCCTGGAGGACTTCGAATCCGATCTGAGGAATAACCTCTATAAGATCTGGAACCGGATGTTGTCAACGGCCAAGTTTTTGTGGCTCTGGCGCACTTTCCGTGACGCAGGTGGCCGGCGTGGCGTGTGGTGTCCGGATCATGGCTTTTGTGATCATGGCGGGCGTGCGATCTTGAGGCTCTTACTGTCCTGGTCCCGCATCTGGCCGGTGTGGCCGTCGAGCGTGTGTCCGCTGCGGGCAGGTCGGTGCATGTGCTGGCCCGGGCCTGCGCCAGCGAGGCAGCCTGCACAGGGTGCGGGGTGGTGTCGCGGCGGGTGCACAGCAGCTATCAGCGGCAGGTGGCTGATACGGCCTGCGGCAGCCAGGAAGTGATCATTGACCTGCGGGTCCGGCGGTTCTTCTGCGGCAACGGCGGGTGCGCCAAGATGACGTTCGCCGAGCAGGTACCGGGCCTGACCATCCGGTATGGGCGGCGGACCGGCAGCCTGCAGGCCGTGCTGCTCGCGGTCGCGCTGGCCCTGGGCGGCCGGGCCGGCGCCCGGCTGACCGGCAGGCTGTCCTGCACGGTGAGCCGCTCGACACTGATCCGGCTGATCCGCGCCGCCGCCGACCCCGCTGACCGGACCCCGCTGGTGCTGGGCGTCGATGATTTCGCGCTGCGCAGGGGGCACGTCTATGGCACCATCCTGATCGACATCGAGACCCGCCGGCCGGTCGATATGCTGCCCGAGCGGTCCGCGGAGTCCTTCCGTGCCTGGCTGGATGCCCACCCGGGCGTGGAGATCATCTGCCGGGACCGCGGCGGCTGCTACGCCGAAGGCGCAGCTGAGGGTGCGCCGCTGGCCATCCAGGTTGCCGACCGGTGGCACTTGTGGCACAACCTGGCTGAGGCTGTCGAGCGTGCCGTCGGCCGACATCGCTCCTGCCTGCAAGAACCGCCGCCAGAGCCAGAACCCGCGCCGTCAGCAGAGCAAGCCGCGGCCGCCCCCGAAACGGGCCTGGCCGCACGGACCTGGGCCCGGCACGCCGAGATCCACGCGGCGCTGGCCCGCGGGCTGACCATCACTGAGATCAGCCGGACTTTACGGCTGGAGCGCAAGACGGTCCGCCGCTACGCTACCGCCGCGACCGCTGATGAGCTGATTCCCGGCGCCCGCCTGATGCGGCCGGGCCTGCTCGGCCCGCACCAGGACTGGCTGCGGCAGCGGTGGGACGAAGGAGTCCGCAGCACCGAGCGGCTGCACACCGAGCTGCGCGACCGCGGCTACCGCGGCAGCCTGCGGACCCTGCGCCGGCTTACCGCCCAGCTGCGCCGCGACACCGCCGTTCCCGCGTCGCCGCCACCGCCCCCGGCCAGGCAGGTGGCCAGCTGGATCCTCACCCCGCCCAGCGACCTCATCGACGACGACCGCGCGACGCTCGCCCAGATCACCGCCCGCTGCGCCGAACTCGCAGCCACCCGTGACCTGGTCCGCGAGTTCGCCGACATGCTCTGCCACCGCCGCGGCGAACACCTCGAAGCATGGGCCGGCCGGGCCGAGGCCAGCCCGGTCAGCGAGCTGCGCGGCTTCAGCAAAGGACTCCGCAGGGACTGGGCCGCCGTCACCGCCGGGCTCACCGTCTCCTACAGCTCCGGCGCCGTCGAAGGCCACGTCAACCGCATCAAAATGCTCAAAAGACAGATGTACGGACGCGCCAAACCCGACCTGCTCCGCAAGCGCGTCCTGCTCGCCGACTGACCCCGATCACGACAATTGCGCCGGAGCCGTTTTTGTCCCCGCTGGTGGCCAGGTAAAAGTCCCCACCCCTCGGGTTGATCAGGTCTTGGTCAGGGTGGTTCCTCCTTTGGCTCTGGCTTGGCGCATGCGGTAGGAATCGCCGGCGGTGACCACGACATTCGCGTGATGGAGCAGCCGGTCGAGCAGGCTGACGGCGGTGGTGTGCTCGGGCAGGAACCGGCCCCAGGATTCGAAGGGCCAGTGGCTGGCGATGCCCAGGGCCCGGCGTTCGTAGGCGGCCGCGACGACGCGGAACAGCAGCTGGGCGCCGGTGTCGTCCAGCGGGGCGAAGCCGACCTCGTCGATCAGGATGAGGTCGTTGCGGAGCAGGGTGTCGATGACCCGCCCGACGGAGTTGTCGGCCAGGCCGCGGTAGAGGGTCTCGGCGAGCTCGGCAGCGGTGAAGTAGCGGACCTTGTGCCCGGCCTGCACGGCGGCGATGCCGAGGGCGACCAGCAGGTGGCTCTTGCCGGTGCCGGCTGGCCCGACCAGGCACAGATTCTCCCGGGCGGTGATCCATTCTAGCGAGGCCAGGTAGGCGACGGTGGCCGGCGGGACTGAGGACACGCCCAGGTCGAACTCCTCCAGGGTCTTGGTCACCGGGAACGCGGCGGCCTTCAGCCTGGTGCGGGCGTTGGAGGCCTCACGGGCGCTGATCTCGGCCTCGACCAGGGTGCGCAGCAGCTCCTCTGGTGCCCACCGCTGGGTCTTGGCGGTCAGGAGCAGCTCGGGGGCGAGCCGCCGCATCGCGGCCAGCTTGAGCCGCCGCAGGCCCTCGGCGAGGTCGGGGGCCAGCGGCGGCGCGGCCGCGGTCATGACAGCCCGCCGATGGCGTAATCGGCCAGCGGGCGGACCGGGACGACGGGCAGCTCGAGCACCAGCGCGTCCCCCGCGGCCCGCGGATCAGCCGTGCCGGGCCCGGCGGCCAGGATGGAGCGCACGTCGGCGGCGCGCCACCGGCCGAACGCCACGGCCCGGTCCAGCGCGGCGCCGAACGCCTGCTCGCCGTGGGCGGCGCGCAGGGTGTTCAGCTCGGCCAGCTCGGGCCCGAGCCGGGTGTGCCCGGCCGCGGCGGCGCCGGTGATGAACGCTTCCGCGACCGGTCCCAGCGCGCAGAACGCCTTCTCCGCGGCGGTTTTCGGCCGGACCGCCCGCCGCGGCGCGGGCCGCGGGCCGCCGTAGTGCTCATCGCGCACTGACGCATCGCCGGGCGCGACCAGGACATGCTCGGCGACGACCTGCCCGGTGCCGGTCATGATGACCAGCAGCCGCCCGTCATCGGTGCGCAGCCTGACCTCGGCGCCGATCAGCCGGACGGGCACGGAGTAACGGGCCGAGGCGAACCGCACGCACGCCAGCCGGTCGACCTTGCGGGTGACCTGGCGCCCGATGCTGGCCCGCAGCGACGGCAGCGGGGCGAGCAGTTCCCGCTCGATGACCAGCTGCTCGGCCGGGACCGCGCAGATCTCGCTGTGGACCGCGCCGTTGACCTCGGCGCACCAGGCCGCGGCCGCCGCGTTCGCGGCTGCCAGGTCCCCGAACGGGGCCTGCGGCACCATCAGGTCGGCTTTGGCATAGCCGACCAGGTTCTCCACGATTCCCTTCGATTCCGGGTCGGCCGCCTCGCAGAAATCCGGGCGGAACCCGTAATGCGCGGCGAACCGCAGGTACTCCGGCGCCGGCACCACGACGTTGGCGACGACCCCGCCTTTAAGGCAGCCCATCCGGTCAGCCAGCACCGTGCCCGGCACCCCGCCCAGCACCTCGAAGCACTCCGCCAGCATCGCCAGCGTGGTCTCCGAACGCTCATCAGCGGCGAACCGCACGAACCGGACCCGGCACCAGGCCAGCACCGCGCAGAACACGTGCAGCCCGCCCGCGCTGCCCCAGTCGATCACCAGGTGCTCACCCGGCGACCACACCGCCGGGCGGCGGCCCCGGTGATGCTCCGCGCCGCCAGGCCTGCTTCGCCGCCGCCACCAGGCGCCGGAAGTTCCGCGGCGACCCCGCATACCCCGCAGCCCGGGCCGCGGGCAGCAGCCGCTTGGCCGAGATCCGCCCCGACGTCTTCTCCACCCGCTCCGCGACCAAGCACGGCCACACCGTCGTAGTTGCGGCCCCGCGGCACCCGCTCCGGCGCAGCGCCGCCGGCCTCATGCCGGGCGATCACCCGCTTGACGGTCTTGTGCGTGGTCCCCGCGATCTGAGCGGCCCCGCGGTACGTGCCTGCCTCACGGTAGGCGGAGATGATGTCCATTCGTTCCCTCGCAGACTTCAATAGAAGCTCCCGGGCGGTGCGGTGAATGGGTGGCACCGCCACCGTCACCGCCCGGGGCCTGAACTCCCGGCAGACACGGCGAACGAGGGATGGGGACTTTTAACTGGCCACCAGCGGGGACCTCGACCTGGCCACATACGGGGACTTTCTCATGGCCATGGAGTGCGCCGCGAGGCGCTGTTGATTCGAGTGGAGGTGAGAGACCTTCGCCGCTGGCCTGCCGCAGCAGGCTGGTGAAGCTGAGGGCAGCCTGATCCGGGTGGTGCCGGGGAGGGCGGGAGCAGCCCTGACAAAGCCGGGACGTGTCTAGTACTGCCAGATGGGGCGGGTCCGGCGAGCGTGGCGGAAAGGAGTACGCGAGGAACCGGCGTTGTTACGTCCTTCAACTCGTGAGACCGGCTCAAATCTGGCGGATACGGGCCGGGCGCGGCGCGTCCTGCTGTCTTCCGTGAACGGCGGGAACCCCGGGGAGGCATGGCTGCCGACCTGGGAGGCCACGCTGAATGCCTGCGGCGCAGGCGTGGCGGGGCCGCTGGGACAGAGCCGGGCTCCTCCTCCGCCGAGCGAATCACAGTGAACGCGGGAACCACCTGGGCTGGTTCCCGGCAGCGGGCATCCAGCCTGCTGGCCGGGATAGGCGCACCGACCGCTGAACGGGCCGGGTGGGGCGGAGCCGCCGTAGTAGTCCGGGGCCGGGAGAGCCGGTCACATGGCGAAGGGCGGCAGCGGTTTCCGAGAAGGGAAGGAGACTGTAATGCCGCAAGACGCGCCGCCGAACGGCAGCGCTCGTGAGCCGGGCCCGGAGGGGCCGTGGTCGCGGGTAGCGGGGATGCAGGCCAAGCTTCACCGTTGGGCGGCGGCTGATCCTGGCCGCCGGTTTGATGACCTGTTCAACCTCGTGCATGACCCGGCGACGCTGATCGTGGCGTTCGCCCGGGTCGCGGGCAACCAGGGCGCGAACACCCCCGGCGTGGACGGCGTGACCGCCGCCTATGTCGAGGAGATCGTGGGCGTGCCCGGGTTCCTGGACGACCTGCGGGCCCCGTCAAGGACGGCTCGTTCCGGCCGCTGCCGGTGCGGGAACGCAAGATCCCCAAGCCGGGAGGGTCCGGGAAGCTCCGCAAGCTGGGCATCCCCAGCATCGCGGACCGGGTCGTCCAGGCCGCGCTGAAGCTGGTGCTGGAACCGATCTTCGAGGCGGACTTCGAGCCGTGCTCTTACGGGTTCCGGCCAAAGCGGCGCGCCCAGGACGCGATCGCCGAGATCCACTACTACGGCACCCGGGGTTACCGCTGGGTGCTGGACGCGGATATCGAGGCGGCGTTCGACAACCTCTCGCATTCCGCCCTGCATGGAGCGGGTGCGGGCCAGGGTGAAGGACAAGCGCGTCCTGGCGCTGGTGAAGGCGTTCCTCAAGGCCGGGGTGCTCACCGAGTCTGGCGGGCACCGCGACACCCTCACCGGCACGCCGCAGGGCGGCATCTTGTCCCCGCTGATCTTCAACATCGCCCTGACGGCGCTCTGGATGAGCACCTGACCGGCCGTGGAAGACCGGCGGGCAGATGTCGACCGCCAGCAGGCGCGCGGGCCGCCGCCGCCACGGACTGCCGAACTGGAGGATCGTCCGCTATGCGGACGACTTCGCCGTCCTGACTGACGGCACTGAGCAGGACGCGCAGGCGCTGCGCGAGCAGATCGCCGGGTGCTCGCCGCGCTGGGGCTCCGGTTCTCCGAAGCCAAGACCCGCGTGGTGCACATGAGCGAGGGATTCAGTTTCCTGGGGTTCCGCATCCAGTGGCGCCGCAAGCAGGGAACAGCCAAGTGGTACGTCTACACCTTCATCGATGACCGGCCGGTCCGGTCGCTGAAGGCGAAGATCCGTGCCCTGACCCGCAGGACATCACAGCTGGACCCGGGATACGTGCTGACCAGGCTCAACCAGGTCATGCACGGCTGGGCTAACTACTTCCGGCACGCGGTCGCCAAGAACGTCTTCGGCATGCTGGACAACTTCGCCTGGCGGCGGGTAATCCGCATGCTGATGACACGGCACCACTGGAGGTGGAAAGACGTCCGCCGGCAGCTCACCACCCCTGACGGGCGGTGGCTGCCGATCACGGCGGGCCAGACCGAGTTGCGGCGGATAGCGGCGATCCCGGTCACCCGGTACCGCTACCGCGGCAACACGATCCCCAGCCCCTGGACTGCTGCAACAACCTGACGGCAGGAACCGTGGAGAGCCCGTTGCGTCGAGAGACGCACGGCGGGTTCGGCGAGAGGTCCGGGGAAACGGACCGGGAGCAATCCCGGCACCGCGCCCCGGGCCTACTCATCCAGGATGTCGTCCGGGACGTACTTCCCGCCTCCGGTGCGCGCGGTGGAAATCCCCAAGCCGCATGGCGGTGGGGTGAGAATCCTCGGGGTGCCGACTGTGGCAGATCGCGTGGCGCAGACAGTGGCGGCGCTGGCGCTGGAAGCCCGCACGGAGTCCATTTTCCATGAGGACTCTTACGGGTACCGGCCCCGGCGCGGCGCGCTCGACGCGCTCGCGAAATGCCGCCTGCGGTGCCAGAAGAAGAACTGGGTTCTGGACCTGGATGTCCAGAAGTTCTTCGACTCCGTTGATCACGACCTGATGGTCAAGGCGGTCGAGGCCAACACCACGCACGAGCAGCGGTGGGTAGTGCTGTATGTGAAGCGGTGGCTGAAAGCGCCGCTGGCGCTGCCCGATGGCACCATCCAGGCACGGCACCGCGGGACCCCGCAGGGTTCGGCGGCATCGCCCGTGCTGGCGAACCTGTTCATGCATTACGCGTTCGACACCTGGCTGGAACGCGAGTTCCCGACGGTGGAATTTGAGCGTTATGCGGACGACGCGGTGGTGCACTGCGTGACCGAGCGGCAGGCCCTCCAGGTGCGGGATGCGCTCGCAAAGCGGATGGAACAGGTCGGGCTCCGGCTGCACCCGGACAAGACCAAGATCGTGTACTGCAAGGACGATAACCGGCCCGGCTCGCATGAGCATGAGTCGTTTGTGTTCCTGGGATACGAGTTCCGCGCCCGCAGCGTGCGCAACAGCAAGAGCGGCGCGATGTTCACGGCGTTCACGCCCGCGATCAGCCCGGAGGCGCTGAAGAAGATCAGTAGCGAGGTGCGCAGCTGGCGGATCCACACCCATACCCGGCACAGCCTCCGGGAACTCGCGGACGGGATCAACCCGGTCGTGCGGGGCTGGATGACCTACTACGGCCGGTTTACTCCGGCCGCGCTGATGCCCCTTCTCAAGCGCATCAACGGCTACTTGGTGCGCTGGGCGCGGAAGAAATACCGGCGGCTGGCCCCGTTCAAGCGCGCGAAACGATGGTGGGACAGCCTGCTCGCCAGGAACCGGCCGCTATTCGCGCACTGGCAATGGACGGGCACTTTCCAGTGGCTTTAGGTGAGAAGAGCGGAGTGAACCGAGAGGTTCACGCTCCGTTCCGTGGGAGCCCGGGGGTGAGATTCCCCCGGGCGACCCGACTGAAAGCATACCGGAGGAAGGTTTCGGGGGAACCGCTTCCGGAGGGCATGCCGGAAACGGAAAAGGTACAGGAACTCCAGCGCCGCGTCCGCGAGCTGGAAATGGAACTTGCGTTCCTGAAAAAAGCGGCAGCGTACTTCGCGAGGGAGCATCGGTGAGCGAGAAATACGCGTTCATCGACGCTGAGTACGCCGACGCACCCTGGGCGGAATCGGGGGACGCTCCCAGTGTCGTGCAGATGTGCGAGTGGCTCGGCGTGTCGAGGTCGGGGTTTTACGAATGGCAGTCACGGCCGCAAAGCGGATCAGGAAAGCGCCGCGAGCTGCTGAAGGTCAAGATCAAGGCGCTGTTCGAGGCCAACAACGAGGAATACGGGTACCGGCGGCTGACCGAGGTGCTGCGCCGCGGCGGTGAGCAGGCCGGCGAGGAGCTGGTCCGCAAGCTCATGCGCGAGCTGGAGCTGGTTCCCTGCCAGCCCAGGCCGTGGCGGCACTCGCTGACCGAGCAGGGCGCGGCCGGGCCCATTCCCGATCTGGTCAACCGTGATTTCTCGGCGGAGAAGCCCGGCGAGAAAATGGTCGGCGATATAACGTATATTCCTACCTGGCAAGGCTGGGTGTACCTTGCCCTGGTCATCGACTGCGCGACCCGCATGATAATCGGGTGGGCGATGGACGATAACTACAAGACGCCGCTCATTACGGCAGCCATTAAGATGGCTGCGCGGAACATTGATCTGCCGGAAGGGGCGATATTCCACAGCGACCGCGGGAGCAACTATACCTCGGCCGAGTACGCCGCGGTACTCGGCACACTAAATATCAGGCAGTCTGTTGGCCGCACCGGCATATGCTACGATAATGCTCTCGCGCAATGCCGTTGAATTAGGCTGCGGGATGGAGCAGGCGGATCGTCGGCGGCGAGTTGTGGGAAATGTTCTTCTGTTCTCGCCGCTTCATCAGGAAAGCCGTATGTTGCGTGCGTTTCACTGCGCGGGGACAGGTGCGCTCCCGACGAGCCGGGTTTGGCCTCTCGGTGATTTCCTCAATGGCCTCCTGGACTGCCTTCGCGAGTCTCAGAGGGGGAAAAAGCCGCCTGCCCGGAAACCTGGCGGCGGATAACGCGCAGCGTGCGGATGAACGACATTCTGTCCGGATCGAGTTCGGCCTGGTCGGCGGCTTCGCGCATGAGGTGCCGTATGCCGTAGTGGGCAAGGAGAAGCCCCCATATCTCCTGCTCAACCAATTCTGGCTTGCGGGAGCGCAAGATCATCCCCGCGCCGCGCTGGTGCGTCTTGAGCTCATCGAACACAAGCTCCGCCTCCCAGCGCTGATGATAAGCCACGGCAAGTTCGGTAGCCGAGATTTCATTCGGGTCTGTGATATTGGTGACCAGGGTTATGATCTCCTCGCCGTCTCCCCGGTCCGGGATCTCGTAATCGACGACCCGTACGTAGAACCCAGGAAGGTCGGTTATCTTCGCCATTCCGTGACGAAGCCGGTACGAGTTCTTGGCCTTCTCCTTCGAATCCGCGATGAACGAGAGATAAGAGCCGTCGGTAAACCATTCCAGGACGGGCAATTCGACATTCGCCCCCACCCTGAATAGGGCGTCGGCGCCGGCGTCAAGGACCATCTTGAAATTCGTGTAGCTGTACAGTCCTGCGTCGGCCATGACGAGCATCCCGGGCTCGACGGCCCCGCTCGACAGGATGCGGCGGGTCAGGGTCTCCTCGCCCTCTCCGTCTCTGCCTATTTCCGCGGCGACGATCGCGTGCGTGCCGCATTCCGCCAGTGCGCCCATCCGGACGAAGGGAAACGCGCTCCGTCCTTTCTTTCCCGCGTACCCGAAGTACCCGGCGTTCTCCTCGCTGTCCGGGGCTTCCATGCCGAATCCGTCGACCGCCATCAGGCGTCGCCCGGCCAGCCACGCGCCTTTAGTCGACCGCATCGCGCACGGTACTGCGACGCGCTCGTAAAGCTCCCGCATTACCTTCGCGCCGAGTCTCTGCCGGGCGTGGCATAGGCCTCCCGGACTGGGTGTTTCCCAGTCTTTCCGCCATGTGCCCATATAATCCAGCCCGTCGGCCAGCTTTCGCATGACCTCTTCGTAAGAGTCGCCGTAAAACAACGCCATGGCCATCACGAAATACACCATTACGCGCGCCGGGAGCTTATTCTTGCGGATCTCCTTACGGCCTTCGGATGCGACTACCTCGTCCACCAGCTCACGCGGCACCAGTCGGGTGAGCGTCCCTATCCCAATGGCGTCAGTCAAGAATGACGGCATGTCGGTGCTGCTGGTCACGATCTCCGGCATTCCGCCAATCTAAGGGAGATACCGTCATCCTGGCAACTATTAGCGCGTTGTCCACAGATTTCGGCGTGTCCGCCAGTGGATATGTGGAAACCCGGATCCGAGAGCCTTAATTCAACGGCATTGTGCTCTCGCGGAATCGGTAAACGGGACGGTTAAGGTCGAGCTCGTGCACCGGACGGTCTATGCGACACGGCGGCAAGCGATGGACGACATTGCACGGTACATCGAGCTCCGCTATAATAGGACTCGTCTTCACTCAGCGCTCGGTTATAGGACTCCGCAAGAAGTCATGGACGAACTGCTGGAAATGCAGGCAGCCGCGTAAATAGTCACAGGATTCCCTGTCCGGAAAACGCGGGGCAGCTCACTCCTACCGCAGGCGCGCGACGCCACACACCTTCCTAGTATCCCGCGCCTGAAATTCGTGCTAAATACTTTGCCAGTGAGTCCAGGATCTCGTCGGCGGTCTTGGCCCACCTGAAGGGTCGGGGATTCTGGTTCCAGTGCTCGATCCAGGCGCGGATGTCGGCTTCCAGGGCCTGCACGCTTTTGTGCACGCCGCGGCGGATCTTCTGGGCGGTCAGGTACCCGAACCACCGCTCGACCTGGTTGATCCACGACGATCCGGTCGGGGTGAAGTGCAGGCAGAACCGGGGGTGGCGGGCCAGCCAGGCCTGGATGACGGGGGCCTTGTGCGTGGACAGGTTGTCGCAGACCAGGTGCACCTGGAGCCCGGCGGGCACGGCCTTGTCGATCTGGACCAGGAACTTCTTGAACTCAGCGGCCCGGTGATGGCGGCGCAGCTGGGAGATCACGGTGCCGTCGGCGATGTTGAACGCGGCGAACAGGTCGGTCGTGCCGTGCCGGACATAGTCGTGGCTGCGGCGCTCGGGCACGCCGGGCATCATCGGCAGCACCGGCTGGGACCGGTCCAGCGCCTGGATGCCCGATTTCTCATCCACGCACAGCACCACCGCCTTCTCCGGCGGGTGGTGGTACAGGCCGACCACGTCGACAACCTTGTCCACGAACAGCGGGTCGGCGGACAGCTTGAACGTGCCGGCTAAGTGCGGCTTGAGATCGAACTTGCGCCAGATCCGCCCGATCGTGGACTTACTGAGCCCGGACCGCTCGGCCATCGAGGCCCGCGACCAGTGCGTCGCGTCCGGCGGCATCTCCTCCAGCGTGGCGGTGATGACCTCCTCCACCTTGTCCAGCAGGATCGACGGCGGCCGGCCCGGCCGCGGCTCGTCGTCCAGCCCGTCGCACCGCTGCGCGGCGAACCGTCTGCGCCACTTGCTCACCGTGTTCTCATCGACCCGCAAGTCCGCAGCCACCTGCTTATTCGAAGCCCCGTCCGCGCAGGCCAGCACGATCTTGGCCCGCAGCGCCAGCGCCTGGCCGGTCCTGGCCCGCCGCGCCCACCGGTTCAGCTGATCCCGCTCCTGCCCGGTCAGCACCAGCTCAGCGACCGGACGGCCAGGCCGGTCATGATCAGCCAGCCCCGCCAGGCCCTCCTCAGCGAACCGCCGCCGCCACTTGCGCACCGTCATCCGCGTCGACCCCAGCTCCGCAGCCACCCGCGCCACACCCGACCCCGGCTCCGCGCACGCCAGCACGATCCGCGCCCGCTCCGCCCGCCACGGCAACCCGCCCTCTAACCAGCGGACAAGCTCCGCACGATCCTCATCCGTCAGCACCAGCGGCACGGCCATCTGAGTCTGCGACATGCCACCAGGCTACAGACCTAACCCGTAAATCTCAGGCGCGTGATACTAGTGCCGCATCAGGCTACGTTTGCCTTGTCGATGATGCGGCGGAGTCGTTCGTCGTAGGCGTGGTTGTTGCGCCAGATGATGTACCGGCGCATCATGCTGCCCTGTTCCTTATGGCTGGCGTGGTCGGTGCCGTCCAGCGCGAAGTACCGCAGCGCGGTGAACTGGGCTTCGACGCGGTTTAACCAGGACGAATTCGTCGGCGTGTAAGCAATCTCGACGTTGTTCACCTGCGCCCAGGTGCCGACCCGGGTGTCTTTGGCTGTGCTCAGGTGCGGGCTGAAGTTGTCGCAGACGATCGCGATGCGAGTAGGTAGCGGGTAGCGGGAGCGCAGGTAGCGGCAGAACTCCAGGAACCGGGCCCGGGTCTTGCGCGGCTTGATATGCCCGAACAGCTTGTCCTCGCCCAGCTCATAAGCAGCGAACAGATGCCGTACTCCTTCGGTGCGGGTGTAGGTGGCGCGCATCCGGGGCCGCGGCGGCCGGCCCGGCTCCTTACCTTTGCCGCTGACCGCGGCCCACTGCCGGCCGGGCCTGGGCTGCAGGTTCAGCGGCCCGAACTCATCCACGCAGAAGATCACCTCCGGATCGCCGGGCTGAGGCGTCACCTCCCGGTCGGCGATCGCGTACAACTGCTCGACCCGCGCCTTCTTCTCCGCGAACTGCGGGTCCTTGGACGCTTTCCAGGTTTTCAGCCGTTGAAAGGTGACGCCTTCCTCGCGGAGCAGGACCCGCAGGCCCTCGTGGCTGATGTCGTCGACCACCCCCTCAGCCACCAGGAAATCCGCCAGCTTGGCCAGGCTCCAGGTGGAAAACGGCAGGTCATGCTCAGCCGGCTTCGATTTCGCGGTCTTCTTGATCTCCCGCCGCTGGACTAGCGTGAACTTCGGCGGATGGCCGCCCTTGTACTTCGGGTACAGCGAGCTGAACCCGTCAGCATTGAAGTTGCGGATCACATCGCGGACCCGGTCCTCACTGGTGAACGCCACCTTCGCGATCCCGGCCGCGTCCATGCCCTGCGCGGACAGCAGCACCATCTGGGCCCGCCGCCAGGTCACCACCGACCCGCTGCCCCGGCGGATGATCCGGACCAGCCGCTGTCCCTCATCGTCGTCAATCTCGCGCACCCGCAGCCGTTCGCTCACCGCCCCAGTGTCGGCGGATAAGCCGCCGCGGGGAAAGACCCGGTGCGTGCGCGCCATCTGCTCAAGATCTCCTCCGACGACTCGATAGCGTGCTCGGGATGACTGAAGCGCAGGTAGTCGCGGACCGCCTTGTTGCCGGTCCCAGTGCCTGGATCCTGCCCGGATACCAGGTCCTGCGGGACCATGTAGTGATAGCCGCGCTCAGCGGCGCCGAGTACCGCGTACAGCACGCAGCAGATCAGTTCGACCCCGCAGATGACCAGCCCGTCGATGTCTTTCCCGTCGAGGAACTCCACGAACGACGGGCTCTGCTAGCAGTCGTACCGGTATTTGACAACGACGCTCGATCCGCGGACCGGCTCGACGAACAACTCGGCACCCCATGTCCCGGCGGCGCAGAGGCCCTCTGACCGCTCCCAGCGACGCTGCCGGGCGGACAGATGGCCCATATCCAGGATCTGCTGCGTATAGACCACGTGTGCCCCCAGGCCGGCGGCGTGAGCGGCGAACGCGTTGGCGCGCTGCGCTGCCTCCGCGTTGCGAGTATTCATCACCGGGCCGCCGCCGAAGACCTCCGGGCTGCAAAAGTCGTTCTGAAAGTCGACCATGACCACCGCCACCCGATGCGGGAAGAGGTCGAAGAAACCCTCCGTTACCTGCTGCGCGACGCCCATGCCGCGGAGTCTAGTGCCGGCGCTCAGCAGCGTTTGCGCGACCGAAGGTCCCTCTCGACCCGGGCAAAAGTTGCCTGCTGCGGCACTAGCTTGGCCTACGGAGCTGGTCAGCGCGTGCAGGAGGCCGTGCACCTCACCCACGGCGGCGGCTGCGCAGACCACCCACGTCCGTACCAGAACCGTAGCCATCGGCACTGTACGGGCCGACGGCTGGGTCTGCCGCAGCCTATTGTCGCCCGACTGTCGAATGCCTCACCGCTTCCAGCCACCGCCTATTCGCGAACCACCGCTGTTACAGGGTGTGCGCTTATTCCCGCAGCCGCCAACTCTGTTAGCCGTGGATGCAGGCTGATACGAACCCTGACAGTCGCCGTCGCCTGACGGGTGCAACAGGGAACTGGTGCTGCTGTCAGATCGCAGCTAGCAGGTAGCATTAGAACCACCATGGTTGGGACAGGAGCGGCCTGGCGACCTTCCTCTCCGGTCACTGGAGCAGAAACTGGTCCTCTCGCCGCAACACATGTCGAGATTGCTGAGCATGCCGGTGCCCACTCAGCCGAGCTTGCTGGCCATGTAATGGTCGCCGTATCGATGCCGAAGCTTGGCTCGTCGGCAGACGGGACTGTCGAAGGCTGGTTCAAGCAGGTGGGTGACTATGTACAGGCCGGGGATCTCCTACTAGTAGTCTCTGAAGCTCGCTTCCCCGCGACTGAAGTCCGGGCGCCCATTTCCGGATTTCTGCGCGAGGTCATTATCCCGACGCGCGTAACAGTTGCGGCGGGGGTCGAGCTGGGCATAATTGAGGCGGTCCCCGAAGCCGGACAAGCGGAGCGGTATCAGCAGCAGGTCAGCGAGCTTAACCAGCCATCGGCGGTAAGTCGGCAGAGTCCGCATATGCCAGGCCCTAGATCCAGCTCCAAATGGCACTATACCGGAGAAATTAGCTCCGTGACAATGCCGAGAGTGGAGGGGAGCGGGCCTGAGGGAACTGTCCTCCGATGGCTCAAGCAGGTGGGTGAGTATATTGATATCGACGAACCTGTGGTTAATATCACGACAGATATGGTAGACATTATGGTTCCGGCACCTGGCTCTGGCTTCTTGGGCTCGATTTTTGTAGCGGAAGATGAATGTGTCCCTGCAAGGACCGTACTTGGCGTAATTGAGGGCGCTATCGAAGAGAAAGCTAAACCGATCCCTAATGTGACCGCAACTCGCCCGATGTTTACTCTTAAGGCGCCGGCATGGATGGCCGACACGGCCCGGCCCACGATCTTGCGCTGGCTAAAACCTGCAGGTAGCCGCATAGAACTTCATGAATCGCTATTGGAAGTCACTACGGACTATTTCGACGTAGCGATGGAATGCCCGGTTGCAGGCACTCTTTACGCGATTTTGGCAGCCGAAGATGAGATTGTTGAAGTCGGCGCCGAACTCGCTTTGATCGATATCATCGTCCAGCCCGGTACGGTCAATCAGAGGGAAGCCCCTTTGCCCCTATTATCTCTCGGCCCGCGCAGGGACACGGCAAAGTCGTGATTCGAGGCTGTGACCTGCGGTGTAGTAACGGCGGTTGACGCGTCCGGGCGTGTTCGCGGGCGGCGGGGCAGGGTCCGGGCGGAACGATGGAAGTTCTCACGCTCACCATCTTCTGCCGCGAGGGACGCCCGCCCGCCGATGACATCTTCGCCTATCCCGGCTGCCCGCAGCCAGTATCTTCTTGATCTGCTTGTCCAGGTCCCGGACCCGCGGAAGAGGCGCGGCCGCCGTCATCCGCTGGCCGGGCTGCTGGCCGTCGGGGTCGCGGCGGTGATTGCGGGGTCGCGGTCGTTCGCCGCGATCGGGCAGTGGGCCGCTGATGCGGGCCCGGAGGTGCTGGCGGTGCTGGGCGCGGGCCGCGGCCCGGCGGAGGAGTCCACCTTCCGGCGTGCCTTCGCCCTTGTCAGCCCCGACGTGCTCGACCGCGTCCTCGGTGCATGGTTGCACACCAGGGCGGTGCAGGCCGGCGGCGGCTGGTGATCGCCATCGACGGCAAGACCGTCCGCGGCGCGAAGAACAAGAACGGGCAGGCCCGCACCTGGTCGCGGCGCTGGCGCACGGCATCGGCGCGGTCCTTGGCCAGGTCGCCGTGGCAGAGAAACCCAACGAGATCCCTGCGGTGCGGGAGCTGCTGAAGGCATTCACCGACCTGGCCGGGGCAGTCTTCACGATCGACGCAATGCACACGCAGCATGACACCGCTCAGGCCATCCTCGGCCGGAGCGCCGACTACGTGATGACCGTCAAGGCCAATATGCCGGCCTTGTACAAGCAGCTGAAGAAGCTGCCCTGGGCCGCCATCCCCGCCATCTCGGATGTGAGCACCGGCCACGGCCGCCGGGCCCGCCGCACGATTAAGGTGGCGCTGGCGCCGGCCTGGATCGGGTTCGACGGCGCCGCCCAGGTCGCGCAGCTGCGCCGCACGGTCACGGCGAAGGGCAAGAAGACCGTCGAGGTCGTCTACCTGATCACCAGCGACCGCGATGCCGATCCGGCCACCCTGGCCGCGCGGGTCCGTAGCCACTGGGAGATAGAAAACCGTCTTCACTGGGTCCGGGACGTGACCTATCAGGAGGACAAATCGCTGGTCAGGACGGGAAACGCGCCCCGTGTGATGGCCTCGCTGCGCAGCCTGGCCATCAGCTTGCTGCGCCTGGACGGCCAGGCCAACATCGCCGCCGCCAACCGGCACCACGCCCGCGACCCGCAGCGGACGCTACCGCTGCTTCAGGCCGCGTGAGCGACTTTGCCGGGTCCCTGTCGGCCCGCGGGAGCGTTATTCGACGGTTGTGACGTTGACGTTAAGGGGTTTGGGTCGCCTATGTTGCTGAGTCATACCTTGCCTCGTTGCGCCGAGGCTTCACTCATCTGTGGACAGGGTGGAGTTCGTGGGCACCACAGGATCGGGACTATGCCATGCGGCAAGTCGGCAGGCGAGGACGGGGCCGATAGGCGGCGGATACAGATGGCAACCTCAGCCTTCGCGCTGCCACACAAGTAACCGCCTGAGATGGAAGTTGCGCATCCGGCACTCGGGTTGCGGCAGGAATCGCAGAATGAATCTTCCGAGGTGGAGACACTGCCGCACCTGCAGTCGGGGGAAGGCTAAATAGTTAGGCGCCAGTAGGCACCTTAGGGATTCTCGCCTCCTAGGGTCGTGCTGCCGTCTGCGATTTTTCTAAACTTTATCAATTAGCACTCACCTCTTTGCCATCTGCTGCATAATACTAGTATTCCAAAAATGGAAATATGCGACGCTAACTTGGTGGAGCGGCGCGAGTTCCGAAAATTCATTTGGGATGAACCTGGCGGAAAGATCTAACATAGCGACTCGCAGGGTGGGTGGAAGCGCTGAATTGGGTCGGCCAACAGGGCTGGGAGGCCATCGGCCACACTTCAAATTCCTGGTACAACAGATATGCGACCGCGCGCCTTCTTAAACGATCTATATAATATGGAGCCTGCAAGCACCGGCGAGCCCAGGGCTACCTTCCGTGAAGAGCGGAATCACGCCTACGCTCGGGTAGCCGCCTGCATCCTGTCTGTGGCTACTGTTCCCGCCGTGAAAGCGCATGCAACCAGCATTTCTCTGGGTGCTGAACGCAGTTGAACGAGAGCGATTGAACTGGGTTGATCCTATCTATCATGACACCGGAATGATTAATGCATGTGTCCGGCCAGACAACGCATCGAACGATCACCTGTGATTGGTGACCGTCATCCAATTCGGTATCTGGATATCTTCCAGGCCTTTACATCTGTCCATCTGCACATCCGAGCCTACGGCGGAGGTCAGGTTGCTGAAGCTCAGGTCACATTCGACGAACCGCACTCGGCGCAGCTTGGCCCCGCTCCAGTCGGCCTGCGCGAAACTGCACTTGATGAACTCGCAGTCGATAAAGGCCGCGTCCCAGAAATAGCTACCTGAGAACGTAACTATCTCGTAGCGAGCGCCTGAGATTTCCCATCGGCGCAGATCGGATCCGTCGAGCCGCCGATCGACGACCACACCTGCACCGCCTCCCACGTACGCGACGGATCCACGCCCGAGGATCCGCAACGCCGATGCCGCGAGAGTTTCCCGGTCCGCCAGCCGATCCACGTTTCTGTCATCGGTGCTGTTGTAGTCCAGTGGACTGGACAGGCGGATCCCTCGCCGCGCGACCGCGAACAAGGCCGCAGCTGCGGCGTCCCGCAAGTCAACTCGCTCGTGAGCTACCGAGCCGAGGATGGAGATCGCCCCAGCGGCTACCGGTACGTCCTCGCTGCCCACCATGTTGAGCGCATTCATGAAAAGTTCGTCTTGGCTCTTCCTGACATTCCGCTCGGCGTCCCTACGGCCTGTGCCAAACGTTAGAAAGGCGACTAGGCCTGCTGCACCCAGAGCCGAGCCGGTCAGCAGCGTGACTGCACTTGACCTGACGGACTGTTCCTCATTCTCCACGAGTGCGGCTTTCGTGGCGCCACCAGGCAGGGCCCGCACCTGGGCGGCCTGGGGTATGACCTCTGGCAGGTAGTACACCGCGCCATACGCGAGCACACCGTATACCACGATGCTCAGCACGATAAGGAGCACGTCTCGGAGACGCATGCCGCACCTATGGACTATTTATCGAACTCGTCATCGCCATCATAGGACACCAGTTTTTCCTCGACGATTTCGACGATTGAATCCCGATTGAGAGTGCAGCTAATAAATTCCAGGCTCTGCAATGCCGTCAGCGAGAGCGACTTGCCCAGGGTTTCAATGACATTATCCTTGCTGTCATAACCAACCTGCGCGATAATGGGGAACGCATATTTGTCCCCGATGGTTAGCTGCCCGATGAGAGCCCTGCCGCTTAGTAGCGGAGTAATTTTTAGCTTTTCCCAGACCTTAGCCCAATCGCTTCCCGCGATCTCCGCTACCTCTCCGCTATCCACCTTCTTAAGCACGTCACGCCTAAACAACATCGTCGTTCTCGAGCTCCCGTTCCCGCGCCAGTATCGCCAGAATCAGTTTCCGTAGCCGACGGCTGTCACCCACCGCCAAGTCCAAGTCGCTGACCTGCGGACTGGCCTCTTCGCCAATGAGTTCCGCGAAACCGAGGACGACGTTTTGCAACGCGTCGGAGGCCTCTTCGGTACTGCTTCCATAGCCGTACAGGTAGTTGTGTCCGATGACACTAGCGCACAACCGGCCGTGGTCGTGTACGATCCCGTAAGGTACGCCGACTCCGCTTTCGCTGAGCCGCAAGAATCTTACCTGCTCAGGTATCCACCAACCGTTCTCAACAGGCGGCACCGACCCGGGTATGAGATCCCGAACCAGGTCAACATCTCCATTACTTATTTCGGTCGTGCCAATCTCTGCTGCTGACAGCAGTCCTTCCGCGTATCTAACCGATGCCCTGAAGTGCTGGCGAGCGTCCTCCGCCGCAGCGTTGAAGACCTGGCGCACGTCGCGTGACGTGGCCGTCTTCAGGACAAAGTTCTTGAACAGCGGGCGTGCGGAGTCGGGCAGGTCACGAATTTTACCGCTGTAGGCGTAAACGGGGACGCTCTGCTCCCAGTGCTCCGCTACCGCCCGGGCGACCTCGACAGCGTCCCTGGTGCCGCCATCGGCGGTAAGGTTGAGGTCGGTGAGCACCACGTCGACCCTGAACTCAATAGCCTTCAGCCGATCCAGCGCTTCCTCCCTGGAGGAGGCGCTGATGACGTCCAGATCCTTCATGCGCAGCAGGTCGCGACGTCGCCGCAATGCCTTGAACTCGTCTTCGACCAGGAGTGTTCTGGGATGGCGAACCGGTAGCCGTGGCGGCTCGGTACTCCAGGGGGAATGCGTGGTAGGCGCCTGCATCACGAGTCCCTTCGCCTGGCCGCCTGCTCGCGCAACTGGGTAGGCAACTCGATGTCGAACACCACGTTCTCCTTATAGCTCGCCAGGTTTATCCCGCCGTAGTGTCGCTGCAGAATTTGGCGGACAACCCACAGACCGTTTCCAGTTCCGTTTTTACGGGAGGTGACTCCTCGGGCGAAGATGGCCTGTTCGACCGGCATGCTATGATCGACGGTTGAATGGTTGCCGCGCCTGCGCAAACTTGCCGGATTTATCCCGCCGGCATTATCTGTATACCGGATCAGGCATGGGCCGGCCGGATCCTTCGGTCTATTTATGTGCAGCTCAATTCGCCTGTGCTGCCTGCGGCCACGGCTCGCGAACGCATTGACGCTGTTAAGCAGCAGATGAAAGAAGACCTGTCGCAGCTGCAGCGGGTACGCATCGATAACTATATCTCCGCTGCAGGACGCCTGGATTTTATGGTTGCTGAGCCTGAAGTCCACCAGGGACTTGGCGTCATTCCAGGCGTCGCGCACTGAAACTGGCTGCAAATAGTCGTCTGCCACTGAGCTCATGCTGGCCGCCTGGTCGATAAGCGCCGAAATGAGATCATGAGATTCTTCCAGCGTGTCCAGCTGCCCCTGCAACTCATTCGCTGTGATATCCCGACCTTTCTTGGCGATCGTGTCTACTGCTTCGATGACCTCGGGGATCGCCGCCATGGCGTTACCGATCTGATGATTCAGGTCAGCGTAAACCTCTACTGCGGTGAGCGCTGCGGCCGTCTCAATCGCATTGGCCTGCAATTCAGTTCGCTCGAAGTGGAGATCTCTATTTCTTAGTGTGAAGCCCACCGTCTGGGCCGCACCCTTGACGATTGCCTCCATGGCGGGCACTAGGTCCAGTCGGCATTTCGACCCAATGGTCAACACCGCCATCACGTAGCCCTGGTCGTCCACTATCGGAAAAAGAGCGAAGCTTTCGAAGACCTTCAGATGAGGGTGTTCGGCCCAGATGGCTTGCACCTCCGCATCGCTAGGGTCCGGCCTGAACAGAGGTTTCTTAGCCTTGACCGCTTGCTCAAAGATGCTGAACCGCGAGTAATCGATAAGGTCAAACCTGTCGAGGGGCTCATCCCAACCATTGACTACTACCCCACGCAAGTTCCTGCTCTCCGCCGTGCCGGACTCGCCGCGGATCCGGAGTATGACCAGCTCCATCCCGGTAGCCTCGACAATAAACCGACGCAGGCCATCGTAGAACGAATCCTCGGGCAGCGTGATATCAAGTGGCCGCTGACCTGCATGCAGCGCGGCGTGCGCCGCCCGGTTGGCAAAGGTAAGAAAGGCGAGCTCGGCTATGGCCGTCACGCTGTCTGCGTCGCGTGGCGCGGGGTCGACCGCATCGTAGGCCACGACAAAGCTGTACGGAGTCTGCTTGTACCGAACGCCGAAGACGTGGGTGCCGCCCCTGCTTTGGTGGAACGGGCTCAGCGTCCCGCCTTTCTGCGGATTCTTCACCTCTTCGACCAGCAGGCTCTCCACTGTTGATCTGTGGTCTGGCGCTGTGTGGGGTGGCAGGCCGGGAAGCGACCACGGCACACCCACGTCGCCGACGACCGCCATCCCGCGGTATATTCCGGACGCCGGATCGATGACGTACAGCCCAACCGTGTTGCATGACAACTCGCGCTTCGCGGCTACCGCTAGGGCACGATACGTTTTGGTGTCGGCATCCGATTGGGATGCACCCGATCCCCATGTCTGGGTCAGATCATGGATAGGCTCTTGCAGCATCGTTTAACCCCCCAACCAAAACTGATGCAAATTTACCACCAAAGAGACCCGTCCAAGAACGTCACCGTCGCCTATGTCGCGGTCGTGTGCGCGACTGCAAGCCAAAGCCGCTCGGTTACGACAACGTGCAGCGCCCGCGCTGGCCACCTCCAGAACACCAGCGCACACACCAACACATCGTCCCAGTCGGCCAGGCGGACGTCTCGCCCGAACCTGCCAGGCCGCTGACGACGATCCGCAGGTGCTGCTCAGGAGTGATGCTGTCACCGCGGTCCGCAGGTGTACGCCACGTCGGGAATGGTGCTGCGGCCGCGGTGATATTCGCAGCGATCGTGCCCGCGTTCCAGCCGAGGCCGGGTGCGGTCCGTGAGCGGTCCACTGGAGTTCACCGCGCTTATGTCGATGCAGCTGACCCGGCACGCGGGCAGAACCCCAGCGCGCGGGGGACGAGGTCGTCCATGTTCATGGTGGCGGTCAGGGCCAGCATGTCGCTGCGTTCCTGGTCGGTGATGGGCACCTTGGCCCGGGCGAGCGTGCCGGCGATGTCCTCGAGGGCCAGGCCGTACTCGCCTACTTCGATGAAGTGGTGCAACAGCTGAGCGTCCTCGCGGTCCAGCCGGTCATCGAGCCCGATGAGCAGGCCGTACAGCCGCCCGGCCAGGTCTTCGTAGTAGGCCGCGCGATCATTGCTCGCCTCTGTGTCTGGCTGCTCGCCGTACAGGTCATGCCACAGGCGGCGCAGGAACGCCTCGTCGCTGCCGTCGCCGTATTCGACGGCGTGGGACAGCTCATCGCCGGGCAGCTGGCTCGGGTCGGTGAGGGCTTTCTGCAGTTCGGCTTTGAATGCTCCGATTTCCTCGTCGCCGGGATCGGGTGCCCGGGCCCGATTGATGAGATCGTCGTAGGCGCCGTCATAAGCGTCGGGACCGCAGTAGGTGGTGGCTACGGCGATCAGCGTCGCGAACGGCCCGCGGGGATGTCGCTCCCAGTAGAACACGCTCACCTGCGGACCTCCCTTTCCTGCTGAGTGTGTACCGCGCGGCTGCGGCGGTTGCTGCGCGGTGTCATCGCGGATAGGCGCTGGCTACCCAGGGCAGCCGGGCCGCGTCGGAGGGCCAGTTGCGGGCGGCCAGCCTGGCGGTGATCTGCTCGGCCTCGGCGCGGCTGATCTCGGCGATATCCTCATCGGCGCCGCCGTGTGCCTCCTCGACGAGCTTAGAGGTGTGCTCCCACCCCAGCTGCCAAGTCATCTGCTGCCCGGTGTCGGGGAAGTGCCCGATGTCGGGGTAGTCGTGGTCGCTGCGGTCCCGCTGGCGGATCACAGCAAACGGTTCACCGCCGTCGAAGCTGGCGGAGAAGAACTTCACCGTGACCGTGATGTCCGGGTGCAGGTCGGCATAGCAGTTATCGCAGACCGCGGCGGCCCAGTCGCCGTCGATAGTCGCGAGATAGTGGTGGAAATACCCGCGCCAGCCGCAGCGCGGGCAGTCATCCTCGAGCCGCTCGCGCAACCAGTGCCGCTGCAGCGGGCCGACCGCTGGTGCAGAGTGCAGGAGCAGGCGGGGGACCTGCTCCCGACGGCGTTCATCGTCGTCGGCTTGGTCGCGGGCCAGCCGGGCGCAGCCCGGGGAGTGGCCATGTTCGACGTGGATGGGACGGCCGCTGGCGGCCCGGTCGGTAACCTGCTGGCCGCATTGCGGGCATGCCCAGGTCAGCGGCGGGTAGCGGCGCTGGCTGCCGATGAGCTGTTCAACGGCGTACTGAGTGGCAGAGAACAGCAGGTCCGCGCCCGTCTCGCCGGTAATCCCGTAGACCACGCCAGCCAGGTCTTCGTAGGTGCGGATGCCGCATGCGGCCGCGATGGCCTCCCACCGGCTGCCCGCCGCCCGGGCGGCTGCGATCAGCCGGACCAGGTCCTGCTCGGGCAGCCGGGACTTGCCCCCGAAGCAAGCGGCGAGCTCGGCGACAGGCTCGTCCATGCTAGGTAGCCTAGGCTGACGGATCGTGATCATTCAGGCACTTCAGGCAATCCCGGCGGAGGCCGATAGGCGTGCCGGGACGGCGGGCTAAGCGCCAATGGGTGATCCTCGCCGGTCAGGGCGGCCAGGGCGGCTGCTACCTCGGGGAGGCCTGCGCGGACATAGGTGGCCATGGACTTTCCTCCTCGGCCGTGGTCCTCGTGGCCGGCGTAGGCCTGGGCGGTGGCGAAGCCGAAGTTGCGTTCGACCCAGGTCAAGGTCGTGTGACGAATCCAGTGCATGCTGACCTGCTGGGTTGCGACCCACGGGAGATGCAGGCCCAGGCGGCGCCACAGGTAGTCATAGCGCCGGGAGGTGATGGACCGGCCGCTGGTGTACCGCAGCAAAGGCCGTCCCGGGGCAAGGCCGCCCCGGGTTTCCCCGTGGGCGACGAGATGTGACATCAAAGTGGGGGATACGGGCTGCCAGCGCACCGTCTCGCCTTTCTCGTGCAGCCGGATGAGGCAGTGCTCGGTGTCGAGGTCTTCGGGCAGCAGTGCCAGGGCGCCGCCGCGCCGGCAGGCGGTCTCGGTATGCAGCCGCAGCAGGAGCGCGTCCAAGGCCGGGTCATCCCCGGTGGCCGCGGCGACGCGGTGGATCTCGTCGCCGGGCGGCATGACGAACTCGATCAGCAGCAGCCGCGCGCCGCGGCGATGTTCTCCAGGATGCGGCGGGCCTGCTCGCCAGGCCAGTCGTGCAGGACGAGCGAGGCAAGATAGGCATCGCCTCCGGGCGGGACCGATTCGAGGAAGTCGCCTCCCACGCACTCGGCCCGGCTGCCGACGCCGTACCTGGCCAGGATCCCGGGCGCGCCGGTGATGACATGGGGAAGGTCGAACAGCACGCCCCGCATCTGCGGGTGCGCGGCCAGGATGGCGGCGAGCACGGTGCCGTCGGCCCCCCGAGGTCGACGATCGTTCCGGTGCCATCTAGTGGCAGGGCCGCGATCGCGGCGGTCTTGAAGCCGTCGGTCAGGTTCGCCATCGCGGCGGTGAACCTGCTGGCCTGCTCGGGCTGCTGCGACAGCCAGGCGAAGAACGGCTGGCCGTAGTAGCGCTCGGCCGCGGGCTGGCCGGTGCGGATGGTGCCAAGAAGGTCGCCGAACGGCGCGTAGTGCGTTTCCATGAACATGATGGCCCCGTCGCGCATCGAGCCGGGCTGGCTGCTGGTCAGTGTCTGCCCGAGCGGGGTCAGGGCGAAGACGCCTGGCTCGGGTTCGGTGAACACGCCCACGCTGGCCAACGTGCGCAGCAGTCGGCGCAAAGACGGCGGGTGCGCGCCGGTGCGGCCGGCCAGGTGCTCCGTCCGACGCGGGACCTGCCACGAGGTAATCGGCGACACCCAGGGCCGCAGCTACATACAGAGCCTGGGAGATACGGAAGCCGCCCAACAGCAGGACCATCTGCGCGGGCGGCGGAAGCTCGATCATGCACCCGAACGATACATATCGGGTGCGCGCGCACACTAACCCACGCCGCGTCACGCTATGTGATCAGGTTGCCTGCGATCCTGGCCGAGCTGTGCCGAATCGCCCACAGATAATTCAGCCGCTGAATGTTCAAATAGCGAGGGCGCTAACACGAGGCGCTACACGTAAAGTGGCGCCGGGAGGTGATGGGGTGCCGCGTAAGGTCCTGGTCACGCGAGGCGGTTCGGCGTTCGATCTGATCGAGGCGCCTGCCGAAAACGAGTATCACCTGCAGGAAGTGATGAAGAACAGCCCGACGCTGCTACCCGTTGACGACCTGGGAATCACCGGCCCGCTGCTTGTTGTGGGCCGCGAAGCCAGCGTCGCGTCCGGCAACATCGACCTGGTCGGCGCTGTTCCCTCCGGTGACCTGGTCTCTGGTGGAATTCAAGACCGGCCCGCAGAACCCGGACTTCCGGCACGCCCTGGCCCAGCTCATTGACTACGGCTCAGACCTGTGGGGAATGACCGTCGAGGAGTTCGACAAGGGCATCGTGCAGCGCTACCTGGAAGGACCCCACTGCCCGCCCGCCTGGAAGGCCTGCAAGACGCTGGCCGGGCTGGCAGACCAGGCGTGGGCGGCCGACGAGTTTGACTGGGACGAGTTCACCGACCGGCTGGCGAAAGTACTCGGCGACGGCGACTTCCATTACGTGGTCGCCGCGCAGAAATTCACGCCGCAGATGACACGCACCCTGGAATACCTGAACACGGTGACCCAGGCCGGGCACTACCACCTAGTCCAGATGATCCAGTTCAACGGCCCGGACATGACTGCGTACGCAGCCCAGTCCGTCACATCACCCGCGGCCCCGCGCCGCGGCCCAGCCGGGTCAGGTGCCAGCGAGACCAGCTTCATGGCCGCCCTCGACGACGATGCCTACCGGCAGGCGCTGTCGGACATCTTCGACAGCTGCCGGGCCCTGGGCCTGACCTTCGCCTGGGGCACCAAGGGAGCATCCATCCGGATAGCCACCCCCGACCGCTCTGAGCCACTGTCAATCGGCTGGATCTTCCCCGCCGGCGCGAGCTGGCTAGGGCTGACGTACCTGACCCTGGGTTATGACAGCTCCTCGGCCAAGGCCACACCCTCCGTTGCCGGTGCTCTTGGCACGTACCTGGAGCGGGTCTCACAGATTCCCGGTGCTGCCGCCGCCACGGCCAAGGGCCTGAAGGCTTACACCTGGACGCCGCCCCAGGTGACCGCCGCCAAGACGCAGATCATCGAGGCGCTAGAGGCGCTGGTTACCGCCGCCAGCGGTACCGAATCAGACCAGCGGGCATCAAGCTCACCCTCTTAAGCACCCGCTCACGACCACTGCGCAAGCCAGGCGGCTGCGCGGACCGCCAGGTCGTCGCGACACGGAACTGGTCGCACCGCGTGCACCGTGCGGCCTTCTCTCCGGTCGGCGTCCGCTAGCCTTCGGCCCTTCAACTGCCCGGTAAAAAGGGGCGCCACGCGCCAGGGCCGGACCCAGAGTACCGGGAGCGTGATAAGCCGACGTGAACGTGGCTGACCTAGAGGGAGGACTGGATGGGGCACTCGATGCGCAGGGGGCGTCAGTAAAGAGGAGGTTGCCAGAAATCCGGCGCCTCGGAGCCAGGCGTCGTGTCCGGCTTTGCCGTCATCAGCCGATTGTGATTCGATTATCTCGTGCTGGTAAGACCTATCTCCTGCGTCTCGCTTGCGGAGCCGCCGCTCTCGCTCTCGGATCGTTTCCGGACTTCGCTCGAAGCCAAGCATGACGCTCTGGCCTGCGGCTACTCGCTCACTGACGAACTTGCGCAGTTCCTCGACGGAAACCCCCACAGTGCCGATCAAGCCATGCGTGACAAGTTCAATGAACTGCGTGCCGACCAGATGGCGCTCGATATTTTCATAGCCGAGGATTCTGCCGTCATATGGCCCGCGAGTCGAGTCATCTTCGAGAAGTATCCGGATATATGAAACTGGCAAATACATACCATTAGTCAGCTCACGTGCGGAACGCCCATTTTCAATTTCTGGCCAATAGGCGAGCTTCATGAAGCAAGAATCGCTGCCAAGACGCCATTCGCCTGGCCTCGATGCCGTTTTACTCATGCGCTCGACTTCGCTCAAGCGGGCAAGCTGGTCATAAAATCTATTGTCTGCATGCATTGGTTTCTTGCGAGACGGGAGGCGCTTGTATTGCACGAGCGTGAAACTATGCGTTGGCTCATAGTAGTAAATCATGTCGGTTCCAGTCCTACTCTCAACGGGACTGGCGTTAACATTCATGATTTCCAGCCGTCGGCCATCGCTGGTAGTTATGGCATGTATGTCGTACCTCGTGCCGTCCTCTGGCCGCCAGTTACCAAACATCCCGGAAGAAGCTCCGACAGTCCTGGCGTCATGCTCGATCATGCCCTGCTCGTACGGTCGCGGTACCAGGCCGGACAGATATGGCGCATCGCGTGATGCTGGCCGCCGCCAGGCGGCGAACGTTAGCGGAGGGAGCCCTGTGATCCGCGAAATGCAATAGGCGCAATCACGCTGTTCCTGCCAGGACCGGTCTGCGGCGTCATTCTGGACGAATCCGGGTGGGGTGCCCAAGGCCAGTAGCCAGTCGAGGAGCTCCGTCATGCTCGGGTATTTGGTTTGTATGGCCCGGCTGATTGCGTCCCAGAACGCCTGACTGCAGTTCCCTACATCTTTTCCTCTAAGGCTGCCGGCAAACTCGTTTTTCAGCTCCCCCGGGAGTTGGGCAAGCAGCCCTTCAGGGCCGTCTACCGTAATATCCTCCGGGCACTGCACGAGAGGGTCGATTGTCACGCTGTAGTCGAGCTGGCCGGGAGTGTCAGTATGAGAGATGGCACCCAACCACTTAAGATAGCGCGTCTCGTCTTGACTGCTTTCAGGCGACAAGATAAGTGCCAGCCATGGCGCTGACTGCTTCCAGCTTTCCGCAAATCTCCTGGGAAAGGTCTTGGTCAGCTTCCTTTCCTTCACGAACTTGGCCCGGTTCCCTGCTTCTTCCGCGACGGTAAGTGTGAGGACATACACCATCTGGATAGCCTAGCCCGCACGCGGGCACCTATAGACACCTGGGAAACCGCACAGCATCGGCTGCCGCCCAGGCTCACGATGTCGGGTTCCATAACGACACAAAGGCGGTCCGCCAGCACTCGGCCGAGGCTGGACTAGGCTGACCGGTACTGACCCCCGGACCCGGTTGCTGTCGGGGCCCTGCTGGTGACGGCAGACGCGCGGCTGGGCTGGCATCGGCTTGGCGGTGGACCTATCCTCATCGCGGCGGCGGGCCGCTCGTCCGTGCCAAGGGCGTGGATCTGATCGAGAAGTGGCGCAGGAGAATCCGGGGCTGGGGCTACAAGCGGATTCAGTGCCAGTTGCTGGACCGGGCGACTGGGTTGGCGCCGCGGCGGATCCTGAAGCGCCTGCGGATCCCGCCTGCGCGATAGCGCAGCCGCACCACCTGGCGGCAGCGAGCGAATAGTGCAGAATGCCGTGATCTGGGCGGCAGGCAGCGTAGTAAAGACTGAACACGAAAGCGTGCAGATCGGCGGTTCGCGTGTCGAGTGCTTCAACCGCTAGTTACGGAACGGATGGCACAGGCTGGTGCTCGCTCCAGGCAGCCGCGCCGTCAGCCTGGTCCGGGGCAAGCTGGCACATAGCGGCAGATCTCCACGAACGCGACCGGGCACCGGCTCATCCGGCGCACTGGTTCACCTGCCATCAGCGAGTTCGTCGACGATCAGGCCAAGGGCGATGCCCATCATCCACACGTCCTTGGCCAGTGCGGTGCCCCTGATCGCTCGGGAACGGCGTGCCCGGCTTGCGCATACCGGGAGTCTTGGCGTACATGCCGAGCAGGCCGCCGGAGAACGCCGCCAGTCCGGCGCCAGCCACGATGGACGGCACGAACGGGAGCAGCAGCGCCGAGCCGAGCGTGATCTCGGCAGCCGCCAGGAGCTTCGCGAAATCCTTCGGCTTGAGCCTGCTCAGGAACGGGTACGTGCCGACCGCGAACCCGTGCAGCCGTGCCGCCCGCTCCTCGTCCGCGTTCCACTTGCCCAGACCAGCGTTGAGTATGAACGCGCCCGTCACCATCCGCGGGGCAGGTGGCGCGCCTTGACTGGTAGCCTCATCGATCTCCTCCCAGACGCCGCATTCAGCAGATCTCATTGTCTCCCGGCCGTCGGCGAGGTCACCGCTCAGGTGAACGTCCCGCGCCGGCAAGCGTGGACGACAGCGCCGCCGACACCTGTTCCGCGGCCAGGGACCTGAGCGGGGCAGCACGGCACGCCGCGCAGGCAGCCGGCCAGGCAGGCCGCGGCCGTCGCACACGAACTCGGTGCGGCCGCCTATACGATCAAGGCCGCACGTGCTGCCGCGCCGGAAGGAGAGGGCGACAGCGCGGGGCTACTTGAGTGCCTGTGGCAGCGCGACCAGCTCCCGGAGGCGATTTGCGAGCTCGTCCTCGACGACCAGCGGTTGCAGAACGACATCTGCTGGTCAGTGTTCGACTGCTGAGAGCGCGTCGTGGTGCGCCAGCACTGCCCAGCAAGCGCCGTCTGCTGACCGAAGTTGTGAGATCAGCAGAAGGCCGTAGTGAACTGCCCCGGAAGGCGGCCGTGGGGAATCTGATTGCTGCAGACGTTGAGACGGTGCCCGACGTCGCCGAGCGACAACGGGTTAGGGTGCTGGCAAATGACAGGCCCGGAAGCCTCAGCCGCCTAGTATTCAAGTCACCTTGACGTTCGGGCGCACAGTTGACACGAACTCGTCGCCGTGGACGCGCTTCGATGAGCGATCAAGATGAGTGGGTCGTGCGAGATTGCCGTCCCAATCGGCCCGGACCAAGCACCAGCCGCGCCGGGCGCGATATTGCGACGCGCCGGTCAGCGTCCGCGGACGTGCCCCGCGGCCATCCGCCCGAGTTCGAAGGCCGCGGTGCCGGTTGTCATGACCGGGTCCTGCGCGGCGAAGTCGCGCAGTGCCTGCTCATCATCGGTCTCGACAACCGCGAGGCCGTATGAGTCGTCGTCAGTGAGGATCGGTCCGAACACGACCATGTTGCCACGTTCAAGATACGGGCGCCAGTGGGCAGCATGGCGATTCATGATCTCCCGCTCCGCGTCGGTCATATTCTGGGCGAAGTTCGGGCGCGGAGCGATGAGGCGCAGGACGAAGGTGGGCATGCAGCGGACTCTACAGCCGCGCATTCGCCAGAAGGTTAGGCAACGCGACAGAAGATACCGTTCTGCGCGTCTCGAACGGACCGGCCTAAAGGGACTATTCCAGTACCGATCGGCGGCACTGCGCGCGTTCTCCTCAGCCTTCCGTGTCGCTCAGCGTGATGCTGAAATGGTGGCGTGGACGTTCTGAGCAGCCGGATCCTGCTGCGCCGCAGCGACCTAGACCGCAGCCGTCGGCTTCTACCGTGATGTGCTCGGATTGGCCGTCTACCGGGAGTTCGGCCCGCCGGTCGATCCCGGCTGGTGTTCTTCCTCGGGCAGGGGCTGATGAGGTCTCCGGACACGCGGCCGGGCCGCCGGGGGGCTCGATGATGATCTGGATCCAGGTCCGCGATGTGCACGCCGAGCACGCCGACTAGCCGGGTCACCCAGTCTGGCTCGCTAGTAGAGCGACTGATCGTCCTTGGGCAGTAAAGTTATTTCTGTCGTTTATGCGTGCTGGTGGAGCCTGTCCGAGCGCCTTCCGCGGGATCATGTCCGAAGGGGATTCATGATCAGTGACGCCCAGCTCATCCTGGGTTTTCCCGCCACCTGACTGCCTACTCGGTGTCGCCGGTGCACGCCGAACTGGAGACGTTGCGATTCGCCGGGCAGGTCTACGAGATGGCGTGGCGGCTGCGCAACGCCCAGGTGAACCGCCCCTAACTCTCTGGTTTGCTGGAGCACCGCGGAAGCACCCGTCCGGCCCGATACTGTCCTGGTATCTCGCCGAATAGATGACCGGCGTAATCTGAACGCTAAATATTTCGGCGGATGGCAATCGCGGACCAACTCACGGTCCATCACCTGGAGAATGGAGAAAATAGCCGAACATAAAGTCCTGGGCGAGCGCCGTCATCGAGAAAGCGATCCCACGGGGCAGTTCCAGGGCCGAGGATGAGCAGGAGCAGTGGCGTCGACGATTTTTCCTGGGCGGAGTTAGTCAATTCCTGCATTGTCAGCATGTCTTGTTGGCTCGGCTCAGCGGCAGAATCGGGATGGGAATGCCACATTCCGATGAAGCTGATAGCCCCCCGGCTCTGGTGAACAAGTTCCTCACTGTACTGCTGCTCGGCGGGCGTATTCAGCACGATCCCTACCGGGGACGCGATGCTGCCTTCCGGGGGTCCGGATGCCAGCGTGACCCAGACCACCATGCTAGCGCTGTCGATCCGGCCATAAAGCGAGCCGCCGGTCTCAGCCCTCGGGCCGTCCTGCCGCGGGAGATCGGCGACGTTCGCCGCACGGCGCATGCTCTCCCAGGCTTCACTGGCGATTCGTATCTCGTATCCTGTCAGCTTGTCGTGCGCAATTGTGTCCTGATCCCAGGACATCTGATACCCGCCAGCCGCCAGTACGGAGTAGGTGAGATTGCGAACGACCTGAGCGCTACGGCAGGTAGCAGAGCCAAATACAGAGTTGCGTGACCTGGAAAGCTGGGCGAGTGCGCCATTGAGCAAGGTTGCTGCGATCGCAGTTACATCTATCGAAGAACCCGAAAAAGTTGGCTCTGAGCACCCGCGTTCTGGCACGAAAGGCTTGTTATCGGCCTGCAGAAAATCATCAACGAAATCTCTCAGACGCCTTTCTTTCCCGCATTCGAGAAGAACTTGCCGCAAGATGTCCACTGCGGCGCCCGTTGCGTCTGGAGGTGAGAGCATTCCTATCCCACGCTCAGCCTCGTGCCCAACCACCACGGTGAGTACTGGTGGCCAGACTCCTTGGCTCCGCCATCGGTTCCGCTCGATCTTTGCCGCGACAGCGTGGTTCGCGGTGGCATCGATGACGAGATCGAAGTTCGGGGGCATCGCCCCAGATTCAGGCACGACATCGAGTGCGTCCGTATCTCTCGGCGTGATTTCGACCTCGGGGCGGATGCACTGGAGACGGTCGGCAAGTGCAGTGACCTTCGGCAAGCCGATGTCGTCGTATTCGTATGGCTGCCTGACCAGTATCCCTGGGTGCACACCCCCCGTGTCGACGAGCTCGATACTCTGAATGCCAGCGCGGAGGCAGTGCTCGGCGATGGGAGCGCCCAGCGCGCCGCAGCCAAGAAGGAGAACGCGCTTGTGCCTGAGCCACTGGGCCTGGCCCTGGTCTCGGCGGACCGCAACTTTTGGCCGCTGGTCGAAAACATGACTCCACTCAATCGGCCATTTTCTCAGTACCGCGATTGCTTCAGCTTTGCTTTGCGAGTCAGGTGCATCGGGTTCAGACAGTTCAGCTAGAGCGGCTATGGCGAAATCTGCGGAAAATCCTTCGATGCTCCAGGCGGCGAGCGCAGCCGCGCGAGTCTGGATTTCTTCATCCCAACTGGGAGTGCCGATAAGCATCAGCAAAGGAAACGTCATTGGTGCTTCCTGCTGAGGCCGGGGCGCCATTTCGTTGCAGGAGTTAGCCTGGATCAGTGTTTGGACGAGATTAAAATTAGTTATATTGTGCGCTTTTATTTTGTCGAGAAGATCGCCCAGCACATTGGGGTACTCGAATCCCAACGATGACGGCAGCGTTATGATCGGGGCAATAAAGACTGGCATCCCGGCCAGCTCGTTGGAGACATCTGCCAATATGCTGGCAGCCCACGATCCCCAGGCCTCGTGATCAGATGTTGGGGTGGACGCGTCGTCAAGCCATCCGACTATTTCGAGGTGATAGCTGGCATGATAGGCGATAATTGCCCATCCGGTCCATGTGGTGTCGCAGAGTTCGGCTTCGTCTGGGATATCGACATTCGCCACAATAAACTCGTCGGCCGAGCCGTAAGCGACAGGTGCATGCCATGGGGCCTCCGGGCCTTCCAGTTTTCCGGAGGCTGCGCTCCTGAGCCACAGCGCAAGCCGGTGAACGAAACCCGTCATACCCCGCCTTGGATCCCAGTCGTTGGCGGAGGCGTAAAGACAGATATAGCGGCCCCACTGGACATGCGGCTGGTCTGCGAAGCGGTCATGCTGCACCTCGGCCAGCGGATATGAGTATGGATAGTCAGGTGGTATCCTGACGGTAAAGCGCTCTTTGGCCTCAATTTCTACCTGGCCGCTGACCGTCATCCGGTCGCAGTCAATAACGATATCGGTCAGCCAATATCCTTCTTCGCATCCATTGTCCTCAAAGGACAGCAAGCCTTCATTGGTTATTACTAGATGTTCGAGCTCATGTTGCGCACTCAGTTGGCTGAACGTCTGAAGCTTCACCACGGAGCACCCGCCACCTAGATCCCGAATATAGCAGCTTGTGATGGCAAGTATGGCTCGCCTTCGGTGCGCTCAATAATAATAGATAGGTTGCCGCCAGGAGGCGTTTCTGGGTCTTCCGCCTTTTTATCCCGCTGGGGATATTGCCGGTCGTCGGTGGCAGAGGGCGTTGCCCATGGGGGCTCATTAGCGCCGGGCACATCTGAAGCCTCCGCTGCAGGTGATTCGGTGGTATGGGTGAAGTCGTGGAACCATCTCTCCGACTTCGGTTGCCAGCCGGCCCAGAATTCCCATTCATCTGCCTCGCGCCGGCGCCTAGCGCCTGTGTCGTCGTCCGGGCGGGTATTCCTCATGTACTCATATGTAAGGTACATGCCAGGGGCGACAATCTTGTCGATTGAGTCTGACAAGGGCACACGATCCAGTTGCACGTCGAACAGCCAATTGAGGTATTTGATGAACAAATCCTTGGTCAAGCTCCTGGCGCAGGCGCATGACCCGGCGCAACCGCACGCTGCGCAACATGCGGTTCCGGTTACCCGTAGCAGTTGGGCGAAGCCCTTAAGAGGATAAAGGAAGTGCGCTGATATCGAGCTAGCCACTAGCTCGCCGATCAGCGCCGCGGTGAAATCTGATGCTCCGGCCCATCGCAGGACGATACGGACACCGCCGGCAATGCCGGCCCTAATGAGTGAGTACAGCTCATCGAGCTTGTCGGCCAGCGCCGCGAGCGCCATACAGTATTCGGGCTTCCATACGTCATTGATGATTTCAAATGCTCGTTCGCCAAGAAGGTTGGCTAGTTTCTCCGCCAGATCGCCCTTAAGGCCCTCTTCAGCCAGGTCGACGGCCCTCTCGGGGCTTTCCCCGACACGCGCGTACCGTTCTTCTTGTTCCTTGGATTCTCCAGAGGAGCCTGTAGAGTCGCTGCCGCGGCTGTGGCCGGTTTCCGAGTCGCCTGCGCGGCTATGGCTGTTCGTCGGGTCGTCGGCGTGGCCGCGACTGTTCGGCAAATCTCTGTGGTCGCTGGCCCCGGCGTCGTGCACCGTGGCGACCGGGGTCGCGGCCGGCCCGGCCGCATCATCCCGGCCTGTGTCCCTGTCCGGCCTCGCCGAGGTCCGCCCAGGAGTACCTGGTTTACCTGATTTAGAGGATTCGGCATGGTCCGTGCTGGCGAGTCCGGAAACTACCGGAATCGCCGCCTCAAAATACGATTCAGTAAGGTGCGCATACCGCGTGGAGGTGGATTCCGTCCACAGGAGCTCCACGCCCAAGAGCATGCCGTCGGTCCGGGGGAGCGTAACGCCCGGTCCAGGAGCCGCATTGCCCAGCCTGTGAGTCAGGTCGACCGGGGCGGGTGAAGGTTCCAGAGTCGCGCCGCCTGGCTTAGCGCATCGTTCACAGAAGCTTCCGATTACCTCAAGTTCCACACTGTGCACCGAAGGCAAGATGCGTACCGTGAATCGCGTCTGGCACGCTATGCACTCGTTTGTCACTTCAGCGGCGGGTGGAAAACCTGAACCGAAAGCAATACCCATACCTCAGGGTAGTTCCGGACAGAGCTAATCGCCTATACGAAAGATCGCCCATTTGGCCGTTAGTTTGAATTTCGTGAAGGACACCCGCTACATGCCGCCTTCAAGGGGCTCAGAACGGAACGGCACCCGGGCTTTGCTTCCAAGAGGCAGCGTGCTATTGACCCAGGGCCCCGGCAAGGTCGTTACCGCTGCGTGATCGTTGGCAGTGGTCTGCTGGGTTGGCGGGCGTGGTGACGCAGGGCAGCGGCGATGCTGGTTTCCCCGGTCAGCCGCAAGATGGCGATAGCCAGGTTGCGGGTAACCTCGCCATCAGCCTGCTCTGCATCGACGGCCACGCCAACATCGCCGCCGCCAACCGTCACCACGCCCGCGACCCGCAGCGCACGCTCAAGCTACTTCAGACCGCATGAACGACTTTGCCGGGTCCCTGATCCCAGTCCCCTTCGAGGCGCGCCCGCGGACACTGTACGCGGCCAGTTGACCGACGAGAATTCCGCGCCCATGCCCAGTCCTCACTAGCACAGATGAGCCTGATCTGCGCGCCCGGACGGACCGATACAAGCAATGAGAAACAGTGCATATCGGCGGCTACTTGCGCGCCCCAGCATGGACAGCAGTCACGTGAAGTAGTCGCGCTGTCCGCCGCCGGACAGCTCGACATGGCCGCTCCGGGCAGATTCAGCTGACCGTCGTCAGACTCGACAGTGCCGCGGGGAATTACACCCCAGTTGTCAGACCGCCGATCACGATGTTGTGCACGTGGGGACGTGGGAGGCCATGGGGGCTGGTGTGGTGCTCGAAGGAGGCGACGACCCAGCGCTGCGGTTTGACCGGCGAGAACCGGGTCAGGCCCGTGCCCTGCATGAGCTCCAGTACTGCGTAGTTCGCCGACCAGGCGTGGGACCAGATGGCCCGGAGGGCCTCCCAGAGCTGCTCGGCGCGCTCGGAGTCGCCGGCACTATGAGAGCACATCGCGGCCTGGAATATCTGGGTGTGCTCGCCGACGAGCTCGTCGGGGGCTTCCCATATAAGGTCGGCCATCTCGTTCCCGTCGGCCAGCTGCCGCAGCACCGCGTTGTCCACGTCGGCGCCCAGAGCCAGCCCGTAGCCAGGTCCGGCCAGGCCGGTCCAGGTGCCCGAAGGCTCATCGGCCTCACAGTGCTCCAGTACATGGGCCAGGTTGTCGCGGACCCGGGTCAGTCGCAGCACGCCGGTCAGCCCCATCCCCGTGATAGCCAGGGCGGTCATCGCAGTCACCTCCTGATCCCAGGATGGACCGGGCCACTGTCAATCTGCGGCCTCCGGGTCGGCGTCGCGGTCCGCAGCCCGCTGCAGGACCTGCGGGGACGGGGTGATCTCGGGTTTGGGCGGCTGCAAGATGGCGTCTTTGGCCGGTTCGAGCCAGGGCGGGAACGCCTGGCCGAGGTCGCCGTAGTCGGGATCTTCGGACGGGACGGTCAGGCTTTGGCGTTCGGCGAGCGTGCCGGCGAACGTGCGGTGGGCGACGGCGAGGTCCTTGATCCACTGGCCGATCTCGCCGGGTGGCTGGTCCGTGGTCAGGGTGAGCTCAGCGCGCTGGGCGGCGCTGGCGGGTGGGGGTTCGGCCGAGCGCAGTGGTGGATAGTGCTGGCCGGGGTGGCGGCGGCGGAGTTCGGCGTCGGCGGCGACAGCCAGGTGCCGTTGGGCGCGGGTGGCGACGTCCCAGTCAGCCCGGTCGGCCATGATGGCGGCAAACACGGTCTCCCGGTGCTGGTAAGCCTGGTGCAGGGCCTGGTAGCTGGCGGCGAGATCCCGCTGCTGGGTAGCGCGGTCGTGCTGGCCGCGATTTGCGGCGGCGGTGGCCTCGGCGTCGGCGCGCAAGCCGCCCAGGCGGGCTTGCCAGGCGGCGGCGCGGACCTGGCGGAGCTCGCCGCCGACGTATGGCGGTGCCCAGGCGGTTTCGGTGGGGTAGGCGTCGCGCAGGTGCAGCAGTATCCCGTCGGGCATGCCGCGGGCGTCGGGCCCGTCGATCGGGCTGAGAGCGGCGAAGGCCTCGCGCCAGGCAGCCCGCAGGTCGGGGCCGGCCGCGGCCGGTTCGAGGCCGATGGGCTCGCTGGGGTGCTGGTAGCCGGACAGTTCCCGCCAGGCGCCGATGGAGGCGGCCCGTTTCTGCCAGTCCAGCCGGTTCAGCGGATGATCGGGCACCGGGCCGAGGGCAGCCACTGCCCAGGGCGGGGCGTGCTCGGCGGCGTGCTCGCCGATCCGGTCCTTGCGGGCGTCCATCAGGGCGGCGATCTCGGTGACGTATGCGCGGCGTTCGGGGTCGGCGATGGCGGGGACTTGCGCGGACCACGGCCCGGCCGGGAGCGGGACCGGGGTGCCGAGCCGCGAGCGGATCCGGGCGTCCAGGACGGCGGCCGGGTCGCGGGACCCGGCCAGGTCCCGTTCGCCGATCGCGTCGGTGAGGACCTGGGCGGGGTCCAGGCCGGCCAGTTCGGCGGCGCGGAGGGTCCGGAACAGCCATCGGGCCTGGTGGCCTGGTGCGTCGCGGTGCTCCGGGGGAAGGGCGGCGATGAGCAGGTCGCGGTATCGCTGCTGGCGGGCCGGGGTGGTTTCGGCGGCCCAGATCGCGTGCAGCAGGGCTAGGTGGTCGGCGTCGGCGAGGGCCTGCTGGCGGGCCTGGGTGGCTGAGCGCTGCTGGCCGTCGCGGTCCAGGACGGCGGCCAGCGCCCCAAGCGCCTCGCCGGGGCGAGCGGGCGGGGTGCCGGGGGCTGGTTCGCCGGTCCGTTCGGGATGAATCTGGTCGTAGCGGGCCAGTTCGGGAGCGGGCCGGAGGCCGGGGGACCGGGTCGGAGCGCTTGGGAGAGATGGTGAACACGTAGGCGAGGTTGGTGTCGGTGCCGCGGGTCAGCGCGACGTACGCGTGCTGGCGGTCCTTGGTCCCGGTGAGCACCGCGAGGCCGGTGTGCACGGTGCGGCCTTGGGCGACATGATCGGTGACCGCATAGCCCAGTTCGGCGTCGCTGAAATGTTGGTACAGGAAAGTGCGGTCGGTCCACCGGCGGCGCCCGGTGGTCGGGTCGGCGTCCAGGGCACGGCGCACGACCAGGCCCGCGCCGGTGACGGCCTCGATGCGCAGCAGGTCCCCGTTGGCCAGCATCCGCCCAGGTTCTCCTGCTTCGAGGGTGTGGTCGTTGCCTGTGCAGGTGATCAGGTCGCCGGGGCTAGCCTGGGCGCCGTCGGCGATGCGGACCGTCGGTCCTGACTTGACGATGCCCAGGGCGATGAGGTCGCCGCGGATGCGGCGGGACAGCTCGCGGCGCAGCGTGTGCTCGGCGGCCATGAGCAGAGTGTCGGTGCCGTCGGTGGTGAGGGCGACGTAGGCGGCCGCGGCGGCGTCGATCATCTGCTCGGGGTCGCCGCCGTGGATGCGGCCGTACTGGTCGTAGTCGGCCAGCACGGTGGTGTCGCCGCCGCGGAGCCGCAGGCTGGCTTGCTGTTCCCAGGCGGCGCGGAACCGGGTTGGTTCGGCAAGGCGGGCGTAGCCGAGGGCGTCGGCGAGCAGGGACATGCCGCCGCCGTTCTCGACTGCTTGCAGCTGGCTGGTGTCCCCGGCCAGGATCAGCTTCCCGTGGCGGGCCCGGGCGTAGGCGATCAGGTCGGCGAGGTCCGGGCCGGGCATGGTGGATGCCTCATCGACCAGCAGCAGCGGCCGCTGGCCGGTCTCGACCGGGCCGCGAGCGCCGCGCCGGCCCGGGAGGTGGCCCAGGAACTGAGCACTGTTGTAGGACACCGGGACTCCGCCTGCCAGGGTGTTGCGAGCCGACTGCGCCGCAGTGATCCCCACCACCGGGCCGAGCCCGGTGGCGGCCCACGCCTTGCCGGTTTCGGCCAGCACCCAGGTCTTGCCAGACCCGGCCGGCGCGTTGATGACGGAGACGCGCTTGCCGTCGGTCAGGACCGACAGCGTGGCGGCGGCCTGGTCTTCGCGCAGCCCGGTTTGCGTGGGCGGCGCTTGCGTGTCTGTTGCGCGGCCAGCCATCGCGTCATCGAGCTGGGCCGGGTCGGCGCCGAGGGCACGCGCGGCTTGCGCGCGGGTCAGGCGCGGCGCGCCGCTCGCGCGTGCTTGCATGAGCATGCGTTCTTCCATGGCCAGCTGCGCGCGGGTGGCGTACCGGGTGCCGCCGTGCCGCTGGTAGACGCTGCGCCCGTCGGCACGCAGCAAGCTGCGCGGGACTTCGGCTGGCTCAGGTGCTTCCAGGCAGATCACCGGTTCGAACTCTGACCGCAGCGCGCGGTCGGCCAGGTCCTCCAGCAGCGCGGCGGCCGCGGCCGGGTCCATCCCGGATCGGGGCAGGACCCGGCCGAGATACTTGACCACATCGGCGCGGGTCCACGTGCTTTTCTCCTGCTGCGCCAGCGCGACCGCTTTCTGCGCCGCGCGGGACAGCTCGAGTTCGGTGAGGACCGTGCCTTTCGCGCCGTGCGCGTGCGCGGCGGCGCGGCCGGTTGCGCCGTGCCACACCGACGGCGCGACTGAGGCCAGGCGCACGCCGAGCGTGCGCGCGAGCTTGTCCGCCCAGCCCGCGTGCAGCTGCGCGGCATCTAGCGTGCCGTGCTTGGCGTTTCGGGTCTTGAAGTTGGACGCCTGCGCGAGGTGCGCGAGCTCGCGCTGGGATGGCGCGCGGCCGTAACGCTGCTCAAATTGCGTGGCGCGGGCGCGCACGTCGGCGGTGATGGACTCGCGGCGGGAGGAGAACAGGCGCATCATCTGGCCGCTGATGCCCTTGATCTCAAAGCCGTGGCCATCGTCGCGGGCGACCCATTCCAGGCCGAACCGGCGCGTCAGCGCCTCCTCCAGGTGCTGGGAGACGATCGCGGCGACCGCGCCGACGTGCTCGTTGTAGCCCAGGGAGTCCGGGGCGCGCCATTTCCCGTCGGTGCTGGTCCGGGCGGTGTGGGCGATCTGGGAGTGGACGTGCAGCTGCATGTCGCCGTCCCGGGAGGTGTGCTGCAGCCAGTGCGCCACGGCCAGGTCGGCCTCGTGCCACTGGCCGGTCTCCCGGCCGTGCACCCGCCTGCCGTGCGAACCAGTGCGGGTATAGCCCGCCTCCCGCTGGAAGTAGCCGAACCCGGTGTGCACGGCCTGCCAGATCATGTCGTCGACCTCGCCGGCCAGGGCGGACCAGTACTCATCTCCTGCCTGGTCGCCGGCCTGACGGGCCAGCCGGGCGTTCTCGCCCAGGGAGGCGTGAAAGATCGAGATGGACTTGGACAGCGAAATCGTCAGGTCAAAGAAGAGAGGGCTTTGCCGGGTCTGACTGGTGGCTTGGATGCGGAGCTCGTGCTTGCGTCCGGCGGTGGCGTGCGGCTCGGCGGCCAGCAGCCGGGCGTACAGGCCGGCGGCTTTGCGGCCGCCGTCTGGTGGCTTGCCGAGCGGGGTACCGTCGGGGGCCTTTCGTTTGCCGAACAGCAGCTCGTAGGGTTCACGCTCGACCCTGTGGCCGGGCTCAAGGCCGAGGGCCCTGGCGCCGGGACCCCACCAGCGGCCGGGCGGCTCGCCTCCGCTCTCGCTGGCCTGGATGTAGTAGCTGGCCGCGTCCTTAGCCGGGCCGTGGTCGACCTGCTTCCAGATGTAGTCAAGGTCGTAGCCCTTGCTCAGCGTCGCGACGACCGCCACCGGCTAATCCCGCCTCGGCCGAAGTGGCAGGGTTGCCCATGCTCATCGCATGATGCATGGGTGTGGGGCCGAAGATCACGGTTCCAGGGTGACAAAACCGGCGATCAAGATCAGAAACGAGAACCGTATTAAACGGGCATAACAGGCACATGTAAGCGCGAGTGATTTGATGAGATGACGGCGGCAGGCAAAGTGTGTTGCTGTCCAGCGCGCCAGCGAACCTTAAGCGATTGCCCGGGATTCGGAGCCATTTGCGGGTTTCGGCCATCGAACCTGAGGCGCCACGGTCATTTCACGGGTGACTCGGATCCGCACAGCTTCGGACCGCGCGGGTGACCTGGGGGCGCGGCGGCGCTGGGGTGCAGGATGTTGACTACCGCTCGAACCGTGCCGACTCCATGAGCACGGCCCGGGCGTGATTTAGGTCCGCTAGCCTCGCCGCCAGGGTCGCTACCGCCAGGTTCCGTGGCAGTGTCTCGGAGAACTTCAGCCCGGCAAGGGCCTTTTCGTCGACTTCCGGCAGGCACAGCCGATCCTGGACCGCATCGACCACGCCGCGCCAGCTCGACGGCCGGAGATCAGTCCGCAGGCGGATGCTCAGGTCATCGACCCTCTGTGCCTCGTCGGCGACTCCGCTGAGCGTCGCCTTCAGCGTCGCGTTCACCCGGTATCCCGCCCACGTCCACCAGCGCAGGTCATCCTCGCCCCTGCTGATCACGAGGCCGCCGGCATGGACGCGCCCGATGCCATCACTGCGCAACCCGGCCAGCAATCCTGAGGCCCGGCGCGTCAGAGACACAGGCACTTCCGCACCGAGCAGTACGTCCCGCATCGACCGGGCGATCTCGAACGACAGCCCGCCGATCCCGCCTGACAGCCACCGGGCCCGTCCGCCGCCCTCGGCCGGCTCGATGAAGCAGCGCCGCCGCTTCCAGTCCGTCCAGGTCACTCGCCAGGACCGCCCGCCGAGCAGCAACAGCCGGGGGCCCTCCACCCGGTCGGCGAGCAGCGCAGGGTCTATCCGCCCGATCTCGTCGCGGCCGTGCAGCGCGGTGAACTCCGGCGGCGCGGTGAACACCGCCATGAGATTCATGAAGTGCCGGCGCCCAAACCGCCGCTCGGCCTCCGGCCCGACGAACAGCATTCCGCTATCTGCATTCAGGTAGCCCTGCTCCAGCAGGTACGCGGTGATCTGCGGCGCGTCGGCGGCCAGTGCGGGCAGAGGCAGCCATTCCGACCAGGTCCGCTCCCCCACCCGCCCTTCCTGCAGGCAGAGCGCGAGGAGCTGCTGCGCGGTGATATGCCGCGGCGAAGGCGGCGCGGCGACCGGCTCGACGAACCCGCGCGACCAGGCGAGCAGCAGCCCGGCCGCGAGCAGCAGGTCGGCCTCGCGAAGCGCGAGGAACAGGCAGTTGCGCCGCGTCTCCGCCCGCCGCCCGCTGCGCCCGAGGCGCTGCAGGAACGCGGCGACCGTGAGCGGCGCGTTGACCTGGATCACCCGGTCCAGGTCACCGACGTCGAGCCCGAGCTCGAGCGCGGACGTGGACACGATCACGCAATCCCGACCCTCGGCGAACGCCAGCTCCGCCCGCCGCCGCTCCTCCAGCGACAGCGACGCGTGGATCAGGTAGGTGGCGACGCCGAGTTCGCGCAGTTGCGCGCCGAGCTGCTCGACGAGCCGCTTGGAGTCGCAGAAAACCAGGCGCTTCTTCCCCCGGTACAGCGCCGCGATGACCTTGGCCGCGTTCGCCACGCTCCCGACGTAGTCCAGCTGGAGTTCCGCGTCGTGCGCGGCCGGGACGTCGGTGACGGTCTTGAATTCTCCCGAACGGCCCGGGCTGCGTGCCGCCCCCTTGGCTTCCAGCTCCGGTGCGACCACGACTCCGGCGCGATGCGCGGCCGCCGACCCTTGCAGCCAGGTCAGCAGCTCGGCGGGGTTGCCCACGGTCGCAGACAGCCCGATCCGCTGGAGCGGGCGGCCCGCGATGCGCGATAGCCGTTCGAGGACGGCGATCAGGTGCCAGCCCCGGTCCCCGGCACCGAAGGCGTGCGCTTCGTCCACGATCACGGCCCGCAGATCAGCGAACAGCCGCCGGTGGTCCACGCTGGTGCTGACGAGCATGGACTCGAGCGACTCCGGCGTGGTGAGCAGCAGGTCGGGCGGGTCGGCGAGCATGGACTTGCGCCGGGACGCCGGAGTGTCGCCATGCCAGAGCGCGACCCGGCGGCCCGTCCAGGCACCGTAGACCTCCAGGCGCGGCAACAGGTTGTTGAGCAGGGCCTTCAGCGGGCACAGGTAGATCACCGACAGGCCGGTCCAGCCTTCGGCGGCCATCCGGGTCAGCACAGGGAAGGCGGCCGCCTCGGTCTTGCCGCCCGCAGTGGGCGCGAGCAGCAGGGCGTCGTCACCCCGCAGGACGGGTCCGAGCGCGTCGCGCTGGAGCGGGCGCAGCGCGGTCCAGCCGAGCGTGTTCACTAGGTGGTAGGCCAGCGTCGGGTGCAGGCCGCCAAGCGTCCCGGCATCCGGAGCTGACGCGTCGCTCACAGGTCGAGGTCCACGTCGTCGGCGGTGGCGGGATGGAACGCGGCCGCGTTGCGCTCGGTAGCCGTGAGCTCGGCGGGCGAGAGGGTGAGCTTGTAATGCAGGCGCGGGTCGAAATCGGCGAACTCGGCGACCCGGTTCAGGACGTCGGCGACCAGCTTGCGCAGGAAGACCCGCGGGGCGACGCCGACCTGGCCGCCCAGTTCGCCGGCGACCGTGGCAGCCAGATCCGTGATGTAGGCATCGTCGACGAGGGTGCCGATCCGGGCGCGCGCTGCCCCGTCCAGGCCGGTGGCGTAGATATCCCGGATCGAGCTGCCCAGCCGGGCGAGCTTGGGCAGGTCGAAGCCGGTGAGCCGGAGCTGCACGGCGCGCGGCGAGTCGAACCTCGGATCGGTGCCGAAGTCGGTGGCCAGGCGTTGGGTCAGCGGGGTCAGCCGGGAGACGCCTTGCGGCCCGTCGTAGAACGCAGGCGTCCCGGTGATCAGCAGGTACAGCCCGGGGAACCGGCCGGAGTCCACGTCGTCGGCCAGCTGACGCAGCGCGTTGAGGCCCTTGTCCCGTACGTCCGAGCGGACCCGCTGGAGCGTCTCGATCTCATCGAGAACGAGCAGCAGACCCGGATGGCCGCAGTCACGCAGGATCGTGAGCAGCCCTTGGAGGAAGCCGAGCGCGGCGAAGTGGTCGAGGTCGCCCTTGACCCCGGCGGCGCGCCGGGCCGCGGCGGCCACGTTGGGCTGGCCACCAATCCAGGCCAGCAGCGCCTGCGCGGTCGCGCGGTCGCCGTCGCCGGTCGCCTTCCAGTAGGCGCGCAGCGCCGCGGCGAACGCCGGCGTGGTCCTCGCGACGGCCGCCAGCCGGCGTTCGAGCAGATCGTCAACGGCCTTGGCCAGGGCATGCACGTCGTCCTGGGCGATCACGCCCTCGGCGAGCACGTCCTCTTCCAGGGTGTAGAACCAGGCATCGATGATCTCGCGGAGCGCGCTCGGCGGGTAGGCGGCTGTCGACAGCTGCTCGACCAGACGGCGATAGACGGTCTCCAGCTTGTGCAGCGGGGTCTCGGTCTCGGAGATCTGCACCTCGGCAGCGGCCATGCCGCGCCGCTTGGCCTGTTCGGCGAGCCAGCGGGCGAAGAACGTTTTGCCCGCGCCGTACTCGCCACGCACTGCCTTGAACGCGGCCCGGCCGGCCGTGACCCCGTCGAGTTCTTCGTCGATGGCGCGCTCGAACCGTTCCATGCCGACCGCGAACAGGTCCAGGCCCGCGCCCGGTACAGTGCCACGGCGCAGTGCGTCGATGACCTCGGCCCGGCGAGCCGGGCTGATCGCGTCCGGCATGGCGGCTACTCTCCCAGGAACTGCTGGCGGAGCAGCGGCTCGTTGAGCGTTACCAGCCGGTCCGCCTCGGAGTGGTCCAGGACAGCGTAGCTGTCCACGTTGAGCAGGCGTGCGACCTGCGCAAGGTAACGGGACATGCGGACCGCGGGCTGGCCGGTGGCGGCGGCCGCCTCGGTGATCGTCAGCCGTCCGCCGGCCTGGGTGAGCGCGTCGATCAACGCGGCAACCTCGGCCTCGGCGGGGGCCCGCGGGACCGCCTGGCGCTGGCTCGCCATCCGGGACGACGCGACGACGCGGCCGCCGAGGGTACCGGGCGGCGCGGTCGCGGACCGGGCCACGTCAGCAATTTCGAACAGGGTGCTCCCCTCGGGAACGGCGGCCGCGGTGGGCTTGCGACGCGGGCGCGCCGCCCGGGCCGGGTCGGGAGCCGGATCGGATGCCGGCTGCGGGGGAAGCGATGCCGGGGCGTCCCACCAGGCGGGGGCATGGCCGACGGGATCGTATTCGGACCAGCCGACCGGGACAGGAGTGGCGGGCGGGAGCAGGGTGATCACCGGGACGACGACCTCGGCCGGGGACGCGCCGCCGTGATAGCCGGCGTGCCTCGGGGTGTAGTGGATGGCCTCGTCGACCGCGGCGACGACCGCACCGCCTCCCTCCCCGACCGCCCGGCCGGGAATGAGGACGCGCGGGCCGCGCACGGCGATCTCCCCGGGTCCTGGCCGGCCGAACCGGTAGCGGGCCGCGTCGGACTGAGCCGAGTTCGCCGGATGCGGCCGACCTGGCCCGCCGGCCGGTCCCTGGCCCCGTTCCAGGACGTGGCCGTGGTCGGCGGTGAGGATGACAGGGCGACCGGCGCGGCGAGCTTCGTCCAGGACCTGATGCAGGTACGTGACCTCGTTGATCGTCCAGTGGGCCGGGCCAGGCTTGCCCTTGTCCAGTGCGTCGTCGATCGTGTTGAGGACGATTCCGACCGCAACCTTGGTCCTGGCGATCTCGTCGCGGACCTGCCCGGCGAGGGGACGGCCAGGCTCCGGGGCGAGGTCACCCTTGTGGAAGAGCACGGACTTGCGCCTGCCCCAGAACGCGGCGAACCCGGCGCTCTCTTCGGCCTGCCCGCCGGTCCTGAGCGCGCCGGCCAGGAGGCTGGTCCTGGAGACGGCGGTGACCGAAGGGACGGTGGCGAGCACGGGTTCGCGGCCGTCCTCGCGGCGGCCGACCTCAAGCCAGCCGCCGCGGTCGGTAAGTTCCTCGGCGAGCGCGCTGCCCGCGGCGGCGGTCATCCCGTCGAGTACGACGATGACCGGAAGCCGCTGCTCAGCTACCGGGCGCGCGATCCGGTCGAGCAGGTACTCCACGAGCAGCAGACCATCGGACTCCGAGGACGCCTCCGTCCAGGCGGCGAACCGGCCGGCGAAGCCCGCGTCCAACTGGGCCCGGCGCGCCCGGGCCTGGTCCCACAGGGCGGCGTAGACCTGGGGGAGCCGCGGTACCCGCCCGGTGTCGGCACGGGCGATCGAGGCCAGGGCACGGTCGGCCCAGGCCCAGGAGCGAAGCATCCGGGTCGCTGCCTCGGCCAGCGTCGCCGGCGGCGGCTCGGACGTGGCCAGCCACCGGATCAGCCGCACGGCGTCGGCGGCGGCGCCGATCTCGCCGTCCCGGTCCCGCTTGCGGCTGTGCGCGCGGACCGCGGCCAGGGCCTGCTCGGCGGCGGTGAGCGCCGCCGGCTGAAGCGCCGGGAGCGCGGCGCCGAGCGCGTCGGCCAGGACCGTGAACCGCGCGTCCAGTCCGGCGGCAAGGACGCGGGAGCGGCTGGCCAGGGCCTGCTTGCCGTCCTGCGTGCCGGCCAGTTCAGTAAGGATCGTCTCGGCCTGTTCGCAAAGCCTGACCGCACGGTCGGCGTGCCCATTGTCCGCCCAACGGGTGACCAAGGACTCGGCGGCCTCGCCGAACGCGCGCAGCGCATCGGGGTCGGGAGCGTTGCCGCCCAGGTAGCGTTCCTCGGCGCGGACACGGGCGATGACCGCCTCATCCGGGTCGCCGACCGGTTCGATGCGCGTGGCCTGGGCGTGCACCGGCGGGCCGTACAGAGCCGCAGCAGCCAGGCCGAAGGGGACCGCGTCGGTGAGCTTGCCGACGCGGGCCATCGCGAAGGCTACCACCGCGACGCCGCCCGTGGTCTCCGCGAGCCATGAGATCAGGCCGCTCTGCTCGTCCTCGCGGAGACGGAGGAAGGTCTCGACGGCGGCGCGGTCGGTGGTCCACTGGAGCAAGGCGGCGGCGTCTACCGGGGAGTCGTCAGCGTCCTGCAGGCCCAGGCGGGTGGCGGCCAGGCGGTTCAGGGCAGTCGCCCGGCTGAGCACGGTGCCCGGCAAGCGGCGCCAGCCGCCCGCGGGCTGGGCGTCGAGCAGCGCCTCGGCGATCCATACGTTGTCTTTCCGGGCGAGGGCCGGGTCGAGCTGGAGCGCGCCGAACGTGTCCTTCACCAGGTCCCAGCGGTCCACGGGCTTTATCTCCGGCTGCATGGCCCGCGCGAGTATGGAGTCCCCGACCTCGCGGGTGTCGCAGGGCGTGAGGACAACCAGGTACTGGCCGTCCGGCCGGTCGGCGGCGAGCGCATCGAGGACGGCGAGCACAGTGGCGCACTTGGCCACCGTAACCGGGATCTGGTGACCCTGGTTCTCGACGCTGAACTCCAGCTCGCCGTGCCACTCGGGAGCGGCCCGGAGCAGGAGCACCGAGTTCTTAGGGTTGCTGCGCCGACTGGCGAGGGCGCGACGCAGCTCCAGCTCGACTACTGACCGGTTGGCGACGAGCTCCATCAGCGTTCCACGATCCGCCAGGCGATCTCGAAATCCGCCTCCGGATTCTCGTCGGCTGCCTCGCAGATCCGTTCGACAAACGAAGGTACGTCCCGGGCCCGGACCCGCTCAGATGAAAGGGCAGGCTCTACAGCCTTCTCAGGGCCGGGTTCTATCTTCTCAGGGCCAGGCTCTATGCGCTCGGGCGGCGTGGGTTTCTTCGACCGGCTCAGGAACAAAGCGATCGCGTCGTCGCTGGCCTTGCGGAGCGGTACGGCGAGGGAGATCTCCTGCTCGTCGCGGCGCGCGGCTTGGCGTAGCGACGAAACGATCACGGCCGCCTCGGCGTCGCCGTCGCGGGCCGCGAGCTCGTCGAGAACCTGCCAGTTCACCTGGCGCAGCGCGGGCGTCAGGGGTGCGGCGTTATCCATGTGCTTGTGGTAAAAAGCGTTGTCCCGGAGCAGGTCCGCGCCAGCCAGCACGCGGACGGTCTGGGTGTCGTCGGTGGTCGCGGCCAGGCGCGGCAGCAGGCCGGTGAGCACCCGCGAGGTCACCTGCCGGTCGGTGCCCTCGTCCAGGCCGAGGGTGGCCGTGTGCCGGTCCAGCTCAGCGGCGAGCTCCTTGACCGCCTCCTGCCGGTCCCGGGCGTTGCGGCGGATGGCGTCGGCCAGCACGTGCACTGACCGTGCGGTGAGCACTGGCTGCCGCTGGATCCGGAAGATCCCCGCCGCCCGGGCGGATGCTAGGTCGAACTCCTCCTGGGTCGGCAACTCCTGGCTTCTGAGCACGAGGTCGTCGGGCATCTTGTCCAGGGCGGGCGGCTCGGCCGGACGCCCTGCCCGCACCCAGGCCTTGTCGGCCTGAATCGCGTAGCAGGCGATGAGCAGGCTCTGCACCTGCTCGGGAAGACCAGGCTGCCTTTCGCCGATCCAGCCGCGCAGCTGGGCCACGGTGACCTCGGCCACCGCACCTGCCTTCCTGGTGAGCAGGTCGGGCCAGTCCCGGCTGAGGACGAACGCCGCCTCATGCATGATCCCAATGCCCAGCGGGTTGGCGATCTTCTTCACAGTCAGGATGTCAGCGCGCGGCACCTCGTAGCGTCCGACCTTGTCCTGAGCGGCCTGCTCGACCGCGCCCACCACGGTGTCGAGTTCGCTGAGCCGGAGCGGTACACCACGTCCGTTCGGATCAAAATCTGGATGTGCAGGGAAGCGGTGGGAAAGCAGCTGGGTACAGCAACCCTCGAATGCCGTCCGCATGCCTTGGCCGCCCTGGATCCGCGGGTCGAGGTCACGGGCCAGGGCCAGCACCTGCTCGGAGGCGCGCGGGCCGAGGTCGTCGTCGGTGGCGCTGATGACGCCGTAGGCGCGGCGCAGCGCCTCGCGGAGCGTGGCGGTCAGCGCGCCGCGCCTGTTCTCGAGCTGGGTTTTGGCGTGGTGCCGGTCCTCCGCCGTCAGGTTGGGGGTGACCTTGGTGAGGCGGTCGCGTTCCAGCAGGTAGTTGATGACGATGAGGGTCGACAGGTCGGCCTTGCGGTCCTCGGAGAGGAAGTGCGGCAGCCAGACGATGGTGTCCTGCTCGCCGAGCTGGCCCTTGAGGTCGTGGACGCGGCGCACGTCGTCGGCGGGGAAATGGTCGCCCTCGTCGAACGGGTAGTCCATGATCATGCGGATCGTGCCGGGGTCGGCCTGGAACTGCATCGTGGGCATCCGGTCCGCGTCGCTGACGTTGCCCATCAGCACCTCGACGGTGCGGGCGGTGCCCCGCCAGGTCACCGTGGTACGGGTGTCGAACGCGCCCTCGTCCTTGAGGCTCAGCTCAGCCCAGAGCAGGTCCCTGATAAGCCTGCGGCGTGCCGCGCCGTCGTCGGCGTGCCGGTTGTCCCGGATGATCCCGTCGGTGTCGACCCCGATGAGGGCCAGGTCGACGCGAGGGTCGTCCTCACTGCCCGACAGCCGGACCTCGCCGAACTGGGTCTGCAGGTGCTTCAGCGTCCTGGCGACCTGGGCGCGCTCCTGGTTACGGACCATCGAGACGATCGAGCCGTGATTCAGCGCGGCCAGGCGGGTGGCGGTGAGGCCGTTCAGCGCGGGGACGTTCGGCACCAGGGCGGCGAGCAGCAGCGTCTTGACGATCAGGTCGTCGGCCCGGAACGGATGGCGGGGCCCGAGCTGGCCGACCTGTTCCTCGGTGAGGCTGTTCTTCTGCAGCAGGGCCGGACGCACGCGGAGGGTGTAGAACCTCTTGGCGGTCTCGAACTCGTCGCGGAGCTTGTCGGTGAACGGACGATCGGCCCCCTGAGCCAGGACGTCAAAGATCGCGCCGAGCGGCATGAGCTGGCCGACCGGAAGCTCGTCGCGGTAGTCCACGAGGAGCTGCTGCATGAGCTTGAGCGCGGTGCGCTGGCGCTGCAGCGCCCCGGAGATGTCGACCATGGCGTGGGTGAACGCGGGGCTGAACGGGTAGGTGAGGCGGAAGGCCTCGCGGCTCCCCCGCTCGCCGTGGGTGTCGAGGAGGATCTCCCAGGCCTGGGCCGGCATCCTCGCCGCGGTCTCGAACGCGGCGTCCAGTTCGGCCTTCGCCGTCTGGTTCTTGGGCTTGAGCAGGCGCTCGTGGACGATGGCCGGGAGGTTGGCATCGTCGAGGGAGATGGACTCGAACCGGCCGTCCCAGTACTTCAGCATGTCGAACAGGCTGGTGACCTCGTTGCCCGCAGCTGCCTTGCTGACCAGGTTGCGCAGGTCCCGCTGGCGCGGGACAAAGCTGATAATCGGTGCGGGCCGAGGGCCGGCGGCCGACTCGGTGAGCTTGGAGACCTTCTGCACCTGCTCGTGGATCTTGTTGGAGTCGGCGACGAAACCCGCCAGCCACAGCACCAGCTCGTCGAGGAGGAGAACGATGGCGTCGCAGCCCAGCACATTCCTGGCGTGCTGGCTGATGACCGACAACCCCTCATCGAAGTCGATGTAGGAGGCCCGGTCGGCGCGGACGGTACCGGCATAGCGCTGGAATGGGCCGACCAGGAGGTCACCGACCAGCCGCCGACGTTCCGGTCCGTCCTGCGGCTCGGCGAAGGCCTGGTCCAGGCTGGCCGCGTCCCAGCCGGTGGTCCCCCACTCCTGCGCCTCCGGATCGGTCGCCGGGAGGAGATCGATGAACTTATCGTCGCCGACCTGCCGGCGGAGTTGCGCGGCGTCCGCGATCAGGCTGTCGTCACGGTAGACGGCCGGGAGCGGGGCACCCGGATACTCCTTGGCGACGTGGGCCACGTAGCCGCCGAGGATGGCCGCGTCCAGGGACTGCGAGTCGGGGAGGTGGTAAGGGACGAGCAGGAACGTACGGCCGTTAAGCCACTTGTCGTGTTTGGCCACGACGTCGGCCAGGCCCTTCTTGCCGCGGGCGTCCGGGTCGCCCTTCAAGATGGCGTACAGCACCGCCATGAAGTGCGACTTGCCGGAGCCGAAGGAGCCGTTGAGGTATGCCGCCCGCGACGCGCTGGTCTCCAGGGCGGACTTGATCAGGTCAAGCGCCTTGTCGAAGTTGTGCGCGAGCGGCTCGGTGACGACGTAGTTGGTGATCGTGGACTTGTCCTGGACTCCCCGGGCCAGGGTAAGGACGAAGTTGCCGTCGTGGACGGTATCGGGGATCGCGACGAGGTCCCGGAGTAGCACCTGCTCGCTCACGTTGTCCTCCACCCCCTGCTTGCCGTGCGTTCGCTTCGCGCCGGGCCGTACCGGCTTAAGTGGCTATCTTAGGGTCGCAGACGCGGGATGGGCGGCGGCAGCAGATCTGGACCATCGATGCGGCGCATAGCGCATCAAGGCGGACGAACTGGCGCTGACCGTCATTTCGCATGTCAGGGCTATTCACGTAAGCGGAGCAACTTCGGTAGCTGAACGTCATGGGAGCTGGTCGTGGGCTCAACTCGCCCAGATAGGACCTTCCAGAGCAAGCTTCTGAGCTGGGCACTCCGGTTAAGTAAATACCCCACTCGCATGTTATGCCAAAATAACAAGTTATGACCGGAGAAGAACTTCAGGATGCGATACGCAAGTTGCGCGAGTTCGCGGTCGCGCAAGGGATGCAGTGGGCGCTTGATGAAGTCGATGAGGCGATCGCGCTTGGTGTTCCGGAAACCCGAACGCTTCGGCAGACCACTCGGCAAGGCGTGACTACCTACGAGGATGTCACCGCGCCAGATGCCTTGCCCTTCCCTGGCCTGGGCCGAGGCCGCCGGACCGGACATTCCGCGGAGTTCATTCGCACCCGTCCGATGACTCAGCAGGAACAGGCCCAGTTGCTGGTCCAAGCCCTTAACCGAGTTCTCGCCGACCTGGACGTGGTGGCGGGTGGATCCCTCAAGGCGCTGAATCCTGAAACGCTTTCCGACCACGTTGACGGGGACTCGGAGATGGGCTTCCCGATTCCCCACGTCAGCAGCATCTCCTTCGTGCCTGATGAGGGCAGCACCGCTCCCGCGGTCAGCATCGACGTCATCCTCAGTTCCCAGCGCCACGCACAGGTGGCTGGACTCCTCAGCGAGATCCAAGCCGAGCTTGATTCATGACCAAGATCGACGACCTCATTGCCGAGCTCACAACCGCGGTGGGAAACAGGGCGGTCTCGTACAACTCCGCATCTGCCGCGTGGGATGTCTACGAGGGGTACGCCTTCGGCCTGGTTATCCGGGCCGCAGTCGCGGCTGGCGGCCGCATCTGGTATGAAGATCGCTTTGGAAATACGGCGAACTACCTGGTCTTCCGCACGAGTCCAGGAATGCTCTATTCCACGGCACAGCCGTATACGCACGCGGTAATCGACTTCCCCGGATGCCCGCCCCTCGAGGCGCATGTCGGCGTGCGAGTCCAGGGAAGGTCCGGTGTACCGCACGAATGCGATGTGCTCGTGCTGTCGGCCGCGGAGGCCAGCCTGTCTCGTGACAGAGGCGTGGCACCCCGCGGTACGCGGTCACTTATCGCTATTGAATGCAAGTACTACGCAGGTTATCTCTCGCTTCACCTGGCGCGCGGCTTCCACGGGATGCATGCGGATCTGGGCGTGAAAAATCCCTACTTCATCGCCAACTTGAGGGCGCAACGTATCGAAAAATACCTCACCTCTCTCGGCCGCAACTGGGAAAGAGGCGTAATCCCGGATTCCCAGGAGGCGACCTTCTTTGTAGGACAGCTGAGAGAGGCGTTCAAGAAATACCAGTCAAGAGAGGGCGGGCTGGCTCCCTGAAAAACTCTTTACCTGGCGGGGGTCACGAGTAAGTCACTTGGGTCCAGGCGTATTTACGCTCCGCCGAGGACCGCGGTTGGCTTCAGGCAGTCTGGGCATAGTTCGGCTACGGGGACGCCCGCGTCCGCCAGCGCCAGCTTGAATTGTGCGTAGTCGCTATCGACCGCATTGCAGATGGTTGCCGTGGGAGTGCAGCCAAGAGCCGTAGCGACGAACTTGCGATCGGAGCGGTCGAACTCTTCCAGGCCTGAAGTATCCGGGAATTCCTGGTAAACACGGTCTTCATGAGGGGTCAGAAGGACGCGATAACAGGCCGTATACTGATTGTTGAAGGCCCAGCGGAAGAACTCGTCTCCCACACCTGGCTGGCCGCTGTGGCTGCAATATCGGGAATACTCGACCAAAATCTCGCCGCTCTCATCTAGAGCGAGTGAGGTCGCGCCGCGGACTTCCAGCAGAACATCAATGCATTTTTCGACGCAGGCGTCGTTCGCCTGCTCGCTCTTGCCGTTTGCGACGATGAGCACGTTCGAGTCGATCACGGACCATCGGCCGTTCGGCATGGCCGCAACTCCCCACGTTAGCGATTGGCTACGACTGTGCCGAGTTCCTGCGACGACGTAGGCCAGCTTGTGCGATCCGAGCGGTCTCGGTAAACGGGTCTCCAAAGAAGTTCTCTGGCCAGTTGGTGATCTCGCCGTAGTCATTGATCTTCAGGTCATAGGCGTGGGATACCGAGCCCGGCTGGTCGATGAACCACAGACGCACATCATCAGCGGAGACTGGCATACCACTCGTGAGCTGCTGCTCGGCGACCCGGAGCTGGATCCGTTTGAGCAGGTGCTCACTATGGCTTTCGACAATCACCTGCACATCGCGGGCCAAGGCGGCTTCGAGGATGACATCGGCAAGGCCAGACTGCACAGCAGGGTGAAGATGGATTTCTGGCTGCTCCAAGATGACCGTGGAGCCCTCAGGAACGTAGGCGAGGAGGACGAGAACAGGGAGCACTTGGGAGACACCGAATCCTATGTCCGTGAGAAGGACCTCGGGAGAGGACTCAGACCGCTTCACGTAAACGCGATAGATGTTAGCGCCTTCCTGGACTGGTGCTACACGGAAGGAGTAGACAAGGCCTAGTTCTTCGAGCCATTCGGCGACGTGTTGCTCGACAGTGATCAGGCGCTGCCGTCTTCCGTCTGCGGTGCGCTTTCTGAAATTCTCTCGTTCTCCACTCAGCTGCGCGGCGAGTAGGGCGGGGACTGCTCCCGCGCCGTTATAGCCAACGTCCGTTGGTCTGGCACCAGTCCACGGGTAAGTCGGCTGAGGTATCTCTCGCAGAGGGCCAAGGTAGTACGCTCGCTGAAGCTGGTCCTCGAACGACAATTCCAGGTCGCTGACGAACCCAGCGTTCCGGAAGTAGGCGTTGACCTGATCCGGAAAGCCATAGCATTTGATAGGTGGCGGTAGGCTCGAATTAGATCTAGGAACCCGCTTTAGATAATCGGCGTCACCATTGACCGTCATATTCAATTCATAAGTTCCCTCATAACCACGAACTCGCCCAAAGTTTACGACAGTCGCATTGCCTGCTGAATATCTAAAATTCTCGACTTCCATCGCCCCCCGACGGGAGGCAATATTAGTACCGAACGAGAAATCATTCGCCGCAAACAGCAACTTATCCGAGTTCTCAGGATCGCGAACTATCAGCATGTCGTTCGCTTTCCAGCTCAGAACCTAGTCCGAGCGTCGATTTCGTAGCATGGTCGCGTAGGATTTCAGCGAACGTTCCGAGACGAAGCGGTGAGCGGGCATCACCAAGTTCGAGAGGCGATCTCCGATCAGCGGATTCCGCTGTCTGTTTCAGCAGGAGTAGGACCTGCAAAATGCTTGTCTTGCCGGAACTGTTCGCGCCGAACAATCCTGTGACCTTGCCGAGCGGGAGGCCTGGAGAATAAATCCGGGCATCCCTGTCTGCTGGACCATCTGCTGAGAGACGGGTCCAGGACTTGAAATTAACTGCCCTGACTTCGGTAAACATCGACGTCATCCTACCCACGAGTTGCCGGAGACAGCGGGATCTACAAGCGGGGGCGGCGGCCGCGCTGGGCTTGCGGCGGCCGCCAGGCGCGGAGGGCGTCTTCGGTCAGATTGCGGGACTCGCGTTCAGTGGTCAGGTAGGCGTCATAAGCTTCGGCAGCGCTTTGCCCGAAGGCCGGGTCTAGCTCATGGTGCCACTGCCGGATCCACGGCATCACCTCCAGCAGGCCCGCCAGCAGTGGGACCAGGTGTCCTGTGTCCCAGCCGTCGGTCGTGCTGCGGTCCTCGATCAGGCCGATCAAGGCGGTGGCCTGGTCCTTGTGGTCCCAGCCGGCCCAGCCGATGAGCAGGGAGTCCTGGTCGCCGTCGGGGCTCGCGCCGGGGTAGGAGATGAACCGCTCCTTGGGCACGTCAAGCTTGCCGCGATGGCGCCAGTAGGACTGCTTCTGGAAGTCGGCGCTGACGTACTTCGGCGGGCCGGGGATGTCCTGACGCTCGCCGGTGGCGTCCTCCTTGCGCTGGAGGTCCCAGGTGCGCTCCCACTGGGCCCGCTTGTCCAGGCCGGACGGCTTGTAGCGCCAGGCGGCCAGGAACGGGACGTGCTCGTCGGCGATGACCTCCCGGAGCACGTCGGCCAGATCGGCGTCGGGGCCCTTGAGCTGGCGGGCCACCGCGACCACTTCGGCGTCGGCACGGAGCCGGTCGGCCAGCCGGTTGATCGTCATCGGCCGCAGCTCGCCGCCGTCGCACCACAAGGAGCGCTCCTCGCATCGGTCCAGAAGCCAGGCGGTACGGCGCCGAGCTTCTCTTTCCTCCCAGGAAACCTGCCACGGGTCTGACTGCCAGCGACGCTTGTACTCGGGCCGCTCGATCAGCCCGATGTTCCTGTTGGACTCGATAACTTCTATCCGCCGTTGGACCACTCGCCGGTACTCCTCCGGCCAGTCCCTCGGGATCTCTTCGATCCGGGTCGAGTGGTGCCGGACGAACCACTGAGCAGCACCCTCGTCCTCAGTCACTTGGCTCGCAAGCACTACCTCGAAGGCCCGCTCGCCAAGATTAAGGTTAGGAACGGACCCGGGCGCAGCCACAAGCTCGGCGGCTTGCTCATCAGTAAGTAGCCCGTACCGGTGGTATACGTCCCAGTCGAGCTCCTCCTGAAGCGCGATCATCCGGCCGCGGATTCGCTCGTCTTCCTCGCGAGTAGTGGCGACAGCCAATTGCTGCGCCAGTTTGTCGAGTTCCTGCCCAAACTCCAGCGGAAGCGTCACAGGGAGTGGGAACTGCTCTAGCTTGGTTCCGGTGAACTCGAAGAAATTCTCCCATGCAAAACGCGCGGTCGAGCGCTCGCCTCCCCTATTGCCCTTGTCGTGGCTCACCTGCTTAAGCCAGAAGCAGGCGGTGGAGCTGTTGAGGACGCCGAGCAGCGCGAGATGATCGTCCTCGGTCGCGGACTCCGGCAGCTTGATCACCGGCGCCGAACGGTTGAAGACCTTACCTCCACAATCCAGCACGAAATGGTTGTGGGTAGCCACAAAAGCGAACGCGATCGACAGCGGAGTGCGAAGCTTGCTTGATGTTAGCCGACCGAACTCGGTCCATTTGAGGCCGCCCTGAATCTTGGTCTTGCCGCCAAACAGGAGATTGTTCGCAATCGTCGTTCGGCCCAACCACATGAGCTTCAGGAGATCGCCCCTGACGTCGATCGGCGCGAACGACCCATCGTAGGGGAAGAGCGTAGCGTCGAAGTTATCTTCGCTCCAGTCCCTCAGTCCATCTCCGACCACCATCGGCCGGAGCCAGCGATCCGGCACTCGATGACGGTGCGCAGCCTTCGCGGGGAGCAAGTAGATGTCGTCTTCAAGTGTGAACGCCGTGATGCCGAGCGACTCCGATCTGGAGCCTAGGTTGGCTATCGCGTGCGTCTCAATTAGATCGGTAATGTCTCCAGCTCCACCACCGCTTAGGCTCCATGGATGTCTGGCGAAGCGGTCGCGCACCATGTCAGTGACGCTAACCCACTCGCTTTCGCTGCCAGGCTTATCGGCTTGCTGAACGATCGCTTGCCACACCGAGCCTTGCGCTGGGTCCTCGGGCTGAGCCGGTTCGCCACGGATGCCGAGGACCGCACGGATCGTTGAGTTTGCTCGCGCGAACCGGCGGCGGCCAATCAGGATCACGGTAGGCGTACCATGGGCCGGAATGTATGCACCGGATGTGTCGATAATGTGAGTCAGATCCACCTTCGGCAAGAATTCCTCGATCAGCTTCTTGCCGAACTCGCGTTTCATGAACGAGTTGGCGGTGATCTGGCCTATATAGCCGGCACCCAGGACAGCAAGGTCAAACATCCGTTCAACAAATGGTGCGGACATAGCGTACTTGCCCGAGCAGCTCTTCTTATATCGCTCGCGAATGTCGTCGTTCTCAGCCTTGTCCTTAACAGTGATGTACGGAGGATTCGCTACCACTGCGTGGTATGTGCCCTGCTCCAGGATGTGGCAGGACCTGATGTATTCTTCGACGTCCTCGGTGCGGTATTTCCACGCGCCTGTTTCCTCGCCGAAGAGCTTGCCCTGGCGGCCGGGGGCGCCCCTGCCGTGCAGGAGGGAGTCGCCTACCGCGATGTTGAGGGGGAAGTCGACGCGGTTGGTCAGGCGGTCTAGGCCGGCGGCGCGCATGGCGGCGAGCATGAGGCGGAAGCGGGCGATGGCGGCGGCGAAGGGGTTCTTGTCTACGCCGTGGATGGACGACAGGGCCTTGGCTACCAGCTCATAGCGGTCGGCCGTCGGCAACGCTGTCTCCCAGGCCGAGTGCAGGCGGCGGAAGGCGCCGAGGAGGAAGTGGCCGCTGCCGCAGGCGGGGTCGATGATGCGGAGGCCGGGGGGCAGATCCTCGTGACCGGCGGGGGGTGGGGGTTCCAGGCCGAACTCTTCGATCGCCGGGTCGAGGGTGTAGTTGAGGATGAACTCCTCGACGAACTCGGGGGTCTGCAGCAGGGCGTAGGTCTTCCGGGCGGACTCGGACAGATCCTGGTACAGGTCGCCCAGGAAACGGGTGTTCCACTCCTGGTCGGCGGTCAGGGCGTAGCGGATCTGGCCGTCCTCGCCGGTCTGGCGCCAGAAGTCGAGCAATGCCTTCACCGCGTGCGGGGACGGGAGGATGGTCCACATCGGGTTGTGCTTTCGATCGAACAGGCCGGCCGCGACCGGGGAGACCGAGAGGGCCGCGAACGCGGCCTCGAGCCAGCCGCGGTCGTCGCTGGACGGATAGTTCTCGTAGTACTTCTGCTGGAGGTCGGCGGCGAGCTGGACGCGGTCGCCGGGGCCGGCGATGAAGGGGTACTCAATGAGGCCGTTGTCCTCGCAGAACCGGACGAAGACAGTGGCCAAGACCCACGCGACGGCGACCTGGGTGACCCGCTCCCCCGTCCACGTCTCGAAGGTGGCGGCGGTCCGTTCGGCCGACTTCGCGGCGCGCCATTCGACCTTGAGCCGGGCGCTGGCCAGGCCGGTCGGCTTCAGGTCGGCTTCGAGCAGGGCCACCTGCTTCTGCAGCGCCTTGAGGTCAATCATGAGGCCATCAGGTCCTTCCCGCCGCCGTCGGCGAGCTCGCCGGGCATGTACAGCTGCTCCGCGTCGCCTGGGATCACGCCGACCGTCACCCGGTCGAGTTGCGGCGGGGCCTGCGGGTCCTCCATGGGGCACAGCAGCCAGATCCCCACCGGGGATTCGGCCGCGTCCCGCGCTGCGACCGCCAGCTTCGCGAGCAGCCCGGTGCCGCCGGCGTACCTGGCAAGTGGCGTCGCGTCGTGCAGCAGAACGATACCGCCGCTGCCGCCGACCCGGATGTGCTCCTCCAGGTGGGTCCACGTCTTCTGTAGGAGCTGCGCGAAGCCGGCCTGGGCGGCCGGCGAGGCGTCCGGGGAGTCGGCGGCCAGGACCGTCTCCCACCTGGGGCGGCCCTGGTCGGCGACGATCGCGCGGAGCGTGCCGACGAACCCGGCGGTGACGTTGACCGGCGTGACCCCGTCGAGGGCCGCGACCGTTTCGCAGATCGCGGCGGCGTCGCGGAGGTGGGTCTTGAGCGCGATGAATCCGCCGCGCTGGCGGGCCTGGGTCAGCCGGGCCATGGCGTGCTCGGCCGCCTCGGCGCTGGCCATCGAGGGTGCCGGCCGGGCCGCGGCCCGGCCGCGGGAGCCAGACGTCCCGGAGTTCTGGGTGGACGGCCACAGGTGCAGCCGCGAGTCCGAACCCCTGGTGACGTCGTAGCCAAGGCTCGCGAGGAGGGCGGGCATGGTGTCCGGCGTCGGACGGTTCGGCTCGTAAAGGTCGGGGAACCGGGCCAGGACACGGCGCACGAGCTCGTCGGCCAAGGCGCCCTCGGCGATGGAGCCGATTTGGGAGATCTTCACCGCACGCTCGGCCGACAGGTCCCGGGAGTACAGCTCGAGCCGCGGCGTAGCCGCCGACTTGCCCGACGCAGCGGCGGCCAGCAGGACCAGGTCGGTGTCGGACAGGCGCAGCGCGTGGTCGGCGGTGTCCACCTCGCGCAGCACCTGCCTAATCTCGGTGACCCCGGGCAACGGGTCCCGGACCGAGAGTGCGTCCGCCTGCTCGCCGAGCAGCTCGGCGTAGGCGAACAGGTCGTCGGCGCGCGGGGCGGCGCCTTCCTCGCTGGTGTCGGTCAGCGCCACGATCACCGGCGCGTCGGCCCTTCCCTCCGATCCGGCCGGCGTCAGACGGCGGGACGCCATCTTGGCGGTTCCGAGACGTTCCTCGGTCTCCACGGCGGCGCGGACGCAGATCGCCGCGAGGCGCATGCGCTCGGCCGGATCACCGATCTCGGCGCCGCGACGGGCGAGCAGGCCAGCCGCGAGCTGCCGCCCGCCGAGGACGCGGCCGTGCGCGCTGAGGATCTCCACTAGGTCCTCGCGGACCGGAGTGAGTGCCTTGACCGACTTCTGCCACCGGCTGCGGAGCCGGTCCAGGTGGGCGGTCACCTCAGTTTCCGGCAGGCCGACCGCCTGCGCGAGTTCGGCCGGGGCAGCCCACGGCGAGACCGGCCAGTTGTCCCCGCCGGGGGCGTGCACCAGGCCGAGGACCGGGGCCAGCGCCGACGACTCCGGGACGAGACGGCTGACCACGTGATCGACGGGCAGCCGGGCGAGGTCTTCCGCCGTCTCCGCAGACGGCTGGGGAGGAGCAGGAAGTCCGGCCCGTTCGGCAGAAAGATCTTTTTGATCCCGAACGGGCGGTGGTTTCTCCCCCGCGATCCACTGGACGTCCGCGCGGGGCAGACCCGCCTCAGTGAGGCTGAACCGCTGCCGCCATTCGCGGGAGCGCCGAACCAGCTCGTAGCGCGGCACCGAGCCGATGCCGCGCAACGCGGTGATCTGGCGCGCGCGGACGTGGGCCAAGTCGCCCGCCGTGTCGAGGCCGAGGCGCTGCTGGGCGATCGACAGCGCGTACGGCGACAGGCCGGCCGCGGCCAGGGGGGTCGCCGGGGTCGCCTTGGCCGCTGCCTCTTCGCGCTTGGCCTGCGCGGAGGCGGCCGGGTCGGCGGTCGCGGCCTCTTCTTCGTCACCGTTGGTCGAGGCGGTGGTGAGCGGCGGGACGGTGTCGAGGTCGCGGAAGACGTCGGTCCACTCGCGGGTCATGTCGTGCAGCGTGCGGAACCGTTTCGCGGCGTCGCGGTGGAGCGCGATCTTGAAGAACTCGACCAGGCCGTCGCGGGCCACTGGGTCGAACAGGTCCTCGGCGAGCTGTGCCACCTCGGCCGGGTCGAGGAACCGGGCGTCGGCCAGGTCGTCGCCCCAGGCCGGGAGCTCGCCGCTGGCCATCTCGTGCAGCGTGACCGCGACGGCGTACAGCTCGGCGGCCTGGTCGTAGCGCTGCCGTGGCGGGGCGCCGAGAAACGGATCCAGGTAGCCGCGGGTACCCGCGGTCAGGTCCGCGTCCGGGGCGCCGGCCAGGGAGAAGTCGAACAGGACCAGCTCACGGCCCTTGCGCGGGAGCTCGCGCGGAGCCAGGTTGTCCGGCTTGATGTCGCGGTGCCAGATACCCCGCTTGTCGAGAAAGGTGATGGCCTGGAACAGGTCCTCGCCAAGGCGTTCGAGCTCGTGGATGGTCAGCGGGCCGTGCAGGCGCAGTTCTTCGGCCAGGGTGTGGTCGCCGACGTACTCCACGCCGATGACCGTGCGGCGGCCGTCTTGCGGGCCGGCCAGGAAGGGCGGGTTGAGCAAGCGGGCGACGTGCGAGTCGTTGAGCGGGCCTAGCTGGGCCGCCTCGCGTTCCAGGCGGGACACGGCAGCGGCGTTCAGCGCCACCTTGAACACGCGGTCTGGGTAGCCCTCTTTGCGCACCAGGAGCGCCTTGGAGGTCGAGCCGGTCCCGAGCTGGCGGACCACGGCCCAGCCCGCGATCTCGTCGCCGATGCCCGCGGCCAGGGGGTCCTGCTCCGGGTCGGGCTCCGGGGCGGTGAGCTCCTCCTCGATCAAGTCCAGGCTCCGGAGGAACTGCCGGACGGACCCGGTGCGATCAGCCTGGTAGACCTGAGTAGCGTCGCGGACCAGGGCGTCCATCGCAGGGCTGACTGAGTCGATGACCGCGGACGGGAGCAGGGCGCGGGCCTGCGTGAGCCTGGTGGCCAGCTCGCCGCGGGTCGCGGCCGGGGACTGGCTGGTGAGAATCAGGTAACTCAGCGCGCCCAGGCCGAAGACGTCGAGCAGCGCAGGCGAGTCGGCCGAGGCGAACTCTGGCGCCAGGTACGGGCCGGCCGACCGCTCGACGTGGGCCAGCAGTGCCGCGGGGCCGCCGGGTAGGGCGGTGCCCGTACGCGCCGTGGCCCCGGTGGTGCCATCCGGGCGGGCGGCCACCTGCCAGTCGGCGATCCGCAGCCTCGGGTAATTGCCGTCGAGCTCGACGTAGACCGAGCGGGGGGCGAGGGCCCGGTGGTAAAGGTGACGGCGGTGCGCATGGTCGACGGCCTCGGCGAGCTGGCGGATCATCTGCAGCCGAGTGTCCAGGGCCAGGTCAGGATGGCCTGAGACGAAGTGGTCGAGGCGCTGCCAGTCCGCGCCATGCCGAAACACGACTGCCGGGCCCGCCAGGAGCTCCTCGCTGTAGGCCTCGGCGCGGACGATTCCGTCGTGCGAGATGCCCTGCAGAGCCAGGTACTCACGGTGGGCCGCCCGCTGCACGGACTTGCGGTCCTCGTCAGTCGCGGTCCGCTCGGTCAGGAAGACACGGACCCTCCGAGGGTAGTCCGTGGGCAGCGACGGATTGGCCGCGAGGTAGTCCTCCCAGGTGGGGCCCGAGTCGTAGGACTTCTCGCTGAGCTCGTACGGTCCGACCCGGCCGATCCGGTGCAGACGGGCGATGCCGATCTCGTGCATGAGCTTCGGCAGCTGCCTGGAGACGGTGGGCGTGACACGCGTGCGCTCGCTGGCCGGCGGCTGGTTGAGGAAACCGGTCCAGATGCCCGGCAGGCCGGTGCCGCTCTCCAGCTTGTCCCGGCCGTAGACGCGCTGACGCTGGAACTCGTCCAGGCGGCACCTGAGGGTCTCCGCGGACAGGAAGACGACCGCCTCGATGCGCGGGATCTTGAGGTCGAGCTTCCTGGCTGCCCTCTCGAGCTGGGACTTGAGTTCTTTTGCCTTCTGGTCGGTAAAATGCAGCGGGTTCTCGATCGTCCTGATCGTGTCGCCGTCACGGAATAGCCAGGTCGAGCCGTCGTTGGTCGCCGTGCCCGGGTGGGACTTGATCTCGACCAGGAACAGGCCGCAGGGGGTCGCGATGAGCAGGTCGACCTCGCGGACGTGCCCGCTGGCGGCGGTGAACGTGAAGGTCTGCCAGGCCCGGTACGGATCGGCCTCCGGCATCTGGCCCTTGATGTGCTCCAGGGCCGACTGCTCCCAGGAGAAAGCCGAGCGCTGGCCCTGCCACCGCTGCGACTGCCCGCTCAGCCCCATGGACCAGTAGCGTAAGGGAACGCGACGCCCGCCCGCTGCGCTGGTGTCAGCACCGGTGTAGCACACGGTTCGTGACGTCGCTTCGTCCGCTCACAGGTGCCAGATTCCTGCAGCAAACCGGTCCTCCCGGTCGGGGTACCGTACAGCGGGCTTGGACGCAGAACGGCACGCCGTCCCACAGCTACTGGCATCCATTTCGCATTGTCGCATGGAGACCGGTGACGAGCCTGCCGGGCTGAAGCACTTACTTCTGCTGCCCTCGGCGGAATCGTTCGGCCCTGTTCTCTTCCTCGCGGGCGTCGGTGTCGTACATCGAGGCCAGGTTCTGGAGCACGGCAGCGGTCTGGGGCCAGGTGTTGGAGAACGCTGCGGCCTGGGCGCTGTATTGCTCTACCAGCTTGCGTTCCTGCTTGCCGCCGTCCTCCGGGTCGCGTGCCGTGACTCCCCGCCGGTTATACAGTCGCATGACAAGGCTCCGCTCGACCCTTTCGCTTTGCATCTGGTCAAGCAGGTCCCGTACCGGCCGACACGGCCAGGTTCCGTCGTCATCCGGCGGGGCGCTGGCGAGGATCTCGCCGATCAGATCCTCGGCGGTTTTCCGTCGGCCGGACGCGGCGGCCAGGTCCAGGACGCGGTTTACCCATTGGGTGAGCGCGTCGGGGTCCACTTGCCTGTCGGGACTGGTGCCGGGGAGAAGGTCAAACGATGTCAGGAGCGCGAACGCGTTTTGGGCCTGCCCTACTTGCGCCTCGGCGGGCTGTTCGCCCTCGCGTGCCGTGGCGTCGTCCTGCTGGCCGTCTTCGCCGTCTTTCTCATCGGACGCCGGCCAGGCGACCTCCACGATGTTCACGAAGAAGTCCGGATCGGCCGCGAGCGTTTCGTACAAGGCCCGTGCCTGCGGCTCGAACCCCAAGACAGGGAGAAACACCCATTCCAGCTGCGCGATTTCAGCGCGGCGCTGCGGGTCCGCGTGTTGGGTCAGGTACTCGAATACGGACTGGAAGTCGTGCTCGGAGAGCAGGCCGGTCCCTGGGTCTGACGTGTACTCCTTGGCGAACTGGCCGAGTAGGCCGATAAGGAAATCCCCGGGTTGGCCGCCGAGGCGGTCGAGGTAGAGCACGGCGAGCTTCAGCGCCTCGGCAACGCGCCCCACCTGGGCCAGCCGACCTGCTGCTTCGGTGGCGTGGCTGAAGCCTTGTCCCAGGCCGCTGATCGAAAAATACCGCCAGAACGCCGCCGCGACTGGTGCCCCGAGGCTGTCGGCGACCTGCCACGCCTTCGGGTAGTCGTGTGAGGCGATCAGCGCCAAGGCCGTCTGCTCGGCGGTGACCTCCTCCGTGAGAAGTTGATCCATCCACGTCCAATCCTCCTCCTGGAACCGGCGGGCGAGCCAGCCTTCGACCAGCAGCTCATCAGCCGGGGCTGCCCCCCGGATCAGGGCGAGGAGGCCGTCGCGGTGCTTGTCGCCCGCTGCCTCGGCCAGGCATGCGCCGACGATCCACGCGTTGACGGACTCGGCCGCGAGTTGGCGCACAGCGTCAAGCCCGCCTTTCTCGGCTTCGGTGACTGCCGCGACGCGCTGCTCCCGAAGGGCAGCTTCGTATTCGGGCTCGTTGAACCGTCGGCCGTTGCCCAGGTCCGGAAGCTGCCTCGCGAACAGCCATGCATAGCGCTGGATAGGGTCATCAGGCGCGAGCGCCTGCTCGACGCCCTGGAGCGCATCAAGCTCACCGGCAGGCAGTGCCCATTGCATGCCTGAATGTGTGCGGTGATGCGCGAGCAGTTCGCGCACGGCCTCCCGCAGTTCGGGCCGCCCGTCCTCGCTCAGCGTACCCGAGCCTGCCCGGCCGGCCAGCCCGTCCCGGATGCGCCGACGATCTGGCTCGGGCAGAAACGGCAGCGTCTGGAGGATCTGCTGCCAACGACGCGGATCGTCGCAGGCATCCGCGACCACCCAGCCGACAAGCGTCTCGATGGACTCAAGCCATTCCGCCGTGGTAACAGTGACGGGTTCCTGCGGCTTCCAGTCGCGGAACTCCGGAGCCGCCGTCGGGTCGTATATCGCGAGCTGGGACGGGAGCAGCGCCATCATCAACCGCCACGCGATGTCCGGATGACGCTCCCGCAGCGTCCTGATGACCGCCGTCCGGCCTGGGGTCGGTACCTGTGTCCCGGGATGCTGCAGGCAGAGGATCGAGACCAGGGAGTTGAAGGGGCGGTTCCGCATACGTCCGTCCGGATCGATCTCCGCGAGCCGCGCGAGCAGCCCGATCACCCGCCCGAAGTACTCCGGGGACCAGGCGATCCTTTCCAGCGCCCACAGCAGATGATGGTGGCGCGAGGGCTCGGCGGTGGGTGGGGCCGACCCGCTGTAGGTGAACATCGCGGCGATAACCGGGGCTGATCCCTCTGCGGCCTCGCGCACGCCGTCCAGGAACGCGCGGGGTGCCGCCTCGGCCAGCTGCGGCAGCACGCTGGCCAGCGAGTTCCACAAGTCGCCCGTCGTGTCCATGGTGGCGTCTTGCAGCAGCTCGCGGACGATACTGGCGACCCACTGCCTGCCAGTAGTTCCGTGACCTGTGTCGATCACGTCGCCGTGAATTCCGAGCAGCGCCAGCGTCACCGCGAGTCCGCGGCGCAGGTCACCGGAGTGCGCACGCGACTTCCCGACAGTCGCGGCGTACCACCGGTCTTCCAGGGCCAAGTCCAACGCCGGGTCGCGTTCCAGGAGGGCCCGACGAACGACGGGTTCGAGCCGGTCGAGATCATCTGCTCGGACCGTCTCGCGCAGCTGGATCCACGCGTCCTGCACAGAGACCAGCAGCCAGGCCGGGCCGATCCGGGTGATAAACGGATCGCTCGCGTGGGTCAGCTCCGCGAGCGTTTCGAGCAGGGCGTCGTAGTCGCCGCCGGTCAGCTCGGTGACGGCTGTCTGGTCAGCCTCATGGTCCTGATTCCAGCGGCCGGCGAGCAGCATGCCGCGCCGCGCACGCGGCGGTGAGGACGCCCACGCAGGTGTATGCAGTTCAGGTCTGACCGCCAGACTACGGCGCATCGACATAAGGCTGGCACGCGCCAGCCGCCCGGCGTCTGCCGCCGCCGTCTCGTTGAGTCCTTTACCAATCAGGACCGCAGCCGCGGCCCGGCCTTCGATCTGAGGCAGTTCGATGACCGCGGACGTGCTGGTCACCGGAATCAGGAGGTGATGGGAGGCCCCCAGGGCAGCTTCGGCGGCGACATCCTCTGCGGCGGGCACCAGAATCAGAGGGCCAGGCCGCTCAACAAGAGCACGCCAGCTCGTCACCTGGTCAACGAACGCCGCCCGCGACAGCCACCGGGAGTCACCTGCGTTCGCCTGCTTGTCCAGTACTGCGGCAATAAATGCGCGTATCTCTTCTGGGCTGCCGCCCCTGATGGTCGTAATGCTGGGGGCGCCGCTCAGGCAGCTCTCCAGCGCCGCGATCGCCTCGTTGCGGCCGGCGAGCACCACACCAGAAGGCAGCACCGGGCTGGTCGCCCGTGCCCAGCTCCGCCACCACGACTCGGCGGCCCGGTACCCGTGCGGCGCGAGACCAAGCAACTCCGAAATCCAGGAATGCGTGACGGGAGCGGACTCCAGCCACTCCTCGAAGTCGTCCACGCCGTAGCCGCGGACCTCCTTCCACCGCCCGTCGCCGCACTTTGCAGCCGCCCAGTTCCGACGATCCCTCCAAGGGCGGAGAATCGCCTCGATGTAGACGGCGTCAGTAGTCGGCGACCCGTCAGGCGTGGTTGTCCTCTTACCGTAATCTGCGTCCGCCTTGCCGGTGAGGCCGGTCTTCTCGACGGACAGCTCCCACACCGACAGCCCCGCCGGCACGAAGCCGTTTCCGGTGATGGTGCGCACCGAGCCGTCCCAGTCTCCCGCCGAGGTTCCCGACCCCGCAGGGAAGCCGAGGCGGACGGCATCCGGTGCCGTCTCCCATGCCATCCGCCGGACGAGACGCGGAAACTCCGCGGCTGCGACTACGCTGGGCCACCTCAACAGGTCATCACGTGTAGCGAATCCCGGCCGGGCCATCGGCTCCTCCTAATAAGTCGCACCCGCCCGCTCAAGCGTAGCCGGATGAGAACACCGCGCTCGCCAGGCAAGTGCAGCACCCTGCCGTCATACGGCAAAAGATCGATATTGCTTTCGCTTATTCAAACATTAGAAGAGGTAACAAAATTCGAGGAGCAAAAGTGGGGAGCTGGCTACAGCGTGCGGTAGCGCGCCATGCTCTCATGACGGGCGGGAAGGTTCAGTCTGGCGTCAGGTAGCGGATGTCTACGTCATTCACTACCTCGGTAAGCCGCCGCACTAGCGGTTCTTCGTAGGTGGTGACGATGAGTTGGCGGACAGGGCGCGCTGACCGGGCGATCATGGCGGCGATAATGCGGCGGTTGGCCGGGTCAAGGTGCTCAAGGGGTTCATCCATCAGCATGAAGGTGGCGCGTGTCGATACGGACACGGTGAGGAACCGCACGGCCAGCATCGCTACCATTCGCTCGCCGGGAGAGAAGTCCTTGAATTCAATCCGCTGACCGTTGCGCTCGATGTATAGGGTGCCGTCTGGGCTCATATGAAGCGTGCCGCGGTCACCGAAGATCTGCTTCCACCTTGAGAACACTTCTGCGGCCAGCGGCTCGATCTGCTCCGATAGCAAGCGGTCGGCCGTTGCTGTGAGCGTTTGGGCGGTGAGGCGTGCCACCCCCTCAAGCCGGTAGGCGGCGGCATCTTCTTGGTCCTCGATCTGGGATTTCCGATGTTCGTCGAGAGTCCGGTGGATTTGACTCAAAGCGCCGCGTCGTTCGGCGGCAGAGGTTTGCAATTCGTCAACAATGTGCCGCTTTTCGTTGACTGCTGCCCCGGCGTCTTCAATAGTCTGGCGCGGCCCAGGCGTAAGCGGCTGGGGCGCTGCAAGCCCGGCAAGCTGCCGTTGCAGGGCACGCACCTGGACGAGTGAGTTCCGGGTATCGTTCTCGTTCCGCTCGGCTGAGGACAACGCTTCGAGGAATTCGGCGTGTTCATGCTCGTGAGTGCTCCGCGCAGCCTCGCGGTCTTCTGCTGAAAGGGGGCGTCGACAGGTCGGGCAGATCGCGTCGGCGGTCTCCAATGTGCCGAGACTGGTTTCCGCGAGGGTGATACGGGCCTGAGCCGTGGCCCTGGCATTGCGTAGCTCTTCGAGCTGTCGCTCCAGCTCAACTGCAGCCTTATCGACGGCCGCATCGAGATCAGGGATCGTGGCAGCACCGAGCAGTTCGCTCGCTCGTGCGCGCGCGGCAGCTCTGGCCTCTGTGTAGGCGGTATGCCGCGCGGCTTCGCGCTCTAGGTCCTGGGCCTGGCTGAGGGCAGCCTCGGCTGCGCTGAGCGCGTCTCGAGCGCGGGTCAGTTCGTCTTCGAGGGCGGTGATTTCGGTCTGGAGGGTGCTGGCCTGTGTGTTGAGCGCCTCGTCGTTCACCGCTGTAATGGGGCGCTGGCGGCGGCGCTTGGTGTTTGCCTTTTCCAGGTCGCTGTGGTACTTCGACGCGGTTTGCGCGGCCGTTCGTAGGTCGTCGATGCCGAAGACGGCGGATAGGTGTTCGCGGAGGTGAAAGGAGCCTTCTGCCTGCTGGGCCAGGGTATCGGCGTTGAGTAGCAACGCCCGGGCCAGGAAGTCGATGTCGGCGCCGAGCGCATCTTGCAGCACGCTGTCGATGTCGTTGGTGGCCGTGCCGTCGATAGTGGCGAGGACCCGTGTGGCATTGGAGAAGCTGCGGGTAATGGTGAGAGCGCGACCGTCGGGTAGCTCAAGTTCAACGGCGGCCTCCGTTTCGGCACGGCCGACGCGCCGCATCCTGGCCGGATCGACTCCGGACCGCTGGCCGAAGATGGCCCAGGCGCAGCCATCAATAAGTGAGGTCTTCCCGACGCCATTTCGGGCTACAACGAAGTTGACCCCTGGACCCGGTTCGAACTGGAGGGAGTCGAAGGCCTTCCAGTTGCGGAGCCTGACCCTTCGGATCATGATGCCCTGCCGCTCGCGTCCTCGATCCAGCGTGGCACATGATCCGGCAGGAAGCCGCGGGCCAGGATGGCGGTCGTCAACACGACGACGGCGCTCCGCTCAGCATTCCCAATACTGTGAAATGCCGGGCGCTTAGAAACATGGACCCGTCTCGAGCTTGCTTGCACCGCACTGAGTGCGCGGTCGGCCTCCTCTGCGATCAAGGCTTCAGTGCTGCCCAAGGCGATTCTCGTGAAATTGAGCTCGAAGCGTGCCCATTGCAGCGTCATCCGCTCGACGAGGCTGGCGAATGCCATTTGGAGGGGCAACTCGGCCGGAATCTGCGGTTCTCGGTGAGTCCCTGAGGGCGTGCCGTAGGACTCGGTGGCGTGTATCGGCTCGACAAGCGTTGTGGGAAACTCCTCGGTTGTGCGGACCGCCGCGATTCCGGCGAGGTGCGTATCAAGGATTGTCTGGCAGGCGAACTCCAGCGCGGCGGAGCGCTCGTCGTCATCGATGCAAATGAGAATGAGCACTCTCAGGTCGAGGTACGCCATGACGAGACGTTCGGGGAACTGGTTGCCGAAGCTATCATTTGCCCGGCGTACCGCAATGTCCTCGGATTGCTCGACCAGGCGCTTGGCGATCTCGGTCGCGGCAGAGAAGGGCGTCGCCGGCTTGCGACCCAGCGATTCCGCATCGAGTCCGAGCGCGCCGGCAAGCGCCGCGGCTTCTGCCGAGGTGACCGTGGCCCAGGGCTGGGATTCGAGGTCGGTGATCAGCCTCGAATCCACCGTGTGGCCGGATCGGGACATCTCGGTTGCCAGTTGAGCCGGGCTTAGCCCTAGGGCAGTGCGGGCGGCAGCGATGGCGTCGCCCGAGACTCTCATCTGGGCGGGGCCATCCCGGAAGCCGAGACGGACAGCGACGGGATCCTCATCGAACTGGGGAATCATGTCCAAGTCGATCCCCTCGACGGCTTCGATGGCCGCCAAAACCCGCTCCGCTTCTGCGCGAGCGTCAGGTGCCAGGTCCTCGAACGAGGGACGCAGCGCGTTCCCCTGGACAAACGCCAAAATCCGTTCCATCGCCGTTTCCAGATCATCCATCTTCTGTGCCTCCTCTCGGTCTCCGGACTCATCACTCATACCCGGATCCTCGGATCAACTTCGGCAGCATCGTCCCGACAATCTGGGTGACCCGGACCCTGAGGCGACCCGGGTTTCATGCACGCCTCGTTACGTGTGTCCCTGGGCCGGGTGACCCGGGCTGTGTGCATGGTAGTACTCGGCCTCGGCTTCCGCTGGAGGACGTCGGCCGAGGCGGTGCATGAGCCTGCTGGTGTTGTACCAGTGGACCCAACGTGAGGTGATCTCTTCCACGTCCGCCAGGGTCTCCAGCGGTCCGTTGCGGAATGGCGAGCCCTCTCGCGTACATTCGGTTTTGTATAGCCCTATAGTGGTTTCCGCGAGCGCGTTATCGAGCGCGTCTCCGACGGTTCCTATCGATGGCGCCAGGCCGGCCAGGATCAGCGTCTCGGTGAAATGCACGCTCGTATACTGGCTTCCTGCATCTGAGTGATGAATGGCATCGCCGGTTATCGGGTTTCCTTGCCGGGCCCGGTACCCGGTCGCCTGGCGTATCGCTGATTCCACGAACGCGGTCTCCTTCGACAGCGAGCATTCCCAGCCCGGAATGAGCCCGGCGAATGCGTCGATCACGAATGCCGTATAGGCAAACCGGCCTGTTACCAGCGGCACGTAGGTGAAGTCCGCCACGTGCAGCTGCCCGGGCCGGGACGCCTTGAACTGGCGGCGCACCAGGTCCGGCGCCCGGGCCGCTGCCGGGTCCGGCACGGTGGTACGGACCCGGCGGGCCCGGGTGACGCCCCGCCAGCCGTGCGCCCGCTTGAGCCGCTCGACGGTGCACTTGGCCACCGGGATGCCCTGCCGCCTCAGGTGCGCCCACATCTTCACCGTGCCATACAGCGATTCCGGCGGGCGGCGGCCATTCTCATCCGGCTCGTAAATCCCGGCCAGGATCTCGGTGACCGCGGTATCCCACAGCTCCCGTTTCCCCGGCGCCGCAGCCCGGTGCGCCCAGTAGGTCCGCGGGGCGATCTGGATACCGTGCACCAAAAGCGCCCGGCAGATCGGTGCGACCCCGAATTCCTCTTTCTCCTCGTCGATAAACCGGCATATCAGCGCTGTCGCGGGTCGCACTCCCGCGCGAAAAAACCCGCCGCCGCCTTGAGAATTTCTACGGTCTGCTCCAGCTCGCGATTTTTCCGGCGCAGTTCGCGGATCTCGGCCGATTCAGCGCTGGTGACTCCGGCCGCCTTCCCCTCGTCGACCTCGGCCTGCCGGATCCACTTGCGCAGCGTCTCAGCGCTCATCCCCAGCCGGCCGGAGACCGCCGTGATCGCCGCCCATTGCGTCGGGTAATCCCCGGCGTGCTCGCGGACCAGCCGGACCGCCTTGGCCCTCGTGCTCGCGTCGTACCTGGTGCCTGGCATCGTGCCATCATCCTTCCCACAAAAGGAGGTGCGCACGAAACCCGGGTCAGTTCACCCGGGAGATCCCGAGTTCCGCCGCTACCTGATTGTGGGTGGCGCCGTCTTGGAAGACGCGCCGCCAGATCTGCCGCTCGCGGGGGTCCAGGCGGGGCAGGTTATCCCACACGACGCCGCCCAGGCGCACCCGCTCGTCCTCCTCGTCCACTGCCTCAAAGGTGTCCTGCGGGTCCGGTCGATCGGGGAGGTCCACGTCGCTGATCCGCGATCCCCGGCGAAGCCTGTCGATGGCACGGCGATACGCCCTGGTGTACAAGGCGCCCGGGATCGACGTCGTCTGGTCGTCGATACCCTTCGTATCCATAAGTTCGGCAAATACTTCTTGCACAACATCCTCGACATCGCAGGCGTCGGCGGCGCGGCTTTTATTCCGGTATGCGACCATGGCGCCCATGTAGGCGTGCTTGGCCCAGGCTCGATAGACAGCCTCCCACCACTGGGGTGAGTGTGTCGTGAGCCCCTGAAGGGGGTTGCCCTGGGCGTTGTCGTTCACTGTTTCCTAGTCGAACGGGGAGCAGGGGTGGTAAGGGCATTCCAGCGAGACCTTCCTACATCAACGTGCCGGGGTTCCGTCCGGCCCATAGAGCACTTGGGCGGCGCGGCGCCGCCAGGGGGAAGCGCAAAGGCATCGGCCAGTCGGGTCCCGGGGGAGTCGGCGCACCGCCCCAGGGGGCACGCCCGACATGTCGAGGTCAGCTCGCCGGTCGATCAGGGAAAGCCCGGCTGCAGCCTTGGCGACCTCAGCAGCGATCAAAGTGCCGGCGATCCATGAGACGAAGGGCGCGCTGACCCGGACTGGGTCCGCGCCGGCGATGGGCACGGCCGCCTCGGCGTAGACGCGGCCGATCAGGTCATTGAGGCGACGGCCGACGAGGCCTGGCGCGGCGTCCTGGCTGACACGCCCTGCGGCGACCACCAGTGCGACATCCGCCTCGGTAAGGGGCACGCCCGTGATCAGCACCGCGGCACGCGCGGCGCTTAGCCCGGTGAGCCCTGCCCACTGTTCTATCTGGGTAATCGGATGGCCCGCGGAGACGAAATCGCAGTATGGGCACGCGGCCTCATCGAGGGCGCTTTCGTGCTGCAGATGCAAGGCGAGCCCATCGACCCCGGCGCTCAAGGTCGTCCTGGCCAGGACGTCGGCGACGTCAGCGCGGCCGTCCACCGAGTCAACGGAGGAGATGAGGATCCCTTGAAAGCCCGGCTGTGGCATGGACTGGACCCAGCCCGCAATGTCACCGGGACGCGCCATCGCGCGCCAGCCACTGGAACGCAGCATGGTCGCGACCCAGTCAGCCTTCGGCCCGCGCACCTCCGGTACCGCTGCAGGGTAGCGGTAGGGGTTGCGGGCAGGATCGAAGTCATCGGGATCCACCACGGTCACCGACGTCCCGGCGCCGAATCCCATGATCTGGGCGGCGGCTGAGGAATTCACTGAGCCGGCCGCCGCCATGACCAGCGGAGGTGGGGCGCCCAGCGTCCGGTCGATGGCCACCGGAGCCATTCGGTGGTCGACGAGGTTCCAGCGGAAGTGATCTGGCAGGCGGACCGCAACCAAACCGAGTGGGATTAGGGCTAGCTTGAGCACCTCGGCCGCTGCGAATGCGGCCCCGGCCTGGATGCCGAGCCCGGTTGCGGCTGAGTGCACTGGGAGAGGCTCAGCGCCAAAGGCGACGTTCCAGTCGTCGCCGCCTACGGCGAGGTCCCCCGGCCGGGTCCGGCCGACCGTGATCACCACATCGCGAAGGTGATGCACAGAGGCCTCGGGTCGAACCGGCCCGAGGATGTCCACAATCTCGGCGAGCCGGATAGCTCCCCAGGGGTTGGGGCCGCATGCCGCGTCGCCTTCCAGCTCCGTGTGCGGATGCATCCGCAGCAGGATCGACAGGAGGGCGCCAGCCGCGTTAGCCGCCAGGGGAGGCAGGGTCCGTTCCACCCGGACCACGGGCCGCAGCCCGTCGAGGGCCGTCCGCACCGTATCGGCCCCGGCCGCCGTAGCCTGGGTACCAATACTCAGGCGAGGATCAGTTGTCATCGCACGACAACAACCTGGTCGCGAGCGGGACCGGGCGGAAGCTCGACCCATCTGTTCTCGCAGCGGTAGTAGACAGCGCACCGTCTGAAGCCTTCGCGCAGGCCGAGGCCAAAGAAGGGCACGACGATACTGAGCGCCCCCTCGAACGTGAGGGCGGGATTCTGGTCGTCGGTCTTACTGTGAAACGCGGCGCCCGGGTGGGAGTGGATGCGGGCGACGTAGCGCTCGCTGGCATCTAGCGCGGCGACTAGCTGCAGCTTGCCACTTTCGGTGACCGTCACGGTGCAGCCGGGCACAGGGGTAGCTCGTTGGTCGGGGATAATGAGACGGCTATCTCCGCCGTCCTTAGCGGCGATCATCGCCGTGCCTTCACAGCCGTGTGCGCCTCGGGCCTCAAAGAACTCCCGCGCCTCGGTAATAGTGTCCTCGCTGATGATCCTCATAGTTGAGATTTCCTCAGAAGGTGGTCGAGCAAGTCGGCGAGCCGGATCCGGTGCCGGTAGGTGTCCCAGTGGTCAGCGAGATGCGAAGGGTGCGCGTGATACTCATAGGTGCCCTGGATGCAGGCGAACGGGCGCCCGAGGATGGGGTGGATGCCGAGACTCATCCCAGCTGGCCACTGCTCGTGCGGCAGGGCAGTGCCTGCGCCCGAAATGAGCGACACGCGGAGAGGCTCGGCGTCATACCGGGAACCGTCGAAGACGATGTGTATTGGTGCGGTGCCGACCGCGATAGTCGCCACGACATAGGGGCCGACACGCTCGATGCCTCGCACCCTGCCCCCGACTCGCCGCCGGGCCGCATCGGTCTCGTCATCGAGCATGTCGGCAAGGACACTCGGGTGAAGCATCAGGCTGCGGCCGCCACGACCCCATCAACCTGGGGGCTCTTGACCAGCAGGGCGAGGACATCATGGCTGTCGATGCCGTAATCCTCCAGTCGGGCGCCCTCCGCCATGTCCTCCGCACGCCCGTGGCGGATCACGGCCAGGCCGTAGTCGCCAGCGGCGAGCTGGCCAGCCTCAACGAAGTAAGCGACAGCGACTTGAATGACCTCGGCGACCTGAGCGCTGGGCTCAAACGCAAATTCGTGAGGATAGCCTGCCGGGGTGCGGATGGTGACAGTGATGGTCACGTGCTTGATGGATTCAGGAGTCATCGAGGACCCTCCCTTCGGGCGCCACCGCTTCATGGCGCCTCATCTATGAGGCGAACCACGCCCCGCAGTGGTAAGGGTTAATTCCGCCGAAGGTGCATCCGAGTTGCGCTGTGCCCGGATGCCCGGCCTAAGCCGCGGGCGATGATCTCCTTCTGGATCTCGGTGGTGCCGCCGAAGGTCGACTGGATACGGCTGAGCCGCCGGAGCTCACGCTCGTGTCGGAGAGCAGCGGATTGGTGCTCTCGTCGGTCAAGCCGAGCTCCATCGGGGTCAGCGCGAGCCGCGGCGTTCGCCCGGTGCGATCTGGGCCGCGATCACGCGCCATGGGATCGTCTCGCCGCGTGGCCGCTGCCCGGTCCGCGGCGTGGCCCCCGGCAACGACGCCGAACCAGCGGCCACGGATATCCCAGCCGTCGATGCGGACGTCGACTCCTGTGAGCTCATCACGGCACAACTGCCATAGGTCCTCGTGATGCACGATGCCAGCGACGGCAGCCAGGTGGGGGCGTTCTCCGGCGAGCCGTCGCGCGGCCATCAATACCTCAGCCGGGGTCAGGACGCTCACCACGACAGCATGGGCACGTGCGGCGCTCGATGACCACCGTGCCGGGCAGGCCGCCGTCCGCAGGGTGGGCAGCCTGCGAGCCAGCGGCAGGCCGGCTGGCGCCCCGGCACCGGCGACTGGCGCCGCCTCCGGCTCGCGGATCACGATCCCGGCGTGCGCTTACCGTGATCGCGGCCGCGCCGCTGAGCCGGCCAGACAGCCGATGCGGGGAGCGCGCCCTCGCGGTCGATCTCGACTAGCTTGTGGCGTGCGGCCGCGCCCGAGACGATCGCCACCTGCGACGGCGCGACATCGGCCCACCGCGCCACGGCGCGGATCACGGCTGCGTTGGCCCGCCCGTCAGCAGGCGGCTCGCGGACCCACAGCTGCAGCGTCGAGCCGTCCCACTCCAGGCGCTCGGCGCGTGCCCTCGGGTGGACGCGCACGGTGACCCGCGTCCGCCCGCTCACCGGGTACCGGCCACGGCGCGCCGCAGGGTGCGAAACGTCATCGACCACCGCTCCTGCGTGACCGGGGGGATGTGATGCTGCCATTGTGTCCGTGCCGGACCAGAAAGGACGTACGCGGAGCGGGGCTGCAGGGTGAGTTCGGCCGTCTGCCAGGCGCGGGGCTGACCGCGGCGAAACCGCATCCGGCACGCGGCCTGCAGCGAGATGCCGCCGACCTCGCCGAACTGCGGCGCATCGCGGTGCCAGCCGATCCCCGCGCCGGGCGGGTAGCGCGTCACGAGCAGGTCCGCCAGCTCCCTGGGTTCGCGTCCCATCAGCGCGGCGCAGCGGTCCCGGAGCCAAGCCAGCTCGGCGGGAAGCGGCGCCGCCGGGCCGGCGTCGTATGCGCCGGTGACCAGGGCCAGGCCGAAGCTTCGCACCAGCCGCCGCGAGGGCGTGTCGTGCAGCACGTACGGGTGCAGTTCGAAGGTCGCCAGCACCGCCAGCACATCGCGTTCCTCGGCCTCCGTGAGGAAGCCAGACACGTAGCTCAGGCCCTCCTGAAGCGTTATCGCGTGGACTCGCCGGCTCGCCGCCGCGGCGCAGGGATGGCTGTAGATCGTGCGGTCACGGTTCTCATACCCGCTGAAATCCCCGCGGCGCCGGTGACCCACACGCGGTGATCCGGGCCCTCCGCCCGAGGCCGCCGCCGTGCCCGGCCAGGGCTGAAGCTGGCCACCGCAGCGGCAATGTCAGGGTCTGTCAGGCTGCTGGACCAGGCCACCGCCAGCCAGGACCGCCAGATCATCACTGCGTCCCGGCCGGGCCCCTCGAGCGAGGGCGGTGGCGGTCACCTACCACCGGCTCGTTCGGCATTAACCATGCGTGCCAGGGCGTTCAGGGCCTGGTTGGAGCCCCTGAGTCCGCTGCTGCGCAGCGCTCGGCGTGATACTGGCTTCCCTGTGGCGGCCAGTCTTCGGGCGATTACGCGGGCCTGATCCGTCTGTGGCTGCGCGGACCGCGGGCCAGGTCCGGTGATGCCGCGGCCGTGGTCTGGTCCTGGCGCGGGACCGTTCTGGTCCTGCCTTGCTGACCAGTCCTGGTCAGCGACCGGTTCTCTGCGGCCTGGTCCCGCCTGGTCCTGCGAGGACCAGGACAGGGATGGCAGGATGGCTGGTGATTCGGTCCGGCTGCCCGGCGTATCGGTGGCCTCCGTGTCGGCGCGCAGCATGTGCGCCAGCGCGGTCCCCATGCCCAGGACCAGGACCGGAAGGCAGGACACGATCGTGGTGATCGGCCACGGCGCCCGTGCCATTCCGGCTTGGGCCATCAGGTGGTAGGCGACCTGCCCGGCCATGCCGAGCGCGAAGGAGAAGATCGCTGACCACTTGGCGAACCGGCGGGTCCGGTCGCTGATCGGCTGCTCGCGGGCCAGCCAGGCGCGCAGCGCGTAGGCCGCGTAGGCCTCGACGCCGACCGGGAGGGTGATGGCGGTGTCCAGGTGCAGCGAGGGCCAGATACCCGGCAGCGGGGAGACCAGGCCGAACCCGGTCTTCTGTGCGATCCCGACCCACCCGGACCACACCTCGGCCGCAGCAGGGGCAGCCAGGACCAGCAACGGCCAGGACCGCACAGCCCGGCCCGGCCGGGCGCCCGCCGGGGACCGGTCCGTGGCGGCTGGTCCGGCGGTCCGCGTCGGGACCGGACCACGCAGGCCCGCGTCGATGATGACGGCAGCCATGCCGGTCACCACCCCTCGGTCACGGCGAGCGGATGCGGCTCCCCGGTCAGCGCGGCCAGCGCGGCGGCCACTTCGGCGAGGCTGGCGCGCACGTAGGTCGCCGTGGCGCCGGCCTCACTGCCGCCGTCGGTGTGCCCGGCGTAGGCGCGGGCGACGGCGTACCCGAAGTTCCGCTCGACCCAGGTCAAGATTGTGTGGCGGATCCAGTGGGTGCTAATGCCCTGGGTCGCCACCCAGGGCAGGTGCCGGCCGATCCGGGTCCACAGGTGGTCATAGCGGCGGTGGGTGATCGGCCGCCCGTCGCCGTACCGCAGCAGTTGCCGGTCCGCCGGGGCATGCCGATCCTGTCCGTGCTCGACGAGGCGGGCCATCAAGGTGGGGGAGACCGGCTGCCAGCGGACTGTCTCGCCTTTTTCCCGCAGCAGGATCAGGCACTGGTCCGGGTCCAGGTCCCGCGGGCGCAGTGCGAGGGCGCCGCCACGGCGGCAGGCGGTCTCGGTGTGCAGCCGCAGGATCAGCGTGTCCAGTTCCGGATCGTCGCCCGTGGTCGCAGCGGTCTCATTGATCTGCGCCAGCCGGGTGTCCGGCAGGGCCCGGCGGGTGGTCGGCAGGCGGCGTGGCTTGGCGACCTTCTGTGCCGGGTCGTCCGCCTCGGTGATAAGCCCGTCGTCCACGGCGCGCCTATACAGGCAGCGCAGTGCCGCCACCAGGTGCTCTTCCGCGCTGCGGCCGCCACGGGCGTTGCGGCGCGCCACCGCATGGGTCTTGACGTAAATCATCAGCTGCCGGATCTCCGACGGAGTCGGCTCGTCCAGGCGACGGCCGCCCCACCGATCCACGACCCGGTTCCAGTACGAGCCGTACGCCCGCCGCGTCCCGGCGCTCACCGCCGCCGACACGACCGGCACGTACTCGGCGAAGGTTGGCACCTCCGGGCGGTGCTGTGGGACGGCGGCCAGGTCCGCGGGGGTCAGGCCCATCCGCTCCAGCAGCACCAGCGCCGCCTCAACCACCGCCTGCCGGGAGGCGTCCAGGTGCACGGCGGTCACGGCCGCCTCCCCTCACCGGAGCCCGGGGCGTGCGCCCGCAGCGCCTGGTCCACCACCGCGAATGAGTACGCGGCCAGCGTGTCCTGGCCGGGCGAGGCAGCCAGCAGCACGTGATCACCCGCGCGCAGCCCGCAGCGGCGGCGCAGCGCGGCCGGGATCACCACGTACGGCCGGGCGGGCACGGTTACCATGCCCCCCGGGTCACGGCGCGCGATCATCACCCCGGCCTCGGCGGTGACGGTCAGCCGGTCACCGCCCCGCCAGCCCAGCGCGGCGATGGTCACCCGGTCGGCGACCCGGCCGGAGGCGTCGATGCGGCCGAACCCGTAGACCAGGTCCGGCCGGCCGGGCGGGCCGGCCAGCGGCATCGGACGGCGCGCGCCAGAATTGCCCGGGCCGCGTCGGCCGGGGCTGGCGCCCGGGACAACGGGAGGAACAGGCCGGGCAGTCATGGCTGCATCCCCGGCAGGAGGCCGGAGCGCGGCCCGGAGCCGGGGCGGCCGTGAGGACCGGACGCCCGGCGCGTGTTCAAGTGCTGCTTGTTTTGGGGAAATCGCACCAGTTTTCGTGTCCGAGGGGGGACTTGAACCCCCATGCCCTTAACGGGCACTAGCACCTCAAGCTAGCGCGTCTGCCTATTCCGCCACCCGGACCTGCCGCACGACACGCGATGCACGCGACGTACGCGTCGGCTGGCCTAGGTTAGCAAACCGACGGCCCTCAAGCGAAGCCCGAAATCGTGATCGTGGACAGTTACCTCTGCCAGAGCACGGTAGCGGCCCACGATCTCCCGGGGGCCTTACGCCTGGGACAACTGCGACAGTTGAGACAACTGAGACGAGGCGAGCCGAGCCTCGGCCAGCCCGGACGCGCCGCAGCCCGGACGCGCCGCAGCCCGGACGCGCCGCAGCCCGGACGCGGCGCGGCCCGGACGCGCCGAACGTCACCTGACCCAGCACCACCGCGGCCCCCGGGGCCTAGTCGCAGCGTCCCCGGATGGCACGATGAAACGATGACAGCGAACCCGGCCGCCGCGCATGAAGCGCAGGACGAGGTCGTCGACATCTGCCGCGACCTGCTCCGCATCGACACCTCGAACCCCGGCGATCACTCAGGCCCTGGTGAGCGCCAAGCCGCCGAGCACGTCGCCGCGCTGCTGGCCGAGGTCGGCCTCGAGCCCCGGGTCCTGGAATCGCACCCCAAGCGCGCCTCCGTGGTGGCCCGGATCGAGGGCCGGGACCGCAACCGCGAAGCCCTCCTGGTCCATGGCCACCTCGATGTCGTCCCGGCCCACGCACCGGACTGGAAGCACGACCCGTTTTCCGGTGACCTGGAAGACGGCTGCCTGTGGGGCCGCGGCGCGATCGACATGAAGGACATGGACGCGATGATGCTCGCCGTCGTCCGTCAGCGGCTCCGCCAGAACCGGCCGCCGGCCCGCGACATCGTGCTCGCGTTCACCGCCGATGAAGAGGCGGGCGGCACCTGGGGCGCACGCTGGCTGGTGGAGCACCATAAAGACCTGTTCGAAGGGGTCACCGAGGCGGTCGGCGAGGTCGGCGGGTTCAGCCTGACCCTCGGCCGCCAGCGCCTGTACCTGCTGCAGGTCGCGGAGAAGGGCATGGCCTGGCTGCGGCTGACCGCGCACGGCACGGCCGGCCACGGCTCGATGATCCAGCGCGACAACGCGGTCACCGAGCTGGCCGAGGCCATCGGCCGGCTGGGCCGCCACGAGTGGCCGGTCCGCCTGCTCCCCTCCGTCCGGGCCTTCCTGGAAGGTGCCGCGCAGGCGCTAGAGATCGAATTTTCCCCGAACGACCCTGGCCTCCTGCTCACCAGAATCGGCTCAATTTCCCGCATCATCGGCGCGACCCTGAGAAATACCGCGAACCCGAGCGTGCTGAAGGCCGGATATAAGGTCAACGTCGTCCCGCAGACCGCGGTCGCCGAAGTCGACGCCCGCTTCCTGCCCGGCTACGAGGACGAGTTCTACGCCGAGCTCGACCAGGTGCTCGGGCCCAGGATCACCCGCGACTTCATCCATACCGACATCGCCCTGGAGACCACCCCCGACGGGGCCCTGTACGAGGCCATGACCAGCGCACTCATCGCCGAAGACCCCGAGGCCACGGTCATCCCGTACTGCCTGTCGGCGGGCACCGACGCCAAGTCGTTCAGCCGGCTGGGCATGCGCTGCTTCGGCTTCACGCCGCTGCGGCTGGCCCCGGACCTGGACTTCTCGGGCATGTTTCACGGGATCGACGAGCGGGTTCCGGTCGACGGCCTGCGCTTCGGCACCCGGGTGCTGGACCGGTTCCTGGACGGCTGCTAAGCGGCGCCGGGCAAACCCGGACATTGATCTTCTGGCTCCGTTTCTCGCTCTCGTGTACAAGGAGTGATGCTATGGTGACTCCCCGTACTTAAGAGTGACTGTCCACACATGCGGCCCTGGGTCGGAATGGAGCAACGACATGAAGAAGGCACGTTGGATCTCAGCCGTGGCCAGCGCCGCGGTGCTCGTCGCGGGGTTTGCGCTGCCGGCCAGCGCGGCAGTGACCGACGGGGGCGGGAACGGCAACGCCGGCATCCTGTCGCTGCTGTCCGGTAACGACGTCAACGCGCCGGTGAGCGCGCCGGTGGACATCTGCGGCGTCGCCGTGGCCCTGCTGGGCGGGGCGAACGCGGGCTGCGAGGGCGGCGCCGCGAGCAACACCGCCATCATCGACCCGAACGGCGGCGGCAGCGACAACGGCAACGCCGGCATCCTGTCCGCCGGATCGGGCAACACGGTGAACACGCCGGTCAGCGTGCCGGTCAACGTCTGCGGCGTCTCGGCGGCCGTGGGCGGCTTGGCCAACTCCGGCTGCAAGGGCGGCGCGGCCAGCAACACCATCATCGCCAACGGCGGCAACTCGGGCAGCGACAACGGCAACGCGGGCTTCGCCGCGGTCGGCTCGGGCAACACGGTCAACGCGCCGGTCAGCGCCCCGGTGGACGTGTGCGGCATCGCGGCCGCGGTGGCCGGCTTCGCCAACTCGAGCTGCCTGGGCGGCTCGTTCAGCAACACGCTCATCGGCTAGTAGCGCTACGTAATCCCGCAAAACGCGCGCCCTCCGGCCCACAACGCCGGCGGGCGCGCGTTTTCAGCCCGGTTTCCCTGGTTATTTCACGCGCCGATAATGGCCATTATGCGCACCCGCCGGTGACCGTCCCCGGCGGGCTTTTTGGTGCCGGAACCGGACCCCGCTCCGCCGGACTAACCGGACGAGCCGCAGGATAGGGGCATTCTTGCGTGTCATACCGCAAACGACTCCGGTCCCGGTCGGGTATTCTAGAATTAGCGCTCCGCGCCATTATGAGCCGCGGCTATCGCGTAAGCGCGAGGTCGGCGGCGGGGGCCAAACGGGGCATTGACGGCTTGGCTTTAAATTCCCAGACTTTCGCGCCCCGAGTACTCCTAGTGATGCTATGGTAACTCCCTGTACTCGACAAGGGGTCGGGCGACCGCCTCCCCGACGTACACGAACCTCTCATCAATCAGCAAGGAGTACCCATGCGTCCATGGGCACGCTGGACGGCGAGGACGGCGCTGGTGGCCGTCGTCTCCGCGGCCGCCGGGAGCGGCCTGTCCGGCATCGCCTTGGCCGGGACCGGCGGGGCCGGGAACGCGGGCGTTACCACCCTGCTGGGTGGTGGCGGCCTGCTCGCGCCGCTGAACATCCCGGCCGACGTCTGCGGGGACGCCAGCGCGCTGCTCGGCATCGCGGTGGCGGGCTGCCGGGGCGGGGCGGTTGCCTCCGTCGAGAAGACCCGCGCCGCGGACGGCAGTGCCAGCCAGGACGGGGCCGCCCAGGCCGGTAACGGCTCGGGCGGAAGCGTCTCGGCCGGCCGCGGCAACCGGGTGAACGACCCGGTCAACGCGCCCGTCGACGTCTGCGGTAACGCGGTCGCCGAGTTCGGCTCCGCGGCCGCCAGCTGCGCTGGCGGGATCAGCACCACCACCAACGGTCTCGGGAACAGTTCAGCCAGCACTGTGTACTCCGGGACCGCGACGTCGGGGCCGGACTCCTCCGCGCTCCGGCAGACGTTCGGTGACACCCTCAACGCGCCTGGCCTGGGCGCGGGCAACCCGGATACCCCCGCTGCTTCCCAGCTGGCCGGTCTCGGCAGCCTGCCGGGCCTGGCCGACCTGCCGTCCCTGGCCGGGCTGACCAACAGCTCGCCCAGCCGCGGGATTGCGGGCGGCAGCACGCTCATGCCGAGCAGCGCCCTCAGCGCGGCGGACGTCGCGGGCATGAGCAGTGATTCCTTCGCGGCCCTCGCCATCGGAGCCTTGCTCGCCGGCGCGGCCGCACTGAAGATAGCCAGCCGTCGCGCACGCGACCGCAAGGCCCGAATTGGAGCAACAATATGAACAAGGCACGTTGGGTTTCGGCCGTGGCCGGCACCGCGGTGCTGGTCGCGGGATTCTCCTTGCCGGCCAGCGCGGCGTTCGCCGATGGTGGCGGCAACGGCAACGGCGGAGTGTTGTCCGTCCTGTCGGGTAACGATGTGAACGCCCCGGTGAGCCTGCCGGTCGACGTCTGCGGCGTCGCGGTGGGGCTGCTCGGCGGAGCGGACGCCGGCTGCGCCGGCGGCGCGGCCAGCAACACCGTCGTCGGCAACGGCGGCTCGGGTGGCGGCGGCAACGGCAACGCGGGCGTGGCCGCGGTGGGTTCGGGTAACACCGTGAACCTTCCGGTCAGCGCCCCGGTGAACGTCTGCGGTGTGGCGGCTTCGGGGGCTGGTTTCTCCAACGCCCACTGCAAGGGCGGCGCGGCCAGCAACACCGTGGTCGGCAACGGCGGCGGCTCGGGCGGCGGCAACGGCAACGCCGGGGTTATCTCGGCCCTGTCCGGTAACACGGTCAACGCGCCGGTCAGCGCGCCGGTCAACGTCTGCGGCATCGCGGTCGCGCTGCTCGGCTTCTCCAACGCCAGCTGCCAGGGCGGCGCGTTCAGCAACACCGTCGTGGGCAACGGCGGCGGCTCGGGTGGCGGCAACGGCAACGCCGGCGACATCTCGGCCCTGTCCGGTAACACGATCAACGCGCCGGTCAGCGCGCCGGTCAACGTCTGCGGCGTCTCGGCGGCCGTGGCCGGCTTCGCCAACTCCGGCTGCCAGGGCGGCGCGGCCAGCAACACCGTCGTCGGCAACGGCGGCTCGGGCGGCAACGGCAACTCCGGCGGCCTGTCTCTGCTGTCCGGCAACACGGTGAACGCCCCGATCAGCGCCCCGGTGAACGTGTGCGGCATCGCGGCCGGCATCCTCGGCTTCGCCAACGCCGGCTGCCAGGGCGGCTCGACCACGAACACCGTCATCACCCCGCCCAGCGGCCCGACCCCGTGCCCGCCGACCCCGTGCCCGACCCCGCCGCCGTCGTGCAAGTGCACGCCGCCGCCCGGGCACCACCACACCCCGCCGCCCGGCGGCAACACCCCGCCCGGCGGTAACACTCCGCCCGGCGGCAACACCCCGCCCGGCAGCAACGGCGGCGCCCCTGGCGGTCAGAGCGGCAGCGGCACCACCACCACGGTGCCCGGCTCGCTGCCCATCACCGGCGCGGACCTGCTGGGCATGGGCATCGCCGCGGTCGCCGCGCTCGGCATCGGCGGCGCCTCCCTGGTGATCGCCCGCCGCCGCCGCAACGGCGAGGTCTAAGCGGTCCCGGCTGAATAAACACTGTGCGCGGCTCCCCTCCGTCGGGAGCCGCGCACAGTCATATCCGGGCAGGCTGATTCACCCGCCGCGGCAGCGGCTAAATTCACGCCGTGGCGGGATGGGTTCAGAAAGTACGGACCGGGCGTATGATTCGCCTTCGGAGGGTAGCCTTCCTGCTGCCGTCGGCGTTGAGCCGGAGCCTGGACAGTTCCCAGTCGCCGTATTCTGCGTAGTCGGCCAGGATCCGCCGGGCGGAGTCGCGAGCGTCTCGGGACGTTCCGCGCGGCAGGTACACGACGAGGTAGGCATACTCGGCCATCGGTCCTATTGTGCTTGAGTTCACCGGTGATCCAACCTGGGGTGGCAGAATCCGCGCCCCGGCCGGGCGCACGCTAGGGAACAGAGCGAACCGGGCCGGCGGTTACAGCTGAAGGGCGGCGCGTGACCATAGGGTCTGGGAGACGGTCACGGTGCCAGTTACAGACGGGAAGAGCGTGCCAGCAAGGAAAGCGACGGCCAAGACGAAGGCGGGAACGGCCGCACAGACCAATAGCCACGGGGGCACCAAGCTCGTCATCGTCGAGTCCCCCTCCAAGGCCCGGACCATCGCCGGGTACCTGGGCAACGGCTACGTGGTCGAGTCCAGCGTGGGTCACATCCGGGACATGCCCGACCGCGCCGCCGAGATCCCGGCCAAGTACCGCAGCGAGCCGTGGGCCCGCCTCGGGGTCAACGTGGACGAGGACTTCGAGCCGCTCTACGTCGTGCACAGCGATAAGAAGCAGCAGGTGGCCAAGCTCAAGAGCCTGCTCAAGGACGCCGACGAACTCCTGCTCGCCACTGATGAGGACCGCGAGGGCGAGGCCATCGCCTGGCACCTGCTCGAGGAGCTCAAGCCCAAGGTGCCGCACAGCCGGATGGTCTTCCACGAGATCACCCCGGAGGCGATCGCCCGCGCCATCGCCAACCCGCGCCAGGTCAACGAGGGCCTGGTCGACGCCTACCAGGCGCGGCGCGTGCTGGACCGGCTGTACGGGTACGAGGTCTCGCCGGTGCTGTGGAAGAAGGTCATGCCCAAGCTGTCCGCCGGGCGCGTGCAGTCGGTGGCCACCCGGCTGGTCGTGGACCGGGAGCGCGAGCGCATCGCGTTCCGCGCGGCCAGCTACGCCGACCTCGAAGCCGAGTTCGCCACTAAGGAGCACGGCAAACCCGACGCGGACGAGCCCACCAGCTTCACCGCCAGCCTGGTCGCGGTCGATGGCCGCCGGGTGGCTCAGGGTCGCGACTTCACCTCGGCCGGCCAGCTCAAGAGCGCCGACGTCCTGCACCTCGACGCGGCCGCCGCGCAAGCCCTGGCCGGCCGCCTGCAGGCGGCCACCTTCGCCGTGTCCAGCGTGGAGCGCAAGCCCTACAAGCGCTCGCCGTACGCGCCGTTCCGCACCACCACGCTGCAGCAGGAGGCCTCGCGCAAGCTCGGCTTCTCGGCCAAGCACACCATGTCGGTGGCCCAGCGGCTGTACGAGAACGGCTACATCACCTATATGCGCACCGACTCGGTGACGCTGTCCCAGACCGCGCTCACCGCGGCCCGCAAGCAGGCCAGCGAGCTGTACGGCAGCAGCTACGTCCCGGACGCGCCGCGCGTCTACGCCAGCAAGGTCAAGAACGCCCAGGAGGCGCACGAGGCGATCCGCCCGGCGGGCGACAGCTTCCGCACCCCGGCCCAGGTCGCCAAGGACCGGCTGTCCTCCGACGAACGCCGCCTGTACGAGCTGATCTGGCAGCGCACCGTGGCCTCGCAGATGAAGGACGCCACCGGCGAGTCGGTGTCAGTCCGGGTCGCGGGCACCTCGACGAACAACGAGCGGGCCGAGTTCGGCGCCACCGGCAAGATCATCAACTTCTACGGCTTCCTCAAGGCCTACGTCGAGGACACCGACGACGCCAGCGACCGGGACGACCGGGAGCGCCGGCTGCCGCCGCTGGCCGAGGCCGACCCGCTGGACGTGCTGCGGCTGGCCCCGGCCGAGCACGCCACCCGCCCGCCGGCCCGCTACACCGAAGCCTCGCTGGTCAAGGAGCTGGAAGACCGCGAGATCGGCCGCCCGTCGACCTACGCGTCCATCATCGGCACCATCTTGGACCGCGGCTACGTGTTCAAGAAGGGCACGGCCCTCGTACCGAGTTTCCTGGCCTTCGCCGTGGTCACGCTGCTGGAGCGGCACTTCGGCCAGCTGGTCGACTACGAGTTCACCGCGCGCATGGAAGACGCCCTGGACTGCATCTCCCGCGGCGAGACCGAGCGGGTGCCCTGGCTGCGCCGGTTCTACTTCGGCGCCGACGGTGATGCCGGAAATGAGCAAGGCCTCAAGTCCCTGGTCAGCGACATCGGCGACATCGACGCCCGGGACGTCAGCTCGTTCCCGCTGGCCGACTCCGACATCGTGGTCCGGGTCGGCCGGTACGGCCCCTACCTGGAGCGCGACGGGCAGCGGGTTAACGTGCCCGAGGACATGGCCCCGGACGAGCTGACCGTGGCCAAGGCCGAGGAGCTGTTCAGCCAGCCGAGCGGGGACAAGCCGCTGGGCACCGACCCGGACTCCGGGCACGTCCTGGTGGCCAAGGCGGGCCGGTTCGGTCCGTACGTGACCGAGCAGCTGCCCGAGGACGCCAAGGACAAGCCCCGCACCGCGTCGCTGCTCAAGTCGATGGCCCTGGACACCGTGACCCTGGACGACGCGGTCAAGCTGCTCACCTTGCCCCGCACCCTGGGCGAGCTGGACGGCGAGGCCGTCACCGTGCAGAACGGCCGGTACGGCCCCTACGTCAAGAAGGGCACCGACAGCCGGTCGCTGGAGTCCGAGGACCAGCTCTTCACCCTGACCCTGGCCGAAGCCAAGGAGATGTTCGCCCAGCCCAAGACCCGCGGCCGCGGCGCCCGCGCGGCCGCCCCGCCGCTGCGCGAGCTCGGCCAGGACCCGGCCACCGGCAAGCCGATGGTGATCAAGGACGGCCGGTTCGGCCCCTACGTGACCGACGGCGAGACCAACGCCTCGCTGCGCAAGGGCGACGAGGTGGCCTCGATCACCGACCAGCGCGCCGCCGAGCTGCTCGCCGACCGGCGGGCCGCCCCGCCGTCCCCCCGCCGGGCCAGCGCCCCCCGGGCCAGCACGACGACCAGGAAGCCCGCCGCGGCCGGCCAGGCCAAGCCCGCCGCGGCAGGCGGCAAGGCCAGTAAGGCGAGCACCACGGCCCGTTCGGCCTCCAAAAGATCTTCTTCCGCAGGAACGAAGAACTAGGCGCACCCAGGGACTGAGCTTAAAATCACGATCAAGGACTAACCAGAAATGCGGCCACCAGTGCCGATACGCTTTACGCCGTGAACTTCCGCGCCGCGGGCCACGGGCGCGGTGCCGACCGGGGGCAGCTCGGCCGCGGCGCCGCGCGACGCCACCATGCCCGCGAACCGGGAGTCCTGTCGATCAAGCCGTTCCGCCGGCTGTGGATCGCGCTGTCCCTGTCGAGCCTGGGTGACTGGCTGAGCATCGTCGCGCTGACCGCGCTGGCCCCCTCGCTGGCCTCGGGCGGCCTGGCCGCCAAGGGCTCGGCGGTCAGCGGCGTCTGGCTGGCCACGCTGCTGCCCGCACTGCTGTTCGGGCCGCTGGCCGGCGCGCTGGCCGACCGCCTGGACCGCCGGATGACGATGATCGTCGGCGACGTGATCCGCGGCCTGCTGTTCGTCTCGATCCCGCTGTTCCCGCACCTGACCTGGATCTACGTGGCCAAGTTCCTGGCCGGCGTGACCACCCAGTTCTGGAGTCCGGCCACCTCCGCGTCGGTGCCCAACCTGGTGCCCAAGGACAAGCTGGAGCGGGCCAACCAGCTCAGCCTGCTCACCACCTACGGCACCGCGCCGCTGGCCGCCGGGCTGTTCAGCGTGCTGGCCCTGGTCAGCGAGGGGATCAGCCGGGTCACCCCGCTGTTCCACGTGCACACGTCCAACGTCAACCTGGCCCTGTACTTCAACGCCGCCTCGTACTTCATCTCCGCGCTGACCGTCTACGCCATCCGCGAGATCCCCAAGCGGCACGCCAGCGGGAAGATCTCCGTGCCGTCCACGCTCAAGGCCATCTGGGAGGGCTGGCGGTTCATCGGGCAGACCCCGGTGGTCCGCGGCCTGGTGCTCGGGATGGTGGGCGCGTTCGCCGCGGCCGGCGTGGTGGTCGGCCTGGGCTACACCTACATCGTCTACACGCTGCACGGCGGCAACGCCGGCTGGGGCCTGGTCTTCGCCGCCATCTTCGTCGGCATGGCGCTGGGCATGGGCCTGGGCACCAAGCTGCTGGGCGGCTTCAGCCGCCGCCGGCTGTTCGGGCTCACGATCGTGGCCGCCGCGGTGGCGCTGGCCCTCATCGGCCTGGTGCCGGTGCTGGGCGCGGTGGTGCTGTTCGTGGCGCTGCTCGGCGCGCTGTCCGGGATCGCGTACGCGACCGGCTTCACCATCGTCGGGCTCGAGGTCGACGACGACACCCGCGGCCGGGTGTTCGCCTTCTTCCAGTCCTCTATTCAGGTCATCCTGTTCGCCGTCATCGCCGTGGTGCCGCTGCTGTCGGCCGGCGTGACCCGGCTGATCGCCTCGGCGACCGGCAGCGGGAACGTCAAGATCGGCAACATCACCTACGCCTCGGCCGGGCAGAACGTGGTCATCTTGTTCGCCGCGCTGGTGGCGCTCCTGCTCGGCCTGCGGGCCTACCGGCAGATGGACGACCGCAGGGGCATCCCGCTACGCGAGGACCTGCTGGCCGCGGTGCGCAACGAGCCGCTGGCCACGTCGGCCGCGCTCAACGGCCACGCCCCGCCGGCCGGGCTGCTGATCGCGTTCGAGGGCGGCGAGGGTTCGGGCAAGACCACCCAGGCCCGGCTGGTCTCGATCTGGCTGCGCGAGCTCGGCTATGACGTGGTGACCACCCACGAGCCCGGCGCGACCAAGGTCGGCATGCGGCTGCGTGCGCTGCTGCTGGACACCGCGCACACCGGCATGTCGGCGAAGGCCGAGGCGCTGATGTACGCGGCCGACCGGGCCGAGCACGTGTCCGCGCTCATCGCGCCCGCGCTGGAGCGCGGCGCGATCGTCATCACCGACCGGTACGTCGACTCCTCGCTGGCCTACCAGGGCGCGGGCCGTGACCTGCCGGTGGCCGAGATCGCCCGGATCAACTCGTGGGCCACCGGCGGCCGGGTCCCGGACCTGACCATCCTGCTGGACATGGACCCGGTGGCCGGGCTCCGGCGGCGCGCGCGGTCCGCGGACCGGCTGGAAGCCGAGCCCGCCGAGTTCCATCACCGGGTCCGGGCGGGCTTTCAGGCGCTGGCCAAGGCCGAGCCCGCGCGGTACCTGGTGCTCGACGCGGACCGCCCGTCCGACCAGATCACCCGCGACATCCAGAACCGGATCCGCGGCATGCTGCCCGACCCGGTGCCGTCGGTGGCCGAGGCCGCCACCGGCGACTTCCCGGCGATCAGAGAAGAAACCGATGAACCCGCCCGTTTTCGCTGAGCTGACCGGGCAGGCCGCGGTCGCCGAGCAGCTCACCCGGGCGGCCGCGGCCGCCGCCGCGGTGCTGGCCGGCGAGCGTCCCGAGCCCGGCGCGATGACCCACGCCTGGTTGTTCACCGGGCCGCCCGGATCGGGCCGGTCGGTCGCGGCCCGGGCCTTCGCCGCCGCGCTGCTGTGCCCGTCCGGCGGGTGCGGGCACTGCCCGTCGTGCCTGCAGGTTCAGGCCGGAACCCACGCCGACCTGCTGCTGGTCCGCCCCGAAGGGCTGTCCTACGGGGTCAAGCAGACCCGCGACCTGGTGCTGCGCGCCGCGGGCGCGCCCGCGGGCGGCCGCTGGCACGTGGTCGTCTTCGAGGACGCCGACCGGTGTACCGAACAGGCCGCCAACGCGCTGCTCAAGGCTATCGAGGAGCCCACGCCGCGGACCGTGTGGCTGCTGTGCGCCCCCTCGGCCGAGGACCTGGTGCCCACGATCAGGTCGCGGTGCCGCGTGGTCACGCTGGTCGTGCCGGCGTCGGCCGCGGTGGCTTCGGTCCTGACCGCCCGGGACGGAATCGAGCCCGCCGCCGCGCTGGCCGCGGCCCGCGCGGCGCAGGGACACGTGGGCCGCGCCCGGCGGCTGGCCCTGGACCCCTCGGCCGCCGCCCGCCGGGCCGAGGTGCTCCGCGTCCCGCTCAAGGCGGTATCGCTCGGCCCCGCGCTGGCCGCCGCCGCGGCCCTGGTCCGCACCGCCGAAGACGAGGCCAAGGCGGTCACCGAGGGACTCGACGAGCCCGAACGCGAGTCGTTGCGCCGGGCGTTCGGCGAGGGTTCGACCGGCAAGGGCGTGGCCAAGGCCATGCGCGGCATGGCCGGCGCGATGAAGGACCTGGAAGACCGCCAGAAGTCCCGCGCCACCCGGGTCAAGCGCGACACCCTGGACCAGGCCCTGCTGGACCTGGCCACCTTCTACCGCGACGTGCTCATGGTCCAGCTCGGCGCCGACGTCGAACTGGCCAACGCCGACCGGCCAGACGAGCTGCAGTCGATCGCTTCCGCCTCCACGCCCGAGGCCACCTTGCGCCGCCTGACGGCCATCATGCACTGCCGCGAGCGCCTGACCCTCAACGTGGCCCCCCTGCTGGCCGTCGAGGCCATGGCCCTGTCCCTCGTCGAAGGCTGATCTGACCCACCGCTCTTGACCCGCCCTCCCGCGCATGTCACCCTGACCGCGAGCTGGCCGCCACCGGCGTCGTGATAGCCCTGATGATCCTGCTCCTGGTGTTCCTCTAGCGCCGCGAGCAGCCCCGCGCCCTCGCATCGCTACCCCGCCGCCTGGGCCTCGCCCGCCGCTGGCCACCGAGGACTGCTGGTCCAGGAGCTCGTCCAGCCCGTCGATCCGCACTGTGACTGACATAGCACACAGCATGACCGCCAGCTCTGACAAAACAGTTAAAACCCAGGCAACCGAACGGGCCGTCGTTCGTGCCATAGACATGGGCCATGAGCCGGCCACCGGATGGGCGGAAGCGGTGACACACAGACCAGCGGACCCGGCCGCGCTGCCGGTGGCCGCGCTGTTCCGCGAACATCACGGCGATCTGGTCCGGCTGGCGCTGCTCATGGTCGGGGACCTGGCCACCGCCGAGGACGTGGTGCAGGACGTATACGCCCGCCTGCACACCCGCTGGAACCACATCGCGGCGCAGGACGCGGTGCTGCCCTACGTGCGCGCCGCGGTGCTCAACGGCTGCCGTTCGGCCCTGCGCCGCCGCGGCGTCGCCCGCCGCGCCGGGATCTTGCAGAACGCCAGCGCCCTGCTCGAGACGGCCAGCGCCGAGCACGAGGTCATCGTGTCCGAAGACCGCCGCCAGGTGCTGGCCGCGCTGGCCCGCGAGCTGGGGGAGACGTCGTGACCAGAACCGAGGAGCGGCTCCGCGACGCCCTGACCGCGCAGGCCGCCCAGGTCCGCGACGACCGGCTGCGCCCCCTGCCCGAAGCAACAGACCCCGAACGCCGCCGGCCGGCCTGGCGCAATGCGCTGATCCCGGTCGCCGCCGCGGCCAGCGTCCTGCTGGTGATCGCCCTGGTCGTGGCCGTGACCAGGCACGTGACCCAGAGCCAGCCGCCCGCCGCCCCGCCGCCCGCGGCCGTCCCCAGCTACTTCGCCAGCAGCGTCGGCGGGGGTCCGGTCGAGGTGCGCAGCGTCATCACCGGCGCGGTGATCGCGACCGTGGCCGCGCCCACGCCGCCGGCGGACGGGACGCTGTCCTACCAGGGCTGGATCGCGAACGGGACCTTCCGCCGGCTGCCGGTCACCCAGCCCGATCGGCTCTACCGAGGCTCGACCCTCATCGCCTGGTAAGCCCCGGCACCTTCCGGTTCGGCACGGGCCACGTAGTCTGGCCCTGTGGGCATGATGATGGCGGTCAGCTTCGAACGCTACGGGCGGCTGTATTACCTGGACCCGGGCGACTGCGAGCCGCGCATCGGCGACAAGGTGCTCGTGCCCACCGACTCCGGCCCCGAAGTGGCCGAGTGCGTGTGGGCCCCGCAGTGGGTGAGCGAGGACATCGGCGGGCTGCCGGTCTGCGAGGGCCTGGCCACCGATGACGACCTGGCCCGGGACGCGGAGAACCGCCGCCGCCGGGCCGAAGGCCGGCTGGCCTCACGCCGCCTGATCCGCGAGCACCAGCTGCCGATGAAGGTCACCGCGGTGGACTACATCGGCCCGGAGAACGTGTTCATCGTCTACTTCAGCGCGCCGCACCGGGTCGACTTCCGCGCGCTGGTCCGCGACCTGGGCGGCCGGCTCAAGGCCCGGATCGAGCTGCGCCAGATCGGCCCGCGGGACGAGGCCCGGCTGCAGGGCGGGATCGGCCCGTGCGGCCGTGACCTGTGCTGCGCCACGTTCCTCAAGGACTTCGAGCCGGTCTCGGTCCGGATGGCCAAGGACCAGGACCTGCCGGTCAACCCGCTGCGCATCGCCGGGGCCTGCGGCCGGCTGATGTGCTGCCTGAAGTACGAGCACCCGCTGTACCAGGACTTCCGCAAGGACGCCCCGCCGGTGGGCAGCAGCGTCACCACCCCCGACGGCGCCGGCACCGTGGTCGGCCACAACGTGCCCTCCGACACCGTGGTGGTCAGGCTGTCCGCGGACGGCCAGGCCCGCGCCTGCCCGAAGGCCAGCGTGTGCGGCTCCCGCAAGGCGTACGAGGAGATGCACCTCCCGGGACGGGACGCCTAAGCCCCATGGGCCGGGCGAGGTGGGCGGCCGCCGCCGTCGCGCTCGCCGCCGCCCTGGCCGGCTGCACCAGCGCGGCCACCACCCAGGCCTCCGCCCCGCAGCCCGCCACGCTGGCCGCCTACTACGCCCAGCACCTGGACTGGCAGCCGTGCGACGGCGGCTTCCGGTGTGCCGAGCTGGTCGTCCCCTTCGACTACGCCCGGCCGAACGGCCCGCGGTTCACCCTCCCGGTGGTCGAACTGCCCGCCGGCGACCCGGCGCACCGCATCGGCGCGCTGGTCATCAACCCGGGCGGCCCGGGCGGGTCCGGCATCCAGTACGCGCTGGCCGCCCGCCAGGTGTTCCCGGCCGCGATCTTGGCCCGGTTCGACATCGTCGGCTTCGACCCGCGCGGTGCCGGCGCCAGCCAGCCCGCGCTGAACTGCGAGGACGGACCGCAGCTGGACACCTTCTTCGCCACCGACGACGAGCCCGACGACCCCGCCCAGCTCACCCAGGTCATCGCCGCGAGCAAGCAGTTCGCCGCCCAGTGCCAACGCAACTCCGCGGCCCTGCTGCCCTACGTCGGCACGCCCAGCGCCGCCCGCGACCTGGACGTGCTGCGCGCCGCACTAGGCCAATCCCGCCTCACTTATCTCGGCAAGTCATACGGAACGTACCTGGGTTCGTGGTACGCGCAATTGTTCCCGCATCGCGTGCGGGCGCTGGTCCTGGACGGCGCCGTGGACCCGGCCACCTCGTCGCTGGACGCGACGATCGCGCAGGCCGTGGGGTTCCAGGGGGCGTTCGGGTCGTTCGCGGCGTGGTGCGTGGCCGGCGGCGGCTGCCCGCTGGGCGGTTCGGTGGCCGGGGCGCAGGCCAGGGCCGAGGCGCTGATCACCCGGGCCAACGCCGTCCCGCTGGCCAACCACCTGGGCGACGGGCAGGTCGCCGACGGCGCGATGCTGCTGTACGGGGTGGCCGACGCGCTGTACAGCCGGGCGTCCTGGCCCATCCTGCGCACCGCGCTGGCCGACGCGTTCGGCGGTGACGGCACCGGCCTGGTGACCCTGGCCAATCAGCTCTACGGACGCAACCCCAACGGCACCTACAGCACGCTGGCCAACGCGGTGACCGCCATCGACTGCCTGGACAAGCCGTGGCCGCGCACGCTGGGGCCCTGGCAGTCCGCCGCGTCGGCGGCCGCGCGGGCCGCCCCGATGTTCGGCGCGGCCATCGTGTGGGGCAGCCTGGCCTGCGCCTACTGGCCGGTGCCCTCCTACCCGCAGCCGCGGATCCGGGCCGCGGGCGCGCCGCCCATCCTGGTCGTGGGCACGCTGCGCGACCCGGCCACCCCGTACCGCTGGGCGCAGGCCTTGTCCGGTGACCTGGCCTCCGGCGTGCTGCTGGGCTGGAACGGCGACGGCCACACCGCCTACGGCGAGGGCAGCTCCTGCGTGGACACGATCGTGGACCAATACCTGATCGACCTGGCCGTGCCGCGCAGCGGGACCGTCTGCCAGCACTAGCCGTGTAACGCCGGAGCCGCTCGCGGGACTAAGGGGGCGTACATCGTCGCAAACCCCTACCCGAGGAGCTTGTCAGTGAGAGTCCCGGTTCGTCTCGGCTCGGCCGTCGTGGTCGCGGCGGCAGGCCTGGCCGTCACCTTCGCCGCGCCGGCCCTGGCCAGCACGGCCGCCCCCGCCTTCGGCGCGCCCGGCCACGCCGTGTTCGTGCAGACCGATAACCCGGCGGGCAACCAGGTGGTGGCCTATCACCGCGCGCCGGACGGCACGCTCAGCCCGGCCGGCAGCTACGCCACCGGCGGCCTCGGCGGGGTCCTGGCCGGATCCGTCGTCGATCACCTGGCCTCCCAGGGCTCGCTCAGCTACGACCCGCGGCACGCCTGGCTCTACGCGGTCAACGCGGGCAGCGACACCGTGTCGGTGTTCGCCGTCCACGGCGACCGGCTCGCGCTGCGCCAGGTGCTGAGCTCCGGTGGTTCGTTCCCGGTCAGCGTGGCGGTGCGCGGTGACCTGGTTTACGTGCTCAACGCGCTGGGCGGCGGCCGGCTGCAGGGCTACCGGGTGCTGGGCCGCGGCCTGGTCCCCATCCCCGGTTCGGGCCGCGCGCTCGGCCTGGATCCCACGGCCAGCCCGCAGTTCACCAACACCCCGGGCCAGGTGGCCTTCTCCCCGGACGGCGGCCAGCTCATCGTCACCACCAAGGCCAACGGCAACGACATCGACGTGTTCACGGTCGGGTTCGACGGCCGGCTGTCCGCGCCGACCGTGAACGCCGAGGCCGGCGCGGTCCCGTTCGCGATCAGCTTCGACCCCTACGGTCACCTGGTCATCGCCGAAGCGGGTCCGAACGCCCTGGCCACCTTCACGCTGGCGCCCAGCGGGACGGTCACCCTGATCGACCAGGCGCCCACCGGCGCCGCGGCCACCTGCTGGGTGGCCCCGGCCGGGTCGTTCCTGTTCGCCTCCAACGCGGGCAGCGCCTCGGAAAGCGGCTTCAGCTCCTCGGCCGGCGGCCAGCTGAGCCTGCTCGGTGCGGCCACCACCGACCCGGGGACGGTCGACGCGACCGCCGCGGCGGGCGGCCGGTACCTGTACGTGCAGACCGGCGGCTCGGGCATCGTGGACGAGTTCGCGGTCGGGGCGGGTGCCTCGCTGACCGAGATCGGCGCGGTCACCGTGCCCGGCGCGGCAGGCGGCGAGGGGATCGTGGCCTCCTGAGACCATCGGCCTGCCGGACGGCCGGCCGCTGCCCTCACCGGGGCGGCGGCCGGCCCGGTCTGTTTCTCGTAAGCTTGCGGTGATGGAAGCCGACGGCGAGCTGCTGCTCCGGCTGCGGTCCGGAGACGAACGGGCGTTCGTCGGCCTGGTGCAGCGCTACCAGGAGCAGATGCTGCGGCTCGCGGCGGGATTCGTGCCCAGCCGCGCGGTCGCCGAGGAGGTCGTCCAGGACACCTGGGTGGCCGCGCTGCGCGGCCTGGACGGCTTCGAAGGCCGCTCGTCGCTGAAGACCTGGCTGTTCTCCATCCTGGTCAACCAGGCCCGGACCACCGGGACCCGGGAGGGCCGCACCGTCCCCGTCCCGGACCCCGACCCGGCCGTCGACCCGGCCCGGTTCGACGCGTCGGGCGGCTGGGCCCAGCCGCCCGAGCACTGGATCGAGGCCGCCGAGGGCCGCCTGGAGGCGGGCAAGCTGGCCGGCCGCCTGCGCATCCTGATGGACGAACTGCCCGCCCGCCAGCGCGAGGTCGTCCTGCTCCGCGACGTGGAGGAGCTGAGCAGCGAAGAGGTCTGCTCGGTGCTGGCCATCAGCGACGGCAACCAGCGGGTCCTGCTGCACCGCGGCCGTCGCCGGCTGCGCCAGTTGTGCGAGGACGAGTTCCGGGGGGTGCGATGAGAGTCCTCCTGCGTCGTGATCTCGTCTGCCAGCAGGCCGTCGAGCTGGTCACGGAGTACCTGGAAGGCACCCTGTCCCGGCGGGCCAGGCGCCGCTTCGAGGCCCACCTGGCCGGCTGCCCGAACTGCACCGAGTACCTGGCCCAGATGCGTGAGACCATCCGCCTCACCGGCCGTCTGCAGCCCGAAGACCTGACCGGTCAGCAGCGGGACGAGATCGTCGACCTGTACCGCCGCTGGCGCGCCGAGCAAGAGTCGTAAGGACCGGTCCCTGTCCTCGCTGGCCGGTCCTGCCGTGACCCCAGCTTCCGATAGACTCTTCGGGTCGCCCTGCCGGGCGGCCAGCCGCCTTAGCTCAGTCGGTTAGAGCGACGCACTCGTAATGCGTAGGTCATCGGTTCGATTCCGATAGGCGGCTCCAGCCAGAAACCCCGATCTACCAGGCACTTTCTTCCGCCTCTGCATCGCGCTCGCCTTCGGCCGCCAGGTCGGACGGCCCAGATGTCCCCGAGATGTCCCCCGTTCGGAGAGGGCCTTACCCGGTTGGTGCGGGCTCGTAGAAACGAATCCGGTTGGAAGCAGGATCGATGAGCTGCATCTCTCTGCCACTCCCAGGACCCGGCTCAATGCCCGGATTCAGGAACGGATATCCGCGCTGGTGGAGTTCGGAGTGCAGGGCGTCGAGGTTACGCACCACGACAAGCACGGCCGTCCCTGGCGTTCCATCATCGTGATGCGAGGACAGGTGGAGCCTCATCGCGCCGCGCGAGACTTGCAAGTACACCGGCCGGTCGCCCTCACCGTCCTGCGAGTCCAGCGAACATCCGAGATACTCGACATAGAAGCGGATCGTCGCCATAACGTCGTACATCCGCAGGATGGGAACGACTGAGATGACTTCGATGTCATCCGGGGCGCCTGCCGGTGGGCTGGACATAGCGGGAGCCTACAATCCCTGACCGTCACCATGTCCCCGTGATGTCCCCGAACTGCCATCAACAGCCAGCGACCGCCACCAGCAGCAACCTGTGAACATGAAGCTAACGCGGGCCTTGCACCCGCGAGCAACGCACGAGAACACCCTCGTAGCCCAGTTCCGCGTTATGGCTCGTGGCTCGGGGGAGGCATTCATGGCTTCTCAATCGGCTCGCGGGGTCTAGACGGCCCAACTGAGGACGGGTTGTGACATCAACGCTACAGATCCGGGCCGCTGTCGTACAGGACAGAACTGTCCGGTAGCGACATGAGCTGACGCGTACTCTCAGACGGGCGCGGCACGCCATGTCCAGGGAGAACGCACCAGTCTCCGGCCGTAAGGCAAGGGGCCGCGGGAACCGCCCGGACCGGGACGCGGGCCACTCCTTGCATGGTGCGCGCGGTCACCGGGGTTCCCAGGCTGGTCAGTTTAGGGTGCCGGCGGTCGGCATGCGGGTGGAGGCGACGCGCTGGTGTGCCCGCCGGGCGGCTCCATCGCGGCGATCGCCCACCCGATGGCGGGGCCTTGTGCCGTGGGCCGGGTTCGGTTTGGAGGGTTACGGTGAGGAAAGACACCCGGTGCAGCGTCGCGGTAACGGCGAGGAGGCGACATGCCGGAGGACGGACGGCGGGCACGCATCATGGCGGCGGTCGCCGGACCCGGCACCGTGGCCGGTGCGGGCCAGCTGGTGCAGCGGCTGTGCCGGTTCGCGGTCGATGACATGGCCCTGTCAGGATGCGCCCTGGTGCTGATGTCCGGGGCGGAGTCGGCGAGCACGCTGGCCGGGGCCGGGCGGCATGCCCGGACGGTGACCGGGCTGCAGATGGAGCTGGGTGAGGGCCCGTGCCTGGATGCTCATGCCCGAGGGGTTCCGGTGCTGCTGCCGGACCTGTCAGCGGAGAACGCGAACCGCTGGCCGGCCTTCGCGGCCGCGGCGCTGGCTGTCGGCGTGCACGCCGAGTTCTCCCTGCCGCTGATCGTGGGGTCCGGCGGTATCGGCACGCTCGACCTGTGCCGTGACCGGCCCGGGATGCTCAGTGACGAACACCTGGCCGATGCGCTGGTGGCGGCGGACATCGCCCGGGATGCCGTGCTGTACCAGCAGAACGTGCCAACGGGGCCGGGTCTGGCGGAGCTGCTGGCGGCGGCGGGCTCGGACCGGATCGTGATCCATCAGGCGACCGGGATGATCGCCGCCCAGCTGGATGACACGATCGCCAACGCGGTGGCCCGGCTGCGGGCTGCAGCGTTCGCGAGCGGGCGTTCGATGGATGACATCGCGCAGGACGTGGTGGAACGGCGGGTGCGGTTCGATGAGTGAAAACGGCGCCGGGCCCCCCGTCCGGCCCGCGGACTCCGGTCAGCGCGGCCGGGGGGATGACGTGGCCCGCGAGGCCGTGCTGGCCCAAGCCTTCGTCCGCTTGGCGGACACGCTGGCCAGCGATTTTGACATTGTTGATTTCCTGCACGGCCTGGCGGAGGACTCGGTGGAGATTCTCCGGGCCGAGGCCGCCGGGGTGATGCTGGCTGACGCGCGCGGCGGGCTGCGGGTGATCGCCTCCTCAGACGAGCGGATGCGGCTGCTGGAGCTGTTCGAGCTCCAGGGCGCACAGGGCCCGTGCCTGGACGCGTACTCTACGGGCCGGGCCGTCCAGGCCAGCGCGGCTGACAGCCGCGCCCGCTGGCCGGTCTTCGCCCCCCAAGCCTCCCGGGCAGGCTTTCAGGTCATCTGCGCCGTCCCGCTGCGAGTGCGCACCGACGTCATCGGCGCCCTGAACCTGTTCCGCGGCAGCGACGAGCCCTTCACCGACACCGAGATGGAGATAGCCCAGGCCATGGCCAAGATGGCGGCGATCGGGCTGATCCAGGAACGCGCGCTGCGGGAACGCGACCTGCTGGCCGCCCAGCTGCAGGCCGCGCTCAACAGCCGGGTCATCATCGAGCAGGCCAAGGGGATGCTCGCCGAATACCTCACCACGACCGCGGACGACGCCTTCACGCTGCTAAGGACCTACGCCCGCTACCACAACCGCAAGCTCTCCGAGGTCGCCAGCGACGTCGTTGACCGCAGGATCCCCAGCGCCACACTGGGCCGGCCGCCTGGCCAGCAGCCCTAGCGGCTCGTCACGTGCCGGTCAGGTCGCTTACAGGCCGCCTCGTGCCGCAGTGACGAGCGACCGGTTAATCTCATTCTGCTAACAAGAGCCTGGATGAACTCCGACATGGGTGGAATCAGCAGCCAGGAAGAGCAGCGTGAGCAGGCATGGATGCCACCAGCGGACACCCGTGCACGGTTGTAATCCTCCTCGTAATGCGTAGGTCATCCGGTCCGGACGGCTCAGATGCCCCCGATGATCTGGGTGGCCGGAGCCTGCCCGGACCGGACGCGGGCCATCCCTGGCAGGGTGCAGGCCGGCTTGCTATCGGACGGCCTGCACCGTGAGCGGTTGCGCCCCCCGGAGGGACTCCAGGCCTTGTGGGAAGGGTCCCGGCACCCCTACTTTGAGCTTCAGAGGTTTCCAGCAGCGGTCTGTACGCCGCTGACACCAGTATCGGGGAGGATGACAAAGATGTCTGAGCACGTGGAGAACGACCTCGACAAGCTCAAGGGAATCGGTCCCAAGTACAAGGAGATGCTCAAGAGCATCGGCGTCGACTCGATCAAGGAGCTGCGTCACCGCGACCCGGCGCACCTGAAGGAAATGATCGAAGAGCGGCACGGGCCGGTGGTGGGCTTGTCCGAGCACGAGACGCAGTCCTGGATCGACGAAGCAAAGGCTTACCCGGAGTAGCTCAACCAGCACGCCTGGGGCCAGTCGCCGACGATCGTCGGTGGCTGGCCCTTCAGCTGAGCAGCGGTCCGCCTAATGGCCCGGGACGGCGTTTGGACGGCGCGCCGCGCACCACCACCACGACGGTGTACACCAGCAGGAACGTTATGGCGTCAAAGAACAGGCCGGCGACGATGTTGCCGATAGCTGAGCCGTCGCCGCTGATCAGGCTCCGTCCCCGGCCCCAGGCCCACAGCGGGTCGCGGACGCTGACCGGCTGGCCGAGTGGGACCTGGTCGCCCCAGGTGACCTGCGCGCCGCTCCTGGAAAGGTAACCGTTGCTTACCGTATGGCAGCCGCCGCTGCCGTGACCGGTGACCGCGCTGCACGCCTGACCATACGACACCGGGTTGAAGGTGTCCTGGCGCTCCGCGCCGAGCACGTAGGCCCATGAGTTCACCTCGGCGGGCAGGATGAACACCGCGATACCGGTCATCGTGGCGAGCATGACGATGGCGAACACCCAGCTGCCGCGATGGCGCGGCGGATAGCGATGCGCGTGAGCGTACAGCGGGTAATGCGACACGCTGCCCTTCGCGTTTCCGCGGACCGCCGGGCCGGCGCGGTGAATGCGTGCGGTGTCGACGATCACCACGACCAGCCCGGCCAGAGCCAGAGCGACCAGCACGAAGACCGCGATAAGGCTGAGGATCCCCGCCGTCCCGGTGAGGTTCCCGGTCAGATCGGCGTCGATCCCCACGTATACCGCTAGGCCGATGACGCTGCCCGTCGCGACCCAGACCCACCCGCGCCGCCGGTGATGCAGCCGGACGAGCTTGGCGACATCCGATGACTTTCTGGCCGCTGGCCGTGCTGGCGCTTGGGGCATCGGATTCTCCTCGGCGGTCGCTGTGTAAACCACAACGCTGCTAACCGCCGAGGAGTTACGAGTACCTACGTCACCGGCGGGCGGCTTGGGTCATACGGTTCACGGTCGTGCAGCAGGTTCAGCATCACCGGCTTGCCGGTCAGCTGTTCCAGTTCGGCGCGGAGCCGGTCGGCTTCGGCCTCGCCATGGCCGCGGACCAGGCCCGGCCGGTCGACGCGGACGTCGACCCGGACCCGGTCCAGATCCCCGCTGACCGCTATGGTCCGAACTCTGGCGGCCGGGCTTATCCGCCTGCGCACCACCTCGTCGATCTCCTCGATCCGCAGTTCCTGGACGGTCAAGATCTCCGAGCCGCCGGCCACCCCGGCCTGTTCGGCCCCGGCCAGCTCGATGTGTTCGGCCAGCATCCGGCTCGCCATCTCCCGACGGCCCTCTTCACTGGCCGCTGCGTAGGCTCGGGCGGCTGCGTCGGTGATGTCCAGGTCCACGTGCGGATTCAGGTACACCCGCAACGCTACCGGGGCCTGGCCCGGCTCGTGCCCGGCGACCACCCGGCGGGCGACGGTGTACTTCTCTCCGGTCTGCGCCATCCGGGCCCGGACCTGCTTCTTGAACGCGCTGTCGTCAGTCACGCCATGTCCCTCGCGGCGATGCTGCCCCGCGTGCTGATCGCCTGGCTCAGCGGTGACTGATCTCCCAGCGAGCGCGAACCGGCGGCCCTTGTCCTCACCGCCACCGCGGACGCGGGCCACGGCAGCTCGGAGTGCGGCAGGCGCCCCTGCCTGCACCCAGGCTACCCAGCCTGCCCGCCACCGCAAACCGCATTATCCAGCCCCAGGCGCACCGAGATCACGTCGGCGACGACGCCGCGCAGCCACCGGTGCGGGATCGCTAACGGGACGCGGGGAACAAGCGGTCCAGGTGGTAGTCGATGACCGCTTGAGCGTCCTGGATCGAGGACTGGCCGACCAGGACGCTGGTGGCCAGCCCCGCGCACATGGTCATCAGGCTGACCGCTTCCAGGTCCGGGTCCAGCTGGGCCGGCGTGTCGCCCGCCGCCTGGGCCGCCCGCAGCTGGGCGGCCAGCACGCCGGTCACCGCCTCGGAGTTCTTGACCAGGGGCGCGATAGCCAGCGCCGGATCGGTCAGCGAGAGCGCCAGGTAGGCCGTGTAGACGACGTAGAAGGTGCGCCGGTCCTCGTCGGCGGGCAGCCCCTCGGCCGCGATGGCCGCGATCACCGCCCGCGGGCTGGCCGGGCCGCCGGACCTGCCTGACCCGGCGGCCTGCCTGACCCGGGCCAGGGCCCGCTCGCCGAACCTGGCCGCCAGGTACTGCATGGCGGCCAGCAGGAGTTCTTCCTTGGTGCCGAAGTAGTACTGGATCAGCCGCACGGACACCCCGGCCTCGGCCGCGACCTCGCGCATCCCGGCCGCGTGCAACCCCCGCGTGGCGGCCGTCCGCAGCAGCGCGTCCGCGATCTGCCGCCGCCGCTCCTCGTGATCGGCCCGCTTCGGCACCCGCACACCGTACTCCAAGCTCGTTATGATACACTCGTATCATAAAACGGGAAGCCCGCAGCGACGGGCCGAGGCGGCGAAGGAGGCCGACCATGCTGGCACCCAAGGCCGAAGTCGGATCGTGGGTCAGCGACGCGGCCAGGGAAAAGTTCATGGCCGCATACGAGCGGGCGTTCACGCTCTGGCCGCAGCCCGTCGAGGAATTCGACGTCGAGACGGCGACCTCGACCACGCGCGTGCACGCGTACCGCCCGCACCCCGACCGGCCGCACCCCGACGGGCCGCCCTCCGACGGGCCGCCCCCCGACGGGCCGCCCCCCGACGGGCCGCCGGTGGTCCTGCTGACCGGGGCCGGGTTCAACGCCTCGCTCTGGTACCCGCACGTGGCGGCGCTGGCCCAGGACGGCCCGGTCTACGGGATCGACATGCCCGGCGATCCCAACCCCAGTATCTGGCGCGCCCCGCTCACGTCCCCGCAGTCCTGTGCGGCCTGGCTCGACGAACTGCTCGCCCGGCTCAGCGACCGCTCCGCGCACCTGGTCGGCCTGTCCTACGGCGGCTGGGTGGCCATGAACCAGGCCCTCCGCGCGCCCGGGCGGGTCGCCTCCATCACCCTGCTCGACCCGGCCGGGCTGACCAAGCTCGACGCCCGCTTCTGGTGGTGGTTCACGATCAGCGGCCTGGCCAGCCTGACCCCCATGCCGCTGCGCCGGCGCTTCGCCCGGTGGCTGGACAGCCCGGCCATGCTGGACCGGGAGCTGATGACGCTGATGTGGGCGGGCAGCCGCGGCTACCGGATGGAGCCGAAGTTCCCCGCCCTCCTCACCGACGACGAACTGCGCGCCATCACCGTGCCGGCCCTGCTGATCACCGGCGCACGCAGCGCCCTGCTCACCCCGGCGCAGGCCCGCGCCCGGGGCCGCCTGATGCCGCACGCGCAGGTGGCCATCGTGCCCGGCAGTCACGGCGGCTTCGACCGGATCGGCGAGCTCAACGACCGGATCGCCGCCTTCATCGAAGCTCAGGACGTCGGCAGCTAGGGTCGATGTCGTATCGGGCGGCCGCCCGATCGTCAAACGGGTACGGGAACCACCAAGGAGGACCGGATGACCGCACCAGCCACGCCCAGCCCGATCCCTGATTCGTATCGCCGCGTCACGCCCTGCCTGACCATCCAGGGCGCCGCCCAGGCGCTGGAGTTCTACGCCGCCGTGTTCGGCGCGACCGAGCGCATGCGCATGCCCGGGCCGGGCGGGACCATCGTCCACGCCGAGATCCAGATCGGGGACTCGGTGGTGATCATCGCCGACGAGGACCCGAACCAGGGAACCAAGGCACCGCCGCCCGGCGGCCTGCCCGGCTCCCCGGCGTTCCTGTTCATCTACGTCGAGGACGTCGACGCGGTCCTGGCCCGCGCGGTGGAACTCGGCGCCCGCCTGCAGCGCCCGGCGACGACCCAGTTCTACGGGGACCGCGACGGGTACATCATCGACCCGTTCGGGCACGGCTGGACCATCGCCGCGCACGTGGCCGACGTGCCGCCCGACGAGCTGGCCCAACGCATGGCCGAGTTGTTCGGCTAGCCGGCCAGGGGGACACGCAGCGATGAAGTACGTACTGCTGTTCGTCGAGACCGAACAGTTCGAGCGTGACCTGGCGGCCATGGATCAGGCCGAACGGGACCGTGCCTACAGCCGGGTGGCCGAGTGGATGGCCGCCCACGCCGGGAAGATCCGCGGCGGAAACAAGCTCGCCTCGCCCGAGACGGCCACCACCGTGCGGCTCGGCCGCGGTGAGCCGGTCATTACCGACGGGCCGTTCGTCGAAGGCAAAGAGGTGGTCAGCGGGTACACCGAGATCGAGGTCGCCGACCTGGACGAGGCGCTGCGCATGGTCAGGACCTGGCCCGGCTGCCCGCTGGTCGAGATCCGCCCGCTGGTGTAGCCGCAGCAGTGACCGTAACCCCGCACGATCAGCTGGCCAGCGTGGTCCGCCAGCACGCTGGCCAGCTGGCCGCGGCCTTGATGCGGGTGACCGGGGACTTCGCCGCCGCGGAGGATCTGGTCCAGGACGCGGTGCTGGCCGCGCTGCAGCGCTGGCCGGCCGAGGGCATCCCGGACCGGCCCGACGCGTGGCTGTTCACCGTGGCCCGGCGCCGGGCCATCGACGGGCTGCGGCGCGCGGACAACTACCGCGCCAAGCTGGCCCAGCTGCAGTGGCCGGTGCCGGCCGCCGACGACGACCGGCTGCGGCTGATCTTCACCTGCTGCCACCCGGCGCTGTCCCGGCCGGCCCAGGTCGCGCTCACCCTGCGGGTGGTGTGCGGGCTGACCACCGGCCAGCTCGCCCGGGCCTTCCTGGTGCCGGAGCCGACCATCGCTCAGCGGATCACCCGGGCCAAGCGGAAGATCACCGACGCCGGCATCCCGTACCGGGTTCCCGATGACGACGAGCTGGCCCGGCTGACCGAAGTCCTGACCGTGATCTACCTGCTGTTCAACGAGGGTTACCTGGCCACCTCCGGTCCGCCCCAGTCGCCCGACCTGACCGGGGAGGCGGACTGGCTGGCCAGCCTGCTGCACCAGCTCATGCCCCAGGAGCCGGAGGTGGCCGGCCTGCTCGCGCTGATCCGGCTGCACCGGGCCCGGGTGGCCGCCCGCTTCGACGCCGACGACGCGATCGTGCTGCTGCGCGACCAGGACCGCTCGTTGTGGGACCACGAGGCCATCGCGGGCGCGGTGGCGCTGCTCACCCGCGCCGCCCGGCAGCACCAGCCCGGCCCGTACCAGCTCCAGGCGGCCATCGTCGCCTGCCACGCCGAGGCCGGGCGCTTCGAGGACACCGACTGGGAACAGATCGTCCTGCTGTACGACATGCTGCTGCACCTGGCGCCCTCCCCGGTGACCAGGCTGCACCGGGCCATCGCGGTGCGCTACGCTACGGGGGCGCGCGCCGCCCTGGCCGAGCTGGACGACCTGGCCGGCCGCCTCGGCGATTACCACCTGTACCACGCGAGCCGCGCCGAGGTGCTGCGCGAGCTAGGCCATCCCCAAAAGGCCCGGGCCGCGGACCGCCGGGCCCTGGAGCTGACCGCCAACCCCGCCGAACGAGCCGTCCTCCAGCATCGCCTCACCTGGACGTGACCGGGGGTGGACCTAGGTCTACCCCGAACACGGCGGCCATCCCCATCGCGCCGCCCGGCCGCCGACGCCTAACCTGAGGCGGTGACCCCCCCGGAAACCAGCCCGGCCCGCCCCGCCGACCCGCCCCGAGCCGACCCGGCGGGCAACGAGCGCCTGACCGCGATGACCGGGCTGGTGCTGCTCGTGCTGTTCGCCGCCGAGTGCCTCACCCTGCTCAACCTGGGCCAGCTGCTCACCCTGCACGTCTTCCTGGGGATGCTGCTGCTGGCCCCGGTCGCCCTGAAGATCGGCTCCACGCTGTGGCGGTTCACCAGGTATTACACCCGCTCGCCTGAATACAAACGGCGGGGGCCGCCCAATCCGGTGCAGCGGGTGACCGGGCCGTTCGTCATTGTGACCACCGCGGCCGTCCTGGGCACCGGGGTCATGCTGATCGTCGAGGGCGGCGGCCCGAACGGCGGCGGGAACTGGATCCAGCTGCACCATGAGGCGTTCCTGCTCTGGGCGCTGTTCATCGTCATCCACCTGGCCGCCCACCTGCCTGAGCTGCCCCGGATGCTGTCGGGCCGGGTGGCCGGCGCCGCCACCTGCTGGCCGCCCGGGCCACCCGCTGGCTGCTGCTGGGCGGTGCCCTGGCGGCCGGCCTGATACTGGCCCTGGCCACCTATCACCTCGCGGGCAGCTGGGGCGGTTCCGGCAGCCTCATCCCGTAGCCGAAACCCTCACCCGGACACGCGCGCCTCGTACCACAGCCCGCCGTTGAGGTCCAGGTTGTTGCCGTTGGCCTGCCCCGGGCCGTTGTCCCCGATGTAGGTGTACAGCGGGTGCCCGTCGTAGGTGGCCTGCACCGACCGCCCGCCGCGCGACACCGTGCCCAGCCTGCCCGTCACGCCCGGCCCGGCCACCGGACGGCCCAGCACCGGCGGCCAGTACACGGCGCACGCCCCGGTGCACTTGGAGGCCGTGGCGGTATCGGGCGCGAAAAAGTACAGCGTGAACCCGTGCGCGTTGGTCAGCACGGTAACCCCGCCGATCGTGGTCGCGGTCAGCGTGACCCGGGCTCCGGGCGAGGCATCCGGACCGGCCGGAGGACCGGCCGCCGCGTTGGCCACCGCCACCCCTAGCAGCGCCAGGGCCAGCAGGGACACCGCCCCCACCCCGCCGATCAGCATCGAGAAGGCCGTGTGGACGCGAGCCACCCGGCGCGCCGCCGAGCTGATCCGGCCGTCGCTGTCCCGCGCCGGGCCCGCCGCCACCGCGGCCAGGGCCAGCACCGCGAACGCGGCCACCTCGATCAGCCCGGCCGCGATCCCGGCCCGCGTCCGCACCTCCTTGAACCCGAACAGCCCGATCCACACCGCCAGCAGGTACGCGCTCAGCGTGGACAGCGCGAACGCCGCGCTGGCCGCCACGGCCATCCGGCTGTGCGTCACGATCACGGCCAGGGCCAGGGTCAGGCCCCCGACGAACTGCAGCATGAACAGCCAGCCGATGGTGGGGATGGTCCGGTAGCCGGTCAGGTACAGGTCCAGGTGAATGCCCGCGGACACGGCGAGCAGCAGCGCGCCCGCGATCCGCAGCGGCAGGCCGCGCGTCTGGTGCCGGCGGTGCCTGCCCGCGACCGTCAACCGCTTGCCCACACCCCAGTAGACGCGGCCCGCCGGCCGCGGGTTCACCGCGGCATAGGGTCGTTGCCATGACCACCGAACCCCGCCCGGCCAAGCAGGTCATCGTGATCCGGCGCGACCTGCGGATGCGGCGCGGCAAGGAGATCGCCCAGGGCGCGCACGCCGCCTCCGCGTGGCTGGCGGACCGCGTCATTCAAGACATTTGGCCGAACGAAGACGTGGCTCACCTGTCCGTCACCACGGCCCAGCGATCCTGGCTGCAGTGCAGTTTCCGTAAGGTCACGGTCAAGGTGAACTCGGAGGAAGAGCTCATCGCGGTCTACGCCGAGGCGCTCGACGCGGGCCTGGAAGTCCACCTGATTACCGACCGGGGCCTGACCGAGTTCGGCGGCGTGCCCACCCGCACCTGCCTGGCCGTCGGCCCCGACTACGACGACCTGATCGACCCGGTCACCGGCGACCTGGAGCTCTACTGAGCCTGGTAGACGGCCGGGAAACCCTCCCGCCAGCTGGGGTAGCGCGGCGTCCACCCGAGCTCCCGCTTGGCCTTGGCGTTCGAGGCGCCGCGCGATCCCTCGGCCATCATCACCATGCCTTTGCCCGCGACCAGCCCGGCCAGCCACACCGGGACGTGGCGGGGTGGCTTGGCCCCGAGCGCGGCGGCCAGCGCGGGCAGCCACTGCGACATCGGGGCCGGGTCGTCGTCGGTGATGTTGAACAGCCCGGCGCCGTCGTACCCGAGCGCCAGCACCGTGGCGGCGGCCGCGTCGTCCAGGTGGATGAAGGAGGAGATGCCGCCGCCCGCGCCGATCACCGGGAACTGCCGCTTGCGCACCGGCGGGACCAGCCCGTCGTCGGCCGCTCCGTAGAAGCCGCCGTAGCGCAGCGCGATCCCGCCCGCGGCCGTCACCGCGTCGTCCAGGTGGGCCATGGCCGCGTTGGTCTCGCGCGCCATGGCCGGCGGGTCGGGGTCGAGCCGGTCGTCCTCGGTCTTGACCGGGCCGCCCTCGCGGGCGTACCGGTAGCTGGCGAAGCTCTGGGCCACGAACCGCTGGACGCCCGCCTCCCGCGCGGCGGCCAGCAGCGCGTCGGTGCCCTCGGTCCGCAGCCGGTTGGTCGGCCCGAAGCTGCGGTCCAGGCTGCGGCCGAAGCGCACCCCGGCCAGCGCCGTGGCTTGGTGCACGATCGCGTCCGGTTTGGCGGCCAGCACGGCCCGGCGCACCGCGCCGACCTCCAGCAGGTCCAGTTCGACCGGCTCGGCGCCTAGCGCCCGGACCCGCTCGGCGTTCCCGGCCGCCCGGAACGTCCCGATCACCTCGTGCCCCTGCTCGATGAGCTTGGGCACCAGCCGGGTGCCGATCGCCCCGGTCGCCCCCACCACGAAGACTCGCATCGCGCCCTCTTTCGTGTCCGGCAGCACGTCACTGCCATGACGGCTCCGGCGGCGCGAATGTGACCGTTAACTGGCAATGCGATGCGATGCGAACCGCCGCGCAGTGACCCGCAGGCCGGTGATGCGCGGACCGATTCAGGAAATGATCAGCGGCTCATCCGGGCCTGGGCCTCGCGATGCTCGGCCCGCGACATGACGCGGTGATTGCCGCCCGAAGCACCCTCGGCCTGAGCCGTGCCGTGACTGGTGAACGTGTCGCCGCCCTTGAGCGCGCTGAGCTCGAGGTCGAACCGCGCGTCGAGCGCGGTGGACAGCGCGGCCAGCGTCCGCAGCGTGAGGTTCTCCCCGCCGCCCAGGATCTGGCTGACCCGCCCGGGGGAGACCCCCATCCGCGCCGCGAGGTCGGTGCGGGTGAGCCCGCGCTCGCGCATGTACCAGGTGATCTCGTTGGTCAACTGGGTGACGAGGGCGAGCATCTCGTCCTCGATCTGACCTTCCGTAGCCCTGTGGTCTGGCGAAACGCCTGTTCCGAAGCCCATCAGTGCCTCCACTTCGTTACGGCCAGACCTGCTGCGCTCGTCGGGTGGTGACTTCCAGTTCTTAGCTGTAGCTAAATGTATAGCTATAGCTAAAGTCTGCCTGAGACCGGGACCTGACAATCCAGGACGGGTCGATCGTTATCAAAACGTTACCATAGTCCGGCGCGTCCGGTCCCGCGCAGACCCGCTGCTGCCATGCGACGCGCGCGCACGGCGAGGCGGATGTGACGGCCGGGAATTCATCAAATGGCACTTCTTGTCTCATTTGGCGCAGGGACTCCTAAAAGTCTAGATAACTCCTTATTGACCTGCAACCATGTCCACAGGGAGGCGGCGGCCGCTGGCGGAGCTGGCCAAGGCATGAGGCGAGGGGGTTTTGGCGTGCCTGGCGTGGTGTTGGGTGGTGTCGTTACCTTCGCCGTGTCATTGTTGCTGGCCGGCCAGCTTTTGCGGTGGCGCTGCCGCGGAATCGGCCCGCCATTCGGCCGCCGCGCCCGCTATTGGGCCGCTTTTATCGTGGTGGCCACGGCCAGCGTGTCCACCCTGTTCGGCGTGATGATCTTGACGGTGGGCCGGGTGCCGGCCTACTTCGGCATCCTGGTGCCGAGCGGATTGTGGCTCAGCAAGCTGCCCCCGCAGCGCGACCGGGACATGCGGCCGCGGGCCTGGCCGCACCTGCTGACCATGCCGTTCAGCCGGCTGTACGACCGGATGGGCGACGACATGCAGCACTGGGTCGACATCCGGATCGAGGCGGCCCGGCCCAAGCCGAAGTACATCGCCGACGCCGCCCAGTACTACTGGCACCAGATGGGCCGCGTCACCGACCCCAAGGCCCGCGCCGACCTGGACCGCTGGCTGACCTCCATCCAGCACAAGATCTCGATGGTGCACCTGGTCGACCTGGACCCCGGTCCGGGCCGGCTGCGCGGCAACCTGGACCTGCACCCCTCGACCCAGCACCGCCGCAAGTACTCCGAGGACGACCCCGCCCGCACCGCCCTGCGCCTGGAGACCGAAGCCCTCAACGAACTGAACCTGTTCCTGTCCTACGCCTACCGCCACGGCTACCACGACATGCTCATTTACCCCTTCCGCCCCAGCGCCCACCGCCCCGAGGGCCCGCCCTCCGCGCCCCGGGACGTGCACCGGTCCGGCACCCCCTAAGCCGCCCGGCCGCGCCCCAGATCACGCCTCGGGCTGCCACCACTCGGGGACCACCACCGGCGCCGAACCCGGCCCGGCCAGCGCCGGGTAATCCGGCACCGCCAGCTGCGGCCAGCGCCGCCCGGCCTCGGCCAGCAGCGCCTCGGCCAGCGCCCGAAGCGCGGGCAGCACCCCGGCCCGCTCCCCAGCCTCGATGAAGCTGCGCAGCCAGGTCACCAGGCGCGGCCGCAGCGTGGTCGTGCCCCACGGTTCGTCCCGCTCGAGCACCTTGCCGATCATCGGCCCCCGGGCCACCAGCCAGGTCGCCACGGCCGCGGCCAGCGCCGCCGCCCAGTCCGCGCCCAGCTCGATCCCCGCCGCCCGCAGCCGCTCGCGGTACGCGGCCATCGCCGGCGCCGCCGCCTCGGCGGGCAGCCGGGCGAAGCACCAGCAGCTGGGAAACGGCGCCAGCAGGTAGGCCGCGTCCAGCGCCACCGGCCCCCAGCCCGAGGTCTCGAAGTCGAAGACCCGGCACGTCCCGCCGCGCAACCGCACATTGTCCGGGCAGGCGTCACCGTGGACCAGCCCGGTGAACCCCGGCCCGTTCAGCAAATAAGGGAGGTCGTCGATCTCGGCCGCGGCCTGGCCGGCGGCCAGGCCCAGCGCGGCCATCGTGCCCAGGAACCCCGGCCGGCCCCGGGCCAGCGCGGCCAGCCAGGACGGGCCCAGCGGGACCTCCGGCGCGTAGCGGGCCCGCAGGCCGGCCAGCTCGTCCGGCCGGCGCATGCTCCACGCGTGCAGGGCGCCCAGCGCCTCGGCGTAGCGGACCAGGCCTGCCGCGGCCCGCTCCCGGTCCCCGCCCAGCAGCGCGTCGGCCAGCGACGGGCCCGGGCCCAGGTCCTCCATGAGCAGCACGCCCGCCGCCGCGTCGGCCGCGACCAGCCGCGGCGCCACCGGCACCGGCATCTGGTTCAGGTACTCCAGCGCGGCCAGTTCCACCCCGAAGGCCTGCGCCGGTCCCCGCCGTCTTTTCATCACGACCGAACGGCCCGGGTCCCCCCGCACCCGCAGCACGTCACGGCGCCCCCAGATGGGCGCCACCTCGCGGATCCGCGCTCCCGGCCCCCAGGCCCGCGCCAGCAGCGCGGCCACCACCCGGGTTTCGGCCTCGGTCAGCATCGGCCCGGGCTGCTCGTCTGTCACCCCAGCAGGATAACCAAGTGGACGGCGTCCACTTAACCTGTTAATGTGTACAGTGTCCACTAACGATCAGGAGGAACCCGTGATGACCAGGATGACCCCGCTCCTCGAGCGCAACGAGCAGTTCGCCAGCACGTACACCCCGGCCGCCCTCGGCCGCCCCGCCGCCCAGCTCATCGTCGTGACCTGCCTGGATCACCGGGTCGACCCGGCCCTGGTGCTGGGCCTGCGGCTCGGCGACGCGCCCGTCATCCGCAACGCGGGCGGCCGCGTCACCCCGGCGGTCGTCGACGACCTGGCCTACCTGGCGTTCCTGGGCGGGGAGCTGTTCGCGGGCCAGGGCCCGGACGACACCCTGTTCGAGGTGGCCGTGATCCACCACACCCAGTGCGGCACCGGCCTGCTGGCCGACCCCGGCTTCCGGCACCGCGCCGCCCAGGCCACCGGCCAGTCCGAAGCCGCGCTGGCCGCCTCGGCCGTCGCCGACCCGCACGCCACCGTCCAGGCCGACGTCGAGCACCTGCTGGCCTCGCCCCAGCTCTCGCCCAAGGTCAGCGTGTCCGGCCACGTCTACGACGTCGCCAGCGGCCGCGTCACCACCGTCCTGGACGCCCGCTACCCAGCCCCCGCCTGAGCGCAGGACCGGCTGGTGTACGTGTCGATGGCACATCGTGTCACCTCTACCGGGCTTGGCGTGCCCGTAGCCGGGTGTGTGAAGCGGCAGCGTCTCGCGCGACGCCTCTCGCGCCCCATCCGCATCAAGGTCTGGGAGGATCGGGGCTTCGGGGTGGATCCGGTGTACGGGGGTGCACCAAATACTCCCGAGAACCCGAATCCACCCGGGAAATGGTTCTGGGGTTAACTAGCGGGCAAGATGTGCCGCTGGAAGCGGCCGGAGCGATCGCAGGCTCACCGTGGCCTCGATGGCAGCCGGCGGGCAGGCTCGATCGTGGCACACTCGGCGCGCTCCGCTCTACCGGCAATGGCGGGAACCTTAGGAGCGCAATGTGTCCATTCTGCCCGTTATGCCGCAACTTGATATTAAGGAGTCGCGGTCACCGTCCCGGTCGGCCCGGTACTGCTCCCACGCGGCCGGGCCTCCCGGCGAGGTGCCCTTGAGGAACGTGATGGCGATCAGCACGGCCACCACGATCAGGCTCAGCCACCGGGCATGCCGGTCGACGGAGGCCAGGACGATCGCCGCGGCCACCGCGACCGCCACCACCGCCCAGCCCTCGACCGTGACCGGGTTCAGGCCCCACCCGTAGCGGCGAGGGCCGAACCACGCCTTTCGTCCGATCAGCGGTTTCGTCCGCATCATTGAAGTATCGCCCATCGCCTCGGCTCGTTGGTACCTCCGGCCGGGACCGCCGGGCGTACCGTGGTCGCTGATAACGGGCGACGGTAGCCGGGGTGGAGGTGTCACGCGGTGCGAGCCATGGCGGCCCTGGCCCTCGTCGTCCTGGCCATCAGCGGCTGCGCCGCGGCCGCGGCCACCCAGGCCCAGACCCAGACCCAGGCCCAGGCCCCGGCTCTGGCCGCGCAGCCGCACCCGGCCCGGACGCCGAGCGCGCTCGCCGCCCGCTCGCCGGAGAGCCAGGCCGCCACGCACGCGGTCCACGCGGCCCGGGCCGCCAGCGGTCAGCTCGTCACCGTGCTCGCCTCGTCATACCGGGCCACGCAGGCCCAGCTCACCGCCTACCAGCGGGACGGCGGGCGATGGCGCCGGGTGTTCGGGCCCTGGACCGTGTGGATCGGGCGGAACGGCATGGCCCGGGCCGGCGCCAAGCGGGAAGGGGACGGCCGCACCCCGTCCGGGACGTTCGGTTTCGGGTTCTTCTTCGGGGTCGATCCCGACCCGGGGGTGCATTTCCCGTACCGCCGGATCCACCCGTCCGACGTCTGGGACGACGACCCGTCCAGCCCGCTGTACAACGAGTGGGTGGATGACCGGTACGCCAATCCCGGTGCCGGTCCCGAGCCGATGGATGTCTCCGCGTACGACTACGGCGCGGTCATCGCGTACAACACGGCCCGCACGCCCGGGCTCGGCAGCGCGATCTTCCTGCACATCAACATCGGCACGCCCACCGCGGGCTGCGTGACGCTGCCGGTGGGCGAGCTGCTGGACGTCCTGCGCTGGCTGAACCCGGCCGCGGCCCCGCGGATCACCATGGGCGTCCGGACCTGACCAGACCCTAGGAGCGGGCCAGCCACGCCAGCAGGCGCCCCCGCGACCAGCAGCGGCCGACGCCCTCGGCGTGCAGCGCCGAATGGCCGAACACGGCCACGCCGATAGTGCTGTGGCCAGAAGCGCGGCGATCGCCGAAGGTGGGTATGCCCGGCGCGACTCCGACCCCTTCCGCGGACACCCAGGCCACCGCCCGTCTGGTCGCCGCCTCGTCGAGGCGCTGCAGGAAACGCAGGCGGCTCTGCAGCGGGAAGCGCGACAGCGCCCACGTCGTGGTGACGACCGGCAGGGCGTCCGCGGGCACCCGGACCAAGGCATCGGGCAGCATCTGCAGCACGTCACCGCGCAGCAGCAGCGGCGGGGCCGTGGCCGCCAGCGCCAGCTCCGCGTCGAGCCGCGCCGCCCGCTCCGGCTGATCCGGCCACAGGCAGGCGCGCAGCCACCGGGCCTGGTCCGCGTCGGTCACGTCGACCGGATCGGCGTCGACGCCGATCCGCGTGACCACCTCGGGCATCGCCCGCGCCGGGACGGCCCGGCCGCCCACGATCGAACACGACAGCTGCACCGCGGAGGACGGGTCGCCCAGCGATGGCCCGTCGCGGTACGCGATGCCGACCCGGTCGACGTTGAGATTCAGCCCGGCCGAACACCCCACGTCGATCAGCCCCACCGCGTTCGCGCCTGCCCGGTGGGCGGCCTCGGCAATGGCCGGATACAGCACGGCGTATCGTCCGGTCTCATCGGCCCGCATCGGCCGGCGCCCGGCGATGGCCGCGACCGAGTCGGTCATCCGCACCAGCGTGCCGATCGCCGCGGCCGCGGCCGCAGCGCCGTCCCCGGCGGCATAGGCCGCGGCTAGCGCCGGGGCCCGCCCGGCCAGGGCCAGGTCGTGCAGCGCGGCGAGGATCACCGCGGGCTGCCGCTTGCGCGCCGGCGCCGCCTCGATGGCCCGCAGCGCCTCACCGCACTCACTCAGCGCGATCGCGACCCGCTCGTACAGCGGAGACGTCCCGGCTGCCTCGACCTCACCGAAGCGCCGATACACCTCGCCGAGCGTGCGGGTCCCAGCCACGGCTATCGCTGGACAGTGGCTCGCGGCATAGGAGCGATTCTTCCAGCCTCGCCGCGCCGAGAGACAGGCGACGGTCGCCGGTCATCGGTGTGATCATGGACCCATGACGGCATGGAAGGACGTGGAGCAGGCCGAGCCGGAGTTTGCGCGGCGGGTCCGGGCGCTGTTCGACGCGCACCGGCACCAGGCGATCGCCACCCTGCGCGCCGACGGGTCGCCGCGCATCTCCGGCATCGAGGCGGCCTTCGAGGACGGCGAGCTGACCTTCGGCTCGATGCCGGGCGCGCGCAAGGGCGCGGATCTGCGCCGGGACCCGCGGTTCGCCCTGCACAGCGCCACGGTCAACGCGGTCGAGGGCGCCGAGGCGCAGTGGCCGGGGGACGCCAAGATCTCCGGCCGGGCGGTGGCGTCCGGTCCGCCCGGCGGACCGGACGGTGACCGCTTCCGCGCCGACATCGCCGAGGTCGTGCACACCCACCTCAACCCGGAGGCCACGCTGCTGGTGGTGGAGTGGTGGACGCCCGGGCGCGGACTGCGCCGGATCGAGCGCGAGTAATCCCACCGGGGGAACGTCGTCACAACCGGAGCTTCATGCCCTCGTGCGAGGCGACGAAGCCGAGCTGGGTGTAGAAGCGGTGCGCGGCGGGCCGTGACTTGTCGGTGGTCAGCTGGACCAGGGCGCAGCCCCGGCGGCGGGCCTCCTCGATGGCCCAGCCGAACATGGCCGGGCCCAGGCCGCGGCCCCGGTAGGACGCGTGCACCCGGACCGCCTCGATCTGCGCGCGCAGTGCGCCGCGGCGGGCCAGCCCCGGGATGAACGAGAGCTGCAGCGTGCCCGCCAGGTCCGGCCCGGCCTGCGCGACCACCAGGAGATGGGCCGGATCGGCGTCGATCGCGCGGAACGCGCGCTGGTAGGCGGCCAGGTCCTCGGCCGTACCCACCCCGTCCCGGGTGGCGCCGAGCTGGTCGGCGGCCAGCAGCTCCACGATGCCCGCCACGTCACCGGCCTCGGCCCGCCGCAGCACGACCGTCGAGTCGCCTAGCGCGATGGTGGCCAGCTCCATGGGCCCAGTCTGCCGGACGGGGCGGGTCACGGTTTCGCACCTTTGCGGTGCGCCGGATCTCGCGCCCACTAGGCGCGTCGCCGCGTCAGCCCTCCCGGCCCGGCGCCGGGAGGGCTCCCGTCTCGATCGCCTTGGTCACCGCGGCCGTCCGGCCCGAGACGCCCAGCTTGGCGCTGGCCCGCAGCAGGTGCGTCTTGATCGTGGCCTCGCTGAGGAACAGCTCCCGGCCGATCTCCCCGTTGGTCAGGCCGCGCGCCACCAGGGCCAGGACCTGCGTCTCCCGGGTGGACAGCTGCTCGGCGCGGGGCGCGGCCTCCGAGCGCATCCGCCCGAGCAGCCGCCCGGCCACCGCGGGCGCCAGCACGGTCTCGCCCCGGGCCGCGGCCCGCACCCGGTCGGCCAGCACCTCGCGCGGCGTGTCCTTGAGCAGGTATCCGGCCGCGCCGGCCTCGACCGCGCGCAGGATGTCGGCGTCGGAGTCGTAGGTGGTCATTACCACGACGGTGGTCCCGGCCAGCTGCCGGGTGGCCGCCACGCCGTCCCCGCCGGGCATCCGCAGGTCCATCAGCACGACGTCAGGCCGGAGTCGTTCGGCCAAAATTACCGCCTCGGGACCTGAGGCCGCCTCGCCGACCACCTCGATGTCCGGCTCGGCGGCCAGCATCCCGCGCAGGCCCTCGCGGACCACCGGGTGGTCGTCGGCCAGCAGCACCCGGATCGCGGTCATCCCGGCACCGTCGCGCTGACGCTGGTGCCCGTGCCGGGGGAGCTGCACACGGTCAGCGTCCCGCCCGCTTCGGTGACCCGGGTCCGCATCCCGCGCAGCCCGTAGCCGCCGCTGACCCGGTCCGGGTCGAAGCCCATCCCGTCGTCGCTGACCTCCAGCCGCACCCGGTCCGGCTCGTAGTCGAGCCGCACCGCGCCGCGTGCCGCGCCGGCGTGCTTGCGCACGTTGGCCAGCGCCTCCTGGCACACCCGCAGCAGCACCACCTCGGTGGCCATCGGCAGCGTCCGAGCGGTTCCGGACAGCCCGAAACTCCCGTCCACCCCCGGTGCCTGGGCCAGCCGGCGCAGGGCGTCGGGCAGCGTGCTCCCGTCCAGCTGCGCGGGGGCCAGGTCGGCCACCAGGGCCCGGGCCTCGGCCAGGTTCTCCCGGGCCGCCCGCGCGGCCAGGTCCAGGTGCCGGGCGGCGCGCGGCTGGGAGCCGTTCAGGTCGGCCTGGGCCGCCTGGATCAGCATGAGGACGCTGGTGAAGCCCTGGGCCAGCGTGTCGTGGATGTCGGCGGCCAGCCGCTGGCGTTCGGCCAGGCGTCCGGCTTCGTGCTGCGCGTCGGACAGCTCGGCCCGGGTCGCCTCGAGCTGGTCGATAACGTCGGCGCGCTCCGCGCTCTGGTTGATGATCCGGGCCATCCAGGAGCCGTAGAACACCGAGAACCCGCCGCCCGCCGTGGCGATGGCGAACGCCTCCGCGGCGGCCGCCGGGTACCGGGCCACGAGCAGCGCCGCGGCCAGGAAGTTCAGCAGGATGCCGAGCCCCATCGACAGCCGCATGCCGGCGAAGGAAAAGAACTGCGGGGCGATCGCGAAGGCCAGGAACCAGGCGTTGGGATTCTGGCTCTGCGCGACGCCGAACAGCGCGAACAGCCCCAGGACGTAGATCACCGCCCAGGCCCGTCCGGTACGCTGGCCGGTCCATATCGGCAGGCCCGCGAACACGTACCAGGGCACCAGCGCGCCTACCGCCGCGCTGGCCACCAGTGTCGAGCCGGGCGTGGCGGTCAGCATGATCACCAACACGGCGCCGAACGTGACCAGGTAGAACGTGTCCCAGCCCACGCCGCCGGTTTCCCAGGCGTGCCGCCGGCCCGCGGGCTCCGGCCCGCAGCTCACCGGTCCCGGCGGTTCTGCCAGTGGAACGTGGTCAGGCACAGTACCAATCCTGCGCCGATCCAGACCAGCAGCACCAGAGCGGCCTGGCCGTGCTGCCAGGAATGCCCCGGCTCCAGCGCCGCCGCCTGCGGCACGAACACCGAGCGCATGCCCCGGCACATCCATTCCAGCGGGAACACCGACGCGATGTCGCGCAGCCACGTCGGCACCAGGAAGAACGGCACGTAGACCCCGGAGATGAACTGCAGCACCACGAACGGCAGGGTGATCACGGCCACCCCGTTGCGCGCGGACTTCACCAGGCCGCTGGCCGCGATACCGAGCAGCGAGCAAGCCGCCACCCCGAGCGTGAACACCCACACGAACGTCCACCACACGGCCAGGGATGTGGGCAGCCGCAGGTGGTAGAACAACAGCCCGACCACCACCAGCACCACGACCTCGGCCACCGCGGCCACCAGGACCTGGATGATCTTCCCGACGAAGTAGGCCGCCGCGGGCATGGGCGTGCCGCGCAGCCGCTTCAGCGTGAACCGCTCGCGCTCGAACGCGATCGACAGGCCCAGGTTCTGATAGCTGGTGGCCATCACGCCGCCGCCGATCAGCCCGGCCACGTACAGGTCACCGATGGACACGTGATGGCCGGCGTCCTGTCCGCCGAAGATCGCGCCGAGCAGCACCAGCATGACCGCGGGCAGGGCGAAGATGAACACCACCGCTTCCCGCTCGCGGAAGAACGCCCTCAGCTCGATCCGGCCCCGGGACCAGCCGACCCGCCATAGGCCTGGCAGCGGCGCCGCTTGGCCCGGCGAGGTGATGGCTGTGCTGGCGGCGGCGGTCACGGCTGCTCTCCGATCAGCTCCAGGTAGACGTCTTCCAGCGAGGGCCGGGTCACGGTCAGCCCCGGGCACCTCGCCGCCGAACCGCGCGGCCAGCTCGGCCACCACCCGGGTCGGCTCCTCGGTCCGTTCCTGCCGCGGGCCGTCGGGGTCCTGCCAGCCCACCACCGCGACCCGGGCGCTCCCGTGGCCCAGGTCGGCGGGCGGCCCGGAGGCCACGATCACCCCGTCGCGGATCACCGTCACCCGGTCGGCCAGGGCCGCCGCCTCGTCCAGGTAGTGGGTGGTGAGCAGGACGGTGACCCCGCCACCGGACAGCGCGCGGATCACCTCCCAGAACGAGCGCCGGGCCGCCGGGTCGAACCCGGTGGTCGGTTCGTCCAGGAACAGCAGCTCCGGGCGGCCGATCAGGCCGAGCGCGACGTCCAGCCGCCGCTGCTGGCCGCCGGACAGGGTGCGGATCCGGGCCCGGGCCTTGTCGGTCAGCCCGACCAGCTCGATCACCTCGGCGGGCCGCCGCGGGCGGGGGTAGAACGTGGCGAAGTGCCCGACCATCTCGCCCACGGTCAGCTCCGGCGAGTCGGCGGTGAGCTGCAGCACGATTCCGATCCGGGCCCGCCAGGCCCGGCCCGCCCGCTGCGGGTCGGTGCCCAGCACGCTGACCTCGCCGTCGTCCCGGTCCCGGTAGCCCTCCAGGATCTCCACCGTGGTGGTCTTGCCCGCGCCGTTCGGTCCGAGCAGGGCGAAAACCTCACCGGGCGCGATGTCCAGGTCGATCCCGTCCACCGCCACGGTGCCCCCGTAGCTCTTGCGCAGTCCCTGCACCAGGACCGCCGAGCCGTCTGCGTCCATGCCCCTAAGCCTGCGGGACCGCGCCCGGCCCGCGCGTCGCCTGTCCGGTCACCGCCCGGTCAGCCAAACGGTGGATAGGCGCTGTTTCCGGTCAGCTGAGCGTGCAGCGAGGCCACGTCCGAGCAGATCCACTCCTCGGCGATCAAGCCGCCGGCGATCCGGTAGAACTCGTGGCTGACGTACTCGATGGTGCGCCCGGTGGCGGGCAGGCCCAGGTAATCCCCCTGATGGGTGCCGCGGAAGGTCAGCCGCACCGCCACCTCGTCTCCGGCGGCGACCACGTCGTCGATGCGCATGTGCAGGTCGGGGAAGGCGCGCTTGATGACCTCGGCCCCCTGCCGCCACACGTCCGGGCCGGGCATCGGGGGCAGCCCGGCCAGGTTCATCACGAAGTCCGGGCCCATCAGCGCCACGCAGGCGTCGAAGTCGCCCTGGTTGAACGCCTCGAAACCCGCACGCACCAGCGCGACGTTGGCGTGCTCGTCGGCCATGACTTCCTCCAGCCAGAAAGTGAATGCTTTTCATTATGTAGTAATGTAACTATATGCGCGAAGACCAGTGGGAAGCCACCCTGGACCAGGTGCTCTTGCTGACCGTGCTGCTCAGCCGGGACTCAGCCCAGGGGCTGGCCCGGATGGGGCTGACCGAGACCCGCGCGCACGCGCTATGGGAGCTTCGGACGCTGGGCCCGTGCACACAGCGGGCGCTGGCCTCGGCCATGCACGTCACCCCGCGCGCCATCACCGCACTGGTCGACGGCCTGGCGGAGACGGGGTTCGTGACCCGCGAGCCGCGCCCGGGGGACCGGCGCGCCATCCTGGTCACCCCGACCGAGCTGGGCCGCACCACCATCGCGGTCCTGGCCGACGGGCACCGCGAACTGGCGAGCCACCTGTTCGCCGGCCTGCCCGCCGGGCAGTTCGACGGCTTCCAGGCCGGCCTGCTCCACGTCATCGACCGCCTGCGCGCCCTGGCCGCCGGATGAGGGTCACAGCGTGAATGACGTCCCTGTCCGGGTTTCATAGCGCCCGGATCGGTACCCAGTGGCGCGTGCTCTACCGGATCGGCGAATCAAAGCACGCCGTCATCGTGCAAAACATTCAGCACCGATCGACCGCCTACCGCCGCCGGCAGGCTCCAGCGCGTCCGGCCTAGTACCGTTCGACCAGGTGCGCGCGGCTGGCGGGCAGCTCGTACGGGTCGGGCCAGAAGTCGGTGATCCGGCTGATCTGGCCGCCGTCGGTGAGCTCGAAGAAGCACAGCCCGGGCTGCGGGCCGTCGGGCCCGGCGAACTCGATCCAGCTGGCCGCCTGCCGGCCCTCACCGACGATCCGCTGGACCGTGATGTGCCAGTCGTAGACGAAGCCCTCCACGTTGAACCGGATATACGCCTCCCGGCCGCGGACCTGCTCCCGGGTCTGCGGCCCGCGGTACACCACGTCCTCGGCGAGTAGGCGGCCGAACGCCGCCCAGTCCCGCCCCTCGGCCGCCGCCCAGTAAGCCGCGACCACCTCATGCGCGTTCATGTCAGGCCCCTCCGCCCGGTGCGTCGGCCGCCGGGACGGGCAGCGCGCCGGGCCGGTTCTCGGTGACCCAGCTGTCGATGCGCTCCCACCACCCGAACAGCCACTGCACCTGCTCCTCGTAATCGGCCTCCCGCGGCACCTGGTCGAACGGGACGCGCCACCAGCGGGCCCGGATGACCTGGTCGACCGGGAACCGCCGCCACACGTCGCCCACGGTCACGACGGTGTCCAGCCCGACGTGGGCCACGAAGATCACGTCCGCGTCCGGGCAGGCCTTGATCGCGGCCAGGGTCCCGCCCGGCCGCGGCGGCAGCACGTTGGGCATCCGCGCCGCCCGTTCGGCCAGGTCCCGCCGGCCCGCGTGGCTCAGCCGCCGGATGCCGCGGCGCCACCGGTTCGGCGTCCAGTTGGCGCCCTCGGGGAAGATGACCAGCGCGCCGTCCTGGTCCAGGCTGCGGGCCAGCCGGGCGATCTGCTCGGTGAAGATGGTCTCGCCGGCCTGGCGCTTCTGCACGAACACGTTCGGCAGCCGGTTACCCAGCATGTCCACGGTCGGGTCGAACTGCAGCGACGCCTTCATCACCACCCGCGGCCGCCGTCCGTAGACGCTCAGCAGCTGGTGCATGAGCAGGAACGAGTCGCCCGGCCCGGCGTGCCGGGACAGCACGATAACCGGCCGGGTCAGCCGGGCGGCCAGCTCATCGCCGGTCGGCGGCGGCTCGTCAATCTCGACCCGCAGGCCGTAGGTGCGTTCGGCCCCCCGGAACAGCGCGTCCAGGAACCAGCGGACGACCCGGTAGTGCCGGCTCTGGTACGGCTCGGTATGCAGCCGGCCGCCGAACCCGCTCACGACCCACAGCCCGAACAACAGCAGCACGGTCACGATCTCCGCGGTCAGCCCGACCACCAGGAACGACACCAGCCGGACGTTCCGCATCCGGCCGGCGCGCAGCAATCCCGCCAGGCCGAACAGCAACGCCAGCACGAACAGCAGCGGCGACAGCACGATCAGCCCGAGGCACAACACGAGCACCATCGGCGCCAGCACCAGCCGGCGCACCAGCCTGGGTGGGAGCATTGGACGCCCTCCCGTCGAAAGACGCCAGGTAACTACCCGGTCAAACCGGAAAGATAGCTCGCCGAGGCCACGTATGCGCGCTCAATGCTGGTCCGGACCCGGTTCTTGTCCCGGTACCGGAACTGCGCCGTGCCCGCGGGCAGCCGGTCGGACCCAGTCGGCAGCAGATGGACCCGCACGTCCGAGGGCAGCGAGGACATCTCTTCGTGGAACCGGTGCCGCCGGGCGATCTCGAACGCCACCAGCCCCACCTCCCACGGCCGGGTCGGCACCTCCAGCGGGCTCTCGATCCGCCCTACCTGCAGCACGTACACCACCGTGGCGCCGAGCGCCACGGCCCGCCCGACCGGGATCGAGTCGACCAGCCCGCCGTCGAAGTAGTGCGTCCCGTCGATCTCCACCGGCGGCAGCAGCCCCGGCACCGCGCACGAGGCCATGACCGCGGGCACCACCGGCCCGGTCGCGAACCACCGCGCGCTGGCGCTCTCGATGCCGGCCGCCACGCACTGGAACGGCAGCTTCAGGTCCGCGAAGTCCGGGCCCGGCAGGGCCGCGGCCAGCAGCCGGCCCAACGGGTCGAGCGAATGCAGGTGGGTGCCCGAGCGCACCAGCCGGACCGCCCGCCCCCACAGCTTCTCGCTGAACGCCAGCCGCAGCTCCTCGCCTTGCCACAGCTGGCTCAGCCGGGCGGCCGCGCCGGACGGGTCGGCGGCCACGAACGCCCCGTTGAGCGCGCCGATCGACGTGCCCACCACCAGGTCGGGCCGGATGCCCGCCTCGGACAGCGCCCGGAGCATGCCGACCTCGTGGGCGCCCAGCAGCCCCCCGCCGCCGAGCACGAACGCCGTCGTCATACCCAGCAGCTTAACGAGGCGCTCACCCCCGCCGGATGGTCAGGCCAAGCGACGCGAACTGGTCGAACGGCCGGTGGTACCCCCGCTCGATGTGGTGGATGCCGCGCAGTACCGAAGGCCGGTCGGCCACCGCCGCGGCCAGCACCGCCGAGAACCCGGCCCGCACGTCGGGCAGCGTGACGTCGGCCCCGCGCAGCTTGGACACGCCCCGGATCACCGCCGAGTGCACCGCGTTGGTGTCGTGGAACCGGCACGCGGGCCCGCCCAGGCAGGCCGCGAACGTCTCGATCTCGCAGCCCAGCTTCTGCAGCGCCGGCACGTACACCAGCCGGTTCTCGAACACCGTCTCGTGCAGCACCGACATGCCTTCGGCCTGGGTGAACAGCACCATCAGCGGCTGCTGCCAGTCGGTCATGAACCCCGGATGCGTGTCGGTGTGCACCGCCGCGGCGCGCAGCCCGTGCGGCGCCGACGCCAGAATCCACTCGTCGGTGATCTCGAACCGGGCCCCCATCCGGGCCAGCGTGGTGATCGCCGTGACCAGCCGGTCCTGCGGGCAGCCGTGCACCCGGACCTCGCCGCGGGTGATCAGCCCGGCCACCAGGTAGGAGAACGCCTCGAGCCGGTCGCCGGCCAGCCACCGGGTCGCGCCGCCCAGCCGCGGCACGCCCTCGATGACGATCCGCCGGTCCGGGCTGAGCTCGATGTGCGCGCCCATCCGCTGCAGGAACAGGGCCAGCTCCACCACCTCGGGCTCGGTGGCCGCGTTGCGCAGTACCGTCGTGCCTTCGGCCAGGACCGCGGTCAGCAGCACCGTCTCGGTCGCGCCCACGCTCGGGTAGGGCAGCTCGATCCGCGCCCCGGACAGCCGCGATGCCCGCGCCGTGATCCCGGCCGGCCCGGTCTGCACTTCGGCGCCCAGCGCCCGCAGCGCGGCCACGTGGAAGTCGACCGGCCGCCGCCCGATCGGATCCCCGCCCACCAGCGGCACGAACGCCTCGCCCGCCCGGTGCAGGAGCGGCCCGAGCATGAGGATCGGGATCCGGTTCAGGCCGGTGAAGGCTTCGGGGACCCTCGGCTGCACCGCTGACCCGGGCGCGATGGTGATTTTGTCGGCCGAACGGACCACCTGATAGCCCACGGCCTCCAGCATCGCCGCGGTGATGTCGACGTCGCCGACCTCCGGGGCGTTCCGGATCGTGCTGGGCCCCTCGCCCAGCATCGCGGCCACCATGTGCTTGGTCACCGCGTTCTTCGACCCGCGCACCGAGATGTCCCCGCGTAGCGGCCCGGACGGCTCCACCTGCCACGTTTCGGTCACGCTGACCACTGTAATCATGAACCTTCCGCACCAGGCAGCCGTTCTACCTGGCGGGCCTAGTAGGTGCCGTGAGGCTGGACATGTTCGTGGAAAGTACCGATGGCTGCGCCGTCATCCGTCCGCAGCTGGGCGTCTACATCCTCGGCGCGATCCCCCCGGCCGACCGCCCCGCCGTCGTCCGCCACCTGGCCGCCTGCTCCTCCTGCCGCGACGAACTGGCCGCCCTGGCCGCCCTGCCCGGCCTCCTGATCCGCCCCCAAGCCATAGCCGCCGCCCTCTCACCCGCCCCCCGCGACCCGCACCCCGCCCGCGACCCACAACCCGCCCGCGACCCGCACCCCGCCCGCGACCTCCCCGCCCGCGACCCGCACCCCGCCCGCGACCTCCCCGCCGACCGGCACCATCGGCGGCGTCACCGTCCTCACCGACGCCGCCGGTTACACCCTGGTTCGCCCTCCCGACACCCCGGCCAGCTCCCGCTGACCGGACCGTGGACCGTTACCTCTGTCTGGCCGAGGTAGCGGTCCACGCTGACGGCTCCGCCGCCACCCGCTCACGTGATCGTGGGTCAAAACCCCTGCCCCAGTAGGGGTAACGACCCACGATCATGCTTTCGGGCTCCCGGAAGGGGCCAGTCAGCCGGCGATCGAGGTAACAGTCGGGAAATTGCCGGCCGCCGCGGGCATCGGGTGCTAGCTTGGGTCGATCCTGGGGGGAACTGGGCGGGTTTGGCCTGGCGCGGGCTCCCAGCGGCACGTTGACCACTAACGAGGAAAGAGCACGCCCATGGCCGCCACGCTTGACCAGATCCTGCTTGCCCCCGATGTGCGCCCGAACGTCATCGCCGATTGCCTGCTGCTGATCGACCAGGAGATGTCGGCCAAGTCCGGGATCTCCGGCGCCGCGGTCAAGCTCGCGTACAAGACGGCCAAGACGTTTGCCAAGGGCTACCTGCAGTCCACGGTGGAGAACCTGGGGCCCGATCTGATCGCCTCGCTCGAGCCGTACTGGGCCGACTTCAACGACTCCGGCGCCGCCGGGTTCGGCGACTACCTGGTCAAGCACGGCGACGAGGTGGCCGAGGCGATGCTGGCCGTGACCGACGCCCGGGCCAAGATGTCCGACCGCCCGGTGATCATCAAGGCCTACGGCAGCGTCCGCGGCGGCGCGGCCAAGAACATCGTGGCCGCGCTGCCCAACGTCGGCCTCCTGGTCCAGAAGTACGCCGGCTAGGTCACCCGCGCGTCGTCGAGCACCACCGGCGCCGCCTCGGCGTCCCGCTCCGCGGGCGACCCGTCAAGCTCCGCGGGCGACCCGTCAAGCTCCGCGGGCGACCCGTCAAGCTCCGCGGGCTCACCGCGGAGCCACGGCTTGGCCACCGCCAGCCAGTACCCGCCCGCGGCCACCAGCACCGCGCCCATGGTCCAGGCCAGCGGATAGGTCCCCAGGCCGACGTACTTCAGCCCGGACGCCAAGATCACGAACGTGATCGCGGGCCGGATGTAACGGTCGGGGGCCCGCGACGACAGCAGCGACCCGACCAGCACCCCGGGCACGCTGCCGACGATGATCGAGGCGGTCACCCCGAACTCGACATGGCCGAACGTCAGTGCGCCCAGCGCCGCCGCCGCGGTCAGCGGCACGGCCTGGGTCAGGTCGGTCCCGACCAGCCGCCCGGCGGCCAGCCTGGGGTAGGTGAACAGCAGCAGCACGATCATCAGCGAGCCGGACCCCACCGAAGTCAGGCCGACGATCAGCCCGCCCACCATGCCGATCAGCACGGTCGGCACCGGCCGGATGCGCACCTCGTCCAGCTTGGCCGTCCGCGGCCCGGACCGCCGGTCCAGCCCGAACCGGAGCACCATGGCCGCCGCCCCGGCCAGCAGCGCGGCCCCCAGCAGGATCTCCACGTTCTTCTGGCTGGTCGACGTGTCGCCGAGCTGCCGCAGCAGGTACGCGCCGAGGAACGCCATCGGCACCGAGCCGAGCGTCATCAGCCCCACCAGCCGCAGGTTCACCGTGCCCTTGCGCAGGTGCACGACCGCGCCCACCGGCCGCATCACCACCGCCGCGACCAGATCACTGGAGATCGCCGCGGCCGGCTTCACCGAGAACAGCAGGATCAGCATCGGCGTCATCAGCGCGCCGCCGCCCGCGCCGGTCAGCCCGACGAGCAGGCCCACGACCGCACTGCCGATGACGACGTAACCGTTCAGGCCCATGCTGCTGCCTCCCTCCATTCCCTACTTCCCTAGTAACAAATGTTAAATCATAGACATTGACTTTTTTACGGAACGGGCCGTGGTGTCAGTTCCCGGTCACGGCGATCGGGTACACAGGGTGACGTGGACAACCTCCAGGCCTACCGGGACAAGCGTGACCCCGCACGCACCCCCGAGCCGGTCCCGCCGCCTGGAGCTTCGCCGTCTGACGCGCACGCGGGCGGGTCGTTCGTGATCCAGGAGCACCACGCCCGTCGGCTGCACTGGGACTTCCGCCTCGAGCGCGACGGGGTCCTGGTCTCCTGGGCCCTGCCCCGGGGCGTCCCGGACGACCCGGCGGTCAACCACCTGGCCGTGCACACCGAAGACCACCCGCTGGAGTACGGCAGCTTCGAGGGGCAGATCCCGCGCGGGGAGTACGGCGCGGGCGCGGTGACGATCTGGGACCACGGCCGCTACGAGACGCTGAAGTGGGCGGCCAGCGAGGTCAAGGTCATGCTGCACGGACAGCGGGTTTCCGGCGGCTACGTGCTGTTCCAGACCAAGGGCAACCAGTGGATGATCCACCGCGAACGCCTGGTCCTGCCCGCCACCCTGCGGCCCATGCTGGCCACGACCGCCCCCGCGCCGCGCGACCAGGACCGCTGGGCGCTGGAGATGAAGTGGGACGGCGTCCGCGCCCTGGCCTACATCGAGAAGGGCAAGGTCCGCCTGATGTCGCGCACCGAGCGCGACATCACCGTGACCTACCCGGAGCTGGCCCGCCTCGGCGCGGCCCCGACGCCCACCCCCCATAAGCAGATCCTGCTGGACGGGGAGATCGTGGTGTTCGGGGACGGCGGCTGGCCGGAGTTCGAGGCCCTGCAGCCGCGCATGCACGTCAGCTCCGCGTCCCAGGCCAAGCTGCTGGCCGGCCAGAACCCGGTGACCTACCTGATCTTCGATGTCCTCCAGCTGGACGGCCGGCCGCTCATGGACCTGCCCTACGCCCAGCGCCGCGTCCTGCTGGACGAGCTGGCCCTGTCCGGCCCGAACTGGCAGACCCCGCCCTGGTTCCCCGGTACCGATTTTGCGGCGGTGCAGGCCGTCTCCCGGGAGCACGGCATGGAAGGCGTGGTGGCCAAGCGCCTCGACTCGCGCTACAGCCCGGGCATCCGCACCGACAACTGGCGGAAGATCAAGAACCAGCGCACCCAGGAGGCGGTCGTGGCCGGCTACAAGCCGGGCCAGGGCAACCGGACCGGTCAGGTCGGCTCGCTGCTCATCGGGGTCAACGACGCCTCGGGCCTGATCTACGCGGGCCACGTGGGGACCGGCTTCACCGACGAGACACTGCGCCTGCTGGGGGACAAGCTGCGCCCGCTGCGCCGCCCCGACTCTCCGTTCGCCACCCCCGCCCCGCCCGAGCACGCCCGCCCCGCGGTCTGGGTCGAACCCCGCCTGGTCATCCAGGTCGCCTTCGACCGCTGGACCAAGGCCGGCCGGATGCGCGCCCCGGTCTACAAGGGCCTGCGCGACGACATCGACCCCCAGGACGTGGTCCGTGAGCCCTGATACCAAGGTCGCAGTGCAGGTCGACGGGCGCACGCTGACCCTGACCAACCTGGCCAAGGTGCTGTACCCGCAGACCGGGTTCACCAAGGCCGAGGTGCTCGACTACTACCAGCGAGTGGCACCGCTGCTGCTGCCGCACATCGCCGACCGCCCGCTGACCCTCAAGCGCTATCCCGAGGGCGTCGACGGCGAGGCCTTCTTCCAGAAGCACGTCACCGAGCACCGCCCGGACTGGATCCGCACCGCCACCATCCCCTCGGACAGCTCGCGGGGCCGGGGCACCACGGTCACCTACCTGGTGGTCGATGATCTGCCCGCGCTGATCTGGGCGGCCAACCTGGCCGGCCTGGAGCTGCACGTGCCGCAGTGGCGGATGCCCGGCCTGCGCCGTCCCGACCTGCTGGTCTTCGACCTGGATCCGGGCGCCCCGGCCAACATCGTGGACTGCTGCCGGGTGGCCGAGGACCTGCGGCCGCTGCTGGAGGCCGAGGGCTTCGAGCCGCTGGCCAAGACCTCCGGCGGCAAGGGCCTGCAGCTCTACGCCGCGATCTCCGGCGTGACCTCCGAGCAGGCCAGCGACCAGGCCCGCGCCTTCGCCGAACGGCTCGAACGCGACCAGCCCCGCCGGGTCGTCTCCCGCATGACCAAGGTGCTGCGCACCGGCCGGGTGCTGATCGACTGGAGCCAGAACAACGGGTCCAAGACCACCGTGGCCCCCTACTCGCTGCGAGCCCGGCAGAGCCCCACCGTCTCCACCCCGGTCACCTGGGACGAAGTGCGGGCCTGCCGCCAGCCGGAGCAGCTGTTCTTCACCGCGGAAACGGTCCTGGAGCGAGCGGCCGAGCACGGCGACCTGTTCGCGCCGCTGCTTCGGTTACCGGCCCCGCTCGCTGATCAGCAGCAGCGCGTACCCGGCCAGCGTGGAGTCGTCGGTGATCAGGCCCTCGCCGATCATCTCCTCGAACCTGGCCCGCGGGACCCACGCCTGGCACATGTCCTGCTCTTCGCGCTCGCGCTCGGGGTCACCCGGTTCGAGCTCGGCGGCCATGAAGTAGTGACCGCCCTGGTTGCTGGTCCCGTGCGAGCCGTGCAGGTAGCCGAGCTTGACCAGCACGCGAGCCCGCAGGCCGGTCTCCTGGCTGAGCTCCAGCCGGGCCAGCTCCTCGGGGCAGCCCGCCTGCCCGGCCGGCCAGCCGCCCTGCGGGAACGACCAGGTGCGACGGCCGATCGGGTACCGGTATTCCTCGACCAGGTGGAAGCCGCCGCGCTCGACCGGGATGACCACGGCGTAGTCGCGCTTGTCGATGTAGGCGTAGGTGCCTCGTGAGCCGTCGCGCCGCTCGATGTCGTCCCGGCGCAGCCGCATCCACTCGTCCTCATAGACCACGCCGGTGGTGAGGGTGCGGACGTCGGCGCCGTCCGGAACGGCGGTCATGAACTAGCGCACCTGCTCCGGCTGGGCCGTGCCCAGTTCCCCGCTCGCGGGTACGGCGCCGGCCTGGCGCTCGCGCCGGCTGCGGACCTGCCGGTAGAGCGCGGTGGCCCCGATCGCGCCCGCGATGGGCAGCGTGACCAGGGCGGGCAGCTGATAGCGCCAGGAGAACTCGTACAGGTCCGCGCCCAGCAGCACGGCGACCGCGCTACCGGTGATCAGCAGGCAGGCCAGGCTCAGGTTGTCCGGGTCCCGGCGCCGGCCGAAGGTGAAGATCCCGGCCAGCGCGATCAGCAGCGAGAGCAGGAAGACCGGTCCCGGGGTGAACCCGCCGTGCAGCTGGTAGTACCGCAGCCCGACCGCCAGCGGCCGCCGGATCCGCGCCTTACCGCCGCCGCCGGACTGGGCGAAAATGGTGCTGGCGTTGTTATGTTTGCCGAGCGTGATCCCGGGCGGATACGTGGGGTAGACGTTCTGGAACTGCCAGCGCTTGATCGCGGTGTCGCCCTCCACGGTGTTCCGGGTCAGGGCGAAGATCTTGATCGAGTCGCGGACGATGTCGCCGGCCACCCGCATCGGCTGCTGCTTGATCACCGCGTAGGCGAACTCGCGCTGCTGCGGGAAGTTGAAGTTCGGCGCGTGGGGCTCGGTGCCCAGGACGTACTGGACCCGGGGCGAGTCAGGGTTGTTGACCAGCCCGTCCACGCCGAGCGCGAGCGCCTGGGCCGGGGTCGGGCACAGCAGTTGCTCCTGGGCGGTCAGGTTCAGCGTGCCGCAGTCGGCGGCGTGCGCCGCCCGCCCGTACAGGTAGGCGTCGCCCATGTTGGACAGCTGGAACCCGTAGTGCAGGATCACCTTGGAGTAGCCCATGTATCCCACGATCGGCAGCGCGAAGCAGGCGGTCAGCGCCGCCGCCTGCACCAGCCGGGTCCGCCAGCCCCGGGCCGCGGCGATCACGTAGATCAGCGCGGGCAGGATCAGCGCCTCGCCGACCTGCCGGACCGGCGCCGAGGTGCCCAGGACCAGGCCGGCCAGCACGACGAACGGCAGTGCGGGCCGCGGCCGCCACAGCAGCAGCACGATCCCGGCCACCAGCAGCGCCTCGAACAGCACGTCGGGCATGATCGTCTGTTCCGCGTTCAGCTGGTAGGCGTCCAGCAGGACCGGCGCCACGGCCAGCGCGGCCAGCCACCGGACCACGCCCTTGCGCAGCATCAAGGCGTACAGCGCGACCGCCATGCCCAGCCCGAGCACGTGCTGCAGCACGGCGACGAAGCCCAGGTTGGTGAACATCAGCACCGGCTTGAGCATCAGCAGCGTGTAGCCGATCGGGTCGAACGACCCCCACGCGCCGAGCTTGATGTCGGTGCCGTACAGGTACTTCTTGGTGTCGATGAACAGCAGCGCGGGCTGGTAGGCGAACTGCGTCACCACCCGCAGCACCAGCCCGCCGGCGATGACCAGGGCCAGCAGCCAGTGCTTGCGCAGCACGTCACCGGTCCGCCAGATGGCGCGGTCCAGGCGCGACCCCGTCATGGTCCGCGCGGCGCTCTCGGGCGGCCACGACGTCACGGTCTCGGCCTGCTCGGCGACCGTCCCGACGGAGGCGCCGCCCTCAGCGTCCGGGCTGGAGCCAGGCAATACCGTTTCGCTCCTGTCGATCACACGAATCCTTGGCATGAGTCGTTCAGGCAGCGGGATGATGCCGCGCCGATGCCCGGCCGCCTTACTGGCAGGGATCATTCTGCCGCATCAGGAGTTGCCAGGCGTGCATAAGAGGCAGATTTCAGCAAGCCCTAATGATTGCCGGTGGCTTGTGAGCCCGGTCACATTTTTATTCGCCCAGTGTTTTGTCGGTGCCAATCCGTAGCCTCCTGTCATGAGCGCCCAGACCGGAGCCTGGATCCCGCTCCGCCGCCACTTGCAGGCCGCGTCGCCTCCGCTGTACGCCGTGCGGCCCGCAGTTGACGCTGCCGCGGACTGCGCGGTCTGCCGCGGTCCGGTGCGCCCCGGCTTCACCCGCTGCTACCAGTGCGACCGCCACGACTCGCTGGCCGGCGGCCTGCTGGCCGACGTGGTGGTGCCGGTCGCCTACGCCATCAAGGGCACCGCGTTCGCCGACGACCTGGCCCGCTACAAGTCCTGGCTGGCCCCGGCCGCCCGGGCCCCGGCCGCCCTGGCCCGGGCCTCGATCCTGTCCCTGCTGCTCACCTTCCTGACCGACCACGCCCCCTGCATCTGGCCCCCCGCCGGCCTGTCACCCTCCAGGCTTCCCGCGGCTGCCCAGCACCCCAGCCGACGTCCTCCCGGCCTCCTAGCGGTGGGTTGGCGCGCCGGCCCGCAGCCGCCCGGCCTCCCGGCGGTGGCTCAGCGCGCCGGCCCGCGGCCGCCCAGCCTGCTGGCCGTGGTCCCGACCGGCGCCGGCCGCCCAGGCCCGCACCCGCTGCTCGATCTGGTCTCGCCGTACCTGCGCCGGCCGAACTGCCCGCTCGCCCTCCGCCCCGGCCACCAAGGTCGCGACCTCGACCTGGACCGCTTCGAGGTCCTGGGCCGCCCGGCCGGCGCCAGCGTGCTGCTCCTGGATGACACCTGGGTGTCGGGCGCCAGCGCCCAGTCCGCCGCCGCCGCGCTCAAGCTGGCCGGCGCCCGTCACGTCACGGTCGTGGTGCTGGGCCGGCACGTCAACCCGGCCGACCCCGCCAGTGCCGCGCTGCTGGCCAGCCTCCGTCCCGCCCGTTATGACCCGTCCATTTGCGCCGTGCACCGGCCAGTTCCAAATGGTGCGTATGGGCGCTAACCAGCTAGATCGCTTGATCGGGATATTCTAATCAGCGGCCACCATTGATTCGTTTCCGCACACTAAGGAAATAGTAGTTGTTTAACCGCTCGTTATCTTGAGTAGGTGGCCGCCCATAGGCGTTTGCTCTAGCTTTTTCGCCATGAATGACCCCCAGCTCGCGGCGGCGCTGCGTTCTAGCTCCCCCGATGCGCTTCCGGAACTGCTCGACGCCTACGGTGACCGGCTGTTCAGCTACTGCTGGTCCCTGCTCCGGAATCGCGAAAACGCGCAAATCGCGGTCCGCGATGCGCTGGTGGTCGCGACCGCGCAAATCGAGCGCCTGGTTTGCGACGAATGGCTGGTCTTGTGGCTTTATTCGCTGGCTCGCGCGGAATGCCTGCGCCGCGAGGCGGTGCCGCCCGCGGACGCCGACGAGCCGATCGCCCGGCCGAACGCCGATGACGCCGACTCCCGCCTCATGGCCTGGAAAGCGGTCACCGGCATGCCCGCCAACGAGGTCGAGGCCCTCGAGCTGGACGCTCGCCACGACGTAGACCTGCGTCTGGTGCTCGGCCTGGGCGCCGCCGAGGCCGAGGGCCTCCTGGACCGGGCCCGCCGCGATCTGGAGCGCGCCCTGGCCGCCGAGATCCTGGTCCGCAAGAGCAACGCCTGCCCGGCGTGCTCCGGGATCGTGACGACCGGGTGGACCGGCACCACCACCCCCGCCCTGCGCGACCGGGTCCTGGACCACGCCGCCGCCTGCGCCGTCTGCGGCCCCAACCTGCCCCGCAGCGTCTCGGCGGCCCGCGTCTTCGCCCTCCTGCCCGCGCCCGCCCTGTCCTCCGTGGCCCGCCTGGAGATCCTGGGGTTCTTCGAGGACGCCCGCATGGCCGCCTACCGCGAGTTCACCGTCAGCCGGGCCGAGGAAACCGACGGCTCCTGGTTCCTCAACGGCCCCGACTCCGCGGCCGACCGGGAACTGCCCGACTCCTGGTTCACCCCCGCCCCGAAGCCTCTCCACCTAGCACCCGTCGCCACCCCCGACCTCTTCGAACCCTGGCCGGCCGCCCCCGACCCGGCCGCCCCCGACCCGGCCGCCGCTGAACCCGTCCTCAGCGTCGTTCCCGATCTGCCCGCCCCCCCGGCATCCCTTACCTCCGCCCCCAGCCCCGTCCCGGCCGCCGCCGCATCAGTGTCCGAAGCCGCCACCGGCCCCATCGGTACCGGCCCCATCGGTACCGGCCCCATGGTCGCCCAGGGCTTCATGGGCTCCTGGCTCACCCCCACCGAGCCCGCCACGCCCGCTGTCCCCGCCGAGCCCGCTGCGCTCGCCGTCCCGCCATCCGGTCTCCCCGGCCTCGGTGCCCCGCCGCGGCCCACCGTCCCCCGTCCCCGTTCCGCCCCCGCCCCCGCTCGGTCCCATCCGGCCCCCGCCCCCACCGCATCCCGCCCCAACATCCCCGCACCCCAGCCCCCCGCACCTCAGCCCCCCGCACCTCAGCCCCCCGCACCTCAGCCCCCCGCACCTCAGCCCCCCGCACCTCAGCCCCCCGCGGCCACGACCGCCCCCGCACCGGAGCCCCTGGCCCCGGTCATCCCGCTGTCCGCCCCGCCGAACGCCGCACCAGCCCCGCCTCGCACCTCCCGTCCCGCGGCCCCTCCGGCCAAAGCCACGCATCCGGCCCGCCGTCGGCCTCGCGTCTCCCGGGTCGGCGTGGCGGCCGCGGCCTCGGTGCTGGTCACCGCGGTGTTCGCCCTGGCCGGCGGGTTTCACATGAAGCCCTCCGCCACCAACTCCGCCAACCCGCCCGCCGCGGCGTCCCAGCAGCCCGGCGCGGCGACGGCGCAACAGCCCGGCGGGGGAGCGGACGCTGCCCTCCCGGTCAAGGTCAAGCGATCGTCCGGCGCTTCGGCCACGACCGAACCCATCCAACAGTCCGCCACGACCAAATCCGAATCGCTGGCCTTGGCCGCCGCCCCCCAGCCAGGCACCGCGTCGGCGTCGGTGCCCGGCTTGCCCGGCGCCCCCAAGTCGGCGTCGTCCTCCTCCGCGTCCTCATCCAGCACGTCGAGCGCGACCGGGAACCTGGTCGTGACGCCCGGTCAGCTCAACCTGGGCAACGGCACGACGGGTCAGATCACCCTCACCGCCAAGGGCGGCCCGGTCAGCTGGTCGGCGGACACCTCGTCATCGCTGGTGGTCCTGAACGATCAGCAGGGCAGCCTGCGGGCCGGCCAGTCCGTCACGCTGACGGTCACCGTGACCCAGAACGGCGACTCGGGCGACGAATTCGTCTTCGTTGACTCGTGGCCGAGCACCGGCGCCGCCGCGGGAGCCCCCTCGGCTGGCCCGTCGGCCACTCAGGCCGTCGAGGTCACCTGGACCTCCCCCCGCTCGGTTACACCGTCACCGTCACCGTCCGCCTCGGACTCCAGCAGCCCCTCGCCGTCCGCCTCCCCTTCCACCTCGTCCCCGGCGGGCAGTCCATCCTCCGACTAATTACCATTCATAGGCGGCACCCACCTATAGTTCGAAACCCTAAGCGAATAACGGTGCACGAGCAACCGCTGGGACGCCTGAGACCTCCAGCGAGAGCCCAGCCCAGCCCCGCCAGCCCAGCCGACCCGCATCAACCCCGTTCACATGCTCACTAAGCTGGAATCGTGACCACCCCGCCCCCTTCGCACACCGCTTTGGTCCGCCGGGCCCGCCGCCTCGAGCGCGAACTGGCCGTGCTGTATCCGGACGTGCATACCGAGCTGGACTTCGCCACGCCGCTCGAGCTGCTGGTCGCGACGATCCTGTCCGCGCAGACCACCGACAAGCGCGTCAATCTGGTCACCCCGATCCTGTTCGCGCGGTACCCGACCGCGGCCGACTACGCCGCCGCCGATCGCGACGAGATGGAGAAGATCATCCAGTCGACCGGCTTCTACCGCGCCAAGACGAACAGCCTGATCGGCCTCGGCCAGGCGTTGTGCGAGCGGTTCGGCGGCGAAGTCCCGGCCAAGCTGAACGATCTGGTCACGCTGCCCGGCGTGGGCCGCAAGACGGCCAACGTGGTGCTCGGCAACGCCTTCGGCATCCCCGGCATCACGGTGGACACCCACTTCGGACGGCTGGCCCGCCGCTTCGGCTGGACGACCGACACCGACCCGGTCAAGGTCGAGGCCGAGGTGGCCGCGCTCATCCCGCGCAAGGGCTGGACCGACCTCTCGCAGCGGATGATCTGGCACGGCCGCCGGGTCTGCCACGCCCGCCGTCCCGCCTGCGGCGCGTGCGGCCTGGGCCGCCTGTGCCCCTCGTACGGCGAGGGCCCCACCGACCCGGTGATCGCCGCCAAGCTCATCAAGCCCGGCCCGTTCTCGTGACCCATCCCGGCCCCGACCGCAAGCCTCAACCCTCGAGCCAAACGCCGGGCCCGCCCGCCCCGGCCTGGCTGCGCGACCTCGCCGAAGCGGCCAGCAAGATGGATGTCCACCCCCAGGTCCAGCCGCCCGCCCACGGCGGCCGCGCCTCCGCCGTCCTGGTCCTGTTCGCAGCAGTATCCGAACAAGAACACACTCACCCCGACCTCCTGTTCATCCAGCGCAGCGCCGACCTTCGCCTGCACGCCGGCCAGCCCGCCTTCCCCGGCGGCGCCATCGACGCCACCGACGACGGCCCGGTCGCCGCCGCGCTGCGCGAAGCCGCCGAGGAAGTCGGCGTCAACCCAGCAGGCATCGACGTGGTAGGCACGCTGCCCGAGCTGTTCATCTCCCGGACCGGTTTCCGCGTCGTCCCGGTCCTGGCCTGGTGGCGCCAGCCCTCCGCGGTCGCCCCCGTCGACCCGGCCGAAGTCGCCGCCGTCGAACGCATCAGCGTCGGCGAGCTCGCTGACCCGCGAACCCGCGTCACGGTCCGCGGCCCGAGCGGCTACCTGGGCCCCGGGTTCCGGGTCAAGGGCCTGCTCATCTGGGGCTTCACCGCCGTGCTGGTGGACCGCCTGCTGGCTCTGGGCGGCTGGGAACGGCCCTGGGACACGGCCAAGGTCATCGACTTGTGACCCTCGGCCGCAGGCCTAAGAACGCGAAAAACGCAGTACCGTAGGCTCGTGCGCGGTGATGTGCTCGACCTGATCCTGCTCGTGGTGGTCGCCGCGTTCGCGGTGTCCGGTTACCGGCAGGGGTTCATCGTCGGCATCCTGAGCTTTTTCGGCTTCGTCGGCGGTGCGCTGCTCGGGGCGGAGTTCGGGCCGGACATCTCCCGGGCTCTGGTCGGCGGCCAGACCCAGCAGGATGTCATCGCGGTCGTGCTGCTGGTCAGCTTCGCCGTGATCGGGCAGTTCGTCGCGTCGTCCGTCGGCGCGGCCATGCGCTCCACGGTGACCTGGCACTCCGCGACCGTGCTGGACTCGGTGGGCGGCGCGGTGGTCAGCGTGGTGTCGGTGCTGCTGATCTCGTGGGTGGTCGGCTCGGTGCTGATCGAGTCCCCGTTCCCGGTGGTCGACACCCAGGTCAACAACTCCCTGGTGCTGCAGACGCTGGACAAGTTCATGCCCTCGCCGGCCAAGACCATGTTCTCGGACTTCCGCCGGCTGCTGGCCAGCAACAGCACCTACGCCGAGGTGTTCAGCGGCATCGGCGCGGAGCGCATCTTGTCCATCCCCGCGCCCGCTAACGCCACGGTGGGTGACGTCGGCGTGCAGGACGCGAAGGCCAGCGTGGTCAAGGTTCAGGGGATCGCGTCCAGCTGCCAGCGCTCCATCGAAGGCTCGGGCTTTGTCATCTCGCCCGACCATGTGCTGACCAACGCCCACGTGGTCGCGGGCGTGACCAGCCACCAGGTCGTCACCACGGTCGGCGGCACGACCCTGGACGCCACCGTGGTCTACTACGACCCGCAGGTCGACGTGGCCATCTTGTCCGTGCCCGGGCTCAACCTGCGGCCGCTGTCCTTCGCCGGGGCGGCCGACCCGGGCGACAACGCGGTCGTGGCCGGCTTCCCGCTGGACGCCACCTACCTGCACCTGGTTCCCGCGCGGATCGGCGGCACCCAGAACGCCCAGGGCCCGAACATCTACGAGACCAGCACCGTCACCCGGCAGATCTACGAGATCCGGGCGGTGGTCAAGTCGGGTAACTCCGGCGGCCCGCTGCTCTCGCCCCAGGGCGCCGTGGACGGGGTGGTGTTCGCGGCCGCGGTCGGCGAGTCCGACACCGGCTTCGCGCTCACCGCCGCCGAAGTCTCCTCCGACGCCAGCGCGGGAGAGCATCTCACCGCGCAGGTCTCCACCGGAACCTGCGACTAGCGCCTAGAAGTAGCCGCTCTTCTCCAGGTCCGCGATCAGCCCGGGCTGCACCGGCTGCCATCCGGTCCGCTCCCGGGTCAGCGCGCTGGAGGCCGGCCCGTTCATGGTGACGAAGTGCACCAGGTACCCGAAGCGCTCCGTCACCTGGCCCGCCGGGATCGAGGCCACCGGAACCTCCAGGTGCTGCCCGATGACCTCGGCGATGTCGCGGAACGGCACGCCCTGGTCGGCCACCGCGTGCAGCCGCGCGCCCGCGGGCGCCTCCTCTACCGCCAGCCGGTACAGGTGCGCGGCGTCGGTCACGTGCACCGCGGGCCATCGGTTGGTCCCGTCGCCCGGGTACGCCGAAGCCCCCGCCGCCCGCGCCATCTCGATCAGCGCCGGAACGAAGCCGTGGTCACCCGGCCCGTGGACCGAGAACGGCAGCCGCAGCACGCTGGCCCGCACGGCCCGCTCGGCGAAGGCCAGGGTCGCCGTCTCCGAAGCCCCGCGCAGCGCCGCGAACGGACTGGTGTCCGGCGCGTCCTCCTCGGTGGCCAGCCGCCCCGACGCCACCAGCCCGGTCCCGGAAGTCATGACCAGCGGCCAGCCCGAGCCGGCCAGCGCCTGGCCCATGGCCTCGATGGCGAACCGGTCCGCCTGGCACGAGGCCGCGAAGTCGGTGTCCTCGGAGACGTTGTTGAAGGCCAGGTGGATGACCCCGTCCAAGGCCGCCGCGCCGCCGTGCAGCGCCTCGCCGTCGGCCAGCGAACCCCGGTGCACCGCGGCCCCGGCCGCGGTCAGCGCCGCGGCGGCCGCGTCGGACCGGGCCAGCGCGGTAACCTGGTGCCCCGCGTCCAGCAGTTCCCGGACCACGGCCGACCCGACGAACCCGGTCCCGCCGGTCACGAACACGCGCATGATGACTCCCTCGGTGAAACGGTCTGGTCCTTCCACCGTGCCCGCGCGGCCCCGCTCACGTCCAAGACCGGTACCGCATCGAGCAATACGTTTCGGGCATCACCACAGCTAAAGATCAAAATCCTTGATCCCGAACGGCCATTGAAAGATCCGCCCGCAGCAATCGCCACCCGCTCCCCGGACGGCCGAAGCCCGCGCCGTCCCCCACCCCGGCCATAGCCCGCAGCCCATGCCGTCCCCCACCCCGGCCATAGCCCGCAGCCCGTGCCGTCCCCCAACCCCGGCTGTAGCCCTGCGGCTCGCAGCGCACCCCGCGGCCCGCAGCCCCCGGCACCGGGGCGGCCCCCCGCTACCCCGCGGCCCCGGGTACGGCCTCGCTACCCCGCGGTCAGTCCCGGCCGCAGGGCCGCGGCCGGTACCCCTTCGAGCCCGTCCCGCTCGATCCGCGCCGCCAGCTCGTCCGCCGCGGCCAGAAACCCGGCCAGATCCATCCCGTACGGCCCCGCCGCCGCCGCACCCCCAACCGCCGGTTCCCCGGGCGCCGAGCCCCCCGCCTGGTACGCGCGGACCCGCTGCACCCCCCGGCTGAGCAGCGTCACCGCGCCGCGCGCGTTGCCCCGGTGCGCGTGCGTGAGCCCGACCGCGACCTGAGCCAGCCCCTGCCACAGGTCGCGCTCGCCGGCCGGCCCGGTCTTCCACGACGCCTCGAGCACCTCGTGGGCGTGAAATGGCTTCCCGGCGCGCAGCAGCTCGTCGGCCAGCCGGGCCGCGTCCGCCCCGGCCAGCGTCAGGTCGTCCGGGATCCGCAGCTCGCCCGCTGCCCCGGCGCGGTCCAGCGGGCGTCCCAGGGCGTCCCGCGGCCGCGCGTTCCGCGGCCTGCCCACCGGATCGCGATCTCGATCGCGATCCGGGCTCACCGTTCCGGTTCCGGGTCGGCCAGCCAGCCGCGCAGCTCGGTGTCGAAGGCCTCCGGGCGTTCCTCGTGCGGGAAGTGCCCGGCCCCGTCGATCAGCCGCCAGCGGTAGGGGCCGTCCACGTAGCGGCCCGCCCCGCGAGCGGTCCGGGGCAGCACGCACCGGTCCAGAGCCCCGTGCAGGTGCAGCGTGGGGGCCTGGATCGGGGTGCGCATCCGCCGGGCATAGCGCAGGCCGTCCGGCCGCAGCGTGCTGCGGGCCAGCCACCGGTGATACTCCAGCGCCGAGTGGGCCACCGAGGGGATCTGCATGGCCCGTTCGTAGGTCAGCGCGGTCTCGGGATCGGGCCAGCCCGGGGCCGCCCAGCTCTCCAGCAGCTCGCCGACCTTGCGCGCCCCGTCCCGGACCAGCTGCCGCTCGGGCAGCATGGGCACCTGGAAGCCGAAGGCGTACGCGCTCTGCCGCGCCTGCCCCCGCGGATCGGTGACCATCGCCGAGCGCATCCGCACCGGGTGAGCGGTCGAGACCACGGCCAGCCGCCCGATCACCTTCGGATGGAAAACGCCGAGGGTCCAGGCCACCAGGCCGCCCCAGCCGTGCCCGACCACCACGGCGTTGGCCTCGCCCAGAGCCCGGATCAGCCCGGCCGCATCGGCGGCCGCGGTGATCAGGTCATAGCCGCGCGGCGGCTTGTCGCTTCCACCGAAGCCCCGCAGGTCAACCGCGACGGCCCGGAAGCCCGCCTCGGGCAGCCAGGCGAGCTGATGCCGCCACGTCCACCAGAACTCAGGGAAGCCGTGCAGCATGAGCACCAGCGGCCCGTCGCCGGCCTTGGCGATGTGGAAGCGGGTGCCGTTCGCGCTGATGGTCCGGTGGCTCCACGGTCCGGCCAGCTGTACGGCGGCGTCCGTGTTCACGACCATGGCACGCGCCTACCTGGTCCCGCCCGCGGCGATCCCGGGCTGCTGACCGTCGCGGGCGATCCCGGGCCGGTCACCGTTGGGGCTGATCGCGGTCTCGTTCGGGTCCCGGCGCAGCATCCCGAAGCCCTCGGTCACCGACTTGCGGGTCCGCTTCAGGCCGGACAGGCCCCGCAGCCGCAAGATGGCGACGCCGACCGCCGCCCCGGCCAGCAGCACGCAGGTCCCGGCCACTATCAAGAACGCCGCCCAGGTCCAGATGCCGAGCGCATGCAGGCCGAAGGCAAACGCGATACACAGCAGCACGATCACCAGGCAGCCCACGAACGCGGCCACGCCACCCAGCGCTCCGGCCAGCCCGACCCGCTTCATGTCCCCGCGTAGCTCGGTCTTGGCCAGGTCGATCTCGTAGCGGATCAGCTGGGATACGTCTTTGGCGGCTACGGCCACCAGGTCGCCGAGTGACTGGCCAGCTCCCTGCGGCTCGGGCGTTTCGCTGCGGACCATCGTCTGTCTCCCGTCATGCGGATCGCTGCCCGCCATCTCGATCCCGCTGCGGCGGGCGGGATCAAGGCTAACGTTCTTGTCTGTGATCAGGCAGTACCTGGGCCGACCCGGCGTTTCACGCTCCGCGACGGCTCCAGGGGCGGCCCCCGTACTTCCTCATGCCTACCGGGCGAACCGGGCACCTCGCGTCTCGCCCCCTGCGCAGGACGGCGCAGCCGCGATGTGTCGCGATTCGCCAGTTATGGTGTCACGTTTGTGCTCACGGAGCCAAGCCGCCCCGGTTCTAGGCTCCGACACCAGTAGAACGAGCCCGCGCCGGGAAAGCAAACCGTTGCCCGGCCCAACAATGCGATCCCGACTCCGGAAAGTAACTTGGGCCCGCCCGGTGACTTCGGAAAGTGATCCCGTTCCGCCCGCTCGGGGAATCGGCCGGCGGCCGTCTCGCTCACCTCGCAAAGTCCGGCCCGTGACCTTAGCCCGCACTTGCCGCGGCAAAGCTGGTGCGCGGCCCAAGCCGCGCTAACCGTAAAGTCCGGCCTGCGGCGCCGCCTCGCTTAGCCCGCGAAGGACGGGCCGCCGCCCGGCCGCAGTTACCCCGTAAAGCAAGCGGCGCCCCTGGCCGGGGCGCCGCCGCGCAGCACGTCATGCCTGGCTACCAAGCGTGCACCTTCTCCGTCAGTCAGGCCGACCGCCCTTTTCCTGGCGGCCTGACCTGGCCTGACACGCCTCCCGCGGCTGGTCGCGCGTGGGTACCTGGCTGCCGTGCCCGGACGCTCAGACGTCCGTACCACCGTTCTACGTCGAAATCCCGAGCCTGAAAAGACCTGGCACGTAACCAATTCGTGATCTCAATCAGTTCTGCCGATTACATGCCGTTAACCGGTGGCTGGCCGGATCGCCATCGCCGCCCAAACGCCCGTCTGGCCGTTCCGGGGACAAAAAGGAGGCGGCGCCCGCCGGGGGGGAGAGCGGGCGCCGCGCGCACGGTCCGGCCCTGGGGGGGGAGGCCGGTCCCGTCCTATTAAGAGCTTATCCGCAAAGGGCTCGCGAATCGACCCTATGCAGCGTCAGCAACTGGAATTAGAGCATATTTGGCCGGCCCCTGAACAGTACTGTCGCGAGACCGGCAGCAAAAACTTACCTGCGAGTAGCTGACGAGGACTTTCTCGCGGGTTAAGGTCGCGCCGCCGTCTCCCCTCGGTGTCAGCAAGCGCCTACGCCTTGCGCGAACAGAACGACACCGTCCATGGTACTTGTCCGATGTGTACGGCGCCAGTTAACTCCGGGGCATTAGTGATGAAGGCGGCCCCTGTGTCCCGTGTGGGTAATTCAGTGGCTGTCGGTCAGCAGGGTGTCCAGCACGGCCAGGGCGCCTCGCTTGCTGAGCGGGTGGTTGGCGGTCCCGCACTTAGCGGACTGGACGCAGGAGGGGCACCCGGCGTGGCAGTCGCACCCGGCGATGGCCTGCCGGGTGGCGGTGAGCCAGTCCCGGGCGGCCTGGAAGCCCCGCTCGGCGAAGCCGGCCCCGCCGTCGTAACCGTCGTAGACGAACACGGTGAGCTCTCCGGTGGCCGGGTGCAGGTCGCCGGACACGCCGCCGATGTCCCAGCGGTCGCAGGTGGCGAACAGCGGCAGCAGGCCGATGCTGGCGTGCTCGCACGCGTGCGCGGCTCCGCCCAGGTCGACGCCCGCGGCGGCCAGCCGGTCCCGCTCGGCGGGGGAGATCGTCCACCACACGGCCCGGGTCATCAGGTGGCGCGGCGGCAGGTCCAGCGGCTCATCGCCGATCGGCGCGCCGGTGTCGGCGCGGCGTTTGGTATAGCTGGTCACCTGCCGGGTGACCTGGACGTCGCCGAAGCGCACCTCGGCCCGCCCCCAGCTGGCCTGGCGCAGCACGTCCCGGACCTCGATCTGGGTCACGTCCCGGGCGGTGGTGGTGTAGCCGGGGTCGCCGGGTTCGACCAGCGCCACCCGGTCGGCCAGGTCGAGCCGGCTGACCAGATAGCTGTCGCCCTGGTGCAGGTAGACCGCGCCGTCGTGCACCATCAGCTGGGCCGACGGCTCGTCCACGGTGCCCACCAGCCGCCCGGTGGCCTGCTCCACGACCAGGACCGGGGCGTCGCCCGCCCCGCGCAGCCCGCCCGGCGCGGCCCGCTCCCGGCGCATGGCGTACCAGCCCGCCGGGCGCCTGCGCAGCCGGCCCGCCGTGGTCAGGTCGTCGACCACCTGCCGGGCCTGCGGCCCGAAGATCTCCAGATCGGCCTCGGTCAGGGCCAGCTCGGCCGCGGCCGCGTACAGGTGCGGGGCCAGCACATAGGGGTTACCCGGGTCCAGCACGGTGGCCTCCACCGGGTGCCGGAGCAAGATCTCCGGGTGCCGGACCAGGTAGGTGTCCAGCGGGTCGTCCCGGGCGATAAGCACCGCGGCCGCACTGCGCCCGCTGCGCCCGGCCCGCCCCGCCTGCTGCCACAGGCTGCTGAACGTGCCCGGCCAGCCCGCGATCAGCACCGCGTCCAGCCCGGTGATGTTGACGCCCAGCTCTAGGGCGGTGGTGGCGGCCAGGCCCACCAGCCGGCCGTCGCTGATCGCGGCCTCCAGGTTCCGCCGGTCCTCCGGCAGGTACCCCGACCGGTATGCCGCCACCTTGGCCCCGAGCTCCACCCCGGCCCCGAGCTCCGTTCCGGCCCCGAGCTCCGTCCCGGCCCCGGCACCCCCGCGGACGCCGCCCAGGGACCGCCGGGCGGCCAGCGCGACCGTCTCGGCGCCGCGCCGCGACCGGATGAAGGCCAGGGTCGGGACGTCCTGGCGGACCAGCCGGGCCAGCAGGTCGGCGGTCTGCGCGGTCGCCGTGCGGCGCAGCCGGGTGCCGGCCTCGCCGCGCGCCTCGGTCAGCGGCGGCTCCCACAGCGCGAAGGCCAGCGGTCCCCGCGGTGACCCGTCGTCGGTAATTTCCTCGGCGTCCAGCCCGGTCAGCAGGCGCGCGCACGCGCCCGGTGACCCGACCGTCGCGGAGGCCAGCACGAACACCGGGCGCGGCGGCCCGTCGGCCCCGGTGGCGGACAGCGCGTGATGCGCCACCACCCGCCGCAGCCGCCGCAGGACATGCCCCACGTGTGACCCGAACACCCCGCGGTACTCGTGGCACTCATCGATGATCACGTAGCGCAGCCTGCTGAGGAACCCGGACCAGCGGACGTGCCGGGGGAGCAGCGACTGGTGGAGCATGTCCGGGGTGGTCAGCAGGTACCGGGCATGGCTGCGGGCCCAGTCGCGTCCGGCGCGGCTGCTGTCGCCGTCGAAGCTGGCGGCCTGGACCCCGGGCAGGCCCAGCGCCCGGATGCCGGCCAGCTGATCAGCGGCCAGGGCCTTGGTCGGCGTAATGTACAGCACCGTGTCGCCGGCCAGCACCGCGGTGAGCGCGGGCAGCAGGTAGCCGAGGGACTTGCCGGACGCCGCGCCGGTGGAGATGATCACGTTCCGCCCCGCCTGCGCGTGACAGGCGGCTTCGGCCTGATGGGACCACGGGGCCTGGATGCCGCGGCCGGCCAAGGCGCCGGTAACCTCGGGGGGCACCCACGGCGGCCAGGGCACCTCGCGGCCGGCCCGGGCCGGGATGTGCTCCACGTGGACCGGGCGGCCGGCCCGCGGGTCGTCCAGCAGGATGCCCAGGGCCCGGTTCTCGGCAGCCGGAGGTTCGGCAGCCGGATCCATGGGCAGGGGGGTGATGGTGGCCACAGCTTTCTCAGTGTGTCACCCGATGGGGGATGCTCGGAGGCATGATTTCGTATAGACATGACATCGGAGCGTGGTTGAATGCCGCAGTGCGTTCAGCCGCGGGGGCGGGACGTTAAGATGACGCCTTTGATGGCGCTGGAGGATTTGTGGATCTGAAGCTGGGTCACTACAACAAAGACGGCATCGAGGTCGTGGATGTCGAGGGCGAGATCGACGTGTACACGGCGCCGCGGCTCCGTGAACTCCTGATCGATCTGGTCAACAAGAGCAACTACCAGCTCGTCGTCAACATGGAGAAGGTCGAGTTCCTCGACTCAACCGGCCTGGGCGTGCTGGTCGGCGGGCTGAAGCGGGTGCGAGCCCACGACGGCTCCCTGGACCTCGTCTGCACGCAGGAGCGGATACTCAAGATCTTCCGGATCACCGGGCTGACGAAGGTGTTCGGCATCCACGACACCGTGGACGAGGCCATCGCGGCCAAGAAGTCCGAGAAGTAACGCCGGCCGTACCCGAAGAACGCATCGGAGATGGCCACCGTCGAAGTCACGTTCACACCGCTGCCCGCGCACGTTCGCACCGCGCGGCTGGTCGCCACCGCGGTGGCGCGGCGCAGTGGCGTGGACGAGTCGCTGCTCGATGAGGTCCGCCTCGCGGTCGGCGAAGCCTGCTCGCGCGCGGTCGAGGCCCACCGGCAGCACTGCCCGGCCGAGCCGGTCCGGATCGAGATGACCGATTCCGGGGAGCGGTTCGTGGTCACCGTGAGCGATCACGCCCCGACCGCCTCCGTCCGCCCCTCGGTCCCCGCCCCGGCCAGCCCCGATGGCGCCAGTGATAACGGCACGGCCCGTGACGGGGCCGGCGACAACGGCGCCGTCCGCGACGCTGCCGGCCACGAGGGCTTCGGGTACGAGAGCTTCGGGTACGAGAGCGTGGGGCCGGACGGCGGATCGGCCATCCCCGCCGGGTTCGGCCTGGCCGTGATCTCCGGCCTGGCCGACGACGTGCGCGTCCTGTCGACAAGTTCCGGCGTGAGCGTCAGGATGAGCTGGCCGTCGACGGCCGCCGACTCCTGACCCTCCCCGCCCCAGAACCTGCCGCCGGAACCCGTCGCCCGGCACATCTGCCCCGTCTGCCTAGCCTGGGACGGCTGGCTACAACGACGTCGCTGCCACAACGACGCGCACCCGACGACTTGGTTGCCGCAACGACGTCGTCGCCACTCCGTGCCGCCGGTCTTGCTGGACTGTTGGGCCTGTCGGCGCTGCCGCTGCCCCGCGGCCGCCTGCGCCCCCCGTCCCGGTCGCCTCGGCCCCCCTAGCCCGAGGCGACCGCGCCTGGCCCCGCCCGGACCGCGACGCCTTGCTCCGGCTCGGCCGCTTGCCGGACCCGTGCCCGGCTATGTCACGCTATCCGGTCGCAGATATCACGGTAGGATCACAAAATTGTTAGGAACGGCCCGGTGTTCCTGGTTGGGCGAATGCGTGCGTAGACTCCCGGCACTCGTTCGTTGCCGATCGGCACCTCTTCCGTTCGGAGTTCCAGGAGGTCGAATGTTCCGGCATGTCTCTGCGCTGGCGGCCAATTCCGTCAGCGTGAGCGGCTCCAACCTGACCTGGGTTGTCATCGTGGCCGTCGTCGGGCTGGTCGCGCTGGGCACGGCTGGCGCGCTGGTCCGGGAGGTGCTCGCGGCCAGCCAGGGGACCCAGCGGATGCAAGAGATCTCGCGCGCGGTCCAGGAGGGCGCCGCCGCGTACCTGCGCCGCCAGTTCCGCACCCTCGGCGTGTTCGTGGTCATCATCTTCTTCGTGCTGCTGCTGCTGCCGGTGACCGAAGGTGGCGGCGGCGTGCGCTGGGGCCGCAGCATCTTCTTCCTGGTCGGTGCGCTGTTCTCCGCGCTGACCGGGTTCACCGGCATGTCGCTGTGCGTGCGCGGGAACGTCCGGGTGGCGGCCGCCGCGCGTGAAGGCGGCGAGCGGCCCGCGTTCCGGCTCGCGTTCCGCACCGGCGGCGTAGCCGGCATGTTCACCGTCGGGCTGGGCCTGATCGGCGCCGCGATCGTAGTGCTGATCTACCGGGCCAACGCGCCCGAGGTGCTGGAGGGCTTCGGCTTCGGCGCCGCCCTGCTGGCCATGTTCATGAGGGTCGGCGGCGGCATCTACACCAAGGCCGCCGACGTGGGCGCGGACCTAGTCGGCAAGGTCGAGCAGGGCATCCCCGAGGACGACCCGCGCAACGCCGCCACGATCGCTGACAACGTGGGCGACAACGTGGGCGACTGCGCCGGCATGGCGGCCGACCTGTTCGAGTCCTACTCGGTCATGCTGGTCGCCGCGCTGATCCTGGGCAAGAGCGCATTCGGCAACGACGGCCTGATCTTCCCGCTGATGATCCCGGCCATCGGCGTCCTGACCGCGATCATCGGCATCTTCTCGGTCGTGCCGCGCTCTGGTGACCGCAGCGGGATGACCGCGATCAACCGCGGCTTCTTCATCTCCGCGATCCTCTCCGTCATCGGCGTCGCCATCGCCTGCTTCACCTTCCTGCCGTCGCATTTCTCCGGCTTCAAGGGCATCACCGACTCCGGCATCCTGGCCTTCAACGGCAACCCGCGCTGGATCGCGTTCGTCGCCATCTTGATCGGCATCGTGCTGGCCAGCGCCATCCAGTTGCTGACCGGGTACTTCACCGAGACGAACCGGCGCCCGGTCAAGGACATCGGCGACGCCTCCGAGACCGGGGCGGCCACCGTCATCTTGTCCGGCATCTCGACCGGCATGGAGTCCGCCGTGTATTCGGCCCTGCTGATCGCCGCCGCGGTGTTCTGCTCCTACCTGCTGGCCACGGGCAACGCCACCGTCGCGCTGTTCGCCGTGGCCATGGCCGGCATCGGCCTGCTGACCACGGTCGGCGTGATCGTGTCGATGGACTCCTTCGGACCGGTCACCGACAACGCCCAGGGCATCGCGGAGATGTCCGGCGACGTCGAGGGCGACGCGGCGCAGGCGCTGACCACGCTGGACGCGATCGGCAACACCACCAAGGCGATTACCAAGGGCATCGCGATCGCGACCGCGGTGCTGGCCGCGACCGCGCTGTTCGGCTCGTTCCGTACCCAGGTCGAGTCGGCGCTGGGCAGCCGGGCGGGCACGTTCAGCCTGGACGTGGCCAAGCCGAACGTCCTGGTCGGCGTCATCATCGGCGCCTCGATCGTGTTCCTGTTCGCCAGCCTGCTGATCATGGCGGTGGGCCGGGCCGCCCAGGGCGTGGTCCTCGAGGTCCGCAACCAGTTCCGCAACCACCCCGGGATCATGGACTACACCGAGAAGCCCGAATACAGCCGGGTCATCGACCTGGTCACCCGGGACTCGCTGCGCGAACTGATCACCCCCGGCCTGCTCGCGGTCATGGCTCCGATCGCGGTCGGCTTCGCGCTCGGCTACCAGCCGCTCGGCTCGTATCTGACCGGTGCGATCGCGGTCGGCGTGCTGATGGCCATCTTCCTGGCCAACTCCGGCGGCGCCTGGGACAACGCCAAGAAACTCGTCGAGGACGGTAACCATGGCGGCAAGGGCTCCGATGCGCACGCCGCGACCGTCATCGGCGACACGGTGGGCGACCCGTTCAAGGACACCGCGGGCCCGGCCATCAACCCGCTGATCAAGGTCATGAACCTGGTCTCGCTGCTGATCGCGACCAGCGTGGTCAAGTACAGCGGCAACACCGGCCTGCGGACCGGCGTGGCGCTCGGCGCGGTGGTCATCATCGTGGCGGCCATCGTGATCTCCAAGCGCCGCTCGGCCGGCATGGGCGAGGCCACACCGGCCGCCACCGAAGTCGCCGGGGCCGTCTCGCCGGCCGTCGAGGGCGCGGCCGCCACCCCGGTGGAGGGCATCCCCGTCGTCCCGGTCACCTCGGCCGACGACGAAGCGGACCGCGCCACCGTCATCAAACGCGGCGAGTAGCCCCCCGTCCCAGCAACATGGAACCCGGGTCCGGGATACCCACTTAAGCGGAGTGACTGAGGAATGCGGTGTCGTCAGCGGCTGCTTCTGGCCGGTCACACGGGTTCGCGCCGCAGCCGGGTTACCGGTGGTGCTGCGTGGCAAGAGGGCAAGCGTGCTTCGTGGTGCGCTGCTCCCGCGAGGCCGAGGGTGGTGAAACCCGGGTTCCACCACCCTTGGGTCCCCTTGGGTGTGGTGGATTACCGGTTTCACTCCGCTCGCGCCGGCCGTAGCCGGCTACTCCGGTTAAGCGGATAGCCCGGACCCGGGTTCGACTCCGTCCTAGCGGAGCGAAACCCGGGTTTCATTTTCATCCGAGGCCTAGGCCGACGAGCATCTCAGCTCGTCTGCGGGGCGACGTCGTCCGAGGAGATGCCCAGCAGGTAGAGGATCGCGTCCAGGTAGGGGACGCTCAGCGAGGTATCGGCCGCCTCCCGGACCACCGGCTTGGCGTTGAACGCGATGCCCAGTCCGGCGGCCGCGATCATGTCCAGGTCGTTGGCGCCGTCGCCGACCGCCACCGTCTGGGACAGCGGCACGCCCGCGTCGGCGGCGAACCGGCGCAGCGCGTCGGCCTTGGCCGCCCGGTCGATGACCGGGCCGGACAGCCGCCCGGTGAGCTTGCCCGCCGCGATCTCCAGCTCGTTGGCGGCCACGTAACCGATGCCGAGCTCGGCCGCCAACGGCGCGATAACCTGCCCGAACCCGCCGCTGACGATGCCGAACCGGAAGCCCAGCTCGCTCAGCGTGCCGATCAGCGTGCGCGCGCCGGCGGTCAGCCGCAGCTCGCCCCGCACCTCGTCCAGCACCGTAGCGGAAAGCCCGGCCAGCAGCGCGACCCGCTCGCGCAGCGACGCGGCGAAGTCGAGCTCGCCGCGCATGGCCGACGCGGTCACCTTGGCCACCTCGTCGGCGCAGCCCGCCTTGGCCGCCAGCAGGTCGATGACCTCGTTCTGGATCAGGGTCGAGTCCACGTCCATCACGATCAGCCGAAGCGCCCGCCGGTGCAGGCCGCCGCGCTGGACCGCCACGTCGATGCCCTGGCTGACCGCCACCCGGGCCAGGTCCTCGCGCAGCAGCGCTGGGTCGCCGCCGGAGACCTCCAGCTCGATGCAGGTCACCGGGCGGCGGGCCAGCCGGCCGATGCGGTCGATGTTCGCCCCGCTGGCCGCGATCCGCCCGGCGATGGCGCTGACCGCGGCCGGGGTCAGCGGGCTGCCCAGCACGGTCACGTGCAGCCGGCCCGTCCGGGACGCAGACCCGGCCCCGCGGGAGGAGCCGGCGGAGCCGGAACTGGTGGTGATCTCGGCCTCCAGGCCGAGATCGTCGGCCAGCGCGCCGACCGCCCCGTGGATGCCGGTCAGGTCGAGCGGTCCCCCGGACTCCAGCAGCACGCCCAAGACCAGCTTGCCGCGGATCACCACCTGCTCGATGTCCAGCACCGACAGCTGGTACCCGGCCAGCCCGCCGAACAGCCGGGAGGTCACACCCGGCCGGTCCCGACCGGTTAGCGTGATGAGCACCGTATTCATGGCGGCGCCAGGCTACCGGAAAAGCACAAGATCACGGACGGTCAGCGGTCCGCTTGACACAGCGAGCAGACGCTAGATAAGAGGTTTGGGTGAGATGCGGGCAGTGCGGCGCGTCTTTGGGGGCGGCGGACCGGTTCTGCGGGACGTGCGGTTCACCCCTGGAAACGTGCCCGTCGTGTGGTGAGCAGGTCGTACCCGGCGACCGTTTCTGCCGCGCCTGCGGCGCCGGGCTGGGCCCCGGGAAGACGCCGGGCCCCGGGAAGACGCTGGGCCCCGGGAAGGACGCCGGCGGGGACGCCGGCCACGAGCCGGTGGCCGAGCGCCGGGTCTGCTCGGTGCTGTTCTGCGACCTGGTGGGTTTCACCCCGCTGTCCGAGTCGCGCGATCCCGAGGCGGTCCGCGAACTGCTGTCCCGCTACTTCGGCGTGGCCAGGACCATGATCGGCCGTTACGGCGGGACGGTCGAGAAGTTCATCGGCGACGCGGTGATGGCCGTGTGGGGCACGCCCGCCGCCTCCGAAGGCGACGCCGAACGCGCCGTCCGGGCCGCCCTGGACCTGGTGACCGCGGTGGCCGAGCTGGGCGCCGAGACCGGTATCGACGGCCTGGCCGCCCGGGCGGGCGTGGTGACCGGCGAGATGGCGGTCAACCTGGGCGCGGTCGGCGAGGGCATGGTGGCGGGCGACGCGGTGAACACCGCGGCCCGGGTGCAGGCCGCGGCCGGCCCGGGCAGGTCCTGACCGACTCCTCAACCCAGCGCCTGGCCGGCCAGGCCGTCGGCTTCGCCGACGCCGGAGAGCACCGGCTCAAGGGCAAAGCGGAGCCCCAGAAGCTGTGGCGGGCCACCCGCGTCGTATCGGCGGTCGGCGGCGTGCAGCGGGTCGACGGACTGGAGGCGCCGCTGACCGGGCGGGACGCCGAGCTGCGCACGATCAGGGAGCTGTTCCACGCCGCCGCCGAGCGGCAGGTGCCGCGCCTGGTGCTGGTGTCCGGCCCGGCCGGGGTGGGCAAGTCCCGGCTGGGCTGGGAGTTCGAGAAGTACACCGACGGCCTGGCCGCCGACGTGTGGTGGCACCGGGGCCGGTGCCTGTCCTACGGCGAGGGCGTCGCGTTCTGGGCGCTGGCCGAGATCGTGCGGCAGCGGCTCGGCATCGCCGAGGAAGACCCCGCGGAGGTGGCCGCGGCCAAGCTGGCCGACGGCGTGGACGAGTTCGTGCCCGATCCGGACGAGCGGGCGTACGTGGGCGCGCGGCTGGGCCGGCTCCTCGGCGTACCCTTCCCCGCCGACAGCGGAGCTCCGCTGGCCCGGGAGGAACTGTTCGCCGGGTGGCGGCTGTTCTTCGAGCGCCTCGCCGCGCAGATGCCGGTGGTGCTGCTGGTCGAGGACGCCCAGCACGCCGACCACGGGCTGCTCGACTTCCTCGATCACCTCATCGACTGGGCCCGCGACCTGCCCATCTACGTGCTGGTGTTCGCCCGCCCGGAGCTGGGCCAGGGCCGCCCCGGGTTCGGCGCCGGGCGGAACCGGAGCACGCTGACCCTGGACCCGCTCGACCGGGCCTCGATGGACCGGCTGGTGGACGCGCTGGTGCCGGGGATGCCACCCGCGGCCCGGGCCAGGATCACCGACCAGGCCCAGGGCATCCCGCTGTTCGCGGTGGAGACGGTCCGGGCGCTGATCGACCGGGACATCGTCCAGCCGGTCGAGGGTGAGTACCGGCTGGTGGGCGACCTCGGCGACCTGGCCGTGCCGGACAGCCTGCACGCGTTGCTGGCCGCCCGCCTGGATTCCCTCGACCCGGGCGTGCGCCGGCTGGTCACCGACGCCGCGGTGCTGGGGGCCAGCTTCCCGGCCGAGGCGCTGATCGCGGTGTCCGGGAAGGACGAGCCGGCCGTGCGGGCCGCGCTGGCCGAACTGGTCCGCCGCGAGGTGCTGGCCGTGTCCGCCGACCCGCTGTCGCCCGAGCGCGGCAGCTACCAGTTCGCCCAGCAGATGCTCCGCCAGGTCGCCTACGACACGCTGTCCCGCCGCGACCGCAAGGCCCGCCACCTGGCCGTGGCCGCGCACCTGCGCGCCGCCTTCGCCGGGGACGGGGAGGAGGTCAGCGACGTCATCGCCCGGCACTACCTCGACGCCCTGAGCGCCGCACCGCAAGACCCTGATGCCGAACGGATCCGGGCTCAAGCCGCCGCCGCCCGGGTCCGAGCCGCCGAACGGGCCGAACGGACCGGCGCGCTCGCCCAGGCCGCCACCAGCTACGCCAGCGCGGCCGAACTGACCCCGGCGCTAGACGCGGACGCCCGGCAGGCCGCGGGGCGGCTCTGGGAGCGCGCCGCGCAGGCCGCGGTCGACGCCGGTGACTTTGCCCCGGCGGTCGGGTACGCGGATCAGGCCCGGAAAACCTACCTGAAGTGCGGGCAGGAACGCGCCGCGGCCCGGGTTCAGGCCATCGCCGGGCAGGCCCTGCGGCTGTGGGGGCGCATCGCCGAGGCCCGCGACCGGCTGACCCTGGCCATGGAGGTGCTCCGCGCCGACCCGGACCGGGACACGGTCCGCGCGCTCGACCAGCTCGCGACCGTCGCGGTGTTCTCCGGCTCGCCTGACGCCGACCTGCTGTCCGCCGAGGCGCTCACCCTGGGCCAGGATCTGGACGTCGACGCGAGCCTGCTCAGCGGCCTGTTCCGGACCCGCGGGATCTTCATGGGCCTGGCCGGACGGCGTCCGCAGGGGATCGCTTACCTGCGGGAGAGCGCGCGCCTGGCCACCCAGGCCGGTGACAACCTCAGCCTGGGGCGGACGCTGAACAACCTGTCCCACGCGCTGGCCGCCACCGATCTCGCGGGCGCCGCCGAGGCGGCCCGCACCGCCGCCGGTCACCTGCGCCAGGCCGGCGCCCGGGACTACCTGGCCATCACGGTCTTCAACCTGGGTCAGGTGCTGCTCATGCTCGGCGACTGGGACGCCGCCGAAGCCGAACTCGCCCAGGCCGCGGACGCCGACGGCCAGGCCGGCGACGAGGCCATCATCGCCTGCCGGGCGTGGCTGGCCGCGTTGCGCGGCGACACCGACCGGGCTGAGCGCCTGCTGACCGCGGCGCCGGACATGCGGGCCAGCGAGGAGCCCCAGTCGCAGGCGACCATCGCCGTGGTGGAGGTCTTCATCGCGGCCGCCGCCGGCCTGCCGGAGGTCACGTTGCGCCGCGCCCGCGCCACCCTGGCCCATGCCGAGGCCCTCGGCGCCACTCACGAGGTGACGCGCTGGGCCTGGCCGGTGGCCGCGCGCACGGCCTGGGAGCTGGATGACCGCGAGACCACCGAAGAACTGCTCGCCATGCTCGACGCTCTGCAGCCCGGACGGGTGGCGCCCATGCTGCGCGCCGAGCGTGACCTGGCCCGGGCCCGCCGGGAGACAGCCAGTCAGAACACAGCCGGTCAAAACACAGCCGCTCAAAACACGGCCGGTCAAAACACGGGCGACCTCGCGGCCGCGATCGCCGGCCTGCGCGAGCTGAGCACGCCCTACCACCTGGCCCACGGCCTGCTCGACTACGCCACGGTCCTGACCCGCCGCGGCGAGGCCGAAACCGCCGAAGCCGCCGAAGCCGTTGCGGCCGCCGTCGGCGAGGCCACCGCCATCGCCGTCCGGCTCCGCTGCCAGCCGCTCCTGGACCGGGCCGCGGGACTGACCGGCGAGCCTACGGCAGCATCAGGTGCACGTCCCCGAACTCGTGCCACAGATATCCCGACGTGACGGCCGCCTCGTAGCACCGGGCCAGCAGCTCCGGCCCGGCGAACGCGGCCAGCATCCGCAGGTGCGAGGACCGCGGCTCGTGCAGCCCGGTGAGCAGGCCGTCCACCGCCCGCACGCCGGTCTGCGGGGTCACCACGTGCGACGTCCAGCCCGCCGACGGCACCACCAAGCCGCCGGGTCGAGCCGCGGTCTCCAGCGCGCGCACCACCGTGGTCCCGGCCGCGATGACCCGCCCGCCGGCGGACCGCACGTGGTTGACCAGCCGGGCCGTGGCCGGCGGCACGTCGTAGGGCTCGGGGTACGGGTCTTCGTCGGCCTCCAGCGAGGACACCCCGGCGTGCAGGGTGAGCGGCGCGATCAGCACTCCCCGCGACACCAGGTCGGTCACCACCGCCGCGGTGAACGGCCGGCTGGCGCTGGGCATCTCGGCGCTGCCCGGCTTACGGGAGAACACCGTCTGGTACGCGGCCAGCGGCCAGTCCTGGCTGACGTAGGAGTAGCGGATCGGGATGCCGTAACGCAGTAGATACGGCACCACCGCGACCGACAGCCGGGCCTGCCACAGCCGGGCGCCTGGCCCGGCGCTCCAGCCGCAGCGCCGCCCCGCCGGGCAAGTCGATGACCTGGGCGGGGACCCCCGCGCCGTTCGGCCGAGAGATCTTGTCTTTGATGGCCCGCAGTTCCACCAGCCACGCACCATCCGGCAGGGCGGTGGAAAAGTGCACGGCCAGCTCGCGGCCGGCCCGGACCGCGGCGGGCAGCGTGCCGGTGTCGTTGACCACCACCAGGTCGCCGGGCAGCAGCAGCTCCGGCAGGTCGCCGAAGCCGTGGTGGCTGACCTGGCCGCCGGACAACGTGCCCCGGCTGACCAGCAACCGCACGCCGTCCCGGGCCAGGCCGCGGGCCTCGGGCGGGTCGTGCGCCTCCAGCTCGGGCGGCAGCGCGAAGTCGATGCTCATGAGGCGGGGCGGGCCGGGGCGCCGACGGCGGCGGGCGGCAGCAGGTGGGCGGCGCGGTACCGGCCGCTGGGCAGCCGCTCGGCGATCAGCCGGGTAAACGCCGGCACCACCGCGGATGGCCAGGGCCGGTCGGAGATGTCTTCGCCGGGGAAGGCCCGCTGGTGCATATCGGTGCGCAGGTCGCCCGGGTCGGCCCACCAGACCCGGACCGCGAGCTCCTCGGCGGCCAGCACGTTCGAGGCCTGCTCCAGGGCGGCCTTGGCCGCGCCGTAGCCGCCCCAGCCCGCGTAGGCCTCCACCGCCGCGTCCGAGGTGATGTTCAGCGCCGCGCCGCCGCTGGCCCGCAGCAGCGGCAGCAGCAGCTGGGTCAGCGCGACCGGCGCGATCACGTTCACCTCGAACGCGGCGCGCAGCTCGTCGACCGGGTAGTCGGCCAGCGCGGGCAGCGGGCTGGCGCCCAGCGTGCCCGCGTTGTTGACCAGCAGGTCGAGCCGGCCCGCGGCCTGCGCCGCACGCGCCAGCGCGGCGCGGTGCGCAGGGTCGGTGATGTCGCCGGGGATGGCCGCGACCGCGACGCCGTGCATGTCGCGGGCGGCAACGGACAGGTCGGCGGCGTTCCGGGCGTCCAGGATGAGGTCGTAGCCCTCGCGGGCCAGGCCGGCGGCCAGCGCCCGGCCCAGTCCGCGGGAGGCCCCCGTAACCAGTGCGATCATGTCTGTCACGCTAGGCAGCGCCGCGCCGCAAGGCATCGGCCGCGCGCCCCGCCCGGCCTCCGCCGATGGTCCTAGGACCCGCGCCTGATGCGCCGCCCGCGCGATCCGGGCTAACGTCAAAGCTGTGAGCGACGGGCTCGATGAGCTCTATCAGGTGAGCCAGGCCGTGCTGTCGGTGACCCGGCAGATGACGGTCCGCGACGTGCTGCAGGTGATCGTGCGGTCGGCGCGTTCCCTGGTCGGCGCGCGCTACGCGGCGCTCGGGGTGCCCGACGAGGGCGACTCGTTCGCGGAGTTCGTGGTGGACGGCATCAGCGATGCCGAGTGGCGGGCCATCGGCCCGCTGCCCCGCCGGCACGGCATGCTCGGCGTGCTGCTCACCGAGGGCAAGCCGGAGCGGCTGGCCGACATCAGCCGCGACCCCCGGTTCGAGGGCTGGCCCGCCGGTCACCCGCGCATGTCGCACTTCATGGGCGTGCCGGTCCGCGACGGCGACCAGGTGCTGGGCATCATCTTCGCGGCCAACAAGACCTCCGCGGCGGCCGAGAAGCGCGGCTTCACCGAACGGGACCAGGAGATCTTGTCGCTGTTCGCCGCGCACGCGGCCATCGCGCTGACCAACGCCCGGCTGTACGAGCGCAGCCGCGAGCTCAGCGTCGTCCAGGAACGGTCCCGGCTGGCCCGCGAGCTGCACGACGCGGTGACCCAGAAGCTGTTCAGCATCCGGGCGCACGCCCGGGCCGCCGCGGTGCTGGCCGCCCGCGAGCCCGCGGATCCGGACCGGGTCCGCGCCGAGATCGACATCGTCGGCGAGCTCGGCGCCGAAGCCCACGCCGAGCTGCGCGCGGTCATCGACGGCTTGGCCCCGTCCGACCTGCGGGCCGGCGGCCTGACCGAGTCGCTGCGCAGGTACGCGGTGCTGGCCGGGCGCGCGCACGGCATCCCGGTCGCGGTCACCGCGGCCGAGCTGCCCGCGCTGACCGACCGCCAGGAGGCCGCCCTGTACCGGGTGGCCCAGGAGGCGCTGCACAACGCGCTGCGGCACGCCGGGGCCGGCGCGGTCTGCGTCCGGCTGGCTCGCACCGCGCGCCGGGTCACCCTGGAGGTCCAGGACGACGGCCACGGGTTCGCGCCCGAGGCGCCGTCCGGCGGGATGGGCCTGGCCTCTATGCGCGAGCGCGCGGCCCACGCGGGCGGCACGCTGACCATCACGTCCGGGACCGGCGGCACCCTGGTCCGGATGTCCGTCCCGGTGCCGGCCGGAGGCCGCTGATGCCCATCTCGGTGCTGATCGTCGATGATCATCCGGTGGTCCGCCAGGGCCTGCGCGTGCTGCTCGAGGTCCAGGACGGGATCGAGGTGGCCGGGGAGGCCGGCGACGGCCCGGCCGCGCTCAAGCTGGCCGCCGAGCAGGCGGCCGACGTCATCCTGCTGGACCTGAAGCTGCCCGCCATGGACGGGCTGGCCGTGCTCGGCGAGCTGCGGGCCGCCGGGACGACCGCCCGGGTCCTGGTCCTGACCAGCGTCACCGACCCGGTCGCGGCGGGCCGGGCCATGCGCGAGGGCGCGGCGGGCGTGCTGTACAAGGACGTCGACCCGGACGCGCTGGTCCGCGCGATCCGGGCCGTGCACGACGGGCACCTGCTGCTGGCCCCGCAGGCCGCGGGGACCTTGCTGGGCTCGGCCGGCCCGGCCCCCAGCCTGGACGCCCTGACCGCCCGCGAGCGCGAGGTCCTGGCCGAACTGGCCCGCGGCCGCTCCAACCGCGAAATCGCCCGCGCCCTGTACGTCTCGGAGAAGACGGTCAAGGCCCACGTCAGCTCGGTGCTGGCCAAGCTGGGCGTGCAGGACCGGACCCAGGCCGCGCTGTTCGCGGTCCGCCACGAAAGCGGATCCTGATCATCGGGCCTGACCGGAAGATAACCTGGGTCCGCCGGGGTCCGGTGACGTAGGTTCAGTCTCGACGGGATAACACACTGAAGGGGGCCCCCTGATGTCCGACGAGGTGCTGCGGCTCCGCGGGGTCGAGGTCCGCCGGGATGCCGCGGTCCTGCTGCGCAACGTCGACTGGACGGCGCATGAGGACGAGCGCTGGATCCTCATCGGGCCGAACGGCGCGGGCAAGACCACCTTGCTCCAGGTAGCGGCGACCACGTTGTTTCCCAGCCAGGGCACGGTCGAGGTGATGGGCGAACGGCTGGGCGAGGTGGACATCTTCGACCTGCGCCCGCGGATCGGCCTGACCAGCGCCGCGGTCGCCGAGCAGGTCCCGCCGAACGAGAAGGTCATCGACCTGGTGCTGACCGCCTCCTACGCCATCTTGGGCCGGTGGAAGGAGGACTACGACTCCGCCGACGTGACCCGGGCCGTCGAACTGCTCGACGCGCTCGGCTGCGCGCACCTGATCCGGCGCCGGTTCGCCACGCTGTCCGAGGGCGAGCGCAAGCGCGTCCAGATCGCCCGGGCCCTGATGCCCGACCCCGAGCTGCTGCTGCTCGACGAGCCCGCCGCGGGCCTGGACCTGGGCGGCCGCGAGGACCTGCTGCGCCGCCTGTCGCAGCTGGCCCGCGACCCCAAGGCGCCGATGATGGTGCTGGTCACCCACCACGTCGAGGAAGTCCCGGACGCCTTCACCCACGCCATGCTGCTGCGCCGCGGGTCGGTCCTGACCGCCGGGCCGATCGACGAGGTGTTCACCGCGCGCAACCTGTCCCGGTGCTTCGGCGTCCAGCTGGAGATCGAGCGGCACGGGTCCCGCTGGACGGCCCGCGCCCGGTAAGCCCGGCTCTGGCTCATCCTCCTGGCGGTCTGTAACGTTGCGGATAAGCCCGGTAACCCCGCTGCCGGGCCGCGGAGTGGAGCCGTCATGAGCACTCTCGTCGCGACCGTGCTGCTCGTCGTCCTCGTCGCTCTCGTCGCCCTGGTCATCTGGCGGTCGGTCCGCATCATCCCGCAGGCCACCGCGGGGATCGTCGAGCGGTTCGGCCGGTACCACCGCACGCTGCCCGCCGGGCTGAACATGGTCACGCCGTTCGTGGACCGGCTGCGCCCGCTCATCGACCTGCGCGAGCAGGTGGTCAGCTTCCCGCCCCAGCCGGTCATCACCCGGGACAACCTGGTCGTCGGCATCGACACGGTGATCTACTTCCAGGTCACCGACCCGCGGGCCGCGACCTACGAGGTGGCCAACTACATCACCGCGGTCGAGCAGCTGACCGTGACCACCCTGCGCAACGTGGTCGGCGGCATGGACCTGGAGACCGCGCTGACTTCCCGCGACCAGATCAACACCGAGCTGCGCCAGGAACTCGACGAGGCGACCGGCAAGTGGGGCATCCGGGTCGGCCGGGTCGAGCTCAAGGCCATCGAGCCGCCCGCCTCCATCCAGGACTCGATGGAGAAGCAGATGCGCGCCGACCGGGACAAGCGCGCCGCCATCTTGTCCGCCGAGGGCAACAAGCAGTCGGCCATCCTGAACGCTGAAGGCGAGCGCCAGGCCGCCGTGCTCAAGGCCCGGGGTGACTCCGAGGCGGCCGTGCTGCGCGCCGAGGCCGAGGCCAAGGCCCAGGCGGCCCGGGCCCGCGGCCAGGCCGAGGCCATCACCACCGTGTTCCGGGCCATCCACGAGGGCCACCCCGACCAGGGCCTGCTGGCCTACCAGTACATGCAGATGCTGCCGCAGATCGCCCAGGGCGACGCGAACAAGGTGTGGATCGTGCCCAGCGAGATCGGCAAGGCCCTGGAGGGCATCGGCGGCCTGTTCGGCTCGAACGGCGGCCGGTCCGCGCCCGCACCCGCGCCAGCGCCCGAGCCGTCGGCCGGCGCCTGAGCCGCTCAGGCCGGCTGCCCGCGTCAGGGCCGGGCCCGCAGCTCGACCCGCCCCTCGGGCCGTCACGCGGGTCTCGAAGGCTGGCTGACGAGCGGTGGCGGGCCCGTGCACGACGGTCGCCGTCGGCAACGGCGAAGGTGGAGCCGTGCCAGGGGCAGGCCACGCAGGCAGCGCCCCGTTCGACGACGATTCGTCCCTGGTGTAGCGGCCCGCCCAGGTGCGAGCACCGGTCGGACAGCACGCTGACCTCGTCGCCCTGCCGGTACACCAGCAGCGACAGGTAGCCGAGCTGCCGTCGCACCGGCCGGCGCTCCGGCAGCTCGCCCAGCGCGCACAGGTCGTGCCAGCCCAGCCCGGACAGGTGGCTGACCTGCTCGGCGTGGCTGGCGCCCGCGCCCGAGCCGCAGCGCCAGGTGCCCGCCCAGGTAGGACCCGGCGGTGGCCAGGGCCAGCCCGCCGCCGGACAGCCACCGGCCGTACCCGGCCCCGCCCGCGGGCCCGGGCCGCCAGCGAGCCGAGGAACAGCGCGGCCGCGCCCGCCTGGCAGGCCGCGTGCACCAGGCCGACCCGCTGCTGGTCCCGGTGCAGCGCCGACCAGTCGGCCAGCCCGGTGGCCGCGGCCGGCACCGTGACCGCCACCCCGGCTCCGATCAGCATGCGCGCCGCGCGGTCGGTGCCGCGGAACAAATCGAGCAGCACCGCCGACGTCCAGCACCCCAGCGGCAGCCGCACCAGCGCGGGATGCGCCGGCTGCCCGAACGGCACCCCGTGCAGCGCGTCGGCCCGCGACCCGGTGGGCAGCGCGCGCACCACGCTGTCGGACAGCCTGCGCACCACCGGGTCGAGCGCATGCGCCTGTTCGACCCGTTCGGCCAGGGCCGCGGGCCTGCGGGCCCAGCTGGACTTGCGTTCTTATCCTCCCGGCGGACGGTGACAGAGAGAGGCACCTAGGCCTACCCGCGCCGCGCCGCCGCCAATCCCCGGACCGCGGTCACATCACCGCCTCCCGTACCGTCACACCGTCAGGAGGCACCGCACCCACCTGAAACGAGGGATCATCATGACCACCCCGAAACTGCCCGGCCGCGACGCGGCCCGGCACCGGGGACGCCGACTCTGACCATCATGATCGCGGCGCCTGCGGTTCCGCTCGCGATCTCACTTCCTGGCCCGCACGGCCGCGCCGCGCCCGGCTCGGCCCGCCCGAGCCGTCCCGGGCGGAAGTGTTCAACCGCCAGCCTCTACCACACCCCGGGCCACTCATCTGGCCGGCTGCAGCCCCGCCTGGGCCAAGCCCGCCTGCGGTCAGGCGCCCGGCTCAGCGATCGCCCGCTGTTCCGCGAACCAGGCACGGCCGCCGGCCTGGCGTCATCGACGCCCTGACCGGCGCCTACCGCTGGCCCACGAGGAGCGGGACGGCCTGCCGCTCATCGGCATCGCCTTGACCGCCGCCGAGTGGCGCGGCGCGGGCCGCAAGACGGGCAGCAAGAACGGCATGGCGGCCAGCGCGGAGATGTTCGCCTGGATCCTGGACGACCCCGACCGCGACCACCGCCAGGCCACCCTGGGCCAGCTCCCGCCCCCGCTCCGCCTGCTCTACCGCGCCGTCTGGAAGCCCCGCTTCGACAAGACCGCCCGCTGGTAACCGACCCGGGAGCAGGCCGTCCTGCGTGCCCTCACACCTTGAACCTGTATCCCATCCCGGACTCAGTTCAGCAGGTACTTCGGCCGGGACGGCTCGGGCTCCAGCTTGCGGCGCAGCTGGGCCAGGTAGACCCGCAGGTAGTTGGTTTCTGTCTCGTAGGACGGCCCCCACACCTCGCGCAGCAGCTGTTTCTGGGTGACCAGCCGGCCGCGGTTGCGCACCAGGATCTCCAGCAGCTGCCACTCGGTCGGGGTCAGCCGCACATCGGTGCCGTCCGTCCGGATTACCTGCTTGGCCGCCAGGTCCACGGTGAAGTCGGGGGCGCTGATCACCGGCTCGTCCGGGGCGGGCACGGCCCGGCGGACCGCGGCCCGCAGCCGGGCCAGCAGCTCGTCCATGCCGAACGGCTTGGTCACGTAGTCGTCGGCCCCCGCGTCCAGCGCCGCCACCTTCTGGCTTTCCTGGCCCCACGCGGACAGCACGATGATCGGGATCGAGGTCCAGCCGCGCACCCCGTGGATGACCTCGGTGCCGTCCATGTCCGGCAGCCCGAGGTCCAAGATGATCACGTCCGGCCGGTCGCGGGCCACCGCGGCCAGCCCGGTGGTGCCGTCCACCGCGGTGCTGACGTCATACTCCCGGGCGGACAGGTTGATGCGCAGCGCGCGCAGGATGGACGGCTCGTCGTCGACGACGAGCACCCGGGTCATGACCCCGTTTCCAGCGCGGTCGTGGCATCGGCGCTGGCCGCCGCCGTGAGCGTGATGGCCACCGTGAGCCCGCCGCCCGGCGTGTCCTGGGCCTGGATGCGCCCGCCCATGGCCTCGGCGAAGCCCCGGGCCACGGCCAGCCCCAGCCCGACGCCGCCCTGGAGGCGGTCGCCGATCCGGGTGAACGGCTCGAAGATGCGTTCCTTCTGGTCGTCCGGCACCCCCGGGCCGTGGTCGGTGACCTCGAGCATCACCTTGCCGTCGGCCAGGTGCGCGTGCAGCTCGGGCGGCCGGGCGCCCGCGGGGGAGTGCTGCAGGGCGTTGGAGAACAGGTTGGCCAGCACCCGTTCCAGTAGGCCCGGGTCGGCCAGCACCAGCGGGAAGCCGTCGGGCACGGCCATCTCCAGCCGCGCCGAGTCGTCCAGCCCGAGCAGCGCCACCGGGGCCACCTCGTCGATCGCGGTGGGCCGCAGGAACGGCTGCAGCGACCCGGTGTGCAGCCGGCTCATGTCCAGCAGGTTGCCGATCAGCGCGTCGAGCCGGTCGGCGTTCTGTTCGATGGTGGCCAGGAAGTCGGCCTGGTCGGCCTCGGACCACTGCACGTCGGTCTGGCGCAGGCTGCTCACGCTGGCCTTGATCGAGGCCAGCGGGGTACGCAGGTCGTGGCTGACCGCCGCCAGCAGGGCGGTCCGCATCCGGTTGCCTTCGGCCAGCGCCTCGGCCTGAGCGGCCTGGGTGCGCAGCCGTTCCCGGTCCAGGGCCGCGGCCACCTGGGCCGCGTACCCGGCCAGCAGCGCCGGGGTGGCCGATTCGTTCTGCCCGGTGACCAGCAGGACCAGGTCGCCGCGGATGTCGATGCGGGACGCCGCGGACAGCGTGCCGTCCACCCCGCTGGTTGCGGCGCGCACCCACCGGCCCGCGACCCGCTCCTGCAGTTCGGCCTGGCCGCCGTGGGTCCGGGTCAGGTGCTCGAGCACCGCGGCGGGGGAGTCGGCGCCGCCCAGCACGGTCTGGGCCAGCTCGAGCAGCGAGGCGGCCTCCTCCCGGGCCCGGGCGGCCTGCACGGCGCGCCGGGCGGCCAGGTGGACCATGCTGCTGACCGCCACCGCGACGGTGACGAACAGCAGCAGGGCCAGCAGCTCCTTGGGCTGCTGGATGGTGAAGGTGTGGATCGGCTCGGTGAAGTACCAGTTCAGCAGCAAGCTGGCCGCCACCGCGGCCAGCACCGCCGGCCAGAACCCGCCCAGCACGGTGACCGCCACCACGACCACCAGGTAGATCAGCAGCTCGTCGGCGATGTCCAGGCGCGGCCGGAATATGGTGAGCACGTAGGTCAGCAGCGGCAGCACGACCGCTGCCAGCGCCACTCCGGCCAGCCGCCGCCGCACGTCGATCGCGCCGGTCTCGGGCTCCGGTTCCGGCGCGGCCAGCCGGCGAGCGCGCTTGGCCGTGAACGTACCCATGCTTACCAGTGTGAGCCGTCGCAGGTACCAACGGAATACCAGGCCCAGTACCGCGCAGCTCACCGCGGTCACGCCGAGCACGATGGCCGCGTGCGCGGCGGCCGGCCCGGTCGGGCGCAGCTGCGCGTACGGCGGCTTGGAGAACCCGGTCACGGTGAGCCAGCCGATGCCCGCCAGCAGCACCGACGCGAGCGGGTCGGCCAGGAACGACATCACGCCGGCCACCGCCGCGCAGGCGATCAGGACCCCGCCGGCGTCCAGCCGCCCGTGCAGCGCGGCGGCCACGGTCCCCACGGCCAGGAATGCGGCGAAACCAACCGGCAGCGCATAGGGCGCCGGTATGCCGCGGGTTGGGTGACCGAGTCTCATCTCTTGCTATTTCAGTCCCGTTACCAGGCAATATCAGCGTCCTTGACGGAACCTTAACGCGCCGCCCGCAAAGCTTGACGGGCTGCATACGGCGCCCTGCCGGCCCCGCTAATAGCGTCGGAATCGTGATCAGCGACCGAACGGAGCGGCAGGCCTAGTGGCGGTGCGTAAGGCGGCCGGCCTGCTCTCGGGCGGCCCGGGCAACCCCCTCCCGGAGACCTTCTGGTACTCGGCCAAGCGCCGCCTGATCGGCCCGCCGATGATCAACGCGGACCTCGGCGAGCAGCGGCTGTCCAAGACGCTCGCGCTCGGCGTGCTGTCCCCCGACGGCATCTCCTCCTCGGCCTACGGCACCGAGGAGATCCTCATCGAGCTGATCAAGGTGTTCGGCGTCGCGGCGTTCGCCATCGTGCTGCCGATGACCGCGGTGATCCTGTTCGTGATGGTGCTCGTGGTGCTGTCCTACCGCGAGGTGGTCATCATCTACACCCGGGCCGGCGGCTCGTACGTGGTGGCCCGGGAAAACTTCGGGCCGCGGATCGCGCAGATCGCCGCGGTGGCCCTGCTGATCGACTACGTGGTCACCGTGGCCGTGCAGGTGGCGGCGGGCACCGCGGCCGTGGCCTCGACGTTTCCCGCCATCGGCCCCTACTCCAGGTGGATCACCATCGGCGTCATCCTGCTGATGTGCTTCGGTAACCTGCGGGGCATCCGCGAGGCGGGCAAGGTCTTCGCGCTGCCCACCTACCTGTTCTCCGGGGCGATCATCTTGATGATCGTGGTCGGGCTGATCCGCGAGGCGGCCGGCAACCTGCCCCAGCAGAACATCTACCACCTGCACGGGCTGTACCACATCGGGCCGGGCGCCTCGAGCTTCACCTCGCTGTTCCTGATCTACGTGCTGCTGAAGTCGTTCGCCAACGGCGGTTCCTCGCTGACCGGCATCGAGGCGGTCTCCAACGCGGTCAGCGCGTTCAAGCCGCCCGAGGGCATCAACGCCCGCCGGGTCCTGGTCATGGAGGCCACCATCCTGGGCGTCCTGCTGGCCGGGATCGCCTGGCTGGCCCACCTGACCCACGCCGCCCCCTACACGGCCGGCTTCCCTACCGTGATCTCGCAGGAAGCGGACATGGTGTTCGGGCAGACCGGGCACTTCATGTTCTACGTGGTCCAGGCGGCCACCGCGCTGATCCTGTTCACCGGCGGCAACACCAGCTTCAACGGGTTCCCGTTCCTGACCAGCTTCGTGGCCGAGGACTCGTTCCTGCCCCGGTGGATGATGAAGCGCGGCCAGCGGCTGGTCTTCTCCAACGGGATCATCGTGCTGACCGTGCTGTCGGTCACGCTCATCGCGGTGGTCGGCTCGAACGTGAACGCGCTGGTCCCGTACTACGCGATCGGCGTGTTCACCGCGTTCTCCATGGCCGGGTACGGCATGGCCAGGTACCACACCACCCACCAGGAGCCGGGCTGGCGGCACAAGCGGATCATCAACTTCTCGGCCGGCGTGATGAGCACCATTGTGGTGCTGGTCTTCGCGGTGGTGAAGTTCACCGAGGGCGCCTGGCTGATCGTGATCATCTTCCCGGTCCTGGTCTTCACGCTGATCCGGCTCAACCGGCAGTACCGCGCCGAGGCCGGCGCGCTGCAGACCATCGGGGACCGCCGCGCGTCCGGGGTCGGGCCGAGCCAGCCGAACTACAGCCGCCGGGTCGTGATCGTGTTCGTGGACGACTTCGACCTGTCCACCATCGCCGCCCTGCGCTACGCCAAGGGCCTGCGGCCGACCACGCTGCGCGCCGTCCACTTCGTCATCGACACCGAGCAGGCCGAACGCCTGCGCCAAGCCTGGCTACCAGACAAGAGCGTGGCGCTGGAGTTCGTCGACACCCCGGACCGCAGGCTGACCCGCGCCGCCGCCGACCTGGTCAGCGAGGAGGCGGCCGCCCCGGGCACCCAGGTCACCGTGATCCTGCCCCGGCGCAGCTTCTCCCCGCTGCTCGGCCGCTTCCTGCACGACCGCACCGCGGACAAGATCGCCGGCGTGGTCAGCCGCGTCCCCAACGCCGCCGCCACCATCATCCCCTTCGATGTCCAGAACCGCCTCCGCGTCCTATCCGAACGCCAAGCGCAGCGCGCCGCCGCCGTTCCCACGTCCCCCGCCCTGACCCCCACGTCCCCCGCCCTGACCCCCACGTCCCCCGCCCTGACCCCCACGTCCGCCCCCCGCCCCCCCGCGCCCGCCCCCCTGACCGCTGTCCCCGACTCTCTCACGCCCGCCCCCGACCCCGCCGCCACCGCTGGTGCTACCACCAACGGCGCCCGGGCCGACGGTGCCGCGGCCGCCGCTACCGCAGCCGGCCCTGCCGACCCCGTGGCGGCCGAGGCGCGGCACCTCCGGGCCGACGCCGAGGCCACCATGCCCCGGGAGGGATCCGAGCCGCTGCCCGGCGCCGGCAGCTATGACCGCCCGATCCCGCCGCCCGGCGTCACCCCGATCGGCTCGATCGGAGAGCCGGCCCGCACCGTGGTGGAGGGCCGGGTCCGGATCGTCGAGGTCCGCTCGGTGGAACGCAACTCGGTGCTGGCCGCCGAGATCGCCGACTCCACCGGCGACCTGACCGCGCTGTTCTACGGCCGGTCCCGCATCCCCGGCCTGATGTGCGGCTCCCGGGTTCGCTTCCGCGGCCCCGTCGGGATCAAGGACGGCCTCCCGGTCATGATCAATCCGGCTTACGAGCTCCTCGTCCCCCAGACCGGCAAACCTCCCAAGCCCCCCAAGCCCGCCAAAGGCTCCACGTAACCCATCCGCCCGATACCCCAAGCCCCCGCCCCCGCCCCGCCCCGTCCGCGCCCCGCCCCCGCCCCGCCCCGTCCGCGCCCCCGCCTGCAGCCCAGGTCAGCCCTAACCCCATATGCATCACAGGCACCACCTGCCCCGTCGGTTACCATGTCCAACCCATGGTTGTGGCAACCTACCGTCAAGAGCGGTGTTGTCTAAGTCCCGCATCAGTCCAGGCCATCTGGCCCGTCGGCTGAGGATCGAGGAGACGTGCTCGCTGTGGTCCCCGGCCGGCGGTGCCGCCGGGGACTGAGACTGCCGGCCGGCCCCCGGCGCGGCTAAACCTCGCGGCAGCCGCCACATGGCTCACCCCAGGATCACCGGCACCATTTTCGGGGAGGATCCAGGCTTGCGGGAGGATCCGGTGCACCCGGATGCACCAAATACTCCCGGGAACCCGGATCCTCCCGGAAAGTGATGTGATGGGGGCGGGTGGGGCTTTGGGAACGCAGGCATCACCCCCGGGCAGAACTGCCGCGGCAGACCCCGGACGGGCGCTGCACAGACCGGCAGACCGGCAGACCGGCAGACCGGGCAGACCGGGCATCATGCCCGTCGCGGCCACGACGGACGCTGACAAATGCGGGAGCCCGCCCGGAAGAGACGTTAGGTTGCCACAGCGATAGGTGAGGAGCCTCGCCAGCTTGTGACCGGTGCGACTAGAGCGCCGGGAACAGCAGCTCGTAGGCGGGGTTAGTCATGACCGGGTGGCCGTCCTTGATCCCGACCGAGCCGCGGAACCGGACCCGGGCGCCGCACACGATGCCTGGGATGTGCGAACGGCCGTAGAACAGCGCCGTGAGCTGGCCCGTCCCGTCGGAGACCTCGCAGGCCAGCACGGTGTTCCGCTCCACCGGGCGGATCTCCACCACCCGGATACGGCCCTCCACCGAAGCCCGGCCCGGTTTGGTCAGCGCACCGATCGGCGTGATGCCCGCCGCGGCCAGCGACTCGCCGTCGGGTCCGGCGCCCGCCCCGGGCCCCCCGTTCCCCGGCCCCGCGCCACCGGCCGCGCCGGCACCCGCCGCACCAACAGCATCCGCCGTACCGGCACCCGCCGCATCAAAAGCACCCACCGCACCGGCACCACTAGTAGTACCGGCACCGCGGGCAGCACCAGCACCCGCAGCAGCACCGGCACCACCGGCAACATCAGCACCATCACCGGCACCCGGGCTTACGGACTGCGGCCCCGCCGCCGCGCCGTGCGCGCTGGCCACGTCGGCCTCCCCGGACGTGACCTTGGCCGAAGCGCCCGCGCCCCGGTCCGCCGTGGCGAGCTTGGCCGCCTGCCGTTCCTGCAGGACGCGGACCCGGCTGTCCACGTCGTAGGGCACGATGGTGGCCGCCGAGCGCGGGATCCGGCTCACCACCGCGGCGATCTTGTCCGCGGTCCGGTCGTGCAGCAGCCGGCCGAGCAGCGCGGAGTAACTGCGCCGCGGCAGCACCACGGTCACGTGCGTCTCGGGTTCGGCCGCTTCGCGCTCGACCAGTTCGGCCGCGGCCCGGGTCAGCCGGCGGTCCGAGACGTCGATGAAGTCCAGCGGCACGCCGCGGTCGGCCCGGATCCACTTCTCCCGCAGCTTCTCGGCCTGGACGTTGTCGATGACGAAGTGGACCGCCCGGATCGTGGTCGGCCGCATGCTGCGCGCGTACCGCAGCGCGGCCAGCGTGGCCAGGTCGAAGCCGTCCACGAACACGAACACGGTGCGCCGGCTGTAGTGCGGCGGCGGTGGCGGCTGGTGCTCGCTGATCGTCTCGAGCACCTCGGTCTCGGCCCGGTACCCGCGGTTGATCCTGATCAGCGCCGGGACCAGCACGATGAACAGGATCACGACCAGCCAGGCGCCCTCGGTGAACTTCACCACCGCGAAGACCAGCACCACGATGACCGTCATCACCCCGGCCGAGAAGTTGATGAACCGCCGGCGCCGCCAGCCCGGCGTGCGGTGCCTGCTGTGGTATCTGGCCATCCCGAAGCCGGCCATGGAGAACGCGGTGAACACCCCGATGGCGTACAGCGGGACCAGGCTGTTGACGTTCGCGTCCTTGACGATCAGCAGCACGATGGACGTGATGGTCAGCAGGATGATCGCGTTGGAGAACACCAGCCGGTGCCCGCGCTTGAGCAGCCACCGGGGCAGGAACGAGTCGCCGGCCACGTAGCTGGTCAGGAACGGGAACCCGTTGAAGCTGGTGTTACCGCCGGTGTACAGGATCAGCATGGTGGCGCCCTGCAGGATGTAGAACATGAAGTGCCCGGGTTGCCCGAACACCATGTTCGCCTCCTGGGCCAGCACGGTCGGGTAGCCGCTGAGGTACGGCGTCGCGTGCGTGGCGTGGGCCAGCCAGGAGATGCCCGCGATCAGCCCCCCCAGGATGGCGCCCTCGGCCAGCAGCACCCGCCGGGCGTTGATCCCTTCCGGCGGCTTGAACGCGCCGACCGCGTCCGAGACCGCCTCGATGCCGGTCAGCGACGCGCCGCCGTTGGCGAACGCCTTGAGCAGGATGAAGATCATCGCGCCGCTGAGGATCCCGTCCTTGCTCGAGCCGAGCAGGTAGGCACCGTGCAGTGTGGCCGGGTTGACCGGGTGCAGGTTGCCCATGATCTCGCGGATCAGCCCGACCACGATCATGATGATGACCGCGCCCGAGAACAGGTAGGTCGGGATCGCGAAGGCCCGCCCCGCCTCCTTCAGCCCCCGCAAGTTGCCGAACGCCATGACCAGCACCACGGCGACCGTGACCTCGAGCTTGTACCGGCCGACCGAGGGGAACGCCGAGGCCACCGCGGCGGTGCCGGCCGCGGTCTGGACCGCCACCGTGACCACGTAGTCGATCAGCAGCGCGACCGCGCACACCTGTGCGATGCGCGGCCCGAAGTTCTCCCGGGCCACCACGTACGAGCCGCCCGGCCTGATGTAGACCATCACGATCTCGCGGTAGGACAGCAGCACCAGCACCATGACCAGCAAGATGACCAGCGTCATGGGCAGGATCAAGGTGAACGCGGCCAGCCCGACGAAGGGCACCAGCGCGATCAGGATCTCCTCGGTGCCGTATGCCGAGGAGGAGATGCCGTCCGGGGACAGCACGCCCAGGGCGAGCGGCTTGGACAGCCGCTGCTCGCCGAGATCCTGGTTGACCAGCGGCGGGCCGAGCAGCTTGCGCTTGGTGGAGTACCAGAACGTGTCGGGCAGGCCGGCGCTCCGGTCCAGGAGTGCGGCTGCTGCCTTGCGCGTGGCCACCATCTGCGCCTTTCGTCAGTCAGAATCCCTTTTTTGGGCGCCAGAGACTTCATACCACCACCCCTGGTGTGCGCGTAACCTGCGGCGCGGCGCCGGGAGTACTGGAGTCATCGTGGCCGACGTGGGAAGGATTACCCCGTCCGCCAGGACTTCATCCCGTGACATCCCGAGGTTACGGCTACGAGGTAACCTTCCTGTCCCGGACCAGAAGAGGAACTCGATGACCACGCCGGACGCCAGGGTCACCCTGAGCCTGTCCCGGCTGCTCAAGCGGCCGGTGGCGGACCGGGGCGGCGAGTCGATCGGCAAGCTGGCCGACGTCATCGTGCGGCTGCGCGGCACTGACTACCCGCTGGTCACCGGGCTGGTGGCGGCGGTCGGCGGCCGGGAGATCTTCGTGCCCATCGACCAGGTGAGCACGTTCGAGGGCGATCCGCTGCGGCTGTCCAGCGCGCGGCTGAGCCTGCGGCACTTCGAGCGCCGGGACGGCGAGGTGCTGCTCCGGGCCGACGTGCTGGGACACCGGCTCATCGACGTGGCCGACGCGCGCCTGGTCCGCGCGGCCGACCTGGAACTAGGCCCCGACCGTGACGACTGGGTGGTGTCGGGCGTCGACACCCGCCGCCGCCCCCGCCGCCCGTTCGGCCGCGGCGCCCAGCTCGCCAGCGACGCGAGCCACGACCCGGGTGCGTTCCGCGACTGGCACGATTTCGAGTGGCTCATCGGCCATGCGGGCAGCGCGCTGCTGCGCAGCCCGGTGGCCCGCATCCGGCGGCTCAAGCCGGCCCAGATCGCCGACCTGCTGGAGAGCGCCTCCAAGGAGGAGGAGACCGAGATCCTGGGCCGGGTGCACGCCGACCCCGAACTCGAGGCCGACGTGTTCGAGGAACTGGACGAGGACCTGGCCACCCGGCTGCTCGGCGCGCGGACCGACCGGGAGATCGCCGGCGTGCTGGCCCGCATGCGGGCCGACGACGCGGCCGACGCCATCGCCGAACTGCCGCAGCCCCGCCGCCAGCCCGTCCTGGACCTGCTGCCCGGCGTGCAGCGGGCCAAGGTGCTGACCCTGATGGGTTTCCACCCCACCAGCGCCGGCGGGCTGATGGGCGTGGACTTCATCGCGCTGCCCGGCCTGAGCCGGGTGGGCGACGCGCTGGCCCGGGTCCGCGAGTCCGCCTCGCTCCAGCCCGAGGCGCTGACCAGCGTGCACGCCGTGACCGCCGACGGCGTGCTGTGCGGCGTGGCGCGCCTGGTCACCCTGATCCAGGCCGATCCGGGCGCGATCGTGATCGACGTGTCCGACACCGATCCGGTCCGGGTCGGCGCGGACACCGACATCACCGACGTGGCCGTGCTGATGACCGACTACAACCTCATTACCATCCCGGTGGTCGACGACGAGCGCCGGCTACTCGGCGTAATCACCGTGGATGACGTGCTCGAGGTCGCGCTGCCCGAGGACTGGCGCCGCCGCGAGGCCGCCCAGCCCCCCGACGCGCACCACGGCGACCCCCGCTAACCGGCCGCGCCGGCACACGGCCGCCGCGCCCCGCCGGCCCCGCGGGGCCCATCCCGGCACCCCTCGGACACGTTTACGCAAAGTCCCCTTACGGTCACCCGCTGTAGGCTAGTCTCACGCTTCGAAACTGGAAAATTTCGGAGCGTTAGAAGGGTTTTCTCCATGTCCGATCGTCACTGGCACCGACCCGCGCTGACCACTCTGTCCGTCACCGGGACCATGGCGCTCCTGGGCGCCGCCGCCCTCACCGGCTGCGGCGGATCCGCGAGCCAGAGCCAGGCTGCCTCCACCACCCAGCCGACCGCCACGGCCACCGCCGCCGAGCTTTCTTTCACCTCGGCCCAGCTAAAGTCGGCGTTGCTGGAGAAGATCAACGGCACCAAGCCGGCCTCGAAGGCCGAATCCGGTGATTACGGAACGCTACCGGATGTGCAGACCAGCAAGCAGACCATGAACGGGGTGAAGGTCACCCCGGCCAAGTGCGCCCAGGCCACCGAGACCGGCTTCAACTCGGCCGTGTTCACGCACGCGCCCGCGTCGGTGGTGACGTTCAAGGTGGGCCGGGACGGCGTGTCCGAGGTGCTGGTCTCCGCGACGTCGATGGTGGCCTCCACCGCCCTGGGCAACACGCTGCCGTCGGGCTGCGATCACTACAGCGCGACCGTGGACGGCAAGACGTTCCGCTACACCGTGCACGAAGCCCCGTTGTCCGGTCTGGCCCAGCAGGCCCGCGCGCTGAACGTCAAGGCCGCCGGGTACGCCAACGTGGACGTCTGGTCGGTGGTCTACCGCGGCGCCGGGTTCGTCGGCGCGGTCACCATGGTCGGTCCCGACGCGACCGAAGCGGGCGCGGAGACCCTGGCCCAGGACGCCTACGCGCACGCCAGCCAGTCCCTGCAGCCTTAGCCCCGGCCGAGCCCCACCCGGCACGAAACGAGCACCACGCGGAAAGTGCCAGACTGGTGGCATGACAGAGGGCATCACTGGCGCGTCGCCACGTTTCCGTTCGGTGCTTGACAGTTTTCCCGCTTACCGGCCGGGCCAGACCCCGGTCAGCTCCACGGGCAAGTCGCACAAGCTCTCGTCCAACGAGTCCCCGTACGCGCCGCTCCCCTCGGTGATCGAAGTGATCGCCGAGGAGGCGCGGTCGATGAACCGGTACCCGGACAACGGGGCGCAAGCGCTGATCCAGGCCATCGCCGAGCGCTACCGCGTCCCGGAAACCCACGTCGCGGTCGGGTGCGGCTCGGTCGGCGTCACGCAGCAGCTCCTCGAGGCGATCGGCGAGCCCGGCGCCGAGGTCATCTACGCGTGGCGCTCGTTCGAGGCGTACCCGACGCTGTGCGATCTGGCCGCGGCCAACTCCGTCAGGGTCCCGCTGGACGGTGAGCGCCACGACCTGGCCGCCATGGCCGACGCCATCACCGCCAAGACCCGGCTGATCTTCGTCTGCAACCCGAACAACCCCACCGGTACGGTCGTCCACCAGCAGGAACTAAGCGGCTTCCTGGACCGGGTGCCCGCCGACTGCCTGGTCGTGCTGGACGAGGCCTACCACGAGTACATCCGCGACCAGGCGGTGCCCGACGGCGTGACCATGTACCGGGACCGGCCGAACGTCGCCGTCCTGCGCACCTTCTCCAAGGCCTACGGCCTGGCCGGCCTGCGCACCGGGTTCATGATCGCGCACGAGCCGGTCGCGGCCGCGGTCCGGGCCACCATGCTGCCGTTCACGGTCAACCGGCTGGCCCAGGCCGCCGCCATCGCGTCGCTGGCCGCCGAGGCCGAGCTCCTGGAACGCGTCGAGCTCACGGTCAAGGAGCGCACCCGGGTCCGCGAGGCGCTGCTCGCCGACGGCTGGACCGTCCCGGCCACCGAGGCCAACTTCGTCTGGCTCCGGCTCGGCGAGCACACCCCCGCCTTCGCCGCCGCCTGCGCGACGGTCGGCATCGCGGTCCGGCCGTTCGGCACCGAGGGCGCCCGGGTCAGCATCGGCGACCCGCAGTCCAACGACGCGTTCCTAGCCGTCGCGCGCGAGTTCCCCCACCGCAACGGCTAGCCCGCGCTACAAGGTCTCCGCGGTGATGTCCGCGCCCAGCGCGTTGAACCGCTGGGCGATCGCCGCGTGCCCGCGGTCGATCGGGTAGGCGGGGGTAACCACGGTCTCGCCGGACGCGGCGAGCCCGGCCAGCACCAGCGCGATCCCGGTCCGCAGGTCGTGCGCCACCACCGGGGCCCCGGTGAACGCCGACGGCCCGTGCACCACCACCCGGCTGCCGTCGAACTCGATCCGCGCACCCATCTTGTTCAGCTCGCCGACCAGCGTGTACCGTCCGTCGAAGATCGTTTCGCGGATGTAGGAGGCCCCCTCGGCCAGGCAGGCCAGGGCCATGATGGGCGACTGCAGGTCGGTGGCGAAGCCCGGGTAGGGGCCGGTGATCACGTTGATCGGGCGCGGCGGCCGGTCCATCCGCACGTTCAGCACCGCGCCGTGGGTGGAGAACTCCACGCCCATCTGCTCCAGCTTCCAGCGCACCACGCCGAAGTGCTCGAGCGACGCGCCGACCAGGTTGAGCTCGCCACCGGTGATGGCCGCCGCCATGGCGAACACCCCGGCGTCGATCCGGTCGGCCATCACCGTGTGTTCCACCGCGGTCAGCTCGTCCACGCCGTCCACGGTGATGAAGCCGGTGCCGCCGCCCGTGATCCGCGCGCCCATCTTGGTCAGGAACGCGATAACGTCCAGCACCTCGGGCTCTTGCGCGGTGTTGTCGATGACGGTCCGGCCCGGGGCCAGCGACGCCGCCATGATCAGGTTCTCGGTGCCGGTGTGCGACGGCGTGTCCAGGTACAGGTGGGCGCCCTGCAGCTTGCCCGCCTTGATGTGGATGACGCTCTCGCCCTCGTCGACCACCGCGCCGAGCCGGGCGAAGCCCCGGTAGTGGAAGTCCAGGTTCCGGCTGCCCAGGTTGCAGCCGCCGATGCCTTCGATGACCGCCTCGCCGAACCGGTGCAGCAAGGCCGGCACGAACAGCACCGAGCTGCGGAACCGCCGGGCGATCTCGGCGGGCAGCACCGGGCTGGTCAGCCGGGACGCGTCGACCACCAGGGTCCGTTCCGTCTCGTGGAACTCGACGAGCGCCCCCACCGCCTGGGCCAGCTCGACCGCGCGGCGCACGTCCTCGATGGGCGGCACGTTGCGCAGCACGGTGCGGCCGTTCGCGGTCAGCAGCGACGCGGCGATCATCTTCAGCGCGGCGTTCTTCGCGCCCTGAATGAAGACGGTGCCGTACAGCGGTCCGCCGCCGCGCACGCGGTAACTCGTCTCGGGTCCGGAAGTCATGGGGGCTAGCTTAGCCGCGCCAGCCGCTCGAAGATCGGATCCAGCCGCGTCGTGTACCGTTCTGGCGCAAACGCGTCGTCAATGTCCGCTTCGGGCAGCGCCAGCCCGCGTGTCGCGGCCTGCTTGCGCAAGGTGTCCCGGAACGGCGTCCCGCCCGCCCAGGTCTCCATCGCCGCCGCCTGCACCATCGCGTACGCGTCTTCCCTGCTCAGTCCCGCCTTGACCAGCGCCAGCAGGACCCCGGAGGAGTACAGCAGCCCGCCGGTCAGGTCCAGGTTGGCCCGCATCCGGGCTGCGTCCACGGTCAGCCCCTGCATCAGCCCGGTGGTCAGGTGCAACAGGTAGTCGGTGGCGATGGCCGCGTCGGGCAGCGCGATCCGCTCCACGCTGGAGTGTGAGATATCCCGCTCGTGCCACAGCGGGATGCCTTCGGTCACCGGGGTCACGTAGCCGCGCACGATCCGGGCCAGCCCGGCGATCCGCTCGGCGCGGATCGGGTTCTTCTTGTGCGGCATGGACGACGAGCCCTTCTGCCCGGCCCGGAACGGCTCGGCCAGCTCCCGCACCTCGGTCCGCTGGCCGTGCCGGACCTCCAGCGCGATGGCCTCGCACACCGTCGCGGCCAGGGCCAGCGCCCCCACCCACTCGGCCATCCCGTCCCGCATCACGACCTGCGTGGCCACCTCCGCGGGCCGCAGCCCGAGCGCGGCCATGACCTCGGTCTCGACCGCCGGGTCGAGGTTGGAGTAGCTGCCCACCGGCCCGGACAGCGTGCCCACCGCCACCGCGTCGCGCGCCCGGACCAGCCGGTCCCGCGAGCGCGCCACCGCGAACGCGAAGTCGGCCACCCGGTGCCCCCAGGAGTCCGGCTCGGCGTGCACGCCGTGCGTCCGGCCCGGCCGCAGCGTGTCCCGGTGCGCCAGCGCGTGCTCGCGCAGCACCGCCACCAGCCCGGTGGCCTTGGCGATGAGCAGGTCCGACGCCTCGGCCAGCTGGACCGCCAGCGCCGTGTCCAGCAGGTCCGAGGAGGTCATCCCGTAGTGCACCCAGGCCGCGGCCGCCCGCGGCTCGGTGCCATCCGCCCACGCGGTCAAGAAGGCGATCACGTCGTGGTCGGTGACCGCCTCGACCGCGGCGACGGCTTCAGGGGTGGGAATTTTGGCCGAACGGACCGCCTCCACGCAGTCGGCCGGCACCGTGCCTGCCCGCGCTTGCGCCTCCAAGACGAGCAGCTCCACCCGCGCCCACAGCTCGTACTTGCGGGCCTCGCTCCAGACCCGCCCCATCTCCGGCAGCGTGTAGCGCTCGATCATGCCTCCACGCTATCGGCTCCCGCCCTTTTCTCCACGGCCAGCGCGGCCGCCACGATGGGGGTGAGCAGGACCATCTCGGCCGCCACGCTCACCGTGACGCCCAGCGCCGAGGCGGCCAGGCAGGCCGCCGCCGCGGCCAGCCGGTACCGCCCGGCCCCGATCCGCAGCGCGTGCCGGAACGCCGCGGTCCCGGCCAGGAACAGCCCCACCCCGCAGCCCAGCGCCACGCACGGCCCGGCGGGCAGCGCGGCGCCGGTGTTCACGATGGCCTGCTTGACCCCCGCGGCCAGCGCCACCACGCCGAGCAGCATCGGGATGTAGGCGAAGAAGTAGGCGGCCAGCGCGAGCGCGGGCCGGGCGGCCGGGTCCGCGGCCAGCATGGCCCGCTCGGCCCGTTCGTCGTCGCCCACCCCGAAGTACGCCCACCACAGCGCCGCGGCCAGGGCCAGCCCCAGCACCGCCGACAGCGCCAGCGAGAGGGTCACCGGGTGTCCCTCGGCCCCGATCCCGATGTCCACCACCGACTCGCCGAACACCACGATGACCAGCGCCCCGTGCCGTTCGGTGAAGTGCGACGGCGCGATGTCGAACCGCCCGCGCACCCGCGTGACCAGCGGTGAGAGCTGCTGGAGGGCGAGCGCCGCGGCCCACAGCACGTAGCCGGCCCAGCCCTTGGCCACCCCGGCCCCGATGATGGCCAGCGCCGCGGCCACGTTGAACGGCGCGACCCGCGCGATGTTCCGGTTGACCCGCTGGTACAGCCAGCCGTGCACCAGGACCACGATCAGGTACCCGATCCCGATCGCCACCCCGTCCCGCCCGAACGCGTGCGGGATGGCCAGCCCCACGACCAGGAACCCGGCCATCCCGACCAGCATCAGCAGCCGCTCGCCGCCCCGCACCGGGGTGCGCGCGTTGGACAGCCAGACGTACCCCCCGTACATCCACCACAGCGCCCCGAACACCAGCAGCACCCGCACCCCGTCCAGCACGGTCACGTCGTGCGACAAGATCCCGGTCAGCTGCGTAATGGCAAACACGAACACCAAGTCAAAGAACAACTCCAGCGTGCTAACCCGCAACGGCAGCCCCCCGGAGCCGGAGCTCTCCGCCGCCCGCTCGCCTCCGGTCACGCCGCCCGCTACCGCCCCGCCGCGATGTCCCGCCGGTACCACCCGCCCCGCAGCTGAACCATCCCCGCCAGCTCATACGCCGCCGCCCGGGCCGCCGCCACGTCCGGCCCGCTCCCCACCACGTTCAGCGCCCGTCCGCCAGCCGACACCAGGTCCCCGGCCGCGTCCCGCGCCGTCCCCGCGTGCAGCACGTATGCCTGCGTCCGCACCGCACCAGCCGTCCCTCCAGCCTCTGCCCCTACGCGGTGGATTCCGGGATCCACCACGCTAGAAGGTGGTGAACCCCGGGTTTCACCACCCTGGCCGGCCGCGCGCACCACGGCCCGTTCGGTGAAATTGATCGTGTCGCCCTTGACTGGCGCCTCGGGGTAGCCTTCCGCGGCGATCACCACCGCCACTGCGGCGCCCAGGCGCCACTGGGGTCGGGGAACGTCAGCCAGGCCGCCAGCCGCCGCCGCGAGCAACAGCGGCCCCAGCGGACTCGCCAGCCGGTCCAGCACCACCTGCGTCTCGGGGTCGCCGAACCGGGCGTTGAACTCGATCACCTTGGGCCCGGCCGCGGTCAGCGCCAGGCCGGCGTACAGCAGCCCGCGGTACGGCGTGCCGCGCCGGGCCATGGCGTCGACGGCCGGCTGGATCACCCGGTCCATCGCGTCGGCGGTCAGGCCGGCCGGGGCCCAGGGGAGCGGCGCGTAGGCGCCCATGCCGCCGGTGTTCGGCCCCTGGTCGCCGTCCCGGGCCCGCTTGAAGTCCTGGGCCGGCAGCAGCGGCACCGCGGTCACGCCGTCGGTCACCGCGAACAGCGACACCTCCGGTCCGTCCAGGAACTCCTCGATCACCACCGTCCCGCAGGCCCGCGCGTGCGACCGGGCCGCGTCGACATCCCCGGTGACCAGCACGCCCTTGCCCGCGGCCAGCGCGTCGTCCTTGACCACGTACGGCGGCCCGAACGCGGCCAGCGCGGCGTCCGCCTCGGCCGGGTTCGCGCAGGTGCAGGACGCGGCGGTCGGGATCCCCGCCGCGGCCATGACCTGCTTGGCGAACGACTTGGAGCCCTCGATCCGGGCCGCCGCGGCGTCCGGGCCGAAGCAGGCCAGCCCGGCCTCCCGCAGCGCGTCGCCCGCCCCCGCCACCAGCGGCGCCTCCGGCCCGATGACCACCAGGTCCGGGCTGAGCTTGCGGGCCAGCGCGAGGATCTGGTCGGGGACCGGCGCGGTATCCGGGTGGGTTTCCGCGATCGCCGCGATCCCCGGGTTGCCCGGCGCGGCGTGCACGGCGCCCGGTTCCGCGCTCAGCGCGCGGACGATGGCGTGCTCCCGGCCGCCTGACCCGATGACGAGAATGCGCACCCCGCGAGCCTACCGGCGACTAGCGCAGCAGGTCCCTGAGCTGCAGCGTCTGGTCGCGGCGCGGGCCGACGCCGACCGCGCTGATCGGCGCGCCGATCATCTCCTCGACGGCCGCGATGTAGGCCTGCGCGTTCTTGGGCAGATCGCTGAGCGTCTTGGCGGTGGAGATGTCCTCGGCCCAGCCGTCGAAGTACTCGTAGACCGGCACCGCGTGGTGGAACTCGGTCTGGGTCATCGGGATCTCGTCGTGCCGCTGCCCGTCCACCTGGTAGGCCACGCACACCGGTATCTGGTCCAGGCCGGACAGCACGTCGAGCTTGGTCAGGAAGTAGCCGGTGATCCCGTTGATCCGGGTCGCATACCGCGCCACCACCGCGTCGAACCAGCCGCAGCGCCGCGGCCGGCCGGTGGTCACGCCGTACTCCGCGCCGCTCTGGCGCAGCCACTCGCCGGCCTGGTCGGTCAGTTCGGTGGGGAACGGCCCCTCGCCGACCCGGGTGGTGTACGCCTTGATGATGCCGATCACGTCGGAAATCCTGGTCGGGCCGATCCCGGACCCGGCGCAGGCGCCGCCCGCGGTGGGGGAGGAGGAGGTCACGAACGGGTACGTGCCGTGGTCCACGTCGAGCATGGTGGCCTGGGCGCCTTCCAGCAGCACGGTCTGGCCGCGGTCGAGCGCCCGGCCCAGCACGAGGACGGTGTCGGCCGCGTAAGGGCGAAGGCGTTCGGCGTAAGTCTCGTAGTCGTCGGCCACCGCCTCCGGGTCGATGCCCCGGCGGTTGTAGACCTTGCTCAGCAGCTGGTTCTTGTCCCGCAGCACCAGGTCGAGCTTCTTGCGCAAGATGCCGGGATCGAACAGGTCCTGGACCCGGATGCCCACTCGGGCGATCTTGTCCCCGTAGGCCGGGCCGATGCCGCGGCCGGTGGTGCCGATCCGCGAGCTGCCCAGGTAGCGCTCGCTGACCTTGTCCAGCGCCCGGTGATAGGGCGTGATCAGGTGCGCGTTCGCCGAGACCAGCAGCTTGTCGCAGTTGACACCGCGGGCCTGCAGCCCGTCGATCTCGTCCAGCAGCACCTGCGGGTCGATGACCACGCCGTTCCCGATCACCGGGGTTACCCCGGGTGAGAGCACCCCGGACGGCAGCAGGTGCAGCGCGTAGCTTTCGTCCCCGATGACGACCGTGTGGCCGGCGTTGTTCCCGCCCTGGTACCGGACCACGTAGTCCACGCGGTCGCCGAGCAGATCGGTCGCCTTCCCCTTGCCCTCATCGCCCCACTGAGCACCGACCAGCACGATGGCGGGCATCCGCATCCCTCCCGCACCAGCATACGAAGCCCCTGCTCAGCGCAAGCGCGGCAGGGGCTCTTGCGCTCTGAGGTTACCCGCAAACCACTCACCTAAGCCATTAAGCCGCACCTCACCGCGTTGCGCGCCGCGGCACCGCCGCCGGCAGCTAAGCGCCGCCGGCCAGCTCCGCCGCCGCGGTGGCACTGCTGTCGCGCAGGAAGTCCGCGCAGCGCTGGGCCTCGTCGTCCTCGCCGATGGCGTCGGCGGCCCGCCCCAGCAGGTACAGCGAACGCAGGAAGCCCCGGTTCGGCTCGTGCTCCCAGGGCACCGGCCCGTGGCCGTGCCAGCCCGAACGCCGCAGCTGATCCAGCCCCCGGTGGTACCCGGTGCGCGCGTACGCGTACGCCGCGACCGGGTTGCCGGCGGCGAACGCGTCCGCGGCCAGCGCGGCCCAGGCCGCCGAGTAGGCCGGGAACCGCGCCGCCACCGAGGACGGCGACGCCCCGGCACGCAGCGCGTCGGCGGCCTCGTTGTTCTCCAGCAGGTACGTGGCCGGGGGTCCGCCCAGCAGGTTCTGGTGTTCCATCACGAGATCTTGTGTCCGGCGGACAGCAGGTCCTCGCAGGCGTGCGTGACCCGCTGGGACATGCCCGCCTCGGCGGCCTTGCCGTAGCTGCGCGGGTCGTAGGCCTTCTTGCTGCCCACGTCGCCGTCCACCTTGAGCACGCCGTCGTAGTTCTTGAACATGTGATCGGCGATCGGCCGGGTGAACGTGTACTGGGTGTCGGTGTCGATGTTCATCTTGACCACGCCGTAGGAGATCGCCTCCCTGATCTCTTCCAGCGCCGACCCCGAACCCCCGTGGAAAACCAGGTCGAACGGCTTTTCCTGGCCGTACTTCTGGCCCACCGCGTCCTGGATGTCCTTCAGCACGCTGGGCCGCAGCTGCACGTGGCCGGGCGCGTAGACCCCGTGCACGTTGCCGAACGTGGCGGCCAGGATGTAGCGGCCGCGCTCGCCCAGGCCGAGTGCCTCGGCCGTGGCCAGCGCGTCCTCCGGCGTGCTGTACAGCTTCTCGTTTATCTCGCCGACGACGCCGTCTTCCTCGCCGCCGACCACGCCGATCTCCATCTCCATGATGATGTGCGCGGCTGCGCACTTGGCCAGCAGCTCGGTGGCGATCTCCAGGTTCTCGGCCAGCGGCACCGCCGAGCCGTCCCACATGTGCGACTGGAACAGCGGCTCCTCGCCGCGCGAAACCCGCTCGGCAGAGATCGCGACCAGCGGGCGCATGTATCCGTCGAGCTTGTCCTTCGGGCAGTGGTCGGTGTGCAGCGCCACGTGGATGGGGTACTTGGCCGCCACCACGTGCGCGAACTCGGCCAGCGCCACCGCGCCGGTCACCATGTCCTTGACCGCCTGGCCGGACAGGTACTCCGCGCCGCCGGTGGAAATCTGCACGATCCCGTCGCTGCCGGCGTCCGCGAACCCGCGCAGCGCCGCGTTCAGGGTCTGGCTGGACGTCACGTTGATCGAGGGGTAGGCGAAACCGCGCTGCTTGGCGGTGTCGAGCATCTGCGCGTAGACCTCTGGGGTCGCGATAGGCATGACCAAAACTCCCTAATCGGCTCGGACCCGAAACCCGCAAACCCCAAGCCTAGACATGAAGCGAGCATGAAGATGCACCGGCCGGTACCGGGCATGGGGTACAACATGAAGCCATGGAGAGCTTTCTCACGTCGGCGGGTTACGCTGCGCTCATCTTGTTCGGCTTCCTCGAGGCGGCGTGCATCCCGATCTCGTCCGAGGTCACCTTCGGGTTCGCCGGCGTGCTCGCCTACCAGGGGCATCTTAACCTCGCCCTGGTCATTATCATCGGATCACTGGCCGAACTCGCCGGCTCCTACGCCTCCTACGCGGTGGGCCGGCTCGGCGGCAAGCCGCTGGTGGCCAAGCTGGGCCGGTACGTGCTGGTGACCCAGGGCGACGTGGACCGGGCCGAGCGCTTCCTGGCCGGGCGCGGGGCGTGGGCCGTTCCGGTGGGCCGGATGATCCCGTTCATCCGGGCCTTCACCTCGATCGTGGCGGGCCTGGTCCGGATCCCGGCGGCCCGGTTCGGGGTGCTCAGCCTGATCGGCACCGTCATCTACGCGACCGTGCTGTCCGTGATCGGCTACGAGGTCGGCCACGCGTGGGGGAGCATCAACCACGGCCTGTCCGTGGCCACCTACATCCTGGTCGCGATCGTGGTCATCGCGATCGTCGCCTTCGTGGTCTACCGGCTCCGCCAGTTCCGCCGCGAAGCCCGCGAGGCCCGCCAGGCCCGCGAGGGAGGCCGCGAGGGCAGCGGGCCCGGGGAGGCCCGCGACGGCGGCCCCGCTCCGGCCGCGTCAGCATCAGCGCCGGCGCCCGCCGCAGAAGCGCCGCGCCGGTCCGGCCGGCACCGGTCAGACACCCAGGTCTGAGAGCTCGTAGGCCGCCCGGAACGTCAGCCCGTGCGACGTCACGCGGTCCCGTGCGCCCCGGTTGACCAGCACCGCGACCCCGACGACCTCGGCGCCCGCCTCGCGCAGCGCGTCGACCGCGGTCAGCGGGGAGGCGCCGGTGGTCGAGGTGTCCTCGACCGCGAGCACCCGGCGCCCGGCCACGTCCGGGCCCTCGATCCGGCGCTGCGTCCCGTGGTCCTTCTCCTTCTTGCGCACCACGAACGCGTCGACCGGCGTCCCCCGGGCCGACGAAGCGTGCATCATCGCGGTGGCCACCGGATCGGCTCCCAGGGTCAGGCCGCCCGCCGCGTCGTAACCCAGATCCCAGGTGAGGTCCAGCATGACCCGGCCCGCGAGCGGCGCCAGCCGCCCGTCCAGCAGGATGCGCCGCAGGTCGACGTACCAGTCGGCGCGCTGCCCCGAGGACAGGACGAAGTCACCGCGGATGACCGCCTTGGCCTTGATCGCCGCGAGCAGTTCGGCCCGGTCGCTCACCGGCAAGCTCCCTCCCGGAGGCCCCTTTATGCAGCGGGAATGCACGGAAACCCATCCCGGAGAAGGTTACTTCACTACGCTTAGAGCGGTCAGGTCCGGATCGGTCCCCGCAGGGGTGACCGCTGCGCCGACGAAAGGACGGTGGGGCCGTGGATCGCTGCGCGCTGTTCGTTGACGCAAGCTACGTGCTCGCAGATGGTGCCATGGCCGTACACGGAACCCGTCGGGGTGAGTCGGTCTCCTGGGACTACGAGGGACTGCTGCTACTGCTGGGCGGCCTGGCCCGTGAGCGCACCGGGCTGCCGCTGCTGCGCTGCTACTGGTATGAGGCGACCGTCGACGGCCGCCGCACCGCCGAGCAGGACGCGCTGGCCGACATCCCGGGCATCAAGCTCCGGGTGGCCAAGATCCGCCCCGGCCGCCGCGAGGGCGTGGAGACCGAGATCCACCGGGACCTGACCACGCTGGCCCGCAACAGCGCGGTCAGCGACGCGCTGGTGGTCAGCGCCGAGGAGGACCTGGCCCAGGTCATCGCCGACGTTCAGGACCTGGGCATGCGGGTCACGCTGGTGCACATCGCGGTGGACGGCAACTGGACCATCTCCCGGTCGCTGCGCCAGGAGTCCGACGACATCATCGAGATCGGCGGCGAGCAGCTCCGTCCCTACGTCGAGCTGATCGTCGGCGCCGAGCCCGCGCACACCGACGAGCCGGAGGACGACGACCGTTCGTCGGGCCGCGCGCTGGCCAACGGGCATTCGGCCGCGGCCGGGGTCGGGTCCTATCAGGCGCTGCCCGCCGGGTCGGGCAACCACGCCCCGCCCGCCATCTACACCGCGCCCGTCGTCGCCGAGTACCAGCGCCCCGCCGTCCAGCTGCCCCGCACCACCACCCGCGACGACCGCGCCACCCGCGACGACCGCGCCACCCGTGACGACCGCGTCCGCGACGACCAGGCCCGGGACCGCGAGGACCGTGCTCGCGAGGATCGTGGCCGCGAGGACCGTGCCCGCGAGGACCGTGGCCGCGAGGACCGTGGCCGCGAGGACCGCAGCCGCCCCCGCGAAGACCGCCCGCGCGACCGCGACGAGCGTCCGCGCGAGAGCGTCAACGGCGACGCCGCGACCTCCCGTCCCGACATCTACGCCGCCCCCGCCCCGGTCTCCCCCCGAACCCGCCAAGACCGCCAGGACCGCGTGGACCGCCAGGACCGCGCGGACCGCGACCGCGTGGATCGCCCGGACCGCACCGACCCCGCCCGCGTCGCCCGCGTGGCCGACGACGTCACCGGTTACGCGGTCGCCCCCGATAGCCTGGCCGGCCCCGAGGTCCCCCAGTCCCCGCCCGGCCAGCTGCGCCGGCTCCCCGCCCGCCCCGGAGCACCTGGCGGGCTCGCGACGCCAGGAGTCCCGGGCGCGCCCGGAACACCCGGAACCCCAGGCCCGATGGGCTCACCGTCCGTCCCTCAGCACGCCACCGGAGCGCACGTCGGCCAGGGCGCGCCCCGCAGCGCGCCCTACACCGGCCCGCAGCCGGTCGCCACGTCACCGCCCCCCGGCTACGGCCCGGCCGCAGGCGGCGGCGCCAGCGCAGGCGGCGTATCCCTAGCCGACGCCGTGCAAGCCGCTCACGAAGAAGGCCAGGAGTTCGGCGCCTCGGTCGCCCGCGACGCCCCCGCGCTGTGGCTGGAGGCGGTGCTGGCCCGCAAGCCGCGGATGCCGTCCGACCTGGAGGCCCGGCTGCTCCAGGGCTCGGCGCTGCCGATCGACTTCTTGCTGCACGATGAGGTCCGGCACGCCCTGCGCCGCGGCTTCTGGGACGCCCTGGAGCGTACCCGTCGGTAACGAACAGCTAGCAAAACGGTAAGAGCCCCGGATTGTCCGACGCCCCGACGGGTAGGTTCACAGACGTGGTTGTGCTGTCCGGTGAACTCTTCGACGCGATCGAGGTTAATGCTGCCCGCACGGGCAACCACAAACGGGCCGCGGTCCGCATGAGCCGGCTGGCCGTCCAGGCGTCGCTTCCGCAACAGCCCACCGCGGAAATCATGTCCCGGGCCGAAGCCCACATGCGAGCCGGCGAGCAGTGGCTGCTCGCCGACGAGCCCGAAACCGCCGTCGGCGAGTTCCGCGCCGCCATCGCCGACGCGGGCCCCACCTTCGACGACCCCCGGGTTTCGCTGGCCCGCGCGCTGTTCGAGCTCGGCCGCCCCGCCGAAGCCGACGTGCTGCTCGCTGAGCTCACCGAGCAAGGCTCGGCGCTGCCGCGCACCTGCGACCTGATCGCCGAGCTGCTCACCGAGCAGGGCGACCTGAACGGCGCGCTGGGCTGGGCCACCGCGGGCGTGACCGCCTGCCTGCGCGGCGACGACCAGGACGAGCTCCAGCTGCTGCTGCGGCTGCGCTACCGGATCCGCGTCGACCTGGGCCTGCCCGAAGACGACTACGACAAGATGCTCGACCGCGCGGACACAGACAAAAGGGCCGGGCCCGCCGCGGGGTCCTGAAGCAGGCAGCCCCGCGGACCGGAACCTGGCCCCGCAACCAACGGTCAGCTAGGCGGTAACCCGCTCCGCCCGCTGCACGGACAGCGCGTCCTGCGCCGGGTCCAGGTCGACCCGCACCTCGTCGCCGTCCAGGATGTCCCCGGCCAGCAGCGCCCTGGCCAGCTGGTCGCCGATCGCGGACTGGACCAGCCGGCGCAGCGGCCGCGCCCCGTACACCGGGTCGAACCCGGTGACGGCTAGCCACTCGCGCGCCGCCGGGGTGACGGTCAGCGTCAGCCGCCGGCCGGACAGCCGTGCGGCCAGCTTGTCGACCTGGAGGTCGACGATCTGGGTCAGCTCGCCGGTGGTCAGCGCGTCGAACACGATCACGTCGTCCAGCCGGTTCAGGAACTCCGGCTTGAACGCGTTCCGCACCGCGCCCATGACCGCCTCGCGCTTGGCCCGCTCGTCCCCGAACGCAGGGTCGGCGATGAACTGCGACCCCAGGTTGGAGGTCAGGACCAAGATGGTGTTCCGGAAGTCGACCGTGCGGCCCTGGCCGTCGGTCAGCCGCCCGTCGTCCAGCACCTGCAGCAGGACGTCGAATACCTCGGGGTGCGCCTTCTCCACCTCGTCGAACAGCACGACCGTGTACGGCCGGCGGCGCACCGACTCGGTGAGCTGGCCGCCCTCGTCGTAACCCACGTAACCGGGCGGCGCGCCGATCAGCCGCGCCACCGAGTGCTTCTCGGCGTACTCGCTCATGTCGATGCGGATCATGGCCCGCTCGTCGTCGAACAGGAACTCGGCCAGCGCCTTAGCCAGCTCGGTCTTGCCTACCCCGGTCGGACCGAGGAACAGGAACGAGCCGGTGGGCCGGTCCGGGTCGGACACCCCGGCCCGCGCCCGGCGGACCGCGTCGGACACGGCCTGCACGGCGCGCGCCTGCCCGATCACCCGGTGCCCGAGCTCGGTCTCCATCCGCAGCAGCTTGGCCGTCTCGCCCTCGAGCAGCCGCCCGGCCGGGATTCCGGTCCAGGAGGACACCACGTCGGCCACGTCATCGGGACCGACCTCCTCCTTCACCATGGGCGCCGTAGCGGGGATTCCGTCCGCACCGCTTCGGTCTTCATTGGATGCCGAACGGGCCGCGGTGCTTGCCGCCGCCAACTGCTCCTTCAGCGCGGGGATCTCCGCGTAGAGCAGCCGGGAAGCGGTCTCATAATCGCCGTCCCGCTGGGCGCGCTCGGCCTGGCCCTCCAGGTCGTCGATCCGCTTCTTCAGCTCGCCGACCTTGTTCAGGCCCGACTTCTCCTGCTCCCACCGGGCCAGCAGCACGTCCAGCTGTTCCTGACGGTCGGCCTTGGTGGCCCGCAGCCGCTCCAGGCGCTCCTTGCTGGCCGCGTCTTCCTGGCCGGCCAGCGCGAGCTCCTCCATCGTCATCCGGTCCACGGCGCGGCGCAGCTCGTCGATCTCCACGGGCTGGGAGTCGATCTCCATCCGCAGCCGGGACGCGGCCTCGTCGACCAAGTCGATGGCCTTGTCTGGCAGGAACCGGGCGGTGATGTAGCGGTCGGACAGGGCCGCCGCGGCGACCAGCGCCGCGTCGGAGATCTGCACCTCGTGGTGGGCCTCGTAGCGGCCCTTCAGCCCGCGCAGGATCGCGATCGTGTCCTCGACCGAAGGCTCGCCCACCAGCACCTGCTGGAACCGGCGCTCCAAGGCCGGGTCCTTCTCGATCCGCTCCCGGTACTCATCCAGCGTGGTCGCACCGACCATGCGCAGCTCGCCGCGGGCCAGCATCGGTTTGAGCATGTTGCCCGCGTCCATCGCGCCCTCGGCCGCGCCGGCCCCGACGACCGTGTGCAGCTCGTCGATGAACGTGATGACCTGGCCTTCGCTCTGCTTGATCTCGCCCAGCACGGCCTTGAGCCGCTCTTCGAACTCACCGCGGTACTTGGCGCCGGCCACCATCGCGCCCAGGTCGAGCGCGATCAGCCGCTTGCCGCGCAGCGATTCGGGGACGTCGCCAGCCACGATGCGCTGGGCCAGGCCCTCCACGACCGCGGTCTTGCCCACGCCCGGCTCGCCGATCAGCACCGGGTTGTTCTTGGTCCGGCGGGACAGCACCTGGATCACGCGCCGGATCTCGGCGTCCCGGCCGATGACCGGGTCCAGGACCCCGTCCCGGGCCGACTTGGTCAGGTCGACGCCGTACTTCTCCAGCGCCTTGTAGGTGTCCTCGGGGTCCGGGCTAGTCACCCGCGCGCTGCCCCGGATCTGGCTGAACGCCTCGAGCAGCGCGTCCGGCGTGACGCCGGCCGCGGCCAGCACGGTCTTGGCCTCGCCGCCGTCGGCGGCCAGCCCGACCAGCAGGTGCTCGGCCGAGATGTACTCGTCGCCCAGCTGCCGGGCCTTGTCGGACGCGGTCTTGATGGCCAGCAGCAACGCACGGGACATCTCCGGCGCGCTCAGCGTGGCCCCGCGGGCCTTGGGCTGCCGGTCCAGGCGCTCGTTGGCCTGCTTGGCGATCAGCGCCGGGTCGGTGCCGACCGTGCGGAGCAGCTGCCCGGCGAGGCCGTCCGGCTGCTCAGCCAGGGCCGCGAGCAGGTGCAGCGCCTCGATCTGCGGGCTGCCGTCCGCCGCGGCGCGCCGCTGCGCGGTGGCCAGAGCTTCCTGACTCTTGTGGGTCAGCTTTTCGTCAGCCATTGCTTATCTTCTATCTCCTCTGAACCGTCCGCGCGGCCCAGCTAGTTGCCTGAAATGAGCCGCACCAGACGGCCGGTTACCTCTTTGCGCCTTACTTCTCTGTGCCTACTTCTCTGCGCCTATTTTTCTGGCCGGGGCGGCCCGGTCGCGCCGGGCGGCCCCCCGGTCACCGGTTCCCATATCGCAACCCGCGCCCGGCGCACCGGGACCAGGCCTGGATCGGTGTCGCCGCCGCTGCGCCGCAGCCCGGCCAGCCGGGCCGCCACGGCCCGGGTCGATTCCAGCTCCGCGCGGAGCTGCGCCACCTCGGCGTGCAGCTCCGCGACCAGCCGGCGAGCCTGGTCCAGCTCCCGGATCTGATCCAGGATCAGCTTGATGCCGGACAGGTTGACGCCCTCTTCCTGGGACAGCCGCTGGATCTCGCGCAGGGCCAGGATGTCCCGCATCGAATACCGCCGCCCGCGCCCGGCGCTGCGGCCTGGGGATACCAGGCCGCGGCGCTCGTACTCGCGCAGCGTCTGCGGGTGCATTCCGGATAGTTCGGCGGCTACCGAGATGACATACACCGGCATCTCGTCCGACTGCTCGAATGGGCTGTTCATCATTGCTACTCCTTGGCCCGCTCGAGGAGATCCTCACGCGGATCCGCCCCGGCGGTTGCCTCACGCAGGTCCTCGATGGCGCTGCGTGCCTTGCTGTTCAGGTTCTGCGGTACCGTCACCTCGACGGTGACGATCAGCGCGCCGGTGGTTCCGTCCTTACGGCGCACGCCCTTGCCCGAGACCCGGAACTTACTGCCGTTCGCGGTGCCCGGCGGGATTCGCACCGTCACCGGCGCCCCGCGGTGGGCGGGCACCTTGACCTCGGCGCCCAGGGTCAGCTCGGCGAACGTGACCGGCACGGTCACGGTCAGGTTGTCTCCCGACCGCCCGAACACCCGGTGCGGCTTCACGTGCACCTTGACGTACAGGTCGCCCGCGGCGCCGCCGCGCTCGCCGGGCGCGCCCTTGCCGGCGATCTTGATCCGCTGCCCGTCGGCCACGCCAGCCGGGATGCGGGTCTGGATGGTCCGCGAGCTCATGGCCCGCCCGCTGCCCGAGCATTCCGGGCACGGGTCGTCGACCACCAGGCCCCGGCCCCGGCACTCCTTGCACGGCTCCGAGATCCCGAACGACCCCAGGTTCCTGCTCGACTGGCCAGTCCCGGCGCACACCGGGCAGACCTTGGGCACGGTGCCGGCCTTGGCCCCGGTGCCGTGACAGGTCGGGCACGCGCCCTCCCCGGTCAGCCGCAGCGCGACGGTGGTGCCCTCGATCGCGTCGCCGAAGCTCAGCGTGGTATCGGTCTCCACGTCGGCCCCCCGGCGCGGCCGGTTCTGGGCCGTGGTCCGGGTACCGCCGCGGTTGAACACCGTGCCGAACAGGTCGCCCAGTCCGCCGCCGGCCGCTCCGGCTTCACCGAGCAGGTCGCTCAGGTCGAAGTTGAACCCGCCGCCGGCGCCGCCCGGCCGGGTGCCGGTCGGCACCCGGAAGCCGCCGCCGAACATCGAGCGCGCCTCGTCGTACTCCTTGCGCCGCTTCTCGTCGGACAGCACCGAGTACGCCTCGGAGATCTCCTTGAAGCGCTCCTCGGCCTTGGTGTCGCCCTGGTTGGAGTCCGGGTGGTACTTGCGGGCCAGCTTGCGGTAAGCCGTCTTGATCTCGGCAGGCTTCGCCGACTTGGCGACTCCCAGGGCCTTGTAATAATCCTTCTCGAGGTAGTCCTTGGTGCTCATTCCGCCTGCCTGGACTGTTTAGTTGCCTTCCTCATCGCTGGACTCCGCGCTCTCGTTGCTGCTCCCGTCCGGTCCGGTGGCCGGCTCGGCCACCGCCACCCGGGCCGGGCGCAAGATCCTGTCGCCCACCTTGTAGCCGGGCTGGAAGATCTCGACGCACGTGTCCTCGATGACGTCAGGTGAATAGGAGTGGGCCAGCGCCTCGTGGATCTTCGGGTCGAACGCGTCGCCCTTGTCCCCGTAGGCCACCAGCCCGAGCTTGCTCACCGCGGAGGTCAGCGAGTCGGCCGCGGACTTGAACCCGCCGGACAGCTCGCCGTGCTCGCGGGCCTGGTCGATCGCGTCCAGCACCGGGAGCAGCCCGGTCAGCACGCTCGCGATGGCCTGCTCCTTGACCGCGGTCCGGTCTCGTTCCACCCGCTTGCGGTAGTTGGCGTACTCGGCCTGCAGACGCTGCAGGTCGGCCGTACGTTCAGCGAGCCGCGCCGCGGCATCGGAGGCCTGCTGGCCAGCGCTCGCCACGCGCGCGTCCTCGACGGTCCCCACCAGGACCTCCTCAGTTTCCTCGGCCGTCCCGGCCGCCTCTTGTCCCTCGGCCTCGTCGGCCCCGGACGCCCCCCCGGTTGACCCGGATGCGCCCCCTGCCGTCCCGGCCCCAGTGCCGGCGGTCCCGGCCCCGGTCCCGGCCGAGCCGGTCTCAGTCGGGCCGGCCTCGGTCGGGCCGGCCTCAGTCGGGCCGGCCTCAGTCGGCCCGGCCTCAGTCGGTCCGGCCCCGGTCCCGGCCGAGCCGGTCCCAGCGCCGGAGCCGGAGCCCGCGTCGGGCCCGGCCGGCCGCCGGCACCGACTGGTGCCGGCCGGCTTGGATGCCGCGTGCCTCCCGCGAACCTGCCCGGTGACCGGATCGATCCGCCGGTTATCGTGGATGACTGGGCCGGAGCCCGGCTCCTCGGATCCTGGCATCAGGCCGCTCCGCCCTCGCTGGAGCCGCCGTCGTCCACGATTTCCGCCTCGACGACATCGTCGTCGGCCGGCGTCTGCGCGCCATCGTCAGCCGAGTCCGGCTGGGCTTGGGCCTGAGCGGCCTGGGCCTGCTGGTAGATGGCGGTACCCATCTTCTGGGCGACCTGCGAGGCCCGCTCGGTGGCCGACTTGATCGACTCCGTGTCGTTGCTCTCCAGGGCCTTCTTGACCTCGGCCAGGGACTCGCGGACCTCGGACTTGATGTCGTCCGGCACCTTGTCCTCGTTCTCGCCGAGGAACTTCTCGGTGCTGTAGACCAGCGTGTCGGCCTGGTTGCGGATCTCGGCCTCTTCGCGGCGCTTGCGGTCTTCCTCGGCGTACTCCTCGGCGTCCCGGACCATCTTCTCGATGTCGTCCTTGTTCAGCGCCGAACCGCCGGTGATCTGGACCGACTGCTGCTTGCCCGTGCCCAGGTCCTTCGCGGACACGTTCACGATGCCGTTGGCGTCGATGTCGAAGGTGACCTCGATCTGCGGCAGCCCGCGCGGCGACGGCGCGATCCCGGCCAGCTCGAACATGCCGAGCTTCTTGTTGTAGGCCGCGATCTCACGCTCGCCCTGGAACACCTGGATCTGTACCGAGGGCTGGTTGTCCTCGGCCGTGGTGAAGATCTCCGACCGCTTGGTCGGGATCGTGGTGTTGCGCTCGATGAGCTTGGTGAAGATGCCGCCCTTGGTCTCGATGCCCAGCGACAGCGGGGTCACGTCGAGCAGCAGGACGTCCTTGACCTCGCCCTTGAGCACGCCGGCCTGCAGGCAGGCGCCGACCGCGACAACCTCGTCCGGGTTGACGCCCTTGTTCGGCTCCTTGCCGTTGGCCAGCGACTTGACCAGGTCGACCACCGCGGGCATCCGGGTGGATCCGCCGACCAGCACGACGTTGTTCACGTCGTCGATCTTGATCCCGGCGTCCTTGATGACCTGCTGGAACGGGCCCTTGCACCGGTCGAGCAGGTCGGAGGTCATCCGCTGGAACTCCGCGCGGGTCAGCTTGGCGTCCAGGTGCAGCGGCCCGTCCGCGGAGTGGGAAATGTAAGGCAGGTTGATCTGCGATTCCATCGACTGCGACAGCTCGATCTTGGCCTTCTCCGCGGCCTCACGCAGCCGCTGCAGGGCCATCTTGTCCTTGGACAGGTCGATGCCGTAGCCGTTCTTGAAGTCCTTGACCAGCCAGTCGACGATCCGCTGGTCCCAGTCGTCACCGCCGAGGTGGTTGTCGCCGCTGGTCGCCTTGACCTCGACCACGCCCTCGCCGACCTCCAGCAGGGACACGTCGAACGTGCCGCCGCCCAGGTCGAACACGAGGATGGTGGCCTCGCCCTCCTTCTCCAGGTGGTAGGCCAGCGCCGCGGCGGTGGGCTCGTTGATGATCCGGAGCACGTTCAGCCCCGCGATCTGGCCGGCCTCCTTGGTGGCCTGGCGCTGCGCGTCGCTGAAGTACGCCGGGACGGTGATCACCGCGTCGGTGATCTTCTCGCCCAGGTACGCTTCCGCGTCCCTCTTGAGCTTCTGCAGGACGAACGCGCTGATCTGCTGGGGGGTGAACTTCTTGCCGTCGATGCTGACGGACCAGTCGGTACCCATGTGCCGCTTGACCGAACGGATGGTCCGGTCCACGTTGGTGACGGCCTGCCGCTTGGCGACCTCACCGACGAGTACCTCGGAGTTCTTGGCGAAGGCCACGACCGAGGGAGTCGTCCGCGAGCCTTCGGCGTTGGCGATGACCGTGGGCTCTCCGCCCTCCAGGATGGCGACGACAGAGTTGGTCGTCCCCAGGTCAATCCCTACCGCACGTGCCATGAGCAGTCCTTGTTGTGAGTTGAGTTGAGTAATTCGGGCTCAAGCTTGCCAGCAGGGGCTGCCCCCGTCAAATGACTTGAGTCACTTAGGCTCAACTTCTCGGAGTCCCGGATGATTCCCATCTCCGGCGAGAAATCTCAGCTCCCGCACCCCGCCGCGTTTCCGCAGCTATCCGCCCCAAAGCCGCCACCCGCCGCGCGAGCTTACCCCGCCAGCCCGCGATCCAGCCGCCATAAGACGAACGCCCGCCCCCGCCAATCCATGCCGGGACGCAACCGCCAATTCCCCGGAAGGTCCCCGAGACCCCGCCGAATCCGGGCCCCAAACCCCAGCCCCAATCCCGCTCTCCAGGCACCCGCGCAGCCCCGCGCCACGTGCGTTTGCGGTACGCGATCATGCGCCCGCGCCCCACGCAGCTACGCTTGAGCTTCCAAATACCTCCAGGAGGTTCGCGTGGTCCTGCGCATTGTGGTGGGCCTGGTCCTGACCGCGGCCGCGTTGGCCATCGCCGGGCGCCGGATGTGGTGGCTCAAGCGGCTGGCGTTCAGCGGGCAGCCCGCCCCCGAACGCCTCGCCGCGGTCCGCGCCCACCCGGCCCAGGACGTGGAAACGCAGGCGACCGAGGTGATCGGGCAGCGCAAGCTGCTGAAGTGGTCGGTGCCCGGCGCCGCGCACGCCGCGACCTTCTGGGGTTTCATCGTCCTGGTGCTGACCATCATCGAGGCGTACGGCGACCTGTTCGACCGGACGTTCGCCATCCCCGGCATCGGCCACTGGGCGGTCATCGGGTTCATCGAGGACCTGTTCGCCGTGGGCGTGCTGGCCGGGATCATCACGTTCACCGTGATCCGCATCAAGAACAACCCCAGCAAGGAAGGCCGCGCGTCCCGCTTCTTCGGTTCGCACACCCGCGCCGCCTGGGTGGTGCTGGGCATGATCGCCGCGGTCATCGTGACCCTGCTGCTCTACCGCGGCGCCCAGGAGAACACCGGCGTCTTTCCTTATCCGCACGCCTGGGCGTTCGCGTCCTGGGTCGCCGCGCAGATCCTGCACCCGCTCGGCTACGGGGTGAACAGCGTCCTGGAGGCGGTGTTCCTCCTGGGCCAGATCGCCGTGATCATGGTCTTCGCCGTGATCGTGGTGTACTCCAAGCACCTGCACATCGCGCTGGCCCCGGTGAACGTGCTGTTCGCCCGCCGTCCCAACGCGCTGGGCCCGCTGGAGCCGATGCGCAGCAACGGGAAGGTGCTGGACTTCGAGGAGGCCGATCCGGACGTCGACGTGTTCGGGCTGGGCAAGATCGAGGACTTCACCTGGAAGGGCCTGCTGGACATGGCCACCTGCACCGAGTGCGGGCGCTGCCAGTCCCAGTGCCCGGCCTGGGCCACGGACAAGCCGCTGTCCCCCAAGCAGGTCATCCTGGACCTGCGTGACCACGCCTTCGCCAAGGCGCCGTACCTGCTGGCCGCCAGCGACGAGGCCCGCGACAAACTCCCGGACGCCGTGAAACAAGAGGCCGAACGCCCCTTGGTCGGCACCAAGGACGTAAACGGCGTCATCGATCCCGACGTGCTGTGGTCGTGCACCAACTGCGGGGCGTGTGTCGAGGAGTGCCCGGTCGACATCGAGCACATCGACCACATCGACGGCATGCGCCGCTACCAGGTGCTGATCGAGTCCGCGTTCCCGGTCGAGGCCGCCGGGATGCTGAAGAACCTGGAGAACAAGGGCGACCCGTGGGGCATGGGGGAGGCCCGCCGCGCCGAGTGGATGACCGAGCTCGACTTCGAGGTCCCCGTCGTCGACGGCAAGGTCGGCGACGAAACCGAGTACCTGTTCTGGGTCGGCTGCGCCGGCGCGCTGGAAGACCGGGCCAAGAAGACCACCAAGGCCATCGCCACCCTGCTGCACCAGGCCGGCGTCAACTTCGCGGTTCTCGGCCCCGCCGAAACCTGCACCGGCGACCCGGCGCGCCGCATCGGCAACGAGTTCGTGTACTCCATGCTGGCCCAGCAGAACATCGAGACCCTGAATGAAGCGGCCCCCAAGACGATCGTCGCGTCCTGTCCGCACTGCTTCAACACCATCGCCAACGAGTATCCCCAGCTCGGCGGCAACTACGAGGTCATCCACCACACCCAGCTGCTGGCCCGCCTGGTCGAGCAGGGCAAGCTCACCCCGGCCACCCGGATCGACGAGAAGCTGACCTATCACGACCCGTGCTTCCTGGGCCGGCACAACAAGGTGTTCACCCCGCCCCGCCAGATCCTCGAAGCCGTCCCCGGCGTGCAGGCCGAGGAGATGCACCGGTGCAAGAACCGCGGTTTCTGCTGCGGCGCGGGCGGCGCCCGGATGTGGATGGAGGAACGGATCGGCAAGCGGATCAACACCGAGCGGATCGACGAGGCCCTGGCCCTGAACCCGGACACCATCTCGACCGCGTGCCCGTACTGCCTGGTCATGCTGGGCGACGCCGTGGCCGCTAAGCAGGCCTCCGGTGAGGCCAAGGACACCCTCGAGGTCATCGACGTCGCACAACTCCTGGCCCGCTCCACCGCTCGGCCCGAGCCGGGGCCAGGGACTTCAGACTTATCCGAACGGCCGGTGGTACCCCGCTCCGCCAAACAAGGCGGGCTCCTCGGGGTCGACGTCGTCCGCCTCGCCGCGGTGCGGGAACGGCCAGCCCGTGGTGCCCTGGTCGGGTGGTCCGGCCGGTAGCCGCCGGATGACCTCCAGCACCACCACGTGCGCGTAGCGCGTGCTGGCCACCACGCGGACATCGGCGGCCCAGCATGCGGCGCGCAGGATGTCCCGGGCCCCTTCCAGGTCGCCGTGGGTGATGCCGGCCCGGCACCACAGCGTGACTCGCTCGCCGAAGGCGGCCGGCGTGGTGAACAAGACGATCGGCAGCTTGCCGTCGCGGGTCTGCACCCAGCCGTGCCGGCAGCCGGTCCGGACCCGGTGCGGGGTGATCATGCACCAGGCCCGCGCGATCAGCCGCTGCCGCGACGGCGGCCAGATCAGCCCGGCCGCCAGCAGGATCAGTCCGGCCGCCGCGATCGCGATCAGCCATGCCGCACCCAGCGCGTAACCGCTGGCCAGCCCCACCACGGCCAGCCCGGCGGACAGCCCGAGCTCGTAGCGCCAGTTCCAGGCCACACCGAGCAGGCCCGGCCGTGGCACGCTGCTCAGCGCGGTCTCCACACTGGCCATGACGCTCGGGTCGTTCGGCCGCCGCGGCCGTCCCGCGGCCATGGCTAGCTCGCCTCCCCGAGCGTGATCCGTCCGGTCCCCAGGCACGGCCCGCACGGCGCGTCGGCCCAGATCCCCGCTCCCGCGCACTGCGCGCACGCCGTGAGCGTGCCGAACCGGAGGTCACGGTAACGCCGCCCAAGGCCGCCCCGCGCTTTGATGGTCTGCCAGCCCCGCCAGCAGGCCTCGGCGTCGTTCGCCGCGAACCGCCGATCCCCCCACCGCCGGATGAAGAAGGCTATCCAGTCCAGCGCCACAGCCACCGCGAGAGCAAGCGCGTCCCGGATCCGGGGGCGGCCCGGACCGCCGCGCGCACGCTCCCTGACCAGCGCCACCGTGGGCGGCCGGGGTCGCGGAGGGTTGTCATTACGTGCGTGGTTGCTAATGTTGATCACATCGCTAGCCCTTCTAGCTCGGTCCAGAGCTTGGGTGGTGTTCCGTCGGGTCGGTGTTGCAGCACCGGCCCGTCGGCGTTCCTGGGTGATCGCGCAGTGGGTAACTGGCGGGATCCCAGATCGTTTTCGTTCCGGCCGCGGATGTCGTGCCACGGCCCGCGCGCATGCGCACCTGGGAAGCGAGAGCGGTCTTCGCGGGCTAAGAGAGATGGCGGTGCCCTCCCCTCCTCGCGTGCCGGGTGCCTATGCCGGGCGAAGTCGTCCGCTCGGCGCCCCTGTTGAACTGGCACGCGATCTTTTTCCGGTAACCATCGGGTCACCGTCGACCCCATTGTCGGCGGGTCGCTTGAGGATGCATCCTGCGATCTGCTTTCATAGTGCATCTAGCAATGCCGTCTGGCAAGTGCCATTTTGTTGTGCATCCTGCATGTATGATCTGCACAGTCCCTACCATCGGAACCTCTGGCCTTGATTCGTGAGTTACTTCTGAGAAAGGAAGCGACCCGGATGCCAGAAGTGCACAGTCCCGCGCTCAGCCGTCGCGAGCTGGGCGCCGTACTGCGCGCGCTCCGCGCCAAGCAGGGCCTGACCGTGGAACAGGTGGCCGAGCATCTCCTGTGTTCGCCGAGCAAGGTAAGCCGGATGGAAACCGGCCAAGGTGCTACCCCCCGCGACGTCCGCGACCTCTGCGACCTCTACGGGATAACCGACCCGGCCGAACGCGACCGGCTGATGACCCTGGCCAAAGAAGGCAAGCGGCCCGCCCGCTGGCAGCGCTACGACCTGGCCTATGCCAGGTACGCCGAACTGGAGGAAGAAGCGCTCTCCATCCGCGCTTTCCAGTCGTCCGTAGTCAACGGCCTCCTGCACACCGCGGACTACGCGCGCGCTAGCCACGAAGGCGCCATGCCCAAGCTGGAGCCCGAGCAGATCGAGCTGCAGATCGAGGCGAAACTCGCCCGGCAGCGCATCCTCACCCGGAACGATCCGCCCAGTTTCGCCGTAGTCCTCGACGAGGCGACACTGCATCGGCTGGTGGGCGGCCGCCAGATCATGGCCGCTCAGCTGGCCAAGATCCTGCAGACGGCGACCCTGCCCAACGTCGTCGTGCAGATCCTCCCGTACGAAGCCGGCTTTCATCCGGCCGTAGAGAGCAACTTCACGATCCTGGAGCTACCAAATCCGGCCCCGGGTGTAGTGTTCGTCGAAGGATTGATCGGGTCCACCTACCTCGATCGCCCCGACGAGCTCAAGAAATACCATGACATCTTTGAGCGATTGCAATCCATTGCCCTAAATCCAAAAGATTCATCCGATTTGATCACAAGTCTTCGCGCTGCTTACTCCAATAGCTAGAAGCTTTCTATTACACAACCAGGAGAGCCTGATGTCTCCAATCGGCCTGGAGCTTCGCGACCTCAACTGGCGCACCGCCAGACGCAGCGCTGGTAATGGCGCGTGCGTTGAGGTAGCGGCCGCCCACCGTCACGTGCTCGTGCGCGACTCCAAAGACCAGGACGGTCCTGTCATGCAGTACCCGTCTGGCACCTGGCAGGCATTTCTAGCTGAGGCTAAAACGGGTCGGCTCGACCTGGACTGCCTTTAACAAGCTGTCTTGCGGCAGGGCCGCCCAGGTACCTTTGCCTAGCTCCACGACAAAGACGCCGCGCTGGGCGGCCTTTTCTTGTTGCCCCGACCCTGGTCCGGATAGACCCGGAGCGATCGACCCAGCCGCCTCGCCGCATCGGCCTTGAGGTCACGATCGGGAAGCGCCGTCCTGGCCGCCGGCCGGTTCCGGTACGATGTCTGAGCGAACACAGCGCAGGCTCGTCCGGCAGTGCGCGCGGGTGTAGTTCAATGGTAGAACGTCAGCTTCCCAAGCTGATAGTGCGGGTTCGATTCCCGTCACCCGCTCCACACTGAAGGCCCAGGTCAGGACGACGGTCCCTGAGCCTGGGCCTTGCACCCTCACTGCCGTTGCCGCCTTCCGTGCAATTAACGTGCAATTAGCCAGCGGGAACAAGGCGCCGCCGCTGCGCGGCGGCGCGCCCGGCGTCAGCGTCGCCGCTTGGCCTTGGGAGGCCCGCGCGGCGCACGCCGGGCGGCACATGCAGCAGGCAGACCCGGTCAATCCGCTCATTTACCGCGCATCTGGCGCCGTCGTCGCATTGCGACCAGCCCTCCCGGCCGCTAACTCACCTGGCCACGGCGGGGATGGCCCGCGGGAGCGTCGCCCTGATCTGAGATCGGCCAGGTTCCATCGCCGCCAGGTGCGTGACAGACTGGGAATGCAGCAGGTGCAGGTTGCGCACTCGCGGCGTCTGTTACTTCCCGGGAGAAGATGGTCCAGGTGATGCCCGATGGCGACCTTCAGGACATACGCCGAGATTCTTAGGCCCGACCATCCGATGATGAAGGTCCGCAAGGCTGCGACCATGTGGCGCCCTAGCAGATACCGGCCCGCCGACATCGAGCAGGACATGCGAGCTGAACCGGGTGTTGTTCTTGGCGACGTACTCCAGCGGACCGGTGGCGCCTATCAAACCACGACCCGGCTGACGCCGAAGTTCCGCGAGGACCTTCGCGAGATAGCCGAACTCACGTCCGATGACCAGCTGCTCAGGATCGCCGAGCTTCCCGAAGTGCCGGTGTCACTGGAACATCTTCGTCGTGCAGACCCGCAAACCCGCATCATCGTTGGCTATCGGCTCGATGTGACTCCGGCCGAGAGTCCACGACTGCGCCACAGGCTCGCGCTTCCGCCTGATCCCGCGATCACGCTGCACTTTGACGAGGTCGTTTTCCCGGATAGCCGAGACAGGTTCTGGGGCGCCATGCGCTTCGATACCAGCGGGCACGGCCGGTCCGATTCCCAAGCTGGTAGTGCCGCCTAGTGAGATTCGGATGGGGCCGCAAAGGGCGGAAGGTGAAAGAGACCAAGGGCCAGGCGGGAGCCTGCCCGGACCGGGCGCGGGCCATCCCCTGCACTGTGCGGCGCCGTGCAATTAACGTGCAATTAGCCAGGGCAACCAGCGGACAATCGCGGCCACTCCCGGTACCCCGAGTCGCCTGGTCAGGGGCGATATCGGGCCGGATCTGTCCGATTCCCAAGCTGATAGTGCGGGTTCGGTTCCCGTCACCCGCTCCAGCATAACCGCAAGTCAGGGAATCCTCTGCGAGCCCCGACCTGACTTGTCAGAAGCGGCCCGAACGTCACCTGGGGCAGCCAGGGTGCCGCTCGGCCAGCCGTTCAGCGTTTGCGAGCCGCTCGGGCGCCGTGGGCGAGCCAGACGCTGACGATCGCGCCTGAGGGTGACGGCTGCTGTCAGCCGGAATCAGGAGAGCGGGTGGCCGATGGCTGGCGCGGCAGGTCGAGGTCCAAAGTGACAGACCGCACGGCGAAGCCGTGCCGAGCGTAAAAGCGCCGGGCGCCGTCGTTGGCGGCATAGGCCGTTACCGTGGCCCGCTGCGCGCCGTGCTCGGCGGCCCAGGCGAGGAATGCCGTCGTGAGCTGGTCGCCGACGCCGCGGTTGCGGTGGGCTGGATACACGTGGACGCTTTCCAGGTCGGCCACCCGGATGGGATGGACGCTGCCGGGGCCGCTGATGCGCCCGACCAGATGGCCCGCTACCTCGTTACCGTCACGCGCGAGCAAGACCAGGTTGTCGTTATCCGCGAGGAGTGACGTGTAGTAGGCGATGCCGCTCTCGGAGGCCCAGTGCAGATTGGTGGCAGCTGCGTTATGCGTTCCGGCATCAGTTGCGAACAGTGCACCGACCGAGGCGACGACCTCACGGAGATCATCGATCGTTGCTGTGCTGATCTGGATCGTCACCCCAGCAACACTATCGAGGCGTGCGGCGCAACCCAGCTCGGCAACGTTGACCGGGCGCGGCGGCCTCTTCGTCCCGGACTAGTGGGCCCGTCTGGCAACGTTTACCCGCAGGTCACAACCGCTACGGCTGATTAGCTTCGCCAACGACGTCGTTGTGGCACCACTGTCGTCCGGTGCGCGTCGTTGCGGCAACGACGTCGTTGCGTCCGGCCCGCGGGCAGCCCGCCCGGGCCTGCTTATGCGAATCGTCGCAGGCAGAAACCAGGCACCGGTGTGATGCTTCGAGCCGGCATAGGCCGCTGGAAAGCCGGTAGATCCGGCTCGCCGCCGCCCGCCGCCCTTACGGCTCGGCCTCGATCGAAGACGAGATCAGCCGCGCCCATGCCGACCGGACGCCTCGTGGCAGGACAATGTCTTGCCACAGGTCAACGAGCAGAGCACCGTCAACGTAAGCGAGGATGTCGGCGGCCGTTCCCTCCTGCAGCACGATCTGGTAAACCCGTGCCCGGTCGGTCCGTGACCTGAGATCGAATACGCGACCCGGCGCCGACCAGTTGAGGTGCACAGGCAGATCAACTGCGGCCAGAGCGCGCGCTACGTCCAGTCGCGGCAGCCGATCCGGGATCCAGATCGGCTTCCCGCGCCCAGGCATCTGCTGGGTAAACGATACGTGCGGCTGCGCTGTTAGCTCCCACCCGGCCCGGGAAAGGAGCCGGGCAAAGGTGGCGACCGTCGGTGACTTCCGGCCGTGCTCGTATGCCGACAGAGTTGGTCGCGAGGTTCCAGCCCGACGCGCCAGTTCCTTCTGGGTCAGGCCCGAACTGACCCGGACGCGCTCCAGTAGCTCTGCGGCCTCTGTCACCTGTGTAGTGTATCCGATGAGATAACGTATCCGGTCAGATACTAGCTCCACGTCTCGCCGATATCAGCGCCTCTAATCAAGGGCGCACCGCTGCGCGGCGCGCCCAGGCGGCTACCGTTGACGCATGACCGGTCCAGTTGGTCGAAGACGGGCCTGGCCATGGGCCGTCGTCCTCGCTCTGGCCATCGCGGTATCCGGGTGCACCGCCACCGCGAGCCCGCCCAGCCACCCATCGGCGACCTCCACCCCGAGCGCGCCCACGGTGACCGAGAGCGCCGCGCAACAACGCTTCACCGTGGTCCTCAGCGCCCCGGCCCGCCAGCTAGCCAGCAGTGCGGATATCAACCTGTCGCGGCAGGCGGCCAGCGCCCTCGACCGCATCAACGCGCTGCTGGCCGGCCCGGCCACGACCATCACGATTGACACCGCCAATCCCTCCGGTCTCATTCCGCAGGCCGGGGTCAACGGGTACACCAACCCCGGATCGGGACTTATCGACATCCAGGTGGGCCGGACGGCGCAGTCCTCGCTGGCCAGCACCTTCGGCTTGTGGTTCCCGCGGGACCTGGCTCACGAGGTCAACCACAGCGTCCGGATCCTCGGCGGCCCGGGCTTCGGGTCTGCCCTGCTCCCGCAGCTGATCAGCGAAGGCGTCGCGACCGCATTCGACCAGGCCGCCTTCCCGGGGCCGCCAGATCCCTGGACCCAGGCCATCACGCGAACCCAGGAATGCTCGCTGTGGGCCAAGGCGAAACCCCAGCTCGCTGACACCGGCCTCTACGATCTGTGGATGTTCGGCGGGCCCGGCGTGCCGCACTGGACCGGGTTCGACATCGGCTACCACATCGTCGCCGGCTACCGGAACCACCATCCGGATGTGAGCTGGGCTCAGCTGACGTCAACCAGCGCAACCGCAATCCTGGCCGGCAGTCACTATCAGCCGTGCCCGCCCTGAACCGGGCCTCAGCCGAGTTCAGCGGCCAGGACCTCATAGGAGGGATGGAGTTCCTTCCATCGCCCCTCGCCGTCGCAGCGCTCCCGCCCGTCGATGTGGGCGGCCAGGTTTTCGATGTGGATCTGGATGCCGGCTCCGTAGGCAGAGAGCAGGTTCACCGGCATGCCGCGTTCTTCCAGGACCAGGATGGTGTGGTCGCCGTCCGCGGTCAGCGTGGCCTCCACGACGTGCTCATCGGTCTGGCGCAGATGCCTGGTCGTGACCCGCAGGTGCCGCGGGGGCTCGCACTCGTCCACCCGCCCGGTGCCTTCCCATTCGTCGAAGAAGCGGGCCCGGAACTCACCGCCCAGCCGCAGGTCGCCCTCGAAATCGCCGACCCAGCGGGCCAGCCGGGCGGGGTCGGTGAACGCCGACCACAGGTCGTCGATACCGGTGTTGAACCGGTCCTCCATGCGCACGACACCCTTGCCGTCCGCCACGCTCAGGGTGCCCACGATGCGGTTGCCCGCGTCCGCGTTGCCGGTCATGTCGTGCTCCTTCGTTCGCGTTTGCCTCGGGCGATCTCGGTGTGCCGGGCGTCCAGCCGGTGCTCCCACCGGGCCCGGTACCGGTCTAGCCATTCACCGGCCTCGGCGAGTGGCTCGGGCCGAAGGCTGTAGACCCGCCGCTGCGCCTCCTGGTGAACCTCGACCAGCCCTGCCTCCATGACTCGTGTGTACCAAACTCGTTACGTAACCGTCAAGCTAAATAAGCGGGCATCGCCAACACCAGGGACAACCAGGCGTTACGCCGGCGGATTGTCGCCCGGCCCGAGATCGGCCGACAGCCATCGCTGCGGACGCAGGTAGATCGCCACCTGTTCGCCCAAGTCCGCCTTGGCGAACTCCAGGTAGGCGTCCACCTTCTCCGGCGGCAGGTAACGCGCGGTGATTTCCCGCAGCAGCTCGTCGGTCTCCGGAACCGTGCGCGTGACCGGGCCTTCCACCGACACGTACCGGACGGTCGGAAGCGTCCGTTCCGCCATCAGGGTGAAACGGCCCGCCGCCTCGATGAGGCGGGCCTTGCGTGACCCGGCCTCGGTCAGCACCCATGCCTCCCCGCCGGGAACGTACTGGTACCAGATCGGCACGGTCAGCGGTCCGCGGCCCGGGCAGGCCGACACGGACAAGGCCGCGATGTGCGGCTCGGCCAGGAACAGCTCGCGATCCCGTTCGGACAGTCTCATGAGCCGGAGTCTAGGCAGGACTACTGACCATCGCGAGGGGCCCGCCGCCTGAGTCAGGCCCGCTTGCGCCGCCGGGTGACCACGTACAGGACCAGGGCGCCGAACAGGATCAGTACCCCGATCGCGCGCGAGGCCGGCGAGACCAGCAGCACCACGCCGAAGAGCAGGGCCGCGGTGACCACGGTCACCAACGAGCTCCGCCGCTTCGCGGCGCGCGACGCCTGGCGTTCGCTGCGGTGCCGCTCCCGGCTCAGACGGCGGTTCTGGGTTCCCCAGCCGCCCCGGCCCCGCTGGCCGCGGAGCTGGCGCTCCTCAGCCTGCCTCCCCCGGCGGCCCACGGTTCCCCAGGTGACCGTGCCGGGGCCGCGCTGGTTCCGCTTGGTGTCCCGGCTCGGGCCGACATGCCAGGGCATTAGCCGGCCGCCTGGACCGTGACCCGCCAGCACGCCGTACTCCCGGCGATCGCGACGGCGTGCTCGCGGAGTAGCTGATGGTCAGTGTTCGGGTGCATGAACGTGCGTACTGCCCAGATATGGGCCCGGTAACCTCGCCCGGGGCTCGGCTCTGGCCTGGCCTCACCACCCGGGCGCTCCAGGCGGCTCACCCCGCCCAGCTGTGGCGGCGTTCCCGGGTAGGAGCGTCACCTGGGCTTGACGCTGATCCGCGTGCCGAGCTCGGCGCCCTCGCAGATCTGCCGCATGACCCCCGCGGCCGCGACGTCGAACACGTGCATGGTCAGGTTCTGCTCGTTGGCCAGCACGAACGCGCTCGTATCCATGATCCGCACCCCCGCCGCGAGCGCCTCGTCGTAGGTCAGCCGCGTGTAGCGGGCGGCGTCGGGGTTGACGTTCGGGTCGCTGTCGTAGACCCCGTCGACCCCGCGCTTGGCGACCAGCAGGGCATCGGCGTCGAGCTCCAGCGAGCGCTGTACCGCCGGGTAGTCGGTGGTGACGTAGGGCTGGCCGATGCCGCCCGCGAGCAGCACGATCATGCCGCGTTCCAGGTGGTGGACGGCCCGCAGCCGGATGAACGGCTCGGCCACGCTGTGGATCGGCACCGCGGTCATGACCCGGATGTCCACGTTGGTGCGGGCGGTGAGCGCGCCGCGCAGCATGAGCGCGTTCATGATCGTGCCCAGCATCCCGATGTTGTCCGCCTCGGCCCGGCTGATGCCCCAGCCGTCGGCCATCCGGCCCCGGAAGTAGTTGCCGCCCCCGACCACCACCGCCACCTGGACGCCAAGGTCACGGACCGACAGAACCTCCTGCGCGACCCGCGACAGGCTGGCCGGATCGACGCCGGTGCTGGAGTTACCGGCCAGCGCCTCCCCGCTGAGCTTGACCACGACCCTGCGATAGCGTGGCACAGTCCCCGAACCCCCGTCCTGGCCCCCGCAGCGGCGACCCCGGCCCACGGTACCGCATGCCCATACCTGGTCTTATGGGATTAACCGCCTGATTGGCCCGGGTAACGAAGGTAAGTGCCCGCCGGTCTCGGCGAATCGCTGACGGCTCTCGTCCACCTGCCCTTCGGCGGCCGAACGGTCCGCCCACGCAGCGCCCTCAACCGATTTGCCGGGTTCCAGCTCCTTGTAGACCTCGAAGAAATGCTGGATTTCCAGCCGGTCGAACTCGGGCACGTCCCAGATGTCCTGCAGGTGCGTCCACCGCGGATCGGTGGCGGGTACGCACAGCACCTTGTCGTCCAGGCCCTTCTCGTCCCGCATCCGGAACATCCCGATGACCCGGCAGGTGATCAGGCAGCCTGGGAACGTGGGCTCCTCGAGCAGTACCAGCGCGTCGAGCGGGTCGCCGTCGTCGCCCAGGGTGTCCTCGATGAACCCGTAGTCGGACGGGTACCTGGTGGAGGTGAACAGCATCCGGTCCAGCCTGATCCGTCCGCTGTCGTGGTCGACCTCATATTTGTTGCGCTGCCCCTTGGGGATTTCGATGGTGACCTCGACGTCCACGGTTTCACTCCATCCCGATCCGGGTGATTAACTCCATTGTCTCTGTAGTACGAGTCGATCCTCGCGCGAGGTGGTTTAGCCATGGCCCGCCGCACCCGCAGAGCGGCACTGCTGACGCTGGCCATGATCAACGTGTTCACGCTGGCCGCCGGGATCGCCGTGGCCCGGATGCTCCCGGCCCGGCTGGCCGCCCTGCGCGTGCCCACCGTGGCGGCCGGCGCGCTGGCCGCCGGGGACCCGGTGCTGACCAACCGGAACGGCCCGCTCCCGACCACCACCGGACTACGGAGCGCCCTGGCCGGCCCGCTGTCCGCCACCGCCCTCGGGGCCCAGGTATCGGCGCTGGTGGCCGACCCGTTCACCGGGCGGGTGCTGCTCAGCGAGCACGGCACCCGGGCCATGACCCCGGCCTCCACCACCAAGCTGGCCACCGCCCTGGCCGCGCTGGCCGTCCTCGGCGCCGATGCCCGGTTCACCACCACGGTGGTCCGCGGGCCGGCCCCGGACAGCATCGTCCTGGTCGGCGGCGGCGACCCGACCCTGGCCGTCCACCCGTTCCCGGCCGGCGCCTACCCGCAGCCGGCCACGCTGGCCGGCCTGGCCAAGGCCACCGCGCACGCGCTGATCGCTCAGGGCCGCCGGTCCGTGGTGCTCGGCTACGACACCTCGCTGTACACCGGCCCGGGCCTGGCGCCCGGCTGGCCGGCGGCCTACATCAGCGCGGGCGACGTCACCCCGATCGTCTCCCTGGAGGTGGACCAGGGCCGGCTGACCGCGTCCGGCCAGCCCGAGGACTCCGACGACCCGTACAACCTGCAGCCCCGCTCCACCGACCCGGCGGCCATGGCCGTCAGCGCCTTCGCCGCGCTGCTCACCGCGGACGGCGTGCACGTCACCGGTATCCCGCGGGCCCAGCGCGCGGCCGCGAGAACCGCGCTGGCCAGCGTGACCTCGCCGCCGCTGGCGGCCATCGTGGCCCAGATGCTCGAGGAGAGCAACAACGTCATTGCCGAGAACCTGGCCCGCCAGGTCGCGGTGGCCGCGGGCCAGCCCGCCTCGTTCAGCGGCGCGGCCCAGGCCGAGATCGGGGAACTGAAAAAGCTCGGCGTCACCATCCGGCCTCCATCTGGTCGACGGCAGCGGCCTGTCACCCCAGGACGCGATCGCGCCGGCCACGCTGGTGAAGGTCCTGGAACTGGCCGCCGGCCGCCCGCGGTACCGGCCGCTGCTGGCCGGCCTGCCGGTGGCCGGCTTCTCCGGCACGCTGTCGGCCGGGGAGAGCGTGTTCAGCGGGATCGGCGGCCCCGCCCTGGGCTCGGTACGGGCCAAGACCGGCAACCTGGGCACGGTGGCGTCGCTGGCCGGACTGGTCTATGACAAGAGCGGCGGGGTGCTGGTTTTCGCCTTCATGGCCGACCAGGTCCCGTCCGCCGGATTGCTCGCCGAGGCGGCCGATGCCATCGACGCGGCGGCCGCCGCCCTGGCCGCCTGCGGGTGCCAACGGGCAACGCGGTTACGCGCACTGCGCGTAGCACGTACCGTTGGACTGTGAGCACGCAGATGATCGACTGGGATCTCGCCATTTCCACCGGTACCCGATGGGCCCGTCCCGGCCCCCAGGTCAGCCTGGCCGAGGCCCGGCGCACCGTATCCGAGCTACGCGACCTGGCCGGCGCCGTCCAGGAGCCGGTCGCCGAGGTCACCGGAATGGGCGTCAACGGGAACGGCGCGCTGGGCCGCGTCGCCGTGGTGGACCGTCCCGGCTGGATCCGGGCCAATGTGGACGGCTTCCGCGTCGTCCTCGAGCCGCTGGTAGACCAGCTCCGAGAGCGGACCCAGGGCGCGTCGGCCACCGCCCCGTCCCGGCCGGCCGCGGTGATCAGCTCGGTGGGGTCGCGGGTGACCGGGATCCAGGCCGGCCTGCTCCTGGCCTACCTGTCCGGGCGGGTGCTCGGCCAGTACGAGCTGTTCCTGCCGCCCGAGGCCTCCCCGGTGGACGGCCAGCAGCCGGGCCGGCTCACGCTGGTCGCCCCGAACATCGTCCTGATCGAGCGCGAACTCGGCGTCGACCCGCACGACTTCCGGCGCTGGGTATGCCTGCACGAGGAGACGCACCGGCTCCAGTTCACCGCCGTGCCGTGGCTGCGCGACTACGTGCAGAGCCAGATGACCGAGTTCCTGCTGGCCTCCGAGCTGGACCCGGCGGCCATGCTGCAGCGGGTCCGGGCCGCGGCGGACGCCATGGCCGGCGCGGTGCGCGGCGGGGACGGCGGCAGCCTGATCGAGGCGGTGGCCACCCCGGCCCAGCGCGAGATCATGGACCGGCTGACCTCGGTCATGACCCTGGTCGAGGGGCACGGCGACTACGTGATGGACGCGGTGGGCCCCCAGGTAGTGCCGTCCGTGGAGCAGATCAGGGAGCGGTTCAACTCCCGCCGCGGCTCGTCGGGCCGGATCGAGCAGGCCATCCGCAAGATGCTCGGCATCGACTTGAAGATGAAGCAGTACGCCGAGGGTTCCCGGTTCGTGCGCGAGGTCGTGGACCAGGCGGGCATGGCCACCTTCAACAAGGTCTGGATCTCCCCGGACACCCTGCCGACCAAGGCGGAGTTCGCGACCCCGGAGCTGTGGCTGGACCGGGTCGCGCACCATTCTTAGCCCGGCCGTGGCGCAGGTCCGCACCGCGGTGCGGACCTGCCTGTCCGACCTGGAGCCAGGCCAGCTGGTGCTGGCCGCCTGCTCCGGCGGCGCGGACTCGCTGGCCCTGGCCGCGGCGCTGGCCTTCGTGGCCCCCCGGGCCGGCCTGCGGGCCGGCGCGGTGACCGTCGACCACGGCCTGCAGCCGGGTTCGGCCGGCCGGGCCGCTGACCTCGCGGCCCGCCTGGCCAACCTGGGGCTCGACCCGGCCTGCGCGGTAACCGTGACGGTCGCGACCGATCTGAGCACGGGGCCCGAGGCCGCCGCCCGGCACGCCCGCTACCAGGCCCTCGACGCGGCGGCCGACCAGCAGGCCGCCACCGCGATCCTGCTCGGGCACACCCTGGACGACCAGGCCGAGACCGTCCTGCTCGGGCTGGCCCGCGGCTCGGGGACGCGCTCGCTGGCCGGGATGCCCGCCCGTCGCGGGCGCTACCGCCGGCCGCTGCTCGGCCTGCGCCGCGCCACCACCGCCGCGGCCTGCGCCGACCTGGGCCTGCCGCCCTGGCAGGACCCGCACAACCAGGACTCCCGCTTCACCCGGGCCCGGGTCCGCCACCGGCTGATGCCCGTGCTGGAAGAAGCGCTCGGCCCCGGCGTGGCCGAGGCGCTGGCCCGCACCGCGAACCAGCTGCGCGCCGACGCCGAATGCCTCGATGACCTCGCGTTCGCGGAAAGCGGACAGCTGCGCGGCAACTGCTCGGACCCGGCCGGCCTGGACGCCAGCTTGCTGAAAGAACTGCCCGGCGCGATCAGGACCCGGGTGCTGCGCGACGCGGCGATCATGGCCGGCTGCCCGCCCGGCGCGCTGACCGCGGGCCACGTCGAGGCGATCGCGGACCTGGTCACCGGCTGGCACGGCCAGCGCGGGGTCGACTTGCCGGGCGGCGTGCGCGCCCGGCGCCGGGATGGCAAGGTGTGGTTCACCAGCCAGCAAGCAGCCAGCACCGAACCGGGCGGAGAACACTGATTTGGACGAACGGGACATGGGATCCTCGCTCAAGGAGATCCTGATTACCGCGGACCAGCTGCAGGCGCGGGTCGGTGAGCTCGCGGCCCAGATCGACGCCGACTATGCCGGGCGTGACCTGCTGCTGGTCGGCGTGCTCAAGGGCGCGGTCATGGTCATGGCCGACCTGTCCCGGGCCCTGCACCTGCCGGTCCAGATGGACTGGATGGCGATCTCCTCCTACGGCTCGGGCACCAAGTCCTCCGGCGTGGTCCGGATCCTGAAGGACCTGGATACCGACATCACCGGTCGGCACGTGCTGATCGTGGAGGACATCGTGGACTCCGGCCTGACGCTGTCCTGGCTGGCCGGCAATCTGGCCTCGCGCGACCCGGCCTCGCTGGCCGTGTGCGCCATGCTGCGCAAGCCGGGTTCAGCCCAGATGCACGTGGACGTGGCCTACACCGGTTTCGACATCGGGGACGAGTTCGTGGTCGGCTACGGCCTGGACTACGCCCAGCGCTATCGCAACCTGCCGTTCATCGGCACCCTGGCCCCGGCGGTATACGGGGGCAGCTAGGCTGGCCCCCGCAACAACACAGAGGGGAACACAATCTGCTGAGAGAAGCGTTCACCCTCCAGATGCGGCGCCTTAGGCGGCGTATCGTCGAAAATGACGCCTGGCAAACCGTAGGCACACGGGTTGCGAGGCTGGAATATGGCCATCCCGCCGGCGGTCGACGGGAATGTGAGGCTGGTCAGGAGGGAACGGCCCCGAGCCGACGGGCCGCTCATCAATGGAGCTTAGGCGCTTTTTCCGGGCACCACTGCTGTTGATCGCGGTCGCGGTGCTCCTTCTGCTTTTCGTGCTCGACTACGCCAATTCGGGGAGTTCCTACCAGCAGGTGGACACCTCCTCGATCGTCAGCCTCATCAATCAGGGCCAAGTCAAGAGCGCGCTGGTCACCGACAAGAACCAGACGATCCAGATCACCACCAAGAAGACGGTCCAGATCGGATCCGAGAGCGGTACCCAGTTCGAGTCCTCGTGGGTCTCGAACCAGGGCCTGCAGCTGGTCAACGCGCTGCAGCAGCAGGCCAACGAGGGCAACCTGCCGGGCGGCTACAACGTCAACATCCCCAAGAGCAACGCCATCTTGGACCTGCTGCCCACCGCGTTCATCTACCTGGTCATCTTCCTGCTGTTCTTCTTCATGCTGTCCCAGATGCAGGGCGGCGGCTCGCGGGTCATGAACTTCGGCAAGTCCCGCGCCAAGCTGATCACCAAGGACACCCCCAAGACCACGTTCGCCGACGTGGCGGGCGCCGACGAGGCCATCGAGGAACTCCAGGAGATCAAGGAGTTCCTGCAGAACCCGGCCAAGTTCCAGGCCATCGGGGCCAAGATCCCCAAGGGCGTGCTGCTCTACGGCCCGCCCGGCACCGGCAAGACGCTGCTGGCCCGGGCCGTGGCCGGCGAGGCCGGCGTGCCGTTCTACTCGATTTCCGGTTCGGACTTCGTCGAGATGTTCGTCGGTGTCGGTGCCTCCCGGGTCCGTGACCTGTTCGAGCAGGCCAAGACGAACGCCCCGGCCATCGTGTTCGTGGACGAGATCGACGCCGTGGGCCGGCACCGCGGTGCGGGCCTGGGCGGCGGCCACGACGAGCGCGAGCAGACCCTGAACCAGATGCTGGTCGAGCTGGACGGGTTCGACACCAAGGGCGGCGTGATCGTGATCGCGGCCACCAACCGGCCCGATATCCTGGACCCGGCGCTGCTGCGCCCGGGCCGGTTCGACCGCCAGATCGTGGTCGCCCAGCCGGACCTGAACGGCCGCAAGGGCATCCTCAAGGTGCACGCCCGCGGCAAGCCCATCGCGCCGGACACCGACCTGGACATCATCGCCCGCCGGACGCCCGGCTTCACCGGTGCCGACCTGGCCAACGTGATCAACGAGGGCGCGCTGCTGACCGCGCGGGCCAACGGCAAGCAGATCACCATGGCCGCGCTCGAGGAGGCCATCGACCGGGTCATGGCCGGCCCGGAGCGCAAGAGCGTGCTGCTGTCGGAGCGGGAGCGCAAGGTCATCGCCTACCACGAGGGCGGCCACGCCCTGGTTGGCCACGCCATGCCGCACGCCGACCCGGTGCACAAGGTGACCATCATCCCGCGCGGCCGCGCGCTGGGCTACACCGCGGCGCTGCCCACCGAGGACAAGTTCCTGGTCTCCCGGGCCGAGATGCTCGACCAGCTGGCCATGCTGCTGGGCGGCCGGACCGCGGAGGAGCTCATCTTCCACGAGCCGACCACCGGGGCCGCCAACGACATCGAGAAGGCCACCCAGATCGCGCGCGGCATGATCACCGAGTACGGCATGAGCGAGCGGCTCGGGGCGCGCAAGTTCGGCTCCGGCGACGGCGAGCCGTTCCTGGGCCGGGACATGTCGCACAGCCGGGACTACTCCGACGAGATCGCCTCCTCGATCGACGACGAGATCCACCGCCTGATCGAGACCGCGCACGACGAGGCGTGGGAGGTCCTGGTCGAGTACCGCGACGTGCTCGACGCCCTGGTGATGCGGCTGCTGGAGAAGGAGACCGTGTCCCGCAAGGAGGTCCTGGAGATCTTCGCCCCGGTGGTCAAGCGGCCCACCCGCGGCTCCTACACCGGCTACGGCAAGCGCCTGCCGTCCGACCGCCCGCCCATCCTGTCGCCCAAGGAGCTCGCGCTGGCCGCCGCCGACGGCGCCACCGGTACCGGCATGTCGCTGCCCGGCAGCGGACCCAGCAACGGTCAGGGCAACGGCCAGGCGCTCGGCTACAACCCGGGCGGCACCGTCAACGGCGACGAACCCAGCGATAACGGATGACCTCCAGCACGTCACTGGCCGGGCCGCGGGGCAAGCCGTCACCGGACGGTAACCACTCGGACGTTAACCACTCGGACGTTAACCACTCGGACGTTAACCACGGGCGCCGGCCAGCGAGTTCGACGCGCCGCGCATCGAGGCCGCGGTCCGGGAGATCCTGCTCGCCATCGGGGAGGACCCGGACCGCGACGGCCTGCGTGACACGCCGGCCCGGGTCGCCCGGGCCTACGCCGAGCAGTTCGCGGGCCTGCGCCAGCGTCCCGAGGACGTGCTGACCACGGTGTTCGACGAGAGCCACGACGAGATGGTCATCGTCCGCGACATCGAGGTGTACGGCACCTGCGAGCATCACCTGGTCCCGTTCATCGGGGTGGCCCACATCGGCTACATCCCGAACGTCAAGGGCCAGATCACCGGGCTGTCCAAACTGGCCCGGCTGGTGGACGTGTACGCCCGCCGTCCCCAGGTCCAGGAGCGGATGACCTGCCAGATCGCGGACGCGCTGACCGGCACGCTGGAACCTCGCGGGGTGGTCGTGGTCATCGAGGCCGAACACCTCTGCATGACCATGCGCGGCGTGCGCAAGCCCGGCGCGCGGACCGTGACCTCGGCCGTGCGCGGCGCGTTCCGGGACCCGGTGACCCGGGCCGAGGCCATGAGCCTGATCCTGGGCCACCGCTGAAGACGAAATTAACGTGCCCTCAACCCAGACCAGTTAACACTGAACTGAAACGCTGGCTGCGTCGTCTAAGGGGTAAGCAACCCCCGGTGCTTCCCCTTGAGCACCCGGCCGATCCCCTCGGGCCGCCGGTGACCCTTAAAGCGCCTAAGGCCGTACTAAGTCCGTCCCGTGCAGCGTGACCGTTGCCTAGGCTTGGGAGGTACCGTGAAAGCAGCACGCGAGGCGACGCGATGACTACGTTGACGCACCGTGATCTAGGGCCTGACAAGAGAGCTGCCGAGATGAGCGACAGCGATGAAGCTGGACACGCAACCGCGGCCCCGGGGGGCAAGGAGCAGCCGGATCACGGCAACCCCGTTGACCGCAGGCATCAGCGTGCCTGGGTGCCGGGCAGCATCGCGCTGCTGACCTGGCTCATCGGCCTGACCGACATCCTGGCCATCTTCCGGCCCGACCTGGTCCACCGGCTGCACAAGGTCGACTACCTGGTGCCCGGCACGCTGACCACGGTGGCCCGCAGCGCGGACGTGATCATCGGGCTGATGCTGCTGATGCTGGCCCACGCCCTGCGCCGCCGCAAGCGCCGGGCCTGGCAGGCGGGCGCCGCGCTGCTCGCCTTCGACCTAGGCATCCACCTGACCAACACGCATCGGATCGCCACCACGGTCGCCCTGACGCTGCTGCTGATCGCACTGCTGTACTTCCGCAAGGAGTTCTACGCCGAGGGCGACCCGCGCACCCGGTGGCGGGCGCTGTGGGTGTTCGCCTGCCTGATCGTGGCCGACGTGGTTATCGGCTGCACCTACATCCTGCTGGCCAAGCACCTGGTCACCAACTACTCGCTGACCCAGCGGGTCCAGGAGGCCCTGTACGGCCTGATCGGGGTGTCCGGCCCGGTCCAGTGGGTGCCCGAGGCGCGCGGCGACCTGTTCGGCATCGTGTCCCTCGCGCTGGGCATCTTCACCCTGGTCGTCACCGTGTACCTGTTCCTGCGCCCGGCCGAGCCGCGGGCCCGGCTGGGCCGCGCCGACGCGGGGCGGGTCCGGGAACTGCTGGCCAAGCACGGCGACCGGGACTCGCTGGGCTACTTCGCGTTGCGCGACGACAAGAGCGTGATCTGGTCACCCACCGGCAAAGCGTGCGTCTGCTACCGGGTGGTGTCCGGCGTGATGCTGGCCAGCGGCGACCCGATCGGCGACCCGGAGGCCTGGCCCGGGGCGATCGGCCCGTTCCTGGACGAGGCGGCCCGGCACGCCTGGGCTCCGGCCGTGATGGGCTGCAGCGAGCTGGGCGCCGAGGTGTGGTGCCGCGAGGGCAACCTGACCGCCCTGGAACTGGGCGACGAGGCCGTGGTCAACGTGGCCGACTTCAGCCTGGCCGGCCGCTCGATGCGCAACGTCCGGCAGATGGTCAACCGGGTGGCCAAGAACGGCTACACCGCCGAGGTCCGGCGGATCGCCGACATCCCGCAGCGCGAGATCGACGCCATCGTGCGGACCGCCGACTCCTGGCGCGGCGGCGGGACCGAGCGCGGCTTCTCGATGGCCCTGGGCCGGATCGGCGCCCCCGGCGACGAGGACTGCGTGCTGGCCACGGCCACCGAGAACGGCGTGGTCCGCGCGGTCCTGCAACTGGTCCCGTGGGGCACCGACGGCCTGTCCCTGGACCTCATGCGCCGCGACAAGGCCGCCCAGCCCGGCCTGAACGACTTCCTCATCACCGAGACGATCAAGGCCGCCCCGGGCCTGGGGGTGAAGCGGATCTCGCTGAACTTCGCGGTGTTCCGGGCCGCCCTGGAGCGTGGCGAGCGGATCGGCGCCGGCCCGGTGCTGAAGGCCTGGCGCTCGCTGCTGATCTTCTTGTCCAAGTGGTTCCAGATCGAGTCGCTGTACAAGTTCAACGCGAAGTTCGGCCCGGTCTGGCAGCCGCGGTTCTTCGTGTTCCCGAGCACCAGGGACGCGCCGCGGATCGCGGTGGCCGCCCTGGAGGCCGAGGCGTTCCTGGTCTGGCCGCGGCTGGAGCTGCGCCGGTTCGCCCGCAAGCTCGGCCTGGCCCGGCTGCGCCCGCGCCGGGTGCCGGTATCGCAGCATTGACCACGCGGCGTTGACTACGTTGCCGGGCCTGCCCGTCGCCGACCGCACCCTGGTCATGGGCGTGGTGAACGTGACGCCCGACTCCTTCTCCGACGGCGGCCGGTGGTTCGGCGCGGACGCGGCCATCAAGCACGGCCTGGACCTGGTCGCCCAGGGCGCGGACATCGTGGACGTGGGCGGTGAGTCCACCCGGCCCGGCGCCCAGCGCGTGCCGCCGGAGGAGGAACTGCGCCGCGTCGCGCCGGTGGTCACCGAACTGGTCCGGGCCGGGATCGCGGTCTCCATCGACACCATGCGCGCCGCGGTGGCCGAGTTCGCCCTGAACGCCGGGGTCCACCTGGTCAACGACGTGAGCGGCGGCCTGGCCGACCCGGACATGCCGCGCCTGGTCGCCGCGGCCGGGGCGAACTACGTGGTCGTGCACTGGCGCGGCCACAGCCGCGACATGTACACCCGCGCCGTCTACGCCGACGTGGTGACCGAAGTCCGCGACGAACTCGCCCGCCGGATCGACGACGTGGTGGCCGCGGGGGTCGACCCGGGTCACCTCGTGATCGACCCCGGGCTGGGCTTCGGGAAACGCCCCGAGCACAACTGGCCGATCCTGACCCGCCTGGCCGAGGTCGGCCGGGCTCCGCGGACGCACGTTCCCGGTCCTGGTCGGCGCGTCCCGCAAGCGCTTCCTGGGCCTGCTGCTGGCCTGCCCGGACGGCACCCCGCGCCCGTTCGACGACTGCGACCAGGCCACGGTGGCCATCTCCGCGCTGGCCGGCGCCGCGGGCGCCTGGTGCGTCCGGGTGCACCAGGTGCCCGGCAACGCCGACGCGGTCCGGGTGGCGGCCGCCTGGCGCGACGCGCGATGACCGCGCGCCCGCGCGCGGTGCTGTCCGTGGGGGCCAACCTGGGGGACCGGCTGGGTACCCTTCAGGGATGTGTGCAAGCCATTTCCCGGCTCCCGGACACTGACGTGCTAGCGGCTTCCCCGGTCTACGAAACGGCCCCGGTGGGCGGCCCGCCGCAGCCGGATTACCTGAACGCGGTCCTGCTGATCCAGACCGGTCTGGCGCCCCGCGCCCTGCTCACCGCGATCCACGGCATCGAGGCCGGGTTCGGCCGGGTCCGGGACGAGCGGTTCGGCCCGCGGACCCTGGACGTGGACATCATCAGCTACGCAGGCCAGGTCAGCGACGACCCCGAGCTGACCTTGCCGCATCCCCGGGCGCACGAGCGCATGTTCGTTCTGCGACCCTGGTCTGACCTTGATCCCACGGCCGAACTCCCCGGTCACGGCCCCATCGCCGCCCTGGCGGCCGGCCTGGACCGAGCCGGCGTCCGGCCGGTCCCCGGCGCGGTGCTGCGGCCATGAAGCCGACCCGCACCTCCACCCTGGCCATCGTGGCCGTGGTCTGCGCGCTGGCCACCTGGCTGCTGCTGCACCCGGCCTACGCCAAGCTGCCCCCGCTGCCCTGGACCGGCGTCCCCGCGCTGCTGGTCGCCGCCGTGGCCGAGGCCTGGACCGGCCATGACCTGAAGGTCCGGATCGCCGGGAAGCGCGGCCTCAAGCCCGCCGCGCCGCTGTTCGTGTCCCGGATGGTCGCCCTGGCCAAGGCCAGCGCGCTGGCGGGCGCGGCCATCGCCGGCCTGGCCGCCGGGTTCGTGGTCTACCTGAGCGGCCAGCTGACCGCGCCGGTGCCCCGCCAGGACGCGGTGACCGCGGCGATCACCCTGGCCGCCGCCGTGGTGCTGGTCTGCGCCGCGCTGTACCTGGAGTACTGCTGCCGGGTCCCGGACGCCCCGGACCGGGCCCGCAGCGACGACCGGGGCGCGCGCCTGCCCTGAGCCTCAGCCGCCCTGGAGCAGGTCGCCGACCGCGGCGATGCCGGCCGCGATGGCCCGCTCGCTGAGGTTGCCGAAGCCGAGCACCAACTGCACGGCCGGCCCGCACCGGAGGACCGGTAGGTGCTCATTCCGTAGAGTCCTACCGAACGGGCCCGGGCTCGTGCCACCACGGACTCCTCGATCGCTGGGGCGGGCAGGTGCGCCACGGCGTGAAAGCCGGCCGCCAGCCCGGTCAGCGTGACCTGCGGCGCGTGCTCGGCCAGCGCGGCCACCAGCGTCTGGCGGCGCGCGGCGTACATGCCGCGGGCCCGGCGCAGGTGCCGGTCGAAGCGCCCCGACTCGATCAGCTTGGCCAGGGCCAGCTGGTCCAGCGTGGGCGAGCCCCGGTCGCCGAATTCCTTCTCCGCGGCGATCGTCTCGGCCAGCGCCGGCGGGCAGACCAGCCAGCCCAGCCGCAGCGCGGGCGCCAGCGACTTGCTCACCGTGCCCAGCGCGATGACCCGGTCCGGGGCCAGCCCCTGCAGCGCGCCGACCGGCTCGCGGTCGTAGCGGAACTCGGCGTCGTAGTCGTCCTCGATGATGATCGCGTCCGTGTCGGCCGCCCACGCGGCCAGCGCGTGCCGCCGGGACGCGGCCAGCACCACCCCGGTCGGCCACTGGTGCGCGGGGGACAAGATGACCGCGTGCGCCCCGCTGGCCGCCAGCCGCGCCACGTCGATCCCGTCGGCGTCCACCGGCACCCGGATGACTTCCACGTCCGCCCACGCCGCTACCTCCGCCGCGTCGTCGTACCCGGGGTCCTCGATGGCCACCCGCCGGGTTCCGCCCCGCCGCAGTACCCGCAGCGCCAGCCCCAGCCCCTGCGCGAACCCGGTGCAGACGACCACGTGCTCCGGATCGGCCGCCGCCGCCCGCACCCGCCGCAGGTAGGCGGCCAGCACCTCGCGCAGCACCGCGCTGCCGCGCGGATCCCCGTAGTCCAGCGCCTCGTTCGGCGCCGTCCGGCACGCCTCCCGCTGCGCCCACATCCAGTCCCCCCGCGGAAAGCTCCCCAGATCCGGCACCCCCGACCGAAAGTCCGCCAGCACCCTCTCCCGCGCCCCCGCCAGCGCATCACCCCCCGCCCCCCGGACCGCCCCGCCAGCCGAGCCCCTACCCGCTCCTCCCGGGCCCCCAGCGGCGCGTCCCGCCGCGCCGCCGGCCGCCCTCTCGCGCCGCCGGCCGCCCCTCCCGCGCCGCCCGCCCCTCCGGCCCCTCCCGCCCCTCCTGCCCCTCTCGCGCCCCCGCCTGCCGTCTCACTCGTAACATTGGCCACCGTGGTCGCGGAGCCGATCCGGGAACTCAGGTACCCCTCGGCCTGCAGCTGGGCGTAGCACTCCTGGACCAGGCCGCGGGACGTGCCCAGCGCCCGGGCTAGCTCGCGCGACGACGGCAGCCGCTCGCCCGGGCGCAGGCGGCCGGACCGGATCGCCTCACGCAGCCGGTTCTCCAGCTGCGACCGCAACGGCTCGGCGCCGCGCCCCCGGTCCAGGGCGATCAGCAGCTCAGGACTCAAACCGGACCAATGAACGGCCATGGGATTGGAGCTTATCGGTAGCCCGCTTCCCGCCTAGGGTGGCTGATATGGCCCCGACCCAGCAGACCGCCACCCGCCCCGCTGAGTCTGCCGTCGATCCCCGGCCGCGCCTGGTCACCCGGCCGCTGCTGGTCCGGTTCGTCTCCACGGTGGGCGCCGCGGCCAGCTTCTACCTGCTGCTGTCGGCCGTCCCCGAATACGCCCGGGCGGCCGGGGCCAGCGGCGGAACCGCGGGCCTGACCACCACCGCGCTGACCCTGTCCAGCGTGGCCGCTTACCTGGTCGCCCCCGCCCTGATGGCCCGGTACGGCTACCGCTGGGCCCTGGGGGCGGGCCTGGGCGCGCTCGGCGCCCCCGCGCTGCTGCTGGCCGCCCCGTCCATCGGCGCCAACCTGGCGGTCATCATGGCCGTCTGCGTCGTGCGCGGCGTCGGCTTCGCCATTACCTGCGTGGCGGGCGGCGCGCTGACCGTCTCGCTCATCCCGCCGCGGCGCCGCGGCGAAGGCCTGGCCCTGGTCGGCGTGGTCAGCGGCGTGCCGTCGGTGGCCTGCCTGCCGCTGGGCGTCTGGCTGGCCGCGCACGTCGGCTACCGGCCGGTGTTCCTGGCCGGCGCCCTGGCCGCACTGGCCGGGCTGGCCTCGGTGCCGTGGCTGCCGGGGTCCGGGCCGGTGGCGGACCGCTCCGCCGGGATCTGGGCCGCTCTGCGCACCCCGGCCCTGACCCGGCCCGCGCTGCGCTTCTCGGCGGTCACCATGGCGGTCGGCATCGTGGTTACCTTCCTGCCGCTGGCCACCTCCCGTACCGCGGCCGACGTCGCCGCGCTGGCCCTGCTGGTCCAGCCCGCCACCGCCATCGGCGGCCGCTGGCTGGCCGGCCGCTACGGCGACCGGCGCGGTCCGGCCGTGCTGCTGGCCCCGGGAGTCCTGATCGCCGCCGCCGGAATGGCCACCCTGAGCCTGACCGCCGTCCCGGCCCTGGTCATCACCGGAGCCGCGGTGTTCGGCGCCGGTTTCGGCGTCGCCCAGAACGCGAGCCTGACCCTGATGTACGACCGGGTGCCCGCGTCCGGCTACAGCGCGGTCAGCGCCCTGTGGAACCTGGCCTACGACGGCGGTATGGGCGTCGGCGCGGCCGGCTTCGGCCTGCTGGCCGTCCACACCGGCTATCCCGTCGCTTTCGCCCTGAGCGCCGCCCTCCTGCCCGCCGCCCTGGCCGCCACCCGCGCGGCGCCTATCGCCGAAGTCCGTGACTCGAAGCACTAGACCAGCTACTGTGAGCCCCCGGATCATCAACCGGGGAGCATACGTGAAGCTAGGCACCCGCGCCGCCGGAGCGTTCGCCGCCTCGGCCTCTGCGCTCGCCATGATGGGCGCGCCAGCCATCGCCCAGTCCTCCCCGTTCAGCTTCCTCTCCAGCCACACCCCGCCCGCCCCGCCCAGAACCGCCATGACCGCGTCAGGCGACAAGCCATCCCGCACCACGCAAACCGCCTCGGCCCCAGCCACCCCTTGCGGCATCGCCCTGAGCTCCCTAAGCACCACTGCTTCCGCCTGCCCGGCCGACGCCTCCCCGCCGGCCCGCTAGCCCCACGCCCCCGTTAGCCCCCACCGCCCCCGCTAGCCCCCATCGGCCTCACCCACCCCACCCCACTATTCCCGGCCGCCCCACGCGCTTGCCACTCCCATGATCGTGGGCCAAAACCCATGCCCCAGTGAGGGTAACGACCCGCAATGATGGCCCCCGCCCCTTTTCGGCCATCGCCGACGACGCTCTTCCCTTGGCTATCCTGGTCACCGCAGCACGTCCGGTACCCCTGAGGACTGGAACGAGAGATGAGCCCAGACTTCCCCACCCGCCCCGGCCCCGCCGCCGCCCATTCCGGGCCGCGCCGCGGCGACCCCGCTCGCCCCGGTCCCGCCCCCGCCCGTTCCGGGCCTCACTCCGGCCCGCGCCCGGCGGCCGCGCCAGCCCAGCCCGCGCCTCACCCGGCCCGCCTGGCCGTCGGTGTCATCGGCGTCGGGCGGGCCGGTACCGCGCTCGGCGCCGCCCTGGTCCGCGCCGGGCACGAGGTGGTAGCCGTCGCCGCGGTATCCGAAGCGTCCCTCCACCGGGCCCGCATCACCTTTCCCGGCGCGGTCATCACCGATCCTCGCCAGGTCCTCCAGCAAGCCGACCTGGCCCTGCTCACCGTGCCCGACGACGCGCTGCCCGCCCTGATCGAAGGGCTGGCCGCCACCGAAGCCCCGTTGCCGGGCCGCATGCTCGTCCACGCCAGCGGCCGCCACGGCCTGGCCGTGCTCGAGCCCGCTGCCCGCCGGGGCGCGCTGCCGCTCGCGCTGCACCCGGTGATGACGTTCACCGGCCTGCCCGATGACGTGGACCGGCTGGCCGGCACCTGTTTCGGGGTCACCGCGCCCGAGGTGCTCCGGCCCGCGGCCGAGGCGCTGGTCATCGAGATGGGCGGCGAGCCGGTATTCATCGCCGAGGAGCACCGGGACCTGTACCACGCCGCCCTCGCGGGCGCGGCCAACCACCTGATCACGCTGGTGGCCCAGGCCGAGGACCTGCTCCGGGCGGCCGGGGTGGCCGAGCCGGCCCGCCTGCTCGGGCCGCTGCTGTCCGCGGCCCTGGACAACGCGCTGCGGTTCGGGGACGCGGGCCTGACCGGCCCGGTGGCCCGTGGCGACGCGGACACCGTGGCCGCGCACGTGGCCGCGCTGGACGCCGAGCCGTCGGCCTCGCCCGCCGCGGTCGCCGCCTACCTGGCCATGGCCCGGCTGACCGCCGACCGCGCGCTGGCCACCGGCCTGCTCAAGCCGGCCGACGCCGAACGCCTGCTCGGCGTGCTCGGCGGACGCCCGTGAGCTCTCCCGTGCCAACGCTGCACACCAAGGCCGAACTGGCCGCCGTGCGTGCCACCCTGCCCGCCCCGGTGGTCCTGGTCCCGACCATGGGCGCGCTGCACGCCGGGCACCGGGAACTGCTCCGGTCGGCTAAAGCCGTAGCCGGACCGGCCGGCAGCGTGGTGGTGTCGATCTTCGTCAACCCGCTGCAGTTCCGGCCCGGCGAGGACCTGGACCGCTACCCGCGGACCCTGGACGACGACCTGGCCATGTGCGCGCAAGAGGGCGTGCGGGCGGTGTTCGCTCCTTCGGCCGCGCAGATGTACCCGGGCGGCGGCGCGCCGCAGGTGACGGTGGACCCGGGCCCGGCGGGCCAGGTATTCGAGGGCGAGTTCCGGCCCGGCTTCTTCGGCGGGGTGCTGACCGTGGTGCTCAAGCTGTTCCACCTGGTCCGCCCGGACGTGGCGGTGTTCGGCGAGAAGGACGCGCAGCAGCTTGCGCTGGTCCGCCGGCTGGTCGCCGACACCGACCTGGGCATCGCCATCGAGTCGGTGCCGACGGTGCGCGATCCCGACGGGCTGGCCACCTCGAGCCGGAACCGGTACCTGTCCCCGGCCGACCGCGAACTCGCGCTCACCCTGCCCCGCGCCCTCCGCGCGGGCCAGGCCGCAGCCGCCAGCGGCCCCGCAGGCGCCCGGGGCCCCGAAGCCGCCAGCGGCCCCGAAGCCGCCGAAGCCGCCAGAGCCGCCGCCGAAGAGGTCCTCAAGGCCCAGCCCGCGCTGGCCGTCGACTACGTTGCCGTGGTCGATCCGCGGACCTTCGGCCCGGCCACCAAAGGGCGCGCGCTGATCGTGGCCGCGGTCACCGCCGGCGGGACCCGGCTCATCGATAACGTGCCGGTCGTGCTGACCGGCGGCCAGACGACGGAAAGGAATTTCCGCGGTGCTGCTGACCATTGACATCGGGAACACCAATACGGTGCTCGGGGTATTCGACGGCGACCAGGTCATTGACCACTGGCGGATAGCCACCGTGCCGGACCGGACCGCGGACGAACTGGCCGTGATGCTGCACGGCCTGCTGGGCCGCAGCGACGCCTTTAGCGAAACGGAAATCCACGGCATTTCGCTGTGTTCGACGGTCCCGTCGGTGCTGCACGAGATGCGTGAGATGTGCCGGCGCTATTACGGGGACCTGAACACCGTCATCGTCGAGCCCGGGGTGAAAACCGGCGTCCCGGTGCGGACCGACAACCCCAAGGAAGTGGGCAGCGACCGCATCATGAACTCGCTCGCGGCGGTACACCTTTACGGCGGCCCGGCGATCGTGGTGGACTTCGGCACGTCCACCAACTTCGACGCGGTGAGCGCGCGCGGTGAGTTCGTCGGCGGCGCGCTGGCGCCGGGAATCGAGATATCCGTGGACGCCTTGTCCCGCCGCGCCGCCCAGTTGCTGAAGGTCGAATTGACCCGCCCGCCCCGGGTGGTGGGCAAGAACACCGTGGAGTCCCTGCAGTCGGGCATCATCTACGGCTTCGCCGCGCAGGTGGAGGGAATTGCCACCCGGATGGCGCGCGAGCTTTCACCCGAAGACCCCTCAGCGGTGACCACGATCGCCACTGGGGGGCTCGCGCCGCTGGTCTTGGGGGAGGTCAGCGTCATCGATTACTACGAGCCCTGGCTCACCCTGATCGGCCTGCGGCTGGTGTACGAGAAAAACACCGAGGAGATGACCGGCTAGCCGATCCGGACCGCACCCACGTACGCGCTCCAGTACACCGGCTCCACGCGGACCACCTCACCGAAGTCCGGTGCGTCAACCATCAGCCCGTCCCCCAGGTAAATGCCGACGTGGGAAATGTCGGGGAAGAAGAAGACCAGATCGCCGGGTTCTAGGTCGGCCCGCGGGATATGCACGCCGGAGTTCCACAGGTCCCCGGTGTAATGCGGCAGCGAGATGCCTTCCTGGGCGAAAGCCCACACCACCAGCCCCGAGCAGTCGAATTCGCCCGGGCCCGCGGCGCCCCACACGTAGGGGTCGCCGCGCTTGGACAGCGCCGCCTCCAGGGCCTGGGCCCCGACCGTATTCGCGGTCGGGATGCTGATGTCCGGGTACTGGCCGGTCTGCGTGAAGATCGTCATGGCCTGCTTCATGGCCGCGCTGTTGACCTTATCGATCTTGGCCTCGATGACCTGGCGCTTGCCGTTCATCTGGTTCTGCAGCGCCTGCACCGCGGCGATCTGCTGATCGGCGGTCTGCCGGGCTCGCTGGTCCTGGTTTTCCATGGTGGCCAGCGTGCTGACCTTGTCCCCGCTGGCCTGGTCGAGCTCGGTGATGGTGGAGGCCTGGCTGAGGAACTGCGCCGGGTCGCCCGCGGTCAGCGCCTGCAGGGTCGGGTCGAGCCCGGCGTTCATGTAGTTCTCCGCGGCCAGCTGGGCGATGGCCGCCTGGCCGCCGGCCAGCGCGGTCGCGTCCCGGGCCGCGGCCGCTTGCGCGATCTTGGCGTTGGCCTGGGCCCGGATGAGCTGGAGGCGCAGCCCGTCGTACTGCTCGCTCAGCGCGTTGATCTGGAACTCCAGCTGCTTGGCCTGAGCGACCAGGTCGGTCAGGGTGGGCTTGGGCGCGGTGGTCTGCGCCATGCTGCCCGCGGCCGGGACCAACAGCGCGAGCGCGGTCGTGGCGGCGGCCAGCATCGCCGCTCCGCTCAGTCTGCGCACAGCGCAGCACGATATTGGATACGAGGTCACCGGCTCAACCGACTCAAGCAAACTGTAAGGTCTGCCCGGACCGGTCCGCTGGGCCACCGGCTATCGTGGACGGCGCCATGGCATACACGATCAGGCCCGCGCGCACTCGCGACGTGCCTATCATCCGCAAGCTCCTTGACTCCAATGTCGAGTCTGGACGTTTGCTGAGTAAAGCCACAGTGACCCTCTATGAAGACGTCCAGGAGTTCTGCGTGGCAGAACTCGATGATGACGCTTCGCTGGCCGGCTGTGGCGCATTGCACGTGATGTGGGAGGATCTCGCCGAGATCCGGACGGTGGCCGTTGTGCCGGACCGTCAAGGGCTCGGTATCGGCCACGCGATCGTGGGGGAGTTGCTGGCCCGGGCCCGGGTCCTCGGCGTGCGCAGGGTGTTCTGCCTTACTTTCGCGGTTGACTTCTTCGCCCGGCACGGATTCCAGCCCATCAGCGGTACTCCCGTGGCCGCACAGGTGTACTCGGAGCTTTTGCGTTCCTATGACGAGGGCGTGGCGGAGTTTCTCGACCTGGAGCGGGTAAAGCCCAACACGTTGGGCAACACCCGCATGCTGTTGCGCCTCTTACGGAGCGGAGAAATGAGTACCGGCGTGGCACAGGAGACGACACGAGTCCAGCGGGAGTGGGACGGCGGAAGGACGACGGTATGTGGCAAGACCTCGCAGCGCTGACTCCGCCGCTGGTAGTTTGTGTGGCGTTCATCATCGGCCTGGTTCTGTTCCTGCGCCGGGAGATGCGCGGCCGCCGCGACGGTACCGGCCGCGACCAGCGCCGGTCCCGCGACCGGCAGTCTTGATATTTCACGGAACGGCCATCTATATCCCGAACCGGGAGAAGTAAGAGACCGCCGGAACGGGGGAACGGTTCACCATGGCGCATCTCGCCCGGTCTTCTCCGCATGTCACGTTAACGTTGCAACCAATGCCCGATTACGGAGAGTAACCGACCTCCGAGGCCCTTGTGAGATGGGCATGCTAGCGCCGGCCTAATTCGCGAATCTGTCGTCACCGAATTTACAAAGACAAGGGATTGGGATATGTTTAACATCCGATAATAGGTTGCTCCGTCAGAAGGGCCGATTCGATGGCACAGAAGGTGCAAGTGCTTCTTGTGGACGATCTCGATGGAAGCGAGGCGACAGAGACCGTAGCGTTTGGACTCGATGGCGCCTCGTATGAGATCGACCTCAGTACCGGCAACGCAGGCAAGCTTCGTAAAGAGCTGGCGCACTATGTGGACCACGCGCGTAAAGCAAGCGCCCCGGCGCGGCGCCGCCGGGCCCGCACCGGTCCCGGCCGTGAGCGCAGCGCGCAAATCCGGGCGTGGGCGAAGCAGCGGGGATACAAGGTCAATGAGCGCGGCCGCATTCCGGCCAACATCGTCGCGGAGTATGAGGCCGCGCACTAGAACGGGCGCACCGAAGGCCGCGAGTCCCTTCGTGGTGCTCCGCCCGGTGGCGAGCAACTCCGCAACAGCCGAATAACAAGGATCGTCCCGGGCCCGCGGGCCCGGACCGCCGTAGCACCGTTGGCCCGGCCTGGCGGCCACCTCGCCGAGGGCCAGCGGTGCTGTGTTGTCCCCGCTCGCCTACGGCGCCTCTTGACCCGCCGCCTTCCCTCGTCGCTCGTTCCTCGCTCCTCAGTCCAGACGGCGGCGCCTTCGGCTCGCGGGTGTGTTATCCCCACTCATCTACGCGGAGGAGACTTGAGCGCGTGCTGGAAACATCGGTAGCGTCCGGGGTCTCCGGTCCGGTCATCGTGCTGGCCGGTGAGGCCGACCTGACCTGCGCCGAGCAGCTCGACGCGCTGATCACCGGGCAGCTGGCCGGGGATACCCGGCAGCTGACGATTGACCTATCGGGATTGCGGTTCGCCGATTCTGTCTCGATCCGGACGCTGGCGCTGGCCGCCAGGACGCTGGCCGAACGGGGCGGGAGCCTGATCCTGCTGGACCCGCAGCCATCCGTGGCCCGGGTGCTGACCCTGATGGGCGTGGACCAGATGGTCACGATCGCGCCCAAGCCCGCCGCCAGGCCGCAGCCGCAGCCGCAGACCAGCGAGCAGCGGGAACCAAACCGTTAGCCCGCACCGGCCGCACAGGAAAGGCAGGCGGATGAGCGCGGAATCGGCCGCCCGGCCGGGGCGGTGCCACGAGGTCGGTTTCTATCGCTCCGACGAGCAGTTCCGCGCGCTCATCGTCCCGTTCGTGCAGGAAGCAGTGGCCACGCGCCAGCCGGTGATCATCGGCTATGACGACCGCAAGACCAGCTTGCTGCGGTCGTGGCTGCCTGACCCGGCCGCCGTCACCTTCATCACCGGCACCAGCCTGTACGCCACGCCCGCCCGGGCCATCGCGTCCTACTGGAAGATGTTCGAGCAGTACACCGCCGCGGGCGCCAGCCAGATCCGGATCGCCGGGGACGTGCCGCACGAAGGCATCGGCGGCCGGTTCGCCGGCTGGGACCGCTACGAATCCGCCGTCAACACGGTCTGGGACCGGTTCCCGGTCTGGAGCCGGTGCCTGTATGACGCCCGGACCGCCGCACCCCGTGTCCTGGACGTCGCCGGGCGGACCCACCCGCGCATCGTGCTGCCGTCCGGCGGGTTTCAGCGCAGCGACCGGTACCAGGACGCCGCGGACTTCCAGCCCTTGCCGTTCGCTCCCGACCCCCTCGAACGAACGGCCCCGGCCCTGGAGCTGACCGATCCTTGGCCCGGCCAGGTCCGGCGCGCGGTGACCAGCATCGGCCACGGCCAGATCTCCGGCCCGGTCCTGCAGGACCTGGAGATCGCCGTGACCGAGGCGGTCAGCCAGGCCCGGCGGCACGGCCGCCCGCCGGTGACCGTGCGCATCTGGGCGGCAGCGGAACGGATGCTGGCGGACGTCCACGACGCCGGCTCAGCGCCTGCGGACCCGCTGGCCGGACTGGTGCCCGTGTGGGCCGACCCGGACTTCCGCGACGCCGGACTCTGGCTCATCCACATGCTCGACGTCGACGCCACGCTGATCCGGTCCGGGGACGGATTCACGGTCCGGCTCGCGGCCGGCCGCCCGGCCTGACCGGCGGCCCGGGCCGCCCCGCCCGGCCCGTTCGCTTCCGGCGTACCCGGGGTGATTACGGGAACACACCCCTCATCCAGCAGGTTTCATGTGGATGAACGGCCGTGTCCAGGGAACGTCTTGAGGTGCGTACGCGTACGCACATTAAGCGTGACGGTGGGCACGCGGCTACTATGCGGAGTAGGCAAGGTAGGGCCCGCCCATCCGGCCCGGACCGGCCCCCGTGCGGTGAGGAGAGCGACGACATGTTCGAGAGGTTTACCGACAGGGCGCGGCGAGTGGTCGTCCTGGCGCAAGAAGAAGCCAGGATGCTCAACCACAACTACATCGGCACCGAGCACATCCTGCTGGGCCTCATTCATGAGGGCGAAGGTGTAGCGGCCAAGGCGCTCGAGTCGCTGGGAATCAGCCTGGACGCGGTGCGGCAGCAGGTTGAGGAGATCATCGGCCAGGGCCAGCAGGCGCCGTCCGGGCATATCCCGTTCACGCCGCGGGCCAAGAAGGTGCTCGAGCTGTCCCTGCGTGAGGCGCTGCAGCTCGGCCACAACTACATCGGCACCGAGCACATCCTGCTCGGCCTCATCCGTGAGGGCGACGGCGTGGCCGCGCAGGTGCTGGTCAAGCTGGGCGCCGACCTGAACCGGGTGCGCCAGCAGGTGATCCAGCTGCTGCACGGCTACCAGGGCAAGGAGCGGGCCGCGTCCGGTACGACCGCGGAGTCCGCGCCGTCCACGTCGCTGGTCCTGGACCAGTTCGGCCGCAACCTGACCCAGGGCGCCCGCGAAGGCAAGCTTGACCCGGTGATCGGCCGGGAGAAGGAAATCGAGCGGGTCATGCAGGTGCTGTCCCGCCGGACCAAGAACAACCCGGTGCTGGTGGGCGCGCCCGGCGTGGGCAAGACCGCGGTCGTGGAGGGCCTGGCCCAGAAGATCGTCAAGGGCGAGGTGCCCGAGACCATCAAGGACAAGCAGCTCTACACGCTGGACCTGGGCGCCCTGGTGGCCGGGTCGCGGTACCGCGGCGACTTCGAAGAGCGCCTGAAGAAGGTGCTCAAGGAGATCCGCACCCGCGGCGACATCATCTTGTTCATCGACGAGATCCACACGCTGGTCGGGGCGGGCGCGGCCGAGGGCGCGATCGACGCGGCCTCCATCCTCAAGCCCATGCTGGCCCGCGGTGAGCTGCAGACCATCGGCGCGACCACGCTCGATGAGTACCGCAAGTACCTGGAGAAGGACGCCGCGCTGGAGCGCCGCTTCCAGCCCATCCAGGTAGCCGAGCCGACGATCTCGCACACCATCGAGATCCTCAAGGGCCTGCGCGACCGCTACGAGGCGCACCACCGGGTGTCCATCACCGACAGCGCGCTGGTCGCCGCGGCCCAGCTCGCCGACCGCTACATCAGCGACCGCTTCCTGCCGGACAAGGCCATCGACCTGATCGACGAGGCCGGCTCCCGGATGCGGATCCGCCGCATGACCGCTCCGCCGGACCTGCGCGAGTACGACGAGAAGATCGCTCAGGTGCGCCGGGAGAAGGAGTCGGCCATCGACTCCCAGGACTTCGAGAAGGCCGCGGCGCTGCGGGACACCGAGAAGCAGCTGCTGGCCAAGAAGGCCTCCCGGGAGAAGGAGTGGAAGGCCGGCGACATGGACGTCGTGGCCGAGGTGAACGAGGAGCTCATCGCCGAGGTCCTGGCCACCGCCACCGGCATCCCGGTGTTCAAGCTCACCGAGGAAGAGTCCCAGCGCCTGCTGCGCATGGAAGATGAGCTGCACAAGCGGGTCATCGGCCAGAACGACGCGATCAAGGCGCTGTCCCAGGCCATCCGGCGGACCCGGGCCGGCCTGAAGGACCCCAAGCGCCCCGGCGGCTCGTTCATCTTCGCGGGCCCGTCCGGCGTCGGCAAGACCGAGCTGTCCAAGACGCTGGCCGAGTTCCTGTTCGGCGACGAGGACTCGCTCATCCAGCTGGACATGAGCGAGTACATGGAGAAGCACACCGTCTCCCGGCTGTTCGGCTCCCCGCCCGGCTACGTCGGGTACGAGGAAGGCGGCCAGCTGACCGAGAAGGTCCGCCGGCGCCCGTTCTCGGTCGTCCTGTTCGACGAGATCGAGAAGGCGCACCCGGACATCTTCAACTCGCTGCTGCAGATCCTGGAAGACGGCCGGCTGACCGACGCCCAGGGCCGCGTGGTGGACTTCAAGAACACCGTGATCATCATGACCACCAACCTGGGCACCCGGGACATCTCCAAGGGCGTGACCGTGGGCTTCGCCCGGCAGGGTGAGTCGACCGGTTCCTACGACCGGATGAAGTCCAAGGTGGGCGAGGAGCTCAAGCAGCACTTCCGGCCCGAGTTCCTGAACCGCGTGGACGACATCATCGTCTTCCACCAGCTGCTCCGGGAGGAGATCTTCAGCATCGTCGACCTGATGATCGCCAAGGTGGACGACCGGCTCAAGGACCGCGACATGGCCATCGAGCTGCGCCCGGATGCCAAGGACCTGCTGTCCCAGCGCGGTTACGACCCGGTGCTGGGCGCCCGTCCGCTGCGCCGCACGATCCAGCGGGAGATCGAGGACAGCCTGTCCGAGAAGATCCTGTTCGGGGAGCTGCGTCCGGGCCAGATCGTCATCGTGGACGTGGAAGGCAGCGGCGAGACCGCCAAGTTCACGTTCAACGGCGTGCCCAAGCCCGAAGTGGTCCCGGACGCCCCGGCGCCCGAGATCGCCAGCGAGCCGGTGGCCACCAAGAGCAGCACGGTGAGCAGCTCGAGCGGCAGCGCCGGCGCCCAGGACGGCGGCACCGCCTCCGCCCTCGGCTAACCAGCCAACCCGAAGCCCCGGGCCTCCCACGAGGCCCGGGGCTTCGCGCCGTCCGGGCCGTCCCGCCCGCGGACGCTCCGGGTCGATGACTCACCGGTCCAGCTAGAGCTGGACCCATGACTCATCGACCCGCAAGCCCCAGCGCGCCGGGCACCGCCCCGGGCAGCGCGAAGCGGCCGTCGGGCAGCGGATCGACCAGGCCGTCGGCGACCAGGCCGTCCAGCGCGCGAGCCAGCTGCGCCGGGTCGGGCCACGCCACGTCGAAGTCCGCCTGGGTGACCGGCCCGCTGCCGTCGCGCAGCACGGCCAGCAGCCGTCCCCGGCACTGCCGGTCCGTGCCGTCGTACCGCTGGACCCGGCGTCCGGCCCCGTCCGGATCCGCGGGGCGGCCCGCGGCCAGCCAGGCGCACCGCCGGGCCACCGGGCAGTCGGCGCAGCGCGGCCCGGACGCGGTGCAGACCAGCGCGCCCAGTTCCATCACCGCCACCGACCAGCGCGCGGCCACCGCCGGGTCACCGGGCAGCAGCGCCTCGGCCATCCGCCGCTCGGCGAGGGACGGCGTGCTGCGCGGCCGCGGCTGCCCGGCCACCAGCCGGGCCAGCACCCGGCGCACGTTGGTATCGAGCACGGCGTGCCGCTGGCCGAAGGCGAAGCTGGCCACCGCCGCGGCGGTGTAGCTGCCGATCCCGGGCAGCGCCAGCAGCGCGTCCAGGTCGGCCGGCACGATCCCGCCGTGCCGCGCGGTCACGATGGTCGCCGTCTCGTGCAGCCGCAGCGCCCGCCTCGGATACCCCAGCCGCCCCCACTGCCTGATCGCCTCACCGGCCGGCTCGGCGGCCAGGGCCGCGGGCGTCGGCCACCGGGCCAGCCAGTCCCGATGGGCGGGCACCACCCGCGCCACCGGCGTCTGCTGCAGCATGATCTCGCTGACCAGCACCGACCAGGGCGTGGCCCCGGACCCGCGCCACGGCAGGTCCCGCGCGTGGCGCGAGAACCAGTCCAGCACCGGCTCCGTGTAGGGCGTGGTCATGACGACCCCTATGGTGGCACGGCGCCGCGACTGCCCAGGCCCGCCAAGCTCCGGGCCAAGCCCCAGGGCCAGGCCACGAAAGGCCCGGCCGGGATATCCAGCGGAGTGACCGAGGAACGCGGTGTCGTCAGCGGCTGCTTGTGGCAGTCGCGCGGGTTCGCGGCGCCGCCGGATTACCGGTGGTGCTGGCGTTGCAAGAGAGCACAGCGTGCTTCGTGGTGCGCTGCGCCCGCAACGCCAAGCGTGGTGGAATCCGGGTTTCACCACGCTTGGGTGTGGTGGATTCCCGGTTTCACCCCATTCGCACCGACCGAGGCCGGCTACTCCGGCCACGTGGATATCCCGGAGGCCCGCACCGGCACCGTCATGGTAACGAGCCGGACCCCGGCCGGCGGGTCTACCCCGGCCTTGCGACCAGGCCTTGCATACTCTCCGTATGGACCGGAATGCTTATCGTGACGATAACGGCACGGACCAGCTCAGAACGCTCGGCAACCCGCCCCGAACGCACGCCGAACCGCTCAGACTGCCCGGCGACCACCCCCGAACGCCCGGCGACCCGCGCGAAGAGTACCCCGGCCCGCGCGAAGAGTACCCCGGCCCGCGCGAGGAGTACCCGGACCAGCCCGATACCTACTGGCGCCGCCGGGCCATCACCCTGGCCGCGGGCCTGGGCGTGCTCGGCCTGCTGGCCTGGGCCTTCTCCGGAGGCGGCGGCGGGTCGCCCGCCCCGGCACCGCACGACTCGCCGGCCGCCGCCGCCGGGACCTATCCCAGCGCCCAAGCCTCGCCCGCGGCCGGCACCGGCACCGGCACCAGCGCCAGCGCCAGCCCCGGGGCGGGCGCCGACGCCGCCATCCCCGGCCTGGCCAGCCACGGCACCTCCGGCCTGCCCTCGGCCACGACCAGCCCAGCCGCCCACCAGGCCAAGGCCGACGCCAACGCCAACGCCAACGCCAACGCCGGAGCCAACGCCGGGGCCAAGACCAAGGCCAGCGCCAAGACCAAGACCAACAACGGCGCCACGCAGGGCGCGGCCAGCACCGAGCCCGGCGGCCGCTGCTCGCCCAGCTCGGTCGTGCTCAGCCTGTTCAGCGGCAGCCGCAGCTACCGGGCCGGCCAGGACCCGCAGTTCGACGTCAACGCGGTCTCCACCGCCGCGGGCACCTGCACCTTCGGTCTCGGCCCGAGCCAGCTGCACCTGGTCGTGATGTCGGCGGGCCGGGTCATCTGGGACTCGGCCGACTGCGCCCGCGGCGACGCCACCCAGTCCGTCAAGCTCACCCGCGGCGTCCCGGTGCCGGAGTACTTCACCTGGAACCGCTCGATCACCCTGCCCGGCTGCGTCACGCTGGCCTCCTCGGCCCGCCCGGGCAGCTACCAGGCCCAGGCCCGGACGTCCGCGATCAGCAGCGCCACGTTCACCTTCCGCCTAGAACGCTAGAAAACCCTCACTCGCGCGTCCCCAGCACCGTAGCCAGCGCCTGGCGGATGTCGTCCACCTGGACCACCTCGATGACCTCCGAACCCTCGCGAGGCGCCTCCAGCCCGGCCGAACCCGCCGGCACGATCGCCCGCCGGAAGCCCATCCGCTCCGCCTCGGCCAGCCGCCGGGACAGGCCCGCTACCCGCCGTACCTCACCGGCCAGGCCGACCTCGCCGATGGCCACCACCCCGTGCGGCACGCTCAGGTTCGACACGGAGCTGGCCAGCGCGATGGCCACGGCCAGGTCGACCGAAGGCTCGGTCAGCCGCACGCCGCCCACCGTGGCCGCGTAGACGTCCTGGCGGCCGATCTTGAGCCCGGCCCGGCGCTGCAGCACGGCCAGCACCAGGCCGACCCGCGCCCCGTCCAGCCCGGACGTGGTCCGCTTGGGCACCTCCAGCACCGAGGTACCGACCAGGGCCTGCACCTCGGCGGGCAGCGGCCGGCGCCCCTCCAGCGTGACCGTGACGCAGGTCCCGGGCACCGGCTCGCGGTGCTGGGAGATGAACAGCCCGCTCGGGTCGGCCAGGCCGATCAGCCCGTACTCGCCCAGGTCGAAGCAGCCCACCTCGTCGGTCGGCCCGTACCGGTTCTTCACCGACCGGACCATGCGCAGCTGGGAATGACGGTCGCCGTCGAAGTGCAGCACCACGTCGACCAGGTGCTCCAGGGCCCGGGGCCCGGCCACCGAACCGTCCTTGGTCACGTGCCCGACCAGGATGGTGGCCATCGACCGTTCCTTGGCCACCGCGGTCAGGGCGTTGGCCACCGCCCGGACCTGGGTTACCCCGCCCGCCGAACCCTCCACGTCGGCGGCCGCGATGGTCTGCACCGAGTCGATGATGAGCAGCCGGGGCTCGACCGCGTTGACGTGGCCGAGCACCGCGTCCAGGTCCGTCTCGGCGGCCAGGAACAGCTGGTCGCTGACCGCACCGATCCGGTCCGCGCGCGCCCGGACCTGGGCGGCGGACTCCTCGCCGGTTACGTAGAGCACCCGGCCGGCCTCCGCGACCAGCGCCCCGGTCTCCAGCAACAGGGTCGACTTGCCCACCCCCGGCTCGCCCGCCAGCAGCAGAACCGCGCCGGGCACCAGCCCGCCGCCCAGTACCCGGTCCAGTTCGTCCAGGCCGGTGGGCACCGCCCCGGCGTCGGTGGCGTCCACCTGGCCGATGGGCACCGCCGGGATGCTGACCGGCGCGGCCGTCCGGGGGGTCACGGCCCGGATGCCCGCGCGGGCCGGCCGCGGCATCTTGGCCTCCTCGACGGTGCCCCAGGCCTGGCACTCCCCGCACCGCCCGGCCCACTTAAGCGCCTGCCAGCCGCACTCGGTACACCGGTAGCCGGCCGCCCCCGTCGATGACTTCGCCATGGTCGCACCATAACGGCGGGCACTGACAATCTCTCTTAAGCTGGAGCCAGACACCAACGGAGGGAGCACGCAGTGAGCGCACCGGGTACGCCCGTCGCCCTGTCCACCTCCTCGGTCTATCCCGAGCGCACGCCGGAGGCCTTCGAGATCGCCGCCCGCCTGGGTTACGACGGGATCGAGGTCATGGTCTACGCCGACCCGGTGAGCCAGACCGCGGACGCCCTCAACGGCCTCCGGGCCTACCACCAGCTGCCCATCATGGCCGTGCACGCGCCCAGCCTGCTGCTCACCCAGCGGGTGTGGGGCCGCGAGCCGTGGGAGAAGATCCGCCGGGCCAAGGACCTGGCCGAACGGGTGGGCGCCCCGGTGGTGGTGGTGCACCCGCCGTTCCGCTGGCAGCAGGACTACGCCCGCAACTTCGAGAAGGGCCTGGCCGAGCTGGCCGCGGACACCGACGTCATCTTCGCGGTGGAGAACATGTACCCGCTGCGCGTCGGCAGCAGCGAGGTCGCGCCCTACTCGCCGCACTGGGATCCGACCGCCCTGGACGTCCCGCACGTCACGCTGGACCTGTCGCACACCGCCGCGTCGGGCTCGGACGCCCTGGCCATGGCCAGCGAGCTGGGCGGCCGCCTGGCCCACGTGCACCTGGCCGACGGCACCGGGTCACCGTCCGGGCCGTTCCCCGACGAGCACCTGGTGCCCGGCCGCGGCGCCCAGCCGTGCGCCGAACTGCTCGGCCTGCTGTCCGCGACCGGATACCAGGGCACGGTGGTGGTCGAGGTGAACACCAACCGGGCGCCCAGCCGGGAGGCCCGCGAGGCCGACCTGGCCCAGTCGCTGGCCTTCGCCCGCGAGCACCTGTCCCTGGCCGCCGGGCAGGCCACCCGCGGGTAACCGCAGACCCGCGGCTAACCGCAGACCCGCGGCTAACCGCAACCTGGGGATAAGCGCCGCCCGCGGGCCGCGGGTAATCTCCTTGCCATGGCAGCAAGCACGCTCATCACCGTGGCCCCCACCGGCGCCGAAGCCGACAAGGCCCAGGTGCCCGCGCTCCCGGTGACCCTGGATGAACTCGTCCTCACGGCCAAGGAGTGTGAGGCGGCCGGCGCCGCGGTCATTCACGTCCATATCCGGGACCGAACGGCCCGGCCCACTCTGGACCGGGGCCTGCTCACCGAGACCGTGGCGGCGCTGCGCGCGGGCACCGACCTCATCGTGCAGCTGTCGACCGGCGGCGCGGTGACCGACGGCTTCGAGGCCCGGCTGGCCGTGCTGGACGCCGCGCCCGACGCCTGCTCGCTGACCTGCGGCACGGTCAACTTCGGCGACGGCGTGTTCAGCAACCCCTGGGGGTTCATCAAGGAGCTGTACCAGCTGACCCAGGAGCGTCAGGTGGTCCCGGAGTTCGAGCTGTTCGACCTGGGCCAGGTGGCCGCGCTGCACCGGCTGCTGGGGGAGTTCGGGCCGCCGGCAGGCGGGCACGTGCACTGCGACCTGGTCATGGGGGTGCCCGGCGGCATGCCGGGTGACGTGGCCACGCTGGCCGCCGCGGTGGCCGCGCTGCCGTCCGGCGCCACCTGGTCGGCGACCGGCATCGGCCGGACCACGCTGCCGGTCATGCTCGGCGCGCTGGGTGCCGGGGGTCACCTGCGGGTCGGCATGGAGGACACGCTGTCCTTCGCCCGCGGCCGCCCGGTGACCCGCAACGCCGAGCTGGTCGAGCGCGCCGCCGAACTGGCCCGGCTGGCCCAGCGTCCGCCCATGTCGCCGGCGCAGGCCCGGGACTTCCTGGCCGTCCCCGCCCGCTAGGCCAGTGCTTGCAACCCCGTTTGCAATTGCAAGCACTTCGTAGCAGACTGGCGGTATGGCTAACCAGACCGTCAAGTCGATCGGCGACTACATCCGGGAGCAGCGCGAGCAGGCCCGGATCTCCATGCGTCAGCTGGCCCAGTCGGCCGGCGTGTCCAACCCGTACCTGAGCCAGATCGAGCGGGGCCTGCGCAAGCCGAGCGCCGACATCCTGCAGCAGATCGCCAAGGGGCTGCGCATCTCCGCCGAGGCGCTCTACGTGCAGGCGGGCATCCTGGAGGACCGGCCCGCTGACACCGGGGTCCGTTCGGCCCTCTTGACCGATCCCGAACTGTCGGAGCGCCAGAAGCAGGTCCTGATCGAGATCTACGAGTCGTTCCGCAAGGAGAACGCGGCCGTCGCCGAAGCCCAGGCCGAACAGGCCGCCGAGGCCGCCGAAGTCGCGGCCGAAGCCGCCGCCGTCGCGGCCGAGACGAAGAAGTCTAAGACCTCATGGTCCGACGCGACCGCCGAAGCCGAGGCCGAGACCGAAGCCGAGGCCGAAGCCGAGGCCGGGCCAGACGAACCATCCGCTAACGCCGATGACGTTTCCCGGCCCAACGATCCCATCGATTAGGTAGCGTGATTCCGTGCTCGGTGCCTACACCCCGCTTAGGGACTTCTTCCTCGCTCTGGGCCTGGCGGCGTTCATCGTCGAAGCCTGGGCGTTCATCGACGCGATCACCCGGCCCGCTCCGGCCTTCGTGGCCACCGGCAAGCAGACCAAGCCGCTGTGGCTGATCATCCTCGGCGTAGCCGCGGTCGTCGGCCTGGCCGGCGCGGTCTACGGCGTGGGACCCACGTCCATCCTGCCCGTCGCGGCGTTCGTCGCGGCCGCCATCTACCTGGCCGACGTGCGGCCCAAGGTCAAGGACTTCCGCAACGGCGGAGGCACCAGCTCGGGTCCGTACGGCCCCTGGTAGCAGCGGCTCAGACGATCAGCAGCGCGATCGTCGCCGCTACTAGCAGGCCCGCGGCCAGGCAGACCGACGCGCTCGCCGCCGCGGGCAGCGGGCGCACGGGCTTCAGCAGCCGGGCCACCCGGGCGGTCATGTCGCCCTCCCCGGCGGCCAGCGCGCCCGCCGGGGCCGGGCAGGTCCCCGCCGTGCCGAACCGGACCAGCGCCGAGACCAGTTCCCGGGTCGGCCGGCCGCGCAGCGCGCGGTCGTCGGCCAGCATCTCCACCAGCAGCGCCACCGACTGGTGCGCCTCCGCGCACATGGCCGAACGCGGGAAGGCCCGCCGCAGCGCGGTGAACGGCAGCAGCACCAGGTCGTGCCGCTCGCGCAGGTGCGCCCGCTCGTGCGCCAGCACCGCGGCCAGCTCGGCGCGGCCCAGCAGTTCGACCGTGCCCACGCTGAGCACCACGATCCGGGAGAACAGCCCGGGCAGGCAGTAGGCCGCCACGGTGGGGTAGTCGACGACCAGGGCGCCGGGTACCTTCGGGTCGCCGTGGGCCAGCAGGGCCAGCAGGGCCCGCTGCCGCCGCCGGGCCTGCAGGGCCGCCGTGGACGCCGCGATGAGCACCCAGCACAGCGAGGCCAGCAGGGCCAGGCCCGCGGCCAGGCTGGTCAGCCGGAGCGCGAGCACCACCAGCGGCAGCGCGCTGACCATGCCGAAGGCGACCGGGAGGCGGAACAGCGCGCTGGGGAAGACCGATCCGAGGTGCAGCAGAGAGCCGGCCACGCCCAGATGGTCGCCCGGCAGGCCGAGGCTGACCAGGGTGCCGACCGCCGCTAGCCCCCCGGCCAGGCCGAACGCCTGCCAGAGCAAGATGGCCGTGGCCGGCGCCCGGCGCGGCCAGCTGGCCTGCACCAGCGCCGAAGCTCCGAGCAGGCTCCCCATGGCGAGCGCGGCCAGGAGCGCCGCGTCAGCCAGACCCTTCATCTCTTCCGCCGTCACCTTCAACTACTTCCAGGGCATCGCGCAGGACGTCTGCCTCGATACCCGAGACGGACTGGGCGAACCGCGTCAGCGCGGCCGTGCGATCCCCGGTCTGAGCTAGCGCGGTGAGCATCAGCTCGGTCACGTAGGTCTCTCGGGTCGCGGCCGGACAATAGCGCCAGGCCCGCCCGTCGCGCTGGCGCTTGGCGAAACCCTTCTTGGCGAGCCTGTCGAGCACCGTCATCACGGTGGTGTGAGCTAGATTACGTTCGGTCAGCCTAGCACTGACCTCTCTCACCGTGAGCGGAGCGTCGGTTTCCCACAGCACGTCCATGATCGCGCGTTCAAGATCACCCAACCGGTTCACGGTCGTCAATGTACCCGTTATGCGGGCTATCGAATAGCAGCGGCCATTTAATAGGCGAGGCGCATGAGGATCACGCTCGTTCAGGGGGATATCACCAGGCAGCAGGCCGACGCGATCGTTAACGCGGCGAACTCTTCGCTGCTCGGCGGGGGTGGTGTGGACGGCGCCATCCACCGGCACGGCGGCCCGGAGATCCTGGCCGCGTGCCGCGCGCTGCGCGCCGGGGCCTACGCCGACGGCCTGCCGGCCGGCCAGGCCGTGGCCACCACCGCGGGCCGGCTCCCGGCCACCTGGGTCATCCACACCGCGGGCCCGGTCTACTCCGCCCGCGAGGACCGCTCCGCCGTGCTGGCCTCCTGCTACACCGAGTCGCTGCGGGTCGCCGCCGAGCTCGGCGCCCGCACGATCGCCTTCCCGGCGGTGTCGGCCGGCATCTACGGCTGGCCCGCGGACGACGCCGCCCGCATCGCGGTCACCACCGTCCACGCCGCCCGCGAGCACCCCACCCTGACCGAGGCGCGCTTCGTCCTGTTCGGCCCGGGCATGTACCAGCACTTCGAGCGCGCCCTGGCCGCTGCCCAAGCCGGCTAGCGGTCGGGATCGGCGAAGCGGGCGAACGCCTGCAGGTTGGCCAGGCTCTCGCCGCGCTTGGCCCGCCAGGCCCATTCCCGGCGGATGGCCGAGGCGAAGCCGAGTTCCAGCGCCGTGTCGAAGTTCTCGTCGGAGTACGACAGCACGCAGCCGAGCAGCCGGTCGATGTCGGCCACCGCAACCGCCGATAGCGGCAGCCGCCCGGTCAGGTACACGTCGCCCGCCGGGTCCAGGCTGAAGTGCACGCCGTACATGCGCCCGTTGCGCTCCAGCAGGTAGCGGTAGAACGCGGCGTGGTTCTCGTCCGGCTGCCGGCAGAAGAACGCCTCCACGGCCAGGCTGTGCGCGCCCACGATGAGCCAGGTCATGGTGGCCAGCTTGTGCTGGCCTTCCAGCCGGACCAGGAACGCCCCGGCCCGCGGACTGGAGTACGACACCCCGAGCTCGTCGAGCGCCGCCGTCACGGCCGCCGCGGCGGCCGCGTCGAAGTCAGGACTCGTCGCCTCGCTCATGCGCGTACGGTCGCGGCGGCCTCGTTCATTGCTCCGGTATACACCTCGACGAGCCGTTCCGCCGTGGCCGGCCAGTTGAACGCGGCCGCGTGCTCGCGCGCCCCGCGCGCCAGCGCCGCCAGCCGCGCGGGCGAGGCCAGCAGCCCGTTCAGCACCCGGGCCCACAAGGCGGGGTCGTGCCCGTCGACCAGCACACCGGAGACCCCGTCCCGCACCGCGGTGCGCAGCCCGCCGACCGCCGCCGCCACCACCGGCGTGCCGCACGCCTGGGCCTCCAGCGCCACCAGCCCGAACGACTCGGAGTGCGACGGTACCAGCACCACGTCCGCGGCCCGGTACCAGTCGGCCAGTTCCGGCTGCGGGCACGGCGCCTCGAACCGCACGCTGCCGGCCATGCCCAGCGACGAGGCCAGCCCGGACAGCCGCCCGGGCGCCCCGACCTCGGAGCCGCTCGGGCCGCCCACGAACACCACGGCCAGCCGGCCCGCCAGCGCCGGGCGCAGCCGCAGCAGCGCGGCCGCGGCCCGCAACACCACGTCCGGTCCCTTGAGCGGCTGGATCCGCCCCGCGAACACCAGCACCACCGCGTCCGGGGCCAGCCCCAGCCGCCGCCGCAAGGCGACCCGGGCCGACGGCGCCAGCGGCCGGAACACCGACAGGTCCACCCCCGGGTTCACCGTCTCCACCCGGATCGGATCGGCCCCGTAGAACTCGATCAGCTGCCGCGCCTCCTGCGCGGTGTTGGCCACCAGCCGGTCCGCGGCCGCCACCACCTCGCCCTCGCCGCGGATCCGCCCGGTCGGCTCGGCGCAGTCGCCGTCGGCCAGGGCCAGGTTCTTGACCTTGCCCAGGGTGTGCATGGACTGCACCAGCGGCACCCCCCAGCGCTCGGCGGCCACCGCGGCGACCTGGCCGGACAGCCAGTAGTGCGCGTGCAGCAGGTCGTAGCGCCCGGGCGCGAACGCGGCCTCGGTGCGCAGCACCCCGAAGGTGAACGGGCAGATCTGCGCGGGCAGCGCGTTCTTGTCCAGTTCCTCGAACGGCCCGGCCACCACGTTGCGGACCAGCACGCCGGGCGCCAGTTCGACCGTGGGCGGCGTGTCCGGGCACACCGCGCGGGTGAAGATCTCGACCTCGATGCCCTGCTCGGCCAGCCGCTTGGACACCTCGACCACGTAGACGTTGAGGCCGCCGGCGTCCCCGGTGCCCGGCTGGTCCAGGGGAGAGGTGTGCAGGCTGATGGTGGCGATCCGGCGCGGGCTCCTGTGCTGCACGCTCTAAGCAACCCCGGCCAGGCACGGGGTGTTCCCCGATAAACTCGACCACCATGAAGACCCTGGTGCTGCTGCGGCACGGCGAGAGCGAATGGAACGCCAAGGGCCTGTTCACCGGCTGGGTGGACGTGTCCCTGTCCGAAGTCGGGAAGCAGGAGGCCATCCGAGGCGGCCAGCTGCTCGCCGCGTCGGAGATCCGGCCGCACCGCGTGCACACCTCGGTGCTGACCCGCGCCATCCAGACCGCTCACCTGGCCCTGGCGGAGGCCGGCCTGCTCTGGCTCCCGGTCCAGCGCAGCTGGCGCCTGAACGAACGCCACTATGGCGCGCTGCAGGGCAAGGACAAGGCCGCTACCCGGCAGGAGTTCGGCGACGAGCAGTTCATGCTGTGGCGCCGGTCCTACGACGTGCCGCCGCCGCCCATCGCCGACGATGACCCGCTGTCCCAGTCCGGCGATCCCCGGTACGCGGGATTGCCCCCGGAGCTGCGCCCGCGCACCGAGTGCCTGAAGGACGTGGTGGCCCGGATGCTCCCGTACTGGTACGACGCCGTGGTCCCGGACCTGGAGGCGCACGGCACCACGATCGTGGTCGCGCACGGCAACTCGCTGCGCGCCCTGGTCAAGCACCTGGACGGGATCAGCGACGCGGCCATCGCCGAGCTGAACATCCCGACCGGCATCCCGCTGGTCTACGAGCTCGACGACGCGTTCCGGCCCGAGGTTCCCGGCGGCCGTTACCTGGACCCCGACGCCGCCGCCGAGGCCGTCGAGGCGGTCAAGAACCAGGGCCGGTAGCCAGCCAGACCCGCCCGGCAACCGGGCAAATCCGGGCTTAACGGAACTTGTCCGGCAGATGAACAACCTTCGAATATCGCCTGGCGGGTCCCTCAGCCGCTGTCTTCGGCTTGGGACTACCGCATACCATTGAGCATGTGAGTCTTTCCCGTTCACGTTCCTGGCCTGGGCGAACATGGCGATAAGGGCCCCCAGGCCCGGTGCCGCCCGGCCCAGCCGCGCCAACCGGGTACGGGCCGCCGGCAAGGCCAGTCAGCCTGCCAGGCTGCCCCCCGGTATTGCCTCGGTCCTGTCGGTGCTCTCCTCCTCGGCCGTGGTCGTGGACAGCAACGACCGGGTGCTGCGGGCCAGCGCCGCGGCCCGCGCGTTCGGGCTGGTCAAAGGCGACCGGCTCATGGTCACCGAGCTGGCCGCCCTGGCCCGTCAGGTCCGCCGGGACGGCGAGATCCGTGAGGGTGAGTTCGAGGTCCCCGGGCCCGGCGGGCGGGTCACCAGCTTCGCGGTCCGGGTCGCCCCGTTGGGCGCGGCCGTCGGCGGCGGCGGCCTGGTCCTGGTCCTGGCCGAAGACCAGACCGAGAGCCGCCGGGTGGACGAGGTCAAGCGCGACTTCGTGGCCAACACCAGCCACGAGCTCAAGACCCCGGTCGGCGCGCTGGCCCTGCTGGCCGAGACGATCGAGGACGCGGCCGACGACGCCGAGGCGGTGCGCCGCTTCGCGGGCAAGATGCGCCAGGAGGCGCAGCGGCTGACCAACCTGGTCCAGGACCTGATCACCCTGTCCCGGATCCAGGCCGTGGAGCCCGTCCCCGACCCGCGTCCGGTCGAGCTGGACATGGTGGTCGCCGAGGCCCTGGACCGCTGCCGGATGAAGGCGAACGCCCGCGGCATTACCCTGGCCTCCACCGGCACCCGCGGGCTGTCCGTGCTGGGCGATGAGGACCTGCTGGTCACCGCGCTGCGCAACCTGCTGGAGAACGCGGTGGCCTACAGCCCGGAGCGGACCCGGGTGGTGGTCAGCCTGAAGAAGGCCAGCGACGGCAACGCCGAGCTGAGCGTGATCGACCAGGGCATCGGCATCCCCGAGCGCGACCTGGAGCGGATCTTCGAGCGCTTCTACCGGGTCGACCCGGCGCGCTCGCGCGCGACCGGCGGCACCGGCCTGGGCCTGGCCATCGTCAAGCACGTGATGGCCGCGCACAACGGCCGGGTCACGGTACGCAGCGTCGAGGAGTCGGGATCGGCGTTCACCCTGTTCATCCCGCTGCGGAACACCCACGAGCCCCAGGAGGGACTCAAGTGACACGTGTGCTGGTAGTTGAGGACGAGGATTCGTTCAGCGACGCCATCTCGTACCTGCTCCGCAAGGAGGGCTTCGAGGTCGCGGTCTGCTCCACCGGCCCCGACGCGCTCGACACCTTCGACCGGACCGGCGCCGACCTGGTGCTGCTCGACCTCATGCTGCCCGGCCTGCCCGGCAGCGAGGTATGCCGCTCGCTGCGGGAGAAGTCGAACGTGCCGGTCATCATGCTGACCGCCAAGGACAGCGAGATCGACAAGGTGGTCGGGCTGGAACTCGGCGCCGACGACTACGTGACCAAGCCGTTCTCCTCGCGCGAGCTGGTCGCGAGGATGCGGGCGGTGCTCCGCCGCCGCGGCGAGCCGGACGACGTGACCGAGTTGGCGCTGGAGTCCGGCCCGGTGCGGATGGACGTGGACCGGCACGTGGTCACCGTCCGGGGCGGCACGGTCCAGCTGCCGCTCAAGGAGTTCGAGCTTCTCCAGGTGCTGCTGCGCAACGCCGACCGGGTGCTGACCCGGATGCAGCTCATCGACCGGGTGTGGGGCGCGGACTACGTGGGCGACACCAAGACGCTGGATGTGCACATCAAGCGGCTGCGGGCCAAGATCGAGGTCGATCCGGCCCATCCGCAGCACCTCGTCACCGTGCGCGGGCTGGGCTACAAGTTCGAGTCGGTGGCCTGAACATCTTTTTGTCCGGAACGGCCGTGGTGCGCGCCGCCCCGGCCGGCTACGGCGTGGCCGTCGGGCTGGCCGAAGCCTGGTCGGCCCGAGCCTTCTTCTTGGCCTTGTGCTTGTGCGCGTTCACCGACACGGACAGGGACGCCGAGGTGGTCGGGGTCGGCGCCGGTGAGAAGGTGGCGTACTCGTAGGCGGCCGGCTCGACCGGCACGCTCAGCGTGACGTTGCCCGCGGTGGCGAAGTGCAGCACCAGCTGCACGCTCTGTCCGCCGCTCAGCGGGCTGGTCAGGCCGTCGAGCGTGATCAGGGGCGACGGGCCGCTGAGGTCGGCCACCGTGTTCGGACCCAGCGGGACCGGGCCGTTGGCCAGCCGCACCGAGCTGGCCGTGCCCGGCGCGCTGACCGAGGTCAGCGTGTCGGTGCTGGCCGAGGACAGCGACACGAAGACGGCGGCCTGCCCGCCGGCCGGCAGGCTGGCGCCCGGCGCGGGCCCGAGCACGAACAGGTTGTCGATGGTGATGCCGTCGACCGTGGTGGTCTCCCCGAACGAAGCCGGGTGGAACTGCAGCGTCGGCGCGTTGAGCCCGGCCTCGCAGCCGGCCAGCGCCGGGACCATCAGGGCTATGGCGCCCACAAGCAGGCGGCGGGTCCAGCGCGTCACCGGGTTGCCTCCTCGACTCAGTCCCAGCCGAACGGAAAGAATCGTAGCGGTCAACCGGCCCGGCTTCTACGCCGGGTAGTACAGCCCGCGCGTCGGCCGGGGCTTACCGGGCTACGGGCCCCCGGCCGTGGTGGGGCGGACCGGGCTGGCCGACGGGCTGGCGTGGGCCGAGGCGTTCGCCGAACTGGCGGGCCGGACCGTGCGGCTGGCCCCAGCCGAGCTAGCCCCAGCCGAGCTGGCGCCGGCCGCGGCCGAAGTCGCCGGGAGCGAGCTAGCCGCCTGCGAGCTGGCCGGCGGTGAGCTGGCCGGAGTGGAACGCGGCGAATCGGTCCGCACGCCGGAGGCGGCCGTGGCCGACGGGTGGTTGTGGGTCTCGTTCGACGTCGCCGGGCTGAACGTGGCCACCGACAGCATGGCCCCGGCGACCAGGCAGACGGCCAGGATGCTGGCCAGCAGCGGCATCACCGTGCCCTGCCCGGCGAACGGCGAGGTCAGCCGGCGCAGCCGGCGGCGGCGCCGGCGGGCGCGCAGTTCGCGGTGGTAGGCGAGCACGTCGCGGTCGAGCTCGCGCGCGTCATCCGGAACCTGGATGTCGAGCGGCGGCTCGTCCCACCCTGACCCGCCAGGATTCACCCGTCACCTCCCAGCGTGAATCGGCCCTTTCTACCAGTATGAACCCGGGAAACAGGCCATAAGCTGCCGGGCTCCACCGGATCACTCAGGTAGACTGTAACCAACGCTGTGCGCCATCCAGTGGCGGTGCCATAGTCGGCACGGCCAGCTGAACGGCGCGGTCGCAGGGCGCTCATCGACGTACTGACCTGCATATTTGCCACCGAGGCCGGTTTATCGACACCGCCAGACGTGGTAAGATGGCCTTCAGCGGAAGGGGTACTTGCCACATGTCTTTCAAGGTCGGCGATACCGTCGTCTATCCCCATCACGGGGCTGCTCGCATCGAAGCGGTCGAGACTCGCACCATAAAGGGCGAGGATCGAACCTATCTGGTCCTCAAGGTCGACAAGGGCGACCTGACCGTACGCGTTCCCGCGGACAATGCCGAGCTGGTAGGCGTTCGTGACGTCGTAGGCGCCGAGGGGCTCGAGCGGGTCTTCGAAGTGCTCCGTGCGCCGCACACCGAGGAACCGACCAACTGGTCCAGGCGCTACAAGGCCAACCTGGAGAAACTCGCTTCCGGTGACGTGAACAAGGTGGCCGAGGTCGTCCGTGACCTGTGGCGGCGGGACCGCGAGCGCGGCCTGTCCGCGGGCGAGAAGCGGATGCTGGCCAAGGCCCGGCAGATCCTGGTCAGCGAGCTCGCGCTGGCCGAGAAGACCAACGAGGACAAGGCCGAGGCCCTGCTCAACGAGGTCCTGGCCAACTTACCTGCCCTTGCCGTCCTTGCCACCCAGCCTCCCGCGCGTTGGCCTGGGCGTCGATGTTCACCCGCTGAGCAGTTCACGAGAGCTGCATCTGGCCGGGTTGTTCTGGCCGGGCGAGGCGGGCCTGGCCGGTCATTCCGATGGTGACGCGGTGGCGCATGCCGTCTGCGACGCGCTGCTGTCCGCGGCGGGCCTCGGCGATCTCGGCCAGAATTTCGGTACCTCCCGCCCGCAGTGGGCGGGAGCATCCGGCACCGCGTTGCTGCGCGAGACGTTCCGGCTGGTCAGCGAGGCAGGCTTCGCCATCGGCAACGTCGCGGTCCAGGTCATCGGGAACCGGCCCAAGATCGGGCCGCGGCGCGCCGAGGCCGAGAAGGTGATGACCGAGGCGCTGTCCGGCGCCTCGGTCAGCCTGTCCGCCACCACCACCGACGGCCTGGGCCTGACCGGCCGCGGCGAGGGCATCGCCGCGATTGCCACCGCCCTGGTTGTCTCGGTGCCCGCCGAGCACTAGCGGTATCCCTTAGCCTTTACACCGTGACCATGCAATTTCACGACACCGCGACCCGGACCGTGCGCGAGTTCGCGCCGCTGGTGCCGGGCCAGGCGTCGGTGTACCTGTGCGGCGCCACGGTGCAGGCCCCGCCGCACATCGGCCACCTGCGGTCGGCGGTGTGCTTCGACGTCCTGATCCGCTGGCTGGAGGCCAGCGGCTACCGGGTGACCTACTGCCGCAACGTCACCGACGTCGACGACAAGATCCTGCGCACCGCGGCCGCCCAGGACGTCGCCCCCTGGATCGTCGCCGAGCGCAACCAGCGCGCGTTCACCTGGGCCTACGACGCGGTGGGCTGCCGCCCGCCGGACATCGAGCCGCGCGCCACCGGGCACATCCCGGAGATGATCGTGCTCATGCGCCGCCTGATCGAGGCCCAGCACGCCTACCCGGCCGGCGGCGACGTGTACTTCGACGTGCGTTCGTTCCCCGAGTACGGCGCCCTGTCGGGCCAGCGGCTGGACCAGATGCGCCCGGCCGAGGACTCCGACCAGGACGGCCTCAAGCGCGACCCGCGCGACTTCGCGCTGTGGAAGGCGGCCAAGCCCGGCGAGCCGTACTGGGAGACGCCCTGGGGACCCGGGCGGCCCGGCTGGCACCTGGAGTGCTCGGCCATGTCCACCAAGTACCTGGGCTCGACCTTCGACATCCACTGCGGCGGGATGGACCTGACCTTCCCGCACCACGAAAACGAGATCGCCCAGTCCCAGGCGGCCGGCGACGGCTTCGCCCGGTACTGGCTGCACAACGGCCTGCTCGGGCTGGCCGGGGAGAAGATGAGCAAGTCGCTCGGCAACTCCCTGCTGGTCACCGACGTGCTGACCCGGGTCCGGCCCGCCGAGCTGCGCTACTACCTGGTCCAGGCGCACTACCGGTCGATGCTGGAGTTCTCCGAGGAGGCCCTGGAGGAGGCGGTCGCCGCCTACCAGCGCATCGAGCGCTTCGTGCTGCGTGCCGCCGAAGTCCTGCGCGGCCTGGGCATGGACCTGGCCCGCGCCACCCTGGGCGAAGACGACCCCGAGGGCCTGCCCAGCTCGTTCCGTTCGGCCATGAACGAGGACCTGTCCGTGCCTGCCGCGCTGGCCGCGGTGCACGCCTGCGTCCGGGACGGCAACCAGGCGCTGGCCGCCTCGGACAAGACCGGCGTGCGGATCAGCGTGATCCGGCTGCGGGCCATGCTCGACGTGCTCGGCCTGGACCCGCTGGCCCCGCACTGGTCCGGCGCCGTGGCCGGGTCCGGCGCCGGCTCGGCCGACCGGCTCCGTCAGGTGGTCGGGTCACTGGTCAAGCTCACGCTCGACCAGCGCGACGCGGCCCGGGCCCGCCGGGACTACGCCACCGCGGACGCGATCCGGGACGGCCTGGAGGAAATCGGCGTCATCGTCGAGGACACCCCGCAGGGCCCGCGCTGGGAGCTGAAGCGTTGACCGGCGCCGGCGGCTCTCGCCGCAACCCGGCCGGTACCTCGAAGGGCAGCGCCAGCAAGAACGCCGCCGGCCGTACCAAGTCCGGCAAGCCCCGTCCCGGCACCGGCGGCCAGGGCCGCCGCAAGCTCGAGGGCAAGGGCCCCACCCCGCCCGCCGCCGAGCGCCCCGGCCACCCCGCCCAGCGCCGCGCCGCCGCCGGCAGCTCGCGCCGTTCCCCCGAAGCCCCCGCCACCCGCCGTTCGGACCAGAGCGCCGCACCCGGATCCCGCCGTTCTGGCCAGACCGCCTCACCTGGTTCGCGTCGTTCGGACCAGACCGCCTCAGCCGGGTCCCGCCGTTCTGACGGACCCGCCTCCCGCCGGCCCCCGCGCGGCGCCGACGAGGCGGCCGAGTTCGTGGCCGGCCGCAACTCGGTGGTCGAGTCGCTCCGCGCCCACGTGCCCGCCTCGGTCCTGTACGTGGGCGCCCGGGCCGTCCGCGACGACCGGATCGAGGAGGCCATCAAGCTGGCCGCGGACCGGGGCGTGCCGGTGCTCGAGGCCAGTGCCGCCCAGCTGGACCGGTTCACCGACGGAGCCGTGCACCAGGGCCTGGCCCTGCGCGTGCCCGGCTACGACTATGCGCACCCCGACGACCTGCTGGCCCGGGCGGCGGACGCGGATGAGCTGCCGCTCATCGTCGCCCTGGACAGCGTGACCGACCCCCGGAACCTCGGGGCCATCGTCCGTTCGGCAGCCGCGTTCGGGGCACACGGCGTGGTCGTCCCGGCCCGCCGCGGCGCGGGCGTGACCGCGGGCGCGTGGAAGGCCTCGGCCGGCGCCCTGGCCCGCCTCCCGGTGGCCCGGGCCGCCAACCTGGCCCGCGCCCTGCAGGCCTACCGCGACGCCGGCGTCTTCGTGGCCGGCCTGGACGGCTCCGGCGAAGCCACCATCCGCGACCTGGACCTGGCCACCGCCCCGCTGGTCCTGGTCACCGGCTCCGAGGGCAAGGGCCTGTCCCGGATCGTCGCCCAGGCCTGCGACGTGCTGGTCCGCATCCCCATCACCTCCGCCACCGAGTCCCTCAACGCCGGTATCGCCACCAGCATCGCGCTCTACGAAGTAGCTACGATCCGGTCCCGCGCCGACGCTCGCTAGCCGTGGAGAAGTCGAAGATTACCCGGTACAGGTCAGTGCCCGAGATCCCGTCGACGAAGCCGTGATGCACCTTCGAGATCAGCGCCCAGCGGCCGTCGGCGAGGCCTTCGGCCACCCGCGGGTTCAGCCTGTGGCCGGGCTGTAGCTCGCGGCGTCCCGTCCGTACCGGTGGGCATGCGTAGCATGGTCGCCAGTGAGCCCGCTATGGTCTGCAACATCTCCTGGTCCGCCTGGTGGCGCCCGGCCGGACCGGGCCAGCCGCGTTCTGGGTGAGGATCGATGAACGTCGCTTTGGGAAATTTCCATCAAGCCCTGCTGCAGCTGAGCAGGCTGCGCTTCGGCGAGATGAACATCGAGGAGGCGGTCCGGGACATCGTGCAGACCATGCACACCGTCTTCAGCGTCGACGGAGCCGGCCTGATGCTCGTCGACGCCGACCAGCACCTGCGCAGCGTCGCAGCCTCAGACGAGCGGCTGGCGCATCTGGAGGAGCTGCAGATCCGGCATCAGGAAGGTCCGTGTGTGGAGGCCTTCGACACCAAGGAACTGGTCGGCGTCGAGGATCTGGAGAGCGACGGCCGCTGGCCCGCGTTCCGGGAGGCCGCGGTTGCCCGCCGGGTCCGGGCCGTGCTGGCCAGCCCGCTGCCCTACAACCAGGACGCGGCCGGAGTAGTCGTCGTCCTGTCCGAGCAGCGGCGCCCCTGGTCGCCGGAGGGTGAGCTGGCCCTGCTCGCGTTCACAGATCTCGCCGCGCTGCTGATCGCCAGCATGATGCAGGGTCAGGAGCAGTCCGAACTAGCTGAGCAACTGCGAGCCGCGCTGGAGTCACGGCAAGTGATCGAACAGGCCAAGGGTGTGCTGGTGGGCCGGGACGGGATCCCGCCCCGCGAGGCCTACGTGCGGCTGCGCGCTCAGGCACGCAACGAGCGGCGCAAGCTGCTGACCGTCTGCGCTGAGGTGGTGAAGGACGCAGGCTCCGGTTCGGCATAATGTTTGGGTCCGGGCGCGGTGGGGTAGGATGAGATCTGTCGCAATGACGCCGCCTCAGCTTCCGCGGCCCGTCGTAACGTCGGCACGCTAGTCCCCGCGGCCTCGCCTGGGATCTCCGGAAGGCCGCCCCCTGACAGCAGTCGGCCGAGCCAGTTCGTAACTGCCCGAAGGGGTTGTCATGATCATTCTCGGTATCATCCTGCTGATCGTGGGCTTCCTGGTGAAGCTCGCCCTCGTCTGGACCATCGGCATCGTCGTCTTGGCCGTCGGCCTCATCCTCGCGCTTCTCGGCATGGTCGGCCGGGGCATCGGAGGCCGCCGGCACTACTGGTGAGGCGTCCGGGGCGTGCTGGCGCTTGCCTGCGCCAGCACGTCCGGCCCTCCGCCATCACGCTGGCCAGCCGCGGACGGCCCCGGGCGTTCCGCCAGCCGTTATCAGATCGCTGTCCAGCAGCAACAACTGGTAGGTGCGAAACGATGATCATTCCCACCAAGCGCCGTCAGCCGTCCCGGTCCTGCGTGAGTGCCACGTCGCCACGTGCCGTCCGGCGGCCGGATCCTTTCGCGATCGAGGTGTGCCGGGACCTGGAAACCGTCACCGTGGTGCTGCGCGGTGAGCTGGACTTCCGGGTCGTGCCGGCGCTGTCCGAGCACCTGGTACCGGTCCTGGCGGCTAGGCCGCACCAGCTGATCTTCGACATGGCCGAGGTCACCTTCGCCGACTGCGCGTCGGCTCGGCTGATCACCCACGCGGGTAGGTACCTGCCGGCCGGCCGCGGGCCGGTGGTGAAGAATCCCGTCCCGGTGGTGCGCAGGATCTTCGAAGTGACCGGGCTCGCCGATCACTGTGAGCTGACCGGCTAGCAGTGCCGCCCGCCGGGGCCGGCCGCGCGTGCGGCCGACCCCCGCGATCGTGGTCAGTTCCGCGGTATGCGCGGGGCCTTCTCGTTAGCCTGTCGGCTACCTGGCCGGGCCTGGCCTCCGCGGCCTGCTTGCCCGCTTCGTCCTGCTCGTGCGCGACGTTACGGACTGAGCCTGCCTGCTTCCGAGCGAGGCTATTGACTGCTTCGGCCTGCTCGCGGACCACGCCTGGTTGCTCATCGTCTGGAAGGCCTAGGTCGAGAAGTCGGTGAGGTTCTGGATTATGTTCGTACCTGGTGCGCCGAGACCCGGTAGTGCTCAGTGGCAGTGTTCATGTGAACTCCCTCGTTGCGATGTCAGGCGAACCCTTCCCGCCATTGCCGGTATTCGGCCGGCCGCCGTGAACGCTGAGAAATCAGATCGTGACCTTCGGCTGCCAGGTCAGCGCGCTGGTCCGGCGCTGGCCGCGTCGTGAGCCGGGGCGGTCCCGGGAAGATAGTCTGGGAGCAACGAGTGAGCTGTGTCGTGGCAGCCCCACGGTGAGCTACGATGCAGCGAGCCTTCGCCGGTGTAGCTCAGCAGGCAGAGCAGCCGTCTTGTAAACGGCAGGTCAGCGGTTCGAATCCGCTCACCGGCTCCAGGTCAGAGTTTATTTTGGTCTCATCCGGTCCTGGTTCGTGGACCGGTTCGTGGACCGGATGACACTGGTCCGGCCTATCCTGGTGCCATGCCGAGGGTCGCCAAAGGTTGCGTAGAGCAGCTGCCGAGCGGATCGTGGCGCGCCCGGGTGTACGCCGGGATCGATCCGATTACCAAGCGGGAGATCCGCCTCAAGGCCACCGCCAAGACCGAGCAGCAGGCCCACATCGAGCTGGGCAGGCTGCTCAAGGAAGCGTCGGAAGGCCGCACTCCCGAGTCTGATGCCACCGTGGCCAAGCTGCTGGACGAGTACGCGGCGATCGCTCCTTGGGACGTGTCCACGCGGCAGACCAACGAGGGATTCATCCGCCGCACCATTAAGCCTGCCCTCGGGCCCATGAAGGCGCGGAAGGTGCGCGGCCCCATTCTCGACAAGCTGTACGCGGAGCTGAAGCGCTGCGGTGACCTGTCCTGCACCGGCAGGCCATTCATCGAGCACCGCAGCATCCCGGTCCTGGAGATCAATCCACGCGACGCCCGCCCAGCCTGGCAGCAGGTCGCTGAGTCGCTCGCGGAGGCGATCCGATCCGGGATACTCGTGCCCGGCGACGAGCTGCCGTCGATCACTGAGCTGAGCGCCCTGCAGGGCATCGGGACCGGCGTCATCCGGCACGCCCTGGAGACGCTCACCGCCCACGGCCTGATCATCGCGCGACACGGCCGCGCCACGATCGTAGCTGGAGAGCCAAGCAACGATCCCCGCCTGAGCCGTCGGCGGCCCGGCCCCGGCCACGACTGCCGTCGCGCCGGGTGCAAGCCGCATGTCTGCCACCCGATGAAGGCCAGCACGATCCGCGGTATCCACAGCATCCTGTCCGGCGCGTTCGCGGCCGCCCAGCGGTGGGAGTGGACTGACCGCAACCCCGCCGAGTCGGCCAAGCCGCCTACTACTATCCGCCAGACCATCCCGGCTACCTCACCAGATGACGTGGCCAAGGTGATCGCCGAGGCCCGCACGCGCAGTGCCGCCCTAGGCCTGTACCTGTGGCTGGTGGTGGTCACCGGTGTGCGCCGCGGCGAGCTTTGTGGCCTGCAGGTCCGCGACGTCGACCTCGGCCGGGGCCTAGTCCACGTCGCCTTTAACTACGTCGTCCGGGGGGGCCAGCGCGTCCGCAAGGACACCAAGACGCACCAGGACCGCTGGCTGGCCATCGATCCGGACACCTGCACACTGACCGCGACCTACCTGGACCAGATCGGGGCCGAACTGGCCGCGGTCGGCGTCGCGCTGCGCGATGACGCCTACCTGTTCTCCAACGATCCGGCCCACGTCCGGCCGTGGAATCCGGACTGGGCCACGCACAAAGTGGCTGAGGTCGCCGCTGCGGCCGGAGTGAAGCTCGACATCAAGGGCGGCCGGCACTACACCGCCAGCCAGCTCCTAGCCGGCGGATTCGACCTCCGAAACACTGCTGCCCGCCTCGGCCACAGCGGCGGCGCGGCGACCCTGCGGCACTACGCGGACCCGGTCCCCGAGGTCGACCGGCGCGCGGCAGCGTATCTCGCAAAGCTGACCGCTAGGTCTGAAGGCCAGACCGGCTGACGCGCGCGCCGCTGCACGCGGGCCCTGGGTAACCTCAGCTCCCACAGGCGTTCCAGCTCGGGCAGCGGGATGCCCGGGTGTCGTCCTCGACCGCCGCGCGGCGGGCGCGCAGGGCCAGGTTCCCGGCGGGCCAGCCGCTCCAGGGTGCGGGCGTAGGTGCGGGCGGTGGTGGCCGGCCGGGGCTGGGCGAGGAACGCGTCGACCGCGGCGCCGAGCGTCTGCTGGCCGCCGGCCAGCGCCGTCACCATCTCGGCCATTCGCGGACGGCGCGGGTCCGGCCCGCCCAGCACGATGGGCATGCCGTGGCGAGGAAGACCAGGGCGCTGAGTTGGGGACGTCTTCTTCTCGAGCGCCACGCGCCAGGCGTGGGGCGTCGCGGGGCAGGCTGCATCAAGCCACTTTTGCGGCTTCTGGCAGTTAACGGCGATTTTGCCCGATATACGGCAAGGGCCGCGGGCGGTGCGCTATAACTGCCATTTAGTTCTGGCGTACTGGTCAGAACCGTCGGACAGCACCGAGCCCGGAAGGGCAGTCCCATGACGTATTCCCGGAGCCAGCCGTCAGGTGGTGACTTCGCCCAGCAGCCGGGTGGGTTCACCCCGCAGTCCGGTTGGTTCGGCGGGCCGTTCGGCGGCTATGGCCGTCGGCCGTCCCGGCATACGCCAGGGCGCCAGCGGCCTGGCTTCCTCTGGAGCCTGAGCATGCTGCTGCTCATGGCGGTGGTCGCGGTCCCTGCGGTCATCGGGGCCGTGCGGCTGAACAGTGCAATAACCGCGCTGGCCCGGGTGCCGTTGCCGCGCGGCGGCGTGGTCAGCCTGACCCATGCCGGCAGCAACGTGATCTATTACGAGCAGGCCGGCTCGGCGGCGAGCGCTGCTTATGTCCCGCCGATCTCCCTGCACGTCACGCCGGCCTCGGTCGGAGCCAGTGTGACGGACCTGACGGCCACCGGTCTGGGGAGCAGCTTCAGCCTCGGCAGCCAGCACGGCGTGACGGTGTTCAGGATCCTGGTCGTGCATCCTGGCCGGTTCCGCGTCTGGGATGCCGACCCGGCCGGGTCGGTCGCGGGCGCTGAGCTGGCGATCGGCCCCGGCGTCCCGGGGGCCAGCTTTGTGATCGGGATCGTGCTGACGATAGTGCTGGGGTTTATCCTCATCGGCCTTTATGTCGTAATCGTCCTGCGGCGGACCCGCCGGAGGTTCGGCGCGCTGGTGAACCGCCCAGAATCAGGAGGCACTCAATGATCCCGTGGAGGGCTCTAGGTGACATGTCAGCCACCCTTGCGAACTCGGTGAGCATGTTGTGAGCGCCGGTAGTCAAGCACGATCAGCCTGGAGTTAATCGCATGCTAAGAGGGACACGGCACATCCTGGCCGTCATCGTCGCGGTAGCGGCCGGAGGCTGGCTCGTCGCTGGCTGCAGCGCCCATGTCAGCATCGGCGAAACGCCGAGTGTTTCCAGGAACACCCTTCAGACCCAGGTAGCCAACACGCTCGCCCGGCAGGCAAACCAGCCCGTCCCGAAAGTGGTGTGCCCCGGAAACCTCAGCGGCAAGGTCGGCACCGTCATGTACTGCTCGCTCACCCCGCAAGGGTCCACCGTCACCTATCCCGTTAAGCTGCGGGTGAACTCGACCAGCGGAACCCAGGCTCACTACAGCATCGCGGTCAGCCAGACGCCAGGCCACTTCACCGCACCAGGCTAACGACTTGGTGTGCCGGGGTTCCCCTGAAACAGCTGTATTCCGGCGGGAACGTAGGTCGCCGAATGGCTGAAGAGGCCGTCCAGGTAGGACCATCGCCCAGGCCAGGTGTTACTGCCCTGGAGCGATTACACGTAGCCGCCTATGGGCGAGGCCAGAGCGTCTACGCTCGGTTACGTTCAAAGGTCATCGAGTGCCGCCCGCATGGAACGAATCCACTCACCGGCTCCCAGGCCAGAAGAGGTGTTTACCCCCTCTTAGCCCCAGTTCGTGGAACGAACGATGCTGGCCGGGTCTGTGCATGATGCCCTGCCAAGGGTCACCTAGAGCAACTGCCTAGCGGTCGTTCCGGGTCTTCGGGTATGTAGAAGGATTGGCCTGCGGCCCGCAGGTACCCGCCCAGCAGGAGGGACTAGCATGCACATCCTGGCCAGCGGCAGTAACCCGCCGCTGCCCGGCTTCCTCGAGTCGCTGGCCGGGCCGCTGAATCACTTCGGCTACTGGGCCATCTTGCTGTTCGTCATGATCGAGGACTTCGGGATTCCGCTCCCGGGCGAGACGGTGCTCATCGCCGCCTCGGTCTACGCCGGCGCGGGCAGGCTCAACGTCGTGGCGGTCGGCGTGGTCGGGTTCGCCGCCGCCGTCCTCGGCGACAACATCGGCTTCGCCATCGGGCATTTCGGCGGCCGCGCGCTGGTCCTGCGCTGGGGCCGCTACATACGCCTCACCGAGGAACGGCTAGACCAGGCCGAGGCCTTCTTCGAACGGCACGGCGGCTGGATCATCACGGTCGCGCGCTTTATCGAGGTGCTCCGGCAGGCCAACGGGATCGTCGCCGGCATCACCGGCATGCGATGGCTGCGCTTCCTTGCCTTCAATGCGCTCGGCGCCGCCTTGTGGGTGGGGACCTGGGTGAGCCTCGGTTACCTGGCGGGCAACCACATCGGCACGACCTATCACGACATCACCGAGTACTCGTTGTACGTGCTGATCGCGCTGGCCGTGCTGCTGGCGGGCTATATTGCCTGGCGCGTGTGGCGTCACAGGCGGCGTGCGAAGCCAGCCCGTAAGCCGTCCAAGGACCGGCGCGGACCGTAGCTCGCGATAGCGGCAGCCTGCTTGTCCGTCGTGCGGATGGGGCGTAGTGTCCGAATCAGGACGGTGTTCTCGTTTACTTGCGGGTAAGCGAGATTGAGTTTCCTCTGGCTGCTCTAAACCTCGGTGGCGTTTTAGCGCGCAGCCAAGCCGAGGGCAGATAGGAGCACCGGTCCCTCACCGCGCTCCGTTCTTCGGGGACTGCGCCGTTAGCGCCGCGGCTGCCGACAATGCAAGCGATTGCGCGGGCAGTTGTGGCGGGTGCGCAGGAGAGGATCATCATGCCCTTAAGGGCCATCATGCCTTCACGGGTAGTGCGGTTGGCGGGGGCTGCGGCCTGGCCCGGTACCGCGCGGCGCGGGTTGACGGACCGGACCGCGGCCGAGGGGGCGCTGGAGCCCGGGCCACCCTCGGCACGCAGGGTCGGGTGGGGTTTCATCTCGCTGTACACGGTGGCGTACATGAGCACCTCCCTGCTGTTCCTCGCGCCCCTGCTGGTCACGCTGGCCCTGAAGGTTGACTCACTGGTGGGGCTCAGCCGGGCGCCGGCCAGCCTGGCCCTGGTGGCCGGGGTCGGTGCCCTGGTGGCCATGGTCGGCAATCCGTTCTTCGGCCGGATGAGCGACCGCACCGCCTCGAAGCTGGGCATGCGGCGGCCCTGGATGATCGCCGGCCTGGCGGGCGGTTCGGCCGGCATCCTGATCGTCGCGCTGGCCCCCAGCGTCCCGGTCGTGCTGGCCGGATGGTGCATCGCCGAGCTGTTCTTCAACGCGCTGCTGGCCACGATGGTGGCGGTGCTGCCGGACCAGGTTCCGTCCGTGCAGCGCGGCCAGGTCTCCGGGGTGCTCGGCGTCTGCACGCCCATCGGGTCGGTGTGCGGCGCGTTCGTGGTCAAGCTGTTCACCGGCAGCCTGTTCGTCATGTTCCTGGCCCCGTGCGCGATCGGCGGGTTTTTCGTCCTCCTCTTCGCGGTCACCCTGAATGATCGACGGCTCGAGCGGGCGGATAAGCCGAAATGGTCGCTACGGGAATTCGCCGGCACGTTTTATCTCAACCCGCGAAAGAACCGCGACTTCTCCTGGGCTTTCGCCAGCCGTTTCATGGTCGTCCTGGCTTACGCCTTCCTGACCACCTACCAGGCCTACTACCTGCTGGACAAGATCAGGACGGCCAAGGCTGACGTGCCGGAGCAGATATTCCTGGGCACCCTCGCCCAGGCCGTCGTGGTCGTCGCCGCTTCGGTCATCGGCGGGCGGCTTTCTGACCGGACCGGCCGGCGGAAGATCTTCGTCTTGGCCGCGTCGGTCGTGTACGGGCTGGCGTTGTTCGTGATCGCCATCGCCAGCAGCTTCAGCGGGTTCCTGGTCGGCATGGCCATTAGCGGGCTCGGCTTCGGCGTCTACGCCGCCGTCGACCTGGCGCTCGTGGTGGATGTGCTGCCTGACCAGCAGCACGTGGCCAAAGATCTCGGGGTGTTCAACATCGCCGGGGCTCTTCCCTTTGCCCTCGCCCCGGCGCTCGCGCCGGCCATCCTGGCCATCGGCGGCGGCAGCTACGGCGTGCTGTACATGGTCGCCGGAGTCTGCGCCATCATCGGCGCGGCGGCCATCTTGCCGGTGCGGCGGGTCCGATGAGCACGGAACGGCCGGGCCCGCTGGCGGGCCCGGCCGTATGACCCGGCGGTTAGACGGCGACGTCCCGGTAAGCGGGCGCGTCTATGGCGGCGGTGATCGGGGAGGGCCTGAAGCCCTTGACGACCAGCCACACGCCGAGCGAGAGCTCCCAGGCCGCCACGGGGATCGCGGCGAGCTCGGGGGAGCCCAGCTTCATGCCGCCGAACAGCGTCGCGATGACGGTGCAGATGAGGAACGGGGCTCCGATGAGGCCCAGCAGCGGAATGATGCGCGGCACGAGCCGGGACCGGAACATCAAGGAGCCCAGCAGCAGTGCGTTGATACCCGGCATCAGACTCTGGCTGAGCAGGAACGTCCACTTGTAGACCGCGACGTGCGACGCGCCGGCGGTGACCAGGGCGGCCGCATTTGCTCCGGCCGCTGCGCCCAGGTCCTGTCGCAAGGTCACCAGCGACAGGAGGCTGACCACCCCGGTGAAGATCATGACGGCTTCCACGACGCGGGCCGCGACAAAGCCGAGCGCGGAGCCTTCGTTCTGCCGCCTGACCACCGGGTAGAGCGCGACGGCGGTGCCGATGCCGGCTAGGGCCACGATCACCTCGAGGAAGGCGCCCACGAGCACGCCGGTGTGGGAGCCGGAGCTGATCACCCAGTCCCGGTGGTTGGTCACCGGGCCGTACAGGGCGAGCGTGGGGATCGAGACGAAGGTAACCAGGTAGCATACGCCCGCGACCAGCGCGGTCTTTCTCGTGGAGGTCATCGGGATTCTCCGGGCTGCTTTCGGGGCCGGGATTTGTACGGTGGTGGCCATGTCGGGCTCCTTTTCGCGGATGGCTGAGTTACCGGGTCTGGGTGGCGGGCGTAGGGGGATGGCCGGGTTCGACGTAGTTGACCGAGATCAGGGGCAGGCCCAGGTCGCGCGTTTTCTGGAGCAGGCCGTAGAGCGCGGCCTGGTCGGCTACGGGGCCATGGATGATGGTGGTGCCGTCGCTGTCGCGGGTGATGGTCAGCCCGTCGAACCAGGCGGTCCACCGGGCCTCGAGGTGCCCCTTGAGGCGGATTTCGTACCGTCCCGGGCGGCGATAGTGGTCGGCCGATATTTCGCTCATGGGTACTCCCTGGCTATTGCTTTCCGGCGGCGTCTGGACCGTTCGCCGTCTGATCGAAAGCTAGAAGCCGATGTGGTGAGGCGGCATCACCACACGTGGGGATTGATGCGATGATCTGGGCGACGCGGGCCGCGGTGGGCGGCGGGCCGGGGTTACCGGTTGCGGGTGCGCGGCAGGTCGAGTTCCGCGGCCCGGCGGACCGCGGCCCGGCGGTTGGTCACGCCGAGCTTGGCGTAGATGTGCTTGGTGTGCGTCCGCACGGTGCTCAGGGACACCACGAGCTCGCGGGCGATGGCCGGGCCGTCCAGTTCGGTTCCGAGCAGCCGGAGCACCTCGAGCTCACGTTCGCTCAGCGGATCGATCAGTGCTGGCTTGACCGGGGCTGGCTTGACCGGGGCCTGCCCGACCGGGCTGTGCGGCCCGGTCTCGCTCATGGCGGCCAGCAGCCGGCGGGCGTAGTTCCCGGCGGTCCCCTGTTTCGCGGCCGCTCTGAGCAGCGAAGCCATCGGCGGCCCCTCATCGATGAAGACGCGGACGTAACCCTCCGGCTCAGCCAGCGTCAGCGCCCGTTCCAGGCAGGCCAGGGCGGCCGGGATGTCCCGGCGTACCTGGTGCGCGACCGCCCGCAGCACCAGGATCTCGATGACGCGTCCCGTCCTGCCTCCTGCTTCCGCGGCCCGCAGGAGGCGCTCCAGGAGCCGGGCCACCTCGTAACCGGAGTGCTCGGCCCGCTCCTCGGCGTACCGCGCCAAGAGCACCCGGGCCAGGGTGATGTGCTCGAACTCGCGGAGGTAGCTGAGGTCGTCATCGGCGGACAGGCCCTGCTCACGCGCCCAGCCGAGCGCTTCGCCGAGTCTGCCCTGCGCGATCCAGACTCTGGCCCGCAACGCCGGGACCGGCCGTACGTTGGGGAAGAAGTCGGCTACATACACGCGCTCCGCCTCATTGAGCAGGTCGAGGGCGCCGTCCAGATCTCCTTCGGCCTGGCGGACCCGGGCCATCGCCACCCGCCAGCGATACCGGTTCTGCGGTAGCCCGATGTGCTCACCCAGCTCCTGGCTGCGCCGCAACTGCTGCGTGGCGGCGGGCAGGTCGTCGCGCTCGCGGTAGACCTCGCTCATCCCGGTGTACATGTCCGCCGTGCCCCGCAGCACCGGCCCGTCCTGCTCAGCCGCCCGCCGCAGGGCCTGCTCGTAGGTGCGCATCGCCTCGCCGAGGCGGCCTTGCGCTAGCCGGATGTCCGCCATCCCGATCGCACAGCCGAAGGTATCGGCGATCTGCCCGTACCGCCGTAGCCCCGCCGCGCATTCGGCCCACGCCGAATGCGCGGCCTCCAGCTCCCCGCGGGTCCAGAACGCGAGCCCCAGGAACCCCGATGCCCCGGCCCGCACGCCATAGTCGTCCGCCAGCGCACGATCGAGCGTTCGCTGGGCGTATCTCACGGTGGCGGCCAGATCGCCCCGGGCCAGGGCCAGCGCCCCACGGTACAGCTCAATCGCCCCCGGCAGGCGGCGGAATTCATCCTCGTTGGCCACGACCATCTCCGCCGGCCGGGCGGGGGATCCCGTATCCTCCTCCAGCCACCGCTCGGCGTCCCGCAGCCGGACCTCAACTCCGTCGAGCTCACCGGCGTCCAGCAGCGCCCCGGCGACGGCAAAGCTGAGCATCGGCCTGGCCCGGACCACCTCGTCGGGGAGTACCTTGAGCCAGCTGTGCACCGTGGCTTCCTGCCTGATCTGGCGCATGGCCGGGAGCGCCCGCTCGATCAGGTCCGCCGCCTGGCCGAAATCCCGGGCGGCCAGCGCGTGGTCAATGGCCACGGACTGCTCACCGTTGCGCTGATACCACGCGCTGGCCCGCCGGTGCAGGCCCGGTACCTCGCCGGGCTGCTCGTCGAGCAGGCGCGCCTGCAGCACGTCGGCAAACAGATGGTGGTAGCGATACCACCGGCGGCGGTCATCCAGCGGAACCAGGAACAGGTTTCCCCGGTCCAGTGCCTCCAGCATGGCCTTGCCGTCGGCCTGCCCGGTGACCGCGTCGCATAGCGGACCGCTCAGCCGTCCCAGGACAGAGGTCTGCAGCAAGAAGGCCTGGACATGGTCGGGCTGACGCTGCAGCACCTCCTCGGCCAGGTAATCCACGATGTAACGGTCATCGCCCGCGAAGCCGGCGATGAAGCCGGCCACGTCGCCTCGCCCCTGCATCGACAGCGCCGCCAGCTGGAGCGCGGCGATCCAGCCTTCGGTGCGTCCCTCCAGCGCGGCCACGTCCCGCGCGGTCAGCTGCAGGCCCATCATCTCGTTGAGATACGAGGCGGCCTCGTCAGCGGTGAAGCGCAGCTCGGCCGCGCGGATCTCGGCCAGCTCGCCGCGCGCCCGCAACCGGGCCAGCGGCAACGCGGGATCGGCCCGGCTGGCCATGACCACGTGCAGCTCCGCGGGCAGATGGTCGAGCAGGAACGCCATCCCGTCCTGCACGTCGCCCGCATCGATCACGTGGTAGTCGTCGAGCACTAGCACGATCTCACCCGCAGCGGCGCCCAGGTCGTTGAGCAGCGCGGTAAGCACCGTCTCGATCGGCGGCGGCTGAGGGGCCCGCAGCAAGGCCAGTGCGGTCTCGCCGACCTCGGAGGCCACCGTCCGCAGCGCGGCGATGACATAGGTCCAGAAGGACACGGCGTGGTTATCGGCCCGATCTAGCGAGAGCCACGCCACCTGCCGCTCGCCGGCCGACGTGGCCGGTCCCGCCGCCAGCCACTCGGCGAGCAGCGTCGTCTTGCCGAAGCCAGCGGGTGCGGAGACGAGCGTCAGCCTCGACGCGGTCCCGCGGTCCAGCCGTTCGATCAGTCGCGGACGCGGCACCAGGTCACGTCGTGGCCTCGGAATATAGAACTTCGTCTGGAGCAGGGGAGCCGACACTACAAGATGGCCAGCCGCTTCCGGCGAAGCAGCCGGCTGAGCCGGAGCCGGGCTGGCCGGGGCGCTGGCCGAGCTGAGCGACGGGTCCTGGGCCAGGATGCGGGCCTGGAGTTCCCGCAACGCCGGGCCGGGATCGATACCCAGCTCGCCGGCCAGGCGAGCCCGGATTTCGGTATAGGCACGCAAGGCCTCGGCCTGCCTGCCGCTCCGGTACAGGGCCAGGATGAACAGCTCCCACAGGCGTTCGCGCAGTGGGTGTTCCCGGCACAGCGCCTCCAGTTCGCCCGCGAGTTCCCCGTAGCGCCCCAGGCCCAGGTCGGCTCCGGCCCGGGATTCGGTCGCCACCAGGACCAGCTCGTTGAGGTGGGACCGTTCGGCATCAAAAAAGCCTGCATAAGTGAACTCGGCCAGCGGCTCGCCGCGCCGCAGGTGCAGGGCCTCGCCCAGGGCGGCCGAGGCCGGCGCCAGCTGGCCGTCGGCGGCCAGCCGCTGCCCCTGCGCGACCAGCTGCTCGAAGCGGACGACGTCGACCTCGTCGGGTCCGGCGGTGAGGGCATAGCCGGCGTCGGTGGTGAGGATCGCCGCCGGCCCGAGGGTACGGCGCAGCTGGCCGATCTGCGCCTGCAAGGCGTTGGCCGGGTTGGCGGCCTGCCCGTCGCCCCACAGCACGTCGATCAGCCGGTCGGCGCTGACCGGCTGCCCCCGCTGCAGCGCCAGCAGGGCCAGCAGGGCCCGCTGCTTGGCGCCGCGGACCGGCACCGGCACGCCACCATCCAGCGCTTCGAGCTCGCCGAACAGCCGGACCTCCATGACTTCCACCGTACGGCCCTGGCCCGGAAATCGCCCCGCCTCAGCGCCACGACAGTCCCGCCTCAGCCCCTGGACGCAGGCTTGCGTCTAAGCACACCCAGGGAAGGACAAAGCATGATCGAGATTGACGGCCTGACCAAGCGGTACGGCGATAAGACCGCCGTGGACGGATTGAGCTTCGTGGTGGAGCCGGGCGTGGTGACCGGGTTCCTTGGTCCGAACGGGGCCGGGAAATCCACCACGATGCGGATGATCGCCGGGCTGGACCGGCCGGACAGCGGGACGGTGCGGGTCAACGGCAAGCACTACCCCGGCGCGGCCGCCCCGATGGCCGAGCTCGGCATCCTGCTGGACGCCAGGTCGGTGCACCCGGGCCTGTCGGCCCGGACCAACCTGCTGGCCCTGGCCCGCACGGCCGGGATCGGCCGCCGCCGCGTCGATGAGGTGATCGAGCTGGCCGGCCTGGGCGAGGTCGCCGGCACCCGGGCGGGCGGGTTCTCCCTGGGCATGGGACAGCGCCTCGGCGTGGCCGCCGCGCTGCTCGGCCGGCCGCAGACGGTCGTGCTGGACGAGCCGGTCAACGGCCTGGACCCGGACGGGGTGCGCTGGATCCGGCTGCTGCTCAAGTCGCTGGCCGCCGAAGGACGCACCGTCCTGGTCTCCTCCCACCTGATGAGCGAGATGGCGCAGACCGCCACCCAGCTGGTCGTGCTGGGCCGCGGCAAGCTCATCACCGAGGCCAGCGTCGAGGATTTCGTCGACCACGCCACCGGGACCGGCGTGCTGGTCCGCACCCCAGAACCCGTACGGCTCGGCCAGCTGCTGGCCGCTCCGGGTGTCACGATCATTAATGACGGAACGGACCGGATGCGTGTCTCCGGCATTACCGCCGAGCAGATCGGCGCGGCGGCCTGGCGGGCTCACCTGCCGGTCTACGAGCTCACCCCCACCCACGCTTCGCTGGAAGAGGCCTTCATGCAAGTCACCCAGGACAGCATCGAGTACCACGCCGGAGCGACGCTATGACCGCCGTCATGGGCACCGGGCTCGCCCCCGCGCAAGCAACGCCGGCCCCGGCCCCGGCCACCGTAGCCGGACCAGTGACCCAAGTGCGCGTCGTCCGCGCGGAGTGGACCAAGCTGCGGGCGCTGCGCTCGACCCGGTGGTCCGCGCTGACCGCGGCCGTGCTGATCACCGGCCTGGGTGCCGCGGTGGCAGGGTCCGGGACGCCGTACAAGATCTCGCCGGGCAATACCGCCGCCAACGGAGTGTCGGTGGCCCTGCTAGGCGTGTTGTTCGCCCAGCTGGTGATCGGCGTGGTCGGCGTGCTGGCGTTCAGCGGCGAGTACGGCACCGGGATGATCCGCGCCACGCTGGCCGTCGTGCCCGCCCGGCTGCCGGTGCTGTGGGCCAAGGTGATCGGGCTGGTGGGCCTGGTGCTGCCGGTGACCATGCTGTGCGCGTTCGCCGACTTCTTCGCCGCGGCCGCTATCGAATCCTCCCGCGGCGGTTCGACCCTCTCGCTGACCGCTCCCGGCGTGCTGCGGGAGGTGGCCGGCTCGTCGATGTACCTGACCGTCGTGGTCATCATCGGCCTCGCCCTGGGCGCCCTGCTCCGCAAGACCGCGGCAGGCCTGTCGGTATTCGCCGCGGTGTTCTTCGTCATCCCGATCGTCGTGGCGGCCCTCCCTCACAACATCACGGGCTTCGCGTCCTACCTGCCGTCCAACGCCGGCGGGGCCCTGTGGGGCAGCCCGCTGGGCACCGCGCATGCGCTGAGCCCGTGGACCGGCTTCGCGTGCCTGTGCGGGTACGCGGTCGTGCTGACCGCCCTGGCCGCCTGGCAGCTTCGCCGCCGCGACGCCTGACCACCCGAAGGCCGCGAGTCCTGCTGTACACCGATCGAGGACCCGGGAACGCGCCTGCCGCGCTCCCGGGTCTTCGGCTACGTCGACGGTCGCCAAAGGTGGGAGCTTTCCGCACCGCGAGCACTTCGGCCGAGGTCGGCGAGCTCGTCGAGGAGGCCGCTGGCCTGATCCGCCTGGCGATCGGAGAAGGCCGCGTGGGCCCACCGCCCGGCGGCATCGACGTGCACCGAGGCGAGCGACAGCACGCGCTGCGCCGGCCCTTGGGTCAACCGGACACTCTGCAGCTTTTCCAGCCTCATGTAGACGGTCCGCTCGGACACTCGTCCGGTGACCGTCACGGCCATCACCTGGTTATGTCCGGCGGCCAGGAAGTGGTAGCTCAGCGGCGCCTTGACGCGCGCTCGTTTCGGGGGCTTGGTCAGTTCCGGCAGGTCGTGACCGAGGACCAGCCCGACTAGGTGCTGCGCTTCGGCCATGGAGCCCACCGGAAGCAGGGCCTTGGTCAGGCCGCCGGCCTTAGCCCCGGAGCCCCGGCCTGCCACGCCCGCCACGTGAACCACCAGCTTGCACCAGCCGAACGGGCGCCACAACAGCGGCTGGACCAGGCGCACCGCCTGGACCCGGCGGAACGGAATCGTCTCGGCCACCGTATTCAGCAGCCCCCGGCGGATTCGTATCCCGTCAGGTGAGGTGGCGACCGTAAAGCCGTAGCGGCCCGTCACCTGCCCCCATGTCCTGGTCACCAGCCCGAGCGCGATCACGGCGAGGGTGGACTCCGCGGTGAGGAAGATGCGGTGCGCAGCCGTGGCGGCGACCCCGGCGATCACCGCCAGGGCCAGGAACCTGGGCGCCGCCCGCAGCAACGTGGCGCCGATCACCCGGCCCGTCGGGACAGTGATCACCGGAAGCTCGGCGGCCTCTGGGGTGGCTGGGTCAAGACCGTGCTGGCCGGCCAGCAGCGCGGCCCGCAGCCTGGCGGCCTCGCCGACGGTCAGGTAGGCCAGCCGGCCGCCCCCGTGCCCGGCCAGCCTGATCCGCAGAGCCGCCAGGCCAAGCAGGCGCGCCAGAAGCGGCCGTACCACGTCGACCGCCTGAATCCTGCTCATCGGGAGCTGCCGGGAATCCCGCCGCAGCAGGCCGGTCTCGATGCGCAGCGTAGTGCCGTCCAGTTTCCATCGGGTGACGAGCCACCGGATGAAACCAGTGACCACGAGCCCGGCGGCCACGACCACCCGGGAGAGGTAGTCCTCGTAGCTGTCGGCCGTCACCAGGCTCAGGACAAGGAGACCGAGCAGGCCTGAGACTAGGCCGCCCGCCCGCATCAGGGGCGACAGCGGGTGCAGGCGATGCCAGCCGACGCCGACTGCGGCTCCGGTGTCCGCGGCACTCTCCGTGTCCTCGGTGCTTTCCGCGTGCTCGGGATCCTCAGTCACAGGCCGGCTGCCCGGGCCTCACCGAGCATGGCCAGGCGGTCCCGCAGTCGCGCGGCTTCATCCCGCTCGAGACCAGGTATCCGGGCGTCGCTCGCGGCCGCCGCCGTATGCAACTGCACGGTGGCCAGCCGGAAGACACGCTCGAACGGTCCCGCGGTGACCTCGACGAACTGCATTCGCCCGTACGGCACGACGGAAACCCGGCGGACCAGCACGCCGCGCGAGACGATCAAGTCCTCAGCCCGCTCGCGGTAAGCCCAGGCCAGGTAGCGACGGCGTGCCACCCCCAAAACGAAGCCGGCGGCTACGATCACGGCGGCCGCGGCGCCCGCCCCGGCGCCCGGGCCCGCCCAGATCCCGATCGTGACGCCCGCGATCACGACGAGGATCAGCCCGGGCGCGGCGACCTGGGTCAGCCGCATCCGCCACAGCCGCGCGGACGGGGCCATCCAGCCGGGCGGCCCGTTGACAGCCATGGCTAAACGGTACACATCACCGCGTCAGCAGGGCTTAGGCGGCGCGGTTCGGGATGATGACGTACTTCGAGCCGGTCGCCTGCCGGCCATAGTCGGCGATCGCCTCGAGGGAGAGCGCGCCCGGCAGTGATACCTGCGCGGTGTAGCTGCTGGCGAACGTGGTCGTGAGCCCGGCCGCGACCTGGTCGCGCAGCTCCGCGACGCGCGCCAGGCCGATCTTCTGCAGGAACGGTGTCAGCAGCCATCCGCCGATGCCCCAGGCCAAGCCGAAGTTGCGGGTCAGCTCGGTCGGGCCGCGGTCCAGCGATCCGTAGATGTAGACCTGCTTATGCACGGCCGACCCGTACCTGCTGTAGCCGCCCGCGGCGGCGCTGGCGGCGGCTTCCATGCCGGTCAGGATCTGGCTCGCCAGGCGGCCGCCGCCGACGGCATCGAAGGCCAGCGTGGCACCGGTTTCCTTGAGCGCGCCGATCAGCTCGGTCATGAAGCCGGCCGACGTCGAATTGCAGACGTGGACGGCACCAGCCGCGCGGAGCGTCGTTTCCTGATCTGGCTTGCGCACGATGTTCACCAGCGGGATCTGCCGCTCGATGCAGAGCCGGTTGAGCATCTGGCCCAGGTTGGAGGCCGCGGCGGTGTGCACCAGCGCGCCGTGATTCTCCGTCCGCATGGTCTCGACCATGCCGAGCACCGTCATCGGGTTAACGAACGAGGCCGCGCCCTGGATCGCCGTCGCTCCGGCCGGGAGCTCCAGGCACAGCGCGACGTTGACCGACCGGTACTGCGCGTACATTCCGCCGCCTGCCGCGGCCACGACCTTGCCCAGCATCCCCTGCGCGGCCGCGGACTCGCCCGCGGCCACGACCGTGCCCGCGCCCTCGTTGCCGACCGGCAGGGGCGTCCCCACCCGGCCGGCCAGGCCGCGCATGGCGGCATCGGGGATGGGCGCGGTGACGACCGGGCGCTCAGCAGACCCGCTCGCCACCGCGGCCGCCATCTCAGCCCCGCCGAAGAGCAGGCCCATGTCTGACGGATTAAGCGGTGCCGTCTCAACCCTGATGACCAACTCATCTGGTCCCGGCTCGGACACCGGGACCATCTCCAGGAACAGCTCGAGGGTCTGATCGGACCTCACCAGCGATCGCAGCTGGAGCGCTTCGGGCGGAATCTGCGCGGGCATAGGTGAGATCCTCTCAGAGTGCGCCGGAAACACCAGCGACTGCCCTGCCGCCGGGTCAACCGTATCTGGCTACATGCCCCGGAGCAGTGCTGAAGCGAATGCGCGGCGGTTGACCCGCTGGGCAGGCTGATCACGTCACTGGCCGTTCTCATGGTCGGCCGGACACCCCGGAGCCAAGCTGAGATTATCCGCACCGCCTGGCATCCTTGTGGGTCATGGACAACGGGTTGACTCCGGTACGTGATCTCACCGACTCAGATCAGCACCAGGCGGTGCTCGACGCCGCCTCCAGCCTGATCGAGGGCCGTATTACGACCGAGCAGATAGGAGCCAGCTGGGGCCCGGCGGTGGCGGCCGAGGCGAGTGCGGTGGCTCGCTCGCGGCGGCGGCTGAGCGAGCTCATCGGGCCGCTCCACCTGACCGTGGTGTGGGCCATGTACGGCGAGACGGGGCGCATGGTCCCGCGAGCCCAGCATCCGCACGGGGAGGACTTCGTCCGCGCCAAGGTCGCCCAGCTGGACTGGCTGACCGGCGGCCTGCCCGGCGTCACGTGGAGCATCATCGCCTGTGATGACGGATGCCCGGACCGGCCGTCCAGCGCCGACCTCATGACGGACATCGCGGCGGCCGAGGGCTACCCGGCGCAAGGCCATCGCAGCGTCACGGTGCTCCGACTGGCCGAGTTGATCGGGGGTGCCACCTCCATCAGCCCGGCGTTCGACCGGCTCACCTCGACCGAGCAGTCCCGCAAGGGCGGATCGATACTGGCCGGGCTGGCCGCGGCGATCAGGACCGGTCCGGCGCGGGCGGACGGCTCCGGCCGGCATGTGGTCTGCTACACCGACGCGGACCTGTCCGCGAACCTCGGCCAGCTGGGCTCGCTGGCGGCACCGGTGGTGGCCGGCGACAAGGTCATCAGCGCGCTTGGCCAGCGGTACGGGATCGAGGGAGCGGTGCTGGTCCGGGCCGACGGGCCGGTCACCGAGCCGCACAGCACCGGTGACAAGCCAGACGAGATCATCATCTTGTTCCGCCACTTCGTCCGGGCCACGCTGATCCCGGCTCTGGCCCAGGTGCTCGACACCCAGGCCGGCTTCAAGGCCTTCGACGCAGCGGCGCTCGCCCCGGCCATCGGCGAGATGACATCGTTCAACGAGACCTTCGATGTCGAGCTGCTCATCCATCTCGCCCAGCGTTACGGGCCCGGAGCCCTGGCCGTCGAGCCGATCGTCTTCACCGAGGACTTCGCCGCGACGAACTTCCCCTCCGTCGAGCCCGGGGCCCGCCACCTGGCTATGGTTCGCCAGGTCGTGGACCTCTACGACCAGTTCGTGGCCCCGGTCAGCCCCGTCACCGGCGAGGCTGGCGACCTGCTCGCCCTGATCAGGACGCTGGACCTGGACGGTTACGTGAAGTTGATCGAGCAGCTCCGCACCGAGGATCCCGGCGACCCGACCCTGTTCGACCGGCGCTGGCCGGTGCAGCACCTCCGCGACATCCTCCGCGGCTGACCCGGGCCGGTCCCGGAGCAGGCTGGCCGCCTGCCGTTCACCTATGTTTCAGTTGCGCGACGCCGGGCACACAGGCGGCAAAATCCCGCACACCGCGGAGGCCGCGCATGGAGATCCCGGCCCAAGGCGATGAGATCCGCCTGCCCGATGGCCGCGTCACGCTCGCCCATCCCGAACAAGACCTCGACAGCCGCTACACCAACGGCGACCTGGCCCCCGTGGCCATCGAGCGGCGCACCTGGAGCACCTACAACTACGCGGCGCTGTGGATCGGGATGTCGCACAACATCCCGAGCTACCTGCTCGCCTCCGGCCTCATTGCGGTCGGGTTCAACTGGGTCCAGGCGGTCATCATCATTGCCCTGGCCAACCTCATCGTGCTCGTCCCGATGCTGCTCAACAGCCATGCCGGCACGAAGTACGGCATTCCGTTCCCGGTGTTCGCCCGCGCGTCGTTCGGCCTGCGCGGCGCCAATCTGGCCGCGCTGCTGCGGGCGGTGATCGCCTGCGGGTGGTTCGGCATCCAGACCTGGATCGGCGGCGAGGCGATCTACACCTTGCTCGGCGCGATCATCGGCCACAGCTGGACCTCCGCCTCGGTCATGGCCAGCTATCCCTGGACCCAGTGGCTGTCGTTCGCCATCTTCTGGATCCTGGAGATGGCCATCATCATGCGCGGCATGGAAACGCTGCGCCGGTTCGAGAACTGGGCCGCGCCGTTCGTGCTCGTCGTCGCGGTCATCCTGCTCATCTACATGGCCATCAAGGCGCACGGCTTCGGCGACGTCCTGTCCCAGCCGTCCAAGGTCGGCTGGGGCTCGCACTTCTGGTCGCTGTTCTTCCCCTCCCTGATGGGCATGATCGCGTTCTGGTCAACCCTGTCGCTGAACATGCCCGACTTCACCCGCTTCGGCCGCAGCCAGCGCGAACAGGTACGCGGTCAGATCCTGGGCCTGCCGACCACGATGACGTTCTTCTCGCTGCTCGCGGTGTTCATCACCGCCGCGTCACAGAAGATCTACGGCGCGCCGATCTGGGACCCGATCCAGCTGTCCGGCAAGTTCCACAGCCCGGTGGTCGTCGCCTTCGCGTTGTTCACCGTGGTGGTGGCCACGCTGTCGGTCAACGTGGCCGCCAATACCGTCGCGCCGTCCTACGACTTCTCCAACCTGGTACCGCGGGTGATCAGCTTCCGCACGGGCAGCCTGATCACCGGGGTCCTCGGCATCCTCATCCAGCCCTGGCGCCTGCTGTCCAACCCGCACGTGTACATCTACGTGTGGCTCGGCTTCTACGGCGGCCTGCTGGGCGCGGTGGCCGGCGTGCTCATCGCCGACTACTGGTGGGTGCGCCGGACCGAGCTGCGGCTCGCCCAGCTCTACCAGCCCGGGCGCGCCTACTGGTATGACCGCGGCTGGAACTGGCGCGCCGTGGTCGCCCTGGTCGTGGGGGCGGTGCTCGCGGTCGGCGGCGCTTACTCCACGCCCGGCAACGGCCCGTTCCCGGCCAACGGCCTGATCTCCCCGCTCAAGCCGCTCTACGACTACAGCTGGGTGGTCGGGTTCGCCGTCGCGCTCCTGCTCTATGCCACGCTCTCAACGCTGTCCCCGCAGCGGCAACTGGCCCGCGCCCCCGCCCCCGCAGGCTGAGGCTCACATCACTACCCCGCGCCGGCCAGCGCCGCGTCCCCCAGGCGGATTCCCATGATCATGAAGGATTTTGCGTGCTATTCCGTATAAAAGCCTTCGTGATCATGAAAAAGGCGGGGCGTGGAGGGCGCGAAAGCCCCGCGGGGCGAGATTTTGATCCACGATCCCGTGGGGGTGAGGCAGCGGGGCCGGGACCGTGACATGCTCGGTTTGCTGGCCCGGATGACGTCGCCGGCCAGCGCCAGGTCGCGGTCGGCCCCGGCTGGCCCGCCGGGAGGGAGACACCATGACCATCACCTTCACGGTCCGCGCCGCCGCATCACCCACGCGCCCGCCCGCCCGCTGATCCCCTAACTCCGACAGCCTTCGCGCGGCCCGGGTGCTGCGGCCCCCGCCGTCGTTCTTCGTCCTGCGTGGAGGTCAGTCATGCGTGTGCCGTCACCGGTGGTCCGCCCATCGTTCACCGATCCCCGCTTCGCGCTGCTGGTGGCGGGGGAGACGGTCAACTCGGTCGGCGGTTGGGCATCCGCGATCGTGCTGTGGGGCTTCGCCGCCTACCGGTTCAACGCCAGCCCCTACGCGGTCTCGGTGACCATCGTCTGCTGGGCGGCCCCGCCCGCGCTGCTCAGCCCGCTGCTGGGCGTGTACATCGACCGGATCGGGCCGAAGGCCGCGGTGATCGCCGGGTACTGCGCCGCGGCGGGCGCCGCCCTCGGCATGGCCGCGGCTGGCTCGCTGGACGAGCTCGCCGTCGCGGCGGCCTGCTACGGCTGCGCCCGGGCCCTGGCCGGACCCGCGGCCAGCGCGCTCCCGCCGCGCATCGTGGCCGACGATGACCTGCTGGCGGCCAACGCGCTGCTCGGTGCGGCCGCCTCCGCGGGCCAGGTGGCCGGCTCGCTGACCGCCAGCGCCGCGCTGGCCCTGTCCGGCTTCCCGGCGGCCTTCATCGTCGACGCGGCCAGCTACCTGATCGGTGCCGCGGTCGTAGCGCCCCTCCCGGTCCGCCCCGCCCCCAAGGCCCCGCCCCGGGCCGAGCCCGGGACCGCGTCCGCATCCCAGGCCGAGCCCAGGACCGCATCCACGCCCCACGCCGAAGGAGGGAGCAGACCCGGAACCGCGCCCGCACCCAGCGCCGGGCGCCGGGCATGGCACCGCGAGCTCGCCGAAGGCCTCGGCCTGGCCGCCCGCCTCCCCGCGGTCCGCCTGATCGTGCTGCTCAGCGCCGCGGTCACCTTCACCTCCGCCGCCTACCTGGTCGTCGAACCGCTGTACGCCCGGCACGTGCTGCACCGCCCGCCGTCGCAGTTCGCGCTGTTCGAAGCGGCCGCCGGGATCGGAGCCATCCTGGCCGGCCTGGCCGTCTCAAGGATCCGGAGCCGGAGCCGGAGCCGGAGCCGGAGCCGGATAGGCAAGACGGCTCGCCCGCCGCTCCTGCTGGCCAGGGCCGGCGCCGCCGCGAGCGCCGCCGCCATCGGCTACGGCCTGGCCGCCTGCCTGTTCACCGGCACCACCTCGCTTCCGGCCGCCTACGCGGGCGCGTTCGCGTGGGGCGTAGCAGGATCGGTGTTCGGCGCGGTCGCGCTCACCGCCCTTCAGCAGGCCGCCCCGGTGACCGCGCACGGCCGGGTGATGAGCGTCGCCGCGACCCTCCAGGCCTGGGTCGAGACTGCTGGCCTGCCTCTGGGCGGGCTGACCCTGGCCGCCCTGGGCGTCCGTCCCGGCGCCCTGGCCCTGGCCGCGGTCACCATCGCCGCCGGCCTGCTCGGCCTGGCCCTGCTAGCCAGCAGCCGCCGCAAGCCGCCGGCTACCCCAAAGACCCCAAAGACCCCAAAGACCCCGCCAATCCCAAAGGCCCTTAAGGCTCCTTGATCCAGATCGACAGGTGGGAAGGCTCCAGCGCATCGTGCACCACGCTGCCCAGCTCGTCGCGCACCGTGCCCAGCTCCACGGCGTCCTGCAACCGGGCCGCGAACGCGGTCACGATCCGGTCCGCGTCGTAGCGGGCCCGGTTGAACCGCCGGTCCACCACCCGCTGCACCCGGCGGCGCAGCGGGTGGAACAGCGCCGCCACGATCAGCGTCGAGCCCGCCACGACCACCGGCGAGGACGAGGGCCGGACCAGGCTGGCCAGCAGCACCAGGCCCAGGTACACGCCGATCAGCAGCCCGGTCACGATGGCGTAGGCCAGCGTCCGGCTGAAGATCCGGTCGATGTCGTACAGCCGGTACTTGACGATGCCCACCCCGATCGCGCCCGGCAGCATGGACGCACCCAGATCTGCGGCGTCCTGTGCGGCCTGTGCCAAAGAAGAGGAGTAGTTCCCGGCGAAGATCGTGATCGCGGTGGCCGCCACGCAGCAGGCCGCCCCGCCGATCACCCACTTCAGCTGCTGCCGCTGGTTCCCGGCCGAACGCCGGTACCGCCCCGCCTGGCGACCCATGATGATCGCCCAGCACACCAGGATCAGCCCGTCGGCGGTCCAGCCCAGCGGGCCCAGGATCCCGCTCGCGACGGGCACCGCCAGCGGGGCGCCCGACGGCCCGATCCTCAGCGGGTGCCGCGAGATGGCCAGCGCCTGCCCGGCCACCAGCGTCGCGGTGAACATGGCCGAAGCGCCCAGGAACACCCACAGCAGCCAGCGCCAGCGCAGCGGCAGCGACCGCCCGTCCGGGAACAGCAGCACGGTCAGCGCGGCCAGCACCGCAATCCCGAACTCCCCGGACGCCAGCATCACCGCCACCGGCCCCAGCGGCAGCGTGCCGCGGTGCATCCGGTAGTCCAGCACCGAGTACAGGAGTGCCACGCCCACCACCGGGGTCAGCAGCGACCAGCTCAGCAGCAGCCAGCCGATCGGGCTGGCGGGCTGGCGCCGGGCCACCACGAAGCCCACCGCCAGGCAGACCAGGGCCGCCACCGTGCCGCCCGCCCCGTACGCGGCCCGCTGGTAGTCCCGGGTCAGCAGCAGCAGCACCCCGCACACCCCGAACATGACCACGGTCAGCCCGGCCACGGCCAGCGCCACGCGCCCCGACAGCGAGGAGGACACGGGCAGCGCCGCGCGGAACCGTCCCGCGGTGGCCTCGGCCGCCATAGCGCCTCCGGAAGTCCGCGCTGCCAGCCCCCCGACACGCACTTCCAGCTTAGAGAAAACCTTCCCCCGGACCCAGCAGCAATCGGCCCGCCCGAACGTCTCTACTTACATGGAGCCCAGATGACCTGGGCAGCTCCGGCGCTCCACTGGCCTGAACCGGACCTGCCGTGGCACGCATGGGCCGCGCCGCTGGCCGCCGCGGCCCTGGTCATGGCGGCCATCGCCGGCTCCCTGACCGTGGCCGGAAGCCTGAGGCACCGGTCCTCAACGACCGGAACACCTGGGCGGCTACTGGAACGAGCAGGTGATGTACACCAACGCCACCGGGAGCGTGCTCGTCCTCGCCGGCGTGCGCAAGGGCAATACGGCGGGCATCCTGCGCGGAGACGCGCGTACACGCCGATCCCCTGGTCCGCGAACACGGTCACCGCGGTGTGGTAGCCGGCCCCTCTCGCGTACCGTGGCCAAGGTGATGGCTGACCAGACCCCCCGCCTGACCTCCCTGTCCCCCGGCGCCGGCTGCGCCTGCAAGCTGCCGCTGGCCAAGCTCGAGGCCATGTTCGCGTCGATGCCGCCGGCAGCCTCGGCCCACGGCGACCTGCTCATCGGCGCGGCCGAGGCCGACGACGCCGCCGTGCTGCGCCTGGACGACGAACGCGCCCTGGTCCTGACCACCGACTTCTTCACCCCGATCGTGGATGACCCGGGAGACTGGGGCCGGATCGCGGCGGCCAACGCGCTGTCCGACGTGTACGCCATGGGCGGCCGGCCGCTGTTCGCGGTCAACCTGGCCGCCTGGCCCGCCGACGGCCTGGACGTGGCCATCCTCGGCCAGGTCCTGCAGGGCGGGGCCCAGGTCGCCACCCAGGCCGGCTGCGCCATCGCGGGCGGGCACACCATCGACGACCCGGTGCCCAAGTACGGCCTGGCCGTAGTGGGCCTGGCCGACCCCGCAAAACTGATGACCATCGACCGCGCCGCCCCCGGCGACCAGCTGATCGTGACCAAGCCGGTCGGCACCGGCGTGATCGCCACCGCCCTCAAGCGCGGCAGCCCGCCCCCGACGCGGTCCGGGCCGCGGTCGACTCCATGACCGCCCTCAACGCCGAAGCCAGCCGGGCCGCCCTGGACGTGGACGTAATCGCCGCCACCGACGTGACCGGCTTCGGCCTGCTCGGCCACCTGCACCGGATGCTGGCCGCCAGCGGCGCCGCCGCCACCGTCGCGGCCGCCGCCGTCCCGCTGCTGCCGTCAGCGCTCGACCTGGCCGCCGCGGGCTTCGTCTCCGGCGGGACCCGGGCCAACACCGACCGCATCAGCCCCTTCGTCAACATGGACCCCGCCGTCCCCGAGGCCCTGTCCGTCCTGCTCTACGACGCTCAGACCTCCGGCGGCCTGCTGCTGGCCACCCCCGCCGCCCGCACCACCACCCTGCTGGCCGACCTGCAGTCCCGCGGCCTGCAGGCCGCCCTGATCGGCGAGGTCACCGACGGCCGGCCGGGTCACATCGACGTGCTCCGCTAACCCGTTCGGCCCGGATACGGTGTGCGGATGAGCAACAGGCGAGGCGTACCGCGCTCCGGCCCGCGCCGGGCCGTGCGCTGGGCCCTGCTCGCCCTGCCGCTCGCCGCCCTGGCTCCGCTGCTGGCCGCCAGCCCGGCCGCCGCCCGCCCCGCCCCGCCTCAGCACGTGGTCGTGGTGGGCCTGTCCGGCCTGCGCTGGAGCGACCTGTCGCCCACCGCCACCCCCACCCTGTGGCGCCTGGCGGACCAAGGTTCGGTCGGCTCCCTGGTCGACTTCGCGGTGCTCCCGCTGACCTGCCCCGCTGACGGCTGGCTGACCCTGAACTCCGCCGCCCGCGCCCAGACCGACCACAGCGACGCGGCCTGCCGCGCGTTCCCCGCCGTCCGCCCGGCCAGCGCCGGCGCCACCGTCCCCGCGCTGCCCGGCCTGATCGGCTACAACCAGCGCTTCCGCAACGACCCCGACTGGGGCCTGCTCGGCCGCGCGCCCGGCTGCGCCACCGCCGTCGGCCCTGGCGCCGCGCTGGCCCTGGCCAGCCCGTCCGGCACCGTGGCCAGCTACCTGCCCGCCCCCGGGGACCTGACCGCGGCGGTGCTGGCCCGCTGCCCGCTGACCGTCGTGGACCTGGGACATCTCGATTTGTCCGAACGGTCCGTGGCACTCGCCGCCGCGGATCGCCAACTACAGCAACTCCTGGCCGAACTCCCCGCCGACACCACCCTCCTCCTCACCTCACCCGGCTCCGCCGCCAAGCCCCCGCACCTCCAGCTGACCCTGGTCGACGGCGCCGGCTACCAGGCCGGCCTGCTGCACTCCAGCTCGACCCGCCAGCCGGGCCTGGTCGTGCTCACCGACCTGACCCCCACCGTGCTCGGCTGGCTGGGGGAGCAGGTGCCGGCCGGCCTGGTCGGCGCGCAGCTCACCCGGGGCGACCGCGGGTCGCTGGCCGCCACCGTCCGCTCGCTGATCGGCCGGGACACCGCCGAGCAGGTCTGGCGGTCCACCCACAACGAGTTCTTCTGGGCCTACGCGCTGGCCGACGCGGCCGTGCTGGCCGCCATCGGGCTGCTCTTCTGGGGGGCCGCGCCGGACCGTCGCCGGCGGCGGGCCCGCTGGTGGCGGGTGGCCGGGGTGTTCGCCGTCTGCGTGCCGGCCGGAACGTTCCTGGCCAACCTGGTCCCGTGGTGGCGCCTGGCCCACCCGGCGGCCTGGCTGTACGGGACGGCCGTGGTGCTGTCCCTGGTCATCGCCGGGATCGCGCTGCTGGTGACCCGGCGGCGTGACACGCTGGCCCCGTTCGGCCTGATCTGCCTGTTCACCGTCGCGGTCCTGGGCCTGGACGTGATGACCGGCTCCCGGCTTCAGCTGGAGACCCCGTTCGGCCTGTCCGTGCTCGAGGCCGGCCGCTTCTACGGCATCGGCAACGAGGCCCTGGGCATCTACGGCATCACCGGCCTGTTCGGCGCCTCCTGGCTCGCCCTGCTCGCCCTGCGCCGCTCTGCCCGTTCCCGGCCGGCCAACCGCGGCCCGGCGCTGGCCGCGGTGACCGCCGTGGCCGTGTTCGCGGTGTTCGCCTCCGGCTGGCCCGGCTTCGGCGGCAAGGTGGGCGGCACGATCGCCATGGTGCCGTGCTTCGCGCTGCTGCTGATGGCGGTGGCCGGGGTCCGGCTCAGCTGGCGCCGGCTGGCCCTGGCCGCGGTCAGCGGCGTCCTCCTGTTCGCGGTGTTCGCCCTGGTCAGCTACTTCACCAAGGTCTCCGGCAAGTCCGACATCGGTACCTTCGCGGGTAACACGCTGCACGGCCACGGCGGCGACCTGCTGCTGCGGAAGATTCACTCCAACCTGGGCTCGCTGTCGGTCAACATGTTCAGCCCGCTGGTCCCGGTCGTGGTCCTGGTCACCGGGCTGATGCTGTGGCGGCCGGCCTGGTTCGGGCTGAAGAGCCTCCCGCTGGCCTACGCGGCCGAGCCGCTGCTGCGCCCGATCCTGGCCGCCGTGTGGCTGATGCCGGTGCTCGGCTGGTTCGCCGACGACTCCGGCGTGATCGTCCCGGCCGCCGCGCTCCCGCTCGCGCTGCCGCTGGGTATCGCCGTATTGTCCGCCGCCGCGTACCGCTATCGTTCGTCCCAGCGGACCGACCAGGAAGGGCCCGGTGCAGTACCAGCTATCGCGGATAGTCGCAGGCCCGTTCCTGCACACGATCTGGCGGCCGAAGGTGACCGGAGTGGAGAACATTCCGGCTTCCGGGGGCGCGATCCTGGCCGCTAACCACCAGTCGGTGGTCGACTCGGTGTTCCTGCCGCTGATGGTGAACCGCCCGGTGACGTTCTCGGCCAAGGCCGAGTACTTCACCGCCTCGGGCCCCATGGCCCGGGTGTGGGCCTACTACCTGCGGTCCACCAACCAGCTGCGGATGGACCGCGACGGCCCCCGCGCCGCCCAGGACACCCTGGAAGCGGCGCTGGCCCTGCTCCAGCAGGGCCAGCTGTTCGGCATCTACCCCGAAGGCACCCGCTCCCCGGACGGCCGCCTGTACCGCGGCCGCCCCGGCGTCGGCTGGCTGGCCCTCAAGTCGGGCCTGCCCGTCATCCCGGTGGCCCTGTCCGGCACCCGCAAGGTGCTGCCCCCCGGCCGCATCATCCCCCGCCCCGGCCGCATCGGGGTCACGATCGGCAAGCCCCTGGCCATCCCGCCCGAACTGTTCGACGCCCCGCCAGGCAAGGCCCGCCGTCAGATCGCCGACCAGGTCATGACCGCCATCCAGCAGCTCAGCGGCCAGGAATACGTCCCCATGTTCGCCTCCGACCGCAAAGCCGAACTAGCCACCCCCCGTCCCCCTAGCCCCCCGTCCTCCTAGCCCCCCATCCCCGCCCCGTCCCCTGGCCGCGCCCCATCGATCAGCCTCGCCCCGCCACTACCACCCGTGCGCGCTTCGCATCATCGTGGGTCAAACCCACGCTATAGCCGGGCAACGACCCACAACGATGGGTCCAGCCCTCTCGCTAAGCGCTAGCTGGCGCACTCCGGGCACAGGCCGAACAGTTCCACGGTGTGCCCCACGTCGGTGAAGCCCGCCTCCGCGGCCACCCGCTCCGCCCACTGCTCGACCGCCCGGCCCTCAACCTCCACGCTGCGGCCGCAGTTGCGGCAGGTCAGGTGATGGTGGTGCACGGTGGTGCCGCACTGCCGGTACAGCGTTTCGCCGTTGGCGTCCCGGATCGCGTCCACACTGCCCTGCTCGCTGAGCGCTTGCAGGTGACGGTAGACGGTGGCCAGCCCGACGTGCTCGCCTTTGCGGCGCAGCTCGGCGTGGATCTCCTGGGCGCTGCAGAAGCCGGGCAGCCTGTCCAGCGCGGTGGCCAGCGCCTGCGCCTGCCGCGTCCCGCGCGCCCGGGTCCCGCGCGTGCCGATCTCTCGCGTCCGGGCGCCGCTGGCCGGACCTGCGGCCGCGGCCGGCGCGCGCTCCTCAGGCTGCGGCGTGGTCACAGTGGCACGGTACAACCTGCACCACCCTCCCGGCTAACTTCCATTGACTCGCACTCCCTCCCGCCCGCTCTCTCCGGCCCGGCCGACACCCGAACGTGTTGCCGCCGAAATTGGGAATCATTATCATTACCACGAAGTTGGCCTTTACATTCCCAGCCCCGCAGGAGGGTCGTTCATGTTCCGCCGCTGCCGCGCCTGGTCTGCCGTCGTGGCGGCCGCCGCTGCTCTCGGCGTGACCCTCCTGGCCAGCGGATGCTCCAACTCGTTCGCCTTCGGGCTGGGCGACGCGGGCGGCCGCGTTCTCGCGGTAGGCGCCGAGAACCAGTACGCCAACGTCATCCAGCAGGTCGGCGGGAAGTACGTCCTGGTCAACGCCATCTTGAGCAACCCGAACACCGACCCGCACACGTTCGAGGCCAGTGCCGCGGTCGGCCGCGAACTGAACCAGGCCCAGCTCGTGGTGCAGAACGGCCTGGGCTACGACGAGTTCATGAACACCATCGAGGCCGCGGTGCCGAACTCGTCCCGCAAGGTCATCGTGGTCCAGCACCTGCTCGGCCTGCCCGACAGCACGCCGAACCCCCATCTGTGGTACAAACCGGACACCATGGCCGCCGTGGCGGATACCGTCGCCGCCGACCTGGCCGCCATCCAGCCGAAACACGCCGCCTACTTCAAGGCCAACGCGGCCGTCTTCGTCGGCTCGCTCGCCAACTGGACCCGCGCGATCAAGGACTACCGGGCCAGCTACCCAGGTACCCCGGTGGCCACCACCGAGCCGGTCGCCGACTACCTGCTGCAGGCCCTGGGGGCCGACAACCTCACCCCCTGGGCGTTCCAGGCCGACATCATGAACGGCACCGACCCGTCGGCCCAGGACGTCGCGACCGAGCGCAACCTGCTCATCCAGCACCGGGTGCAGGCGCTGGTCTACAACCAGCAGGTCACCGACCCGCTCACGGAGTCGTTCATCAGCCTGGCCCAGGCCAACGGCATCCCGGTGGTCGGTGTGTACGAGACCATGCCCGCGCCCGGCTACGACTACCAGTCCTGGATGCAGGCCGAAGTAACAGCTCTCCGCGAGGCCATCGCGGATCACCAGACCACGGAGCACCTGTGACTCCATCCGAAAACCTCCTCACCCTGGAAAACGTGAGCGTCCGTCTCGGCGGCCGCGAGATCCTCCACGACGTCGACTTCGGCATCCGTCCCGGCCAGTTCACCGGCCTCATCGGACCGAACGGCGCGGGCAAGACCACCCTGCTCAAGGTCATCCTGGGCCTGCAGCCGCCCACCAGCGGCGCCGTGCTGCTCGACGGCGCCCCGCGTCCGGCCCGGGACGCCTCGATCGGGTACGTGCCGCAGAAGCTGGGCCTGGAGCCGGACGTGCCGCTCCGCGTCAGGGACGTGGTCAGCCTCGGCCTGGACGGCCACAAGTTCGGCATCCGGTTGCCGTCCAGGGTCCGCCGCGAGCAGGTCGACGACATGCTGACCGCGGTCGGCGCGCAGCGTTACGCCGACGCCCGGGTGGGCGAGCTGTCCGGCGGCGAGCAGCAGCGGGTCATGATCGCGCACGCCCTGATCAGCAAGCCCCGGCTGCTGCTGCTCGACGAGCCGCTGGCCAACCTGGACATCTCCAGCGAGCAGGGCATCGTCTCGGTGCTGGCCCGGCTGGCCCGTGCCGAGCACGTCGCGGTGCTGCTCTCGGCGCACGACATGAACCCGCTGATGCCGGTCATGGACCGGATCATCTACGTGGCCGCGGGCCGGGTCGCGGTGGGCGACACCGACGAGGTGGTGCAGCCCGAGGTGCTGTCCCGGCTGTACGGCCAGCACGTCGACGTGATCCGGGTGCACGGCCGGATCCTGGTCGTGGCCGCTCCCGAAGGCGTCGACGAGGCCGAAGCCGCCGCCGAGGACGCGGGGGTCATCCGGTAATGCACTACCTCTTCGAACCGGGTTTCTTCAGCAGCGGTCCGGTCCACGTGGCCCTGGCCGTCGGGACCGTCATCGCCGTCACCAGCGCCGTGGTGGGCGTGTTCACCGTGACCCGGGGCCAGTCGTTCGCCGGCCACTCGCTGGCCGACATCGCCACCACCGGCGGTTCCGGCGCGTTCCTGATCGGCGTCAACCAGTTCTGGGGCTACCTGGCCTTCGGCGCCGGCGCGGCCGCGTTCATGGAGATGATCGGCATCCAGCGCCGCCGCGGCCGGGACGTGGCCACCGGCGTGGTGCTCGGCGCCGCGCTGGGTCTGGCCGCGCTGTTCCTGTACCTGGGCACCCAGTACAGCACCACCACCGGCGCGTCGTTCAGCATCTTGTTCGGCTCGATCTTCGTCATTACCACCTCCACCGTCCCGGCCCTGATCGCCTCGGCGCTGCTGGCCCTGGGCACCGTGCTGGTGCTGGCCCGGCCGCTGCTGCTGTCCGCGCTGAGCCCGGACATCGCCGCGGCCCGCGGCGTCCCGGTCCGCGCGGTCGGCGCGGCCTACCTGATGGCCCTGGCCGTCTCGGTGGCGCTGTCCGCGGTGATCATCGGCGCGGTGCTCAGCACCGCGCTGCTCATCGGGCCCGCCGCCACCGCACTGCGCCTGGCCGCCAGCCCGGTCAAGGCGGCGGTCACCGCGGCCGCGTGCGGCGTGCTGGCCATCTGGATCGGCATCGTGCTGGCCTACGACAGCTTCTACTGGCCGCCCGCCGGCCGGGGCTGGCCGGTCAGCTTCTTCGTGGTCACCCTCATCATGGCCGGTTACCTGGCGGCCAGCCTGCCCCGAAGCCGCGCCCATCGCCGGGCACGCCAGGGCCAGGAGAGCATCGACCCGGAGCAGGCATGTTCACCGGCGTGATGGCCAATACCTGGCTGGCGGCCACCGCGGTCGCCGTCATCGCCGGGGTCACCGGGTTCTTCGCGGTGCTGCGCGGGTCGACCTTCGCGGCGCACGCGATCCCCAACGGCGCCTTCGCCGGGGCCGCCGGGGCCAGCCTGCTCGGCCTGAACCCGTTCGCGGGCCTGGCCGCGTTCTCGGTGGCGGGGGCGCTGGGCATCGCCGGACTCAGCCGCCGCGCCCGGACCGACGTGGCCACCGCGCTGACCTTCGTGATGATGCTCGGCGTGGGCGCGCTGTTCGTGAGCTGGAGCAACGAGTACGCGCAGGAGGCCTACTCGCTGCTGTTCGGTGAGGTCTTCGGGGTCAGCACCGACGAGGTACTGCCCATCTTGGTGCTCGGCCTGATCAGCCTGGCCGCCATCGCGGTCATGTTCCGCCCGCTCATGCTGTCCTCGGCGCTGCCCGAGGTCGCGGCGGCCCGCGGCCTGCGCACCGCCCGCATCGAGCTCGCGTTCCTGGTCGTCATGGCCCTGGCCACCAGCATGACCGTGCCGGTGGTGGGCGCGCTGCTGATGTTCAGCCTGATGATCGGTCCGGCCGCCGCCGCTCGCTCGCTGACCGCCCGGCCCGGGCTGGCCATCACCTTGTCCGTGGCCATCGCCCTGGTCACGGTGTGGATCGGCATCGCCGCCTCCTACCAGTCCAACTGGCCGCTCGGCTTCTTCGTCGGCGTCATCGGCGCCGGCTTCTACCTCTTCAGCCGGGCCTGCGCGGCCATCAAAGGACGCCACGTACCGTGGAGCCATGAACCGGCTGAAGGACTCCACTAGCCCGTATCTGCTCCAGCACGCCGACAACCCCGTGGACTGGTGGCCCTGGACGCAAGCGGCCTTCGCGGAGGCCGCCCGGCGCGACGTCCCGGTCCTGCTCTCGGTCGGCTACGCTGCCTGCCACTGGTGCCACGTGATGGCCCACGAGTCCTTCGCAGACCCGGATACGGCCGCCCTGCTGAACGAGCACGCGGTCCCGGTCAAGGTGGACCGCGAGGAGCGCCCCGACGTCGACTCGGTGTACATGACCGCGACCCAGGCCATGACCGGCCAGGGCGGCTGGCCGATGACCGTATTCATGACCCCGGACAAAGAACCCTTCTGGGCCGGCACCTACCTGCCCCGCGACCGCTTCCAGCAGCTGATCCTGGGCGTGGCCCAGGCCTGGCGCGAGCAGCGCGACGGCGTCACCGGCCAGGCCCGGCACGTTGCCACCGCCCTGGCCCAGAACGCCGCCGCCGTCACCGCGGCCCTGCGGGATACGTCTGGTACAGCGGACACCGACGAGCGCTTCCGCGAGGTCACCCGCGCCGCCACCGGCGCGCTGGAGCGCGACTACGACCCGGTAGACGGCGGCTTCGGCCGCGCGCCCAAGTTCCCGCCTTCGATGGTGCTGGAGTTCCTGCTCCGCTACTACCGCCGCACGAACGACCAAGCCGCCCTGCGGATGGCCGAAGGCACCTGCGAGGCCATGGCCCGCGGCGGCATCTACGACCAGCTCGGCGGCGGCTTCGCCCGCTACTCCACGGACCAGGCCTGGGTGGTGCCGCACTTCGAGAAGATGCTCTACGACAACGCGCTGCTGGCCCGGGTCTACCTGAACCTGTGGCGCGCCACCGGCTCGGAGCTGGCCCGCCGGGTGGCCCTGGAGACCTGCGCCTGGATGGTGCGGGACATGCGCACCCCGGCCGGCGGCCTGGCCGCCTCGCTCGACGCCGACTCCGAGGGCGAGGAGGGCAAGTTCTACGCCTGGCGGCCGGCCGAGCTCACCGCCCTGCTCGGCTCCGAAGACGGCCGGCTCGCGGCCCAGGCCTTCGGCGTCACGCAGGCCGGCACCTTCGAGCACGGCGCCTCCGTGCTCCAGCTGCGCGTCGACCCGGACGACCCCGCCCGCTTCGCCCTCGTCAAAGACCAGCTACTCCAAGCCCGCGAGCAGCGCGTCCACCCCGGTCTGGACGACAAGGTGGTCGCCGCGTGGAACGGCCTGGCCATCTCCGCGCTGGCCGAATGCTCGCTGGCCTTCGGCCAGCCGCAGCTGCTCGAGGCCGCCCGGAGCGCCGCCACCTTGCTGGCCGAGGTCCACCTGCAGGGCGACACGCTGATCCGCACCTCGCGCGGCGGCTACGCCGGGGACACCGAAGGCGTCCTGGAGGACTACGCCTGCGTGGCCGAGGGCTTCGGCGTGCTGTCCGGGATCACCGGCGAGCCGCGCTGGCTGACCCTGGCCGGCCTGCTGCTCGAGGTCGCGCTGACCGTCTTCGGCGACGGCGCGGGCGGCTTCTACGACACCGCCGCGGACGGCGAGTCGCTGATCTTCCGCCCGGCCGACGCGGCCGACAACGCCACCCCGTCCGGCACCTTCGCCATGGCCGGCGCGCTACTCAGCCACGCCGCGCTGACCGGCTCGGCCCGTCACCGCGAGGCGGCGCGCGCCGCCCTCGGCGTGCTGCCCGCCATCGCCGCCCGTTACCCGCGCGCGGCCGGCGCGGGCCTGTCCGTGGCCGAGGCCTGGCTGGCCGGCCCGGCCGAGATCGCGGTGGTCGGCGGCCAGGACGACAAGCGCACCCGTGCCCTGCACCGGACCGCGCTGCTGGCCGCCCCGCCCGGCGCGGTCCTGGCCCTGGGGGACGGCGCGCACGACAGCGTCCCGCTGCTGGCCGGCCGGCACCAGGTCGACGGCGCCCCAGCCGCCTACGTGTGCCGCAACTTCACCTGCCAGGCGCCGGTCACCACCGCGGAGGACCTGCAGGCCGTACTCCGCGGACAATCATGATGCCGAACGAAGCGTGGTTCGTCCGCCCGGATTGGACGGTTTCGCCGTCCATCGGGTTAGGTGGAGGGCGATGCCTCCGCAGAGTCTCCGGCGCCTGATCCCGATCCTGGTCGCCGTGCTGGCGGTCACCGGGACCGTGGTCGGGGTGCTGCTGGCCACGGCCGGCGGCCATCCGGCCAAGACGGCCGGCCCGCGCTCGGCGGTGCCTAGCACCCGGCCCGCCGCCGGGACTAGCACCGGGGTCAGCGCCGGGGCACCGGTCCCGCTGCTCGGCGCGAGCGCCGACGCCAACCGGGCCATCCCCGCGGTGTCCGCCACCCCCTCGGCCAGCGCCGGGGCTCCCTCCGGATCGGCCACGGTCGCCCCGCTGAACGGGCTGCGCCAGGCCGACCTGCTGGTCGTCGCGCCGTTCTCGCTGTCCCGGCACCTGCTGACCGCGGTGTCCCAGCTGTCCGGGGTGACCAGCGCCGACCCGATCGAGGCGGCCCGGATCACCGTCAACGGCGCGCCGGAGGCCGTGCTCGGCGTCGACCCCTCGACGTTCCGCGGTTATGCGGCCGGGCCCACCGCGGCCTCCGACCCGCTGTGGCAGGGCGTGGCCGACGGCGGCGTGGCCGTGTCCTACACCATGGGCACCTTGGACCGGCTGACCCTGGGCCACGCGGTCACCGTGACCGGCCGCCAGGCCGAACGGCTCCGGGTGGTCGCGTTCGGCACCGTGGGCATCGGCGGGGTCGACGCGGTGGTCTCGGACGCGGTGGCCCGCTCCCTGGGCATGCCCGCGGCCAACGCCATCGTGATCAGCGCGCCGCCCGCCAGCGTGGCCGGGCTGACCGCCCAGATCAAGGGCCTGCTGCCCAGCGGCGCCGGGGTCGAGCCGCTGATCACCCAGGCGGCCGCCGCGCAGGCCGGGGTGCCCCAGGCGGCGGGCAGCGCCGGCCTGAGCACGGCGCAGCTGACCGAGGCGCTACGGGCCGCGCAGAGCAGGCAGGGCCTGCCTTACCAGTGGGGCGCCGACGGGCCGTCCTCGTTCGACTGCTCCGGCCTGGTCGAATGGTCCTTCGCCCAGGCCGGCGTGGCCATGCCCCGGGTGGCCGCCGACCAGGCCCGGACCGGTCCCGCCGTCCCGGTCAGCCAGCTGGAGCCCGGCGACCTGCTCTTCTACCACACCGACCCGACCGCCCCCGGATACATCTCGCACGTGGCCATCTACCTGGGCAACGGGTGGATGATCCAGGCGCCGCAGCCGGGCCTGCGGGTCCAGGTGGTCCCGGCCAACTTCGGTGCTCAGTTCGCCGGGGCCATCAGGGTCTCGCCCCGGCTGGCCGCCGCGGTGGCCGGCGGCCTGGCCTGATCGTTCAGCCCTGGGCGTCCAGCTTGTGCCGGACAGGCTGTGCGCCTGGTTGACGGCGGCCACCCGGCTCGTAATCATCATTACATGAGTACGCGGCAAGAGGATCCCGGTACGGCCGGGACGCCGTCGGCCGAGGAGACCGGCGGCCCGGGCGCTGCTCATCAGAGCGCCGCGGCCAAGGTCCGCGCCTGGTGCGCCAGGCGGCTCCCGGCCGGCTGGTTCGCCGCCCCGCCCGACATCCAGGTCGACCGGGAAGAGATCACCATCCTAGGGACGCTGCCCGGCCCGGCCGAGGCCGGGGCCACCGACGCCGAGCGGGCCGCCGCGGCCCGGAACGCGATCCGCCAGTTCCGCGAGGAATCCCGCAACCGCCGGATGGAGATCGCGCGCGAGGCCGAGCACCGCTTCCGGCGCAAGGTGTCCTGGGGGGTGACCTGCGGCCCGGTGACTGAGATGTTCACCACACTGTCGGTCCCGGTCATGACCCGCCTGCGCCAGCCCGAACGCCGGGTGCTCGACACCCTGGTCGACGCGGGCGTGGCCCGCAGCCGCAGCGACGCCCTGGCCTGGTGCGTCCGGCTGACCGGAGAGAACGCCGACGAGTGGCTGTCCCGGCTGCGCGATGCCCTCCGCCAGGTGGAAGAGGTCCGCGACCAGGGTCCCGGCAGCGCCTAACCGGGCCGGATCGGGGTAGAGCGGCGCGGAACCACACCGACCGGGCCGAGCGTTCCTTCCGTTGGGTACCGTCAGTGCTAGATCATCACGGTGACGAGGAAGGCCGCAGCATGGGATTTCGTGATCTCGTCTACCGGATGTACGAGCGCCGGCTCCAAGCCTCCCTGTCGCCCGAGGCGATCCCGCGTCACGTCGGGGTGATGTGCGACGGGAACCGGCGCTGGGCCAAGTCAGCCGGATTCCGGGACGTGGCCAACGGCCACCGCAAGGGCGCGGACAAGATCTTCGAACTGCTCGACTGGTGCCGCGAGAGCGGGGTCGAGGTGGTCACGCTGTGGCTGCTGTCCACCGATAACCTGACCCGCTCCTCCAGCGAGCTGGTCCCGCTGCTGAAGATCATCGAGGACACCGTGCAGACCCTGGTCGCCGAGCAGTGGCACGTCCACCCGGTCGGCGCCCTCGACCTGCTGCCCGGCGAGACCGTGCGGGTGCTCAAGGACGCGGGCGAGGCCACCGCGCATAACCCGGGCCTGCTGGTCAACGTGGCCGTGGGCTACGGCGGCCGGCGCGAGATCGCCGACGCGGTTCGCTCGCTGCTGCAAGACCACGCCACCCGCGGCACCACGATCGAGGAACTGGCCGAGGTGCTCGACGTCGAGCACATCGCCGAGCACCTGTACACGGCCGGCCAGCCCGACCCCAACCTGGTCATCCGGACCTCCGGTGAGCAGCGCCTGGGCGGCTTCCTGCTGTGGCAGAGCACCCACTCGGAGTTCTACTTCTGCGACGCCTACTGGCCCGCGTTCCGCAAGGTTGACTTCCTGCGGGCGCTGCGCTCGTACGCGGCGCGTAGCCGCAGGTTCGGCGCGTAATCGCTGGTTAAACCGGGAGACACGGGTTAGTAACCTGGCGGTGCTTTTGCCGGAAGGCCTTCGCGGGTACCTTCATTTACAGGTGGACGGCATGGCGCCGTCCGTCGGGAAGGCCCTCGAATCTCCAGGCTTCGCGTTCTGCGCGTAGATGAGATGACAGAAGGGCCGGCGCGGCCCTTCGAGGGCCAGTCCCGGCCCGTCCGACACGTCTGTGTCCTGTCCGGCGCCGGGCTTCCGGTCTGGCGCCCAGGGGAGTCTGCGTGGTCAAATCCGAAGGTCGCCGCCGTACGTATGTACTCGACACCAGCGTCCTGCTCGCCGACCCGGCCGCTATCACTCGTTTCGACGAGCACCAGATAGTCCTGCCGATCGTCGTCGTCACCGAGCTGGAAGCCAAGCGGAACCATCCCGAACTGGGCTACTTCGCCCGCCAGGCCCTGCGCTACCTCGATGGCATGCGCATCGAGCACGGCCGGCTGGACGAGGAACTCCCGGTCGGCGCGCTCGGCGGCACAGTCCGGGTCGAGCTCAACCACTCCGACCCCTCGGTGCTCCCGGCCGGGTTCCGGCTCGGGGACAACGACTCGCGCATCTTGTCGGTGGCCTGCAGCCTGGCCGCCGAGGGCGAGGACGTCGTGCTGGTGAGCAAGGACCTGCCGCTGCGGGTCAAGGCCGCTTCGGTCGGCCTGGCCGCCCAGGAGTACCGGGCCGAACTGCCGGTGGACTCGGGCTGGACGGGCATGACCGAGCTGGAGGTCACCAGCGGTGACATCGAGCAGCTGTACGAATCGGGCACCTTGGATTACACGCCCGCCCGCGACCTGCCCTGTCACACCGGCCTGGTGCTGACCTCGGCCAACGGCAGCGCCCTGGGCCGGGTCAAGCCGGACAAGTCCATCCAGCTGGTCCGCGGCGACCGGGAGGCGTTCGGCCTGCGCGGGCGCAGCGCCGAGCAGCGCGTCGCGCTGGACCTGCTGCTCGATCCGGAGATCGGCATCGTCTCGCTCGGCGGGCGGGCCGGCACCGGCAAGTCCGCGCTGGCCCTGTGCGCCGGCCTGGAGGCGGTGATGGAGCGCCGCCAGCACCGCAAGGTCATCGTGTTCCGGCCGCTGTACGCGGTCGGCGGCCAGGAACTCGGCTACCTGCCGGGCTCGGAGGCGGACAAGATGGGCCCCTGGGCTCAGGCCGTCTACGACACCCTGACCGCGGTCACCACCCAGGACGTGATCGACGAGGTGATCGCCCGGGACATGTTCGAGGTGCTCCCGCTGACCCACATCCGCGGCCGCTCGCTGCACGACGCGTTCGTGATCGTGGACGAGGCCCAGTCGCTGGAACGCGGCGTCCTGCTCACCGTGCTGTCCCGGATCGGCTCCGGGTCCCGGGTCGTGCTCACCCACGACATCGCCCAGCGCGACAACCTGCGGGTCGGCCGGCACGACGGCGTGATCGCGGTCATCGAGAAACTCAAGGGCCACCCGCTGTTCGCCCACACGACGCTGGTCCGCTCGGAGCGGTCCCAGATCGCCGCCCTGGTCACCGAGATGCTGGAGGACTCAGGGCTCTTATAGGCTAAGCAGAGGCACGGCCTGCGGTATTTTCAACAGCGTCATGGAATACCCGCCCGTGTCCGTCGTGATGCCGGTCAGGAACGAAGAACGGCACCTGGCCGAGGCGGTCCGGCACGTCCTGGCCCAGGACTACCCGGGCCCGATGGAGCTCGTGCTGGCCGTCGGCCCGTCCGGCGACCGGACCGGGCAGATCGCGCGGGACCTGGCCGCCACCGATCCGCGGATCACCGTGGTGGCCAACCCGTCCGGCCGGATCGCGTCCGCCCTCAACCTGGCCGTGCGCACCGCCCGGTACCAGGTCATCGCGCGCATCGACGGGCACGCCCTGTTCCCGCCCAGCTACGTCAAGACCGCGGTCGCGATCTTGGCCGGCACCGGCGCGGCCGACGTCGGCGGGGTCATGGCCGCCGAGGGGCAGAGCTCGTTCGAGCAGGCCGTGGCCTGGGGCATGACCTCCAAGGCGGGCGTGGGCTCGGCCGGCTGGCACACCGGCGGCCAGGCCGGTTCCGCGGACAGCGTCTACCTCGGCGTCTACCGCCGGGAGGCGATCGAGCAGGCCGGCGGGTGGGACGAGGGCATGCTCCGCGCCGAGGACTGGGAGCTGAACTACCGGATCCGGGCCCGCGGCGGCCTGGTCTGGTTCAGCCCCGAGCTGCAGGTCACCTACCGGCCCCGGGAAAGCGCCCGCCGGCTCGGCTCGCAGTACTTCCACTACGGCCGCTGGCGGCGGGTCATCGTCCGCGAGCACCCCGAGACGGCCAGCTTCCGCTACCTGGCCCCGCCCGCCGCGGCCGCGCTGGTCAGCGTGGGCCTGCTGGCCGGCCTGGCGGGCCTGGCCGGGATCGTGGCCGGGGCGCCCGCGGCCGTCACCTGGTTCACGGCCGGCCTGGTCATTCCGCTGGTCTACCTGGCCGGCGTCACCGCCGTAAGCACGGCTCTATCACGAGGCCTGACGGCCGGGGTGCGTGCCCGGCTGCCACTGGTGCTAGCGGTCATGCACATGTGCTGGGGGACGGGCTTCCTGACCAGCCCCCGTCGGCTGCACCGCGGGTCCAGCCGGGAGACAATGGAGCATGGACTTCGACCTTCAGGTGCTGCTGGCCGCCCATCGTGACGACGGATACGAGCTCTACGGCAAGTACCTGAACCCGCAGCAGCCCAAGGTGCTGCACGCGATCGGCTTCGACAAGGTCTACACCCGGGCCGAGGGCGCGTACCTGTACGACGCCGACGGCAACCCGTACGCCGACTTCCTGGCCGGCTTCGGGGTGTTCGCCGCCGGGCGCAACCACCCGGTCATCCGCCAGGCGCTGCACGACGCGCTGGACGCCCAGCTGGCCGACTGGACCCAGTTCGACTGCAACCCGCTGCCCGGGCTGCTGGCCGAGCAGCTGCTGGCCCGGGCGCCCGGCCTGGACCGGGTGTTCTTCTGCAACAGCGGCACCGAGGCGGTCGAGTCCGCCCTGAAGTTCGCCCGCTACGCCACCGGCCGCGGCCGCGTCCTGTACTGCGACCACGCCTTCCACGGGCTGACCACCGGCTCGCTGTCGGTCAACGGCGCGGAGGAGTTCCGCCGCGGGTTCGCCCCGCTGCTGCCGGACACCGCCCTGCCCCTCGGCGACCTGGACGCACTCGCGGCCGAGTTGCGCAAGGGAGACGTCGCCGCGCTCATCATCGAGCCGATCCAGGGCCATGGCGTGCTCATGCCGCCCGACGGCTTCCTGGCCGCGGCGTCGGCCCTGCTCCATGAGCACGGCGCGCTGCTCATCTGCGACGAGGTGCAGAGCGGCTTCGGCCGGACCGGCAAGTTCTTCGCCTACCAGCACGAGGAGGTCGTGCCGGACATCGTCACCGTGGCCAAGGCGCTGTCCGGCGGTTTCGTCCCGGTCGGGGCCATGCTGGCCAAGGGGTGGATCTTCGAGAAGGTCTACTCCTCCATGGACCGGATGATGGTGCACAGCACCACGTTCAAGGCCGGCGTCCTGGCCATGACCGCCGGCCTGGCCACGCTGTCCGTGCTGGACAACGAGGGCCTGACCGAGAACGCGGCCCGCACCGGCGAGGCGCTCCAGGCCGCGCTGACCGCGATGCGGGACAAGTACGACGTGCTGGCCGACGTACGCGGCCGCGGCCTGATGATCGGCCTGGAGTTCGACAAGCCGTCCTCGCTGCGCGCCCGGACCAGCTGGAACATGCTCCAGAAGGCCCGCGTCGGCCTGTTCGCCCAGATAGTGGTGGTCGCCCTGTTCCAGCGGCACCGCATCTTGACCCAGGTCTCCGGCGACCACATGGAGGTCATCAAGCTGATCCCGCCGCTGATGATCGGCGACACCGAGGTCAAGCTGTTCACCGAGGCGTTCGGTGAGGTCCTGGACGACGCCAGCAAGGGCACCGGCCTGATGTGGGAGTTCGGCCGCACCCTAGTCAAACAAGCCGCCCGCCGCTAACCGCCCCGCACCCGAATCAACCCCATCCGCCCCTCCAGCCCCACACATACCATTTCCTAACCGATACCCGGCGAGGGATCCGCCCAGCGTCAACGGGCCGCGCCCTCTGCCAGCAGCGCTTCGGCCACGGCCAGGTCCTGCGGGTAGGTGATCTTCAGGTTCCGTTCGCTGCCCGGCACGATGTGCACCTGCACGCCGGGCAGGTACCGCAGCACCACCCCGCAGTCGTCGGTCGGCACGAACGAAGGATCGGCCGCGGCCAGCTCATGGGCCCGGACGATCACCGGCAGCCGGAAGCACTGCGGCGTCTGGCAGCGCCACAGGGTTTCCCGGCGCGGCATCGAGTGCATCACCCCGTTGTCGGTGATCACCATGGTGTCCGAGGCCGGCACCGCCACCCCCGCCGCCTGGTGCACCCCCAGCGCGGCCACACAGTCCGCGATGATCCGCTGATCCACCAGCGGCCGCGCCGCGTCATGCAGCAGCACCCCGCAATCCCCGGGCCCAGAGAGCGCCGCCAGCGCCGCCCGGGTCGAGTCCGACCGCGCCACCCCGCCCGCGATCACCCCCCTGACCTTGCCGAACCCTCCGGAAGCGACCATCTCCCGGACCTGATCGACCCAGTCCGCGGCCATCACGACCAGGATCTCGTCCACGCCCGGCGCCTGCTCGAACGCGGCCACGCAGTGCTCGAGCAGCGTCCGCCCGCCCAGCCGCAGCAGCTGCTTGGGCAGCGCCGCGCCGACCCGCTGACCCGTGCCGCCGCCCAGCACCACCGCGACCATCCGCATGAGCCGGACTCTAACCGATCAGCGCGTCGCGGCCGCAAAACCACCCAGCCGTTTCCTGACCGCCCACGCCGGGTAAGGCGCCGGACAGCCTGGGCGTGTTCCTCCGGGCCGGTGGGCGAACCGCCGGCTAGCTTGAGTAAGGCTGAGCTCAACTAGTAGGGCCTGGAGACCCGCATGACGGTTGCCCTGGTGCTGGCGGCCCAGCCGGACGCCGGGCTGCGCGGCCAGCTGGCCGCCCTGGGCGTGCGCCGGGTCGACGCGGCCGAGCGCGCCGGACCCGGCCTGCTGACCGTCGCCGCGGCGGCCCGGGCGGCCGGCGAACGCGTGCTGATCTGCGTCGGCGACGAGGTCCCCGAGGAGGTCCTCAGCCGCCTGCTGGCCGCGGGCGGCACGGCCGCCTTCACCGCCCAGCCAAGCCAGCCCAACCATGGCCAGCCCAGCGGCGGCAAAACCACCGGCGGCGCGCTGGTCGTCGACCCACCCGACCTGGCCGCGCTCGCGGCCGCCGCCGAAGCCCTGGCCCGCCGGCGCGCCGCCCCGGCCGAGCTCAGCGCGCTGCTCGGCGAGCTCACCGAACGCTCGGTCGCGATCCGGTTCCTGGACACCGGACCGGACGGCGACGGCGCGGTCGTCCGCTGGATCGTCGATCCGGTGGCCCGGGACGTGGCCCGCTGGGCGGCCGGGCGCCAGCTCGCCCCGGCCTCGCTGCTCGGCATCTCACTCGGCCTCGGGCTGCTGGCCACCGCCTGGTTCACCGAACCGGTCGTCCGGGCCCAGGTGCTGGCCTCGGCCATCTTGCTGGTCGGGTTCGTGGCCGCCCGGGCCGCGGCCCAGCTGACCCCGATCGAGCGGACCAGCCCGGTGACCGGCTGGCTGGCCACGGCGGCCGGGCTGGTCACCGAGTTCGCGGTGTACGCCGCGCTGGCGGTCAGCTCGGGCCTGGCCGCCCCGGACAGCGCCGCCCCGGACAGCGCCGGGACCACCGGCCTGTACGGGATGTTCGGCGGCTCGTTGCAGAACACCACGGTCGCCACCTGGGGCGGCGGCGGGCAGGTCGGCATCTGGCGGCTGGCCGTGGCCGTCATGCTGCTGCTCGGGGCCCGGCGGCTGGCCGAGGAGTGCTACGAGGCCGTGGCCCGCGCGGCCGGGAAGATCTTCCCGCGCCCGGCCCGCCGCCTGCTGGGCCAGGTCATCACGCTGCCCGCGGGCGAACGGATCGCGGTCATCGCGGTGACCGCGATCTTCTTCGGACCGCGGCTGACCTTCCTGGTCCTGCTGGCCTGGGGTGCGGTCGCGGCGGGCTACATGCTGGCCAGCCAGCTATCGGGGGCCGCGAAACTGGCCGCCGTGCAGACGCTGAAGAACGCCGGCCACATCCTGGCCGGCTATCGCGGCGACGGGCCGATCGCGTACCGGATCGGCCGCGTGGTCCAAGGGCAGCTGCCGCCGCTGCCGCCGCTGCTGGTCGGCTTGCTGGTGACCTGCGACCTGGCCGCGCTCGGGGTGGCCAACCTGCCCGGCGTGCTGATCTTCGGACCGGTCTTCGCCATGCTGCTGGCCGCGCTGGGCGCGTCCCACCCGCACGACGGGCGGCTGGACTGGCTGGTGCCCGCGCTGCTGCTGACCGGCGAGGGCGTGTTCCTGACCGGCCTCGGGTTCGCCCGCCACGTGTGGCTGCCCGTCATCTTCGCCCTGCTCGCCGCCGTCATCCTGCGCCACATCGACCTCGCCTGCCGGGCCCGGGCGGGAAAGGGCATCCCGGCCGACAAGTTCGGCTTCGGCTGGGACGGGCGGATGCTGCTGACCGGGTTCGCCGCCGTGCTCGGCTTCGTGCCGTTCGCCTTCGCCGTGCTGGCCGCCTGGCTGTGGCTGCTGACCGCCTGGGACTTCCTCGGCGGCTGGCTCCGCCCGGCCAGCGAAAACCCCTAGCCAGCGAAAGCCCCTAACCGGCTAGCGAAACCCCTAGCCCGCCGAAGGCGTAAGATATATCGAGTGTGGAGTCGCGATACTCGCGTACTCGCGCCATCGACGGGGGCCGGGGGCAGCGAGGCCACGCCCGGGACCACCGGATGGCAATTTATTGCCACCATACCGCGCCCGTGGCTGGCCGTCGGCCTGGCCATCAGCGCCCTGTTCGGCGGCGGAGTCGCCCTGTTCAGCGGGGATCCGCTGCACCGGCTGTGGGGCACCTCGGCCGGCATCTCGTACGCGCTGGCCACGCTGGTCATCCTGCTCTGGCGGCGCAAGAACGACCAGGGCCGCGGCACCACCGCGGTCGACGTCGCGCTGACCATCCTGGTCGGCGGGGCCATCTTGATCCCGCTGCTGTGGATGGTGTGGACCGGTCACGGCGAGCCCGAGGTCGGGGTGGTGGCCAACTCCGCCACCACGCTGATCAAGCACGGCAGCCCGTACCGGCCCGCCCAGGTACTGGCCACCACCACCAACCCCAACCTGTACAACCCGTACCTGCCGCTGATGGCGGTGTTCGGCGTGCCGCAGGCGCTGTTCGGCCACAGCGTGCTGACCGATCCCCGGGTCTGGTTCGGGATCGTGTTCCTGGTCGTGTTCGCCTTCGCGCTGCGGGTGGCCGGGGCCAAGGACGGCGTGCGCTGGGCCCTGCTGCTGACCGTCTCGCCGATCATCGCGTTCGAGTTGTGCGTGGGCGGCACCGACGTGCCCATGGTCGCGTTCTTGTGCCTGGGCTTCGCCCTGCTCTGGCGGCCCATGCGGTCCAACGCGGTCCCGGCCGGCCTGGCCCTGGGCGTCGCCTCCTCGATGAAGGCCACCGCCTGGCCCGCCCTGGCCATCGCCTTCGCCTTGCTCTACGTGCGCGATGGCAAGCGTGAGGCCTGGCGGTTCACCGCGTGGGCGCTGGCCGTGGTGGCGGTCATCGTCAGCCCGTTCGCGATCTTGCGCTTCGGGGCGCTGGTCAAGAACACCATCTTGTTCCCGCTCGGCCTGGCCAGCGTCAAGTCCCAGGCGGCCAGCCCGCTGATCGGCCACGTGCTGGCCCAGACCGGCAAGCTGGGCCACACCGTCGTGGTCATCCTGCTGGTCGGGTCCACGGTGGCCATCGGCGTCTGGGTGGTGGTGCGCCCGCCGCGCGACGTGCCCGCCGCCACCTGGCGGCTGGTCATCGCGCTGTCGGCCATGTTCGTGCTGGCCCCGTCGACCCGCTTCGGTTACTTCATCTACCCGGCCGCGCTGGTCCTGTGGCTGCTGGTCTCCCAGACTGGTCGTAAATCCGCGACCGCCGTGCACGTGCAGCCTTGTGGCCTAGAGTTAGGTTCGTGCGGCATGAACCGCGTGCCTCTGAGGTTACAGAGGCCCCTGAGGAGAGCACTGAGGAGGCCACCGAGGTCTTCGACGCTGCCCCCACCCCGGAGCAAGCCGCCCGCCCCGACCAGATCCCCGAGCAAGCCCCCGCCCCAGCGCCAGCCCCCGCCGCGGACCCGGCCGATCAAGCCCCCGGTCACCTCGCCGCCGCCGTGTTCGCCGCGCTGACCGTCATCCCCGCCCTGCTGGCCGCCGCCTGGCTGCTGCCTGGCCTCCCGCTGCTGCTGGCCGGCCGCCTCACCGCCCCGCCCCTGGTCTTCATGTTCTCCCCGCTGGCCGTGGGCCTGTGCTACGTCGCGCTGCGCCAGCATCCGGCCCGCTTCCGCGCCGCGCCGGGCCGCCCGCCCGTGCCCTGGTGGGCCGTGGCCGCCACCGTCGCGGTCGCCGTCGGGTTCGCCGTCTGGCAGGTCGCCGGCCGCTCCCAGCAGGTCATCATGCTCGGCGACCCGGCCACCTACCTGCAGACCGCCTCGTGGATCGCGCGCCACGGCTCGCTGCCCATCCCGTACTCACCCGAAGCCTTCGGCGGCCCGCACCCCGGCCTGACCTTCGCCAGCGCCGGCTATTACCCGAGCGGCCCGGACGGTCTGGCCCCGGCCGTCATGGCCGGAACCCCCCTGGTTCTCGCCGCCGCCATCTGGCTCGGCGGCGTCCCGGCCGCGCTGGTCAGCACCCCGCTGGTCGGCGCGTGCGCGGTGCTGTCGTTCGGCGGCCTGGCCGCCCGGCTGGTCGGCGCCCGCTGGGCCCCGGCCGCGGCCGCCGCGCTGGCCCTGAGCCTGCCCGAGCAGTACACCAGCCGCGGCACGTTCAGCGAGCCGCTGGTCCAGGTCCTGCTGTTCGGCGGCCTGGCCCTGCTCATCGACGCGCTCCTGACCACGCCAAAGCCCGGCAAGGCGGACCAAACGGATAGAACCGACCCCGGCCAGGACCGCGTGCTGGCCGCGCTGGCCGGCCTGATCCTGGGCCTGGTCGTGCTGGTCCGCATCGACGGCCTGAGCGACATCCTGCCCGCCGTCCCGCTGGCCGGGCTGCTGATCGCGGCCCGCCGCCGCCAGGGCCTGCCGTTCGGCCTGGGCCTGCTGGCCGGGGTGGCCTTCGGCCTGGCCGACGGCTATCTGCTGGGCCGCCCCTACCTGGACCTGGCCGGGCCCTCGCTGCGCCCGCTGGCCCTGATCGCCGCGGTGGTGCTGGTCGTGACCGCAGGGGCGGTGGCCGTCACCCGCAGCCCGGCCGCGCTGGCCCTGCTCAGGCACGGCCGCGCGGCGCTGCCCGCCGTCCCGCTCGGGACCGCCGCGCTGCTCGGCGCGGCCGGCCTGGCCGCACTGGCCAGACGGTCGGTCAGCGCCCTGCTGACCTGGACCGATCCCGCCGCCGAGGCCCGCTCCTGGGCGCTGCCGTTGCTCATCGCGCTGTGGGTGATCGCGACCGTGCTGTGGCGGCCCGCCATTTCCCCCGAACAGCCCTGGGCCGCCCGCCGCCTGGTCCCCTTCGTGCTGCCCGGCGTGATCCTGGCCGCCATCTGGGCCTCGGCCTGGCTCCGTGACCTGGCCGCCCAAGGCGGCACGGGCCACAGCCGCCAGGCCCGGACCACCCCGAGCGTGGTCGCCTCCTGCTGCGCGGCCTCGCTGTTCATCCCGGCCACCCTGACCAACCTGGACCTCAGTTACACCGCCGGCCCCGGCCGTCACCTGAGCGTACAAGGCATGGCCTTCCGCCGGATCGGCGTCGGCGAGCCCGCCGCGGTCGACCAGCTGTGCGCGGCCATCGGCCCGGACACGTCCGCGGTCATCCTCGACTCGCTCACCGCGGACCGGTTCGCCCAGGTCGTCCGCGGCCTGTGCGACACCCCGACCGCCATCGTGGACCACCCGGCCCGGGCCACGCTGGACCAGGTGCTGGGCGGCATCGTGCGGGCCGGCCGCCGCCCGGTGCTGCTGGCCCAGGACCAGGCCCTGCTCGCCCCGTACGGCGGCGGCCCGCGCCCGGCGGTCGACCTGCTGACCACCCAGGAGCCCCGCGACCTGACCGCGCCGCCCACCCGCACCTGGCCGATCCAGTACACGGTGTGGCTGTCCGACCCGGTCGGTGCGTGAGGATCGCGCTGATCGGGCCCGCCCACCCCGACCCGGGGGGCGCCGCCCGGCACACCACCGAACTGGCCCGCCGCCTGGCCGCCACCGGCCACAACGTGATCATCGAGTCCTGGCGCGCCCCGGCCGGGCCCGTGCCGGACGGCGACCCCTACCCGCGCACCTACCGCCGGCTGGCCGCCTACCGTCCGGACAGCTGGATCGCCGCCGGCCGCCGCCTGCGTACCGCCGACCTGGTGGTGTTCGCCCTGGTCAGCCCGGCCCAGGCGGCCTCCTACCTGGCCGTCCTGACCGCGCTCGGCCCCCGCGGCCCGCGCACCACGCTGATCTGCCATCCCGCCCTGCCCCGCGACCGGCTGACCCGGACCCTGCTGGCCCGGTCCGGCACCGTCGTCGTCCACTCCGCCGCGCACGCCGCGCAGGCCCGTGACCTGGCCCCCGAGGTCCCGATCGTGATCGCCCGGCTGCCCGCGCCCGCTTCTGCCCAGGATTTTTCGGCCGAACGGACCGTGGAGCTTGCCTGGACCGCCTACCTGCGAGCCCTCCAAGGCGGATAGACCCGGCCGGCCAGCGAGCCAGGCCTTACCGCCGCAGCCGGGTGGCCAGGCCGTCCAGCACGATGTCCAGGCCGTTGGCGAACTTCTCGTCGCGGATCCGGGCCGGGTCGGCGTCGGGCGGCGTGGGGTAGGCCGCGGCCAGGTGGTCGTAGGAGGCCGCCGCCTGCCGGGCGGCGTCCCGGGCCCGGCCCGGCACTCGATCGCCGGCGCCCTGGCCGCCGCCCACGGCCACGCTGGCCTGGTCCAGGCCGCCCGCCAGGCGTTCACCGCCTCGATGTCGGCCACGTTCACCATCAGCGCGATCGGCGTCCTGGCCGCGGCGGTCGTGGCCTACCTGGTCATGCGCGAGACCAAGGCCCCGGTGGCCCCCATCCGGACTCCCGAACTGGTCGGATAACCCCGAGTGGCAGGATCTCGCCGAAGGTTGGCGAGCCTGCCACTCGTCGTGCGCGGGTGCGTCTGGCAGGCTCTATAGGTGACCCGACCAGACGCACCCCCGGCCGTTCGGAGGGAAGAAAAGCCCAGGCCGGTGCGGCGGGCCAGTCTGGTCGCCTGGGTCTGCCTGGCCATCGTCTGGGTCGTGTGGGGCAGCACGTACCTGGCCATCCGGATCGGCGTGGAGACCATGCCGCCGCTGCTGATGGCCGCCGCCCGCAACCTGATCGCCGGCTCGATCATGTTCCCGGCGGCCATGGGGGCCCGCCGGAAGGCGATCCGGGCCGGTCAGGCGCTGCCCCGCTGGCCCACCCGGGCCGAATGGAGCGGGTGTGCCACCGTCGGCGTCTTGCTGCTGGCGGCCAACGGGGCGGTCGGCATCGGCGAGCTGACCGTGCCGTCCGGGCTGGCCGCGCTGCTGGTGGCCACCGTCCCGCTGTGGCTGCTCGGGATCGACGCGGTGCTCAACCACGCCCGGCTCGGCCTGGCTCCGCTGGCCGGGCTGGCCCTCGGCCTAATCGGGGTCGGCTTCCTGTCCGGCCTGGGCGGCGGCTCGGGCCACATCTCGGTCACCGGGGTGATCATCATCCTGGTCGCCGCGTTCACCTGGGCCCTGGGCACGATCATGACCCGCCGGGTCACCCTCCCGGCCAGCCCGGCCCTGGCCAGCGGGATGGAGCTGCTGTGCGGCGGGGTGGTCCTGCTGGCCATGTCCGCGGCCCGCGGCGAGTTCGGCGCGCTGCACCTGGCTCATATCTCGACGCGGTCCTGGCTGGCCCTGGCCTACCTGATCGTGGCCGGCTCGATCATCGCGTTCTCCGCCTACGGCATCGCGGTGCGGGCGCTGCCCACGCCCACGGTGGCCACCTACGCGTACGTGAACCCGGTGATCGCCGTCCTGCTCGGCACGCTGATCCTCAATGAACGGCTGACCCCGGCCATGCTGGGCGGCGGGGTGCTTATAGTAGGCGCCGTGGTCCTAGTTGTCCGCCAGCGCCCGCCCGCGCACTGATGGAGATCCGGCGCCTTCACCTGGCCAGCCTGCAAGGCCTGGACGGCGGCCGCTGGCCGGTCCACGGCTTCGTGGTCACCCACGCCGATGCCGCGGTCCTGGTGGACACCGGCATCGGCGGCCCGCAGCAGGCCCTGGACGACTGGCGGGTGGTCAACCGCTCGGTAGCCGACGCGCTGGCCGAGCTCGACCTCAGCCCGGCCGACATCAGCCTGGTCATCAACACTCACCTGCACTTCGACCACTGCGGCCAGAACGCCGTGTTCAAGCACGCGCCGTTCTACGTCCAGCGCGCCGAGCTGGACCGGGCCCGGCGCGAGGACCCGGAGCTGCACGAGTATTTCGACTTCACCGGCGCCCGGTTCGAGCTGCTGGACGGCGACACGCAGATCCTGCCCGGCCTGGAGGTCATCGCCACCCCCGGCCACACGCCCGGCCACCAGTGCGTGGTGGCCCGCGGCGACGGCGGGGCCTTCGACGTGCTGATCGGCGACGCCGCGTACACGCCGCGGGTCTACGCCCATCCGGACCCCGGCCGCCTGCCTAACGGCCAGGCCAGCGACCTGCCCGCCTGGCAGGACTCGCTGCGCCGGATCCAGGCCCTGGGCCCGGACCGGGTGCACTTCTGCCACCACACCGACGTCCTTCACCGCTGACGGAGACCTCATGCGGATCATCGCGGAAGCCGGGATCTACACCGCGCCCGGCGGCACCGAGCCCAACAACTGGATCGTCCACCTGGACACCGACGACCTGAGCCTGGGCACCTACTGCATCCCGGCCGGCGGCCTAGACGACCAGAGCCCGCATACCGAGGACGAGATCTACGTGGTCCGTTCCGGCCGGGCCACGCTGAAGACCGACAGCGGCACCGCCGAGGTCGGCCCCGGCAGCGTGATCTTCGTCCCGGCCGGCGAGCAGCACCAGTTCACCGACGTCATCGAGGACCTGACCCTGCTGGTCGTCTTCGCCCCGCCCTACGGCTCCCGCGCCCCAGGCTCACCCACCTGAGCCGCCCGCAGGTCCTCAGCCTCAGCCGCCCGACGGAACCGTGCTCCGCCCTGCCTCAGCCGCCCGACCCGACCGTGCTCCGCGCCTCCTCGGCCCCCAGCCGGGCCAGCGCGTCGGCCCGCTCGTTGCCCTCCTCGCCCGCGTGCCCCTTCACCCACTGCCAGCTGACCTCGTGCCCGTCCAGCGCCGCGACCAGCCGCCGCCACAGGTCCTCGTTCTTGACCGGCTGCCTGGCCGCGGTCCGCCACCCGTTGCGCTGCCAGCCCGTGATCCACTTGGTAATCCCGTCCAGCACGTACTTGCTGTCGGTATGCAGCATCACCTGCGTCGGCCGGTTCAGCGCCTCCAGCGCCTGGATGGCCGCCATCAGCTCCATCCGGTTGTTCGTGGTCTGCGGGTCGCCGCCGTGCAGCTCCTTCTCGGTCCCGTTCCACCGGAGCACCGCGCCCCAGCCGCCCCGTCCCGGGTTCCCGCTGCACGCCCCGTCGGTGTAGATCACGACCTCAGCCATGCCGGAAGGTTAGCCGCTGTCCACCCCCAACGACACAACCCCAGCCGCAACACCACGGCCCCCGCCGCAACACCACCACCCCGGCCGCGCCGGCCCGCCACCCTCGCCGCGCCGGCCCCGCCATCCGGCCGCGTCGACCCACCCCCCGGCCGTCGGCTGATTTGCTTTGGTCGCCCGGAGTTCATAAAGTAGGGACACACCGACGCGGGGTGGAGCAGTTCGGTAGCTCGCTGGGCTCATAACCCAGAGGTCGCGGGTTCAAATCCCGCCCCCGCTACCAAGGTCAGAGGCCGGATCCGAATAAGGATCCGGCCTTTGGCATGTAGGTTGCTAACGGATTTGCTAACGAAGGCTGGCTCACGCTGCCTCATGACCGCTGGTCCTCGACCGGGTTGTTTGTGATTCCGGGGGAGATCAGTGACCCGCCGATGATCAGCTCTGCCAAGGTGGTGGCCACCTGGCGGTCAGTCTCCAGGTCGGTCTGTACGTACTGCTTCATCGTGAACGCTACGTTCGCGTGACCGATCCGCTTACTCAGTGCCTTCCAGTCGATCTTGGCATCCCGGCCCGCGGTGGCGTAGCTGTGCCGCACGTCATGCAGGTCGCGCAAGAGGCCCGAAGCCGGGGAGCTGGCCGTGCCCGCTGCGTGCCCGATCGGCCAGTCATGAGGGGTATCTCACGGTCACGAGCGGACCGCCCCGCACCCGCTCTGAGCTGAGACTAAGCAGCTCGCAGCGGCCTGGCCAACGTCCTCCTAAGCAGTAGGTCGCACCGGTTCGTACGCATCGTGCAGCGTGCCGTCGGACCAGTCGCGGGCTTTCACCGCAGGTGTGGGCAGCCGGTTCATAAGCTCTCAGTTGTGATCTCGCTCTACCACGCCGCCGCCCTGCTGGGTGCAGGGATCATCGCCGGATTGGTGGGAACGGCGGGAGGCATTACCTCGCTCGTGTCCTACCCGGCGCTGCTGGCCGTGGGAATCCCGGCTCTGTCAGCCAACATCACCAACATCGTCGCCATCCTCGCCTGCTGGCCAGGTTCCGCGCTTGCCTCCCGGCCCGAGCTGACCGGCAAGGGGGCGTGGCTGCACCGATGGGTTCCGGTTGCCGCTGCGGGCGGGGCCCTGGGCTCGGCGCTGTTGCTGTCCACCCCGACACGGATCTTCGGGCGGATCGTGCCCTTCCTTGTCATCACCGGTTCACTGGCGCTGCTCACCGCGCCGGGACTGTCGGCACGCCGCCAGCGGCTTGACGGACCCCGCACTAGGCTGGGCCTGCCGATAGGACTCTTCCCGCTGGCGGTCTACGGCGGTTACTTCGGTGCCGGATCGGGAGTCATGATCCTTGCCCTGCTGCTGTTCACTACCGACTCGGAGCTGCCCAGGGCTAATGCCTTGAAGAACATGCTCGTCGGCGCGACAGTCGTGATAGCAGCTGTTGCATTTGCGCTCTTCGGGGCCGTCAACTGGACAGCTGCCGCGCCGCTCAGCGCGGGAATGTTCATTGGCAGCTTGCTCGGGCCGCGGATCGCGCGGTGGATGCCAGCGGTCGTCTTGCGCTGGCTGATCGCCTTGCTCGGCATAGCTCTGGCCATCCAATTGTGGCACCAGGCCTACGCATTACGGACCCGTGTCCCCGAGATGCTCCCGAACCGCCATCAACAGCCAACGGTCGCCACCAGCAACCACCTGCGAACGTCGTTTCCCGGGACCGTTTCTGCTACTTGCGACCAGACTCCTGTCACACCTGCGTCCGGTTGCTGGTGACCTGACCGGAGATACCGAGGTACCCACTGATCTCGTGATGTTCGGCCGCCCTTACGCCTGCCGCCCAGCCTCAGGGGAGGCTTTGCCGATGACGGCCCGGGCAGCTAACCTGGACTTGCCGTCGGAACCATCCTGCTCCCGGCCGATGGGCGCAAGCGACCCGCCATTCTGCAGATGAACGAAACCCAGGCTCTCGAAATCCGGCGCCGGCGCCGCGCTTTCATCCGGGCGCATCATCCAGACCGGGGCGGGGATACGGACTTCTTCACCGCGGGCCTGCGCGCCTTCGATACCGGACGTGAGCAGGCACCTGGTCAGCTGCCCAAGGTGGTCATCATCAACCGTCGCCCGTGGCTGATCAGGCTTGGTGTCGCGGCCGCCCGGCGCGTCCACTACGGCCCCAGGCCTTCCCGTGTCCGCTAGTCCGCTCTCGCGGGCCGTCCGCGGCGTCTCGGCTAGCGTTCGTCGTCGTCAAGGATGTCATCCACGGTGACGTTAACCTGCACGCTCTGCAGTCCCACCTGGTCGCGCAGGGTGGTGATGACCTGCCGTTGGATATCACGAGCGACCTCACGTGCCGGATCGTTGTACGTGACCGCTACGGCCAGGTCCACCACCGCGGTGCGCCCCAGCACCCCGACAGCGGCATGCGGGTGACGGTGCCCGAGGGTGGCCTTCTCGGCGAGCGCGGCGATCTCGCCCTGGCTGCTGCGGCCAAGGACTACCCGGACGCCGGGGATCATCCGGGCGCAGTCGCGCGCCAAGGCCGCCACGATCCGGGCCGCGATGCGGATTGTGCCGCTTTCGGTCAGCTCCAGGGTGTACCAGATGTCGTGGACGAGGGAACGGATCCGGCTCATCACTGCCGCGGTCAGGCCGGGCGGCGCAGGGACCGGGGCAGCCGCCAGTTCGGCGACCGGAGCCCACAGGACGGTAAGTTCACTGAGCGCGGCTTGACAGTGCACGCATTGCTGCTGGTGGATGTCCCGGTCGGTGCCACGGCCGTCGGCGACCTGCTCGAGCAGGAGGTCGACGTCAGTCCCGCAGGGCAGGGTGGCGGCGAGCAGCGGTCGCCCGACCGGGTTGCCAGGCGGCGGATCGTTCACCGGCCGCTCACCTCCATTCCTCCAGCTTTTTCCCTAGGGCACGCCGGGCCCGGAACAGGTGGCTGCGGACTGTCGGCTCGGTGCTGCCGGTCACGCTGGCTATCTCAGCGTAGGACAGTCCCTCGAAATGGTGAAGGACGATCACTGCACGCTGCGGAAACGGCAGTCCGAGCAGAGCGTCGGTGACCGCGTCAACCGCGAGGTTACGCTCGGTCTGGGCCGCGGGCTCTGCGGCCGGGTCGGCAAGGTCGGGCAGGAGGTCCAGCGAGCTGGCGGGACGGCCCCGGTTGACCTTGTTCAGCGCTCGGCGGGTCACTATCTGGTACAGCCAGGTGGAGAACGACGACCGGGCCCGGAATCGGGGCAGGTGTTGCCAGGCCGCGATTAGCGCTTCCTGGGCGACGTCCTGGGCATCGTGGTGGTTTCCGGTCAGCCGCAAGGCGACGCGATAGACCATGTTGGAGTGCCGTTGGACGAGGAGCTCGTAGGCATCGAGGTAGCCTTCCTGGGCACGCGCCACCAGGTAGGCATCTCCAACCGTGGGCTGTGTTGCGCGCGCCGCTGCCGTCAACGTCCGGACTCCTTAGCCCTTGGCACGGTGCCCGGGCCGCACTCACATACCCGGCCCGGCCCACAGCATGCGGGCCGGGCCGGGCGCGGGGAGCATTCGCCGAAAAGGTTGCGAGGATCTCCGCCGGGCGGTGTCTAACCAGTTAATGGCCCCCCTGGGACTTCCTCTGGTCCCTGGCCTGTCCGATGATCTTCCGAAGGAGCATGACCGATGAGCCAGTCCGTGACGCCCACGGTGAGCCAGACCGCGACCACCACCAGCACGAATGCCAGCCCCGCAACCCGGGATCGGCTGGCCACCGATGACGGGCAGATCACCGTGGCCGAGAACGTGGTGCAGAAGATCGCCGGCAAGGCCTGCCGGGAAATCGCCGGGGTGCACGCGATGGGCACCGGCGGCACTCGGGCGTTCGGCGCGATCCGCGAGCGCATTCCCGGCAGCACCGGCCCCAACGTGGCGCAGGGCGTCGGGGTGGAGGTCGGCGAGACCGAAGCCGCCATCGACTTGGACATCGTGGTCGAGTACGGCGTCAGCATCGCCGAGCTGGGCCGGAGCATCCAGCGCAACGTCAAGCAGTCGGTCGAGCGGATGACTGGCCTGCGTGTCGTGGAGGTCAACGTCGCCATCGATGACGTCTACCTCCCCACCGACGGTGAGCAGGACGCCGCGTCTTCGCGGGTGTCATGACCCTGCTGGGCGAGAGCTACGTGCCTGGACCTGCGGTTATCGACGGCGTTGACGTCGACGCCGTTGCCGTGGCCGTCGCTGGCTGCGCGGGGGTGGCCGCGCTGGACGGCGGGCCGTTCGGCGAAGTCGCGTCCTACCTTCCCGGCCGCAAGGTCGTCGGCGTGGTGGTCGGGAACGGCCGGGTGACGGTGCAGGTCCGGTCCCGGTGGGGAATTCCGGCGGTGGAACTGGCCGCGGGGATAACCACGGTACTGGCCCCGGTAACTGGCCGCCGCCCGGTCGACGTGGTGCTCGCTGATATCGACGATCCGCCGGCCACGCTGCCAGTTCGCGTGCCTGCCGGGCCGCCGGGCCCCTATCCCGATACCGGGCTGCCGCCGGCCTGAGAGCTGGAGCACCGTCCTTTCCGCACTCTGGATGTGAGTAATGAACCGTACCGCGCTTGCTACCATCACCGGGCTGATCCTGGGCCTGGTCTTGGTGTTCGGCAATTTCGGCGACATGCTGATCGTGGCCCTGTTCGGCGTGATCGGCTACCTCGCCGCCAAGGTCCTCGACGGTGACATCGACGCGCAGGGGTGGCTGTCACGCAGCCGCCGCGGCAGATGAGCAGCGTCACTGAAAGCTGGCCCGCGCCGGTGGCGGGCCGCACCGAGCTAGGAGTGATCACCGTCGCCGACGGGGTGGTCACCAAGATCGCCGCTCGGGCCGCGGCCGAGAACCCTGACGCGGGAGCCGCGGTGGCCCGGGTCTTCGGGCGTGCCGTCCCCGGCGCGGGCAACCTCGGCGTGCGCGAAACCGACCTTTCCGCGCTGCCGAAGACATCGGTAGAGGTGGACGGATCCAAAGCGTACGTGACCTTGGAGATCGCCGTCCGCTGGCCCGCGTCCGTCTCCGAGGTCACCGGGCAGGTCCGTCGGCACGTCCGGGACCGGGTCCGGGAGCTGGCCGGGCTGGAGGTCGACGAGGTGCACATCGTCGTGGCCGACCTGGCCACCGACATCACCCCGCCGCCCCGGGTCCGGTAAGGAGAACCGCAGATGCGCTTGGTAAACCGGCCGCTGGCCTTTATTCTCGCCGCCGCCCTGATCGCGGCCAGCGTCGTGGTCATCGCCGAGGTCATCGGCTTCGCCGCACACCGCAGCCCGCTGCTGGTGCACTGGACCACTTGGTATCACTGGGGCCAGAAAACCCGCTGGGACGCCTTGGTGGTCCGGGTCTGGTCCGCCATCTTGATCGTGGTCGGCGCGCTGATCCTCGGCCTGGAACTCAAACCCCCCCGCGTCACCCGGCTGCCGCTGCGGTCCGGTGATGACGCCATCGACGCGGCCGTCACCCGCCGCGGCCTGGCTGGGATGCTACGCGCGGCCGCAACCGGAATCGACGGGATCACCAGCGTGACCGTAAAGGTCCGCCGCGGCCGCGCCAACGTCACCGCGGCATCCGCCGCTCGCGGCCGACCTGCCGCTACAGCGCTGACTGAGCCGGTCACCCAGGCCCTCCACAGCCGGCTGGACAGCCTCGGCCTGCGCCACCCACCGCGCCTGAAGGTGCACGTCGTCCCGAGGGGCCGCTGATGCATGCCGACCGTACCAACCGCCTCATGGTGGCCTTGTTCGGCCTGCTTGTCCTGGCCGCGGGCGCAGGCGGGATAGCCGCCTCGACCGGCGTGTTCGGCGCGGCCTTCTCCCGGCATCACCTATTCGACAACCGGGCCAGCAGCTACATCGGTCATCACGGCGGCTGGCTGTGGCCCGCCGTGGCAGGCGCCTGCCTGCTGCTCGCCCTGGCCTGCCTGCGATGGGCTTTGGCCCTGCTCGCCTCCACCGACCGGGCCGGAGACATCACCATCCCGGGTGGCACGGACCAGGGCACCACCATCTTGCAGCCCGCTGCCATCACCGATGCCCTCACCCGGGAAGTCAGCGCCTACCACGGCGTCGACACGGCTAAGAGCCGGATCATCGGCGACGGCCGCGACCCGGAAATCGTGCTCATCGTTACCTCCTTGCCCTCCGCCGACCTGCACGCTCTGCACCGCCGCATAGAAGCCGAGGCCCTCGCCCATGCCCGGCAAGCCCTGGGCATGCCATCTCTGCCCATCCAGCTCGACCTCCTCTAGACGCCCGCGGCAGCGGCTGGGCCTATCGACGCCAAGCATGGCACCAGGAGCGCCGGTACCGACCTGTCCGGCCGCTTTGACCCGCGGCTGCCCCTTCGAGCCGGGTGCGGTCCGGGACGGCCGCCGCTTGGACGCCCGTCTTCGTGACCGTGATTGTGACCCAGGCTCCCCGGAACAAGCCGGGCGTAGTGAGACCGGTTGAGACGGCACGATATCGTCGTCGGCCGAGGCCATCATGCGCGTGAGCGACAGGCCAGGACGGGCTGGGGCGGCGCCGGCTTGCTCATAACCCAGAGGTCGCGGGTTCAAATCCCGCCCCCGCTACTAAGGTCGAAGGCCCCCTCTCTGTTCGAGAACAGAGAGGGGGCCTTTGGCATGTCGGTCGCTAACGGATTTGCTAACCAGGCCGCGCGTCCGCTGCCTCGGCTTCCAGGTCAGTCTGTGCGTACTGCTTCATCGTGAACGACCAGACTAGACCTCAGCAGGTCCGGACGTGCGAGAGAGGAGGCCCGGCCATGCGCGGCGGCCCGGCCAGGCCTCACACCGACGGCAGCGGCGGCTGCGGCTCGAGCGGGATGGGCGGCGGCTGCGGCTCGCCGAACGCCGCCTCGGCCGCCGACATGGCGCCGTAGTCGGTGGCCAGGTTGGCGTAGATCGAATAGATCAGCGTGATGAAGATCCCGAGCCTGAGCCAGAGCGTAGGCGTGAAGAAGAACAGGGCGCAGATCAGCGGGAAGTTGATCAGCCAGTAGACCGCGCCCCACATGTGGACCTTGTACTGGGTGTACGGGTTGGTGGACAAGTCTTTGAGGACCAGCCTCATCCAGCCGTGCCGGATATGCGTCGCCGTGTGCGCGGCATGCAACCGGGCGACGTCCGCGCGCAACTGGCGGACCTCCGCGGTCAGGGACTCGATCTCAGTCATGGCACCAGTATCAGCAGGTTGATCCCGATGAGTACGGCGCCCCCGCGTCAGCCTGGCTGGCTGAGGCGGGCAGTGATCGCCGGGGCCGCCTCGCGCAGCCAGGCCTCGGCGCGCGGCAGCACGTCCTTGGCGCCGTTCTCCCAGAGCTTGCGGTACACCGGGTCCAGCTCGGCCGAGACGCGGGAATCCTCGTGGTAACGACGCGCCAGGTCGACGGCAAACGGCGCGAGCTCCACGCGCTGCCGCGCCGTCATGCCGTAGGCGTCCGCGAACACCGCGACCCGGCGCACGATATCGACGTCCTTGAACGCGGGCGCCCGGTCCCGCGGATCGCTATTGCGCAGCGGCGCCCAGTACCACACCGCGTTGGCCAGGTCATAGAGCCGGGTGGTGGGGTGGGCCAAGTCGAAGTCGATGAGCGCGACCGGCAGCCCGCCGCGGAAGACCACGTTGCCCGGGCAGTAGTCGCAGTGGCTGACCAGTTCGGCCTGCGGGCCGGCCGAACGGGACGGGTTGGCCGGCGTCCCGCCCCACACCGCACCGGGTGGCGGCACCCACCCGGCCGACGCTTCGTGCAGCGCATGGATCAGCCGGGCCAGCGCGACGAGCACGTCATCGCCCGCCGCCTGCGGCGGCAGCGGATTAACCGGCACGTCGCCGGGGACGAACGAGAGCATCTCGCGGCCCTGCTCGTCGACGCCGAGCGGCAGCGGCGCACCGGTGAACCCGGCGTCGCGCAGGTGGGCCAGGTACGCCTGCACGGTCAGGCTGAACGGCCGCAGCGGCCGCCGCACCGTGTCCCCGATCCGCACGATCCCCGGGGTAACGCCGTCCCCGATCAGCGCCTCGCCCTCGCTCATACCGCCGCAGCCTAGCCGCCGTCCCGGCCGAACTGGGCGACGAAGGCCCTTACCGCCGGGAAAGCCAGGTCCGGGCGGTCGAGGAAGATGGTGTGACGAGCACCGGGCAGGCGCACCAGACGGGTAGTCTCCGCCGGCAGCCGGGTGGCTAGCTCCTCGGCCACGGGAAGCGGGCAGATGGGGTCGTCTTCGCCGGCCAGGATCAGCACCGGACACCTGACCGCGCCGATCACGCTCCACGGGTCGAAGCGGCGGATCTCGTCCATGTAGTGCAAGGACACATCCGGGTTCTTGATGATCCGGGCCTGCATCTGGCGGGATGCCTCGGCCCAGCCCGGCGTACCGCTGTAGAGCGGATAGCAGACGCGAGAGAACTCCGCCTGGAGATCTCCGCCGTCGCCGGTGAATATGCGCCGGATGACGGCGGCGGCTTCGGGGCCGCCGAGGCGGCCGAAGGCCTCGATGACGCGCTGTTCGTCTCGGTGGCCCCCGTTGGTGTTGGCCAGGATGACTCCCCCGGGATGATCAGGGAACAGCGCCGCATAGGTCAGCGCGACGTCCCCGCCGAAGCTGCTGCCGAGCACGACCGGCTTGCGCAGCCCGAGCGCGTCGCACAGCCGCCGCAGGTCATCGGCCCAGGTCCGCATGTTCCAGTGCTCGGCGCTGCTGCGATCGCTGCGGCCATGGCCCCGCAGGTCGAAGTACAAGACCTGGAAATCCTCAGTCAGCGGCCCCAGGGCGGTCCGTACCGTCAGGTGATCCAGGCCGGGACCGCCGTGGACGGTCACCAGGACTGGGCGTTCCGCCATGGTGTCCCCCTGCGGGATGACCGCCGGCCCGGACACGTCGATCCACAGGGCCACATCGCCGAGGCTGATCCGCATCGCAACCTCCTTTTAACGGCCGGCCGCTCGCCGGAGCCGAGCCGGCTGCTGGTGAACGGCATGACGCTGATCGTGAACTGGAACGTGAGGTTCCACCACGCCAGGCCCTCCTCATAATCGCCGATGCGGCGGAACACCTGGCGGTGTACCACCCAGAACTGGGCGATGACGTAGAACGAGATCCCGTAGCCGACCAGCTGAGCGGAGCCTTTGCCGAGCGCGTCCGTCAGGCCGGCCGCCGAGTCCGGGTGGGCGAACTGGCCCGGCGGCACGGGGCCAGGCCCGTCGACAACGGGCCGGGGCCCGCCGGGCCTGCGCTCGATCACCGGGATGCCCGGCGCCACTGCCGCGGTGACGGCCGTGAGGCGCTCGCGGTTCAGCCGCTAGCCGCTGACCGTCCGCGTGATCGCGTCCGCCTGATCCCGCCGCCGGACCTCGCCGATCCGCTCCCGCAGGCCCGCGCCGCCCCCGCCGGGCAGCGACGATGACCCGCTCACGGCCAGGACCTGGCCGCCGCGCACCTGACCGGCCGGAAACCGCCAGGTATCCTGACGGTGCACCGTGGGAGGCGCCGTGGGGACTGGCCAGTGGGATCCGATGAGCGCGGGGACGCCGGGTCGCGGCCGCCTCCTGGCCTCCGACGCCGACCGTGAGCGCGCCCTTGACCTGCTCAAGACGGCGTTCGTGCACGGCACGCTGACCAAGGCCGACCTCGACGCCCGGGCCGGCCGGGTGCTCACCGCGCGCACCTACGCCGACCTGGCCGCCCTCACCAGCGGCCTGACCCCCGCCCCGGCGATGGCCCCAGCAAAGGCGATGGCCCCAGCAAAGGCAATGGCCCCGGCTAAGGCAACGGCCCCGGCTAAGGCAACAGCGAAGCCCCAGCCCCCTGGTCGCCGAGCCCGCCGGAAGGTCGTCGCCTGGAGTGCGACCGGCGTGCTCCTGCCGGCCGCGCTGGCCGCGGCGTTCCTCACCCCGTACGGCGGGTTCCTGGTCATCATGGCGTTCACCTTCGTCGTCACCGTGCTGCTGTCCAAGCCCCCGGCCCGCCCCCGCCCGGACACCCAACCCCTCGGCGGCCGCCACTGATACAAGACCGCCAGGCAACCCAAAGCCGGCACTGACGGGCTTCTGGCAGACTCAAAACGTGGCCAGTATCGATATCGAAGTCCTAGCCCGAACCGCCTACAACGCCTACCGCCGGTCCCAGAAGGATTCCGTCCCGCAGTGGGACGACATCCCCAAGGCCGAACAGCAGGCCTGGCAGGCCGCGGTCAGCGCGGTCAGCAACCACGGCGAAGCGACCATGACCGAGGGCGGTCCCGTCCCCTCGCTCGTCGTCCAGGCCGGGAACCAGACCCACGTGTTCAGCGCCGACTTCACCGCGGGCCGTCAAGGCAGCCTGGTGGCGGACGATGACCACGCCTCCAACCACCACGCCCGGTTCCAGTTCGCGCACGGCGCCTGGTACATCGAGGATCTGCGCTCGACGAACGGCACCTTCCTCAACGGCCGCCGCATGTTCTCCGCCCAGCGCCTGAAGAAGGGCGACAAGATCAAGATCGGCCGCACCACCATCCAGGTCGTCTCAGCCTGAGGACACCGGCAGCCTGAGGACACCGGCAGCCTGAGGACACCGGCACAAGGCCAGCCATCCACCAATCGGTGGATCGCCTCAGCCGTCGGGCCGACCGGATGATTCAGCCCCCGGCCCGCCCCAACGGGCGATGTGCGCCCCGGACCAACGCGCGACCCTGAATCCATAAGAAGCAGGGGGCTGCAGCCGGGAGGAACAGCATGTCACCAGTAATCGAGGTGCGGCAGCTGCACAAGCGCTACGGGGAGACCGTGGCGGTCGACGACATCTCATTCGACGTCCAGCAGGGCGAGATCTTCGGGATCCTCGGCCCGAACGGCGCGGGCAAGACCACGACCGTGGAGTGCATCGAGGGCCTGCGCCAACCCGACCGGGGCACGGTCACCGTCCTCGGCCTAGATCCGGGCCACCAAAGGAACGAGCTGACCCAGCGGGTCGGCGTGCAGCTGCAGGACGGCCAGCTGCCGGACAAGCTCCGGGTCGACGAGGCCCTGGACCTGTACAGCTCGTTCTATGATCAGCCCGCCGACTGGCGGGCGCTGATCCACACCCTCGGGCTCCAGGACAAGGCCACGACCCGGTTCGGCAAGCTGTCCGGCGGCCAGAAGCAGCGGCTGTCGATCGCGCTGGCCCTGGTCGGCAACCCGCGGATCGCCGTCCTGGACGAGCTCACCACCGGCCTGGACCCGGCCGCCCGGCACGAGACCTGGGAGCTCATCGAAAACGTCAGGAACCGCGGGGTCACGATCGTCCTGGTCACCCACTTCATGGAAGAGGCCGAACGCCTCTGTGACCGCGTGGCCCTGATCGACTCGGGCCGCGTCGTGGCCATCGATACCCCGGCCAACCTGGCCGACGAGGTTGAGACCGAGCAGCGGATCCAGTTCCGCCCGTCGGTGCCGCTGCCGGAGAACCTGCTGGAGAGCCTGCCCGATGTCACCAACGTCATCCACAGGGGCGATGTCGTTGTGGTCACGGGCAACAGCAACGCGCTCAACGCGGTCACCTCGGCGCTGGCTCGTCACCAGGTCGTGGCCCGCCAGCTGCGCGTGGACCAGGCCAACCTCGAGGACGCCTTCCTCGCCCTGACCGGCTCGAAAGGCCCCGGATCACCAGGCCCCGGATCACCAGGCCCCGGATCACCAGACAGGGAGCGCTGACATGTCCACCCTTACGACCGCCGTACCGGACCGGCAAACGCGCACGCGCACGTTCCGAGGCCAAGGCCTGGTCAAGCTCAGCCTGACCGAACTGAAGCTGCTGTCCCGCGAGCGGGTCCGGGCCGCCCTGCCGGTCGCCATCCCGCTGGTGCTGCTCATCATCCTGGGCAACATCGCATCGCTCCGCCAGCCCCGCGCGGTCTACGGCGGGGCGAGCTTCATCGACGTGTACACCACGATCCTGCTGGTGATGGGCCTGGCCCTGCTGGCGCTGACCAACATGCCGATGCTGCTGGCCGACTACCGCGAGCGCGGCGTGCTCAAGCGGCTGCAGACCACGCCCATCGGCCCGGCCCGGGTCCTGGCCGCCCAGCTCATCGCCGACCTCACCGTGGCGGTGGTCATGGTGGTCCTGATCCTGGCCGTGGCCCGGATCGGCTTCGCCGTCCCGCTGCCGCGCCAGGCCGGCGGGTTCGTCCTGGCCGCCCTGCTGGCCGCGTTCGCGCTGCTGAGCGCGGGCCTGCTGGTCGCCGCCGTGGCGCCGACCGGGCGGGTGGCCCGGGGCATCGGGGCGCTGCTGTTCTACCCGATGATGTTCTTCGCGGGCCTGTGGCTGCCGATCCCCAACATGCCCGCCACCCTGCAGCACATCAGTCACGCCACCCCGCTGGGCGCCGCGGTGCCCGCCCTGACCGCGGCGGCCGAGGGGGCCATGCCGACCGCGCTGCAGCTGCTCACCCTGGCCGGCTGGACGATGGCGTTCGCACTGGCCGCAGCCAGATTCTTCCGCTGGGAGTAAATTCAATGCGGAGGACGCAGATGACCAGTCCCATGCCTCAGGGCCCCATCAATCCGGACCCGCTGCTGCGGGGGGATCACCCGGTGCTGGCGGTGCTGCCCTACGGCATGCTGGCCTTCTGCGTCCTGCTGGTCCTGGGCTACGGGACACCCGGCAGCGCGGCGGAGGTGGCCGGGCTCGTCCTGAGCGGCCTGGCCGCGGCCTGGATGCTGGGTGTCTACACGCTGCATCCGGCCTGGCGCGACCGCCCCCGGGTCATGGCCGTGTTCATCACCGTGCTGCTCGTGATCGGGGTGCTCCTGGTCCTGGATAACACCATCTTCGGGCTGTACACCTTCACCATCTACCTCTACGTGATCAGGTACCTGCTCTGGCCGTGGCGGCTGCTGGGCGCGGCCGCGGTGGGGCTGCTGGCCGCCACCTCGCAGGCCTACGGGGTCAACAAGGACACCACCACCGGCCTGTTCATCTACCTGATCATCGTGGCCGTGAACGTGGCCATCGCGCTGGCCTACACCTGGTCCCGGTGGATCAACGAGTGCGCGCTCAGTGAGCTGAGCACGGCCAACCGCAGGCTCGAGGCGACGCTGGCCGAGAACGCCGGCCTGCAGCAGCAGCTGCTCACCCAGGCCCGGGAGGCCGGCGTGCTGGACGAGCGGCAGCGGATGGCCCGGGAGATCCACGACACCCTGGCCCAGGGCCTGACCGGGATCATCACCCAGCTCCAGGCGGCCGAGCAGGCCGCCGACGACCCGCCCGGCTGGCGCCGCCACTTCGGCGCCGCCACCGCGCTGGCCCGGGACAGCCTGTCCGAGGCCCGCCGTTCGGTGGAGGCGCTGCGCCCCGAGTCGCTCGAGACCGGCCGGCTGAGCGAGGCGCTGGCCGAGGTGGCGGGCCGCTGGTCCACCCTGCACGGGATCCCGGCCCAGGTCACCACGACCGGGACGGCCCGCGTCATGCCGCCCGAGGCCGAGTTCGCGCTGCTGCGCACCGCTCAGGAGGCGCTGGCCAACGTGGCTAAGCATGCCCACGCCACCCGGGTCGGCGTCACCTTGTCCTACATGGAGCAGGAGGTCGCCCTGGACGTCCGCGACGACGGCCGCGGCTTCGACCTGGCCCAGCGGTGCGCCGAGGCCCAGGCGGCCGCAGCGGCCAACCACGCCAACCACGCCAACCACGCCAACCACGCCAACCACGCCAACGGCCACCACTCCCAGGTGAACCACGCCAACGGCCTGGTCGGCCTGTCGGTCAGCGACGCGCTGCGCCACCCGGTCAGCCACGGTAAGGCCGACCACGACGGCGGCTTCGGCCTGGTCTCCATGCGCCAGCGCATCGAGAACCTGGCCGGCACCCTCCAGGTCGAATCCGAGCCGGGCTTCGGCACCGGCATCTCGGCCTGCATCCCGGTCGCGTCAGCGCAGGCCCGCGCATGACGGAAAGCCGCATGACGGAGAGCAACGACCAGGCCCCCATCCGCCTGCTCATCGCCGACGACCACCCGGTGGTCCGGGACGGGCTGAGCGCCATGTTCTCCCGCGACCCCGGCTTCGAGGTGCTCGGCGAGGCCCGCGACGGCGCCGAGGCGGTCAAGCTGGCCCAGGCGCTCGAGCCCGACGTGATCCTGATGGACCTGCGCATGCCCGGCATGGACGGCCTGACCGCGATCACCGAGCTGGCCCGCCGCGGCATCAAAGCAAGGGTGCTGGTCCTGACCACCTACGACACCGACAGCTACGTGCTGCCCGCGATCGAGGCGGGCGCCACCGGCTACATGCTCAAGGACGCCCCCCGGGCCGAGTTGCTGCACGCGGTCCGCGCCGCGGCCCAGGGCCAGGCTGTGCTGTCACCCGCGGTGACCGCCCGGCTGATGAGCCGGGTCCGGGCCCCGGGCACCGGGCCGCTGAGCCACCGCGAGCTTGAGGTGATCGAGCTGGTCGCGGCCGGGAAGACCAACCGCGAGGCCGCCGCGCGCCTGTTCATCACCGAAGCCACGGTCAAGACCCACCTGCTCAACATCTACGCCAAGCTCGGCGTGGGCGACCGCGCCGCCGCCGTCGCCGAGGCGTTCAACCGCGGCCTGCTCACCCCCACCCCCACCGAACGCCCGTAGCCTACTCGGTAACCAGCGTGTTACGGTAGCCTGGTGGTTACCGGCGGGGGAGTCGCGCGCGACCCGTTCGAGGCGCTCGGCGACCCGCACCGGCGCGACATCTTGCGCCTGCTCAGCGAGGGGGGCAAGCCGGTGACCCAGATCGCCGCGGCGCTGCCCATCAGCCGCCCCGCGGTCTCCCGCCACCTGCGCCTGCTCAAGGAAGCGGGCCTGGTCACCGAACATCCGCAGGGCACCCGCCGCATCTACCACCTGCTGGACGAGGGCCTGCGCGCCGTCCAGGCCTACCTCGAGCAGGTCTGGGGCGCGACCGCAACCGCATCGGCTGGCAGGCCCTGCTGCCGCACTACCAGGAGATAGCCCACGGCCGGCACTAAGGACGACCCCTGGCCGCTCAAGACCCCGCCGGGCACCTCCGGTTACACCATGTACCAAGACGACGACGTCCTGGTCTGCCAGGTCGGCTCGACACCCTGAAGTACCAGTTCCGGGCGGTGGACGACCTGCACGAGTGGCTGGCCAAGGAGGGCGACTGGGTGCCGCCGGGCGCCGCCGGCGAGGGCAAGCCCGCCCGTAACAACAAGATGCGGGCGATATAACCCCGGTCCGTTCCGTCAAAAATTTATGCCGAACGGGCCGTGGTTCACCCCAACGTGAACGGATCCCGCGTCCCGCCGGTGAGCTCCACCCAGATCGCCTTGACCTGGGTGTACTCGTGTACCGCGTCGATGCCGTTCTCCCGGCCGAGCCCGCTTTGCCCGAACCCGCCGAACGGCACGTCCGGACCCACCACCCGGTAGGCGTTGATCCACACCGTGCCGGTGCGCAGCGCGTGCGCCACCCGGTGGGCCCGGTGCACGTCCTTGGTCCACACCGCGCCGGCCAGGCCGTAGCGGGTGTCGTTGGCCAGGCCGACGGCCTCTTCCTCGCTGTCGAACGGGATCACGGCCAGCACCGGGCCGAACACCTCCTCGCAGGCCACGGTCATGGTCGGCTTGACCCCGGTGAGCACGGTGGGCTGGACGAAGAAGCCGCCCAGGGTTTCCTCCGGGCGCCCGCCCGCGGTCACCGTGGCCCCCTCGGCCGCCGCGCCCTCCAGCATGGACAGCACCTTGCGGTACTGCGGCTCGGTGGCCACCGGGCCCATCTCGGTGCCGGCCGCCTTCGGGTCGCCCAGCCGGATCGAGGCGGCCCGCTCGGCGATCCGCGCCACCAGCTCGTCGTGCACGCCCCGCGCCACCAGCAGCCGCGAGCCGGCCATGCAGGTCTGCCCGGTGGCGGCGAACACCCCGGCCAGCACGCCGTTGCACGCCGCGTCCAGGTCGGCGTCGTCGAACACCACGTGCGCGGACTTGCCGCCCAGCTCCAGCAGCACGCCGGTGATGTTGGCCGCGGCCGCCTTGGCCACCTCGGCGCCCACCGCGGTCGAGCCGGTGAACGCCACCTTGTCCACGTCCGGGTGGGCGGCCAGCGCCTTGCCCACCGCCGGGCCGAACCCGGTCACCACGTTGAACACGCCCGGCGGGAACCCGGCCTCGTCCATCAGCGCGGCCAGCTCGACCGCCGAGGCGGGGGAGTAGTCACTTGGCTTGGCCACCATCGTGCACCCGGCGGCCAGCGCCGGGGCCAGCTTCCAGCACAGCAGCAGCAGCGGGGAGTTCCACGGCACGATCGCGGCCACCACGCCGGCCTCGTGGCGCGTGTAGACCAGGAAGTTCGGCTTGTCGGTGGGGATGGTGCTGCCCTGCAGCTTGTCGGCCAGGCCGGAGAAGTAGTAGAACCACTCCGGAATGGTGCCCAGCTGCCCGCGCATCTCGCGCAGCAGCTTGCCGGTGTCCCGGGTCTCGATCTCGGCCAGCCGGCCGGCGTCCCGGGCGATCAGGTCGCCCAGCTTGCGCATCAGCCGGGCCCGCCCGAACCCGGTCAGCTGCCCCCACGGCCCGCCCAGCGCGCGCCGCGCGGCGGCCACCGCCGCGTCCACGTCGGCCGCGTCCCCGTCCGAAGCACTGGCCCACGGCTGGCCCAGGTAGGGGTCCACGGAGTCGTAGCGCTGGCCAGAGGTCGCCTCGACGCGCTGCCCGTCGATGAAGAGCGTGTACTCCGTCGTGGTCACCTAAGCATCCTCCCTCCGGAATGTGTGGATCGCCAGCCTCGGGGTAGGCGAGGAGCCGTTCTGGGCCGCCGTTTAGAAAGAAGGAAGCAAGCTCATGGCGCTCATACTGTTGGTTCTTCTTCTCGCCCTGATCCTGGGCGGGCTGGGATTCGCGATCCACATCCTGTGGTGGATCGCCCTGGTGGTGCTGGTCGTCTGGATCCTGGGTTTCCTGATCCGGGTCGGCGAAGGCGGATCGCGGAGGCGCTGGTACCGCTGGTAATGGGGCGCCGGGCCTGAGCCCGGCCAGGTTGGCCAAGCGGGGCCGCCGCGGCTGAGGGCCGCGGCGGCCCGCTATTGTCACCACGGGCGCAGAACAGGCACGATGTGCGAGTGCAGGTACGCGCGTGAACCGGGAGATGACTGAGCTGTGGTCGGCGGCGCTGGGTGCCTCGGGCACGCTGATCCGCTACGGTTACTGGGGCCGCCCGGTACTGGTCTTCCCCACCGAGCGCGGCCGGGCCTGGGACTTCGAGGACCACGGCATGGTCGACGCGGTGGGCGGCCTGATCGACGAGGGGCGGCTGAAGCTGTACTGCGTCGACAGCTACGACGCCGGATCCTGGTCAGCCCGCGACCTGCCGCTGGAGGAGCGCGCCCGCCGGCACGGCCGGTATGAGTCCTGGATCGTGGGCGACGTGGTGCCGTGGATCTACCGGGATTGCGGCGCCCCGGCCGAGGTGATCACCGTGGGCGCCAGCATGGGGGCGTTCCACGCGGCCAACTTCGCGCTCAAGCGGGGCGACCTGTTCCCGCTGGCCATGGGCATGTCCGGCAACTACGACCCGTCGAACTGGCACGCCTGGGGCGAGCGGGGCAGCGAGGCCTACTTCAACAACCCCATGGACTACGTCGCCCACCTGGGCGGTGATCACCTGGAGTGGCTGCGCAGCCAGGTCAGCCTGCTGCTGGTGGTCGGCCAGGGCCAGTGGGAGGACACCACCGGGGCGCTGGCCAGTACCCGGCGGTTTGCCGCGCTGCTGGCCGACCAGGGGATAAAACATGAGCTGGACGTCTGGGGTCACGACGTGCCTCACGACTGGCCGTCCTGGCGCGCCCAGTTCGCTCACCACATGCCGCGCTTTTGCTGATTTTGCTGAGGAGGAAGCCCCGCCGTGACCACCAGGCACCTGATCGGGTTGCTGCTCGGTACCGAAGACGACTGGCCGACCGCGTTCACCGAGATCCTGGCCCGGCTGGGCCCGGTGCCCGGCCCGGACGGCAGCCAGCATGTCTTCGACACCGAACGGATCACCATCGAGCCGTTCAGCCTGCGTGACCGGCCCCGGTACCACCTGGTCATCGACCGCCTCGCGTACTGGTACTACCACCCGCGGGAGTGGCTGAAGAAGATCGCCATGATGGACGGGGTCTACCTGCTGAACAGCCCGTTCACCTTCCAGTCCATGGAGAAGCACGCGGCCTACTGCGCGATGATGCGGCTCGGGCTCAAGGTGCCCGAGACGGTGCTGGTGCCGTACAAGAACCCGGTCGACAACTCCCGCTACGCGTATACCTCGTCGCGGTACAACAAGTCCTTCGACCTGGACGCCATCGCCGAGCGGATCGGCTACCCGATCTTCATGAAGCCCTACGACGGCGGCGCCTGGCGCGGCGTGTCCCGCATCAACAATCCCGCCGAGCTGCACGGCGCCTACGACGCCAGCGGCGAGATGCTCATGCACCTGCAGAAGGCCATCGACTTCGACGTGTTCGCCCGCTCGCTGTCCATCGGCGCCGAGACCATGGTCATGCGCTTCCAGCCCGACCAGCCCATGCACTCGCGCTACGCGGTGGACCACGCCTTTTTGTCTCCGGAGACCGGCCACGAGGTGGTCACCATCGGGCGGCTGGTCAACGCGTTCTTCCGCTGGGAGTTCAACTCCTGCGAGACGCTGGTCTCGGGCACCGAGGTGTACCCCATCGACTACGCCAACGCCTGTCCGGACGTCGCCCTGACCAGCCTGCACTACTACTTCCCCTGGGCCATGAAGGCCCTGGTCAAGTGGTCGGTGTTCGCCTTGGTCACCGAGCGCCGGCCGCGCCTGGACCTGGAGACCGACCGGTTCTTCCGGGTCGCCGACGAACCGGGGATCTCTTATGCGGAGAAGCTGGCCGTCTACCGGGACCTGGCCGACGGCTACTTCGACTCGGCCCGTTACTACGACTACTGGTCCGCCCTGCAGGCCCGCCTGGACGAGATGGTCCTGGACTGGGTGGCCGGCCCCGACTTCGACCAGCTGCTGATCCGGACGGTCAAGTCGGTGTACCCCGAGTACGAGCACGACCAGTTCATCGCGCACCTGCGCGGCCTGCTGGACCTGTGGGTCCGCGAGGAGACCGCGCGGTTGCGTACAAATGCCTGAAAGGGGGGACTAGACCTCCATGGGCCGTGACATCGAGGCGATCAAGATCACCGGCGAGGACCGGCGACGCTACCGGGACAAGGTGCGGCGCTCGCTGGACGCGTTCGCCCGCATGCTGCGCGAGCGCCAGTTCGACGAGAACCCCTCGATGGTGGGCCAGGAGATCGAGCTGAACCTGGTCGACGAGCGCGGCATGCCGTCCATGAGCAACGCGGCGGCGCTGGACGCGATCGCCGATCCGTCCTGGGCCACCGAGGTCGGGCAGTTCAACCTGGAGATCAACGTGCCGCCCCGCCAGCTGACCGGCGACGCGTTCGCCGGGCTGGAAGCCGAGGTCCGCGGCGATCTGAACGCTGCGGACGGCAAGGCCCGCACGGTCGGCACCCACCTGGTCATGGTCGGCATCTTGCCCACGCTGGACGAGCACCACGTGAACGAGAGCACCATGTCGGCCAACGAGCGCTACAAGGTGCTCAACGATCAGATCTTCGCCGCCCGGGGCGAGGACATGCGGATCGCCATCGACGGCGCCGAGCAACTGCTCACCCACGCCGACAGCATCACCCCCGAGGCCGCCTGTACCAGCGTCCAGCTGCACGTCCAGACCAGCCCGGACGGCTTCGCGAACTACTGGAACGCGGCCCAGGCCATCGCGGGCGTGCAGGTCGCGCTGGGGGCCAACTCACCGTTCCTGTTCGGCAAGCAGCTGTGGCACGAGACCCGGATCACCCTGTTCGAGCAGGCCACCGACACCCGCCCGGACGAGCTGAAGGAGCAGGGCGTGCGCCCCCGGGTGTGGTTCGGCGAGCGCTGGATCACCTCGGTGTTCGACCTGTTCGAGGAGAACCTGCGCTACTTTCCGGCGCTGCTGCCGATCTGCGAGGAAGAGGACCCGATCGCCGTCCTGGACGGCGGAGCCAGCCCGCAGCTGGCCGAGATGAGCCTGCACAACGGGACCATCTACCGGTGGAACCGGCCGGTGTACGGCGTGGTCGGCGGGACGCCGCACCTGCGGGTCGAGAACCGTGTGCTGCCCGCCGGCCCGACCATCGCCGACGTCATGGCCAACGCGGCGTTCTACTACGGCCTGGTCCGCTACCTGGCCGAAGCCCAGCGCCCGATCTGGACCCAGCTCTCGTTCGCCACCGCCGCCGAGAACCTGCACGAGGCCGCGCGCCACGGCCTGGACGCCCAGCTGTACTGGCCCGGCGTGGGCGACACTCCGGCCGCCGAGCTCATCTTGCGCCGCCTGCTCCCGCTGGCCCGCGAGGGCCTCGGCCGCTGGGACGTGGACCCCGCCGTGGCCGACCGCCTGCTGGACATCGTCGAGCAGCGCTGCCTGACCGGCCAGACCGGCGCCGCCTGGCAGATCGCCACCGTGGCCGAACTGTCCCGCCGCCACGACCTGGACCGCTGGGAAGCCCTCCGCCAGATGACCCAGCTCTACATCGACCACATGCACAGCAACGAGCCGGTCCACACCTGGCCGCTCCGTAGCCGGGCGTAGACATCCCCGCCACCAGTCACGGCTCAGCAGCTCCTTCGCCGCGGCGATCGGGGCTTCGTCGCGCTGATAGAACACCCATTGCCTGATCTTCGTGCCGCGGATCACGCCGGCCCGGCTGAGGATCTTCAGGTGCTCCCCGCACGTCGGCTGGCTTACCCGGAGTTTGTCGCGATGAACAGCGAGCACACCCCGTCCGGCACCAGGTCCCCGTCCCGCTGGGGCGGGAAGTGGGCCCGCGGGTCACGCAGCCACTCCAGGATCAGCAGCCGCTTCTCGCTGGCCAGCGCCTTGACCAGGTCCACGTCCAGGCGCAGGTCGGCGTTCGGCACATAGTTATTATGGCAACTAGCTAACTAGCTGCCTATCGAGGAGGCACGCCCATGCCCGTCCCTTCCGGGCTGCGGTTCCGGGCGGCTGGCCCGGACGACGCGCCAGCCGTCGCCGCGCTGCACGCCGACAGCTGGCAGCGGCATTACCGAAGCGCCTTCTCCGCCGCCTTCCTCGACCACGACGTCGCCGCGTACCTGCTCCCGCTGTGGTCCGGGCGGCTCGCCAGCCCCGATCCCCGCGCCCGCGCGATCCTCGCCGAGCTGGATGGCGCGGTGGTGGGCCTGGCGTACACGGTCCTCGGCGAGGACCCGGCCTGGGGCTCGTTCCTGGACAACCTGCACGTCGCACACGGGCTGAAACGCCAAGGAATCGGCACCCGGCTGCTGGCCCTGACCGGGCAGGAAGTGGTCGGCTGGTCACCATCGTCCGGCCTGTACCTGTGGGTCCTCGAGCAGAACCGTGATGCCCGCGCCTTCTACGCCGCGCACGGCGGCACCTGCGTGGAACGCGCCGAAGTCCAGCCTCCCGGCGGTGACCCCGCCCGCCTCAACGGCACCCCCATCGGCCTGAGATACGCCTGGCCAGACGCATCAAGGCTGCTCCCGGGCCCCGCCTAGTCCCCGCGCCTGCTCTGTTCCTCGTTCCTCAGCCGGTTCCGCCCGCCGCGATCAGCGCCACGCAGCCGCCCGCCAGCACCAGCCCGGCCAGCCGCAGCCGGGTCAGCCGCTCGCCGAGGGTCAGCCGGGCCAGCAGGATGGTGCTCGCCGGGTACAGCGAGGTCAGCACGGCGGTGACGGCCAGCAAGCCGTCGTGCGAGGCGAAGAAGTACATGATCGTGCCGGCCGCCCCGGTCACGCCGGTGATGACCGCCAGCCACCCCGTACGGCGGCCGCCGGGCAGCCCCAGGTTGCGCGTCAGCGCGGCGGCGGCCACCGCCACCGCCAGCTCGGCCACCTCCGCGCTCGCGACCGGCCACAGGCCGGACCGCGACCCGGCCCGGTTCAGCCCGATGAGCAGCAGCGCGAAGCACGCCCCCGCGATCAGCCCGGCGACCACCCCCGCGGCCGGCCGTGACAGGTGCCCCGCCGCCCCGTCCGTCCGGTCCGCTCCGTCCGCCCCATCCTCCCCGGCGTTCCCGTCATGCCCGGCGTCCCCGTCATGCCCGGTGTCCCCGTCGGCCTCCGCGTCGCCCGCGCCGGCCGAGACCCCGACGATGGCGGGCAGGGCCAGCGCGATCCCGACCAGGGCCAGCGTGCTGGGCCGCTCGCCCCACAGTAGTCCCGCGAGCACCGAGAACCCCGCGGTGCCCACCGCGCTGAGCGGCCCCGCCACGCTGAACGCCGCGTACCGGAACCCCAGGTACAGCGCGATCCCGCCCACCGTGCCGCTCGCGCCCGCCACCGCCCCCCAGGCCAGTGCCGCGCCGCTGGGCCGGTGCGCGGCCGCGAACGGCAGCACCACGAGCGTCGCCGCGGTGGCCGTCAGGCAGGCCAGCAGGGTGACCCGGATGACGCTGGCCGTGCGCGAGGCCAGCCCGGCGGCAAAGTCCGAACTGCCGTACCCGATCGCCGAAGCCAGGGCCAAGATGACCGCGAGCACGTCCTACGTCGTCTGCTTGGCCGCGGGGCTGCCGGCCGGGTGAAAGACACCCAGCACCCGCAGCGGCTCGGTGCCGGTGTTCTCCAGGCAATGCGGCTGATGCGGCGGCAGGTAGATCGACGTGCCCGGTCCGATCTCGGTGTCCTCGGCGCCCAGGTGGACCACGCCCTGCCCGGCCAGCACGTGCACCACCTCGTCGTAGGTGTGCTGGTGTTCCGGCGCCCGCCCGGGCGGGATCAGCCCGTTGAACTGCGTGATCGACAGCCCCGCGCTCAGCAGCACCCGGAACTCCCGGTCCCCGGTCCGCTCCACCGCGCAGTCCGCCAGCTTGACCGAATGCAGCTCCGGCCCCGCCGCGTCCTCCGCCCGCACGGTAATGGCCAGCACCTCCAGGTCGCCGGTCGCCCCGACCTGGTACCCCAGCCCCGGCTCCAGCCACACCGCGGTCCCCGCCGCCAACTCCACCCGCTCGCCCGCACCCTCGACCCCGGCGGCCCCGCCAGCGTTCGCGCCCGCGGCCCCGCCAGCGTTCGCGCCCGCGGCCAGAACCCCGGACCCGCGGATCACGTACCAAGCCTCGCCCCGGCCCGCCGCGGTCCCGGTCAGCAGTGCCTCCCCGGCCAGGCTCAGCCGACGCTGGTGCAGCCCGCGGCAGCCGTGCTCGTCGTCCAGCATCTCCTTGACGCTCGCCCTCGGTGCCAGCGCCCGCGCCGGCACCTGCTCCGCCCGCCGCACCACCGGCGCGCCCGGCCCGGCCTGCCCCGCGCTCACTGGCTCATCACGTGCTGGATTCGGGTCTCGATCATGAACATGACGATAACGTGCGCGACCAGGTTTTACAGGGACGGATATATCCGGTCCGGGTTGTGTTCCGACAGCACCGAAGGCGGCCCGATGAGCAGCTTGTCCGGCTCGCCGATGACCGACTCGTCCTTGCCGTCGTAGTCGAACTTGCGCAGCACGTGCTTGATTGCCTCGAGCCGGGCCCGCTTCTTGTCGTTGCTCTTGACCACCGTCCACGGCGCCCACTCCGTGTCGGTGTAGTGGAACATGGCCTCCTTGGCGTCGGTGTACGCGTCCCACTTGTCCAGCGACTCGATGTCCATCGGGCTCAGCTTCCACTGCCGGACCGGGTCGATGCGCCGGATGATGAACCGGGTGCGCTGCTCGGAGCGGGTCACCGAGAACCAGAATTTGGACAGGTGCAGCCCGGAGCGGATCAGCATGTGCTCGAAGTCCGGCGCCTCCCGCATGAACTCGTCGTAGTCGTTGGTCGAGCTGAAGTGCATCACCCGTTCTACGCCCGCCCGGTTGTACCAGGAACGGTCGAACATGACGATCTCGCCCGCGGCCGGCAGGTGCGGCACGTACCGCTGCAGGTACCACTGGGTCGCTTCCCGCTCGTTCGGCTTGGTCAGGGCCACCACCGTCGCGCCGCGCGGGTTGAGGTGCTCGGTGAAGCGCTTGATCGTGCCGCCCTTGCCCGCCGCGTCGCGGCCCTCGAAGATGATCACGATCTTCTGCCCGGTGGACTTCACCCAGTTCTGCAGCTTGACCAGCTCGATCTGCAGCGGGCGCTTGCGGTATTCGTACTCGGCTCGCGGCATCTTCTCCGCGTACGGGTAGTCCTCCCGCCAGGTGTCGACGATGCGGCCGTCCGGCCAGCGCAGCACCGGGTCGTCGTGCTCGTCCTCGTCGTCGACGGTCAGGCCGGCGATGAGGGTGGGATCGGAGGCCCAGTCCTCGGGCAGCGCGTTGAACGCTTGAGCGGGTTCGCTGGTCACCCCACAAGCACAGCACATTCCCGGCGTCCGGTCACCAGCAGGCCGGCCTCCGGCGCAGCCATTTCACGTGACGTTCAGGTTGGCGTCAGCGCTCGCCGAACACCACGTCGCCGCTGGCCACCGTCAGGACCACCGAGGTGCTGCCGATCTCGGTGGCCGGGATCGCGTACAGGTCCTGGTCCAGCACGGCCACGTCGGCCCGCATCCCCGGCCGGAGCACCCCGGCCGCGTGCTCCTCGTGGTTCACCCAGTCGACCCCGGTGGTGAACGCGCCGATAGCCTGGTCCACCGTGATGGCCTGCGCGGGCAGGAACGGATCCTCGCACTCGGCTGCCCCGGGCCGTCCTTCGCGCTCGGACTTGACCCGGTTGACCGCCACGTGCATCTCCTGCAGCGGGTCGGCGCTGGATATCGGCCAGTCGCTGCCGAACGCGATCCGGGTCCCGCCCCGGGCCAGCGCGCCGATCAGGTACTGCCAGCCCGCGCGTTCCGGGCCCACGAACGGCAGGGTCAGCTCCTCCATCTGCGGTTCGTTGCACGCCCACAGCGGCTGGAAGTTGGCCACCGCGTCCAGCGCCGGGAATCGCTCCAGGTCCGGCGGCGCGATGAACTGCAGGTGCGCTAGGTGGTGCCGCGCGGCCCGCCGCGGCCCGGCCGGCAGCGCCGCCAGCGCGTCCAGCGCGGTGCTCACCGCCAGGTCGCCGATGGCGTGGAAGTGCAGCTGGAAGCCCTCCGCGGCCAGCCGGCCGGTCGCCTCCCGCAGCGTGTCCGGGTCGATGAACAGCCGCCCTCGCTCCCCGTGCCGGTGCAGGTACGGCTCGGACATGGCCGCGGTGAACGTCTCGCACACCCCGTCCAGCATCAGTTTGACCGTGGTCGCCCGGAACCGGTCCCGGCCGTCCCCCTGCCCGGCGCGTTCCCGGCGGCCCAGCAGGTCATCGATCTGCCCCAGCCCGCGCCCGCGATCCCACCACAGCGCGCCCACCACGTGGCAGGTCAGCGCGCCGTCCTGCGCCGCCTGCCGGTAGGTGTCGAACACGTCCGGGATGCCCAGTTCGCTGGCCGCGCCCACGCACGCGTCCTGGAACCGGGTGATGCCCAGCGAGTGCAGGTGCGCCTGGGCGGCCAGCAGCCCGGCCCGCAGCTCCGCCGGGCTCGCGGCCGGGACCAGCGCGGCGACCAGGCGCATCGCCCCGTCGTGCAGGACCCCGGTCGCCCGGCCCGCGTCGTCGCGTTCGATCCGCCCGTCCGGCGGGTCGGGCGTCCGCTCGTCGATCCCGGCGCGTTCCAGGGCCACGGTGTTGACCCAGGCGCTGTGATGATCGCGGTTGGGCAGGAAGGCCGGCCGCCCGCCGGTCACCGTATCAAGGTCCGCCGCCACCGGCAGGCCGCCCGGGAACGCGGACATGGTCCACCCGCCGCCCAGCACCCACGCATCCGGCGTCAGATTCGCGCAGTAAGCCGACACCACAGCCAGGCTCTCCGCCCGGGTCCGCAGTCCGGCCAGGTTGCAGCGCAGGCTCTCCAGGCCGCCCGCCACCGCGTGCACGTGCGCGTCACCGAACGCCGGTACCGCCAGCCGCCCGCCCAGCTCCACCACCCGGGTGCCGGGCCCGGTGAACGCCCGGATCTCCTCGTCCGGGCCGGCCGCCTGGATCAGCCCGTCGCGTACGGCCAGGGCCGGCACGAACCCGGACGGATGCGCCGGCGAGCGGATCTTCCCGCCGGTTAGCACAAGGTCGGCCCGGCCGTCGCTGCCGGCCATGGCCCGGCCCGTTACGAGGAGGCCGGCGTCAGCACGAACACCGGAATCGTCCGGCTGGTCTTCTTCTGGTACTCGGCGTAGTCCGGCCAGGTCGCCACCGCCCGCTCCCACCAGGTCGCGTACTCGTCGCCGTGTATCTCACGAGCCTGGTAGTCCTTCTTGACCGGCCCGTCCTGCAGTTCCACGTGCGGGTTCGCGGTCAGGTTGTAGTACCAGACCGGGTGCTGCGGCGCCCCGCCCAGCGACGCCACCACCGCGTAGTCGCCGTCATGCTCGACCCGCATCAATGGGGTCTTGCGGATCTTCCCGCTCTTGGCGCCCACCGACGTCAAGATGATCACGGGGCGCCCTTGCATGTCCGTGCCTTCGGTCCCGCCGGACCGCTCGTAAAGGTCAACCTGGTCGCGCGCCCACGAGGCCGCGCTGGGTTCGTATTCACCGGTAAGTGGCATGCCAGCAAGATACCCCTGCGCTCGCCTCCTTGTTCGCGTCCCTCCGTCACACCCAGCAAGAACGTTTACTCAAACCTATAGAAAATAGTGTTCGATTATACCTCGGGGGCAGCCAGAAATGTCGCACCCCAGGGCTAGAGTCAGATCAGGCTGATCATCCGATCCGGTTCCGGGAGGTGACGCACCGGTATGAGCGCGATGACGATCCCGTCCGGCTTGGCTGGTTCCGCCGACCCGCTGGAGCTGGTGGAGTCGGTGCTGAGGTCCCTGGCCGAAGCCGAGAAGATCGTGGCCGACGCCCGCGCGCGCGGGCGCCGGCCTGCGCTCGTTGGCGGCGATCTGCGCGGAGATCCGCTACCGCACCGCTCAGGCTGACCCCGACGGCAATGACGGCCGGCACCTGGACCACGGCCTGTCCCTGCACACGACGTTCGACGGGGCGGGTGTCATCCACGGTGACCTGACCCCCGAATGCACCGCCATGGTCCAGGCCGTGCTGGACGCCCTGGCCGCCCCCGACGGCGGTAAATGGTCGGCCGGGTCATTCCGGTAACGCGCATGAGGTCACCGGCCGCGATTCCCCCAACCGGCGCGGTGCATAGCGCCGTCCAGAGCGTTTGCTCGGCCGCCGTGGGTGGCCGGCCGGAACCAGACGGCTCGTGTGCGCCGGCCGGGCTGGCCCCTTCCCACTGCGCCTGTAGGGTGTGCGCAGGCAGCAGGGCCAGCGCTGAGCTGGTAGCCTGATGGCGTCAGTGACTATGACTCTTCGGACCCTCGCGGAACGAGCCCCTGACTGGGTACTCCAGGAAACGGGCTGTGATGGCCGAGCCGCGTCAGTCAGATGAGTCTCTGATTGCTCTTGCCGGGATTCTCGTCGCCGAGCAGAGCCTGGACAAGACTCTTCGCCAGGTACTGGACCTCGCCTGTGCCGCACTGTCTTGCGGCGATGATGGCGGGATCACGGTGCTGGAGCGCGAGGGACCGCGCACAGCGGTGGCCAGCAGCGAGGCGGCCCTTCAGGTCGACAGCTTCCAGTACGAAGCCGAAGGGGGTGGTCCGTGCCTAGAAGCTTACCGGCAGCAGCAGATTTTCCGTATTGATTCCACTGCGGATGAGCGGCGCTGGCCGCAGTTCGCCCAGTCTGCGGCCGCTGCGGGGATCAAGTCCACGTTGTCGCTGCCGCTGGTCGTGGGCGGGGACGGGATCGGGGCGTTGAACATCTACTGCCGCGAGGCCAGCGGTTTCTCCGAGGCCGACGAGGCGCTCGGCGCCGTATTCGCCTCCTACGCCTCGGTAGCGCTAGCCAACGCGCGGGTGTACTGGCGTACCCAGCGGCTCGCGAGCCAGCTGGAGGAGGCGCTGTCCACCCGTGGAGTGATCGAGCAGGCCAAGGGCATCATCATCGCCCGGCGGGGCTGCTCAGCTGATCAGGCATTCCAGCTGCTAGTCGCGATGTCCCAGCGCAACCATATCAAGCTGCATGACGTGGCGGCCGACCTAGTGGAAACAGCCAGGAATCAAGCTGCGGTCACTGCGCAGGCTCCAATTCGGGACTAACCATAACGGGTGCGGGAACCACGATGTCCCACTTTGTCATCCCGCGCAGGCACTGCATCGCCCGCTCGCCGTCGCCCACGACGCCCGGTCGTAGCCCTCCAGGGAGCGCCGCCCCCAGGCCATCAGCCCGTCCGGTGGTCCTCCTCAACCAACAGCACTGCGGCGGAGTCGAGGAGGGCCGGGTCGGTCATCAGCGGTCTCTGGCTGCTCCAGGGCCGCGCGGCTGGTACGGGCCCGGCGGCTAGCGCGTCGGGCATGGTGGCAAAGATCGGCAATACCCGGTCGAGGCCGGTGAGCGCGAGGATGCGCAGTACGGAGGTAGCGGTGATCACCAGGCGTAGCTCCCCCCCGTCGGCCAGTGCCCGTTTATGAGCCCGGGCCAGGACCTGGAGCCCCGCGGAATCGCAGAACACCGTCTGGGACATGTCCACCACCACGATCGGGCATTTGCTACTCGCTGACATAAGGGCCACGCGCAGCTGGTGGGCGTTAGTGATGTCGATCTCGGCGGGCGGGGAGACCACTGACAGCCCGTCAAGCGAACAGACCAGGCAACCCTGCGGGTCAGGCATGATCCCACCATTCCCTTCGGCCAAAGGACCCCTTGGGCCGGACCGCTGGGATGTGGCAGGAGCCAGCCCGAAAGAGCGGCTGACTGCTCAGCAACTATTCATATCTTATTGATGTCCGCGCATCGGCGCTAGCGGCAAACGGTGAGGATCCGCCTGCCTTAAGGCCCGTACCGACACAAGAGCTATCGCAGGTGTGACGTGCATCACATTCTCGGATCGTCCACATCTCCGCCGACCTGTGCGGGTGCCACTTATGCCGACGTCGGCATATTGCTGGTGGCACCACCACGTCCTGCTCCACCAACTCGGCCAGCTCGAGCCACGCCCCGTTCGGAAATTGAGTTGCCGCCGGTGAGTAACGGACTCTACGGTCGGCCGGTGGGTATCTACATGCTGATGGTCCGTCGTGGCCGCCTCCGGGCGGTCCGGCCGGGCCTGGGGATGGCACCGGCTCGCTGACGAGTGGGCCGCCCGCGTGGTCGCGGCGGCCGCGATCCGGCCGGGCGAACTGGTCCTCGACCTCGGCGCGGGTACCGGCGCGCTCACCGGGCACCTGGTCCAAGCCGGCGCCCGGGTCGTCGCCGTTGAACTCCACCCCGGCCGCGCCGCCACCCTGCGCCGCCGGTTCCCTGACATCACCGTGCTCGAGGCTGACGCAACCACCCTGCGCCTGCCGGCCCGGCCGTTCCGCGTGGTGGCCAGCCCGCCCTACCACATCTCGGCTGACCTGCTGCGCATGCTCCTCGCCGCCGGGCCCCGGCTCACCGCCGCCGACCTGGTCCTCCAGCGCGCCGTCGTCCGCAAGTACGCCGGCCACGCCAACGGCGCCAGCAGCGCGGGCCGCGCCGGGCGCATCCAGGACGCCGGCCGGCCATCCACGTACCTTGTCCATCGCCACCACCGGATGAGCACCGGTCTGGTCCTGCCCCGGCACGCCTTCTATCCACCGCCGCGCGTCGACTCCGCGGTCCTGAAGATCCGCAAGCGCTAGCCCGCCCGGTCCGGCCGGAACCAGGACCCCTGTGATCGGATGAGGTCATGAAGGTCCGGATCGGAATCTCCCTGGGCGCGGCCGGCGGCCCCGGCCAGTTCGCCGCGGCGGTCGATCTGCTGGAGCAGGCGGGCGTGGACTCGCTGTGGCTGCCCGAGAACGTGTACTCCCCGGCGGTCGAGCCGTTCACCGGCATGGCCTTCGCGCTGTCCCGGACCAGGAAACTCAAGGCGGGCAGCGGGATCTCGGTACTGCCCGGCCGCCACCCGGTGCTGGTGGCCAAGCAACTGGTCTCGCTGGCCGGCCTGGCTCCCGGACGGGTGCTCCCGGTCTTTGGCCTCCAGCCCGTCCAGCCGGCCGAACGCCCGCTGTTCCCCGTTCAACCCGGCCGCCGCGCCGCCACCTTCGACGAGTCGCTGACCCTGCTCCGCCTCCTGCTCACCACCCCGAGGGTGACCTTCAAGGGAGAGTTCTTCACCGTCGAGGACGCCAGCATCACCCCGCTGCCCGCCAAGCCGCTGGACATCTGGCTGGGCGGTACGGCCCCCGGCGGGCTGAAGCGAGTGGGCCGCCTGGCCGACGGCTGGCTCGGCTCGCTGCTCACCCCGGCCGAAGCCCGGGCCGCGGTGCAGACCATCAACCAGGCCGCCGCCGATGCCGGGCGCCACGTAGACGACGACCACTTCGGGCTCAGCCTGCCGGTCGCCCTGGACGGCATCCCGGACGCCCTGGCGGCCTCGATCGCCCGCCGCCGCCCCGGCACCGACCCGGAACTCCTGGTCGCCAACGGGTGGGACGGTGCACGAAGGATGCTCGAGCAGTACGTCGAGGCCGGCCTGAGCAAGTTCGTGGTCCGCCCCGCGGCCCGCGCCGAGCCGTTCCAAGCGTTCGCCGACGCCTTCGTCCACGAGCTGATCCCCCTGCAGAACTAGACCGTTCACCCGCGCTTCGCCCAGCCGACGCCCGGCATCGGCCACGCTCGACGTATGTTCGAGCTCGCACGTTCCCAGGACGCCTACGATCGCTTCTCCGCCGCGGTGGACGGCCCGCTCACGGTGCTGGCCGTGCTCTGGCTCCCGGTGCTGGTCGTGCCGCTGGCGGCCCGGGTCTCGCCCGCCACCTCGGACGCCCTAGACGCGGTGGACTACGCGGTCTGGGCCGTTTTCGCCTGCTCCGGCTGCTGCGCCTGCTCCGCGTGGCCCGGGCCGCGCTCATCTTGAGCAGCGCGCTCAAACGCGCCCGCGATCTGCTCACCCACCATGGCAGGCACTACGTGCTGCTCTCGGTGCTGGCGATCACCGGACCTGCACCGCCGCCTGGACCGCATCGAAGCCGCCCTGACCCGCCTGAACCCGCCGGAAAAAGATCAGCCCTTACGGTGCATCCGGTAGTGCAGCACCAGGAACGGGAACCCGAACACCCAGAAGGCGTGCTCGGCCCGCAGCTCTCCGTCGGCCACGTACACGTCCAGCCGCTCGGCGAACCCGCGCACCCCGAACGTGGTGAGCTCCGCGGATCCCGGATCGATGTAGGTCAGGTAGTGCCCCGGCTGGTCCAGCGAACTCCGGCTGTCCAGCACCAGCCCGCCGCCCGGCCGCGCGCTCGGCGCCAGCGTCGCGGTGAAGCTGGCCTGCGGCAGCGGGAACCCCACGCTCACGTACCCGTGCCCCGCGCGCCGGTATGTGGTGTAGATGCCCACGTAGATCGGCGCGCCCGTGTCGTGCGCCGACCGGATCCAGCCCCGGATCGTGACCTCATCGGGCAGCCCGGTGATGGTGTCGATCCGGCTGTCCACCCCGCGCTGGGCCTCCCGCTGGCTCATCGGCACGTTGGCCTGCCCCAGCGGCCGCGCCACCAGCGTCCGGTACAGCAGGTACCCCGGCCGTACCCAGAGCCGCCACTGCGGCACGATGTCCAGCTTGAACCGGGTGGTGTGCTCGTAGAACTCGCGGACCAGCGGATCCACTGCGCCCGGGTCGAACGACGGGCCGGCCAGCGCGTCCAGCGACGCCACGATGCCGATGTCGGCCACCGCGGGCGTGTACGTGCCGCCCAGCACGGTGGCCAGCGCCCGGACGTACCCGGTGCCCACGTACCGGGTCTGGCTGGCCAGCGGCACCACGAACGGAACATCCGCCGGCCCCACCCGCTCGGCCAGCAAGCTCAGCTGCGGATCGGTGAACACCAGCGCCGACGCCACCCGGAACCCGACCACCGCCGCCGCGCCGCCACCGCCGCTGGCGCCGGCCGGCTCGTCCGCGAGAGCCCGAGTCCCACTGCCGCGCCGACCACCGGCCCGGCCAGCACCTTCTGCGGCCGCAGCCCCATCGCCCCGGCCGCCGCCCCCGCCGCCGTGGCCACCGGCACCGGCCCGGCCCCGGTCACCCGCTCGGCCGCCCAGCCCAGCGGCGCCGCGACCGCCCCGCTGGCGATGATCCGGGACCACAGCGCCGGGATCTCACCCGGCCGCTGCCGGGCCCGCGCCACCGCGTCGACCACGGCCAGCCCGGCCGCCCCGGCCAGCGCGCCGAGCACCATTGCCCGGCCGCCGCGGTGCGCGGCCAGCGCCGCCCCGGCCAGCGCGCCCAGCACCCCCGCTGCTCCCGCCGACCCGGCCCGTCCCGCACCCGCCCCGTCATTCTTGGCCACCCCAGGAACCTATCGCCCGGAACAACCCCGCGCCCGCCCCGGTTGACGGTCAGCGTGAAGGGCCTGGACCTCAACTTGGGCACCGGCTAGTGCGGGTCACCTCGCTCGGCTTCCGGACCGACGTGGCGCTGCGCGCCCTGGAGGGCGCCGAGGTCACCGACCGCGGCGATCACCTGGTCGTCCGCTCCCCGGACAATCCCGACTTCTGGTGGGGCAACTTCCTGCTGCTGGCCGGCGTCCCCCCGCCGGGCCAGGCCGGCGCGTGGCTGGCCCGGTTCGCCGCGCAGTTCCCGGGGGCCGCGCACGTGGCGCTCGGCGTGGACACCGCGCTCGACGGCCCGGTACCCGAGGACCTGACCGCCGCCGGGCTCCAGGTGGAGCGCGCCGCCGTGCTGACCGCCCGCCAGCCGAACCCCCCGGCCCGCCCCAACGCCGACGCCGACATCCGCCCGCTGGATTCCGACGCCGACTGGCGGCAGTCGGTCGAGCTGGCCATTCGCTGCTTCGACGCCGACGAGCCCGCGTTCCTGGAGCGCCGGGCCCTGGCCCGGCGCCGGCTGACCCGGACCGGCGCCGGGGCCTGGTTCGGCGCCTTCTCCGGCGGGCGGCTGCAGGCCCAGCTCGGGCTGTTCGACGTGGGCGACGGGCTGGCCCGCTACCAGAACGTCGAGACCGACCCCCAGGACCGCCGCCAGGGCCTGGCCGGCACCCTGGTCTGGGCCGCGGCCCGGTACGGCCGCGAGGTCCTGGGCACCCGCACGTTCGTCATCGTGGCCGACCCGGCCGGCGCGGCCATCCGGATCTACCAGGCCTGCGGCTTCACCGTCCGCGAGGCCCAGCTCAGCCTGGAGCGCCCCCCCGGGGTAATCGGCTGTCCCCGCCGGATCAGCCGGTCCTCGGTGACCACCGCGGTGACCAGCTCGGCCGGGGTGATGTCGAAGGCCAGGTTGACCGCCCTGGTGCCCGCCGGGGCGGCCGGGACCGTGACCTCCTCGTCGGCCCGCTGCTCGATCGGGATCGCCGCCCCGGACGGGGTGGCCGGATCGATGGTCGACTCGGGCGCCGCGACCACGAACGGGATGCCCGCCTGGCGGGCGGCCAGGGCCAGGCTGTAGGTGCCGATCTTGTTGGCCACGTCGCCGTTGGCCGCGATCCGGTCGGCGCCCACCACCACCGCGTCGGCCCGCCCCTGGCTGATCAGGAACGGCGCCGCCCCGTCGCAGGCCAGCTGGTGCTCGATGCCCAGCTGCGCCAGCTCCCAGCAGGTCAGCCGGGCGCCCTGGAGCAGCGGCCGGGTCTCGTCCACGATCACGTGGGCCAGCCCGCCCGCCTCGTGCAGGGCACGGATGACCCCGAGCGCGGTGCCCCAGCCCAGGCAAGCCAGCGCGCCGGTGTTGCAGTGCGTGTGCACCCGCAGCGGTCCGCCGCCGCACTCCTGGAGCAGGTAATCGGCGCCGCGCGCGCTGATCTGGTAGCTGGTCGCGACGGTGTGCTCCAATACGGCCAGCGCCGCGGCCTGCACCGCCGCGGCCCGCGCGGATGCCGGGCCGTCGCCGATCCGCGCGGCGACGGCCGCTACCTCGCGGCCCAGGTTGACCGCGGTGGGCCGGGCCGCCGCGATCCGCTCGATCTGTTCGGCTAGCCGGGGCTCGTCCCAGCCCTCGCGCGCCCCCTGGCCGACGGCCAGGGCCACGCCCAGCGCGCCCGCCGCGCCGAGCACCGGCGCGCCCCGGATGGCCAGGCTGGTGATGGCCCGCACCAGCTCGTCCACGGTGCCGATCCGCAATGTGCGGACCTGGTGCGGCAGCACGGTCTGGTCCAGCGCCTCGATCTGCCCGTCCCGCCAGGCGAGCACCTCAGGGGAGTCCATACCGTTGAACCTATGCTGGCTGAACAAGAGCGTCACGACGTGGTCCGGACCTGCCAGGAGCTGGCCGCGGCCGGCTTGGTCGTGGGGTCATCGGGCAACGTGAGCGTCCGGGCCGGGGACCTGATCGCGGTCTCGCCCAGCGGGCTGGACTACGCCGACCTGACCGCCGACCTGGTCGGCGTGCACCGAATGGACGGCACCGCGGTCGCGGCTCCGCTCCGGCCGACCAGCGAGCTGCCGCTGCACCTGGCCGTCTACGCCGCCACCGGCGCCGGGGCCATCGTGCACACCCATCCGGTGGCCGCGACGGCGCTGTCCACGCTGACCGACGAGCTGCCCGCCATCCACTACTACGTGGCCATGTTCGGCGGGCCGGTGCCGGTGGCGCCGTACGCCACCTACGGGACCGAGCAGCTGGCCCGCAACGTGGCCGCGGCGCTGGCCGGCCGGACCGGGTGCCTGATGGCCAACCACGGCGCGGTGACCACCGGCCCGGACCTGAGGTCGGCCCTGACCAGCACCCGCCACCTGGAGTGGCTCTGCGAGGTCTACCTGAAGACCCTGGCCGCGGGCCAGCTAGGCGGTCCGCGCCTGCTGCCGGCCGACGAGATCAACCTCGTGGCCGGCCAGCTGGCGGGATACGGACAGCGAGTCCCTCGGGACTAGCAGCGCCCCGCGTAGGCGCCGCTGGTGTAGGTCGTCCAGGCACCCCAGTCGTGCCCGTCATCGGAGATCGCGATCGCGGCCTTGGCGTTCCCGATCGGGTTGAACGTGGCCATGGCCGGGCCGTGCGACCCGTTGATCTGCCAGTAGCCGTAGTCGTTGGTGGGGCTCAGCGCGAACTGGTTGCCACCGGATTCGGCCATGGCGATCTCGGCGGCCATGAACGCCTCGCCGTGCGCGCCGCCGGCCGCCTCCCACAGGGCCTCCAGGCCGTTGCAGCTGAGCGTGCCGCTCAGCTTGGTAGTCGAGGAGGTCAGCGTGGTGGCGGTGACCGCCGAGGTCTTCGCGTGCTTGGGCGCGTAGGACGCGGCGTCGGCGGGCGGGTCCGTGGGGACCTTCAGCACCTCGCCCACGTACAGCACGTTGGGGTCGTGGACCACGGACGAGTTCACGTGGTACAGCCAGGTCCAGTCCGCCGCGTGGCCGTAGAAGTGGCTGGCGATGGAGGACAGCGTGTCCCCGGCGCGCACCGTGTACGTGCGGGTGGCGGGCTGGCTCTGCTTGACCAGCGCCGCGGTGTGGACCTGCTCGGCGACCGAGGTGGTCTTGGCGGAAAGGCTGGTCGCGGCGGAGGCGGCCTGCGGTGCCGTGGCGACCAGCGCGCCCGCGATGGCTACCGCGGGGGCGGCCTTGGTGGCGACTTCGGCCACCTTCTCGACTTGCGATGGCTGGGTGTGGCGGCCCGTGCGCCGGATCTTGCGCGGGCGGCGGTGCGAGCGGACTGAATCCACAGAACTCCCCAAGTAGCTTCCGTGCCCACCTACCCGGTCCGCGGGTGGGCCTTTTCGGCGGGCCTGTCACTGCCTGTGATGCTGAGGCATTTATTCGCAATCCGGCGGTCTGTGCCGTCTGCGGAAGCATGGCAGCAACGAACTTGGCCTCGCAGGCAAATCGAGTTATTTCTGTGATGCATCTGTGATCAAGGTCAAGCAACCCCGAGCGGACTGGGATACTTGACCGGTGACTGATCACGGCCTGAGGTACTTCGACGACTACCTGCCGGGGGCCTCGTACGACTGCGGAAGCGTCAGCGTCAGTGAAGCTGAGATCATCTCTTTCGCCACCCAGTTCGACCCGCAGCCGTTCCACGTCGATCCGGTGGCCGCGGCGCACGGGCCGTTCGGCGGGGTGATCGCCAGCGGCTGGCACACGGCCGCGCTCGTCATGCGGCAACTCGTAGATCATTACCTGGCCGCCGAGGCGAGCCTGGGCAGCCCCGGACTGGACGAGATGCGCTGGCCCGAGCCGGTCCGGCCGGGGGACACGCTCCGTGTCCGGGCTACCACCGTCGAGGCGCGCCGCTCGGCCAGCAAGCCGGAGCGCGGCATCCTCAAGACGCTGATCGAGGCGGTCAATCAGGACGGCCGGACCGTGATGCGCGCCACCGCGACCAATTTCCTCCTGGTTCGCCCGGAATCGGACAGCTGAGCCAGACATGGCCAGCGATACGACCCGGCAGCTGATCCTGCTCCGGCACGCCAAGTCTGACTGGCCCGACGTGCCCGACGCCGAACGCCCGCTGGCCAAGCGCGGCCGCCGGGACGCTCCGAGGATGGGCCGCTGGCTGCACGAGCACGGCTACCGGCCCGACGTGGTCATCGTCTCGGCCGCGACCCGCACCCGCCAGACCTGGGACCTGGTCGCCCCCGAGCTGGGCGGCTCGCCCGCCGTCCGCTTCGAGCCGCGCGCCTACGCGGCCAGCGCGCAGACCCTGCTCTACCTGGCCCAGGAACTGCCCGACCGGTACCGGGCCGCGCTGCTCATCGCGCACAACCCGGGCCTGTCGGAGCTGGCCGCCAGCCTGGCCGCCCCAGCGGTCCCGCACGACGGCGTCCGCCCCGCGGTCAGCCTGCCCACCGCCGCCGTCGCCGTCCTGCAGTTCCCCGGCGACTGGCCCGCCCTCACCCCCGCCCACGCCCGCCTCATCGCCCTCACCACCCCCGCCGACCTGTAACCGCGGCAACCATGTGCTGGGCGACCCCAGCCGACGCAGGCGGAATGACGACGCGGAGGCCACGGTTGCCCAAAGCGAACCCTCACTCAAAGGAGAGCCGCGATGTCGCTGACTTTTTCGGCTGGCCCCCGGTCTGGAGGCCCGCTGTCCGGGCATCCGCCGAAGACCGTGAACTACGTGATCGAAGGGCCGGCGCACAAGCTGCTGATGCACGAGTTCCCGCGCCGGCTGCGGGCCACCTTCGGCGGCCAGACCGTGGTGGACACCACCCGCGCCGTGCTGCTGCACGAGACCGGGCTGCCGCCGCAGGTCTACGTGCCCATCGACGATATCCGGGCCGACCTGATCGAGCCCACCGACCACCACACGTACTGCCCGTTCAAGGGCACCGCCTCGTACTGGACGGTCACCGCGGGCGGCCAGCAGGCCGAGAACGCCATCTGGTCCTACCCGGACCCCAACCAGGAGGCCAGCTGGCTGGCGGGCTACGCCGGCTTCTACTGGGATGCCATGGACGAGTGGTTTGACGAAGACGAGCAGGTCCACGGCCACCTGCGCGACCCGTACCACCGCGTCGACGTGCGCCGCAGCTCCCGCCCCGTCCGCGTCAAGGCAGGAGACACGGTGCTGGCCGAGACGACGCACCCGCTGCTGCTGTCCGAGACCGGCCTGCCCAACCGGTTCTACATCCCGGCCCAGGACGTCCGCCAGGACCTGCTTGAGCCCAGCGACACGCACACCCACTGCCCGTACAAGGGCACCGCTTCCTACTGGTCAGTAACAAATGGCGGCGGCAAGCTCACCGACGCGGTTCTGGTCCTACCCCCAAGCCGAGGGCGACTCGGCCGCGGTGAGCGGCTACCTGTCCTTCCTGCACGACGACCTGACCGTCGAAGTGGGCGAGCCGGAAGCGTAAAACCACGGCCCGTTCGGCCGAAAAGAAAAGGGGCGGGCCGCCGTAAGGCAACGGCGGCCCGCCACCGACCAAGAAAACCTACTCCTGCTCGCCGAACGACTTGATCTCGTGCTCCTCGGTCTCACTCAGCTCGCGCGGCTCCTCGCCCTTGGCCCGCTTGGCGCTCTGCACCTGCTCCCGGATCTTGTCCACGACCTCGGGGTTGGCCAGCGTGGTGATGTCCCCGACGTCGGTGAAGTTGGACACCGAGGCGATCACCCGGCGCATGATCTTGCCCGACCTGGTCTTGGGCATGTCCGGCACGATCCAGATGTTCTTCGGCCGGGCGATCTTGCCGATGTCCCGCTCGATCGCGGTCTTGACCTTCGCCTCGACATCGGGGCCGTCGTCGTAGCCGGGCTTGAGCGCGATGTACATCTCGACCACCCGGCCGCGCACGTCGTCGACGACCGGGACGGCCGCCGCCTCGGCCACCTCCTCGACGGCCAGCGCGGACGACTCCAGCTCCTTGGTGCCGAGCCGGTGCCCGGCCACGTTGATCACGTCGTCGACCCGGCCCAGGATCCGGAAGTAGCCGTCCTCGGCCTGGACCGCGCCGTCCCCGGCGAAGTAGGGCCAGTCGTGCCAGTCCGTGCTGTCCGGGTTCTTGTTGTACTTGGCGAAGTAGGTGGACACGAAGCGTTCCGGCTGGCCCCAGATGGTCTGGAAGATGCCGGGCCACGGGGCGCGAGCCACGATGTTGCCGGCCTTGCCGCTGCCCTTGGGGATCGCCTCGCCGTTCTCGTCCAGGATGGCCAGGTAGATACCGAGCGCGGCCGGGCCGCAGCTACCCGGCTTCATGGCGAACAAGGCGGGCAGCCCGACGCCGATGAAGCCGCCGGTCTCGGTCTGCCACCAGGTGTCGGTGATGATCGCCTCGCCCTTGCCGACCGTGTTGTAGTACCACCGGTAGACCTCGGGCTCGATCGGCTCGCCCACCGTGGTCATGGCCTTGAAGTGGTAGTTGTACTTGGCCGGCTCGTCCGGGCCGACCTTGCGCAGCATCCGGATCGCGGTCGGCGAGGTGTGGAAGATGGTCACCCCGAGCTGCTCGGCGATCCGCCAGGGCCGCCCGGCGTCCGGGTAGTTCGGCGTGCCCTCGTACATCACGCTGGTGGTGCCGAGCGCCAGCGGGCCGTACACGATGTAGGAGTGGCCGGTGATCCAGCCGATGTCGGCCATGCACCAGTACGTGTCGTCCGGGTGGATGTCCTGGTAGAACCTGGACGTCCCGGCCGCATAGGACAGGTACCCGCCGGTGGAGTGCTGGCAGCCCTTGGGGCGGCCGGTGGTGCCGCTGGTGTACATCAGGAACAGCGGCGCGGTGGCGTCCAGTGACACCGGCTCGACGACGGCGCCCTTGTGCCCGGCGAGCAGCTCGTCGACGAACACGTCACGGCCCTCCGCCATCGGCGTCTCGGCCGAGTACTTTCCGGGGTAGCGCCGCCAGACCAGGACCTTGTTCGACCTCCTGGCCCTCCTTGCGGGCCGCCTCGACCGCCTCGTCCGCCTTGACCTTGTGGTCGAGCAGGTCGCCGCTGCGGTAGTAGCTGTCCATGGTGATCAGGACCTTGCTGCCCGAGTCGGCGATCCGGCCGCCGCAGGCCGCCCCGCTGAACCCGGCGAACACCTGCGAGTGGACCACGCCGAGCCGGGCGCAGGCCAGCATGGTGACCGGCAGCTCGGGCACCATCGGCATGTGCAGCGTGACCCGGTCACCCGCCTTGAGGCCGAGGTCCTGCAGCACCGCGGCGAACTCGTTCACCCGCCGGTAGAGCTCCTGGTAGGTGATCGCGGCGGTCGCCTCGTCCTCGGGCTCGGGCACCCAGATCAGCGCCGCCTTGTTCCGGTCCTTTTTCAGGTGCCGGTCCACGCAGTTATAGCTGGCGTTCAGCTTTCCGCCGACGAACCAGCGCCAGAACGGCGGGTTGCTCGTGTCCAGCGTGGTGTCCCAGTAATGGTCCCAGTCGAGCAGGTCCCCGTATTCCTTGAAGCACTCGGGGAAATTCTCTTCGGAGAACCGCTCAAGGATCGCCGGGTCAGAGGCGTTGGCCTGGCCGATGAACTTGGGCGGGGGCACCAGATAGCCCTCTTCGCGCCAGTGCACGGCAATGGTGGCCTCGGTTGACTCCCCCTCAGAAGAGTCAACTGCTTCGTCGGCCTGCCCTTGAACTTCTTCGGCCATGGGGATGCGTCCCTCCGCTCGCGGTTACGTTCAGAATTAACGCCGGAAGCATTCCAAACTTAACGCGGGCAGCCTGCAACCTCTATGGTCACGTGCTACTTATCTCGGCGCGAAGCGGCGGTTACGGTCAGTAGGCGGCGAGCTCGGGGTAGGCCCGGTCCAGTCCGGTGATCCGCATGATCTTGAGCAGCGACGGCCGCGCGGCGATCAGCTTGAGCTGGCGTCCGGCCTGGCGGGCGTGCCGGGCGATCCTGGCCAGCGCGCCCAGCCCCGAAGCGTCGCAGAAGGTCAGCCCGGACAGGTCGACGCTGACCGGACTGGGCCACGCGTCGATCACGTCGCTGATGTAGATGTAGGCCTGGTCGGCGGTGGCGATGTCCAGTTCCCCGGCCACGCTGACGATGTGGTTTCCGTCCTCGTCGGTCCGGGAGGACAGGTCAAGCACCAGGGGCTCGAAGCCCTCGATCCGTTCTGCGGTCATCACGGCCATATCACTTCCCCCGTCTCGTCCGGCCGCGCGCCCAGCGCGGTCGGATAGCGCTGCCGCGTCTACGCTGACGCGGTCCAGCTGACGAATGATCACGTGCCACTCCAACCCGTTGTCCGGTTAACGCCAGCGGCTCGACATACCTTCCGCATGCGGCCGAACCCGGGCCGGTACCCCAGAGCCCCGTACACTGGGGAGATGGCCCCGATTCTGGCAGCAACGGCACTACCAGCGCAAATAATTAGAACCCCGAAGGCTGAAGCGATACCGGGATCCTGCTGAATAAAACGTGTGAGCGGCGCGGCAGGTTCAGCCTCCCTCAGGGAATCCCCAACCGGGGAGCCCGTCGATGAGCACTGCCGCCGTCGGCCCGCCGAGCCGCTGCGCCGGTACATCGCCTGCTACACCGGCTACCGCCAGCGCGGCGTGCCGCCCGCGCTGCACCGGGGCCTGCCCTCGCCGTTCCTGACCCTGATCTTCACCCTGGACGAGCCGCTGGTCCTGCTGGCCCACCCCGATCCCCGCCAGCCGCCCGGCGCGTTCGGCACCCTGCTCGGCGGCCTGCACTCCTCGCCCGCGCTGGTCACCCACGACGGCGCGCAGTCCGGCATCCAGGTCGGGCTGCGGCCGCTGGGCGCGCGGGCCCTGCTCGGCCTGCCCGCGGGCGAACTGGCCGAGCTGGACCTGCCCGCCGAGACCGTGCTGGGCGACGTCTGCGCCGAACTGCGCGCCCGGACCGCGGCCGCGCCCGGCTGGCCCGAGCGCTTCGCCATCCTGGACGAGATCCTGGGCCGCCGCATCGGCAGCAAGGCCCAGCCCGCCCCGGAGGTCCGCTTCGCCTGGCACCAGCTGCTGAAGACCGGCGGCACGGCCCGCATCGCCGACCTGGCCGCCGAGACGGGCTGGAGCAACCGCCACCTGACCAGCCGGTTCCGCGCCGAGGTCGGCCTGTCCCCGAAGGCCGCGGCCCGGGTCATCCGATTCGACCGAGCCCGGCGCCTGCTCACCGCGCAAGCCTCGGCGGCCGCCGCCGCGGAACCGGCCGCCGCCCGGTACCGGCTCGCGGACCTGGCCGCGACCTGCGGATACTTTGATCAGGCGCACCTGGCCCGGGACTTCCGGGCGCTGGCCGGCTGCCCGCCGAGCCAGTGGCTCACCGAGGAGTTCCGAAACATCCAAGCCGGGGCCTGGCTGTCCGAGGGAGCCTGAACCAACAAGACCCCGCAAAATACGGGAGGGAGCACCAAACCATGGGAACGACACCGGACAAGCAGGTGTGGCCCAGCCTGCGCGCCCGCGACGCACGCGGCCTGATCAAGTTCCTGGTCGACGCGTTCGGCTTCGAGGAGACCGTGGTCTACGCGGACGGCGACGACGTGCACCACGCTCAGCTGTCCTGGCCGGAGGGCGGCGGGATCATGCTCGGCTCGGTCCGGCCGGAGGCGGCGGGCGCGACCGACGCCGGCGCGTTCGGCGCCTACGTGGTCACCGACCAGCCCGACGCGCTGTACGAGCGGGCCCGGCAGGCCGGCGCCGAGATCACCGCCGAACCGCACGACACCGACTACGGCTCGCGCGACTTCGCCGCTCGTGACCCGGAGGGCAACCGCTGGTCGTTCGGTACGTACCGAGGCGAACCCCGCAAGGGCTGACCCGCACGAGCTGACCCGGAAGGGACGGCCGAAAACCACGAGGTAACGTGCCGCGTATGCGCGCATGGCACGTTGACGCGCCAGGCCCGGTTACCGGTTACCCGCTTCGCCTGAGCACAGACGACGCGATACCGGAACCGGGACCCGGCGAGCTGCTGCTCAAGGTCCTGGCCTGCGGCGTGTGCCGCACCGACCTGCACGTCACCGAGGGCGACCTGCCCGTGCACCGCCCGGACGTGACCCCCGGCCACGAGGTGGTCGCCGAGGTCGCCGCGACCGGGGACGGGGTAACCGAGTTCACCACAGGCGACCGGGCCGGCGCCGCGTGGCTGCGCTCGACGGACAACACGTGCAAGTACTGCCGCCGCGGCGCCGAGAACCTGTGCCCGGCCAGCCGCTACACCGGCTGGGACGCCGACGGCGGCTACGCCGAGTACCTGACCGTCCCGGCCGCCTACGCGCACCGCCTGCCGGACGGCTACACCGACCTCGAGCTGGCCCCGCTGCTGTGCGCGGGCATCATCGGCTATCACGCCCTGCAGCGCGCCGAAGTACCCGAGCACGGCCGCCTCGGCCTGTACGGCTTCGGCGGCAGCGCGCACCTGGCCGCCCAGGTGGCCATGGCCCGCGGCGCCACGGTGCACGTGCTGACCCGCGGTGAGCAGGCCCAGCAGCTGGCCCGCGAGCTCGGCGCGGCCTCGGTGGGCGGCCCCGCCGACATGCCGCCGGAAAAGCTGGACTCCGCGATCTTGTTCGCGCCCGCGGGCGACCTGGTGCTGCCCGCGCTGGCCGCGCTGGATCGCGGCGGCACGCTGGCCATCGCCGGCATCGCGCTGACCGACATCCCGCCGCTGAACTACGACCGGCACCTGTTCCAGGAACGCCAGCTGCGCAGTGTGACGTCCAACACCCGGGCCGACGCCCGGGAGTTCCTCAGCCTGGCCGGCCAGCACAAGCTGGCTGTCACCGTCCATCCCTACCCGCTCGACGCCGCCGACCAGGCCCTGCGTGACCTGAAGGCCGGCCGCTTCGACGGTGCCGCCGTGCTGGTCCCTTAAGACTTCCTGACCGTCTGCCCCAAGTGTCCTCCACATCGACCGAACGGAACCCTCCATTGATCAACAGGCCGCGGATACCCGGCATACTTGGCCTGACAAGGAGTTGCCATGAGTAAGCAAGCCAAGCCGCCGCCGCCGGGCGACCGGCCCACCGGTTCCGCCCCGCCGCCCCCGCCCACCTGGCGCAACTGGCTGTGGCCGATCATGATCTTCGCGATCCTGGCCCTGTTCTACCTGCTGCCCACGCGGTCGGCGACCACGTCCCTGACCTACTCGCAGTTCCTGTCCGACGTGTCCTCGCACCAGGTCAAGAGCTTCCAGATCTCCGGGTCGGTGGGCGGCACCAGCACCGGGACGCTGAAGAACGGCTCCAGCTTCACCGTGGTGATCCCGCCGCAGGCCAGCCAGCAGGCGCTGGACAACCTGACCAGCAACATCCCCAGCGTGTCCACCGCGCCGTCCGGCCAGGGCTTCGGCACCGAGGTGCTGGTCTACCTGATCGTGTTCGGCCTGCCCATCCTGCTCTCGATCTGGCTGTTCCGGCGGATCTCCCGCGGCGCGGCCAGCCAGCTGGGCGGCGTGCTCGGCGCGGGCCGGTCCCGGGCCAAGGTCTTCGACGAGGAACGCCCGAACACCACGTTCGCCGACGTGGCCGGGTACGAGGGCGCCAAGGCCGAGATCGCCGAGGTGGTCGACTTCCTGCGCAACCCGGACCGGTACTCCCGCGTGGGCGCGCTCGTCCCGCGCGGCGTGCTCATGGTCGGGCCGCCCGGCACCGGCAAGACGCTGCTGGCCCGCGCGGTCGCGGGCGAGGCCAAGGTGCCGTTCTTCTCGGTGACCGGCTCCAGCTTCGTGGAGCTGTTCGTCGGGGTGGGCGCGTCCCGCGTCCGGGACCTGTTCGCCGAGGCCCGAAAGCGCGCCCCCTCGATCATCTTCATCGACGAGATCGACGCCATCGGGCAGCGCCGCGCCGGGTCCGGCGCGGTGGTGTCCAACGACGAGCGCGAGCAGACGCTGAACCAGCTGCTGGCCGAGATGGACGGGTTCGAGCCGTCGGCGGGCGTCGTGGTGCTCGGCGCCACCAACCGGCCCGAGGTCCTGGACCCGGCCCTGCTCCGGCCGGGCCGCTTCGACCGCCAGGTCACCATCCCGCTGCCCAACGTCTTCGAGCGCACCGCCATCCTCGCCGTCCACGTCAAGGACAAGAAGCTGGCCCCGGACGTCGACCTGAACGCGGTGGCCCGCGGCACGCCCGGGTTCTCCGGCGCGGACCTGGCCAACCTGGCCAACGAGGCCGCCATCAACGCGGTCCGCGGCCACCGCGACGTGCTCAGCGCGGCGGACTTTGACACGGCCCGGGACCGGATCATCCTCGGCCGCCGCGAAGGCTCCAACGTGCTGCTGCCGGAGGAGAAGCACGCGGTCGCGGTGCACGAGTCCGGCCACGCCCTGGTCGCCGCGCTGTCCGAGCACGCCGACCCGGTGGCCAAGGTCACCATCTTGCCCGCCGGGCAGACCCTGGGCGTGACCGAGCAGCTGCCGCTGGTCGAGCGGCACATGTACGGCGAGGACTACCTGCTCGACTCGCTGGCCGTCCGGCTCGGCGGGCGGGCCGCCGAACTGGTGGCGATCGGGCAAGGCTCGACCGGTGCGGCCAACGACCTGGCCGGCGCGACCGACCTGGCGGTGAAGATGGTCCGGGAGTTCGGGCTGTCCAAGACGCTGGGCCCGGTCGGGTATCCCGAGGGCGGGTCGGCGTTCCTGGGCGGCGGCGGCTCCGGCTTCTCCAGCCGCCCGTTCGCCGAGGCGACCCAGGCCGAGATCGACAACGAGGTCTCGCGCCTGCTGCGCCAGGCCGAGGAACGCGCGGTCGAGCTGCTCAAGGACCACCGTCCCGAGCTGGACAACCTGGTCGTCCTGCTGCTGGACATGGAAACCGTCGACGGCACCGAGGTCTACCGGATCGCCGGCCGCCCCGACAAGTCCCAGATCGTGCCGCCGGTGCCGCCGATCACCACCACCCCGGCGCCCCGGGCCGCCGCCACCAGTACCGCGCCGATCACCGGTGACCACCCGGACTCCGGCACTCACTAATGTGATGCCGAACGATCCGTCGTACCACCCGCCGGTCATGCTCAGGCCGGCGGGTGGCACGCGGTAACCTCTGGGCTATGGCGCTGCCGGCTTACCTTCCAAGCCCGCCGATCAACAGCTTCCACGTCGGCCCGCTGGACGTTCACTTCTACGCCCTGGCGTACCTGGTCGGCATCGCCTTCGCGGTCATCTTGACCCGCTACCGCTGGCGCGCCGTGGGCGGCGACCCGGAACTGGTCGGCGAGATCGCGCTGTGGGTGGTGCCCGCCGGGATCATCGGCGGCCGGATCTACTTCGACATCACCACCCCGATGGACATCCCGCACGTGTGGTACGGGCCGTTCGCGGTGTGGTCCGGCGGCCTCGGCATCTGGGGCGGGGTGCTGGTCGGCGGGCTGGTCGGCGTCTGGCGGCTGCGCCGGCACGGGGTCAGCCCCGCGCTGTTCGCCGACGCCATGGCGCCCGGGCTGCTGATCGCCCAGGGCATCGGGCGGATCGGCAACTACTTCAACAAGGAGCTGTTCGGCCGGCCGACCTCGCTGCCGTGGGGCCTGGAGATCCCCTACCAGTACCGGGTGCAAGGCGGCATTCCCACGGCCGACCTGCACTTCGCCACGTTCCAGCCCACCTTCCTGTACGAGCTGATCTTCGACTTCGCCTGGGCCGGGGTGCTGATCTGGCTCGGCTACCGGTACAAGATGCTGGGTCGTCCTATTAAGGCGCCGGGCCTGTTCGCGCTGTACGTGTTCGGCTACTCGGCCTACCGGATCTTCGAGGAGTCGCTGCGTATCGACTCCTCGGTGCACATCTTCGGACTGCGCCTGAACATGTACATCGCCTCGGTCCTGGCCGTGGTCGGCGCCGCCTGGTTCTACCGCACCCAGCGCCGCCCCCGGCGCGAGCTCGCCGCCGTCGGCCCGCCGCCCCCGGACCCGCCTCCCGCCTCTGGCCCACCCGAGGAACAAGCCCGCGATCCCGAACAGGCCGCCCCCGGCACCTCGCCGACGTGACCCAGGATCGCGACCGGGCCGCCACCCCTTCCCCCGACCGGGCCGCCACCCCTTCCCCCGATTGGGCCTGGTGGCGCGAGCGGCGCCCGCCCGCCGAAGTGCTCCACCTGGACAGCGCGGCCGCGGGCCGGTCCTCGGCCGCCACCTTGGCCACGACCGCCGCGCACGCCCAGCGGGAAGCCGCCCGCGGCGCCTACGTGGCCCAGGCCGAAGCCGCCCCGGTGCTCGACGCGGGCCGCGCCCAGCTGGCCGTGCTGCTCGGCGTCCCGGCCGGCGGCGTGGCCTTCACCGAGAGCGCCGAGTCGGCGCTGGCCGCCCTGCTCGCCGCCTGGCCGCTGCGCCCCGGGGACACGGTGGCCGTGGTGACCAGCGAGTGGGGCCCGAACCTGCACGCCGTTACCGAGCGTGGCCTGCGCCTGGCCGAGATCCCGGCGGTCGACGGCGGCGTGGCCGACCTGGCCGCGCTGGAGCGGATGCTGGCCGACAATCCACCCGCCGCGGTTCACCTGGATCAGGTCGCCTCGCACCGGACCCTAGTCCAGCCGGTCGCGGCCGCCGCCGCGCTCTGCCACGCGGCGGGCGTGCCCCTGTGGGTCGACGCGGCCCAGGCCATCGGGCACGTGGACACCGCCTGCGGCGCGGACGCCATCTACGCCCCCGGCCGCAAGTGGCTCACCGGCCCACGCGGCGTCGGCGTCTTGGGCGTCACCGAGCCCTGGTGGGACCGGCTGCGGATCAGCGCCTCGGAGCTGATGGCGGCCAGCCGCCCCGCCGACGCCAGCCCGCTGTGGCTGCTCATGGCCCGCGAGGCCAGCGTGGCCGGCTGGGTCGGCCTGTGCGCCGCGGTGGCCGAGTTCACCGAGGCCGGCCCGCCCCGCGTCTGGGACCGGCTGGCCGAGGTCGGCCGCCAGACCCGCGAGGCCCTGGCCGACCTGCCCGGCTGGGCAGTGGTAACCCCGGCCGGTACCGGCCCGGCGGTGGCCACCCCCGCCGGGGCCGGCTCGGCGATCACCGCGCTGCGCGCCACCGACGGCCAGGACGTCGCCACCATACGCGCCCGCCTGCTGGCCGAGCACGCCATCGTTACCACGGCGGGCGCCGTCACCCGCGCCCCCCGCGAGATGACCGAACCCCTGCTCCGCATCAGCCCGCACGTCGACTGCACCCCCGACGACCTGGCTCGCCTCCGCCAGGCCCTGCTGGCCCTGGCCTAGTACCCCAGCAGGTTTCTCGGCTTTCCTACTTGCGCTGCTGGGTTCGCGCTGTCATAAATCGGTAGCAAGCTCGACATCGGCGCGAGCGAGGATGTTGCCGTTGCGGTGACCATGAGGAGCGTGTCGATGACCAGCACTCTGGACGATCTGACCTTCGCCGATGTCGAACGGCAGAAGCTGCAGAAACACTTCGGCCGCTTCGACATCTTGTTCTTCCTGATCTGCACGATCGTCGGCGTGGACACCATCGCCACGGTGGCGCAGGGCGGCGGCGAGGCCTTCACCTGGATGATGATCTACGCGGTCGTCTTCTTCATTCCGCAGGCCCTGCTGTTCTCGGAGCTCGGCACCGCCTTCCCGCAGGAGGGCGGCCCCTACTACTGGACCCGGCTGGCCTTCGGGCACCTGGCCGGGGCGGTGAACAACTTCCTGTACTGGATCACCAACCCGGTCTGGATCGGCGGCACGCTCGCGATCAGCTGCATCGGCGCTATCGAGGTGTTCTTCAACAACGGCAACGCGCTGCCCACTGCGGTCTGGTACATCGTGGCGCTGGTCTTCGTCTGGACCTCGATCGTGGCCGCGATCACCTCGTTCAGCGTGGGCAAGTGGGTGCCGACCGCCGGGGCCTATGCCCGGTTCCTGCTGCTCGCCCTGTTCCTGATCTCGGTCGCTATCTACGCGGCCAAGCACGGCGTGCACGGCCTGGGCGCGGGCAGCTATTCGCCGACGGCCGGCGGCTTCGTGCTCCTGGTCGGCGTGCTGCTGTTCAACTTCGTGGGCTTCGAGCTGCCGAACAGCGCGGGCGAGGAGATGACCAACCCGCAGCGCGACGTGCCGTTCGGCATCGCCCGCTCCACCGTGGCCAGCGTGGTGCTCTACGCCCTGCCGGTGCTCGGCATCCTGGTCGTCCTGCCCACCAGCGCGATCACCAACTTCAGCGGGTTCATCAGCGCCATCCAGACCGTCTTCACCGTGTACGGCGGCCACGTGGCGGCCAGCGGCACGGCCACCTTGTCCGGGGCCGGGCTCGTCCTGGGCGACGGCTGCGCCCTGCTGTTCATCGTGTGCCTGCTCACCTCGGGCGCGACCTGGATCATGGGCGCGGACCGGGCCCTGGCCGTGTCCTGCTACGACGGCGCGGGTCCGCGCACGCTCGGCGTGATCAACGCCAGGTTCGGCACGCCGGTGCGGGTCAACGTGTTCAGCGGCGTGGTGGCTTCCATCGTGGTCATCTTGGCCCAGCAGATTACCAGCGGCAACGCGGCCAAGTACTTCGACGCGGTGCTCGGCGTGACGATCTCGACCACGTTGATCAGCTACCTGCTCATCTACCCGGCCCTGTGGAAGCTGCGCCGCAGCCACCCGGACACGCCCCGGCCGTTCAAGATGCCGGCCTACCGGCCGCTGACCGTCGTGCTGATGATCCTGGTCGCCATCGCTTCCGTCCAGCTCATCGCCCCCGGACTGGGCAAGGACTGGTTCGGCGCCGACTTCAGGCCGGAGGGCTGGGGTTACGCCGAACGGTTCACCTACTTGTGGACCGAACTGCTCCCCGTGCTCTTTTTCATCGTGGTCGGGGTGTTCTTCTGGTGGCGGGGCCGGCAGATCCGGGAGCGGGCCGCCCGGCTGGCCGCGACCACGTCGCCGCCGGCCGCCTGAGCTCCGGCCCGTAGACCACACTGGTCCGGAAGCGGCGCCCCGCGCACCCGGTTGGCCCGTCCACTCTTAATTAACTGTAGTTTAAGATTATGAGCATGCAGATACTGGACGACCGGATCGAGCGAGTTCGCGCGGAATGGGCGCGCGAGCGACCCGATCTCGATACGTCGCCGCTGGAGATCATCGGGCGGATCCTGCGCGCCGAACGCCTGGCCAGCGGGCCGATCAAGCGCGTGCTGGCGCGCTACGGGCTGGACCGCGGCGGCTTCGACGTGCTGGCCACGCTGCGCCGGGCCGGGCCGCCCTACCGGCTCACCCCGACCCGGCTGTTTCAGGAGCTGGTCCTGACCTCCGGCGCGATGACCCATCGGGTGGACGCCCTGGAGCGGGCCGGGCTGGTCGAGCGGACGGGCGACCCGCAGGACCGCCGCAGCACGATGGTCGGCCTGACCGCACCGGGGGTAGCCGTCATCGACCAGGCCATGACCGCGCACATGGCGTGCGAGCAGGCCCTGCTCGCCTCGCTGCCGGACGCCGAACGGCGGACTCTCGCCGCCCTGCTGGCCACGCTGCTGGCCGGAATGGAGGCCGACCATGGATAGAGCCGGGGCCGTGCTGGTCATCGGCGGCAGCTCGGGGATGGGGCTGGCCGTGGCCCGGCGCTGCCTGGACCAGGGCGCGCAGGTGGTCATCGCGGGCCGCTCGCCCGAGCGGCTGGCCGCCGCCCGGTCCGAGTTGGGTCACCCGGGCCGGCTGCGCGCCCTGACCGCCGACATCGGCGACCACGGCCAGATCACCGCGCTGTTCGAGCAGGCCGGGGCGATCGCGCACGTCGTGGTGACCGCCGCCGACCTGCCCTACGGCCCGGTGGCGGCGCTGACCGAGGACGCGATGATGCGCGCCGTGCGGTCTAAGTTCCTCGGGCCGTTCTTCGTCGCTCAGGAGGCCGTCGCCCGGATGACCGACGGCGGAAGCATCACGTACACCTCCGGCATCGCCGCGTACCGCCCGGCGCCGGGCGGCTCGCTGGCCGCCTCGGTCAACGGGGCACTGGAGGCGATGGTCCGCGCGTTCGCGCTCGAGCTGGCGCCGGTCCGGGTCAACGCGGTCTCGCCCGGCTGGGTGGACACGCCCATCTGGGCGCAGCTGGCCACGCCCGAGGTCAAGGACGCGCGGTTCGCGGACCTCGCCTCGCGCCTGCCGGGCCGCCGCACCGCCACCCCGGCCGACGTGGCCCGGGCGATCGGCTACCTGATCGATGACGGCTTCGTGACCGGCACCGTCCTGCACGCCGAGGGTGGCCAGCTGCTCGTCTAGCCTCAGGCGTTCAGGTAGGTCAGCACCGCGAGCACCCGGCGGTTGCCGTCCTCGGCGGGGTACAGGTCGAGCTTGAGGAACACGTTGTTGATGTGCTTGCTGACCGCCTTCTCGGTGACGTACAGCCGCGCGGCGATGCCCGCGTTGGTCAGGCCCTCGGCCATCAGCGCGAGTACCTCGCGCTCGCGCGGGGTGAGCCGGGCCAGCCGCTCGTCCCGGGCGTGCCGGGCCATCAGCTGGGCCACCACCTCGGGGTCGATGGCGGTCCCGCCCCCGGCCACGGTGCGCACCGCCGCCACGAAGCGGCCCACGTCGGAGACCCGGTCCTTGAGCAGGTAGCCGAGCCCGCGCGGGCCGGTGGCCAGCAGCTCCTGGGCGTAGAGCGGCTCGACGTGCTGGGACAGGACCAGCACCGGCAGGTCGCGGACCCGGCCCCGGGCCTCGATGGCCGCCCTCAGCCCCTCGTTGGTGAAGGTCGGCGGCAGCCGGACGTCCACCACGGCGACGTCCGGGTGCTGAGTGACCAGGGCGGTGCGCAGGTCAGGGCCGTTGTCAACGGCCACCACGTCCATGTCGTACGCGGCGAATAGCCGGATCAGCCCGTCCCGCAGCAGGGTCAGGTCCTCGCCCAGGACAACTCGCACGGCAGCTCCATCGTCACCAGGGTCGGTCCGCCCGGCGGGCTGGTCACCGCGACCACCCCGTCGAAGGCGGCCAGCCGCTGCTCGATCCCGTGCAGCCCGCCGCCGGTCTTCGGCTCCGCGCCCCCGGTGCCATTGTCGCCCACGATCGCCACCAGCCGTCCGTCGCAGTGGTCGAGCTGGACCCAGGCCCGGTTCGCGCCGCTGTGCTTGACCACGTTGGTCAGCATCTCGGCCACCGCGAAGTAGGCCGCCGCCTCCACCGGGGCCGAGGCCCGGCCGGGCAGGTCGGCCTGCACGTCCACCGGCACCGGCAGGGACAGGGCCAGCGCCCGGACCGCCCCGTCCAGGCCCCGCTCGGCCAGCACCGGGGGGTGGATGCCGCGGACCAGCGCGCGCAGCTCGGACAGGGCCTGCCCGTTCGCGGTGCGCGCCTCGGCCAGCAGCGACAGGGCCAGGTCGGGATGGTCTCTGACCAGCTGCTCGGCCAGGCCGATGCTCATCCCGACCGAGACCAGGCGGCCCTGCGCCCCGTCGTGCAGGTCACGTTCGATCCGGCGCAGCTCGGCCGCTGACGCGTCCACGACGTAGGACCGGGACTCGGTCAGCCGGCCCACCTGCGCGGCCATCTGGGTCCGGGTCGGGGCCAGCAGCACCGCGGCGACCAGCGCGTGCGCCTTGAGCACGCGCGGTGCCGCCGCCAGGCCCGCCGCGCCGGCCAGCAGCATGCACAGGAAAAGCACCTGGTACTGCGCGGTCGGCGGGGCCGAGTTCCACCAGCCGTACAGCCAGGTGCCCAGGTCGGTAGCCAGGTCCCACAAGCCGATGAAGGTGAACGCCACGGGCCCCAGCCCGAATAGCAGCCCGACTGGCCAGCCCAGCCCGATCCAGGCCAGATCCCGCCAGGTCGCCGGGTCGGTCAGCACCCACCGGCAGTACCGCAGCTGCCCGCGCAGCCCGCCGGCAGCCCCGGCCGGCCGCGGCCGGTACGGGGTCACGATCCGCACCCCGGACCAGTCCAGCGCCTGGCGGCGCTGCCTGCTGGCCAGCCGCCGCACCGCGAGCAGGCTTTCCGGGGCCAGCAGGACGCCTAGGCCGACGGGGATGATCAGCAGGCAGGCCAGTGAGATGAAGAACAGCGGGATGCCCGCCACCGACACTGCCGCCAGCCTCGCCCCGCGCCCGCAGGCCCGGGCGTTGCGCCGCCAGCCACGCTCGCCGTCCATCCAGACCTCCCCGTGCCGTACCGGTCAGCTCCATTCTCGGCGCCGCGACGGACGGCTGTCGGTGGTGCTAGTCCCACCTTCGGCGAGAATGGACGATCGTGATCACCCCGCGGATCGAGATCAACGGCCAAGCGGCCACCGCCGACCGGCTGGCCTACCCGGCGATCGCCAACTACGGCCACTTCACCGCCATGCAGGTCCGGGCCGGCGCGGTCCGCGGGCTCGGCTTGCACCTGACCCGCCTGGACCAGGCCACCCGGGAACTGTTCGGCGGCGGCCTGGACGGCGACCTGGTCCGGGCGCGCGCCCGGCACGCGCTCGGCCCCGGCTACCCGGACGCCTCGCTGCGGATCAGCGTGTTCCAGCCCGACGGTGACGAACAGCCCTCGGTCATGGTCGTGGTACGCCCGCCCGCCGAACCGCCGGCCGGGCCGCAGCGCCTGACCGCCGTCCGGTATCAGCGCCCGGCCGCGCACCTGAAGCACGTCGGCACGTTCGGCCTGATCTACTACGGCCGGGCCGCCCAGCGGGCCGGGTTCGACGACGCCCTGCTGACCGGGCCGGACGGCGTCATCGCCGAGGGCGGGATCACCAACATCGGCTTCCTGGACCAGGACACGGTGATCTGGCCGAGCGCGCCCTCGCTCGCGGGCATCACCATGCAACTGGTCACCGGTGCCCTGACCGAGCGCGGCATACCGTCCCGGCGCGAACCGGTCCGCCTGGGCGACCTGGCCTCGTTCCGGGCTGTCTTCGTGACCAACTCACTCGGCGTCGCCCCGGTGGCCCAGGTCGACGACCAGATCCTGGCCACCGATCCCGGGTTCACCGCGACCCTGACCGAAGCCTACGAGTCCGTGCCCTGGGACCGGATCTGACCGGGGTGCGGCTCCTTGATACTGCCGGCCCCGATGCGGACGGGCTGAGATGGCGGGGGCGGAACCGGGACGATGGCCCGCTGTGCCGGTCCTGACCGTAACGCGGGGCCATCGTTACGGTTGCCGGGATCCGTGGCGCGGTGACTGAGTGGCTGCCTTCTGGAGTCAGCGTCTGCTAGGCCCGGGGCGGTCGCACCTCACCTCCTCACCGTCCCTATATGACCCACCTGACCCGCTCCTGGCGAGCCACCCAACGACGTCGTTGCCACAACGACGCGCACCCAACGACATGGCTGCCGCAACGACGCTGCTGAGGCCAGACCACCGGCTGGCTCCTTCCGAGAGAAACACACCCCTGGGCCATCGTTACGCTTGCCGGGGATCCGTGGCGCGGTGAATGCGTTCCTGACGTTTACCGCGGGGGCAGTGAGGTGGGATGCACGCGACCGGACATCATGCCCGCGCGGCGCTACGCCCCGTCCCGCACGAGAGCCGCGACCCCGTCCAGGATGGCGCCCAGGCCGAAGATGAACTCGTCGTCCGGGCCGTCCTCGGCCTCGAACACCCCGGCCGCGATGAACCTGGCCAGCGCCGGGAACCGGCGCGGATCGGTCAGCTCGGCCAGCATCCGGGGATAGGACGCCATCCACTGCATCGGATCCAGTCCGGAGGCCGCAATGGCGGCCGCGATGTCGGCCTCGGTGGTGGCCAGATTCCGCACGTAGCCGGCCAGCAGCATGATTACCGACGCCTTGCGCGCCTCGGACAGCCCGGTGCCGGCCATGCAGGCCAGCGCGTTCTCGAACCAGGCCACCTCGTTGGGCATGATCGGCAGGCCGCTGAGCGGGATGCGGACCACCCACGGATGCCGCCGGGCGCCGGCCCTCAGACCCCAGGCCCAGCGGGTCAACCCGGTCCGCCAGTCCTCGTCCGGCGCCGGCCCCTCCGGAGCCTCGCCCCAGGCCGCGTCCACCATCAGGGTCAGCAGTTCCTCCTTGGCGGAAACGTGCCGGTACAGGGACATCGGCGCGGTCCCGAGCTCGGCGGCTACCCGGCCCATGGATACCGCGTCCAGTCCCTCGGCATCGGCCACCTGCACCGCGGCGGCCACGATCCGGCTCAGGCTGAGGGCCGGCTTGGGTCCCTTGCGCGGCCGCTCCCGTACCCCCCAGGCCGCCGCCACTCCGCCCGGCAGCCCGGTGGTCGCCACCTCGGCCGCACCAGGCTCGGCCTCGGCCTCCGTCATCCCGCACCTTCCTTCGCCGCCGGTAAGCACTATCCGCCCTTGACAGCATCTTAGTACTGCGTATAACTTACGCGAATAAGCGTATAGGGTACGCAATAGAACGACGAGGGGTCAGGCACATGAGTAATGAGCTGGCGATCGAGGCGAGCGGGCTGGCCAAGTCCTACGGCGGCGTCCGCGTGCTGGGCGGCATCGACCTGCGGGTCGTCCCCGGACAGGTCTTCGCCCTGCTCGGGCCGAACGGGGCCGGGAAGACCACCACCGTCCGGATCCTGGCCACGCTGTCCCGGGCCGACCGCGGGCAGGCCCGGGTGGCCGGGCTTCGACGTGGTCCGCGACCGGCGGCAGGTCCGCCGCCACATCAGTGTGACCGGCCAGTTCGCCGCGCTGGACGCGGGGCAGACCGGCGCGGAGAACCTGCGGATGATCGCGCGGCTGACCGGCCTGCCGCGACCGGCGGCCCGCCAGCGGGCGGCCGACCTGCTTGAGCAGTTCGAGCTGAACCAAGCGGCCAGCCGCCGGGTGGGCACCTACTCCGGCGGCATGCGCCGCCGGCTGGACCTGGCCGCCAGCCTGGTCGGCCGTCCGGCGGTGATCTTCCTGGACGAGCCGACCACCGGCCTGGACCCGCAGAGCCGGCTGACCACCTGGCGGGCCATTGCCGGCCTGGCCGCGGACGGCGTGACCGTGTTCCTGACCACCCAGTACCTGGAGGAGGCCGACCGGCTGGCCGACCAGATCGCGGTGCTGAACGGCGGCGTGCTGGTCGCGGCGGGCACCGCCGCCGAGCTCAAGGCCCGGGTGACCGCCCAGCGCCTCGACCTGACCTGCTCGGACGCCGACGCGTTTGAGCAGGTCAGGTCGCTGCTCGCGAGCCAAGTGGTGCACCTGGACCCGGCGGCGCGGACCGTCGGTGTGGCCACCGACGGCCGCGCCGCCCAGATCCGCGCCGTGCTCGACCAGGCCGACCCGGGCCGGGACCTGGTGGCCAGCTTCGCCGTGCGCGGCGCCACCTTGGACGACGTGTTCTTCACCCTGACCGCACCCGACCGGGAGGTCGCTCATGTCTGACGCGCTGATCATCACCGGGCGCAGCCTGCGCCTGTCGCTGCGCAGCCCCGACGCGCTGCTGACCGCGCTGCTGCTGCCGGTGATGCTGATGGTGGTGTTCGTCTACCTGTTCGGCGGGGCGGTGACCATCGGCACGCCCTACGTGGAGTACGTGGTGCCCGGGGTCCTGCTGCTGTGCGCGGTGACCGGGGCCGCGACCACGGCGGTCACCGTCTGCCAGGACATGGCGGGCGGCATCATCGACCGCTTCCGGTCCCTGGACGTGCCCGGGACGGTGCTGCTGGGCGGGCATGTGACCGCCAGCGTGGCGCGCAACCTGGTCTCGACCGTGCTGGTGGCGGCGGTCGCGGTGGGCCTTGGCTTACGGCCGCACTCGGACCCGGCCCGGCTGGCCGCCGCGGTGGGCGTCCTGCTGCTGTTCGTGGCCGCGTTCTCGTGGCTGGCCGCCGCGTTCGGCCTGGCCGTGGCCTCGCCCGAGGCGGCCAGCGGGGCGACGTTCTTCCTGATGTTCCTGAGCTATCCCAGCAGTGCCTTCGTGCCGGTGCGGACCATGCCGGGGTGGCTGCGGGGCTTCGCGGAGCACCAGCCGGTCACGCCGGTCACCGAGACGGTGCGCGCCCTGCTGACCGGCCACCCCGCCGGCGGCCAGCTGGCCATCGCCCTGGCCTGGATCGCCGGCCTGCTGGCCGCCTCGGTCCTGCTCAGCAGGGTCCTGTTCCGCCGCCGCACCGCCTGACCACACAAATGAGCGGCCGGCCCCCGAGAAGGGCCCGGCCGCTCACCAGTTACAACGAAGAGCTACCCGCCGTACCCGCCGCCGCCGGTGGCGGCCTGGGCCAGCTCGGGGACGAACAGCGCGGCGTCGACCGTGCCCACCCCGGAGGCCAGGTCGTAACCCGGGCCCGCGTGGAAGCCGGTAACCCGGTACAGCTGGTTGTTCTGGATGAACGACATGCTGTTGTTGCCGGCCGTGACGTCCACGATGCCGGGGGCCTTGGCCGCCGACATGGCGTACAGCGCGGGGTTGATCAGGCCCAGCCCGTGCCCGGCCACCTGGTCGGCCAGGGCCACGATCCCGGCGAACAGCGGGGTGGCCTCGCTGGTGCCGCAGTCCACGTACCAGCCGGCCGGCTGGCCGGGGAAGCTCTGGTAGGTATTGAGCCTTGACGATCTGCGGCATGCCCGTGGTGCCCTCGGTCTCCGCGACCGGCGTCTCGACCAGCCAGATGTTGGCCCCCGGCGCCATGGTGTGTGCCCACTCCACGTCTAGCGTGGTCTCGCCGGCCCAGCCCACGTCGCCGTTGGCGTCGGTCGGGTCCCAGGCGGGCACCTTCCCAGCGGGCTGGATGATGTTGAAGGACGGCGGGGCCGGCAGGCCGAACTCGGCGTCGAAGGTGGCCAGGTCCGCCTTGATCGTCGGGGACCCGAACGAGTCGACGATCACGATGGTCTGGCCCTTGCCGGTGATCCCGGTGTTGAACAGGGGCTGCTCGTTGTACGCGGTCTGGATCTGGGCCGGGACGTAGCACGGGACGGTGAACTGCGACTCGCACTGTTCTTCGGTGATCGGCTGCGAGGGCGAGACGAACCTGTTCGCCACCATCGGGCCGATGGCGATGTTGGCCGTCGCGGGGAGGCCGCCGGCGACCAGGGATCCGGCGGCTAGCGCCGCCGCTCCGGTTATCCGCAGGGGACAAGGAAACCTCCCCGTTTCAGACGTGGCATGGGTGCGCCCGCGTGACGTATAGATAGCCGGCTAACCTAGGGCAAACCCCGGCCAAGCTGCGCGGACGCGCGATCCCGGCATAACGATTTGAACAGTGATATGTCCGGCAGGCCATTACGAATGGCATTCGATAGCACGAAAGGGCCGGATCACGCGCCGAGGTAGCAAGGCAGGGCCCTAAGCCTCGATCCACCGGCCGATTCCGTTAGGTCGTTTCCGGCCTGATTCCTCCACGAGGAGTTCCGGGGCGAATCGGGGCGCAGTCGTCCTGCCGCTCGCCTGTTGTGCGGCTTGTCCGGGGTTCCTGGGCCGGGGACGGGGTTCGGGGGTGGCCGTCGGGGCCGTGGCGGGTGCGGTCCGGTTCCGGGCTGGTCAGGCCGCTGCGGCGGGCGGCCCGCAGGCCGCGGCGAGCAGGTTCAGCCATTCGTGCTCGCGGTGCCAGCCCTCGGGCAGGTGCAAGGTGAGGTGGCCGCGGCCGTGCCGGGCGGTGCGGGCGGCGACGGCGATCAGGTCACGGCGGATGGTCGCGGCCCGGGCCTTGGCGAAGGGGAGGCTGGCCAGGGCGCCGGCGGCGCGGACCAGGTTGTGGGCCATGGCGGCGATGGACAGCCAGGCCGCGTTCGCGGCGAAGACCCCGGAGGGCAGATGAGCCAGCGGGCCGCTGGTGACGTCGGCGAAGACCTGCTCCACGACGGCGTGGTCGCGGTGCTGGGCCTCGGCCTGGACCAGCTCGAACGGGCGAGTCGGTGAACACCGCGTGGTGGCGCCAGACGGGGAACAGCTCGTCCTGCCCGGCCGCGGCCTGCTTGTTCAGGTCGCGGACCCGGCGGACGATCAGCCGGGCGGTGACGGCCTGGCCTTTCTTCGACGCGAACGCCGTGTACTGGATCTCGGCGACCTCGGCGTCGGAGACCCAGGCGGCCAGCTGGTCGTCCCAGATGGCGCGGGGGTACCGGATCGGGGTCCAGGCGTCTCTCGGGGATGGCGGCGATCGCGGCGCGGACGCTGGCGTTCATCGGGACGGTGACGGAGAACCGCGCGCCGCCGCGGCGGACCGCGCTGATCACCGCGGCGTTGTAAAACGCCGAGTCCAGCCGGACGATGATCTTCCCGGTGCAGCCGCAGGCCCGCGCGGTGGCGATGGCGCGGGCGGCCAGGCTGGCCGCGCCGCGCGCGGAGGCGGCGTTGCCGCCGCGCAGCCGGGTCGCGGCGATCACCGGCGCGGCGATCGGCGTGCTGATGACGGCGGCCAGCGCGTTCAGCCCCCGCACCAGCAGCGACTTGCCCTGGATCTTGGTGTGCCCGAACTTCGCGCCCTGCTTGTGGTGCCCGTAGACGCGTTTCTGCATCGAGTCGATATCGATGAACGCCAGCGTGCCCGCGCCGGGCAGCAGCGGCGCCCGCCGCGCCAGGTCCGCCAGGAACTCCCGGCCCGCCTTCTCCAGCTGGGCGACGTTCCCCCAGGTATAGCAGCGCAGGTGCGAGCCCAGCGTGGACGGCGCGCGGACGCCGCCGAACAGCGCGGGCATCGCCCGTGCCGCAGCACGTCCATGTCATCGATGCTGTCCGCCCCGGCCGCCATCCCCGCGACCAGGCACGGCACCTTCAGTGCGGTTCACCCCGCACTCCCCGCCCGGCCGGACGTGCTCGCGACCAGCTCGCCCAGCCCGGCGCGCTGCGCCAGGGCCATCACCGGAACCAGCCCAGCGTGCGACACGAGATTCGGGTCGTCAAACGATGCGTGCGTCTTCGCCAGGCTATGCAACAATCGCACTTGCAAGGTGTCCTCTCGAACCGGGCACTGGAAGCTTCACCACTCCCATTCTCCCAGGTCAGAGGGCACCTTTTATGTTGACACGCCGCAAAGCACCCCTAATTGCCCGGTGGATCGAGGCTAAGCGGACCGGTCAGGCGCCGAGGTAGCGCAGCACCGCGAGCACCCGGCGGTGCCCCAGGTCGCCCGGGTACAGCCCGAGCTTGGCGAAGATCGAATTGATGTGCTTGCTCACCGCGCTGTCGGTGATGACCAGGGCCGTGGCGATCTCGGTGTTGGACCGGCCCTCGGCCATCAGGGCCAGCACGTCGCGTTCGCGCTGGGTCAGGCCGTCCAGCATCTGGGCGGCCGGGCCCTGGCGGACCAGCAGTTGCGCGACCACCTCGGGATCCAGCGCGGTGCCGCCCGCGGCCACCCGGCGCAGCGCGTCCAGGAACTCGGCCACGTCGGCCACCCGGTCCTTGAGCAGGTAGCCGACCCCGCGGGTGTTGGCGGACAGCAGGTCGGCCGCGTACCGCTCCTCCACGTACTGCGACAGGACCAGGATCGCGATCTCCGGCCACCGGCTGCGGATGACCAGCGCGGCGCGGATGCCCTCGTCGGTGTGGGTGGGCGGCATCCGGACGTCGGCGATGACCACGTCCGGCCGCTCGCGCTCCACCGCGGCCAGCAGCCCGTCGCCGTCAGCAGCGGTGGCGCATACCTCGAACCCGGCGCGGTCCAGCAGGGTGGTCAGGCCCGCCAGCAGCAGCACCGAGTCCTCGGCGATCACCACCCGGGGGCGGCCCGGCTGGGCCGCCCCCGGTTGAAACCGCCCCGGTCAGAAACCCCGGGCTGTAAAACCCCGGGCTATCAAACCACGGACTCCAAGGTAACTCGGCCCGCAGTGCTACTGCGGGCCGGGCCCGGGCCGCCCAGGTGGCCGGGGCCAGCGCCCCGGCCACCGCGATGACCAGCGCGGCCAGCGAGAGCAGCGCCAGCCGGGACGGCGGGAACACCTGGGTGACGCTCGCGGGTATCCCGGTGTGCGCGGTGCCCGCCATGGCGTGCACGGTGGCCGTGTTGAGCGCCACCGCGACCGGCGCCGCGATGGCCGCGGCCACCACCGCCGGGCCCACGATCCAGCACACCACCATGGTCAGCAGCTGACCGGGCCGCATCCCGAGCGCCTTGAAGATGCCCAGGTCGTGCACGCGGTCCCGGGTCGTCATCAGCACCGTGTTGAGCACCCCGAGCCCGGCCGCCACCGCCACCATCAGGGCCAGCAGGCCGACCAGGCCGGTCGCGATGGTGTAGAACTTGCCGCCGGTCTCCCGGGTGGTGGCCTGCCACGAGCTGCCGGACCCGAGCGAGGCGTTCAGGGCCTGCGCGTACCCGCCCGGGCTGACCCCCGGCCGCAGCCCCACGTCCCACTGCTGCAGGTTGGCCAGGGTGCCCAGGCCGGGCAGCGTCTGCGTGCTGCCGTACACCGTCGGGGTGCTGCTGGGATGGAATACCTCCCCGACGATCCGCACCGTGACCTGCGCGGTACCGGTGTTGACCGTGGTGGTGTCCCCGATGGACCAGGCCGCTGTCGTTGAGGAACGCGGTGTTGACGTCCACCTGGCCCGGCGCGTTGTACCAGTGGCCGGTGATGATCCCGTAGCCGATCCAGGCCGCGTCGTTCGAGAACGCCCACGCGTTCACGTTCCCGGGCACCCCGGCCGCCTTGACCTGGTTCCAGTAGACCGTGGTCTGGTGGGCCGTGCCGGGCTGCGCGCGTATCGCGTCGTCCACCTGCGCCACCTGGGCCGGCGACGACGCCTGCTGCCCCGGGCCGCCACCCGGCCCGCCGCTCGGACCGAACTGCTCGACCTTCACCGGAACCGTGGCCGACTGGGTCTGGATGGCGGACGCGCGGCCCAGCGACGCGCTCAGCCCGAACGCGAAGATCACCGCGGTGGCCCCGAACGCGATCGCGGCCAGGCTGACCAGCGTGCGTGCGGGCCGGGTGAACGGCGCGGCCAGGCCCATGCCGACCGGCCGCGGCAGCCGCAGCCGGGACGCCAGCCGGTAGGCCCCGTAGCCGCGGCCTGAAGCGGGCGCCCGGCCGGCCGCGATGGCCTGGGTGGCCGACAGCCGCCCGGCCCGCAGTGCGGGCACGAACGCGGCCGCCATGGTCAGGACCAGCATTGCCACCGGGGCCAGCACCGACGCCCACCACGGCAGGGCTTGGCTGCCCACCCCGTAGACCTGGGCCGACTGCTTCAGCACCGGGATGGCCAGCAGGTTGCCGACCACCACGCCGAGCACGCACCCGGCTACGGCCGGCCCGCCGACCCGGCTCAGGTAGACCACCACGACCTGCGCCGGGGTTAGCCCGACGCTCTTCAGCACGCCGATCCGGTAGTAGCTGGCGGCCACCGCGCCGCTGACCACGTTGGCCACGATGAGCACCGCCATGGCCAGCCCGATCAGCGCGAACGCGACCACGAACGGTTCCATGATCGCGCCGTTGCCGCTGCTCTGGCTCTCCGCGGCCAGCCACGAATCAGACCCGATCACCGTGCCCGCCGGAAGTGCCCCGGTGACTTCCGCCAGGTCGGCGTGGATCTGGGCCGCGGTGGCCGCGCTGGTGAACCGGTAGAGCAGCTGGGCGCTGGCCGGCGAGCCCGGCCCGGTCAGCGCGGCCACCTGGGCCGGCGCGACCCAGCCGTCCGCGGTGTTGGTGATCGAGTTGCCGAAGCCGACCACGGTCAGCGTGACCGGATGCCGCGGCACCGAATCGACCACGATCGCGCTGCCCACGACCGGCCCGCCGTCCCCGGGCGTGCCGTTCAGCACGATCTGGCCCGGTCCGCTGGCCCAGTGGCCCGCGTTCAGCACCACGTCGTCCACCGGGCCGCCGGGGGCGGGTCGTCCGACCAGGTTGAGCTGCCCGTAGTCCTGGCCCTGCCACTGGGTGGGCACGTCCGTCGAGGCGAACGGGCCGGCCAGCGCGGTGACCCCGGCCAGGGACCGGGTCTGGGCCAGCTGCGCGGCGCCGGCCCGCGCCGGGTTCGCCGACACGGTCAGCTGCGCGCCCCGCTGGGCGTTGAAGGCCTGCTGGAACGGCCCGTTGTTGGCGGCCAGCAGGGCCAGGCCCAAGGTGGCCGAAGCGGTGGAGACCAGCAGCACCATGCCCAGCACGACGGCCTGCACCTTGTGCCGGACCAGCCCGCCGGTGGCGGTTCTGACCGCCCCCAACGAGCTCATCGGAGCACCCCCGCACCAGCCCCGGCCAGCCGGCCGTCCACGATGCGCACGGTCCGGGCCGCGTACCGGTCGGCCATCGACGGATCGTGGGTGACCAGGACCAGCGTCTGCCCGCCCGCGGCCAGCGACCGCAGCAGGTGCCCGATCTCCTGCCCGGTGGCGGTGTCCAGCGCCCCGGTCGGCTCGTCGGCCAGCAGCACCTCGGGCTGGTTGACCAGGGCCCGGGCGATGGCCACCCGCTGCCGCTGCCCGCCGGACATCCGGGCCGGATACGTATCGCGAAACGACTCGATGCCCATCCGCTCCAGGAGCTCACCGGTCCGGGCCCGGGCCTCCCGCCGGGACGCCCCGGCCAGCTGGGCGGGCAGCAGCACGTTGTCTTCCACGGTGAGGTCGTCCAGCAGGTTGAAGAACTGGAAGATGATCCCGACGTGACGGGCGCGGAACCGGGCCAGCGCGCTCTCGCCCAGGGTGTCAATCCGTCGTCCGGCCACGGTCACCGTGCCGGAGGTGGGCCGGTCCAGGCCGGCGATGAGGTTGAGCAGCGTGGACTTCCCGCTGCCCGACGGGCCCATGACGGCCACCACCTCGCCGGCCGCCACGTCCATGCTGAAGTCGGCCAGCGCGGGCAGCCCGTCGCCGCTGTAGGTCTTGGTCACGTCGTCCACCCGGATCACATCGCCGGGCGCACTGCGGTTCATCATCAGATCCTCCTGAGTGGGGAAACTGACGTCACGGTGTCACGCCGGCCGGGCCGGGCACACTGCCCCGTGCCTCCCAATCGGGGGTGGGGCCAGCACCACCCCCGAAGGTGAACCAGGCCGTATGGGCAGGCCGGGCCCGGTCGCCTACGGTGGGACGTATGGCCCGACATGACACCCGGCACCGCCGCGTCCCGTGGTCGCCGTGGTTCTGGGGCCTGGCCGTCCACCTGGCCGCCAGCATCCCGTTCCTGGCGCTCAGCCCGCTGGCCCTGTTCCTCGCGGCGCCCGAGTTCACCGCCGTGCACCGCTACCGGCTGCAAACCATCGGGCTGGACATCCCGCGCCAGCCCGCCGCCGGGTCCCGGTGGACCGCGGCGGGCCTGACCGCTTACCTGCGCTCGCCGGCCACCTGGCGCCAGCTCGGCTACCACCTGCTGGCCGCCCCCGCCCTGGCCGCCGCCGCCATCGTGGTCTGCGCGACCTGGCTGAGCGGCCTGGCGGGCACGCTGATCTACGTGTACGCCTGGTGGCGGCGCGGGTTGCTGCAGCGGGGGCAGTCCTCGCCTCCCGGGTACTTGCACAAGCCGCTGTTCATCCCGCTGGACACCTACGTGACCGTGGCCGGGATCGCGCTGCTGGTCGCCGCGCCGTTCCTGACCGCCGCGCTGGTGGCGCTCGACGCCCGCGCCGCCCGGGCCCTGCTCGGCCCCAGCCGCGCCGAGGAACTCGAGCACCGCGTGGAGCACCTGACCCAGACCCGGACCGGCGCGGTCGACGCGGCCGACGCCGAACGCCGCCGCATCGAGCGCGACCTGCACGACGGGACCCAGCAGCGGCTGGTCGCGCTGGCCATGCGGCTGGGCATGGCCCGCGCCGATACCACCGACGTGGCGCAGGCGCATCAGGTCATCGCCGAAGCCCACGAGGACACCAAGGCCGCCCTGGCCGAGCTGCGCGACCTGATCCGCGGCCTGCACCCGGTGGTGCTGGAGGACCGGGGCCTGGACGCGGCCCTGTCCGGGATCGCGGCGCGGCTGCCGGTCCCGGTCCGGCTGACCGTGGACCTGCCGCGCCGCCCCGCGGCCAGCATCGAGGCGGTGGCCTACTTCGTGGTGTCCGAGAGCCTGACCAACATCACCAAGCACGCCCAGGCCAGCCAGGCCGAGGTGGTCGTCCAGCGGGCCGGTGACCGGCTGCACATCATCGTCAGCGACGACGGCGTGGGCGGCGCCGACCCGGCCCGCGGCACCGGCCTGGCCGGCCTGGCCAAGCGCGCCGCCGCGGTGGACGGCACGTTCGAGATCGCCAGCCCGCCCGGCGGCCCGACCCTGATCACGGTCGACCTGCCCTGCGCCCGCTAACGCTGATCCACCACCCGGCGCATCTTGCCCGCCGACCGCTCGATGGTGCCCGGGTCGCCGACCGCGACCCGGACCCGGACCCCCACGTTGTCCAGCACCGCGGCCACCAGCGCCCGCTCCGCAGCCGCTCGCTGCTCCGCGTCCAGGCCGGGCCGCGCCTCGACCTGGACGGTCAGCTCGTCCATCCGCTCCCGCGAGGAGAGCAGCAGCTGGAAGTGCGGAGCCAGCCCCGGCACCCGGAGCAGCAGCTCCTCGATCTGGGTCGGGAACACGTTGACCCCGCGCAGCACGATCATGTCGTCCGACCGGCCGGTGATCCGCTCCATCCGCCGGTGCGCGGGCCGGGCGGTGCCGGGCAGCAGCCGGGTCAGGTCCCGGGTCCGGTACCGGATCAGCGGCAGGGCCTGCTTGGTCAGTGAGGTGAACACGATCTCGCCGCGCTCGGCCGCCGCGGCCGGCGCCGCCGAGGATGGGTCGATCAGCTCGGGATAGAAGTGGTCCTCCCAGACGGTCAGGCCGTCCTTGGTCTCCACGCATTCCACCGCCACGCCGGGCCCCATCACCTCGGACAGGCCGTAGATGTCCACCGCGTGCAGCCCGGCCCGCTCCTCCAGCTCGGCGCGCATCTGCTCGGTCCACGGCTCGGCGCCGAAGATGCCGATCCGCAGCGAGCTGTCCCGCGCCGAAATCCCGGCCCGGTCGAACTCGTCCAAGATGGTCAGCATGTACGTCGGGGTGACCATGATGACCCCGGGCCGCAGGTCGGCGATCAGCCGGACCTGCCGTCCGGTCATCCCGCCCGAGGCCGGGATGACCGTGCAGCCCAGGCGTTCGGCGCCGTAGTGCGCGCCCAGCCCGCCGGTGAACAGCCCGTACCCGTAGGCCACGTGCACCAGGTCGCCGGGCCGGCCGCCCGCGGCGCGGATCGACCGCGCCATCAGGTCCGACCAGGTATCCAGGTCACCCTGGGTGTAGCCCACCACGGTGGGCTGCCCGGTGGTCCCGCTCGAGGCGTGGATCCGGCGCAGCTCGGCCTGGGGCACCGCGAACATCCCGGTCGGGTAGTTCTGCCGCAGGTCGTCCTTGGTGGTGACCGGGAACGCGCTCAGGTCGTCCAGCGACCGGCAGTCATCCGGGCGCACCCCGGCCGCGTCGAACTTCTGCCGGTAGAACGGCACGTGCTCGTAGGCGTGCCGCAGCGTCCAGCGCAGCCGGTCCAGCTGCAGCGCCCGGAGCTCGTCCACCGACATCCGCTCGGCCGGGTCCAGCTCCCCGGCTGACGGCGCCGTACCCAGCTGCGTCACTGGCCTCATCCTCCCGGATCCGCGACCCCAGACCTGATGCTAGCCACGGTCGCGCCGGCCGCCCGGACCAGGTCCGCGGGCGCGAGCTCGATCTCCAGGCCGCGTCGCCCGGCGCTGCAGAACACCGTGGCGAAGCCCAGCGCGGACGCGTCCAGCACCACCGGCAGCCGCTTGCGCTGACCGACCGGGGAGATGCCGCCCGCCACGTACCCGGTGGTCCGTTCGGCGGCCGCGACGTCGGCCATCACGGCCCGCTTCCCGCCGGACGCCGACGCGAGCGCCTTGAGGTCGAGCTGCCCGTCGACCGGGACCACCCCGGCCACCAGGTTCCCGTCCACCGCCGCGATCAGCGTCTTGAACACCCGGTCCGCGGGCACCCCGAGCGCGTCGGCGGCCTCCTGCCCGTAGGAGGCGGCCCGCGGGTCGTGCGCGTATTCGTGCACGGTGAACGCGATCCCGGCCCGCTCCAGCGCGACTGTCGCCGTCGTCCCGCGTCCCGCCACGAACGGCACCCTACGCCATGGCGAAAATCATTAGGCGCCGCGTCGGGCCCCTCCGCATAGTGAGGGTATGCACGTGACGTTTCCCCGGCTCCCGGACCACGAGCGTGCCTACGCGGTGGTGGAGCGCGACGACGGCGCGGTGTACCGGCTGTACGGCGGCCCGGCCGGTACCCAGCTGCCGGATGACATCATGCACTTCGTGGTCGAACGTGAGCTGCGGATCGGTGACGGTATCTGGGGCGGCATCGCGTCCGGCGTCAGCTTCGACACCCTGCGCGCCGAGGCGCTGGCCAGCCTGGTCCAGGCCGTCGCCTGCCTGGACCACCCCTCGGATATCCAGATCATGACCCTGGTCGCGACCCAGCTGTCCGTCCTCCCCGACGCCGACGCCGACGTGCACCTGGCGCCCGCCGAGGTGGCCGCGGCCGCGCAGGCCCTGCAGGTCGAGGCGGCCCGCTGGGCCCGGCTCCGGGTGGGGGAGGAGCTCAGCTACGACTGGCCCCGCGAGGCGCGCGCCGCGATCAGCACGCACCGGGCCCGCACGCTCAAGCCACGCATCGTTCGGCCGTATAAAAGAGGAAAGGGGCGCCGGCCCGCATGACCGAACGGCCCGAACCCAACGCGGTCCTCGAACACGGCCCGGCCACCCTGCGCCGCTGGCGCGCGGACGACCTGGACGCCGTGTTCCGGGCCGTGACCGAGTCCCTGGATCACCTGCGGCCCTGGATGCCGTGGGCGGACGGCTACACCCGCGACTCCGCGGCCGAGTTCCTGGCCAGTTCGGCACGGAACTGGTCCGAGGGCACCGAGTACGGGTACGCGATCATCACCGAGGGCACGCTGGCCGGCAGCGCCGGGCTGATGAGCCGGATCGGGCCCGGCGGGCTGGAGATCGGCTACTGGGTGCACCGCGACTGGACCCGGCGGGGGCTCGCTACCGCCGCGTCGGCGGCGCTGGTCGAGGCGGCCTTCCGGCTGCCCGGCGTGGACCGGCTGGAGATCGTGCACGACGAGCTGAACGTGGCCAGCGCCGGGATACCGCGCAAGCTCGGCTTCACCGAGGCCGGACGGCGCCCGCTTGATATGCCCCCGCCCGGGGGGAGCGGCACCGGTGTGGTCTGGCGCCTGACCCGTTAGAGTGCCGCCATGACCGATCAGACCGACCGCGAGATGATGGCGCTGGCCCTGGGCCAGGCCCGGACCAGCCTGGACGCCGGCGGCGTGCCGGTCGGCGCGGTGCTGGCCCACGGCGACGAACTGATCGCGGCCGGGCACAACGAGCGCGTCCAGGCCGGTGACCCGGTGGCTCACGGCGAGATCTCCTGCCTGCGCCACGCCGGCCGCCGTCCGTCCTACGCGGGCACCACGCTGTACACCACGCTGTCCCCGTGCCCGATGTGCAGCGGCGCGATCTTGCTGTTCCAGATCCCCCGGGTGGTGGTCGGCGAGGCGACGACCTACGAAGGCGACCTGGGCTTCCTGTCCGGCCGGGGCGTGGAGGTCGTGCTGCTCGACGACGACGGCTGCATGGCCGCCATGCGCGAGTTCCAGGAACGCTACCCGCAGGTCTGGAGCGAGGACATCGGCGGCCGCTGACCCCGTCGCAGCCCCCGCCCCGCCGGTACTCCGTCCCAGCAGCTTCAGCAGCCCCGCCGTCCCATCCGAACCTATGGTTGTGGCAACCTAACGGCTCCAGCCGTCAGTAAGCGGCAACCATCGGTTGGCCGGCGCAGCTCGGCGGCCGACCCGGCGCGGGCCCGCACCTCGGCCCAACCACAGGTTGCGAGCCTCACCTCCCCGACCCGCATCTATTAGGGATCTCTTAACCACCCGCTTGCGCAACACCACAGCAACCCCGAATGATGCTGTGTATGCAGGTACCGTCGCACGTCGAATATGAGCGCGCGACCAGCGTGCCGCATGCGCTGTCCCTGCTGAGCAGGCCGGAGACCCGGGTGGTGGCGGGCGGGCACAGCCTGATCCCGATGATGAAGCTGCGCCTGGCCCAGCCCGAGCTGCTGGTCGACATCAACGCCCTGACCGAGCTGGCCTACATAAACCGAGAAGGCGACGAGCTGCGCATCGGTGCCCTGGCCCGGCACGCCGACCTGCTGGACTCCGAGGTGGCCGCCCAGTACTTCCCGATCTTCCGGGACGCCGAACGCGTCGTGGCCGACCCCATCGTCCGCCTGTGGGGCACCGTCGGCGGGTCGCTGTGCCAGGCCGACCCGTCCGAGGACCTGTCCGCCGCGTTCGCCGCGGCCCGCGCCACCGCGATCATCAAAACGTCCGACGGCCAGCGCGCGGTCCCGGTCCGCGAGTTCCACCTCGGCCCGTACGAGACCGTGATCGGCCGCGGCGAGCTGCTGGCCGAAATCCGGGTCCCCATCACAAACGGCACCGGCAGCGCGTACGAGAAGGTGTCCCGCCGGGTCGGCGACTGGTCCATCGCCGCGGCCGGCGCCGTCCTGACCGTCGACGGCAACACGATAAACGAGGCCGGGCTCGGCCTGACCGCGGTCGGCGCCGCGCACTTCGTCTCCGCCCAGGCCGAGGACTACCTGCGCGGCCGGCCCGCCGACGACCAGACCTTCACCCAGGCCGCGCGGATCGCCGCCGAGCACTGTCACCCCGCCGCCGACCAGCGCGGACCCGAAGACTACAAGCGCCACCTGGTCGCCGAGCTCACCGCCCGCGCCCTGCGCCGCGCCGCACAACGAGCCGCGCCATGAAGGTCTCGGTCAAGGTCAACGGCGCCGAGTACGCGCGCGACGTGGAGCCGCGGCTGCTGCTCATCCACTTCCTGCGCGACGAGCTGGGGCTGACCGGCAGCCACTGGGGCTGCGACACCTCGAACTGCGGCAGCTGCGTGGTGTGGCTGGACGCCAAGCCGGTCAAGTCGTGCACGCTGCTGGCCGCCATGGCCGACGGGCGCACGGTGCGCACCGTCGAAGGCCTGGCCCGCAGCGACGGGGAGCTCAACCCGGTCCAGCAGGGCTTCATCGAGTGCCACGGGCTGCAGTGCGGGTTCTGCACGCCGGGCATGATGGTGACCGCCCGCTGGCTGCTCGACCACCACCCCGACCCCGACGAGGCCGAAATCCGCGAGGCGATCTCCGGCCAGATCTGCCGCTGTACCGGCTATGAGAACATCGTCCGCTCCATCCAGTGGGCCGCCCAGAAATCGGCGGCGGACGCGGAATGACGCACTACGGTCGCATGCTGCGCAAGGAGGACCCGCGGTTCGTCCGCGGCCAGGGCTGTTTCGTGGACGACATCAAGCTGCCCGGCATGCTCTACGGCGCGGTGCTGCGCAGCCTGCACCCGCACGCCCGGATCCTGGCCATCGACACCCGGGCCGCCGAAGCCCACCCCAAGGTCCGCGCCGTCCTCACCGGCGAGACGCTGCAAGACAAAGGCCTGGCCTGGATGCCCACCCTGTCCGGAGACCGGCAGGCCGTGCTGGCCACCGACAAGGTCCGCTTCCAGGGCCAGGAGGTCGCGTTCGTGGTCGCCGAAGACCGCTACGCCGCCCGCGACGCCCTGGAACTGATCGACGTCGAGTACGAGCCGCTGGCCCCGGTGATCGACGCCCGCCACGCCCTCGACCCGGACGCGCCGCTCATCCGCGACGACCTGGACGGCCAGACCAGCAACCACATCTTCGACTGGGAAACCGGCGACCAAGAACGCACCGATGCGGTTTTCCAGACCGCCGACGTGATCATCGCCCAGGACATGCTCTACCCCCGGGTGCATCCGGCCCCGCTCGAAACCTGCGGCGCGGTGGCCCAGTACGACCAGGTCAGCGGCAAGCTGACCATCTGGGAGACCACCCAGGCCCCGCACGCGCACCGGACCCTGTACGCCATGACCTCCGGCCTGCCCGAGCACAAGATCCGGGTCATCTCGCCGGACATCGGCGGCGGGTTCGGCAACAAGGTGCCGATCTATCCCGGGTACGTGTGCGCGGTGGCCGGTTCGATGATCACCGGCCAGCCCGTCAAGTGGATGGAGGACCGGTCCGAGAACCTGATGTCGACCTGCTTCGCCCGCGACTTCCACATGCACGGCGAGCTGGCCGCCAGCCGCGACGGCAAGATCCGCGCGGTCCGGGTCACCGTGCTGGCCGACCACGGCGCGTTCAACGGCACCGCCCAGCCGTCGAAGTACCCGGCCGGGTTCTTCGGCGTGTTCACCGGCTCCTACGACCTGGAGGCCGCGCACTGCCGGGTCACCGGCGTGTACACCAACAAGGCGCCGGGCGGCGTGGCCTACTCGTGCTCGTTCCGCGTCACCGAAGCGGTCTACCTGGTCGAACGGCTGGTCGACATGCTGGCCTACGAGCTGGACGCCGACCCGGCCGAGCTGCGCATGCGCAACCTGCTGCGCCCCGAGCAGTTCCCCTACACCAGCCAGACCGGCTGGACCTACGACTCCGGCGACTACCCCCGGACCCTGCGCACGGCCCTGGAAATCGCAGGCTACGACGCACTTCGGAAAGAACAATTGGCCGAACGGGCCACCGGTCACCTGATGGGCATCGGGATCAGCTTTTTCACCGAGGCCGTGGGTGCCGGGCCTCGTAAGCACATGGACATCCTGGGGCTGGGCATGGCCGACGGGGTCGAGCTGCGCATCCATCCCACCGGCACCGCCGTGCTGCGGATCTCGGTGCAGACCCAGGGCCAGGGCCACGAGACCACGTTCGCGCAGATCGTCGCCGAAGAGCTGGGCCTGTCCCCGGACGACGTCGAGGTGGTGCACGGCGACACCGACCAGACCCCGTTCGGGCTGGGCACCTACGGCTCCCGGTCCACCCCGGTGTCCGGCGCGGCCACCGCGGTCGTGGCCCGCAAGGTGCGCGAGCGGGCCCGGATCGTGGCTTCGGTCATGCTCGAGGTCTCGCCCGATGACCTGGAGTGGACGCCCGGCCGGTGGTCGGTGCGCGGCGACCCGGACCAGGGCCGGACGCTGGCCGAGATCGCCCTGGCCGCGCACTCCGACCTGGAGCTGCCGGACGGCATCGAGGGGCACCTGGACGCGAGCTGCGTGTACAACCCGCCCAACCTGACCTACCCGTGCGGCGCCTACATCTGCGTGGTCGACGTGGACCCGGGCACCGGCAAGGTGTCGGTCCGGCGGTTCGTCGCGGTGGACGACTGCGGGGTGCGGATCAACCCGATGATCGTCGAGGGCCAGGTGCACGGCGGCCTGGCCGACGGGATCGGGATGGCCCTGATGGAGGTCATCGCGTTCGACCAGGACGGGAACTGCCTGGGCGGTTCGTTCATGGACTACCTGCTGCCCACCTCGCTGGAGTGCCCGTCCTGGGAACTGGGCGAGACCGTCACCCCGTCCCCGCACCATCCGATCGGGGCCAAGGGCGTGGGGGAGTCGGCCACCGTGGGCTCGCCGCCCGCGGTGGTCAACGCGGTCATCGACGCGCTGCGCCCCTACGGGGTGCGGCACGCCGACATGCCGCTCACCCCGGCCCAGGTGTGGCGGGCCATCCAGGGCCGCCCGCTGCGCACCGACTTGGCCATCAGCGAATAAACTCGGACGTTGTGACCCATGACCTGCACGAACGGTTCCCCGATGTCGGCGCGCTGACCGCGGCCCTGGAGAGTACCGGTTACCTGGCCGGGAACCAGCTGGCCGCCGCGCTGTTCCTGGCCGTGCGGATGGGCCAGCCCATCCTGCTCGAGGGCGAGCCCGGGGTCGGCAAGACCGAGGCGGCCAAAGCGCTGGCCGCCGCGATCGACACCCCGCTGGTCCGGCTCCAGTGCTACGAGGGCATCTCGGCCGCCGAAGCCCTGTACGAGTGGAACTACCCCCGCCAGCTGCTGGCCATCCGGCTGGCCGAAGCGGCCGGCGAGCACATCCGGGACCGGGACCTGTTCGCCCAGGAGTACCTGCTGTCCCGGCCGCTGCTCACCGCGCTGCTGCACCCCGGCCCGCGGCCTGCGGTGCTGCTCATCGACGAGGTCGACCGGGCCGACGACGAGTTCGAGGCGTTCCTGTTCGAGCTGCTGGCCGAGGCCGCGGTGACCATCCCCGAGCTCGGCACCCAGCAGGCCAAGCTGCCCCCGGTCACCGTGCTGACCTCCAACCGGACCCGCGACCTGCACGACGCGCTCAAGCGGCGCTGCCTGTACCACTGGATCGCCTACCCCGAGACGTCCCGCGTGGCCGAGATCATCCGCCGCCGCGTCCCCGCGGCCACCGACGACCTGGCCGGCCAGATTTCCGCCGCCGTGCAGCGGCTGCGCAAGCTCGACCTGACCAAGCCGCCCGGCATCTCCGAGGCGATCAGCTGGGCCAACGCGCTGAGCGTGTTCGGCGCCGGCGAGCTGACCGGCCAGCTCGCCGACCAGACCATGTCCACCGTGCTGAAGTACCCGGAAGACGAGGAGATGGTCCGCCAGGCCGGCCTGGCCACCGTGGTCGGCTCCCTTGACTAAGGCCCCCCATGCCCCCCATGCCGCCCGTGACGCCCCCGACACCCCCGACACCCCCGATGCCCCCGACACCCCCGATGCCCCCGACGCCCCCGACGCCCCCGACGCCCCCGACGCCCCCGACGCCCCCGACGCCCCCGACGCCCCCCATCGCATCTCCAGCCCCATCACCACCTTCCACCTCAGCGGCCACGCCGATCCCTTTCGCCTCACCCGCAACACCGGACGTGGCGGTGCTAGCTTCGGGTCTGGGTACCGCCATGCACGCCGCGGGCCTGCCGGTTGGTCCTGACCGCTGCGAGCGCCTGGCCCGCGCCGTCACGGTCATGAACGCCTCCTCGGTCGCCGAACTCCGCGTCTGCGCGCTGGCCACCCTGGTCTCCGACCCGAGCCAGATGCCCACCTTCGAGCGGGTCTTCTCGCTGCTGTTCGGCGGCCCCGACCCGTTCAAGGACCTGCCGCTGCCCAACATGGCCGACGCGCCGCCCCAGGTGGACAACAGCGGTTCGCCCCCCGTCCAGGCCGCCGCCGATCCGCCCGGCCCGCTGAGCGGCATGCAGGTCACCGACTCCGGTGCGGCCGCCCCGCCCGGGTCGGACGAGCCGTCGTCTGACGCCCTAGCCGTCCACCGGGTGGCCTCGGCCGCCGAGCGGCTGCGCGGCCGCGACTTCGCCCAGCTGTCCGCCGCCGAGCTCCGCGAGCTGGTCGACCTGATGCGCGAGATGAGCCTGGCCGTCCCGCCCCGCCGCACCCGCCGCTACCGCCGCGCCCGCGACGGCAAGCGCCCCGACCTGCGCGGCACCCTGCGCCTGGCCCGCCGCAGCGGGGGCGAAGCGATCCGCCTGTCCCGCCGCGCTCCCCGGGTCAAGCCGCGCCGCCTGGTCGTGCTGTGCGACATCTCCGGCTCGATGGAGTCCTACGCCCGCGCGCTGCTGATGCTCCTTTACGTCCTGCACGGCGGCGGCCAGGTCCGCGGCGGCCAGAGCCGCCCCGAGGTGTTCAGCTTCGCCACCCGGCTGACCCGGCTGACCCCGGCGCTGGCCGCGTCCAGCCCGGACACCATGCTGGCCAAGGCGGGCGAGGCCGCCCCCGACTGGTCCGGCGGCACCCGCATCGGCGCCGCGCTCAAGGAGTTCAACGACCGCTACGGCGCCCGCGGCCTGGCCCGCGGCGCGGTCGTGCTGATCATCTCCGACGGCTGGGAGACCGGCGACCCGGCCCTGCTCGGCGATCAGATGGCCCGCCTGTCCCGGATCGCTCACCGCATCGTCTGGGCCAACCCCCGCACCCAGTCCCCCCGCTACCGCCCCGAAGTCGGCGGCATGGCCGCCGCCTGGCCCTACTGCGACGCCGTAGTCAGCGCCCACAGCCTAGACGCCCTCTCCGACCTCCTCTCCGCCCTCCGCGCCCGCTAACCCCGCAAACCGCCGCGCCCGCGCCCCGCTCCCGCGCCCCGCTCCCGCCCCGCCGCCGCGCCTCGCACCAGCAGCCGCACCCACCTCTCACGCCACACGCCTGTGCCGCGGCTCCCGGTCCCACCATGATCGTGAAGACTTTTATGTGCTATTCCATATAAAAGTCTTCGTGATCATGGAATCTCGCGGCTACGACGGTGCCCGTGATGCCTTTGGTGCACAAGCGCCGTGGGTGCGTCAACCCCGGAGAAGCTTGCCCGCGTTCTCCATGATCAGGAAGGATTTGGTACTCCTAGCCGTAGCAAATCCTTCGTGATCATGAAAAGTAAGCCGCTGGTGCGCAAAGCGGGTGCGCGCCAGCGGCTGGTCTTGGGGAGCGTCAGGCGACGTCCACCTGGACGGTGTGATACCCGGTGGCGCCGTTGGGCTCGGTCCGGTGCTTCACCGCGGTCTGTGTGTAGCCGGTCTTGTCGGTCGCGCGGACTTGCAGCACATGCTGGCCCGGCGCCGCGTCCCACACGTAGTACCACTGCCGCCAGGTGTCGACGGTGTCCTGGGCGGCCATGGTCGCGGTATACCAGGTGCCGTCGACGCTCACCTCGACGGCCTCGATGCCCTTGTGCTGGGCCCAGGCCACTCCGGCGATCGTGATCTTGCCGGCGTTCACGCTGGCCATGGCCTTGGGCACGTCGATGCGTGACTCAGTCTTGATCGGCCCCTGCTGGGACCAGCCCTGCTTGACCCAGTACGCGTCGAACGCGCCGAACGTGGTCAGCTCCATGTCGACCACCCATTTGGTCGCCGACACGTAGCCGTACAGCCCCGGGATCACCACCCGGACCGGATAGCCGTGCGCGGCCGGCAGCACCTGGCCGTTCATGCCCACCGCGAGCAGCGACTCCCGGCCGTCCATGACCGGATCGGTGGCCACGCCGATGGTCATGTTGTTGACGTCGCGCATCACGATCTGATCCGCCCCGGCTTGGATCCCGGCCTTGCGCAGCAGCGGGGCCAGCAGCGTGCCCTGCCACCGGGCGTTGCCGATGTAACCGCCGCCCACCGCCTCCGACACGCAGGTCAGCGTGATGTCGTGCTCGGTCATCGGCATCTTCGACAGCTGGTCAAATGTGATCGTCATGGGGTTGTCGACCATGCCGTGGATGCGCAGCTGCCAGCTCGCGGCCGAGACCTGCGGGATGGTCAGCGACGTGTCCACTCGGTAGAACGTGGCGTTTGGCGTGTAGAACGGGGACAGGCCGGGGATGTTGAGCGAATCCTCCGCTGGCAGCGGCTTCTGCTTGACGATCTTGGGCGGCGCGACCTTCACCGCCGGCGGCCTGGCCGCCGCGACCGGAGCCTTCGTCCCGAGCCGCTTCCGTAGCAGCAGCTCGCCGCCCACCCCGGCCGCCGCCGCGGTCACCGCGGTCCCGGCCGCCGCGGCCACGAACTTGCGCCGGTCGATGGTCCCGGTCATCGCGCCCTCCGCTCCGCCCCGCCGCGCCGAGACGCTCCTCGCCCAGACTCGCCTCGCCCGGCTGCGCTCCGCCCGGACCCGCTGTACACGGGACGAAGCGGCACCGACGCGTGGGCCAGCCACAACAGCGCCATGATCCCGGCCAGCCCGCCGATCGCCGAGGGGATGACGTCGCTGGCGTGGCTCGCCGGCCGGGTGGCGGCGATAAACGCCCCCAGCAGGCCGAACGCCGCGATCCCCGCCACCCCGGCGCTCACGTTGCGCCGGGCCATGAGGCCCAGCACGATGGCGATCAGCCCGGCCGTGCCGAGCAGCAGCACCGTCTGGCTGTGCGCGCCGAAGTGCGCCATCAAGTGGCTCTTGAGCGTGGCCGGGATCCGGTCGACGAATGCCCCGCCCACCGCGCTGACCGGTGCGGACTGCGGCCGGACGAACGCGGCGGCGAACGTGGCCACCCCGATCGCCACCGCGGCGGCGAGGACTCCCATCACCATGCCCACGACCGGCCCGCGCTGGCCGGGAACCTCATCCGGTTCCGGCTGCCGCCACCATTCCCCAAGCGTGTCGGGGGCGACCAGCACCGAGGAGGCGGCCGCGTCGAGGGCCGGGTACTCATCCTGCGCCAGGTAGCCCGAGGTGCCGAACTCCTGCCCCGGCTGGGTATAGCCGTCCCAATCGCTCCCGGCCTGGCCGTACTCCTGCGCCTGGCCGTACTCCTGCGCCTGGCCGTACTCCTGCGCCTGGCCGTACTCCTGCGCCTGGCCGTACTCCTGCACCTGGCCGTACTCCTGCGCCGACGTCGCGTATCCGGCCGCGTAGCCGTCAGCGGCGCCGTCGAACCCGTCGGTGTAGCCCTCACCTGCGGCCGGCCACTCGGTCGTCGCGCCGCCGTACCCGTTCCCGGCGGGCCAGTACCCGCTGGCCGGCTCGGCGTACTGCGCAGGCGCGCCGTACTGAGCGGTCCCGCGGCCATCCCAGCCGTACTCGGCGGTCGTGGCGCGGCCGCCCCACGCGTCGCTGTACCCGTTGTGACCGGCGTACCCGTTCCCGCTGCCCGCCAGGACTCCCGCCGACGCCCAGGACTGCTCGCCGTCGCCTTGCTGGTAGGCGGGCCAGCCCTCTCCCGGAGTCGCGTTCGGCCACCGCTCCTGACGCGGCGGCTTACGGTGCGACGGCTCGTAGCTCATATCTCCATTCACGGCCCTGACGGCCCCTGTCGTTCGAGGTTTGGCTCACGGGTAACCAAGCGGTAAGAAAGCCCCGACCCGCCCCGCGACCGGCTCGGCCAAAGGCCCGGGCTCAGCCAAAGGCCCGGGCTCAGCCAAAGGCCCGGGCAAAGGCACCCCGGCCACCCTGACCGGCGCGGCAAACGCCGAGCTCGCCACCACCACCGCCGTCCCCGCCAAGGGCTCCACCGAAGGAACCGCCAACGGCGAAAACTCCGCCAACGGCGCAAACTCCAGCACCGCAGGCTCCACAGGCTCCAGCACCGCAGGCACCGCAGGCACCACAGGCACCACACCAGCACCCCGCCGCCGAACAACCTCCCGCACCAGCGTTCCAGCCACCACCACCGCCACCGGCACCGCGTACGCCACCGCGTCGTGCAGCCGGTTCGGGATCGTGTACCGCCCCAGGTCCGGCTCGGCGGCGTAATACGCACCCGCCGCGAAGGCCAGCCACTCCGGCCGCCCGTCGAGCGCCACGAGCATGACCAGCAGCAGCGCGTACCACTGGTACCGCGGCGTGGTCACGGCCAGCGCGGTCGCGGTCATGAACACCGCTCCCTGCCAAGGCCGGTCGGGATCTGAGAACTGAAGCACGGCGAACGCGGCCGCGGCCAGGATGAGCACCGCCATGGCCAAGGCCAGCTTCCCGGTCAGGACCAGCCCGATGATGCCGAACCGAGACCCGTTGTCGTACCCCTCCTGCTGCAGGTACCCAGGCAGGAAGCCAATCACCTTGCTGCCCACGGCCAGCACGTGCGGGATGTAGACCACCAAGAATGCGCTAGACGCCGAGACAGCAACGGACACCCACCGCCGCCGCAGCACCGCCGGCACGGTCAGCACCGGCGTCACCTTGGTCGCGATGGCCAGCCCGAGCAGCACCCCGCCGAGCACGGTCCGCGCCCGGGACCGCGCCGTGGCCAGCACCAGCAACGCCGCCGCGGTGATACCCACCGCCACCACGTCCACGTGGGCCGCATTACCCGCCTCCAGCGCCACCGTCGGACACCATGACCACAGCGCCGCCATCCGCACGTCCCGCCGCAGCCGTCCCAGGCCGAACATCAGTAGCACCGTGGTCAGCACCGCCACCAGCGCCGTGGTGGCCTGGATCGGCGTGGTCGACGTGCTGCCCGACGGCTCGTAGTGCACGGCCAGGAAGTACGCCTCGGCCACCGGCGGGTAGATGGTCGGCACGGCGGGCCGGTTGATCATCGTGCACCCGGTCACCAGGTCCTTGGCCGGGAACTGACGAAACTCCGACGACGTCACGCAGTGGTCGGCCCCGCGGTGCCACAGGAACGTATTCCGCAGCCCGGCCAGCTGCGCCGAACCGGGCACGTACGCGTACGGGTCGATGCCCGCCGCCTGCACCCGGCCGTCCCACACGTACCGGTACAGGTCGTCGCTCTGCCGGGACGGCGCGGACACCGCGGCGAGCTGGACCCCGATCCCGCCCAGCAGGATCAGTACCACCGCGACCCGCACCGAGACGCGCCGCAGCAAGAACGCCGCGGCCAGGAACACCAGCCAGGCCAGCGCGATAACCGGCAGCGGCCGGACGTGCGCCGGGTTCAGGCTCGGCCGCACCACCAGCAGGATCAGCCCGCCCAGCACCGACAGCAGCAGCCCGATCGCCGCCGCCCGGACCTTGGCGTTCATGACCCCACCGGCTCATAAGACAGCGACAGCGACAGCCCGGACGGCTCCGCGGGCGGCGCCGGATCCGGTGCACCAGGAACGTCCCGGCTGACCGACGCGAACCAGCGCCCTTCCACGGTCCACGTCTCGACCTCGCCCAGTCCGGCGTCCCGGGCCACGTCCTGGATGTGGTCCACACCGACGAACGCCCATGGGAACCACGCGCTGGCCAGCCCCGCGTGACACAGCCGGACCTGCTCCTGGCGCATCGGCGACCCGGGCGGCTCGATCTCGACCAGGGCCTTGCCCTCGGGAGCCAGCAGCTCCCCGGCCCGCCGAAGCAGCGCCGCCGGATCCCCGCCGATCCCGATGTTCCCGTCCGCCAGCAGCACCGTCATCCAGCGGCCGGTCCCCGGCACGCGGCCGAACACGTCCCGCAGCATGACCAGCGCCCCCGACGAGCGGGCCAGGTCGACAGCGTAGGGGGTGATGTCGATGCCCAGGGCCGGGATGCCGCGCTCGGACAGCGCCACGGTCAGCCGGCCGGGTCCCGATCCGATGTCCAGGGTCGGGCCCTGGCAGCGGTCCAGCAGCGAGAGGTCGCCGGGGCTCTCGTGCAGCCAGCCCTCCACCGGGAGCGGCATGCGGCTCCCGTCGGCGCGCTCGACCTCGGGCCGCATCGAACCGGCCAGTGCGTGCTCGTACAGCTCCCCGATCACGCCGACTCCTTAGTGGTCATCAATCCCGGTGAAAGCACACATCAGTGTTAACGGACCGGGTAGAGCGCGCGGAGCTGATCGGGGTCCTGCTTACAGAATCGTCACTGTGCTTACGTACTGATGACGTGGGTCATCGCTTTTGCCCGCTTTGCTGGCCTCACGGGGCGTTGACGCCTTAACTTGTAGGCGTGACCATAGCCGTGGAAATGAACGGCGGGCAGCCTTGGTGAACAACCCCGACCCCCCGGGACGGATCGTGGTGGTGGACGACGATCCCACCATCGCCGACGTCGTTGGCCGGTACCTGACCCGGGACGGGCACACCGTCGAGTGCGTGCACGACGGATACGAGGCGCTGCGCCGTGTGGCCGAAGAGCCCCCCGATCTCGTCGTCCTGGACCTGATGCTGCCGGGCATGGACGGCCTGGAGGTGTGCCGCAGGCTGCGCGCCCGCTGGCCGATCCCGGTCGTGATGCTGACCGCGCTCGGCGACGAGACCGACCGGCTGGCCGGCTTCGAGACCGGCGCGGATGACTACGTGACCAAGCCGTTCAGCCCCCGCGAGCTCGCCCTGCGCGTCCGCTCCGTACTCAGACGCTCGCGCGGCGCCGGCCTGCCGGAGAAGGCCGACCTGGGCGCGATGACCGACGGCAACCTGGTCGTCGACCTGGGCGCGCACGAGGTCCGGGCCGACGGCAAGCTGGTCCAGCTGACCTCGCGCGAATACGACCTGCTGGTCTTCCTGATGCGCAACCCGCGCAAGGCGTTCACCCGGGAGCAGCTGCTCAGCGAGGTCTGGAGCTGGAGCTTCGGCGACACCTCGACGGTTACCGTGCACGTGCGGCGGCTGCGCGAGAAGCTCGAGCCCGACCCCACCCTGCCCCGCCGCATCGTCACCGTGTGGGGCGTCGGATACCGGTACGAGCCGGAGGCGGCGTGACCCACACCACCGGCGTGCTGGCCTTCAGTCTGCCCGCTGACATCGCCACCTCGGACGTCCGCTTCATCTCATTCTGGACCGCGGTGTCCGCGCTGGCCATCTGCACCATCGGGATCGTGACCCTCAGGCTGCTGGCCGGGCGTTCGGTCCGGGTCATGGTCACCGGCGTGGTGCTGGTCTCGGTGGCCACGTCGATGGCCGGGGTGGCCATCATCGCCTACCGCATGCTGAGCGGCCTCAACCAGGCCGTGGTCCTGGACCTGATGGCCATCGCCGGGCTGGCCGGCCTGATCGTGGCCCTGGTCGTGGGGCGGCAGCTGATCAAGGCCAGCCGCGCCATCTTCTCCTCCGTGCAGGGCATCGGCGACAGCGGCGTCTACATCGCTCCCGAGCGCACCCTGCCCGCCGAGCTCACCGAGCTCTCCGGCGCCCTCACCCAGGCCTACGAACGCCTGGCCCAGGCCCGGACCCGGGAACGCGCCCTGGAGGCCAGCCGGCGCGAACTGGTCGCCTGGGTCAGCCACGACCTGCGCACCCCGCTGGCGGGCCTGCGCGCCATGGCCGAAGCCCTCGAGGACCAGGTGGTCATCAACCCGCGCGAGGTTTCCCAGTACCACACGCAGATCCGCCGCGAGGTCGACCGGCTGACCCTGATGATCGATGACCTGTTTGAGCTGTCCCGGATCCACGCCGGCGCGCTGCGCCTGTCCCGCCGCATGGTCGGCCTGGAGGACCTGGTCGCCGAGGTGGTGGCCAGCGCCGAGCCGGTCGCGCGGTCCAAGGGCGTCCGGCTGACCGGTGCCGCGGTGCGCGGCATGCCCGTGTTCATCGACAGCGCCGAGATGGGCCGCGCCCTGCGCAACCTGGTCACCAACGCGATCCGGCACACCCCGTCGGACGGCGTGGTCGACGTCCTGGCCGAGGTCCAGAGCGGCATGGCCTGCGTCGCCGTGTCCGACGCCTGCGGCGGTATCCCGCCCGGCGACCTGCCCCGCGTCTTCGACGTGGCCTTCCGCGGCGAATCCGCCCGCACCCCCGGCCCCCAGGAAGGCGCCGGCCTGGGCCTGTCCATCGCCCGCGGCATCGTGGAGGCCCACTCCGGCCAGATCGCCGTCCGCAACGCCGGCCCCGGCTGCCAGTTCCTGATCCGCCTCCCCCTGGCCCGCCCCGGCTCCCCGGCCCTGTCCCGCAAGGGCCCCCAGCCCGCCGCCCCCACCCACCGCGCCACCGCGAACTAACCCGGCCGCCGCCCCAAAATCTCTTTTCTGCCGAACGGACCGTAGTTCGTGCCCCCGCCCCGGCTCCACCATCCCCCAGCCGGCGCCCGGATTGCGGCTTTTGCCGGATCACACCTTCAGCGTGGCCGGGAAGCCGAACGCGGTGACCAGTTCGGGGTCGCCGAATGAGGTGATGCGGGAGATGCCCTCGGCGGTGGCGGTGAGCACCACGATGCCGTACGGCTGGTAGCTGCCGTCGGACCCGCGGGTGTAGGCCACGACAGCCGGCTCGCCGTTGGCGCGGGTCGGCAGCATCCGCCAGTGGGCCCGGCGAGCCCAGCACGTGCCCGGCCATGTACGGCAGGCAGAACTTGATCCCGGAGTACCAGGTGCGCAGCGGCGGCGCTTCGAGCGTCGCGTCCTCGCGCAGCAGTTCCTCCAGCGCCGCGGCGTCCGCGTTCTGGAATTCAGGTGCACCCGATCGTGCTCGGCGGCGGGACGCAGCTGTTCCCGCAGGGCGGCGTGAGCGCCACCTTGCGGCTGGCCGGTACCCGCACGCTGGACTCCGGCGTGATCACCATGACCTACGCCCCGGCGGCCCTGGCCGAACGCCCAGGGAACTAGCAACCTACATGCGGGCGGACGCGGCCAGCGCGGGCTCGCGCAGCGTGGCGCGGGCGAACTCGGCCATGCCCTCGGCGAACCCGACCTGGGCCCGGAACCCGAGGTCCGCGGCGGCCGCCGCGGGGGAGGCCACCACGTGCCGGACGTCCCCGAGCCGGTAATCGCCGGTGACCACCGGGGCCAGCCCGCCGCCGAACGCGCCGGCCAGCGCCTCGGCCATCTCGCCCACCGTGTGCGGCTCCCCGCTGGCCACGTTGTAACACCGCAGCCCGCCCGACACGGCCCCACTCGCAGCGGAGCCGCCGACCGCTCGGTCGACCGCCTCCAGGGCCAGCAGGTTGGCCCGGGCCACGTCGCGGACGTGCACGAAGTCCCGCCGCTGTCCGCCGTCCTCGAACACCTTGGGCACCAGCCCGTTCTCCAGGCAGGACCGGAAGATCGCGGCCACCCCGGAGTACGGCGTGTCCCGGGGCATCCGCGGGCCGTACACGTTGTGGTAGCGCAGCCCCACCGCGGCCCCGCCGGTCATCCGGGCCCAGCTGGCCGCGAAGTGCTCCTGCGCGACCTTGCTCGCGGCGTAGGCGTTGCGCGGATCGAGCGGCGCGTCCTCGGTCACCGTGGCCGTGGCCAGTGGTTGCGCGCACCGCGGGCAGCGCGGCTCGAACCGGCCCGCGGCCAGGTCACCGGGATCCCGCGGCGCGGGCCGGACCCGGCCGTCGCTGGCGCAGTCGTAGGCGCCCTCGCCGTACACCACCATGGAGGAGGCGATGACCAGGCGCGGCACGCCGTGCCGGCCCATGGCCTCGAGCAGCACCGCGGTGCCGGTGACGTTGGTATCCGCGTAGACCGGCAGGTCGGACAGGTCCACGCCCAGCCCGACCATGGCCGCCTGGTGGCACACCGCGTCCACCCCGGCCAGGGCCGCGTCGACCGTCGCCGGGTCGCGGACGTCGCCGACCACGAGCTCGCCGCTGACGTGGTCCGGTCGGCCGTTGTGCACGGCGGGGGAGAGCGAGTCGAGCCCCCGGACGTCATGGCCCGCGGCCCGCATCGTCTCGGCGATGTGGGACCCGATGAACCCGGCCGCGCCGGTCACGAGAACGCGCATGACTGCAGCAAAGCACGTGATCGCAGCGCCCCGGTCACCCAGCCGAAGCCGTCATACCTTCGTAAGGGCCGATCGGCCATTTTCCTGCCGTGCCGGGCCCGCCGCGCCAGTACTGTCGGGCGCCATGGAAATCGACGTGGTCCTGCCCTGTCTCAACGAGGCGGGCGCACTGCCCTGGGTGCTGTCCCGGATGCCGCTCGGCTACCGGCCCATCGTTGCGGACAACGGTTCCACCGATGACTCCGCCGCCATCGCCGCCAGCTTCGGGGCGCGCGTCGTACCTGTGCCCCAGCGCGGCTTCGGGGCCGCCTGCCACGCTGGCCTGCTCGCCGCGACCAGCGACGTCGTTCTGCGTCATGGACGCCGACGCCTCGTTCGACCCGGGCGACCTGCCCACCGTGGCCGGCCCGGTGCTGGCCGGCGAGGCCGACCTGATGCTGGGCCGCCGTTCGGTGCGGGGCAAGGGCGCCTGGCCGCTGCACGCCCGGATCGGCAACCGGGTCCTGGCCGCCGAACTCCGTCGCCGGATCGGCGTCCCGGTGCGCGATCTCGGCCCCATGCGCGCCTGCCGCCGGGAGGCGCTGCTCGCCCTCGGCCTGTCGGATCGCCGCTTCGGCTACCCGCTGGAGATGGTGGTCCGGGCCGCCGAAGCCGGCTGGCGGATCGTGGAGACCGACGTGCCCTACTATCCGCGGACCGGGAAATCCAAGGTCACCGGGACGCTCGGCGGCACCGTCCGGACCGTGCGGGACATGCGCCGGGTGCTGGCCTCCGTCGCCTCCCCGGTGTCATGAACGGCCCGCGCAGCAGCGGCCGGGAATACACCGGCAAGCACCGCCGGGACAGCGGGCCGGGCGTCCTGCCGCCCGCCTGGGCCGTCCGGACCGAGTTGCCCGCCCGGCGCCCGGCGCCCGACGCCCGGGCGAAGGGCGGACCGGGTAACGCGCCGCCCGGCATGCTCCGGACCGAGGCCCGCTTCCGCTCCGACCCGGGACTGTGGCCCGATGCCGGATAACCCGACGCCGGATAACCCGAAACCGGATAATCCGAAACCGGACGGCCCAAAACCGGATAACCCCATGCCCGCCCAGCTCATGGTCATCGCCAAGGAGCCGCTCCCGGGCCGGGTCAAGACCAGACTCACCCCGGCCTACACCGCCGCCGAGGCCGCCGAACTCGCCGAGTCCGCGCTCGCCGACACCCTGGCCGCGGTCGCGTCGACCAGCGTCACCCGCCGAATCCTCGCGCTGGCCGGCACCCCCGGCCGGTGGCTGCCCCCCGGCTTCGACGTCCTCGTCCAGCGCGGCGGGGGCCTGGACGAACGTCTGGCCTGGGCCCTGTCCGACGCCCGGGCCAGCTGCCCGGACCCGCTGGTGTTCATCGGCATGGACACCCCGCAGGTCACCCCGGCCCTGCTGGCCCGGGCGGTCGAACCGCTGGTCACCGGGATCGCGGACGCCACCTTCGGGATGGCCGAGGACGGCGGCTTCTGGCTGCTCGGCCTGGCCGAGATCGAACCGGCCCTGGTGCTCGGCGTGCCCATGTCGCGCGCGGACACCGGCGCGCAGCAGCTGGCCCGGCTGCACGACGCCGGGCTCCGGGTAACCCGGCTGCCCGACCTGGCCGACGTGGACACCGCCGCCGAAGCCGAGCGGATCGCCGCCGCGGCGCCCGCGACCCGCTTCGCGGCCCGGGTCCGCGCGCTGGGTCCCCGGACGCTCGTCGCCGCAGGCTAACGGGCATTTCCGGCGCATGGACACCCCCAGTAGCTGAGAGTGGTTAAATAAAACTGGTTGTATGAAGTTCGTGAACGTGTCACAGCGCCTGCGAACAACCCGGGAGCGCACGCCCGTGTGCTCCCGAAATCGTCTCAGTAGGAGAAGTACATGCCTCAGGGCACCGTGAAGTGGTTCAACTCGGACAAGGGCTATGGCTTCATCGCCCCCGACGACGGCTCGGCCGACGTCTTCGTCCACCACTCCACCATTAAGATCGACGGCTTCCGCACCCTGTCGGAGAACCAGCGCGTCGAGTACACCGCCGGCCGCGGCCCCAAGGGCCCGCAGGCCGAGGAAGTCCACCCGCTGTAACACAAGTTCACGGCACGAGCCCAAAGGGGCGGCCCCGGGGATCCCGGAGCCGCCCCTTTCGCTGTCTCGGCCAGGCCGGCGGCCAGGTCAGCGGCCAGGCCAGCGATAGGCCAGCGATAGGCCGGGTGCTCAGGCCACCGGCCCGGTGACCGTGACCAGGCTGCCGTAGCTCAGGTAGCCGTACGCGGTCTTGGCCGCGTCCCAGGGCAGCTCGACGCAGCCCAGGCTCTGGTAGTACCCGTAGCTGTACCGGGCGAATTCGTGCACCGCGTCGCCGCCGTTGAAGTAGTTCGCGTAGTACACCGGGTCGTGGTACTTGCTGCCGTCCGGGTTGGTCCCGTCCATATAGGTGAAGTAGAACTTCAGGTACACCGGGAACGTGCCGTCCACGGTCGAACGGCCCGGGATGCCCGTGTTGACCAGGGTCTTGAGCACCACCCGGCCGTTGTGCCAGACGGTCAGCGTCTCCGGCTCGTGCTGGTCGGCCAGCGCGTAGGTGTAGCCGTTCGGGTTGTTCTTGCCCTTGGCCACCGCCTTGAGCAGGTCGCTCCACACCGTGTGACCCGCGGACCCGTCCATGGTCAGCCCGGTCACCGACTCGAAGGCCCGGACCGCGCCGACGTCGAGGATGTTGCCCGAGCCGGCCTTCCACTGGTTGGTCAGCATCGAGGGCCAGCTGCCCTTCCAGCTGAACGTCCCGGCGGGCGCCTGGTACGCGGCCGACAGCTCGGCGTTGGCGTTGGCCGGGTTGATCGCCGTCTTGGACTTCGCCGTCCAGCTAAAGGGCAGGTAACCCAGCTGGCTGAGCAACTGCTGCAGGCGCAGGGTGCTGAACGAACCGGTGGTCCAGCTCTGGGTCACGTTGCCGGCCAGCAAGCCGCCGCCGGAACCCTCGGTGGCGCCGTCCACCGAGATCATCCCGTTCGCACCGCCCGGGATGGTGATCTTTACCTTGGTGTTCTCGAAGTACCCGACCGACGGGGTGAACACCGCGGTGTCGCCCTCGACCTGCCAGTTGCCGGAGATGTGCGGCGAAAGCTGGGGCATCGGGGTGTTAGCAGCGAGCGGAGAATCGAACTGGACCTTAATCGGGGCCGCACCGTTGACGCCCTTGGCGCCCGAGGTCGGCGTGACCGACAGCACCGAAAGCGCAACCGCCGGGGCGTCCTGCTTGGCCGCGACCGCGGCCTGGGCCGGCGTCACCGGGGCAGCGTGGCTGCCCGGCGATCCGAACGCCACCACCCCCACGCCCGCCAGCAAGACCATCGCCGCGCCGCTGGCCGTCAGGGCCGCGCCCCGTCGGCCCTTCGGTTTAGCTGCGGCCGTCCCGTCACCCTCCAGCATCGGCTGCTGTTTGCGAAACCATCCGGATCGCGACACGGCGCCAGCCCTCCACGGTTATTAACAATTGAACAACGGTAGGAACCCAAGCTTTCGGACCAAGCAAGACAAGCAAGATCGGACCACAACTCCTCCAACACACAGACGCGCATCCACCCCAAAAGGTTGCCGCCCGGCAGCTGTGCCGGCTGGCTAATACAAACGGCCCGGGCAAACCGAGCCGATGTTGCTTTCAGTGATCGAACAAATACATCAAGAGCATCGCTCTGGCCAGGGCGATGCCCGCTGGTGGGTGCAGTCCACGGCGGGAGGCCGGACTGATCATGAGGATAGTCGCTGCCGCCGCCGAACACACATCGGGGCTGCCCGCCGGCCAGGGCCCGCGGGGCCTGCGGCCACCCCCCAGACAGCCAGCCGGACTCCCGCGGACGCCTGGCCGGGAAACCCGGCCGGTCTTCCGGCGAAACGCGCGCATAATCGCATCCGCCAACGATTTGCGGGCCGTCGTAATGGCCCGCTATTTGCCACCGCGCCGGCCTCGCGGCCGACGTCGCAAAATGTCGCGGCCCGGCTATTAATAGGCCGGCCGCGCCGGGCCGTCACGATCGCAATTCATGAGCCGCCGGCCAGCGGCTCGCCACGCGCTCCCGAAATGCGGGGTCTCATCGGGAGGGTTGTCGGCGGGGCCGGGCCTTCCCCCCGCGCCGGACCGCCACGTGCCTCCGCACAGGCTCGTGACCTGCCCGAGCAGGCGCCCGGCCCACCGACGCCGTAACTCTACCGAAATATCTGCCGTTTACTCAGAGAGTCGTAATAATTACTCTGGGTGACCGCTTGTGGCTTCCCATCGGCCCAGGCCACGCGGCGCGCCCCATCACGGAGCGATCTCGATCTGAGCGAGACCCCATCACCTGGGGCGTAATAACTTGGCAATGAATTGCCAAGGTTTCACCAGGTCTTTCCGCTTAGAACCGGACAAAACGCGAATGTTCTCGATTACCTGTAATCGCCTGGAGGCGGGTCTAGGTTGAACCACCGGGAGCGTCACAGCGGACAACATCCATGGAGGTGGATTGAATGCTCAGCGGGCATCGGTCCGCATGGCGCCGTCGCGGTAAGAACAATCGTGCGGCGCGCATCGCGGTCCCTCTCGCCATCCCGGCGGCGTTGGGACTGACCCTCGGGATCGTTCTCGCGGTCTCGGGCGGTCCGGTTACCACCATCAACCAGTCGGCCCTGGGCGCGTGCGGCACCCCGTCCGCGAGCCCGGTCGGCTCCGGCAGCCCCGCAGCGGCGGTCGGCTCCGGCAGCCCCGCAGCGGCGGTCGGCTCCGGCAGCCCCGCGACGGCGGCCAGCGCATCGGCCTCGCCCTGCCCGTCGGCCAGCGCGACCCCGGCCGTGGCCGCGGCGGTGGCCCCCGCACCGAGCTTCGCCAACGGCCGGCCCGCGAACTTCCAGCTCGGTGACCTGGCCACCAACCCGGTCGACGGGACCGGCGCGGCGATCAACCTGAACCAGACCGCGGCGCAGGCCACCGCGTCCATGAACTGCACGATCACCGTGCCCGCCAACCCGCTGAGCGCCCGGGGCCTGGCCACGCCGTGGCAACTCGGCGACGGCTGCTCGGAGGCGAACACCGGTACCGAGGGCGCGTTCGTGGAGGCGACCATCTTGTCCCCGACCGGTCAGCTGGAGGTGTACAACCCGCTGGTCATCACCGCGGGCACCACCCCGGCCGAAGCGCCGGTCGCGCCCAGCATCCCGCGCGGCTCGCAGGTGATCATCGACGTCGGCTTCAACGGCACCAACCTGGTGCTCGAGGGCCGCGGCGCCCGGCAGGGGAACTGCGTCGACGCGCTCGGCCAGTCCGTCATCGGCCAGGTCTCGGCCTGCAACGCGGTCAACTTCTACCGGCTGGCCGACTTCGAGATCGCGTCCGGCCGGGTCCAGGTCCCGGCGTTGGGTACCGCGAACGACGGGCAGCCCTGCCTGGACGTACGCAACTTCGCCATCGTCGACCAGGATCAGAGCGACAACGTGATCACGTCGTACCTGATGAACGCCAACGGCCAGATCGCGCAGGACACGGCGGCCAACGTCGCGGCCCTGACCGGGGCCACCACCCTGGTCAACGGCAGCGACGACAAGCTGCTGGCCGCGTTCGTGGACCCGGCCACCGGGTGCACCCCGTTCACCGCGCCGGACCCGACCGACCCGGCCGGCAGTTCGGGCTCGCAGGCGCTGAACGAGCTCAGCGCGCTGGTCAACCAGCAGGGCACCATCGCGGTCGTCCCGCCGAATGACGAGATGACCCTGGTCAACGGGGCGTACAGCATCGCCAAGACCAACGTCTACCGGTCGCTGGTGGACCAGCCGCTGCTGCCCGCCAACACCGACGCCACGCAGGTCGCGATGGCCTACTGCCAGAACATGTCCAACATCGCCCCGGCCCGCAACCAGCTGGACGCGACCCGGGAGGCTGGCACCGGCTCACCGGTCCCCGCCGTGGGCAACGACCTGGCCACGTTCATGGGCAACCGGCTGGCTATGTCCTTCGCGAACCTGGGCTGTGCCAACTTCGGCCTGGCCGACCCGGTGAACGTCACGGTCGACGCCAACCAGGTGGCGACGGCGGTGTCGTACAACCTGGCGCAGCAGAAGGCCGTGCTCCCGACGGCGGCCTGCGGGGCCCGCGCGTCGGCCTCGGCCTCGCCGAGCACGGCCGGTAACGGCGGCACCGCCACCGGCACCGGCGGCAACGGCGGCGTGACGGGTCCCCCGTCCAAGCACCACCGCCGGGGCCACCGGTACCAGGATCCGTCCGGCATGTAGGACCGCGAGCTGACGCTCCCGTAGCACCACCCCGCGAGGTGGCCCTGAGATTCCCCAGGGCCACCTCGCTTATCGTGGACCTAAGGGAAACAGCTGGAGGCCCGGATGAACTCAGTCTTCGTCGTCGACGCATGCCGCACGCCGGTCGGGAAGGTCAAGGGCGCGCTGGCCGGGGTGCGGCCCGATCACCTGGCCGCCGACGTGATCAAGGCCGTGGTCGAGCGCAACCCCGGGCTGGACGTGGCCGCCATCGACGACGTTTACTGGGGCGCGGCCAACCAGGCCGGCGAGGACAACCGGAACGTGGCCCGGATGGCCGTGCTGCTGGCCGGGCTGCCGGTGGAGATCCCCGGCGCCACGGTCAACCGGCTGTGCGGGTCCGGGATGGAGGCGGTGGCCGACGCGGCCCGGGCCATCGCGGCCGGCGAGGCCGGCATCTGCCTGGCGGGCGGTTCGGAATCCATGACCCGCGCCCCGTTCGTGGTGGCCCGCTCGGCCGACCCCTACCCCCGCAGCCTCGACCTGGCCGACACCCGGCTCGGCTGGCGGCTGGTCAGCCCGCGCATGCAGGAGCTGTACCCGCCGATCACGCTGGGCGAGACCGCCGAGAACGTGGCGGACAAGTACGGCATCACCCGCGAGCGCCAGGACGAGTGGGCCCTGCGCAGTCACCGGCTGGCCGCCGACGCCCGCGACACCGGCCGCTTCGACGCCGAACTGGTCCCGATTTCTGCCGAACGGGCCGTGGTTCACCACGACGAGGGCATCAACGCCAGCCTCACCGCCGAGGAGCTAGCCGCCAAGAAACCGGCCTTCCGCAAGGGCGGCACGGTCACCGGGGGCAACTCCTCGCCGCTGAACGACGGCGCGGCCGCGCTGCTGCTGATGTCCGAGGATGCCGTGCGCCGGGCCGGCCTTACCCCGCTGGCCCGCTACGCCGGCTCGGCCGCGGCCGGCGTGCACCCGGACTACATGGGCATCGGGCCGGTGCCCGCCATGCACAAGGCGCTCGGCCGGGCCGGGTGGCGAGTGGACGAGCTCGGCCTGCTCGAGGTCAACGAGGCGTTCGCGGCCCAGTCGGTGGCCGTGGTCGACGAGCTCAAGGCCGACCCCGCCCTGGTCAACGTCAACGGCGGCGCGATCGCCATCGGCCACCCGCTGGGCTGCTCCGGGGCCCGGATCATCACCACCCTGCTGCATGAGATGCGGCGGCGCGGCACCAGCCGGGGCGCCGCCACCATGTGCATCGGCGTCGGCCAGGGCATCGCCTCCCTCTGGGAAGCCCCCTGAATCGCCTCTCCCTGGGCCGCCCCTGAATCGCCTCCCTCTGGGCCGCCGCCCCCTGACCCGGTCGCTAGTTCCCATGAGTATACGCTGAGTGTATTCTGATCGCGTGGGCATACCGCCTCGCCAGCGGGCGGGCCCGGCCGAACGGGCCAGGCCATGATCCGCCTCGGCCTGCGCCTGACTTTCAGCGGTGGCTGCGACGCCCTGATCAGGCTGATCGTCTTGACCGTCGCGGTCGGGCTCGGCGTCGGGCTGCTGCTGACCGCGATTTCGGCCATCAACGCGGTCAGCGCGGCCGCGACCGCGACCGCGAAGGAGTCCAGCCCAGCGGGAACACAAAGGCCAGGAGCTTCAGCATGGCACCACTAACCTCGGCATGGCGCCAGCCCCGTCCGAACCCAGCCCCCGTCCGAATCCGGCCCCCCGCCCGAATCCGGCCCCCGTCCGAACCCAGCCCCCCGTCCGAACTCAGCCCCCCGTCCGAATCCGGCCCCCCGTCCGAACCCAGCCCCCGTCCGAGCTCACCCCACCCCCGGCGGCTGGTACCGATGATGCCCATGCGCATCATGGTGTTCCAAGCCGAAACTTTATCCGGGAGGATCCGGGCTTCCGGGAGAAAAAGGTGCATCCCGGTACACCGGATCCTCCCAGAGGCCCGAATCCACCCCGGTAATGGTGCAGTTGGGATCCAAGGGGCTCACGGGACCGCGAAGGGCCGCCCCACGACTGGCCGCCCGGATGCGCAATTGAGCATCACCTATCTCCTTGGTGACAATTGCCTTACTCCACGCTCAGTAATTAATGGCCATTACCTGTGGCGTAATAAGCACGAAAGATCTTGGCTTTCCAAAATATCCGATTTTTGTCGCTAAATGCCGCAAAAGAACTTTCTTGCTTTTTGCCCACATCACGCCTTAGCGGGGCTAGCGTCACCCTCCAGATGCACAGTGTGTACGGAGGTGGACGCAATGCGTACCTGGAGCGGGAATACGCGTCGCCGGCCCGGCCAGCAGCCCGGCGCCGGTCAATAGCCTGGCGCTGGCCAGCAGCCGGGCGCCGGTCAGTAGCCTGGCGCCGGTCAGTAGCCTGGCCTGAGCCAGCAGCCCGGCGCCGGCGCAGCACGGCGAGGCAAGCAGCTGATCCTGCCGGTGGCCATCCCGATGGCCCTCGGGCTGGCCCTGGGCCTGACCGTGGCCGAATCGGGCGGAGCCACCCAGCTCTCCGTCGCCACCACCGGCGCCCAAACCACGGCCACAGCAAGCGCCACAGGCAGCACCACGGGCACCGCCCAGAACAGCAATAACACCAACTGTGAGCTGATCGTCCCGGCCCATCCGCTGACCGCGACCGGGCTGGCCACCCCCTACCAGCTCACCGGCCCCGGCGGCCAGGGCGCGGCCGCCTCCGGGTGCACCCAGGCCAACCCGAACCTCCAGGCCTTCGTGCAGGCCACCATCCTGGACCCGGCCACCGGCCGGCTTCTGGGTCTACGAGCCGCTGGTCATCACCGAAGGCACCACTCCCGCCGCCGCCCCCATCCAGCCCCGGCTGCCCCGCGACGCCGTGGTCAACGTCATGGTCGGCTTCAACGGCGGCACCCTCGCGCTGGCCGGGCGCCCAGCGGGACACGCTCGGCCGGGCCAAGTGCGTGAGTGGCCTGGACGGCTCGCTGTTCGGCCAGGTCTCCTACTGCGACAGCGTGCCGTTCTACGCCGCTGCCGACCGCGACATCGCCGCGGGCAAGCTGCGCGTCCCGGACGCCGGCCGCTCGCCGCTGACCGGCCAGCCGTGCCCGACCACGCGCAGCTTCCAGATCGCCGACCAGGACCCCAGCGACAACGTGACCAGCACGTACCTGCTCACCGCCGCCGGCCGGACCGCCCAGGACAACCACGTCAACCGGGCCCGGCTCAGCCAGGCCACCGTCATCGACAACGGCAGCGACAACATGCTGCTGGACAGCTTCGTGCTGCCCGCGCTGGGCTGCCGCGCGTTCACCGCGCCCGACCTGTCGAACGCCGGCGCGCCCGGCACCTCGCAGACCCTGGACGAGCTGTCCGCCGCGGCCAGCCAGCGGGCCCCGGTCGCGCTGGTCCCGGAGAACGACCCGATGACCGAAGTCAACGGCGCGTTCAGCATTCCCAAGACCAACCTGTACCGGCTTGGCGTCGGCCAGCCGCTGGTCAGCGCGGGCACCGACGAGCCGTTCGGGGACACCGAAGCGGGCGGCCAGCAGGCCAGCACCCCGGCCAACTTCTGCGCCCACCTGCTCAACGTCCAGACCGCGTTCATCTGGGCCGACCAGGCCCGGTTCGGCGCCCGGCCCTCACCGGACCCGGCCACCGGCAGCAACCTGTTCACGTTCCTGGCCGCCCGCCTCAGCGCGTCGTTCACCAACCTCGGCTGCCCGGCCTTCGGCCTGCGCAACACGGTCAGCCTGGGCCAGAACGCCAACGGCGTAGCCGTCTCCGCCACGCTCAGCCTGGTCAAGCAGGCCCCCAACCCGCCCAGCCCGCAAGCCGCACCCACGCCCTCAGCTACGGCCAGCCCGTGGACGCCGTGGACTCCCTGGACCGGCCCGGGCACCACGTGGGGCAACGCGGGCAACCCGTGGGGTGACGACGGTGAGCCTAACTACTGATGTTCGCGCTGCCCGCGTAGTAGTTGCCCAAAGCCGAAGTCCCCAGCGGCGACGAAGCATTGTCCGCGGGCAGCGACGACGGCGAGACGAACGTGCTGCCCGACGGGCCGGCCTGCACGGCCATGCCCAGCGCGCTGCCCTGCAGGTACTTGGAGAAGGGCAGGAACCACTCGGTCCAGCCGTCGTCCCACTTGCCCGGCGCGGTGCTGGCCGTGACCGTGATCGGGTCGCCGGGGATGCTCATGTTGTAGTAGATGGTCGCGTCCTCGGGCGGCAGGTTCACGCACCCGTGGCTGACGTTGGTGGCACCCTGGTCTATCACCGACCAGGGTGCCGAGTGGTAGTAGTCGCCGCTGAAGGTGAACCGGACCGCGTAGTTGACCAGCTCGTTGTAGTACCCGGGGCTGCCGGGCGGGCCGCCGCCGATCATCCGCACCGGGTTCTGCTTCTCCACGCTCACGTAGGTGCCGTCCGGCGTGGGCAGGCTGGGCCGGCCGGTGCTGATCGGCCAGTCGTAGAGCAGCTTGCCGTTGAGGTAGATCTGCGTCTTGTGGGTGGTGGTGCTGGCCACCGCGATCAGCGACCGGCCGATGGTGAACGTCTGGCTCAGGTCGGCGGCCCCGTATACCCCGGCAGCGCCCTCCACCCCGTCCAGGTGCCCGTTGAAGCTGACCGTGGTGTTGGCTGGCCAGTAGTCCCGCGGCCGGAAGTCCAGGTGCTTGCTGTCGTCCCAGTACCAGGAGCCGATCACCGGCTTGGACGTGGTGAGCTGCAGCGACCGCTCGACCGCGGCCCGGTTGGTGATCGGCTGGCTGAAGATCAGCATGATCGGCATGCCCACGCCGTAGGTCTGGTCCGAACCCTCGTAGATCTCCGTGTTGAACGTCGCGGCCGGGCTCAGCGTGCGGAACGTGCTGGTGGTGTGGATCGCCTGCCCGCTGCCGTCGGTGCCGGTCGCGGTGACCGTGTAGCTTTGCGCGGTGGCCAGCGCCCAGGTGCTGTGCCAGACCCGGCCGCCGTCGGCCAGCGTGCCGGAGACCGCCCCGCCGCCGCCCGAAGCAGGCGTCACGGTGACGTTGGTCACCTTGCCCTTGGTCGCGGTGACGGTGATCCCGGCCGAGGGGTTGACCCCGTGGCTGCCGTTGGCCGGCGTGATCTTCAGCTCGCGGGCCAGCATCGCGGCGTGCGCCGATGCCGAGGCCGACGCCGCGGCCCGGGCGGCCGACGCGGACGCCGAAGCCTGGGCCGGGCTCTGCGGGTGGCTGCTGCTGCAGGCCACCGTGAGCAGGCCGATAGCGAATGCCGCGACGAGGCTGGCATAGATCCGCGCTCTGCCACGCACGGTTATCCCTCCCTAGAAGGCCGGGAACGGTCAGGATGCGTGCCCGGTACGCATACTACGTGCGCCTACCCGCCCTAGACGCCGGAAACGTCCTGCTGGTTGCGCCGACGTCGCAGGGTGACCACGCCGAATCCGAATGCCAGCACGGTGGCCAGCACGAGCACGTACTCCGGCCACGCGCCGATCCGGTCGGCCAGCGTCCGGTACGAAACCAGCGGCACCCGCGCGTCCAGGATGGCCTGCCGCCACACCCCGCTATGCTCGATGATCGCCCCGGACGGCGCGATGATCGTGCTCTCCCCGGTGGTCGAGGCGTACACCACCGTGCGGTCGCTCTCGACGGCCCGGATCCGGGCCATGGCGGTCTGCTGCTCGGTCTCGCCCAGCTGTCCGTCGATCTCGAAGTCTGCGTCGTTGGACTGCAGCGCGATCAGGTTCGCCCCCGCGTTGACCTCGGAGCGCACCAGGTTGTCGAAGCCCACTTCGTAGCAGATCACGTCGCCGAGCCGGATCGCGCCGACCCGGAACACGACCGGATCGTGTCCGGGGGTGAAGTCGGTCGGCTGCAGCGCGGGCAGCGAGCTGAAGCTGGAGATCAGCGCGCGGAACGGGATGTACTCCCCGAACGGGACCAGCTGGCGCTTGACGTAGATCGCGGTCGGGCCGACGCCCGGCACCCACAGCTGGCCGACGTTGCGCTCGGGGTTCTGCAGCACCTCGCCGACCAGGATCGGCTTGCCGATCCGGCCTGCCACTCCGGCCAGCTCGGCGTGGATGGACGGGTACTCGCGCGGGTCCAGGTTGGTGGAGTTCTCCGGCCAGATCACCACGTCCGGCGCGGGCAGCCGCCCCGATTTCACCAGACCCGCCAGCTGGTCCGTGGCCGCGACGTGGTTCTGGGTCACCTCGGTGTCGTTGAGCTGCTGCGGCAGGTTCCGGGCCCGCGGCACGTTGCCCTGGATGGCGGCCACCGTGGCCGCCGGCGCGCCACCCACCGGGTCGACCGGCAGCAGCCCGCCCGCGAACACCAGGCCCGCCGTCACCGCCACGGCCAGGCCGGCCCCCAAAGACCCCGAAGACCCCCGAGACCCCGAAGACCCCGAAGACCCCCAAGACCCCAACGATCTCCACGACCGCGCAGCGAGCCCGCTCAGCACGTACCGGGCCGCCATCGCGCTGGTCAGCGCGACCAGGAAGCTCAGCAGCGGCGCGCCGCCCACCGCCACCCAGCGCACGTCCGGGGCCACCGACTGGCTCATGGCCAGCCGCCCCCAGGGAAACGCGAACGGCCACCGGTCCCGCAGCGCCTCGGCCGCCACCCACCACGCCGCCACCAGCGCGGGCCAGCCCGGCAGCTCGAGCAGCACCCGCTGGCCCACACAGAGCAGAGCGAAGATCAGCGCCTCGGCCCCGGCCAGCGCGGCCCACCCGTACCAGGCCACGTTGATCAGCCAGGACAGCAGCGGCACGAACAGGGCCACCCCGAACACCAGCCCGCACCCGAACGAGGAACGGAACCGCCGTCCGGTCAGCGCGATCACCAGCAGCCCTGGCCCGAGAAACGCCAGCGGCCACACGTCCAGCGGCGGGGACGAGGCGTAGGTGGCCAGCCCGCCCGCCAGTGACAGCAGCAGGGCCCAGCGAGTCCGGAATCCCCCGAACGCCCCGGTACGTCCGGTCCGGCCCCCGACTGCCGCCGCGGCCTGCGCAGATATCACGCGAGCAGCCTAGCCGCCGCCTCGCCCCGCGTCATCCGACCGATTTGCCGGAAATGTCGGTCAAGAAATGGCCATCGAACCGGGCAAGCCACGTTGTTTCGCACCAAGGTCGCAATCCGCTGGGCTATAGTACGGATTGCCAACGCCTCAGTGGGGGGGCGTGCACTTGCCATTTCAGTCCTTTCTTAGGTAGTGCACATGACATATGTTAATTGGGTTTCGCCGTGATTAAGATCCGTTATCGCGATCCGAATGAGCTGTCGCCGGGTTTGCACGCCGCGGCCGAACGGCATGGCCGCACCACCACCGTCTTCCTGCTCTCCGGCCTGAGTGAAGCGCAGCGCCGCGCCGCGCTGCGCCGGCTCAAGATCTCGGCCCGCCGGGGCTACGGCCCGCGGCTGCCCGCCCCGCAGCTGGCGCTGGCCCTGCTGGCCGACCGGATCAGGACCTCGCTCGGCCGGGGCGGGGCCGTGTTCCGGTCGCACCCGGCGGGCAGCACCGTGCCGGTCATGGTGGTCTCCGGCGGGGCGATCGCCTTCCTGGCCCTGTCCGCGGTCTCCATCCAGGTCATCCACTCGCCCCGGGTTCCGGCGCAGGCGCTGTCCGGGCCGGGCGGCGCGGCCGCGACGGTGAGCATGGGAGCGGGCAGCAGCGCCCGCCCGATCGCCGCGGGCCGGGGCAACCAGCCGGACCAGGCCGGCTCGACCGGCCAGCTCCCCGGCCAGCCGGGCTCCGGCAACCAGGGCGGTAACCCAGGCGGCGGCCAGGCCGGATCCGGCGGGTCCGGCGGCAACGCCGCTAACCCGGGCGGCGGCGGCAGCACCAGCGGAACCCAGGGTTCCAACGGCGGTACCACGCTGACCGGCGGCGCCGCGCCCACGCCCACCCCGGGCGCGGACCCGACCACCGCGCCGGCCTCCTCGTCGTCCACCGCGGCCGCCCCGGACGCGTCCGCGACCACCTCCAAGCCGCCCCGACCCCGACCGCCAGCAAGAGCAGCCTGTGCGTCAACGTGGGCTCGCTCGGCCTGTGCCTATGAGGCATTTATGCTGACTGGGTGAGCAGACGCGGATGGTTGCTGTTCGCCGCGATGGGCGTGATCTGGGGCATCCCCTACCTGCTGATCAAGGTGGCGGACGGCGGGGTTTCGGTGCCGGTGCTGGTCTGCACGCGGGTGGCGCTCGGCTCGCTGCTGCTGGCCCCGGCGGCCATCCGCGGCGGGCACCTGCGCGCGCTCAAGGGGAACTTCCGCTGGCTGGCCGCGTTCACCGCGTTCGAGATCGTCGGGCCGTTCGCGCTGCTGTCCAACGCCGAGAAGCACCTGCCCAGCTCGACCAGCGGCCTGCTGGTCGCGGCGGTGCCGATCTTCAGCGCGCTGCTGGCCTGGCTGACCCGCTCCGGTGACCGGCTGACCACCGCGGTCCGCTGGATCGGGCTGGCCATCGGGCTGGCCGGCGTGGCCGTGCTGGCCGGGCCGGGCGCGGGCCGGGGCGGCACGATCCCGGTCCTGGAGGTGCTGGGCACCGCGCTGGGCTACGCGATCGGCCCGCTGATCGCCAACCGCAAGCTGTCCCACCTGCCGCCGGTCGCGGTCAACACGGTCTGCCTGGGGGCCGCCGCCGTCCTCTACGCCCCGTTCGCCGCGCTCACCTGGCCTAAGCACGTGCCGTCGGCGCAGGTCCTGCTGGCCTTGGCGGGCCTGGGCGTGATCTGCACCGCGGCCGCGTTCCTGGTCTTCTTCCGGCTCATCGCCGAGGTCGGCCCGGCCCGGGCCACGGTGATCACCTACGTCAACCCGGCGGTGGCCGTCGCGCTCGGCGTCCTGGTCCTGGGCGAGCACCTGACCGCCGCGATCGGCGTCTCGTTCGTGCTCATCCTGGGCGGCTCGGTGCTGGCCACCCGCCCCGGCTCAGGCCCGAAGTCCCGGACCGCGCCGCCGCCCGCAGCGCCGCAGGTGGTTGAGGAAGGTGCCACCCCGGTCCGTTCGGACTAATTTAGATCTTGAATTTATGCCGAACGAAACGTGGTGCCCGCCGCCGTGACCCAGACCCCAGCCAGCCAGCCGGAAACCGCGCTGCGGATGAAGAGCGCGCGGGGCCGCTGGGTGGTGGCCGCCACCGTGCTCGGCTCGGGCATCGCCGCGCTGGACGCGACCGTGGTCGGCATCGCGCTGCCCGCCATCGGGCGGAACTTCCATACCGGCGTGACCAGCGTCCAGTGGGTGGTCGACGCGTACACGCTGACCCTGGCCGGGCTGCTGCTGCTGGGCGGCACGCTGGGCGACAGCTACGGCCGGCGCAAGATGTTCATGATCGGCACCACGTGGTTCGCGCTGGCCTCGCTGCTGTGCGGGGTGGCCCCGAGCGTGCAGGTGCTGATCGCGGCGCGGGCCCTGCAGGGCGTCGGCGGCGCGCTGCTGACCCCGGGCAGCCTGGCCATCTTGCAGGCCTCGTTCGCCCAGGACGACCGGGCCGCGGCCATCGGGGCCTGGTCGGGCCTGGGCGGCCTGGCCACCGCGATCGGCCCGTTTCTGGGCGGATGGCTGATCGGCGCGGTGTCCTGGCGGCTGGTGTTCTTCATCAACCTGCCGCTGGCCGTGCTGGTGCTGGCCATCTCGGCCCGGCACGTGCCCGAGACCAAGGCGCCGGGCCCTACGCCGCGGCTGGACATCCGGGGCGCGGCGAGCATCAGCGGCGCGCTGGCCGGGATCACCTACGGGCTGATCGAGGCGTCCTCGTACGGCTGGGGATCGGTGCAGGTGCTGGTGCCGCTGGCCGTGGGGCTGGGGCTGCTCGGGGTGTTCATCTGGGTGGAGGACAAGGAGCCGCAGCCGATGCTGCCGCTCGGGGTGTTCCGGTCCCGGCAGTTCTCCGCGGCCAACGCGGTGACGTTCGTGGTCTACGCGGCGCTGGGCGGGCTGCTGTTCCTGGTCCCCACCGTGCTGCAGGTGGTCAGCGGGTACAGCCCGATCGCGGCCGGCTCGTCGCTGCTGCCGGTCACGTTCATCATGCTGCTCTTGTCGTCGCGGTCCGGCGCGCTGGCCGCCCGGATCGGGCCCCGGCTGCAGATGTCGGCCGGCCCGGTGGTCATCGCGGCCTCGTTCCTGCTGTTCACCCGGGTCGGCGGCGGGGGCAACTACTTTTCCGAGGTGCTGCCCGCGGTCCTGGTGTTCGGGCTGGGGGTGTCGATCATGGTCGCGCCGCTGACCGCCACCGCCCTGTCCGCCGCGCCGGCCGACCACGCGGGCGTGGCCTCGGCGGTCAACAACGACGTGGCCCGGGCCGCGGGCTTGATCGCGGTGGCCGTGCTGCCCGCGCTGGCCGGCATCAACGGGCAGAGCTACCTGCACCCGGCCGCGCTGGCCCACGGCTTCCGGGTGTCGGCGGTGATCTCCGCGGTGTTCTGCGCCGCCGGCGGCCTGCTGGCCCTGCTGACCATCCGCAACCCAGCGCGTACCAAAGAGCCGGCCACCAGCGCCGAGCCGGCCACACGCCCCTGCTCCCACTGCGCCCTGGAGGCCACGCCCCTGCAGGTCCCGATCCAGCCCGCCCCCCGGACCATGACCTGGGTCCGGCGCCCCTCCGCCCCTTCCGCGGATGGGTAGCCTTACCCCCGTGGACGTGCACAAGGCGGTAGGGGAGGCGGCCCGGGCCGCGCGCGCGACGGTGCCGGCGCTGGCCGGCCTCCCGGACGGGCAGCTGGACGACGCGCTGCGGGCCATCGCGGACCGGCTGGGCGCGGCTGCTGCCGCGGTGCTCGAGGCGAATGCCGCGGACCTGGCCGCGGGCCGGGCCGACGGCCTCCAGGACGCGCTGCTGGACCGGCTGCGGCTGGATGACGCGCGGCTGGCCGCCATGGCCAGCCAGCTCCGGGCCCTGGCCGACGTCCCGGCCGAACCGTCCCGGCGGCCCATCCGGGACCTGCCCGGCGGCCTGCGGCTGGCGGAGTTCCGCCGGCCGGTCGGCGTGATCGGGGCCAACTTCGAGGCTAGGCCGAACGTCGTGGTCGACATCGCCTCCCAGTTCGTCAAGTCGCGCAACGCGGGCGTGCTGCGCACCGGGTCGGCCGCCATCCGCTCGGCCATCGCGCTGGCCAACCAGGTCATCGCGCCCGCCCTGACCCAGGCCGGGCTCGACCCGGCCATGATCCAGCTGGTCCGCGTGCCCGGCCAGGACGCGGCCCGGGCCCTGGTCAGCCAGCCCGGCCTGATCCCGCTGGTCATCCTGCGCGGCAGCGGCGACAGCACCCGGTCGCTGGCCGCCGAAGCGGCCCGGCACGGCGTGCGGACCATGGCCCACGCCGACGGCGGCGCGGTGCTGTACCTGGACGAAGCCGCCGACGCCTCGCTCGCCGTTCAGCTGATCGAGGCCAGCCTGGACCGGCTCGGCGTGTGCAACCGGCTCAACCTGCTGCTGGTCCACCCGTCCCGCTGGGACTCACTGCTGCCGCCTATTACCGAGGTGCTGGACCGGCTCGGCATCGCCGCGTCGCTGCCGCCGCACGCGCACCCGCTCGGCCACGAGTGGTCCCTGGACGCCGGCCACGAGGCCACCGTCACCATCGCCCCCGCCGACGGCGCGTACGCCGCCGCGCTGATCGCCAACGACGAGACCTCGGGCCTGGCCGCCGCGATCGTCACCGCGGACGAGGCCGCCGCCGCGGAGTTCCTCGGCGCCTACGCCGGGACCGGCGCGTTCTGGAACGCGACCACCCGCCTGCTCGACGGGTTCAAGCTGTTCTCTGTCCCCGAGACCGGCATCAACATCGACGCCGTCCCCGGCCCCCGCGGCCCGGTCACCTTCCGCGACCTGTATCTGCGCCAGTTCGTGGTCACCCCGGCCGCTACCGGTCAGTAACGATCCGGCCGCGCCCGGAACCCGCGCGCCCAGCCCCCGTCCGACCGCCATGACCTCCCGGAAGTTCCGCAGCACCGGGCCGGCCATCGGCGCGGGGTACAGCAGTAGGCCGGCCAGCATCTGCGGCCCCAGCGGGTGCAGCCGGAACTCGAACGAGGTGACCACGCCGAAGTTGCCGCCGCCGCGGATATCCCAGAACAGCTCCGGGTTCATCGTCTGTGACGCGGTGCGGATCTGCCCGTCCGCGGTGACGATCTGCACGGACAGCAAGTTGTCGGCCGAACCCCCGTGCAGTCCATGTGAACGGAGCCGGGCCTTAGCCTGCCGCGGGCGCCGGCGGCCCGGTGCCGTGCGACGCGGCCGCGGCCCGGGGCTGGCGCCGGTACCTGGTGAAGGCGGGCAGGGCCACGCCGATGACCACCGCGCCCGCGACCGTGATCAGGCCGCCGGCCAGCGCGCTGACCGCCGGTGAGGTCAGCGAGCCGAGCGCCCCGGCCTCCAGGTTGCCCAGCGAGCCGCCGCTTACCCCGACTACGTAGTCGGCCGCGGTGACCCGGCCGCGGAACTCGTCGGGCGTGGTCTGCTGAACGATGGCGCCGCGGAACACCACCGTGAACACGTCCGCCGCACCCGCCACGGCCAGCATGACCAGGGTCAGCCATAGCGGGCCGGCGATCGCAAAGCCCGCGAAGGCGGCCCCCCAGATGGCGACCGCGACCAGCATGACCCGGCCCTGCCGCTCGATCCGCCCGACCGGACCGGACAGCACCCCGCTGACCAGGCCTCCGACCCCGATCGCGGTGGTGAACAGGCCCAGGGTGCGCGGATCGGCGCCGTATCGTTCGGCGTTGATGGCCGGGAACAGCGCGACCGGCAGCCCGAAGACGGTGGCGTTCAGGTCGGCCAGGAACGCGCCCAGCAGCACGTGACTGCGCCCGATGTACCGGACGCCCGCGGCGACCGCGCGGGGTCCCGGCCGGGCGGCGCCCCCGGTCCGCGCCAGTGCTGGGGGTGACAGCGCCGGCAGCCGGGCCACGCCGTACAGCGAGCAGGCAAAGCTGGCCGCGTCGACGAGATAGCAGGCCCGCAGGCCCAGGCCTGGTGCTGCGGTGATCAGCCCGGCCAGCGCCGGTCCCGCGGTCAGCGTGATCTGGAAGGTCAGCCGCTGCAGCGCCAGCCCCGCGGTGAGCTGGTCGGCCGGGAGCAGGCTGGGGATGAGGGTCCGCCGGACCGGCGCGTTGACCGCGCTGAACGAGGCCGACACGGCCACCAGCGCGTACAGCAGCCACACCGAGCGCAGCCCGGCGAAGGCCTGCGCGGCGAGCCCGGCCGACACGGCGGCGCTGCCGCAACTGGCCGCCAGCACGAGCTTGCGCCGGTCGACGGCGTCGGCGATGGCCCCGCCCAGCAGCCCGATCGTGACCGTCGGCACCACCTGCGCCAGCCCGATGGCGCCGACCGCGAACGGCGACCGGGTGAGGTCGTACACCTGCAGCGGCACCGCGAAGTTGGTCAGCGCGCCGCCCACCGCCGACAGCGTTGACCCGACCCACAGCCGCCGGAACGCCGCCGACTCCCGCAGCGGCCTGACGTCGGCCAGCCACCGTCCCACCGTCACTCACCCGACCTAATCTCGGCCAGCCACCGTCCCACGGCTGCTCATCCCAAACTCTGCACGCCCTGCCGCTATCAGTGTAACAGTGCTTATATAAGTACTGTCATAACTATTCCATAAGCTCTGTTACAATCACCTCGTGACCGCAGACCGGCCGGCCGACCCGACCGTGCAGGGGGGCACGTGGCGGCCGCTGCGGCTGCTGCTGGCCGCGATGGACGCCGACATCGCCCGGATCTACGCCGAGGCGCAGATCACCGGGCTCACGCCGAGCATGGTCATGGAACTGCTCCGGCTGCACGCGCGCGGGCCGATGACGATCAGCGAGCTGGCCGAATCAGTGCAGAAGACTCACTCGGCCACCAGCCAGAAGGTCGCCGCCATGCGCGCCGCCGGCCTGGTCCGGACCACTCCCGGTGCCGACGCCCGGACCAGGAAGATCACCCTGACGGCCAAGGCCCGCCGGATCGCCGGCCAGCTCGCGGCGGAGTGGCGGGCCACCGAGGCGGCGGTGGCCGAGATCGAGGCCGAGATCCCGTACCCGGTCAGCCGGGTCGTGACCGACATCGAGGCGGCCCTGCAGCGCAAGAGCTTCCACGACCGGATCGCTGAGCAACTGGCCGCCGACCCGGACTGGAAGAGCCCAGCCTGAAGCGGACGGTCCGGCGGCGGGTTCGTGACCGGCTACCTCGCGGTCGCGTTGCCGGCCGGCGAGGTCTGCAGGGGCGCGCTCGCGGTTGAGGCCGCCAGCGTCGACGGGTCGACGAACGTGCTGCCGTCCGCCCCGGCCTGCACGGCCTGGTGCAGCGCGCTGCCCTGCAGGTACTGCGACCAGGTCAGGAACCACTGGGTCCAGCCGTTGCCCCAGGTGCCCCCCTTCGGGCTGCCCATTACCGTGATCGGGTCACCGGGCACGGCCAGGTTGTAGTAGGTCTCGGCGTCGGCCGGGGCCAGGTTGACGCAGCCGTGGCTGACGTTCTCGAAGCCCTGCTCGCCCACCGACCAGTACGCGTCGTGGTAGTAGTCCCCGCTGAAGGTGAACCGCACCGACCAGGGCACCGACAGGCTGTAGCCTGGCCCGGTCATCTGCACCGGGTTGGCCTTCTCGATGGTCAGGTAGCTCCCGTCGGGCGTGTCGTCGCCCGGCCGCCCCGAGCTAATCGGCCAGTTGTAGCGCAGCTTGCCGTTGTAGTAGATCTGCGTGCGGTGGGTCCGGGTATTCGCGACCGCGACCAGCGACGCGCCGATGCCGAAGGTCTGGGTCAGCGTGTGCGCGCCGTACACCCCCGGCGCGCCCTGCACGCCGTCCAGGTGCCCAGTGAAGCTGATCGTGGTCCCGCTCGGCCAGTAATCCCGGGGCCGGAAGTAAACGCAGGTCGGAGCCATGTTGCAGGGATCGTCCCAGTACCAGGAGCCGACCACCGGCACGGACGTGGTGACCTGCAGGGCCCGCTCGACGGCGGCCTTGTCGGTGATCCGCTGGCTGAAGTACAAGATGATCGGCATCCCCACGCCGTAGCTCTGGTGATAGCCCTCCACGATCTCGGTGCTGAACGTCTGGCCGGGCGTCAGCGTGCGGAACGCGCTGGTCGCGGTCACCGTGCCGCCCTTCCCGGACGCCGTGGCCGTCACCGTGTAGGCCTGTGAGACGCCCAGCGCCCACTGGCTGCGCCACACCGTCCCGCCCTGGCTCAGGCTGCCCGTTACCGCGTCCGCCGAGGTCTGCACGCTGACATGAGTCAGCGTGCCCCCGGTCGCGGTCACGGTAATCCCCGCCGACGGGTCCGCCGCCTTGGCCCCGTTCCCCGGCGTGATGCTCACCCGCGGCGCCGCCTGCGCGGCCCCCGACCCGGATCCGGACCTGGTCCCGGCCCCGCTGGTCCCGGCTCCGGTATGGGCGGCGGCGCTGGCCCGGCTGGTCCCGGGGCCGCCCGAGCACCCCGTCGCCACCAGCGCCAGCACGGTCACGGCGGCCACTCCCGCCATGCGCCGCGCGGTCACCGTCCCAGCCGCCCGCATACCAAGAACCGTTCCCCCGAACGCCATTTTGTATACGCTTCCGCGCACCAACCTTGGGCTCTTCCTTCCTTCCTTCCTTCCTTCCTTCCTTCCTTCCTTCCTTCCTTCCTTCCTCCCTCCCTCCCGGCCGCCGTCCCGCACGCTCCCGCGGTGGTAACGACGTCGTTGCCGCAACGACGCGCACCCAACGACATCGGTGCCACAACGACGTCGTTGGCGGGCTCGCCCGAGGCGAGCCATCCGAGCCATCCGAGCCATCCGAGCCATCCACCCGGCGACGCCCCATGTAGTCCCCGGGAGGCGGTCGTGCGTTGATAGGGCATGGGATCCCACGGTCTGGACTTCACGGACTTCTATCGTGAAGCCCGGGATAAGTGCCTCCGTGCGGTGCTCGTCAGTGTCGGCGACCGGGACGCGGCACAGGATCTAGTTGATGAGGCTTTCGCCCGGGCTTGCGCATCGTGGCGCAAGGTCAGCAAGCATCCGGCGCCCGCGGCGTGGGTGGTCCGCACCGCGCTGAACGAGAACATCTCCCGGTGGCGGCGCCGCCGCCGGGAGGTGGCGGTCCCGGACCTGGCCACGTTCGCGGATCTGCCCGGCGCTTACGGGGCCAGCGACCGGGCCTTCGATCCCCGGGTCATGGCCGCCTTGCTGCGGCTGCCTGCCCGGCAACGGCAGGTCGTGGCCCTGCGGGTGTTCCTCGACCTGGACACCGACCACACCGCGGAGGTGCTCGGCGTCACGCCCAGCACGGTCAAGGCTCATCTGTCGCGCGCCCTGGGCGCGCTGCGCGATGACCTTGTCCCCATCACAGAGCAGGAGAACCAGTCATGAACGACAACGAGCTGATCACGGCGGTGCGAGACTCATTCACCGATGTTCATTCGGCCACTGAGGTGGAGCGGATCGTGCGCCGCGGCCGCGCGGTGCGGACCCGGCGCCGCGCCCCGGTCGTGGCCGCGGCGCTGGGCGCGGCCGCGGCGGCGGCGGCGGTGGCGGTCAGCGCGGCGCTGCCCGCCAGCCACCCCGCCAGCGCCCAGCTGGCGGCCTGGACCGTCGCCCGGCAGCCCGACGGCAGCATCCAGGTCACCATCCGCGAACTGCGCGACCCGGCCGGGCTGCAGCGCACGCTCCGCGCCGACGGCGTCCCGGCCAGCGTGACCTTCGGCGGCCAGCCGAACCCGGCCTGCCAGGGCTACCCAGGCGGCGGCACCCAGGGCCAGCGGCAGCAACGGCTAAGCAGCGTGGTGACGGCACCCGCCGCCGGGCAGGACGTCATGGTCATCCACCCCGCGGCGCTGCCGTCCGGCGCCGGCCTGCAGATCGGCGCGCTGTTCCCGCACGGCAGCTTCGACGGGTGGAGTGTCCGCCTGGTGCAGGCCAGCCCGCAGTGCACCGGCAGCTAGCTATCCCTGGTCGGCGGCCACCGGGGGCGCCGCGTACGTGACCGACTCCAGGACCATCTCGTCGCCGCCGCTGATCCGGGCGTTGGTACTCGCGCAGCGCGGGCAGGTGGCCAGCAGGTCGGTGGTCTCGCCGGAGTGCCCGCAGTCCGGGCAGTCGATGGTGGCCGGCACCGTCACGAGCTCGACGGCGGCGCCGGCCGCCTCGGTTCCTTCGGCCATCATGCTGAACGCCTGGGCCAGGGATTCCTCGTCGACAGCGTGCCGGACCCCGAACCGGACCCGGACCCCCGCTACCTGGCGACCGCCGGCACGCTGGCGCACTGCGTCAACCACGCCTTCACACAAGCCGAATTCGTGCATACCGTGTCCGTGTTCTCCTGGATGGTGGTGGTCACGCCGCGCGGCGGGCCCGCCGCTCGATGAGCTCGTCCATGACGGTACCGATGAGCGCGGCCCGGTTACCGCTGGACCGCCGGCCCGCGCGTTCCATGACCGGCCCGGCCACGTTCTCGAAGGTGCTGATCGCCTCGCTCAGGAAGCGCCGGGTTTCCGGGGACGCCATGATCGCCTGAGCCGATTCGATCGCGTCCTGCAGACCCTTGCGCCCCTGGCGGGTGCCGATGTAGTAACCGACCGCGAAACCGATTACAGCTTCCACGCCCTCACGTCCTTCCTGGCGCTCGCGGGTTACATCTCACGAATTTCGAGGTACCGCTTGATGTCAGGCAGTGAATCGACCACCAGGGCCAGCACCGCCGCGATGACCGCCGCCTTGATCAGCCTGCTCAGCATCCTGAGCACCTCCTTCCTGGGTCGGTTTATCCGGATCTGTTAATTCCGCCATGCACTCCCGCTCGTCCGCTGCTTCCCCCACGTCCGTCGCCAGCGCCTGGGCCAGGATCTCCTCCACGGCCCGTACCGCGTGCGGCAGCGCCTCGCGGACCGGGTCGGTCAGCCCCATGCCCTCGTCGACCACGGCCGGCTCGCAGGCCACCACCAGGTTCCGCCCCGGGTGCCCGCCCAGCGAGGACAGCAGCCCGAAGATGGCGTCCGGGGTCAGGCTGTGCGCGTCGATGATCGGCTGCGCGTCGGGACTGGGCAGCTCGACCTCCAGCACGCTGACCGTGCCCGGTACCTCGCCCCGCGGCGCCGCGTCGATCAGCACGAACAGGTCGTACCCGTCGAGCAGCTCGTAGACCAGGTGGACGCCGCGGATCCCGTAGTCCTTGATCTGCACGCCGGGCGGCTGCGGGCGCTCGGCCAGCAGCTTGACCACCTCCACGCCGAAGGCGTCGTCGCGCAGGAACACGTTGCCCACGCCCGCCACCAGGATCCGTCGGCTCATGCGGTCTCCCAGGGCTCGACCTCGTCGGACATGAAGTACAGGAACCGCCCGTGCGCCACGCTCAGGTCCGGGTCGGGATGGTCGGTCAACGACACGGCCAGGTACGGCCGGTCCTCGATGTCCAGCAGCACGGCCTGGACCTCGGCGATCCGCCCGATCAGGAACATGTCCTGGGCGTCGGCCCGCCGCGCGCCGGGCCGCAGCCGGACCAGGCTGCCGCGGGCCACCCGCTGCCCGCCGATCTGCACCGAGTCGGTATCGGGGGACACCGACGCGTCGGCCTCCGGATCCCACCAGGGCACGGCCGGATCGTAGTCGGCGGGCGCCGCATCGAACGTCTGCGTCTGCACCGGATTTTTTGGGCCGAACGAACGGATGGTGCCGTGCAGCCGTTCCATGGCCGGTCCGTCCATCGACTCGACCCGGTCGATCAGCGCGGCCGCGCGCGGGTCGGTGGCCCGGGCCTCGAGCTTCTCCTCATCGGACAGCGCCAGCGTGCGCAGGGTGAGGATCTCGTCGATCTCCGTGCCGTCGTACAGCTCGCCGGGGCTCTCCGGGGCCAGTTCCGGGTGGTCGTACAGGATGATCGGCGAGGCCAGCATGACCTGCCGGCCGCCGTCGGGGTCGGCCAGCACCGGCCAGACACCGGTGTTCTCGCAGTCGCCCACGGCCGGCTTGGCCCACTCCGGCGGATCGGTCATGGACACGAACGAACCGCCGGAGACGGTGGCGATCACGTGGGCGGCGACCAGCGCGGTCGGCAGTGCCTGGTCCCGGACCGTCGGTGCCGGATCGGCCGGGCTCCGGTTCTCCACCCGGATCTGCAGCCGGACCGCCCGCCACGGGCCGGGCACCGCCGTGGTGCGCACGGACACGGTGCCGGCCAGGGGTTCCCGGCGCCGGACCGCAGTCCCGGTGCCGGGCACCGCTTCGCGATCTTCCCCTCCGGGCACCGAGAACTCCCTGACCAGGCCGGAACCGAGCAGCTCGCCAGGGCCGACGGTGAACTCGACCTCGCGTTCGGTCGCCTCGTCCCACGTCTGCGCGCCGGACTCGGCGCCCTCGGTGCTGCGCCGCTGCACCTGCAAGAACCGCAGGATGATGCCTACCTCGGGCGGCCCGGAATGCTCCAGGACCCACTCGGCCTGGGTGACGCTGCTCTCCGAGGGGTCTACCGCGGTGTAGCCGGGCGCCATGACCACGCCGAACTGCCAGCGGCTGTGGTTCTTCTGGCTCGACGCCCGGTACGGGTACAGGATGTAGCCCTCGTACAGCACGGCGTCGGCGATGCGGCGCACCGCGTCCAGGTTCACGCCCATGTCATTCACGGAGCTTCGCCTCCGCCGGGTCCTCGGTCTCGCCGGCCGCGGCCAGCCCACTCGCAGCTAGCAGGGCGCCGAGGGTGGCGTCCCAGGTGGGCAGGGCGTGCTTGGCCTTGAACGCGGACAGCGCGTCCAGCGTCTCCCGGCTGCAGCGCAGCCACGCGCTGTTGGGGAAGTGGACGTCGACCAGCTCCCGCCACACGCTCACCGGCATCCGGTAGGTGGCTTCGGCGCTCCACGGCACCAGCTCGACCGAGAAGCCGTCGCCGTTGGCCACGAACACCGTCCCGCTGAACAGCAGGAGCAGCGGGATCGTGCCGTCGTCCAGCCCGTGCAGGTACCGGGCCGAGGTCACTTCCAGGTCGTAGGTGACCGGTACGGTCAGCTCGGTCTCGGTCACCGCGGTGAAGGTGGGCACCATGGTGGTGATCGTGGCGAGCTGGATCGGCTTGACCGTCTCGGCCCAGCGCGACGGGTCGCCGAACAGGTCGTGCAACCGCTCGGCCTCGGCCGCGGAGTACCGCCGCCGGTGCGGTTCGATGCGTATCTGGCAGCGCAACGCGATGGCGTGGATGCGCACACCCGATCGTTCGGTGATGGTCAGCGCGAAGGTCAGCGTCGGGGTGGCCGCGTATCGCTCCGCGGTCACGCCGGTGCAGCCGAAGATGAGGTCGGCCATGTCAGTACCCCCGCCCGGCCATCAGGTCGCTGCCTTCCAGCCGCGCCGCGCGCCGCCGCAGCCCGTCCAGGAACGCGGCCAGCGCCGCCCGGGCCTCGGCGCCGCCGTCGAACCCCTGCCACTTCATCCGCAACTCGCCGACCAGCGAGTAGCACTCGTCGACGGGGATCAGGAAGACCTCGTTCTCGGCGTCCTTACGGCAGTTGACGAAGATGGCCTCCACGTCCGGGGCCAGCGCGCCGAGCAGCGGATAGGCGGCGGCCAGCCGGTCCCAGGCGGCCAGGTCCAGCTCACACTCGACCGCCCCGCCGGGACCCGGGTAGCCGGCCACCACGCGATCCAGCGCCGAGTTGCGGAAGAAGAACGCCATCCCGACCGGGATCTGCAGTTCGCTCCAGTCCGCGTCGGCCAGCGGCCGGCCCGGGTCGTGGTAGACGTGCTCCGGCACGGCCCGGTACCGGCCGCCGGCCGCCCCCTCATGGGTGAACAGGAGATAGCACGCGCGGCAGGTACACGACAACGATCGCTGCTCCAGGTCGACCACGTGCCCGTGCCGTTCGCTGAGCACTTCGCGGCACATCTCGCACCGCTCGGTGCCGTCGGCCGCGTCCCGGTCCGATCGGGCCGCCGCCCGGGCGGCCAGCACTTCGGAGATGGCCGGCGGCAGCCCAGCCGGCGGGCCGGGTGGCCGCTTGACGAAACGCCGCAGGCCAGCGGGACCGGCTTTCACCGGGCCGCCGCCGGGCGCCGGGTGATCTGCAGCAGGGGAAGTTCGGCGGCCGCGCTGACCACGTTGAAGCCGACGCCGGACGCTTCCGGCGCGGCGTCCGTCACGGCCTGCTCGAGCGCCTCCTGCACGGCTGCGGCGTGGGCCTGGCGGCCGTGGTCGGTGAGCTCCAGGCGGATACGGATCACCCCGGTCTGGTCCAGGCCGGCGAACTCCGCCGCTCCCGCGTGCGAGCCGAGCTGCGGCATGACCCGGTCGATGGCCCGCTGCACCCGGTCCGCGACCGGCATCGGGTGCAGGTCGTGCAGCAGCAGCAGGCTCTCGACCAGCGGATCGCTGGCCAGCTTGGCCATCAGCCGCTGGCCCGCGTCCGCGTCCGCGCCGACGATCCGGACCATCTCGGCCAGCCCGGCGCCGTACAGCTCGACCAGGCAGGTCACCAGCTCTTCCGCGGTCGCCGCGACCTGCGGCCCGGCCTGCGACCCCAGCTCGGCGAGCAGCGCCTCCACCCGTTCGCCAGCCTTTTGCGCATTATGACCCGCGGCCATCCAGCCCTCCCTGTGGTTGAGCGTCCCGCTCGCCCCGGGAACCGGAGGCGAGCGGGACCGTGGTGCCTGACGGGCCTACATGGCCAGGGTCACACCCGTGGGCGAGTGGGCCGTCTTGAGCACCTTGCCGCCGCCGAGGTACATGTGCACGCCGCACGGCAGGCACGGGTCGAAACTGCGCACGGCGCGCATGATGTCGATGCCCTTGAAGTTGTCCGGCGAGTTCTCCTCGAAGATCGGGGTGTTCTGCACCGCGTCCTCGTACGGCCCGGGCGTCCCGTAGGTGTCCCGGACGCTGCCGTTCCACGGCGTGGGCGGGTACGGGTGGTAGTTCGCGATCTTCCCGTCCCTGATCACCATGTGGTGCGACAGCACGCCCCGCACCGCCTCGGTGAAACCGCAGCTGAACGCGTTATCCGGCACGTTGAACGATTCCCAGGTCTTGGTCCGCCCGGCGCGGATCTCGGCCAGCGCCTGCTCGACGAAGTACACCGCGCTCGCCGCGGCGTAGGCCTGGAAGTAGGTCCGGGCCCGGTCCCGCTCGATCGCGTTGGACAGCGGCTGGCCCTGCTTGTCGTGCGGGATCTTCCACTCGAAGGTGGTCTCGGGCTTGGATACCGTCCGCGGCAGGTTGATCTTGACGCTGTGCCCGGTGGACTGCACGTACCCGTTGTCGACCAGGCCGCCGAGCGCGGTGGCCCACAGCCGGGCGATCGGGCCGCCGCCGGTGTCCAGCGGCAGGTAGTCCTGGCCGTCGAACCAGCGCGGCGACATGGTCCAGCTGTACTTGTCGTCGAAGTCGCGCTTGGCCGGCCGCGGGATCGTGTGCTGGTTCCACGGGTGCCGCCGGTCGACCGGATTGCCCAGCTCGTCGTGGGTGACGAACATCTCCTTGTCCTCCCAGTCCTCGTAGTACGAGTGACCGAGCAGGATCCGGATGCCCAGGTTGATGTCGACCAGGCTGTTGGTGACTAGCTGCCCGTCGACCACCACGCCGGGGGAGACGAACATCTTCCGGCCCCAGGACTCCATGTTCCGGTAGGTGAAGTCGCAGTACTCGGGGTCGTTCAGGCTGCCCCAGCAGCCCAGCAGGACCCGGCGCCGGCCGACTTCCTCGTACCCGGGCAGCGCCTCGTAGAAGAAGTCGAACAGGTCGTCGTGCATCGGCACGACCCGCTTCATGAACTCCACGTAGCGCATCAGCCGGGTCAGGTAGTCGGTGAACAGCTGCACCGTGGCCACCGTGCCGACGCCGCCCGGGTACAGCGTGGACGGGTGTACGTGGCGCCCTTCCATCAGGCAGAACATCTCCCGCGTCGACCGCGACACCTGCAGCGCCTCGCGGTAGAACTCGCCCTCGAGCGGGTTCAGCGAGCGCATGATGTCGCCGATGGTGCGGTAGCCGTGGTCGCCCGCGTGCGGGGCCTGGGTGTTGTTGGCCATCTCCAGCACGCCGGGGTTGGTCTCGGCCACCATCTTCTCGCAGAAGTCCACCCCGACCAGGTTCTCCTGGAAGATGTTGTGGTCGAACATGTACTCCGCGGCCTCGCCCAGGTTGATGATCCACTCGCCCAGGTGCGGCGGGCGGACCCCGTAGGCCATGTTCTGGGTGTAGACCGAGCAGGTGGCGTGGTTGTCACCGCAGATCCCGCAGATCCGGCTGGTGATGAAGTGCGCGTCCCGCGGGTCCTTGCCCTTCATGAAGATGCTGTAGCCGCGGAAGATCGAGGAGGTGCTGTGGCACTCCGCGACCCGCTTGGCCTTGAAGTCGATCTTGGTGTAGATGCCGAGGCTGCCGACGATCCGGGTGATCGGGTCCCAGGTCATCTCGGTCAGTTCGGGCGCCTCGTCGGACCCGGCGGACTGCCCGTATTCGGTTGCGGTCATCGTATTGTCACCACGTCTTCTGGTAGCCGGTGCGGAGTTCAGAGCCCTTCACGCGCCACTTCGGTTCCTTGTCCGCCGTCTTGGCGGTGAAGGTGCGAAGGCTGCGGATAACCGTGCCGTACATGCCGCTGGCGGTCGTGGAGACCGTGGCGCCCGGCGGCTTGTCCATGAACGGCATGAACTTGTCCGGGAACCCGGGCATGGTGCAGGCGATGCAGATGCCGCCCACGTTCGGGCAGCCGCCCACGCCGTTGATCCAGCCGCGCTTGGGCACGTTGCACTTGACCACGGGACCCCAGCAGCCCAGCTTGACCAGGCACGCGGGGGAGCCGTACTCGGTGGCGAACTCCCCTTCCTCGTAGTACCCGGCCCGGTCGCAGCCCTGGTGCACGGTCGCGTCGAACAGCCACTTGGGCCGTAGCGCCTCGTCCAGCGGGATCATCGGGGCCTGGCCGGCCACCTGGTAGAGCAGGTACAGGATCGTCTCGGACAGGTTGTCCGGGTGGATCGGGCAGCCCGGCACGCACACGATCGGCAGGCCGGCCTTGGACTTCCAGTCCCAGCCCAGGTAGTCCGGCACGCCCATGGCGCCGGTCGGGTTGCCCGCCATGGCGTGGATGCCGCCGTAGGTGGCGCACGTTCCGACGGCCAGGATGCCGGTGGCCTTGGGGGCCAGCCGGTCGAGCCATTCGCTGGTGGTCATCGGCTGGCCGGTCTCGGGGTTGTTGCCGAAGCCGCACCAGTAGCCCTCGGGCTTGATCGCCTCGTTCGGGATGGATCCCTCGACGACCAGGACGAACGGGTCAAGCTCGCCCCGGTCGGCCTTGTGCCACCACTCGATGAAACTGTCGGCGCCCTGCTCGGGGCCGCACTCGAAGTCGATCAGCGGCCAGTGCACGGCCACCTTGGGCAGTCCGGGCAGGGCCCCCAGCACGATCTCCTCAATGCTCGGCTGGGTGGCGGCGGTAAGCGCCACCGAGTCCCCGTCGCAGGACAGGCCCCCGTTCATCCAGAGAATATGCAGAACCGGCTCCGCGGCCTGAGTCATAGCGGCCACCCCTTCGGTAGGAGGCCCGCGTCCGCGGGCGCCCTGGTTAAGGTCACGCGCGGGCTGAACGCTCCGGCGCGAGCGCGCAAACCAGGCCGGACGGTCTCGTGCGGAAGCCCGGATCGCGCTGGTACACGGTGCGGCCCGGCGCCGTCGGCCCGGCCCCTGGCAGCGGGGGCGCGCGGCGAAACCGGGGTCATGCGGTATCGCTGAGTCACGCGAGACCATTCTCGTCGTGGCCCAGTTGCTCGCCGACGAGATGCGTCGGCACGCTGACCGCTCATCACATGCTCACAAATAGCCGGCGCACGGCAACGGCGCCATCACCGGTGACAGCAGCCTATTCCCGCGCCGTTGAGATCACAAGGTCGGTCGAGACAGAAGAGTCGGCCTCATGGACACATATGTCTATCCCGTCTGACTCGTCTAGATAGACATATTCCACGTACCCTCAGTGTCATACCCCGGTGACAGACGGCCCCGGGGCGCTTCACCGTGATCGGCAACGTGAGGGGTGGCGATGGACAAGCCAGCCGACCTGCTCAGCGACAAGGTTGAGGTCGTACCGGTTGTTGTCCTGTCCCAGACGTTCCCCGCGCGCCCGTCGTCCATACCTGACATCCGCGATTTCGTCCGCCGCTGCCTGCAGCAGTCACCTCTGTCCGAGGACGACAACCGCGAGGTGGGCGACACGGTTGCCCAGGCCCTGCTCGAGGCGGCCGGCGAGACCGGTGCGATCAACGTGTCCTTCCGTATCTTCCCCGACCACGTCGAGGTCGACGTGCTGCGCTCCGGCGCCCAGATCGGCACGCCCGCGGGCCTGGACGCGCTGGCCTCGCTGCTGCGGTCTCAGGGGGCCGGCCCGGGCGCCCACGACGGGCTGGGCGCGCCGCCGCCCGAAGGTGACGAGACCGCCTTCGCCGACTGGATGGCCGCCGCGCTGCGCCGCGAGGGAATGACCATGGAGGTGGCCGCCCGCCAGCTCGGCGTCTCGGTCAAGACGGTCAGCCGCTGGGTCGGCGGCACCACCGAGCCGCGCCTGCGCGACCTGCGCCGGATCCGCGAGCTGTTCGGCGACTTCCCCCTCCCCTAAAGACACTGCCCTAGGCAGGGGCGTACAGTCGGGCCCGTGGCTGCTACGACAGGTAACTACCGGCTCGGACCGGACAACGGGCGCGTGGTGCTGAAGACCGGCCGGCAAGGCATCGCCGCCAGGGCGGGCCACGACCTGACCATCGAGATCACCCGCTGGTCAGCACAGGTCGAGGTGCCCGGTGACGACGTCACCGCGGCGACGGTCAAGGCCGAGTTCGACCTGGGCTCGCTGGAGGTCCGGGAGGGCAGCGGCGGCGCCAAGGCGCTCACCGACCGCGACCGCGCTGACATCAAGAAGCAGATGGCCAACATCCTGGGCACCGGCCCGGCCAGCTTCACGTCGACCAAGGTAGTCAAGTTCGGCGCCAGCGGCGGCGCGGTCGAGGGCACGTTCACCCTCAACGGCCAGAGCGAGCCGGTCCGGCTGCAGATCTCCGAGCCGGGCCCGGGCCGGTACCGGGGTTCGGCCACCGTGGTCCAGACCGCCCTGGGGATCAAGCCCTACGTCGGCTTCTTCGGCGCGCTCAAGCTCAAGGACGAGGTCGCGGTGGAGTTCGAGATAACCCTCCCGACCGCGGACCCCGCTTGAGGTTCCCCTGGCAACCACCGCACCAGTTCCCTGTAGCGACCGCCGCCCCAGCTCCCCGCCAGCCCCTCGCGTCACACGCCACGCTCCGCCCACCTCAGCCCAACCTGTGGTTGCGGCGGCCTACTGGCTCTTCCGGGTTGGATGGCGTTTCGGTTGCGACGCGACACCGTTATGTCACGTAGCACCGCGGTCGCCATGCAGATCATCATCACCGAGCTGCCCAGCTCGATGGTGTCATTGGCCAGTCTATAGCCGCGAATCCTATCTGCGGAAACTATCTTAAGTTGAGACGGCGCGGCCAAAGGCAAACACCACCATAGGAAACAGATCGGATCTGATCGAGCATGTGTCACAGCGGGTTATAGCTCCTGTAGTCAACCAATGGCGGGTTAAATGGGTCCTTGCGCCCGCCTGTGGCACATGCGTGACGGCGAAGGCGCAGCAATGGACAACGAAGTGCAGGCCAGCAGCCCTGACCGGGTCTTCCGTCTCATCTACCGCAGCCGTAGCACAATTCCGGAGCCGGATCGGAAAGTCACGCTGGGCAAGATATTCAGCCAGGCGCGGCCGAACAACAAGGGCCAGCACATCACCGGCGCATTGCTCGTTTCGGGCGACTGGTTCGCGCAAGGCCTGGAGGGCGACGAGCCCCTAGTGCGGGAATTGTACGCAAAATAGGCGACGATAAGCGTCACGACCATGTCACGCTGCTCGAGACCCGCGCGGTAACCAACCGGATCTTCGCCCGGTGGGCCATGGCCCGGGTGTCGCAGGACGGCGAGACCGACATCCCGCTCATTGCCCACGTCGACGGGATCTCTCCGGCCGCCGGGCACCGGATCACGCCCGAGCAGGAGTCGGTGCTGAGCTTCATGCGCGAGGCGACCAAGACCACCCGCACCCAGTTCTGATCCCCGGCTCGGCCAGCCTGGCCTGCGGCCGGCCGAGCCGTGTGCCAGGCTGGCCGGGTGAAGGAAGCCATGATCGAGGTCGGACCGCTAGCCGCCGGTGACCGCGACGCCTGGGAAGGCCTGGCCCGTGGCTACAAGGCGTTCTACCGGGACTGGATCCCGGATGAGGCCTACGAGGCAACCTGGCGCCGGCTCCGCCACGGGACCGAACTACACGGTCTCGGCGCCCGCCTGGACGGACGCCTGATCGGCATCGCGCACTACTTCTTCCACCCCACGTTCTGGGGTGGCGACGCCTGTTACCTGCAGGACCTGTTCGTCGCGGAGGAGATGCGCGGCCGCGGCGCGGCCCGGGCGCTGATCGAGGGGGTTGCTCAGGCGGCCCGGGATCGTGGCGCGGTCAGCTACTACTGGCATACCCAGGAGAACAACGCCACCGCCCGGCTGCTCTACGACAAGGTGGCCCGGTTCACCGGGTTCATCCGCTACCAGCATCGTCTGTAGCGGCAGCGGCCATGGCCCGGACCCCGGCGATGAACAGTTCCACCCCGAGCCGGTAGTGAAAGTCCGGGTCGCAGTTGGCCATCGGCGCGGCGCACCTCACCAGCTGCGGGTAGCGGGCGGCGGGCAGCATGGCCAGCTCGATCTGGTTGCGCCGCTGGAACTCGGCGCGCTCGTCGTCCGAGAGTTCCGGCTTGTAGCCGGTCTCGCTCATGACCAGCGTGATCCCGGTCCACAGCGTGCTCCGGGCGATCTCGGCGGCATGGTCGGGGTCGAAGCCCGCACTGGCCAAGATCTCCAGGGCCGCTTCGGTGGCGCGCAGCGCCGCCTCGTTCCGCTTCTCGTGCTCAAGCACCAACTGGGGCGCGGACGGGTGGGCGCGTAGCACCCGGAGCAGGGACTCCAGGCCGCCCTGCAGCTGAACCCACCACGGCAGCGCGGGGTCGACGTTCACCTCGATCTCGCCCCAGATCTGCTCGGCCATGCCCTCGAGCAGGTCGTCCTTGCTGCGGAAGTGCCAGTACAGCGCCATCGGGGTAACGCCCAGGTCCTGGGCGAGCTTGCGGATGGTCAGCGCGTCCAGCCCGTCGGCGTCGGCGAGCTTGAGCGCGCGCTCGACCACGGCGCGCTTACTGAGCCGCGCCCGCTCGCCGTCTGGCTCCAATTTCTCGTCCATCACTTGACAACTGTACACCGTACGGGCCGTCCTTACAACGTACATGTACGACGTATAAGTATGTCATACATGTATGACGTACATGAGCCTTCAGAGGGAAAGGAACGTCGCTGTGTCAGCGAGTACCGTCTCAGCGGATCCCGGGCAGCTGGACTCCAGGGGCGCTGGTGGGCGCTGGGGGCCATGAGCCTGGCCGACCCGCCAGCCGTCATGCTGGCGGGTCTTGTCATGTCGGCGGGTTGTCAGCTGGGAAGGTTGCCGATCACGTTACTCCTTATTAGTCCGTATTGGCTTGTCTCGGCGTAAACGAACGTGTTGCCCTCAGCCTCACGGCCCACATGGAACTTAGCGTCAATTTCCTTCATCAGGAAACGGCGCTTGTCCGCGGCATCTTCTAGCGACTGCCAGACCGCACCGATAGTGCGGCCAGAAGGCTTATAGTCAAGCTTCGCAGGCTTAGACGGCAGCGCTCGAAGTTCCCTCAACTTCTCACGCAGCCTCGCTAGCTCCGTGTCATAATCGTCGTGTTCAGGATCGAGAAGACTGATCTCCTGCTTTACCTCGTCTATCTCGTAGGTGTGATCGTCGCCAGGGATAATAGTGATCTCGAAATGCGGCTCGTCTCCGATAGACATTATGGATTCGTTGACGGCCGAGTCTATGTAATCCAGCGCGACTAGCGTCCGCTGACCCTTCGGGCAACCCTTGCAGTAGTAATACAATCCGCTAGGGTTGCTCGGTACCTTCCTGCCCTGGAGACGGTACATAGGGCTACCGTGTTCGCAGAACAGCATTCCTGTCATAATCGCTGTTTCCTGAGATACGACGTTGCGAGTGCCGCGCTTATCCATGATGACTTGAACGCGCTGATAGTCGTCTACCTGCACGAGCGGGTCAACACGCAGAACCGTCTTACCCAACCGCATGATACGGCCGATAGCCGAAGGCTTACGCAGGATTCGCCTCACAGCCTGATCATTCCAGCCTGCATGCTTTCTTGTCATTCCCTCTTTCGCCGGTTGCGGTTCGGGAACGCCCTTTTCGTTAAGCCATTCTGCGATACGTCGCACGGACCATTCTTCGGTGAGATACAACTCGAATATGGTTCGCACGACTGCGGCGTTAACCGGGTGAGGCTTCAGCGTCTTGTGTTCGGTATCGGTTACCTTCACGATCTCGTAACCGTACGGCGGTTTCCCGACAAAGAACGCTTGATCTAGTAGCGCCTTATGCATGCGGCGGTACCGCATGCTGGCATTCTCCCACTCGCTAACCGCGATGTTGACTAGATTATCCCAGATGATAGGGGTAGCTAGGTCTCCCGGTTCAGGTGGCCAGATCAATTCGGGTTGCGCAATAACGATCTTTTTACCGTTCTGCTCAGCCCACGGCCGAACGTCCCAATCACGGTGACGGGTAAGACGGTCAATCTTGCTCGCGAGAATGCCGTCATGTGTCGCTACCAAGGCAGGATCGGTAAGCCACGGTCCAAGCTTCGGACGGTCAAACGGTGACACGCGACCTGAAATGTGGTCGGCAGGTGCGGCAACGATCGTGTGACCGTTCCTGACGGCCATAGCTCGCGCGTCTTCATCCTGCGTGTCGAGTCCAGTCTGACCAGCCGTCCTCTGAGACAATCGCCCTGCAAGGACCAGGTTTAGGCGCTCTGCGATGGGTTTCATGCTGAGCATCCTATCACCTTGACACTGAGACTTACATAGACAACAACATCGTCAACGTGGCCATCCCGACCATCCAGCGCAGCCTGCACCTGTCATCGCCTCCGCGCTGATCAACGCCTCGCGGGAGGTCGCCGGCTTGCTCGGCATCACGGTCATCGGGGCGGAGCTGCGCACCCGCCAGGCCGCCTCGCTGCGGGCCGGCGCCAGCCCGGTGCACGCCTTCCTGGACGGCTACCACACCGGCCTGCTGGTCACCATCGCCCTGATGGCGGCGGGCGTCGTGGTCAGCTACCTGACCCTGCGCCCGCGTCCCGGAGTCAGCAGCGAGCCGACGGTGCACCTCACCGCGGCCGCCGAGCTCGAGGCCATCGGCGAGTCCCTCGGCGAGCTGGTCGCCCCCGAATAACGCACGCACCGCCCCCGGATACCGCGGCCGGAATGCCGGCGCGGGATCCGGGGTTGGCGCGGTCATGACAACCGTAGGCATCATCGGCAGCGGCATGATCGGCGGCACCGTGGCCCGGCTGGCCGTCGCGGCCGGCTACCACATCGTAGTGAGCAATTCCCGCGGCCCGGAGACCCTGGCCGACCTCGCGGCCGAGCTCGGCCCGCTAGCCAGCGCCGGCACCGCCGCCCAGGCCGCCGAGGCGGGTGACCTGGTCCTGGTCAGCGTCCCGGTCAAGGCGTTCGGCGACCTCCCGGTCAAGCTGCTGGCCGGGCAGCCGGTCATGGACACCGGCAACTACTACCCCCAGCGCGACGGGCATATCGAAGAACTCGACACCGGCGCCCTGACCAGCACCGGCCTGTTGCAGCGTGATCTGCCCGATGCCCAGGTGGTCAAGGTGTTCAACAACATCTTCTTCAAGCACCTGGCCTCGCTGGCCCGCCCGCACGGCGCCGAAGACCGTACCGCTCTGCCCATCGCCGGCGACCACGCCGCGGCCAAGGCCGCGGTCACCGCGTTCCTGGACGCCATCGGCTACGACGCGGTGGACGCCGGATCGCTGGCCGACAGCTGGCACCAGGAACCCGGCACCCCGGTCTACGGCACCCCCTACGGCCCGTTCTCCGACGAGGCCGGCACCCCCGCCCCCGCCGCCCGGATCCACGCCGACCTGGTTGGCGCCCACCGGTAAAAGCCGCTCGCCGGGACGGTCAGCCGAAGGTGAAGTCGTAGGCCTGCACGCCCGGGGAAGCGTGCAACAGCAAGGTTCCTTTCGCGGCCGAGGCCGCCTGATAGAGGGTGTAGAGCCGGGGAACCCCGCTGACCTCGATGGTCTGCGTATGGTGGCCGTTGACCGAGACGTCGAGCGTCCCGGTACCGCCGAGCACGAGATAGACGTCCTGGGCCAGGAAGCCGAGTTCCAGCTCGGCTCCGGTGCCGGCGGTGGCTTCCTGCGCATGGTCGGTCCAGGTTCCGGCGAGCCCCAGCGCGCCGAGCGGAAGTGACGCGGGGAACCGGTAGACCGCTGGCGTGTCCTTGGCCACCTCAGGCGGGTCGAGATACTGGAGCTCGTCATAGCCGATGCAGGTTTCCGGGCTCAGGTAGTCGGCCGGCCAGTACTGATTGCTGTAGGCGTTCCAGGTGGCGTAGTTGTCGTCGACGGCGACCGGGTACCGCACCCCGAGCACCGCGGCCTGGGCCCGCACGTTGGAGACGACGCGCTCGAAGGCGAACTCCGGGGTGTGCACGCCCACCACCACGAAGCCGTCCTTGGCGTACTCGGAGTACCAGCCTTCGACGTGGGGGAGCGACCGCTGGCAGTTGATGCACGAGTAGGTCCAGAAGTCGACCAGCACCACCTTGCCGCGCAGCGCGCTCAGCGACAGCGGCTTGCCGCCCGGGGTGTTCAGCCAGGCGGTGATGCCGGTGAAGTTCGGGGCGGGCGGACCGGGGCCCTAGGCTGGAAGCACCATGAGCGATCCGAGACGCCGTCATCCATACCGAGGACCTGACCAAGGTCTACCCGGGCACCGACTTCGCCGCGGTGGACAAGCTCAACCTGGACGTCAAGACGGGCGAGATCTTCGGCCTGCTCGGCCCGAACGGCGCGGGCAAAACCACCACGGCCGGCATGCTCACCACGCGCGTGGTCCCCACGGGAGGCCGCGCCTTCATCGCCGGCGTCGACGTCGCGGCCCACCCCGCGCTGGCCAAGCAGCTCAGCGGCATCGTCTCCCAGCAGAACACCCTGGACCGCCAGCTCACCGTCTGGGAGAACCTGTACTTTCACGGCCGCCTGTTCGGCATGGGCGCCAAAGCCTCCAAGAGCACGGCCACCGAGCTCCTCGAGCAGTTCCAGCTCAGCCGGTGGGCCAAAGCCTCGGTGTACGCCCTGTCCGGCGGCATGGCCCAGCGCCTCATGGTGGCCCGGGCCATCTTCCACCGGCCCAGCGTGCTGTTTCTCGACGAGCCCACCGCCGGGCTGGACCCGCAGAGCCGGCTGGCGCTTTGGGATCTGCTCGGTGAGCTGCACGGCCAGGGTCAGACCATCCTGCTCACCACGCACTACATGGAGGAAGCCGACCGGCTCTGCCAGCGGGTGGCGATCATGGACCACGGCAAGATCCTGGCCCTGGACACCCCCAAGGCCCTCAAGCAGAGCATCGGCGCCGACACCATCGTCACCGTCCGCACCACCGGCGACCCCGCCCGCCTGGCCGAGCTGCTCAGCAACGACGTCGAGGGCGTGGCCCGGACCCGGACCACCGAGGACAAGATCGAGCTGCACATGCAGGGCGCGGACCGCCTGGTGCCCCGCATCGTCCTAGCCGCCGAACGCGAGGGCTTCGACCTGCTGGACGTGTCCATCGCTGAGCCCACCCTGGAAACCGTGTTCATCAGCCTGACCGGAAAGGACCTCCGCGACTGATGGCGGCGATCACGCAACCAACAAAAACCAAAATCGGCGGCGGCCCCACCCGCTCGGTCGCCGCGGCCAGCTGGACCGCGCTGGGCGCCTTGCTGCTGCGTGACGTGGTCGTGCTGCGCAAGCACATCTGGGAGTTCGTGCTGCGCACGCTCATTCAGCCGTTCCTGCTGTGCTTCGTGTTCCTGTACGTGTTCCCCAAGATCGGCCAGGGCATCGGCGGCCACGGCTCGGCTCAGCAGTCGGCCTTCGCCACCGTCCTGGTTCCCGGCGTGGTCGGCATCTCGGTCATGTTCCAGGGCGTGCAGTCCATCGCGCTGGCCATGGCCCAGGAGTTCGGCTTCACCCGGGAGATCGAGGACCGGGTGCAGGCGCCCTGCCCGATCTGGCTGGTCGCGATGGCCAAGGTGCTCTCGGGCGCGGCCCAGGGCGTGCTGTCCGCGATCATCGTGCTGCCCATCGCCTCGGTGGTGCACGCGCCCGGCGTGCAGGCTCACCTGACCCTGCACTGGTGGCTGATCGTCACCTTCGTCCCGCTGGCCTGCATCGCCATGGCCGGACTGGGCCTGCTGCTCGGCACCAGCTTCGAGCCGCGCAACATCGGGCTGATGTTCGGCTTCATCATCTTGCCCATCACCTTCCTGGGCGGCACCTACTACTCGTGGACCAAGCTGGCCCCGGTCACGGTGGGCGGCTGGCACTGGCTGCAGACCATCGTGCTGATCAACCCGCTGATCTACGTCAACGAGGGCATGCGCGCTGCGTTCACCACCGCGCCGCACCTGCAGCTGTACGTGATCTACCCGGTGGTGGTGGCCTTCGCGGCCATCTTCCTGGCCATCGGCCTGCACAACTTCCGCCGCCGGGTGCTCAGCTAATAGGAGTAACTGGCCGACCGCGCCGTCGATCAGCTCGCGCAGCAGGTCAGCGTGGCCGTTGTGCCGCGCGTACTCGTCGATCATGTGGGTCATGACCCAGCGCAGCGACATCGGCCCGCGCCATTTGTCTTCCCGCTTCCCGATCAGCTCCAGGTCGGGCGCCGCGGCCATGAACTCGTCGGCGAACGCGATCTCCTCCCGCCAGGCCTGCCAGGCCTCGGCCACCAGTGCCGGGTCCGGCCGGACGTTGTCCCACTCCCCGTCCGGGTCCTCGCGCGAGTAGAACCGCGGCGGCGCGTCCAGCCCGGCCATGCACCGCCGGAACCAGGAGCGCTCCACATCCGCCATATGCCGCACCAGCCCCAGCAGCGACATCGATGACGGCCCGATCGGCCGCCGGGCCAGGGCCTCGGCGTCCAGCCCCGAGCACTTCAGCTCCAGCGTGCCCCGGTGCCAGCCGATGAACCCGGCCAGCGTGTCCCGCTCCGAGCCCGTGGTGGGCGCCTCGGTCCGCGGATCTTGCTCCGGCTCGATGAACATGTCGATGGGCATGCCAGCCATCATCGACGCGCCGCGCCGGATCCCCAAACCAGTTAAGCCTTGGCGGTCGTCTCGAGCTGGGCCCGGACCTCGTCCATGTCCAGCTCCTCGGCCTTGGTGATCAGCTGCTCCAGCGCCTGCTCGGGCAGCGCGCCGGGCTGCGAGAACAGCACGATGCCGTCCCGGACGATCATCAGCGTCGGGATGGACCTGATCTCGAACGCCGCCGCCACCTCGGGCTGCGCCTCCGTGTCCACCTTGCCGAACACCGCGTCCGGATGTGCCTCGGACGCCTTCTCGAAGATCGGCCCGAACATCCGGCACGGCCCGCACCAGGCCGCCCAGAAGTCGACCAGCACCAGGCCGTCGCCGCTCACCGTCGAGTTGAAGTTTTCGGCCGTAAGCTCGACCGTCGCCATCACGCGCCTCCCATGTCGCAGATACCCGTGGGGGTATCTACAACGCTCGCCCCGCGAAAATTCCCCGGGTCTGTTTTCATCAGCGCGATAAAACCCCTATTCATTCCGAACGGGCCGTGGTGCGCGCCCCTGGCCCCTCCCCCCTTTTCCCGGGCCGGAGCCGGGCCCTGGCTCAGGCCAGCGACAGGAACAGCTTCTCCAGGCGGGCGCGCTCAGCGGCGGCCTGCTCCCGGTCTGCCTGTTCGGGGGCCGCCTGCTCGTCGAGCATGCACTGGCACAGCCCGCTGGCGATGATCTTGAATCCGGCCCGGTCCAGGGCCCGGCCCGCCGCGGCCAGCTGGGTCACCACGTCCGCGCAGTCCTGGCCCTCCTCGATCATCCGGATCACCCCGCCGATCTGCCCCTGCGCGCGCCGCAGCCGCCGGATCACGTCCGCCAGTTCCGCACTGTCCACGTTCACGCCCACACGTTACCGTGAGGACCAGGAGGAACCATGAGCCTGCACGGCCTGCTGTCGGTCACCATCGGCGTGCCCAACCCGGAGGAGACCGCGGCCTACTACGCCGACTTCGGCCTGACGCCGCACGACGGCGGGTGGTTCAGCACCCGGGACGCCGGCCGCCAGCTGCGGCTGGTGTCCGCGCCCAGCCGGCGGCTGATCGAGTTGCGGGTCGGCGTGGACGACGCTGACGACCTGGCCCGCGCCGCGGCCCGCCTCGCCCGCCTCGGCATCACGCCCCAGCCGGCAGAAGGCAGCGTGACCGCCACCGAGCCGGTCACCGGCGTCCGGGTCGGCCTGGACGTGGTCCCGCGCACCCGGCAGGACCCGGTGCCGGCCACCGCCTACAACGGCCCCGGCCGGTTCGAGCGCCAGGGCCGCCGGGCGCCGGGGTTCACCCGCCCGGACCGGGTGCGCCCGCGCAAGCTCGGGCACGCCGTGCTGGGCAGCACCGACTTCGAGGCCACCATGTCGTTCTTCACCGAAGGCCTCGGCTTCAAGATCAGCGACCGGATCAAGGGCGTGGGCGCGTTCATGCGCTGCTCGACCGACCACCACAACGTGCTGGTGCTGGCCGCGCCGGTGAGCTTCCTGCATCACACCTCATGGCAGGTCGACGACGTGGACGACGTGGGCCGCGGCGCGTGCGCCATGCTCGAGGGCCGTCCCGAGCGGCACGTGTGGGGTCTGGGGCGGCACTACGCGGGCTCGAACTTCTTCTGGTACCTGAAGGACCCGGCGGGCAACTTCTCCGAGTACTACTCGGACATGGACTGCATCATCGACGACCAGCTGTGGACGCCCGAAGACCTGGAGGGCGCCCGCGGCCTGTTCGCCTGGGGGCCGCCGCCGCCCCCCTCGTTCCTGCACCCGGACGATCTGGCCGCCCTGATGACCGGAGTACATTCAGCCCGATGACCGGTGCGCAGGCGCTGATCGCCAGCCTGACCGGGGCCGGCGTGGACACGTGCTTCATGAACCCCGGCACGTCGGAAATGCACTTCGTCGCGGCCCTGGACTCGGTGCCCGAGATGCGCGGGGTGCTGGCCCTGTTCGAAGGCGTGGCCACCGGCGCCGCCGACGGTTACGCCCGGATCACTGGCCAGCCCGCCGCGGTCCTGCTGCACCTGGGCCCGGGCCTGGCCAACGGCCTGGCCAACCTGCACAACGCCCGCCGGGCCCGCACCCCGGTCCTGGTCATCGTCGGCGCCCACGCCACCGGTCACGTCCGCTACGACGCCCCCCTGCAGTCCGACATCGAGGCCCTGGCCCGCACCGTATCGGGCTGGGTGCACACCAGCGGCACCACCCGCGGCCTGGCCCACGACGCCATGCGCGCCCTAACCGCCGCCCGCCGCGGCCAGATCGCCACCCTGATCCTCCCCGCCGACGTCTCCTGGTCCGACGGCGGCTCCCTCGCCCCCGCACCCACTCTCGCCCCGGCACCGGCCGGACCTCAACTTCAGCCGTCGACCATGGGCGACGGCGCTCATGTGATGGCCGTGGCCGGCCTGCTGTCACCGCGGGCGATGCTGTTGCTCGGCGGGCGGGCCCTGTCCGAGCGCGGCCTGCGGGCGGCCAGCCGGATCAGCGCCGCGACCGGGGTCCGGCTGCTGGCCGAGACGTTTCCCGCCCGGATGGAACGCGGCGCCGGCCTTCCCGGCCGTCGACCGCCTCGCCTACCTGGCCGAACAGGCCGAGGATCAGCTGGCCGGCACCGAGCACCTGATCCTGGCCGGGGCGCGCTCGCCGGTGTCGTTCTTCGCCTACCCCGGACAGCGCAGTGACCTGGTCCCGGACGCGTGCTCGGTGGCCGTTCTGGCTGATCAAGAACAAGACGTGGAGACGGCGCTGGACCTGCTCGCCGACCTCGTTGCCAGCGGGACCAAACCGGTCCTGACCTCTGCGGCCCCGCCCGACTGGGAACCGGGGTCGTTGACCGCGATCAGCCTGGCTAACGCGGTCGCGGCCTCGCTGCCCGCGGACGCCATCGTGGCCGACGAGGCCAACACCTCCGGTTTCGCGCTGCCACGCGCCCTGACCGGCGCGGCCCGGCATAGCCTGCTCACCCTGACCGGCGGCTCGATCGGCCAGGGCCTGCCCGTGGCCACCGGCGCGGCGGTGGCCGCCCCGGGCCGGCCGGTGCTGTGCCTGGAGGCCGACGGCAGCGCCATGTACACCATCCAGGCGCTGTGGACCCAGGCCCGCGAGCAGCTCAACGTGACCACGGTCCTGATCAACAACGCCGCCTACGCCATCTTGCGCATGGAGCTGGCCCGCACCGCCGCCGGGCAGGCGGGGGAGCGGGCTGCGCGGATGCTGGACCTGTCCGGCCCGACCCCGGACTTCGCCGCGATCAGCACTGGCCTGGGCGTGCCCGCCGTCCGCGTCACCACCGCCGAGGACCTCGACCGGGAGCTGCGCCGGTCCTACGCCGAACCGGGCCCGCACCTGATCGAGGCCATCGTGCCCCCGATCGTGCCCGCGCCGGGGACCGCCTGGTAGTTACGCCTGGCTGAGCAGCTCGGTCAGCTCGGCGTCGAAGTCGATGAACAGGCTCTCCTGTCCGGCCGGGACGATCCGGAACGTGCGGCGCAGGAAGCTGGCCACGTCCGCGGCCGCCGCCTCGAACAGCGCGTGGCCGAACGGCGAGGTCATCGAGATGTTCAAGAGCCCGGTCTCGGGCGCGTCCCCCGGCGCCGCTGACGGCCAGGCTTGTACGTCACCAATACCCTCGCGAGAGTGCAGGGCGGCCGCGAGCAAGTCGCGGGCGAGGGTCCATTCCACCGGCTCGTCGGTACCGACGTGAAACGCCATCCGGACCGCGTACGGATCTTGGCAGGTGTAGTGCAAGCTGGCCATCAGCGGCACGACTGTGTGCTCCGGCCCGACCAAACCCAAGCTCAGCTCCGCTGAGACGGCGACGCGGCTGTTGTTCATCGACTGCCACCCCAATTTCCCTACCGCCGAGGTTGGCCGCCCCGGAGTGCTGATCGTGTATTGCTACAGTTGCCGGTCCTAGTAGCAGTCCGGGTGCCGGTCCAGGTGCAGAACGGTTGCGGAACAATCGATTGCGGCAGCGATATAAAGGAGTTCCGATGAGCACACCGGCGTTCGGCGACTACCAGCTCGAGATCTACGGCGGCGGGCTGCGCGGGGTACTGCCCGCGTTCCCGATGGCATTCGCCGAACTGGAGGCCCGGGCCGCCCAGGCGCTGCCGCCGTCGGTGCTGTCCTACGTGGCCGGCGGCGCGGGCGGCGAGCACACCCAGCGCGCCAACGTCAGCGCGTTCCGCCGCTGGGGGCTGATGCCGCGGATGTTCGTCGGCGCCACCCGGCGGGACCTGTCGGTCGAGCTGTTCGGGATGCGGCTGCCCTCGCCGCTGTTCATGGCGCCCATCGGGGTGCTGGGCCTGTGTGCCCAGGACGGGCACGGCGACCTGGCCACCGCGACCGCGGCGGCCCGGACCGGCGTACCGATGATCGCCTCCACCCTGTCCGTGGACCCGATGGAGGACGTGGCCGCCCGGTTCGGCGGCACCCCCGGCTTCTTCCAGCTCTACACCCCGACCGACCGGGACCTGGCCGCCAGCCTGGTCGCCCGGGCCGAAGCCGCGGGGTTCAAGGGCATCGTGGTCACCCTGGATACCTGGCTCACCGGCTGGCGCCCGCGCGACCTGGCCATGAGCAACTTCCCGCAGCTGCGCGGGCACTGCCTGGCCAACTACACCACCGACCCGGTATTTCGCACGCTGCTCGGCCAGGATCCGGGCGGCGACCCAGGGGCCGCCGTCGGACGTTGGGCGGGGCTGTTCGGGAACCCGCTGACCTGGGCTGACCTGCCGTGGCTGCGCTCGCTGACCACGCTGCCGCTGCTGGTCAAGGGCCTGTGCCACCCCGACGACGTGCGCCGGGCCAAGGACGGCGGGGTGGACGGGATCTACTGTTCCAACCACGGCGGACGCCAGGCCGACGGCGGGCTGGCTGCCCTGGACTGCCTACCCGGCGTGGTCGAGGCGGCCGACGGCCTGCCGGTGCTGTTCGACTCCGGCGTCCGCTCCGGCGCCGACGTGATCAAGGCGCTGGCCCTGGGCGCTACCGCGGTCGGAATCGGCCGTCCCTACGCCTACGGGCTGGCCATCGGCGGCGCCGACGGCGTCGTGCACGTGCTGCGCAGCATCCTGGCCGAGGCCGACCTGATCATGGCCGTGGACGGCTACCCCACCCTGGCCGACCTGACCCCCGATACCCTGCGCCGCACCTGCGACCACGACTGACGTCAGGTCTTCTTCAGGCTCCCGATGCTCAGCGAGCCGCTCGCCCGCGCGGGCAGGCCCGCCTCGGCCTCCTGGACGTACTCGGCCGGATCTAGGTCGTGCGGCGTGACACCCGCGTAGTTCCGCGCCTCGAAGCGCGCGAACGCGACGGCCAGGTCGTGCCGGCGCTGCAGGCTGGCCAGCCGGCGGAAGTCGGTCAGGCCCTCGCGTTCCTCTTCGGCCATGTGGTCGCTGTTGGCCAGGTTGGCCCCGGCCACCGCTTCGTACCAGCCGTCGCTGCCCACCGGATGCCGCGCCACCTCCGCGACCGCGTCCCTGATCTCATTGTGGTCGTGGATTGCGTCCAGGGTTTCTTCCTCGACCCCGGACTTCCGCTGCGCGGCCAGCCCTACCTGCAGCAACTCCGGGTAGAAGATCTTCTCCTCGGCCGCTGCGTGCAGTTCCAGGAACGCCGCCAGCCGGTCCCACACCGCGGACAAGGTGTCCGTATCGGTCCGGCTGACCTGCTCCAGGATGGCGAACAACCGCCGTTGCTCGTGATGGTCGTCCAGGATCAGCTGGGTGATGTCCACCCGCCCATCATCTCAGCCCCGCACGTTGAGCCGCTCAATGGGATCAGTCGGCATCCGCATCGCCTCCAGCAACCCCAGCAACTCATCCCGCTCGGCCGCCGTCACCGGCGTCCCGTTCGCCGCCAGCGCCGCCGCCAACTCGATCGTCATCTCCCCATACTCACCGCCGCCCCGCATGCGCTTGATGCTCCACAGCGTGCTCTCGGTCACGCGGTCGGCAAACCGATCGGGGAGCGATTCGGCCTTCTCGATAATCTCGTCTTCGGTCATGACGTCTCTTTCCGGGGATTGCGTACCACGCCTGGACCACCCTCCTCGGGCCAGGCCGTCCAGACTTCTCCGCTGCGCAGCACTACCACAGAGACTTCTACGCGGTCGCGCGTGCCGGTGCAAACCCACCGGTTATTCCGGAACTGGTCGACCGGAGGGGAATCGGGACGCCTGGCCACATCGAGCACGTGACCCATGATCTTGTGGTCATCCCAGCTGGCCGGGAACTCCGTCTTGCCGGGTTCGCCCGTCCCGGACCGGTGTCCGCCGCCGCCCCCCGGATCGCCGTCCAGAATGTGCGTCCTGCGCTCTTGGCTGACGCGGAAGCCGTCCATCGGCGGCCGATCGTCTTGGGTCATCGCGTCCCAGCCCGAGCGTTCGGTGATCCCGGCGGCGCCATCGAGCTGAGCCTGTCCGTCTGCCGCTCGATTGGTCTGGTAGTACTCCTCCCGGCCCCGCGGTTCGGCAGGTGCCGCTTTTGCCGGAGCGGTCTCAGCGTCCGCTGCGCGGGGCCGCAGATGCCGTTCAGGCCCAGTATCGCTGTTGCCCTCGCCGCGCAGTCCGTCTAGCGCCATCGTCCAATACTCTATGCATCCGCAAAGTCACTTTATGTCCATAATATGCCTACGCTGGCCCGTGATTGATGCAGCCAAGCCTCCCGTTGCCGTCACGGACCCCGCCGGGACCGTATGAGTGGTACATCGTGATGGTAAGAGCGGTGTTGTCTAAGTCCCGCATCAGTCCAGGCCATCTGGCCCGTCGGCTGAGGATCGAGGAGACCTACTCGCTGTGGTCCCCGGCCGGCGGTGCCGCCGGGGACTGAGACTGCCGGCCGGCCCCCGGCGCGGCTAAACCTCGCGGCAGCCGCCACATGGCTCAGCCCAGGATCACCGGCACCATTTTCGGGGAGGATCCAGGCTTGCGGGAGGATCCGGTGCACCCGGATGCACCACATACTCCCGGGAACCCGGATCCTCCCGGAAAGTGATGTTATGGGGGCAGGTGGGGCTTTGGGGAACGCAGGCATCACCCCCGGGCAGAACTGCCGCGGCAGACCCCGGACGGGCGCTGCACAGACCGGCAGACCGGGCAGACCGGGCATCATGCCCGTCGCGGCCACGACGGACGCTGACAAATGCGGGAGCCCGCCCGGAAGAGCCATCAGGGTGCCGCACTCATCGGTTGCGGTCGCCCGCCAGCCTGTGACGGGAGTGGCCGACGACGTCGCAGTGCACAGTGTGTCAATCGGAATCCGCCTCGCGGCCCCAGGCCCGGCCCGGCAGCGCGACCTTTCCTAGCGCAGTTCTCTGACTCCGCCTCCTGGCCCCGGCCCCGCTCCCAGTCCCCTCATACCGCGACTCCTGACGCCGCGACTCCTGGCACCGCGACCGTCCCAGTGTCGGCCGCCGACGCCGCGCTCACATACATGCCTTGACAGTTATATTTCTAACTGGCTATATTCCTGGCATGTTCGAGGTTCTGGTCGAGCCGCACCGGCGGCACATCCTCGATCTGCTCCGCGGAGGCGAGCAGACGGTCGGCGACCTGGTGTCGCAGCTGGGCATCAGCCAGCCGGGGGTGTCCAAGCACCTGCGGATATTGCGCCAGGCCGGCCTGGTGGAGGTCCGGGCCGACGGCCAGCGGCGGCGGTACCGGCTCCGGATGGAGCCGCTCCGCGAGATTGACGACTGGCTGGCCCCGTACCGGGCCGCCTGGAGCAGCCGGCTCGACGCGCTGGAAACCCACCTCGACGACATGGACGAGTGAGGAGAATCCCGATGGAACAGGCCGATCTCGGCACCCTGGCCCGTCAGGGCGACCGCTGGACGCTCACCTTCACCCGCAAGCTGGCGCACCCGCGCGAGAAGGTGTGGCGGGCCGTGACCGAGCCCGAACACCTGGCCGCCTGGTACCCGCAGGAGATCGTCGGCGAGCGCCAGTCCGGCGCGCCGCTGCGCTTCGTGGCCTCCAACGGGGACGGCTTCGACGGCCAGATGCTGGTCTTCGAGCCGCCTTCGGTCATGGAGTTCACCTGGGGCACCGACCTGCTGCGCATCGAACTGGCCGAGGACGGCGCGGGGACGGTCCTCACCCTGACCGACACCTTCGATGAGGTGGGCAAGGCCGCCCGGGACGCGGCGGGCTGGCACGAGTGCCTGGACCTGCTGGCCGCCGACCTGGACAGCAGGCCGCGGCCGGCCTGGGGCGAGACCTGGCGCCGGGCCCACCCGGTCTACGTGGCGGCGCTCGGCCCCGAGGCCGCCACCATCGGCCCGCCTCCCGGCTAGGCGGAGCACGTCCGCGCCTGACCACGCGGCAGGGCGGAGGCTTCCCTGCTCCGGGGTAGGGAAGCCTCCGGTTATCGCGGTGGATTCGGGTTTCGTGGTTGATTTCGGGTACCACAGTCCCCCGGGCTCAACCGCGAAGCCCGGATCGACCACCGAAATGAGACGAATGTGGCCTTCGGGGACGATGAGCGCTCCCCAGGTCTCGCATTGCCCGTCAAAGGCCTGGCATCCTGGCGGGAGAGAGAACGGACGGCTGGTGGCGGATAACGGGCAAGACCGGAACGCAGCGGGACCGCAGCCGTCCCGCCAGGACAAGCGTCTGTATCTAGCGCTCATGACGGTCTGCATCGGCTTGTTCGTGCTGTCCTGGGCAGTCCTGGACCGGTACTCAAGAATCGCGGCGATCGCGGTCTCGGCCGTGGCGCTGGTAATCCCGCCGTTCGCGGTGATCATCGCGAACGTGGCCAGCGCCACTGACCGTCGCCGTCCCTTACGGCCAGCCGTGAACGCTCGGCGAATCTCTACCTGCCCGGCGCGATCACGTGCCGAAGTGCAGGCAGGGCACGCCGAAGGAGTCGGACGCGGTGATGCACACCGCGGACAGCCCGGAGAAGACCTGGTGCACGCCGAAGCTCCACCAGTACCAGCCCGGGCCCAGGGTGAAGGTCCGCTGCGCGACGACCTGGCCGTTCGGGTGCTGCGCGGAGTAGACGATCACCTGCCAGGTCTTGGTCGCGGTGAAGTTGTACTGGACCCATTCGATTACCGTCCCGACGCAGGTGCCGCCCGCCTCCGGCCGCCACCACAGGTGGCCCGCCTGGCTGCGGCTGGGGTTGGTGATGAAGCCGAGCGCCGGGATCACCGCCGGGGTGACGCCTCGGCAGGCCCCGGACACGGACACGCTAGCCGCGTCCGTCACGGCGGTCGCCGTCGCCGGACTGGACTGGCTCGCGGTGGCAAAGGTCACGCCCGGTACCAGCAGGGCCAGCGCCCCGGTGATGAGCAAGACCGCCATCCACCGCCCCGATACAAACGACGACGGCCTGGCCCGAAAAGCCCGAAACAACCGCAAAACACGCAAAACTCGCCTCACGCCTGGGACTCCTTCTTGGTCGCGGGTGAAGGTTTCCGGCGCCCGGGCGATTCAGTCGCTAATTAGCACGGCTCAAAGCGCCTCCCGGTTCACCTACTGGCCCGCGGCCCGGGTCATAACCGGGGATGTCGCCCGGGCAAGCTACGGGTGCGAAAGCCCAAGGCGGCCCTAAATGGTAGGGAGAGGAGCCCGGCCGGCCCCGGAAACGAAGCGAAGCGCTCTGGACAACCAGAGGAGGACCGAGTGGACGACGAACTGATCCGGTGGTGCGCGCTGGCCACCCGCGCGGCCTGCCCGCAAATGACCCCGTCGTACCTGGCCTGCTCCGCAACCAAGCCGTCGGGGCCATCCACGACCTGATGCTCACCGTGGGGCCGGCGGCCGACGGCATCATCCTCAGCTCGCGCCGCCGCCTGCTGGACCTGATCCGGGCCGGCGACGCCGACGGAGCCGCGGTCGAGATGGAACAGCACCTGCGCCGGCTGCGCTTCATGTGGCAGCTGTCGAGAAGTTCCGGACCCCAGGACGTCGCAGTCTTAGCGTCGATCACCGGAGAGGGAAATGAACGAGGGATGGCACGAGGCGATCGCTAGCGAGGACCGGCGAGTTCATGACTGGCGGGCCCGCCAGCTGGTCCGGTCCGGGATCCCGCTGGCCCTGGCCGAAGCGGTCGCCGATCACGTGGACTGGCATCAGATCGCCGCCCTGGTCCGCCGCGGCTGCCCGCCCCGGCTGGCCCTCCAGATCGTCATGTAACAACAGCGACGATAGCTCCTGCGCGTTGACCTGCGCCCAGTTGCGATAACAGTTGTTGAACACCACATGCGTGGTCGCCGCGGAAGAAGCCAGCTCCTCGATCTTCGGCGCCCACGACGCCAGTTCCGCCGAGCTGTACTCATAGCCGAACCGCTCTTGAATGTCCTTGCTGTCCCACTTGTCCGAGTGCCCGTGCATCCGGACCAGCGCCAGGTCGCTGGTCGCGGCCAGCACCGGCGGGATCGAGCTGGTGTACCCCTGCGGCATGTCCACGCACACGTACGGCAGGTCATGCGAGCGCAGGAAGTCCAGCGTTTCCGATTGGTTCTCCGGGGTCATCCAGGTCTTGTTCCGGAACTCCACGCACACCCGGTCCGGCGCGACCCGTGACGCGCAGGCCAGGATGTAGTCCTTGCGTGACCGGCCGATCGGGAACCACGGCGGGAACTGCAGCAAGATCGCGCCGAGCTTGCCCGCCGACCGCAACGGCTCCAGCGCAGCCAGGAACCGCTCCCAGGCCTGATCCACGACGGCCGGGTCGACGCCGGAAAGGTACACCCGCGGCTTATCCGCAGGCACCGAAGAACGCAGATCCGCAGGCAACGCCTTCACCGGCGTCGGATGCTGCGTAAACAGGCTGAACGCCTTGACGTTAAACGTGAACCCGGCAGGCGTCCGGGACGCCCACGCCGAAGCGGTCTGCTCCGCGGGCAGCGCGTAGTAAGTAGCGTCCACCTCGACCAGCGGAAACTGCGACGCGTAGTACCGCAGCCGCTGCTCGGGATTGCCCGCCGAAGCCGGGTACCACCCGGAGGCGATCAGCGTCTTGTCCGTCCAGCCCGCCGTGCCGATCAAAACCGCGCTCACGGGCAAACCCTATTCAGGCGGCAGTTCTTTGTACACGAAGCTCACGTTGATGCCCTGCCGGGCCCGGACCCATTTAGGGATGTAGTACAGCAGCGCGCCGCCCGCGATCAGCCCGCCGAACCAGGCCGGGATCCACCAGAAGTTGGCCGTGTTGCCGTTCTCGACCAGCGCCGGGAACTGGGTGGACACGATGGCCAGGGCCACGAACTCGGCGATGGACAGCGGCGCCACGATGAACAGCACCGGGATGCCGAGGAACTTCACGTTGGCCGGCGAGGACTTGTACAGCTCCGGGCGGCGCAGCGGCAGCGCGATGGCGGCCGCGCCCACGATGACCACGGCCAGGCAGCCGGCCAGCACGATCAGCCCGAGCACCAGCTGGAACACGTTGGAGTAGACGCTCCACACGACCAGGCCCGCGATGATCACGTTGACCACCAAGATGGCGGTGATCGGGGAGCGCGTGCGCTCGTTGACGTCGGCCAGCTTCTCGGGCATCAGCCGGTCGAAGGACCAGGCGAAGAACGACCGGATGGGCATGAACGTGTTCGCGATCATCGAGGGCAGGCTCCAGAACAGGAAGCAGCCCAGGATGATCACCGTGATGACCGGGACGTTGACCGACAGCGCGGCCAGGAACGGGTAGAACGGGCCGGACGGGATGCCGTACGCCTTGGGCGCCGCGTTGGCCGCGTACACGAAGTTGTAGCCGGCCACGTGGAACAGCAGGGCCACGCCGATGATCAGCAGAACAACATCGAACACCAACGCGCCGTTCATCACGGTCAGCTGCCGGCGCCGGTTGGAGGCGCTCTTCAGCTCCCCGGACATGTACACCGACCAGAAGTTCCACATCATGAAGCCCTGGATGGAGAACAAGGTGGGCACGGTGGCGCTCACGTTGCCCAGGTTCGGCCCCACGTGCGCCGCTGCAGCACCGTTAATGACCTGGCCCACGGTCCCGCCGCCGAAGCTGTGGTTCAGCTTGTTGAAGTTGGCGACGAAGCCGCTCCGGCTGGCCACGGCCAGCGCGATGAAGGCCACGATGATGCCGACCATGGCGATCAGGAACGCGCCGTTCTGCCAGCGGAACGTGGCCTTGGTCCCGAAGGCCAGGATCACGGTCTGCAGCACGACCATGAACAGCGCCGCGCCGATCATCCAGGCGTGGTTGGTCTCGAAGTTGGTTCCCCAGCTGATCAGCGTGTTGTTGTGGGCCAGGCTGCCCCCGGCGACCAGCGCCGGGCCCAGCGCGAACACCGAGAAGAACTTGGCGAAGTAGGCCGCGCCGAGCAGCCCGCCCATGATCATGCACAGGTTGGAGATCAGCGCCAGCGGCGGCGACAGGACCCGGCTGACCCAGACATAGTCCCCGCCCACCCGCGGCATGCTCGCGCCCAGCAGGGCGAACATGATCAGCACCGGGATGTTGATGATCCCCGCGATGACCAGCACCCCGATGGGATCGGCGCCGGGGAAGGCGACCAGGGTGAAGAAGATCGACCAGGCCAGGGTGGACCCGATGGGGGCCGAGATGACCGCGTTGAAGATCGTGGCGTCCAGCGCCGAGGCGGTGCGCACGAGTCCGGTGCTGTTACGAACGAACAGTCGGCTGGTCGATCCGGTTGTCGCCATGAACCCTCCTGGGCCGGATAAACGCGCAGCTTGACAGGCCGTCTGAGCGCTGATTAAGTCGAACACAAACGTCTAATACCGTCAAGACATCGGACAAAACCGGTCACCATAATGTTCACTTAGGCACTGTGGTCACTTAGGCAGGGTTGGGACAGCAAGGATGCTTGCGGTCGAGCGGCGCATCAAGGTCCTGGAGCGGCTCGCGGCTGACCAGGCGGTCGAGGTCAGCAGCCTGGCCCGCGACTTCGGTGTGTCCGAGATGACCATCCGCCGGGACCTGCGCCTGCTGGACCGCGACGGGTTCGTGCGCCGCACCTACGGCGGCGCCACCACCCGGGTCGTCCGCGCGCCAGGCACCTTCGAGGTCGGCCAGAACGCCCGGATGCTCCACCACGCCGAGGAAAAACGTCAGATCGCCCTGCAAGCCGCGGAGCTGACCGCCGACGCCCGGGTCATGTACATCGGGGTCGGCTCCACCGTCGAGCAGTTCGCCCGCCTGACCCGCCCGCGCGAGGACCTGCTGGTCATCACGCCGTCGCTGGTCGTGGCCAGCCTGCTGGGCACCAGAAGGGTGCAGGTGATCATCGTCGGCGGCCTGGTCCGCCAGGACGAGCTCAACTGCGTGGGCCCGTCGGCGGTGGAGTGCGTGCAGCGCTACAACACCGACGTCGCGGTGATCGGCGCGGCGGGCGTATCGGCAAAGTTCGGCGTCACCGACCTGGACGACGGCGAGGCCGGGGTCAACCGGGCCGCGCTGGAGCGAACCCGGCAGATCATGGTGCTGGCCGACGGCTCGAAGTTCGGCGACGTGGCCCTGAGCACGGTCGCGCCCATCAAAGACGTCTCGGTCATCGTCACTGATCAAAACGCCGACACGACCGAACTGGAGCTCATCGAACGAGTCGGCGTCGAGGTGATCAAGGTCCGCACGCCATGACGAGCACCCTGCTCCACGACCTGTTCGGCACCAGCAAGCCGGTCATCGCCATGCTGCACGCCCGCGCCCTGCCCGGCCGCCCCCGCCACGACGCGGCACCCGGGCTAAAGCAAATAAAAGACGCCCTGGCCCGCGACCTGGACATCCTCCAGCAGGCCGGCGTGGACGGCCTGCTGTTCTGCAACGAGGCCGACCTGCCTTACCAGCTGAGCACCGGGCCCGAGATCGCGGCCGCCATGGCCGCGCTGATCGGCGAACTCAGAGCGAGGATCCACCGGCCGTTCGGCGTAGATATTGTCTGGGACCCGGTCGCGAGCCTGTCCGTGGCCCGGGCCGCCGGCGGGTCTTTCGTGCGCGAGGTGGTCACCGGCGTCTACGAGAGCGACCTGGGCGTCATGCGGCCCGCCTTCGGCGACCTCAAGGCGGCCCAGGACATCAAGACCTTCGCCAACATCACCCCCGAGTTCGCCAGCCCCCTGGCAAGCAAAGGCCGCACCACCCAAGACAGAGCCCGCGCCGCCGCCTTCCTGGGCGTCGACGCCGTGCTCATCACCGGCCCCGTCACCGGCCTGCCCACCAGCCTGGAGGACCTGAACGCCGTCAAGGCCGCCATCCCCGGCACCCCCGTGCTGGCCAGCACCGGAGTCACCGCGGATACGGTGAACCAGACCCTGCACATCGCCGACGGCGTGATTGTCGGCACCCACCTCAAACGAGACGGCGTGACCTGGAACCCGGTGGACCCGGACCGCGCGACCGCGTTCATGGCCGCCGCGACCAAGGCCAGAAAAGCGGAACCGAATTATGGCTAAAACGCTGGTGTACTTCGTCTCCGACCTGCACGGCTCGAGCCTGTGCTTCCGCAAGTTCCTCAACTCGACCAAGGTCTATAAGCCCAAGGTGCTGATCCTGGGCGGCGACGTGGCCGGCAAGGCGATCCAGTCGATCGTCAAGGCGCCGAACCATCGCTACTTGTGCGAGTTCATCGGCACCCGCTACGAGATCACCGACGAAACGGAACTCCAGGAACTCGAACGCCTCATCGCCGACCACGGCTACTACCCCTACCGCGCCGAACCCGGCGAGCTCGAGGCCATGGAGGCCGACCAAACCCTCGACGACCTGTTCAGCAAGCTGATGCGCGAGCGCCTCACCGAGTGGCTCGAAATGGCCGACACCCGCCTGCGCCCGCAGAACATCCCGTTGTTCTTCATGCTCGGCAACGACGACCCGCCCGAGCTGGCCCGCCTGCTCGACCAGGCCCCCTGGGGCACCCACGCCGAGGGCAAGGTCGTCCAGCTGGACGACGACCACGAGATGATCAGCTGGGGATACGCGAACACGACGCCCTGGCACACCTTCCGCGAGCAGGACGAGGACCAGCTGGCCGCGGCCTACGAAATGATGGCCAAAAAGCTCGACCGCCCCGAACGCGCCGTGTTCAACCTGCACCCCCCGCCCTACAACACCCAGCTCGACGACGCCCCGGCGCTCGACGACGACCTGCGGGTGCAGGCCGTCCTCGGCCAGGTGCAGTACAAGGCGGTCGGCAGCACGGCGGTACGAGACGTCGAGACCCGGTACCAGCCGCTGCTCGGCCTGCACGGCCACATCCACGAGTCCTCCGGCATCCGCCGCCTCGGAAAACGCAAGTCCATGGTCATCAACCCGGGCAGCGACTACTCCACCGGCGCTCTGAACGGCGCGCTCGTCACCCTGGACCGGGACAAGGCCGGCGCCCAGCTGGTCCGCGGATAAGAACAAAATTGGACACCCTCATCGCGATCGACGTCGGCACCTCCGGCGCCCGCGCGTCGGCGTTCGACACGGACGGCACCGCAAAGGCCGAGGTCCGCCGCTCGTTCCCGACCGACCTGCCCGGTGAGGGCCGCGCCGAGCAGGACGCCGCCCGCTGGCCATCCGCTGCCCTGTCCGCCCTGAGAGCCCTGGTCGCCGAGCTCGACGGCAAGAACGTAGCGGCCATCGGCCTCACGGGTCAGTGCCCGTCCGTGGTGCCGCTCGACAAGCACCACCGGCCGCTGCGCCCGGGCCTGATCTACCGCGACAACCGGGCCACGGCGCAGGCCGCGCTCATCCGCGAGCGCTTCGGCGACCGTGAACTGCACGCGCTCACCGGGCACCTGCCCGCCGCGTTCCACGTCGCGGCCAAGATCTTGTGGATCCGCATCCACGAGCCGGAGGTGTTCCAGGCGACCCGGCTGTTCTGCCAGCCCGCGGACTACGTGGGGCTGGCCCTGACCGGCGAGGCCAGCACCGACTGGACCGTCGCCGCCGCCACCGCCCTGCTCGACCTGCGCGCACGGACCTGGGCCTTCCGGCTGCTGACCGGGCTCAACCTGGAGCCCGGCCTGCTCCCCGCGGTGCGCCCCTCGTGGAGCGTCATCGGCGGCCTGCGCCCCAGGCTGGCCAGAACGCTCGGGCTCAGCCCCGACACCCCGGTCGTAGCCGGCGCGGGAGACAGCATCGCCTGCGCGATCGGCGCCGGCGTGACCGGGCCCGGCCCGGTCAGCGAGATGGCGGGCAGCTCGAGCTGCTTCAACTCGGTGGTCCCCGAACCGCTCGATGACCTGGACATCACGCACTACCCGAGTGCCGTCGACCAGACCGGCTACGTCACCGAAGTCGGCCTGAACACCACCGGCGAGGCCCTGGACTGGCTGGCCCAGTTGTTCTACGACCGCGCCCCGCGCCGCGACGACTTCGCCCGTATCGAGCACGCCGCCCAGGTCGCCCCGCCCGGCGCCGACGGCCTGCTGTTCGCCCCGGTCCTGGGCGACGGCGAGCGCGACGACCCGACCCTGCGCGGCACCGCGGCCGGCCTGTCGCTCCGCCACGACCGCACCGCCTGGGCCCGGGCCACGCTCGAGGGTGTCGCGTTCGGCGTAAGAGCGCGCCTGGAGACCCTGGAACGCGCGTCGGCCAAGGCCACCGAGCTGCGTGTCTCCGGCGGCGGCGCCCGGATCGCGCTGTGGAACCAGATCAAGGCCGACGTCACCGGAATCCCGGTGGTCTGCGTGCCCGGCGACTCCACCGCGGCCGGCACCGCGATGCTGGCGGGCCTCGGCGCCGGTATCTATAAAAACGTCCACGAGGCGGTCCACGCGGCCTACCGCCCCGGCCCGGTCGCCGAGCCGGACCCCCGGCTGCGCGACCTGTACGACGAGATGTACGGCCGCTACCAGGCCCTGACCAAGGGGGGCTGAGCAGTGCGCGTCACGCTGGGCATCAACAACTGCTTCGCGGTCAAGCGGTGGCCGCGCCCGGACGACTGGGCCGCCATCGTCCGCGACGATCTCGGCCTGGACACCGTCGAGCTGTCCCTGGACCTGCTGGACGGCCCGGACACCCGGGCCGGCCGCGACCGGCTGGCCGAACAGACCCGGGTCGCCCTGGCCCGCCACGGCCTGCGCGCCGGCACCGTGTTCACCGGCCTGGCCGCCTACTCGCTCAACCTGCTCATGCACCCCGACGCGGAGTACCGGGCCGCCGCGCGCCGCTGGTACCGCGAGGCCATCTACCTGACCGCCCAGCTCGGCGCGACCGCGGTCGGCGGTCACGTCGGCGCGCTGAGCGTCCCCGACGCCGCCGACCCCGCCGCCCGCGCCCAGCGCTGGGCCGACCTGCGCGAGAACCTGGCCGAGCTGGCCGCCCACGCCCATCAGCTCGGCCTGGATCACCTGCTGGTCGAGAACCTGGTCACGGACCGTGAACCGTCGACCATGGCCCTCATCGAGAATATTTTGACCGAACGGTCCGTGGTGCGGGCCCCGATCCAGCTCTGCCTGGACCTGGGTCATCCGTTCGCGTCCGGCGCCGCCGGCCCGGATGCCGATCCGTACGCCTGGCTGGCGCACTTCGGGCCGCGGATCGCCGAGGTGCAGCTGCAGCAGTCCGACGGCCTGGGCGACCGGCACTGGCCGTTCACCCCCGAGCACCACGCGGCCGGCCGGGTGGACCCGGGACAGGTCCTGGACACCCTGGCCAGCGCCGGGGTGGACGACATGCTCCTGATCCTGGAGGTGATCCCGGCGTTCGAAGCCGACGACCGGCAGGTGATCGCCGACCTGCGCGCCTCGGCCGACGTGTGGCGCGTCGCCCTGGCCGAACGGGAGATGTGATGATCGCCAGCACCGGCGACGCCGACCTGTACTACGAGGTGTACGGCGACGGCCCGAGCACCCTGGTCCTGGTCAACGGGGTCGGCGACCCGCTGGAGGGCTGGGTCAACCAGACCGAGGCGTTCGCGGCCGCGGGCCTGCGCGTGGTCAGCTTCGACAACCGCGGCGTGGGCCGGTCCGGCGCGCCGCCCGGCCCCTACACCAGCGCCCAGCTGGCCGCCGACCTGCACGCCGTGGTGACCGCCGCCGGCCTGGACCGCTTCCACCTGTGCGGGGTGTCCATGGGCGGCGTCATCGCCCAGGAGTACGCGCTGGCCCACCCGGCTGGCCTGCGCTCGGTGGTGCTGGCCAACACCTTCGCCGCCGCCGACCCGTTCACCCGGGCCGCGTTCCTGAGCTGGTCCGAAGTGGCGGACGCAGCGGGCATGCCGATGATGATGCGGGCCCAGGCCCCGTGGATCTTCAGCCCGGCGTTCTACGCCGAGCATCCGGACCGGGTTGCCGAGCTGATCGCCGAAGCCGCCGATGCCGCCCAGCCCGCCGCGCCCTTCGCGGCCCAGATGGCCGCGCTGGTCGACCACGACGCCCGGGACCGGCTCCCCGGGCTGGCCCCGCCGGCGCTGGTCATCGCGGCGCGGGACGACATCATCATCCGGCCCGCGCTGTCCCGCGAGCTGTTCGAGTTGCTGCCCGACGCGGTGTGGCAGGTGGTGCCCGGCGGTCACGCCGCGTTCTGGGAGGACCCCGGGCCGTGGAACCGGGCCGTCATAGAGTTCGTCCAGGCAAAAAGCTGAAAGTGGGGCAGGTCATGGCCGTATCGCTGGAGCAGATGTTCGGCACGACGAAGCCGGTCATCGCCATGGTGCACTTCCCCGGGCTGCCGGGGCGGCCCCGCCACGACCGGGCCGGGGGCCGGGCGCACCTGCTCGACGTGGTCGGCCGCGACCTGGACGTGCTGCAGGACGCCGGGTTCGACGGGGTACTGTTCTGCAACGAGGCCGACATCCCCTACCAGCTGAGCGTGGGCCCGGAGATCCCCGCCGCGATGGCCGCGGTCATCGGCGAACTGCGCCCGTCGATCCGGATCCCGTTCGGGGTCAACATCTTGTGGGATGCCCGAGCCAGCCTGGCCCTGGCCCGGGCCACCGGGGCCAGCTTCATCCGCGAGGTGCTGACCGGCGTCTACGAAAGCGACCTGGGCCTGATCTCGCCCGCCCTGGGCGAGCTGGCCGGCTACCAGGCCGCGATCGGCGCCGCGGACGTGGCCCTGTTCGACAACATCACCCCCGAGTTCAGCAGCTCGATCGGCACCCGCACCGTGGCCGAACGGGCCCGTAGCGCCGCCTTCCTGGGCGTGGACGCGATCTTGGTCAGCGGGCCGCAGGCCGGGGTGGCCATGAACATGACCGACCTGCGCGCGGCCAAGGCCGCCGCGCCGGACACCCCGGTGTTCGCCAACACCGGGGTGCAGGCCGACCGGCTGGCCGAGATCCTGCCCGTCGCCGACGCGGTGATCGTCGGCACCAGCCTCAAGGTCGACGGCATCACCTGGAACCCGGTCGACCCGGCCCGGGCCCGCCGGTTCACCGAGACCGCGGCCAAGGTCCGGGTCTCCCTCGCGGTCCCGGATTGACGGTGCCTGCGGTCCGGGCCGTCGTCCTGGACATGGACGGCCTGCTCATCGACACCGAACCGGTCTGGCGGGCGGCCGCCCGCGACGTGTTCGCCGGGCTCGGCGTCGAGCTGACCGACGCCGAGCTGCTGGCCACCACCGGCGTCCGGGTCGACGAGATGACCGCGGCCTGGCTCCCGCCCGGCGCCGGCCTGAGCGCGGCCGCGGTCGCCGACCGGATCGTGGACCTGGTCGTGGAGTATGTGAGCCGCGACGGCGAGCCGATGCCCGGCGTGCCCGAGGCCATCGCCCTGTTCCAGCGGTCCGGCCTCCGGCTGGCCGTCGCCTCCTCCTCCCCGAAGCGCCTCATCGACGCGGTCTGCGCCCGCCTGGGGCTGGACATCGACGTGCGCTGCACGGCGCTGGACGAGGCCCGAGGCAAGCCCGCCCCCGACGTGTACCTGGCCGCGGCCCGCCGCCTGGGCCTGGACCCGGCCCGCTGCCTGGCCGTCGAGGACGCCCCGGCCGGGGTGGTGGCGGCCAAGGCCGCGGGCCTGACCTGCCTGGCCGTCCCCGACCCGCTGCTGGCCGGCGACCCGCGCTACCTGCTCGCCGACCTGATCCTGCCCTCGCTGACCCGGCTGGACGAGCCGGCCCTGGCTAAGCTCACTCTCCCGATGACTTGACCGGCGCCCGCCGGGCCAGGTTGTACAGGTCGACCAGCTCGCCGGTGGTGGTGGCGTCCTGCGGGCCCTTGTCGTCGCGCCACCGCCCGGTGAACCGCGGGAACCGCATGGCCAGCCCGGCGTCCTCCTTGATCACGCCCCACCCGGCCGAGTAGTGCGGGGACAGGGTGAGCTCGGCGGACAGCACCTCGATGACCAGCCCCGGCTCGAACCAGAAGTCCGGCTGCTGCCGGGCGTCGACCCGGGCCGGCTTGCCGGCGCTGGTGAACGGGGCCAGCCGGGCGGGCAGCCCGGCCAGGTCGGCGTCGGAGAACCCGGTGCCGCACTTGGTCACCGTGCGGTACAGCTCGGCGTCCGGGTCGTAGGCGGCCAGCAGGACCGCGCCGTAGGTGCCGGCCCGCCGCCCGCGGCCCGCGAACGCGCCCACGATGACCAGGTCCACGGTGTCGGACAGTTCGGTCCGGTAGTCCCGCTTGAGCTTGATCCACAGCCAGCCGCGGTTCCCGGCCTGGTAGACCGAGTTCTCCGCGACCGACTTGCACATCAGGCCTTCGCAGCCGTCGGTGATAGCCTGCTCGAACGCCGCGTCCAGCGCGGCCGGGTCGCTGACCTCGGTGACGGTGGTCAGCCGCAGCCGCGGCCCGGTGGTGATGGCCTGGGCCAGCGCGGCCCGCCGTTGCGGGTAGGGCAGCTGGGTCAGGTCCCGACCGTCGGCGTACAGCAGCTCGAAGCAGAACAGCGCGACCGGCACGTCCCGCACCGCCTCGGCGATCCCGTACTTGCGCCGCCGGAACATGACCTCGGCGAACGGGTGCAGCTCGTCGGTGGCCGCGTCGAACGCGACCACCTCGCCCTCGAGGATCGCCTGCGCCGGGCCGATCGCGGTCGACAGCACCTCGACCACGTCCGGGAACTGCGAGCTGACCTCCTCCAGCCGCCGGGTCCACAGCTCGATCCGCCCGTCCGCGGTCTTGTGCGCCTGCAGCCGCATCCCGTCGTACTTGTACTCCGCGGCGCATTCCCCGCCCAGCCGGGCCAAGATCTCCGCCGCGTCGGCCAGCCGCTGGGCGAGCATGACCCGCACCGGGTGGCCCGGGCTGACGTGGATCTGCTCGACCCCGGCCAGCCCGTCCTCGACCAGCGCCGAAGCGACCAGGCCCATGTCACAGCAGATGTTGTAAGCGCGTTCCAGGACCTTGCGATTGGCCCGCCCGCCCGCGTGGACCTGAGCCAGCGCGTCCAAGATGGTGGGCGAGCCGATACCCAGCCGCAGGTTCCCGGTCACCTGGCGCAGCAGGTACCGCGCCTCCAGCGGAGTCGCCCGCCCCAGCATCAGCGCCAGCAGCTCCAGCTTGGCCCCCTGCGACCCCTGCCCCTCGGCGTTGGCGATCTGCCGCAGCGTGTTCACCACCGTAACCACGGTCAGCCCCGCTGCCCGGCCTTCCCCGTCGCCGCCCTCCGCCGCGCCGCCCGCCGCCTCGCGCCCCTCACCGTTGCGGCCCGCCGCCTCGCGCCCCGCCGCGGTCGCGGCCAGCAGCTGCTCCCCGGCCAGCCCCAGGTCCCCGATCTCCCGGACCCGGCTCGCCACCTCGGCCTGCTCCACCCCGGTCGCCGCGGCCACCGCCCGGATCGCCATCTTCTCGGCCATCCCCAGATCCACCCCGGCGAACTCCGGCGCGATCAGCCCCTGGCACAGGTAACACACCACCGGCAGCAGCCGGTCCGGCGTCTGGGCCAGCAGCCCGGCCAGCCGCTCGATCAGCGCCAGCCGCCCCGTGGCCTGCTCCAGGTCCCGGTACGCCTCGGCCACGATCTCGTATTCCACGACGCCCCCTTTCGCCCCCTTCGCCTCACCCGATCATGACACGCCCCGCCCCCCGCCCATCTCCCCACCTGCCCCGCCGTCCGCCTGCCCGCCATCCCGCCGTTCCGCCCGTCCCGCCGTCCCGCCCGTCCCGCCGTCCCGCCCGTCCCGCCGTCCCGCCCGTCCCGCCGTCCCGCCCGTCCCGCCGTCCCGCCCGTCCCGCCGTCCCGCCCGTCCCGCCGTCCCGCCCGTCCCGCCGTCCCGTCTGCTCGCCTGCCCCGCCTGCCCCTGGTTCGTCGCCCGGGTGCGACCTGAGGCGTAGCCGGTACGCCGGAGGTCGCGCCGCCCGCGGCCAACTTGATCCTTCGGCCGACGCGCCGCCCGGGCTCGTCCCGCCCCTCCGCGCTCCTCAGCGAACGGAGTGAATTCCCGAATCCGCTAGAGGGTGGTGGATCCCGGGTTTCACCACCCTTGGCCGCCTGCTGCCGTGACCACTTAATTGCTTTGACTGGTCTCCTAGTGACTGGTAAAATGTGTTTACTGGTCACGAGAGGTCGGAGGTGCGGGTCATGGTGGTCCTACTCGGGCTCGCCGCCGCCGTGCTCTACGGCAGCGGCGACTTCCTCGGCGGCATGGCCACCCGCCGGGCGCACGTGCTGACCGTGCTCACCCTGGTCGAAACGGCCGCGGTGATCGTCGCGGTCGCCACTGGGGTGCTATCCGGCGGCCCGGCTAGCCTGCCTGGACTGGCCTGGGGCTTCAACGCCGGCGTGATCGGCGGCCTGGGCCTGATCATCTTCTACGTGGGCCTGGCCGCCGGGCCGATGAGCGTCGTCGCCCCGGTCTCCGGGCTGGTGGCCACGATCCTGCCGGTCGCGGTGGCCCTGGCCGAGGGCGAGCGCCCCGGCGCCAGCGTCTACGCGGGCGCGCTCCTATGCCTGGTCGCCATCGTCCTGGCCAGTTCCGCCAGCGACACCGACAGCACCGGGCACGCCGACAGCACCGGGCACGCCGACAGCGCCGGGCACGCCGGCGACCCGGGCCACCGCAGCCGGGCGCATCCGTCTCGCCGCCTGGGCCGGGCCATTGCCTACGGCACCGCGTCGGGCGTCGCGTTCGGCCTGTTCTTCCTGCTCATCCGCAACGCCGGGCAGTCCGGTGAGGTATGGCCGGTGGCGGCCGGGCGGATCGGCGAGCTGGCCATCGTGCTGGCCGCCGCGGCCGTGCTGCGACCGGGCCTGCGCGGCATCCGCGGCGGCATTCCGCTGGCCGCGGCCAGCGCGGGCGTGATCGATGTGGTGGCCAACCTGTGTTACGTGGCGGCCACTCGGACCGGTTCGTTCGGCCTGGCCGTGGTGCTGGCCTCGCTGTACCCGGGGGTCACCGTGCTGCTGGCCCGGGTGGTCCTCGGCGAGCGGCTGCGCTGGATCCAGCGGGTCGGCCTGGGCCTGGCCGCGATCGGCATCCTGCTCGTAACCGTCTGAGCCGACCCGAGCCGACCGAGCCCAGAAAGATTACGTCCCGTATCGGTCGTGCGGGCGCAGCCAGGACATCAACGGCCCGTCGCTGCGCCCGGGCGGCTGCTCCCAGTCTTCCTGCTGGCCGCGGGCGGTCAGGTCGAGCCAGTTGTAGGTGGCGTTGACCAGGTTGGTGCCCCGCGCGTAGCTGGAGTAGGTGTGGAACACCAGGTCGTCGCGGCGCAGGAAAGCGCTGATGCCGTGCATCTCGCCGGACCAGCCCGCCCAGGCCGGCCCGAGCTCGGCCAGGTCCCGGTAGTTGTACTCGACCGGGGCCACGGCCGGGTCGATGCTCACGTGGAAGTCGTAGTTGAAGTCGCCGCCGGACGAGGAGTACCACGGCACGGTCCAGCCCATCCGCTGCCGGAACGGCTCGATCCGGGCCAGCGGCGCCCGGCTGACCATGGCCAGCGTGGTGTCCCGGGCGTGCAGGTGGGCCAGCTGGCCGATGCCGTCGGCCAGGAATGAGCACGACTCGCAGCCCTCGTCCCAGTCCGGGTCAAACATGAAATGGTAAATCAGCAGCTGGCTCCGGCCCTCGAACAGGTCGGGCAGGCTGGCCCGGCCGTCCCGGTCCTCGAACGCGTAGTCCTGGCTGACCTCGGTCATCGGCAGCCTGCGCCGTTCGGCGCTCAGCGCGTCCCGCTGCCGGGTGAACTCCTTCTCCAGGGCCAGCAGCCGCTTACGCGCCACCAGCCACTCATCGCGCGAAACCACCCGCGGATCGATCATCCCGGCCTCCCTTGCCCGCCATCCCCACGACGAACACCGGCGTCCGGAATGGACCGTCAGTGATCCCAGGGCGCGTCCCAGAACGGCCGCACCTCGACCTGGGTGGTCCGCGCCAGCGGATGCGCGGCGGCCAGGGCCAGCGCCGCGTCCAGGTCCGGGCAGTCGACCACGACGTACCCGCCGATCTGCTCCTTGGTCTCCGCGAACGGCCCGTCGGTGATCAGCAGCTCGCGGTCCCGGATCTGCACGATCTTGGCCTCCCGGGCCGAACGCAGCGAGCCGCCGCTGACCAGGACCCCGCGCTCGGTCATGTCCCGCACCCACGAGTTGACCGCGATCAGCTGCGCCGCGTCCTCGTCCGCGGTCGTCGCGCCCGCCTCGTCGACCCAGAACATCAGCATGAACTTCACCGGCGTTCCCTTCCCGACCCCACCGTACCGGGCGCAAAGCCGGATAACCTGGTCCGGTGAAGGCCGCAGGAGCGCTGGTCCTGACCGCGAACCCCATCGCGGCCGCCACCCGGGCCGTCACGCAGGCCACCGAGGCGCTCGGGGATGCGTCCCCGTCCCTGGCCGTGCTGTTCGCCTCGGCGCATTTTCTCGGTTCGGCCGAGGACCTGGTGGCCGCGATCGCCGAACTGATCGGCCCGCTGCCGCTGATCGGCTGCGTGGGGGAGTCGGTGGCGGGCGGCGCGCGTGAGGTGGAATCCGAGCCCGCCGTCTCGTTGTGGCTCGGCGCGGACCTGGGCCCGGTGCAGACCTTCGCCATGGAGTACGTCCGGACGCCCAGCGGCGGCGCCTACGGCGGCTACCTGTTCCCGCGCGAGTCCGCGGGCGTGCACCTGCTGATCTGCGATCCGTTCACCTTCCCGGCCGACGGCCTGCTGACCCACCTGAACGAGCAGGTGCCCGGCGCGGTGGTCATGGGCGGGATGGCCAGCGCCGCGCTGCGGCCCGGGCAGAGCCGGCTGTTCCTCGATGACCGGGTGCTGTCCTCCGGTGCGGTCGGCGTGCACCTGCCGAACGCCGATGTCCACCCGCTGGTCGCCCAGGGCTGCCGCCCGGTCGGGGACGCCTACATCATCACCCGCTCCGAGGGCAGCGTGATCCACGAGCTCGGCGGGCGCCCGCCGCTGGTCCGGCTGCGCGAGATGGCCGCGGCCATGTCCAGCCGGGACCAGGAACTGCTGGCCCGGGGCCTGCAGCTGGGCGTGGTCATCGATGAGTACCGGACCGAGCCGGGCCAGGGCGACTTCCTGGTCCGCGGCGTGACCGGCGCCGACCCCGAGTCGGGGGCCATCGCGGTGGGCGAGCAGATCCAGGTCGGCCAGACGGTTCAGTTCCACGTCCGGGACGCCGCGTCGGCCGACGAGGACCTGCGCCGCGCCCTGGAGCGCGAGTCCGCCGCGCTGGGCGGCCGCCGTCCGGCCGGCGCGCTGCTGTTCACCTGCAACGGCCGCGGCTCCCGGCTGTTCGACCAGCCCGACCACGACGCGGGCCTGATCGCCGCCACGCTGGGCGACATCCCGGTGGCCGGGTTCTTCTGCGCCGGAGAGCTCGGTCCGGTCGGCGGCCAGAACTTCCTGCACACCTTCACCGCCTCGATCGCGCTGTTCCCCGATCCAGCCTGAGCCACCGGGCAACCAGCGCTACCGCACCGACGTCTCTGCGGTAAAGCCATCCCCCCGGAGGCGGACATGCCAGCCCCCCGCCTGACCCGAGTCACGCTAATACTGATCCTGGCCGCCCTGACCGCCGCGGGCTGCGGCACCACCCGCCCCGCCACCGCCGCGCCGACATCTGGTACCGCCACCGCCGACCCCGTCACCCCGGCCGCGTTCGCGGGCACCCTGGTCCCCAGCCACGGCGGCACGACCTGGCCGGTCGCGGCGTTCTCGGCCTCCACCGGCCACCAGATCCGTCAGCTCACCAGCCCCCAGCCCGGCGTCTCGGACCTGGTCCTGGGCGCCCACGGCGGCTGGATCTACTACGCCGCCACCGCCCCCGGCACGGCCGGCGTGCTGTCCGGCGTGTGGCGGGTCCCGCTGGCCGGCGGCCCGGCCCAGCTGGTGCGCGCCGGCGTGTCCGACTACGCGCTCAGCCCCGACGGTCACCTGGCCGCCTACGTGGTCACCGCAGGCCACCCGCAGCAGGTCGAGATCGTGATCACCAACCTGGTCACCGGCCGCCGCCACACCATCGACGTGGGCCCCGTCCAGCCTGGCTACGGGGTGGGGAACCTGGCCTGGTCCCCGGACGACACCCACCTGGCGGCGGAGATCCGGCTGGCCGCGTTCGCCAGCGATGTCACGGTGTTCGACGCCTGGACCGCGCGGACCGGCCACGACGGCCAGCAGGCCTCGTGCCCGGGCGCGTGCGCGGCCAAGTTCCCCGCCTACCTGGGCACCGGCACGCTGACCTACCTGACCGAGCAGCTGTTCACCGCGACGAACAAAATCGCCCTGGTCAGCTGGGCGCACGGCCACCTGGACCCGCTGGTCACCGTGTGGACCGGCCCGGGTCAGCTGCCCATCGTGCAGGGCGAGGCGGTGACCGCGCAGGGCACGGCGCTGTGGGTCCTGGAGAACCAGGCCTGGGCCAACGGCCGGTTCAGCCTGGCCGCCGCGATCTCGCGCTGGTCGGGCGGCCGGCTGGCCGTGGTCCGGGTCCTGCCGACGGTCTCGGTCACCGAGGTCCCCGCGGCCTACGGCCCGGCCGGCGTCGCCTGGTAGGTATCGTGTCTCCCATGGGCAACCTCGCGTCGCCCGGGCGCGTCCAACGATGCGAGGAAGGGAGCCGAGATGCCGCCAGCGCAACTGTTCGTGGCCCTCATCGCCTGGGCGCTGATCGCCACCGCCGGCTACCACGTCGGCAAGTCCAAGGGCCGCGAGAACGCGGGCCTGGCGCTCACCCTCCTGCTCGGCCTGATCGGCCTGGCCATCCTGGCCTGCCTGCCCAAGACCGAGGCCATGAAGCAGGCCGAAGCCCAGCGCCAGTACGAGCTCCAGGCCCGGGCCGGATTCATGTACCCCCCGCCCCAGTACCCCCAGCAGTACCCACCGCAGCAGTACCCCTACCCGCCCAGCCCGTACCAGGCCGGGCCCAACCCGTACCAGACCGCACCGGGCCCCTACCAGGCCCCGCCCAGCCCGTACCAGGCCCCGCCCAGCCCGTACCAGGCCCCGCCCAGCCCGTACCAGGCCCCGCCCAGCCCGTACCAGCCCTGGCCGGTCCCGGACCAGCCCTGGCCGGTCCCGGACCAGCCCCCGACCGCCCCGGACCAGCCCCCGCCCGCCCCGGACCAGTCCCCGCCGCCGGCCCCCTGGGACCCGCCCGCCTCCTAACCGGCCCCGCCGCAGGCTAGGCTGGGCGCCCTGCGTACCCGCCGCTCCGGACTCATCAGCGCCGCCGTCGGCCTCGCCCTGGGCCTGCTCGCCCTCGGTCCCGGCCTGCGGCGCGGCTTCCTGCTCAGCTACGACATGCTGTTCGTCCCCCGCGAGCCGTTCGCCGCCGCCTGGCCCGGTCAGGCCCCGCCCCGCGCCGTCCCCAGCGACCTGGTCATTGCCACCGCGTCCCGCGTCCTGCCCGCCGACCTGGTCCAGAAGGCGGTCCTGCTGGCCATCTTCGCCCTGGCCTGCTCCGGCGCCGCCGCCCTGCTGGACCGCGAGCCCCTGCTGGCCCGCCTGGCCGCCGGCGCCTTTTACACCTGGAACCCCTACGTCGCCGAACGCCTGATCATCGGCCAGTGGGCCCTGCTGCTCGGCTACGCCGGCCTGCCCTGGGTCCTGCGCGCGGTGCTGGCCCCCGGCCCGGTCTCCCGCCGCGCCGTCGCCCGCCTGGCCCCGGCCCTGGTCCCCGCCGTCGTCGGCGGCTTCGCCGCTATGGCCGTCACCGCCCTGGCCGTCGTTCCCGTGACCCTTCTGACCAGGAATTTTTACCGAACGGCCCTGGTCTTCACCGCCCTGTCCCTCGGCAGCCTCCCGTGGCTCGTGCCTTCGCTCAGCCATCCGGTGTACGTCGATCCGGCCAGCGTGGCCGCCTTCGCGGCCCGCGCCGACACCCCGTTCGGCAGCCTGGGCAGCCTGCTCATGCTGGGCGGCAACTGGAACGCCCAGACCGTCCCGAAGGCCTACGGCGGCCCCTGGTCGGCCCTGTGGCTGGCCGCCGTCATCGTCGCCCTGGCCGCCTACCTGCTGCTCGCCTCCCGCGCCCGCCGCTGGCCGGGCCTGGGCGCGGCCGCCGTGGCCGGCCTGCTCCTCGCCGCCCTGGGCGTCACCGCCCCCGGCCGCGATCTGCTCCGGGCCCTGATCGCCGCCTGGCCCGGCTTCGCCATCCTGCGCGACGCCCAGCAGTTCACCGCCCCCCTCGCCCTGGCCGAAGCCCTCGGTTTCGGCGTGGCCGTTGGAGCCGCGTTGAACCCCGGTCCGTTCGGCCAAAAAATCCTGAACCGCCCCTGCGCGGACGTGGCCGGGGCCGCCGCCGCACCCGACCGCCCCCGCGCGGACGTGGCCGGGCCCGCCGCCGGTACCGTGCTCGCCGTCCTGGCCCTGCTCACCCCGGTGCTGTTGCTACCCGGCCTGGCCTGGGGCGCGGCGGGCCGGCTGCGCCCGGCCTGGTACCCGGCCGCCTGGCTGGCCGCCGCGCGCCGCCTGGACGCCAGCCCGGTGCCCGGCCGCGTGCTGCTGCTGCCCTGGGCCACCTACCGCACGCCGTCCTGGAATCACGGTGCGGCGGTCCTGGACCCGTGGACCCGCCTGCTGTCCCGCCCGCTGATCTGGAACGACGGGACCCAGGTCGGCCCCGTGGCCCTCGCGCCCGACGATCCCCAGGCCCGCGGCCTGACCCGGGCCATCGCCGCCGGCGGCCCGCTGACCGCGACCCTGCGCGCGGCCGGCGTCCGGTTCGTCCTGGACGACGCGGACCACTCCGGCCCCCAGCCCCAGGTCACCGCCCGGCTGCCCGGATCCGTCGTGATCATCAGCGTGCCCGGCCTGACCGTGTACCAGCTTCCGGGATAAAGCTTACTGGCGCGGATCGCGGGTCTGCGGTTACAAAGGAGACGGAGAAAGTTGGGGGGGACGTGATGTTCGGTCAACCGAGCCCGGTGCAGCTCCAGGTGCAGAACCTGCTGGCCGCGGCCGACGCCCAGCAGGCTCAGGGCCGGCCCGCGGACGCGCTGGCCACGCTCCAGCAGGCGCGGGCCACCGCCCAGGCCGGCGGGGCCCGCGCTGGTCGGCCAGGTGATGGTGGTCATGGCCAGCCTGTCCGCGGCCACGGGCCGCGGCGGCGACGCGGTTTCCGCGATGCAGCAGGCGGCCCAGCTGTTCGGCCAGGCCGGCGACCGGCCCAGTGAGATCCGGGCCCAGATCCAGCTCGCTGGCCTGCTCGCCGCGTCCGGGCAGACCGACAACGCCCTGGGCGTGCTGCAGGGCGCTTTCGGCGCCGCCAGTCAGCTCGGGGACCGGCAGCTCATGGCCGAGGTCCGCGGTGCGGTCGGCCAGCTGCGGTCCGGGCTGGGGCAGCCCCAGGCCGCGGCCGAGGAGTTCCGGGCCGCGCTGGGGCTGGCCACCGGGCTGGCCGATCCGCTGGTGGCCGTCCAGCTCCGCGCCTGCCTGGCCATGGCCACGTTCCAGGGCGGCGACGTGGTGGGGGCGAACTCCCTGCTGGCCGAGAACGCGCGCTCGGCCCGGGCCATCCCCAACCTGGTCATGAGCGCGATGGGACTGGGCGCGACCTGTGACGCGCTGGTGTTCATCCAGCGGCCGCTGGACGCGATGGCCGTGGGTCAGGAAATCGTGGCCAAGCTCGGCCAGGCGGGCGCGCAGCCCCAGCTCGTGCAGGCCACGCTGAGCCTGGCCAACATCTGCGCCCTGGCCTGGCCGTCCGGCCGAAGGCGCGCAGTACACCAGCCAGGCGCTGGCCGCGGCGAACCAGCTCGGCGGGCCGCCCGCAGCGGTCTCGGCGCTGATGCAGCTCGGGATGATGGCCATGCAGCGCGGCGACCAGATCGGCGCGGGCAGCCTGCTCCGGCAGGCGCGCACCCAGGCGCTGGCGGCCCGGCTGCCGGAACCGCCGATGCTGGCCCAGATGCTCGGCCAGCTGGGGCTATGAGCTCTCGCCGTAGAGTCCGGTCAGCTGAGCGCCGTCCGCGGGCATCGAAAACAGCGCCGCCGTCTTGGCCGGAAGGGCGCCCAGGTCCCCGCGCCGGGACAGCTCAGCGCCGGCCTCCGTCAGCACCTCCCGCGGCGGGATCACCTGGTTCTGCATGGCCTGGGCGATAGCGCCCAGACGGTCCAGGGTGGTGAGCTTGCGCCACGTGGTGCTGATCGAATTGGCGCGCACAAATGCATCGGCCGCCAGCCCGATGGCCATCTCATCGTTCCCGATATTGAACTCGAACATGGCCTGATGGAGCTGCATGAACGCGGTCTGCTGCGCCACCGGGTCCGGGCCCTGGCTGTCTTGGTCGCCGCGCAGTTCGGCCAGCGCGGCCTCGAAGTCCGCCCGCGCGTTTTCCCAGTCATCGTTCAGGCCGCGGACGTAGTAGAACTCGGCGCGTGCCGTCAGCGCGCGAATGCGGGCCTGCGGGGTCTTGGCCCCGGCCACCGCGCCGTCCCAGAATTCCTGGGCGCCGGCCGCATCCCAGGTCTCGGTGAAGGCGTACGCGAGGATGATGTTCTGGAACCAGTCGAGCTTGAGCTCGGCCCGCCTGATCAGCCTCCTGGCCTGCAGTGCCTCGCCTTGCAAAGCGGCCAGCGCGGCGTTCTCCGTAGCCATGCTCTCGACCTTGAAGGTCGACTGCGCTTGGGCCATGGTGGCCATGCCGGATTGGATCTTCTCGAGCAGGTCGTGCAGCTCTTGTTCATCGCTGGAGACCTGAGTGTTCTTTTGTATGTGATAGGTGAAGTACGACATCACGAAGGCGATGACCGCCACGATAAGGCTGCCCAGCGATATCAGGTCTCCAGACGACATAATCCCCCCAGCATGGTGAAAACTCCGGCCAGCCTATCCCGGCAGAAATCGAGAGAAAATGGCCTTCCGGTAACAGCTGGCTGTCGGCCAGGATGCCGGTCTGGCCGGCCGTGATCGCGGTGACCTCGCCGCGGCGGGCGCACTTCATCAGCCGGTGGTGCTCTTCCTCCGGGACCGGCTCGCCCTGGCGGCCCAGCAGGAGCGGCACGCCGTCCTGGATCCGGTACCGCCGGCGCAGCCGCGGGTTGTACAGCATGGCGTCGTCGGCGAAGTACAGCAGGCCGTGCTTGTCGATGGGACAGACCAGGATGTCCAGCAGCGCGTCCTCCAGCGCCATCACTGCCTCCCCAGGTAGCTGGGCACGGTGACCGGGCCGGGCTCGGCCGCGCCGTCCTGCCGGGACAGGGCGATGATCACCAGCCCGGCCACCGCGATCGCGGTCAGCCGCAGCGCCAGCCGGGCCGGGTTGGCCGGCAGGTGTTCGTGGAACAGCCAGGTGCCGGTGATCAGGAAGTACACGCTGCCGGTCACGGTCGACACCGGGACCAGGATCGAGGCCCGGCAGGACTGCAGCCCCGCCTGGTAAAACAGCATGGCGGCCGCCGAAGCGCCCGCGAACACGTACAGATACGGCGAGGCCACCAGGCCGGCCGCGATGCTCGCTGCCCCGTGATGCCCGGTCAGGATCCCGGACAGCGCCTTGATGGCCAGCGCCGCCACGCCGTACAGCAACCCGGTGCCGACGCCGAAGCAGACCGCCGCCCGGGGTCCGCCGGGCGGGCGGCGGCGCAGCGGGCTGGCCGCGACCAGCAGGCCGATGACGGCCGACGGGATCGCCACCGCGGCCAGCCAGCCCGGGGTGACGTGGTGCCCGGCCCCGGTGCCCTTCCCGCCCGCCGAAGCGGCCAGCAGGACCACGCACACCGCCATCGCGGCTACGCACCGCAGCTCCACCGCACCCAGCCGCTCGCGCAGGACCAGCCGGGACAGCACCAAGACGATCACCACGCCCGAGGCCAGCACCGGCTGCACCACGCTGACCGGCTCGAACGACAGCACGATGGTCTGGCAGGCCAGCCCGACCAGCATCAGCGCGAATCCGGCCAGCCAGGCCGGGTCGGCCAGCAGGCTGGCCACCACCTGCGGGATCCGGCGCATGTCGAGGGCGGCCATCCGCCCCAGGGCCCGCTTCTCCTGGATCAGCCCCACGTTGTAGGCCGTCGCGGCCAGCAGCGCCAGCGAGATCCCGGCGTAAGGCCCGGCGCTCATCGGTCCTCCCGATCCGAGCCATCCGAGCCATCAGAGCCGTCCGAGCCATCTGAGCCGCCCGAGCCGTCCGCGCCGTCCGAGCGGTGCACGCCGGCCAGCGGCGGTAGCGGCGCCCACGACGGCAGCAGCGCGGCGGCCAGCGCCACCAGCGCCAGCGCCTGGGCCGGCCCGCCGAAGGGACCGAACGCCCCCTCGCCGAACGGCCGCACCGCCGACAGCAACCCCGACCCGACCATCGCCACCAGCGCGACCAGGGCCAGCCACTCGGCGGGAACCCGCCCCCCGCCCGATCGCCGCACCAGCCAGGCCAGGGCCGCCAGCACCGGCACGGCGATCGCCGCCGGGCCGCCCGCCACGAAGATCAGCACGGTCACCGTGCCCACTCCCAGCCACCGCCCCAGCCGCGAGCCCCGGCCGCCGCCAGCGCCCGGCACCGGACCCGCGTCCGCCCCGCGGTCGGCCTCGCTGTCGGCCCGGGCCACGAACGCGACAGCCAGCAGCACCAGGACGGCCAGGATCGAGACGATCAGTCCCAGGTGGTACGTCCCGGCCGCCCGGAACGTCATCGTGATCGTGCCGCCCGCCCCGGCCGGCACCACGAAGGCCTGCTGCCAGCCGTCCAGCCGCACCGCCGTGAGCGGCCGCCCGTCGAGCGACGCGGCCCACCCCGGGTTGTAGTTCTCGTGGACCTCCAGGTAGGAGGCCGCGCCGGGCCCGATGCCGACCGAGCGCCGGTCCGCCTGCCAGCTGCGCACCGTCACCGTGCGCGACCCGCCCGCCCCCGCCGCGGCCGCACTCGGACCGGCCAGGCTCACGTCGGTGACCGCGAACGTGCCCGGCGTGGCCGCGATCAGCGTGTGCCGCCCCGCACCCAGGCTCAGCGTGCCGCCCGCGGCGCACAGCCGCACCCGCAGCGGCAGGTACTGGCTCAGCTCGCCGATCGTGCCGCTGACCGACGTCTGGTACACCCGCCCGTCGACGGTCAGCGCCGGCCCCGCCCGCAGGCCAGCGCGAAGCCAGCACCAGGCGGGGCCGTGACCGGGCGCAGGCCCGCCAGCGCGGGCACGGACAGCTGCGACAGCCGCACCGGAAGCGTCTCCAGCTGCCCGGTCGAGGTGATGATGGTGGCCTGGCGCACCTGCGGGAAGGACACGTCCATCCGGTTGGTGGTCAGCGGCGTCGCGAACCTGACCAGGCCGCCGGGCCCGATGGGCGCCTCCCGCGTGCCGTCCGGGCTGGCGATCGCGACCGTCAGCGGGGTGGACGGCAGGCCCGCGGCGGGCCGCACGATCAGCGAGGTGATGCGGCGCGGGCCGTACCAGCGCAGGTGGATGGCCGGGCTGGCGCTGTCGGCGGTCCACGGCCTGGCTGCCGATCCGCTGATCAGGCGGGCCGGGAACCCGGCCGGCTCGGCGCCCGGCGTCGAGGCCACGCCGACCTGGAGCACCCCCGGGCCCGGCCTGGGCAGCACCGAGTCCAGCAGCGCGTCCAGCCCGGGACCGGGCAGCGCGAGCGCCGCGGCCTGCACCCGCAGCACCGCCGGATCAGCAACGGTGAACGTCCGGGCCATGGGCGCGGTCGCGGCTGGGTCGGCGAACGCGAACGGCGAGGGCACCTGCTGATGGAACGAGAACGCCGGCGGCGGTCCCGAAACCGGCGCCGGGGCGGGCTGCAGCAGGCGGGTCACCCGCACCCCGGGGATCAGCACGTCGGAGATGCCCGCGCCCGGATTGCCCAGCACCACCCGCCGCGCGCCGGTGATCGTGATGCGCAGCCAGCCGGTCCGGCCGGCCGGCACGCGCAGCGGCTGGACCGCGCCGGTGGCCGCGACCGGCGTGGTGACGCTGCCCGCCGCGGTGGACACCCGCAGCACGCTGGCCATCTCCCGCTTCGTGCTGTCGTCGAGCAGCCGGATCCCGGCGCTGCCCGGCAGGTTCACCGGGCCGCCGGCGAAGTTGATCTGGATCCACTGGCCGACCGGCGTTCCTTCGTTGCCTTCCGCCCAGGCCGTGGCCGGGTTGCCGTCGAACGCGCCGACCGGATCGTCCTGCTGGGTGTCGGCGATCCAGGAGCCGTAGGACGAGACGGTCACGCTGGCCGCGCCGGACAGCACGGCCACCGTCTGATGCCCGGCGGCGGGCACCGGCAGCAGCTGCCGCGGCGGGCCGCCCGACCGCCCGAGCTGCCCGGCGTCCGCCGGGTTGGTCCCGGTCGCGGTGTAGGTGTAGGACACGTTGGAGTTGACCAGCCCGAACAGCGTGTCGGCCCGCCGCTGCCCGTCGGTCACCACCTGCGCCGCGGGACGGACCGGGACCGGGTCCCCGGCGATGACGGCCGGCTGGCCCGCGCCGAGCAGCCCCTGCCCGGTGAGCTGCAGCAGGGAGTCCGGCCCGCCGCCGACCAGCACCGTCTGGCTGACCGGCAGCGCCGCGACCGGACTAAGCGAGGAACCAGCACCCGCGGCGAACACCTCTACCGCCGGATACCCGGGCAGCGCCGACTGCTGAGTCCGCGTCGCGTGCGGCTCGATCTGCGCCCCGCCGATCCGCGGGCCGAACGCCGCGACCCGCACGAACCCGGACTGCGCCAGCGTCTGGTGCACCAGCACCGCCGAGGTGTACCCCACCTGCCGCGGGTCCAGGTCGTTGCGCACCACGACGTAGCGCACCCCGGCCCGCGCCAGGTAGCCGGACAGGCCCGCGACCTGCTCGCCCGACTCGACCGCGTTCTCCGCCGCGGCGAGCATGACCTGCGTTCCCGCGCCGCCGTAGGGCACCAGGCCGAGCTGCGCCCACGGCGAGGTGCCCAGCGCGACCAGCGGGTCGTCGATCGGATCGCCCCACAGGTAGTCGCCGTGCGCGTCGGCGGGCACCACCAGCGCGGTGTTGTGCGGCGACCGGGCGGCCAGGAAAGCGGCCGCCTGGTACCAGTAGCGCGGCACCGCACTGAACGAGCCCGGGTTCAGCACCTGGCCGGACAGGTACGGCAGCATGAGCCCGACCAGCACCAGGCCGACCCCGGCCCAGGCCTCCACCGCGTAAATCCGGTGCAGCCGACCCGGCCCGGTCCGGCTCAGCCATGGCCCCGCCGCGTGCGCGAGCCCCAGCGCCAGCGCCGCCGCGATGACCGGTTCCAGCTTGTACACGTTCCGGAACGGGGCCAGCGCGCCGTCCAGCAGCTGGTCGATCGGCTGATGGAACGGCCCGCCCAGCGCCCCGCCGTAGCCGGCCAGCGCCACGGCCGCCGCCACCCCGGCGCACAGCCGCAGCCAGGTCCCGTACGGCAGGCTGCGCAGGGCCAGCCCGTACAGGCCGCACCCGGCCGCGACCGCCCCGGCGATGATCGCCATTGGCGTGCTGACCAGCGCCCAGCCCGCGGGCAGCCACGGCGTGCCCAGGTTGAGGTAGGCGGTCCAGTTGCCCGCGCCGCGCAGCGCGGCGGCGGCCGACATGGTGCCGGTGGTGGTCGGCGCCTGCTCGATGTAGGGCAGGAAGTTGAACGCGTACTTGCCCTGCAGCAGCAGCGGCAGCGCCCACCACGCGGTGGCCGCCACCACCGCGCCCGCCCACCACACCAGTACCGCGGCCAGCCGCCGCCCCCGGGCGTAGGTCACGATGAACAGCCCCGGCAGCAGCAGCGCCTCGATGGTCACGGTGGCGTTCACCCCGGACATGCACAGCACCACCGCGCCGGACCGGGCCGCGGACCCCGCGATCCCGCCGATCCCGGGATAAAAATTGGGCCGAACGACCCTGGTCAGTGGCAGCACCGCCCACGGTGCGAGCATCCCGGGCAGCGCCGCCGACGAGGTTGACCCGATCACGATGGTGAACGTCGGCCACAGCGCGAACACCAGCCCGGCCAGCAGCCGCGAGGACGGCGAGCCGATGCCCAGCGCGTCGGCCAGCTTGACCAGGCCGCCGAAGCCGACCGCGATGATCAGCGCCAGCCACAGCCGCTCGATCAGCCACACCGGCACGTGCGCGAGCTGACCGGCCAGGTAGAACGGCGCCATCGGCACCGCGTAGCCCACCGCCTGATTGTTCAGCGCGCCGAACGTGTTCAGCGGGTTCATCAGGTGCCACAGGCTGGCGTAGTAGCCCCACGCGTTCAGGTCCACGCCGAGCTTGGTGTCGAAGAACATCCGGCCCGGGTCGTTGGCCAGCAGCAGCACGAAGGCGCCCAGCCACACCACGGCGGCCCAGCGCAGCACCGGGCGGCGCGCGGGCCCGCTGGCGGCCCGGTCCCGCCCGGACCCCTTGGGCCCCCTGGCCAGGCGGGCGGCGCGCCCGGCCAGCGCCGTCATCCGGTACGCCGCATGATCACCATGAGGTTCCAGGTCAGGACCTCGCGCAGGCCGGGCAGCCGGACCAGGAAGCCGCACCAGCGTGGGTAGTACCGGGGCCGCGCGGCCACGATCCGCACGTCCGGCCGGGCCCGCAGCGCCCGCAGCACCGGCCCGATGTGCACCGCGTACAGGTTGACCCCGCGGTGGTGCTTGGGCTCGCGCTGGTGGCGGCGCAGGTACCGGCGTTCGGCGTACCCGGAGCCCAGGTAGTGCCAGGGCGACATCTCGTGCCCGCCCCACGGCGAGTACCAGTTGCAGAACGACAGGTACACCAGCCCGCCCGGCCGGGTCACCCGGATCATCTCCTCGATCAGCCCCAGCGGATCGGGCACGTGCTCGAGCACGTTGGAGGAGAACGTCACGTCGGCGCCGCCGTCCCGGACCGGCAGCCAGTAGCCGTCGGCCACCACCGCCGCGGTCCGCAGGCGCAGCTCGCCGGGGTCGGGTTCGAACAGGTAGCAGTGCGCGCCGCGGGCCCGGAACGCGGCGGTGAACCAGCCGCCCCCGCCGCCGACGTCCACCACCGTCCGGCCGTCCAGCCCGGCGTACTCGGCCACCTGACCCACCGCGTCCTCGGCCAGGGTCGCGTAGAACGCGTCCGGGTCGCTCTGTTCGGCCAGGAACAGCCGGAACAGTTTGACTGACCGACGCACGCCGGAGCGGGCCGCCGGATCACGGCGGCGGCGGATCGGTGCCAGCAGGCTCATGCAGGTCCCCAACCAGTTAGCCTCGCTATGGTAGCGGTTGTCCGGCCGCCCGGTACCTTGACTACCAACCAGTAACCCTCGAATAATGCTGCAATCCTTACTGAACAAGCGCGCCGGATCGTGTTCGTCGCCTGGCGAGACCTGGCCAACCGCCGGGCCGGGGGCTCCGAGGTGTTGGTCGACCAGCTGGCCGCCGGCCTGACCGCGCGCGGCCACCAGGTCACCCTGCTGTGCGCCGGCCCGGTCGCCGAACGGCCCTACCGCGTGCACCGCAACGGCGGCACCTACTCCCAGTTCCTCCGCGCTCCCCTGGCCTACCTGCGGAACTTCCGTGACGTCGACCTGATCGTCGAGGTCTGCAACGGAATGCCCTTCCTGGTGCCCTTGTGGTCCAGAAAGCCCGCGATCTGCCTGGTCAACCACGTGCACACGGAGCTGTGGCCGATCAGGTTCCGCCCGCCGCTGTCCACCGTGGGCCGGCGCATCGAAGACACCGTGATGCCCATGGCTCACAAAAAGAACCTGTTCCTCACCGTCTCGCCGTCCACCGCCGAGTCGCTGACCGGCATGGGCGTCGGCCCCGACCGCATCCGCCAGATCTGCAACGGCGTCGTCCGCCCCGACCCCCCGACGCCGCGGTCCACCGACCCGTTCTTCCTCGCGTTCGGCAGGCTCGCCGACTACAAGCGCCTGGATCTGCTGCTCCGGCTGTGGGACCGGGTCCGCCCGCTGACCGGCGGGACGCTGGTCATCGCCGGCGACGGCCCGGAACGAGCCCGGCTGCAGGCGCTGGCCGGGCCCGGCGTGACGTTCACCGGGCGAGTCTCCGAGCAGGAGAAACACCGGCTGTTGTGCCAGGCGTGGCTGCTGATGCATCCGGCCCTGATCGAGGGCTGGGGCATCGTGGTCTCCGAGGCGGCGATCCGCGGCACCCCGGCGATAGCATTCGACGTGCCGGGTCTGCGCGACTCGGTGGTGCACGGCCAGACCGGGATACTCGTGGCGAACGAGGGCCAGTTCGCCTCGGCCTGGGCCTCGCTGGCCATCGACGCGCGGCGGCGCGAGGAACTCGGCCGGGCGGCCCGTACCCGGGCGCTGGACCTGCACTGGTCGGCCGCGGTCGAAGGCTTTCGAGGCCGTCGCCGAGGAAGCGATCAAACGAGCCGGGAAGGAGCCATCGTGGCGGTGACCGCCCCGGGCCACCCGCTCCAGGCCTTCTACGAGACCCCGGGCGTCCCGCTCAGCTCGGGCCCGGATCGCGCCCGCCGCCAGGCCCGGATGCTGGCCGGGATCCTGCGCGAAAAACCCGCCCCCGCCCTGATCCTGGACCTGGGCTGCGGCGACGGCGCCGCACTGCACACCGCCGCCGCGCAGCAACCACAACACCGGTTCGCCGGGATCGACTGGTCCGCCGACGCCCTGCGGCAGGCCCGCGGCCGCGGCCTGCCCGCAGTTCGCGGCACCATCGAAACGCGCCTGCCCATCGCCGACGAAACCGCCGACGTGGTGATCATCAGCGAGCTCATCGAGCACCTGGTCGACCCCGACACCGCGGTGCGCGAAGCCCACCGGATCCTGCGTCCCGGCGGCGACCTGCTGCTGTCCACGCCGAACCTGGCCGCCTGGTACAACCGCGCCCTGCTCGCGCTGGGCGTCCAGCCGGTGTTCTCCGAGGTCAGCCTGCGCGCGGTGTTCGGCAGGCCGGGCCGCATCGTGGCCGGCCACCTGCGCCTGTACACCCGCCGCGCGCTGACCGAGTTCCTGACCGCCAGCGGCTTCCGCTGCGTCACCGTCGCCGGCGCCCGCTATCACGACGTGCCCCGGCCGCTAGGCCCGCTCGATAGCGCCTTCTGCCGGTGGCCGTCGGCCGCGTCCATCCTGCTGGTCCACGCCCGGAAGGAGTGATCCCGCCGATGGCGCAGGCTGCTGACACCGGAACCGAGGCCGAACCGGCCCCGGGCCGCCGCCGGCGCAGGCGCGGACTCGAGCTGACCGGCCTGGCCATCGGGATCGTGGCCGGGGTGAGCATCGCGCTGACCTGGCTGGTCCCGGCGCTGACCCCGGCGCGGCACCATCCCCCTGGCCCGTCCGCCCCGGTAGCGTCCAGCACCCACGCACCCGTCCTGGTACCCGTCCCACCGGGGCAACCGGACCCGGCCACGCTGGACGGGGAGTGGATCGCCTACTCCGACCACTCCACCTGCGCCGACTGGGCCGGCGGCGACGGCGTCTCAGCGATCCGCCTCAACGGCACCCAGCTGGCCTGGTTCTTCTCCGACACCTTCATCGGCCCGGCCGGGCCCGACCATCGGTTTCTCGCACCTGTCCGGGTTCGTCCACAACGCGGTGGTCGTCCAGACCACGGCGGGTCCGGGCAGCACGTTCGTCACCATGACGGGCGGCGGAGCCTGCACCGGACCGGGCGGGCCGGGCAACGCGGCCCCGGTGGTCGGGCCGGCGTCGGACGCCCCGGGGACGACGGACCGGTACTGGGACGAGGACGGCATCGAGATCAACGGGACGGTGGTCAAGTTCTACGACCACTACCTGGCCCGCCGCTTTCCGTTCGTGCCGGCCGGCACGGAGCTCACCACCTTCCCGGCCAGCCAGCTCAGCTCGGCCGGCCGCGGACACCAGTACGGCGCGGTCGCCCGGCCGGGCCTGATCTCGCTGCCGCCCTACACCCCGCCGTCCGGCGGCTCCCCGATCCTGTGGGGCGCCGCGCTGCTGCGCGCCGGGACCATGGTGTACATCTACGGCGCGCAGAGCCCGAATGTGAAGCTCCCGGGCTACCAGCTCTACCTGGCCCGGGTCCCGGCCGCCCAGCTGACCGACTTCAAAGCATGGCGGTTCTACACCGGCGCCGGCGCATGGGCCGCCGGACAGCGCAACGCCGAGCCGGTCCAGCCGCCGGGCAGCCGCCTCAGCGTGCCGTCCGGGTTCAGCGTGATCCAGGTCGGGAGCCGCTACTGGCTGATCGAGGCCAGCCCGCTGACCGGCGACCCCGACATCGACGCCTACCCGGCCAGCACGCCGTGGGGCCCGTTCGACTACGCCGCCGGAAGGCTGCTGTACCGAGATCCGACCATCGGGCTGGCCGCCGCGGATGACTACCGCATCTTGTACGAGGCCCGGGCCGAAACCGCCCTGTCCACGCCCGGCACGCTGGTGATCAGCTACAACGTCAACTCCGAGGCGGTCACCACCGGCTGCCTGCCGATGACGCAGTTCACCAACACGGTGACCCTGCCCCGGTTCATCGCCGTCCCGATCGGGGCCTTCGGCGATAACCCGCGCGCGCCCGGCAACTCGGCGCGGAGCGGACCGCAGGACGATCCGCGGATCGTGCCGCGGAACCCGTCGCAATGGTTCGACGCCTGGGCCTATCCGGGCACCGGCTGTCCTCCGGTGCCCGCCCTGACCTCAGCCCAAGCCCGGCCGGGTACCGGTAAGGTCACGTTGAGCTGGCCTGATGCCGGCCTCGGCATCGGCTATCGCGTCTACCTGCAAGGGCCGGGCGAGTCCGGCAGTACCCCGGTGGCCACCACCGGCGCCGACCACGCCACCGTCACCGGGCTGGCGCCCGGCCATTACCTGGCCAAGGTGGTGCCGGTCAACTTCAAGCAGAAACCCGGGCCGGCTACCCGGGTAACGTTCACCGTCTCTTGACCAGGCCCGAGGAAGAAGGAATGTCGTGCTCCGGTTGATCATCGCCATCGCGGTCGGCCTGGCCCTCGCCATCGGCGCCACCGTCCTGATCGTCAACGTAGTCTCCGGCCACCACAACGGCACCCCCGGCACCACCTCCACCTACAACTACGGCTCCCGCGGCTAGCCCGGCCCGCGATCGGCCGGTCTGGGATATCCGCTAGCCGGAGTCGCCGGCCGTGGCCGTCGCGAGCGGAGTGAAACTGGCCATCCACTACGCCCTAACGTAGTGAAACCCGGGATTCACCACCCTAGGCCTCGCGGGAGCAGCGCACCACACGCCGTCTTCGTCCTGCTCGACGGGGTAAGGGATGTGCACTGTGGCCATGACCTCAAATGTGTGCCGTCTCACGCTAGGCACCCACGTTGCCGAGGCGTCAGCTATCACCCGTCGTTAAGCTACCCACGACGGGAGGGGCGGGACGGCGGAGCCATTCGACACGGCCAAGCCGAACGTCGCCCGCGACGCCTCACCCCTGGACCAGGACGCCCCCACCGCTACCTTCCTGGCCGGGGTGGCCCGCAAGCCCTGAACCGCCCTCCTCCCGGCCGATAAGGCCCATCCACCCCGTTTCGAAGCGCTCAGCGGACCAGGATCGTGACCAGGGCCGGTCACGGGCGCCCAGGCCTACGCCTTCACCTTCGGCTAGTCCGCTTGCGCCCCGGACCCGCGGCGTGAAAATGGTTTGCCGCACGATGCGGGGTCCGGGGGATAGTGGGCCTCATGATCTCGGGTCCTTGGTTCACGCTTCGGTACCGCGAGGATGAGGTGACCCGGCAGCAGGTGCGGCCGGGGACGGCGCGGCGGGTCTGGCCGTACCTGCGGCGCTATCGCGGGCAGATGGTGCTGCTGCTGGGGATTACCGCGGTGAAATCGGCCATCGTGGTGGCGAGCCCGCTGATCTTGCGGCTGATCATCGACGACGGCATCCTGCGGCACCAGGAGAGCGTGGTCGTGACGCTGGCGCTGATCGTCGCCGGGCTGGCGCTGGTGGACGCGGGCGCGGAATTCGTGCGGTCCTGGTATTCGGCGTGGATCGCCGAGAGCCTGGTGCTGGAGCTGCGGACGAGTGTGTTCCGGCATATCCAGCGGCAGCCGCTGGCCTTCTTCACCCGGACGCAGAACCGGGTCGCTGGTTTCGCGCATGAACGATGACATCGACCAGACCCAGGAAGCGGTCGGCGGGCTGATGTCCGAGTCGGTGTCGGTGCTGATGAACCTGGTCCTGGTGCTGGCGGCCATGTTCTGGCTGTCGTGGCAGCTCAGCCTGCTCGCGCTGGCGGTCATCCCGCTGTTCGTGCTGCCCGGCAAGGTGACCGGGAAACGTGCGCAGCGGCTGCTCAGGGAGCGGATGCAGCTTTACGGCGAGCTGGCCGTGATGACCAAGGAGCGGTCGAACGTGTCCGGCGCGCTGCTGGCCAAGCTGTACGGGCGGCCGGAGGACGAAGCGGAGCTGTTCACCCGCAAGGCCAGCCGCATCCGCGACCTGGCCATCGCCAGCCTGGTCTGCACGGAGCGGCTCTTCGGCTTCATCACGCTGCTGGCGGCGCTGGTCACCGCCCTGGTGTACGGGCTGGGCGGCGCGCTGGTCATTCACGGGGTGTTCGGCGTCGGCACGCTGGTGGCGTTCGTCGTGCTGGTCTCGCAGCTGTACGGGCCGCTCAACGAGCTATCCAGCATGCAGCTGAACGTCGTGGGCGCGCTGGTCAGTTTTGACCGGGTCTTCGAGATCTTGGACCTGGAGCCGCTGATCACCGAACGGCCCGCCGCCTACCCGCTGACTCATGCGCCCGAAGCGCCGGGCGTGGAGATGGCGGGCGTGTGGTTCCGGTATCCGGCGGCGGACCAGGTGTCGCTGGCCTCGCTGGAGCCGGCCGCGCTGGAGCTGGCCACGCCGGAGCGCCCCGGTGACGCCTGGGTGCTGCGGGACGTGACCTTCCAGGCATCGGCGGGGAAGCTGACCGCGCTGGTCGGGCCGTCGGGGGCGGGGAAGACCACGATCACGCACCTGGTTCCGCGGCTGTATGACCCAGTGCGCGGGGCGGTGCGGATCGGCGGCCACGACGTGCGTGACCTGACGCTGGAGTCGCTGCGCTCGGTGGTGGGGGTGGTGCCGCAGGACGCGCACCTGTTCCACGACACGATCCGGGCCAACCTGCTGTACGCGCGGCCGTCAGCGACCGAGCAGGAGCTGACCGAGGCGTGCGAGGCGGCGCGGATCTGGGAATTGATCTCATCGCTGCCGGACCGGCTGGACACGATCGCGGGGGACCGGGGCTACCGGTTCTCCGGCGGCGAGAAACAGCGCCTGGCCCTGGCCCGGCTGCTGCTCAAGGCCCCGTCGGTGGTCGTGCTGGACGAGGCGACCGCGCACCTGGACTCCGAGTCCGAGCTGGCCATCCAGCGGGCGCTCAAAACCGCGCTGGCCGGGCGGACGTCGCTGGTCATCGCCCACCGGCTGTCCACGGTCCGGGCGGCGGACCAGATCCTAGTCATCGGCGGCGGCCAGATCGCCGAGCGCGGCACGCATGACGAACTGCTCGCCGCCGGCGGGATGTACGCGGGACTGTACCGGACCCAGTTCGCGTCGCAGGCCGCCTGACCTGAGCGTGGTCGTGGGCCCGCGGGCGCCGGGGGAGCCCCGGCGCCCAGGCCTCCGCGGTTACTTGGGCTGCGGCACGATCCGGATGTAGGGCTTGGGTTCCCGCCACTCCCCGAACAGCTCCTTGGCCTGCTCGTTGTTGACCGAGCCGGCGATGACCACGTCCTCGCCCTGCTTCCAGTTGACCGGCGTGGCCACCTTGTGCTTGGCGGTCAGCTGCAGCGAGTCGACGACCCGCAGCACCTCGTCGAAGTTGCGCCCGGTGGTCATCGGGTAGACCAGCACCAGCTTGATCTTCTTGTCCGGGCCGATCACGAACACGTTGCGCACGGTCTGGTTGTCCGCGGGCGTGCGCGACTTGGCGTCGCCCGAGACGTCTGCGGGCAGCATCCCGTACAGCTTGGCCACGTTGAAGTCGTGGTCGGCGATGATCGGGTAGTTGGGCGCGGTGCCCTGGGTCTCGGCGATGTCGGCGGCCCATCGCTCGTGGTCGCCGGTGGAGTCGACCGACAGGCCGATGATCTTCACGCCGCGCAGGTCGAACTCCGGCTTGATCTTGGCCATGTAACCGAGCTCGGTGGTGCAGATCGGGGTGAAGTCCTTGGGGTGCGAGAACAGCACGCCCCAGGAGTCCCCGAGCCAGTCGTAGAAGCGGATCGGCCCCTCGCTCGTCTCGGCCTCGAAGTCCGGAGCGGTATCGCCGATGGTCAGCGGCATAGTCTTCCTCCCTTGGTAAGCGCAGCATCCGTTGCTTAGCACGAATGCCCCCACCAGAGCAATTTACGACATAGCCCATAGCTAATATGGACTTCGCCCAGAGGCTAAAGCGCCCGAGCCGCGCGCTCGGCGATCTCGTGATCCTGCACGCTGGTCGCGCCCGACACGGCGACCGCCCCGGCCAGCCGGCCATCCAAACGCACCGGCACCCCGCCGCCGAACGGCACCACGTCCGGCCGGGCGATCATCCCGTAGAACAGCTCGGGCTCCGCGCTCAGCTCCTCCCGCCACTCCCGGCCCAGGTCCATGGTGGGCTTGCCGGCCAGGATGACGGTCTGCGTCTTGGCCACCGCGGTCCGGGCCGACAGGCGGGTCGCGCCGTCCATCCGCGCGAAGGCCAGCAGCCCGCCCGCCTCGTCGGCCACCGCCACCGAGATCCGCACCCCGAGCCGGGCCGCGTCGGCCACCGCTTGGTCCGCGATCCGCCGAGCAACATCGAAGCCCAACATAGCTACCCCCGTGGTCCCGCCACCCGCGGCCGCCGTGGCTCTTTGCTGGCAATGTGCGCGATGGCCTCTTCCGCAGCGCCGCACACCGTGACCTGGATCAGGTCCCGGTCGTCGATGACCAGGTGCTCGGCGAACGAGCGCAGCACCAGCGGCCACCCGGCGCCCAGGAAGATCAGGTCGGCGGCGACCGGCTCGGTCTGCAGCGCGGACCAGGCCAGCGCGGCCTCGGACAGCGTGCCGATCCCGCCGTCGACGGCCACGATGGCGTCGGCGGCCAGGATGTGCCCCAGCCGCTCCGGATAGGTATCGGACCAGACGAGTGACTGGTTCCACTGGTTCGGGGTCAGCGCGGTCCAGCTGCGCATGGGCAGGCCGATGACCCGGCCGCCCGCCTGCGCCGCGGCGCGGGCGGCGACCGCCATCAGGCCGCCGTAGCCGCCGGTCAGCAGCGTCCAGCCCTGGGCGGCGACGGCCGCGCCGATCTGCTCGGCGGGCAGGCAGCGCGGATCCGGCGGCGAGAGCCGGGCCGACCCGATGACGGCCACGCTCCGGGCGACCGGCGAAGGCGAAGGCGAAGGCTCACCCGACGAAGCCGGCGAAGGCGAAGGGCCGCCCGGCGAAGGCGACGAACGATCAGCCGGCCACGAGCTGATAGCCACGCACCCCCTTCTTGCGCGACAGCGTGATGATGGCCCCGCGCAGCACTCCTTCGGAGTATTCGCTGCCCGGGTTGATGGCCAGCGTACGGCCGATCCGGGCCTCGCCGCGCGACTCGTGGATGTGCCCGTGCAGGCTCAGCATGGGCTGGTACTTGACCAGCGCGTCGCGCACCGCGGTGGAGCCGACCCCGGAGATGACCGGCATGCCGCCCTTCATGACCGGCCGGAACTCCGCGTCGAGCAGCGCGGCCTGGTCGATGGGGGTGTCGTTCGGGGGCACGTGGAAGTTGAAGATCACCCGGTCGGTGTTGCCCACCGCCTCGGCCTGCCCGGCGATGTACGCGGCCAGCTCGGCTTCGGGCAGCTCCCGCGGTGAGTCCCAGGGCGTCTGGTTGGAGTAGCCCACGCTGATCATGGAGAACCCGTCGCCCAAGTCCACCACGGTGTTCTCCGGGTTGACGGCTACCGCCGAGGTGCGCAAGATGTCATCCACGAACGCCGGATCGTCGTTACCGGGCGCGAAGAAGCAGCGGATGCCCGTCCCGGCCAGCCGCTCCTCGGCGATCTCCAGCCACCGTCCCAGCGTCTCGTGCATCAGCTTGCCGAACAGCTCCGTCACCGCGCCCGGGTCACCCCGGAACCGCTCCATCTCCTCGGGCGTCGTCTCGTAGGCGTAGTAGCCGGCGTCGGCGATCGTCTTGCGCAGCTTGGCCAGGCCGTCCCCGGTGACCCGCAGGTCGCGCCCGTACAAGGTGGCCGTGTACACGCCCGGTCCGCGAGAAACGAGGGGCACGATCATCTTGCCGGTGATGTCGCCGCCCATGATGATCGTGTCGCAGTCGTAGAACTTGGCCGCGTTGAGGAACTTGCGCAGGCACACTTCCGAGCCGTGAATGTCGGTCGCGAAGTAGATTTTCCGGTCAGCCATGCGCCACTTCCTCGGGGAGTTCGTACCAGGGCGCGTGCCGCCCGATCCGGGCCCGGGCCTTCCAGCGCAGCGACTTGCCCGGCTCGTCGATGGCCCGCTGGATGGCCGAGACCCGCTCGGTGACCAAAGCACGGTCCGCCGCGGCCAAGGCGTCATCCGCGAACCCCGCCACCCGGGCCAGGTTGTCGCTCAGCGTCGTGTACCACCCCCAGTCCGCGCTGGTCACCGCGCACAGCCGGTCCAGCGACACCTCGTCCCGCCCGGCCTCGTCGGCCCGGCTGAGCTGGTGGTTGCGCAGCAGCTGGGCCGCGTCGACCAGGTCCTTGGTGTTGATCTCGACGATCTGCAGCTTGGTCAGCACCAGGTCGGCCAGGTTCAGCGTGTCCGGCAGCAGGCCGAGCAGGCCGGCCAGGTCCAGCGTGTGGCACATGGCGAAGGTCCCGACGAACACGTCGATCTGCCGCCCGTTCGCGGTGTCGTAGAACAGCATCCGCCGGTCGCCGCGCAGCGCGTTGAACCGCTCGTTCGGCTCGTATCCCAGCGACGTCAGCGCCGCCTTGACCCCGCGGCCCTCCTTGCGCCCGATCACGATGTCGATGTCACCGTAGGACCGCCGAAGCTCCGGCGGCGTGGCCAGATGCTGGTGCCGGGACACGGCCAGGCCGCCGATCAGCCGCGCGCTGACCTGGTGCGCGGCGCACCCGGCCAGCACCTCGGAAGCCTCAGCCGCGATGTCCGCCAGTGGCTGCCGGTCGCTCATGCTGGCTCCCCCAAGGTGGCGCGGTGGATGGTGGCGTAGTGCTCGTCCTTGGCCTGCTCGCTGGCGAAGTTGTAGCTGCGCTTACCGGCCTGCCGGGCCAGGTGAAAGCCGAGCTGGGCCAGCGGCAGGGCGGCCAGCACCGGGCTCAGCTCCTCGGGCGCGCCCGCCGCCAGCCGCAGATGCCCGGCCCGGCCCGGCGGCTCCACGTCCGAGACCACGGTGGCGTCGGCCCCCACGAACTCCAGCTCGGACACGATCTCCCAGGCCCGGTCGCGGGCCGCCCCGGACGGCGCGACCACCACCACCGGATCGCCGGGCCGGGTGATGAAGTACTCCTCATGCGCCCACTCCTCGGTGTTGGTGGCCAGCGCGATCTGCTGCGAGGCCTCGAACAGCTTGGCCGCGCCGAACCGGGCCGTGGCCTCGTTCGGCCCCGCCCCGAGGAACGTCACGAACCGCGCCGAAGTCATCCGGGCCGCCAGCTCGGCCGCCACCTCACCACCGGAGTCCAGCGTCTTGGCCGCCTGGCCGGCCAGCTGCTCGACCGCGTCCCGCAGCGCATCGGTGCCGCCGCACGCGCGGGCCAGCTCGATCAGCGTGCACAGCATGCCGATGTAGGTACTGGTGCCGGGGGAGAAGCCCAGCGTGGGCACGTCGATGGGCAGGATCCGGTCGGCGGCCTCGGCCAGCGGACCGTCGGCCCGGCCGGTGAGCGCGATGACCGGCACCCCGAACACGGCGGCCTGCCGCGCGGCCTCGACCGTGCGGCCCACCTGCCCGGAGTAGGAGATGGCCAGCAGCGCGCTGGCCGGCGGCAGGTAGCGCACGTCGTAGCGGGCGAAGTCCAGCGCGTGCACCGCGTGCACCCGCAGCCCGCTGTGCCGCCGGAAGGCCAGCGTCGCGGCCTGCCCGGCGAACGCCGAGTCGCCGCACCCGGTCAGGTACAGCCGCTCGACCCCGCGCCCGGCCAGCCACCCGGCCAGCTCTCGCACGTGCCCGCCGGGGTCCGCGAACTGGCCGGCGATGACGTCGGGGATGGTCGCGATCTCCCGGTTCATAGTCTCCAGGCCGTACTGGTCCTGTCCATGTGATGCCGAACGGACCATCGTTCGGGCCCCGGGCTCCCCATCCGCCCCCCCGCCCGGAGCGCCGCCATCCGACAGCAGCTCCCGGGCCAGCCGCCCGCGATCCAGCAGCCGCAACGACCCCGTCGCCCCGATCGCCGCCGCCGCCGTCACGCAGCCGCGCCGGGCGGCCTGCGTCATGTCCTCGCCCAGCGCCAGCCCGGCCGCGAACCCGCCGCAAAAGCTGTCCCCGGCCCCGGTCGAGTCAACGACATCCACCGCCACCGCGGGCACCCGGACCAGCGGCGCATCCGCCACGGCCACCAGCGCGCCGTCGCCGCCCAGCTTGACCACCACGCACCGGACCCCGGTTGCGGCCAGCTCGGCCGCCGCCCGCGGCGGATCGTCGTACCCGGCGATCTCGGCCAGCTCCTCGCGCGACGGCACGAACACGTCGACCAGCCGGGCGGCCGCCAGCACCTCGGGGGCGCCCGGCCAGTCCTCGTGCGTGTCCAGCGTGATGACCGCCTCGGGGACCCGGTCCCGGACCGAGCGGACCACGGCCGTCGCGGCGGCCAGCGGCATGGCCGCCACGTGTACCACCGGGGCCGGCGTCCGGTCCAGCCAGGCCGCGGGCACGTCCCCCGGCTGGGGCGCCACCTCGGCGCTGCGGCCGCGGGGCGTCCGGTAGACCCAGTTCCGCGAGCCGTCGGCCTCGTAGATCACCCAGTTGCGCACCGTGGGGCCTTCGATGGGCCGGATGCCGCCGATGTCCGCGCCGGCCGCGCGCAGCCGCTCCAGCGCCGCCGCGGGAAAGTCCGCACCGCACCGGGCCACCACGCCGACGTCGCCGGTCCAGGTCAGCGCGGCCACGGCCGCGTGCACCGTGTTGCCGCCGAGCGTCCCCATCTGGCTGCTGCCGTCGGGCTGGATCACGTCGTCGATGGTCAGGTTCCCGACGACCACCACCGGCCGCACCGTCACAGGCTGCTCCTCATTCGGGCGGGATCTCCTTGTAGGTCAGGTTCAGGTTGACCCCGCGGCGCTTGTTGTACAACAGCGCCGCGATGTACCACAGCACGCCGGCCACGATCACGCCGCCCATGAACTCCAGCGACAGGTGCGAGGTCACCGCGAACTCGGTGCTGATCGACTTGTTCGCGATGAACAGCACCAGCAGCGCGCCGAGGCAGATCACCCCGCCCGCCCCGGCCAGCGCGACCGCCGGGATGCCGAACAACCGCCGTCCGCCCGCCGCCGCCCAGATCTCGCGCAGCCGGTAGGGGAACGCGATGCCGGCCGCGGAGACCAAGATGAACGCCACGATCTGGGCCAGCAGCGCGCCGAGCAGGCTGGCCTGCGGAATGTTGATCAGCGCGGCCAGGGCGATCTCGCCGGTGACGGTGCAGAACACGATGGCGGTGACCGGCGCGTGCGTCCGGTCGTTGACCCGGCCCAGGGCCTGCGGGCCGGTGCGGTCCAGGCCCCAGGCCAGCATGTACCGGGTGGCCTGCAGCTCGGACAGCGGCGTGCCCATCAGCGCCCAGATCACGAAGCCGATGCCGAGCAGGGCCAGCAGGATCACGTTGTGGGTCATCAGCGCGGAGATGAAGTTGATGCCCGGCGGCAGCCCGCCCGGCAGGCCTAGCTTGGCCGGGTCGTTGGCGGCCAGGTAGTCCACGCTGCGCAGCCAGCTCGAGCCCACCGCGTGCGTGGCCAGCAGCACGATCACCGCCAGCACCAGCCCGTTGATCAGCACCCCGCCCACCATCGCGAAGTACTGCGACCGGCCCGCGCGCTTGACCTCGCCGCCGATCTGCGCCGAGCCCTGCGCGTAGCCGACCACGAAGAACACCCACGGCAGCAGCAAGATGGTGTCGGTGAAGCTGAACCCGGCGTTGGCGCCTCTGAATCCGGCCGCCTTGGCCGCCGGGATGACCTGGGCGTACTTCAGCGAGTGATTCTTGGCCGCGAACGAGTCCCAGGACGAGCCCACGCCGGTGCCGCGCGCGATGAGCAGCCCGACCATGATCAAGATGGCCACGCCGGCCAGCAGGAACAGCCACTTCTGCACCCGCCAGTAGACCCGTCCGCCGTAGATCAGCAGCAGCGCGAACAGCACGTTCAGCACCGTGCCGAACAAGAACACGTACCACTGCATGTGGATGCCGAGGAGGTTGTACTTGGCCAGCAGGTCGTTGGCCGCGGTGATCCAGCCCTGCGTGCCGGTCACCGACCCGATGGTGATGAACGCCGCCGGGACCGCCGAGACGAGCGCGAACCAGGCGTTGAACCCGATCCAGAAGAAGATCAGCCACACCCCCTGGCTCCAGGACAGCAGCCAGCCCAGGAACGGGTGCAGCGCGCGGCTGACGAACACGTAGTCCCCGCCGGACCGGGGCATGGCCGCGGCGAATTCGGAGTACACCCACAGCAGCGTGAACGCCATGATCACGGTGCCGATGATTACGGCCAGCCACAGGTTGCCGCCGGGGAAGATGGCCGGCGCCTGCTGGAGCAGCAGCACCGAGCCGACCGCCACGTTCATGCCCAGGGTGTTCATGATCAGGGCGTCCCACATGGACACCTCGCGGACCAGGCCGGTGGCGTTGCGGGTGAAGTTGGCGTCCTGCGGCGCTCCTGTCACCGGGGCGGGGGTCGACGTCATGCGATCACTTCCTGATGTGCTTGAGCTGACCGCCGACGCGGTAGCTCTCCAGCGAGAAGGTGAACCGGTCAGCCCGGTACAGCACGCGCGACACCTCGGTCGCGCGGTCGTCTTGGTCGAAGGTCGTGCCCTGCACCTGCAGCGCGGAGGCGCCCGGCGGCAGCTGCAGCAGCGCGGCTTCGTCGTCGCGGAGCTGGACGACCTCGATGGTGGATAGTGCCCGGCCCATCTGCACGCCGTACCGGCGCTCCAGGGTGGCGTACAGCGGGACCTGGCTGAAGTCGTGCGCGGCCAGGTCAGGAAAGCGGGCCGGGTCCAGCCACGCGGTGAGCAGGGCCAGCGGCCCGTCGGCCACCGCCGCCACCCGGTCCAGCCGGAACAGCCTCCGTGGCTTGGTCCCGAACGCGTCCCGCACCTCCGGTGGCGGCGCCATCGCCGCCGCGCAGGTCACCGTGAACGAGGGCTCCAGGCCCTGGCTGCGCAGCGAATCGGTGAAGCTGCCCAGCAGGCTGATCTTCTCGATGACCTTGTCGTCGCGGACGAAGCTGCCCTTGCCCCGGACCCGGTACACCAGGCCCAGCCGCACCAGGTCGAGCAGGGCCTGGCGGACCGGCGCCAGGCTGATGCCCAGGTGCTCGGCGTACTGCCGCTCGTGCGGCAGCTGCTGGCCGGGCCGCAGGCGGCCGCGCTCGATCTGATCCTGCAGCAGCTGGCGGAGCTGGTGGTGCAGCGGCACCGGCGACCCGCGGCTGATGGACAGCGACAGCTCAGCCAGCGATCCGTCGACTTCAGATGCCATCCTCGACAAATACTAAAATTATAATTTAATGTCAAGATCATGACGGTATCCGCCGACCTGGTGATCAGGGCTCCCCGCGCGGTCACCGGCCACGCCGCAGACGGCGAACTCCCGCTGGCCATCGCCGTGACCGATGGCACGATCACCGCCGTCGAGCCGTTGCCCGTCACCACGATGACCGGCCGCGACACCCGGGAGCTAGCCGACGACGAGGTGCTTCTGCCGGGCCTGGTCGACTCCCACGTGCACGTCTGCGAACCGGGAAACACCGAGTGGGAGGGCTTCGCCAGCGCCACCCGGGCCGCCGCGGCGGGCGGCATCACCACCCTGGTCGACATGCCGCTGGACAGCGTCCCGGTCACGGTCAGCGTCGATGCGCTGCGCGTCAAGCGGCAGGCGGCGGCCGACCAGTGCCACGTGGACGTCGCCTTCTGGGCCGGGGTCATCCCCGGCAACGCCGCTCATCTCGGACCGCTGGCCCGGGCCGGCGTGGCCGGCTTCAAGTGCTTCCTGTCCGACTCCGGCTCGCCCGACTTCCCGCCGGTCGATCCCGCCCAGCTGACCGAGGCCCTGCGGATCACCGCCGGGCTCGGCCTGCCGCTCCTGGTCCACGCCGAAACCGCCGGCCCCGAAACCGCCCGCCCCGAAACCGCCCGCCCCGAAACCGCCCGCCCCGAAACCGCCCGGCCCGCCGGTACCGCCCGCGGCTACGCCGACTACCTGGCCGCGCATCCCCGCGGCCTGGAGAACCTGGCCGTCGCCCAGGTCATCGCGGCCGCCCGGGCCACCGGCGGGCACGCGCACATCGTGCACCTGTCCAGCTCCGACGCGCTGCCCCTGATCGCCTCGGCCCGCCGCGAAGGCGTCCGGATCACCGCCGAGACCTGCCCGCACTACCTGACCCTGACCGCCGAGCAGATCACCGGCACCACGGCCAAGTGCTCCCCGCCGGTCCGTGAGGCGGCCAACCGCGAGCTGCTCTGGGCCGGCCTGCGCGAGAACGTCCTCGGCCAGATCGTCTCGGACCACTCGCCGTGCACCGGACCGATGAAGGCCGCCGGGGACTGGGACCGGGCCTGGGGCGGCATTTCCTCGCTTCAGCTCGGCCTGCCGCTGGTCTGGACCCAGGCCCGCCGCCGCGGCGTCGGCCTGCCCCAGGTCGCTGCCTGGATGTCCGCGGCGCCGGCGCGGCTGGCGGGCCTGTCTGCCAAAGGCCGGATCGCACCCGGCTACCAGGCCGACTTCTGCGTCCTGGCCCCGGACGAATCCTTCACCGTGCACCCCGCCCGGCTGCACCACAAGCACCCGAAGACCACTCCGTACCTGGGCCGCACGCTGTCCGGCGTGGTCCGCGCCACCATCCTGCGCGGTCAGCCGGCCGACCCGGCCCGCCCGCGCGGCACCCTGCTGACCCGGGAGCCGGCATGAAGATCATCGTGGTGAACGTCAACACCAGCGCGTCGATGACCGAGGTCATCGCGGCCGGGGCCCGGCGCTACGCCTCGCCGGGCACGCAGGTCACCGCGTTGCGCCCGTCCTTCGGTCCCGAAGCGGTCGACTGCGCCTTCGAGAGCTACCTGTCCGCGGTCGGGGTGATGGACCGGGTGCTGGCCTACCGCGATCCGTACGACGCGGTGGTGCTGGCCGGCTTCGGCGAGCACGGCCGGGACGGGCTGCAGGAACTGATCGCCCAGCCGGTGGTGGAGATCTGCGAGGCCGCCGCGCACGCGGCCATGCTGATTGCCCGCAGCTTCGCCGTGGTCACCACGCTGCAGCGGTCCGTCCCGGCCATCGAGGACCGGCTCAAGCTGGCCGGCCTGACCGACCGGTGCGCCTCGATCCGGGCCAGCGGGATGAGCACCCTGGAGGTCGACGCCGACCCGCAAGCGGCCCTCGACGCCATCGTGGACCAGGCCCGGATCGCGGTGCGGCACGACCACGCCGAAGCCATCTGCCTGGGCTGCGCCGGAATGGCCGGCCTGGAGGAGGCGATCACCGCGGAACTGGGCGTCCCGGTCATCGACGGCATCGGCGCCGCGGTCCGGCTGGCCGAGGCCCTGGTCGGCCTGGGCCTGGCCACCAGCAAGGTGTCCACCTACGCCCCGCCCGACCCCAAGCACATCGCCGGGTGGCCGCTATGACCCCCGGCACCGACCTGGCCTCGCGCTGGCTGGGCGGCAGCGTGATCGCGGCCAGCGACGAGTCGTTCGGCGAGAAGGAGAACCTGCTCACCCCCGGCCCGGCGGCGTTCGAGCCCGGCCATTACGGACCCCGCGGCGAGATCGTGGACGGCTGGGAGACCCGGCGCCGCCGCACGCCCGGCCACGACTGGGCCCTGATCCGCCTCGGCGTCCCCGGCGTCATCACCGAGGTCGACGTCGACACCAGCTTCTTCACCGGCAACTTCCCGGCCCAGGTCAGCCTGGAAGCCTGCGGCCACGAGGGCTACCCGAGCCCGGACGAGCTAACCGGCTGGGCCGAGATCGTCCCCCGCCAGGACCTGTCCGGCGACACCCACAACCGCTTCCCGGTCACGGATTCCCGCCGCTTCACCCACGTCCGCCTGTCCGCGTACCCCGACGGCGGCATCGCCCGCCTGCGCGTCCTCGGCCAGCCCGTCCCCGACCCGCGCGGCCTGGAAGACCTGACCATCGACCTGGCCAGCCAGCAGTACGGCGGAACGATCGTGGCCGCCAGCGACGACTTCTACACCTCCGCCGCCCACCTGATCCGCCCCGACCGGGCCCGTACCATGGGCGAAGGCTGGGAGACCCGCCGCCGCCGCGACGACGGCCACGACCATGTGGTGATCCGCCTCGCCTTCCCCGGCGTGATCCAGCGCATCATCGTGGACACCGCCCACTTCAAGTACAACGCCTCCGCCGAAGTCGCCCTGTCCGCCGAGGCCGAGGATCACGCCGACGATCTCCTGCTGCTGGCCCGCACCCGCCTGCAGCCCGATACCCGGCACGAGTTCGCCAGCCAGCACGACCAGCCGGTGGCCGCCGTCCGCCTGGACGCCTACCCGGACGGCGGCCTGTCCCGCGTCCGCCTGATCGGCCGCCTCACCCCGGCCGCCCGCCGCGCCGCCGGCTACCGCTGGTTCAACTCGCTGCCCGCTAGCCACGCCGAGCAATGCCTCGTCCAGGCCGGCCTGGACCCGGACCGCGCCGCCGAGCTAACCGCCCGGCGCCCGCTGGCCGCGGACCACATCGCCGCCCGTGACCTGGCGCTTATCACTATGCTTGACGGCGGGCAACATATCCCCGCGCGGTAATCTCCTCGAGCCAGGCCTGCCACCGGCTTAGGATTCTTGTTGAAGGTTTGAGCATCCGTCGTGTGACTCCGGAGGGCTGGGTGCTACCTGGGCGCGACCGCGAAGGCGCGGTCCTGGACGGCCTGCTGCGCCGGGTCCGCGACGATCGCGGCCGCCGAACCGGTCGGCAACCGGCCCTGGTCACCTCCCGCCGCGAGCTCCAGGCCGCGGTGCTCTAGCCGAATGCTAAACGCCCGCCCCGGATCCGTCCCCAGCCTTCACTCGCACACCACCCACCCCGCACCCTCCCCGCCCCGCCTCGCTGCCCGCAGCCCGCAACGACACCGATGGAACATGGGTGCGTTTCTTTTGAAGTTGGGGTCAGGCGGCGAGGGTGTAGGCGGGCGGGTGGTTGCGCTGGTGTTCGCGGCGCAGGTGGTAGGCCCAGTACTCGTCGAAGTCGCTGTTGGCTTGGAGGGCGCGGAGTTTGAGGATGGCTTCGGCGGTGTCAACGCCCCAGCGGGCGCCGGTGATGTCCATGCGGTCTTTGACCAGGTGGCGGCAGGCGCCTTCGATGACACCGGTGGAGATGGGCCACCCGGCCGCGAGCGCCCGGGGGTAGTCCAGGAAGGGGGTCTTGGCTTCCAGGTAGCCGGCGGTGCGGGCGGCGGCCTTGCGCTTAGCCGTGCTCAGGCCGGCGGCGGCGTCGGCGCGGATGCCGGCGGCGACGTGATCCGCGTGGCCGTCCAAGATGGCGGCGGCGCGGTCCCGGACCCAGGGGCCGGCGTCAGGGCTGGCTTCGGGGAACCAGCACCAGGCGGCGTCCCACAGGTATTCCAGGACGTGGATGAAGTCGCAGATGACGGGGATAGCGGTGCCGCGGGCGGCGGCCTGGGCGCCGATCCAGGCGATCTGGTCTTTGTTGCCGTCGGCCAGCGCGATCCAGGTCCGCTGGCGGTCCGGGTCGCGGCGGCCGGCTTCGGCGAACGCGGCGGCCACGACCTGGGCGGCGTCGGCGGCCACGCTGGCGGTCAGCCACTTTCCGGTGGCCTTGGGGCCGGGCGGCCGGGGACCGGGTCCCATGATGGCGGCGGGGGTGCGCGGGACCGGGGTGACGTCGAAGACCGCGGCGACCTTGGCCATCCGCTTGCGGGTCCGGACCTCGCCGCGGGACAGCCGCCCGTCCTGCTTGGGGACGGCCTTGGCGGCCAGCCGCTGGGCGCGGGGCCGCAGTTCCCCGGGCCGGACCATGATGCCCTTGCCGTCACAGGAGATGACCAGCACGTCACCGGGCGCGGCGCCGGGCGGCCGCCGCCTGCTGGCGTAGAAGTCCTCGAAATCGGCGGCGGCGTCCCGGGCCAGCTGCTGGGCCTGCCGGGTCCCCAGCGCGGACCCGGTCCGCTCCCGGACCAGCGCGCATGCCTGCCCCAGCGACCCGGCCGCGCACGCGGCCGCGGTCATCTTGGCCAGCCCGTGCGAATGCTTCCCGGCCGGCATGTTCAGCTGCCCGTCCGCCAGGTGCACGTTCGGGACACCCCGGCCCCGGTAGGCGATCCGGGTCACCGTCACCGGCCCGAAGATGCTGGCCAGCGTCCGGTCATGTCCCCGCTCGGCCCAGCTGCGGGTCACCCTGTCCGGGCCGTCCACCCGCGCTAACCGCTGCTCAGCGGCCGCCCGCGTGTCCAGGTGATCTTGCAGCAGCAGCCGCTGGATCTCCCGGCCCCGCCCGGCCAGTTCCTCCTCCAGGCCCGCGTGATCCAGCTCTGCCGCCTCCGGCCCGGCCAGCCACTCCTCCGCCTGCGCGAACGCCTCCCGCGACCGCTCGAACGACCCCTCCGCCATCACGCCTCCCTGCCTGTCCCGGATACCTGACAACCCGAACGTAACAGGACGCAGCCCCCCAGACACCCATTGCCGACAACCCCATAAGAAACACACCCATGGAACATTGGTGTCGTCATAGCGACACCCATGTTCCATCGGTGCTGTGCTCACGAGGCGCTGCAGCTAGCGGCCGCAGCCATTGAAGCGGTGTCGGGCAGGAGTGGGACGCTGGATACGGCGCCGGCCGCGTCTTGTCCCGGCCGGAAGCCATCGCCCTGTTCGGCTCGCTGGACTCGGTACCGCTCTGGGTACTGGTCCGGATGCCCCGTCGGTCATCGCCACCCAGTTCGCCTTCCGCTGCGACGTAAGCTAATTGTAACGACTCGATCACAAAGAGGCAGATCCCCTGAATTAGCTCTTTTCATAATGTAACTGATATGTCACATTTAGTGACATGACGTACGAGAACTGGCGGAAGTCCAGCTACAGCTTCGCGAACCAGAACTGCGTGGAGGTCGGGACCGGCCGGGACACGGTTGCCGTCCGCGACACCAAGAACCCAGACGGGCCCGTGATCGACGTAAGCCCGCGGGCCTGGGCCGAGTTCACCGAGCGCGTCAGGCGCGCGACATCGGAGTTAGCGGCCGGTCCACCGGGGCGGGCGGCGTTCGGTGAAGGCTCGCACGCCCTCGCGCGCGTCGTCAGGGTCCAGCATCCGCCGGTAGGCGGGCAGGCCGTCGCCGCGCACGATCCGGTACCCCTCGGCCACCGAGGCGCCCTCGGTCTCGCACCTGATCTCCAGCGCCGCCGCCACCGACAGCGGCGCCGACGCGCTGATCGTGCGAGCCAGATCGAGGGCGGCCGGCAGCAAGCCGTCAAATGGCACGACCCGGTTGACCAGTCCCCAGCGGGCCGCCTCGGCCGCGCTCACCCGCCGGCTGGTGAGCAGCCACTCCACCGCGACCGGGCGCGGCAGCCGGGCGGCCAGCCGCAGCAGGCCGCCCGCGCCCGGGACTAGGCCGGAGCACCAGCTCGAACCCGCCGTCCAGGGCCAGCCCGTTGACCGCGGCGATGACCGGCTTGCCCAGATCGAAGAACTCGGTCAGCCCGGCGAACCCGCCTGGCCCGTGGTCGGCCTCGATCCCCTCGCCAGCGGCAGCCGCGTGAAGGTCCCAGCCCGCGCTGAAGAACCGCTCGCCCGCCCCGGCGAACCCGCCTGGCCCGTGGTTCGGCTTCCCGGCGCAACCGGTCGAACGCCGCGTACAGCTCGCGGCTGGCCGCCACGTCGATCGCGTTGGCCTCAGGCCGGTCCGGGGTGATGACCAGCACCGGGCCGTCCGCCCGCACCGAGACGCCCATAACCCTCCGGCCCGGGGAGTCCTTGTCCACCAGGAACGCGGTGCTCTGCTTCCTGGGCTCGGCGAACCCGCCGGTGGCCGCGAACAAGATGACGAAGTTGGCCACGTCGGCGTCGCTGATGAAGTGCTTGGTGCCGTTGATCACCCAGCAGTCCCCGTCCCGCCGCGCGGTGGTCGACATGGACCGCACGTCCGACCCGGATCCCGGCTCGGTCATGGCCACGCAGTCGTGCCGCTCGCCCCGGATGGCCGGGATCAGGTACCGCTCCCGCTGGGCCGCGTTGCACCCTTGCAGGATGTTGCTCGGCCGCTCGACCAGCATCTGCAGTGCGTAGCTGGCCCGGCCCAGCTCCCGCTCGACCAGCACCACCGACACCGTGTCCAGCCCGCCGCCGCCCGGCTCCGCGGGCATGTTGGCCGCGTACAGCCCGGCCGCGATGGCCTTGGCCCGGATCTGCGCGGCCAGCTCGGCTGGCACCTCGTCCCGCCGCTCGACCTCGTCCTCGTGCGGGTACAGCTCGTTCTCCACGAACGCCCGGACGGTGTCCACGATGAGCCGCTGCTCCTCGCTGAGCGTGAAGTCCACCTAGGCCTCCGCAGCCGGGATACGGATCGGGCGCCCCACGTGCGACGGGACCGGCAACGCGGCGTGCGCCGCCCGGATCTTCCGGAGCCGAGCCGCCACCGGCCCAGGGAACGGCGCGGCCCGCCCCGCCCGCGTGTCCACGTGCAGCAGCAGCTGCTCCGCGGTGGCGATCAGGTCGCCGGCCGGGTTCCGGTACATCTCGGGCACGATGTGCAGCCGCTTAGCGTCCATGCCGAGCACCTGGATGGTCAGCTGAGCCGCTCGCCCTCGCGCGCCTCGCGCAGGTGCGTCTCCACCGTGTACAGCGACTGCCCCGCCGCGCGGTAGGCGTCGTCCGCCCCGAACCACCGGAGGAACGCGTCCGAGCTCTCGCCCATGACCAGCAGGCAGGCGGACTCGGTCAGGTGCTGGTTACAGCCGGTCCACTCGGGCGCGACCGTCACCTCACGCAGCCGGCACGGCGCCGGGACCTCCACCCGCACCAACGTATCAACGGCGCCCTGGCCGCCCCCGCTAGGTCGAGAGGGTGCTCATCTGAGTCTGGGGGACGTGACATGGCGACGTTTGTGACCACCGGCCTGGCCAACGACGGCAAGACCGCGCACTACCAGGTCGAGTACGACTCGACCCTGGACCAGTCGGTCGGCCAGGCCGCCGCGACCGCGCTGATGGCCGGGATCGACAGCGACTTCGAGCTCATGACCAGCTGGTTCGGCGGCATCGCGTCGCCCTGGTCGGGCCTGATGACGGTCCAGATCCAGGCCGGGAACACCGCGAACGGCGGAACCGGCGCGAGCTGGCCGAACCTGGGCGGCCCTATCACGCTCATCCCGGGGCTGGCGGCCAACAGCGCCACCGCGTCCGTGAACTCCTGGTTCGTGCGCTACCTGCTCGTCTCCGAGGTCGTGGAGATGTTCATGGACGCCCAGGGGAAGGGCTGGTACGGCGGTACCTGGACCTCCGGCGGCAACGAGGGCAGCGCGGGCGAGGGACTGTCCCGGTTCCTGGGCACCCAGTTCCTGCTGCTGAACAACCAGAGCCTGTCGCTGACCGCCGGCTACGACATCGCCTTTACGTGGCTGCAGTCCACCGCCCGGGCCGATTTCGTCAACCACGTCGACGGCACCCAGAACGGCTTCGTGCCCCAGGTCGGCTGCGCGATCTTGTTCATCTACTACCTGTTCACGCAGCTCGGCTTCACCATCGACCAGATCGTGGCGGCCGGCGCGGATGAGCTCGGCAGCGTGTACAAGAACCTCACCGGTGACTCCAGCGATCCGTTCCCGTACTTCAAGCAGCTGCTTGACGTGGCCTTCCCCGGGACCTCTACGATCACCGCCGGCAACCTGGATGACCCCTACCCGCTCGGCTCGCTGTCCTTCTGGGGGGTCAAGGATACCTGGAGCCGGGACGAGGTCACCGACATCGTCGACACCGCGTCCGGCCGGTACCCGACCGGGTTCTGGCTCGCCCTCGAGGGCTTTAACCGGCAGGTCGTCGGGTCCGCCGCGCCCGCGCTCCCGGACGTCGCGTTCACCGGGGTGAGCACCGCGCTCGACGTCGAGGGCGCCGAGTACCAGACCGGCAACCCGTACGTCCCGCAGCGCATCTTGTTCCCCTACGACATGCTGTTCACCGCCGGCACCGAGGGCGCGTTCCCGGCCAGCGGCGTGACCCCCGCCGCCGGCACCAGCTCGATCACCCTGCTCGGCACGGACTTCCCGGCCACCACCGAGTTCTTCTTCACCGCGGGCGCCGACCCGTACTTCAGCAACGTCCTGGCCAACCCGGACCCGAGCGCCCAGAACGTCCCGTGGCTCAGCCAGGACCTGCGAGTCTTCACCGCCATCCCGGGCCGCAACGTGACCGTGACCGGCGGCCCGGCCTTCGCCAGCGACGGCATCACCGGCGCCTACACCTACATCCGGGCCCTGATCAAGTTCCTGAACACCCACTACGGCGACCCCAGCGGCACCGATCCGTTCGACGTGAGCAACTCGATCCTGCCGGGCCAGGCCGGCGCGTACACCGGGGACTCCTCGGTGACCCCGTATACCAAGGTCGGCTCCACGCGCTACAACAACTACAACTTCGCGGTGGCCCGGGTCCGGCTGCGCGGTTCGCAGGGGACCGCCGGGCAAGCGGCGGGCGTGCGGGTGTTCTTCCGGTTGTGGGGCACGCAGACCGCCGACACCGACTGGAACCCGACCGAGACCTACCCGAGCCACACCGATTCCGGCGGCAACCCGCTGTGGCCGCTGGCCCCGTCGGACAGCCACACGATCCCGTTCTTCGCCACCTCCAACACGCCGGACTTCAGCTCGCCGACCGACCCGGAGTACGGCCCGGGCGGGGCGAACAACCAGACCATCGAGATCCGCCAGGGCGACGCGCAGTGGGCCTACTTCGGGTGCTTCCTGAACGTGTACGACCCGACGTTCAAGGTCAGCAACACCGTGGTGCAGAACCTGCTGCCCAGTGGCCACCACTGCCTGGTGGCGCAGATCGCCTACCCGGGCGACCCGATCGAGGTGGCCAACGGGGTCACGCCGTCCCCCGAGCTCAGCGCCCAGCTCGCGCAGCGCAACCTGCAGGTCACCACGTCGGACAACCCGGGCTCGCCGGCCACCCACCTGATCCCGCAGACGTTCGACGCGCGGCCCAGCCCGGCGGCGGCCGCGCTCCCGGACGAGCTGATGATCGACTGGGGCAACACCCCGGTCGGCAGCACCGCGCGCATCTACTGGCCGGCGGCCAGCGCGGCGCAGATCGTGAGCCTCAGCGCGCAGCTCTACGGCCTGCAGGCCCTGACCGCGGCCGACGCGAACACCGTGCAGTGCCAGACCACGTCCGGCCTGACCTACGTGCCGATCCCGCCCGGGGCCGGGGTGGGCTTGGCCGGGCTGCTGACCGTGGACCTGCCACCGACCGTGGTCAAGGGCCAGGAGTTCGACGTCGTGATCCGCCGGATCGGCACCCGGACCGTGACCGTGCCGCAGCCGATCCAGATTCAGGCCCGCACCGGCCACCTCATTGCCTCCGCCGCACCGGAGGAACAGGCCGCGACGGCGGACGACGATTCGATTACCGAACGATACGTGGTGGGCAGCTTCCAGGTAAAGATCCCCGTCAGCACGGCGGAAACGATGCTCGGCGCCGAAGAAGACCTGCTGGCGGTGTTCAAGGCCCGTCTGGCGGCGTGGTCCCCGGGCGATCGCTGGTATCCGGTGCTGGTCCGCTACGTAGACCTGATCGCGGCCCGGGTCGACGGGCTCGGCGGCCACGCCCAGGCCATCCCGCCGTCGCTGGGCGGCTACCAGCCCGAGCCGGGCGGCCGCCTGCCGCCCGAGCACCACGAGGAGCTCATCGGCAAGGTGGCCGAAGTCCTGTTCGACTGCTTCGGCGACCTCGACGGTTTCGTGCTGCGCGACTGCCAGGGCGAGCACGCCTTCGCGGTCCGCGAGCCCGGGCTGCGCGAGATCTTGCTGGAGGTGTGCCGGGACCGGCTGCGGCTGGCCGTGTCCGCCGAGCACGGCCGCGTCATCCGCCTGGCCGTGCTGCCCGGCTAACGCCCGAGCTCGGCGGCCAGTTCCGTCTTGACCTGCGCCATCTGCGCCACATTGGCGGGATCGGCCGCCGGGTACCGGGGGTTGATCGCCTCCAGCGCGCTGACCAGGATCGCGGCCGTGGCCAGCCGGGTGAACCACTTGTGGTCGGCGGGCACCACGTACCACGGGGCCCACTGGGTGCTGGTGTGGCTCAGCATGTCCTGGAAGGCCCGCTGATAGTCGTCCCAGTACTGCCGCTCCCGGACGTCGCTGGGGGAGAACTTCCAGTTCTTCTCCGGGTGGTCGATGCGCTTGAGGAACCGCTTGGCCTGCTCGTGCTTGGACAGGTTCAGCATGATCTTGACCACGCTGATGCCGTTGTCGACCAGGTAGTGCTCCCAGTCGTTGATCTCCCGGTAGCGCCGCGTCCACACCCCGGACCCGGACACCGCGGGCATCTTCTCGGCGGCCAGCAGGTCCGAGTGCACCCGGACCACCAGCACCTCCTCGTAGTGGGACCGGTTGAAGATGCCGATCCGGCCCCGCCCCGGCAGGGCGACCTGGTACCGCCACAGGAAGTCGTGGTTCAGCTCCTGCGCCGACGGCTGCTTGAACGACTGGACCTGCACCGCCTGCGGGTTGAGCCCGCTCATCACGTGCTTGATCGTGCCGTCCTTGCCCGCCGCGTCGATGCCCTGCAGGACCAGCAGCACGCCGAAGGTGTCCTGGGCCGCCAGCCGGTCCTGGTACTCGGCCAGCAACTCGGTCCCGTCGGCCAGCAGCGCCGCGGCCTGCGGTCGGCTCACCGGCCCGGTGTACGCCGGGTCGTGGTCCCGCGGCAGGTCCACCGCGCTGCCCGGCGGGACGCGCAGCGGCTCGATCAGCTCGGTCATGAAGGCCAGGCGCTTGTCCATTCCGATCACGTTAGGGCAAGCGCGCTCAATATGCTGAGCGGCATGCACTGGAACTCTTTCCGGACCGACGCCCGCACCGGCCTGACCGCCGAGGTGATCACCATCCCCGGCGGCAACGGCGACGAGATCCACGCCTGGTTCGCCCGGCCCGCCGGCGACGCGCCGGCGCCCGGGATCGTGGCCGTGCACCACCTGCCGGGCTGGGATGAGTTCTACCGGGAGTTCTGCGAGCGGCTCGCCCGCCACGGGTACAGCGTGCTGTGTCCCGACCTGTATTGCCGTTACGGTCACGGCACCCCCGACGACGTGGCGGCCACCGTCCGGGCCCAGGGCGGCGTCCCGGACGACAGCGTGGTGGCCGACTGCGCGGCCGCGCTCGGCTGGCTCAAGGCCTTGCCCACCAGCAACGGCAAGGCCGGCATCATCGGCACCTGCTCGGGCGGGCGGCACGCGCTGCTGGCCGCCTCCCGGACCAGCGGGTTCGACGCGGTCGCGGACCTGTGGGGCGGGGGCGTGGTGATGGCGCCCGAGGACCTGTCCCCGGCCCGTCCGGTCGCGCCGATCGACCTGACCATCGACCTGACCGCGCCGCTGCTCGGCATCTTCGGCAACGACGACTCCCACCCCTCGCCGGCCCAGGTCGACCAGCACGAGGCAGAACTCGAGCGGCACGGCAAGGACTACGAATTCCACCGCTACGACGGCGCCGGCCACGGCTTCTTCTACCATCACGCCCCGATCTACCGCCCCGAGCAGGCCATGGACGGCTGGGAGAAGATCTTCGACTTCTTCGGCCGCCGCCTGTCCCGCTAACCCGCCGGGTTTCCGCGTCGATGACTCATGGGTGTGTTTCTCTCGGAAGAAGCCAGCCGGTGGTCTGACCTCAGCAGCGTCGTTGTGGCACCCAGGTCGTCTGGTGCGCGTCGTTGTGGCAACGACGTCGTCGGGTGGCTCACCAGGAGCGGGTCGGGCGGGTCATATGGGGGCGGTGAAGCAGGTGAGGTGGGGCCGCCCCGGGCCCAGCTGACGCTGACTCCGGAAGGCAGCCACTCACCCCGGAGGAAACGCACCCATGACTCACCGTGCTTGCTCTTTCAGGCACGCTGAGCCATCGACCCGTACCAAGCCCGCCGCTCACCCCAGACCGTACTCGTCGCGGCGGTGGATCCAGGTCTGGAACGCTTCGGCCTCGTCCCGGCCCAGCGGCACCCGGTCCAGAACCGGGTAGTAGCCCATCAGGAACTCCACCGCCCGTCCGGCCGCCGAGTAGGTCTGGTACACCCGGCCGCCGTCGCGGGCGAACACCGTGAAGCCGAACCCCTCGGCCAAGTAGCTGGCTATATCGGTGCCCGCCGCCGCCGCGTTCTGGATCGCGATCGGCGGCAGCTCGCCGCGGGCCAGCATCGGCTCGGCCCACCCCCGGGTGTCCGCCACGCTGCCCGACACCCCGAGGTCCTCGTTGAACGAGCTCTGGCCGGCTGATACCCAGGGCAGGTTCCAGCCCATCCGCTCCCGGTAGGCCAGCAGCCGTCAATCGGCGCGCGGGAGACCAGGAGCAGGGTCACGTCGCGCGCGGCCAGATGCGGCCCGATCCCGTCGAGGCTGTCCGCGATCGAGGAGTTGGTCGGGCACCCGGCCGTGTACCCGGCGCCGAACATGAAGTGGTATGCCGCCAGCTGCGACCGGTCGCCGAACAGCTCGCCAGCCGCCGCGGCCCGTCGGCGGTCTGGAACACATACTCCTGGTCCACCGCCACCCAGGGCAGCTCCCGGCGCCGCTGGGCCAGTTCGTCGCCCAGCCGGGTGAGCTCCTTCTCCCGGTCCGCCAGCGCGGCCCGCGCCGCCTCCCACTATCCCCGCGAAGTGACCTGGTGCGAAGTCATCCCGAGCCTGCCCTTAGGCCGAAGTTGCCGTAGCTCTCTGTAGGTATCGCTTCCTGAACTGCTGGTTCGGTGAGATCCGACCACGGAGTGTAGTCAGAAAATTGGCGTGTCGCTACCCGGACCTTTCCGGGAATGACGTTATGATCTGGCTATGACCCGAAACGGCGGGAAAGTCCACGTAGTCAGAGTCAGCAAGACCGGCTACGTGGATAAGCAGGGCCGCCGCAAGGACTACTCCTCGGCCTACCTGCGCCGCACCTACCGCGACGGCGGCACGGTCAAGAACGAGACCGTGGCCAACCTGTCCGCCCTGCCGGACCACGTCATCGACCTGATCGACGCCGGGCTGAAAGGCCAGCAGCTGGTCCCCGCCGCCGCCGCGGTCACCATCACCGGGTCGCTGCCGCACGGCCACGTCGCCGCCGTGCACGCCATGGCCCGCGACCTGGGCCTGCCCGCGCTGCTGGGCCCGGCGGGCCGCCAGCGGGACCTGGCCCTGGCCCTGATCATCTCCCGGGTGGCCGCCCCGGCCTCCAAGCTGTCCACCCTGACCTGGTGGGCCGACACCACCCTGGGCGCCGACCTCGGCGTCGCGGACGCGTCCACCGGTGACATCTACGCCGCGATGGACTGGCTGGGGCACCGGCAGGACGCGATCGAGGCGGAGCTGGCCCGCCGCCACCTCAGCCCGGAGCCCAACCCGTCGAAGATGGCGCTGTTCGACCTGTCCAGCTCGTGGCTGGAGGGCTCGCACTGCCCGCTGGCCGCCCGCGGCTACTCCCGGGACGGCAAGAAAGGGAAACTGCAGGTCGAGTACGGGCTGCTCACCGACCCCGAGGGCCTGCCGGTCGCGGTCCGGGTGTTCCCCGGCAACACCGGCGACCCCGGTGCCTTCACCGCCATCGCGGACGTGGTGCGCAAGAAGTTCGGGCTGGCCCAGATGGTCATGGTCGGCGACCGCGGGATGATCACCAGCGCCCGGATCGCCGCCCTGAACCAGCAGGGGGACGGGACCCAGCGGCCGGATCCCTACGGATGGATCACCGCGCTGCGCGCCCCCGCCATCCGCATGCTGATGGCCGACGATGGGCCGCTCCAGCTGTCCCTGTTCGATCAGCAGGACCTGGCCGAGATCACCAGCCCGGATTTCCCCGGCGAGCGGCTGATCGCCTGCCGCAACCCGGTGCTGGCCGCCGACCGCGCCCGCAAGCGCGAGGACCTGCTGGCCGCCACCGAGAAGCTGCTCATTCCCCTCATCGCCCGCGTCCAGGCCGGCAAGCTCACCGGCGCCGCCGGGATCGGGATCGAGGTGGGCAAGGTAATCAGCAGGTACAAGACCGCCAAGCACTTCACCGTCACCATCACCGATACCACCCTGTCCATGCAGCGCCAGCAGGACCGGATTGACGCCGAAGCCGCCCTGGACGGGTTCTACGTGCTGCGCACCCCCGTCCCCGCAGACGAGCTCGACGCGGCTGGCGTGGTGACCGCCTACAAGAACCTCAAATACGTGGAACGGGACTTCCGGCACATCAAATCTGATGACCTGGACCTGCGGCCGGTGTTCCACCGGCTGGAGGAACGCGTCCGGGCCCACGTCCTGATCTGCATGCTCGCCTGCTACCTGACCTGGCACCTGCGCCGCGCCTGGGCCCCGCTCACCTTCACCGACCAGAACCCGCCCGCCCCGGATAACCCCGTCGCCCAGGCCAGCCGCTCGGCGGCCGCCCAGGCCAAGGCGTCCTACCAGCACGACCCGGCCGGGCAGCCCTACCGCAGCTTCGGCGGCCTGCTGGACCACCTGGCCACGCTGACCCGCAACCAGGTCCGGTACACCGGCACCCAGGTCACCATCGCGATGCTCGCCGAGCCGACCAGCGCCCAGCGGCAGGCCTTCGAGCTCATCGGCGCTCCGATCCCGCTGACCTTGAAGTAGCCAGAACGCCACTCGGCCGATCCGGCAAAACACCAGGTCAGACCCGGAACTGCCTGCCGAATTGGCCCTAACTTCGGCTTAGGCCGCGGCCAGCGCGGCCAGCTGCCGCTCCAGCGCCTTGGTGGCGCCGTTGCGCCAGCTGTCGGCCACCGACGCGGACAGCGGGTCGGGGAAGATGTCCTCCTCGTCCTGCTCCACCCCGTCGAAGATGGCCCGCGCCACGGACTGCGCCGAGACCTTCGGGATGTCGTAGCCCCGGGTCATGTCGGTGTCGGTGGGGCCGGTCAGCACCGCGTGCACCCGCACGCCGCGCCCGGCCAGCAGCGCCCGCAGCGACTGGGTCAGCGAGAACGCGGCCGCCTTGGACACCGAGTAGGCCGGGATGACCGGCATGGGCGCGAAGGCGTTCAGCGACAGGTTGTTGACGATGGCGCCCCGGGACCGGGTCAGGGCCGGCAGGAACGCCTGAGTCACCGCATAGGGGCCGAACAGGTTCACGGCCAGCTGCTGGTCCAGCGCGGTGCGGTCGCTGAGATCGTCGTACAGCGCGATGCCCGCGTTGTTGACCAGGATGTCCAGCGCTGAGATGGCGCGCGCGGCCGCCTGGACCTGCGCCGCGTCGGTCACCTCCAGGGCGACCGGCGTGACCCGCGGGTCGGGATGGGTCACCGCCCCGCGGGTCCCGGCGTACACCCGCGAAGCTCCCCGGGCCAGGGCCTCGGTGACCAGCGCCTGCCCGATGCCGCGGCTGGCCCCGGTGATCAAGATGGTCGTGTCGGCGATGTTCATGACTGCTGCTCCAGTGTCCGGTCGGTTTACCCATACAGACCAGCCAGATCCACCGGAATCGCCGCGCCAGAAAGAAAGAGTCAGTGCCGCCCGGCCGGCGCCGCCACGTCGTCGTAGACGCGCACCGCGGCCAGCCGCCCGTCCGGGCCGCGCTCGTAGACGACGATGCCCGCCTGAGGCGGCAGGTCGTGCCGCCCCCAGCGGACGCAGTTGTACTCCGATGCGCAGCGCACCCCGTCGTCGGTCACCACGCACTGCTGCCGGACGACGCCGCCGCCGGCGCTGAAGCACTCGGTGAAGTAGGACCGCAGCTCCTGGGCGCCGCGGTGCGTGTACTGCGGGCCGATGGGCTCGCGCAGGTACCCGTCCGGCGAGAACGCGCGCAGGACCGCGTCCACGTCGGCCGCCTCCACCGCGTCCTGGTACTGGCCGACGATCCCGCCTGGACCGCCCGGTCCCGGCTGCAGGAAGGCCGGCCGCACCTCGTGCCGCTTGATCAGCGGCCACTGGCTGCAGTAGGTACGGAACACCACCGACCGGTCGTCGCGGGATTCGGCCACCACCGCGATCGGCCAGTCCAACTGCTGGCCGTCCTCGGTCAGATGGGCCACCAGCTCGACCACGGCCCGCCCGTCGGACACCGTGGAGGCCACGGTCTCGGTCCGCCGGTTCATCCCGGCCAGCCAGTTCTCGTTCTGGCTAACGAAGTGCCGGACCTGCCGCCGCCCGCGCACCTCGCCCGCCCGCGGGTCGTGGATCACCACCTCGCCCGGCCAGGCCGTCTCCAGGTTGCGCGCGTCGGCCTTGTTCAGCGCGGCGACGTACTGCCCGACCGGGTCGGCGCGGCCCGCTTCGCGAGTCTGCAGGCGAACCAGCTCCACGGCGCTGCTGAACTCCGGAAACCACGGCATCTAGCGTTCCTCCCTCCCGGAAGCCTACTGGGGTGGTGGGGATAGCTTCAGGACCCCATGGGCCGTAAAGGGTTCAGAAGTCCTGGCCGAACTCGACCGTGCCGGTCACGCCGACCTGATAGGCCGATACCCGCCGCTCGAAGAAGTTCGACAGCTCCTGCACGTCCTGCAGGTCCATGAAGGCCAGCGGGTTCGGCGACCCGTAGAGCGGCTCGATGCCCAGCCGGGCCAGCCACCGGTCGGCCACGTGCTCCAGGTAGGAGCGCATGTCGGCCAGCGACAGGCCCGCCACGCCCGATCGGTCGGATCCGGGCCCGAGCAGGTCTTGCGCGAACTGTGCCTCGCAGTCCACCGCCTCGGCCAGCATCTCGCGGACCTGCTCGGCCAGGTCCGCGTCGAACAGCCCCGGCTCCTCGCGGCGGTCTTCGTCGATGACGTCGAACGCGAACGCCATGTGCATGGACTCGTCGCGGAACACCCAGTTGGTCCCCGAGGCCAGCCCGTTCAGCAGCCCGCGGGAGCGCAGGAAGTAGACGTAGGCGAACGCACCGTAGAAGAACAGCCCCTCGATGCAGGCCGCGAAGCAGATCAGGTTGAGCAGGAACGACCGCCGGTCCGCGGCCGTCTTCAGCTCGCGCAGCCCGAAGATCGAGTCGATCCACCTGAAGCAGAACTCCGCCTTGCGCGCGATCGACGAGATGTTCTCCACCGCCGCGAACGCCGCCGCCCGCTCGGCCTCATCGGGCACGTAGGTGTCCAGCAGGGTGAGGTAGAACTGCACGTGCACGGCTTCCTCGAACAGCTGCCGCGACAGGTACAGTCGTCCCTCGGGCGCGTTGACTTGCTGGTACAGGTTCAGCACCAGGTTGTTGGCCACGATCGTGTCGCCGGTGGCGAAGAACGCCACCAGCCGGGACACCAGGTGCCGCTCGGCGGCCGACAGCCGGGCCAGGTCGGCCAGGTCGGAGTGCAGGTCGACTTCCTCGACGGTCCAGGTGTTCTTGATCGCATCCCGGAACCGGTCATAGAAGTGCGGGTAGCGCATCGGCCGCAGGGTCAGGTCCAGGCCGGGATCCAGCAGCAGCCGCCGCGGGCCGCCGCTCACTGGCACGCCTCGCAGCTCTGCGGGTTCTCCAGCGAGCACGCCACCGCGGAGTCGACGTCCGCGGCCCCCGCCTCCACGGCCTGAACCTCCGCGGCCCCGGCCGGCGCCACCGTGGCCTGCTGGATCCGGGTGGCCGGGCGAGAGCGCAGGTAATAGGTCGTCTTCAGGCCCGACTTCCAGGCGTGCAGGTCTCGCGCTTGAACAAGTTGGAGACCTGGGGCTCGATGCACTCGTAGCACCCGGCGATCGAGGCGATGGTCGCCGTGGGCGCGATCGCGATCAGCAGCGAGTTGCGCAGCCCGGTCGCGGCGACCCGCGTGCGTAGCGCCTTCCACCGGGCGGCCTGCGTGCCCGGCACGCCCCACAGGTCGGGCTGCAGCCGGCCCGCGGCCGCGTGCGTCTGCGGGTAGGCGGGGTGCGGGCCGACTCGGCGGCCAGGTCGGCGGAGGCTTCCAGCGCGGTGAGGTAGACCTCCTCGGCGATCCGCGCCGACAGCTCGCGCGCGGCGTCGCCATCGAAGGGCAGCCGCAGCGCGAAGAACACGTCCTGCAGGCCCATCACGCCCAGGGCCACCGGACGCCACCGCGGGTTGGACGCGGCCGCCTGCTCGCTGGGGTAGAAGGTCAGGTCGATGACCCGGTCCAGGAACGGCACCGCGGTGCGCACCGTGTCGCGCAGCTTGTCCCAGTCGACCCGCGGCCCGTCCTCGCCGTCGGCCAGGTGCCGGGCCAGGTTGATCGAGCCCAGGTTGCACACGGCGGTCTCGGCGTCGATGCTGACCTCGGTGATCTCGGTGCACAGGTTGGACAGATGTACCACGTTCCCGGCCGCGGCGCTCTGGTTGCACTTGGCGTTGCAGGCGTCCTTGAACGTCATCCAGCCGTTGCCGGCCTGGGCCAGGGTCCGCATCATCCGGCCGTACAGGTCGCGCGCCCGGACCTGCCGAACGTACCGGCCCGCGGCCTCGGCGGCCCGGTAGACCGCGTCGAACTCCTCGCCCACAGGTCGGGCAGCTCCGGCACGGCGTCCGGGTCGATCAGCGACCACAGCTGGTCGGTCTCCACCCGGCGCATGAACTCGTCCGGGATCCAGTTGGCCAGGTTCAGGTTGTGGGTGCGCCGGGCGTCCTCGCCGGTGTTGTCCCGCAGTTCCAGGAACTCCTCGATGTCCGGGTGCCACGGCTCCAGGTATACGCACGCCGCGCCCTTGCGCCGCCCGCCCTGGTTCACCGCCGCCACCGAGGCGTCCAGCGTCCGCAGCCACGGCACGATGCCGTTGGAGGTGCCGTTGGTGCCGCGGATCAGCGCGCCGCGGGACCGGACCCGGGACCAGCCGATGCCGATCCCGCCGGAGAACTTGCTCAGCCGCGCCACCTGGCCGTACCGCGCGTAGATCGAGTCCAGGTCATCGCGCGGCGAGTCGACCAGGAAGCAGGAGGACATCTGCGGGTGCGCGGTCCCGGAGTTGAACAGCGTCGGCGAGCTGGGCAGGTAGGCCAGCGACGACATCAGCCGGTAGAACCCGGCCGCCTCGGCGGGCGTGCGGGACAGTCCGCAGGCCACCCGCAGCAGGAAGTACTGCGGCGTCTCGATGACCAGCCGGGTCGACGGGTGCCGTAGCAGGTGCCGGTCGTAGACCGTCTGCAGCGCCGAAGTACTCGAACTCCAGGTCCCCGGCCGGGTCGACCGTGTCGTCCAGCTTGCGCGCGTTGTCCTTGACGAACCTGGCCACCTCGTCCCCGATCAGCCCCTCGGCGTGCCCGAGCGCGACCGACTGGCTGAACGAGGCGATGCCCTGCCCGCGGACCTCCTTGGCCATGTAGCCGGCCAGCAGCCGGGCGGCCAGCTTGGAGTACTGCGGTTCCTCGCCGGTCATCTCGGCCGCGGTCTGGATCGAGAGCCGGTCCAGTTCCGCGGTGGTCGCCCCGTCGTACAGGCCGCTGATCGTCTTGGTCGCCACCCGCATCGGGTCGACCTCGGCCAGCCCGCCCGCGCAGCGCTCCACCGCACGGACGATCTTGTTCACGTCGACCGGTTCGGCGTCGCCGTTGCGCTTGCGCACCTGCATCCGGGCGGCCGCCTGATTCCGGCGCAGCGTGATCTGAGACCGGTCATGGCTCTCTCCTCGCGAGCTGGTTCCGGGCAGCGCGCTGGCAGGTCTTCGGACTCGCGGGCGCAGCACCTGCTCCGGTGCCTCCTACTGGCCGTCGCTTCCCGGGCTGATCAGGCCCAGTGCTGTCCCGCCGCGCGTGACGCGCGGCCCGGACGGCGGTCGTTCCCGCTTACCGCTGCGGGGCAGTCCCGGATTCGCACCGGGTTCCCTCTTTCCTCCGCGAGCCTGGATGGCCCGCAGAACCAGCTGTGAGACCA
>CAWBDS010000002.1:0-1561112 GCA_963787645.1 uncultured Actinomycetes bacterium | reverse complement strand
TACCAGGCGATCGAGGCGGCGAACGCGCCGGGCGGCCCGTACACCGATACCAGGTGATCCAGACGCTGGCTGGTCGGCTCGTAGCCCGGCCCGGACCAGTGCGACCAGAAGTGCCGCAGGTAGGAGCGGACCGCGTCCCGCTGGCCGTCGACCAGCTCGGTGCACAGCTCGAGCTGGTGGAACGCCTGGTACCAGAACTCCTGCTGGGCCTTCGGCTGCAAGATCCGGTCGCCGATCCCGGGCAGCGGCGGCGCGATGACCAGCGCGCGGACCAGATCCGGCCGGTCCCGCGCGATCGCCTGGGCGATCCGGCTGCCGATGTCGTAGCCGACCAGCACGGGCCGGGCCAGGCCGAGTTCGTCGATCAGCGCGATCAGGCTCCGGGCTTGCGCCACGGCGTTGTACTGCCGGGCCGGGTCGGCCTCGTGCTTGTCGGACTCGCCGAACCCGCGCAGGTCAGGCACGACCACGTCGGCTATGGCCGACACCGGGGGCGCGACGGCGCGGTAATCGGTCCGGTCCCCCGGCCAGCCGTGCAACATCAGCACGGCCGGCTTTCCTGGTCCCGGCCCGATCCGCTCGTAGGCCAGCCGGAACCCGTCGACCGCTGTCTCCTGGCGCATGGGCACCAGTATCTCTACTCCTGGTCGAGGGCCGCGGCGTAGATGATGGCGTCGCGGCCGCCGTGCACCACAGCGCGCTTCTCGGGACGCAGCCCGATCTTCTCCGCGACGCGCTGCGACGGCCGGTTGTCCGGGTGGATGATCGCGATCAGCCGGGTCGCGCCGAGCACGTCGCGGGCGAAGTCACGCGAGGCGGCCGCCGCCTCGGTGGCGTAGCCGCGGCCCTGCAGCGCGGGCAGCACGTGGTAGCCGACCTCCAGCTCGGTCACGCCGTCCACTATCTGCGGGGTCAGGCCGCAGTCGCCGGCGAAACCGCCGTCGGCCGTGCTCAGCAGCCACAGGCCGTATCCGTGCGTGCGGTACAAGGCGCGGTTCCACTCGATCCACCGGACGGCTTCGTCCCGGGTTTTCGGCCGCGGGTAGTAGGTCATGACCTCGGGGTCGCCGAGCAGGAGGGCCATGTCGTCCAGGTCGTCGGGCGTCATCTCACGGAAGGTCAGCCGGGCGGATTCTGGGTGCATGGAAACGACGTTAGCCGGTACTCCCAGCCTTCCTGCCAGGCGAAGTCCTCGGCCATGAGGTCTTCCAGCGGGACGCCGCCGAGGAAGTGGTCCAGCGCCCACCGGGTGGCGACGTGCCCGATGACCAGCACCCGCTGCCCGTCCCAGCGCAGCGGCAGGTCATCGAGGAAGAGCCCGACGCGCTCGACGGCCTGGCGCCAGCTTTCGCCGCCCGGGTAGGCCCGGTCCAGGTGGTCGCGCCGGTTGGCGTGCAACTCGGCCACCGGCATCCCGTTGCGCTTCCCGTAGTCGCACTCGCGCAGCCGCCAGTCGAGCAGCACCGGGATCCCGGACGCGCCGAACGCCACCGACGCGGTCTCGGCCGCGCGGGTCAGGTCGGAGCTGAATACGGCGGCGATCCCGTCGGCGCTGCGGCGCTCGCCCAGCCGGGCGGCCAGGGCCCGGCCCTGACCCGACAGCCGGCCGGGCCACCAGCCGGTGGCCCGCCCCTCCTCGTTGTCCACGGTGATGGAGTGGGTCTCAAACACCAGCTCGATGCCCATCAGCTCAGCCCTGCCCGCGGGGTACCACGCGGAAGGCGATGAAGCCCCGGGGCTCGCGGGTTAGCTGCTCGTACTCGCCGGGGTCGAGGGCGGCGGCCTCCGGCACCGGCCACGGCTCAACCAGCCGCTCGATGAGGAACCCGGCCCGGTAGACCTCGTCGCACGTGACCTGGAGCGGCGCCAGCCAGTAGTGCACCTGCCAGCCCGGGGACCAGGTCTCGTGGATCATCCGGACGTCGAAGTAGCTCCCGCCGTGGCGCAGCCAGTCCCCGGTGGGATGCAGCCGGGAGAACACCAGGGCCCCGCCGGGCCGCAGCACGCGCCGCAGCTCACGCAGGGCCGCCACCCGGTCATCGACGTACTCGATCGCGAGCGCGAACAGGACCAGGTCGACCGAGCCGTCGGGCAGCCAGCTGAGCGGGTCGGCCAGGTCGTGCACGCGGAAATCGCCCCGGCTGGCCCGCTGGCGGGCGATCTCCACCATCCGGGGGCTCTGGTCGAATCCGACCACCTCCGCGCCGCGGCGGATGAGTTCCTCGGCGTACAGGCCCGGGCCGCACGCCGCGTCGAGCACGCGCTTGCCCGCCACGTCGCCCAGGAGCGACAGGCAGGCGGGCCGGTCGTAGTGCCCGTTGAAGAAGCCGTCCTCGGCATGCCGGTCAAAGTCATCGGCGAACACCTCGTACTGCGGCTCCCGGCCCACCTGATCGCTCATGCCTCCATCCTGCCGTCACATCGGCGGGTCGCCCACTGTCATTTGATACGACTGACAGCGACGCAGGAAGGCGACCCATGGACGAAGGCGACTGGCTGGCGGCACGCTTCGAGGAGCACCGGCCCCATCTGCGGGCCGTGGCTTACCGGGTGCTCGGCTCGGCGAGCGAGGCGGACGACGCCGTGCAGGAAGCCTGGCTGCGGTTCAGCCGGGCCGGGGCCGACCAGGTGGAGAACCTGGGCGGCTGGCTGACCACGATCGTGGCCCGGGTGTCGCTGAACATGCCCCGGCCGAACGGCTCGCGTTCGTGCTCCACGACATGTTCGCCATGCCCTTCGACGAGATCGCCCCGATCGTGGACCGCTCCCCCGCGGCGGCCCGCCAGCTGGCCAGCGGGCTCGCCGCCGGGTCCAGCAGGCCGACGCTCCGCCCGGAGCCGAGGCCGCCAGGCGGTGGGAGATCGTCGGCGCCTTCCTGGCCGCCTCCCGCGGCGGCGACTTCGACGCGCTGTTCGACTTCATCATCAGCGGCGGCAAGATCGTGGCCATCGAGATGATCGCCGATCCCGAGCACCTGGCCCAGCTCGAGGTCGTCCCGGCCTGACCGCGGTTAGCCCGGTCAGGCCGAGGCGGCCGACCGGGGCACGGCGTTGGCCCGCACCACGTCAGAGTAGAAGCGGGCGCTGGACTTGGGGATGCGGCGCTGAGTGGCGAAGTCGACGTAGATGATCCCGAACCGCTTCTGGTAACCCCAGGCCCACTCGAAGTTGTCCAGCAGCGACCAGACAAAGTAGCCGGCCAGGCTGACCCCGTCCTTGATCGCGCGCGCGGCCGCCTCCAGGTGCGTATTCAGGTACCTGACCCGCTCGATGTCGTCCACCTCACCGTGCGGGTTCACGTAGTCCTCGGCCGCGCGGCCGTTCTCGGTGATGTACAGCGGCAGCCCGGGTGCCTGCTTGGACACCTCCTGCAGGATCTCGTAGAGCCCGTCGGCGTCGACGAGCCAGCCCATCGTGGTCCGCTCCAGCTCATCCGGCCGGTACTCGACCACGCCCGGCACCCCGCTGCGGGCAGGCTCCTCGTTCCGCCGCAGGTCGGCTGGATCGCCGGCCCGCAGGAAGATCGGCGAGTAGTAGTTGACGCCCAGGAAGTCCAGCCGCTGGCTGATCGTGGCCAGATCGCCGCTGGCGACCAGCGCGGGCGGCGGGAGCATGACGGCCGGCGCGTGTGCCGGGTACCGGCCCTGCAGCACCGGCTCCAGGTACAGGCCGTTCACCATCGCCTCGGTGATCAGCCGGGCGCCTTCCACGTCGCCCGCCCGGCTGTCGCCGAGCACCTGGACCGGGTGCAGGTCCAAGGTGATGCCGACCTCGGCCGCGCCCCGCGCCCGCAGCGCCTGGGTGGCGAGCCCGTGACCGAGCAGCAGGTGATGCGTGGCCGCGGCCGCGGCGTCGGCGTCGCGCAGTCCGGGGGCATGCTGCCCGTGGCGGTAGCCGTTGTTGGCTACCACCTGCGGCTCGTTCAGCGTGATCCACCGGGCCACCCGGTCACCGAGGGCCTCGGCGCAGATCGCGGCGTACTCGGCGAACCGCTCGGCGGTGTCGCGCACCGCCCAGCCGCCGTCGTTCTGCAGTTCCTGGGGCAGATCCCAGTGGTAGAGCGTGACCGTGGCCGCGATGCCGTGCCCGGCGAGTTCGTCCAGCAGCGCGCGGTAGTAATCCAGGCCCTTGGAGTTGGCCGGGCCACGGCCGCCGGGCTGAACCCGGGGCCAGGAGATCGAGAACCGGTAGGCCTTCAGGCCAAGCGAGGCCATCAGCGCGACGTCCTCGCGGTAGCGGTGGTAGGCGTCGCAGGCGATGTCGCCGGTGTCACCGCCGCGGACGTTGCCCGGCGCGTGGCTGAACGTGTCCCACACCGACGGGCCCTTGCCGTCCAGGCTCGCCGCCCCCTCGATCTGGTAGGCGGCCGTCGCCGACCCCCAGACGAACCGTTCGGGGAATCCCAGGGCGCCGTTGGCAGTAGTCATCAGGCTCTCCTCATGCATGGCTACGGACCTTGACGGCCCCAGTGCTGAGGGTTAGTGTAAGCGCTTAGATTTCCGCTTGTAAACGCTTACATCCCGGTAAGTGAGGAACAACCGCAATGTCGCTGATCGGGAAAAAGTGGTAACTCTCTACGACGTCGCACGCCTGGCCGGCGTGTCCACGGCCACCGTGTCCCGGGTGGTGCACGGCCAGGACCGGGTGCGCGAATCCACCCGGTCCCGGGTCCGGCAGGCCATCGAGGAACTCGGCTACGTCCCGGACGGCGCCGCCCAGAGCCTGTCCCGCCGCCGTAAGGACGTGATCGGCCTGGTGTGCGTCGAGCGCGAGGTCGACCACATCGACATCGAGAACGTCGGCCTGCTGTACTACGACGAGATCTTGCGCGGAGTCGAGGCGTGCATCCGGCACCGCAACAACTGGTCGCTGCTGATCACCTTCATGCAGGGCGACCGGCCCGATTTCTCCCGGATGGACGCCCTGTCCGGCAAGGTCGACGGGATCCTCATCGGCGAGGGCTTCGTCGCCTCCAGCATCATCGAGCGCCTGGCCGCGCGGGTTCCCGTGGTGGTCATCGCCGGGACCCCTGGCGAGCGGGCGGCCGACGTCGTGGCGGCGGACAACTTCTCCGGCTCGGCCGCGATCATCACCCACCTCATCGCCGAGCACGGCAAGCGGCGCCTGTTCCACCTCGATGGCCCGTCGAACTCGCCCGACGCGAGCCAGCGCCGGCAGGCCCTGGAATACGTGCTGCACAGCAATCCGCAGTGCCAGCTCATCGGCTCCGCGCAGGGCATCCTGAGCGTGCGCAGCGGCGAGCTAGCCGGGGAGAACCTGCTGGCGAGGTACGGCACGGCGCTGCCGGACGCGGTGGTGTGCGCCAACGACCAGATGGCGATCGGCGTCCTGCGGGCGTTCGCGGCCGGCGGCGTGCGCGTCCCCGAGGACGTGGCCGTGGTGGGCTTCGACGACATCGCCCTGGGCAGCCTGTACGACCCGGCGCTGACCACCGTCCACCAGCCGATGCGGATGCTGGGCGAACGCGCCTGCGCCCTGCTCCTGGACCGGATCGCCGACCCGGACCGAAGCCCCGCCGCGGAACTGCTGCCGACCGAACTGGTGCTGCGGGCTAGCTGCGGGTGTTCCGGCGAGGCCGTGACCCGTCGGCCGGTACTACCGCTGCGGGCCGACCGGGACGGCGCCACGCCCAGGAAACGGGCCGCCCGGCGGGGCAGTATCCCCGCGGGCCGGACTCCGGCGAAGGCCTAGGAGGCGCCATGTCATTCATCGTCCGCCGACTGATCTTCTACGTCGTCGCGGCCTGGGTGGCGCTCACGATCAACTTCTTTATCCCGCGACTGGTGCCGGGGAACGCGGTCGAGAGCATCATGTCGAAGTTCCCCACCAGCCTGCAGCCCTCGGCCTACCACGCGCTCGAGGCGATGCTCGGCGTGGGACATCCGGGCTCGATCTGGCATCAGTACTGGGCCTATCTCGTCGACGTGTTCCACTTCAACCTCGGCACCAGCACCAGCGAATTCCCGGCCCAGGTCTCCACCCTGCTCGGTGAGGCCCTGCCCTGGACGATCGTCCTGGTGGGCAGCGCGACCGTGATCGCCTTCGGTGGTAGGTACCGCCCTCGGCATCGCGGCCGGCTGGCGGCACGGCGGAGGGCTGGACCGGGTCCTGCCCGGGCTCATGTTTCTGCAGGCGATCCCCTACTTCTTCTTCGCGCTGATCCTGCTCGAACTGTTCGCGGTCAAGGTCCACGTCTTCCCGATCGCCCAGGGCTACGGCCAGGGCCTGGTCCCGGGCTGGAATTGGGCGTTCATCAGCAGCGCCGTCGACCACTCGCTGCTCCCGGCCCTCACCATCGTGCTCACCTCGATCGCCGGCTGGATGCTGCAGATGCGCAACGTCATGATCACGACCATCGGCGAGGACTACGTGATCGCCGCCCAGGCCAAGGGCCTGCACAACCGCAGGGTCGTCTTCACCTACGCCGCGCGCAACGCGATCTTGCCGCAGCTGCAGGGCTTCGGCCTGGCGATCGGCTTCGTGGTATCCGGCGCCCTGGTCATGGAGATCGTCTTCTCCTACCCGGGGATCGGCCTGCTGCTGGTCAACGCGGTCACCTCGAACGACTACGCGCTGACGCAGGGGATCTTCCTGGTCATCACCCTCGCTGTCCTGCTCGCCAACCTGATCGTCGACCTCATCATCGTGTTCGTCGATCCCCGCGCCCGAGCCCGGGAGGCCACGCGATGACTATCGCACCGGCCATCAGCACCGAACTCACGGCCACCACCCAGGAAGCCCCCCAGCCCGGCTGGTGGCGCCGGATGCCGGCCAAGGCCAAGGTGGGCGTCGTCCTGTTCGGCCTGTTCGTGCTCACGGCCATCATCGGGCCGCTGGTCACCCCGTACGACCCGTCGTACCAGAACCCCAACCCGAACGCATCGATGAACGCGCCCAGCGCGGCGCATCTGCTCGGCACCACGCAGAGCGGGCAGGACGTGCTGTCCCAGCTCCTGGTCGGGATCCGCCTCACCCTGGAGCTCGGGATCATCGTCGGCGTGGTGGCCACGGCGCTCGCCGTGATCGTGGGCGTCACGGCCGCCTTCCTCGGCGGCTTCTGGGACGAACTGCTGTCGCTGCTCACCAACGTATTCCTGGTGATTCCGGCGCTGCCTCTGCTCATCGTCCTGCTCGGCTACTTTCCGAATCGGGGAGAGGCGCCGACCATCATCGTGCTCGCCCTGCTCGGCTGGCCGTGGGGGGCTCGGGTGATGCGGGCCCAGACCCTGGCCATCCGCAATCGCGACTTCGTGGCCGCGTCCCGGGAGACCGGGGAGAGAACCTGGCGGATCATCACCTTCGAGATCGTCCCCAACGAGGTGAGCCTGATCGCGGCGAGCTTCGTGAACACGGTGCTGTACGCCATCGGGGCCTCGGTCGCCCTGGCCTTCATCGGGGTCGCCGACCTGAACAGCTGGAGCCTGGGCACCATCCTCTACTGGGCCCAGAGCCAGCAGGCACTGCAGCTCGGGGCCTGGTGGTGGTTCGTGCCGCCGGGCCTGGCCGTGGCGCTCATGGGCACCGCCCTGGTGCTGCTGAACACGGGCATCGACGAGCTCGGCAACCCCCGCCTGCGCGACGCGAGCAGTGCCAGCCGGATCGCCGGGCATTGGCTCAAGCCCGCCGACCCCACACCCGTGCTGAGCGAAATCTCGCAGCGCCGCAAGGGGTTGGCCGGCTTCCTGCACTCGTTCTCACGAAGTTCGCTGCTCGACGAGGCCGAAGCGGGTGAGCGCCGATGAGCGCGGACCCGGCGGCCGGTCCCGCCGCAGGCTCGTCCCTGGCCGACGCCGCCGCCCCGAGCTCCAGTCCGGTACTCGACATCCGCGACCTGTCGGTGGTGTACCGCACCCCGGGCGGCGATGTACGCGCCGTGGACCATGTGAACCTCGCCCTCGGGGCCGGCGAGGTCGTCGGGTTGGCCGGCGAGAGCGGGTCGGGCAAGTCGACGCTGGCCTACGGCGCCTGCCGCCTGCTGCGCGCCCCCGCCCTGGTCACGACCGGGAGCGTCATCTACCGCGGCCGGCGCGTGTCCAGGCCCGCCGACGTACTGAAAATGCGCCCGGATGAGTTGCGGCGGCTGCGCTGGCGCGAGATCGCCATCGTCTTCCAGAGTGCGATGAACGCGCTCAACCCGGTGCTCAACGTCCGCGACCAGCTGCTCGACGCCATCCACGCCCACCTGAAGATGCCGAGGGACGAGGCCCACTCCAGGGCCGCATCCCTGCTCGACCTGGTCGGCATCCCGCGGTCCCGGCTGCGCAGCTATCCTCACGAGCTGTCCGGCGGCATGCGCCAGCGGGTGATGATCGCCATGGCGCTGGCCGCCGAACCGGAGATCATCATCATGGACGAGCCGACCACCGCGCTCGACGTGGTGGTGCAGCGGGACATCCTGGCCCAGATCGTCGAGCTCAAAGACCGCCTGGGTTTCTCGATCCTGTTCATCACCCACGACCTCTCGCTCCTGCTCGAACTGGCCGACCGGATCGCCGTGATGTACGCCGGCCAGTTTGTCGAGATCGCCACCTCGGACGAGATCCACCGCGAGGCCGCCCACCCCTACACCAAGGGCCTGCTCAACTCGTTCCCGTCGCTGCGCGGACCCCGCCGCGAGCTGGTCGGCATCCCCGGCTCGCCGCCTGATTTGCGTAACCCGCCCCCCGGCTGCCCGTTCGTGCCCCGCTGCGGATACGCCAGACCAGAGTGCCAGGACGTGGACATGCGGCTGCTGCCGGTCGCCACGTCCGGGGATCCGGACCACGTGACGGCCTGCCCGTTCGTGCTCCCGGATACGCCGGCGCCGCCCGTGCCGTCCGCGGCCTCCGGGCGCCCAGCCGGGGAGCCGGGAACATGAGCGAGCAGACCCTGACGTCCGCGGCCGCGGCACGCGGGCCGCTCGCCATGGAGGCGATCTCGGTCAGCAAGGACTTCCGGATCGGCCGCGGCCACACGCTGCACGCGGTGCGCGACGTCTCCTTCAACCTGTACCGCGGCGCGGTCGTCGCGCTCGTCGGTGAGAGCGGTTCGGGCAAGTCCACCGCGGCCCGGCTGCTGGCCGGGCAGGAACGGCTCACCTCCGGCACGATCCGGCTGGACGGCAAGCAGGTGGAGGTGTCCAGCCGCGGGGACTTCCGCCGGTACAAGAGCGAGGTCCAGCTCGTGTTCCAGGACCCGTTCTCCTCGCTCAACCCGATACATACCGTGCGCTATCACCTCGAACGCCCGGTGAAGCTTCATCAGGGCCAGGACGCGAAGGTCGGCCAGGAGGTCGTCAGCCTGATGGAGCAGGTCCGGCTCACGCCGGCCAAGCAGTTCCTGGCCAAGTACCCGCACGAGCTGTCCGGCGGCCAGCGCCAGCGGGTCTCCTTCGCCCGGGCGCTGGCCGCCCGGCCGAGCGTGCTGCTCGCCGACGAACCGGTGTCCATGCTGGACGTCTCGATCCGGCTGGAGATGCTGAACCTGCTCGACGACCTCCGCCGGCGCTTCAGCCTCGCCATGCTCTATATCACCCACGACATCGCCTCGGCCCGCTACTTCGCGGACGAGATCCTGGTCATGTACGCCGGAGAGATCGTCGAGCGAGGCCCGGCCGAGGAGCTCACCCAGCGCGCCGGCGCATCCCTACACGCAGCTGCTGGTCGCCTCCGCGCCGGACCCGGACAACCTCGGCAGCGCGCTTCGCGCCGGCAGCCGGCGCCAGGGGCCCGCCACCGCATCCGGAAGGCCGCAGAACCTGGACGGCAGCGCGGCCACGCAGGGCTGCCCGTTCAATCCCAGGTGCCCGTTCGCCGATGACCTATGCCGGCGGGAGGACCCGGCCCTGACGCAGATTTCGGACACGCGGGGTGCGGCCTGCTGGCACCTGGACGTCGCGGCACCGGAGCTCGTTTCCGGGCCACGGACGAGATGGGGACACGACGACCACATAGTCCACAACCGATGAAATCCCGAGAGAAGGACGACACTGATGAGGAGATTGCATAGCCGAAGAAGGCTCATTGCGCTGGCGGCCGCCGGCCTGCTCACGGCCGGGCTCGCCGCCTGTTCGTCGAGTTCAGGTTCGAGTACGAGCTCCGGCGGCAGCACCGCGACGACCACAGGAAAGACCCTGGTTATGGAGAGCTCGCCGGAGACCACCATCACCCAGGCGTTCAACCCGTTCGTCCCCACCCAGGCCGCATACGGCATGGGCGCGACCGGGCTCATCTACGAGCCGCTGATCCAGTTCGACCTCGCCTCGCCGACTATCCAGTACCCGTGGCTCGCCACGTCCTACGCGTGGTCTAACGGCGACAAGACGATCACCTTCACCATCCGCCAGGGCGTGAAGTGGAACAACGGCACTCCGCTGACCCCGGCCGACGTCGCGTTCACCTTCGATCTGGTGAAGGCCAACGCGTCGATCAACAGCGGCGGCCTGAACCTCTCCAGCGTGAGCACGTCCGGCAACACCGTGACGCTCAACTTCCCGACCTCGCAGTACACCAATCTGGAGGAGATCGCCGGCCAGGCGATCGTGCCGAAGTCCCAGTGGAACGGCGTCAACCCGGGGACCTTCGCGGACGCGACCCCGGTCGGTACCGGGCCGTACATGCTGGGCAGCTTCACGCCGCAGGGCTTCACGCTGAAGAAGAACCCCTACTACTGGCAGCCCGCCGACGTCCAGGTCCCGACCGTCGACTTCCCGGCCTACACCTCCAACACCGGCGCGCTCAACGCACTGTTCAACAACCAGATCGACTGGACCGGGAACTACATCCCCGGCCTGCAGAAGAACTTCGTCGCCACCGACCCGGCCCACCACAACTACTGGGAGGCGGCCGGCGGCGACGAGAGCCTCGAGCCGAACCTGACCAAGTGGCCGACCAACCAGCTGGCCGTGCGGCAGGCGATGAGCCTGGCGGTCGACCGCACCCTGCTCGCCTCCGAGGGCGAAGCCGGTCTGGCGAGCCCGGTCACCGAATCGGGCGGGCTGACGCTGCCGACCTTCCAGGCCTGGGCCGGACCGGTGTCGTCGGCGACCATGCCGAGCACCAGCAACACGGCCGCGGCCGAGCAGGTACTGACCAAGGCCGGCTTCACCAAGGGGAGCAACGGCTTCTTCCAGAAGGGCGGTAAGGAAGTCTCGGTGACGATCATCGCCCCGACCGCGTACACGGACATGTCTCAGGTCGACGCCATCGCCGCCCAGGAGATGAAGGCGGCCGGGATCGACGCGACGTTCGAGGGCCTGTCGGTGGACGCCTGGAACCAAGACGTCGCCAGCGGCGACTTCTCGGTGACCGAGCACTGGTCGAACGGCGGGATCACCCCGTACAACGAGTACAACGGCTGGCTGAACAGTACGCTCGCCTCCGGCTCGGCCGCCGTCGGCGACTACGAGCGGCTGAACGACCCGGCGATCAACGCCGACCTGGCCACGCTGGCCGGGGCGACGACGGTCGCGCAACAGGCCACCGCCCTCGTCCCGCTCGAGCAGTACATCGCGGCCAACCTGCCGATCATCCCGGTCACCACGGCACCGGAGTGGTTCGAGTACAACTCGCAGAACTACACCGGCTGGCCGACCCAGCAGAACCCCTACGACAGCGGCCAGCCGTCGGGAACGAACAACGGTCCCGGCTCCGGCACCGATGAGGTAGTAATCCTGCACCTGCGTCCGCGGTAGCCCTCCCCGGGCTGCCACAGAACAACAAGCGGGCCCGTTCCTGGCCGTTTCGCTCGGTCAGGAACGGGCCTCACCCCAGCATCACATTAGCCCAGCTAGTAACAGGGAGCCATGGCGCAAGGTATCTGTTCATGTTCCTCGTGAACATCATGGGACACATATGCCCGTAGTGCCCACGGAGACCGGCGGCGCACCGGACGACTCCCCGGTGCGCATCGCCTTCAGCACGCTGGCGTTTCCGGATGCCAGCCTGGCCTCAGCCGTCTCGCTCGGCCGCCGGTGGGGCTACGCCGGCGTCGAACTGCGGCTCATCGACGGCGAGCTCATCGACCCGCGGATGCCCGCTGCGGCCCGCGCTCAGGTCAAGCGGACCGTGACCGCGGCCGGGCTGCCGGTCGTCGCGGTGGACAGCTCGATCCGCCTGACCGGTGAGGATCCAGGTCCCGACCTGCGCCGGTTCCTCGAGCTGGCCAGCGACTGGGAGGCCCCGCTGGTCCGCGTGTTCGGCGGTACGCTGGCCGCCGACCGGACCGAACGCCAGGAGCAGCTCGCGGGCCGCGGCCCGGGTGCTCGAGTCGTGCGTGCCGCTGGCCCGGCGGCTCGGCGTCGCCATCGGGGTCGAGACTCACGACGACTTCTCCGCCTCGTCCGTAGTGGCGTCGCTGCTGGCGCATGGCCGACCCGGACTGGGTAGGCGCGGTGTGGGACAGTCATCACCCGTACCGCGTGGGCGAGTCCCCCGCCGACGTCTACGCCAACCTCGGCCGGCGCATCCTGCTCGCGCAGGTCAAGGATGCCCGCCGCAGGCCCGGCGGTGACTGGGAGCTGGTCCTGCTCGGCGAGGGCGAGGTGCCGGTCAGGGAGATGCTCGGCCTGCTCGCGGCGGGCGGCTACCAGGGCTGGATCTCGGTGGAGTGGGAGAAGCGCTGGCATCCTGAGATCGAGGCGCCCGAGGTCGCGCTGCCGCAGCACCTCAGGGTGCTAGCCGAGTGGATGGAGGTGGGTACGTGACCCGCGGTTTCGGGATCGTCGGCGCCGGGGTGATCGCCTCGGTGCACGCCGACGCGATCGCCCTGCTCTCGGAAACAGGGCTATGCCCGGCTGGCGGCGGTCACGGACCTGGTGCCCGGCGCGGCCGCGGCCTTCGCCGCCGCCCGCGGCTGCCCGGCCGAACCCGATCTCGCCGCGCTGCTGGCCCGCCGCGACGTCGAGGTGGTCTGCGTCTGCGTACCGAGCGGCCTGCACGCGCGGATCGGGGTCCAGGCGGCGCAGGCCGGCAAGCACCTGGTCGTGGAGAAGCCGATCGACGTCAGCCTGGAGGCCGCGGACCGGCTCATCGACGCGGCGCGCGCGGCCGGCGTGACCATGACCGTGATTTCCCAGCATCGTTTCGACCCCGGCCTGATCGAGGTCAAGCGCCTGCTCAACGAGCGTGCCCTGGGACGGCTGGTGCTCGGTGAGGCCAGCACCAAGTGGTACCGCACGCAGGCCTACTACGACAGTGCCGCGTGGCGCGGCACCTACGCGATGGACGGCGGATCGCTGATGAACCAGGGCGTCCACTACGTCGACCTGCTGCGCTGGTGCCTGGGCCCGGCCGCTGAGGTCACCGCGGTGTGCACCACGCAGGCCCACGAGATCGAGGTGGAGGACACCACGCTGGCCATGGTCCGGTTCGCCTCGGGCGCGGTCGGCACCATCATGTCCAGCACCGCCGCCTTCCCCGGCTTCCCGCAGCGCCTGGAGATCACCGGTACCCAGGGCACGGTGACCGTCCAGGACGGCCAGCTCACCGGCCGCGCGCTGGTCACCGACGCCGGCGTCGAGAGCCCGGCCGGTCCCGGCGGCGCCGGACCCTCGGCGGCCGCGGACCCGGCGGCGCTGGAGGTGGCCAGCCACGCCGCCCAGCTCGCCGACCTGCTGGCCGCGGTCGATACCGGACGCCAGCCGGCGGTCAGCGGCCGCGACGGCCGCGACGCGCTGGAGATCGTGCTGGCCGCGTACGAGTCATCGCGGACCGGCCGTCCGGTGGGGCTGGGCCGATGACCGTCATCTTGAGCGGCTTCGCCGACGAAATCTCACCCGACCCGCAGGCCCAGCTGGCCACGCTGGCCGCCGAGTCGATCACTCACCTGGAGTTGCGCAGCGCCTGGTCGGTGAACGTCGCCGACTTCACCGCCGAACAGCTGACCGCGTTCCGCGCGGCGGTGCAGGGCGCCGGGGTGACGGTCTCGGCGATTGGCTCGCCCATCGGCAAGATCCCCGTCGAGGCGCCGCTCGGCCCGGAGCTGGACCGGTTGCGCCGCGTGGCCGACGTGGCCGACGCGCTGGGCACCACGATCGTTCGGATCTTCTCGTTCTTCCTGCCCGCCGGAGCACCACCCGAGCGGTACCGGGCCCAGGTCATCGACCGAATGGGGGCCATGGCCCGGGTCGCCGAGGTGCGCGGGCTGATCCTCGCGCACGAGAACGAGAAGGCGATCTACGGCGATGTCCCGGACCGGTGCGCCGACCTGATCACCGCCGTCGGCTCGCCCGCCCTGCGGGCCACCTTCGACCCGGCGAACTTCGTCCAGTGCGGCGTCCGGCCCTTCTGTGACGCGTACCCCCTGATCCGCCCCCACCTGGTCTATCTGCAGGTCAAGGACGCAATCATGGCGACCGGTGAGGTGGTCCCGGCCGGCCAGGGCGACGGAGAGCTGCGCCCGACGCTGGCCGCGCTGCGCGACTCGGGCTTCGCGGGCTTCATGTCGCTCGAGCCGCACCTGGCCCAGGCCGGACGCTTCGGCGGCTTCAGCGGCCCGGAGGGCTTTGCTCGCGCCGCGGCGGCTTTGAAATTTTTGCTGAACGAAGCGTCGATCCCGTGGCAGTGACTCGTGGCCTGCTTTCCGTGGCTGAGCTCAGACCGTGCCGGTCAGGCCCCAGCGCCGCCTGATGGCCCGATCGCCCAGGCCGAACAGCATGTCCACGATGATGCCCAGGATCAAGATCACGATGATGATCGAGGTGGCGCCCTGCATGTCGGCCTGGTCCTGGTCGGTCGACAGCAGCACGCCCAGGGACGGCTGGTTCGCGATGGTGACCAGCAGCTCGCCGGCCACCAGGCTGCGCCAGGCGAACGCCCAGCCCTGCTTCAACCCGGCCACGAACGCGGGCAGCGAGGCGGGCAGGATCAGGTACCGGTACAGGGAGAGCCTGCGCAACCCCATCATCTTGCCCGCCCGCAGCAGGAGCGGCGGAGTGTAGTCCACGCCCGCGATCAGCCCGTTGGCGATGGACGGCGCCGCACCTAGGACGATGACGAACATGATGGTCGTGGTGCTGATACCGAACAGGATGATGGCGAACGGGAACCAGGCGATCGACGGCATCGTCTGCATCCCGGTGATCAGAGAACCGACCCCGGCCCGCAGCGGCCCGATCCGCGAGACCAGCGCGCCGACCACGGCGCCGATCACCACCGCTAGCGCGAACCCGATGACCGCGCGCTCGGAGGTGATGGCGATGGCGTGCCAGAGCAGCCCGTGCTGTAGCTGACCCCACAGGTCCGACAGGGTCCCGGCGGGCCCGGGGAAGATGAGCTTCTTCCACCCGCTGACGTGGATCAGCTCCCATATCGCGAGCACGATGGCGATCGCGAGCACTTTGGGCCACAGAGCCGCCCAGGCCCGGTTGGCCAGGCGGCGCCCACGCTGGTCGGCCGGCGTCTCTGCTTCCTGAGCCTCGAGCCAGGCCAGCCTCTCCGCGTAGGGCGGCACCGATCTGCGCTGGTTACCGGGCGCCATGACTCATCTCCGCTCGCAGCCGGTCGGTGATCTGTCCGGCCAGTTCCGCGACCGGCGCCGAGTCGATCCGCCGCGGATGCTCGATCGGCACCGCGAACTCGTCGATGACCCGGCCGGGGCGGCTGCTCAGCACCACCACCCGGTCGCCCAGCCGGACCGCCTCGCGCACGTTGTGGGTAACGAACATGATGGTCAGCTGCCGGCCTGCGCAGACCCGGTTCGAGCTCGTCGTGCAGCAGGTCCCTGGTCATCGCGTCCAGCGCGCCGAACGGTTCGTCCATCAGCAGCACGTCGGCTTCTTGCGCCAGCGCCCGGGCCAGCGCCACCCGCTGCCGCATGCCGCCGGACAGCTCGTGCGGCCGTTTGTCGCCGAACCCGGCCAGATTCACCGTCTCCAGGAGCTCGGCGGTCCGCTGGCGGCGCTCGGCCCGGCCCACGCCACGCGCCTTGAACGCGAGCTCCACGTTCCCGGCGGCGGTGAGCCACGGGAACAACGCGGGCTCCTGGAACATCAGCGCCACCCGGCCCGACGCCGACACCTGGCCGGAAGTGGGCTGGTCCAGGCCGGCGACCAGGTTGAGCAGCGTCGACTTACCGCAGCCCGAGGCGCCGATCAAGCAGGTGAACTCCCCCGCCGGGACCTCCAGCGAGATCTGGTCCAGCGCCCGGACCGCCGAACTGCCGCGCCCGAACACCTTGGATACGCTCTTGAGCCGGACCGTCCCGGTCGTGCCGTCGAGGGCCGGCCGCTCGCCGGTGACCGCGATGGCGTTGCCCTGCCTGACCATGAACCCTCCCGCTTACGAGCTGACCGGCGACTGGCCCGCCGCGGCGAGCGCCGCGTTGAGCGGTCCGAGATCGAAGATGCCGTTCAGGTTGACCGGCTTGAGCAGGCCGAGTGACACGGCCTGGGTGGCGTCGGCGGTCAGCGACGACTCGTCGGGGTCGTCGGTGAAGGTGATCTCCTTGAACGACGCGGCGATCAGGCTCGACTTGAGCGGCTTGCCGGTGTAGTCGGCCAGCTCGGCGTTCGCGTCCGCCTCCGCGGCGGTCGGGTTGGACTTGATGAAGTTGTTCGCTTGGATCTGGGCCTTGATCAGGTCCGCGACGATCGCCGGGTGGGCGGACAGGAAGCTCTGCGTCACGACCAGCAAGGTGGTGACGCCGGGCTCGGTGTACAAGACCGTGCCGCCGTCGCTGACCATCTCGATGTCGTACGGGGCGGGCTCGGAGCCGCCGGCGATCTGGCCCGACTTGAACTCCAGGACGGCGGCGGAATTGGGGGTGGTCGGCTTGACGAAGGCGTCGCCCCCGCCGGTCGCGCTGGTCGTGATCCCGTTCTGCTTCAGCCAGTAGCGCAGCGCGACGTCCTGGGTGTTCCCGAGCGACGGGGTGGCCAGCGTCTTGCCCTTGAGCTGGCTGGCCGAGCTGATGCCCTTGGACACCACGACCGAGGCGCCACCGGTCGCGGCCCCGGAGACGACCTTGATGGCGGTGCCGCCGGACTTCTGCCACGAGTTAATGGCCGGGTTGGGGCCGACGTAGGCGGCGTCGAGCTGGCCGGCCAAGATGGCCGTCGTCTCCTGCGTCCCGGTGCTGAAGGCGGTCGGCTTCAGCGTCCCGGCCGAGCCCAGGGCCTGGTTGAAGAAGCCCTCCTTCAACCCGACCAGCGCGGATGCGTGCGTGATGTTCTCCAGGAAGCCCAGCCGGACGGTGACCGACGCGGCCGGGTCGCTCGCGGTGCTGCCGGCGGTACCCGCCGAACTGGACGACGATGATGACGATGAGGAGGAGCAGCCTGCCGCCAGCAGCAGGGCGGCTCCGGCCATCGCGGCGGCCGTGACACGTCGCATTTCGCACTCCTGAAATCGTTAATGTCTACTGGTTACGTAGGAAAACGCGCTCGGTTCACTATACATAGAGCCGGCAAAATAGGGAATTGGCGCGAGACGGGCGTCGCTCACCGCGCAAAGGTGTGGGTAAGTGGCCCGCGTCAGGCACAGGTGTCGGTCAGTTGCCCTCGTCGGCGGAGTCCTGCAGATCGATCCCGGCCACCACCGAGGGATATTTGGCCAGGCACACCTGCAGCCGCGCGATGTCGGCGTCGCTCGCCTGGTTGATCTGGTAGACCATCTGCTGCAGCGCGTAGGGCGAGGTGTAGTTGCTCGGCAGCGGCTGCGGGGTCACGTTCGGCGTCTTGGCGCAGGTGGTGCGGACGGCCAGCTTCTGGGCCACGGTCGCGTTGTCGGTGAAGGTCACGACCGCCTGCCGCTGCCCGAGCGCGGCGTCGAACCGGGAGCAGCCGGCCGCCGTGGCCACGATGGCCAGCACGGCACCCAGCGCGAACAGGCGCCGGGCCCGACCGCGCGGCGCGCCGCCCACTACACCGGGTAGCACCCGCATGAAGCCAGCCTACGGCCAACTCGCCTTGCGCAACGATCCGGTCCCTTAAGATCAGGCGAAATGCCCTCCGCCCGTCACATCCTCATCGTCAACTCCCGGAGTGTCCACCAGCCGGTGTTCGTGGTCGGCACGCCGCACTCCGGCGCTGACCTCATCGCCCGCGCGCTGAAGACCTCGGCGAGCTTTCACGTCACGATGGGGCAGCCCAGCGTGCTGCGCGTGGTCTACGCCTTCGCGCGCCGTCCGTCCATGCACCAGGGTCGGCCGCAGGCCGCCGCCACGGTCATCCGGGACGCCTTCGCGCAGGGCTGGCAGGTCACCCCGCACAGCTGCCTGGAGTGCACCCGGGAGTGCCGGGCCGCCGCGGGGCTGGCGGCCGACGCCGTGGGGCCGTGCGTGGAGTTGCGGGGCCTGGAGCGCTTCGGGGACGCCAGCCCGGACCTTATTTACTGCGCCGAGGCGCTCACCTATGCGTTTTCCGACGCGCGGATCATCCAGGTCATCAGGGACGGCCGGGACGTGGTGACCAGCATGCTGGCCGATCCGGTGGTCATGTCCTGGTACCGGCCGAGTTTCGTGAACGTGGACACCGAGTTTCCCAACCCGTTCTTCGGCATCGAGACCGAGGATGACCGGGGGCTATGGCCCACGTTGTCGCCCGCGGCCCGGTGCGCACTGCGCTGGCGGTGGTCGGTCCGCCTGGCCGCCCGGCTGCACCACAGCCTGCCGGCCGGCCAGCTGAAGACGATCAGGTATGAGGACCTGCTGAACAAGCCGGATGAGGCCCTGGCCGAGCTCTCCCGCTTCACCGGCACCACGATGCCGGGCGCCGAGATCCGCGACGTGGCCCGGACCCACCGGCAGCGCGGACGGCTTCGTCAGCCGCCCGGGCCCTCGCTCAGCAAGGAGGACGCCGCCCAGATCGACAAGCTGGCGGGCGAGGAGCTGCGCCGCCTCGGCTACTCGCTGCTCAGCTGAGCAGGCGGCTGAGCGGGCGCGGCCGCGGCTGCGGCTTCGGGGCGCAGGCCACGCAGGACCACGGACAGAGCAAGGCGGCCCAGCGGCGTCGAGCCAGGCGGCCGGCCCATGGTGGCGCCGCGCCGCGCCGCGAACAGCACCGCGTACAGCACGATGACCGCCAGCGATTCGGCCGGCTCGTCCGAGCGGATCTCGCCGCGCAGCTGACCTTCGGCCAGCACCGCCGTGGTGGCCACGACCGGCGGCGCGACGTCGTCGCCGAGAAACTCAGTCAGCCGTCCCGGATGACTGAGCACGTAGAGCATCAGCTTGCCGCGCAGCGTAGCGGACGGGGTGACCTCGACCGCGGCGCGCCACACCACGCTGAACGCGTCGCCGAGCACGGCCTCGGTGTCCAGGCCGGCTTCCAGCCCGGCCACCGTCGCGGCGGCGAAGGCCCGGCAGACCTCGGCGGCCGCGTCGAGCAGGACGTCCTCCTTGGCCGGGAAGTAGTGGAAGAACGTCCCCCAGCTCACCCCGGCGGCGGCCACGATGTCTTCGACCCGGGCCGCCTCCAGGCCCACCCGGGCGTACTCGGCCATGGCCGCCTCGTACAGGCGCCGCCGGGTCGCCACCGCCCGGCGCTGGCGTGGCGAGGCCCGCGGTCCGGAAACCATTTCACCTCCGACCGGATAGCCGGTTAAGCTTCGATGACAGGATCTTAGTACCAATACCGATTCAAATCAGTTTTGGAGTAGATCATGGCACGGGGCTTGACGGGGTGGGCCCTTGCGGTGCGGCGGACGCCGGGCACGTCCTGGGGGCGGCTGGTCCGGTCGCCGCGGCTGCGGGTGCTCCGGCTGCTGTGGGAGACGAGCCCGGTTCTGCTGCTCATGCTGGGCCTGTTCGTCGTGGCCGACGGGTTCTTGCCTATTGTGGCCCTGATCCTTCTGGGCCGGGCGGTCGGCCATATCCCGGACTCGGTGCGGCATGGGCTCGGCTCGGCCAGCGGGCACGCCCTGCTGATCGGGCTGGCGTTCGGCACCGCGGCATACGCCCTGTCGCTGCTGCGCAGCCCGGCTGAGGACCTGCTGTCGGCGCACGCGTCGGCGGTGATGTCGACCGGGATGCAACGGCGCCTGGCCCGTGCGGTCTGCGCGCCGGCCGGGGTCGAGCATCTGGAGGACTCCACGGTGCTCGACCAGCTGGCCGCGGCCAGCGGTGAGCTGTCCACGTCCGGACCGGCCGATGCGCCGATGGCCCTGGCCAGCGCGTTCGGCGACCGGCTCAGCGGCCTGTTCGCCTGCGTGGTGCTGGCCACGTTCCGCTGGTATATCGGGTTGCTGTTCTTCGTCGGCTGGTCGCTGCTGCGCCCGCCGCTGCGCCGGCTGCTGGCCGAGCGGGCTCTGCTGGTCCGGCGGGCCACGCCGGAGCTCCGGCACAGCTGGTACTACCTGGGCTGCTCCTACCGGCCCGCGTTCGCCAAGGAAGTCCGGGTCTTCGGGCTCGGCCGCTGGATCTTGAGCCGGCATCGGGACAAGTGGCTGGCGGGCATGGAGCCGCCCTGGCGGCAGATGCGTCACTTCCGGAACCGGGCCCTGCTCTTCGGGCTCGGCGTGGGCGGAATGTACGTGGCCGGGGCGGGCCTGCTCGCGCTCGCGGCCTGGCATCACGACATCACCTTGGCCACGACCGCGGTCATGCTGCCCATGCTGCCCACCACCATGCAAGTGGGCGGGGTGAGCGTGGCCGACGTGTCCCTTGAGCAGATGCTGGCCGCCGTGCCCGACCTGGACGACCTGGTTGGCCGGCTGCGCGACCCGGTCACCGAGACCGGGCCGGGGACCGGCGCCGCCAGCGGGGCGGGCCTGCCGGCTCAGAGGATCCGGTTCGAGGCGGTCGCCTACCGTTATCCGAACGGCGGCGCGCCCGTCTACGAAGGCCTGGATCTGGAGCTGACCGCCGGGACCTCCCTGGCCCTGGTGGGATCCAACGGCGCGGGCAAGACCACGCTGGTCACGTTGCTGGCCCGGCTGCGCGAACCGACCGCCGGCCGGATCACCGTGGACGGCATCGACCTGCGGGACCTGGACCCGCGTTCCTGGCAGCGCCAGGTGGCCGTGGTCAACCAGGACTTCGGCCGCTACCCGCTGACCGCCCGGGAGAACGTCGCCTTCCGGGACCTGACCGGCGACGGCCTCAGCGGCCACTTCGACCCGTCCGCGCTGGAGCAGGCCGCGGCTCAGGCCGGGGCGCTGGATTTCGTGACCGCCCTGCCGCACGGCTGGGACACCATCTGCGCCCCCGGCTACCACGACGGCACCGACCTGTCCGGCGGCCAGTGGCAGCGCCTGGCCCTGGCCCGTGCGCTCTACGCGGCCGCGCGCGGAGCCCGGGTGCTGATCCTGGACGAGCCGACCGCCCAGCTGGACATCCGGGCCGAAGCGGCCTTCTACAACCGCTTCCTCGAGCTCACCTCCGGCCTGACCACCATGGTCATCTCGCACCGGTTCGCCACCGTCCGCCGCGCCGAGCGGATCGCCGTACTCGAGGCGGGCCGCATCACCGAGCTCGGCAGCCATCAGGAGCTGGTCGCGGCGGGCGGCAGCTACGCCGAGATGTTCGCCATGCAGGCCGCCCGCTTCGCCGAGGCGGCACCCAAAGGAGGTGCCCGATGATGCGGCGCCTGGTGCGTCAGCTGCGGCGGATGAATCTGCTGTACGGCACGGCCTGGCGGGCCGCTCCGCTGCTGGCCACCGAGTGCGTGCTGGCCGCGCTGGGCTCCTCGCTGTTCGGGCTGGCCTACCCGCTGGGTTTCCGGGCCATCGTGGACGGCGCGCTGGAGCATCAGCCGGGCCGGATCGTGACCGGGCTGATCGTCACCGCCATCGCCTTTCCCGGCGGCTGGATACTGCAGCTGGTCGGCGGCGCCCTGAACGCGAAGATGACCGACCTGGGCAATCTCAGCCTCGGCCTGCGGATCGGCAACCTGACCTGCGAGGCACCATTCCTGGAGCACTACGAACGGCCGGATTACCTGACCGAGATCGACGCGCTGCGCGAACGCCGCCGGACGCTGGCCGGAGCGCCCGCCCAGACCCTGGGCATGCTCCGCTCGGGCATCCAGTTCGTGGGCGCGGCAGTGCTGCTGGCCCTGGTCTGGCCGCCGCTGATCGTCGTCCCGCTGCTGGCCATCGCGCCCGCCGTCGCTGACCGTAAGGCGGCCAAGGTGGAGAAGCGCTCCGACGACGACCTGGCTGATCGCAGGCGGTTGCTTGACGACCTGTTCTCGCTGGCTTCGACGGCCGCGCCAGCGCGGGAGCTGCGTACCTTCGGGGTGACTGACGGGCTGCTGGCCCGGCACACCAGGCTGGGCGACGAGGTGAACCGCAAGTCCCTGCGGGCCGCGCACCTGGCCGCGCTGTGGGAGGCCGCCGGGTGGATCTTGTACGCGGCCGGCTTCGGCGGCGCGATCGTGGCCCTGGTCCTGCGCGCCGCACACGGCCACGCCTCCCCCGGCGCCGTGGTCGAGGTGGTCAGCCTGCTGCGCCGCGCCCAGCGCCAGGTCAGCGGGGCCAGCACCAGCGCCGGGTCGTTCGCCATCGCGGCCACCACCGCCGACCGGCTGCTGTGGCTGGAGGACTACGTGGCGGGCTTCCGGCAGGCGGCCAGCGAGGACGCGCCTGCCGAGCTGACCGACGGAATCGGCCTGGAACACGTCGGCTTCACCTACCCGGGCCAGGACACCCCGGTGCTCACCGACATCTGCCTGACCCTGCGGGCTGGCTCCACGGTGGCCGTGGTGGGTGAGAACGGCGCCGGCAAGTCAACCTTGATCAAGCTGCTGACCGGTATGTACCGTCCGACCGAGGGCCGGATCACGGTCGACGGCAGGGACCTGGCCGACATCAGTCCCGACCGCTGGCGCGAGGCCACCACCGGCGCATTCCAGGATTTCGTCCGGTTCGCCATGTCGCTCGGCGACGGGGTGGGCGCGGGCGACCTGCCGCGCATCGACGACCGCGAGGCCGTGCTCAGCGCGATCGGGCGGGCGGGCGCCGGAGACCTGGTGGCGGGCAACGGCCAGGCCGACGCCCTGGGACTGGAAACCCTGCTCGGCCCCTACATCGGCGGCCGGGCGCTGTCCGGCGGCCAGTGGCAGCGGCTGGCCCTGGCCCGCGGGCTGATGCGCGAGCGGCCGCTGCTCATCGTGCTCGACGAGCCGACCGCCAGCCTGGACGCCCCGAGCGAGACCGCCCTGTTCGCCAGCTACCGGGAGGCCGCCATGGACTCGGCCGGCGGGGCGATCACCGTACTGGTCTCGCACCGGTTCGGCACCGTGCACATAGCCGACCAGATCATCGTCATGGACGGCGGCCGGGTCGCGGAATCCGGCGACCATCAGGCGCTGATGGACCGGGGCGGCAGCTACGCCGAGCTGTTCAACCTGCAGGCCGAGGGCTACCGGTCCTAGACGGCCTGACTCGCGAACTGGGTGTGGTACAGGTCGGCATACAGGCCGCCCGCCTCGAGCAACTCGGCGTGGGTACCGTGCTCGATGATCCGGCCCTCGTCCACGACCAGGATCTGGTCGGCCTCGCGGATGGTGGACAGCCGGTGGGCGATGACCAGCGACGTCCGCCCGGTCAGCGCGCGCTTCAGGGCCCGCTGCACCGCCACCTCGGACTCGGAGTCCAGGTGTGCGGTCGCCTCGTCGAGCACCACCACCGACGGCGCCTTGAGCAGCAGCCGGGCCAGAGCCACCCGCTGCTTCTCCCCGCCCGACAGCCGGTAACCGCGGTCCCCGACCACGGTGTCCAGCCCGTCGGGCAGCTCCGAGACCAGTTCCCAGATCTGCGCCGCCTCGCAGGCTTCGATCAGCTCCACTTCGGTCGCCGACGGACGCGCGTACAGCAGGTTGGCCCGGATCGTGTCATGGAACAGGTGCGCGTCCTGGGTGACCACTCCGACCACGTCGTGCAGCGACTCCAGCGTGACGTCGCGCAGATCGCGGCCGGCGATCCGCACCACCCCCTGGTTCGGGTCATACAACCGCGCGGCCAGCGCGGTGATCGTGGTCTTGCCCGCACCCGACGGGCCGACCAGGGCAGTCAGCTGACCAGCCGGGGCGGTGAAGCTCACATCGTGCAGGACGCCCGCCGCGGAGGCCGGCCGCTCTGGGGCAGGCAACGCGATCGACTCCAGCGAGGCCAGCGACACCTCCGACGCTGACGGGTACCGGAACGACACATCGTCGAACTGGATGTCCGGCGCCACCTGATCCAGGCCCTGGCTGGGCAAGATCTCGGCGTCTGGACGGTCAGCGACCAGCGGCTTGAGGTCGAGCACCTCGAAGACCCGGTCGAAGCTGACCAGCGCGGTCATGACGTTGATCTGCACGTTCGACAGCGAGGTGATCGGGCCGTAGACCCGACCAAGCAGCGCGGTCAGGGCGACCAGCGTGCCGATCGACAAGGTGCCGTTGATGACCAGGGTGCCGCCCAGCCCGTAGACCAGGGCGGTCACCAGCGAAGCCAGCAGCATGAGGGCCACGAAGAACACCTGACCGTACATGGCCTGGACGACGCCGATGTCGCGGACCTTGACGGCCCGCTCGCCGAACGCCGCCGACTCCTCGCGCGGCCGGCCGAACAGCTTGACCAGCAGCGCGCCGGCCACGTTGAACCGCTCGGTCATCATCGAGCCCATCTGGGCGTTGAGCTGCATCGATTCGCGGGTCAGCCGCTGGAGCCTGCGGCCGACCAGGCGAGCGGGCAGAATGAACAGCGGGATCATGGCCAGGGCGATGATGCTGACCAGCCAGGAGAAGTAGAACAGCGCGATCAAGATGACGACCAGGCTGATCACGTTGGAGATGACGCCGGACAGGGTTGAGGTGATGGCCTGCTGCGCGCCGACGACGTCTCCGTCCAAACGGCTGACCAGCGACCCGGTCTGCGCCCGGGTGAAGAAGGCGATCGGCTGCCGCTGCACGTGGTCGAATACCTGAGTGCGCAGGTCGTAAATGAGGCCTTCCCCGATGCGGGCGGAGAACCAGCGGATCGCGAAGCCGAGAAACGCGTCGAAGATCGCGACCCCGGCGATCGCGGACGCGATAGCGATCACGTACGGGTCGTCGCGGTGCAGGATGCCGCGGTCGATGATGTCCCGCAGCAGAAACGGGTTGACGACGGTAATGAGCGCGTCGATCACCGTCGCCAAGAGGAAGATCGCGAGGTACCAACGGTAGGGCCGGGCGTAGGAGGCGATGCGGCGGACGGTGCCCGGCTTGAGCTTCTGCTTGGTGATAGAGGGGTCCATGCGGAACCCCATGACCATATGTCCCCGGCCGTACATACCCTGGAAAACCTCCTGGGCACCGCAATTCGTTCCCGTGCCGGGGCGGAACGCTATCAGCTAGCAGCGAACTGAGGAAGCGGATTTCCGGTGGCTGTCCGGGCGGGGTCCCGGTTGCCGTGACCGCCACGGCCCGAGCCGGTGCCACCGGGTGTGGCCTGCGCTATACCTTGGCCTTGCTAGCGGTACTGCGGGTTGCGCCGCCACGCCCGCGCAACGTCACCCCGGTCTCGGTGAGAATCCGGTGGACGAAACCGTAGGACCTTCCTGTCGAGGCCGCGAGGGAACGGATGCTCTCGCCGCCGTCGTACCTCTTACCGAGAAGCGTCGCCAGCTTGCTGCGATCCACGCCGGTTACCCGCGTGCCTTTTTTGAGGGTGGTCTCGGCCACTTGCACCTCCTGTTTGCTGAAGTCACTAGTGAGTTAGTGATCCTCCTTCGCAATGATCAGGCATGACCCGTGGATTGACTACCCAGATGGGCGCAAATGATCACCTATTTTTATCCGGCCATGGCGGAATCGTTGCTTTTGCCCGGAGGCCGCGCAGTCGGTAAATATTTACGCAAGTGCGACGAGATCCGCGAAATCCTCACTCCAGGCGTCTTCCACGCCGTCCGGCAGGACGATAACGCGTTCTGGTGAAAGCGCCTGAACCGCACCTTCATCATGCGTCACAAGCACTATCGCGCCGCGGAAGCTTCTGAGCGCGGCGAGCACCTCTTCCCTACTGGCCGGATCGAGGTTGTTGGTTGGCTCGTCGAGCAGAAGCACGTTAGCGCCTGATACAACAAGAAGAGCGAGGGCGAGCCTGGTCTTCTCTCCGCCGGAAAGCACTCCCGCGGGCTTTTCCACGTCATCGCCGGAGAATAGGAATGACCCGAGAACCTTCCGCTGCTCCGATTCGGTAAGGTCCGGCGCGGCGGTACGCATGTGCGCCAGGACGGTGCGCTCAGTTTCCAGCGTTTCATGTTCTTGGGCGTAATATCCGAGGCTGAGGCCGTGTCCTGGCGTGAGTTCTCCGGTGTCCGGAGTTTCCAGCCCGGCCAGCAGCCGGAGCAGGGTCGTCTTTCCCGCTCCGTTGAGGCCCAAGACCACCACCCGGCTCCCCCGGTCCACGGCCACGTCCACGCCCGAGAACACCTCGGTCGACCCGTACGATTTGGACAGCCCGGTGGCGACCAGCGGAGTGCGCCCGCACGGCGCGGGTACCGGGAACCGGAGCTTGGCCACCCGGTCCGAGGCCCGCTCGGCCTCGACTCCGGCCAGCATCCGCTCGGCTCGGCGCTGCATGTTCTGCGCCGCCCGGGCCTTGGTCGCCTTGGCCCGCATCTTGTCGGCCTGGGTCATCAGCGCGCTGGCCTGGCGGGTCGCGTTCACCCGTTCGCGCCGGCGGCGCCGCTCATCGGTCTCGCGCTGCTGCAGGTAGGCCCGCCAGCCCAGGTTGTACATGTCCAGGCAGGCGCGCTGCGCATCGAGGCAGAAGACCTTGTTGACCACGTTGGCCAGCAACTCGACATCATGGCTGATCACCACCAGGCCGCCGCGGTAACTCTTGAGGTGATCCCGCAGCCAGGCCACCGAGTCGGCGTCCAGATGGTTGGTCGGCTCGTCCAGCAGCATGGTCTCGGAGTCGGAGAACAGGATCCGGGCCAGTTCCACCCGGCGGCGCTGGCCACCGGACAGAGTATGCAGCGGCTGCTGCAGAACCCGGTCGGGCAGGCCCAGGCTGGCCGTGATCGAGGCGGCCTGTGATTCGGCGGCGTACCCGCCGAGCACCGCGAGCCGCTCCTCCAGCCGGCTGTACCTGCGGATGGCCGCGGCCGCGGCGCCGGAATCGGGATCGGCCATCTGAGCTTCGGCCGTGCGCAGGTCGGCCCGGATCTGGTCCAGCCCGCGCGCCGAGAGCACCCGGTCGATGGCCAGCGTGTCCAGGTCCCCGGTGCGCGGATCCTGCGGCAGGTAACCGGCCGTGCCCGACTGGCGCACCGAGCCCGCGGCCGGCTGAGCCTGCCCGGCCAGCACCTTGGCCAGCGTGGTCTTGCCGGCCCCGTTCCGGCCGACCAGGCCAATCCGGTCCCCAGAGGCGACCTGGAACGACGCGCCTTCTAGCAGCAGGCGCGCGCCAGCCCGCAGTTCGATATCGCTTGCCGCAATCATGATTTACGCTGCTCCCGCAGATGGACTGGAAATGGACAGACCTCTCCCCCCGGGGCGTGTCCTAGTCCTCGGTGAGCAGCATGGCAACCAGTCTACTTATTCAGCCCGGGGCCGGGCCACTGTATTCCGGCTCGGTCGGGGTCGGCTCGGTCAGGGTCGGCTCAATCAGGCGGACGCGGACGGCCAGGAAGGCGCGCGGGATCTCCTTCAGGACGGCCAGCCGCGGGTCGGGAACGGTGAGGAACCGGTCAGTGGCCAGGCCCAGATAGGGCGTCAGCCGGGGATCGCCGCGCAGTCCGGCGATGGACCGCTTGTCGCCGCCCAGCACCAGCGCGTCCAAGCGGTACGGGCCGAAGATCCCGGCCGCGGCATCGGCGGCGGCCCGCAGCGCGGTCACGGCCTGGTTCTCCCGGCGCCGGGCGAAACGGCGCTGGGACCAGCCGCCCGCGGCGCTGCGCCCGTGCACGAGCCGGCTCCCGGTCTTCGAACCGGCCAGTCGCGGCGGCGAGCCCGTGAAGACGCCGACCGCGTAGCCGCCCAGGCGGACCAGCAGCACACCGACGGTCCGGTCGGCCGTAGCGTGCGCGACGATCGCCGCCGCGGCTGCCACCGGATCACGCTCGCCGTCCCATGGCAGCGGAGGGAACGGCGGATGGCATTCGGCTACGGCCTCATCCGCGGCGGTGACCGTGACGGTCGCACCCGCCGCATCGCCCGATACGTCCCCGGCACCGTGACGCTGAGTGAAGGTGACGATCCAGGACACGAAGCGCTCTGGCGGAACATCCACCCAGCGACCTCCCCCAGCCGCCGGATTCTTCATTACGCACCGCCCTAACGTGGCTACTATCCGTACTATTGGTTGCCTCATCCAGCCCTAGCAGTAGACGACAGGAACACGCCTATGAACCCGACGACTCCGACCAATCCGGGCTCTGCCATGTCGCGCGGCGGCACGTTTATGCGACCCGGCGCTGTCGGCTGGGGACATCCAGGCCCAGCCGGAGCCCCTCAGCCGGATCTCGCGCCCGCCGCGACCGAGCATGCGCTGGCCGCCGCGGCCAAGGACCCGGACCGGGTCACCGAACTGCTCGACGAGCTTAGCCGAGGTCGGCTCTGGCTCCCGCTGCCCGACGACGAGCGGCCGGTCACCGACGGATCGGCCGTGCTGCTGCCGACGGTCACCTACCTGGGTGCCGAGTTCGTCCCGGCCTTCACCTCCGCGTACCAGCTGACCGCCTGGTACAGCCGGGGCAAGCCCGCCGGACAGGTGTCCGTGCCGGCTCAGCCAGTGCCGGACAGCCCGCCCGGCGAGGGCCCGTTCGCGGCCATGCCGCACATTGTGGTCCCGGCGGCGGAACTGGCCCGGCTGCTGCCGGCCGGCATGGGAATCGCCCTTAACCCCGGGGCCGAGGCCAGCGTGCCTATCTACCCCGAAGGGGTCGGCTACCTGGCCGCGGCCCTGGTCCTGACCGACGACGCCCAGGTGCGCGTGGGCCGCCCGCCCGCCGACCCGGTGACGCTGCTGACCGAGATCCGGACCGTGCTGGGCGCCATCCCCGACGTCGAGCAGGCCTCCCGGGCCTGGTTGTCCGTCCCCGGCCAGGGCGAGGGCCTGGTCATTTCGGTCACGCTGCACGATCCGGGCTCGGCGGCCGCGCACAGCCAGGTCATCAGCGCGATCGAGCACGCGGTCGGGGCGGTACCCGAGCAAGGCTTCCCGATCGACGTCACCTTCCCCGGGGAGGGCGAGCCGGACCAGGTCGACGAATGGATCTCCGCCCACGCCGAACCGTTCTACCTCCGCGCCTGAGGTGCGTCCGCTGAGTGCTCCAGCGGGTTAGATGTTGAAGCCGAGGGCGCGGAGCTGCTCGCGCCCGTCCTCGGTGATGCTCTCCGGGCCCCACGGCGGCAGCCACACCCAGTTGATGCGGAAGCCGTTCACCACGCCCTCGAGCGCCTCCCGGGCCTGGTCCTCGATCACGTCGGTAAGCGGGCACGCCGCGCTGGTCAGGGTCATGTCGATGGTGGCCACGCGCTCGGCGTCGACGTCGACGCCGTACACCAGGCCCAGGTCCACCACGTTGATGCCCAGCTCGGGGTCCACCACGTCACGCAGGGCCTCGAGCACGTCCTCTTGCTCGGGCGTGAGCTCGGGCGTGAGCTCGGGCGTGAGCTCCGTGATCACCTCGGGCTCGGTCGCGTCCTGAGTCGTGTTATCGGTCATCGTTCTGCCTCCAGGGCCTTGGCGGTCGCGTCCTTCCACGCCATCCAGCCCAATAGCGCGCACTTGATCCGGGCCGGGTACTTGGACACGCCCGCGAACACCACCGCGTCCTCGAGCACGTCCTCATCGGGCGACCCCTCGCCTTTGGACTGCATCAGCTCCAGGAACGCCTGGCTGATCGTCATGGCCTCGGTCACCGGCTTGCCGATGACCAGGTCGCTCATTACCGACGCGCTGGCCTGGCTGATCGAGCAGCCCAGCGCGTCGTAGGAGATGTCCTCGACCACCGGCTCGCCGTCGACGTCCTTGAGGGCGACCCGCAGCGTCACCTCGTCACCGCAGACCGGGTTGACGTGATGCACTTCGGCGTCGAACGGCTCCCGCAGCCCCTTGTGGTGGGGGTCGCGATAGTGATCCAGGATGATCTGCTGGTACATGGACTCGAGCTGCATCACGTCACCTCCTAACGCGTAACGCACGTGAGCTATTGCCGGGCGCCGAAGAAGCGCTGAGCGTAGCGGATGCCGTCAGCGAGCGCATCGACCTCGGCGTGGGTGTTGTACACGTAGAACGTGGCCCGGGTGCTGGCCTGCACGCCCAGGGCCCGGTGCAGCGGCCACGCGCAATGGTGACCGGTGCGTACCGCGACGCCCAGCTCGTCCAGGACCTGGCCCACGTCGTGCGGGTGAACGCCCGCCACCTCGAACGCCGCCGCGCCACCCCGGTCCTTGGTGGTGTCCGGGCCTAGGATGCGCACGCCGTTGATCTCGCGCAGCGCGTCCAGCGCGTGCGCGGTCAGCGACTCCTCGTGCGCGGCGACGTTGTCCATGCCGAGCCCGGACAGGTAGTCAACCGCGGCGGCCAGGCCTGCCGCCTGTGCCGCCGGCGGCACGCCCGGCTCGAACCGCGCAGGCGGCGGCAGGAACGTGGTCTCCTCCATCCGGACCACCTCGATCATCGATCCGCCGGTGAGGAAGGGCGGCAGCGCGTCGAGCTGGTCTGACTTCCCGTACAGCACCCCGAGGCCGAACGGGCCGAGCATCTTGTGCGCGGAAAAGGCCAGGAAGTCGGCGTCGAGCGCAGCCACGTCCACCGGGTGATGCGGTACCGACTGAGCGCCGTCGACGAGCACCAGCGCACCGGCCTCATGCGCCAGCCGCGTGATCTCGGCGACCGGCGGGATCACACCGGTCACGTTCGACTGCCCCGAAACCGCGACGATCTTGGTCCGCTCGGTGATCAGCGGAGCGTCCAGGTCCAGCCGCCCGTCGGGCAGGACGCCGAACCAGCGCAGTGTCGCGCCGGTGCGCTCGGCCAGCTGCTGCCAGGGCACCAGGTTGGCGTGGTGCTCCATCTCGGTGATGAGGATCTCGTCGCCCGGCTTGATCGAGGGCGTCAGCGCGTAGGCGACCAGGTTGATGGCCTCGGTCGCGTTCTTGGTGAACACGATCTCGCCGGCGTCCGCGCCGATAAACTCCGCGACCTTGGCCCGCGCACCCTCGTAGATCTCGGTGCCCTCTTCGCTGAGCAGATGCGCGCCGCGGTGCGCGGCGCCGTTGTGCTGCTCGTAGAAGGTGCGCTCGGCGTCCAGGACCTGGACCGGCTTCTGGGAGGTGGCGCCGGAGTCCAGGTAGACCAGTCGGTTGCCGTTGCGCACCGTCCTGGCCAGGGCCGGGAAGTCGGCCCGGATCGCCTCTACGTCGAGGTGACCCTCCCTCATGCCGGGACTCCGAGGAACTTCTCGTAGCCCTCGGCCTCCAGGCGTTCGGCCAGTTCGGGACCGCCTTCCTCGACGATCCGGCCGTTCACGAACACGTGCACGAAGTCCGGCTTCACGTACCGCAGGATCCGGGTGTAGTGCGTGATCAGCAGCACCCCGTGGCCGGGCTCGGCGCGGAACCGGTTGATGCCCTCGGCCACCACCTTGAGCGCGTCGATGTCCAGGCCCGAGTCGGTCTCGTCGAGGACGGCGACCTTGGGCTGGAGCAGCTCGAGCTGCAGGATCTCGTGGCGCTTCTTCTCCCCGCCCGAGAAGCCCTCGTTCAGGCTGCGTTCGGCGAAGGCCGGGTCGATGGACAGCGCCGCCATCGCGGCGCGCAGTTCCTTGACCCAGTCGCGGAGCTTGGGCGCCTCAGCGCGGGCCGCGGTCACCGCGGTGCGCAGGAAGTTCGACACCGATACGCCCGGGACCTCCACCGGATACTGCATGGCCAGGAACAGCCCGGCGCGGGCCCGCCAGTCCACCGACAAAGACAGGATGTCCTCGCCGTCCAGCGTCACGCTGCCCTTAGTGACCAGGTACTTCGGGTGCCCGGCGATCGCATAGGCCAGGGTCGACTTGCCCGAACCGTTCGGGCCCATGATGGCGTGCGTCTCCCCCTCGGCGACGGTCAGGTTCACGCCGCGCAGGATCTCCCGGTGCACACCCGGGCTCTCCTCCACGCTGGCGTGCAGGTCGCGAATCTCGAGGGTGGCCACTATGACTCCTTACTTATGGCGACGTAGACGTCGTCGCCGTCGATCTTGACGGGATAGACGGGCACCGGCTCGGTGGCCGGCAGCCCGGTGGGCTGTCCGGTGCGCAGGTCGAAGCAGGATCCGTGCAGCCAGCACTCGACCGTGTGGTCGTAGATCTCGCCCTCGCTCAATGGCACTTCGGCGTGCGAGCACACGTCGTGCAACGCGAAGACCTCGCCGCCGGTGCGCGCCACGGCTACCGGCTCGCCGCCGACCTCGACGCCGATCACGCCCTCGACCGGGAGGTCGGACAGCGCGCAGGCCCTGGTGAAGATGGGAGTCTCGGTCATCGCAGCTCCGCCTCCACCGCCTCGGCGATCCTGGTCCGCAGCTCCGGCACCTCGATGGTGTTGATCAGCTGGCCGAAGAACCCGCGGATGACCAGCTTGCGAGCCTCCCCGAACGGGATGCCCCGGGCCATCAGGTAGAACAGGTGGTGGTCCTCGAGACGGCCGCTGGCGCTGGCGTCGCCGGCCCCGACGATCTCCCCGGTGAGAATCTCCAGGTTCGGCACCGAGTCCACCCGGGTGCCGTCGGTCAGCACCAGGTTCCGGTTGTACTCGTAGGTGTCGGTACCGGTCGCCTCCGGCCGGATCAGCACGTCGCCGATCCAGACCGCGTGCGCGTCGGTGCCCTGCAGCGCGCCCTTGTAAGTGACCCTGCTGCGGCAGCGAGGCACATCATGGTCGACGAACAAACGATGTTCGAGATGCTGGCCCGCGTCGGCGAAGTACAGCCCGGTCAGGTCGGCGTCGCCGCCGGGGCCGTCGTAGTGCACCTCGGTGCCGAGCCGGACCAGTGATCCGCCCAGCGTGACCGCGGTGTGCCGGAGCCGCGCGTCGCGGCCGAGGGTGGCGTAGTGGTACGAAGCGTGCACCGCGTCGTCGGCCCAGCCGGTCACGCTGACCACCGACAGCGAGGCGCCGTCGCCCACCACGAGTTCAACGTTGTCCGCGTAGGTGGCGCTGCCCCGGTAGTCGAGCACGACCACCGACCGGGAGAACGGCTCGGCCTGCACCAGCAGGTGGCCGTATCCCGTGCCCCCACCCACCTCCCCTTCCCTCTTCATCCCGGTCACGGTGACGACCGTGGGCCGCGACGCATCCGCCTGCGCGGGCACCGCGATCACGGTCGCCTCGTCGGATGACGCGTAGGCCCGGGCGCTGATCCGGTCGGCCGGCACGAACGTAGCGCCTGCGTTAGCCACGGTCCGTTCGGCCGAAAAGGTCTTCACCTCGGGAGCCGGATCGACTTCCACGGTCACCGTCGCGGTGGCCGCCGGCGGGTTATCGGTGTGCAGGCCGCGCAGCAGGCGCAGCGGGGTGAACCGCCACTCCTCTTCGCGGCCGGTAGGTACGCCGAAGTCCGCCGGGTCATAGGACCGGCGCTCGTGCAGCCTGCTCACGGGAGCGGATTCGATCGCCCCCTGAAGTCCAGTCGACATTAGCCGACAGCCCCCTCCATCTGGAGCTCGATCAGCCGGTTCAGCTCGAGCGCGTATTCCATCGGCAGTTCGCGGGCGATCGGCTCGACGAACCCGCGGACGATGGTGGCCATCGCCTCGTCCTCGGTCATGCCGCGGCTCATCAGGTAGAACAGCTGATCCTCAGAGATCTTGGACACGGTGGCCTCGTGGGCCATCTCCACGTCGTCCTCGCGCACGTCCACGTACGGGTAGGTGTCGCTGCGGCTGACCGTGTCGACCAGTAGCGCGTCGCACTTGACGTTGGACTTGGAGTGCTCGGCGCCCTCCTGCACGTTGACCAGCCCGCGGTAGGAGGTCCGGCCGCCGGACCTGGCCACCGACTTGGACACGATGGTCGAGGAGGTGTTCGGCGCGCAGTGCACCATCTTGGCCCCGGCGTCCTGGTGCTGGCCCTCCCCCGCGAACGCGACCGACAGCGTCTCGCCCCGGGCGTGCTCACCCATCAGGTAGACCGCCGGGTACTTCATCGTGACCTTGGAGCCGATGTTGCCGTCGATCCACTCCATCGTCGCGCCCTGCTGGGCGACGGCCCGCTTGGTCACCAGGTTGTAGACGTTGTTGGACCAGTTCTGGATCGTGGTGTAACGGCAGCGCGCGTCCTTCTTCACGATGATCTCGACTACCGCCGAGTGCAGGGAGTCGGACTTGTAAATGGGCGCGGTGCAGCCCTCCACGTAATGGACGTACGCGCCTTCGTCGACGATGATCAGGGTCCGCTCGAACTGGCCCATGTTCTCGGTGTTGATCCGGAAATAGGCCTGCAGCGGGATATCCACCTTGACGTTCTTAGGAACGTAGATGAACGAGCCGCCGGACCATACCGCGGTGTTCAGCGCGGCGAACTTGTTGTCGCCCGGCGGAATCACGGTGCCGAAGTATTCCTGGAACAGCTCCGGCTGCTCGCGCAGCGCGGTGTCGGTGTCCAGGAAAATGACGCCCTTGTCCTCGAGGTCTTCCCGGATCTTATGGTAAACGACCTCGGACTCGTACTGGGCGGCCACGCCCGCGATCAGCCGCTGCTTTTCCGCCTCGGGGATGCCGAGCCGGTCGTAGGTGTTCTTGATGTCGGCGGGCAGCTCGTCCCAGCTCGCGGCCTGCTTCTCGGTGGACCGGACGAAATACTTGATGTTGTCGAAGTCGATTTCCGACAGATCGGCGCCCCAGGTGGGTAGCGGCTTGCGGCCGTAGGACTTCAGGCCCTTCAGCCGCATCTCGAGCATCCACTCCGGCTCGTTCTTGCGCGCCGAGATGTCACGGACCACCTCTTCGGACAGGCCGCGGCGCGCGGAAGCGCCCGCCACGTCCGAGTCGGCCCAGCCGAACTTATACGTGCCCAGCCCTTCGAGCTGTTCTTGTGTGGTGGTCATGTCAAGAGCCCTCCGGACTCTGCAGTGCTTTCGGTGGATACACCGTGCCTTATAACACTTTCAGCCGGGCCGGCCTTCCCGGCTCCGGTTACGTGAGTGACATGCGTGGTGCAGATCCCGTCACCGTGCGCGATAGTAGCGAGGCGCTGCACCGGCGTGCCGAGCAACCTGCCGAACGCCTCGGTTTCCGCCTCGCACAGCTCCGGGAACTCGGCCGCCACGTGCGCGACCGGGCAGTGGTGCTGGCAGAGCTGCTCGCCGGCCGCGCCGCAGGCCCGATCGCGGGAGCTGGACCGGCCGAAGCGGCGTAGCCATCGGCCGACAGCGCCTCGGCCAGCGCCTGGACCCGGGTGCCGAGCTCGCCCTGGGCCACCACCGGTGCGTAGCGGCGCTCCACGTCGGCCAGCTGCCTGCGGGCAAACTCGGCGACCGCCTCCGGACCCGCGGTCTCGGCCAGAAACCGCAGCGCGCCCGTGGCCAGGTCGTCATAGGCGTGCTCGAACGCGCTGCGCCCGGCGTCGGTGATGACGAAGACCTTGGCCGGCCGGCCGCGGCCCCGGTTACCGTAGGTCCTGGCCGTCCGGGTCTCGATGAGGCCCTCGCCCAGCAAGTTGTCCAGATGGCGCCGGATGGCGGCCGGGGTGAGCCCGAGCCGACTGCCCAGTGTCGCGGCGGTCGAGGGCCCGACTTCCAGGATCAACCGCGCGACCTGGCCCCGGGTCGGGCCATCGGTTGATCGCACGTTTTTCACAACATCATTGTGCCGTAAATAGACCGCCTGATGCAAACTTTTGGTAACGCGGGCGTGACGTAAATCACTATCACTTGAGACCCAGGACGCGCTCGGCGTTACCGCCCGCGATCTTGGCCACGTCGTGCGGGCCGAGCGGCAGCGTGTCGAGCAGGGCGCGGCCCGCCGCGTTGGACCCGAACGGGTAGTCGACACTGAACAGCACGCGATCCACCCCGAGGACCTGGACGGTGCACATGACCGGCGCGATGCTGAACAGGCCGCTGGTGGTCACCCAGATGTTGCGCTGGAAGTACTCAGACGGGGCCCGCTCCATGGCATCCGCGCTGTCCGCGCGCAGCATCTGGTCGATCCTGGCCAGCATGAACGGCAGCATCTCGCCGCAGTGCCCGACGATCAGCCGCAGCCCGGGGTGCCGGTCGAACACCCCGGTGGCGATCATCCGCAGCACGTGCAGGCCGGCCTCGGCATGCCAGCCCCAGGCGCCGGTGGCCAGCCGTCCGGCCACGGCCGGCGGCAGGCCGCCGTAGAGCACCTCGCGCAGGGCGTTCGACGGCGGCGCCGGGTGCAGGTACAGCGGTGTGTCCAGGCGCTCGAACCGGTCCAGCAGCGGTTCGTACCGCGCGTCGTCCAGGAACGCGTCGTTGGAGCCGAGCGTGCTGTTGACCAGGGCGCCGATCAGGCCCAGCTCCGCGGTGGCGCGTTCCAGCTCGTCCGCCGCGGCCCGCGGGTCAGCGGTGGGCAAGGTGGCGAAGCCCGCGAACCGGTCCGGGCGGGCGCGGACCGCCGCGGCCAGCTGGTCGTTGGCCTCCCGGGCGCGGGCCAGGCCCTCGGCCCCGGCGCGAGCCTGCGCGGCCGGGGCTACGTGCGAGATGACCTGCAGGTCGATGCCGTTGGCATCCATGTCGGCCAGCCGCAGCGAGCCCAGGTCGCGCAGCTGGTCGCCGACCTGCGGCCCCCATGCGGCGAACGGGCCGGTGCCCGGCGGCGAGGCCAGTTCGGCGGTCCAGAAGTGCTCTTCCAGCGCAATCGTTCGCACCTAGGCCATTGTGCCAGCGACGCGTCCGGTCAGGCCATCCGGCATGTAGTCGGCCAGGTAGGCGTCTAGGTCGGGCTTATCGGGCAGCAGCATGTGCCGGACCCAGGCGTCTCGCTCGTGGGCGATCGGCGGCAGCTCCCACACGCAGCCGATCCAGGGCCGGTCCTCGATCACCATGAAGTTCGTCGGGTCGGCGTCGGGGCAGCCCACGGCGGGCTGGGCCGCGGCCGCGGCCCGCAAGTGCAGCACGTTGTCCCAGACCCAGCTGTAGGCGTTCAGGTACGCCGCGTTGTCGCCGCGGCTGCGGTGCACCACGATGAACGTGGCCGCCGGGGTTCCGTCCGGCTCGGGCAGCAGCTTAGGCAAGATCGCGAACGCGGCCTGCTCGATCTCGGGCTCAACGCCGTCCGGGCCGGGAGTGACGTAATAGCGCTTGACGCTGCGCCCGGCCACCTCGATCGCGGGGTGGGCGCGCTGGAACTTCTCGGTAAAGGTCATGGCCGCACGCTAGGGCCGGTGTACTGACATCTGGTGTCAGTGGAGAATCGGGATCATGCGCGCCAGCCGGCTGGTCTCGATCCTGCTCCTGCTCCAGGCCCGGGGCCGGATGACCGCGGCCCAGCTCGCCGCCGAGCTCGAGGTCTCCGTCCGCACCGTGTACCGCGACGTGGAGTCGCTGCACGAGGCCGGCATCCCGCTGTACGGCGACGCCGGGCACCGCGGCGGCTACCAGCTTCTGGACGGGTACCGCACCCGGCTCACCGGGCTGAACGCGGCCGAAGCCCAGGCGCTGTTCCTGTCCGGCCTGCCGGGCCCGGCCGCCGAGCTGGGCCTGGGCCCGGTGCTCGCCGCGGCCCAGCTTAAGCTGCTGGCGGCCCTGCCGCCGGGCCTGGGCGAACAGGCCGAGCGGATGCAGGCGCGGTTCCACCTGGACGCGCCCGGCTGGTACTCCGCCCCGGACCAGGTCCCCTTGCTGCCCGCAGTGGCCGCCGCGGTCTGGCATGGCCACGCGCTGCAGGTCCGCTACCGGCGCTGGAAAGAACCGACCGACGTCGACCGGCGGCTGGAACCGTACGGGCTGGTCCTCAAGGCCGGCCGCTGGTACCTGGTGGCGGCCCCGGGCCCGCGGACCTACCGGGTCGACCAGATCCTGGACCTGCGCGTGCTGGAGGAGGAGTTCGGCGTTCCGGAAGCGTTCGACCTGGCCCGGTACTGGCAGGCGTACCTGGCCGACTTCCGGGCCCACCTGCACCGGGCCGACGCCGTGGTGCGGCTGGCGCCTGCCGCCGCGGCCCGGCTGCCCGCGGCGCGGATCCTGGCTGTCCAGGCGGCGGGCCAGGCGGCGGGCTGGGTGCGCGCGGTGGTGCCGATCGAGTCGGTCGAGCAGGCCTGCCGCGAGTTCCTGGCTCTGGGTCCGGACATCGAGGTCCTGGAGCCCCCGGCCCTGCGCGCCCGCCTAGCCGCCGCCGCCCGCGCCACCGCCGCCCTCTACGCTTGAGGCGGCCGCCGTTTTGGTCCCGGGCTCAGGGGACGATGGCGACGGTGAGGCCGGGGACGCCGGCGGGGTGGTCGGCGGGGCCGCGGACCAGCGTGTCGGCGCGGGCGGCGATGCGGAGCGGCTCCGCGATCTGGTCCAGCAGCGCCTCGGCGGCGCCGTCGTGCGGCTGGACGACCAGCTGGCTGAGCCGGGCTGAGCTGCCCAGCCGCCGCCCGCTGCGCAGGACTCGGGTCGCGTCCAGGATCACGGCCAGCTGGTCCACCGCCGAACGATCCGACCGCCACCGCGGGTCGGCCACCGGCCAGCGGGTCAGGTGCAGCGAGGCCGGGCCCTCGTGCTCGCGGTAAAACCGCTGGTACATGTGCTCGGTCAGGAACGGCGCGAACGGCGCGTACAGCCCGAGCAGCGCCCGGAACGACTCCAGCAGCGTCCATCGGGTACTGACCTGGTCGGCCCGATCCTTGATCATCTCCAGGTACCGGTCGCAGTAGATGAACCAGAACATCCGGGATGCGGCCTGGTGGGCCTGCATGTAGTCGTACGCCTCAAACGCCGCGCTGGCCTCGTCGATGGCGTCGGTCAGGTGCGACAGCACCCACCGGTCCACGATGTCGCGCTCGCCCGGCTCGGGCGGCGGACCGCCTGCCGCCAGGTCGCCCACGTCGACCAGGTGCAGGGACAGGAACCGGCCCACGTTCCACAGCTTGACCGTGAACTTGCGGCCGGTCCGCACGTCCTTCTCGTTGTACCGCAGGTCGGTGCCGATGCGGCCGCGGGTCGCCCACAGCCGCAGCGCATCCGCGCCGTACTTGGCCATCACGTCGTCCGGGACGTACCGGTTGTAACCGTCCGGGCCGGCCGACTTGTCGAGATCGCGCTTGGACAGCTTCTTGCCCTGCTCGCTCAGCCCCCAGCCGGAGATCAGCGCGGTCCGCCACGGTACCCGGCCGAACAGCAGCTCGGACTGCACCACGGAATAGAACAGCCAGGTCCGGATGATCTCGAACGCCTGCACCCGCATCGACATGGGGGCCAGGGCGGGATCGGAGCCGCCGAATGCCCACCCGTCGTTGAGCTGCGGGGTCAGCGAGGAGGTCATCCAGGTGTCCATCACGTCGGGATCGGCGGTGAAGTCGCCGGAACCGCAGGACGGGCAGGCCTGCACCGGCGGCTTGTCGGTCAGCGGGTCAACGGGCAGGTCCTCGATCCGGGCCAGGACCGGCGCCTGGCATGAGGCGCAGAACCAGACCGGGAACGGCACCCCGTACCGCCGCTGCCGGGTGATGTTCCAGTCCCACTTCAGCCCGTCGACCCAGTCTTCCAGCCGCCGCCCCATGAACGGAGGAACCCACTCCAGCTCGGCCGCCCGGGCCCGGAACCGGTCGGCGTGCTCGCGCACCGCGATGAACCACTGCGGCCTGATCTGGAACTCGACCGGGGTCTGGCACCGCTCGTGCACCCCGACGACCTGCCGGATCGGCACGCTGGCGACCAGCAGCCCGGCCTCGTCCAGCGACTTCACGATGGCCGCCCGGGCCTGGGTTACCTGCAGTCCCGCGAACGGGCCGGCCAGCTCGGCCAAGCGTCCGTCCGGCTCGATCACCAGCCGCAGCGCCAGGTGGTCGCGCCGCCACCGCAGGACATCCTCGCTGTCGCCGAACGTGCACACCATCATCAGCCCGGTCCCGAACTCCGGGTCCACGTCCTGGTCGGCCAGGACCGGCACCTCGTAGCCGGACAGCGGCACCCGCGCCGTGCTGAGCCCCTGGTAGCGGGCGTCGTCGGGATGGTGGTACAGCGCCACGCAGGCCGGCAGCAGCTCGGGCCGGGTGGTGGCGATGCTTATGTCGCGGTCGCCGCCGAACCGGATGGTGTGCAGCCGGCTGGTCCGCTCCAGGTCCTCCACGTCGGCCTGGGCCAGCGAGGTCTGGTCCTCCGGGCACCACAGGATCGGGTCCTGCGCGCGCCGCAGGTAGCCCCGCTGGTAGAGCGTGACAAAGCTGGTCTGCGCGGTCCGCTGGCAGCGGGCGTCGATGGTGGAGTAGCGCAGCGACCAGTCCACCGACAGGCCCAGGCGCCGCCACAGGTCCTCATATCGTCCGGCCGTGCGCTGGGTCTCGGCCAGGCACAGCGCGACGAACTCGGCGCGCGGCATGTCTACCGCCCGCACGCCGTAGGCCTGCTCGACGTACCGTTCGGTGGGCAGCCCGTTGTCGTCGAACCCGATCGGGTAGAACACCCGCTCGCCGCGCATCCGCCGGTACCGCACGATGAAATCGGGCTGCGAGTAGCTCATCGCGTGACCAACGTGCAGGTGCGACGCGGATACGTACGGCGGCGGCGTGTCGATGCTGAACACCGGCCCGTGCCCGGCACGGTCATACCGGTAGACGTCGTGCGTCTCCCACAGCTGGCGGACGGCCGCCTCGACCGCCCGGTGGTCGTACTCGCCGGGTTCCATAGGTAGGGAAGGTATCTGCTCGGTGAGGTGGGCTTGAATTCTTTTTACCGAACGGACCGTGGTTCCCGCATCCCCGCGAACCAAGGAGCGGTCAGGTGCGTCTTAGCAGTCAGCGTCGTGAATTCTTCGTGGTGCCGCATGCCGTAGCTAGGTGCCGGGGAATGAACGTGGTACGAACGAACGGACTGGCCCGCCCGAGAAAGCCCAGGAAGAGACAGCCGCCACCATGCCCGACCCGCGTCCCGAGATCCCTGACCTGCTCGACGTGGACGTCCCACCCGGCGTCAAGGTGATCACGATCAGTGACCTGCATCTGCCGCCGGTCCGGACCGACGTGTCCGGGCGGTCCTGCGAGATGCTGGCTCGGCACCTGGCGCAGGAACCGGGGACGCCCACGGTGGTCCTGGCCGGAGACGTGATCGAGATGCTCGGCTCCCCCGGGTCGACGGCCACCGACATCCTGCGCCCGCACGAAGACCTGTGCGCCGCGCTGCTGGACGTGACCGCCCGCGGGGGCCAGGTCATCTACGCGATCGGCAACCACGACGGCGACCTGGCCTGGGACGTCAAGGCGGCGGACGCGGTGCGGGAGATGACCGGCGCCCGGCTGTGCCTGACCGCGGACCTGATCCTGGCCGACGGCAAGAAGATCCGGGTCGAGCACGGCCACCAGCTCGACCCGTACAACTGCTTCTGCGATGCGCGCAACCCGCTCGACACCCCGATGGGCCATCACATCGTGCGGGAGGTCATCCCGCGAATCGAGTTCCTCGGCCGTGGCTGGGTGGACGGCGCCCACGAGATGGCGGACCCCACCGACTTCCCGTCCTTCATCGGTTCCCGGCTGGTCTACCGCAAGCTGGGCCGGCATCTGTGGTGGCTGATCGCGATCCCGCTGGCCATCTTGGTCCTGGTCCGGATCCCCGAGTTCGGGCTGGCCGCGGTCAGGTCCCGGTACCCGGACACCGACGTGTGGGTGCACCGGGCCGAGATCCTCGGCTATGGCGCGATCGCGGACCTGGTCGTGATCGCCGCCCTGGTAGCCATCCTGGCCCGCCGCGCCTGGGTGTCGATCAGCGCGCTGGCCTTGGACAAACGGGGTTACCTGCAGAACCAGGCGGCCCGCCAGCGAGCCGCCAACCTGGTCGCTGACGGCTACCACGGGTTCATCTCCGGGCACACCCACCACCCGGAGCTGGCGGCCATGGCCGACGGCTTCTACGCCAACTCCGGGTCGTGCACCTCGGTGGTAGAGGGCATCGGCGGGAAGTTCGGCCTGCCGCCGGCGTACGTGCGCAACCAGCAGGTCTGCTGGGTAGAAATAAGCGGGGGCGAGGCGGAACTCGTGTCGGCCCGGGTGGAGCTACCCGGCGCGACCCGGATGGAGCGGTTCGCCGCCCATGGCCGCAACCCGCACTCCGACACCCCCGCACGGGTCGCCTCCTGGCCCGCCGGCCCCGACTGGCCGCCCCCGGACACCAAGGCTCAGCGCCAGAAAGCTGCCCCGGCCGCGCCACCGGCATAGCGCTCAGCGTCCGGCCAGGAAGTCGCTCAGGACCGGCCGAAGGGCCTCCGGATGGTGCAGGACGCCGTGGTCCTGGCCGTCGAGGGTGACGTACCTTCCGCCCGGCACGGCGCTGGCCACCGCGCGGGTTGCCGTGTGGACCCAGCCCGGCGACTCGCTGCCGTCCACCGCGAGCACCGGGATCCGGAGCGTGCCGAGCCGACCCGCGGGCGGCTCGTAGGCTCCGTGGAGCGCCACGTCGTAGGGCAGGGTGTGAGCCAGGCCAGTGAACCAGGCCCAGAAGTCGCTGGCCCGCATGCCCTCGATCATGGCCGCGGGCAGGCCGACCGCCTCGCGCTGGAACAGCGTCACCGCGTCGTCGCGGCGGCCCTGCCCGATCAGGCGGACGAGACGCTGGTACAGATCCGGGCCAGGTTGCGGCCGGTCGCTGGCCGGGATGTAGGAGGGCTCGTAGACCGCCACCCGGTCGATGGGCAGGCCGCGTAGCGCCGCCTCCAGGGCCAGCACGCCCCCCGAAGAGTGGCCGAACACACTGGCCGTCCCGCCGGTCCGCTCGATGACCGCGGCCAGATCGTCGAACTCGCGGTTGACGTCGAAGTCGTGGTCGTGGTTGGTGCTGTCACCACGCCCGCGGCGATCGTAAGTGATCGCGGTGACGTCCGGGGCCAAAGTGGCGGCCAGCGCCGCGACCGTCGACCGGTCGTTAAAGGCGCCCCCGATGAGAATGACCGGCATCCCGCCGGTCTCGCTGCTGGTCTCGCCCGCGGTCCCGCCCTCGGTCCGCTCGAGCGCAATCCGTGTCCCGTCCGCCGACGTCACGGTTTCAACAGTGGTATTCACGCTTACCTCCAGTGATCGGAACTCGTTTCACTGGATGGTCGGAGCCGCCGCCCCGCGCTCGACACGCCTCTCCCCAATGAGATGAAACCCGGGTTTCATTCAGGGTGAAGGGCGCTCAGCGGCGCTCGTCGGCGCGGGCTTCCTCGATGGTGAGCTCGGCGGCGGGGTCGGCTTCGAGGCGCTCGTCCGGGATGGGCTCGCCGCTGCGGACCGACTTGCCGTAGGTGCCGTTGTCCAGCCGCCGCAGCGCGCGCTCGATGGCGTCCAGCCGGTCGCGCATGCTCTCGGCGAGGGCGTCGTCCTCGCCTTCCTCGGTGAGCGCGAGGGCGGCGTCGGCGTTGTCCTCCGCCTCACTCTCCACTTCGGCCACACGGTCATCCTGGCCCGCATCCTCGCTGAGCTTAAGCGAGCCGCGTACCTCATCCCGTTCGGCGATGAGCAGGCTCCGGGCCCGGTCCTGGTCCATCCGGCCGTCCTCCCTAGTGCGTATGGGACACGTGCGCGTCCATGTGATCGTGGCTGTCGGGCGAGCCGCCCATCATCCGCAGCATAGCGACCCCGCCGGTGCGCACGAATCGGACGACCAGCACGGCGGCCACGATCAGGAACACGATGTTCAGCCAGCTGGTGTAGTCCCAGGAGACGCCCTGGTCCGGGATCGTGGCCCGGGCCGGGCTCGGGATCAGGCCCAGGCCGCCGAAGAGCAGCTCGACCACGTCGCCGGCCGCGACCATCGTCGCGTAGAACGTGCCGAGCAGGAACCAGGCCATCCGGGCTCCGTAGTACTTCCGGTAGATGTTCAGGATCGGCGCGATGATCAGGTCGGCGAAGATGAAGGCGACGACGCCGCCGAAGCTGATGCCGCCCTTCCACAGCACGACGGCCAGCGGCACGTTCCCGATCGAGCAGACGAACGAGATGATGGCCACGAGCGGGCCGATGAGCGGTCCCCAGATCTTGGCCGCGAGCGGATGACCCGCGATGAAGAACACCCGCCAGAACCGGTCGGGCACCCAGGCCGCGATCGCACCCGCGGCGAACAGGCCGATAACCAGGTCCTTGATGATCGCGGCCCACTCCATGCCGAACACGTGCGCCACGGCGGTGTAGCCCGGGCGGGAAAACAGGCGCCGGGCGAACGAGCCCTGCCCCTGGACCGACATGTCCATGGCCGCGTGGCCCTCCATCAGGCCGGCCAGGCCGCGATCGGCCTGCGCCCGGGCCTCACCGAGCAGCCGTTCCCGCAGCAGCAACCGGAACAGCACCGCGATCAGCACGATCATGATCGGTCCGCCGACGAACTCGGCCAGCGTGAACTGCCAGCCCATAAGCAGGGCCAGGATCACCCCGAGCTCGATGACCAGGTTGGTGGAGGCGATCTCGAACGCCATCGCCGCGGTGAAGCTGGCCCCCTTGCGGAACAGCGAACGGGCTAGCGCCACCGCCGCGTACGAGCACGATGAGGACGCCGCCCCGAACCCGGTGGCCAACGCGAGCGTCCGCGGTCGGTCGTCGCCCAGCAGCCGGGTGATGGTGGCCTTGGACACCAGGGCCTGGATAATCGCCGACAGCCCGAACCCCAGGATCAGGGCCCAGGTGATCTCCCACGCCATCGATCCGGTGACGGACAGCGCATGTACGACGGCGTGGATCAGGCTCACCGCGGTGTACCTCCCCAGGTTCCGGATCATCATGATACCCCACGGGGGTATAGGAGTCCCGCGTCGCCTCACGACCTTCGGCGCCGCCACCGTAGACTCGCGTGCGTGAGCACCGGCAAGGCCCCTGCGGACCCGGCGGCCCCTGCCGTTGAGCTCCTGCGGCTGGTCAAGCGTTACGGCCAGATCGCGGCCGTAGACGGGCTTTCGCTGACCGCGGCCCGCGGCGCGGTGACTGGCATTCTCGGACCCAACGGCGCCGGCAAGACCACCACGATCGAGATCTGCGAGGGCTACCGCCGCCCTGACCAGGGCACGGTCCGGGTGCTGGGCCTGGATCCCGTGCGAGACGCCCGCGCGCTGCGCCCGCGGCTGGGCGTGATGCTCCAGTCGGGCGGCATTCCCCCGTCGGTACCCGCGGCAGACTATCTGAAGCTGCTGAGCAGCTTCCACGTCAACCCCATCGCCCCGGCGCTGCTGCTCAACCTGGTCGGGCTCACCCCGGTCGCGCGAACGCCCTACAAGCGGCTGTCGGGCGGCCAGCAGCAGCGGCTGTCCCTGGCCGCAGCCGTCATCGGGCGCCCGGAACTGGTGTTCCTGGACGAGCCCACGGCGGGCATGGACCCGCAGGCCCGGCACGCCACCTGGGACCTGATCGGGCAGCTGCGGACCTCGGGGGTGAGCGTCATCCTCACCACCCACTTCATGGAAGAGGCCGAACGGCTCTGCGACTTCGTCGCCATCATCGATCACGGCCAGGTGGTCGCGGCGGATACGCCGTCCAAGCTCACCGGCACGGTCGGACAGCTCCGGTTCCGCGCCGAGGCCGGGCTTGACGTCGACAGCCTGCTCAGCGTGCTGCCGCCGGCCAGCGCCATGAAGGAATCCCCGGCCGGCCACTACGTGATCGAAGTGCACGGCGCGGTGGACCCGATGCTGCTGGCCACCGTGACTGCCTGGTGCGCGGAGCGGGGCGTGCTGGCCACCAGCCTGCGGATCGAGAGCCGCACTCTGGAGGACGTATTCCTCGAGCTGACCGGGAAGGAACTGCGCGGATGAGCGAGGCGGCACCGGCCGATCCGGCGGCGTTGTTCGCTCCCGACCCGGGGGCGGCGCCGCTGCGCCAGATGATCACCGCGCAGGCCGCCCTGGAAACCCGGACCCTGCTGCGCAACGGCGAGCAGCTGCTGCTCACGCTGATCATCCCGCTGCTCCTGCTCACCGCGTTCAGCCTGGAGCCGCTGATCAATTTCGGGACGGGACTGAGCCGGATCGACTTCCTCACGCCCGGGGTCATCGCACTGGCCGTGATGTCGACCGCGTTCACCAGCCAGGCCATCGCCACCGGCTTCGAGCGCCGGTACGGCGTCCTGAAGCGGCTGGGGGCCACGCCGTTGTCCCGCGGCGGCCTGATCGCGGCCAAGACGGTGACCGTGATCGGAGTGGAACTGCTGCAAGGAGTCCTGATCATCGCGGTCGGCCTGGCCATCGGCTGGCGGCCGGACGCCAGCCCGGCCGCGATCGTGTCGGTCCCGCTGCTCATCCTGCTCGGCACGGCCGCCTTCAGCGGGCTCGCCTTGCTGATGGCCGGCACGCTGCGCGCCGAGGCCACGCTGGCCGCGGCCAACCTGGTCTATATCCTGCTGCTCGGCGTGGGCGGCGTGGTGTTCCCGCTGACCAAGTTCCCGGCCGGGGCGCGCCCGACCCTGGAGCTGCTGCCCACTGGCGCGCTGTCCACCGGCCTGCGCGACGTCCTGCAGCACCACGTGGCGTTCCCGGTCGGGAACACGATCACGCTGGCGGTATGGGCCGTGGCCGCGATCGCCCTGGCCGCGCGGACCTTCCGGTGGGACTGACGGTTCAGGACAGCGCGGCGTCGAAACGGGCCCGCAGGTCGCCGAGCCGCTCGATCGGCTCGTTGGCAAACACCAGGCGAAGGTAGCGCTCGCCGCCGGGTCCCCAGCCGGTCATCGGCGTGGCCGCCACCTCGCCGCGGGTGAACAGGCGCCGCGACGCTTCGGCGCCGGACAGGCCCAGGCTGGCGCAGTCGATGAGCAGCGACCATCCCCCGTCCGGGCGGATGCAGGGATAGCCCGCGAGCTGCTCGAGGATGTGCTCGTTCCGGCGCTGCCACAGGCGGGTGGCGGCGGCCACGTCGCTTCCGGAGCCGGGATCACGCAACGCGGCGGCCACGGCCTGCTGGGCGATGCCGACCTGGCAGACGACATTGGTCAGGCCGACCAGGCCGATGTCCTTCATGATCGGCTCAGGCCCGAGGACCCAGCCCACCCGCCAGCCGATCATGCGCAGTTCCTTGGATGCGGATCCGACCGTGATGGTCCGGGCAGCCAGGCCTGGGTGGGCAGCCGGGTGCACGGGCTGATGATCGCCAAAGACGATCCGTTCCATGGCGGCGTCCCAGATGACCCAGGCGCCGTGCCGGTCGACCGGGTCGGCGAGGGCGTCGAAGTGCTCACCGGACAGGACGGCGCCGGTAGGCATGGCCGGGCTCATCAGCAGCACGGCCGCCGTCTGCGGACCGACGGCCGCGGCCAGCTCATCCGGATCGGTGGCCCAGCCGCGGTCACCCGGGACGGAGGGCACGTGCCGGGGAATCCCGCCGGCCAGCCGGATGCGGTTGACCAGGCCGGCGTAAATCGGATCGCCGACCACCACTTCCCGCCCCGGTTCCACCGTGGCCAGCAGGACGTTGAGAATGCCGTTGAGGCCGCCGGCCACGCTGACGCATTGCCTGCCATGGTCGTAGTGGTGGCCGGCCATGGCGCTGACGTGCTCGGCGGCGGCCTCGCGCAGCGCGCGATGGCCTTGGAACGGCAGATAGCTATTAGCCGCGTCGTCACCGATCGCGGCCCGGGTGACCTCGCGGGCGACCGCGGGCGGCGGCACGTCGGTGTCGAGGTTCTCCAACCGCAGGAGATCGGGATTCTGGGCGGCATCGGCGGCATCGCCGATCTCGTCCACGCCGATTCCCGGGATGTGCGCCAGGCGCGAGACGGGCATAAGGCCTCCTTAGGTTCGGGCAGCAGCAGGGAAAGCGCCACGGCGGGTACCGGCAGCAGGCACAGCAGCGAGAACACCGCCGGCGTTCCGTGGGCCGCGGCGATGACGCCGAATACCGGAGCGGCCAGTCCGCCCGCGCTGACCGCGAGGCCGAGCGTAACGCCCGAGGCGGTGCCCGGACGGCTAGGCAGGTAGTCCTGACCGAGCTTGACCAGAACGGAGAACGGGATACGCACCGTGACGCCTGCCGCCAGCGCGGCCACTAGGGCGATTCCGGCACCGGGACACGCGCGCAACGCGATCATGGCGGGGACGGCCGCCGCGTTGCCGACCAGGACCGTCTGGGTCAGCCCGAACCGGTCGGCGAGCCGGCCGCCGAGCAGGGTGCCCGCCACGCCTCCGGTCAGGAAGCAGGTCAGCGCCGCCCCGGCCACCGGGCGGCTCGCATGCAGGTGGGTGATCCAGTACAGCTCGATGAACGTGCTGGTCCCGAAGAAGTTCACCGATCGCGTGACCTCTACCGCGGTCAGCAGCAGGAATGGCCCCCACCGGTCGCTGCCGGGGGCCGACGCCTGCCGCGCTGGCGCGGTGCGTTGCTGATGGCGCAGCAGCATGAACCCGGTCAGCATCGCGGGCGGGATGAACAGCACGGTGGCGCCCAGGCCGATCGCGTCCAGCGCGGGTGTGGCGAGGACCGGGGCCAGGAAGAACCCGACGTTCCCGCCGGTGGCGAAGATGCTCATCGCCGAAGCGCTGTCCCCCGCAGCCCGCCGCGCCGCCTTCCCGGCCGCGGGGTGGAACATGGCCACGCCCAGTCCGGATGCGAATAGCAGGGTCCACACGAGCGCGTACGCAGGCACGATGCCCGACAGTCCCAGGCCGACGCCGGCCAGGCTCACCCCGGCTCCGGCCATCCAACTCAGCGGATACCGATCCACGATGAACCCCACGACGAGCTGAGGCAGCGCCGCGCCGAGCGTGGCCGCCAGGGTCAGCCCGGACGCGGCCACGTACCCGTAGTGCCGGTCCAGCACGAAGTACGGCACGCACGCGGGCACCAGCCCCTGGTACACGTCGTCGACGGCGTGCGCCGCGGCCCACAGGCGCATCCGCGGCCAGGCCGACCGCGGCGGGTCGGCTGCCGAAATACCAGTCGCCACCCAGCCAGGATTGCCGGTGATGGGTCTGGCTGGCTATCGTTAATCCGACCAATGATATCGGTAAGCCGCCATCCGCTGCCCGGCCCGACCGATCGGCTCCTCGAGCACCGCGAACGCATCGACTGGCACGACCACGCCGAGCACCAGCTCGTCTATCCCAGTTCGGGCGTCCTGCAGGTACACACGAGCCGCGGGGCATGGGTCGTTCCGCCGCGCCGTGCGGTGTGGCTCCCCGCTGGCGTCCCGCACAGCCACCGGGCCCACGGCCGGACCCAGATGCTGACCCTCGCGTTCCCGGCCGCCCTCAACCCCCTGAACGCGACCGAGCCGACCGTACTCGCCGTCGGCCAGTTGCTCCGCGAGGCCATCATCGCACTCGCCGAAGACCACGCCCTCGGCCCGGACGACCGCGCCGACCTGCACCGCATCGTCCTGCGCCGCCTGGCACCGACGCCTGCCCGACAGCACTACCTGCCCGCGCCCGCCGATCCCCGGCTGCGCGACGTCGCCGCCATCCTGGCCGACGATCCCGCCGACGGGCGCACCCTGGCCGATCTAGGCCGAGCGGTCGGCGCCAGCGAGCGCACCCTCAGCCGGCTGTTCCGCCGCGACACCGGGATGACCTTCCCGCAGTGGCGCGCGCAGCTCCGCCTCCAGCACGCCCTAGTCCTGCTGGCCGCCGACAGTTCGGTTACCGGCGCGGCCACCGCGAGCGGCTACTGGACCACCAGCGCATTCATCGCGGCGTTCCGGGACGCCTTCGGCGTCACGCCCGCCGCCTACCGCCACCAGATGGTGTTACCGCTTAGGTGGATGCAGTGCCGCGTGCTGGTGGCGGATCGCGTCAGGCATGGAGGCACCCCAGAGGAAGGTCGTCATTCCTTTGACTGCGCCTGACCGCGCGGTGGTGCTGAGCGAACAGCTGATCCAGGTTTACCAGTCCGTGCGGGACCGGCTCGCATCAGCACGTCAGCAGCTCACCGGGAGCACCGGCCGCCCTGCCCCAGCTGCCGCCATACCGGAGGATCTGCTCAGCTACTGCCTCAGCTTCTGCACCGCTCCACACCCATCACACGGGCGAGGACACCCAGCTCCTGCTGGCACCAGGCTCGCCCGCTGCCCGGCCAGAGACGCTCAAGCGAGAACTCGACGGGCTCATCGCGATTCTCGAGTCACACTTCAGCTACGAGGAACGCCGCCTTGCCAAGGCACTGGACACCCCTCGGACCCAACGGCTGGGCCGCGAACGTATTCACCCCCGACGAACTTCCGGAGCCATCTACATAGTGAAGCCCTGGAAGAAGGCGCGCGAAAATTACGTTGCCCCGTCTGTGCGTATCTCCTACCATCGAATTATGACGTTCTGGCAGATCTCAAAACGAAGCGAGTACATGCAGCCGTGCTCGCGGCGTGAGCTTGCCCTGAGTTCCAGGACGGTTGTCGTCTTAGGCCATTGAGCACAAGATGGCGACCGCCCCGAGGATATCCCGAGGGGCGGTTTTAAATTTACCTTGGGGATCAGCCAGCGGATAGGCGGTTCGGCTCCAACCCGAGCAAAATGCGGGTTCAACTCCTGCGGTCCCTGCGAAGCACCACCTACGGGTGAAGGTGCTCGTTTGTTGATACATCCAAAGCGTGAGCACGTGGGGATGACAGCTGAGATAGCGGACACGCCCTGCAAGCGTCGTCGCAGCGGGTTCGATTCCCGCCATCTCCACGGCGCCGCGAAGTCAGCGGCATTCGGGATCGAGGAAGACGGTAATCTGCCTGATTCGGATTCAGGAGAAACGCGGTTCGACTCCGCGGGTCCCGACCACCGGGCCCACCGTGCCGTACTGGTCTAACGGCAAGACATTTGCCTTCCAAGCAAATCATCGGGGTTCGACTCCCCGGTACGGCTCCAGGCGCCCGCTAGCTCAGCGGTCAGAACATCCGACTCTTAATCGGTAAGGTCCGGGGTACGAGTCCCCTGGCGGCGCACCATGCGGGAGTGACGGGAATCTTGGCATACCTCGCGAGCTCAGACCTCGCGGCATGTGCGTTCGAATCGCACCTGGTCAAGTCCCTGGGCGTGGTGTTTCGCGGTTAGCGCGTGATTCTTTTGGCTGGGTTAGGCGCTGAGTGCCGGGAGGTCGTTGTCGGGGGTCACCTCCGTGGCGCCGGGGGCCAGGGTGATGCGGGATCGGGCCAGGATGTCGAGGCCGAGGTAGCGGCGTCCTTCGGTCCATTCGTCGTGCTGCTCGGCCAGGACGGCGCCGACCAGGCGGATCAGGGAATCGCGGCCGGGGAAGATCCCGACCACGTCGGTCCGCCGGCGGATCTCGCGGTTCAGCCGCTCTTGCGGGTTATTGGACCAGATCTGGCGCCACAGCTCCTTGGGAAAGGCGGTGAACGCCAGGACGTCAGGCCGGGCGGCGTCCAGGTGCGCGGCGACCTTGGGGAGCTTGGCGGCGATGGCATCGATGAGCCGGTCGTACTGGTCGTGCACGCTGGTGGCGTCGGGCTGGTCATAGACCGAGTGGAGCAGCGTCTTGACCCAGGGCCAGGACGCTTTCGGGGTGGCGGACATCAAGTTCGCGGCGTAATGAGTCCGGCACCGCTGCCAGCTCGCGCCGGGCAGGGTCGCGCCGATGGCGTCGACCAGGCCGCGGTGCGCGTCAGAGGTGACGAGGCGGACGCCGGTCAGGCCGCGGGCGGTCAGATCCCGGAAGAACCCCAGCCACCCGGCGCCGTCCTCAGCCGAGGTGACCTGCAGCCCCAGGATCTCCCGGTGCCCGTCCGCGTTCACCCCCGCCGCCAGCAGCGCGTGGACGCCGACGACGCGGCCGCCTTCGCGGACCTTCAGCACCAGGGCATCCGCGGCCACGAAGGTATACGGGCCGGCGTCCAGCGGCCGGGTCCGGAACGCCTCCACCTGCTCGTCCAGGTCCCGGGCCATCTCACTGACCTGCGACCTCGATAGCCGGGTGATCCCGAGGGATTCCACCAGCTTTTCCATCCGCCGGGTGGACACCCCGAGCAGGTAGCAGGTTGCCACCACCGAGGTCAGGGCCGCTTCGGCGCGGCGGCGGCGTTCCAGCAGCCAGTCCGGGAAGTAGCTGCCTGAGCGCAGCCTGGGGATCGCCACGTCAAGCGTCCCGGCGCGGGTGTCGAAGTCGCGGTGCCGGTAGCCGTTGCGGACGTTGACCCGGTCCGGGCCCGGCATCCCGTAGGGGGCGCCGCAGACCGCGTCGGCCTCCGCGGACATCAGCGTGTTGATGAAGGTGGTCAGCATCGAGCGCAGCAGGTCCGGCGACGCGGACTGGAGCTGGTCGTGCAGGAAGCGTGCAGGGTCGATACTGCTAGGGGCGGTCATCGTCGTGTCTCCTTCAGAAGCACTGTGAGAGGTCTTCCAAAGAATCACGCGGTGGCCGCCTTACACGTCTGCGCCACGCCCATCAGCGAGCGGGTCAGTACACCACTCTGCAGGACTCAACTTCGCACCTTCCGCACTTTAATCCGGGATCGTTCAATGGCAGGATTCCAGGCTCTGAACCTGGCGATGTTGGTTCGACCCCAGCTCCCGGAGCCATGCCTGCGTAGCTCATCAGGCAGAGCGTCCTCTTCATACGGGACGGCAGGCGGTTCGAGGCCGCCCAGAGGCTCGCAGGGTACGGCTCCATGTGACCGTAGCGTCTACGGAAGGTGAACCGGACAGGCGTGCCGGGCTCGCCGCCGCCGCCAAGCGATGCGCGGCTAACGGCGTGGCGTTCGAGTCGCCCGCCTTCCTCACATGGATGGTTGACCGAGTGGCGAGGTGCCCGGCTGGAAACCGGAGGTCGGGTCGGCGCGAGCGGAGTGAAACTGGCAATCCACCACACCCAAGGGTGGTGGAACCCGGGTTTCACCACCCTCGGCTTCGCGGGAGCAGCGCACCACCAAGGACACTGCGCTCCCTGGAAACTGGTTGGCGATACCTGCCTGATAGGCAGGTATCGCGCGGTTCGATCCCGTGGTGGCCAACCATGGCGAGATAGCTCAGTTGGCTCAGAGCGCCCGACTCATGATCGGGAGGTCGTCAGTTCGATGCTGACTCTCGCTACTGAACCCGACGCGCCCGAGGACACCATGGCGCGTCTCGACGGTGGTGCTCGCGCTATGCCCGACTGAGCAGGCCTCTGGGGCCGCGGACCCGGCCGGGTACAGTGACCTGCCAGAAGGATGACGGACAGCACTACCGCCAATGCGGGCCACGAGGAAACCCGGGCTTCAGGACGCCCTGACGCCGCCGGGTCCGGGCCTGATGGCGGGACGAACCGGGGTCGGCTGGCGCTGCCAGGCCGTGATGATCCTGACCGGGATCGTCTCCGTGCAGTACGGGGCCGGTCTGGCCGACAAGCTGTTCGGCCAGATCCCGCCCGCGGCGGTAACCGGGCTGCGGCTGTGGACCTCCGCGGTGGCGATGGCCGTCATTGCCGGACGCGGGCTGGTCCGGGCGGTCGGCGACCTGGGCAGGCGAAGAGCCTGGAGGGACGCGGGGATCGCCGTATCGTTCGGTATCGCGCTTGGGGTTATGAACTTCTCCATCTACCAGTCCTTCGCCCGCATTCCCCTGGGGGTCTCGGTCACCATCGAGTTCCTCGGCCCGCTGGCCGTCGCGGTGGCCGGGTCCCGGCACCTGCGGGACGTCGGCTGGGTAGTGCTGGCCGGCCTCGGGGTCGCGCTGCTCACCCAGGGCGGCCACGGGCACCTGAACCTGACCGGGGTGCTGTACGCGGCAGTGGCCGGAACCTGCTGGGCGGGCTACATCGTGCTCAGCCAGGCGACCGGACGGCGGTTTCCCGGCTCGGCGGGCCTGGCCATCGCGATGTTGGTGGCCGCCATCGTGATCACGCCGCCCGCGGTGATCGCGGGCGGCAGGGCCATGTTCCGGCCCGCGGTGCTGGCCACCGGAGCGGCGATCGGCATCTTGTCGTCGGTCATCCCCTACCGCCTGGAGCTTGAGGCGCTACGACGGATGCCGACCCGGCTGTTCGGCGTGTGGATGAGCTTGGAGCCCGCGGGAGCGGCGCTGATCGGGCTGGTCCTGCTGAACCAGAAGCTGAGCGTGGCGGAATGGCTGGCCATCGGCTGCGTGATGATCGCGTGCGCCGGGGCGGCGCAGCACTAGCCGGCGCTCTACCATAAGGGCGTGCCCGCCGACCGTCTCCGCAGCTGGATGTCTCGACTCGAGACGTCCAGGTTCGCCCGGCCCATCTTGGCCCCGACGCCAGTGTCGATGCGGCGGATCGCGCTGGCCGGGGTCATCGCCGACACCGCGATCATGTCGAGCGGTGCGGCGGTCCGGCTCAGCTCGTCCGGCCTGGGCTGTCCCGACTGGCCCCGGTGCAGCGCCGCGGACATCGTGGCCAGCAAGAATGCCGGGCAGACGCTGATCAACACCTGGATCGAGTTCGGTAACCGGCTGCTCAACTTCCCGCTGGTGATCATCACCGTCATCGTGTTCATCGCGGCCTGGCGCTTCCGGCCGCAGGGGACCAGGCGGCGGGATCTGGTCTGGCTAGCCGCGATCCAGCCGGCCGGGGTCTTCGCGCAGGCGGCCATCGGCGGGATCGTCGTGCTGACCAAGCTCAACCCGGTCTCGGTCTCCATCCACTTCCTGGTCTCCGCCTCGATCGTGGCCGCGGCGGTGGTGCTGCACGTGCGGTGCACCGAGGGCAGCAACCCGCCGACGACCGTGACGCGGCGGGACTTGTACCTGCTGTCCGGGCTGCTGGTCGCCGTGACGGGCGTGATGCTCGCGGCGGGCACCGTGGTTACCGGGACCGGCCCGCTGGCCGGCCACGCGGACACCCCCCGGTACAAGCTGCCGCTGGAGGGGGTCACCCAGCTGCACGCGGACATCGGCTGGCTGCTGGCCGGGCTGTCCGTCGCGCTGGTGGTCGGGCTGCGGATGTCCGGGGCTCCGCCGCGGGTCGTGCGGGCCAGCTGGGTCATGATCGCGGCGCTGGGCGCGCAGGGCGTGATCGGCTACGTCCAGTACTTCACCCACCTGCCCGCCGGGCTGGTCTGGGTCCACGTGACCGGGTCGGTTCTGGTCTGGATCGCGGTGCTGCGGCTGTTCTTGTTCATGCGCGACCGAGGCCCGCTGACCCGGCCCTCACCCGAGCCGGTGCAGGCTGCACCCTACCGACAGCCGGAACCGCTCGACCGATAGGCTCCTACCGTGAGCAACCAGCCCCAGCTCGAATGGACAGCGACCGACGAGCGCGCCGTCGATCTCATCCGCGTCCTCGCGATGGATTCGGTGCAGAAAGCCGGCAGCGGGCACCCGGGAACGGCGATGAGCCTGGCCCCAGCGGCCTACCTGCTCTTCCAGCGCGTGCTCCGGCATGACCCGGCGGATCCAAACTGGGCGGGCCGGGATCGCTTCGTGCTGTCGTGCGGGCATTCGAGCCTCACCCTGTACATCCAGCTGTACCTGTCCGGGTACGGGCTGACGCTGGATGACCTGAAGGCCTACCGCACCTGGGGCAGCATCACCCCCGGGCATCCCGAACACCGTCTGACCCCGGGCGTGGAGACCACCACCGGGCCGCTCGGCCAGGGCATCGGCAACGCGGTCGGCATGGCCATGGCCGCCCGCCGCGAGCGCGGCCTGTACGACCCGGACGGCGAAACGGGCCACAGCCCGTTCGACCACTACGTCTACGCCTTCGTCTCCGACGGCGACATGGAGGAAGGCGTCAGCCACGAGGTGGCCTCGCTGGCCGGGCACCACCGGCTGGGCAACCTCATCGTGATCTACGACGACAACGACATCTCCATCGAAGACGACACCAACATCGCCAAGTCCGAGGACGTCCCCGCCCGCTACGAGGCCTACGGCTGGCATGTGCAGCGGCTGAGCTGGCGCACCCCGAACGGCTACCACGAGGACGTGCCAGCGCTCTACCAGGCGATCCTGACGGCCAAGGAGCGCACCGACGCGCCGTCGTTCATCGCGCTCAACACGATCATCGGCTGGCCGTCGCCGCACAAGCAGAACACCGGCGCCGCGCACGGCTCGGCGCTCGGCGCCGACGAGGTGGCGGCGACCAAGGAGGTGCTCGGCTTCGAGACGGGGGTCGATTTCCCGGTCGAGGACGAGGCGCTCGCCCACGCCCGCCAGGTCGCCGAGCGCGGAAAGAACCTGCACGCCGAGTGGGATCAGTCGTTCGCCGCGTGGAGCGCCGCCAACGAGGACCGGCGGGCGCTGTTCGACCGGCTGGCCGCCCGCCGGCTGCCGGACGGATGGGCCCGGGCGCTCCCCTCGTTCCCGGCCGACGCCAAGGGCATGGCCACCCGCAAGGCCTCGGGTACGATCCTGTCCGCGCTGGCCCCGGTGCTGCCCGAGCTCTGGGGCGGGTCGGCCGACCTGGCCGAGAGCAACCTGACCACGATGGAAGGCGAGCCCTCCTTCATCCCGGTCGACCACCAGACCGCCATGTGGCGCGGCAACCCGTATGGCCGGACGATGCACTTCGGGATCCGCGAGCACGGCATGGGCGCGATCATGAACGGCATCGCGCTGCACGGCGGCACCCGCCCCTACGGCGGCACGTTCCTGGTGTTCAGCGACTACATGCGGGGTTCGGTCCGGCTCGCGGCGCTGATGGAGCTGCCGGTCGTCTACGTATGGACGCACGACTCCATCGGCCTGGGCGAAGACGGTCCGACTCACCAGCCGATCGAGCACGTGTGGGCCCTGCGCGCCATCCCGAACCTGGAGGTGGTCAGGCCGGCGGACGCGAACGAAACCGTCGTGGCCTGGCGGACCGCGCTGGAACGGGCCCAGCCGACCGCGATGTGCCTGACCCGGCAGGCGCTGCCGGTGGTCGACCGCTCGTCGGAAGGACCAGAGGGCCTGGCCAGCGCCAAGGGCGTGGCCCGCGGCGGGTACGTGCTGGCCGACGGCGGCGACGCCATCTTGATCGGCACCGGCAGCGAGGTCTCGATCGCGCTGCAGGCCCGCGAACAGCTGGCCGCCGAGGGCGTCTCGGCCCGGGTGGTGTCCATGCCGTGCGTGGAGTGGTTCAACGCGCAGGACGAGTCCTACCGGCGCGAAGTACTGCCGCCGACCATCCGCGCGCGGGTGTCGGTCGAGGCAGGCATTACCGAGCCCTGGCGGTTGTTCGTCGGGGATGCGGGCGCTTCAATCGGAGTAGACCATTTCGGTGCTTCGGCCGCTTATCAGAAGCTTTACCAGGAGTTTGGCATCACAGCGGAGCGGGTAGCCGCTGCCGCACGCGACAGTCTGGCCCGGGTCAGGGCCTAGCCCGGCCCGCGGCACGCAGGGAAGGGAAAGCAACGGTGTCAGTTGACGTTCTCGGGCAGCTATCCGAGGCCGGGGTGTCGGTATGGCTGGATGACATCAGCCGTGACCGGCTGCGCACCGGCAACCTGCAGATGCTGATCGACGACCTGCACGTGGTCGGCGTGACGTCCAACCCGACGATCTTCGCCAAGGCGCTGTCCACCGGCGACGCCTACGACGACCAGATCGCCGACCTCAAGCTCCGCGGCGTGACCGTGGACGAAGCATCCCGGATGATCACCACCTACGACATCCGCTGGGCGTGTGACGTGTTCCGGCCGACCTGGGAGCGGACCGGCGGCCTGGACGGCCGGGTCTCCCTCGAGGTGGACCCCCGGCTGGCCAACGAAACGGCCAAGACCGTCGCCGAGGCGAAGGCGCTGTGGTGGATGGTCGACCGGCCGAACCTGCTGATCAAGATCCCCGCGACTCTCGAGGGACTTCCCGCGATCACGGCGGCCATCGCCGAGGGGATCAGCGTCAACGTCACGCTGATCTTCGGGCTGGAGCGGTACGGCCAGGTCATCGACGCCTACATGGCCGGCCTGGAGCAGGCCGCGGCGGCCGGACACGACCTGTCCCAGATCCGATCGGTGGCGTCGTTCTTCGTCAGCCGGGTGGACACCGAGGTCGACGGCCGGCTGGACAAGATCGGCACCCCCGAGGCCGCGGCGCTGCGCGGCAAGGCGGCGGTGGCCAACGCTCGGCTGGCCTACGAGCTGTTCGAGCAGAGGACCGCCACCGAGCGCTGGCAGGCCCTGCGGGCCAAGGGCGCGCAGCTCCAGCGGCCGCTGTGGGCCTCCACCTCGGTCAAGGACCCGGCGTTCGGCGACACCATGTACGTCGTCGACCTGGTGGTGGCCGATACGGTGAACACGATGCCCGAGGGCACGATCCGGGCCACCGCTGACCACGGGAAGCTGCTCGGCGACACCGTGCACGGAACCTATGACGCCGCCCGGCAGGTGTTCGCCGATCTGTCCAAGCTCGGCATCGAATACGACGACGTGGTGCACGTCCTCGAGGTCGAGGGTGTCGACAAGTTCAAGGGCTCGTGGAAAGAGCTGCTCGACACGATCAGCACGAAGATGGGGCTGGGGTGACCGAAGAAGCCGAAGGCCTGGCGCCGGCCAGCCCGAGCGTCATCGCCCAGGTCGACGCGGCGGCCGAGCCGCGTAACCCGCTGCGTGATCCGCGGGACCGGCGCATCCCCCGGGTGGCCGGGCCGTGCGTGCTGGTCATGTTCGGGGTCACCGGGGACCTCGCGCGCAAGAAGCTGATGCCAGCGGTCTATGACCTGGCCAACCGGGGTCTGCTGCCGCCGGGCTTCTCGTTCGTCGGCTTCGCCCGCCGGGACTGGGAGGACGAGGATTTCGCCCAGGTCACCTACCGGGCGGTGAAGGAGTACGCCCGGACCCCGTACCGCGACGCGGTATGGGAGCAGCTCAGCGAGGGCGTCAACTTCGTGTCCGGCTCGTTCGGCGACGACGCGGCGTTCGACCAGCTGGCCGCGTGCGTGCGCAAGCTGGACGCCGAGCGGGGCACCGGCGGGAACTACGCGTTCTACCTGTCGATCCCGCCGAGCCAGTTCCCCGTCGTGGTCCAGCAGCTCAAGCGCAGCGGCCTGTCGGACTCGCACGGGCGCGGCTGGCGGCGGGTGGTGATCGAGAAGCCGTTCGGTCATGATCTGGCCAGCGCGCGGGAGCTGAACGCGACGCTGGACGGGGTCTTCCCGCCCGAGTCGGTGTTCCGCATCGACCACTACCTCGGCAAGGAGACGGTGCAGAACATCTTGGCGTTGCGGTTCGCCAACGAGATGTACGAGCCGATCTGGAACCGCGGTTACGTCGATCACGTCCAGATCACCATGGCCGAGGACATCGGGATCGGCGGCCGGGCCGGGTACTACGACGGCATCGGGGCCGCCCGCGACGTGATCCAGAACCACCTGCTGCAGTTGCTGGCGCTAACCGCCATGGAGGAGCCGGTCGCGTTCGACGCCGACTCGCTGCGGATGGAGAAGGAGAAGGTGCTGTCCGCGGTCCGGCTGCCCGCCGACCTGGCCACTGGGACCGCGCGCGGGCAGTACGCGGCGGGCTGGCAGGGTGGACGCCAGGTATGCGGCTTCCTGGAGGAGGACGGCATCCCCGCGGACTCCCGGACCGAGACCTACGCCGCCCTGCGGCTCGGCGTCGACACCAGGCGCTGGGCCGGCGTGCCGTTCTACCTACGGGCGGGCAAGCGGCTGCCGCGCCGGATGACGGAGATCGCCCTGATCTTCCAGCGCGCGCCGCACCTGCCCTTCTCAGCCACCGACACCGAGGAGCTCGGCCAGAACGCGATGGTGATCAGGATCCAGCCGGACGAGGGGATCACGGTCAGATTCGGCTCCAAGGTGCCGGGTACGGCCATGGAGGTCCGGGACGTGAACATGGACTTCGCCTACGGCGAGTCGTTCACCGAATCCAGCCCCGAGGCCTACGAACGTCTGCTGCTCGACGTCCTCATCGGTGACCCGCCGCTGTTTCCCCGGCAGCAGGAGGTCGAGCTGGGCTGGCGGATCCTCAACCCGGTCGAGGACTTCTGGGCCTCGTACACCAAGCCGGAGCAGTACGACGCCGGTTCGGAAGGCCCGGCGTCGGCCGAGGCGATGATGGCCCGGGACGGGCGCGCTTGGCGGCGCCTGTGAGCACCGGCCGGGCGCGGACGCCCGGGCGGGCGCTGTAGGAGGGAAGCCGCGATGACTATCGACCTGACCGACACCACCACGGGCGCCATCCATGAGGCGCTCACCCAGGCCCGGCGCCGGATGGGCGGCCCGGCCTCGGGCATGGTGCTGACGCTGATCATCGTCACCGACGAGGCCGAGCAGTACGACGCGGTCCGCGCGGCCAGCCATGCCGGCCGGGAGCACCCGAGCCGGATCCTGACCGTGATCACCCGCAAGCCGAAGGCCGAATCGCGGCTGGACGCCGAGATCCGGGTGGGCGAGATCGGCCCGGGCGAGACCATTTTGCTGCGCATGTACGGCCCGCTCGGCCAGCACGCCGATTCGGTGGTCGCGCCGCTGCTCGCGCCGGACGTCCCGGTGGTCACGTGGTGGCCGGACGACGCGCCGCCCTCGCCGGGCGCCGATCGGCTCGGCACCGTGGCCCAGCGGCGGGTGACGGACGCGGCGGCGGCCGACGCACCCAGGGACATGCTGCTGACCTTGGCCGAGTCCTACCATCCGGGTGACACCGACCTGAGCTGGACCCGGTCCACGCCCTGGCGTTCCCTGCTGGCCGCGACCCTGGACCAGCCCTACCCCGAACTGCTCAGCGGCGAAGTGCTGGCTGAGCCAGGCCAACCCGACCGCAGACCTGATCGCGGCCTGGCTGGGCCTGCGCCTGGGCATCGAGGTCCGGCGCGGTGAGTCAGAAGGCCCGGGGGTCACCGAGGTGAGCTTCGAGACATCGGACGGAAAGGTCGCGATCTCCCGGCCGGACGGCCGTAACGCCACCCTGGCCTGGCCCGGGCGGCCGGAACGCCGGGTCGCCCTGCAACGCCGGGACACCGACGACCTGATCGCCGAAGAACTGCGCCGGCTCGAGCCGGACGAGGTCTACGCCGAGACGCTGCGTGCGCTCGCCGGAGGCTCGGCTTCGTGAGTGTGCCCGAGGTGATCGTGCATCGGGATGCCCAGCTGCTGGCCAAGGCGGTTGCGGCGCGTCTGGTCACCCGGCTGGTCGACTCGGTGGCGGCCCGCGGCACCGCGTCGGTGGTACTGACCGGCGGCGGCATCGGCACCGCGGTGCTGGCCGAATTGGCCGCGGCCCCGGCGCGGGACGCGATCGACTGGCGGCATGTGGACATCTGGTGGGGAGACGAGCGGTTCGTACCGGCCGGCGACCCGGAGCGGAATGAGACCGGCGCCCGGACGGTGCTGCTGGACCACGTGGACACCGATCCGGCCCGGGTGCACCCGATGGCGGGGCCGGACGGGCCGGACGGCGACGATCCCGAGGCGGCGGCGGCCAGGTACGCGTCCTGGCTGGAGGCCGCGGCCAAGCCCGAGGATCACGGTCAGGTCCCGGAGTTCGACATCCTCATGCTGGGCATTGGTCCCGAGGCGCACGTCGCGTCGCTGTTCCCCGGTATGCCTGCGCTGTATGACGAGCGGCCGGTGGTGGCGGTCCGGGGCTCACCCAAGCCGCCGCCGATCCGGTTGTCGATGACGCTCCCGTCCATCCAGGCGGCGCGGGAGATCTGGATTCTGGCCTCGGGCGCGGAGAAGGCCGACGCGATCGCGATGGCCCTGTCCGACGCGGGGCCGGTTCAGGTTCCCGCCGCGGGTGCGCGCGGCAGGCAGCGGACGCTATTCCTGATCGACAGTGCCGCCGCGGCCAAGGTTCCGCCGCAGATCGGCCGCCAGGGCGCGCACTGACCGGCGGCCAGGTCGCTGGGTGAAGGCGAGCCCGGCGGCCAGGCATGCGGCCGGCACCGCGGCGAGCACGTACCGGTAGCTGAACCCGGCGGTCATCGGCGGCACCACGATCAGCAGCACCCCGACCAGCCAGGGCAGCAGGCCGACGCCGCCCCAGCGCCGCCAGCGCCCCAGCAGGCCGGCCGCGCCGATCAGCACGATGATGGCCAGCAGCGGGCCGCGCAGGTAGATGTAGCGCTGGTAGGTCTCGAGGGCATGGGCCCAGGGCCCGACTTCCTTGGTGAACCCGTAACCCTGCCCGGGGCCGGCGAAGTCCCGTTCCGCCTTCATGATCACGGCCGCCTGATTGTCGCCCGCCACGCACTTGGCATCGCACCAGGTCAGGGCCGAAGTGCTGTGCAGCTGATAGGTCGGGTTGCCCGGTATCTGGGTCGGGGTGACGTACCAGGGAATCTGCAGGTTCATCTCATGCTGGCTGACGAACCGGAAGTTCGGGCCGTTCCCGTAAAAATCATCCGGGTCGGGCTGCCGGCTCCAGCCGAAGGTGTGCAGGACTTCGTCGATGACCACCCGCGCGTAGGCCGTCGGCTGGGATTCGATGGCGCTCACGGCGAACTGCTTGGCCAGGGCGTTGACCTCGGGCGTGAACCGGACCGAGGTATCGCTTCCGTACGCGTTGTACATCGGCGTGTAGTAGTCCCGCTCGCCGTCTTCGCTGTAGGGCAGCTGCTCGTGGTCCGCCCAGATGTACTCCCCCGCGACCGGGCGGTCCTTCAGTTTGGTCGGGTCACACAGGAACGCCACGAGCGAGGGCACGTTCATCTTGGAGCACTGGGCGAAGGTGCTGACCCGGCTGTACAGGAAGCTGCCCGAGGAACTGGTCAGGGCGTACTTACCGTACGTGCCGTGGTACCAGTTCAAGTACAGGGCGATGGGCACCAGGCCGGTCACCGCGAGGGTGACCAGGCGGAGCCAGCCGACCCGTCGGACCAGCATGGCGACCAGGACCAGGATGAGCAGCGGCTCGCCGACCGAGCGGACCAGGGTCGCGTACCCGATGAGCAGCCCGGCCAGGGCTATGGTCAGGATCGAGGGGCGGTCGCTCCAGCACAGGATGATCACCGCGATGGTGACCAGGAAGATGAACAGCGGGTCGGCGGTGACCATGTGCTCTAGGTGCAGCTCGTAGGCGTCGAACAGCACCGGCAGCGCGGGCAGCGTCGCCCCCCACCAGGGCAGTCCGCGATGGCGCAACAGGGCATAGGTAGCCACGCCGGCCACGACGCCCATCGCCGCCTGGAGCAGCGCGATCGCGGACAGGCTGTGCAGCGGCAGGAGCAGTTGCAGGAACAACGGGTAGCCGTTCGACCGGACCGGATCCGGGATGCGGGTCGCCGCGTCGTACAGGTAGTTGTAGGAGTCGCTGAACCAGAAGATCGGCGGGTAGCCGAGGATCACCACGATGCGCACCGCGATGGCGGCCGCCGCCACCACGCCGAACTGCCAGTGGGCCGCGGCCGGGCGGATCAATCGCGCCTGCAGCGAGCTGCGCTCCCCCGCGGGCGGCTGCGGGTCGGGAATGACCCGCTCGCTGCCGGTGGTCGCGTTTGTCAACGACCGCCTCCCGACTCCTAGAGCCTGCCGGACCACGCTCCGGCCCGTTCGCTGATCCCGCAGGCCCGGTGATCCAGCACACCGACGGGCCTTTCCTGCGCGCCGGCTGACCCATAGTAGCCGTCGGCCCGCACCGAAATGGGTATTACCGTCGAACGACGTGCACCAGCGTGTCAGTGCTCACTCGCCGCTACATCCGCCCCCCGTACCCGATGCGCGTGAACAGCACGCAGATGAACACAAACGACAGCGCGGCGGCGATATCCGGCGAGCCGGCCGCGGCCGAGATCAGGATCCAGACGAACAAGATCGGCAATACCCGGTCGAACGGCCGTCCCCGCCTGACCGGGGACGGCCGGAGCGCGGGCGGCACGATAGGCGGGTCAGCCTGCGGCCGGTGATGCAGGACGGCTCCCAGCGGCGGCCCGGCGGGCAGGTCGGAGGTCAGCTCCCCCAGATCAGTCCAGGTCTTGGCGGCGTACGCGGCCGCAGTCCGCTCCTCGAACTCGTCGAACGTCAGCCGTCCATCGGTGAACGCGTCGCGCAGGACATCTACCACGCTCTCCCGCTCTTGGTCAGACGCGCGGATCGGCCGGTCGGTCATCGGCGAAGCCTTCCGTGTGCTTGTACTGATCTTACCTAGTGCAGGTCTGAACCCCTAAGGTTCCGGCCGACCCGGGATTCAGCGACCGCTAGAACGGGAAAACTCTGTGTGCTGCCACAAATTCAGAGCGCCGCACCCAAATGGTTACGAAAAGTGGGAGGTCTAGGGTCTCGCACCGTAACGCACCTCGCGTTACGCTGTTGGCGAATCTTTCGTCTGGTCAATCTGGGTCAGATGTGACCTGAGGAAGGTTTGGCGCGAAAGCTCGAGATATTTCGCGTCGCGAACGTTAGGTAGTGCCGGGCATAGGCCCTTCCGGTTGCCGCCGGCGTCGCCGGAGGCAGCCGGGCCATTCCTTCATTGGAGGGATCCTATTGAGTGTCAGCGAAGAACGCGCAGTTCAGGCTACATCCGCTCCTCTGTCAGGCATCGCCGATCCTGCCCCGCTCGGGCTGGCCGGCTTTGCCACCACAACCTTCCTGCTATCCGCGGCCAACGCCGGGTGGATGAACGCGGCCAGTGGGGCGGCCTTCCTGGGTTATGCCTTCGCCTACGGCGGATTTGCCCAGCTCCTGGCCGGGATGTGGGAGTTCCGCAACCGAAACGTGTTCGGCGCGACCGCGTTCTCCACCTACGGCGCCTTCTGGATCGGCCTCGGCCTGTGGGTGCTGCTGGTCGCGGGAAACCCGAAGCTCACGGCGTTGCAGCTGGGGCACGACAAAGCCTGGATCCTGCTCGCGTTCGCCATCGTCAACACCTACCTGCTGATTCTGAGCACTCAGCTCAACGTGGCCGTGTTCCTGGTCTTCCTGACCCTGGAACTCACCGAGATCCTGCTGTTCATCGGTGGCTTCGCAAACAGCACCGGCCTGGTCAAGGCGGGCGGAATCGTGGGCGTCATCACCGCGGTCGTCGCCTGGTATACCTCGGCGGCCGGCATCTCGAACGGCATGGTGGGCGGCAGGCTCCGGTTCCCGGTAGGCGCGCCGCTGATCAAGTAAGCACTCTGCTCGCGCGAGCGCTGGGGTCCCGCCGGGACCCCAGCGCTTCGTCGTCTACCGGGTCATCGGGTAGCCCGGGCTGGTGGCCGGATAGCGTCTGGATAGCGTTGGGCCCGATAGCCGGAGGAGGAGCAGCGGGTGCAGGACAGGCAGATCGATCTGTCGGCCAGGGTGGCCCAGGTCAAGCGCAGGACGCGACCGTGGAAGTCGATCATCGCGCTGGTGCTTGCCATTTTCGCCGCCGTCGTCTCACGCACCGCTTACGCCGACTCGCACGCCCTGTGGACCGCGAGCCACGATATCGACCAGGTCATCTGGGTGGTCGCGAACGTGGCCTTCCTCATCTTGGCGTCGACCGCCACCTACGGCTTGGCCGGGAAGTCCAGGCAGTTGCTCGAGCCCAAGGCGGGAACCTCCCACTCGGGCGTGGTCAGGTACGCCATCTTGATCCTGGGCGCGCTCACCACATTTGCGACCACGCTGTGGCTGTTCCGCGTGCCGCTGGGTCAGCTGCTGCTCAGCGGCGCGCTGACCAGCGTCTTCGTCGGCATCGCGGCCCAGCAGGCGCTGGGCAACGTATTCGCGGGGCTGGTTCTGCTGTTCGCGCGGCCGTTCGTGGTGGGCGAGGCGATCCGGCTCCGGGCCGGTGCTCTGGGCGGCACGCTGGACGGGACGGTGACCGAGATCGGAATCACCTACGTCCGGCTGGAGACCGGTGGCAGCGTGATGGCCATCCCGAACTCCCAGGTGCTGAACGCGGTGATCGGCCCCATCCCGCCGGACGCGCAGGACAGCGCCGTCCCGGCGCCGGCCGTCACGGACGGCAAGTCGGGCACGCCGGGCGGCCCTGGACAGCCCCAGCCCGGCCCGCCCGGACCGGCCTGAGCGGCACCGGACCGGCCAAGAACCAGCCCGGAACGGCAAAGGACCGGTCCGCCGACGGGATATCACCCGCCTGCGGACCGGCCCTTCGTCACGCCAACCGGTGCGGAGGTCGCCTCTCGGCGAAAGGCACGACGCGGCTCCAGCCGAACGGTATTCCGCGAAGGCAATAGGTGCGGCCCGGGGACACAGCCGCACCGGCTGGTCTGGTTAACGCCGTCGCCGGCGTCGATGTTCCCGCTCGGGCGGCGGACCTCCCTCATAGGGGAACGAGGACATCGGCTGACTCGGGGTCATGTCCGGGTCGTCGTAGTCCGCGCGCTCCCTCGAGCCGCCGCTGGCCGGCACCTGGCGGTATCCGCCTGACCGGGCCGAACTGTCGTCGTAGCCGGCTCCGCCATGCCCGGAACCGCCGCTGCCGTTGGTATAGCTCGCGCCGTCGTAGCCGGATGCCGGATAGCTGCCGCCGTTGTAGGACCCGTTGTCGTACGAGCCGCTCTCGTATGACCCGCGGTCGTAGGACGGACTCTCGTAGGCGCCAGCGTCATAGGGGCCGTTGTTGTAGTCGCCCGTGTCGGAGGCGCCCGTGTCGTAGGCGCCCGTGTCGTAGGCGCGAGTGTCGTAGGCCCCCGTCTCGTAGGCCCCCGTCTCGTAAGCCCCCGTCTCGTAGGCCCCCGTCTCGTAGCCGGACCCGGCGTTCGCGTTGTAGCCGGCCGCGGGACGGTCGTAGCCATTGGACTCATAGCCCGCCGGGTAACCGCCACCTCGATGGTCGCCGGTGTAGTCGTGGCCGGCGTAGCCCTGCTGCGGGTAGGTCTCACCCGTGCTGGCGTACCCCTGGTCGCGGTAGGCGTGCTGCCCGTTCGCGTGCTCGGCATAGACTTCCTGGCCGCGGTAATCGCCGCGGGGTTCGAAGGACTGGCCCGGCCCGCCCCGCTCGGCGTACCCGTAACCCTGGTAGCTCTGCTCGGGATAAGCCTGGGCGTGGTAGCCCTGCTGCTGGTACCCGCGGTCTTCGTAACCCTGGCTGGCGTACCCCGCGGGATCGTAATCCGCGCCGGAGGAGGAGGAGCCAAGGGGGGTGAGGCCGGGGGGCGCCGGCTCGCCGTACGGCGAAGTGGCGTGGCCCCGGTCACCGCGGTCGGCTCGGGCGCTGGCCTGCTCGCCGTATCCGTAGTCCTGGTAGCCAGGTTCAGCCGGGGCTGAGTACCCGCGGTCCTCATAGCGCTGGCCTGGCTGGGCCGCATGAGCTCCATAGGAGCCCTGGGCGGCATGAGCCCCATAGGAACCCTGCGCCGCATGAGCTCCGTAGGACCCCTGGTCGGCGTAGCCGCGATCGGCGTACTGCGGCTGCGCGGCGTAGCCGCCCTGGTCCTGATACCGGCCTTGGTCCGCATACCGGGACTGCTGGTTGTACTGCTGATCCCGGTACTGGGCCGGCTCGCCGTAGCGGCCCTGCTCGGCGTACTGCGCTGGCTCGGAGTACGGTGCCGGGCCGGAGTACTGGGCGGGTTCGGAGTAGCGCGACTGGTCGCTGTAGCCGCCGCCGGGCGGCAGGGCCCGCGGCGCGGCGCTGCCGAGCATCATCGGTCCGGCTTGATCGTCGGCACTCAGGGCGCGGAAATCACCGGTCACCGGGCCGGTGAAATCGGCCGGCCGACCGATTTCCCGCACGCCGGCATAGCCAGGCAAAGCGGTGAGCCGGGGGTCGGTCGGGGCGCCGGGCGCCTGGCGGGCGAAACCGCCGGTCCCACGGGGATCGGGGTACATGCCGCGCTGCAAAGCGTCGATCAGCCGAGGCAATTCCTCTTGGGGCAGCCGGAACGTACCCGTGCAGGTGCCACCCTGCCAGATGCTGAACACCGAGATCCCGGTGTCCGCATACCAGCTCAGGCGCATGCTGCGGGAACTGCCGCGGACGTCGAAGAAAACCTCACCGAGCCGGGGCAGGGGTGCTGCGTCCGACGCTGACATGCTGCCCATGGTCCCGTGATCACTTCCCTTTGTCCAGTTCGTCACCAACATTGCCAGGCAGGCTAGCCGCAGTTCGCGGACGCCCGGGAAAGGAGCCAGAAATCGGGCGGAGAATTTCGCCACCCTGCCTGCACGACGACTATCGAGGATGGCATCATTATCGACGGGCATGTAGCGGCCCGCGCGCTGGTTAGTAGGACGGGTGAACCGGCACGCTGGCGCCAGCCGTTCGGTATAGTGACCGTTTGCTTACGCGATCGCCTTACCTACGTACGGGAACACCACGTCACCAAGACGCGTTGTATCTTGCAACGGAGGTTCCCGGACTGGTCTGGTTCGCGTTCGCGTGTTCACGAGCCGGACGCTCCCTGTACTGACGAATGACACTGTAACGCACGATTTGATGCATCTTGGTTGAGGTGATTGATCCATGTCTCAGGTACGTCGGCAGTCGGCTGTGCTTCCCCGCCCTAACTGGGGGTGGCAGGATGCCGCGGCGTGCCGTGGTGAGGACCTGTTGCTCTTCTTCGGTCCGGATGGCGAGCGCCAGCCGGAGCGGGACATCAGGGAGCGCAAGGCCAAGGAGATTTGCGCTGCTTGCCCGGTGCGGCTGGAATGCCTGAACTACGCCGTCTCGCGCCCCGAGAAGTACGGCACGTGGGGTGGACTGAACGAGGACGAGCGCTCGGCTGAGCGGCGTCGCCGCATGCGCCGCGCCAACGCCGCCTGAGTAGTACGCGTCCCGGGAACCGCGAAACCTCAACCGCTCAGCTCAGCAGGGCAGATCCACGACCTCGGCGACCTCCCTGGCCAGCGCGACACCGCCGCTGGGGAGGCGAGCACCACGGTCCGTTCGGTCCAAATGATTTGGGTTGACCGCGTTGTTCCGCGAGCATGCGTGCGCGCTTCGAATCATCGTGGGTCAAAAACCACGCCCTAGCAGGGGTAACGACCCACGACGATGGGTCTTGCTGGCCATTCCCTCGAAGTAGCTCGCAGAATGCACAATAGGGACCATGATCTGCGTACCGTGCCGCAAGCACGATCACGAGGACTGCCCCGGCGGTACCTGGTGCGACTGCCAGCACCAGCCGCCCGCAGAATCGGCTCCCGACGCGACCGAGCCACCGCTGAGCTGGATCCGCCAGGGCTGAGCGGCGCGCCCCGAGGGAATAGCCGGCCGGACGGCCGGGTTGGCCGTTTACATGGCACCGGTGGTGAGCAGTCGCGCTGTCCACATGCCGGAATTGTCCTGGACAGCCGGATCCGCGTCATGTGATCCTGCTGTAATGAGTGTTACGGACCCGCTGCTCGTCGTGCGCCGGCACGTCGACTTCCTGCGCATCCGTAGTGCCATCTGTCGCGGCACCCGTTGATCGCCGCCCCGGATAACTGACCGGGCGCCTGCGATGCCGGGTGCGTTCCTGTGCTAGCCCTTGGGTGAACCAGGTTCAGGCCCTTGCTCGCGCGCGCTCCTGAGCCTGAAGGATTGGCAGATGGCCGTCGCCACCGCGACCGGGACCAAGGCACGACGGAAGAAGGGCGAGGGCCAGTGGGCCCTGGGCTACCGCGAGCCGCTGAACAAGAACGAGGAGACCAAGAGGAACGACGACGGACTCAACGTCCGGCAGCGGATCCTCGACATTTACTCCAAGTACGGCTTCGACTCCATCGACCCGGCCGACCTGCGCGGCCGTTTCCGCTGGTACGGGCTGTACACACAACGGCGTCCCGGCATTGACGGCGGCAAGACCGCGGTGCTGGAGCCCGAAGAACTCGACGACCGCTACTTCATGCTGCGGATCCGGATCGACGGCGGTCAGCTCGACCACCGGCAGCTGACCACGATCGCCGACATCTCCCGGCGCTACGCGCGCGGCACCGCCGACGTCACCGACCGGCAGAACATCCAGCTGCACTGGGTCGAGATCGAAAGCGTGCCCGCGATCTGGGACGCCCTGGAGTCGGTGGGCCTCAGTACCACCGAGGCCTGCGGCGACACGCCGCGGGTGATGCTCGGCTGCCCGCTGGCCGGCCTGGACGCGGCCGAGATCATCGACGCCACGCCGGAGATCGCCGCGATCGGCGAGCAGTACATCGGCGACGCCGCGTTCTCCAACCTGCCGCGCAAGTTCAAGTCCTCGATCAGCGGCTGCTCGGCGCAGTGCGCGATCCACGAGATCAACGACATCGCGTTCGTCGGTGTGGTCAACGAGGACGCAGAGGCCGGATACGACCTGTGGGTGGGCGGCGGCCTGTCCACCAACCCGATGATCGGCCGGCGGCTGGGCGCCTTCGTCCGGCCCGGGCAGGTCCCGGAGGTGTGGGCCGGCGTGACCGGGCTGTTCCGCGACTACGGCTACCGCCGGCTGCGGCACCGGGCCCGGATCAAGTTCCTGGTCGCGGACTGGGGTCCGGAGAAGTTCCGCGAGGTCCTGGAGAAGGAGTACCTGGGCTACGCGCTGCCGGACGGTCCCCCGCCGACCGCGCCCGCGCACGGGATCCGTGACCACGTGGGCGTCCACCCCCAAAACGACGGGAACTACTACGTCGGGTTCGCGCCCACCGTGGGCCGGCTGTCCGGCGACCTGCTGGAGGTCATCGCGCGGCTCGCCGCCGAGTACGGCAGCGGCCGGGTGAGCACCACCACCGAACAGAAGATGATCATCTTGGACGTGCCGCCGGACCGCACGGAGGCGCTGGTGGCCGAGCTGGGCCGGGCCGGCCTGCCCGCCCGGCCCAGCGCCTTCCGCCGGCACACGATGGCCTGCACCGGCATCGAGTTCTGCAAGCTCGCGATCGTGGAGACCAAGGCCCGGGCCGCGGACCTGATCACCGAGCTCGAGCGGCGCCTGCCGGAGTTCGACGCCCCGGTCACCATCAACGTCAACGGCTGCCCCAACTCCTGCGCCCGGATCCAGACCGCCGACATCGGGCTCAAGGGATCGCTGCTCACCGGGCCGGATGGCACGCAGGTCGAGGGCTTCCAGGTCCACCTGGGCGGCAGCCTGAACGGCGGCGACGGCAGCGACTCCGGCTTCGGCCGTAAGCTGCGCGGGCTCAAGACCACGGCCGAGGAACTGCCGGACTACGTGGAGCGTGTCCTCAGGCGGTTCCAAGCCGGCCGGGTAGATGGAGAATCATTCGCGGCGTGGACCGCGCGCGCGAGTGAGGAGGAACTCACATGAGCACCCGAGCGGTGCCGTTTTACTGCCCTTATTGCGGCGAAGAGGACCTCGAACCGCGCGGTGCGACCGACGGTGAATGGCATTGCCGCAGTTGCACCAGGACTTTCCAGCTACGCTTTGCCGGAATAGGAGTCACGTTGTGAGCCCCGTCGTAACGCGCGGCCTGGCGCAGACGCCCCTGGAGGACCCCGAGCTCATGCGAACCCTCGCCGAACAGGCCGCCGAGGAACTCGCCGACGCGCCGGCCGAAGAGGTCATCCGCTGGGCTACCGACACCTTCGGGGAACGGATCTGCATCACCTCATCGATGACCGACGCGGTCATCATCCACCTGGCCTCGACCGTCAGTCCCGGCATCGACGTGGTCTTCCTCGACACCGGCTACCACTTCGCCGAGACGATCGGCACCCGGGACGCCGTGGAGGTCGTGTACCCGATCCACCTGGTCAACGTCACCCCGTCACGGACCGTCGCCGAGCAGGACGCCGAGCTCGGTCCCCGGCTCTACGGGCGTAACCCGGACCTGTGCTGCTACCTGCGCAAGGTGGAGCCCCTGGAGCGGGCGCTGACCAACTACGACGCGTGGATCACCGGCGTGCGCCGGGACGAGACCAGTAACCGTCGCCAGACCCAGGTGGTCGAGTGGGACGACCGGCGCGAGATGGTCAAGGTCAACCCGATCGTCAGCTGGACCCAGAAGCAGGTCGACGACTACATCACCACCAATAATGTGCTGGTCAATCCGCTGGTCTACGACGGTTACCCGTCGATCGGCTGCTCGACCTGCACGGTCCGGGTCGAGGCCGGAGCCGACCCGCGTAGCGGACGCTGGGCCGGGACGGGCAAGACGGAGTGCGGCATTCATGAGTAAGCGGGGTCTGGTTGCCGTGGCCCACGGCAGCGCGGACCCGCGGGCGGCAGCCGCCCTCGGCGAACTGGCCCCGCTGGTGGCCCGGCGGGCCGTCGAGCGCGGGCTGCGCGTCCCCGGGATGCGGGTGGCCTACCTGGGTCACGCGGCGCCTTCGGTGCCGCAGGTCATGCGGACGTTCGGGCCGGACACGCAGGTCACCGTGCTACCGCTGCTGCTTACCGCGGCCTATCACAGCAAGACCGACCTCCCCCGGATCCTGGCCAGGACCGGGCTGCAGGTCACGTACGGCGAGCCGCTCGGACCCCATCCGCTGCTGCTGCCCGCGCTCGAGCGCCGCCTGATCGAGGCCGAGCCGACGGCGCTGCGGGCCCGCGAGAACACCGGCGTGGTCCTGGCCGCGGCCGGGTCGAGCGACCCGGCCGCCAACGCCACCATCGCGCGGCTGGCGGCCGGCTGGCAGGCCCGGGCGGGCTGGTTCGCCGTCCGTCCGGCCTACGCTTCAGCCGCCGCACCCGACCCGGGCACGGCCGTGCGAGACCTGCTGCGGGCCGGGGCCCGCCGGGTGCTGGTGGCCAGCTACCTGCTGGCGCCCGGCTTGTTCGCCGACCGGATCCGGACGGCGGCGCAGGCCGCGGGGGCGGCCGCGACCTCGGCGGCGCTGTGCGCCGGGCCGCCTGCGGCGGGGGGCGCGTCACCCGAGCTGGCCGATGTCGTGCTCGAGCGGTATCAGGAGGCGGGAACCCGGCGCCAGGCAGCCGCGTAAAACTGGGTAAACCTTCCAGTAGCCCTCAGAACTACCGAGGACATCAGACCCGCAGATCACGATCCGGTAACGTACGTCCCTTCGGGCATGCGCGTACCCGGTAGAGTCGGCCGCTGATCGAGGCGACCTGACTTCCCGCAGGAGAAGGGGGCGAATGCATACCTGGCCAGGAACGCCCTATCCGCTTGGCGCAACCTGGGACGGGTGGGGGACGAACTTCGCCTTGTTTTCCGAGGTCGCCGCGCGCGTCCAGCTCTGCCTGTTCGATGGTCCCGAGGACGGCGACCCAGGCCCGCTGACCGAAACACGCGTCGAGATGACCGAAATCGACGGGTTCGTCTGGCACGTCTACCTGCCCGGGATCGCGCCCGGCCAGCGCTACGGCTACCGCGTGCACGGTCCCTACGATCCGCCGCGCGGGCTGCGCTGCGATGACTCCAAGCTGCTGCTCGACCCGTATAGCAAGGCGGTCGAGGGAGACCTGCGCTGGGACGAGTCGCTGTTCGACTACCAGTTCGGCAGCCCCAAGAAGCGGAACACCGCGGACAGCGCCCCGCACATGCCCAAGAACGTGGTCATCAACCCGTTCTTCGACTGGGGTCACGACCGGACGCCGCAGATCCCGTACCACGAGACGGTCATCTATGAGGCGCACGTCCGCGGGCTGACCCTGCGCCACCCGGACGTCCCGGAGCACCAGCGCGGCACCTACGCCGGCCTGGCCCACCCGGCGGTGATCGCGCACCTGCAGCGGATCGGGGTCACCGCGGTCGAGCTGATGCCGGTGCACCAGTTCGTGGCCGAGCAGTCCCTGGTCGAGCGGGGCCTGACCGACTACTGGGGCTACAACACGATCGGGTTCCTGGCTCCGCACAACCGCTACTCCTTGGCCGGACAGCGCGGCGAGCAGGTCGGCGAGTTCAAGGCGATGGTCAAGGCGCTGCACGAAGCCGGCGTCGAGGTCATCTTGGACGTGGTGTACAACCACACCGCCGAGGGCGACCATATGGGCCCCACCCTGTCGTTCCGCGGCATCGACAACGCCGCCTACTACCGCCTCGACGGCTCGGAACGGTGGCGGTACCTGGATTACACCGGCTGCGGGAACAGCCTGAACGCCCGTAACCCGCACGCGCTGCAGCTAGTCATGGACTCACTGCGGTACTGGGTTCTGGAGATGCACGTCGACGGGTTCCGGTTTGACCTGGCCAGCGCGCTGGCCCGGGAACTGCACGACGTGGACCGGCTGTCCACGTTCTTCGACCTGGTCCAGCAGGACCCGGTGGTCTCCCAGGTCAAGCTGATCGCCGAGCCGTGGGACGTGGGCGAGGGCGGCTATCAGGTCGGCAATTTCCCGCCGCTGTGGACCGAATGGAACGGGAAGTACCGCGACAGCGTCCGGGACTTCTGGCGCGGCCGGCCCGAAGCCATCGGCGAGTTCGCGTCCCGGCTCACCGGGTCCAGCGACCTGTACGCGACCAGCGGGCGGCGTCCGGTCGCGTCGATCAACTTCGTCACCTGCCACGACGGGTTCACCCTGGACGACCTGGTCAGCTACAACCACAAGCACAACGAGGCCAACGGCGAGGGCAACCGGGACGGCACCGATGACAACCGGTCCTGGAACTGCGGGGTGGAGGGCCCCGCCGATGACCCCGCGGTGAACGCCCTGCGGGCCCGGCAGACGCGGAACTTCCTGGTCACCTTGTTCCTGTCCCAGGGCGTCCCGATGCTGCTGGCGGGCGATGAGATGGGCCGGACCCAGGGCGGCAACAACAACGCCTACTGCCAGGACAACGAGACCTCCTGGCTGGACTGGAGCCAGGCCGAAACCGAGCAGGACCTGCTGACCTTCACCGAGACCCTGGCCGGGCTGCGCCGCGATCACCCGGTGTTCCGGCGCCGCCGGTTCTTCCGCGGCCGGCGGGCGCCGGAGGACGAGACCAGCGACATCATCTGGCTGACCCCGGCGGGTCAGGAGATGACTCAGCATGACTGGGGGGCCGGCTATGCCCGGTCGCTGGCCGCCCTGCTGAACGGCGAGGCGATCAGCGAGCCGGACCCGCGGGGCGGCAGAATAGTGGACGCCAAGTTCCTCCTGCTGTTCAACGCGCACGGTGATCCGCTCACCTTCACCCTTCCCGAGGCCGCCATGGCGCCCGGCTGGGAAATCGTGGTCGACACCAGCACGGCGGAGGTCCGCGACGAGGAGGACGGAGCCACCTTGATGCCCAAGAGTGAAGTGGAGGTCGGCGCCCGGGCCGCCATCGTGCTGCGGTCGGCGGACTGATCGTGCGCCAGATCTTCGCCGCCTCCGACCTGCGCGAGTCCGACCTGGCCGCGCTGTACGCCTACCCGTCCGGGTCCTGGCTGCGGGCCAACATGGTGGCCAGCGCGGACGGCGCGGCGCACCTGACCGGCGTGACCTCGGGTCTGTCCTCCGAGGCCGACCGCCGCCTGTTCGCGCTGCTGCGGACGCTGGCCGACGTGATCGTGGTGGGCGCGGGGACGGTCCGGGCCGAGAAGTACAAGCCGGCGCGCCAGCATGAGCTCTGGCCGGACCTGCGGGCGGGCCGGACCCCGACGCCGCCCATCGCGGTGGTCACCGCCCGGCTCGACCTCACCCCGTCCAGCCCGGTCATCGACATGGCCCCGCCGTCGGCCCGCACGATCGTCATCACCACCGCGCAGGCTCCGGCCGACCGCCGCGCGGCCCTGGAAGAACGGGCCGACGTCATCGTGGCGGGCCAGGACACGGTGGACCTGAAGGCGGCGGTCGGCGCGCTGGCTGACCGCGGTCACCGGCGGATGCTGGCCGAGGGGGGCCCGCGCCTGCTGGCCCAGATCGCCGCGGCCGGCCTGCTGGACGAGCTGTGCCTGACCGTCGGCCCGCTGCTGGCCGGCCCGGGCGCGGACCGGATCGTGGCCGGCAACCCGTTCGCCGCGGCGCAGCCGCTCAGCCTGGCCCACGTCCTGGAGGACAACGGCTTCTTGTTCTGCCGGTACACCAGAAAAGACCATTTATCCCGAACGGGCCGTGGTGCCTGCCGCTGATCGCGGGACACGCGTACCATGGTGAACACGCAGAGCAGAGCCTGGGGTACAGGAGGCTGCCATGGGACTGCGACCGCGACGGCGGAACCTGGTGGTGTGGAGCCAGTCGGCCAGCCCGTACTGGGCCCCGCGAGACGCGCGACTCGCCCGCCCCGGGCGGATCCGGCGGTGGCTCCGGCTCGGGACGGTGCTCATCTTGCTGGGTTTGCTGCCGCTGGCGCGCGCGGTCCGGGCCCGCTGGAAGCCCCTGCTGGCCGGGACGGTACTCACGGTGGCCGGGTACGTCCTGCGCGGCAACGAGGCCCTCGGCCTGCTGCTGATGATGCCCGGGCTGATCCTGCTGCTGACCGCTCCGCTGCTCCCCGGCAATCCGGGTGCGCAGCGTACCGAACTGGAACGTGAGCTGGCCGGATACTGGACGAACGCTCAGCGGCACGACCTCGAGGCGACGCTCGACCGGTATCCGGACGAGGTCACGCACGAGCTACGGGAGATCCTCGCCGGGCAGGCCGCAGCCGGCCGGGAGCGCCGGGTCCCGGCCATGGGCCGGCGCTGAGTTCACCGGGTAAAGGGGTCACCGGCTAAGGCCGGGGCAGCAGGCCGCGCTCGAAACCGGCCGCCACCGCCGCGGCCCGGTCGTTGACGCCCAGCTTGGCGTAGATGTGCAGCACGTGGGTCTTGACCGTGGCCTCGCTGATGAACAGGCGCCCGGCGGCTTCGCGGTTCGAGCAGCCGCGGGCGATCAGGCCCAGGATGTCCAGCTCGCGCTGGCTGAGTGGCTCCCGGGCCGGCTCTCTGACCTGGCCGACCAGGCGGGTGGCGACCGATGGGGACAGGACCGCCTCGCCGCGGGCCGCGGCGCGGACCCCGCGCCGGAGTTCCTCTGGCGGTGAGTCCTTGAGCAGGTAACCGGTAGCGCCGGCCTTGATCGCGGGCAGCACGTCGGTGTCGGTGTCGAAGGTGGTCAGGACCAGCACCCGGGCGTCGACGCCGCGCTGGGCCAGGGCCCGGATCGCGCTGACCCCGTCCAGCTCCGGCATGCGCAGGTCCATCAGCACCACGTCCGGACGCAGCGCGGCGGCTCGGTCCACCGCCTCGCGGCCGTTGGCGGCCTCGCCGGCCACCTCGAACTCCCCGCTGGCCTCGAAGATGCCGCGCAACCCGTCGCGGACCACCGGGTGGTCGTCGGCGATCAGCAGCCGGATGATTCCGGTCACGAGTGTCCTCCAAGCGGGATGGCGGGCAGGGTCGCGGACACCGCGGTGCCCGCTCCGGGTTCGGATTCAACCTCGAGCTGGCCGGCCAGGCGATTGACCCGCTGCCGCATGGCGATCAGCCCGAAACCGCCGTCGGCCCGGGATTCCCCGGGCGCGGTGAACCCGCTGCCGTCGTCACGCACGTCCAGGCTCACGACGTCCTCCATGTAGGACAGCGTCACCCAGGCGTGCGCGGCGGCGGCGTGCTTGGCCACGTTGGCCAGGGCCTCCTGCGCGACCCGCAGCAGTGTGACCTCGACCTCCGGATGCAGGGCCCGCGGCTCACCGGTCGTCTTGACCTCACCGGACACACCCGTAGTGGCCGCCCAGCGGGCCGCCTCCTCGGCCAGCGCGTCGGGCAGTTTGCTGTCCTCCAGGGCCTGCGGCCGCAGCGCCTGGACCGAACGGCGCGCCTCGGCCAGGCTGTCCCGGGCCAAGCGCTTGGCGTTACCGATCCGCCGTTCCTGCTCGGCCGGCATGCCGCTTTGCTGAGCCGCCTCGAGCTGGGTAATGATCCCGGTCAGGCCCTGAGCCAGCGTGTCGTGGATCTCCCGGGCCATCCGCTGCCGTTCGTCGCCCGCGCCCGCCTCCCGGGCCTGGGTGAGCAGCTGGGCCTGCAGGCCGGTGTTCTCCGCCATGATCTCTTCCAGCCGCTGGTTGGCCTGAGCCAGCTCGGCGATCATGTCCTTGCGGGCCAGGTTCTGCTCCTCGGACTTCTGGCCGAGCAGCACAAACAGTCCGACCAGCACGAAGTCCACGCAGGCCAGGACGATCCAGGTGACAACCTGGGACACCGTGAGCCGGTGGAAGCCGCCGCCTTGGTCCACGCCGAAAATGAGCGCCACGGCCGCGCAGGCCGCCCAGCGCCACGCTCCGGTCAGGTACCGGAACGCGTGCAGGAAGCCGAGCCAAGTGAAGAAGCCGTACCAGGGACTACGAGCGGTGAGCGCGGCTATGAACGCGAACAGTCCGATGCAGTAAAACCGCATCAGACCGCGGCGGGCGGCCCAGCCCGGATGCAGGACAGTGAACCAGGTGATCCAAGCGCAAGCCGCCACGGCGACGCCGGCCGTGATGGCGGCCGCTCCCGCGCTCGGGCCCTGGGACAGGATGTACGGCACGAGCGGGACAAACAGGACCAGGTAGGGGACCACCCGCATGATCGAGTCGTACCGGAGTTCCAGCGACTCCAGGCCGCTGTCCGGGGTCCGCACCGTCACGCTCCCCTTTCCTACGCCTGTTCCCAGCGGAAGAAGCGAGCCGCCACGGTCGCCGCGACCAGGGCCCACGCCGCCATTATGCCCAGGTACTCCGGCCGGGGAGCGATACCCATCCAGCTGTCGCGCACCGCGTGCAGGGCCGAGCCGAGCGGGGTGAAGTTACCGATCTGGCGCATAGTGCCCGACATCTCCTCGGTCGGGAAGTAGACGCCGGCCAGGAACATGTTCGGGAAGAACAGCAGCCATCCGATGCCCGCCGAGCTCCTGGCGGTCGGCGCCACCGACGCGGCCAGCAGGCCGGTCGCGAACAGCGCGGCGATGCCCAGCAGGACGGACAGGATGAACCAGCCCGACTCGACCGGGGCCGGTACGTGGAAGGCGAACCGCACCACCGCAACGACCAGGGCCACCGAGATCACCGCGGCCGCTGCCCATACGGTCAGGTCGGCCAGCAGCAGCGTCAGCGGACGGACCGGCGTGACGCCGAGGCGGCGCAGCACGCCGCGCTCCCGGTACTGGCCGAGGACCATGGGCACGCCGGTCAGGCCCAGGCTGGCTAGCACGATGGCCACGCCCACGGCCGCGATGTACTCGGTGCCGATCTGATCGGACAGCCCTTTCTGCGGATCGCTGAACCCGGGGATCAGGACGAAGCCGATGACCAGCGCCACTGGCAGCCCGAACACCCCGATCAGCGCTCCCTTTTCGCGCAGGAACAGCTTGCCCTCGACGAGGGCGAGCCGACCGAAGCCGTTCATGATGCTCTCCTCACGTGTCCATGGTCCGGCCGGTCAGCGCGACGTAGGCGCTGTCCAGGCTGCGCCCCTCGATCCGCAGGTCGGCCACGAGGACCTGCCTGCGGGCCAGTTCCGCGGTTACCGCGGAGGCGAAGTCACCGGTCCCGGTGACGGCGATCTGCACGCCGTGACGGCTGATCCCGGTGACGCCGGGCAGGTCGGCCAGCAACTGCGGGTCGAGATCGCTCATCGGCCGGAGCCGCATCCGGTACTCTCCCCCGGCGGAGTCCACCAGCCCCGCCGGGGTATCCAGCGCCGCGATCCGCCCCCGTTCGAAGATCGCGACGCGATCACACAGCTCCTCCACCTCATCCATGAAGTGGCTGACCAGCACGACGGTGACGCCGCTGTCCCGGACCTGCGCGATGAGGTCCCAGGTGGCGCGCCGGGCGCCCGGGTCCAGGCCGGCGGTGAGCTCGTCGAGGAACACCACCTCCGGGTTCCCGACCAGGGCCAGGGCGATGAACAGCCGCTGCTTCTGGCCACCGGACAGCTTGCCGAACCGGGTGTCGCTTTTTCCGGCCAGGCCCCAGCGTTCCAGCAGCTCGCGCCAGTCGGCGGGATCCGGGTAGAACGACGCGTACAGCTCCAGCGCCTCCCGGACCTTCAGCTTGTCCTGTAGCTGGGTTTCCTGGAGCTGCACGCCGATCCGCCGGTGCAGCCGGTACCCGTCGCGCTTCGGGTCCAGCCCGAGGATCCGGACCTCGCCCGCGTCGCGGCGGCGCAGGCCTTCCATGCATTCCACGGCGGTGGTCTTGCCCGCGCCGTTCGGACCGAGGATGCCGAAGATCTCGCCCCGCTCCACGTGTAGAGAGATTCCGTCCACCACGGGCTGGCCCCCGTACCGCTTGGTCAGCCCCGTCACCTCGATGACCGGCGTCATCTCGCGCCTCGCTTTCGTGTGGCCGCCTCGCTGGCGCCATAGCCAGCTTCGCCCGCCGGCCCCGCGCGCGGATCGCCTGTGCGGCCATAGTTGGGGCACCGGCGGGCGGCCGTCCGATCGGCCAACTGGGCTCCCGGCATCCACCGTTCGGCTGACCCGCGGGCGCGTTAGCCTGAGGCCATGCCGCTGCATAAGAAGGTGGACGAGTCCGCCCGGGACGCCGAACTCGAGATCAACCCGATTTACTTCCGCGAGAAGAGCTGCGAGATCCCGCGGTACCAACTGCCCGAGCATGGGGTGCTCTCCCGCACCGCGCTGCAGGTGGTCCGGGACGAACTCATCCTCGACGGCAACGCCCGGCTCAACCTGGCCACGTTCGTTACCACCTGGATGGAGCCCGAGGCCGAGCTGCTCATGGCCGAGTGCGCCCAGAAGAACATGATCGACAAGGATGAGTACCCGCAGACCGCCGAGCTCGAGCGGCGCTGCGTGAACATCCTGAGCAACTTGTGGAACGCCCCGCAAGGCAGCAATGCGACCGGCTGCTCCACCACCGGGTCGAGCGAGGCCTGCATGCTCGGCGGCATGGCGCTGCTGTGGCGCTGGCGGGCCAGGCGCCAGGCGGCCGGGCTCGACGCGGCCAAGCCGAACCTGGTCATGGGCTCCAACGTCCAGGTGTGCTGGGAAAAGTTCTGCCGCTACTGGCAGGTCGAGCCGCGTTACGTGCCGATGGTGCCGGGGCGGCTGCACCTGGGGCCGGCCGAGGCCGCGGCCAAGTGTGACGAGAACACGATCGGCGTGGTGGCGATCATGGGCTCGACTATGGACGGCAGCTACGAGCCGGTGCTGGAGATCAACCGGGCCCTGGACCGGGTGCAAGCCGAGCACGGCTGCGACATCCCGATCCACGTGGACGGCGCGTCCGGCGGGTTCGTCGCCCCGTTCCTGCACCCGGGCCTGGAGTGGGACTTCCGGGTCCCCCGGGTCGCCTCCATCAACACCTCCGGGCACAAGTACGGCTTGGTCTATCCCGGGGTCGGCTGGGTCATCTGGCGGAACCCGGACGCCCTGCCAGAGGACCTGATATTCAAGGTGAACTACCTGGGCGGCGAGATGCCCACCTTCGCGCTCAACTTCTCCCGGCCCGGCGCCCAGGTCGCCGCGCAGTACTACAACTTCCTGCGGCTGGGCTGGCAGGGCTACCGTCACGTCCAGCAGACCGCCCAGGACATCGCGATGTACCTGTCCAGTGAGATCGCCAAGCTGGGCCAGTTCGAGTTGCTCACCGACGGCAGTGACCTGCCGGTCTTCGCGTTCAAACTGCGCGACGACATCACCAGCTACTCGGTGTTCGACCTGTCCGAGCGGCTGCGCCAGCGCGGCTGGCAGGTGCCGGCCTACACCTTCCCCGCGGACATGACCGACACCTCGGTGATGCGGATCGTGGTCAGGAACGGGTTCAGCATGGACCTGGCCAGCTTGCTGCTCGACGACTTCCGGCTGCACCTGCGGATCCTGGAGCACCACCCGCAGACCCAGCCGCCGCCCGAGATCCAGCACCTGCGCCAGTCCTTCAACCACTGAATCCGGCCTTAACCTGGCGCAGGCCTTGACTCGCGATCGTTATCCCCGGTCAGTACGAAACACGGCGCAACTCTGCTAGCTTGCCGATTAGCGGACACCGGCACGCGGTAACAACCCCTTTGGCCTGGCCAGCCTGGAAGAGAGGGTCCCACCGGTGACCGCTTATCTTTTGCGTCGCCTGGGGACGACGATCGTCGTCCTGATCGGCATCTCGATTTTCATCTATCTGCTGCTGCACGCGATCTATCCGTCGCCGGCCCGGGCGGCGCTGACCTTGCGGGCCAACAACGCGCAGATCAACGCGTGGAATAAGGCCAACGGGTATGACCGCCCGGTGCTCGCGCAGTACCTGAGCTACATGAACGGGCTGATCCACGGCAACCTGGGGTACTCCTACTCCACCAACCAGACGGTCGCCTCGCTGTTCCAGGAGCGGGTGGCGCGCAGCGCCTACCTGTCCGGCGTGTCCTTGCTACTCGCGATCTTGATCGCCATGCCGCTGGGCATCTTCCAGGCCGTGAAGCGGAACTCGCTCGGCGACAACATCGCCACTAGCGCCGCGTTCGTCCTGTACTCGATGCCTTTGTTCGCTTTCGGGCTGATCCTCATCCAGGCCTTCGCGCTGTCCTTCCCGTTGTTCAGCTTCGAGGCCAGCCAGTCCACCTCGGTGTGGACGGTCATCGGCGACTGGCACGCCATGACGCTGCCGATCTTGACCCAGACGCTGATCAGCGTGGCCTTCTTCTCGCGGTACATGCGGTCCTCGTCGATCGACGTGCTGGCCCAGGACTACATCAAGGTGGCCAGGGCCAAAGGGCTGCCCGAGCAACTGGTGCTGCTGCGGCACATGCTCCGGAACGCGTCGCTCCCGGTGGTGACCTTGATCGGATTGTCCCTGCCCGCGCTGCTGGCCGGGAACCTGTTCACCGAATTCCTGTTCAACTTCCAGGGCCTGGGACTGCTGTTCTACAACAGCCTGGGCAAGGAGGATTACCCGGTTCTGCTGGCGTACACGCTGGTCGGGGCGGTCTTCGTGGTGACGGGCAATCTGATCGCGGATATCACGCTGACCGTGGCGGATCCGCGGATCCGGCTGGCCTGACCGGCTGACGGCAAGGAGGGTAATAGTGGCTACCGGACATCAGGCTTCGCTACCGCCGCTGGATGTGACCCGCACCCCGGAGGGCGGGGAGATCGGCGCGATCCAGAGCGGGTGGCGGCTGGCGCTGCACGAATTCTCCCGTAACCGGCTGGCCGTGGCCGGGGTCGGGATTCTGCTGTTCTTCATCGTGTTCTCGTTCCTGGCGCCGGTGTTCTACCACGCCAACCTGCTGCAGACTGACCTGATCAACGCCCATGACCCGCCCGGTGCCGGGCACCCGCTCGGCACCGACGTCAACGGCTTCGACATCCTCGGTCAGCTCATGAAGGGCGGCCAGGCCGCGCTGGAGATCGGGTTCTTCGCCGCGGCGGTCGCGATCACCATCGGCGCCCTGGTCGGGTCGGTGTCGGGCCTGGTCGGCGGGTTCGTCGACACCGCGCTGATGCGGATCACCGATATGTTCCTCTCGGTGCCGTTCTTGTTCGTGGTGCTGATCCTGGCGGTCCGGTACGGCGCCTCGGTGCTGTCGCTGTCGCTGGTCATCGGCGGGTTCTCCTGGCAGGTCCCGGCCCGGCTGGTCCGCGGCGAGGTGCTGACCATCCGGGAACGGGACTTCGTGCTGGCCGCCCGGACCGCGGGGTCAGGGAACTGGCAGCTGATCCGCCGGCACCTGCTGCCCAACGCGCTCGGGGTGATGATCGTCAACGTGACCTTCCAGGTCGCCGACGCGATCCTGGCCGTGGCCTACGTCGGGTTCCTCGGCTTCGGCCTCCACTACCCGAACCTAGACTGGGGCGACATGCTCTCGGACGGCTCCGGGTACCTGACGGACGGCTACTGGTGGCTGATCTGGCCGGTCCTGACCTGCATCGTGCTGACCGTGATGGCGATGAACTTCATCGGCGACGCGCTGCGCGACTCGCTGGACGTCCGGCTCAGGCGCCGCTAGCCGAGAATCTCGGCCGGGTCTTGGTACCCTCCGCGCGACCACGCTCAGGGCGCGGGGGTGGTCGGGGTCCCGTCCGCCCCTGCTGCACCATCTCCCGGGTGGATCCGGGCTCCGGGGAGGATCCGGTGCACCAGGATGCACCCAATCCTCCCGTAAGCCCGAATACTCCCCGTAACTGGTGCTGGTGATCCCGGGGAGAGCGATGTGGTGGCTTCGATGATCAGACGCCATCCTGAACGAGCCGGAACGGCTGGGAGACTCAGTCAAGACCGCTCTAGCTAGCACGATGCGCCGTTGGCGCAGAGGATTCGGCGTTCAGGACGCGGCGGGGGTGGCTGCCGCCGAGCCGGCGGCCGCGGGTGAACCGCTTGGGGCCGGCTCTGGGATCGGCTCCGGGGCCGGCTCTGGGATCGGCTCTCGGGCTGGCTCTGAGATCGGCTCTGGGATCGGCCGGGGCCGCGCTCCGGGGCCGGGGACAGTCTGACGGAGGTGACGGTCATGGACCGGTCCCGCTGGTCGGGGAGCTCGACGGACGTGCGGGTAGCCGACCCGGGCACCCAGCGCTCGGTCGGCGAGATCGCGCCCGCCCCGGCGGCGAACATCAGATCGCGGGCCGTGGGCCGCTGGGCGGGTTCCTTGGCCAGGCAGCGCTGGATCAGGTCGCGGACCTCGGCGGGCACCCGGTCCAGATTGACCTCGATGACCCGCGGCCCGTCTGGGGCCAGCCGCACGTTGGATGGCTTCAGGTCGCGGTGGATGACCCCGGCGGCGTGAATCGCACTCAGGCCCTCGGCGAGCCCGGCGGCCAGTTCCCGCACCGAGGCCGCGGGCAGCGGCCCGCTGGGCCACCGCGTCGGCCAGCGAGGGACCGGTCACGTACGCCGTGGCCAGCCAGGGCACCGCACCGTCGACATCGGCGTCGATCAGCGGCGCGGTAAACCGGCTGCTCACCTTGCGCGCGACGGTGACCTCCCGCCGGAACCGCGCCCGGAACTCGGGGTCTGTGCCCAGGTCGACGTGGATCACCTTTACCGCCGCCTGCTGGCCATCCGCTGTGACACCGAGGAACACCCGGCCCATGCCACCCGAACCCAGCAGCCCGCAAAGCCGGTACGGCCCGATCCGACCCGGGTCCTCGGGCTGCAGTTCTCGCCACACGATCATCCCGTCCTTAGCTCAATCAACTCGGTCAATCGGAAACCGCCGCGTCCGGTACCACCTCGGCTCCACCTACGATGGCTGCGAGGGCGGGGTGGTTCGTCGGGGGTTATGGGGGAAACGCCAGGGGGACCGCCCGAGAAAGGAGCCGACGATGACGTCGCTGCGCAGCTACGTGAGTGGAGCCTGGGCCGAGCCCGCCGAGGAAGGCAGGCCGGTGCTCGACGCGGTCACCGGTGAGGAGGTGGCCCGGGTCTCCTCGGCCGGGATCGACGTGGCCGCGGCCTTGGACTATGGCCGGGCCACCGGCGGCCCGGCCCTGCGCGAGCTGACCTTCCACCAGCGGGCCGGGCTGCTCAAGGCGCTCGGACAGGCGCTGCGTGAGCACCGCCCCGAGCTGTACGCGCTGTCCGCGCGCACCGGGGCGACGCTCGGCGACGCCAAGTTCGACGTGGACGGCGGCATCGGCGTCCTGCTCAGCTACGCGAGCAAGGCCAAGCGCGAGCTGCCGAACGACGTCATCCTGGCCGAGGGCGCGGTCGAACTGCTAGGCCGGGGCGGCGCCTTCGTCGGCCAGCACATCCTCACCCCGCGGCGCGGTGTCGCGGTGCAGATCAACGCGTTCAACTTCCCGGTCTGGGGGCCGCTGGAGAAGTTCGCCCCCGCGTTCATCGCCGGCGTGCCGACCCTGGTCAAGCCCGCCACGCAGACCGCGTACCTGACCGCCCGGCTGGTCGAGCTGATCGTCGAGACCGGCCTGCTCCCGCCGGGCTCGCTCCAGCTGGTCTGCGGCGGCGCCGCCGGACTGCTTGACCACCTCGGCGAGCAGGATCTGGTGTCGTTCACCGGATCGGCGGCGACTGCGCGGCAGCTGCGGGCCCATCCCGCTGTGGTCGGCCGGTCGGTGCGGTTCAACGCCGAGGCGGACTCGCTGAACTGCTCGATCCTCGGCCCGGACGCCCAGCCAGGTATGCCGGAGTTCGACCTGTACGTCGGTCAGCTGATCACCGAGATGACGGTCAAGGCGGGGCAGAAGTGCACTGCGATCCGGCGGGCGTTCGTTCCGGCCGACATCGCGGAACAGGTCGCCGAGGCGGTCCGCGACCGGCTGGCCGCGGTGGTGGTGGGCAGCCCGGCCGCGGACGGCGTCCAGATGGGCGCGCTGGCCAGCCTGGAACAGCGGGAAGAGGTCCGCCGTTCGGTCAAATCCCTGCTGACGGCGGGCCGGCTGGTCTTCGGCGATCCGGATCACGTGGAGGTAGTCGGGGCCAGCGCCGAGCGTGGCGCGTTCATCGCTCCGCTGCTGTTGCACAGTGAGGACCCGGACCGGCCGGAGCCGCATGAGGTCGAGGCGTTCGGCCCGGTCAGCACGATCATCGGCTACCGGGACCCCGCCGAGGTAGTCGACCTGGCGGCCCGCGGCCGGGGCAGCCTGGCCGGGTCGGTGGTCACCGCCGACGCGGCGTTCGCCCGCGAGGTGATCCTCGGCCTGGCGCCGTGGCACGGTCGCCTGCTGGTCCTGGACCGTGACGACGCGGCCGAGTCGACCGGACACGGCTCGCCGCTGCCCGTGCTGGTGCACGGCGGTCCTGGGCGGGCCGGGGGCGGGGAGGAGATGGGCGGCATGCGCGGCGTCCTGCACCACATGCAGCGCACCGCGGTCCAGGCCAGCCCGCGCGTGCTGTCGGCGGTCACCCGGCAGTGGATGCGCGGCACCGAACGGAACGCCGCGGGCGGCCACCCGTTCCGCAAGTCCCTGGCCGAGCTGCGGGTCGGCGACACGGTGGTGGCCGGGCCGCGCCGGGTGACGCTGGCCGACATCGAGCACTTCGCCGAGTTCACCGGCGACACCTTCTACGCCCACATGGACGAGGAGGCCGCCCGGGCCAACCCGTTCTTCGACGGGCGGGTGGCCCACGGCTACCTCATCGTCTCCTTCGCCGCCGGCCTGTTCGTCCAGCCCGATCCGGGACCCGTCCTGGCCAACTACGGCCTGGAGAACCTGCGCTTCCTTACCCCGGTGTACCCCGATGACGAGCTCACTGTGACGCTGACCTGCAAGCAGATCACGCCGCGCGAGGACGCCGAGCACGGTGAGGTGCGCTGGGACGCGGAGGTGACTAACCAGGACGGTAAGCCGGTGGCCAGCTACGATGTCCTCACCCTGGTCGCGAAGACGTGGCCGCCGGAGCGGTCCACACCGTGACGTGGGCGGGCTCCAGGACTCGGTCGACCGTACTGCGCAGGTCGGCGTGGACGGTGCCCAGATCCACCGCGTCCTGCAGCCGGGCCGCGAACTCGGCCACCGTCTGGTCCGCGTCGTACCTGGCCCGGTTGAACCTGCGGTCCACGGCGTGCTGGACCCGGTGCCGGACCGGGTTGAACAGGGCTGCGGCCACCAGCGTGGCAGCCGCCACAGCCAGGAGCACGGCCAGCCAGCCCAGTGGCAGCCGCCCGCCGTGCAGCCGGTAGTCGAGGTACGCGTAAGCACTGCCCAGCCCGTCCAGCAAGAAGAAGAACGTGACCCCAGCAGCGCCCAGCCCATCGGGTTGCGTGGCTGATGCCAGGCCACGACCACGCCCACCAGGCCGAATGACAGGTACAGCGCCACCAGTCCCAGACCGGAAAGCGTGGCCTGATGCGCGGCGAGGAGGCCACAGCCGTGCACACCAGCAACGCTACGGTGAGCGCGCCTGCGGCCAGCGCCGCGCCGGGCGTAGCCATGCGGGCATACCGCCTGGCGCCCGGGTCCCTCCCCATGGGACGGCAGGCTATGCCCGCGGCGTTCCGGGAACGTTACGGCGCCGCCAGAGCCAGGCCGAGGGCGACCGCGTAGCGGTGGCCGAGCGTGTCCCCTTCGCACGTGCCGCCGACGTCGCCGCGGCCGACGGCCGCACCGTCGGGCAGCGCGCGGGCGATGATGCCGAGCAGTTCCTCGTCGCCGGCGGGCCCTCCGACGATCAGGACCTGGCTGGGGTCCGGGCCGAGGGTCCCCAGCGCACGCTGGAAGTTCGCGGCCAGCACGGCCAGCTTGAGCCGGATCCGGATCGCCCGCCATTCGCCCGGTCCGCGGCGGCGGTCGAACGGCAGCAGACCGCCGGGACCCTCGACCACCAGCATGCCGACCGCCGAGCTTGGCGCGGGCGCGGGCAGGAAACCGCGGCTGCCGTCTTCGGCCTCGAATCGCTGGCCGCTGTCGACCCGCAGGCACGGGCCGCGCTTGACCCAGTCGGCCGCCGCCCGCGGGATGCCCAGCGTCTCGGCCACCGCGGCGGTGAGCAATTCCCCCGCTCCGGCCGCGACCACATCGGATCCGGGCGCGATCACGTCGATGGTGCCCGCGCCCAGGTCCACGACCACCGCGTCGGCGCGGGCGCCCGGCGTGGTGAGCGCACCGAGCCGGGCCGCGCCCGGCTCGGAAACCGGTGAGCGGACCGGCACCCCCAGCAGGTCACCGAGCAGGTCGGCGGGTGCCGGGGCCGACGGCCCGGTGCCGCGGCCCAGCGACGCAACCAGGACCGCCCGGCCGGTGCTGCCCTGCCGCGCCGTAGCGGCCTCGGCCGCGGCGGCCAGGTCCACCGCGAACAAGTCGTCGACCTCGGTCGAAGCAGTCCCGGTGCCGAACGCCCGGACCGCACCGACCGGCCAGCCGGCCAGTTCCCGGCCCGCGGTGCGCAGCGGGAGCCGCTCGCCGCCGGTGACCTGGACCCACGGCTCCTCCGGCGCCGGCTGCCCCGCGCCCTCCGGCGCGCCGAGCAGGCCGACGACGGCGTTGGCGTGATCGGTCAGGGCCCGGCTGACCGCGACGGCGTCCGAGGCCTCGTCATCAGCTAGTCCGAACCGGGCGCCTAGCGCTACCGGGTCGGTCAGCAGGCTCAGCGTGTGCCCGGGCGGGCATACCTCCACCGCGAGCAGCCGGCATCGGGCCGCCGCGGTCGCGTCGACCTGGTCGATGACCGGCAACTGGCCGGACAGCCGGTTGGCCACCAGCACGCCCTCGTCGCCCGCCACCAGCACCGCGCCGATGGGCACCCCGGCCGCCAGCAGGTCTCGCAGCCGCGCCGCGGCCGCGTCGTAGCGCAGCCCGGGCGGGACCACGGCCACCAGCGGCGCTCCGGAGTGGGGCACGGTCGGATCGGACAGCAGCACCGGCGCGCCCACGCAGGTCCCGGTCCCGCCGGGCGTGGCCACCCCCGCGGCCAGTACCCGGAGCCGGCCGCGGGGCGGCACTGTGTCGGGCACGGTCAGCACCGCCGTGTCGACGGCGCGCAGCGGCGCGATCCTGGCCTCGGTGACGGTGCCGCCAACCTGGCGTTCGGTCCGGCGGACCAGGGCCGCCGCACCGCGCAGCGAGTCCGCGGAGCCCTTCCGGCCCCGGGTCGGCACCCGTCCCGCGGCCAGGATCTTCCCGCCCGAGACCAGCACCACCTCGGTCGTGGCGTTGCCGACGTCGACCCCGGCGATCACCGCCACCGAGCCCGTCCCCTGAGCAACGTCACCATGCTGCTCTCCTGAACGGCGTCACCGAGCCGGTCCCCATGCCAGCGTCACGCGGTAAGGCCCCGGCGGGCGTACACCTCGGCCGCCTCGGCAACCAGGGCCGCGCAGCGCGGCAGCCCCCGCTCGGTCAGCGAACCGGCCAGCGCGGTCAGCTGCGCGGCCGAGGACCGGCCCGGGCGCAGCGCCTCGTAGACGGCCAGCACCTCTTCGTCCGGCAGCTGGGTCAGCTCGGCGGCCCGGCGCAGGTTCTCGGCCAGCTGCGGGTTCCCATGCTCGGCCGCCACCACCGCCTGCCGTTCCAGTGTCTCCGGGTGGATCCGCAGGTCCGCCAGGCCGATCTCCCCCGCGCGGACCGCCTCCACGGTCAGCCCCTCCACCGGCCGCCCCGACTGCGCCCGCACTCTACTCACATCAGCCACGTCAGTCACCCCCGCCAAGCCACGGCAACGACACCGATGGAGCATCGGTGTCGCCCTGGCGACACCAATGGAACATTGCTGCCGCTGCGCACAGCACCACAGCGGACGCAGGCTTGGAAACAAGACGTCACTTCAGTCCCTCCAAGCTCAGCTCTTCTGGCACCGCGCCGGGGCGCATGCGACGGCGTTCCAGTTCCATCAGGGCGATGACGGTGGTGTGGTAGCGGGCCTCGATGGCCTCGTCGGAGTAGGGGTTGCGGGCCGGATCCGGCGTGCCGCCCTTGGCGTGGCGGGCCGCGTTGGCCCCCAACAGCCGGTACAACTCCAAGGTCACCGACGGCGCGACCGAATACAGCTCCAGGTTGGCCAGCGGAGCCAGGTCGCGGCGGTGGATGAGCGCGGTGCCCTTGCCCTGCAGGCCGATGCCGATGCCCGAACCAGCCAGCCGGGCCGCGGCCAGGCCGATCCGGCCCAGGTCGACGCTGCTGTCGAACCGGACCACCCGGCCGGTGCAGCCTTCTTCTTCCAGCCCGGCCAGCATCTCGCGCAGCACGTCGGTCACGGCCAGCCCGGACAGGCACCGCCATACCTCGCGGCCGACGGCCGGGGAGACGCCGATCACCACGTCGCGCGGGTCCGCCCCGGGCTGCGCCGGGCCGGCCACCCCCAGCAGCGGCACCGCCGACTGGGCCTGCGCCCCGCGCAGGTCGTCCACCCCGCGGGCCTGGCGGATCGCGTCGATCTCGCGCTGCCGCCCGGGCGTGGGCGCGTACCCGGTGCCCGGACCGGCATAGTCGTTCGGATCGGTGATCAGCGAGAGCACCCTGAACTGCTCGTCGAAGATGGCTGAGGTCTGCAGATGGTCCCCTGACAGTCTCGAGCGCACGAAAGCCACGGTCCGTTCGGCTACCTCGAAATAGCCGCATTCGTCCAGGGCGGCCACGATGTCCACCACCGTCAGGCCGCGCTGGCGGATGGCATGGGCGGCCGAGAGTACGGCGAGGGTGTCGGTCTCCCCCAGGTCCTTCGACCCGGCGGCGTCGACCGCGAGTTCTACATGGGCATCGGTGAAGTCGGCCAGGCCCAGATGGGCGTAGACCGCCCGGCAAGCCTGGGCCGCCTCCCGGCGCAGGTCACCGATCCGGGCCGGGGAGACGGTGCGCAGGCCGCCGTCGATGCCCCAGTCCCGCTGCATGGCCAGGAAGTCGTCGATGTCCTCGGCGTTGAAGTTGCTCGGGCCGAACATGTTGTCGTAGCGCTGGATGGACCCGAATCCGCTGAACACGAAGTCCGACCCGGCCAGCACGATCGGCAGCGTGCGCGAGGTCCGGCGCATGTCCGACTCGCTCATCAGCGCGTCGTTGCCCGAGCAGGACTCCAGGTTGCGCATCATGGCCATGACGTTCTCGCTCATCAGCTCGCGCAGCCCGGACGGCACCGCGGCCGCCACCGAGGCGCCGTCGATGCCGCCGTTCTGGACCCCTTGGGTGCCGATGGCGCGGGCCAGCGCCACGCAGCGTGCCTCCAGGTAGAGCATGGACTGGCCCCTGGCGCCCGCCATCAGGGCCTCGGCCCCGGCGCCGGAGGACACCCGCATCTTCATCCCGCGCGAGGCGTACGCCGAGGTCAAGAAGGCCTTGGACCAGGGGGTGTCGTCGCCGTCGGTGAACACCTGCTCGGTGCCGTACAGCGACACGGTCTCGGCGTAGGAGGTGAGCCCGCGCATGCCGAGCTCGAGCTCCAGCGCCTCCTCGACCGAGCACTGGATGAGCACCCCGTCGGCGCCGAACGCCGCCCCGATCAGGCAGGCCACCGCGTTGCTCGGCGCGTCGGCCAGCACCGGCACGGTGGTCTCGATCTCGCGGAAGCCGAACGCCGCCGCGGTCGCCGCGTCGGCGGCCAGCAGCAGCGGGTCGTCCAGGCGGTTGGTGACGTGCGCCTGGTTCGACGGCGTCCGCCGGGCGCGCAGCTTGGTCATGGCCAGGCCGAGCTCGGGCGGGCGGAGCAGGGCCAGCACCCGGGTCAGCTTGGCCGGCGTGGCGCCCGCGCTGAGCCGGATGATCTCGTGCCGCGGGACCGCCGGGTCGACCAGCAGCCGGGCAAAGTCGACGTCGGCCAGGGACATGACCTCGGCGGCCACGTCCAGGTCGAGCCCGTGCCGGGCGATGTAGGCGTCGAGCGAGTCGAAGTCGGCTTCGGGCACGCCGTCCAGTTCGGTTACCCGGCCGTCGGTGATCACCAGGCTCGGCGCCGGGTCGTGGGGCGAGCGCAGCGCGGTCAGCCCGAGCTCGGGGTCTTCGACCGCGAATCCGTCCAGGTTGACCCGCTGCTGATCCATGAACCGGACCCGGCCGACGGGGTGCCCGGGAGTGGGCACTGCGTCCGACGGCGCGCTCATCGCGAGGCCGCCTGGGCGCGCAGTTCGACGACCCGGGCCCGGCCGGGAACGGCGCGGGTGGCACCGGCCCCGGGCCCTTCGGTCCGGACTACGATCCGCGTCCGGTCGGCGCGGAACAGGTCGCGGGAGAACTCGATCGGCTCGCCGTCAGCGTCCGAGGCGGTCCGGGTGATGGCCATCAGCGGCGCGCCGGCCTCGACCTCGAGGATGGCCGCCTCGTCCGCCGAGGCCAGGACGACCTCGATCCGCTCCACCGCGTCGTGCGGCTTGGTTCCGAAGTGCTCTTCGATCAGCTCGTAGACCGAACCGCCCAGGGGCAGCTCGAGCAGGCCGGGGAAGCGCTTGGCCGGGAGTTTGGCCCGTTCCAGGGAGATGGGGCTGCCGTCCGCGAGCCGGATCCGGACCAGGTCCACCACCAGGTCACCCGGCCGGGCACGCAGCGCCTGCGCGGTCACGTCGTCGGCCGGAGCCAGCCGGGCCGACAGCACCCGGGTGCCGGCCACCACGCCCTGGCTGCGCAGCAGCGCTGGCACCCCGACGATGCGGGACAGGTCCCGCTCGATCTTGCCCTTGGCCACGAACGTGCCCCCGCCGCGGCCGGGCACCCGGCGGACCACTCCGGCCTCTTCGAGGACAGCCAGCGCCTGGCGCAGCGTGGCCCGGCTGACCCCAAGCTCGGCGGCGAGCGCGCGCTCGGCCCCCAGGCGCTGCCCGGGACGGAGCTGGCCGTTGCCGATCCGTTCGGCCAGTGCCCGCCGGACCTCCTCCGACGTACGACCGCCGGGAGCGGCGGGGACCGGATCGGCGCTCATCCGCTGGCCTCGGCTGCCGCGATGGCCTGAAGCATCTCGGGCAGCACCTGGCCGCCGTCGACCACGATGGTCTGCCCGGTGATGAAGCCTGCCTCGTCGCTGGCCAGGAACAGCGCCGTGTAGCCGATCTCGTCGACGCTGCCCAGGCGGCGCAGCGGAATCGAGGCCGCCATCTTCTGGCCGTACTCTTCGCCGAGCTCAGCCAGGCCCTCGGTGACGATGTTGCCGGGCAGGATGGCGTTGACCGTGACGCGGCTGGGCGCCAGTTCGATCGCGGCGGTGCGCATGAAGCCGAGCTGGCCGGCCTTGCTCGCGCCGTAGGCGGTCCAGCCCGGGTAGCCGGTGATCGGCCCGGTGATCGACGAGGTGAGGATGACCCGGCCGTGCTCCGAGCGCTTCAGCGCGTCCAGGCAGGCCTGGACCGAGAACAGCGTGCCCTTGAGGTTGACCCCGAGCACCTGGTCAAGCGTCTCCTCGGTCATGTCCGCCAGCCGGGCGTCCGGGAACACACCGGCGTTGGCGCACAATACGTCGATACCGCCCAGCCGCTCGAGGGCGTTGGCCGCCATTCGTCGGCAGTCCTCCCGGTCAGAGACGTCGGCCTGGATGAACGAGACCTCCGCGCCGTCCGCGCTCAGCTCCTGCGCGGCGGCCCGGGCCACGTCGGAGTTCCGGCCGGTGATCAGGACCCGCGCGCCGTTGCGGGCGAATACGCGGGCGATCCCCTTGCCGATGCCCCGGGTGCCGCCGGTTACCACCACGGCGCGCCCGGCAATCGATGTGAACATGCCTTTGGGTCCTTTCAGTGTCTGCCCAGGTATGACTCGGCCAGGTCGCAGCTGTCTCGCGTGTACCCCGGGCCCAGCTCGACGGCGATGTCCACGCCTTGGTGCGAGCCGATCCACGCGAGCAGCAGCAGCCGCCGGAACATGATGAAGGTCCAGATCTCGGCCTCGTCCTCGGCCGGCAGCTGGCCGGCCCGGCGGTACCCGGCCAGCCAGCTGTCCACCAGGCCCGGGACCTCGGGCGCGTGCTCGAAGAAGCTCACCGAGGTGCCCAGGTCGTACAGGTACCAGCTGAACCCGCAGTCGTCGAAGTCGATGACGCTGACCGACCCGGCGTGCACCAGCAGGTTAGCCAGCCGGGTATCGGCGTGCACCAGGCCGTAGCGCCCCGGGCCCTGGCCGAACGCCGTCAACCGCGCGCGCAGCTTCTCGTCGAGGCGGGTCAGCACGTGCCGTTCGGCCGGGCCGACGCCGATGCCGTCTTGCCAGCGGCCCCACCGGGCCTGGTCACCGAATGCCGCCGCGTAGTCCCAGTGGAACCGGGTGAACCAGTCCGGTCGCGGCCATTGGCGGGCGTGCCCGTGCATCCGCGCGGTGATCTCGCCCAGCTCTTCGAAGTGCGCGCCGGTCAGCGAGCCCTCTGGTTCTCCCCCGGGCTCGGTGCCGGGCAGGTACTCGAAGCGCACGCAGTGCCGGTCCCGGGTGCTGGTTTCGGGGACTGTCACCACGCGCTGACCGTCGGTGGCGGGCAGCACCCGCGGAGTGCGCACGCCGGCCTCGGCGCGCAGCGCGTCCATCCAGGCCAGCTCGGAGGCGATCTCCGGCTCGGTGTGATAGCCGAGGCGGTGCACGCGCAGCACCGAGGGGCCGTTATCGGGGTCGCTGACCAGGAAGGTGGCGTTTTCCGAGACGTTGAGCAGCTCGACGGACGCGTCGGGATGGCCGTCGTAGCGGCGCAGCGCCGCCCGGGCGCACGCCGCCACCCGGTCCATGACGTCCCCGCCCGCGGACAGGTCGTGCTCGCTCATCGCTACTGCTCCCGGCCTGCCACGGCAGATAGCACCTCGGTGATCTCGGCCTGGGCGCGCCGGACGTCGGCGCTGGGACCGGCCAGGTAGATCCGCCCCGCAGCGCCGATCATCGACACGTCGACCAGGGTCACGCCCGGCGCAGCCCGCTCGGCCTCGTTGGCCGCGACCGCCGCGAACAGGGCAGGAGTGACCTCGCTGACGCCCAGCGTATCGCCCGGGATGATCATCGAGCCGGACCGGTTCCGGTTGATGATCACCGCGTGCGCGTCGGTTACGTCCTCGATCACGTCGGAGAACAGGATCCGCGGCCGGAGCTGGTCCTTCTCGTCGGCGCCCAGCCCGTCGAGGATGGCCTGCCCGGCCCGCCGCACGTCCGCCAGATCCGCGCCGTGCACCTCGAGCACGCCGAACTGGCGCTCCACGAACAAGATCCCCGGCTCGATGCCGGGTACGGCGCGCAGCGCGAGGTCGGTGACCCGCTCGATGGCCAGCGCCGGGGCCACCTCGACGATGAGCGCGTGCTGGCCGGCGAAGGGCGGGTAGCCGCGGGCCCGGGTCGGGGTGCCCAGGTACGCGGCGAACTGCGCCTGCAGGTCCTGGACCAGGAGGTAGACCCGCAGCTCAGGAGCTTGGCCGTTAGTCACCGCTGATCTTGAAGTGGCGGGCCAGCTCCGGATGCGGCCGCGGTATGACGTGCACCGAGACGAGTTCGCCGATACTGGTCGCCGTCTCGGCCCCGGCCTCGGTGGCCGCCTTGACCGCGCCGACGTCCCCGACGATCGTCACCGAGACCAGTCCGTCGCCGACCTGCTCACGGCCGACGATGGAGACGTTCGCGGCCTTGACCATCGCGTCGGCCGCGGCCAGCGCGGCCACGTAGCCCTTGGTCTCGATCAATCCGATCGCGTTATCCGCCATCACTGACTCCCTTTCTACTCACTCGTGCTTGGGTGCTGGGCGCCGCATCGCCGCCGCGGCCTTCGGCGGGCTGCGGGTCGATAGAGCCGATGATCAGCGCGTCGACGGGCGGCGGCTGACCGGGAAACCACGCGGCCGCGACCGAGCCCTGGGCGACCAGGACCCGCTCGCCCACGCCGCTGCCGAGCACGTCGAACGCGATCAGCCGCTGGCCGCTTCCTTCGGCCTGCACTTCGAGGAAGGCCCCGGCGGGCAAGCCGGCCAGCCGGCGGGTCGCCCACACGCTTCCGATCACCGTCGCGGTCAGCATCAGCGCTCCTTGGAGATCTCGACGCCGCTGGCCCGGGCCCGGTCCCTGGCCAGCGGGGTGAGTACGGCCCCGGGGCCGAGGACCAGCCGTTCGCCGACCTGCGCCGCGTCCCGGACCACCTTCTCGGTCACCGCGCCGCGCTCGATCCGCCGGACCGGCGTGCCTGCCGAACCATTTACAGCCGTTAGACCATTGGACCCGGATGCCCCATTGGCCTCAATGGGCGCGAGAGTTGTGACCGATGGGGTCTGCGGGTGATGTGGTACGGCGAGGCGGAACCGTTTACGGCCCGCGCGCAGGTCCTCCCTGGCCTCCGGGTCTAGGTCCAGCAGCCTGGTCACGAAGGCGGCCAGGTCCTCATCCGTAGAAAGGTTAACCATTTCTACGGCTGGTAGACCTTTAGGCAGCACATCGCGGATGACCTCACGGATGAGCTCGCGCAGTTCGTCGTTCACATCAGGCCCCGTAGCGCGTCTTCCGCGGCGTCGGCCGCCTGCCGCACGTCCGCTTCGGAGCCGGCCAGGTACAGCCGGCCCGTGGCGCCAATCATCCGGTAGTCGACCAGCTTGATCCGGGCCGCTTTCTCGGCCTGGTTGGCGGCCAGGATGGCGTACGAGGCGGGGTGCATCTCCAGCACGAACAGCGACTCCCCGGCCAGCGCCATCGAGCCGATCTTGTTCCGGTTGACCAGGAACGCCTGCTGCGGATCGAGCATGGTGATGATCTTGGAGGCCAGGATCTCCGGCCGTCTGGCGTCCCGCGCCGTCGCGCCCAGCGCGCCCAGCACCGCCGACGCCGCCGCCTGCACCTCGTCGGTGCCACCGTGAATTTCCAGGTAGCCGAACTGCCGCTCCACGACCAAGATCCCGGCCCGGACGTCCGCGTGCTTGACCGCCACGTCGGTGAGCGGCTCGATGTCCAGCCCGGGCGCGATCTCGATGACCTGCGCCGCGACGTGGCTGCGGGGCAGCGACCCGCGGATCCAGGTGCCCAGGTAGCACATGGTCTGTGGCTGCAGCCGGGACAGGAAGATGAACGAACGCAGTTCGGCCATGGCTTACCGCCGCACCAACTGGGAGAGCTCTTCGATGACCATCCGCCGGATCTCTTCCCTCAGGGCCGCCGCGTCTGGCTGCCATTTAATTTCTTCCGAACGGACCGTGGTGCCTGCGTTCGGCCCTGTTGTTTGCGCGCCCGTGCGGACCTCGCGCTGGTTGGACGCGACCGGGTAGGCCGGAACCGGACCGGCGGGCGCCTGCCACGGGATCAGCCCGGTGAAGTCCCCGAACGGCTCGGACCGGTCGGCGTTGTAGGCCAGCCGGGTCCACTGCACCAGGTGGCTGGGGTGCAGGTTCTCGGCCACCGAGGACCGGCCGAAGAAGCCGGTGCCGATGGTCATGGTGGGCGCCAGGTTGGTCTCCAGGCCCGCGCTGCCCAGGCTGTTGCCCACGTTGACCGCGACCCGCAGCACCTCGACCGCCGCGCCGTACTCCATGATCACGCGCGGGTCGGTGCTGTGGATGGCCGCGGAGTGGCCGCGGCCGGACAGCCGCAGCACGGCCCGCGCCGCCTCGATCCCGCGCCGGGCCGTTGGCACCCGGACCAGCCCCAGCACCGGGCAGAGCTTCTCGTGGGCCAGCGGCTCCTCCGGCACGACCAGGTCGAACGGGGCGAGCAGGATCCGGGTGCTGGCCGGGACCCGGACGCCCGCCTGGGCGGCGATCCAGGTCGCGTCTTGGCCGACGAAGCGGATGTCGAACCGGCCGCCGGGGAACAGTAGCTTGGCCAGGGCGTCGCGCTGCGCTGGCTCGAGCAGGAAGGCGCCGGCCCGCTTGAGCTGGCGCAGCAGCGGGGTGGCGGCCTGCTCCTCGACGATCAGCACCGATTCGTTGGTGCACAAGATCGAGTTGTCGAAGCTCTTGCTGTCCGCGATCCGGCGGGCCGCCTGGGCTAGGTCGGCGGTCGCGTCCACCAGCACCGGCACGTTGCCCGGTCCCACGCCGATGGCCGGATTGCCCGAGCTGTAGGCGGCCCGGACGACCGGCACGCCGCCGGTGGCCACGATGACGCTGGTCCGCTCGTCGGTCATCAGCGCGTCGATCAGCGGCACCGACGGCTCGTCCACCACCTGAATGACGCCATCCGGGGCGCCAGCTGCTACCGCCGCGGCGGCCAGCGTGCGAGCGGCGTCGGCGCAGCATTCCTTGGCCATCGGGTGCGGGCTGACCACGACCACGCTGCGGGTCATCAGCGCCAGCAGGCACTTGAAGAACACCGTGGCGACCGGGTTGGTCGACGGGGTCAGCGCCAGCACCACCCCGGCCGGCCGGGGGATCTCGACGATCTTGGCCTCGGGATCCAGGCGCGGGGTGACGTAGTCGTGGTCCGCGTAGTAGTCGGCGATGCCGGTGCTGCACGCGAGGTTCTTGACCACCTTGTGCTCGGCCACGCCGAACCCGGTCTCGCGCACGGCCCATTCCGCGTACTCGCGGGCCTTGGCCGCGCCGGCCGCGGCCGCGGCCCGGACAATCGCGTCGACCGAGTTCTTGTCGTACCGGGCGTAGGCGCGCGCGGCCCACTCGGCGCGCTGCAACATGGCCCGCGCCCGCGGCACACCCGCCGGATCGGTGAGCAGTTCGCTGACGTTGATGGGCGCCTCGGTCATCGCTGGCCCCCCTTAGCGGCATCATCGCGGGCCTTGCCGATGGCCACCTCGGTCCGTTCCAGGAGTTCCTCGCTCAGCGCCGGGGTGAGCAGGATGCCCGGCTTGTACTGCAGCACGTGCGGATCCAGGGTCGAGAAGATGGCCCACACCCCGTTCTCGTACAGCCGCTTCATGACGAACTTGGCGCCCTGCGGATGCCCGAACTCCAGCCCCATGACCAGCCCGTCCTGCCGGATGCCGGTGAACCAGTCCGGGTAGGTGGCCTGGATCTTGCCCAGTCCCTCGGTGAACAGCGCGGCGATGTAGTGCACCATCGACCGCACCTCCGGCCGGCAGGTGATCTCCAGCGTCTTCAGCGCCGCGACGCAGCCAAGCTCGGCGCCGCCGAAGGTGGACATGTGCGCGAAGCCGTCCTCGGTCAGCCACCCCGCGGCGGCCTCGGTGGCCAGGACCACGCTGACCGGGTACATACCGCCGGAGATGCCCTTGCCCGAGACCAGGATGTCCGGGTTGACGCCGTGCTTGCTGATCGCCCACAGCTCCCCGGTGCGCATCAGCCCGGTCTGCACCTCATCGGCGATGTACAACGCCTCGTAGCGTTCACAGAGCTTTTTCACAGCGGCCAGGTAGCCGGGCGCGGGCAGCGGGAAGCCGTAGGTGGCCGGGATCGTCTCCATGATCACCGCCGCCACGTCGCGGCCGCGCAGCGCCGCCTCCATGGTCGTTAGGTCATTGAACGGCACGTGGGTGAAGTCATCGGGCTGATCGGCCAGGAACAGGTTGGCGAACCGTTCGTCCCCGGTGGCCACGGCCAGGCCGGTGTGCCCGTGGTAGGCCTTGGCCACCGAGACGATGCCGCGCTTCTTGGTCGCGTGCCGCGCGCTCTTCAGCGCGATGTCGATCGCCTCTCCCCCGCCGCTGCCGTACATGACCTTGGCTAGGCCTTCTGGTGCGGTGCCGATCAGCGCTTCGGCCAGCGCGGTGCGGGCCAGCGAGGGGAAATGGTGGTTGCCGATGTCGAAGCGCTGCATGGCCGCGGTTACCGCGGCGGTCACTTCGGGGTTGCGGTGGCCCAGGTTGTACGTGCCGCCGTTGAGGTGGACGTCGATGAGCCGCTTGCCCTCGACGTCGTAGATGAAGTAGCCCTCCCGCCGGTCGATGACCAGCGGTACCCCGGAGTCGATCCAGAACTGGGTCTTGTCCGGGTTCCAGAACTGCTTGGACTTCGCCAGCATGTCCTGCTTGGAAGCGAAGGCGATCAGTTCCTCGGCCACGGTCACCTCCAGTGCTAGTCGAAGACCAGCGGCGCCGGACAACCACATGCCCCTGTTCGGCTCAACCAAATAAGTATCGAACAGACCGATTGCTGTCAAGCGGTTGTGTTTCGAGCAGATTAACTCAACCGGAACTCTTGATCATGAATCCGGAAGACTGCTACGCTCCCCGCAAATGCGCCGGAGGTAGACCATGGCCCAGACCCAAGATCCCCAGGCCGCCGCGGCGAAAGCCGAGGACTATGACGTCTCGCAGCGTGCGGACGTAGCCAAACTCCGCAAGGGCGCCATCGGGCTCGGCGGCGTGCTGTTCCTGACCGTGACCGGATCGGCACCGATCTCGGCCATGCTGTTCAACGTCCCGATCATGGTCGGCTACGGCCAGGGCGTCGGAGCGCCGGCCGCCTTCATCTTCGCCGCCATCGTGCTGGTGGTCTTCGCGGTGGGCTACGTGGCAATGGCCAAGAAGAAGACCACCGCCGGGGGCTTCTACTCCTACATCAGCCACGGGCTGGGCCGCGAGATCGGCATCGGCACCGGCTACGCTTCGGTGGTCGCCTACTCGGTGTTCGAGGCGTCGCTGGCCGGCGGCTTCGCCTACTTCCTCAGCCTGAAGCTGAACGCCTACGGGGTGAACATCGCGTGGCCCTGGCTGGCTCTGGGCATGGTCGCGATCATCGCGTGCCTGACCTACTTCGACGTCCGCATCTCCAGCTGGGTGCTGGCGGTGGGACTGATCAGCGAGATCGTGATCCTGCTCATCTTCGACGGCTACCTGTTCGCCAAGGGGCACGTGACCGGAGCCCCGCTGAACCCCGTGAACGCGTTCAAGGGCTTCCCGGCGCAGGGCAAGCTCGCGGCGGGCGCCATTGGCATCGGCTTGTTCTTCGCGTTCTGGTCCTGGGTCGGCTTCGAGATGGCGCCGAACTACGGCGAGGAGTCCCGCGACCCCAAGCGGAACGTCCCCCGCGCGCTGTATATCTCGGTGATCGGGCTGGGCGTGTTCTACACGATAACGTCCTGGGCCTCGCTGGCCGGTTACCCGACCACGCACGCCGCGATCGCCGCCTCGCAAAGCAATGCGGCCGACTACTTCCTGACCCCGGCCACCCAGTACGCCGGGCACTGGGTGTCCTCGGTGATGAGCTACCTGATCATCACCGGCTCGTTCGCCTGCGGCATGGCCTTCCACAACACCACCGCGCGCTACATGTACTCGCTCGGCCGCGAGGGCCTGGCCCCGCGCGCGCTCGGCCGGACCCATCCCCGGTGGAAGAGCCCGCACATCGCGTCGCTCACCCAGACGGTCATCGCCGCCGTCATCATCGGCCTGTTCGCCATCTTCACCGGCAGCGACAACCCCAACTCCCAGGCCTACCTGCAGCTGTACGGCCTGATGGCGGTCATGGGCGTGATCATCATCTTGTCCGTGCAAGCCGTGGTCTCGCTCGCCGTCCTGATCTACTACGAGCGCTACCACCGGGACGAAGTGCACTGGTGGCGGACCAGGCTGGCTCCCCTGCTGGCCTTCATCTCCCAGGCCTACGTGGTGTACCTGCTGTTCACCAACATCAGCTTCCTCGGCGGCGGCTACGGGTACGCGAACATCCTCGGCCCGATCGACGCCGTGGTCGTGGTGGTCGGCGTGGGCGTGGCCTTCTACTTCAAGAACCGCAAGCCCGCCAAGTTCGAGCAAGCCGGCCGCCTCATCAACGAGGGCCTCTAGCCTCCGGCCCCGCGCCGCCCCGCCCCGCGCCGCCCCGCGCCGCCCCGCCGCCCCACCAGCCGACACCCCGAGGGGATGAACCCCGGGGTCCATCTGGCTAGAACACGATGAACCCCGGGGTTCATCTTCCTAGCCGGGCCGCATCCTGCCCGAGGGTGAACACTTCGAGCACCCTGAGCGACTGGGCAGCTACCAAGAATGTCGGTGGCTGGTGTCAGGCTCCGAGCATGCCCCGTTCCAGCGAGTTCGACCGCGCGGCGCTGAATGCCATCCTGGCGCGGCAGTATCAAGTCATCAGCCGAAGTCAGGCCATGGCAAGCGGCATGACGAACAATGCGCTCGCACACCGGCTCCGCGCGGCCGGACCCTGGCAGCGCCTACTGCCAGGGGTGTACCTGAGCGTAACCGGTCCGCCAACCAGTGAACAGCGGGAGATCGCGGCGCTGCTGTACGCGGGCCCCGAGAGCGCTCTCACCGGAACCGCCGCGCTGCGTTGGTGGGGCATACGGGCACCGTATTCCAACATGATCGATGTGTTGATCCCGGAATCGAAACAGCGCAAGAGCGCCGGGTTCGTGCGGATCCGGGCCACTGCGAGGATGCCCGATGACGTTCACGCCGTCGGGCTGCGGCGGATCGCGCCGGTAGCCCGAGCGGTCGGCGACACCGCTCGGACTGTGTCCAGGCTGGCCGATGTCCGCGCCCTAGTCGCTGCCGTCGTTCAGCAGGGAAAGTGCACCCCTGCGCTGCTCGCCGCCGAGCTCGAGGACGGACCGGTCCAGGGCTCAGCCCTGCTGCGTATCGCTGTGGCAGACGTTTACACCGGGACCAGGTCCAATCCGGAAGCTGATCTTCATGACCTCATCAAGCGAGCAAAGCTTCCGATACCTGAGTTCAACCCGCGACTCTACGTCGCCGACGAGTTCCTAGCGAGTCCTGACGCGTGGTGGCGGCATGCAGGCGTCGCGGCCGAGGTGGACTCCAATGAGTACCATCTGTCACCCGAGGATCACGAACGTACTCTGGCCCGCGACACGCGGATGCGAGCTCTTGGTATCAACGTCCTGCACTTCACCCCACGGCAGATTCGCACGCGGCGCGCTGAGGTAGTCACTGCGATCAGGTCAGCGCTCGCCGTCCCAAGCTTCCGTCCCCCGGTCCCCATCCGTACCATCTCGGTAGCCACCGTGCCCGACGCTGACCCGCGTGTCGCCCTCTCGGAACGAGATCAAACCCGGGGTTCATCTCGCTAGAGCAAGATGAACCCCGGGTTTCATTTGGAACCCGGGCCCGTCGGACGGCCTGGGGCGCCCGGGAACGGGATTACGGGACGCTTCGGGTAGTCCGGGAGCGGGACGGCGCGGGCTGGGCCAAGGGCGCGCAGCTGGCGGGCGGCAGCCGCGGGTCAGACGGCAGCCGCGGGTCAGGCGGAAGCCGCCGGTCAGACGGAAGCCGCGGGTCAGGCGGAGGCGCCGCGGAGGCGGGCTAGGGCTTCGGCCAGGATGGCTTCGCCGTCGGAGTCGCTGCGGCGTTCCTTGACGTAGGCGAGGTGGGTCTTGTAGGGCTCGACCCGGGGCGGAGCGGGCGGGCTCTGCTCGTTCTGGCCGGCCGGGTTGCCGCACCGGGGGCACTCCCAGGTCTCGGGTATGGCGGCATCGGTCGCGAACGAAGGCCGCGTCTCGTGCTTGTTGGCGCACCAGAATGACACCCAGACCCGGGGCGCGGATTCTCCGCGCTCGGCCTCTCCCATCGGCCCCGCGCCGACCCTGCTGCCGCGAATGGCGTTGCCACTACTCACAGATCACCCCTTGAAGACCATAGAGCTATACAACCCAGAACTTCGGTGCGGGAAGACGTACGCGTTCAGTGATTGACCAGCCAGCCGAGAACAATGATGTCCACGAACCACAGGACTCCGAAGAAGATGGTGATCCGGTCCAGGTTCCGCTCGACGACGGAGGAGGAGCCCAGGGTTGAGGACACCCCGCCGCCGAACAGGTCGGACAGGCCCCCGCCCTTGCCCTTGTGCAGCAGGACGAGCATGACCATCACGACACTCGTGATGATCAGGATAACGGAAAGACCGATGATCATCTGAGTTATCCAACTCCTGCCGAGGAAGACCTATGCTGCCAGCTCACGATACCTGCAGATCTGTGCGAACTGCCCGGCGTCGAGGCTGGCGCCTCCGACCAGGGCGCCGTCGACGTCCGGTTGCGCCATGATGGGCGCGACGTTGCCGGGCTTAACGGACCCGCCATACAGGATACGCACACTTGCGGCTGTCTCGGCGTCATGAAGCTCCGAAATCCGGGACCTAATTGCCGAGGTCATCTGCTGCGCGTCCGCCGGACTGGCCACTTCACCGGTGCCGATGGCCCAGACCGGCTCGTAGGCGATCACCATCCCGGCCACCGCCTCGGCCGAGATCTTGCCCAGCGACTCGTCGAGCTGCTCCGTGCAGTGCCCGATCTGGTGTCCCGACTGGCGGATTTCGAGGGACTCCCCTAGGCACAAGATCGGCGTCAGCCCGGCCCGCAGCGCGGCCTGCACCTTGGCGTTGACCACCTCGTTGGTCTCGTGGTGGTACTGCCGACGCTCCGAATGCCCGGCGAGCACATAGTGGCAACCCAGCTTGGCCAGCATGGGCCCGGAGATGTCACCGGTGTAGGCGCCGGAGTCGTACGGAGACAGGTCCTGCGCGCCGTAGGTGATACGCAGCTTGTCCCCGTCGATCAGCGTCTGCACGCTGCGCAGAGCGGTGAACGGCGGAAGCACCGCCACCTCGACGAACTCGAAGTCCTTCGCGCTCAGCGTGAAGGCCAGCTTCTGCACCAGCGCGATGGCCTCGAGGTGGTTCTCGTGCATCTTCCAGTTGCCCGCCATCAGCGGGAGCTTGCTCCCGGCCGGGCGAGGCCGGGAACTCACGAACCGTCCTCGAGGACGGTGAGCCCGGGCAGGGTCTTGCCCTCCAGGTACTCCAGGCTGGCGCCGCCGCCGGTCGAGATGTGCCCGAACTCGCCTTCGTCCAGGCCGAGGGCGCGGATCGCCGCGGCCGAGTCGCCGCCGCCCACCACGGTCAGCCCGTCTACGCGGGCGATCGCCTCGGCCACCGCGCGGGTGCCATCAGCGAAGGCGGGAAACTCGAACACCCCGACCGGCCCGTTCCAGAACACCGTCTTGGCGTCGGCCAGCTTCTCCGCGAACAGGGCCCGGGTCTGCGGGCCCGCGTCCACGCCCTCCCGGCCGGCCGGGAAGTCGGTCACCGGCACCACGGAATGCTCGGCATCGGGGGCAAAGTGCGTGGCCGCCACCAGGTCGACGGGCAGGACGAGCTCCACGCCGCGCCGCTCGGCCTCCTCCATCACGGCCCGGACCGCGGAGATCTGGTCCGCCTCGAGCACTGAGTTACCCACCTCGTAGCCTTGCGCGGCCAGGAACGTGTATCCCATGCCGCCACCGATCAAGATACGGTCGGCCAGGTGCAGTAGGTTCCCGATCACGGCGAGTTTGTCCGACGGCTTCTTGCCGCCCAGCACCACCACGAACGGGCGCGCCGGGTCGCTGGTGAGCTGGCGCAGCACTGATACCTCGTCGCGGACCAGGTCACCTGCGGCGTGCGGGAGCAGCGCGGGCAGGTCGTAGACCGAGGCGTGCTTGCGGTGCACGGCGCCGAACGCGTCGTCCACGTACAGTTCGCCGAAGCGGGCCAGCCGCTGCGCGAACTCGCCGCGGATAGCGTCGTCCTTGCTGGTCTCGGGGGGCTCGAAGCGTACGTTCTCCAGGACCGCGACGTCCTCGTCGCCCAGGCTGAACACGGTCTTTTCTGCTGACTCACCGACCACGTCGCTGGCGAAGGCCACCGGCAGGCCGAGCAGTTCGGCCAGCCGCTCGGCCACCGGCCGCAGCGACGGCCCGCCGGCCGCCGCTTCGTCGAACGAGGAACCCTTCGGGCGGCCGAGGTGCGCGAGGATGATGACCCGCGCGCCTCGGTCGGACAGCTTGCTGATCACCGGCAGGCTGGCCCGGATCCGGCCGTCGTCGGTGATCTCGCCGGTGCCGGTCAGATCCAGCGGGACATTCAGGTCCGAACGCAGCAGCACGCGGCGGCCGAGGACCTCCAGGTCATCGACGGATCGCATTACCGCAGCCGGGAGGCGACGAGCACGGTCAGGTCGACGAGCCGGCTGGAGTAGCCCCACTCGTTGTCGTACCAGCCGAAGACCTTCACCTGGTTGCCGTAGGCCATGGTGATCGACGCGTCGAACGTGCATGAGGCAGGCGAGCCGACGATGTCGGTGGAGACGATCGGGTCCTCGGTGTAGTAGAGGATGCCCTTGAGGGCGCCTTCGGCGGCGGCCCGGAACGCGGCGTTGACCTCGTCCTTGGTGACCTCGCGGCTCAGTTCCACGACCAGGTCGGTGATCGAGCCGTCGGGCACGGGGACGCGCAGCGAGTAGCCGTCGAGCTTGCCCTTGAGCTCCGGGATGACCAGGCTGGTGGCCTTGGCCGCACCGGTGGAGGTCGGGACGATGTTGAGCGCTGCGGCGCGAGCCCGGCGCAGGTCCTTGTGCGGGCCGTCTTGCAGGTTCTGGTCCTGCGTGTAGGCGTGCACGGTGGTCATCAGGCCCTTGACGATGCCGAAGTTGTCGAGCAGCACCTTGGCCATCGGCGCGACGCAGTTCGTGGTGCAGGAGGCGTTAGAGATGATCGTGTGAGCTTCGGGGTCGTACTTGTCGTCGTTGACCCCCATCACGATCGTGACGTCTTCTTCCTTGGCCGGCGCGGAGATGATGACCTTCTTCGCGCCTGCCTCGATGTGCGCCCGCGCCGTGGGGCCGGTGGTGAACCGGCCGGTGGACTCGAGCACCACGTCCACGCCGAGGTCGGCCCACGGGAGGTTGGCCGGGTCGCGCTCGGCCAGGATCTTGATCGACTTGGCGCCGACCTGGATGGTGTCGCCGGACACCGACACGTCGTACGGCAGGGTGCCGAGCACGCTGTCGTACTTGAGCAGGTGCGCCATCGTGGCGACGTCGCCGAGGTCGTTCGCGGCGACGATCTCGATGCCGCGGTCGCCGTCCTCGGCGGTGGCAGCCCGCCAGAAGTTACGGCCGATGCGGCCGAAACCATTGATACCCACGCGAATGGTCACAGTACTAAATCTCCTCGTCGATCCCCGTGATCGCCAGCGCTCAGAGAATATCGGACGCCGCCTGCGGGGGTGACCGGGAAGGCGACCGCGCGGAGCCTGTCTGGGCCCCGGTACCGGGCAGACGGTGCGCAGACTCCCGAGGTCTAGACCATATCAAAAAAGACAAGATCATTTCCCGAACGAACCGTGGTGCGTGCGCCGGGTGAGGTCGATTCGTACGGCTGGCGTCCGTGTGGGAGGTGATGTCCATTCGTGGGGCGGCCGTTGGTCTGGGAGGCGATGTCGATTCGTGGGGCGGCCGTTGGTCTGGGAGGCGATGTCGATTCGTGGGGCCGCCGTTCGTCTGGGAGGCGATGTCGATTCGTGGGGGTGGCGTTCGTATGGAGGTGAGACGCTGGCACGAGCGAGCGTCGAACCGAGGAGAGACCAGATGAAGCAGTACCTGCTCAGCGTGTACCACGCCGAGGACAGCCTTCCCGAGCCCCAGGCCGCCGAGAAGATCATGGCGGACGTCGACGCGCTGAACACCGAGCTCCAGCAGTCCGGGGCCTGGGTTTTCGCTGGCGGACTGCACCCGTCCAGCACGGCGACCGTGGTCCGGACCGACGGAGAAGGTTTCCTGGTCACCGACGGCCCGTTCGCCGAGGGCAAAGAGCACATTGGCGGTTTCTGGGTGATCAAGGCCCCCGACCTGGACTCGGCGCTGGAGTGGGGCCGCAAGGCCACCCGCGCGTGTATGGTCCCGGTCGAGGTGCGGCCACTCCAGGAAGAGGCCGCGGACTGAGCACGCCCGGGCTCGCGCCCGCCGATATCGAGCGGGTCTTCCGCGAGGAATACGGCCGGGCGGTCGCCGTCCTGACCCGCGTGTTCGGCGACATCGACACGGCCGAAGACGCGGTCCAGGATGCCTTCGCCGAGGCGGCGCGGCGCTGGCCCGGGTCCGGGCTGCCGCCCAGCCCGGCCGGCTGGATCATCACCACCGCACGCAACCGGGCCATCGACCGCCTGCGGCGCGAGGCGGCCCGGGCGGACAAGCACGCCCAGGCCGCGCTGTTGCATGCGGGCCACGAGCCGGATCACGAGGAGGGCCCGGTGCGCGATGACCGGCTGCGGCTCATGTTCACCTGCTGCCATCCGGCGCTGGGCACCGCCGCCCAGGTGGCGCTGACGCTCCGGCTGCTGGGCGGGCTCACCACGGCCGAGATCGCGCACGCGTTCCTGGTGCCGGAGCCGACCATGGCCCAGCGCCTGGTCCGGGCCAAGGGCAAGATCCGGGACGCGGGGATCCCCTACCGCGTCCCGGCCGAGGCCGACCTGCCCGCACGGCTGGCGGCGTTGCTCGCCGTGGTCTACCTGATCTTCAACGAGGGGCACACCGCGACTTCGGGAGACCGGCTGGCCCGCGGCGATCTGTGCACCGAGGCGATCAGGCTCGGGCGGCTGCTGGTCGAGCTCATGCCCGACGAACCCGAGGCGCTGGGTCTGCTCGCGCTGATGCTGCTCACCGAGTCCCGCCGGGCGGCGCGCACCGGTCCGGACGGCACCTTGGTGCTGCTCGCCGACCAGGACCGGACCCGGTGGGACCGCGAGCTCATCGCCGAGGGCCAGGATCTGGTCCGGCGCTGCCTGCGCCGCGGCCGGCCGGGCCCGTATCAGATCCAGGCGGCGGTCAGCGCCGTGCACAGCGACGCGTCGACCGCCGCGGCGACCGACTGGGGCCAGATCCTGCAGTTGTACGACCAGCTCCTGGTGGTCGCACCAGGTCCGGTGGTGGCCCTCAACCGCGCCGTCGCGGTGGCCGAGATACACGGCCCGGCGGCGGCGCTCGCCCTGGTCGAAGAGCTCGACCTGGAGCGGTACTACCTGTACCACGCGATCCGCGCCGACCTGCTGCGGCGGCTGAACCGGCCGCAGGAGGCCGCCCGGGCCTACGCCCAGGCGCTGGGCCTGACCGCGAACGCGGCCGAGCGCGCCTACCTGACCGCGCGCCTGGCGGAACAGCGCCCGGAGCGGCAGCCGGAGCGGTTACGCAGCGAGAATCGTCGGGTCGTCCAGGACGGGCTGCCAGGCTAGTTCCGCCGCCCCGATCAGGCTGCCGGCCTCCAGGGCGCAGCCGAGCACCGGGACGCTGCTGCCGCGGCCCCACGGGCTGCGTTCGGCGACCGCGGCTCGCAGCCGCTCGGGGTCCGCCGCCAGTAGGTCACCGTGCAGCCCGCCGAGCAGGATCCGGTCCGGGTTGAGCACGTTGATCAAGTCGGCCAGGCCCACGCTGAGCCGCTCGATGATCAGGGCGGCGGCGTCCCGCACGGCGCGGTCCGAGGCGTACTCCCGGCGCAGCACGGCGGCGGCCTGCTCGACGACCGGCGTCCCGGATCCCGGCGTGCGGCCCGCGGCATCCAGGAAGCTCAGCGCGTCGGTCTCCACGTCGAGGCAGCCTCGGCTGCCGCACCGGCACGGGCGGCCGTGCGGATCGACGCTGACGTGCCCGACTTCCATGCCCAGGCCGGTGCTGCCGGTGTACAGAGCGCCCCCGAGGACGAGCGCGCCGCCCACGCCGCGGTGGCCGGTCGCTACGACCAGCAGGTGCCCGGCGTCGCGGCCGGCGCCGTGCCGGTGCTCGGCCAGGGCGGCCAGGTTGATGTCGTTGGCCGCCGAGCAGGCACACGCGGTGCCGCCGGGTCCGCTGATCCCGGCCCGCCTGACCTGGTCGGCGAAGATGTCCCGGACCGGGGTGCTGGCCGGCCAGCCGAGGTAGAGCGGGCTGACCGCGATACCCCGTGGTTCGGCCACGGCGGAGGGGACGGCCAGGCCGGCGCCGACGCAGATGCGGGATCGGGGTCCGGCCAGCCGCAGCAGCCGCGCGCTGGCCTCGGCCACTAGGGCCAGGGCCGACTCGGGGTCGTCGGCCAGGGCCAGGTTCTGGTCGGCGGCCGCGACGATCCGGCCGCCCAGATCGATCAGCGCGACCTGGAAGCCATCGGGGTGAACCTGGGCCGCCAGCGCAACCGGGCCCTCCGGTTCGATCGAGAGCCGGTGCGAGGGACGCCCGAGGGTTCCACCGCCCGGCGCGGTGTCCACCTGAATGAGCCCCAGGGCCTGGAGTTCGGCGGCCACCGCGCCGGCCGTAGCCCGGGTGACGCCCAGTTCCGCGCCCAGCGCGGCGCGGGTGGGGGCCCGGCCGCCGTGGATGAGCGTCAGAGCCGGGCCGAGCTGGGTGCGGCCCCGGGAGCCGCCCGGTGACCTTGCCGCTGCCTCGCTCACGTGCATACCCTTATTTTGTGTCTCTGGTAAACAAAGTCCAGCACTTCCGGTCCAGGACACGTCGCGAGCCCGAAGATCCGGCTCGCCTGCTCGGGGCCCGGGTCGCCTTGTGCGCGGTGTTCGCGGCCCACGGCTTTGTCTTCGCCAGCTGGGCCGTCCGGGTGCCGGCGATCAAGCAGCAGACCGGCGCCTCGGCCGCGGCTCTGGGGCTCGCGCTGCTGGGCCTGTCGGCCGGGGCGGTGGCCACCATGCTGGTCGCCGGCACGCTGTGCCGCCGGTTCGGCAGCCAGCGGGTGACGGTGATCTCCTGTGCCGCGTTGTCGGTGACGCTGGTGCTGCCCGCGCTGGCCCGTTCGGCGGTCGCGCTGGGCCTCGCGCTCTTGGTCTTCGGGGCCGCCTACGGCTGCCTCAACGTGGCCATGAACAGCATCGCCGTGGACCTGGTGGCCGCGCTGCGCCGGCCGGTCATGCCCTACTTCCACGCTGCGTGGAGCTTCGGGGGCTTGGCCGGGGCGGCCCTGGGCGGCCTGCTCGCGCCGCACCTGTCTCCGGTACGGCACCTGCTGCTGGTCGCGCTGGCCGGCCTGGTCATCGCCAGCCTGGCCGCCCGCACGCTGCTGACCTCAGTCGGCCCGCCGCCGCCCGCGTCGGTCCGGTCCGCGGAGCCCCAGGCGGTGCCCGCCTGGCGCCGGATGCTGGAGACCAGCCGGGTGGTGGGGCTGTTCGGCCTGATCGCGCTGTGTGCCGCCTACGACGAGGGGGCCATCGGCGACTGGGGGGCGCTGCACCTGCGGCAGGACCTCAAGGTCAGCGCGGGCCTGGCCGCCGCCGGCTACGCGGCCTTCGCGCTAGCCGAGGCCACGGGCCGACTCTCGGGCGCGGCCCTGCTGGAACGGCTGGGCCGCGCTCGGGTGCTGGCCATGGGCGGCCTGACCGCCAGCGCGGGCATGCTGGCGGCCGCCCTGGCTCCGGATGTATGGCTGGCCCTGGTCGGGTTCGCGGCCACCGGGCTCGGGCTGGCCAACTTGTTCCCCGCGGCCATCTCGCGGGCCGGCCTGCTGGCCGGATCGGACGGAGTGGCGCTGACCTCGATGCTCGGGTACAGCGGATTCCTGCTCGGGCCGCCCGCGATCGGCTTTCTGGCCAGCGAGTTCGGCCTGCGCGTGGGCCTGACCACGCTCGCGTTCCTGGCCCTGGCCGCAGCGGTGATCGCCCGGATCAGCGATAGTGGGCATGTCGCAGCGGCTAACGAACAGACGGAGACGACCGGTGACTCGCTTCCTGTACCTGGTACGGCACGGCCAGGCGGACCCCCATGACGGCCCGCTCAGCGAGGCGGGAGTCCGGCAGGCTCAGCTGACCGGACAACGGCTGCGGGAAACGCCGTTCTCCGCCCTCTATCACGGGCCGTTGCCCCGGGCCGCCCAGAGCGCGGCCCTGATCGCGGCCTGCCTGCCCGGCGTCCCGGTCTCGGCCTGCGACCTGGCCGGGGACTACCTGCCGTCGGTACCCGACCCGAACCGGACGCCGCCCGCGGTGGCCCGCCTGCTCGACGGGTTCTCCGCAGCAGAACGTGAAGCCGGCCCGAAGCTGGCCACCGCCGCGCTGGATCGGTTCGGACGGGCGGGAGCCGGGCCGGACGACACCTACGAGCTGGTCGTGACCCACAACCTGCTCATCGGCTGGCTGGTCAGCCAGGCCCTGGACGCGCCGTCGTGGCGCTGGATCGGGCTGAACCAGATGAACTGCGCGCTGAGCATCGTCGGCTACCCAGCCGGATCACCCGCCGCGTTGATCAGCTTCAACGACGCCGGGCACCTGCCGCCCGAGCTGCGCTGGACCGGCTTCCCGGCGACGCTCAGGCCCGCATCTGGATGAGTCAGGGCAGCATGTCCGCGGTCAGGCACGCCTCGGTACTCGGGATGCCCTGCTCGCCGGCCCGGCGGTCGGCCATGGCCAGCAGACGGCGAATGCGGCCCGCGATGGCGTCCTTGGTCAGCGGCGGGTCGGCCAGCTGGCCCAGTTCCTCCAGGCTGGCCTGGCGGTGGGCCATCCGCAGCTGACCCGCCATGGTCAGGTGCTGCGGGGCGTCGGGGCCCAGGATCTCCAGGGCCCGCTCCACGCGCGCGCCGGCGGCCACCGCGGCCCGGGCGCTGCGGCGCAGGTTGGCGTCGTCGAAGTTGGCCAGCCGGTTGGCCGTGGCCCGGACCTCGCGGCGCATCCGGCGCTCTTCCCAGGCCAGCACGGCCTGGTGCGCACCGAGCCGGGTCAGCATGGCGGCGATCGCCTCACCGTCCCTGATCACCACGCGGTCCACGCCGCGCACGTCGCGCGCCTTGGCGTGGATCTTCAGCCGCCGGGCCGCGCCGACCAGGGCCAGCGCGGCCTCCGAGCCGGGACAGGTGATCTCCAGCGCCATCGAACGGCCGGGCTCGGTCAGCGATCCGTGGGCCAGGAAGGCGCCGCGCCAGGCCGCCTCGCAGTCACAGGTGGCGCCGGACACCACCTGGCGGGGCAGTCCGCGTACCGGGCGGCCGTGGCTGTCGATCAGCCCGGCCTGCCGGGCCAGGATCTCGCCGGCCTGTCCCTTGTCCACCCGGACCAGGTACCGGTTGCCCTTGCGCAGGCCGCTGGGCGCCAGGACCAGGAACTCGGCCGGGTGCCCGAACACCTCGGTGATGCTGGCCCGCAGCCGTCGGGCCGCCGCGCCCGTGTCCAGCTCCGCCTCGATCACCACCCGGCCCTCGGACAGGTGCAGTCCGCCGGCGAATCTGAGCAGCGTGGAGACCTCGGCCTTACGGCAGCACGGCTTGATCACCGTGACCCGGCTGAGTTCGTCCTTCACCACGCCGGTCATCGCCATCGGCGTCACTCCCCCCAACTTGGCCGGGCCAGCGGATCGGCTTCCCGGAAGATCTGCGCGTACGCCCCCGCGAGGAGCTTGGGCTCGTGACGCGGCGTGCCGTCGGCCGCGGCCACGTCGGCCATCACCAGCCGGGCTCCGAGCATGCTCGCTGCCCTCTCCAGGTCGGCCAGGTTACCCGTTCCCGCGGCCTTGGTGTCCGCGAGGACTACGTCCACAGTAAGGCCCGGTGCGTGCCCGGCGAGGACTTCCAGGTGCTTGTGCGGGGAAAAGCCGGCCGTCTCCCCCGGCTGCGGGGCCAGGTTCAGCACCACGAGCCGTCGCGCGGTGGTCGCGTGCAGCGCGGCCGCGAGCTTAGGCACGAGCAGATGGGGCAACACGCTGGTGAACCACGAACCGGGGCCGAACACCACCCAGTCGGCGTCGAGCACGGCCTGGACCGCCTCCGGCACCGCGGGCGGGTCGGGCGGCACCAGCGTGATCGACTGGACCTGCCCCGGGGTGATGGCGCACTCCGCCTGGCCCCGGACGGTCGTGACCTGGTCCGGCCGGGCCGGGTCGGCACCCACGACCTGAGCGACGATGTCGAGCGGCACCGCGGCCATCGGCAGCACCCGGCCGCCGGTGCCGAGCAGCCGGCCAACCCAGTCCAGCCCGGCGACCTGGTCGCCCAGCAGGTCCCACAGCGCCACGATGAGCAGATTGCCGACCGCGTGGCCGGCCAGTCCAGCGGAATCCTCGGCGGATCCGGTGAACCGGTGCTGGACCACCTGGCTCCAGGTGTTGCCCCATTCGTCATCCCGGCACAGCGCGGCCAGCGCCATCCGCAGGTCCCCAGGGGGAAGCACGCCGTAGTCGCGGCGCAGCCGCCCGCTCGACCCGCCGTCGTCGGCGACCGTCACGATGGCGGTCAGGTTTTCGGTCACCCGGCGCAGCGCGCCGAGGGACGCGGCCAGTCCGTGGCCACCGCCCAGGGCCACCGTCCGGACAGCGGTCAACGTCACTCCCGGCCCAGGTCCCGGTGCACGACCTGGACCTGGGCGCCGCCCGGTGCCGCGGGCTCGGTGGCGCCCAGCCGCGCGGCCAGCGCGTCGGCGATGGCCACGCTGCGGTGCTTGCCGCCGGTGCAGCCCACCGCGAAGGTCACGAACCGCTTGCCCTCGCGCTCGTAGCCGGGCAGCACCACCCGCAGCAGGTCGGTGTAGTCGCGCAAGAACTCCTCGGCGCCGGGCTGGGCCAGCACGTAGTCCCGCACCGGCGCGTCCTGCCCGGTCATCGGGGCCAGCTCGGGGATCCAGTGCGGGTTGGGCAGGAACCGGCAGTCCGCCACCATGTCGGCGTCGACCGGCAGGCCGTATTTGTAGCCGAACGAGATGAGCGACAGGCGCAGGCCGGCCGTGGTCCCGCCGAAGTAGTCCCTGATCCGGGCGCGGAGCTGGTGGACGTTGAGCCGGGAGGTGTCCAGGACCAGGTTGGCGTCCCCGCGTACCTCGCGCAGCAGTTCCCGCTCGGCCACGATCCCGTCGGTCACCCGGCCGCTGCCTTGCAGCGGGTGCGGGCGCCGCTCGCTGTCGAACCGGCGCACCAGCGTGTCGTCGGCGGCCTCCAGGAACACGATGCGCGCGGCCGCACCGCGCGCGGCCAGTTCGCTGACCGCCGACTTGAGATCGGTGCTGAACGCCAGGCTGCGGAAGTCGATGACCGCGGCCATCCGCGACACCGCCCCGCTGGTCCGGGCGGCCAGGTCGGCCATGGTCGGCAGCAGGGTCGGGGGCAGGTTGTCCACCACGTACCAGCCCAGGTCTTCCAGCGCCTTGGCCGCGGTGGACCGGCCCGCGCCGGACAGCCCGGTGATGATCACGATGTCGGTCTGCTGGTCAGCGGTCAGCATGCGCTTCCTTTATGGCCTGATTGGAGCCCAGGGCCGCGGCGATCGTGGCGGCGAGCTTGGGGCCGATGCCGGACACGGCCGCGATCTCCTCCAGACTGGCGGCGCGCAGCTTGCGCACCGAGCCAAACTCCTTGAGCAGCGTGGCGCGCCGGGCCGGACCGAGCCCCGGGACGTCGTCCAGCGCGCTGGCGGTGGCCGCCTTGCCCCGCTTCTGCCGGTGATAGGTGATGGCGAACCGGTGCGCCTCGTCCCGGACGCGCTGCAGCAGGTACAGCCCCTCGCTGCTGCGGGGCAGGATGACCGGGTACTCCTCGCCCGGCAGCCAGACTTCTTCCAGGCGCTTGGCCAGGCCGCAGACCGCCACGTCATCGATGCCGAGTTCGGCCAGGGCGCGGGCCGCCGCGGCGGCTTGCAGCGGCCCGCCGTCGACCACGACCAGGTTGGGCGGGTAGGCGAACTTCTTCTTCTCTCCGGTCACCTCGGCCGGTTCTTCGGCCTCGGGGTCGCCCAGCGTATCGAGTTCGCCGGTCTTCTCCCGCTCGGCCAGGTACCGGCGGAAGCGGCGCAGGATCACCTCGTGGATGGCGGAGATGTCGTCGGTGCCGTCCAGGCCCTTGATCGCGAACCGGCGGTACTCGCTCTTGCGGGCCAGGCCGTCTTCGAACACCACCATCGACGCGACCACGTGGGTGCCCTGCAGGTTGGACACGTCGTAGCACTCGATCCGCAGCGGCGCGTCGTCCAGGCCGAGGGCCTCGGTGATCTCGTTCAGCGCCTTGCTGCGGGTGGTCAGGTCGCTGGCCCGGCGGGTCTTGTGCAGGGCGAGCGTCTCGGCGGCGTTGCGGGCCACCGTGTCCATCAGCGCCTTCTTGTCGCCGCGCTGCGGGACCCGCAGGCCGACCGGGCCGCCGCGGCGTTCGGCCAGCCACACGGTCATGGTGGCCGGATCCGGCGGTAGCTCGGGGACCAGGATCTCGCGCGGCATGCCGGCGTTGATCGCCTCGACGTCGGACCGCTCGTCGCCGTACACCTGGCCCAGGAACGTCTCCACCAGGTCGGCCCTGGTCACGTCCTCGACCTTGTCCACCACCCAGCCGCGCTGGCCGCGGACCCGGCCGCCCCGCACGTAGAACACCTGGACCGCCGCCTCGAGCTGGTCCTCGGCCAGCGCGATCACGTCGGCGTCGGTGCCGTCGCCGAACACCACCGCCTGCTTCTCGATGGCGCGCTCCAGGGCCCGCAGGTCATCGCGCAGCCGGGCCGCCCGCTCGTACTCCTCGACCCGGGCCGCCGCCTTCATCTCGGCCTCCAGGCGGGAGGCGAAGCGGGCCGTCTGGCCGGCCATGAAGTCGCAGAAGTCCTCGGCCAGCACGCGGTGCTCGTCGGCGCTGATCCGCTTGACGCACGGCGCGGAGCACTTGCCGATGTAACCCAGCAGGCAGGGACGGCCGATCTGGCCGGACCGCTTGAATACCCCGGCGGAGCAGGTCCGCACCGGGAACACCCGGAGCAGCGTGTCCACCGTGTCCCGGATGGCCCAGGCGTGGCTGTACGGGCCGAAGTACCTGGTGCCCTTGCGCTTGGCCCCGCGCATCACCATGACCCGGGGATACTCATCGCTCATGGTGACGGCCAGGTAGGGGTAGCTCTTGTCGTCCCGGTACCTGATGTTGAACCGGGGGTCGTACTCCTTGATCCAGGAGTACTCGAGCTGGAACGCCTCGACCTCGGTGCTGACGACCGTCCAGTCCACCCCGGCCGCGGTGGTCAGCATGGCCTGGGTGCGCGGGTGCAAGCTGGCGAAGTCGGCGAAGTAGGAGTTCAGGCGCTGGCGGAGGGACTTCGCCTTCCCGACGTAGATCACCCGGCCCCGCTGGTCACGGAACCGGTAGACCCCAGGAGACTCGGGAATCGCACCCGGCGCCGGCCGGTAGCCGTGCGGATCTGCCACGAAGCAACTTTACGCGCCCGCGGGGGCCGCAAAGCGGCGCCTGGCCGGCGACGATGGCCTTCGTGGGTACCTTGTTCACCGCGGCCGGCCGGCTGGCCGTCCGTTTCCGCTGGGCCATCGTGCTGGCCTGGGCGGCGGGCACGGTCGCGGCCATGGCGCTGCTGCCGTCGCTGTCGGCCGTGACGCAGAGCGACAACACCTCGTTCCTGCCGGCCAGCGCGCCCAGCGAGCGGGCGGCTCAGCTGGCCTCGCCGCTGCAGGGGGCCTCGCTGACCGCGGTGACCGTGGTGGTCGCCCGGCCCGGCGGGGCGCTGACCGCCGCCGATCAGGCGGCCGTCGCCCGGCTGTCCGGCGCGCTGGCCAGGGTGGCCAAGGTGACCGCGGTGCGGGACGCCGGCCAGTCCGCGGACGGGCAGGCCGAGCAGCTCACCGTCCTGGCCGCGCTGGCCCAGTCCGGCGGGCTGTCCACCGCCCAGCAGGCCAGCCTGGTCGGCGGCTTGCGCGAGGCGATCAGGGCCACCGCGCGGCCGCCCGGGCTGGCCGCGCACACCGCGGGCCCGGTGGCGACGCGGGTGGACACCAACGCGACCTCCGGCAAGACCAGCGGCCAGGTCCAGTGGTTCTCGATCATCTTCGTGATCGCGCTGCTCATGGCGGTGTTCCGGTCCGCGCTGGCGCCGTTGATCGCGGTGCTGCCCGCCCTGCTGGTGGTGCTGGTGGCCGAGCGGCTCACCGCGGAGGCCGCCGTCCACGGGCTGGGCGTGTCGCAGATCGCCTCGCTGCTGCTCATCGTGCTGGTGCTCGGTGCGGGTACCGACTACGCCCTGTTCTTGATGTTCCGGGTCCGGGAGGAGATGCGGGCTGGTCTGCCCGGCCACGAGGCGATCGTGGTCTCGGTCGCGCGGGTGGGCGAGACGATCACGTTCTCGGCGGGCATCCTCATTGCCGCGCTGCTGTCCTTGGCCACCGCGGCGTTCAGCTTGTATTCGGGCCTGGCCGCTCCGCTGGCCATCGCGATCGGGCTCATGCTGATCGCCGGGCTCACCCTGCTGCCGGCCCTGCTGGCCGTCTTCGGCCCGGTCGCGTTCTGGCCGTCCTCGGTCCGGCCGGGCACCGGGCGGGCCGGATGGTGGGGCCCGGCGTGCGCCCGGATCGTCCGGCGCCCGACGGCTACCCTGGTCGCCGGGCTGATCGTGCTCGGGGCGCTGGCCGTGGCCTCGGCCGGCTACCTGGCCTCGGGGTTCGGCGGCGCGGCGACGGCCCCGCCGGGCAGCGACTCCGCGCTGGGCAACGCGCTGCTGGCCAGCCACTTCCCGCAGGCGGCGGCCAATCCGACCATCATCGTGCTGCGGCTGCGCCAGCCGGTGTGGACGGCCGCACCCGCGGTGGCGGCCGCCGAGCGCCAGCTTTCCGGCGACCCGCAGTTCAGCGCGGTGTCCGGGCCGTTCGACGCGAACGGCACGGCGCTGACCGCGCCGCAGTACGCCACGCTGCACGCCGCCTACGGGCCACCCCGCGCGCTGACCGCCGCGGCCGGCGCGCAGGTCCCGGCGGCGCAGCTCACCGCCTATCAGGCCTACCGGGCCAGCGGGTCATACGTGAGCGGCGACGGGTACACGATCTCGTTCGCGGCCGCGCTGGCGGCCGGAAGCCCGGCCAGCACGCCGGCTGAAGAGGCCGTGCCCGCGGTCCGCGCCGACGCGGCCCGCGCGGCCCGGGCGGCCGGGGCCTCGGCGTACGGCGTCACCGGACAGGCCCCGTTCACCTACGACGTGGCCCAGCTGTCCGACAGCGACCTGCGCACGGTGATCCCGATCGCCATCGCGATCATCGCGGTGCTGCTCGCGGTGGTGATGCGCAGCCTGATCGCGCCGCTGTACCTGATCGCCTCGGTGGTGCTGTCGTACTTCTCGGCCCTCGGGCTGACCGTGCTGGTGTTCGTCAAGGCCGCCGGGCAGCCCGGGCTCACCTTCATCCTGCCGTTCTTGCTGTTCATGTTCCTGCTGGCGCTCGGCGAGGACTACAACATCTTGGTCATGACCCGGATCCGGGAGGAGGCGCAGCGGATGCCGCTGCCCGAGGCGGTCAGCCGGGCGCTCAACGTCACCGGCACCACGGTGACCTCCGCCGGGCTGGTGCTGGCCGGGACGTTCGGGGTGCTGGCCGTGGTCGGGTCGGGCAGCGCCGGGCAGCAGAACGTTCGGACCATCGTGGACGTCGGCGTCGGGCTCGCGCTCGGCGTGCTGATGGATACCTTCTTGGTCCGGACGCTGCTGGTGCCGGCGACCGCGGTACTGATCGGCCGGTGGAACTGGTGGCCGTCCCGGCTGAGCCGGCCACGCCCGGCGCCGGCCGCGGAAACTTCCTTTACAACGTATAAGTTATTACTTAAGCTGGGTGCCCTGGGGGACGTCGCCGGATCTGACTGGGGGCAAGCAGTGACGCAGGCGAACACCACGATCGAACAGCTCGGGGCCGAGTACTTCACCGATCCTTACTCCGTACACGCGCGGCTGCGCGCACAGCATCCCGTCGCGCAGGTGATCATGCCGGGCGGCACGCCCGCGTGGCTGGTCACCGGGTACGCGCAGGCCCGCGCCGCGCTCACCGATCCGCGACTGCTCAAGGTGCCCAAACAGTGGCGCCCGGATCCGGATTCGCTGTTCGCCGCGCTCGACATGCACCTGCTCAACAGCGACCCGCCGGATCACGAGCGGCTGCGCAAGCTGGTCAACAAGGCCTTCACCGCCCGGCGCGTCGAGCAGCTGCGGCCGCGGATCCGGGCCATCACGGCCGGCCTGCTCGAGGACATGTCGGCCCGGCCGCAGGTCGATCTGCTGGCCGAGTTCGCCTTCCCGCTGCCGGTCACGGTGATCTGCGAGCTGCTCGGAGTGCCGGTGGCCGACCGGGACCAGTTCCGGACCTGGTCGGCGGCCATCGTCTCGGAGACGATCTCGTCCGATGAGTTCGGGTCCCACGCCACCGCGATGATCGGCTACTTCCGCGACCTGCTGGCCGCCCGGCGGCGCGAACCCGCTGACGACCTGCTGTCCGCGCTGATCTCGGCGCGCGACGAGGGGGACCAGCTGAGCGAGAACGAGCTGCTCTCGATGGCCTGGCTGCTGCTGGTGGCCGGGCACGAGACCACGGTCAACCTGATCGCCGGCGGCGTGCTGGCGCTGCTGCTTCACCCCGGTGAGCTGGCCCGGCTGCGGGCTGATCCCGCGCTGTTGCGCGGCGCGGTGGAGGAACTGCTGCGCTACGTGAGCCCGGTGAACGACGCGACGTTCCGGTTCACCGGCGAGCCCGTAGAGCTGGGCGGCGTGTCCATCGGCGTCGGCGAGGTGGTACTGGTCTCGCTGAGCGGGGCCAACCGCGATCCCGCCCGCTACGCCGATCCCGAGCGGCTAGACGTCGGCCGGGACGGCGCGGGGCACCTGGCCTTCGGGCACGGCATTCACTTCTGCGTGGGCGCTCCGCTGGCCCGGCTCGAGGCGGAGATCGCCTTCGGCATGCTGCTGGAGCGGTTCGGCTCGATGACGCTGGCCGTCCCCGCAGCCCAGCTGCGCTGGCGTCCCAGCTCCCTCATCCACGGCCTGGAGTCCCTGCCCGTCCGGCTGCGCCCGGCGGTCGCTTAGTGGATCGCGGCGGCGATCACGACCACCACGATCAGCCCGAAGACCAGGGCCTTCGACGTGTGATGCGAGCGCAGGGCCTTCAGGGCCGGGATCTTGCCCTTGGCTTGCAACCTGACCAGGCGGATGTCCTGCCAGGACCGGTGCATGAGTTTCCAGTGCCAGCCCACGATCGCGCCGAACACGCCAACGGCGATAGCAAACAGGGCCACGCGGTTACCGTACGACGGCGCCCGGCCGCTCGCTGGCGCAGATGACGCACCGCGGGCTGGTCGGGGACCCCAGTGCCGCCGCTGATATACCAGTGGCGTGGGACGGCTGACCGAGGTCGCGCCGGGCGTGCTCGTCGCGACGAGTTCGTTCGCCCAGACCACGTTGACCGTGGTGGTGGGCGCGGCGGGCGGCGCGCTGCTCATCGACCCCGCGGCGACCGTGGCCGAGCTGGCCCGGCTGGCCGCGGACCTGCGCGGGCTCGGGGTGCGGGCGACGGCGGCCTGGTCCACCCATCCGCACTGGGACCACGTGCTGTGGTCCGCCGAGCTGGGCCGCGCGCCGCGGTACGCCACGCCCGCCGCGGCGGCGTTCGCCGAGGCCGAGCGCGCGGAGCTGGCCCGCGAGGCGCAGCGCGCCGCACCCGGCCACGACTTCTCGCTGCTCGGGCAGCTCACACCACTGCAGCAAGCAGCGATCCCGTGGGACGGGCCGGTCGCCCTGCTGATCACCCACGACGCGCACGCGCCCGGCCACGGCGCGGTGTTGCTGCCCGAGATCGGGGTGCTGGTCGCCGGGGACATGTGCTCGGACGTGGAGATCCCGCTGCTCAACCTGGACGCGCCAGACCCGGTGGGCGACTACCGGACTGGCCTGGAGCGGCTGGCCGCCGTGGACGGCGTGCGCTATGTGGTGCCGGGCCACGGGCACGCCGGGGACGCCGAGGAGTTCGGCCGCCGCCTGAGCGCCGACGCCGCGTACCTGGACGCGCTGGTCCTCGGCCAGCCGTCCGGCGATCCGCGGCTCACCGGGGATAGCCCGCAGTGGCTCCGGGACACCGATGAGGAGCAGCTGCGGTACGCCCGCGGGCCCGGGTCATGACCGGCCGCACGCAGCCTGGCCCGTTCGGTATCAAGAGATTTTTACGCCGAACGGGCCGTGGTTATTTGCCGTCAGGCCAGGTGGACGTAGTCGAAGTCGAAAGGCTGGCCGTTGATGCCGTTGCGCGGCGGGGCGATCCAGGCCGCGATCTTGCCCCGCTGGTGGACCGGCTGCATGAGCGAGCGGACGTAGGTCTTGTCCACGTCGGTGGGCAGCCACTCGCCCTGGCGGCGCTGCCATTGCTCGGCCGAGACCTGCTCGCCGTCCGGCGTGGCCTCGATCCCGGCGAACGCGCCGACCTTGCGGTTGAACGCGATGTGCGGGAGCTTGAGCCGCTGCCGGACGCCCCCCTCCTCCAGGATGCGGTTCCACCGCTTGACCCCGCCCTGGCAGTCCGCGATGTACTCGCGGCGCAGGTCGGTGTTGAGCCCGACCAGCGAGGAGACCTCGGTCTGCCCGATGCTCAGCTCGCCATTGGCCTCCTCGGACAGGGCGTCGACCATGATCGAGTCGCTGGTCAGCAGGTGGTCGTCCTTGCGCCGGTCCTCCAGCCAGCGGCCCTTGAGTCCGGCGGTGTAGTAGTTGGCCACGTTGGTCGAGGTCTCGCCGCCGAACAGGTCGAGCGACACCGAGTAGTGGAAGTTGAGGTACTTCTGGATCATCGGCAGCGGGATCGCGCCCAGGCCCGCCACGTCGTCGGTGTCGTGCTCGCGCATCACCTCCACGGTGCGCTGCACCACCCGGTCGACGCCGGTGGTGCCCACCATCATGTGGTGCGCCTCTTCCTTGAGCATGAACTCGCAGGTCCGGCTCAGCGGGTCGAACGCGCTTTCCTTGAGCGTGCCGAGCTGGTATTTGCCGTCCCGGTCGGTGAAGTAGGTGAACATGAAGAACGACAGCCAGTCGGGGGTCTCCTCGTTGAAGGCCCCCAGGATGCGCGGCGAGTCCAGGCTGCCCGAGTTACGGTGCAGCAGTTCCTCGGCCTCCTCGCGGCCCTCCCGGCCGAAGTACGCGTGCAGCAGGTAGACCATGGCCCACAGATGCCGCCCCTCCTCGACGTTGACCTGGAACAGGTTGCGCAGGTCGTACAGGCTCGGCGCGGTGGCGCCCAGGTTGCGCTGCTGCTCCACCGAGGCGGGCTCGGTGTCGCCCTGGATGACGATCAGCCGCTGCAGTTCGGCGCGGTACTCCCCCGGCACCTTGTCCCACACCGGCTCGCCCTTGTGCTCGCCGAAGCCGACCTTGCGCCCCGGATCCCGTTCGGCCAGGAAGATGCCCCAGCGGTAGTCCGGCATGGCCACGTGGCCGAACTGGGCCCACCCGTCGCGGCCCACGTTGATCGCGGTACGCAGGTACACGTCCTGGGTCGGCAGCGTCGGGCCCATGGTCTGCCACCAGCTCAGGAAGTTCGGCTGCCAGGACTCCAGCGCCCGTTGCAGACGCCGGTCCTCGTGCAGGCTGACGTTGTTCGGGATCTTCTCGGAGTAGTCGGCGGTAGTGGTCACGGTGCTCAGACTCGCTTCCGGTCGAAAACGGCTCGTTGCCCGGTGCCGAAGCGGCCCAAGGCACCGTCCGGCCCGGCCGCGTTGGGCCGGTTGAATATCCAGTTCTGCCAGGCGGACAGCCGGCCGAAGATCTTGGTTTCCATGGTCTCCGGGCCGGCGAACCGGTAGTTGGCCTCCAGCCCGGTCAGCGCGTCGGGGCTGAAGCTGGCCCGCTCCTCGGTCGCGATGCGGATTTCCTCATCCCAGTCGATGTCGTCCGGCGCGAAGGTGACCAGGCCCAGGTCGGCGGCGTCCTCGGCCTCCAGCGCCTCGTTCTTGCGCTTGACCGCCGCCTCATACCCGGCGTCGTCACCCCAGAACCTGGTCTGCAGGCGGGTCAGCCCGTTGCTCATGGTCAGCGGGCCGAGGTTCATGTCGCCGAGGATCAGGGTGGCGGGCTCAGCGTCCGGGTCCTGGTCTTCGAACACCCCGGCCAGCTGGAACGAGCGGTCGGCGGCCAGCGCGAGCTCGAGCAGTGACCCGGCGAAGCAACTGCCCGGCTCGATCGCCGCGATCAGGCTGCGGCTGGTCACGTCCAGCCGCCGCAGCGTGCGCTTGAGGTAATGCAGGACCTCGTTGGCGAACCAATCCTCCCTGCTGGTCAGCAGCAGGTGGTCGTACGCGAGGACCTGGGCTGGGTCGCCTTCGGTGCGGAACAGCCAGGTGCCGAGCTCGGCCTCGTTGGTGCGCAGGTCCAGGATCAGGTCGTCCAGCTCGCGGGTCACGGCCAGCGGCCAGAACTCCGCGCCGCCAGCCTCGGCGATGCTGGCGGGCGGGTCGCTGTGCGGGCCCTTTACCAGCACGTCAACCTTTCCGGCGGTGCGGTCGAGGCTGGCCTGGACGTGGCCGTAGGTGATCGTGTCGTCGTCGCGGGTCTTGGCCAGCGGGGTCAGCGGGACGCCGCGGGCGTCCGGCGGCCGCGTTGAGCGTGCGGCCAGTTCGGCGGCCCGCTCGGCGACGGTCTCGTCCCAGCGGGGGCGGGGCACGGCCTCGTCGACCAGGCGCCACTGGACGGCTTTCTTGCCCCCTACGCCTTCGGCCTTGGTGGAGAAGTAGTCGGCCAGGTCCCGGCGAACGTGCCGCTTGTCGGACACCCGGGTCAGCCCGCCGGTGCCGGGCAGCACGCCGAGCAGCGGCAGCTCGGGCAGCGAGACGGCCGAGGACCGGTCGTCCACCAGCATGATGTGCTCGCAGGCCAGCGCCAGTTCGTAGCCGCCGCCCGAGGCAGTGCCGTTGACCGCGGCCAGGTAGGTCTGCCCGGAGTGCGCGGTGGCGTCCTCGATGCCGTTGCGGGTCTCGTTGGTGAACTTGCAGAAGTTCACCTTCCAGCCGTGCGGCGAGGCGGCGAGCATGCGGATGTTCGCCCCGGCGCAGAAGATCTTCGGTTTGCCGCTGGTGATCACCACCGTCTGGACCTCGGGGTGCTCGAAGCGCAGCCGCTGCACCGCGTCGTAGAGCTCGATATCGACGCCGAGGTCGTAGGAGTTCAGCTTCAGCTCGTAACCGGGGACGATCCCGGCTTGCTCGTTGACGTCCATGGTCAGCGTGGCGACCGGACCCTCGGTATCCAGCCGCCAGTGCCGGTAGTGCGCCGGGTCGGTGCGGAACTCGACCCTGGGCTGGTCAGGCATGTGCGACCGCCTTTCGGGTGGACTGGCTGAGGAGCAGACGTGAGGACGGCGTAATGCTGTAGTTCGTGGCCACGAAATCCTCGGCCGACGCGTCGACCTGCCCGTTGCCCGGATTGCGGGCGAAGCGGGGATGCGCGCCGCCAGCGACCTGGATCCGGAGCCGGTGCCCGCGGTTGAACCGGTGCGCCGCGCCGATCAGGGAGATGTGGGCGGTGCCGGCCAGCGGGTCGGCTTCGGTGAGGCGGACGATGCCGTCGCAGACGTTGCGCGACCGGCTCTTGGCATCGACGTCGCACAGTCGGACGAACAGGTCGGCGTTCGGATTGTCACGGGTCACGTGCAGTTCGGCCGTCACGTCGCCGACGATCTCGACCGGCTCGGCCAGCGGCTCGCTGGTGAACAGCAGGACGTCGGGACGCTGCTCGACCGGCCGGTTGTCGCGCACGCCGGCGTTCAGGGCCAGGATCGCGCCGCCCACCGACGGGGTGGGGTCGGCCGGGTCGTAGCGGAAGGTCGCGGGCGCTCCGGCGGCCGGTTCGTCCGGGCTGAGCGTGCTGTCCGGTCCCAGGTACCACCGTTGCGGCTGCTGGCCGGCGGGCGGCCAGCTGGGCAGCTCGCGCCATTCGCGGGCGCCGCCGACCCACGCGCGCACCGAGTGACCGGTGGCCGGCTCGCCGGGGACGTGGCCGGCGTGCCGCTCGAGCCAGGCCAGGCTTTCGGCGAACGCGGCGCCGGCCTTGTTCACGGTGTCCAGGTGAGACCAGGGCCCGATGAGCATGCGGGTGGGGACGCCGCGCTCGGCCAGCGCCCGGAACTGCTCGAGGGTTTGCTCCAGGAACAGGTCCTGCCAGCCGCCGATCAGCATGGTGGGGACCGAGATGCGCTCCAGCGCCGCGCCGCACTGCACCGGCGTCCAGTACGGATCGGCGAGATCGGGATGCTCCAGCCAGTCGTAGACCCAGGGCGCCTGGTCGCCGACCAGGTCGCGGGCGCCCGCGCGGACCGGCATCCGGTTCAGCGCCGGGCGCAGTCGCCGGTCCGCGGTGGCGGTCCGGATCGCGCCGGTCAGCGGGTTGACGCGCTCCTGGTGCGCGATCAGGTCGCTCCAGCCGAAACTGTCGTACAGGCCGAAGGCGCCATGGTGGTACACCACGCGGCTGAGGTCGTGCGGCCCCACCCACACGACCGCGGCGACCAGTTCGGGCGGCGGGTCCATGGCCAGGGCCCAGTGTACGAAGCCGAGATAGCTGGCGCCGAACGTGGCTAGCCGCCCGTCGAACCAGCGCTGGCCGCGCAGCCAGGCCACCGTGTCCTGACCGTCGCGGATCTCGTGGCGCATCGGCTCGAACTGCCCGCCGGACCCGAACGTGCCGCGGCAGCTCTGCAGCAGCACGTGGAAGCCGCGTTCGGCGACGAGCTGGGCTTGCAGCAGGCTGAACGGCATGCCGCGGCCGTACGGGCAGCTCACCAGCACGGTGGCGGCCGGCCCGCTGGTGATCGGCAGGTAGTGGTCAGCCAGCAGCACCGTGCCGTCGGACATGGGCACCTGGACGTTGCGCTCGACCGCGACGAAGTTCCGCTGGGGCGGCAGCGACCAGGCCCGGGACAGCACCTTGCTCACGGCCGCCGGCCCGGGCGTAGTGGGCGGGGCGCTTGGCGTCTGGCGCTGTGGCGCATCACGCTGTCCCTTCGGCCGCTTCTTCCTCTGCCGCCTCCGCCGCCTCTGCGGCGGAGGTGTCCCGCGGCCTGATGATCATTCAACAACAAATTCTTGATCCGCTATTTCTTTGTAGCATTTATGATGGCCTGGTACAACCCTTCTATCCGGGTTCGTTGAGCTGCTTCCACTCCTGTTCGGCCTCGTCCGACCAGCGCCGATGCCGGTCGGCGAAGAGCCGGGCGGCCGCCAGGCCGCTCCACCGGGCGGGCAGCAGTTCCCGCGGCAGGGCCGGGTCGATGGCCGGAAACCGCCGCCAGGCGTGCACCAGCTCCACCTGCCGGGCCAGGACGTCGGCCGGCGCCGTGGCCCGGAACTCCGCCATGAACTGCTCGTACTGATCCTCGATGGCGCCGAGATCCCAGGCCGTGGCCACCATGACCTGCACGTCGGCCAGGCCCGATCGCCGGGCCACGAACACGTGGGCGTCGGCGGCCACGCCCGCTTCGCGCAGCACGCTGATCGCCTCGGCTTCGCGGTCCGGGTGCGGGCTGATCCACAGTCCGGCGCCCAGCGAGCCGAAACCCGCCCAGCTGAGCCGGCTGCGCACCACGTGCCGGGCGCGGCGATCGCTCTCCGGGATCCGTGCGTAAACGAGTAGCCAGCGACCGTCCCAGGCCTGCGCCGGGCCGGTGAAGGAGTAGATACGGTCCGCACCTTCGGTCAGCATCTTCTGCGCGCTGGCGGTCAGCCGCCAGCGGGTGCGGCGGCCGACCTTCTCCGCGTCGAGCCACCCCGAGGCGGCGGTGCGCATGAGGGCCTGCCGGGTGGTTTTCTCCTCGATCCCCAGGCGGGCGAAGGCGGCGAGCACCGCCGAAGTCCACGCGGCGCCGCCCGCGGCGCTGTTGGCGGCACCGCCCGCGGGCAGCACGAACTCGCCGAGCAACGTGAACAGCAGGCCGCGTGCACTGGGCGCCCCGGCCGCGTGCCGGCGAGACAGCACCGGCGTCGGGCCGGCCGCCGCGACCGCCGATGATCTCCTGGCCGGCATGACACGCGCAGCGTATCAACCGCCCCTCCCCCGCGCCCGGGCCGGTGCGTCTGGCCTCCGCCCCGCGTCTGGCCTCCGCTCTTGATGCACGCAGTTAAGCGGAGTGATTGAGGAATGCGGTGTCGTCAGCGCCTGCGCCACCACGGCCGCGGCCGGGCCGAAGGGCAGAGCCCCGTGGTGGAAGTGGTAGTCGTATACCGCGTACCGTGCGGCGTCGGTATAGAAGGCGCCTAGCGCCCCGAGGCCGACGAGGATCCAGCCGATCGGATTACCCGGCTGGCGCGGGGCCACCACGACTCCCGGCACGGCGAACGCCACCAGGGCCAGCAGAACATCCCACCCGTCAGACACGTCGCCAGCGGGCCAGGCCAGGCCAGGGGAATGTAGAACACGGTCAGCGCGAGCGTCAGCGCACCCAGGGCAACCGCCGTCCGGGCCGGGCCCGGCCGTGAGTGGCGGCCGGCCTTCGCGGCCTGCAATGCCTGCCCGACGGGCTCCGTCTCGCCCACGGGGCACACGCTATGCCCAGATCGTTCCGGGAACGTTACCGCCCCGCTGACGGTGGACCTTACCCGCGGTGGTTCGTCCATAGTGAGACGTGAGCGGGCTCGACTGCCCGCTGGACCACGCTGGCCAGGTCGGTTTGCACGGCGTCCAGGTCGACGGCGTCCTTCAGCCGGGCGGCGAAGGCGGCCACCGTCTGGTCGGCGTCGTAGCGGGCCCGGTTGAACCTGCGGTCCACCGCCCACTGGACTCGGCGCCGCAGCGGATTGAACAGGGCCGCGGCGACCAGCGTGGAGCCGGCTACCGCGACCGGGGACTTGAGCGTGAGCACCTGGGTAGCCAGCAGGACCAGGCCCGCGTATACCCCGATCAGGAGCCCGGTCACGATCGCATAGGCCAGTGTGCGGGAGATGATCCGGTCGATCTCATACAGCCGGTACTTCAGGACCGCGATCGCGATGGCCATCCACAGGCACAAGAACGCCAGGCTCTGCAGTACATTCACGGCCGCCGAGGTCACCCAGATCGATACGACGAATTCGACGGCCAGCACCAGCGCGGCCGCGGCGCACCACTTCAGCTGCGACCGCTCCTCACCCGATGACTTAGCGAACCTGACCACCACCGCCACCACGCTGACCAGCAACGCGGCACTGAGCGGCACGACACTCATCAGGACGAGCACCCCGGTCAGGCCGGCTGGGATGGCCGACCCGGACAAGCTGAACGGGTGCGCCCACGTGCGGGTGGCGGCGATCAGCGCCGATACTGTGACGAGCGCGAACGCGCCGCCGACAAACCATGCGGCCGGACGCCACTGCCGTGAGCGCAGCTGTCCAGTCGGAAACAGCAAGAACAAGAACGCGAGCATCGCGACCGCGATCCCCCACATCCAGTTGGACAGCCAGCCAAACACCTGGCCCGCGGGCAAAGACCCCGCCGACGCGACCAGAGCGTGCAGCGCGTACGAGTTCGAAAAACCGCCCAGGCCCAACGACAGGCCGGCTACCAGGAACAACCAGCCAATCCGGTTCTCCGGCCGCCGGGACGCGACAACGAACCCCGCCGCGGGAACGGCCACGTTCACCAGCTGCCCGGAGACGTTGGAGACGGTCCAGCCCGTCAGGCTGGCCGGCACCAGATGCCGGTCCAGGTAGGCCAGCACCAGGCCGCCGCCGATCAGCGCCACAGATCCCGCCGCGGCGTACCCGGCCATCCACCGGGCCGTCCGGGCCCTCATCCGATTCCCCGCCCGCCGGTCAAGACCATCGGCCCAGGCCGCGGCGGCCGCATCTCACTCATGAACCGCACGCTACGCCCGCACCGCTACGGCAGCGTTACGGCGGAAACGGAGCTAACGGGCGGTGCACGACCGTGGTTCCGTGCCTAGGCGGGGTGGTCGGGCTTGGGGGTGCTGTCGGGGGGGTTGTCGGTGCCGAATTCTTCGTAGCTATCGAATTCGTCGTCGGTCTCCGGAGCGCGGGCGGCGGCCCGGTCATAGGCGTCGGCCCGGGCCACGTGCCAGATCGGGACCTGGGTGGCGGCGTCATCGGCGAGGCGGGGACCGGCCGGAGCGGGGGCCTCCGGCGAGGTGAGCGGGATGAACAGCATCCACGCGCACGACACCAGGAGCACCACGATCAGCACCGAGTAGATCCAGAACGAGGGAGTGAGCCCGGCGCTGATGGTCAGGCCGAGCCCGGAGGCCTGCGCCGAGGAGAAGCCGAACTGGCTCGGCGAGACTGGCTCGCCGACCTGGATCAGGGCCGAGATGGCCTGCGCCGCCATCGGGATGATGGCCCCGGCGAGCAGTACCGCGCCGTACCGGGCCGGGCGCCACAGGGCGGCCGCGATGACCACCGCGATCAGCGCCACCATCACCACTACGTCCCCCGCGATCACCGCGCCGGGATTGCTGAAGGCGTTGCCTTCGGCGATGGTCTGCACCTGCCCGGCGGCGGTCCGCAGCGTGAAGCTGTCCCAGGACGGAACGAAGGCGATGGCTGCGCCGATCCCGGCCAGGACCAGCAGCACGGCCGGGCCGAGCGCCGCGCCGCGCGGCCGCCCCAGGCTGATCAGGCGCCCGCGCCGCTCAGCCGGGCGGGTTTCGGGGACCGGGCCCGCCGCCGCATACGCCCCGGCCTCGGGGACCGGGACGGTCAGGGGATCCGGCGTGAGCTCGGCGGTGCGGGCGGGGTCCGCCGCGAGCTCCGCGGTGCGAGCCGGGTCCGGAGCGAGGTCAGGGGTACGGCCAGGGTCAGGAGCGGCGCCGACGGTGCGGCGCGGGCGGATCAGGAAGGCCAGCACAGATCCGGCGGCACAGGCCAGCCAGCCGAGCAGGCTCAGCACCAGGCCCGCCCCGGCCAGGTGGGCGCCTCCGGCGATCGGCGTGCCCGCGTCGGAGAGGAACAGGCCGAGCGTCACGATGCTCAGCCCGGTGGCCAGCAGTGCGCCGACTCGCAGCCGGGCACCGCCCAGCGCGATGAGCACGCCGCCCGCGGTCCAGGTAGCCAAGTAGACCACGTGCGGGACCAGATTGTCTGTCTGCGCGGCCAGGCTCGACCCGCCCAGGTAATCGAAGAACAGCCCGGCGACGCCTAGGGCCACGCCAACGCCGAGCAGCAGCACGGCCGCTAGGGCACCGCCGCGGCCGGTCACCGCCGGGGTGAAGTCGGCGCTGTCGCCGGGCCGGGCGGTGTCCCGACCCGCCGGGGTGATCGCCTCCGGAGCCTCGAGGACCGCGAAGCGGGTCCACGCGGCCGACCAGCCCTCCTGGGTTTCCGGCCACCACTCCAGCGGCTGGGACCGGGAGCCCGCCACGGTCCAGATCCCGAAATAGTCGCGTCCGCGGCCTATCTCGTACGTCGCACCCCGGTACGCGATGCTCACCCTGTCCAACACGCTCATAGCCCTCTCGCTTCTGCGTCAGCACCCCGTTATATATCCATCCCTGTACCGGAACCTAAGGAGCCGGCCTGGAAGTCCGCTGAACGCCCTCTCAAGCATTCCTGATTCTTGGTCCAAGGCGGGCATCTTCCCCGACGGCTCGGCCGAACTGATCTACGCCCGCGGTGAACCCGACCGCGCGCCCTAGGCGGAACGTGCTGGACTGGACGTCATGGACCTTCTGGTGCTGGGCGGGACGGCATGGCTGGGGCGCGAGGTGTCCGGGCAGGCGATCGAGCGCGGCCACGCGGTGACCTGCCTGGCCCGCGGGGACAGCGGGCCGGTGGCCAAGGGCGCGGTACTGGTGGCCGCGGACCGGCGCGAGGACGGGGCCTACGACCGCGTCCGGGACCGGGACTGGGACGCGGTGCTCGAGGTGTCCTGGCAGCCCGGGCTGGTCCGCGGGGCCCTGGCCGCGCTGGGCCAGCGGGCGGCGCACTGGAGCTACGTCTCGTCCGGCAGCGTCTACGCCTCGAACGCCGTCGTCGGCGCCGACGAGAGCACGCCGCTGCTGCCCGCCACCGAGCTGGACGAAGCCGGCATCGAACAGTACGGCGAGGCCAAGGTGGCGTGCGAGCAGGGCACGGCGTCGGTGACCGGCGACCGGCTGCTGATCGCGCAGGGCCGGCCTGATCGGCGGTCCCGGCGACCAGCAGCGGGCGGTCCGGGCTACTGGGTGGCGCGCGCCGCCCGGGATCGGCTCGGCCCGATGCTGGTCCCGGCTCCGCTGGATGCACCGACCCAGGTGATCGACGCCCGCGACCTGGCGGCCTGGATGCTGGACGCCGCGCAGGCCCGGATCACGGGGATCTGCGACGCGGTGGGCCCGGTGGTGTCGTTCGGCGACTGGCTCGAGCTGTCCAGGGCGGTGGGCGAGCACACCGGACCGGTGGTCGAGGCCGACCCGCAGTGGCTGGTCGAGCAGGGCGTCGCCCAGTGGATGGGCCCGGAGTCGCTGCCCATGTGGGTGTTCGAACCCGGCTGGGAGGGCTTCGCGGCCCGTAGCGGTGCGGCCGCGCGGGCCGCGGGATTGCGCCACCGACCCCGCCGTGACCTGCTCGTCGACCTGCTGGCCTGGGAACGTGCCCAGGGCCTGGACCGGCCGCGACGGGCCGGCCTGACCCCGGACCGCGAGCGTGAGCTGCTCGCCGCGCTAGCCGAGGAGTAGCCGCTTCGTCAGCATGTGTTGACGCGAACTCGATCGTCAGCATAAGCTGACGGCCATGGAACCAGTGCTCGAACTCGCCGAAGGCGCCGCGAGCCACGATCCCGGACACCGGCCTGCGCGCGGTGGCCGCGCTGCGGGCCCTGGCCGAACGGCTGGAAATCCTCCAAGTCCAGAACGCACGGGACCGGGGCTGGTCCTGGCAGGAGATCGCGGAACGGCTCGGCGTCACCAAGCAGACCGTGCACCGCAAGTACGGCCGACGTCTGGGCAGGCCGTGATGCTCGAACTATTCACCCGGGACGCCCAGGCGATTCTGGTCGACGCCCAGCACCACGCCCGCCGCCTGGGGCACAACTTCATCGGCGGCGAGCACCTGCTGCTCGCGGTGGTGTCGGCCGATCATCCGGCCAGCGCGATCTTGGCTGCGCACGGCATCACGCTGGAGTACGTCGAGGCGGAGATCCGGCACCGGATCGGACTGGGACTAGGGCCTCTACCCAGTGCCGGGCTGTTCGACAGCCTGGACCAGGAGGCCCTGGCCTCAATCGGGATCGACCTGGACACGGTGCGGGCTCGGATCGAGGCGACGTTCGGGCCAACCGCCATGGCGCGGGCCGACCTGGTTATCCAGCGCAGGCTGAAACACCGGCACGGGTCACGGGGGCCGCGCCGGTTCAGGCTGGATCCGCGCCGGGCGCTGCCACCAGGCCTGCGGCGAGGCCGGCGTCCGTTCCGGGCCGGGCAGGCGGCCAGCGCGCCGCGTCCGTACCGGCCCGCGGGGGCGGCCGAACGCTGCCGGCCCGACGGTCCGCAGGACGGCCACATCCCGTTCACCCCGGTAGCCAAGTCCATCCTGGAGCTCACCGTCCGGGAGATGCGGTCCCTGCACGATCCGACCGTCGCCGTCCAGCACCTCGTGCTCGCCCTGACCGCCGTCCGGCGCGGTATGGTGCCGTCGCTGCTGGCGGCGGCCGGCGCGTCCGCGCCGGCGCTGCACGCCGAGATCCTAGATCGTTACCGGCAGGCCAGCTCGCCGGCATCGCGGACGGTGACGAGCACCGCCGCCACCAGGAGGGCCGCGCCGGCGATCCCGGCCCCGCTCAGCCGCTGGCCAAGGACGAACGCGGCTAGGAGCGGGGCGGCGGGGTGATGGGGAACAACCGGTGCACGCTCAGCAGCTTAACCCGGCCGCCCGGTGGGCGCTAATCGACGGCTGGCAGAATCGCCAGATGGTCCCACAGGACATGAACGACTTCTTCGCGGCCAGCGCCGGCGTCGCCGGGGCGCTGATCGGGCTGCTGTTCGTGGCCATCTCGGTCTCCGCCGAACGCCTGACCCGGGAGGGAGGCGGCGCCCAGGTCCACCGTATCCGGGCCCTGGCGGCCTTCACCGCCTTCACCAACGCGCTCTCGATCTCGCTGTTCGCGCTGATCCCGGGGCACAAGATCGGGCCCACGTCAGTGTCCGTGGCTGCGGCCGGGCTGATTTTCCTCACGTCCTCGCTGCTGTCCCTGGTCCGGCTGGGCCTGGTCCGATGGGCGGTCGTCCGGGACGCCCTGTTCCTGGCCACGCTGGCGATCGTGTTCGTCTGCCAGCTGGCCGAAGGTGTGGGAGTGACCGGCGATCCGGGTAATACCGGTGACGTCGATACGATCGCGATCTTGGTGGTCTGCTGTTTCCTGATCGGGATCGCACGATCCTGGGAGGTTATCGGCGGCCCGTCGATCGGCATTACGCGCGAAGTCACCGCGCTGGTCCGGGCCCGCCATTCCGACCAGGACCCCGGCGCCGACGTGCCGACGGACGGGCCGCCGCCAGACTTACCCAGCGACCGCGCCGACGGTCAGGTTGGCCCCGCCCGCGCACTCCAGCACGGTTCCGGTGACGAAACCGGCTCCGGCCAGGTAGCAGATGGCGCCGGCCACGTCCCTGGCAGTGCCGATCCGGCGTACCGGGCCAGGTCCAGCCGCTGTTTGTCGCGGCCGATGATGATCACGTGCGCGCCGGCCGCGGCGAACGCCCCGGCCGTAGCTTCCCCGATACCGGCGCTGCCGCCCACGACGACCACCCGCTGTCCGTCAAAGGACATGACGTCTCCCTCGCTTTGTCGGTAATGGCCGTCTCGACAATCTTACCGAGACCTCAAGTCTCGTCAATGCTAGACTGGCGCGAATGACTAGGCTGGCGCGAATGAGTAGCGAAGAGCTTGACGGGCACCGGACCGTCCGGCCGCATACCGGCCGACGCCGCAACGCGGCCGCGCGGGATGCGATCCTCGACGCCACCCTCGAGCTGCTCCGGACCCGCGGCACGGCGGGCCTGACCATCGACGCCATCGCCGAGGCGGCCGGGGTCGGACGGCAGACCATCTACCGGTGGTGGCCCAGCAAGGGGGCCGTGGCGGCGGAGGCGATGACGCGCCAGGCGCGCGCGATCGCGCCCGCCCGCGATACCGGATCGTTCCCGGCCGATCTCCGCCAGTTCATGGCCGACAGCTTCGCGGGGCTGGCCGATCCGGGCCTGCGCCGCGCGCTGCGCCAGCTGGTCGCCGCGGCGCAGACCGACGAGCACGTCGCCGAGGTGCTCGCCGAATTCACCGCCCAGCGCCGGGCCGCGCTCCGGACCCTGCTCGAACGAGGCCAGGTCAGCGGGGATCTGCGGGCGAACGCCGACCTCGACCTGCTGGTCGACGTATTCTACGGCGTGCTGTGGTACCGCCTGCTGGTCGGTCACGCGCCGCTAGATCAGCATGCGGCCCAGGACCTGACGGCGCATCTGCTCAGCGCGGGCACGACGGGCGACCCCGGCGCGGCGGCCCCCAGGGCTGGCGAGTAGACCGACTGGAGGCGGGTAAAGCGGAGGCAAACGGACATTCTGGAGGCCAGTCGGTGCTTGTGACGTTCGGGCATGGGACGGCGTCGCCCGAGCAGATGGTCAGCCTGCTCAAGGGCGCCGGTGTCGACGTGCTCATCGACGTCAGGACGGCCCCCGGCAGCCGTCGTCATCCGCACGTGGCCCGGGCCGAACTCCAGCGTTGGCTGCCCGAGGCGGCCATCAGCTACCGCTGGGAAAAGCGGCTGGGCGGGTTGCGTACCGCGGATCCGGATTCGCCGGACGTGGCCTTCGGAGCCGATGCGCTGCGCGGTTATGCCGGGCACATGCGGACCCCGGGCTTCGTGGCCGCCGTGGACCAGCTACTCGCCCTGGCCAGCGCGCGAGGCACGGCGGTGATGTGTGCCGAGAGCCTGTGGTGGCGCTGCCACCGGCGGATGCTGGCCGATTTCGTCACTGCCGCCCGGGGCGGGCAGGTCCGCCATCTGATGCACGACGGCCGGCTGGAGGAGCACCAGCTGTCCCCCGGCCTACGGCTGCGCGAGGACGGCCTGCTGGTGTACGACGGAGGTCAGCCGCAGCTGCTGTGACCGGCCGTCAGGGCTGGCCCAGGTAGGCCCGCAGTCCACTGGTCTGCCAGACGTGGCCGCCGGGGGTGACCGCGAACGCCTCGTAGCCGTCCAGGCCCTCCACCCAGTCCCGGGCCTCCGGACCCATGGCGAAGGCCGCCGTGGCGTACGCGTCGGTGGCGGCCAGCCGGGCCCCGACCATGGTGAGGCTGGCCAGGCCGGTGGCGGGCTGGCCAGTATGCGGGTTGACGATGTGCGGGCCGCGCTCGGCCACGCCGGAGGTGGCCACCGCGAAGTCCTGTCCGGTGATGACCAGCGCGAACGAGCCGGGCCGCAGCGGGTCGGTGATGCCCACTCGCCACGGCCGGCCGGGACCGCGGTCGCCGATGCACTGGATGTCGCCGCCGCCGTTGACGCTGTGCTGGGCCGACCCGGCTTCGGTCAGCATGGCCGCGGCCCGTTCGATGGCCCAGCCTTTGACGTAGCCGGACGGGTCGAACCGGCCGCCGGGCCAGGCGGTGAAGTACCCGTCGCTGCGCGCGCTGACCTCGGCGCTGGCGGTCAGCACCTCGGCCAGTTCGGGGGCGCAGTCGGCCAGCGCGAGCGTTCCCCGGCCGAACCGGCTGACGTCGCTGCCGTCCCGGTAGGGCGAGAACGTGGCCTCGACCCAGTGCAGCCAGCCGATGGCGCGACCCAGGGCCGTGCCGCTTCCGGTGTCGCGGCCGAGCCAGTCCGGCACGTCGAAGGACACCACCGTGCCCATCACGTGCTCGGCGTGCCGCAGCCGCCCCGCGGCGGCATCGGTCATCTGGGGGTCACAGGCCGCGGTCATCTGGGGGTCACAGGCCGCGGTCGACCGCGCTTTGCAGCGAGGCGATGTAGCCCGCGCTGGTGTAGCTGGCTCCGGACACCGCGTCGATCTTCGCGTTCTGCGTGGTCAGCGTCTCACCGATCAGCTTCGGGAAGGCGAACTCGCCGATCTGGATGTCGTGGATGGTGTTGGTGGGCTGTTCCAGCACCGCGACCTTGACGATCTTGTGGCTCTTCACCACCAGCTCGATTTGCACCGGCCCGTATACGGTGCTGGCTACCTTGCCGGTCACGGTGGTTTCGCCCGCGGAAAGCGAGCCGACCGCGCTCTGGAACTCCCCGGGTATCGTCCGCGCGGACGACGAAGAGGACGACGCCGCCGAAGAGGACGATGCGGATGACCCGCCACCGGTTCCGCTGGTCGCGGCGACCGGCACGGTCGGGTCGTGCGACTTGAACGACAGCAGAGCCACCAGACCGGCTATGGTGCCAGTGACGGCGAGGATCACCCGGCGCATATCGCGGATCGTCTCCTTTAGAACTCGAACGACTCGAAGTGGATCTGCCGGCGCGGCACCCCGGTATCACGCAGCGCCTCGACCGCGGCGGAGATCATCCCGGCGGGCCCGCACACGTAGACCTCCTGCTGGTGCAGCCCGGGCACGAGCGAATGCAGCATCCGGGGCGACAGCGGATCGCCGCCGATCTCGGCCCGCGACCCGACCACGTAGTACACCTTGGCCCCGCGGGCGGCCGCGATAGCGTCAAGCTCGTCCCGGAACACGATGTCCTGCTCGCTGCTGGCCCGGTAGATCAGGGTGACCGGCCCGGGCAGCGTGGAGAACATAGCCCGCAGCGGAGTGATGCCGACTCCGCCGGCCAGCAGCACGACGCCCCGGTCGGTGCGCTCGGCGGTGAACGCGCCGTACGGCCCCTCGGCGATCACCCGGGTGCCCGGCCGCAGCTGAGCCAGGGCCCGGCTGTGGTCGCCGATGTCCTTGGCGGTGATCCGCAGCAGGTCGGTGCCGGGCGCGGCGGACAGCGAGTACGGGTGCGACGACCACCACAGCGACCTGGTCAGGAAGCGCCAGCGGAAGAACTGCCCGGGTTCGGCGGCCAGCTCGTCCAGATGCGAGCCGCCGATGTAGACCGAGATCACGCCGGGCCCCTCGGGCTTGACCCCGGCCACCGTGAACCGGTGCCGGGCGAACGCCCGCAGCGGGACCGCGACCCGGTACCACAGCACCAGGAGCGCCACGGTCAGGTACATGGCCGACCACCAGAACCGGGCGGCCAGGTTGCTGACGAACGAGGCGCCGACGGCGAACTGATGGCTGAAGGCCAGCGCTATGGCCAGGTAGGTGTACAGGTGCAGGTAGTACCAGGTCTCGTAGCGGACCCGCCGCCGGGCCGCGCGCATCGAGACGATGCCCACGCCGAGCAGCAGGAACCCGGCCACGGTGGCCATCAGCACGTCCGGGTACTGGGTCAGCAGGATGGCCGTCTCGCTGGTCAGGCTGGTGTGCGCCTCGACCGCGTAGCCCCACAAGATGAGCAGGCCGTGCGCGACGACCAGGCTGACGATGTACCGGCCGCCCACCGCGTGCCAGCGGGCCAGCTGATCGGTGCCGATGCCGCGTTCCAGGGGCGGAAGCCGGGCCATCAGCGCGACCAAGACCACCACGCCGTACCCGGCGAACAGGCCCAGGACCTCGCCGGCCCCGGTCAGCCAGCCGCCCAGCCCGCTCACGTCGGGAGTGCCGTCCCACCACAGCGCGACGACGGCCAGCGCGCCGATCCCGATGACGGCCAGGACCGTACGCGGGCCGACCCGTCCGTGCGCTCTTTGATACGGAACGGGCCGTGGTGCGACCGGCCCGGGCCGCGGGGTGCCCGGCGGGCGGCTCGGGCTACGCCGTGGCCGGGGGTACGGGTCATCCCCAGTGCGACGAGCCGGGACGGATCCCCTGGTCAGGCTGGTCACCATTCCCTCCGTTGCGGGCCTAGCAGGATCGTATGCTCAACCGGGCCGCGATGGGTCCCCGGCGTCTCCCCTTTAGTTACGGGTACGTCACGTCATCGCGCACGGTTCAGGGCTCCCCCGTAAGCGCATCGTAATTGACCGTCAACCTAGGTTGACAGCAACGTGGCGTCAACATAAATTGACACCATGGACAACGCACCCGCCCTGGCAGCCGCGGCGGACAGCTCGGACCCGCGTACCGGGCTCCGGGCCGTGGCCGCGCTGCGCAGGCTGCTGGAGCAGCTCGAGGCGCTCCAGGTGGACAACGCACGAGAGCACGGCTGGTCGTGGCAGGAGATCGCGGAGATCCTCGGTGTCTCCCGGCAAGCCGTCCACAAGAAGCACGCGCGCCGGCCGGACGTGAACCAGCCCGCCCGTCGCGCGCGCTCAGCGAGGCTCTGACCGAGGGGATATCCGAGATGTTCGAACGATTTACCGACCGGGCCAGGAACGTCGTCAGCCTCGCCGTGGCCAAGGCCAAGGAACAAGGTGACGATCAGATCCGCCCGGTGCACATGCTGTACGGGGTGACCGCCGCCGATGGCGTGGGCGCGCGGGCGCTGAACGCACTGGGCGTGGACGCCGCCGCGGTCGAGCGCGAGCTCGCGCGGATAGCCGAAGCACCGCATGGTGCCGTGCCCTCGCCGGGGGAAGCCGCCGATGGCGACGCCGAGGCCCTGGCGGCGATCGGCATCGACCTGGACGAGATCAAGCGCAGGATCGAGGAGAGCTTCGGCCCCGGCGCGCTCGAGCGGGTGCCGCCGACCCCGAAGGGCCCGCTGGCCTGGACCGGCAGGCTGCCGCTCAACGAAGCGGCCAAGCTGTCGCTGGCGATGTCGCTCAAGGAGGCGCGGGCGCTGCATCACAGCTACATCGGCACCGAGCACGTGCTGCTCGGCCTGGTCCGGGTCGCCGAGCGTTACCCGCACGGCGACTTCGCCACGGTGATACTCCCCGACCTGCGGCTGGATCCGGCCAACGTCCGCTCGCGGGTCCTGGACGAGCTGCGGCAACTGCAGGGATAACGAGCCCGGCGCCGGGCCCAGGGCGGACCGGCCCTGGATCAGGGCCAGGGCGGCCGCGGCGGCCTGGGCGGCGGCCCGGTCAATAGCCTCGGGTCCCTCGCCGAACAACCCGTCCAGCACGAATCTGGCGTTGCCGTGCGCGGAGGCTTCGAGCGCGTCGCCCAGGGCCAGCGCCGCCGGCGGGTCATCCGGGCAGAGCTCGGCGACGGCGGCGTCGAACGGCTTGTCCACCCGTTCGTAGGCGACCCGCAGCTCCGGATACCGGGCCTTGTCGAGGCCCGTCCCGTAAACGACGTCGAACAGGGGCCCATGCTCCGCCGCGAACCTGACGTATCCCCTGGTCATCGCGGCCAGCCGCTGCTGGGGTGAATCCTGCCCGCTCGCTTCGGCCATCAGCGCGTCCGCGAACGCGTGTAGCGCGCGGACGGCCACCGCGGCCAGCAGTTCGTCCCGGTCGGCGAAGTGCCGGTAGGGCGCGGCCACCGTGACACCCAGCCGCTTGGTCAGCTTGGCCAGCGAGAACTCGCGCAGCCCACGCTCGGCGATCAGCTCAACGGCCCCGTCGACCAGGGCGGCCTTGAGGTCGCCGTGGTGGTAGGGGCCATCCCTGGGTTCACGGGCCGGGCAGGCGCGTTTAGACGGGGTAGCTGACACCAGTGAGCCGTTCGGATTCTCCCCACAGGCGCTGCTGGGCCGCCACGTCGCGGGCCCGGTCGCTCGCGGTGACCAGGCGCGGGTAGCCCCGCAGCTCACCCCGGCTCTTGGGCCCGTAGTACTCGCCGCCGCGAGCCGCCGGGTCGGCGGCGGCCCGCAGCGTGGTCAGTGCCCCCATCGCGGCGCTCTGCCCGAGGGGTTCCTCGACGATCAGGTCCTCGACTCGCGCCCAGCCGGGAAGGTATCTGATGAGCTCGGTCCGGGCCTTTCCCGGGTGGGCGGCGATCGACTCGGTCCGGGACCCGGCGGCGGCCAGGCGCCGCTGCAGTTCGTAGGTGAACATCAAGTTGGCCAGCTTGGACTGGCCGTACGCGGCCAGCCGCCGGTACCGCCGCTGCGATTGCAGGTCATCGAAGTTGATCCGCCCGCTCTTGTGGGCATTGCTGCTTACCGTGACCACCCTAGAGCCTTCCCGGCCGAGCATCGGCCCCAGCAGCAGGCCGGTCAGCGCGAAGTGGCCGAGGTGGTTGACCCCGAGCTGGAACTCGAAGTCGTCGGCGGTGCGCCACAACGGCGTCATCATCACGCCCGCGTTGTTGATCAGCAGGTCGATCGGCCCGTAGGCCGAGCCAATCTCCTCGGCTGCCTCCCGGACCGAGGCCAGCGAGGCCAGGTCAAGCCGGACCACCGGCACGTCAGCGGGCGGCGTTCCGGGCGGCTGGGACTGGCCGCCGAGGATCCGGGCCGCCGCCTCCTTGGCCCGGCCCAGATCCCGGCAGGCCAGGACGACCCGTGCACCGCGCGCGGCGAGAACCCTGGCCGTCTCGAAGCCTAGGCCCGTGTTCGCGCCGGTAATGACGGCCGTACGCCCCCGTTGATCTGGTACGTCCGCCTCGGTCCACTTGCCGTCCTGGCTGTTCCGCATGGCTGAGCCCCTTCCAGTTCCCCGTGTTGAGCGCCTATGTAAATGACACTCACAATGTGAATGACACTAACTTACGGAGAATGCCCGAGGCAATGCTTACTTTTTGGTTAGGTCGAGCTAACTTCGAGGGCAGCATACCGTTTCTTTACGGAGAGTATCTATATGAATACAGATAGTCATAATCTGACCTAAGGAGACATCACGGATAGGATATGATCAAATGCTCAGAGTAACCGATGCCAGGCGGAGAGCGCTCCACGCTCCCGCGATGCCTGTTGAAATATCCGGCGACGCTCCCGGTGAGGTCATCATCATCCGGGCGGGCGGAAGCTACGACGGAAAGCAGGGCATGAGCCTGGCCACCGGCGTGAGCAGCCGGTCGGCCGGGTCCCATGCCTTGTGCCTGCACCTGGTGTTGATCCCGCCCGGGACCCGTGGCGTGCCCCACGTCCATGACGGGCACGAGTCAGCCATCTACACGGTCAGCGGGGAGACCGAGGTGTGGCACGGCGAGGGCCTGCGCCAGCGCTCCGTGGTCAAGACCGGCGATTTCATGTACGTCCCGCCGGGCACCCCGCACCTGCCGGTTAACCGCAGTGACGTCATGACCGTAGCCGTGGTGGCCCGCACCGACCCGCAGGAGCAGGAGAGCGTGGTCACCCTCAGCCTGCCCCCGCACCTGTCCGACTTGGACGCCTTCCCGGTGGCCAGCCAGTAGCCCTGTTCCCCGAGCCAGTCCCCGCGGCGACCGCGGCTGCCTCCCCTGCCGCTTCCTGCCAGCCCGGTCTCCGTTACCCACCGCGCCCGCCCTGCCTCCCGCGGGGCGGGCGCGTTTGCGTTCAGCTTTCGAACGCCTCGGGCGGCGGACAGGCGCAGATCAGGTTCCGGTCGCCGTAGGCCTGGTCGATCCGGCGGACCGGCGGCCAGTACTTGGCCCGGCGGTCCACGCCCGCCGGGTAGGCCGCCTCCTCCTGCTGGTAGGGGTGCTTCCACTCCCCCGCGATGAGCATCTCCGCGGTGTGCGGGGCGTTCTTCAGCGGGTTGTCCTGCGGGTCGTACCCCCCGTCGGCCACCCGCTCGATCTCGGCCCGGATCGCGATCATCGCGTCGCAGAACCGGTCGAGTTCGGCCAGGCTCTCGCTCTCGGTGGGCTCGATCATGAGCGTGCCGGCCACCGGGAACGACATGGTGGGCGCGTGGAACCCGTAGTCGATCAGCCGCTTGGCCACATCGTCGACGCTGACGCCGGTGTCGCGGGTCAGCGGGCGCAGGTCGATGACGCACTCGTGGGCCACCAGGCCGTTGCGCCCGGTGAACAGCACCGGGTAGTGCGGGGCGAGCCGGCGGGCCATGTAGTTGGCGGACAGCACCGCGACCTGCGTGGCCCGGCGCAAGCCGGCCGCACCCATCATCGCCACGTAGGCCCAGGAGATGGGCAAGATACCCGCCGAGCCGTACGGTGCGGCCGCGACCGGGCCCACGTCGCCGCGGCCGGGCAGGAAGTCGGCCAGGTGGGCGCGCACGGCCACCGGGCCGACGCCCGGGCCGCCGCCACCGTGCGGGATGCAGAACGTCTTGTGCAGGTTCAGGTGGGACACGTCGGCGCCGAAGGACGGCAGCGTGGCCACTCCGACCAGCGCGTTGAGGTTCGCGCCGTCGATGTAGACCTGGCCGCCAGCTTCGTGCACCGCGGCGCAGACCGCGCTCACATTCTGCTCGTAGACGCCCGCGGTGGACGGGTAGGTCAGCATGATCGCGGCCACCTGCCCGGCGTGCGCGGTCAGCTTGGCTTCCAGGTCACCCAGGTCGATGGCGCCGTCCGCGCCGCACTTGACCACCGCGACGCGCAGCCCGGCCAGCACCGCGCTGGCCGCGTTGGTGCCATGCGCCGACTCCGGGATCAGGCACACGTTGCGGTCCCGCTCGCCGCGCGAGGCGTGATAGGCCCGGATCGCGAGCAGGCCGGCCAGTTCACCCTGGGATCCGGCGTTCGGCTGGATCGATACCGCGTCGTAGCCGGTCAGGCGGGCCAGCCGGACCTCGAGCGATTCGATCAGCTCCAGGTAGCCGCCGGCCTGCGGGGCCGGGGCGAACGGATGCATCCCGGCGAACTCGGTCCAGCTGATCGGCTCCATCTCGGCCGCCGCGTTCAGCTTCATCGTGCATGAGCCGAGCGGGATCATCGAGCGGTCAAGGGCGATGTCAAAATCGGCCAGCCGCCGCAGGTAGCGCAGCATCGCGGTCTCGCTGCGGTGAGCGCTGAACACCGGATGGGTGAGGTATTCCGAGGTGCGGCGCAGTCCGGCGGGCAGGATGTCCGGTTCGGCCTGCGACAACGTCACGTCGGCGGCGTGTTCAACCTGGCAGATCGCGGCCACGACCGCCCGCAACTGCTCATCGGTGGTCGTCTCGTCGCAGCTGACCTGCAGCGCGCCATCGGGGGCCAGGTACAGGTTGTAGCCCGCGTTCCGGGCCCGGTCCACAGCGTGAACCGCCTCGTCGCGTCCGCCCCGGAACAGGATCCGGATGGTGTCGAAGAAGTCACCACGGTCCGTTCGGCAACCAAAGGAGCGCAGTGTGGCGGCCAGGATCGCGGCGCTACGGTGCGTACCCCGGGCGATGGTGGCCAGTCCGCCGGGTCCGTGATAAGCGGCGTACATGGCGGCGGTCACGGCCAGCAGGACCTGGGCCGTACAGATGTTGCTGGTCGCCTTCTCGCGGCGGATGTGCTGCTCGCGGGCCTGCAGCGCGAGGCGGTAGGCGGGCCGGCCATCGACGTCCACGGACACCCCGACCAGGCGGCCGGGTAGCTGGCGCTTGAGCGGGTCGGTGACCGCGATGTAAGCCGCGTGCGGGCCGCCGAAGAACAGCGGGACGCCGAATCGCTGGCTGGAGCCCACCGCGATGTCCGCGCCCAGCTCACCGGGCGGCTTGAGCAGGGTCAGGGCGAGCAGGTCAGCGGCCACCACGGCCAGCGCGCCGCGGGCGTGGGCGGCCTCGATCAGCGGTTCGATGTCGCGGACCACGCCGGAGGCGCCGGGAAACTGGACCAGGACGCCGAACAGGCCGTCCTGCGCAGCGATGGCCTCGGCGGTCACCGGCTCCACGACCAGGTGGATGCCGAGCGGTTCGGCCCGGGTCCGCAGCACGGCCAGGGTCTGCGGCAGGCAGTCGGCGTCGGCCAGGAACACGTGCCCGGGCTTGGCCCGCCGCGCCAGCGTCATAGCCTCGACCGCGGCGGTGGCCTCGTCGAGCAGCGAGGCGCCGGCCCAGGGCAGCGCGGTGAGGTCGGCGATCATGGTCTGGAAGTTCAGCAGTGCCTCGAGCCGGCCCTGGGAAATCTCGGGCTGATACGGCGTGTACGCCGTGTACCAGGCGGGGTTCTCCAACACGTTGCGGCGGATGACGGCCGGCGTGATCGTGTCGTAGTAGCCCAGCCCGATCATCGAGGTGAGCACCTGGTTCCGGTCGGCCATCCGGCGCAGCGCGGCCAGCGCCTGGGTCTCGGTCAGCGGGTCGGGCAGGGTGAGCTGGGCCGGCTCGGCGTCCGCCGGCAGCGCGGCCCGGGTGAGCTCGTCGAGCGAGCCATAGCCGAGACTGGCCAGCATGTGCTGCTCGGCGGCATGATCGGGCCCGATGTGACGTGCGGCGAAATCTGTCATGGAGAGCCTCCCCGGACGAGCGCGGTCGCTGGCTCCCCGTCTGTCGCGGCCCCGCCAGGATGCGGCCCGCTCCAGAGCTGCCTGTCCCGCCCGGTTCGTGTGCCTGAGAGGTTCCGGGGATGTTGCCCCTTCGGCGGCCCGCGCTAACGCGGGATCTCTCCCGGCCGGTGTCATCGGCAGTTACGATCTTACCCGAGCAGGACCAGATAGTGGGACACGACCGGCCGGCTAGTCCGGCGCGGAGACCAGGGCCAGCTCCTCGATCCGCTCGGCGAACAGCAGCGCCGTGGCCGGCCGCTCGGCGGGATCGGCGGCGATGGCCCAGGCGATGACCTCTCGGACGTCCGGGTCTACGCGGGCGGAGATGACGGGCGGATGGGCGATGACGCGGCGTACGGCCAGGAGCGGGTCGTCAGCGGGCAGCGGCCCGTACAGGTCCCGCATGGCCACGGCGTAGTGCAGCGTGGCACCCAGGGAGAACACGTCGCTGGCCCGTGACGGCCGGTCGCCGCGGATCAGGCCCGGGTCGAGGTAGCTGATGTCTCCCGTCGGCCCCATCCTGGTCACGGTCGCGCCCGGCCGCATCACGTGGCTGAGACCCAGGTCGGCCAGCTTGGCCCCGCCCGGGCAGAGCAGCACGTTTCCCGGCTTGATGTCGCGGTGGGCGATGCCGGCTTCATGCAGGGCATGCGCGGCGCGGGAGGCCTGGGCCAGGGCCCGCAGGGCGGTGGCCCGGCTGAGCGGCTCGGCGGGCGCGGCCACCGAGCCGTCCGGCAGGTACTCCATCGAGTAGTAGACCTCCTCACCCTGCTGGCCCGCGTCGTACAGGGTGACCAGGTAGGGCGAGCTGACCGCCGCGAAGGCCGCGAGCTCGCGGTGGGCCCAGCGGAATACGTCCTCGCTGCTGCCGCCGGACAGCACCTTGACCGCTACGAACTCGGCCGGGACCGCCAGCCGCTCAGGCGGGCGGGCCAGGTAGAACACGCCGTGGCTGCCCGTGCCGAGCGGGCGGACGAACTTATAGTCGGCGATACCGTCGCGTTCGTCGGTCATGGTCGTGGCGGCCCTTACTGCTGACGGTGCGAGTCGTACTGGAGTCCGTACTCGCCCCCCAGACGGATCTGGGTGCCCGCCAGCAGCGGGGTCCGTACCCCGGGCTGCAGGTACACGGGGTTCCGCTCGCCGGGCACCAGGACCTGGGTGCCGTTCGCCGAGTTGAGGTCGGTGATGAAGACGTGCCAGCCGTCGAGCTCGACGCGGGCATGCATCCGGGACACCACGCCGGAGGCGTCCATGAGCCGCAGCGGGCGGGCCCGGCCTTCGGCCACCTCGGTGTCCAGGGTGGGCTCCCGGCCGATCACGTAGTCCATGTCGAGCTGGCATACCGAGCCGTCGCCGAGGACCAGCACGCCCAGCGGCGGGCGATTGCCCTTCTGCCGCATCGCCTGGCCGATGCTCATGCCGCACACGGCGCAGTTGGGCGCGTCCGGATCATTGAAGTGCCCGTTCTGGCAGTAAACCCCATCGACCATCGGGGCGGCCATCTCGCCCATGGCGTCCGGGGGTTCGGCACCGAGCGGCAGCGGGTCACGCTGAGGCACGGCGCCGGGCTGGTCGGCCCCGAACGGCACCGAGACGAAGTCCCGTTGCTGAGCGCCGTCCGGCGATCCCCCATAGGGGTCGGGCATCGGCGGCTGGGCCGCATACGGGTCGGCGGCCAGCGGCGGGGCCTCGGCGTACGGATCAGGTACCGGCGGCGAGGCGGGGTGCACGGGCATGGCCGACTCGATCCGGGTGGCGCGGTACTCAGGTTCAGGCTCTTCGGACTGGTCCGGATAGGGTTCGGACGCGGCCTGCAGGTCCTGGTCGGGCACCGGTTCCGGCGCGGGGGCCGACTCCGCCACGGGGGGCGCGGGCGGCGGCGACGGCTCAGCGAGCGGTGCGGGAGCGGGTGGCGGGCTGGCCGGGACCGGGATCGCGTCCGGGGCGAAGCCGTGGTCGGCGGCGGACGGGGCCTGGCCGGACGCCTCGTCGTCGACTTCGGCGGGGGCGTACAGCAGGGCCACCGCTCGCACCACACCGTCGGCCAAGCGCAGGTAGGGGTCGGTCTCGGCGGGGCCGGCCACGTCCTGGACGCCCGCCTGGACCTTGATCAACGTGGACGGCAGGACGCCACGCAGCCGGCCATGCGGCTCGCCGGCGCTCAGCCGCTGCGTGCCGTGGGCGGTGGTGACCTCGGCCCATCCGTGACCGTAGACGGCGACGGCAGTTCCGCCGCCCGCGGGACCGAACGCGACCACCGCCGGACCAAGCTCCTCCACGCGGTCAGTGGCGGCCGCGTCGGCGTCGAACTCGGCAGCGATCCGGGCCGTGAAATCAAGGCCGCTGGCCCCGGTCCGGGCCGCGTCGGCCAGCAGTTCCAGCAACCGATCCGTGAACGACCCGCCTCCGGGGTGGATCAGCAGGACCAGATCCCCCTGCCTGGCCAGGACCCCATCTCCTTGGATCGGCCACAGGCCCGGCAATATGCCGTGTTCGGTCACACTAGCCTCCCGCTTTGGAAGCGCCACCGGATGAACGGGACGCGTATCGGCCCGTCAGCTACCAGCCATACCCTCAGCCGGACCAGGATGAACTGGAAGATCTGCGAGATTGATCAGGCCGGTCCGAGCGGAACGACACCGGCATCATTCTAAGAACACGCGTCCCTGACCGGGAGTGGGATTCGTCCATGTTGATCCTGCGGTGCTCCGGTCGGCAGTGCGCTCACGAGCGGCCGGTGTCCTTGGGATCAGAGATGATCTCCATGGCCATCGAGTCGCCCCTGAACAGCGGCGTCCGGCGGACCTGGCGCTCGATCGAGGAGGCCGACATGGTGTAGCCGATGAACAGCAGGAGCGACACGGCCTGGATCAAGATCCCCGGCCAGTAGGAGTTGAACTGCGACACGCTCCAGTCGTTGAGCCCGTGCAGCACCGCCACCATGGACACTCCGAGCAGGATGAGCTGCCAGCGGCGTCTGGGGAAGTTGATCGCGATCCCGATGAAGAAGGCGGCCACCCCGGCCCAGACCGCGTGCTCGAACCCGTCGACGAAGACGCGGAACGCGAAGTCGAGGACACCCGCGTCAGCCTGGGAGACAGCTCTGGCGTTCGCCACCTGAGCGATCGCCAATTCGGTATACAGCCGCTCCTCGAGGACGCCGAAGGTGAGCCCCGATATCGTGCCGAGGAACATCCACATCCGGGCGTCCAGCTTGGTGGACCGGAATTTCAGCAGCACGAGCGCGGCGAGCAGGATGGGCAGGGCCTTGGTGATCTCCTCGTTGTACCCGACGGCCAGCGCGGCCAGGAAGTTGTCGTTGCGTACCGCGTTGACCAGATGGTCGTTGATATTGATGGTCACGGCGTAAAGCCATATGGTCACCCAGGCGATGATGGCGATCCCGGTCCAGATCTCCAGCGCGGCGATCCGGCCGGGCCGCAGCAGGAGCCAGAACGCGATGGCCCACAGCGGCGCGACATAGAGGCTGTAGGCGAAGCCCGGCACGCTCAGGCTCGACGATGACGACAGCAGGGCCAAGAACACCAGCGGGAGCAGCGCGTACGCGATGACCAGCAGGCGCAAGCCCTGATGCCAGCCAGCGGACCGCAGCCACGTCTTGATCGGGATCAGGATCTCGAACGCCGTGACCAGTTCCTCGCCCACCCCCTCGTGATGGGCACCCCGCTGGCTCCCGCCACCCGGCGGGCCCACCCAGCCCGGCGGCGGGCCGACGCCGCTGAGCGGCTGACCGTAGCTTCCGGCAGGCGGGCCGTAGCCACCGGGCGGCGGGCCGACGCCGCCGGGCGGTGGCGGGGCGAACTGAGCGGCCTGCTGGCCGACCTGGAAGGTGGCTGGCTCTACGGGATCCAGGCGCAGGACCGGCCCCTGGGGCGAAGCCAGCGAGAGCTCGGTGGGCTGGTTCACGATGAGCTGCTGAACGTCCCGGCCGTGCTGGAAGCTGCGTGCCTGGCCCAGGTTCTCGAACTCCCAGCCGGCCGGACCCCAGGTCAGCTGGGCATGCCGGCGGGAGACGGTCGGATCGCCGACCACGATGCTGTTGTCGGACAGGCGCCCGATGAGGACGGTCTGCCCGGGCTGGAAGGTATAGCTCCGCCCGTCGAAGGTCACGTGCAGTTCATTCATGCTGTCCCCCTGGCCTCAGCGAGCCCGTTGCCTACTGAACGCTGATCCGGCCCGCGGCCACCATCGTCGGCGGGACCGTTGTTCTCGCGTGCCGGGTATCTGGTCATCTCGCTGCGTCGGCGCCTCGGTCCGTGGCTGCGTCGGCGGCTCGGTTCGTGGCTCGGTCCGGGGCCGTGCCGGGGCGATCAGCAGGGCGATGGTGGTGTCGTCGGCGCTGCCGTCGGCGGACGCGCACCGGCTCGCCCACAACGGCAGCTGGGCCGCCAGCCAGTCCGGCGGGTAATCGTTGATCAGTTCGGCCAGGTCGGCGCTGACCGCTTCGGTCCACGGCTCGGCCCGCTGGGCGTTGCCGTACCCGTCGGTGGCCAGCATGATCCCGAGCAGGGGCGTCGCCGAGATGTCTGCCACCGCGGCCCGGAACTCCTCTTCCGCGTACGGTCCGCACAGGCTGGTGGTCTGGTGACCGTCCAGGGACGGGTCGACGGGGACCGGGAGCAACGGCCGTCCGTCGGCCTGGATGGCCATGATGTCTCCGTCGCCGATCTGGACCAGTACGAGCCACCGCCGTCCCGCGATGGCCAGCAGCAAGGTGGACCCGTATGCGATCAGGCCGTCGTCGCCCCTGGCTCGCGCGGTCTGTTCCTGGGCGGTGAAGGGAACCGCGGCGATATCCTCGCGCACCGCGTCGCGCCACCGGCTGGTGATGGCCGGGACCAGGTTGAGCAGCGCCTGCGACTCGATCGGCGCGGCGGCCTCGAACTCATCCAGTCGCGCGGCCAGATCCGCGGCGGCCTCGCAGGCGACGGCCACCGCGAGCTCGGCGCCGCGGCCGCTGCGGAAGTGACGCCGGTGCCCGTGCCCGTCGGCCACCGCCGCGACCAGGACGTCCGGCCGGATCTGCCGCACCGCGACCGCATCCTGGTTGGGCAGGCCCGATGCCTTATGCGCGGCACCGAGCTGTGAGGTGGTCAGGGCGATCCACAGGTCCCGGACATCGGGCGAGGCATGGGTGGACATCGGCATCACAGGATCGGATCGTTGCCGGACAGCCTCGGACGGGCGCGCGGCCTGGTAATGGAGCATTTAAACAGACCTGCTGGCCCTTGTCACCCTGGACAACCGACTGCGCAAAGCCGGAAACGGGGCGGCTTAGCTGGTGCGGCGCAGCCGGCGTTTGGCCAGATCATCCTGGCTGGCCGAGGATCCGGAGGCATAAGGCCCGTGCGGGTCGACGGCGACGGAGCCGTCCCCGGCCCGTACCGCGGGCAGTACCGCCAGGTCACCCTCGACCTCACGCCAGACCCGGCCGAGAGCGATGCCGAATACCCCCTGGCCACCCTGGAGCAGGTCGACCACCTCGTCCGCCGAGGTGCACTCATAGACGCTGACCCCATCGCTCATCAGCGTGACCTGGGCCAGGTCATCGGTGCCGCGGTCGCGCAGATGCTGGACCGCGGCCCGGATCTGCTGCAGCGAGATCCCCGTGTCGAGCAGCCGCTTGACCACCTTCAGCACCAAGATGTCGCGGAAGCCGTACAGCCGCTGGGAGCCGGAACCGTGCGCGGCCCGGACGGTCGGCTCGACCAGGCCCGTGCGCGCCCAGTAGTCGAGCTGACGGTAGGTGATACCAGCCGCGGCGCAGGCGGTAGGCCCCCGGTAACCGATGTCGGCCGAGCCGGGGTCGACGTCAGAGGAGATCCCGAGCGCCTCATCGGCCTCGAAGAGGGTACCCTGAGCACCTCGTGGGTCGCCCGCGGCGGATGTCCCGCCGTCGCGGTCATCCTTGGTTACCGCCACGCCTACCTCCACGGGAGCTGACTACCCACGGTATTCGCACCGTAAGCCGGCCCGGGTGGCGGCGTCAACGACCATGCTCGGCGTGGCGCGACATTCCCGGCATGCCGGTTCATGTGGCCCGGCCGAAGTCCTCAGGGGAGATGGTGTCGAGGAATTCCCGGAACTTCTCGACTTCGTCTTCCTGCTCATCCGGGATGGCCACGCCCACTTCGTCCAGGATCTCTTCGCTGGCGAAGATCTGCGCGCCGGTACGCAGGGCCAGCGCGATCGAGTCCGACGGCCGCGCGCTGACCTCGGCGCCGTTGGAGAAGACCAGGTTGGCGTAGAAGATCCCGTCCCGCAGCTCGGTGATGTTCACCGTCCGCAGCTGGATGTTCAGCACCTCGAGCACGTCCTTGAACAGATCATGCGTCAGCGGCCGGACGGACACCATGCCCTGCTGGGCGAAGGCGATCGCCGTTGCCTCGACCGCCCCGATCCAGATGGGCAGGTAGCGGTCCCCCTGCGCCTCCTTCAGCAAGACGATGGGGCTGTTCGACGGCATCTCGACCCGGACGCCGATGACCTCCATCTGCCGCACTGCAGCTCCGTCCTCACGTGCCTGGCGAGCCCTTTCTGGCCACCTGTCCCTTTGCCAAGGTACACCCGTAATCGTCCGGAAGCCGACCGCAGGCCCCCTGCCGAGGGGCCGGAGGAACCATCAACCTGGTCCGATAGGCCAACCGCCGGCTCGTCCAGGCTCGCACGGCTGGGCGCGGCCGCCAGTCCCGCTTCACCCAGCGCGGATTCGACCAGTGTGGCGTGCAGGCGCAAGGTGAGGTCCGCGATCTGCCAGGCGGTCCGGGCCGCCGCGTCCCGGGCGCCAGGATCGCGCTGGCGCAGCTGCGGCGCCACGACCTGCTCGATCAGGTTGGCGTCCCGGTCAGCCGCGGCCTTGACCGCGCGCAGGTGCCGGGCCTGGACCCCGTACTGGCGCAGCGCGGTCACCGCCCGGGCGATGGCAAGGGCCTGCGGGCCGTACTGCCGACCGGCCCGGCGGATCAGGCCGTGGTCCTCCAGGTCAGTCAGTTCCTGGTCATCGATGCCCGCCATCTCCAGCAGCTGGCGCCGAGACATGCTGGCCGGAGTGCGCCTGGATCCGCCGTCGGCGTCCGCGGCCTCCCCGTCGTGGGTCCCGTCGGCCAGCCGTTCCCTGATCACCTGCAGCGGCAGGTAGGAATCCCGCTGCACGGTCAGGATGTAGCGCAGCCGCTCGATGTCCTCCGCCGAGAACCGGCGGTAGCCCGACCGTGACCTGGCCGGCTCGATCAGCCCTTTGGCTTCGAGAAAGCGGATCTTGGACGTGCTGATGTCGGGAAATTCCGGACGCAACTGCACCAGCACTTCGCTGATCCCGAACTGGCCCCTCCCCTCCAGCTCGCTCATGCTCTACTTCTCGCTCATGCGTAGTCCTGTGCGCCCCTGCCGCGGGGGTCAGCCGAGGACGTTCTCGGGTCAAGGTTCTGGCTGGTCAGGAACAGCAGCCGGAACTTGCCGATCTGGACCTCATCCCCGCCGGTCAGCTGCGCCTCTTCGATGCGCTCCCGGTTGACATAGGTCCCGTTGAGGCTGCCCACGTCGCGGACGGTGAACAAGGCGCCCCGACGATAGAACTCGGCGTGCCGCCGGGAGACGGTCACGTCATCGAGGAAGATATCGCTATCTGGATGCCTGCCCGCGGTGGTCAGCTCGCCATCGAGCCGGAACCTGCTGCCCGCGTTCGGGCCGCGCATGACCACCAGTAGCGCGCTGCCCTCCGGCAGGGCGCCGAGCGAGGCCGAATCCGGGAAGAGCTCCTCACCGAGGTCGGCGTCGTCCGGCCGGACTGGTGACAGCGTTGACGTGGTGTCGCTCAGGCGGGCGCCGAGGCCTGGAACGGGCGACATCGCGCCGGTCCCGGCCAGCTGGGTGCCGCAGTTCGAGCAGAACCGGGCGCCGTCGGAATTGGGCCGGCCACAGCGGGTGCAGTAAATGGGTGGCATGCTTCCGGTCGGCCTCCCCTCGGTGAACTCCTCTGGCGACCCTGCCCAAGGTACCTGGGTGGAGGCTCGGCGGTCCATGCGCCACGCGAACAGCCCGCGCTTGCCGCGCTTGATCTTGTCTGTGTGACCCTGATCTGGGCGACGCTTCCGCCACACCGCCGTCTCACCTCCGCCGTACATCAGTCGAACCCGCCGCTCCCGGCAGACGATGACCACCGGGCGAAATCCCTTCCCACAGTAGTGGGCGAGATCCTCTCATATTTGCGAATTTCACGCGGTTCGCGCATTTCGCATCATCGCGTAAAGACCAAGTCTACCTGGACGCAGCACGTTAACCTGGGCTCCTAGCGGCCCGCCTGCTCCACGACCTCGGCCCACTCGTCCATCAGGAGCTGGGCGTTGTCCGCGTCGCTACCCTCGGCCCACAGATGGGTGACCGCGTCGGCCGGGTCCGGCAGCGCCAGCACCCAGCCCTGGTCGGGCAGGACCACCCGCACCCCGTCGGTGGTGTCGATCTCATTAGTGCCCGCCGCCTCGACCACGGTGCGCATCACACTGCCCTTGGCCGCCCACGGCGTCGGGATGGACCGCTTGAGCAGGTGGGCGACGGGGATCCGGGCGTCGATCTGGCTGAGCGTCAGCCGGGTCCGCGCGACCAGGCCGAGCAGCCGGACGAAAGCCGCGATGCCGTCCACGGTCCGCGAGCACTCCGGGACCACGAAGCCGCCGCGCCCGTCGGCCGCGAAGATCACGTCTTCGCTGGCCGCCGCGACGGTGAGCGCGTCCATCGAGGTCGGCGTCCAGGTCACCTGGACGCCATGGAAGCGGCAGACCTGCTCGGCCACCCTGGTGGTGGTCACCGGCAGGGCCACCCGGCCCGACTTGCGCTCGGCCGCGACCAGGTTGAGCACCGCCAGCAGCGCCCGGTCCTCGCTGACCAGTTCGCCCTTCTCGTCCACGAGCTGGATCCGCTCCCCGACCGGGTCAAACCTGACCCCGAACGCGGCTCTCGACGAGGACACCATCTCGGCCAGGCGCTGCAGGCCCGCTCGCTGCTGCGCGACGGTCTCGGTCGGCGATATCTCATCGAGCCGGTTGTTGAGCGTCAGGACGCCCACGCCGATCGTGCCGAGCAGGCTCGGCAGCACCAAGGATGTGGTGCCGCCCGCGCAGTCCGCGACCACCTTGAGGTTGGCCTCGCGCACACCGGTCATGTCCACGCACCGGAGCAGTTCGTGGGTGTAGGACTCCACGATGCGGGGCGGGTAGCTGAGCTCGGCGATCTCGCCCGGGAAGGCCCGCCGGAATTCCTGCCGCGAGAACACGCGCTCCAGCTTGCGCTGGTCGGCCGGGGACAGCTCGGCACCGCGCTCGTCCAGGAAGATGATATCGACCGACTGCGGGTCGCCGGGCGTGGTGCGGATGGCGACGCCGCCGCTGAAGTGGTCGCGGGCGGTCGCGAACCGGGCCACCGGAAGCGCCTGGGCCTCCAGGTCCACCACGTTGATCGCGCTGGCGTTCAGCGCGCTCTGCACGGCGCGCTTGAGCGTCCGGCCCGCCCGGGACGCGTCCCGGGATGTGGTGACGGTGGAGCCCTTGCGCAGGGTGGTGGCGTACGCGCTGGCCAGCCGGACCGCCAGTTCCGGCGTGACCTCGACGTTGATCAGCCCGGACACGCCGCGCGGGCCGAACAAGGTGCGCTGGCCGCGGGACTCCCAGATCACGCTGTTGTTCACCACCGCGCCGGCCTCGATGGTCTTGAACGGGTAGACCTTCACCTTGGCCGACAGGTAGGCCTCGGGTTCGATGACGCACTCGTCCCCGACGATGGCGCCTTCCTCGATCCGGGCCAGCCGCATGACGTCGGTGTTCTTCCCGACCACGCAGCCGCGCAGGTTCACGCCCTGGCCGACGTAGACGTTGTTGTGCACCACGGCGCGGTGCACGAAGGCGCCCTCCTTGACCACTACGTTGCTGCCGATCACGGTGTATTCGCGCAGCTCCGCACCGGCTTCGATCTTGGCGTAGTCTCCGATGCACAGCGGGCCGGTGAGGACCGCGTCCGTGTCCACCTCGGCGCCTTCGGCGACCCAGACGCCGGGCGAGACCTCGAATCCGGCGATGTCGGTCTGGACCCGCCGGGCCAGCACGTCGGCCTGAGCCTTCAGGTAGGACTCGTGGGTGCCCACGTCTTCCCAGTAGCCGTCCGATATGTAGCCGAACAGCGGGGCACCGCGCTTGAGCAGCTTGGGGAAGACGTCACCGGACCAGTCGGCCATCTCCCCCGGCGGGACCTCGGCGAGGACCTCGGGCTCCATCACGTACAGCCCGGTGTTGACCGTGTCCGAGAACACCTGGCCCCAGGTCGGCTTCTCCAGGAAGCGCTGGATCCGGCCGTCCTCCTGGGTGATGACGATGCCGAACTCCAGCGGATTGGGCACCCGGACCAGGCCGACGGTGACCAGCGCGCCCTTCTGCTTGTGGAAGTCGACCAGCGCGGTCAGGTCCATGTCGGTCAGCGCATCGCCGGAGATGACCAGGAACGGCTCGTCATGCAGCGCGTCCTCGGCGTTCCTGACGCTGCCGGCGGTGCCGAGCGGCATCTCCTCGGTGGCGTACTGCAGGTTCATCCCGAACTCCTCGCCGTCGCCGAAATAATTCCGGACGAGCGCGGCGAGGAACTGGACGGTCACGATGGTGTCATCGAACCCGTGCCGCTTGAGTAGCCGCAGCACGTGCTCCATGATCGGCCGGTTGGCCACCGGAAGCATGGGCTTGGGCTGGTTTGCGGTCATCGGCCGCAGCCGTGTCCCCTCCCCGCCTGCCATGACGACGGCCTTCAATGGTGTCGCAGCTCCTCTCGCAGGGGTTCTCCGCCCCTAGGTATGTACCCCGCTGCTGCTGGCCAAGCTTCTCACCTGAGTCAGGTAGAGCATCGCGGCCCACCAGTACAGGACCGTCCCCCACACGGCGAAGGCCCAGCCGATGACCCGGGCCAGCGTCCCACCCCAGCCTGGGTGATCACCCAGGAACAGCAGGGGAAAGGCATAGAGCAAGCACAAGGTCGCGGCCTTCCCGACCAGGCTGACCTGCAGGGTGCTGAAGCCAACCCGGCGTTTGAGCACGCCCAGCGCCCCGCCCACCACCAGTTCGCGGATGGCCAGGATGGCGACCAGCCACCACGGGATGATGCCCCGCACCGCGAGCGCGACGAGGGTGGCCGCGATGTACAGCCGGTCCGCGGCCGGGTCCAGTACCTGGCCGAGGCGGCTGCCCTGGTTCAGTGCTCGCGCGATCTTGCCGTCCAGCCAGTCCGTGGCCCCCGCGACAATGAGCAGCCCGACCGCCCAGTAGTCACCGGTGGCGGTCCGGAGCCCGAGCACCAGCCACAAGAACACCGGTACTCCCGCCAGCCGGGCGGCGCTGAGCCCGTTCGGGATCGTCAGGACGCGGTCCACGGACCCAGTATCCTCAGAGAAATGACTATGGCGGACACGGGGGCGCCCCCCGGGACCGCCGACGCAAGGGTGCCCGGCTCGAAGGTAAGCCTGGAAGCGGGCAGGCGCCGGGCGTTCGCGGTTATCAGCCACCCGGACGCGGGCAAGTCGACTCTGACCGAGGCCCTAGCCCTGCATGCGTCGGCGATCACCCAGGCGGGCGCGGTACACGGCAAGGCCGGGCGGCGGGGCGTGACGTCGGACTGGATGGCGATGGAGCGCGCCCGCGGGATCTCGATCACCTCGGCGGCGCTGCGCTTCGACTACCGGGACATGGTGCTGAACCTGCTGGACACCCCGGGACACGCGGACTTCTCCGAGGACACCTATCGCGTGCTGTCCGCGGTAGACGGCGCGATCATGCTGCTGGACTCGGCCAAGGGCCTCGAACCGCAGACGCTCAAGCTGTTCGACGTCTGCCGCAGCCGGGCCGTCCCCGTGATCACCTTCGTGAACAAGTGGGACCGTCCAGGCCGTGAGCCGCTGGAACTGCTGGACGAGATCGAGCAGCGGATCGGATTGCGCCCGGCCCCGGTGAACTGGCCCGTCGGAGTGGCCGGCGACTTCCGCGGGCTGATCGACCGGGCCACCGGGGACTACGTCACCTTCACCCGGACCCCCGGCGGGGCCGGGCGGGCCGTGGAGGAACGGCTCGCCGCCGCGGCCGCCGCGGCCCGGGACGGTCAGGCGTACGCGGCGGCGCTCGAGGAACTGGCGCTGCTCGAGGAGATCTACGGCCCGGGTGTCGACATGGCGTCATTCCTGGCCGGGGTGTGCAGCCCGGTGCTGTTCGGGGCGGCACTGCCGAACTTCGGCGTGCGCCGCCTGCTCGACGCGGTGACCGAGCTCGCGCCAGCGCCGAGCGCGCACCGCGACATCAAGGGCGAACCGCGGCCGGTGGACGCCCCGTTCGCTGGCCTGGTGTTCAAGGTGCAGGCCAACATGGATCCGGCGCACCGGGACCGGATGGCGTTCGTCCGGGTGTGCTCGGGCCGGTTCGAGCGCGGCATGGTGCTCACCCACGCGGCCACCGGCCGTCCGTTCGCCACCAAGTACGCCCAGTCGATGTTCGGCCAGGACCGCGAGACCGTCGAAGAGGCCTTTCCCGGTGACGTGATCGGCCTGGTCAACGCGACCGCGCTGCGTCCGGGCGACACGCTGTACGACGAGCTCCCGGTTGAGTTCCCGCCCATCCCGAGCTTCGCGCCCGAGCATTTCGCGGTGGTGCGCGGCAAGGACGCCGGCAAGCAGAAGCAGTTCCGGCGCGGGATCGAGCAGCTCGACACCGAGGGCGTGGTCCAGGTGCTGTCCTCGGACCTGCGCGGCGACCAGGCTCCGGTGCTGGCCGCCGTGGGCCCGTTGCAATTCGACGTGGTGCTGCACCGGCTCCAGTACGAGTTCGGGGCCCGCGCCGACCTGGATCACCTGGACTACACGCTGGCCCGGCGGACCAACGCCGACGGCGCCCGGATCCTGGCCGGGCAGCGCGCCACCGAGGTGCTGACCCGCCGCCACGACGGCGCCCTGCTCGCGCTGTTCAGCGATAAGTGGCGGCTCGGCCAGGTGCAGCGGGAGCATCCCGACATCGTGCTCGAGCCCCTGATCGCCGGCGACGGCTGATTCGCTACCTCCGGCCGGCTCGCTACCCCAGCCGGCTCGCTACCCCAACCGGGCCGAGTCGATCTGGTCCAGGTCGCCGTTGAAGCCGCCGATGCCGTTGGTGGCACCGCCGCCGCCGGACCACTGCCACATCAGCGCGTGGCTGCTGGCGTTGGTCTGACCGCCGAAGAACTGCGCGCATGAGCCGGACCCGTGGTTCAGGCACCAGCCATTGGGAAAGGCGCCCGTGTAGTTGGTGGTCTCCGGCTCATAGGTCCACTCGTAGGTGTTCGGGATCTGCGCGGCGCTCCCGGTGCCGAAGATCGAGGTCCACACGCTCGCGGTGGAATAGACACCCACCTTGTACGAGGAGTGCTGGGTGACGTAGTTGAAGAACCCGTTGAAGTCGGCGCGGTCCACGGCGGCCGGGATGCCGTTGATCCTGATCTTCCCGCTGCACGACGAGGTGTAGACGCTGTTCCAGCCGTTGTCCGGCGCCGGGGTGATGCCGGGGATCTCGATGTCCATCCAGACGACCTTGTAATCGAAGGCGCCGTTCGCGATGTCGGACAGCGCCCGGGCCGCCTGCGCCTGGCCCCACGCGTAGGCCTCGGTCGCGCTCCCGTTGTAGTGCGGGTCCACGCCGGGGCCGCCCATGAACCAGTACGCGCCGTCGCCGACGCCCTCGTGGAAGGTGGCGTAGTTGGTGTGCGCCTTCGCGGCGTCGGCGGGGTCGAAGGCGATGAAGTGCTCCTGGCCGCTGCAGCCCTGCCAGTACGCCCAGTTGCCGGTCATCCCGATGTACCCGCCGTAGGCGCCGCCCAGGAACGGCATGGCGTACGGCGCGCTGCCGGGCACGGAGACGGGGAGGCTGTCGGTGCCCCACCAGAATCCCGGCGGCCCGTCGCCGGCCGGGGCCGCGCTGGCCGCTACGGCCGGGATGAGCAGGAGCATGGCCAGGCAGGCCCCGAGTCCGCTGCGGGTCAGCCACGACCGCTTCATAGTGCCTCCACGTGATCGTTTCGTCATGTCCCGCCCACTTTATGACGGTTACGCCCGGTTTCCGGTTGCCGCGAGATCACGCCCGGCGCGGAACGGGCAGGTTAAGGCTGGGCAGAGCATCGGGATCGTGCAGGATGGCGGCGCCCAGTTCGTTGACCCGGACCGCGGCCAGGCCGTCGTAGCGCGACAGGCAGCCGAGCTGATCGGCGCCCCACAGGACGCGGAAATCGCCGCGGGCGCCACGGGGCCCGGTGTAGGCCACGTCGATGAGCCCGGCGGTGGCCGCGTACTCGAACAGCACGCACAGCGCGTACCTGCCCTCGACCAGGTCCCAAGTCCTCGGGACGGCGTGACCGAGCGACCCGAAGTAAGAGTCGGCGACGTACAGCCGCCACAGCGCGCGCAGGCTCCTGGTGGCCACCAGCGGCGGCCGCTGGACCCGCAGCGCCGCGAGCAGCTTGCCCGCGCTCGTCCACGCCCCTGGCTCCAGTGCGGCCAGCGCGGCGGTCACGGCGGCCCGCCGGGTGACCGCCGAGGTCAGCGTGCCGGGCGCGCGCTGCCCCTTGATGGCCTCGATCCGGGCCAGCTCGTCGGTGGAGACGCTGGCCTGCCACCTGGCCCACAGCGCGCCCAGGGCCGGGTAGCCCGGCCGGTCCAGCGTGGCGCGGCCGCGCGAGGACAGCTCGAGCCGGGGGCCGGTCAACCGGGCCAGCCCGCCGACCTGGACCAGCAGCGGCCACGCGAACGCGGCGATGGGTTCGCCCGAGTCGTAGAAATCCCCCGCCACCAGGACGTCCTCGACCAGCTTGACGGTCGCGGCGGTCGGCCGCCTGCCGCCCGCGGCGTATCGCACTCGGCCGTCGGCGACCAGCTCCAGGACCGAGATCAGGTTGGACAACGCGTCCGGCGCGGTCCACCGGACCAAGACCGGGTCGGTGCCGGTATCGACCGCCCGTTCCTCAGTGACGCTGGCTGTCCCCTCGGCCATCAGGAAACCCTAGCGGCTCGGTGGCCGGAGTGATGGTAGCCTCGCCGGACATTACCGGAGAAAACCGAGCGCGGATGGGTCACCGGGACGCAATGCGGGTGACGGGCGTGGACGCGTGCCGGGGCGGCTGGGTTGCGGTGTCGCTGACCGTGACGTCCCGTTCGATTCTCGTCACGGTCGCTTCCGCCGCCCGCCTGGTCACGCTGCTGGCCCCGGAACCGGCCCAGGCGGATCCCGCGGTGGTCGGGATCGACATGCCGCTCGGCCTGCTGGAGACCGGCTGGCGCGAGGCGGACCGGGTGGCCCGCGGCCTGCTCGGCCCCCGGCGCAGCTCGGTGTTCGCCATCCCGCCCCGGGCGGTCTGGGCGCAGGACAGCTACCGGGCCGCGAACCAGCGCTGCCGCGAACTGACCGGCCAGGGCTTCAGCATCCAGGCCTGGGGCCTGCGGGCCAAGCTGCTCGAGGCCAACCAGTATCGCGAGACCGGCGCGCATCCGCTGTACGAGGTGCATCCGGAACTGGCGTTCGGCGCGCTGGCCGGCGCGTCGCTGCCGGTCAGCAAGCACACGAGGACCGGACGTGACTTGCGGCGTGAGCTACTGGCCCGGGCGGGAATCGAGATTCCGGCCGGGTCTCCCGCGGCGCTGCTGGGCGACATCCTGGACGCGGCCGCCGTGGCCTGGAGCGCCCACCGCATCGCGGCGGGTCAGGCGGTCACCCTCCCGTCCGTCCCGCAATGCGACGACCAGGGCCGCGAGATCTCGATCCGCTACTGAGGCCTCGTTTACCGGCTCGGATGCCGCCACGCACCGGCGGGGCGGCGTACGGGTGTGGTGCCAGATATTTCGTGGTGAGGACGGGAGGCCTGGGACGTAGCCTGGACGCGGCCAGTACGTGGTGGATCCCGGGTTTCACCACACTCTATGGTGGTGGATGCCCGGATTCACCACGTTTCGCGGGGCCGGAGTCACGGACTACGCGCGGCTTCGATGGCCAGCCGCCGACCGTGGCTTCGATGGCCGGAGCGTGCCGCCACTTCGTCAGCCGATGAGCGGCAGCCGGGGGTCGGCGGCGGGGCCCCGGCCCGCCGCGGCCAGGATCCACTCCAGGTCGTCGGCCAGCGCAGCCGGCCGACTGCCCGTGGTCCGCCGGGCCAGTAGGTCATCGAGGATCGCGGCGGTTACCGCGATGCCGTCGGCGGTCACGAAGTACGGCGTGCCCAGCGCCTGGGCCAGGTCGATACCGTGGACCACGGCTTCGACGATGCGGCTGGCCACGAACTCATCGACCCGCATCGGCGCGAAGTAGCCGGGACCGACCAGCCCAGCCGGGACGGCGCGAGCCTCGGACACGGTCTTGGCGAACGTCTCGGCCAGCACGCCGGGCATGTCGCCGGGCGTCTTGCCCTCGACCATGGTGTAGGCGTACCCGTACACCACCGGGCCGGTCTCCGAACGCGGGTTGATGAAGAAGCTGGTCCGGTCGCGGCCCGGCTGGGTCTCCTCCGGCGTGGCGATCAGCATGCGGGTCAGCCCGATGGCGATGTCGAAGTGGCCAGCCAGCTCGAACACCGTCCACTTGGGCAGGTCGGGGTCGACCGGCACCAGGAGCGTCGAGCGCTCCCACTGTTCGGGGGTCAGGTCGCTGAACGCGTCCGCCACCGCGGTCAGCTCAGCCTCCAGGATGCCGATCAGGGACTCATATGACGCCATGGCAAACCTCCCGCGGTCATGGAGCGGACCAGCCGGTCCCAGTCGGGAGCCTAGTGCTGGCACCTGGAACGGGTAAGACCGCGGCCGGGGCGCGCAGGGCGTTACGCACGATGTCGGCCAGCTCGCCGCGGGCCGGGCCCGGGGCCGAGCGGGGACGCCAGCCGCTGGCGTACAGCGCGCGGGCGCGGGGTTCGGCCGCGCGCAGCGAGGCGGGCAGCGCGGTCATGCTCAGGTAGCCGCCGGCCACGGCGCGGATGGCGGGGTCGGCCTCGGCGGCGGCCAGGATGAGATTGGACGGCAACGGCTGGCTCAGGTCGACATCTCGACCCGCCCAGCGCCGCTGGGTTTCCCCGTCTATCTGCACGTGGTCGTCGACCCAGGGCTTGATGTGCTCGGTGCACCAGGCGTCGAAACTTCGGCCGAGCGCCTCGGCGTCGGGACCGTGCTCGTCGGTGAGCCGCAGGAGCTGCTCGGCCTGGAGCAAGGTAATGGCCATGCCGCGGCCGAAGGTCGGCGTGGTCGTGGCGACCGCGTCGCCGACGAAGATCAGGCCCGGCTGGGCGAGTCGCCCGTCGGGCCCGGTCTGGCCGCGGTAGGTGTTGAGCAGCGCGCCGCCGGGCAGCAGGGCGGTGACCGGCCGGGCGCGGTCCGGATCGGTCCAGTCGGCCAGGCCCGGGATGGCCCGGCACGCCGCGGTGAACGCGGCCTCGTACCGGAGCTGGGCCAGCACCCGGTCGGCGGTGGGACGGGCCAGCAAGACGGAAAAGATGCCGCGTTCGTGCAGGAAGACCAGGGCCTGGTAGCCGTCGAGTTCGGCCTGCCAGGCGATCGGGTTCACCAGCGGGCCCGGTTCAGCGCCGGGCAGCAGCTGGTACTGCCGGTCGACGTAGGCGATGCCGCACGGCCCGCCGCTGGTCACCGTGGGGCGCAGCGATCGGGTGACGCGTCCGGCCCGGCCCGAGGCGTCGATCACCAGGTCGGCCGGCACGCTCGCGCCGTCGACCCGGATCCCGTCGGCACGCCCGGACCGGCTGGTCACGCCGTCGACGTGCCCGCGCCGCACCTCGAACCCCGGCACGGCCAGGGCCACCGCGCGCAGGGCACGCTCGAACGTCTCCCGGCGGGAGCGCATGCCCGCGGGCCGCTCCCGGCCATCGGGCAACCGCATCCGCACTGGTTCGGCGCCCGCGGTCAGCCACCGCTGCAGCGCCTCGGGCAGCTCCCGCTCCAGCGCCTGCGCGACCTGGGGCCGGAAGGCGTGAGCGTGGTGGAACTGCATGACGCCCCGCCGCGGCCAGGACCCGTCCGCGGCGGGTCCCGGGTCGCGCTCGACGGCGATCACCTGGTGCCCGCGCCGGGCCAGGCTGGCTCCCGTGAACAGCCCGGCCGGACCCGCACCGATGATGGCTATGCGCATGACCAGCACCCACTTTGGTATACTGTCGATGTGGTTATTACACTTATAGTGCATCGAAAATACGCGAAGGTCAAGGCGCCGGGCGGCCCGTGGTGAGCCAGTCCCGAGAAGCGACGGACCAGCCGGCCAGGCGGTACGCGTCCGAGGTGCGCGACGAGCAGGCCCGGCGGACCCGGCGGGCGATCGTGACCGCGGCCCGCGACCTGTTCATGGCTCAGGGCTACGCCGCGACCACGATCGACGGGATCGCGGTGGCCGCGCACGTCAGCCGGCGCACCGTGTTCAACTCGGTGGGCGGCAAGGCGGCCCTGCTCAAGCTGGCCCTGGACTGGGCCATCGCCGGCGACGATGAGCCGGTCGCCATGGCCGACCGCCCGGCGGTCAGGGCCATCCAGGCCGAGCCCGATCCCCGCCAGGCGCTCCTGCTCTGGGTGCAGACCGTGACCGAGGTCGCCGCGCGCATCGCGCCGATCGGCCAGGTGCTGATCGCCGCGGCCGACGTCGACCCGGCGGCCGCCGAAATGCTCGCCGAGGCCGGCCGCAACCGGCTGCAGGGCGCGACCTTTTTCATCCGGTACATCGCGTCGCTGGACGGACTGGCCGAGGGCCTGACCGAGCAACGTGCCGCGGAGCTGTGCTGGGCGCTGATGGACGGCCACTTCTACCGGCTCCTGGTCGCCCAGCGCGGCTGGAGCCCCGCCGAGTTCACCCGATGGCTGTTCGACAGCCTGGCGGCGGCGCTGCTGCGGACCTGACCAGGCCGGAACCTCGCGGCCGGACGACGCGTCTAAAGCCGGGACAGCGGGGAGGGGACGCATGAACATGCGGAGCACGGGCGCCTGCGTACTGGGCGCGCTGCTGATCGCCGGGTGCACGGCGGCCGGCGCGGCCGAGCGCGGAACCAGCCAGGCGCCGGCCCGGGCCGAAGGCCACGTGACCGGCAAGCTGCTCATCGAGGGCGCCCCGCTCGGTCCCGGCGGGCGCCAGCCCGGCGAGCGGCCGATTCCGGGCACGGTGACGTTCACCGCGGTCCGGCACCGCCCGGTCGAGGTGCGGGTCGGGGCGTCCGGGAAGTTCTCGGTCTGGCTGGCGCCCGGCCGGTACCAGGTCGCGGGCCGCTCCCCCGACATCGTGACGGTGACCGCCTCAGGTCAGCACGTGGAGCGGACCTGCTCGCAGCCGGTGGCGGTGACGGTCAGCACCCGGCGCGCCGCGGCCGTCTCGGTCATGTGCATCGTCCCCTGAGCCGCAGTCAGGACAGGTCAGCGCCGGCCAGTGCCTCGGTCAGGCCGGCCAGCCCGATGGGGCCGAGGCTCAGCGCGGCGGTGTGCCAGCGCTTCAGGTCGAAGTCCGGGCGCCGCATCGCCTCGGCCCGGGCCGCCAGCCAGCTCCGCTCGCCGAGCTTGTACGAGATGGCCTGGGCCGGCCAGCCGAAGTAACGCACCACCTCGGCCTGGATCCGGTGCGGCTCGCCGCGGCCCGACTTGCCCAGCACCTCGCAGGACTTGTCGAACGTCCAGCGGGAACCATCAGGCAGCGGCAGGTCCAGGTGGACGCCGATGTCGATGACCACCCGGGCGGCGCGCAGCGCCGAACCGCCGAGCATGCCCAGCCGGGTACCCGGATCGGTGAACCAGCCCAGCTCGTCGGCAAGGCGCTCGGCGTACAGGGCCCAGCCCTCGCCGTGGCCGCTGACGAAGTTGGTCTTGGCGAACCGGGACAGCCCGTCCCCCGCGGTCACCACCGCGCCGACCTGCAGATGGTGGCCGGGCACGCCCTCGTGGAAGACCGTGGACAGCTCGGACCAGGTCTCGAACCGGCCGTGCGGATCCCGTCCGCCCAGCGGCCACCAGGTCCGCCCGGGCCTGGTCAGGTCCTCGCTGGGCCCGGTGTAGTAGGCGGCCCCCGAGGTGGAGCCGCGGGCCAGGACCACCTCGATCGTGCGCAACGGGGCGGGGATGTCGAAGTGCACGCCGTCGAGCTGCTCAATGGCCCCGTCGTGCCGGTCCTGCAGCCAGGCCAGGTAGGCGTCATCGGAAATGACGTACTCGGACTCGTTGAGGATCGCAGTGGCCTCGTCCAGGCTCGCGCCGGGCCGGATGGCGTTCGCCTCGGCGATCATCTCGGCCTCGATCCGGGCCAGCTCGGCCCAGCCCCAGTCGTAGGCCTCCTTGAGGTCGATGTCCGCGCCCAGGTTGAGCCGGGCCGCGACCGCATACCGTTCGATGCCAACCGCGTCCACCTCGGTGGCCCGCGGCGCGTAGTCCTCGCGCAGGTATCGCGCGATGTCCGTGTACCCCCGGTAGGCCTGCGCGACGGCCGCCTCGAGCTCAGCGGCGAGCGGGCCGTCCCCGTAGGCGGCGGCCAGGGTGTCGTGGCTGCCGACACAGTGATCGGCGGCCACCGCGGCCTGCACCGCCTGCCTGCGCGCCGCCCTCAGGCCCCGGCCGAGTCCGGTGTCCAGGCTGGCCCGCCAGCTGGCGAACATGGCCGGGATGGCGGCCAGCCGTGCCGCGATGTCGCGCCAGTGGTCATCGCCGTCGCGCGGCAGCAGGTCCACGCTGTCCCGGATCGCGCTGACCAGGCCGAACGGCGCCCGCACCAGCCGCAGCGGCTCGCCCAGCTGGTGCCAGGCCAGCTGAGCCTCCAGCCGTTCCCGGAGGAACCCCGCGGCCAGCTCGTCGGCCGGCGAGGTCACGCTCATGGACTCCAGAGCGGCCAGCGTGGCCGTCATGAGCCCGGCCCGGGCGGCGTAGCCGTCGGGACTGTAATCCGTGGCCGCGCCGAAGGCCCCGGTGATCCCCAGCATCCCCGCACTCACCGGGTCCAGCGCCGCCCACCGCGTCACGTAGTCATCGCACAGCCCGAATACCGCAGTCACCCCGCTACCCTATGGCACGGCTGGCGCGGGCGGCTAAAGGCGGAATGGGGTGCCGGTGACCTTTTCCGCGATGCCGCTGCGATCCAGGTACGGCGTGATCCCGCCGAGGTGGAACGGCCAGCCCGCGCCCAGGATCATGCACAGGTCGATGTCCTCGGGGGCGGCGACCACGCCCTCGTCGAGCATGAGCCTGATCTCCTCGGCCAGCGCTTCCAGCGCCCGCTCACGTACCTGTTCGGCGGTGGACGGGTGCTCGCCGCCGGCCAGGATGGCGGCCACCGCGGGCACGACCGAGAAGTCGGGCCCGTAGACCGCCGTCTGGCCCGCCTCGACCAGGGCCCGGAGCTTGTCTGACACGCCGAAGCGATCGGGGAAGGCGGCGTGCAGCGTCTCCCCCACGTGCAAGGCCACGGCCGGGCCGACCAGCTGGAGCATCAGGAACGGGGAGACGGGCAGGCCCAGCGGGTCGGGGGCGTGCTCGGCGACCTCGAACGTGGTGCCTTCGTCGACGGTGGCGATGACCTCACCCAGGAACCTGGTCAGCAGGCGGTTGACCACGAACGCGGGCGAGTCCTTGACCAGCACGCAGTTCTTCTTCAGCGCCTTGCCCACGGCCAGCGCCGTGGCCAGCGTGGCGTCGTCGGTATCAGCGGCGCTGTGCTGACCAACCCGGGCCACCTCGACCAGCGGCATCATGGCCACCGGGTTGAAGAAATGGAATCCCACGACGCGCGATGGATTAGCGAGCCCGGCCGCCATCTGCATCACCGACAGCGACGAGGTATTGGTGGCCAGCACGCAGTCCGGTTTGACCACCGCCTCGAGCTCGGCGAACACCCGCTGCTTGATCGCGATCTCCTCGAACACCGCCTCGATCACGAAGTCCGCGTCCGCGAACGCGTCCTTGGTCAGCGATCCGGTCACCAGTCCGGTCAGCCGGGCGGCCGCGTCCGCGCTGATCCGGCCGCGGCTGGCCAGCTTGGCGATCTCGCCGTGCACGTGGCCGACTCCGGCCTCCAGCCGGGCCTGGTCCAGGTCGGTGAGCACCACCGGGACCTCCAGCCGCCGCGCGAACAGCAACGCGATCTGCGCGGCCATCAGGCCCGCGCCCACCACGCCGACCTTGGTCACGGGCCGGGCCAGCGACGCGTCCGGCGCTCCCGCCGCGTGCCGCGCCCGCTTCTGGGTCAGGTCGAAGGCGTACAGGCTGGCCTGCAACTCCTCGCTGAGCAGCAGGTCGGCCAGGCCCTCGTCTTCGGCGGCGAAGCCCTCGTCGCGGGTCCGGTCCCGGGCCGCCGTGACTAGTTCGATGGCTCGGTAGGGGGCCGGGGCGGCCCCGTGCAGCTTGCCGTCGGCGAAGAACCGGGCCGACCCGGCCGCGGCGCCCCAGTCTTCCTCGGGCACGGGCCGCGATACCGCGACCGACCCGGTCAGAACCCGGGCCGCCCAGCGCAGCGACTCGGCCAGGAAGTCGGCGGGCGCGAACAGCGCGTCAGCCAGGCCGAGTGAGAAGGCCTCAGGCCCGGCCACCATGCGGTTCTGGCTGAGCGGGTTCTCGACGATGAGCTTGAGCGCCTTGGCCGGGCCGATCAGGCGCGGCAGCAGGTAGGTACCGCCCCAGCCGGGCAGCAGGCCGAGGAAGGTCTCCGGGAACGCGACCGCGGTGACGCCGGAGGAGATCGTCCGGTAGGTGCAGTGCAGCGCGAGCTCGAGGCCGCCGCCCAGCGCAGCGCCGTTCACGAACGCGAACGACGGCACGCTCAGCTCGCCGAACCTCCGGAACACCTCGTGCCCCAGCTGGCCCACGGCCAGCGCCTCCTCGCGCGCGCGGACCTTGGCCGCTACGCCCAGGTCGGCGCCGGCCGCGAAGATGAACGGCTTGCCGGTTACGCCCACCGCGGCGATGTCGGTCCGCGCCGCTACCGAGTCCAGCGCGTCGCGCAGCGCGAGCAGGCCCGCCGGGCCGAAGGTGTTCGGCCGGGTGTGATCGTGGCCGTTGTCCAGGGTGATCAGGGCCATGGTCCCGGCCCCGTCCGGTAGCTGCACATCGCGGACCAGGGCCCGGGTGACTACTTCGCCGGGAAACAGCGAGGTGATGACGGACTCGTCAAGCATTGAGGTTCTCCCACAAGACGGTGCCGCCCATGCCCATCCCCACGCACATCGTGGTCAGGCCGAAGCGGACGCTCGGCTGCTCAGCGAACTGGCGGGCGAGCTGGATCATGAGCCGCACGCCGGAGCTGGCCAGCGGGTGGCCCAGCGCGATCGCGCCGCCCCACGGGTTCACCCGCGGGTCGTCGTCGGCGATCTTGAAGTGGTCCAGGAAGGCCAGGACCTGGACCGCGAACGCCTCGTTGATCTCGATCAGCCCGATGTCGTCGAAGGTCAGGTCGTTGCGGGCCAGCACGGCCTCGGTGGCAGGCACCGGTCCGATGCCCATGACCTCGGGGTCTACCCCGGCGTAGCTGAAGTCGACCAGCCGCATCCGGGTCGGCAGGCCCAGGTCAGCGGCCACGTCCTGGGCTGCGACGACGCAGCCGGTGGCGCCGTCGTTCAACCCGGCAGAGTTGCCCGCGGTGACCCGGCCATGCGGCCGGAACGGCGTCTTCAGCCCGGCCAGCGTGGCCAGCGTGGTGTCCGGGCGTGGCGGCTCGTCGGCGGTGGCCAGGCCCCAGCCGCGCTCCGCGCTTCGGATCGCGACCGGCACCAGGTCGGGCTGGATCTGGCCCGCGGCGTAGGCCGCGGCCACCTTGCGCTGGCTGCCCAGCGCGTAGGCATCGGCCCGGGCGCGGGTGATCTCACCGAACCGGTCGTGCAGGTTTTCCGCGGTCGACCCCATCACCAGCGCCGATGGGTCGACCAGGCGCTCGGAGATGAACCGGGGGTTCGGGTCGACGCCGGACCCCATCGGATGATGGCCCATGTGCTCCACGCCCCCGGCGATGGCGACGTCGCTGGCGCCGAAAGCGATCGAGGACGCGGTCGTGGTCACCGCGGTCATCGCGCCCGCGCACATCCGGTCGATGGCGTACCCCGGCACCGATTTCGGCAGCCCGGCCAGGACCGCGGCGCTGCGGCCGATGGTCAGTCCCTGGTCGCCGGTCTGGGTCGTGGCCGCGATGGCCACCTCGCCGATCCGCTCCGGCGGCAGCGCGGGACTGCGCCGCAGCAACTCGCGGATCACGCTGACCACCATGTCGTCGGCCCTGGTCTCGGCGTACAGGCCGGTCGGCCCGGCCTTTCCGAACGGCGTCCGGACGCCGTCTACGAACACCACGTCGCGTGCGATTCGGGGCACGTCACCCTCCCGAGGAACGAATGCTACTCGTCGGTAACAACACTAAGCGATGGCCAACGTGTTCCAGTCACGGGTGGCAACGAAGTGGTCATCCCGGAGGGATCGGGATCCGGCCAAGGTAGGCGATGAGCTGATCGCCGGGGCTGGCCTGGGCTGGGACCTGGATCGGAGTACCGAACAGCCCCTCGCGCCCGGTGACCAGCAGCGGGGACAGCCGCAGCATCCGGGTGGCCAGCGCGGGCGGGATCGGGCCGCCGCGGCCGCGGGCCGCCGAGACGTCCCAGCCGTGCACGGCGATCTCCACCGCCCCGGTGCAGGCCACGATCTCGGCGGGCAGCGGCAGCCCGCCCACCAGGACGAACCGGTCGGGGCCGTGGTGGGCATAGCACGCGAACAGCAGGTTCGCCGCCTGGTCGCGCAGCACCTCTACCGGGTCGTCGCCGTCGGTGTCCGGAATGAAAGCGTCGTCAGGCAGCGGGTCGAGATGCCCGGTGCGCAGGGCCAAGTCCAGGTCGGCCATGGAGGCGGCCAGGTGGCCGAGCAGCGCGGCCAGGTCCCAGTCCACGCAGGGCGTGGGCAGGATCATCTCGGCCCGCGCGACCTGCGCGCATGCGCCTAGCGCGTAGCGGATCGCGCTGGCCAGGAGCGCAGTCGCGCCCGACGGCGCGCACTCAGCGTCGGACCCGCCGACCTGCCCAGCCATCTTTCCTCCTGCGGCCTGCCGGCCGCCTAACCGTATAGACCGGCCGGCGCGCCGTTTCTCACCGGTGCAGGAGCTGATTGGGGTCATGCAGGACCACGGTGCCGGCCAACAGGTCGCCCAGCGAGTTCAGGCTGGCGCTCAACAGCCACATGCTCGGGCCGATCAGCAGCTCTCCGTCGAGCAGGCCGGCGATCTCGCGCCGGGCCATGTGCTTACGGTCGGCCACCGCACAGGTCTCGGGCCGCCAGCAGCGCAAGTTCAGCAGCCGCTGCGCGGGAGTCTGCCCTTCGGCCCAGGTCACGGCGGCCCAGATGAGGTACCCCAGGCCGAGGGTAACCGCGAACAGGGCGACGCCCAGAAACCAGGAGGCGGCCACCTGGGCCTTGCTGGCCGGCCGGACACCCTGCGGCAGGATCAGGTTGGTGTCGGGATCGAACCACATCCCCGCGGGCACGCGCGGCGGGACGAACTGCTCGTAGCTAACCTTGATCGTCACCGCGACCCCACCGCTTGCCGCCGACCCAAACAGGATTCTACGTCCGGCCGTTACGGAGGAAGGTGCGGAGCCGGTCCAGGGGCCAGGTGTTGATCACGTCGTCGGGGGTGAGCCAGCCGCGCTGCGCGGTGCCGCCGCCGTACGGCAGGTTGCCCTGGTCGGCCACCGAGTGCGCGTCGCTGTCGATGGCGAACACCACGCCGGCGTTCCGGGCCGCGCGGATGATCGCTCGGCAGGTCCAGCCGCTGCGGCGATGCGTTGATCTCCAGCGCTGTGCCGGTGCGGGCGCAGGCCCGGAACAGCTCGCCGAAGTCCACGTCGACCGGCGGCCGCCGCCCGATCCGCCGGGTCAGCCGCAAAGGCGGAAAGAGACCCCCCGGACTTTGGCTCCTTTCTCATAGTTCCGGGCCCGGAACACGCCGCCGCCGGTGATCTGAGTCAGCTCGGCATACTCGCGCAGGAGTCCGGAGACTTCCTCGTTGAGCCAGGGCATATCTAAGCGTGACAGGTCAGCGGGCGGCCGCCGTTGTAGGCCACCATGTCGCCCAGGGCCTGGATCAGGTCGATCGGGGCGCCGCGCTCGGCCCCGTCCAGCTCGAGGTAGGCCCGGTGCAGGTTTCCCACGATTCGTTCGGCATCAAGAAGGTCTTTGAACTCGCCGAGGTCGACCTGGCGTGCGGCCTGCAGCGGACTCAGGCCTGCCGCCTTGGCCTCTTGGGCCGTGCGCTGGACGAAGCGCAGGTAGGCCAGCACGTCGTCGATGACGTCGGGGCCGCAGACCGGACCGTGGCCGGGCACCAGGGTGCGAGCACCGAGGGGACGCAGCACGGTCTCCAGCACTTCGATCCAGCCGGCCACCGAGCCCATGAGCGCGAACGGGGTGCCGCCGTTGAACAACAGGTCGCCGGTGAAGACCACGGACCGTTCGGGGATATGGACGATGGAGTCGTTGGTGGTGTGCGCGGGGGTGCCCACGTAACGGACCTCGCAGCGCAGCTCATCGGACCACAGGGTGACGCCGTCGGTGTAGGTCAGGAACGGCGGGGCCACCTGGAGGTCGCCCCAGGCCACGTCGGTCCAGATGCCCGGCGGCGGGGGCGTCGGGGTGGCGAGAATCGCCTCCCGGCAGCGCTCGTGACCGACGATGGTGGCCCCGGTGAACAGGTAGTTGCCGTGGGTATGGTCGCCGTGGTGGTGGGTGTTGACCAGCGTGCGGACCGGCCCGCGCGTGACGGTGGCCATGGCGTCCAGGTAGGCGCGCGTGCGCTGCTCGGTGGAGGTGGCGTCGACGCTGATCACGCCGTCCCGGCCGACCAGGAAGCCGGTGTTGTTCAGGTACCAGCTGCCGTCAGGCTGCAGGTAGGCGTAGACGCCCTCGCTGACCTGCTGGATCTCGCCCAGGCTCATCGTCGTGGTCCTTCCTGGCCGCAGGCAGCAGCAGCGACACGGCCACCAGCAGGCCGAACAGCCCCAGCCCGGCCAGGACGTACGCGTTGCCCCAGATCAGGGCCCACCCGTGCCAGTGGTACTCGGGGAACCAGCGCTGGTCGCCGTACCACTGGTACCAGACCGGGTTGGTGTTCTTCGGAATCCACGGCAGGCCGAGTGAGTCGGTGCCCAGGTTCGGCGGGTTGACGCCAAACCAGCTGTCCTTCCAGGCGCCGAACCAGGCCACGATGGCCACCGCCAGCAGCCCGCACGCCCACATGGCCTTCCTGGCCCCCCGCCGCCACGCCACCACGGCGTAGTGCGCGGCCACCACCGCGCCCGGCACGATCCACACCCAGTGGTGGTCCCAGCTGATCGGCGAGACCAGCAGCCCGGTCAGCGCGGCCGTGAGCAGGCCCGCCAGGGCGTAGCCCTTGCGGTCGAGCAGCCCGGCGCACACCACCCCGGCCGCGGCGACCAGCACGGCCACCACGATCCAGGCCGGCCGACCGCTGTGAATGCTCCCGGCCAGCCTGGTGATCAGGCCGTCGAGCGACTGGTTGCCCGCCCAGCCGGCGAACCCGGTCCGCTTGTCCTGCGCGAACAGCCCGTCGAACCACCACTTGGTGGAGTCCTTGGGCAGCAGCACGAACCCGAGCAGGACGCTGAACGCGAACCCGGCAGTAGCCATCGCGGCCTGGCGGAACTTCCTGGCCACCAGCAGGTACGGGATGAAGATCAGCGGGACCAGCTTGATGCCGGCCGCGATCCCGGTGCCGAACCCCTTCCACCACCGGCTCTTTTCCGTGTCCGGCTGGCACAGGTCCCACATGATCAGGGCCAGCAGGACCAGGTTGACCTGGCCGAGGTAAATGGTCCGCAGCACCGGTTCGGTCCACAGCAGCGCGCCCGCGCCCAGCAACGTCGCGCCGGCCCTGATCGTCAGCCGGCGGTAGCCCAGCCCGCCGAGGGTGAACCACACCGTGGCCAGCAGCGCGATCAGGTCGACCGCGACGGACAGCTTCAGGGACAGCTGGTACGGGACGAAGGAGATCAGCGCGAACACGACGGCGGCGAACGGGGTATAGGTGAACGGCAGGTGGAGCTTGCCGTACCCGACCCAGTCGTACAGCGGCGCCCCCAGGTGCGGGTCGTAGTACGGCTGGATATGGCGGACGATGAGCCCGCCGGACCGGTACACGGCCAGGTCCACCGGGTCCATGGTGTAGCCCTTGGCGTGGCCGACCATGTAGAGCACGTAGCCGCCCAAGGCCACCGCGAACGCGGCCAGGCCCGCCAGCAGCAGCCAGCGGCTGGGCGCACGAGCGGGCCGGGCCGAGGACTGGGGACGGGTGAGGACCGATCTCACCTGGCCAACCATAGCCGTTTGCGCCACCTCGTTGATGCGCCACGGCCGTTTCCCAGCGCACTCTCAGCGTGGCTATGTCAGCCTGGCTAGGATTGGTGATCAGGAGGTACGGGGATGTCACAGACGCACACTGCCGCCACCGGCCGACGGGCCGCGGGGTCGGATCCGGCGGCTCGGCTGGCCCGGCTGCGCCGGTCCAACCTGGGCATTTTGATTATGCTGATCGTCCAGTTCGTCCTGGGGATGATCTACAACCTGTACGGAACGGCGCCCACGTCAACCAAGTCGATCGGGCTGTTCTCCAGCCCGGACCTGGCCCTGCACGTAATCCTGGGCATCTTGCTGTTCCTGGCCGCGGTGGGTCAGCTGGTCCAGTCCATCCGGATCCGGCACCGGCTGTCGCTCGGGCTTTCGGCCCTCGGGTTGCTGTCGATCCTCGGGCCGGCTTCGCCGGGCTCGGCTTCACCGGTAGCGGCGCGGCGAGCGCCTCGCTGGGCATGTCGCTGGCGTTCGCGGTCGCGCTGGCTAGCTACCTGGCCCTGGCCGTCCTCCTGCCGCCCTCGGCGTCTTCCACTACGTGATGTAGTAGGCCGCTGTCGCCCGGTCTGGCCCGCGTGGCATAGTTGGCACATGAGCGGAGTGGCCCAGCTGGTCGCCTCCGGCCCGCTGATCCTGGCGCTGCCGGTGGCGGCCGCGGCTGGCGCGGTGACGTTCCTGTCGCCGTGCTGCTTGCCGCTGGTCCCGGGTTACCTGTCGTTCGTCACCGGCATGGCCGGCGCCTCCGGTTCGTCTGGGTCCTCGTCTGCCGTTGCGGGGGTTGATCCGGTGCCAGTGTCGGTCGTCGAGGGTGGTGGGCCGCCGGTCGCGGTGGCCACGCGGCCCGTCGCCCCGGCCGTGCCCGCGCCCCGGGCCCGGGTAGTGGTCGGCACGGCGCTGTTCGTGCTGGGGTTCTCGGTGGTCTTCGTGGCCTACGGGGCGGCCCTGGGCGGGCTCGGCCACCTGCTGACCGGGCACGCGCGCCTGCTGACCCGGATCCTGGGCGGGCTGACCATCCTGCTCGGCCTGCTGTTCGCCGGGGTCTTCGACCGTTTCTCGTTCGCGGGCCGGATCGTGCGCCCGTCCGCTCGCCCGAAGGCGGGCCTGGCCGGGGCGCCGCTGCTCGGCGTGATGTTCGGGCTCGGCTGGACGCCCTGCATCGGGCCCACGCTGACCGCCGTACTCTCGTTGTCGGCGGTGAGCGGGACCGCGGCTCGGGGCGCCCTCCTGGCCTTCGTCTACGCGCTGGGGCTAGGCATCCCGTTCCTGTTCGTGTCGCTGGGCTTCCAGTTCGCCATGCGGGCGTTCGCCGTCGCCCGGCGGCGCGCCCGCCTGGTGACCAGGATCGGCGGCGCCATGCTGATCTGCGTCGGCCTGCTCGAGGTAACCGGTGCCTGGTCGACCTTCATGGCCTGGCTCCAAGTCCACTGGGTCAGTAACTACCAACCCCCGCTCTAGCCTCTCGCGGTCTCGCGTCCCCCCGCCCGCACCCGTCACACCCCCAACCCGGACAGACCTCTCGTCACCGGTCCCGTGGAAGGTGGCTAATTATCGTGGGTCAAAACCCACACCAGGGCGGACCGCCGCGCAGAGCGCCACCGTGCTGCGCCGCCGCGGCTGGAAGGGCTCACTGCGCAAGTGCGGCGCGGACTGCCAAGCCTTAAGGAGCTAGCGCGGCGCCGGGCGACAAGCTAGGGCTTGCGTAATGAGCGGGCGGCGTGCCGCTTGGAGTTCCGCTTGGAGCGGCCGGTCACCTCGGTGGCGGGCGGTGCGGCGGGCGCGGTCCTGGCCGCGGCCACCAGGGCCTCGAAGATCCCGGCGTCGTCGCCCTCCTCGGGATGCCACTGCACCCCGATGCCGAACTTGTGCCCTTGCAGCTCGACCGCCTCCACCACCTGGTCCGGGGTCCAGGCCACGGTGAGGAGCCCGCTGCCGATCCGGTCGATGGCCTGGTGGTGGGCAGCGGGCACCGCAGCGGTGCCGCCGAGCACCCGGCCGACCCTGCTGGCCGCGCTGACCTCCACGTCATGGATGGTCATTTTGACCGGGTCCGGCTTGTGGGTCTCGGTGCCGAGCCGGTCGGGCAGGTGCTGGATCAACGTGCCACCCCGGGCCACGTTGAGGATGTGCAGACCCCGGGAGATGGCCAGGAACGGCAGGTCGGCGTCGATCGCCGCGCGGATCATGAGGATCTCGAACCGGTCCCGCCGGTGGTCGGGGATATCGGTCTGATCGTGCGGGGTCTCGTTGTACAGGGAGGGGTCGACATCGCGGCCGCCCGCCACGACCAGGGCGTCAATCTTGGCGATCAAGCTGGGTACGGAGCTGGAGGGGACCGGCGGCAAGATGACTGGCGCTCCGCCCGCGCGCTCGACGGCCCGGGTGTAAGTCACCGGCGAGACGACCGCTTCGCGAATCCAGTTGCCCCAGCGAGCTGCCTCCAGCTCGCCGGTGATGCCGATTATCGGGCGGCCCATCAGTCGTCCTCCTGCACACCTAAGGTCCCACTGCCCATCATGGTCCATCCCGCCCGCGCCAGGCCCGCCCACCGGGAAAATCACCTGCGCCGGTTAATCCCGACTTGCCAGGAATCGATGGTAGCGTTCCGCTCCTGATGCGACACTTAGAGTGTGAGAATGTCGGCAGGTGGCGGATCGCCGCGTCATGGTGAAGTTCCCCCGCCCTTCAACGGTACCGGCGGGCTGGCCGGCAATCTCGCCCAAGCGTCATTGTTTCTGCTCGAACCGACCGCGGACGCGGCCATGACCTACTTCTACGGGCAGCTGTTCGCCATGGACAGCGAGATCCGGGCCATGTTCCCGGCGGCCATGGACGTCCAGCGCAGGCGCTTCTTCCGGGCCCTGGTCCGCATCGCCCGCGACCAGGACGACCCGGCAGTGCTCGTCCCCTACCTGGAGCAGCTCGGGCGGGCCCACCGCAAGTACGGAGTCCGCGAGCAGCACTACGGGATGTTCCGGCGCGCGCTGCTGGCCACGCTGCACCGGTTCGCCGCTTCGGCCTGGGATGAAGCGACGCAGCGAGCCTGGGAGCGCGCATTCGACCACGCCGTGGACGTCATGATCGACGCCGCCGAACGCGATGCCCAGGACGCCCCGGCCTGGTGGATCGGCACCGTCACCGCCGCCGAGCTGCGCGGGCCGGACATCGCGGTGCTCACCGTGGCGCCCGAACAGCCGCTGAGCTTCCTACCCGGCCAGTACGTCAGCGTGCAGACGCCGCACTGGCCCCGGCTGTGGCGCAGGTACTCCATCGCGAACGCGCCGCGAGCGGACGGCACGCTGTGCCTGCACGTCCGCGCTATCGCCGGCGGCCTGGTCAGCCCGGCCCTGGTCCATCACGTCCGGGCCGGGGACCCGCTGGTGCTGGGCGCGCCGGAGGGCACCATGACCGCGAACACCGACTCCCCGCGGGACGTGCTGTGCCTGGCGGGCGGCACCGGCCTGGCCCCGCTCAAGGCCATCATCGAGGCGATCACCTGGGCGCCCGCGCCCGGCCGCCGGCGCGAGGTCGTGCTCTACTACGGCGCGCGCCGCCACCACGACCTGTATGACCTGGCCGAGCTTCAGCAGCTGGAGGTCGCCTACCCGTGGCTGCAGGTCATACCAGCGGTGTCGGACGAGCCGGCCCGCGATGACGTCATGTACGGCACGGTGCCCGCGCTCGCCGCTAAGGCGACCTGGGCCGACCGGGACATCTACATCAGCGGGCCGGACGCGATGATCGTCAAGACCGTGCAGGTGCTCAGGGACCGCGGCGCGCCGGACCACCTGATCCACTACGACCTAGGCGGCGCGGGCGACTAGCCCCGCAGGCCGGGCTCAGACCTTACGCCAGCCGGGGACCCAGGTGCCGTCGGTCACCGTGTAGTCGCTGAACAGGGCGGGCGCCTCCTCGCGCATGAGCTCGCCGATCTTGCCGAACACCAGGCGGATCTCCTCTTCGGCGCCCTGGTCGGTGCGCGCCTCGATGGTGTGCCGCAGGGTCCGGATGTTCGCCGTCCAGACCAGCCCGGTGGCCAGGCCCTCAGGGGCGAACCGGCGCATGAACGAGGTCTTGGCCTTCTTCTCGTGCATCTTGACGCCGTCCTCGTCCAGCCCGAAGTGCCCGGCCATCCACACCTGGAACTGCTCGAGCTCGGTCAGCAGGGCGGTGGCGCGCTTGATCAGCTCCGCATCGGCCAGGGCCCACTCGGGGAACCAGAACGGCAGCTCGTCGAGCCGGACGAAGCGCAATGACTCCTGCGACACCGCCGTCCCCGGGCGGTGCCGGACCACCTCGTGGGTGAATACCCGGGACACGTTGTGCAGGACAAAGGTGAAGCTGACGTGCTCGAGCACCGAGCCGTGCTGCTGCTTCAGGATGTTCTGCAGGTACTCCGCCTGGTCGTCGCGGACCTTGCGGACGTTCGGGTTCAGGCCCGGCTCCCAGGACCGGTAGCACATCTTCCCGGCGAACTCGGCCAGGTCCTGCGGGTCGTTGCCGAGCTGCTCGCGGTCCAGCCGTTCCAGCCACCGCTCGCCGCCCACTTCACGCAGGTAGTCGGCCATCGCGTCGTAGTCGACCTTCGGCCGGGCAACCAGGAAAACCTCGGGCTCCACGCTCTTCATGGCACAGCACACTACCGCTGAGCGACCACATTCTGCCGGGCCCGGCACAACTCCAGGACGCTGGCGATGACCTGGTGTCCGGCCCGCCCGGACGCGGTCAGGATCGACTCGGGGTGGAACTGGACCGCCCACCGCCCGGCTTGCGCGTCCTCGACGGCCATCACCACACCGTCGGGGGTCGCGGCGGTCACCGCGAACCCGCCCGCGACCGAGTCCGCCGGCGCGTACAGGCTGTGATAGCGGCCCGCGGTGAACTCGGCGGGCAGCCCGGCCAGCAGGTCTCCCCCGGCCACCCGGACCAGGCCGGGCTTGCCGTGGGCGGGCTCGGGCAGCAGCGCCAGCGCACCGCCGGCGTGCTCGACCATGGCCTGCAAGCCCAGGCACACGCCGAAGGCCGGCAGGCCCCGCGCGTAGACCTCGTCGAGCAGTGCCGCGCAGCCGAAATCGGCCGGCCGGCCAGGCCCGGGCGAAAGCACGACCAGGTCTGGCGCGTAGGCGTCCAGCAGGGCCGGAGCGAACCCGAACCGCAGCGTGGTCACCTCCGCCCCGTGCTGCCGGAAGTAGTCACCCAGGGTGTGCACGAACGAGTCCTGGTGATCGACGAGCAGGACCCGCAGGCCGCGCTCGCCGGCCGGCCGCTCGGCCGCCGAAGGGCCCGGCCGGGCCATCGCGGCCGCCGGGGCCGGTACCGTCTGGCCGGCCTCGGCCAGGGTTTCCAGCAGGGCCCGGGCCTTGATGTGGGTCTCGGCCTCCTCGGCCTCCGGGATCGAGTCGTACAGCAGCGTCGCGCCCGCGCGCACCGCGGCGATCCCCCCGGTGATATGCGCGGTCCGCAGCGTGAGCCCGGTGTTCATCGACCCGTCGAAGCCGATCTTGCCCACCGCGCCGCCGTACCAGCGGCGTGGGGTGGCCTCATGATCCTCGATGAACTGCATGGCCCAGGACTTGGGCGCGCCGGTCACGGTCACCGCCCACATGTGGGTGAGGAAGGCGTCGAGCGCGTCGAACCCGGGCCGCAGCCGGCCCTCGATGTGGTCCACGGTGTGGATGAGGCGGCTGTACATCTCGATCTGGCGCCGCCCGATCACCTTGACCGTGCCGGGCACGCAGACCCGCGCCTTGTCGTTGCGGTCGACGTCGGTGCACATGGTCAGCTCGGACTCTTCCTTGGCCGAGCCGAGCAGGGTCGCGATGTTGGCCGCGTCCTCCAGGGTGTCCGCGCCGCGCGCGATGGTGCCCGCGATCGGGCAGGTCTCCACGCGGTCCCCGGTGACCCGCACGTACATCTCGGGCGACGCGCCGACCAGGTACTCCCCCTCGCCCAGGTTGAACAGGAACTCGTACGGGGCCGGGTTACGCTGCCGCAGCAAGTCGTAGAACGCGGCCGGGGACGCGCACCGCCCGTGGAACACGTGGCTCGGCACCACTTCGAACAGGTCACCGCGGGCGAACCGCTCCCGCGCGTCGGCGACGACACGCGCATAGCTGCCGGGCTCGGGGGGCGGCGGAAGATCTTTGGACCGAACGGACCTTGGCTCGTGCGGACCGCCGGTGCCAGCCGTCAGGCGCCCGAGCCCGGCCGTCGAAGACCTGTCGACCTCGAACTCGTAGCCGTACCTGACCGCCTCCTCGCGCTTGCGGTCCAGGACGAAGATCTCGTCGGGCAGATGCAGGACCAGGTCCCGCTGGCCGATCGGGCGCTCGTGGCGCAGCCGCACCGGTTCGAACTGGAAGGCCAGGTCATAACCGAACGCCCCGTACAAGCCCAGATGCGGGTCCGCGCAGCTGAAGGCCGCCGTGATCTCGCGCAGCGCGCTGAACACGGTGGGCCGCCGGCTGCGCTCCTCCTCGGTGAACTCCCGGTCAGGCTCACCGATCACGACGGTATCGTCGCCGACCAGTTCGCCCGCTTTCTCCATGGCCGCGCGGATCACTGGCAGCAGCACCCGGCCGCGGTCGTTCAGCGCCCGCGCGGTGATCTGCCTGCCGGTGGCGACGATCTCGGCGCACGGGTCCACGTAGGCCATGACCCAGCGGCTGTACCGTCCCGGGTACTCCATGCCCGAGCTCATCACCCCGCCACGGCGCGTGTCGACCAGCGCGGCGAGCCGGTCGAGCTCGGCGGGGTCGAACGGGGTGGCGGTACGGGTTACCCGTACGCCGCCACCGGTGGTCAGTTCGGTGAGATTGGCGTCCACGTGTCTCTCTCCGGGATTCGGGCCCGGGAGGCGGCCGGGAACAGAAAAAGCGGCCGCCGTTTCCGGGCGGTCGCTTCGGTATCGCTCTGCTACAAAAACAACGCGAGTCAGCGGGCCGCCTACCGGCGGCGCCACCACTGAAGACGACGAGCTGCTCGCATCACGGGGATCAGCGTAGCGGATCGCGACCGGGCGCGCCAGCTAGCTCCCCGGGGCGGGACACGCGGTGCCGAGGTCAGGCATCCGCCAGGCCGTGGCGGCGGCCGCGATGAGCTGGGCCGTGCTGCGCAGCTGGTGCTGGGACGCGCTGTCCGCCTGGACGCTGCCCCCGTCCAGGAAGCTCTCGACCAGTTGCCGGACCGAGGCGTTGCCGAGCAGCCCGCCGTGGAATGCGTCGACGAAGATCACGTTCTGCGGCCATGGGCACGCGGACAGCGCCACCGCGTCGGCCAGCGGGACCACGGCCAGCCAAGGTAGCGCCTGTTCGTGACTGACCTGCTGGAAGTAGCGGGCACCGACCTCGCCGACCGATTCGATCAGCGCCTGCGCGCCGGAACTGCCGTACGGCGACATGCCGCCGATCAGGTTGTCCAGCGTGGCCAGCGCGGCACCGGGAACGGTGCCGCCCGCCTGGCCCAGCTGCCCCGGCTGGATGATCGGGCTCAGCAGGGTCACCGACTTCACCGGCACGTACGGGTGCCGGGCCAGCATCGCGTACAGGCCGAGGGTGCCCTCGCTCTCGGCCACCACGTCCACCGGCACGCCGACCTGCTGGTAGAGCCGCTCGACCTGGGTCGCCATCCGGTCGCCGAGTTGCTGGATGGTCACGTCCCCGGCCGCCGGGCCGTAGCGGATCGGCTGCCCGGCGGCGTTCAGGCCCAGGTAGGAGAACTGGCGTACGAGCATGTCCGGCTCGGCCGCGCGCAGGTTGTTGGCGGCGTTGCAGCAGCTTGACCCGAAGCCCTCGACCACCAGCACCGCGCCGGTAGGTTTGGCGGCGGTGACGGCCCGGCCGTGGCTGCTGCCGTGGTTCGCCGCGCCGGACGCGATCAGCCCGGCGGCCGCGCCCGCGTCGGCCACCACGTCTCCGGTACCGGTGGCGAACCGCACCGTCCCGGTGAAGGCCAGCCGGGCCGTGCCGACCACCAGGGCCAGGACCATCACCGCGGCCAGCGGCGCGACCGGGACCCAGCTGGTGCGGTCGAGCAGCGATCGCTGGATCCGCTGCAGGGTGGCGCGCCAGTACCACGGATGCAGCGGCCGTTCCACCGAGCGCCGGACCGCCGCGGCGGTCAGCCCGTACCAAGCCCGCGCGTCGAGCACTCCGGCCAGCCCGGCCACGGCCACGATCCCCGGCGTGTCCAGGTGCGGCATCAGCGCCGAGGCCAGGGACAAGAGCAAGAACGTGGCGACTACCCAGATCGCGGTGCGCAGCGGCGGGAGCCGCCGCCACCAGGCCTGGCCTACGCCGCCCTGGCTGAGGGCCACCGCGGTGCCGAGCAAGATGGGCACCGCGGCCAGGTAGGGCCAGGAGAACGGGAGCAACGCCACGCCGAACATGAGCGTCACCACCGGTGACATGACCAGGCCGACCAGCACGGTCAGCACGGCACACGACAGCAGCGAGCTCATGAAGCGCGGCCTGGGCAGTCCCGGCGCGCCGGGCTCGAGCGGACGGGGCCAAGCCAGTTGGACCAGCACCGCGTCCACGGCCGCGCGGACCAGGACCAGCAGCACCAAAACGGCGCTGAAGCCGAGCCAGGACTGGTTGAACGCGAATAGCCAACGCAGGTCGTGGTAGGCCGCGAGCGGCGGGAGCGCGGTGACCTGTGGTGCGAGCGGCCGGGCCGAAGGCGCGAGGAAGGACAGAACGGCCGCTTCGGCCATCGCGCCCCCGGCTGCGAACGCGATCAATCCCCGGTGCCGGAAGAACCCGGCCACTAGCCGCCTCCCGTATGCCTTTGCCCCCGCTTAGGCTGGTTTCACCCTAACCTGTGCAAGTGCACCGACCCGCTATGGGATCCAACTTGACGCAGTCGGCGAATATGCCCGGCGCAGCCGGGGTTTTTGCGGCCGCCACTGGTTCCGCAGGCCCAGTTCCGTCGGCTCCGCTCCGCCGGCTCCGCTCCGCCGGCTCATACCCGGCGGAGCACCGCGACCACCCGGCCGACGATGCCAGCGCCGCCGCTCTCGGCGCCCTCGCCGCCCTCGCCGCCTGGCTGCTGCACCACTACCCAGTGCCCGTCCGCGATCGCGGCCTCGCCCACCACCTCGACCAGGAGCACCGTGCCCTCGCCGACCACGGCATCTGGTGGCGGCCCGGCCGGCTGGCCCGGGATGCGCACCTGCATGGTCCGCGCCCGCCCGACGTCCCGGTGCAGGTATCCCTTGCGCTGCAGGATGCTGAGCTGGTACGAGACGCTGGAGGTGTTGGTCAGCCCGACCGCGTCGCCAATCTCCCGCATGGACGGCGGGTAGCCGCGGGTCAGCACCGACTCCCGGATCGCGCGGAGAATCTGGCGCTGCCGCCAGGTCAGAATATGGTCGGGGTCGGGGTCGTCCGGCGTCACCGGAGCCGCTACCGGCACGGTGCCCTTGGGCTTGCGTCCCGGCCGTCCCCGCGGCCGGGAGAGTCCGCTGGGGGTGGCCGACCGTGCCCGTGTGCTGGAGCTGGCCATCAGCTCATCACGCTCCTAGACTCGCAGGTCCGATACCGAGCTTGACACTATCTCTCGGTACTGACATTTCGCGGTCGCGGAACGTCGAATTAGAACTCGAATCCGCCAGAGCGGCCGTTACGATCGGCCAGCAGCCCGGCCAAGGTCGAGATGGCGATCTCGGGTGGCGTCCGGGAGCCGATGTTGAGCCCGATCGGCCGGTGCACCCGGGCGATCTCCGCGAGCGGGACACCGAGGTCGGCGAGCAACTGCACATGCGGTCCGACGTGCCGCGGGTTGCCCATGACCCCGATCCACCGGGCCTTGGTGGCCAGCGCGTCCCGGAGCATGAGGCCTAGTTCGGGCCGGTGGTGGTCGGTGGCGATCACGTCCGCGGAGTCATCGAGGTCATCGGGCGCCACGGTCAGCAGCGGGAAGCCGAGCGCGGCGGCGCCGGCCGCGCGGGCCGGGTCCGGCTCCAGCAGGAATCCGCGGAATCCCAGGTCCGCTCCGTACCTGAGCAGGTAGCCCGCAACGGGCGAGGCGAAGATCGCGACCAGCGTGCGCTCCCCCGGCTCACGGGACCCGGCCGTGGCGGTAACCGGCGCGACGGCGCCGTGCGCGACGGCACAGGCCGAATCTTCGTCGTGGTGGTGGCTGTGCTCGCTCATGAAGCTAGTTTCGCACGGCGTTCCTCAGTCGATCACCACGCGCAGCCGGGCCTGAGCCAGGCTGAGGGCCTGCTCGACCTGGTCCTGCGTGTCGCCCGCCGCGAAGATGAAGCCCAGGTATCGGTCTCCGTCGGGCAACGGCCGGACCTGCTGGCCGACAGGGATAGTGATGGTCAGGCCGGTGATGCCGGGGACAGCGGCGGCTTCGGCCCGGCCTTCGACGGCGCGGAGCACGCCGGGTCGCGGGACCGGCAGCATGAGCACGCCGGACGGCTGACCGCCGCGGTGACCGGGCACGGGCCAGCCCAGGGCGTGGGCCAGCACCAGCTCCTCCAGGCTGATGCCGCCCGGGAAACGCAACGCGCGCGAGCACAGCCCGCCGATGCAGCGGGCGGCCAATTCGAGCATGACCGGCCGGGTCGCACCGTCGCGTTCGTCGATGCGCAGCTCGGCGTGAATGGGGCCGTCGGTGAGGCCGAGGGCGCCTGCCGCCTGCCCGGCGGTGCGGATGGCCGCGTCGAGCAGCGGCTCGGGCAGCCGGGACGGCGTGATCAGCAGCGTCTCCTCGAAGGTGGGGCCCGGCGGGGTCCAGGGTTTGTCGAAGACGGCGGTGACGGTCAGGGCGCCCCCGGTGAGCAGGCCGTCGACGCTGAGCTCCGGCCCTGCCACGTACGCCTCGACCAACAGGGGCTCATCGCCCGGCCGTCCGGCCGTGGCCAGGACCTCCCGGATCCGCCGGCCCGCGGCGGCCGCCGTCGCCGCGTCATCGGCCCGCAGCACCCCTTGGCTGGCGCTGAGCGAGCAGGCCTTGACCACACACGGGTAACCGACCTCGGCCGCGGCCTGGCCCAGCGCGTCCTGGCCGGCCGCCGAGGGCACCACCCGGAAGGCGGGCTGGGCCACGTCGGCCAGCGCCCACCGGCGCCGCTGGGCGGTCTTGTCCGATGCGGCGAGCACCGCGTCGACCGGATTGTGCCGGAGCCCCATCCGCTCGGCGATCACCGCCGCCAAGGCCAGCATCGGGGTGTCGGCCGCCACCACCGCGTCCACCGGCCCGGTGCTGGCCATGATCCGGTCGGCGCTGCGTTCGGGGTGGCCGGGGCTGACCGGCACGACCAGACGGCCGCCCAGCGGCAGCGCCCCGTCGCTGCCGATCAGCAGGTCGAGTCCGAGCCGATCCGCCGCGATGAGGAAATCGGCCGCCCGGTAGGTGCGCGCGGGGACGAGCAGCAGGACGCGAGGGCCGGCCTGCTCGGCGCTCACCGCTTCGCCGCGGAGAAGAAGGGCTGCGTTCCGGCCTGGTGGTCGGTGACGTCCGCCACCCCGGTCACAGCAGGCAGGCGGGCTCGCAGCAGCGGCTCAATCCCCTGCCGCACGGTCACCTCGGCCAGGGCACAACCCTGGCAGCCGCCTTCGAGCCGGATGCGGACCCAGCCGCCGTGCGTGCCGTCCAGCACCACGCGGCCGCGATGGGCGGCGATGGCCGGGTTGATCTCGGCCTCCAGGATGCCGCGGACCTGCTCGGCCAGCGTCCCGGCTGTTCCCGGCGACGGGTCGCCCGGGCTGATGATCCGGACGCCCTCGATGCCGGGGACGGCCGCGCGGACCTGGGCCTCGATGCGGGAGGCCAGCGGCAGCACTGCGCCTGGCGATCCGGTCAGCTCCACGGTGGCCACCCCGTCTCGCACCGCGACCACCCGCACCGCCGCGCCTCGGGCGATGATCGAGGGGAGGATGCTGCGCTCGAGCGCGGCCGTGACCTGGCCGGCCAGATCGGTCACCGGGCCGCCTCGGCCTGCCGGGCCACCCGCAGCGCGGCGTCGAGGTCGGCGATCAGGTCATCGGCCGTCTCGATGCCGATCGACAGCCGCAGCAGGTCAGCGGGCACCGGTGAGGACGGGCCTTCCACCTCGGCCCGGTGCTCGATGAGGCTCTCCACTCCGCCCAGCGAGGTCGCCCGCTTGAACACGCGGACCTCACGCAGCACGGCGGCCGCGTGCTCGGGCCCGCCCGCCAGCCGGATCGACAGCATCCCTCCGAACCCGCCGCTCATCTGGCGGGCGGCGATCTGGTGGCCGGGATGAGCGGGCAGCCCGGGGTACAGCACCGCGGTCAGCGCGGGATGCCCGGACAGGTGGGTAGCGATGGCCAGAGCGCTGTCGCTGGCCCGGTGCACGCGCAGGAAAAGAGTGCGCATCCCCCGCTGCAGCAGCCACGCCTCGAACGGTCCCAGCACCGCCCCGGCGTTGCGGCGCCAGGAGCGGATCCGCTCCCACAGCGGGTCCGGATGCGCGGTCAGGACCGCGCCGGCCAGCACGTCGCTGTGGCCGTTCAGGTACTTGGTGGCGGAGTGCACGACCAGGTCGGCGCCGTGCTCGAACGGCCTGGTGAGCACCGGCGTGGCCACCGTGTTGTCCACGGCCACCCGGACCCCGGCGGAGTGCGCGAGCGCGCAGATGGCGGCCAGGTCGGTGACCTCCCACATCGGGTTGGCGGGTGTCTCGACCCACAGCAGCCGGGTCCGGCCCGGGCGGATCGCGGCCGCTACCGCGCCCAGCTCGGTGGTGTCGGTGAATTCCACGTCCAGGCCCCAGGTGAGGGCGAACTCGGCCAGCCACTTGCGTACGCCCCAGTAGAGCACCCGGGAGACCAGCACGTGATCACCGGGCAGCAGCGACTGGAAGACGGCGGTGGCCGCCGCCATGCCCGAGGCGAACACCGCGCAGGCGCAGCTGGCGCCCTCCAGGGCGGCGAGCACCCGCTCGGCAAGCTCATAGGTGGGGTTGTCGGCCCGGGTGTAAACCCGGTCCTGTCGGTAGGAGCCGTCCAGCTGCCGCTCGTAGCTCGTGGCCGGGCTGATGGCCGGGGCCAGGCCCCCCGTGGCCGGGTCGGCTTCGCCCAGGGCCTGGGCGGCCAGCGTCTCACGTGATACCGATCGCTGCTCCATCAGCCTCTGTCTCCCCTTGGGTATCGTGCAGGCGTGATCTCTCGTGACGATATCCGCCGGTGCTACGACACGATCCGGCCCTACGTCCGCCGGACGCCGGTCATCGCGGTCGACCTCAGCGAGCTCGACCAGGCGGCCACCACCTTGTCGACCGGCACGCTCAAGCTCGAGCAGCTGCAGTGCGGGGGCGCGTTCAAGGCCCGGGGCGCATTTACCAACCTGTTGCTGCGGGAGGTGTCGCCGGCCGGGGTAGTGGCGGCCTCGGGCGGCAACCACGGCGTGGCGGTGGCCTACGCCGCGCACCGTCTCGGCATTCCGGCCAAGATCTTCGTGCCCACCGTCTCCGCGCCGACCAAGATCGAGCGGATCCGCCGCCTCGGCGCCGACCTGGTCGTCACCGGCGAGCGCTACGCCGACGCCTTGGCCGCCGCGCAGGACTGGGAGCGCAGCTCGGGCGCGATGAGCGTGCACGCGTACGACCAGCACGAGACCATCCTGGGTCAGGGCACCGTGGGCCTGGAACTGGCCGAGCAGGCGGACCGCCTGGACACGGTCCTGGTGCCGGTCGGCGGCGGCGGCCTGCTGGCCGGCGTGGCCTCCTGGTTCGCCGGCGACGTCCGGGTGATCGGAGTGGAGCCCGAGGGCGCGCCCACGCTGAGCTACGCCCGGGCCGCGGGCCAGCCGGTCGACGCCCCGGCGGGCAGCGTCGCGGCGGACGCGCTGGCGCCGCGGCGGATCGGCGAGCTGGTGTTCCCGATCACCCAGGCCTATGTCGACGACGTGCTGCTGGTCGACGACGCCTCTATCCAGGCCGCGCAGCATGCCCTGTGGCAGGCGTTCCGGGTGGCTGCCGAGCTGGCCGCCTCGGTCGGGATCGCGGCCTTGCTGTCCGGGGCCTACAAGCCCGCGCCCGGCGAGCAAGTCGCGGTGGTGATCAGCGGCGCCAACCTGTCCCCGAGCCAGCTCGAGTAGGACCGCTCGCCGCCGGCCGCGCCGATACGCGACACTGGTCGGATGCGGTTCGTCTTCACTCCCCCGGCCGACCACGCGGCCGGGCTGCTGACTCTGCCCTGGTCGGTGCCGCTGGCCCGGTGGCAGGACGACCGGCTGGTCGAGATCAGGCAGCGGGGCATCTCGCGGCACGTGGTGCGGTTCGTGTACGACGACGGCACCTTGTACGCGCTCAAGGAGCTGAGCGAGCGGCTGGCCCGGCGTGAGTACCGGCTGCTGCGGGCCATGGCCGACCTGAACATCCCCGCCGTCGAGGCGATCGGGATCGCCGTCGACCTGGACGCGTCCAAACCGCGACCGGAGGACAGCGACGCGATCCTGGTGACCGAGTTCCTGTCCTTCTCGACTACCTACCGGGCCGTCTTCTCGCATCCGCGGGGCGTCCAGCCGGTCGACGGGCTGTTGGACGCACTGGTGGAACTGCTGGTCCGGCTGCACCTGTCCGGGTTCTTCTGGGGCGACTGCTCGCTGTCCAACACCCTGTACCGCTACGACGCCGGCACGCTGGAGGCGTACCTGGTTGACGCGGAAACCAGCGAGCAGCACCACCCGCTCAGCGACGGGCAGCGCAAGTACGACGTCGACCTGGCCATCGAACGGATAGCGGGCGAGCTGCTCGACCTTCAGTCCGGCGGCATGCTGTCGTTCGACATCGACCCGTTCGAGATCGGCGACGAGCTCGGCACCCGCTACGAGTCGCTGTGGCAGGAGCTGACCCGCGAGGAGATCCTGCGACCCGAGGACCAGCGCAAGCAGATCGCCGAACGGCTGCACCGGCTGAACAAGCTCGGCTTCGACGCCAACGAGGTCGAGCTCATCCCCACCCCGGCGGGCAACAAGCTGCGGCTGCGCACCCGGGTGGCGGAATCCGGGCACTTCGCCCGGCGGCTGTTCCTGCGGACCGGGATCGACGCCGGGGAGAACCAGGCCCGCCGCCTGCTCAACGATATCGCCGGCTTCCGCGCCTACCTCGAGCAGAAGGAGGGCCACCCGGTCTCGGAAATCGTGGCCGCCAACCGGTGGCTGGAGGAGATCTACGATCCGGTCATCGCCACGATCCCCGCCGAGCTGCGCAGCCGGCTAGCCCCGGCAGAGATCTTCCACGAGGTCCTCGAGCACCGCTGGTACCTGTCCGAGGCCGCGGGCCGCGATATCGGCACCACGGCGGCCGCCCAGGACTACGTCGAGCAGGTGCTGCCCGCGGTGCCCGAACCGACAGACGGCGACGCGACCGGGCCCATCGACATCGTGGCCGGACCGCTGGACGAGACCGCCGAACGCATGTGACGCTGCGGTCGGTCCGCCTGAACGTGGTGGAACCCGGGTTTCACTCCGATAGACGGTGGTGGAACCCGGGTTTCATTCCGTTAGCGGAAGGTCGGGTACGCGGCGTCTGGATCTTCGCCGGGTCGCTGGCCCTCGCGGTCGGCCACGGCCTCCGGGTCCTGCTGGACCCCGCGCTTGAGGCCGCGCAGGGCTACGAACGCCGCCACGGCCATGATCGCGCACATGGTGTAGAGCACGTCCCTGGTGGCCCCGGCGAAGTCGGCCCGGATGAACTGCGGGATCGCGGCGGGGTTCCCGCTGCCGCCCTGCAGCTGGGCGATCTTGGCCGCCGCCGCGGCCGCCGCGGGTCCGGGCACGCCCTTGCCGATCAGCGAGGAGGTGATCGCGGACCGGAACTCCGAGATCAAGATGGTGCCCAGGATGGCGAAGCCAAGGCTGGCGCCGTAGTTGCGCACGGTCTGGGTGATGCCGGTGGCCTCGCCATAGGAGTATCGAGAGGCCCGGTTCACCGCGTCGGTGTTGGCCTGGCCGAGCATGAACCCCATCCCCGCACCGGCTATCACGATGTACACGACCTGCGACCCGGCGTGCAGGGTCGTCGCGTTCCCGGCCCACAGCCCGAACCCGACCGCGGCCAGCGCGCAGCCAATGACCACCGGCCGCTTGGCTCCGGTGCGGTCCAGCATCCGCCCGCCGATCTGCGCGCAGACCACGAACCCGATAAAGAAGTACAAGATCAGCAGGCTGGCGGTGGTGGCCTTCTCGCCCAGCGCGATCTGCCCGTAAATACTGGCGAAGAAGAATACCGGGATGAAGACCATCATCGCGATGAACAAGACGGCGTTCTCCACCGCGAACGCCCGGTTGGCGAAGATGTTCATGTTGATCAGCGGTGACGCGGTGCGGCGCTCCACGGCCACGAACAGGGCCAGGATGATCAGGCCCGCGACGATGCAGATCTCGATGGCCGGGTTGCCCCAGCCCCAGATCGAGGACTGCTGGAGCCCGAAGACGCTCAGCCCGACGCCGGCCACGATCAGGGCCAGGCCGCGGTAGTCCATCCGGGCGGGCCGGGCCTCGTTGGCCGGCTTGGAGATGGCGATCAGAGCTAGGGCGATCAGGGCGACCGGGATGTTGATCCAGAAGATGGCGCGCCAGGTCCATTCCAGCAGGTAGCCGCCCGCGATCGGGCCGATCGCGGTCAGGCCGCCGGCGATGCCGAAGAACAAGGCCAGCGCCCGGCCCCGCGAGCGCAAGTCAAAGGTCTGCACCACAATGGCCAGCGCGGCCGGGAACATGATGGCTCCGCCGGCTCCCTGCAGGGCCCGGAACGCCACCAGCCACGTCTCTGCCACCCCGCCGCTGGGGGTCAGGCCGCACAGGGCCGAGGACCCCGCGAACAGGATCACCCCGATGACCACCATGGTCCGGTGCCCGACCGTGTCCGCCAGCCGCCCGCCGAACGCGAACAGCGCGGCCAGCGCCAGCAGGTAAGCATTGATCGCCCACTGCATGCCGCTGCTGGACAGGCCCAGGTCGGCCTGGATCTTCGGCGCGGCGATCGAGACGATCGTCTGGTCGATGAAGGTCATCGCGACCGCGAAGATCATCGCGGTCAGGATCAGGCTTCTGGACCGGCCGCCGGTCCCCGGGGTGCTAACGCTCATCGTGTTCTCCCACATGTGGCCATGCCATAGTTAGTTCCAGTCTGGGTTCGCCCGGGCGCCGCGTCACTACGGCGCAGTGCGGTCCACGGCCGCGACCAGGGCATCGGTCAGCGCGTTGACCGCGGCCAGGTTCGCGGCCAGTTCGGGGCTGAGGTGGTGCCGGGCCGCGAGCGCGGCCGGGCCGTAGTACGAAACCTTGGTCTGCCCGTTGTCGTCCCAGATCAGTACCTTGAGCGGCAGGTCGAGCGCGGACAGCGGCGACGCCGCCATCACCGGCGTGCCCGCCGCGGGATTGCCGAAGATGACCAGGACGGTATCGCGGAGCGTCAGCCCGGCTGGGCGGGCCTCGGCGGCCTGGTCGATCACGTCGAACAGCTTGACCCCCTTCGCCGCGATGATGGCGGTGAGCTTGGTGGTCGTGTCGGCGACCGACATGGGGCTGAGCTTGGTGGTCACATCGGTCGCGGGGGCGGTCGTGTTCTCGGTCATCGATGATCTCCCTGGCTCATGGTCATCGTGCGGCCAGCCGCCCCGAACCAACCATCTCTCGGTTCCGGCTGGCTTATCTTTGCCGCCAGTCGAACTGGTCAAGGCGGTGGCTGTCCCCTGGCGGCCGTGATCGATCCCGTCCTCATCCAAAAGTTGCCGGCCGTGCTCATGTTCCTGAACGGCCGCTAGGCGACGGTTGCGGGATGGGCGCGGATGAAGTCGGCGATCACCGCGCCGAGCCGCTCGCCCGCGTCTTCCTGCAGGAAGTGACCGGCGCCGGTGACCACCGGGTGGTCCAGGCCGGCCGCGCCCGGGATCGCCCGCTTCAGCATCGGCGCGGCCGGACCGGTGATCGGGTCCCGGTCGCTGAACGCCACCAGGAACGGCTTGTCCCACTCGGCCAGCCGCCGCCAGGCGGCCCGGTTGGCCTGGGACGCCGGGTCGTCCGGGGTGTTCGGCACCAGGTTCGGCATGGCCCGCACCGCCGCGGCGAACGACGGGTCGGGGAACGGGGCTTCGTAGGCCGCCAGCACCTCCGGGGCCAGCTGGCGCTGGCAGCCGGACTGCACCAGCCGGGACACGCTCAGCGCCGGTGCCGTACGGACCACGTCGCGGAACCGCTGCCAGACATCGGGCATCGGCTGGTCGCCGGTGGGCAGCCCGGTGTTGGCCGCCACCACGCGGGCGAAGCGGTCCGGATGCTCGGCCACCAGCCGCAGGCCGATCAGGCCGCCCCAGTCCTGGCCCACCAGGGTCAGCCCGTGCAGGCCGAGGTGATCGAAGGCCACCGCTCGCATCCACTCCACGTGCCGCGCGTAGGTGTGATCCGCGACCTCGGCCGGCTTGTCCGACCGGCCGAACCCGGCCAGGTCGGCCGCGATGACCCGCAGACCCGCCTCGGCCAGAACCGGCATGACCGTGCGGTACAGGAACGACCAGCTCGGCTCGCCGTGCAGCAGCAGCACCGGCTCGCCGTCGGGCGGCCCGGCCTCCACGTACGCCAGCCGCAGCTCGCCGACCTGGGCGTAACGCGGCGGATAGCCGAAGCCCGGCAGGTCGGCAAAGCGGTCCTCCGGCGTGCGCAGCACCTGCATGGCGAATCCCTTACGTAGTGAAACCCGGGTTCCACTACGTTCTAGCGCAGTGGAACCCGGGTTTCATCTCATGTGCAGCGGCGGAGCGGTGCAGCCCTAGGGCAGCGACCATTTCTGGTTGGCGCTGTCCTTGCAGCTGTAGACGATCAGCTGGGTGCCGTTCTTGGTCGAGTAAGCCGGGTCGTCGAGGCAGAGCGTGTTGCTGTGGGACTGCAGCCGGATCTCGCCATTGGCCAGCTCGCTCCACTTCTCGTTCGAGGCGCCGTTGCAGGTCCACAGGATGACCTTGCTGCGGCTGCCACCATTGCCCTGGTCGTTCAGGCACTTGCCGCTGTGCTTGAACTCGTTACTGCTGAACGTCCAGTTCTCGGCCTGGTCCGTGCTGCTGCACGACCAGATCACGACCTGGGCCCGGTTCACGGAGCTGTTGCCCTTGTCGTCCAGGCACTTGCCGCCGTAGCCCTTGACCGGAAGCACCGTGGGCACCGAGGTGGTCTGCGAGGCACTCGGGGTCGGGGTGGGCGCGACCGCGGACGTGTAGCTCAGCACGGCGGTGAACTCGGTCGGGGTGAAGGTGGTGCCCGCCGGCGGGGTGGGCTGAGTAGTCGCCACGCTGATAGTCGCGGTCACGGTACAGGTGCCGTCGGCGGTGCTGGGCAGCGGCGCGATGTTGTCGGTCAGGGCTGTCGGACCGGTCATGCTGCTGGCCGGTTCCGAAGCGGTGCCGCTGTCATCCGTGCAGCTCAGCGTGGTCACGGCGACGGTAACGTCCTCGCTGGCGTTGTTGGATCCGTCGTCAGTGACGGTCATCGTGACCGTACCCGGGTTGGAAATCGACACCGAGATGCTGCACTTATAAGAGTTCGATGGGGTTCCGAGACAGCGGCCGACTTGCCCGTCCGCGTGGGCGATCCCCATGCTCGCGGTAACCGCCCCGGTCGTGAGCAGGCCCGTCACTGCGCCGTAGATCATCAGGCGCCGAATTCCCCGCATTATCAACTGCCTTCCTACATTGTTTTAGTGACCAACTCCGCATACGCAACCGCGGGCGCCCGCGACCGTCTGGGCGGACGGCGGAGCACCCGCGGCTGGTGCTGTTTTGCTAGGGCAGGGACCACTTCTGGTTGGCACTGTCCTTGCAGGTGTAGACGATCAGCTGGGTGCCGTTCTTGGTCGAGGACCGCGGGTCGTCCACGCAGAGCGTGCCGCCGTGCGACTGCAGCTTGAGCTCACCGTTGGCCAGCTCGTTCCACTTCTCGTTCGAGCCGCCGTTGCAGGAGTACAAGATGACCTTGCTGCCGCTGCCGCCGTTCCCCTTGTCGTTCAGGCACTTGCCGTTGTGCTTGAACTCGTTGCTGGTGAACGTCCAGTTCTCGGCCTGGTCCGAACCACTGCACGACCAGATCACGACCGCGGCCCCGTTGGACGAGCTGTTGCCCTTGTCATCCACGCACTTCCCGCCGAAGCCCTTGATCGGGTGCACCGAGCCGGACGAGCCGGACGAGGAGCCGGCCGGGTTGTAGCTCAGCGTGCCGGTGTAGTCGATCTTCGGGGTGATGTCGTGGGCCGGCAGGCTAATGCCCAGGTTCACGTTGCAGTTGCCGTCGGAAGCGGTGGACGGCAGCGGTGCGAGCGGTACGTTGAGCGGTGTGGCCGCGTTGTAGGTCGCGCCCTCCGCGTTCTGCGAGCCGGTGCTGTCGGTGCAGGACACCGTCCAGCTCACGTCGACCTGCTCGCTGGGCACACCCGAATCCACGTTCACGGTCATTGAGCCTGGCGAGGGAACAGTCGTGTCTATGTTGCAGATGTAGCTGTTATCAGTGTTCCCTTCACAGGCACCGGCAAAGGTGTCGGCGCGAGCCGTTTGCAGGCTCACCCCGACCGCACCGGCGGCGAGCAGGCCACTCACTGCCGTACAGACGACAAGACGACGAATTCCCCGCATCATCAGCCTCTCTACGTGACTTAAGTCCCATGCTCCCAAATGCAGGACGCGAAAGAATAGGTATCGGTTTACACCCGCAGCAGTGCCGTCGCCCGCAGAACGGTGATTTATGCCCCGGTGAGCAACTCTGCGTACAGGGCCGCGGTCTGGGCCGCGATCGCGGACCAGCCGAACTCGGCGACGGCGCGCTTACGGCCCGCCTGGCCCATCGCCGCGGCCCGGTCAGGGTCGCGGATCAGCGTGTTCAGCGCCTCGGCCAGCGGTTCCGGCTCCCCGGGCGGCACCAGCAGGCCGGTCTCGCCATCGGCCACCACCTCGGGAATTCCGCCCGTGCGGGACCCGACCACCGCGGTCCCGCACGCCATCGCCTCCAGGTTCACGATGCCCAGCGGTTCGTAGATGGACGGGATGGCGAACAGCGTGGCGTGCGTGAGCAGCTGGATCACGTCACGCTTGGGCAGCATCTCCGGGATCCAGATCACGCCGGACCGGGTGGCGCGCAGGCCATTGACCAGATCGGTCACCTCGGCCCCCAGTTCCGCGGTGTCGGCCTGGCCCGCGCACAGCACCAGCTGAGCCTGCGGGACCAGCCCGGACGCCGCGCGCAGCAGGACCGGCACGCCCTTCTGGCGCGTGATCCGGCCGACGAAGATGACGTAGGGGCGGCTCAGATCCACGCCGAACCGCTCGAGCACGTCGGTGTTCGGGTCCGGGTGGTATTCGGTGGTGTCAATCCCGTTGCGGATAACCCGGATTCGTTCGGCCGAAATTTCGGGGTAAGCGGTCAGGATATCGGCGCGCATGCCGTCCGACACGGCCACCACCGCGGCCGCCGAGGCCGCCGAGACCCGCTCGCACCAGCTCGAGAGGCGGTAGCCGCCACCGAGCTGTTCGGCCTTCCAGGGCCGCAGGGCCTCCAGCGAGTGCATGGTCATGACGTGCGGGATGCCGTACAGCAAGCTGGCCAGGTGCCCGCCCAGGTTGGCGTACCAGGTGTGCGAGTGGACCAGCTGAGCGTTTCCCACCCCGGCGGTCATGGACAGGTCGGTGGAGACCACCTGGAGCGCCTGATTGGCGTCAGCCAGCAGGTCCCAGGGCTGGTGGGCGACGGCGCCCGGGCGGTCTTCGCCCTGGCAGTGGACGGTCAGGTCGACCAGCGGGGCGAGCTCGCGAGCCAGGTAGGTGACGTGCACGCCCGCGCCGCCGTACACGTCCGGCGGGTACTCCCGGGTCAGCAGGGCGACGCGCAACCGATCGGTCACGGAATGACCTCCTGGCCCTTGCCCACCACGGTGATGCCACCGGCCGAGACCACGAAGCCGCGGGCCCGGTCGCGCTCCTTGTCCACGCCGACCTGCGCCCACTCCGGCACGGTGACGTTCTTGTCGATGATCGCGTCGCGGACCACCGCGTTGCGGCCGATCTTGGTGTTGTGCAGCAGCACCGAACGCTCGACGGTGGCCCAGCTGTTCACCCGCACTCCGGGTGACAGCACCGACTGGCGGACCAGCCCGCCGGAGATCACCACGCCCGGGCTGACCAGGCTGTCCACCGCCCGCCCAACCCGGTCCCCAGAGTCGTGCACGAACTTGGCCGGGGGCAGCGACGGCACGTGGGTCAGGATCGGCCACTTGTCGTTGTACAGGTTGAAGATCGGCTCGACCGCGCACAGGTCCATGTGGGCTTCGAAGTAGGACTCGAGCGACCCGACGTCCCGCCAGTAGCCCGCATCCCGGTTCGTCGCCCCCGGCACCTGGTTCAGGCTGAAGTCGTAGGCCTGCGCGCTGCCGTTCTGCACCAGGTTGGGGATGATGTTGCCGCCGATGTCGTGCCGGCTCGAGTCGTCGTCGGCGTCCTTGCGCAGGGCGTCGACCAGCACATCGGTGTTGAACACGTAGTTGCCCATGGAGGAGTAGCTCATGTCGGGGTTGCCCGGCATGGGCGGCGGGTCGGCGGGCTTCTCCAGGAACGCGGAAATGGTCCGGCCGTCGGCCGCGACGTCGATGATGCCGAACGCCGAGGCCTCAGCTCGCGGCACCGGTATCGCCGCCACGGTCACCCCCGCCCCGTGGGCGATGTGGTGCTCGATCATCTGCTGGGGGTCCATCCGGTACACGTGATCCGCGCCGAAGACGATCACGATGTCCGGCTGCTCGTCGTTGATCAGGTTCATCGACTGGAAGATGGCGTCCGCCGAGCCGGTGTACCAGTGCGGCCCGAGCCGCTGCTGCGCCGGGACCGGCGTCACGTAGTTGCCGAGCAGGGAACTCATCCGCCACGTGGTGGAGATGTGGCGGTCCAGGCTGTGGCTCTTGTACTGGGTCAGCACGCAGATCTTGCGGATGCTGGCGTTGGCCATGTTGGACAAGGCGAAGTCGATCAGCCGATACAGGCCGCCGAACGGCACCGCCGGCTTGGCGCGGTCTGCGGTCAATGGGCTCAGGCGGGTGCCCGCGCCGCCAGCGAGCACGATTCCCAGTACTGACCGTTCCGGCATGAGCGCTCCTGTCACGGTTTCGGGCTAATTGCCATGCTCTCGCGTGTCCGGTACGACGGGGAAGAGCTCAGCCGCCGTCTCGGACTCGGTGGCGGGCAGGACCTTTGGTGCCGTTGCCTGCCAGGCCTCACGGACCAGCACCTGCAGGGCGCCTGCCACCGGGATGGCCAGCAGCGCCGCCACGAAGCCGCCGAACAGCCCGCCGACCAAGCTGCCCAGCGAGGCACCGACCAAAACCGCGGTCAGCACCAACAGCGGGTTGATCTTGACCGTCCGGCTCATGATGACCGGGTTAAGGATGTGGTTTTCGATCTGGGTGTAGGCCAGGAACACGATCAGGGTGACGACGCCGGCCGTGAAGCTCTCGACGAAGGCGAACAGCACGGTCGGGATGCCCGCCAGGGCTCCGCCGATCATGGGCAGGAAATCGACCAGGGCCACCCACAGTCCCCACAGGAGCGGGTACGGCACGTGCACGATCATCAGCGTCACGAACACCACGGTCCCGGCGATGATGGAGGTCAGGAAGTTGCCCAGCATGTAGCCCACGACGGACTGGTTCACCTCCCGGGCTACCCGGGTGACGGTGGCCGCCCGCTGGGGCGCCATCTGGCTCAGCAGCCAGCGCCGCATCTTCGGGCCCTCGAGCATCAGCAGCAGGACCAGGACGAAGATCGTGAACAGCTCGATGACCAGCGAGAGGGCGCCCTTGCCGACGGTCAGGACCGGCTTGCTGAGCGACTCGGCGTAGGTGACCACCTTGGGCGCGTTCTTCTGCACCCAGGCCTGGATGTGGTACCTGGTCGCGATGTGGCCGATCCAGCCCTTGCCCGACTCCGCGCTGGCCACGTAGCTGGGGAGGCGGTCGGCCAGGTTGGTGATCCCGCTCACCAGCGGATTGCCGAACGCGTAGGCCAGGCCGATGAAGAGCAGCACGGCCACCAGGCTGACGATCGTGACCGCGAAGCCGCGGCGCATGCGCGCCCGCCGCTCCAGGACCACCACCAGCGGATTGAGCAGCAGGGCGACGAACCCAGCCACCACGAACAGCAGGAGTATGTCCCGCAGCCGGTAGATCAGCTTGCCGGCCAGGTAGGTGACCGCCACCACCAGCACCGTGACCACGATGGTCCGCAGCGGGACGTGCCGCACGTCGGCGTAGCGCCATAGGCGCGCCATGCGGCCCTGCGGCGGAGGCTGTGCGGTCACCCGAACAGCATGCCAGGTCGGACTGTGGTTTAACCGCCCCGGCCGAGGATCGTCACCGGGAGCCTGCGCGGCCCGCGGACCTGCCCGGCGGACCAGGTGACGGCGGCCGGATCGGACAGCTCGAAATCCGGGTAGCGGGCCAGCCACTCCTCCAGGGCGATCCGCAGCTCCATCCGGGCCAGGTTCGATCCCAGGCAGCGGTGCCGGCCCAGACCGAACGCGGCGTGGCGGTTCGTGGCCCGGTCAAGCTGCACCTGGTCCGGGTGGTCGAAGGCGGCCGGGTCGCGGTTGGCCGCGGGGAACGGCAGCAGCAGCCAGTCACCCTCCTGGAACGAGTGGCCGTGGAAGTCGAAGTCGGTAGCGACCAGGCGCGCCATCGTGACCGGCGCGTAGGCACGTAGCAGTTCCTCCAGGGCGGTGCCCATCAGCGCCGGTTCGGTGGCCAGCCGCCGCCGGTCCTCGGGGTGCTGGGCCAGGTGCCAGAGGGAGGCGCCGATGGCCGACCAGGTGGTGTCGATCCCGGCCACCATGAGCAGGACCATGGTGCCGCGGATCTGCTCGACGGGCAGCTTGCGGCCGCCGATCTCCGCCCCGATCAGGAACGAGGTGAGATCGTCCCTGGGGTGCGCCCGGTGGTCCTCGATCTGGGCGTCCATGTACGCGTCGACTTCACCGAACCGCTCCTCCCGTTCGTCGGGCGGCAGGTCGACCTCCTCCAAGACCAGGCGGATGATGCTGCGGAACATGTCGGCGTCTTCGGTGGGGAAGCCGAGGAACTTGACGATGACCCGGACTGGGATGTGCTGGGCGTACTCGACCGCCGCGTCGAAGCTGGACCGGCCTTCGGTGGCGGTTAGCAGCTCCCGGCACAGGTCGCGGGTGAACGGCTCGAGCGCGGTCACCGGCCCGGGCGTGAACGCGGGCAGGAGCATCCGCCGGACCAGGCCGTGATAGGGCGGGTCCGAGCTGATCGGCGGGGACACCCCGATAGGGGCGGGCAGGTCATCGGGACCGGGCCGGCCCTCGCTGATCACCACCGACCGGGAGGTGAAGTGCTCGTGATCGTAGGCCACTTCCGACACCAGGTCGTGGGTGACCGGCAGCCACGCCCCGCCGTACCGGTCGCTGTGCGCGACTGGGCACCGCTGGCGCAGGTCGGCCCAGATCGGGTACGGGTCGGCGACCCAGGCGGGGTCGGTGTGGTCGAAATCGGTGGCGAAGTCCTCGACCCGCGGATGCCCGGCTGGTCACTGGCGTACCTCCTGCGCCTCGGTCAGCGTGATCGCGTGCTCGGGGCAGTTGGCCACCGCCAGGCGGGCCGCTCCGATGAGCCCAGCGGGTACGGTGCCGTCCCCGGCTCCGCTGGACATGCCCAGGTCGTCCAGGTCGAACAGGTCGGGAGACACGCTGTAGCAGCGATTGTGTCCCTGGCACTTGTCCGGATCGACGTGTACGCGGAAGGTCGCCTGCGCCACCATGGCCTCCCTGGATCAGCGGCTGTTCCTGCAAGATAGGTTACGTAGGTGCTGTGGATTCGGTTCCTGTCCGGGCCGGACATCGACGGTCTCGGCCTGTCCAACGCCGACATCCTGACCGCGGTGCAGGATGCGGTGCGAGCCCACGGCCAGGGCCGCGTGGTGGTCGAGCCGCGGGTCCACCTGGTGCCGGACAACCACGGCGCGGGCCACTTCAACGTGCTGCGCGGCCACTTGTCGGTGCCCGGGGTGAGCGGGGTCAAGGTGGTCGGCGACTTCGTGGCCAACTACGCGGCGGGGCTACCCAGCGAGCTGGGGCTGCTGACCCTGTACGACGCGCAGACCGGCGTGCCGCTGTCGATCATGGACGCCACGCTGATCACGGCCTGCCGGACCGGCGCCATGACCGCGGTCGGGGCGCGGTACCTGGCCCGGCCGGACGCCCGGGTGCTCGGGCACGTCGGCGCCCGCGGCACCGCGTTCTGGAACGTGGTGCTGCTGGACGAGCTGTTCGGCCTGGACGAGATCCGGATCACCAGCCGGCGGCCCGAATCCCGGGAAGCGTTCGCGCGCGAGCTGGCCGCGGTCACCCGGGCTCCGGTGCGCGTGGCGGCTTCCGCGGAGGAGGTCTTCGAAGGTGCCGACATCCTGGTGGAGGCGTCCCGGCTGACCGTCCCCGAGCCGCTGCTGCGGACCGCCTGGGTCAAGCCCGGCGCGTTCGTCGTCCCTTACGGCACGATCAGCGCCGCGGAGCTCGACCTGCTCGACGTGATGGACAAGGTGGTGGTCGACGACTGGCGGGAGGCGCAGTCGGGACGGTTCGGTGCGCTGCGCCGTCACGTGGACACCGGCCGGCTGTCGCCCGCGTCGCTGCATGCCGAGCTGGGCCAGATCGTGGCGGGCGCGCGCCCCGGCCGGGAACGTGACGACGAGCGGATCTTGTTCTGGCACCGCGGCCTGGCCATCCTCGATATCGCGGTGGGGCTGGCCATCTTGCGCCGGGCCGAGGAGCTGGACGCCGGGACGATGCTCCGTTACCGCTCATGACGGTGACTTTCGACGGCTCCTTGGATCCCGGGCTGATTCGTTCGGTGGCCGCCGGGTGCGGCGTGCGCATCGCGCCGGGCGTGCTGGATTTCGTGCGAGGCCAGCGCGACTTGGCGCTGGCGGCGCTGGCCGACGGGCGGCTGGTGTACGGCGTGAACACCGGCATGGGCGCCCTGTCCTCGGTGCGCCTGACCGAGCAGCAGCAGCGTTCGCACCAGCGCAACCTGCTGCTGGCCCGGGCCAGTGGCGGTCCGCCGTGGCTCGACGTGTCCGAGGCCCGCGCGGTGCTGGCCGTCCGGCTGGCGACCTTCCTGTCCGGTGACACCGCGGTGTCGGCCGAGCTGTGCCAGCGGCTGGCCGACTTCCTGAACCGGGACCTGGTGCCCGCCGTGCCCCGCGGCGGGGCCGGCGCGGCGGGCGAGATCATGCAGCTGGCCCACGCGTTCGGCCCGGTAGCGGGCCTCGGCCAGGTGCTTGGGCCAGTGCCCGGGACGTTGGTCCCGGCGTCTGCGGCGCTGCGCGCGGCCGGCCTCGATGAGTTCACGCTCGGGCCCAAGGAGGGCATCGCGCTGATCCAGGGCGTGCCCGGAGCGACCGGGCTGGGCGCCCTGCGCCTCGGGGAGGCCGCCGCGCTCACCTCGCTCATGGAGGGGGCGGCGGCGCTGTCCATCCTCGCCGCCGGGGCTTCGCGCGATCCCTACCGCGCGGCCACCGCCCGCGGCGACGACCTGCTCGCCGCGGTCCTCGGCCGGCTCCGGGCGGCCATCGACGAGGATCCGGCACCCCGGTCGCTGCAGGCGCCGGTGTCGTTCCGGGTGGCCGGCCCGGTGCTCACCCAGGTCCAGCGGGCCGCCGGTCAGCTGGACGCGGCGGTCCGGCGGGCCCTGGGCGGGGTCACCGACTCCCCCGCGTACCTGGACGGGCGGTTCACCGGGACCGCCGGGTTCCACGGCATCGACCTGGCCGCCCACTGCGATCAGCTCACCGCGGCGTTCTGTCACGCGGCCGAGGTGGCCGCGGCCCGGATCCACCGGCTGCTGGATCCGAAGGTCACCGGACTGCCCGCGCAGCTGGCCCGCCAGCCCGGGCCGCAGGCGGGCCTGGCTCCGGTCCACAAGCGGGCCGCCGGTGAGGTGCACGCCATGCGGCGCCTGGCCACCGCGACCCCGGTCGGCCTGATCGAGACCTCCGGCGGCCAGGAGGACGTGCAGTCGTTCGCCTGGGAGGCGACCGAGAAGCTGGCCGCCGCGTTGCGGCACGCCCGTGCGGTCACCGCCTGCGAGCTGCTGGCCGGCTACCAGGCCGCGGCGCTGTCCGGCCGGCCGGTGCCCGCCGGGTCGCGGGCGCTCCTGGACTGGGTGGCTTTGATCGTGGGCCCGATTGACGGCGACCGGCCGTTCGGCGAGGACCTGCAGCGCCTGATCGAAGCGCCGTGGCCGCCATGATCTCGGTGTTCTCGATGGGTGGCACCATCTCGATGACCAAGCGCGCGGGCGGAACCGGCGGGGTCGTCCCGGCGCTGAGCGGGCAGCAGCTCCTGGATGCGGTGCCCGGGCTCGCCGCTAGCGGCCTCAGCATCGAGGCATACGACTTCCGCCGGGTCCCCGGAGCGTCCCTGACTATTGACGATATCGTCGAGCTGGCCGCGGCGATCGGCGAGCGGGTCCGGGCCGGTGCTTCCGGTGCTTCCGGGGCCGTCGTGATCCAGGGAACCGACACGATCGAGGAGACTGCCTTCCTGCTCGATCTGCTGCACGTTGGCGCCGAGCCCGTCGTGGTCACCGGGGCGATGCGCAATCCGGCTCTGGCCGGACCGGACGGGCCAGCCAACATCCTGGCTTCAGTGCAGGCCGCGGCCAGCCCGCTGCTGCGTAACCTGGGCTGCCTGGTGGTGTTCGCCGACGAGATCCACGCGGCCCGCTACGTCCGCAAGACCGACGCCACCAGCATCACCGCGTTCACCTCCCCGGCCACCGGGCCGATCGGGCGGGTCGTCGAAGGCCAGATCCGGCTGCTCGCCAGGCCGGCGGGACGTTTGACGGTACCTGCGCCCGGACCGGAGCCGCCCCCGCCGGTGCGCACCGGGTTGATCACGATGACGCTCGGGGATGACGGTGAGCTGCTGCGCGCCGCCGCCGGCCGGTTCGACGGGCTGGTCATCGCGGGGTTCGGCGCCGGGCACGTACCAGCCGGAACCGTCCCCGTCCTGGCCGCCCTAGCCGGGCAGATCCCGGTCGTGCTCGCGTCCAGGACCGGCAGCGGTCCGGTGCTGGCCGCCACGTACGGCTTCCCGGGCTCGGAGCAGGACCTGCTGGGCCGCGGCCTGATCAGCGCCGGGTTCCTCGACCCGCTCAAGGCCCGGCTGCTGCTACACGTGCTGCTCGCCCGCCGGGCCAGCCGCGATGAGATCGCCGCGGCATTCGGAGCCGCGTCCGGGGCCGCGGGCTGCGATTCGGGTTAGCTTTTTCCAGTAGGAAAACCCAGGAGGTGCGCATGACGGGCGAGATGATCCGCGATCTGCTCGACCCTTTGATCGGTAAGCGTGGCTCGATCTTCATGGTGGTCAGCCGGACCGGCCCAATCGGATTCGCCACGGCCGACAACAAGAAGCTGACCGCGGTGCAGATCCGTCCGGACGGCCTGGTCCGCCTCGAGCGCGAGAGCGGCTGGGCGGTCATCGATCCGAGCGACGTGATGGCCGTGGTGTGGAACGACGACACGGACAGTTCGCCGGGCCAGTTCCTGTGAGGCTGATGCGCTCCTAGGAGCCGTACCGGTGCTCGACGAGCGCGGTCACGGCGCGAGCGGTCTGGTCGAAGCGCTCGATTCCGCCGGTCGCGCGCGAGCACGTGGGCCCCCTCCAGGATCGTGACCAGGCTGGCAGCGGTTCCTGGATTTTCATCTAGCCGGCCGGACCGCGCCGATTAGGCCGACCGCCGTTGGGTAGCTGGCGAGCGTGGCTAGACCAAGAACGGTAGCCGGGTACGCGATCCCGGGCATCATCGTGTTCTTCTTCTGGTTGGTGGTCGTCATCCTGGCCATCATCTTGCTGGCGTTCATTGTGCACTGGGCGGGCGGCGGTCAGCTCGACCTAAGGCTCGGACATTTCGTCCTAGACGTCGGCTTCACCTAATCGGTTCTCCCGGCGAACAGGGCCCGGCTTCGGCCGGGCCTGACTCACGATGGCCCGGCCGACTTCGGCCGGACTCTTCGGCCGGGCCTTGGCTCACCATGAACCGGCCGGCGCCGCGGCGGCTGCCCGCTCTGACGTGTGTCGTTCGTGATTGTCCGTTAATAGTCGACTACTTTCGATACCCATCGTGTACCATCCGGGACATGACGGCAGCCCCCCAGCCAGACCCGCGCGCCTATATGCGGCTCGCCGCGCTCATCCGGGACCAGATCGCTAGCGGGACGCTCGCGCCGGGCGGCGGGCTCCCGTCGATCGCGGTCCTGCGCCGCGAGCACGGCCATTCCCGCCAGACGGTCGGCAAGGCCATGCGCATCCTGGAAGATGAAGGCCTGATCTATCGGGTGCCGGGCCTGGGCTACTACATCACCCCGGGTGCGGCCGGCCCACCGGGCGACTGACTGGCTCAGGGTCCCGCACGACTGACGCTCCGCGCCCGGGGGCCGCCGGTGACATGGAATGGCCAGACGCGGGTAGCCAGAGGCCACGGCCGTAGGGCGGCCCCGAAGGAGAGGTGCCATCGTGAGCTGGTTCCGGCGATCTGCGCGGACCGAGCGGACCCACGTCAAGCCGACCCGGCGCGAGCGCCAGGCCGCCGAGCGGACGGCCCAGGCCGAGGCCTCGCTCCGCGAGACCGAGCAGAAGATCCACCAGCTCGCCAACGAGGTCCGCAGCGACCTCAAACACTCCCCCTGAGCGTCCAGTACGGCGCAACACTCCCGCTCGTCACATTTGCGTGGTGGATCCAGGCCTTGTGGTTGATTGCGGGGCATTGGGACACCCATAATCCACCATTAAGCCTGAATCAACCGCGATAAAACTTCCGCTTCGTGAAATGTGTGAGCGACGGTGGGTGCGGGAGGTGCTGGCGGAACGGGCTAGTCGCGGGCGTGCCGGTCGAGGAACTCGTAGATGTCGGCGTCGTCGACGCCGGGGAAGCTCCCGGCCGGCAGCGCGGACAAGATGTGCGAGTGCGCGCGAGCCGAAGGCCACGCGTTGCCCTCCCACCGTTCGGCCAGGGCGGCCGGTGGCCGGGCGCAGCACTCGCCGTCGGGGCAGGCCGAGCGCTTGCGGGCGGTCGCTTCGCGGCCGCGGAACCAGCGGGAGTGCTCGAACGGCACGCCGAACGTGATGGCGAACCCGTGGTCGGCCCGCGGGTCCACCTGGGCGATGCAGAAGTAGCTGCCGGACGGGGTGTCCGAGTACTGGTAGTACGGCGAGAAGCGGTCGGCGGCGGCGAATACCTGCCGTCCGGACCACTCCCGGCAGAGCCGCTGCCCCTCGATGGCGCCCGACGGGTCCGCGGGAAAAACCACTCCGTCATTCTCGTACGCCTTGTAAATGATGCCGCTCGCGTCGTTCTTCACGAAGTGGCAGGGCAGGTCCAGATGGTGGGTGGCCAGGTTGGTGAAACGGTGCGCGGCCATCTCATACGACACCGAGAACAGGTCCACCAGATCCTCGACCGCGAGATCCCGGTCCTGCTTGGCGCGCTCGAGCACCGGCACGGTCGCCGTTTCGGGCATCAGCAGGGCGGCCGCGAAGTAGTTCGCCTCCACCCGCTGGCGCAGGAAGTCGGCGAAGTCCCTGGGCACCTGGTGATCGAGCAGGAAGTGACCGAGCGCCTGCAGCACGATGGCGCGTGGTGAATGCGCCCCGACCGGTTCCTGCTTTACGTAGATCCGCCAGTTCCGCAGGTCGGTCAGTGACCGTACCGACCGCGGCAGGTCCTGGATGTACCGGACCGCGAAGCCGTGGTGGCTCACCACCGCGACCAGCATGCCCTGGGTCACCGCGCCGCCGGAGTACCCGCCGGCGCTGAGCGCATCGGCCGCCTGGCGCTCGATGACCTCGAAGTAGTTAGCCCGTTCGCGCATGGCGTCGCGCAGCGCCGCGTTCGCGACCCGGGCTTCTTCGGGGGTGGCGGTCGGCTTGGACCCCTGGGCCCGCAGCTCAGCCGCAACCGCGACTAGGTGCTCGAGCACGTCGGTCGGCACCCGCGTCCCGATCTTGAGCTGCGGCAGGCCGAGCCGCCGGTAGGACGGATCCTGCTGCGCGTCGGCCAGCGCGATCTCCAGCTGCGCCCGGTGGCTGGGTGGCTGCCGGCTGAGCAGGTCGGCCACCGGGACCGATAGTGCGCTGGCCAGCTGCTCGATGAGCGAGAGCTTCGGCTCCCGGCGCCCGTTTTCGAGGAGGGACAGTACCGAAGGCGCGCGGCCCACCCGCTCCCCCAGGTCGGTGAGCGTCAGGCCCCGGGCCCGGCGCAGATGACGCAGTCTCTGACCGAAGGTTACAAGGTCTATACCATCGGTCTGGACCAAATTTTGGCGATCTTTCATCGTGAAGCTCACTATAACTTGCTGAATCGGAAAGATTCTATGATTTTCGCGAGCTTCGCCTCTATCCTTCCGCGGGCGGCCCGGACAACCTGAGAGAAACATCCCGCCCGGACCGGGATCCAGCATTTCCAGGAAGGCATCACAGTGGACACGATCAGCCAGCAGGCGGCCAGGCTAAGCGCGGAGTGGGCCACCGAACCCCGGTGGAAGAACACCTCCCGGACCTACTCGGCCGAGGACGTCATCCGGCTGCGCGGCACTGTGGTGGAGGAGTACACGCTGGCCAGGCTGGGCGCCGAGCGCCTCCGCAAGCTGCTGGAGGCCGAGGACGCGGTCACCGCCCTCGGCGCGGTCACCGGGATGCAGGCGGTCCAGCAGGTCAGGGCGGGCCTCAAGGCCATCTATCTGTCGGGCTGGCAGGTGGCCGCAGACGCGAACCTGGCCGGGCAGACCTATCCGGACCAGAGCCTGTACCCGGTCAACTCGGTGCCGCAGGTGGTGCGCAGGATCAACAACGCGCTGCTGCGTGCCGACCAGATCAACTGGTCGGAGTCGGCCGACGGCGACCTGCGGGACTCCCCGTACTGGCTGGCTCCGATCGTGGCCGACGCCGAAGCCGGATTCGGCGGTGTGCTGAACGCGTACGAGCTGATGAAGTCCATGATCGCGGCGGGCGCAGCCGGGGTGCACTGGGAGGACCAGCTCGCGTCCGAGAAGAAGTGCGGGCACCTGGGCGGAAAGGTCCTCATCCCGACCAGCCAGCACATCAAGACGCTCAACGCGGCCCGGCTGGCTGCCGACGTGTGCGGCGTGCCGTCGCTGGTGATCGCGCGGACCGACGCGCACGCGGCCACGCTGCTGACCGCGGACGTGGACGAGCGGGACCAGCCGTTCCTGACCGGGACGCGCACCCCGGAGGGGTTCTACCGGGTGCGCAACGGGATCGAGCCGTGCATCGCCCGTGGGCTGGCCTACGCGCCGTACTCCGACCTGATCTGGATGGAAACCTCCACGCCCGACCTCGACGTGGCCCGGGAGTTCGCCGAGGCGATCAAGAGCGAGTACCCGGACCAGCTGCTCGCCTACAACTGCTCGCCCTCATTCAACTGGCGTGCGCACCTGGACGAGACGACGATCGCGAAGTTCGGCAAGGAGCTCGCGGCCATGGGCTACCGGTTCCAGTTCATCACGCTGGCCGGTTTCCACGCGCTCAACCACTCCATGTTCGAGCTGGCCAGCGGCTTCGCCACCGAGGGCATGCCCGCCTATGTCCGGCTCCAGGAGGCGGAGTTCGCGGCCGAGAAGCAGGGCTACACCGCCACCCGCCACCAGCGCGAGGCGGGCACCGGCTACTTCGACCTGGTCACGTCGGCGATCTCGCCCAACGCCGAGACCGTGGCCCTGGCCGGCTCGACCGAAGCCGAGCAGTTCCACGCCGCCTGAGCGCTCTGGGACGAGCGCTGCGGCCATGAGGCGTAGCCGAATGAAACCCGGGTTCCACTGTGCCCTAGCGAAGTGGAACCCGGGTTCCACCACCCTCGGCTTCGCGGGAGCAGCGCACCACGAAGCACGCTGTGCTCCCTTGCAACGCCAGCACCACCGGTAACCAGCCGCGGCGCGAACCCGCGCCACTGCATATCCCAGACCCGGATTTCATCCCGCTTGGGGTGACGGCCGCGTTTAGGTGAGCGGAGCGTTGCGAGATGGGTGCTGGCCGGTTGCGGGGCGGGTGCAAAGAGGAGCGCGACGGAGGCTTTGTGCAGGTAGATGCGCTTTGTTAGGGACGGGCTTAGATGCTTTCCTGGGATCTATGTCCGTTTTATGGGCTGATGGTTAACATCGGGCGCTATGGGAAAGCGCCGGGTACTGAAGTTGCTGGTGGTGCTGAGCTTGACCGTGGTGGTGGTCGGCGGAGGTGCGTTCGGTCGGTCGGCCGCCGGGGCAACCGGGGTGACCGGGAGCGGCGGGGTATCTCAGCGGGGTATCTTGCCGCCGCGTAACCCCTCGGCCAGCCTGTGGCCCGCTCCCTCGTTCATGGCCTCGTGCGCGCAAGGTAACGACGGGGCGCAGTGCAACGGGGTGGCCCTGACCGCGATCAGCCATGCACGGCAGGCCCTGGAGAAGCTGGGCGCCATGTCCTTCTCGATGGCCGGCTACGAGCAGCTAACGCCTGATGAGCAGTTGTTCGTTACCGTCGACCTGGAGCGCACCGCGCGCGGGCTGCCGCCGGTCCTGGTGCTGAGCCGCTCACTGGACGCGATCGCGCAAGCCGGAGCGCAGGCCGGCCAGGACCCGGCGCTGGCCTGGGTGGCCCGGACGCTGCCCGGCGGCGGCCGGACCGGCTATCTCGGGGCCACCTGGTCGGGCGGCTGGGTCAACCCGCTGGGATCGGACTACGGCTGGATGTACGACGACGGGCCCGGCGGCACCAACGAGGGCTGCCAGACGGCGGGCTTGGGGCTGTGCTGGGGTCACCGCGACATCATCCTGGTCACCTTCGGCACCTCGGCCTGCGGCGGCGGCCAGGCCGAGCTGGCCATGGGCGCCGGTCATGTACTGCAGGCCGGCCGGTACGGCGAGAGCGACACCGAGATCCTCGCGGGGGTGTGCGGTCCGGCCCCGACCGACGCCGCGTTCACCTGGGCCCAGGCGAAGAAACTGCTGCGTATCGATTGACCGGCGGAGCACCGCAGTAACGTTCCCGGAACGCTGGAGCCATAGCGTATTCGCTGTGAGCAAGCCACGGACACCGGGCCACAGCGCTGCCGCTGCCCTGAGCGGGCTCGCCGCGTTGTCCCTGCTCGCCACGCTTCCGCTATCCCTGCTCTCGGGGCAACTCGGCAACGGGATCGTGGCGGTTGGCATCGGAGTCCCGTGTGCGGCGGTCGGTGCGGTGGTCTCCCGGCGCCAGCCGCGCAACCCGCTTGGCTGGCTGTTCTCGCTCACCGCCGTCGCCCTCCTGGCCAGTAACGACGGCGGAGATTACTCCTACTTCGTCTACCGCCTCGGCCACCACCTCCCGCTCGGTCCGGCGGCGCTGGCGCTGGATCAGCTGTGGACTCCCGGTCTGGTCCTGTTCGTGGCGGTGATCCTGCTCTTCCCCGACGGCAGGCTGCCGTCGGCAGTCTCGCGCTGGGCCATGCGAGCCTTCTGGTTGCTCTATGCCGCGCTGCTGGCCGCGATGGCCACGGTGACGGCCGACGCACTCGCCGCTCGCCCCGTCAACGTCGACGCCCAGGGCGGATTGTCCGCCATCGATCAGCCGGCCGGCTGGTTCGCGGTTGTCCAGCGCGGAGCCGTCCTGCTGATCCTGGCGCTGGCGCTGGGATTCATCGCGCGCCAGGTGCTGAGCTGGCGGCGCTCGTCGGGGGTGCGGCGGCAGCAGTTGAAGTGGCTGGCCAGCGGCGCGGCCATGCTCATCGCCAGCCTGGTGGTAGGGATCTGGTTGGCCAGCACTGGCTCCACCACCGTGCTTGCGGAGTGGCTGGACAACATCGCCTGGCTCGGCGTGGCTGCGCTGCCGGTGTCGATGGGAGTGGCGGTCCTGCGCTACCGGCTATTCGAGATCGACCGGATCATCTCCCGGACGCTGGCCTACACGGTGGTGACCGGTCTTCTGGTCGCGGCGTACGCGGGCCTGGTACTGCTGTCCACCGACGTGCTGACGCTGTCCTCGTCGGTAGCGGTGGCGGCCTCGACGCTGGTCGCGGCGGCGGCGTTCAACCCGCTGCGCAAACGGGTGCAGCGGGTCGTGGATCGTCGCTTCAACCGGGCCCGTTACGACGCGGACCTGACCGTGGCCGCGTTCGCGGCCCGGCTCCAGGACGAGCTGGACCTGGACTCGGTACGGTCAGATCTGGCCAGCGTGGTGACCGGGACGCTGGAGCCCGCACACCTGTCGGTGTGGCTAGGTGACCGAAGCGGTCAGCTGTAACCCTGAGTGGTGCCCGCGTTGCCGGGCTCGGCCGGCCCCCACGGCGCCTGCGAGGCGCCGGGTTCCACCCGCGGCTGAGGCCTGGTCTCGGCCCAGTCGGCCAGCAACCCGCTGCCCGCGATGGTCTGCGTCGTCCCCAGGTCCCCGGCGTAGGCACCCGGGGTGGTCTCGTAGGCCGCCGGCTCGGTCACCACACGCCGGCTCCGCCACCGGGAGGGCACGAACAACGGGATGATCATGGCCAGGCCCGCCAGGGCCAGCACGCCATCGAAGAGCAGGTCCTCGAAACCGGCCCCGTAGGGATGTGACTTCAGCGGGATGTACTGGACCGCGCGCCGCACGCTGAACAGGTACAGCCCGGTCCAGCCGAGCAGGGCCAGGCCGGTCAGGCCGGCCGCGAGCGGGGAGATTACCGGCAGGGCCACCAGCAGCCCGGCGAGCAGCCCGACGGCGAGCAGCGCCCCGAATCCCTCCAGGACCGCGTGGTTGTGAATGAGGGAGCCGCCCGCACCCGGCAGCGCGCCGGCCTTCCCGGTGAGCAGCTTGAGGTAACCCCACGATCCCCCGAAAAACACCGCTGCGGCCATGACGATGGCCAGGGCGACACCGATCAGATGGCGCATATCCTCAACCCCTTCATCGATCACCGAGCAGAAGCTTACGACCGTGCGCCACGCGCGTCATGAGCTCCGCAGCGTGTCGCAACACGAACGAGCAGCCACGTTCCGCCCACCGGGGCCTCTTAGCCCGATCACAGGCGCCAGCCAATATGCTGACCCGGTGCGCATCCACGCCATCTTCGGGGGAATCGGCGCGTTCGCCGTCAAGTTTCGCTGGGTAGTGATCGCGGTCTGGGTCATCGCGGTCATCGCCGTCCCTAAGTTCCTGCCCTCGCTCAACAGCGTCACCCAGGGCAACAACAGCGCCTTCCTGCCCGCCAGCGCGCCTAGTGAGCAGGCTGCGAACCTCGCGGCGCCGTTCGGGGCGACCAACCTGGTCCCGGTACAGGTCGTGGCAGCGACGGATCAGGGCACCCTGAGCGCCGCCGACACGAGCTGGCTGGCCTCGCTGCAGCAAGACCTGCGGGCGGTGAAGACCGTGGTCTCGGTCCGCGATCTGGGCCGGTCGGCTGACCAGCAGGCCGAGCAGCTGCAGGTGCTGTCCGACGTCAACCAGGCCAGCCAGCCGGACCAGACCACGCTGGTGGACAACATCCGCGCAGCGGTCAAAACGGCGGCGGTGCCGTCCGGGCTGCAGGTGCACCTGGCCGGGCAGATCGCGATCAACGTCGACCAGCAGGCCAAGTCGGGCAACACCGGCAACGAGGTCGAAGGCGTATCGGTCATCTTCATCCTGATCCTGCTGCTACTGATCTTCCGGTCGTTGCTGGCCCCGCTGATCACGCTGATACCCGCGTTCTTCGCGGTGGCCATCGCCGGACCGCTGGTCGGCGAGGCGGCGCACGCCGGCCTGAAGGTCTCCGTCATCGCCCAGCTGCTGCTGATCGTGCTGGTGCTCGGCGCGGGCACCGACTACGGGCTGTTCCTGGTGTTCCGAGTGCGCGAGAACCTGCGCGAGGGGGCGGATACCAAGGAGGCGGTGCGCGCGGCGGTCATGCGGGTCGGCGAGACGATCACGTACTCCGCCCTGACGGTGATCGCGGCGCTGCTGTCGCTGCTGGTCGCCACGTTCCAGATCTACTCCGAACTCGGCATCCCGCTGGCCATCGGGATCGGCACGATGCTGCTAGCTGGGCTCACGCTGCTACCCGCGCTGCTCGCCGTGTTCGGCCGGGCGGCGTTCTGGCCGACCAAGACCCGGGCCGGCACCGGCAAGGCCGGCCTGTGGGGGCGGGTCGCGACGCGAATCGTGCGCAGGCCGGCGATCCCGCTGACCATCGGCGTGATCATCTTCGGCGCCCTGGCCATCGGCGTGGGGAGCTACCAGCCTGGCGGGTTCGGTGGCTCGATCAACGCGCCGGCCGGGACCGACTCCGCGCTGGGTACCGCCCTGCTGGCCAAGCACTTCCCGCAGAGCTCGGCCAACCCGACCAACCTGGTCTACAAGCTGTCGCAGCCGGTCTGGGACGACCCCGCGCCGGTGGCGGCAGCCACCAGTCAGCTCAAGGCGAGCAGCCTGTTCACCGGCGTCACCGGGCCGCTGAACCCGGCCGGCGTGACCCTGACCGAAGCCCAGTACCAGCAGTTGCACGCCGCGCTGGGAAACCCGGCGGCCCTGCCCAGCACGCCGCCGGCCAACAGCACCGTCTCGCAGCAGGCCTACGAGGTCTACCGGGCCACTGCCCAATACATCAGCCCGGACGGCCGGACGATCCAGTTCGAGACCGCCCTGACGGCGGGCGACCCGTCGACCACGGCGGCGGCGGGTGCGGTGCCCTCGATCCGCACCGAGGCGGCCACGGTGGCCAAGACCCTAGGCGCCACGGCCTACGGGGTGGCTGGCGAGGCACCCGCGTTCTACGACATCAGCCACATCTCCGACAGCGATCTGGCGCACGTGGTGCCGGTCGCGATTATCATCATCGGCCTGCTGCTATGCCTGGTTATGCGCTCGCTCGTGGCACCGCTGTACCTGATCGCGTCGGTGGCGCTGTCGTTCTTCGCCGCGCTGGGCCTGTCGGTGTTCCTGTTCATCAAGCTCGGCGGGGACAGCGGCCTGACCTTCATCCTGCCGTTCCTGATGTTCATCTTCTTGCTCGCCCTGGGTGAGGACTACAACATCTTGGTGATGAGCCGGATCCGGGAGGAGGCTCAGCATCGGCCGCTACGCGAAGCAGTCAGTCACGCACTGGGCGCTACCGGCACCACCGTGACCTCGGCCGGCCTGGTGCTGGCCGGGACGTTCTCGGTATTCGCGCTGGTCGGCGGGCGCCAGTCCGGCGGCAGCCAGATCGTCGACGTCGGCGTCGGGCTGGCTCTGGGCGTGCTGATGGACACGTTCATCGTCCGCACTGTGCTGGTGCCGTGCACGGTCTTGCTTCTCGGGCGGTGGAACTGGTGGCCGTCGCGGCTCAGCCGGGCCGACTTCCGGCCGGACGGGAAAGTCGAGCCGGATGTGAGGGTCGAGCCGCCCGCGCCGAGCCCCGCAGCCGCTGACCGCAAGCCCGGCTGAGCGCTGGGCTCAGTCGGCCTGGGCGTCGATCGAGGAGGTCAGGTCGCGCAACGCGGGCGCGGCATCGCGCAGCGCGACCCGATCACGCTGCGAGAGCCCGGCCAGCGCGGCCTGGATGATGTCCTCGTTGACCCGGTGCCAGCGGCTAACCGCCGCCGAGCCCTGATCCGACAGATCCAGGCTGACCGTGCGCCGGTCGCCGGTGCCGTCGGCGCCAGGACCGCCCGGCGTCCGGGTCACATAGCCGGCCGTCTGGAGGGCGCTGAGCAGGGTCGCCACCGAGCTGGGCGCGAGCCGCAGCATCCGGGCCAGGTGACTGGGCCGGATACCCGGGTGCTCGGCCATGCAGGACAGCAGCTCGAGCTGGGCCACGGACAGCCCGAGGCCGGGGTCAGCGGCGCGTGCCGCGCGTCGCATGGCCCGGCGCAGGCGAGACACGATGTCGGCCAGCTCGGGGCCGATCTGCTCCTGGCCGAGCAGGTCTTGAGCTACGTTGCCCTCAGCTGAAGCCACCTGACGGGTCCGCCTCCCTGGGACGGCCAGCCGGTCCTCGCGCCTGCGCGCGACCGGCCAAGACGATGGCCGCCGCGGCGGCAGCGACGACGGCGAGCACGATGAACGCGGGCCGCGCCTGCGTCGACCCAGCGTACCTGTGGCCGACCCCGCCCAGGTGCAGGGCCAGGGCCATCAGCGAGATGCCGAGCGTGGTGCCGATACCGCGGGCCATGCTGACCAGCCCACCGAGCAGCGAGGCCGACGAGTCGGCCGTGCTGCGCATGATCACGGTGTTGTTGGCGGGCACGAACAGGCCCAGGCCCAGGCCGGCCAGCGCGAGCTGCGGGACGACGGTCTGCACGGTCACCGGCACGAACACCGACACGACCATGACCAAGCAGGTCAGCCCGGCACCCGCGAAGCCGCGCTGGCGGTCGGACCAGGCCCGGGGCAGCATCGCGTCACCGAACAGCGCGGCCAGGCCGAACCCGAGCGGCAGGGCGGACAGCAGCAGCCCGGTCCGGGCCTCGCTGCCGAGGTCATGGCCGAGCAACTGCGGGATCAGGACCAGTGGCCCGAACAGCACGAGGTACCCGCAGGCCGCTCCGGCCAGCCCGCGGGCCAGCGGCGCGGAGCGAAGCAGCCAGACCGGTATCAGCGGATGCGCGGTCCTCACCTCGCGCCTGATGAACGCGGCCAGGGCCGCCAGGCCCAGCGCCGCGAGCAACGCGGTCAGCCAGCCGGGCAGGCTCAGGCCCGAGGCCGCCGACAGGACCAGGAGCAGCGCACTGGCCCCCGCCACCAGCAGCAAGGTGCCGGGCCAGTCGAACCGTTCCGGCCTGCTGAACTGCCGGGTCCGCGGCAGCAGGTAGCGGCCGGCGACGATCGCGGCCAAGCCGACCGGGACGTTCACCCAGTACACCGCGCGCCAGCCGACCGTGGCGGTGAGCAGGCCACCCAGGGTCGGGCCCAGGGCCAGCCCGATGGATTGCGCGCCCGCCTGCACGCCCAGCGCGAAGCGCATCTTGGCCTTAGGGGCGCTGGTCGTGACCAGGGCCACACTGTTCGCCTGGAGCATCGCCGCACCGATCGCCTGGACTAGGCGCAGCAGGACGAGGGCGCCGAGCGAGGGGGCCAGGCCGCAGGCCGCGGAGGCCACCGTGAACGCGGCGAAGCCGTAGGTGTAGACGAGCTTGCGACCGACCGCGTCACCCAGCCGCCCGGCCGGGGCAAGCAGCGCGACCAAACCCAGCAGGTAGATCAGGGACACCCACTGGACCGCGGCGACCGGCACCGCGAAATCACGCTCCATGGCCGGGAACGTGATCGTCACGATGCTCGCGTCGAGCTGGCCCATGAACGCGCCGAAGCAGACCACGCCGACGGCCAGCCACGGCGCCCGCGGGCTTTCCCGCACCGCCGCCGGCCGGGCTGACTCGCGCAAGATACTTCTGTAAGCGAACATCTTGCGTCGAGCGTATCAAAGGATGCTTCTGTAACCGAATCTTCTAGTGATGGTCAGCCCAGAGTGCAGCGACAGCACTGGGACATGGGTGTGTTTCTCTCGGAAGGAGCCAGCCGGTGGTCTGACCTCAACAGCGTCGTTGTGGCACCCATGTCGTCTGGTGCGCGTCGTTGTGGCAGCGACGTCGTTGGGTGGTTCGCCAGGAGCGGGTCAGGCGGGTCATATGGGACCGTGAGGCAGATGAGGCGCAACCGCCCCGCGCCTAGCAGACGCTGACTCCAGAAGGCACCCACTCACCCCCGAGGAAACGCACCCATGGAACATAGGTGTCGCCAGGGCGGCAGCAATGGAACATCGGTGTCGTTGCCACCCCGGCCTGCGGAGGGTCAAGTGAGGCTTTGGAGGTATGCGGGATGTGGGGCTTACGGGACGCGGCTGGGGCGGGACCCGGGCTGGATGGGCGGCGAGCTTGCGGCCGGGAGCGCGGCCAGCCAGGCTAACGGCCCGATGCCGGGATTAACTCCGGACATGCCGGGCGTGGTGCTGGCCTTGGACGATCAGACCCGACAAACTCAGGGGGTGGAGCAGTCCGCCGTCTCCGCGCTGGCCACTGGGCTAGAGTACGCCGGGAAAGGCCAGCAACGGACGGCGGCGGGACCGACCCGCGGGCCGCGGAGGGGCTTACCGGGTCGGAACGGAAGGGACGACGATGCAGGAACTGCGCTTCGTCGCGGTGAGCGAGGACGGCCGGTACGCGGTTCTTGCCATCCCCGGACGAAGTGCGCGTTTCATGCTGCCGATTGACGAACGGCTGCGGGCGGTGGCCCTGGGCCAGACCTCCCGGCTCGCGCAGTACGAGATCGAAGTGGAGAGCCCGTTGCGACCCAAGGAGATCCAGGCACGAATCCGGGCCGGGGAAACGGTGGAGGAAATCGCGGATGCGGCCGGCATCGCCGTCGAGCGCGTGCGCTGGTTCGAGGGACCGGTCCTGGCCGAGCGTGCCTACATGGCCGACCAGGCCCAGACCGCGTCGGTTCGCCGCCAGGGAGATTCCACGCCGGGCCCGCGGCTGGGCGAGATCGTGACCGAGCGGCTCAACGCGATCGGATCCGACCCGGACGACGCGCAGTGGGACGCGAAGAAGCGCGGCGACGGCAGCTGGCAGGTCCAGCTCACCTTTACCTCCGGCGGCCGCCTGCACACGGCCGATTGGGTCTTCGATCCGCGCCGCAGGCACGTGCTGCCCAACGACGACAACGCCGCGCGCATGTCGCTGCCCGGTGCCGAGCCGCCCCAGCCCGTGGCCCCGCCGCCGGGCGAGGCGACCGTCACCCGGCTGGCCCCCCGGCTGGGCAATGTCCGGCATGAACGGCCTGCGCCGGTACGGCCGCCGGCCGCCGAGGCCGCCCCGCCCGTACCGGTCCCTGCCGCACCGCCTGTCCCCTCGGCGCCCGTGACGGCTGAGCCCAGGGCAGACGCGTCCCGCCCATCCGCGGCGGAGCGGAACGCCTGGCCGCGCCCCGCGTCGCGGGAGCGGGACCACGAACGGGAACGGGAACGCGAGCGCGAGCCCGTGTCGGCCCCCCTGGCCGCCGCGGACCGCCCGCGCGGCAAGCATCAGGCCGCTCCGCCGCTGGCCCCCGAAGTGGCTCCCGAGCCCCCGGCCGCGGCCAGCGACGAGGCCGCGCAGGCCGAGCCCGCGGCCGAGCAGGCCGAGCAGGCCGAGCAGGCCGGACGGCAGGGCCGCAAGGCGGCGCGCGGCCGTCGGTCTTCGGTCCCGTCCTGGGACGAGATCATGTTCGGCAGCTCGCGCCAGCGCGACTAACGCCGATCCTGTCAGCCCGCGCCCGGGGCTGACAGCCGGGTGTACGCGATCTGACAGCGGCGTGGCCCACGATGGGTCCATGCGATATGACGCGACATCACCGAACGCGATCGAGGCCACCGGGCTGGTCAAGCGGTTCGGTAAGACCACTGCCCTGGCCGGAGTGGACCTGGTCGCCCGTGAGGGCCGGGTGCTCGGGCTGCTGGGCCCCAACGGGGCCGGCAAGACGACCGCGGTCCGGATCCTGGCCACGCTGCTGCGGCCCGACGCCGGCCAGGCCAGCGTCTGCGGCTACGACGTCGTGCGCAACGCCTACCAGGTCCGCCAGCTTATCGGCCTCACCGGCCAGTACGCCTCGGTGGACGAGGGGTTGTCGGGGACGAACAACCTGATCATGATCGGCCGCCTGCTCGGGCTGTCGCGGCCACAAGCCCGAGCCCGGACGGCCGAGCTGCTGGCCCGCTTCGATCTGACCGAAGCCGCGGGACGGACGGCGAAGACCTACTCGGGCGGGATGCGCCGCCGCCTGGACCTGGCCGCCAGTCTGGTCGGGCGTCCCAGGGTGCTGTGCCTGGACGAGCCGACCACGGGGCTGGACCCGAACAGCCGCACTGACGTATGGACCATGATCCGCGCCCTGGTCGCGGACGGGGTCACCGTGCTGCTTACCACGCAGTACCTGGACGAGGCCGACCAGCTGGCCCACGACATCGTGGTCATCGACAAGGGCAAGGTCATCGCGACCGGGACGCCGGATGAGCTGAAGGCCCGGACGGGCGGCCAGGTGCTGCTGGTGGCCCCGGCCGACCCGGCCCTGCTGCCTGCGGCCGCCACCTTGCTGGAGGAGCTGGCCGGGGCCGAAGTCACCACCGACACCGAGGCCGCCACGGTATCAGCGCCCGTCACCGACAAGGCGCTGCTGCCGCGTGTCGTCCGCGAGCTCGATGACAGGGGCATCGAGCTCGCGGAGTTCACCTTGCGCAAGCCGAGCCTGGACGAGGTGTTCTTCGCCCTCACCGGGCACGGCACCGACGACGACACCACGCCCGCCCCCGAACTGGAGGACAGTTCCCGATGACCGCCGTCATAGCACCGCCGGCTTTCCCGGTTCCGGCCCGCAGGCTCGGCCTGCGCGGCGGGCTGCGGAACGCCTTCACCTTGACCTGGCGCAGCGTGCTGAAGATCAGGACCAATATGGAGGACCTGTTCGGCCTGCTGCTGCAGCCGATCATGTACCTGCTGCTGTTCACCTACGTCTTCGGCGGTGCGCTGGCCGGCGGGACGCATCGTTACCTGCAGTTCTCGCTGCCGGGGATCTTGGTCCTCAGCGTGGTGTTCGCGACGCTGGGCACCGGGATGATGCTCAATCAGGACATCACCACCGGCGTCTTCGACCGGTTCCGCAGCCTGCCGATCGCCCGCTGGGCGCCGCTGGCCGGCGCGGTGCTCGGCGACATGATCAGGTATATGACGTCGGTGGCGGTCACCCTCGGCTTCGGCCTGATCCTCGGGTTCAGGATCACCGCCAGCCCGCTGTCCGCCGCCGCGGGCTGCCTGCTGGTGCTGGTCTTCGCCCTGGCCATGTGCTGGTTCTCGGCGCTGATCGGACTGCTGGTCAAGTCCGCGCAGGGCGTGCAGTGGTTCGGCTTCCTGGTCATGTTCCCGCTGGTGTTCGGCAGCAACCTGCTGGTATCCGCCGACAAGATGCCGGGCTGGCTGCAGGCGTTCGTCAAGGTCAACCCGATGACCTACCTGACCGACGCCGAGCGCGGGCTGCTTACCGGCGGTCCGGTCGTCATCCCGGCCATCCGGTCGCTGCTGTGGGCGCTGGCCATCTTCGTCGTCTTCGCCCCGCTCGCGGTCCGCGTCTACCGCCGCAGGACCTGACCGGTTAACCGGGCGATCGCGCCCTGGGCCGCGGCGAGCGCCTCGTCATGGCCGAGGGCGCGGCCGCGTTCGTAGGCCGCGGCGAACCCGCTCTCGCCCAGCACGGCGCCAGCTGCCTCCCGGGCGCGCGGCGCGTCTAGGCTGCCGTCGTCGAAAGCGCCCCTGATGGTGTGGGCCGCGCCGAGCAGGGTGGCGGCCAGCGTGGCGCCCGCCACCGAACCGGGCTCGTCGGCCTGGAGGCAGAACGCGGCGATCGCGTCGATGACCGCGGCCAGCGCCGGGCGTTCGACCCAGTCCGCGGCCCTGGTCAATGCGGCGGTAAGCAGCCCGCGGCAGCGGTCCCGGTCTCCCTGCCGCTGGACCACCAGGGCCAGCCGGGCTTCCAGCAGCGCGTGCATCCCGTCCCACCAGGGCGACTGCTTGTCGTCCAGCCAGGTCAGGACCTTCACGCAGCTGGCGGCGGCCGCGGCCAGGTCACCATGCTGCCAGTACAGTTCCGCGCGCACCTGGGCCAGCCAGGCTCCCGCGTCATTGAGGCGCGCGGTGCCTTCAGTCTGGGCGTCCTCGGCCTTGTCCAGGTCGATCCGGGCTTGCTCCAGATCTCCCATCCGCAGCCTGACCGCGGCGAGCATCCCGTCGAGATAAGACAGATCGCCCCACGCGCCCAGCTCCTGACCGTAGGCCTGAGCGTCTTGCAGGGCCGCGATGGTCGCGGGGAAGTCGCCCCTGAGCTGGGCCATTTCGGCCAGCTGGATCAGCGCCGAGGCCGCGCCCCATGAATCCCCGAGGGCCAGGAACGCGGTCAGCGCGTCCCGGCCGCCGGATTCGGCCACGTCCATGTCACCGGCCATCCGGGCGAACGAGCAGCGCATCAGCGGCGCCGCCGCCCGGACCCACGGATCCGGGGAGGTCATGTACCGGTCGAACGCCGCGAGCGCCCGCTGCGGATCCCGCTCGCCGAGGGCCAGCATCGGATCGGCCATCGCGGCCAGCGGGTGGGACGGCGGCTGCCCCTGGGTCAGTTCAGCGAAGTCGGCCACCGCGGCGCTCAGCGCGGCCTGCACCGTGTGAATCTCCCACGAAGGGCCGGCCGCGGTCATCCCGCACGCCATCCGGGCCTCGGCGATGCGCGGCGAGCGTTCCCTTGGTTCGAGCTCGAGCACTGCCCGGGCCAGCGTCTCCGGCTCACCGGGCTGGCCGCGCAGCACCCAGTACCAGCCGAGGGCCCGGACAAACCGCAGCGCGGTGTCCGCGTCCCGCTGGGCGATCGCCCAGCGCAGCGCCGCGTACAGGTTGTCCTGCTCGGCGGCCAGCTCGCGCAGCCAGCGGCCCTGCCCCGGGCCGCGCAGCCGCGGGTCGGTCGTTTCGGCCAGGTCCAGGTAGTGGGCGGCAAAGGCATCCCGCACCCGGTCGTCCTCGCCGGCCTCGGCCAGCCGCTCCAGGCCGTACGCACGTACGGTCTCCAGCATCCGGTACCGCGGGCTCAGGTCCGCGTCCGGGTTCTGGCTCGCGGTGATGATCGACTTGTCGACCAGGCCGGACAGCGCGGGCAGCACATCGGCAGGCCGCAGCGGCTCGTCGGCGCACACCCGTTCGGCCATGGCCAAAGTGGCACCGGCCGGAAAGACGGCCAGCCGCCGGGCCAGCATCTGCTCGGCGGGCTCGAGCAGGTCCCAGCTCCAGTCGACCACCGCGCGCAGCGTCCGGTGCCTGGGCAGCGCGGTCCGGCTGCCCCCGGTGAGCAGGGAAAACCGGTCGTCCAGCCGTTCGGCGAGCTGACCAGGGGTCAGCACCCGCAGCCAGACGGCGGCCAGCTCGATGGCCAGCGGCATCCCGTCCAGCCGCTGGCAGATCCGAGCCACCGCGTCCGCGTTGTCCGCGTGCAGTTCGAAACCCGGCCGCACGGCCGCCGCCCGGTCGCGCAGGAGGCGGACCGAGGCGTAGGACTCCGCGGGTTCGGTCACGGACGGCGGGGCGGGCGGCGGCACCGGCAGCGGCAGGACCGGGCACAGCGTCTCGCCGTCGATGCGCAGCGGCTGCCTGCTGGTGGCCACGATCCGCACCCGCGGACAGGCGGCCAGGACCCGGCCCGCCAGCTCGGCGGCCGCCTCGATGACGTGCTCGCAGTTGTCCAGGATCACCACGTCGTCGCGGTCGGATAGCGCCTCGGCCAGCCGGTCCAGTGGTCCGGCCCCGGGATCGCCCGCCCGGCGCGAGATCACGCGCTCGCGGATGCCCAGGGTATCCAGGACCGCGTACGCCACCTCGGACGGCTGGGTGACCGGCGCCAGCTCCACGAACCAGGCCCCGTCGACCAGCCGCCCGGACACCGCGGCGGCGAGCCTGGTCTTGCCTACTCCCCCGGGTCCGGTGAGCGTGACCAGGCGCGCCGAGCCGAGGTTCTTCAGCACCTGTGACAGCTCGGTGTCCCGGCCGACGAAGCTGGTCAGCGGGTTCGGAGCCACGGGACGCGCGGTGGTGACGGCCGGTGGAACCACGGCCCGTTCGGTATCCAAAGATTTTTCAGCCGAACGGACCGTGGTACTTGCTACGGTCCCCGCCCCCTCTTCACCGCGCAGGATGCGCAGGTATACCTGCTCGAGCTGCGCCGACGGGTCGACGCCGAGCTGGCCGGCCAGCAGCTCGCGGGCCTGGTGGTAGGCCTCGATCGCCTCGGCCTGGCGGCCCGCGGCGTACAGCGCGCGCATGAGCAGGGCGCGCGGGCGTTCGGCCAGCGGGTCGGCGGACAGCAGGGCCCGCAGCTCGCCGACCAGGCTCGCGCCCTCGCCGAGGGCCAGGTCGGCTTCGATCCGGTCGGCCAGCACGCTGGACCGCAGCTCGGTCAGCTGCGCCGCGGCCGCCTCGGCGAAGTCGTACCCGACGGCGTCGGCCAGCGGCTGGCCGCGCCAGCAGGCCAGCGCGGACCGCAGCACCGCCGCGGCCTGCCCGGGGTCAGCGCCGGCCAGCGCGCGGCGGCCGTCGACGGCCAGGGCCTGGAAGTGCAGCGCGTCCACCGCTTGTGGCCGCACCGCGAGCCGGTAGCCGGCCGGGTGCGACTCGATCACCTGATCCAGGCGGGCCCGGCGCAGTTCGGCGCGCAGCCGGGAGACCAGCGTCTGCAGCGCGTTGCCGGGGTTGGCCGGGAGCGCTTCGGGCCAGATCCGGTCGGCCAGCGAGCCGGACGGCACGACACGCCCGGCTTCCAGGGCGAGCAAGATGAGCAGCACGCGCAGCTGACGGCCGCCGACGTGGACGGACCGCCCCGCCTCGTCTCGCACCTGAAGCGGGCCAAGCAGCCCGATTCGCAGGGTGTCCGGCATCCGCCCTCTCCGGTTGACCTCGGCCATGCCAGCATCTGCTTTCATTCTGCCGGGCCATTCGACAAGTCGGGTCGCCGTACGCTTCCTGACAGGTTCTAATATCAACCGTCGGGACAGAGAGGGCGAGGGTGACGTCGAGCCAGGACCGGATTCGCCGCGGCATGTCGCGGCCGTCCCGGTGCGCGGCGGTCGTCCTGGCGGTGGCGACGGCCGTCCTCGTGGCCGGCTGCGGGCAGGGCGCTCCGGTCGCGCCGCGGATGATGACCGTCGGCAGCGAGGCATTCAGCTTCAACGGGAGCATCCTGCCGCAGGCTTATACCTGTCATGGCACCAAAATCCATCCGCCGATCTATTGGTCCGGCGCGCCCGCGGGCACCAAGAGCCTGGCCTTGGTGGTCGACGATTCTTCGGCGCCGATCACCCCGTTTATTTACTGGCTCGTGTTCGACATCCAGCCCGGTACGACCGATATCCAGGAGGGCCCGCTGCCCACTGGGGCGAAGCAGGCGCTGAACAGCGCAGGCACGATGGCCTATGACCCGCCCTGCCCGGGCGGCCATCCGCACTCCTACCGTTTCACGGTTTATGCGCTGAACCGGGTCCTAAGCCTGCCAAATGGCGCTCCCCTGCTCCAGGTTTGGAACCAGATCGCGGCGGCCACAATCGGGCGGGGACGAATAGCACCAACCGCAAATCCGTGATCATCCTGATACATGTCGTAATCGGCTTTAGCGACTTTTTCAAACGCGCGACACCGTCCCCGGTGGTGAGCCAGAATCGGTGATGATCAAGCGGGTTCCCGGGCGCTCGCGACAACGAGGGAAGGCTCGCGTCATCGGCCGCGTGAGCCTCGCTAGCGCTCCGCACAACCCCCCGCCGGGCCCGGCATTCTGGATGGAGACCCATGTTCCTGGTCGCGGGACTCGCCGTCGCTGGGCTGGCCGGTATAGCGGCTGCCTTCTACTTCAGCATGCGGCCCAGGGCGGCTCGTACCCGTTCCGCCCGGTCCGCTGGGTCCGCCGGGTCCGGCCGGGCGGCCGGACCGGCGCGGGACAGCCGGGTTCCGGCCGGCAGACGTAGGACCGCACCGCCGTCCTCGAGCCGGGCCGCCCATCACACCGGGGCCAGCACGGTGATCGACTTCACCGGCCCGCAGCAGATCTTGGACGACGACTCCGCCCCGCGTCGCCGTCTCCCGGAGGCCGACACCGAGGAAACCGAGAAGGCAGCGGCCCGGTCACACCGGCGGGTGGGCTGGCGTAAGGGGTCCGACGTCGATGAGGAGCTGTGGCCGGCCGAGCAGTTCGGCGGCGTATCGGACGAGCAGTTCTGGGACGACCTGGCGGCCGACAAGCCGCTGGCGACCACCGCGCGCGCCGCCCAGCCGGAAACCGCGACCCGGCGGCGGCCGCCGAACGCGGGTCCGCTGCCCGACCTGTACCCGGCCGGCGGCCGGAGCGCTCCTGAGGGTCCGGGGACGCAGCCCCAGCCGCGGCTCGACCCGGACGACCGGACCGCGATCCAGCCGGCCGTTCCGTCTTTCGGGACTGCTCCGGCCGTCACCCAGTCCTACTCGGCCGCCACGCAGCCCTACGCGGCTGCTCCCCAGGCTGGCGCGGTTGCCGCCGCCCAGCCGTATACGGCCGCGACCCAGCCGGCTCCGGCCGTGACCCGGCCGTCTCGTGGCGCTGGGCAGCCCGCCGCGCCGCGCGGGCGGTCGCGCTCCGCGATCAGCCCGGATGAGGATCCGCTGACCAGCCCGGCGTATGCGCTGCGGGCCCAGGGCAGCGTCGACGGCCGGTCAGGCCAGCCGTCGACGGGGGGTTGGTATCCCGATGCGGCGCCGGCGTCGCGGCAGTTCGACCGGCCCGCGCACGGCGCCAACGGCCGTGGCCGGCCCGATCCGCTGCGGTCGGATGCGTACCGGCCGGATGCGTACCGGTCTGAGTCCTTGCGGTCTGATCCTTTGCGGTCTGATCCGCTGCGGTCGGACGCGTACCGGTCGGATCCCTTGCGGTCGGATCCTTTGCGGTCGGATCCTTTGCGGTCGGACGCGTACCGGTCGGATCCCTTGCGGTCGGATCCCTTGCGGTCCGAGCATCGCCGGCCCGATCCGCTTCGCGCTGACCGGTACCGGCCCGATCCGCTCCGGCCGAACAACGGCCAGGCCGCCGCGACCCACCCGTACCCGCAGCAGTCTTACGGCGAGCCCGGCCGCCCCGGTGAACACCCCGCCCTACGGCGAGCGGTACAGCTATCCGGCCGGTCAGGCCAGTCCGGCTGCCGACCCCAGACGAGCGAACGGCACCGGCCTGAACGGGACGGGTGAGGGCAGCTGGGGCTCGCGTCCGGCCCAACCTCCGGTCAACGGCTATCGCGGCCCTTACGACCCGCGCGGCCAGGATCGTCGGTTAACTCCTCTGCGCTGACCTCGCGCACACTAGGGGCATGCCCGAGGGAGACACGGTCTGGTATACCGCGCGGCGCCTCCATGAGGCGCTGGCGGGACGGACGCTGACCCGCAGCGACTTCCGGGTGCCTCGGCTGGCCACCGCCGACCTGAGCGGCGACACGGTGATCGAGACCGTTTCCCGCGGCAAGCATCTGCTGACCCGGACCGATGGCGGTCTCACCGTGCACACCCATCTGCGGATGGACGGCAGCTGGCGGGTCTGGCCCGCGGCCGAACCGCTCCGGGACAGTCACCGGATCAGGCTGGTACTGGCCAACCAGGACTGGCGGGCGGTCGGCTATCAGCTGGGCGTGGTCGAGCTGATCCGCACCAGCGAAGAGTCACAGGTCACCGGGCACCTTGGTCCGGATCTTCTCGGACCTGACTGGGACTGCGAGGAAGCGGTGCGGCGGCTGTCCGCTGAACCCGGCCGGCCGATCGGCGAGGCCCTGCTCGATCAGCGCAACCTGGCCGGCATCGGCAACGTTTACAAGGCCGAGGTGCTGTTCCTGCGCGGTGTCAGCCCGTGGCAGCCGGCTGGCGACGTCGCGGACCTGGGGGCAATGGCCGAACTGGCGCGCCGCATGCTGGAGGCGAACAAGGACCGGATCGGCCGGGTCACCACGGGCAGTGCGCGTCGCGGCGAGGAAAGCTGGGTCTACGGACGGCGCGGCCGCCCGTGCCGGCGCTGTGGCACGCCGATCCGCTCGGAGGGACAGCAGGACCGGATCACGTTCTGGTGCCCGTCCTGTCAGCCTGGGCCAGGACCGGCGGGTCAGACGCCCGGTCAGCGCGGCCCAGCCGGATCCCGTACCCGACCGTCCATACGGTGAGCACGGCGGCGATCGCGGCCAGCACCGCGAACGCCCCGGTCTGCCCAGATAGCGCGCCCAGGGCCGCCGCCAGATACGGCGCCGCGAACCCGAGGTAGGCCAGCGCGTAGTAGCACGCGACCACCGCGCCGCGCTGCGTCGGCTCGGCCATCTGCTCGGCCTGCCGAAGCCCGGACACCAGGCAGAGCCCGTAGGCCAGGCCGAGCAGGACCGCCGCGACCCCGGCCAGGACCCGATCGGCGCCAGCCACGGCCGCGACACCCACCCCGGCGCCCGCTGCCGCGCAGCACAGGCCAGCCACGATGCCCGACAACGGGTTGGCGAACCGCCGGGCCAGCGGCTGGACGCCCACTCCGGCGGAGAAGGCCAGCGCGGTCATCAGGCCGGCGAAACCGGCGGACAGCGTGCGTGCGCTGGTGACATCCTCCGGCAAGACCACAATGGCCAGCGCGACCGAGCCGAACACCATCGGGCTGGCCGGAGCTACGGCCAGCCAGAACCGCCAGGTCCGCACCGCCGACGGCGGCCAGCGAGCGGGTGCCGGCGCTGGCCCGGCCGCGGCCCGGGCCGCCGGTGCGCCTTCCGGTGCCCGCCAGAGCATGACCGCGGCGGCGGCTCCGATCACCAGGTGCGGCACGTAGGGCACCAGCAGCGGATCGGGCGCCCACTGGGCCAGCACGGCGGCGACCACCGGCCCGAGCCCGAAACCCGCGGTCAGCGCGAGGGCGGCCCGCCGGGCGCTCTGTCCGGTGCCGTGGGACAGTTCCTGTACCCAGGCGGTGGCCGAGCCGAAGACCACCCCGGAGCACAGTCCGGCCAGGGCCCGGCCTGCGGAGATCAGCGCCAGCGAGTGCGGGCCCAGCACCAGCAGCAGCGTGGCCAGCGGTGACAGGACCACGAACGGCAGCACCACCGGGCGACGCCCGAAACGGTCGGACGCCGGTCCCCCGATCAGCAGGCCCGGAATCAGCGTCAGCGCGTAGACCAGGAACAGCCCGGCGACCGCGGCCGCGCCGAGGCGCAGTTCGTGACGGTAGACGATGAGCATCGGTGAGAACTGATTAGCTCCCCAGCCCACGGCGAACATCGCGAACGCGATCGTGACCCAGCCGCCGGATGCATCCCGGGTGCGGGTACTGGTGGTGGCCATACCATCGACCCTAGCCCGCGAACCGTCAAATCCCCATTTGACTGTGCATCGGCTATGGTGCGGTCATGGATCCCGACGCCGACCTGGCCGCGGTGGCCAGCCTGATCGCCGACCGTCATCGCGCGCAGATGCTGCTTGCCCTGCTAGGCGGCACGCCGCAGTCCGGTTCAGCGCTGGCCGAAGCGGCGGGCATCTCCCGGTCGCTGGCCAGTGCTCACCTCAAGAAGCTGGTCGCGGGCCGGCTCGTCCGCGCCCAGCCCCGCGGACGCCAGCAGCTGTACTCGATCGCTTCGGAGTCGGTCGCGGACGCGCTGGAGATCTTGACCCTGGTCGCGCCGGGCAGCCAGGTGCATTCCCTGAGCGAGGCGAGCCGGGCGCGGAGCCTGCGCTGGGCCCGCATGTGCTACGACCACCTGGCCGGAGCGGTCGGCGTTTCGATCAGCGAGGCGCTGGTCGCGCGGGGACTGCTCGACGAGCGAGACGGCACGTATGTGATGGGGCGGGGTGCGGCGGAGTTCGGGCGGTTCGGGATTGACGTGGACGCGCTCGAGCATCGCACCCGGCCGCTGCTGCGGCCGTGCATGGACTGGAGCGAGCGTCGCTACCACCTGGCGGGTAGTTTGGGCGCCGCGCTGACCGCCGCGTTCGCGACGCACGGCTGGATCGCCACCCGGGAAGCCAGCCGCATCGTCACCATAACCTCAGCTGGGCAGGCAGGTTTGAGGGACTGGCTGAGCATCGACCTGGACGAGTTGCGCGCCGCCGCCTACGCCTAAGCGCTCATCTAGGGCCCGACCATGATCATGGGTCGTTCGGGGCAAATAGCGCCCACTTTGACCCATGATCACGGAAAGCTCCGGCGCTGGACGATGTTGGTGGCCAGGCGGGTCAGGAGTGACTCGAGTTGGGTGAGGTCTTGTGGGGTGAGGCCGGGCTCGCAGTTGCTGGTCGAAGGCGAAGGCGACCTCGCGCAGGCGGGCGAAGAGCGCGTCGCCCTCGGGGGTCAGCTCGACCAGGTGCAGGCGGCGGTTACGGGGGTCGCGGCGGCGGGTGACCAGGCCGGCCGACTCCATCGCATTCAGGTGATGGGAGAGCGTGGCGCCCTGGACGCCCACCACGTCGGCCAGTTCGCGCTGGCTGGCGCGCTGACCGCTCTTCAGCGAGATGAGCACCAGCCAGACCGGCAGCGATCCCCCCGCCGCGGCCAGCGCATCATCGAAGGCACGGCTGACGGTTCTCGACACTTTGGTCAGATGCATGCCCAGCGGCTCACGTTCGGGACGGCCCATGAGCAGAGCATAGCATAACCGTTTGACATCTAATCGTTAGAGACCATACGATCAGCTCCATGGATGAGCAGCAGACCTCACAGTCAGAAACCGAGCCGACCGGGCAGCCCGCGGACCTGCCCATGAGCGGACGGGTGGCCCTCGTCGCCGGGGCTAGCAAGGGCATTGGCGCGGCGACCGCCGAGGCGTTCGCCGCTGCGGGCGCGGCCGTGGTGCTGGGCGCCCGGGACACCGCCGCGCTGGAGACCGTGGCCAGCCGGATCCGGTCGCGCGGCGGCCAGGCGCTGGCCGCGCACCTCGACGTCACCGACGCCGGCTCGATGCGCGATCTAGTGGACCAGGCACTGTCGGCGTTCGGCCGCCTCGACGCGGCGTTCAACAACGCCGCCGCGGGCCCGCTGCCCGCGCCGCTGGCGGACATCGATCCCGGCGAGTTCGACGTCGGCATCGCCACGCACATCCGCGGCACCTTCTTGGGCATGAAGTTCCAGATCCCGGCCATGCTGCGCAACGGCGGAGGCGCGATCGTGAACATGGCCTCGATCGCCGGCTTGAACGGCACGGCCAACCTGGCCGCCTACGTGGCGGGCAAGGCGGGGATCATCGGGCTGACCAAGGTCGCCGCGCTGGACTACGCGGATCAGGGCATCCGGGTCAACGTGGTGGCCCCGGGCCCGATCCTGACCTATCACCTGGAGGCGGCCGGGGCGCAGGCCCAGCAGGGGGCGGCCATGTCCACGCCGATGCGGCGGGTGGGACGCCCGGCCGAGGTGGCGCAGGTCGTGCTGTGGCTGTGCTCGGAGCAGTCCTCCTTCGTCACCGGGACCGTGGTGCCCATCGACGGCGGCCAGGCGGCCGGGAACAAGCCGCCGCACATGTACCGCCAGGGCCAGCCGATGGAGGCCCGGACCGCGGGCGGCTAGTCGTGAGGATGGTCGAGGTCGACGATGCAGAACAGGTTGCCGTCCGGGTCGGCCAAGACCACGAAGTCGGGATCGTCCGGGTAGCTGTCCCAGGCGATCAGGCGGGCGCCGAGCGAGACCAGGCGGTCGGCCTCCGCGGCCTGCTCGTCCAAGCCCAGCACGTGCAGGTCGAAGTGCAGGCGAGGATGGTCCTCGGGTGTCGTCTGGCTGGTCTGCAAGGCGATCACCGCGCCTGCCGCACCCGGCGGCGGGGTCAGGACCTGGGCCCAGCCGCCGTAAGGCCCCTCGCGCACCTGGTACCCGAGTGCCGCGCACCAGAAGTCCGCGGCCCGCTGCCGATCGGTAACGCCCAGCACCACCACCCCGAACGTGAGCATGGACACCCCCTTTCCGAACCTCGCGATCCGCGCCCTGCTTCGGGCCTATCAGGTCTTCTGGTCCGCCGCACCGGCTCCGGCTGGGCCGTGGATCGAGAGTAGCGCTCGATGTTCACGGCTCGACATGTGCCACATTTTGTGGCGTAATCTGTGCCATGACGACGATCGAAGAACTCATGGAGAGTGCGCTGGACGCGAGGCGGGTGGCGCAGAACACTATCCGGGTGGCGGTGCGGGAGGCCCGGGCGGCCGACTGGTCCTGGGACCGGATCTCCGCGGCACTGGGCGGGTCCCCCAACGGGGAGACCCTCCGCCGGAACTTCGGCGGGGACGAGTAGCGCTTCACGCGGCCAGGTCGTTGGCGTGTCTACGACTGCGGGGCGCCGGCGCGCTCGCGGCGCTCCGCGCTCTCCCGCGGGTCGTTGACCACCGTGGCCGCGGCGAGATCAAGGTCGGTGTGGTGTTGCGGGGAGGAGTGGCTCGGGGCCACCGCCCTCCGCCTGACCCAGGTTTCGCAGGGGAATCCTTGACGCGCCTGTTCTTAGCTGCGCATGCTCTGACCTGCGGTTATGAGGCCGAAATCCTTTGCTTCGTGGGCCCGTTACCCAATACCGTGTGGCCCAAATCACAAAAGTGATTCTCTTGAGACTGTTCCGTGATACCGCTGTTAAAGCTGGGAGTTGCTGAAACGTTTGCCCGATTAGTTATCCCATAAGCTGGGAAAGTTTGCAGAATTGCTGGACTTCTTGGCCATCATGCCCACATGATGTTTCAGCGCAGGCCATTTATCTCAGAGCGTGAAAAACCGCTTGCCCTGCGTGACGTGAGCCAGTCGCGCCATCGCCGCGACCATGAAGTGGCCCGTCCGGCATGGGCCGCAAGAGCCCAATGCATTCGGTCAAACCAGGAAACCCTCAGGAGCGGGACTGTGCTAGCGCGACATAAGATAGGCACCATCGCCGGAACGATGGCAGTAAGCCTGGCGTTTTTCTCGGGAACGGCGAGCGCTCACACGCTGTCGTTCAACCAAAAGGCAGCCGCTTACGTAGAGACGTTCGTCGGGCAGGTTCCGTACAGCTACGGCGGGACTTCTCCCAGCTCAGGCTTTGACTGCAGTGGCCTCGCCCAGTACGTGTACCACCGCTTCGGCAAGTCAATCCCCCGTACCGCAGAGGCTCAGTTCCTCCGTTTCCGCCGCGAGAGCAAGGCCAAAGCCTGGGGCGGCGACCTCGTTTTCTTCCACGTCGATTCAGACCCCAACAGCTACGTCTATCACGTGGCCATTTACGAGGGCCACAATCACATCGTCTCGGCGACCGACCCTTCTGAGGGGATCGCCTGGCAGGCAATCTGGGACTCCGATGTGACATTCGGCACAATCACTCATTAGATCTCGGCCCCCGGATCGGTGTTTCCCGGCCAGCTCATTTCGAGCCGGAGGTTGAGGCTGCCCCGGGTGCACCGTTCCGGGGGCGGGATATGCTTAGCGTGCCGTAACGATCCCGGAACGGGGTCGCCGTAACCTGCGGTTATGAGGAACACGCTGATCACCGGACTGCTGCTGTGTCTGCCGACCGCGGCGCTCCTGTCGTTGGCATCGCTGGCCGCGCTGGTCGGCACGTTGTGCCGCTTTCTTAACCTCGGGACACGCTGACCCGCGGACCGTGCTGCCAGATGCCGACCGCGTTTCCTGCCGGATCGCGGGTCACTGCCACCCACAGGTCGCCCTCGGGATACGGCTCGGTGGTTACCTTGCCGCCCGCGTCAGGGACCCGGGCCAGAGCGTCGTCGATGTCCTGCACGTAGACATACGGGACGACCCCGGCCTCGCCGGCCACCGGCAGGGCCGCCATGAAGTGGCCGATGATGTGGCCGGTGGCATCCTCGAAGGCAGTGCTGTCCGGCCTGATCTTCCAGCCGAACACGGAACTGTAGAACGCCGCCGAACGCGCTGGGTCGGGAGCCGCGATGCGCAGGTACGACACGTCGCCAGGCCGGAATACCGAGATCTCAGTCACGAGTTCGATTCTAAGCCGCCGACCGCCGCACCCGTGGAGGCGACCTAGTTGGCCAGGTCCTCGGCGTGTTTGCGCAAGCGAGCCGCGGCGGTCAGCGTGATGAGCCGCTCGGCCTCGGGCCGATCGTCGCCGACCGGCGCCACCGTGAAGATGAACCCGCCTTGACCGAGACGGATCATCTTGACCAGGACCGCACTGCTGGCCCCAGGCAGGACGACGACGTCACCGGCGTTGACATCGCCAGCAAACACCACATCCTCCTCCACGGATCATGACAATACCGCCGGAGATGATCGACTTCATCCCTATCGCGAACGTGACATGTACGACAGATGTACAACGGGCAAGGTCGAGAGGTCAGGCTGACCGTCTGAGCTATGGACGCGGGCGGCGGCGCGCCGCAGGGAAGCTTCCGCCCGGGCGCCTGGTTGGTCTGGGTAGGGCATGCTCCGGGCAGTCGGAGCCCGGAGCCATGATCGGGTAAGCCGGTGATTTCCATGGCCGTTTCCCGTCAGACGATCGTCGACATGCTTCGCCGGGCCGGGCTCCAAGAAGCCGCCAACCTGGCCCGCACGACGCTGCCGGATCCTGTGGATGAGAAGGACGCCGCGCGCTTCTGTCACGACAACGGGCTGCCGTCGATGGGGTCGCTGGTCGACCGGATGGGCGGCAGCCCGTGAACACCGAGCCATACGCGGGCTGACCGGACCTCGAGGTGGAGGTCGCCAGCCAAGGGCGGACTATCGAGGCGACGTTGACCAACCTCCGCGAGGCTCTCGAGCTGTACTTCGAGGATTAGCCGGTTCCGGAAGTACCTGAGCCGATTGTGGCTCCGGTCGAGGTAAAACTGTCTGCGTGAGCCGTAGGCGCCTGACCGTGGTTTCCGGTCCCGAGCACCCCAACCGGACTTCGTGACCTGCGGTGCAGGGGTGTCGGTGTGCGGATCCCGTGCACATCCGGTACGGACGTACTTGCGGGGGACACGGCTAGGCGAGCGGCGGGACTCGACCAGAAATGTCAGTGGCCGCTGACATGATCGGTTGCATGTCATCGCAGCAACAGGTTCAGGTTCCGCCGCGCTACGCACGCGTCAACGCCTGGGTGATCAGCCGCGACACCGATGCGGAGGTGCGCTTCCTGACGGCGGTGTTCGGAGCTGCTGAGACTCCGGGCTCCCGGATGCTCGATCCTGACGGAGCCATCGGCCATGCCGAGGTCGAGATCGGCGATAGCGTCATCATGTTGTTCGATGCCAAGCCGGGCTGGCCGCCAACCCCGGCTCACCTGCGCGTATACGTCGGTGACGTTGTTGCGGCTGTTGAGCAGGCCATCGCTGCCGGTGCGCGTGTGGTAACCGATCCGACCATGCTTGCCTTCGGCGAGCGCGTCGCCCGTGTTCGCGACCCGCAGGGGCACCTGTGGTGGTTGCACGAGCGGGTGCAGAACGTCGCGCCCGAGGAGCTGGCGAGTCGCTTTGCCGACCCGGCCGCCCAGGAGGCCATGGCCTACGTCCAGCGCACCCTGCGAGAAGAACTTGAGGCAGCACGCACGGATCGGCAGTAGCCGGTTGTCTCCCGATCGGGTTGTGTGACCGACCCCGGTCGGGAGGCCAGTTCCAGCCGCCGTATACGGCGAGCTGTGCATGCCCGGGCATACGCAACCGCGCACGTGAGCTTGTAGGTCGGCAGGGGTGCTGGACGCGGGAACGGGATTTCCGGATTGTGAGCCGCGGTAACTCGTTGCTGCGCACCCAGCCGGCGCCCTAGCCTCGGCCTGTGCGCGAGCGCCCGATGGATGTAAGCGACAGCGATGTGGCCGCCGCCCTGGCTCGTCAGTGGGCGCTCACGGTGCAGGACCTGTCCTACCTGCCCGTCGGGTTCGGCGGGTACCACTGGCTCGCGGCCGACCAGACGGGCTCGCGATGGTTCGTGACCGTCAGCGATCTGCCCACGCCGTGGGTGCCCGACCTGTCGGCGGCCATGCAGACGGCGGCCTGGCTCGCCACGCAAGCCAGGCTCGAATTCGTGGTCGCTCCAGTGCCGACGAGGGCTGGTCAGGTCGTCGGCTCTGTGGACAGCCGGGCATGCCCTAACGTTGTTTCCGTACCTCGACGCTGCGCCTAGCCGCTTCGATGCCCGATCGATGACAGCGACCGGGCCGCGACCATCGACACGCTGGCCAGGCTGCATACGGCAATCCCTCAGGGCATCCAGGTGCCCAGCCGACCGCTGGAGCTGGCCAACCGCCCGGCCATCGCCTAGGCCCTGGGCAGCCTGGCGTCCCCTGGACCGGCGGTCCGTACGCCGAGCGGGGCTGTGATCTTCTGGCCCGGTACGAACGACCGCTGCGTCAGGCCTTCACGCGATTCGACGCCCTTCTCGACCGGGTCCGGGGGGCTGGCGGGCCCTATGTCATCACAGCGCTGGAGGGCCATCTGGCCTGGCTCGCCCAGCTGGAGGAGACATTCTCCGCCAGCACCCGGGACGCAACGCGGGTGACGGCCAGCTCGGTAAACGGGCGGACCGCTCCGCGTACTGTCCCCAGCCCCGATTAGCATCAGGGGCCGGCCGCGCCGCATGCCTCGCTCCATGCCGGGTCAGCGGCTTACCAGCGGGTGAGTCGGCCTATAGGCCGCGTTCTGTCACCCGCTCCTCTCACCGCCTCCTCCGGTTGGCCGCTGCGCTGTTAGCAGCGATAATCTCGGAAAGTCAGGCGTAGTAGAATCAGCGTTGTGGCTGACCGGACGATTAAGCTGACTGCGGCCATTACTCGTGATGGTGACTTGTACGTGGCGCGGTGCCTTGAGGCAGAGGTCGCGAGTCAGGGCCGGACGATCGAGGAGGCCCTGGCCAACTTGGGGGAGGCTCTCGAGCTGTACTTCGAGGACGAGCCAGTACCCGAGCCTTCAGAGCCGATAGTGGCGCCGGTCGAGGTGAGGCTCTCCGCGTGAGCCCTAGGCGCCTGCCTGTGGTATCTGGCCCTAGGGTCGTCCGCGCTCTGGAGAAGGACGGCTTCGAGGTCGTTGGTACTAGGGGAAGTCATTGCAAGCTGCGCCGGGACGACCGCACGGTCATCGTCCCCCTGCATGACGAGATAGCGGCAGGCACCCTGGCCTCGATCTTGCGGGCAGCTGGGTTCACTCCGGAGCATCTGCGGGAACTGCTCTGACGCGCAGGCACGCTCGGCAGCCATATCCGCTGCTGGGTTGCTGCCGTTTGCTGCTGCCGAAAGACCCAAAACGGCCAGTCATGAGATCGCGACTGGCGTCCCGATCTCGGAAGTCTCTCGTCGGCTCGGTCACAAGTCCATCACCACCGACCTGTACGGCCACCTGGATTCGAGGCCTTCGGCCGAGCCCAGGCAGATGTGTCCGGAATGTGCCCAGATTGACAACTGACATGTGTGCGACGCTGCGTGCCAGGTCAGAGCCATATGAGGGGTGAGTCGGCCTGTAGGCCGGGTTCTGTGCGCCCGCTTGCGCGGGGCGGCGGTCATCCATCTGGGACTGCCGTTGCCGACAGCCTCGTGCGGTCTACCCGCGGGCATCGGGCGGGCCGCCCTCGATCGCTCGCGCAGGGAACCTTCGGTTCCCCTTCTTGACCTTGCTCCGGGTGGGGTTTGCCTAGCCACCGCAGTCGCCTGCGGTGCTGGTGGTCTCTTACACCGCCGTTTCACCCTTACCCCGCGTGCTAGACGCGGGGCGGTCTGTTTTCTGTGGCACTTTCCCGCGGGTCACCCCGGGTCGGCGTTACCGACCACCCTGCCCTGTGGAGCCCGGACCTTCCTCACCGGGCTTGCACCCGGCGCGACCGCCCGGCCGACTCACCCGCGCTAAGGATACGCCGAACGGCGCCGCCCCCGGGCTAGGCGCCGCTGACCGGGCCGGGGACTTGGGTAGTGAGGTCGTCGTGCTGTTCGCCGTCGCGCGGCGGAACCGGGGGCAGCGGCGGCTGCGGCTGGGGACGGATCCGGGCCGGGGCGAACGCTAGGCCGGCGGCCAGGCCGGCGAAGGGGAGCACGGGGAGCAGGTAGCGGTAGTCGAAGTCGGCGACGGCGATCGGCGCGACGAGCAGGACGATGCCGGTCACCCAGGGCAGCATGCTGCCGCTGCGGCGGGACCAGACCAGCCGGGGCTGGCGTTGACGCAGCCCTTCGATCCGCACTACTCCCCCGAGCCCGGCGAGCAGGATCAGGCCGAGCAGCGGGCCCCAGGTGTAAATGATGTGCTCGTACAGGGTGATCAGGGCGGCGAAGGGCTCGACGATCGTGCTCGGGTTGGCGTGGCCGTAGCTGATCGCGTCCTGGTAGGCGGTACCGCCGGGAATCCACTCATGGTTGAGGAGGTCGGGGATCGTCTGCGTATGCAGCGGGAAGTTGTAATAGCCCACCGTGCCGGGGTCCGGGTACTTGTGCCGTGGCCACTCCACGACCAGCAGCAGGCCCTTGATCACCGCCTTGGCGTAGCCGAACGGCTGGGCCTCGACGGCGCGGATGGCGAAGTTAGTCAGCAGCGCGTTGTTGGCCACGCTCACCGGGCCGCCGGTCGAGTCCAAGTTCGTGTGCACCGCGGCGACGTGCCAGATGTAGTCGCCCGGGGCCGTGCGGCTGGACGGGGGGCCGGTGGGACAGATCTTCAGCTCGTCGGCGGGCGGCTTGATGACCGAGCATTCGGCGAAGGAGGACACCCGCCCCCACAGGTAGAACCCCTCGGATCGGGTCAGGTTGTACGAGCCGTACCAGGAGTGGAACCACCCGGCGTAGGCCAGCACCGGGGCCACGCAGCCCGCGGCGAGCGCCACGGCGGCCACCCAGCCGCGCCATTGCTTCCAGCCGCGCCTGATCGCGCGGTAGACCATGAACGCGGGCAACAGGATCAGCAGCGGCAAGCCCTCACTGCGCACGTCGATGGCGTAACCGACCAGCAGCCCGGCGACCAGCGCGGTAGGCCAGGTGGTCCGGTAGCGCCACAGGATGAGCAGCATGGCCAGCATGACGAGGAAGGTGAACAGCGCCTCGGCCATCACCATGTGCTCGTCTTCGATTTCGAACCCGTCGAGCAGGACCGGCAGCGTGGCCAGCGTGGACCACAGCTTCGAGACCCCGGCGCGACGGGCCAGCGCGTAGACCATGACCCCGATACCCAGCCCCATCAGGTGCTGCAGACCGGTCACCAGCGTGAGACTGTGGAACGGCAGCAGGGTGCGCAAGAACAGCGAGTAGCCGGTGGTCTTGGACAGATCCGGCCGCGGCCGCAGCGCGGCGCCGACGTAGACGTAGGAGTCGCCGGCGAACCACAGCGCGCCCGGATATCCGAGCATCGCGATCAGCCGGAGGACCGCGCCCGCGGCCAGCGCCACGGCGAACTGCGGGTGGCGCGCGGCCAGTGCACGCAGCGGCCGCACCAGCGGCGCGCGTGATATGCCTGCGATCACGCCAATCCCTTCTCTGCCACTCCTTCTGGGGCGCCGTGGGACACGCAACAATAGCATCCCCCGGCCAGCGGTTATGGTCTCTTGGCCCAGGCTTCCAGCTGGGCCACGAAGGCCCGTGCGCCGGCCGGCCAGCCGAGTGACTTCAGGGCTGCCTCATGTCCGCGGCTGCCCATCTTGGCTCGTAGCGAGGCGTCCCCAGCCAGCTGGAGCACCGCGTCGGCAGCGGCCCGCGGGTCGCCGAACGGTACCACGAAGCCGCATTCGTAACGGGTGACCAGCTCGGCCGCGGCGGGCAGCGGCGTGGTCACCACGGGCACGCCGCGGGCCATGTACTCCACGACCTTGGTGGGCATCGAGTGCCGGAAGTTGGCCTCGTCCTGAAGCAGCGACAGGCCCGCCAGGGCGCCGTCCACCAGCGACAGGGCCTGGTCGTTCGGCACGAAGCCGGGCCAGCGCAGCAGGCCTTGGGCCTGCGCGGGCTCGATCATGGCCCGGGCCCGCGCGTCGGCCGGGCCGATGAGCTCCACCGCCACGCCGTGCGGGCGCAGCAGGGCGGCCAGTTCGATCATCTCGGCCACGCCGCGGTCCGGGGACAGGTGGCCGAGGTAGACCACGCGCTGGTCGGCGCGCGGCGGGGCCGCGGTCTCCGGCACGTACACGGTATTCGGCACCACCGGATGCGTCCGGCCGAACCGGGAGACATAGCCCTGTTCGGCCAGGATCAGGTGCAGGCGCCGCTCGGCCAACCGCTCCGCGGCGTGGACGGCCGCGGCCGCGACGGGCCGAAGCGGGCGCGGCAGCCAGGCCTTGGTGCTGAGCGCGGCGGCGGTGTCCTCGTGCACGTCCCAGACCGTGGGCGGCCGCTTGCCTCGGGGCGGCAGGGCCAGCAGCAGCTCGGGGTCGTGGACGAGCAGCAAGTCGGCACCGGGCGCGTGCCGGGCCAGCTCACGCCGGGCGGCCCGCAGCGCGCCGAGCCTGCTTCGGCCCACGGCTCGCGGGATGGCGATTGTCTGCAGCTGAGGTGTGGTCCGTTCGGCCGAAAAGTTCTCGACCGCGACCGGTGCGATGTAGATGACTTGGTGACCGGCCTCAAGCAGCGCCCTGATCTGGCGGTGGTAGATGCGTGCGTCGGCCGGATGGTGGACGACCGTGCACACCACTATCCGCACGGAACCCTCACAGGGCCTCGACGTGGGACGCGGCCGGGATGATGCCGCGGGTGTCGAGCAGCAAGCGGGCGCCCCGGGTGAGCTGGGCCGGGTCGTAGGCGTGGTGGGCCTGCAGCAATATGACCAGGTTGGCGCTGGCCAGGGCAGCGTCCAGGTCGTCGGCGCGCGGGATGGACTGCCCGTCGATCTGCCAGACCGGGACGAACGGGTCGTGGTAGCTGACCTGGGCGCCACGGGAGAGCAGCTTGCGGGCCAGCGGCCGGGCCGGGGATTCCCGCTGGTCGGCGATGTCGCGCTTGTAGGTCACGCCAAGCAGCAGGACCTTGGCCCCGTTAACCGCCTTGGCGTGCCGGTTCAGCAGTTCGGCGGCGCGGTCGGTGACGTAACCGGGCATCCGGCTGTTGATCTCCTGGGCCAGCTCGACGAACCGGAACGGGTAGCCGAGGGTGCGGACCTTGTAGGACAGGTAGTTCGGGTCGATGGGGATGCAGTGGCCGCCGACACCCGGTCCCGGATAGAAGGGCTGGAACCCGAACGGCTTGGTCGCCGCGCACCGGATCGAGTCCCATAGGTCGACGTCCAGCTCACGGGAGAAGATCAGCATCTCGTTGACCAGGGCGATGTTCACGTGCCGGTAGGTGTTCTCCAGCAGCTTGGCCATCTCCGCCTCGCGGGCCGACTTGGCCCGGACCACCTGGTCGCAGATCTGGCCGTAGAACGCCTCGGCCGCGTCGGTGCAGGACGCGGTCAGGCCGCCCACGATCTTGGGTGTGTTGCGGAACCCGTAGACCGGGTTGCCCGGGTCGATGCGTTCCGGGGAGAACGCCAGCGCGAAGTCGATCCCGGCGGTCAGCTCGGAGCCCTTCTCCAGCAGCGGGGCGACCACTTCCTCGGTGGTGCCCGGATAGGTGGTGGACTCCAGCGACACCAGCGTCCCGGCCTTGAGCAGCCGGGCCGCGGTCTGCGTCGCAGCACGGACCGCGGACAGGTCCGGGCCGTCAGCCTCGGACAGCGGCGTCGGCACGCAGATCACGATGACGTCCTGCGCGCTCAGCTCGGCCTCGTCAGCCGTGGCCCGGAAGCCGCGGCTGAGGATCTCAGCGATATCGGCGTCGGTGACGTCATCCACGTGCGAGCGCCCGGCCATCAGCCCGGCCACGATCTTCTCGCTCGTGTCCAGGCCGGTGACCCGGAACCCGGACCGCACCGCCTGGATGGCCAGCGGTAGGCCGACGTAGCCCAGCCCGATGACCACTACGTCTTGTGCCGGCATGGGGACCCCAATCTAGAGCGCGCCCAAACGCGCGTACGCACCTCGGTACCGCACAGCATTGTGAGCCCAGGTCCGGTCCCTGGCCACCCATTCGCGCGCGTTGTCGCCGAGTTTCCTTCTGACGTCCGGACTGCAAACCAGGAGTTCAAGACTATCGGCTAGGGCTACCGGATCTTGCGGTATTGTTAGCGCCCCTGTCACGTCGGGTTTGATGATTTCGGCGAGTGCCTTCACTTCACTAGTGACCACGCACAGCCCGCTGGCCATCGCTTCTACCGGTTTCAGCGGCGTAACCAGCTGGCATACCCTGTCCGGGGTGCGGGGGACGACGAAAACATCGAGGAGCGCGTGGAATTCACGTACTTTCGCTGCGGGCACGCGACCGGTGAAGATGGCTACCTCGCTCAGGCCGAGGTCCGCCGCCTGACGTTGCAGGGCGGAGCGCTCCGGGCCGTCGCCGACGATCAGGGCCCGCACCTTCAGGCCGCGGTCCTTGAGGATTCTGGTCGCTTCGAGCAGGGTGCCGATGCCCTCGTGCGGGACCAGGCTGGTTACCTCGCCGATGACGTGCTCGTCCGGCTTGATGCCGAGCTTTTCGCGGAGGGTGGTGGCGTCGGGCAGCGGCTGGAGGAACTCTTCGGAGACGGCGTTCGGCACGATGAGGATCTTGTCGGCCGGGACGCCGCGGGCCACGATCTCCTCGCGCATGGCCTCGCCCAGGGTCACCACCAGGTCGGCGGCCAGCATGCAGCGGATCTCCAGGTCACGGTTGCGCCGGTAGAGCTCGCTGCTGGCCATCTTTTCGCTGTCCGGGTGCCGGGACAGCCAGGTGTCCTCCCAGAACCCGCGCACCTCGTAGACCACGGGCAGGCCGTTTGTTTTTCCGATGGCCAGAGCGACCGTGGCGTTGACGTAGTTGCTGGCGGCGTGCAGGACGCTGGGCTTTACCTGCTCGGTGAGCTGTGCGGCCAGTTTGAGGCTCAGGGCGGCTGCTTGGTCGGCGCGGGTGGGGATGCGCCAGGGCAGCAGGCGGTGGTACGGGATGCCGTCCAGGGTGACCAGGCGCCGGGTGTCCAGCGTGCCCTGGGTCACCGGGAAGCCTGCTCTGGTCACCACGTGCGGGTCGAGGCCGGCTGCTTTCTGGGCCAGGACGATCTCGTGGGTGCGGATCGTGTAACCGGCGCTGGTGGTGGGCAGCGCGTCGTTCACCAGGTGCAGGACGCGGCCTGGGGTTGTTTCATGATCGTGGCCAGAAACGGCCGCTATTTGGCCAGAACTGGCCATGATCATGGGATCGGCTTCCAGGACCGCCCGCTCGGCGGCCAGGCGGGCGCGCAGGCGGCGGGCGCGGGGGCCGGGGGCGTGCTCGAGGGCTTGCAGGGCTTCGGTCAGGCGGCCTTCGCGCCAGGCCAGGCGGGCGGCCAGCACGGGGCGGGCGCGGTCGTCGTCGGGCAGCCGGGCCAGCGCGGCGGCCGCGACCGCGGGCTGGTCGACGGCCAGGCTGAACGCGGCCAGGCGGCGAGGCGAGGCATCGAGCGCGGCCAATGCGGCGGCTCGGTCCCCCGCACCCCACAGCGCCGCCGCGCACCCGTAGGGTCCGGCGAGCCGGAGACCCCGGCGCAGCGGCCGGGGCAGTACTCTCTGGGCCAGGACTACGGCGCGGACCGGATCGGCGGCCGCGTGCCGCCAGGCAATCGAGGTCGCGAGCGTGAGAGCGCGAGGCGACACGTGCGTGCCACGGAAGCCCGGCTGGTGCGGGGCGGACGTCATCACGGCAGATTTTATCGGTTCAGCTGAACGGAAAGGACGCGATGCGCGCACCTATCACTCACGTGCTGGGCGCCAGGCCGAACTTCATGAAGGCCGCGCCGGTGATCGCGGCCCTGGCCGAGCTGGGTCACGAGCAGCGCATCGTGCACACCGGGCAGCACTACGACGAGCGCATGTCCGAGGTGTTCTTCGTCCAGCTGGGCCTGCCGCGACCGGATGTGAACCTGGGCGTCGGCTCGGGGAGTCACGCCCGGCAGACGGCCGAGATCATGACCGGGATGGAGCGGGAGTTCCTCGATACTCCCCCGGCGCTGGCTGTGGTGTACGGGGACGTCAACTCCACGCTGGGCACGGCGGTGGCCGGCGCGAAGCTGGGCGTGCCCCTGGCCCACGTCGAGGCCGGGCTGCGCAGCTTCGACGACTCGATGCCGGAGGAGATCAACCGGCGGCTGACCGACCAGCTGTGCGCGCTGTTGTTCGCCACCTCCCCGGAGGCGATCGGGTACCTGGCCCGGGAGGGCCGCCCGGTGAGCGCCGTGCACCTGGTCGGCAACCCGATGATCGACACCCTGCTGACTCACCTGGACCGGTTCGACGTGGCCGCGGCGCGCGCCGCAGCCGGGCTGCCGGAACGGTACGTGGTGGCCACCTTGCACCGGCCGTCCAACGTCGACGACCCGGTTTCCGCCGCGGCCCTGGTGCGGGCGCTGCACGAGGTGGCCGACGAGCTGGACCTGATCATCCCGGTACACCCGCGCGGCCGGGCCGCGCTGCAGGCCGCGGGCCTGGACGCGCATCCCCGCGTGCACGTCTGCGACCCGCTGGGCTATCTGGAGTTCATGGCCCTGGTCAAGGGGGCGTGCGCGGTGATCACCGACTCCGGCGGAGTCCAGGAGGAGACCACCCTGCTCCGGGTGCCTTGCCTGACCCTGCGGCCGAATACCGAACGGCCCATCACCATCACCAGCGGCAGCAACCGGCTGGTGACCGCCGCCGAGCTGGCCGCCGCGGTGCTCAAGGCCTGCAATGACGGGCCGTACGCCGGCGAGCTGCCGCCGCTGTGGGACGGCCACGCGGGTCCGCGGATCGCCCGGATCATCACCGCCTGGCTGGATCCGGAGGGCCGCCGATGAGCTTGGATGCCGAGAACGAGGCGGCGCCGGAGACGGCTGGGCTGGCGGCCGAGCGGGACCGGCTGGCGCGGACGCTGCGCGACACGCGGCTGCAGCTGGCCATGACCCAGTTGCGGCTGACCGCGCTGGAGGGCTCCGCCACGCTGACCCTGGGCCGCACCCTGGTTCGCGCGGCGCGGCGCCCGTGGTCGCGCGGCGTCCAGCTGCCGCTCGACCTGATCCGGATGTGGCGGGAGCGCGGCGGCCTGACCGGGCCCGCGGCGGCTACCCTGGCCTTGGCCTCGGCGCAGCTGAACGACCTGTCCGGGGTGGGGGAACGCTTCTTGTCCGCGCTGACCGCGCCGGGGCTGGGCGCACCGGGCGTCGGGTTCACCCCGCCGGGGCTGGTCGCCACCGGGGTGCTCACCACGCAGTCGTGCGCGACACTGGCGCCCGACGCTTCGGTCTACCCGCTGCTCCCGCACGACGCGGACGTGCTGCTGGAAAGCGTGGGCGCCGACCTAGTGCTGATCGAGGCCGCGGCCATGCTGGCCGGCTCGCCCTGGGCCTACGCGGGCGACCCGGCCGCCGTCGACCGCGGCCGACGGCTGGGACGGCTGATCGCGGCGGCGCGCGCCCTCGGCAAGCCGGTGATCTTCATCCGCAACGTTCCGGCCCATCTGGCGCCGGGCCTGGACTGGGTCGCGGCCAGCTGCGACGCGGTGTCCGACGAGAGCTTCGGCGTGCAGCTGGGCCGGTTCAACCCGATCGGGCTGGACGCTCGGCGGTCCACCGACCCGGTTTATGCCGGTGCCCGCAGTCCGCGGGACCCGCCCGCGGTCAGGGCCCTGCTGGACTCGCTGACCGGGACGGCCGGACCGGTGACGGTTACCGGCGAGATCGGGTGGCGGCGGCGGCCCGCGCTGTACCGGGAGCATGCCCTGTTCGTCACCGCGTCCCCGTCTCAGGCGCGTGAGCAGCGGGCCTGCGGGGCGCGGGTGGTCATGGTGGCCGACGAACGCGCGGTCACCGGCAGCGAGCCGGCCGCGCTGCGGGAGCAGATCGCCTCGGCCCGGTCGCTGGCGCCGTTGACCGAGGCCGAGACGCTCGGGGAGCTGCGGCAGACCTTTACCGAGCACGCGACCTCGGTGCGCCTGGCTGGGCTGGCCCGCCTGGCCGGGCTGCCCGGTCATCTGGCCAGCGGGCGGCAGATCGCGGTGCTGGCCCGGGTCGAGGACGCGGCCGGCGCGGCGGTCCTGGCCATCCGCTTGGCCCGGCAGCGTCTTGCGCCCGCCGAGCTGGTGGTGTCGGTCGCGGGCGGAGCGGAACTCGCGGTGACCACGGCGCTGGCCGGGCTGGGGGCGTTGGTCACTGTGGTTGCTGAGGAAACCGGGGCAGCCGCGGCGGCCGGCTCGGCCGAGGCGGCTGGGGCGGCCGGGTGGGTGGCGCGCGCGGCGAACGCGGCACGATCGCCGTGGGTCGCGCCCTGGCAGGCTGACCGCGACTACGACGAGTGGTACCTGCTCGATCTGGCCTGCGCGCGGGAGTGCGCGCAGGCGGACGCGGTTGGCTACGCCGAGGCCGGCTACGCGTACGTGACCTCGCTGGATCCGGCGCTGGCCCGGCGGGAGTATTTCGGTTTGGACGGCTCAGATCGCGGGCTACGGCTCTTCTCTCTCAGCTAAGGAGTTGTCGCGTGACCACGCGCGCGCTTGTCTACGGTGACATCGACCTGAACCTGATCGATGGTTCGGCCATCTGGCTGCAGTCCGTCACTCAGGCGCTGGCCGGGGCGGGCTGCTCGGTGACGCTGGTGCTCAAGGCTCCGGTCCGGACCAGCCGGCTGATCGCGCCGCTGCTGGCCGAACCCGGGGTGACGGTCCGCCGGCCCTTCGAGGAGCACCTGCTGGAAGGTCCCGGTCCGGTCAGCGCCGCGGCCGCGCCTGAGCTGCTGGCCCGGCTGGACGCGGAGAACCCGCACGACCTGGTGGTGCTGCGCGGCCGGGCGGTCACCGCCGCGGCGGCCAAGAGCGGTGCGTTCGCCGGACGGCTGTGGCCGTACCTGACCGACGTCCCGCAGTCGGTGCCCGGGCTCACGCCCGCGGCCGCCGAAGAACTCGCGATGATCGCCTCCGCCGCGCGCTTCGTGCTGTGCCAGACCGAGGAGCTGCGCTGCTTCCTGGAGGGCAGCATCCCCGCGGCGTGCGGAAAGTGCGTGCTACTGCCGCCCATCTTGGCCGAGATCCCCACCTCCCGGGGCGCGGACGCGGCCGGCACACCGCTGCGGCTGGTCTACTCCGGCAAGTTCGCGCCGCGCTGGAACACGCTGGAGATGACCGAACTGCCCGGCCTGCTGGCGGCCCGGGGCGTGCCCGCCGAACTGCACATGATCGGCGACAAGATCCACAACGCGCCCGGTGACTACCAGCAGCGGATGCGGGCGGCGCTGGACACCAAGGGCGTGACCTGGCACGGCGGCCATTCGCGGGAGGACGCCCTGCGGCTGGCCGCGTCCTGCGATATCGGGCTGGGCTGGCGCCATCCCGAACTCGACGCGAGCCTGGAGTTGTCCACCAAGGTGCTGGAGTACGGGGCCATCGGGCTGCCGGTGATCCTCAACCGCACCCCGATGCACGAAGGGCTGCTCGGCGCGGACTATCCGCTGTTCGCGGCGAGCCTGGACGACGTGGTGGACGTCGCGGCCGCGGCGGCGGCCGATCCCAGTCTGTACCGGAAGGCGGCGACGCGGACCGGCCGGGCCGCGGAGCAGTTCACCTTGGACCGGGCGGCCGATCGGCTGCGCGGGTACCTGGCCCAGGCGCTGCCCGCGCGCAGGAGCCCGGGCAGCACGACCACGGACAAGCTCAAGGTCGTGGTGGCCGGGCACGACCTGAAGTTCTTCACCCCGCTGCTGGACTACCTGCGGCTGCAGCCCAACCTGGAGGTGCGGCTGGACCAGTGGGCCGCGCTGGGCAAGCACGACGCGGACCTCAGCCGGGAACTGGCGGGCTGGGCCGACGTGGTGATCTGCGAATGGTGCGGGCCGAACGCCGTCTGGTACAGCAAGCACAAGCGGCGCGGGTCCCGGCTGCTGGTCCGGCTGCACCGTTTCGAGCTGACCTCGCCCTACCCGGCCCAGGTCAAGATCGGCGCCGTGAACCAGGTGGTGTGCGTCAGCCGGCACTACGCCCGGCTGACCCGGGAGCAGACCGGCTGGCCCGAGGCCAAGGTGGTGACGATCCCCAACGCCATCAACGTGAGCCAGCTGGACCGGCCCAAGCTCGAGGGCGCCCGCTTCCACCTCGGCCTGGTCGGCATCGTCCCGTCCCGCAAGCGGATGGACCTGGCCCTGGACGTGCTTGAGGAACTGCGCCGCGAGGACGACCGGTACCTGCTGTTCATCAAGTCGGGGATGCCGTGGGAGCACTGGTGGGTGTGGCAGAACCCGGCCGAACGCGAGCATTACGCCGCCGCGCTGCGCCGGGTCCAGCGATCCCCGCTGCTGCGCGGCGCGGTGGTGTTCGACGACGCGGGCCCGGACGTCGCGGCGTGGCTGCGCCGGGTCGGCTTCATGCTGTCCACCAGCGACGACGAGAGTTTCCACGTCGCGCCGGCCGAGGGCATGGCGTCGCGGGCAGTACCGGTGATCCGACACTGGCCGGGGGCGGAGACCATCTACGACACGCGCTGGATCTACCCCGGCCCGGCCGAGATGGCCGCCGCGATCGCGGCGTTCGGCGACGACGCCAGCTGGCGCCCGGCCGGCGATGAGGCCCATGCCCAGGTCGCAGCGGCGTTCGACCTGCCGCGGGTGCAAGAAGCCTGGCGCGGCCTGCTTACCGCCGACCTGGACCCCGCGATGCCGGATCCGAAGCTCGAGCTGCTGGGTTCTGGCTGAGGCGGGCGTGTACTTCACGCTCGCCATCGGCGCGACCACCCGCGAGCGGTGCGCGGAACTGGTCGCCGCGGCGGTGAGCACCGACCCGCGGGTCATGCCGATCCCCGGGCCGCCGACCGTGGTGCGGCAATCCGACGACGGGCTGACCGCCGTTGTCTGCTGGCCCGGGCCGCAGGCTGCGACAACCGGACCTGAGGCTGCGACAACCGGACCTGAGGCTGCGACGACCGGACCTGAGGCTGCGACGACCGGACCTGTTGCGGCCGCGGCCCGGTCGCATGCGGGGACGATCTGGCTGGACCAGGACGGGCTGCGGGCGCGCACCGGGGTGACCCGGGTCGATCCGGTCTTCGTGGCCGAGGTTCCCGGGGCGGTGGTGGTCAGCGACCGCGCCTGCTGGGCCGCGGTGCTCGCGGACCGGCTGGCCGAACCCGACCCGGTCATGGTCGCGGCCTTCCTCAGCCTCGGCTACCCGGTCGGCGCTGCGACCCCGTTCCGCGAGGTCCGGGCGCTGGCCGCGCGGCGGCAGCTGACCGTTACCGCCGGCCGGGCCGTGGCGACCGCGGTGCCCGGTGCGGACGAGGCCCCTGGGTCCTACGGTGCGGTCGCGGCCGCGCTGACCGACGCGGTACGACCCCTGGGTGAGCGCGGCGTACCGGTCGAGCTGTCCCTGACCGGCGGCAAGGACAGCCGGCTGATCGCCGCCGCGCTGATCGCGGCCAAGGTTCCGTTCCGGGCCCGCACCCACGGCTTCGCCAGCCACCCCGACGTCATCGTGGCCGCCATGATCGCCCGCCAGCTCGGCATCGAGCATGTGGTCACCGAACCGCGCCCGGCGGCCCCGGAGCAGGCGCCTGATCAGGCGGACCTGCTGCGCCGGCTCCGGTCGGCGGTACTGGTCTCCGACGGGATGCTGTCCGCGTTCGAGAACGTGGGCCGCCCCGACCCCCAGGTGACCACCGAGCCGGTCCAGGCCGGCGGGCACGGCGGTGAGCTGCTACGCGGCGGCTACGCGCCGGCGGCGTGGAGCGACCGGCGTCCGGCCCGAGCCTGGAGCGAGGCGCGCGGCACCGAGCTGTTCCGCCGCATGATCACCCGCCGGCTCGGCCTGGTGCGACCGGCCGCGGCCGGTGCCTACCTGGCCAGCATGGCTCCGTTCGCCGCGTCGCTGGCCCGCGGGCCGCTGCGGACCCTGGACGACTTCTACCTGGTGAACCGGGCCGGCCGGTGGTCGGCCGCGGCCCGCCAGGCCTACCTGCTCCGCGAGCCGCTGGTCCAGCCGTTCTTCGACAACCGGGTCGTGCAAGCCGCCCGCGCGGTCGCGCTGCCAGACCGGATCACCGACCGGCTGCACCGCGGCGTGCTCGAGGAGCTGTGCCCGGAGTTGCTGGACCTGCCGCTGGCGGCCAGCACCTGGAAGTCCGGCCCGCGGATACCACCGGTCCGGGCGGCGACCTCGGCCGGAGGCGGGTCCGGGGCGGCGGACTGGCGGCGGGCCTACGGGGACGCGATGGCCCGGCTGCTGCGTGACTATGCCCTGGACCTAGGCGCCGCGGGCGGGATGTTCGAGATCGTCCGGCGTTCGGCCGCCGAGCGGATGTTGGCCCCGCCGCAGGCCGACTCACACGCCGCCTGGGCGCTGGCTACCCTGGCCGCGCTGCTGTCCGGCGACTGGCTCAACGCTCGCGGGAACGCTCCCGGGAACGCCGGGGTCAGCCCCGCCCGTACCGCGTCTCGGCCTGCCAGAAGAACACCACGCCCACCAGGAGGGTGACGACCGCCCAGCCGACCCCGGCCAGCCACAGCTCGCTGGTCGTGGTGCTGGCGTGGCAGAAGGCCTGCAGCGGTGGATTCTTCGTCTTGGTGAACAGCTCGCACTTCAGCGCGTTGTACGGCTGGGCCCCGGCCGCGAAGTTGCGCTCAGTGGCCATGATCGCGTGCCTGGTCAAGGTGATGTACACCGCTGCCGGGTTAAGCGACAGCACGTTCTTGGCCCACTCGGGCAAGGATGCGGGCAGCGAGGCGATGCTGTACATGACGCCGCAGAAGTACCGCCAGATCCGGGTCAGGAACGGGATCAGCTGGCTGAAGTCCTGTGCGCCGGCCCCCAGCCGGGCCATGATCAGCGCGGCACCCATGTTGAACGTGGCCTGCAGGATCATGGTCGGCACCAGGAACAGCCAGTACCAGCCGATCGGTTCCCCGGTGCCGAGCACGATGGCGAACAGCACCACCATCGACAGCAGCAGCTGCTGGAACTCCACCATCACGTAGGCCAGCGGCAAACAGGCCCGCGGGAAGTGCAAGGCCCGGATCAGCGCGAGGTTGGCCCGCATTACCGTTGAGCCGACCACGATCGACCGTTCGGTGAAGGAGAAGATGAACACCCCGGTGACCAGATACGCGGTGTAGTGGCTGATGCCGCGGTTGGCCTGGAACAAGATCCCGAAGATCAGGTAGTAGACGGCCGAGTTGAGCAGCGGCGTCAGCACCTGCCACAGGTTGCCCAGCCGGGCTTCGGTGTACATGGACACGTTGCGCGCCGTGGCGTAGGCCACGATGAAGTGCCGCCGGTCCCACACCATGCGGATGTAGGTGAACAACCCGGGCCGGGCGGAACTCGGCCGCAGCCCGTACCGGGCGGCGAGCTCGGCCAGGTCGGTACTGCTCGGGGACGGCTGACCGAGACCATCGCCCTCAGGGGCGAAGGCCGACCCGTTCAGCAAGCTGCCTGGAGCGGTCAGCCGCCCGCGTTCGTCCATGAGAGTGGATTCTATTGATCAGGACAGGTGGCCGGTGTCATTGAACGACCGGAGTACGGCCGGCCCGTCGGCGTACCAGTCGATTTCGGACAGCGCCGCCACGTCCAAGTGCATCCGGTACAGCGCGGGCGGCGGAGCCAGCAATGCCGCCGCGACCAGCGTCTTGATCGGCGTGACGTGGCTGACGATCAGCACCGTCTGGCCGTTCCGGGCGGCCAGCACGCGGTGCAGGGCGGCGGTGACCCGCGCGCTCACATCGCTGAAGCTCTCCCCGCCGGGCGGGGCCACCTGCGGGTCGGCCAGCCACGCGGTGACCTCGGCGGCCCAGCGTTCCCGCACCTCAGCGAAGGTCAGGCCCTCCCAGTCGCCGAAGTCGGTCTCCCGGAACCCGTCGTCAGTGACCACCTCAGCGCCGGTGACGGCGGCCACCTCCTGCGCGGTGCGCATCGTGCGCAGCAGCGGAGAGGCCACGATCACGCCAAGATCGGCCGTGGCCAGCCGCTTGGCCGCGGCGACCGCCTGCTGGACACCGACGTCGGTGAGAGGTACGTCGGACCGGCCCGCGTACCGCTTCTGCACCGACATCGGCGTCTGCCCGTGCCGGAGCAACAGGGTGACGGTGGGCTCCCCCTGGGCGGGACGCCAGTGGGTTCCGGCTCGCACCTACAGGCCGGATTCTGGAGTGCGGACCAGGATCCGCCTGCACTCCTCGCACCTGACCACCTCGTCGGGGGCGGTCGCCCGGATCTGGTTCAGGTCCACCTTGTTCAGGTTCAGGTGGCAGCCTTCGCAGCGGCCCGCGCGGAGCATGGCGGCCCCGACGGTGCGCGCGTCACGGATCTGCTCGTAGAGCTTGAGCAGGTCGGCGGGCACGTCGGCGGCGATGCCACTGCGCTGCTCGGCGGCCTTGCCAGCCTGCTCGTCGATCTCCTTGTACGTCGCGTCCCGGCGGGCCGCTACCTCGGCGGTCTCGGTACCCAGGCTGTCGCGTTCGGTGGTGAGCTCGTCTCGCCGGCTGGTCAGGCCCTCGCGGCGTTCCATCAGCTCGAGCACGACCTCCTCGAGATCGCCTTGCCTGCGGCGCAGCGACTCGATCTCGGACTGCAAGGTGGCCAGCTCACGGGCGGCGGATACCTGCCCGGCGTCCAGCCGCGCGCGGTCCCGCTCGATCCTGGTCTGGACCTGCTCGACGTCGCGCTCGGCCCGGTTCTCCTCCCGGGCCAGGTCGCTGAGCTCGGTCTCGGTTACGACGATCTCGTCTTTGAGCTCGCTGGCCCGGGCTTCAAGGCGGGCGAGTTCGGCGACTTCGGGCAGCGTGCGCCGGCGGTGGTCGAGACGGGCGAGCTCGGCGTCGAGATCGGCCAATTCGAGCAGGCGAAGCTGGCTCTGTGGTGATGCCTTCACGGCTCCCAACGTTAGTCGCCTCACAGAGCTGTGTCCGCATGGTAGGACTGCGCCATGGAGATCCCTCGGGTTAGCCGGCCCTATATGCCTGGGTACGGCATCTCCGGGCCAGCGGAAGGAAGCGGACTCCTGCACTGGTCCTGGGCCGCGGAGCGGCTGACTGCGGCGCGTAACTACTGGCTGGCCACCGTCTGGCCGGACGGACGGCCGCACGTCATGCCGGTCTGGGGCATGTGGGACGACAGCACGCTGTGGTTCACCAGTGCCGTGGGCTCCCGCAAGATCCGTAACCTGGTCGCCGACCCGCGTTGCTGCGTTACCACCGAGGACGCCGCCGACCCGGTGGTCATCGAGGGCGTGGCGCAGATCGTGACCGAACCCGCGGTCCTGCAGCGGGTGATTGACTTGATGAACGCCAAATACGGGACGCACTCGGACGTGGACTTCCTCGATCCGGCTACTAATGCGACCGTGGGTGTGCGGCCACGTCGGGTGTTCAGCCTGCGGGCCGGGGACTTTACCGGCTCACCCACCCGCTGGATCTTCGAGGACTAGCGGACCACTGGTTAGCAGAAGGCAATAATTGCGCGGCTGGCGGCGTACGCCCGGCAGGTAGCGTGGGGAACAGCGCCTAACTGCGAGTCCGCCATGACACAGCCTTCCGTTTCCGTCCCCGGCCAGACCGTACGTCCCAGCGCGCTCGCCGGGGCGGCCGCCGGGGTGCTCACGGCGGCCGTCGCGATGGGTGTCGGGCAGCTGGCCGCCGGCCTGACCGTGGCGCAGAGTTCCCCGGTGCTCGCGGTCGGCCAGGCCGCTATCGACCTCACCCCGCAGCCGGTCAAAGACTTCGCCATCTCTACGTTCGGCGCCGATGACAAGAACGCGCTGGTAGTGGGCATCCTGGTCGTCCTGGCCGGGTTCGCGGCGGTGATCGGGATCCTGGCCGTGCGGCGGCTGGCGCTCGGGCTGGCGGGCCTGGCCGTATTCGCCTGCATCGGCCTGGCGGCCGCGCTGACCCGGCCCAACGCAACGGCCGAATACGTGATCCCGACCTTGGTCGGCGCTGCGGCCGGGGCCTTCGCGCTGACCCGCCTGGTCCGCGCGGCCCACCAGCTCGGCTCCCCGCCCGCTGGCGTGGCCCGCGGCGGCGTGGTCCGCGGCGGCCCGGACCGGGGCGCGGCGGGCAGCCCAGGCCGCGCCGTGGCGGACAGCCTGGAACCACCTGATCTGCCCGCCACAGCGTCCTCCGAGGCCGGGGAACAGACCACGCCCGCGTCCTCGTTCACCTTCTTGCCCAACCCCGATGACCACGATCCGTCCCGGTGGCCCGCGCGGCGGCGGTTCCTGATCACCAGCGGGCTGGCCGTGGGAGCCGCGGCGGCGGGCGCGCTGGTCGGACGTGAGCTGATCACCCGGCATAACGTCAGCTCGGCCCGCGCCGCACTGCGCTTCCCGAAGCCGGCCGTCGCCGCTCCCCCGCTGCCGCCCGGCAGCGACCTGCACATCCCGGGACTCAGCTCGTTCATCACCCCCAACAGCAGCTTCTACCGCGTCGACACCGCCCTGCTGCTGCCCGAGGTGGACCCGGCGACCTGGCAGCTGCGCATCCACGGGATGGTCCAGCGCGAGGTGACCCTGAGTTTCGACCAGCTGCTGCGCCGGCCGCTGATCGAGGACTACATCACGCTGACCTGTGTGTCCGACCCGGTCGGCGGGCCCTACGTGGGCAACGCGCGATGGCTCGGCGCGAGCCTGGCCGAGCTGATCCGGCTGGCCCGCCCGCTGGCCGGCGCCGACCAGCTGATGTGTACCTCGGTCGACGGTTTCACCTCGGGCACGCCGCTGCAGGTTGTGCTCGACGGCCGTGACGCCTTGCTCACGGTGGCCATGAACGGCCAGGCGCTGCCGGTCGAGCACGGCTTCCCGGCCCGGATGGTGGTGCCCGGGTTGTACGGCTACGTGTCGGCGTGCAAGTGGGTCACCGACATCAACGTCACCACGTTCGCCGGGAACGACGCGTACTGGGCGCAGCGCGGCTGGGCCCAGCAGGCGCCGATCAAAACCGAGTCCCGGATCGACGTGCCGGCCGGCAACTCGACCGTCGGCCCCGGGCGGACCGCGGTGGCCGGGGTGGCCTGGGCGCAGCACAAGGGCGTCGCCGCCGTCGAGGTCCGCGTCGACCACGGGCCGTGGCAGCAGGCCCGGCTGGCCGCGGTGCCGGACATCGACACCTGGCAGCAATGGGTGTGGGAATGGGACGCCAGCCCGGGCACGCACCTGCTCGAGGCCCGGGCCACGGACGCCACGGGTTACACCCAGACCGCCACGACCGCCCAGCCGCCGCCCAACGGGGCCAGCGGCTACCCGTCCGCAACCGTCGTGGTCCACTGACGCTAGGGTGCCTGGAGCGGTTCCTGGAGCAGTTCCTGGAGCGGGCGAGAGGAGGACCGGTGGACGGTGAGGCCGATCGGGAGTTCGCGAGGCTGGCGGGCGAGTACCTCGACGACCGGGCGGAACGGCACCCTGAGCTGGCCACCGGCCTGGGCGATCACCGCTTCGATGACCGCCTGACCGATCCGTCCCCGGCCGCCCAGGCCGACGAACGGCGATCCCTGGACGGCTGGGCGGCTCGGCTGGACGGCCTGGATCTCGGCGCGCTGTCGGCCGAGCAGCGGATCGACGCCGCGATGCTGGCCGACAGCGTGGCCCGGCGGATCTTCGAGCTCGACGAACTGGCCGAACACACCTGGAACCCGCTGCTGGCCAACCCCGGGCGGCCCATCTATCAGCTGCTGGCCCGGGACTTCGCCCCGCTGCCCGACCGGCTCGCGTCGGTGGCCGGCGCTGGCGGCGGTACCCGCCGTGCTGGCCGAGGCCCGGCGGCAGCTCGGAGCCATGCCCAGGGTCCACGTGGAGACCGCTATCGGGCAGTTCGACGGCACGATCGCGCTGGTCAGCGGCGAGATCGACGCCGCTCTCGAGGCCGCGCCATCCTGCGGCCCGCGACTGGCCGAGGTCCGTCCGGCTGCCCTGGAAGCTCTGGCCCAGCATCGAGCCTGGCTGGCCGCGCGGCTGGCCGAGGCCGCACCCCGGCCGGACGGCGACCGCGATCCGCGGATCGGGCCCGAGCGCTTCGCCCGCAAGCTCTCACTCACCCTTAACGCCGCGGCCGACGCGGACGCCATCTTGGCGCGTGCGCAGGCCGATCTGGACCGGGTCAGTGAGCAGATCGCGGAGCTGTCCGCGGCCATGGCCGGTTCCGCGACGGCTGGCCCGTCGGTCGTTCAGCAGGTCCTGGACCAGCTGGCGCGGGATGTGCCCGACGACGCGACCATCCTCGGCTTCTGCCGGGACGCCTTGAGCGCCCAGATCGCCTTCGTGACCGACCACCAGCTGATCACGGTCTACGACGACCCGGTCGAGGTGATCCCGATGCCGGAGATCGACCGGGGCGTCGCCGTGGCTTACTGCGACTCACCGGGCCCGCTCGAGCCCGCGCCGCTGGCCACGTTCATCGCCGTCTCCCCCACGCCGACCGACTGGACGCCGCAGCGGGTCGCCTCGTTCTACCGCGAGTACAACCGGCACATGGTGCACAACCTGATGGTCCACGAGGCGATGCCCGGCCACTACCTGCAGCTGCAGCACTCGCGGCGCTTCACCGGCGCGCAGACCGCGATCCGGGCCGCGCTGCGGTCAGGGTCGTTCGTCGAGGGCTGGGCGGTGTATGCCGAGCAGATCATGGCCGAACAGGGCTACCCCGGCGACGGCGATCCCCGGGCGGTGCGCATGCAGCAGCTAAAGATGCAGCTGCGCATGATCATCAACGCCATCCTGGATGCCCGCGTCCATGGCCACGGCATGACCGAAGCCGAGGCGATGGCCTTGATGACCGAGCGCGGACATCAGGAGGAGGGTGAGGCGGCCGGCAAGTGGCGCCGGGCGCTGCTCACCTCGGCTCAGCTGTCGACCTACTACGTCGGCTACACCGAGGTCTCCGACCTGGCCCGCGACCTGCGCGCGGCCGACCCGGAGCGCACCGACCGGGAGGTGCACGACCGCATCCTGGCCCACGGCTCGCCGCCGGCCCGGCTGCTGCGCACCCTGCTCATCGACGGCTGAAGCACCAACCGTCATCCGAGGATCGCCTTGACCCGGGCCAGCGCGGCGGTGATCTCGCGGTCGCCGTGCCAGGTCAGCGGCGGTGCGCTCGGATCCCGGATGTAGAGCTTGAGCGCCCCCTCCACCGTGGTGCGCGCCTCGCAGGCGGCGGGGCGGTCGGGCTGCGCCGGATCAGCGCCCAGCCGGTCAAGGCCCGGATCACGTTCCAGGTGCCGCCGCCCGCGCCCTCGGCGGTGAAGGTCACGGTCGTCCCGGCCGGCCGGGTCACCGGATCAAGCGCCCGGGGCAGGGCGTGCGCCGCGGCCTGCAGGACCGGGGCGGTGGCGGCCGCCCCGAGGGGCGGACGGCCCGTGGCGTCGCGGATCTGCCGCTGGTGGACGTACCGTTCCATGTACTCACGAGCGACATCGAGCCAGACCGGCGCCGGGTCGGAACCGGTCGCCCACTCCACCGGGCCGCCGGTGCGTCGAGGTCGAGCGTGGCCAGATGCTCCTCGAAACGCAGGCCGGCCAGGTTGGTCAGCTCGACTAGCAGGGCCGGGCTGATCCGCCGCGCCGCCTCCACCCACTGCTGATTGAAGCGGTTGAGCCAGCTGTCCAGGTCTTCCCCGTCGCCGGGACCCAGCGCCCAGCGGTCCCGCCGCACCGAGACGTTGCCGAGCTCGACCCCGAGCAGGTGCGCGGCCACGTCATGGACCGACCAGCCGGGACACGCGGTCGGGAGCGCCCAGTCGCTGCGCGCCAGGCCGGCCAGCAACGCGACCAGTTCGGCGCGCAGCCCCGGCAGCAGCGGCCTAGCGTCCATCCGCAGCAAAGCCATGTCCCCAGCCTGCCAGGTCCGGTCGAGCGGCGCCGACTGCACGCCGGGGCGCCAGTTCAGGATGCCGTCTGATGATCGAAGCCATCACATCCCTCACCCCAGGATCACCAGCACCAGTTACCGGGAGGATGCGGGCTTGCGGGAGTATCTGGTGCATCCCAGTGCCCCGGATCCACCCCGGAACCTGGATCCACCCCGGAAATGGTGCAGCGGGGGCGGGCGGGACGACCCCGGCAGCGGCGGCTCGCGGCATCCCGGCCGTGACCCGCAGCGCAGCGGGTCACGGCCGGGCATTAGCCCGACTCCTAACCGCGAGTGGCCACTACGGGCTTCGGCGGGCTCGGGGCCGCACTGGAGATGCGGCCGGTCCGCCAGAAGAAACGCCGCTCGGCCAGCGCCCACGCGGTGGACGTGAGCAGGTAAATCCCAGCCGCCAGCGGGACGAACGCGGCGATCACCACGGTCAGGTACGGCAGCACCCGGACCAGGGCCCCGCCCGGAGCCCCCTGACCGGCCGCGGCCGGGCCGGCCGTCATGAGCTGCCCGAGGCGGACCGACAGCCAGCACAGGCCGGCCAGCAGCACGAACACGCCCAGGAACACCAGGCCGTGCATGCTCACCGGCCCGGCGCCGTCCAGCCAGTGACTGCCCAGCGGCACGCCGAACAGGTCGTGAGTGAGCAGCGTGTTCGGCCGGCCGCCGACCTGGGTGGACCGGAACAGCAGGTAGATGACCGACACCAGCGGCCACTGGAGCAGGAGCGGGGTGAAACCCGCGAACACGCTGGTGCCCTCCCGCTTGTACAGCGCGGTCATCTCGCGCTGCAGCCGCTCGGGCTGCTTGGCGTGCTTGCGGCGCAACTCCTGCAGTTGCGGCGCCAGCCGGGCCTGCGCCGCCTGACCGCGCAGCCCGCGCAGGCTGAGCGGCATCAAGATGATCCGGACCGCCACGGTGAACAGCACGATCGCGGCCACGGCGGCCAGGCCGCCCAGGGCGGGCGCGAGAAACGAGGTGAATCCGGAGACGAGGCGGTACGCGGCGTCCACCGGGACGCCGAAGATTGCGGACATGGGAAACGGCCTTCCAGCTAAGACGGATGAGGTGCTGGAAGCGGCCGCGTAATCCGCGGGTCAGCAGACAATGGCGGCCGCTGGGGCCGCCGACGGTGCTCTGGGCCTGGTCCGGCCTGCCGCGTCTGGATCGCGCTGGCGCAAGAAGGCCGCCCGCCAGGACTTTTCCCGTAGCGCGCGGGCCCTTCGGACCAGCGGCAGGGCGGCCGCGGCGGACCGGGAGACGCCCGCCACCGAGGTGAGCAGCGCCACCACGGCCACGAGCATGGCCCCGGCCAGGATGGTCGCGGCCACGGCGGTCAGTGCCGTCAGCGCGGACGGGCTAACGGCGAGCTGGGTGAGGTCACGCAGCAGCCCGGCCAGCATGGCCAGCAGACCGCCGAGCGCCGACATCCCCATGTCCGCTAAAACCTCCACGCCGCGCCGGAACTTCCCGTTCCTCGGGAACTCACTGCTAGCGTACGCCGCCCGGCACGAGCTCGGCCACGGCGGCCAGCAGCCGGTCCACTTCGGCCTGGTCGTTGTAGTGGACCAGTCCGGCGCGAACCGCGCCGCCGCTGTCCCGCAGGCCGAACGCCCCGGCCAGCTCCCACGCGTAGTTGTCGCCGTTCCACACGTTGACCTGGCGCGTCGCGAGGTGGGCCGCCACCTGGCCCGGCGTGTGCCCGGCCACGGTGAAGAACGCGGTCGGCGTGCGCCGCGCGGCCTTGCCGTACAGCGTGACGTGGCCCATGGCGGCCAAGCCGTCCAGCAGGCGCGCGAACAGCTCGGCCTCGTAGCGCTCCACGGCGGCCATCGACGCCAGCAGCCGTTCCCGCCGGCTGCCCGCCGCGGAGGGGTCCAGCGCGGCCAGGTGCTCAACGGCCGCGGCCACTGCGGCCAGGTCGGCGAACGCGGCGGTGCCCCGTTCGAACCGGCCGGGCACGCCGGACGGCGCGGGGGCGAGCTTGTCCGGGTGCAGCGTCTCCAGCAGCGCCGGATCGGCGACCACGGTGCCGATGTGCGGCCCGGACCACTTGTAGGCGCTGGTGGCGTAGAAGTCGGCGCCGAGAGCCCGCACGTCGACCGGAACGTGCGGGGTGGCGTGCACACCGTCCACGTAGCACAGCGCGCCCACCGCGTGCGCGGCCGCGGCGATCGCGGCCACGTCCGGCCGGGTGCCGACGATGTTGCTGGCCGCGGTGACCGCGACCAGCCGGGTGCGCTCGGATAGCAGTTCGCGGTACTGGGCGGTCGGCAGTTCCGCGGTCGACACGTCGACTTCGGCCCAGCGCAGGGTGGCTCCGCTGCGCGCGGCGGCCTGCACCCAGGGCCGGACGTTGGCGTCGTGATCGAGCCGGGACACGACGACCTCGTCCTCCGGGCCCCACTGCCGGGCCAGCGTGTCGGCGAGCCGGTAGGTGAGCGTGGTCATGTTCGGCCCGAGGATCACGCCGTCGGGTTCGGCGCCGGTCAGATCGGCCACGGCACGCCGACCCTCGGCCACGATGCGGTCCGCGCGCCCGCTGGCCGGGAACGCCCCGCCAGCGTTACCGATCCCGGCCCGGTAGGTGTCCGCGATGGCTTCGATGACCGCCGTGGGCACCTGGGTGCCAGCCGCACCGTCGAGGTAGGCATAGCCATCGGCCAGGGCCGGGTACGCCGCGCGCACGCGGCTTACGTCGAAGGTCACAAACTCAAGACCCTATCCCGGCGGTCGGGTCACGCCCGTTCGGACCCCGCTCGTGCGTACAGCCCCCGGATCCGGCCCGCCAGCGCGGCGAAGAAACCGGTGAAGCCCGCGGCGGCCACGATCGCGCCGACGGCCACGTCCATCCGGGCCGGTCCCGTCCACGGGGCGCCCGGACGCTGGAAGTGCACCACGAACGGCGCCGTGACCAGCCAGGCTCCCACGGCCAGGATGACCAGCAGGCCGCCCAGCGCGATCTTGGTTACCACGCCTCCTCCTCCTCGTCGCACCCGGTCATCAGGAGTTCGGCTCCGGCCAGCATCGACTCGATGGCGGCGATGCCCTCCTGCGCGTTCCGCGGGCCCGGAATCACCGCGGTCACCGGCTGCGCGATCGCGGCCGCCGACTCGGCCGCCAGGGGCTCGTCGGCAGCGGGCGGCAGCAGGGGGGCCAGCAGCGCTCGCAGCGCGGTCAGCACCTGTTCCGGATCGGCCGCCGGCGCCCTGTCCCGGACTGGCCGACGCCGACGCCGGGCCGGGCGTCGCGGCGAGGAGGCCAGCACGCCGTCCACGTGCAGAGCGCGCCGCCACGCGATGCTCCAGGCGGCCAGGGTGATCAGGCAGGCCACGGCCAGGCCGCCGCCGGTGGCCCGGTCGGTCAGCGCCGCGGCATGCCACCCGCGGCCCTGGTAACCGAACGCGAACGGGGTCAGCACCAGCCAGCCGGCCGCGCACAAGCCCAGCCCGGCCGCGCACAACCCGGCCAGGTACCGTCCGATCGGGCCCGGGCACGCCGAGGACCCAGAACCGTTCATGGAATACCCTCCGTAGTGAGGCGGTCGCATTCCGCTTAACGGCGCACCAGTCTAACAGCTGGACCCAGCCCGGATCGCGTCCCGACGCGAGAAGCAGGGCGTGCCACGGATCGCCGTCCTCGGGCTCGGCACCCACCGTCGGCCACAGCTGAGGCGTGCCGCCCCGCCAGGCGGCCAGCACCAGCTGCGGATCGGCGGGCCGGTAGTCCTTGCCGAGCGAGCGGGCCAGGTCCCACGCGTGCAGATGCCATTCGGCGCAGGCCGCGCCGGCCATTGCGCCCACCGTGATCTCGGTGCCGTGGGAGATGTGGTGCGGCAGGTCCCAGCACGGCGCCAGTCGTCGTCCGTAGGCCCGGGCCGAGTCGGCGAACGCCGCGATGTGCTCGGGACCAGGGGCGTCCGGCAGCGCGGCCAGCTCGGCGGCGTTCTGCCTGGCCAGCTTGCGGGCCAGCGAGTCCGCGGGAACGTTGGTCGCCAGCAGCCGGGCCAGCCTGCTGGCCGGTGCGTCATCAAGGTACTCGTGGTAGTCGTCGGCGACGCAGCGCAGGTGACCGGATAGGTCCACCGCTCGCCACTCCGAACATGGCGTCGCCGCCAGCCATGTCACGTCGGTGAACTGGCCCGTCAGTTCACAGATTACGGTCACGCCATCGCGGTAGGCGGCGAGGACGCTCGCGCGCGACACGCGGCTCACGGGCTGGTTATGGGGGGCGACCCCTGGTTGCTGCGCTTCACGGTTCCTCTCCCTGCCGGTAACTCCCGGCAACCGGTTCGCGAAGCTTCTGGGTGAGTCAGCGTGCCAGAGTTATGGGCCGCCGACAAGCCGTACGCGGTAAGAAAAAACAGATGACAAGTTCCGTGCCGCCCGGTTAACCTCCCGATAATGCCCCCTGTATCCCCTTTGCTGGTCGCGCGCGCCTCCGCCAGGGCTCGGCCAGTCGGGGCACTGTGGCGGCTCCGCGGCTACCTGAAGCCGTTCCGCGTCCAGATGGTGATCATGCTCGGCGCCGCGCTCGGCGCGGTCACGGCCGAGATTCTCATCCCGCTGCTCACCAAGTCGGTCGTGGACGGAGCGATCGCGCACAGCGCCCGGCGGCTGCTGATCCCGCTCGCCCTGGCGGCCATCGGGCTGGGCACCGCCGAAGCGGTGCTGAACCTGATCCGCCGCTGGATCCAGGCCGACGCCGTGGCGGCCATGGAGAAGACGATCAGGGACGACATGTACGCCCACCTGCAGCGGCTGCAGGCCTCGTTCCACGACAACTGGCAGTCCGGTCAGCTGCTGTCCCGGGCCACGACCGACCTGTCGGCGATCCGGCGGTTCGCTGGGTTCGGCCTGATCTTCATGGTCACCAACGTGATGACGTTCATCGCGGTCGTCGCGCTGCTGATCAACCTGAACTGGTGGCTCGGCCTGATCACCGGCGCAGTGTTCGCACCCGTCCTGCCGGTCTGCTTCCGGTTCGAGAAGCGGTACCGGGTGCTGTCCCGCCGGGTCCAGGACCAGCAAGGTGACCTGGCCACGCTGATCGAGGAGGCGGCGACCGGCATCCGCGTGCTGAAGGCGCTCGGCCGCGGCCCGCAGGCCTCGGTCCGGCATTACGCCCAGGCCAGCGAGGTCTACCGCACGCAGGTGGAGAAGGCCAGCCTGCTCGGCTCGTTCTGGGCCCTGCTGGACCTGATCCCGAACGCCGTCATCGGCATCATCTTGGTGCTCGGGGCCGTGGCGGTCAGCACCCACTCGCTGACCCTCGGCGGCCTGGTGGCCTTCATCACGCTCGCGCTGCAGCTGGTCTGGCCGGTCGAGGCACTGGGCTACATCATCGCCTCCGGCCAGGAGGCGGCCACCGCGGCCCAGCGGGTCCTGGAGATCTTCGACGCTCAGCCGGAGATCACCGATAAGACCCAAGACCTTGATTCCGAACGGGCCGTGGTGCGCGCCCTGCGCCCGGCCGGCCCGCCGCCACAGGCGGCTAGATCGGCAGCGAAGCGTCCCCGGGGTCACCTGGTCTTCGACCATGTGGTGTTCCAGTACCCGGGAGCGGCGGAGCCGGTGCTGCGAGACATCGTGCTCGACCTGCCGCCGGGCCAGACCGTCGTGCTCACCGGAGCGACCGGCTCGGGCAAGTCCACGCTGTTGCAGCTCGTGCCCCGGCTGGCCGACGCCACCTCGGGATCGGTCCGGCTCGACGGGACCGACGTACGCGACATCCCGCTGGACCGGCTCCGCGCGGCGGTCGGGTGTGCGTTCGAGGACGCCACCTTGTTCTCGGCCAGCGTGCGGGAGAACGTGATGTTCGGTGCACCCGATGCCGGCGAGGACGCAGTCGAGGCCGCGCTGACCGCGGCGCAGGCCCGGTTCGCCTACGACCTGCCCTGGGGTCTGGACACCAGGATCGGCGAGCAGGGCATGGCCCTGTCCGGCGGTCAGCGACAGCGGATCGCGCTGGCCCGAGCCATCCTGGCCGGGCCTGACGTGCTGATCCTGGACGACCCGCTGTCCGCGCTCGACGTCCACACCGAGGAGCGGGTCACCCGGGCTCTGCACGAGATCCTGGCCGGCGCGACGGCCCTGGTCGTGGCCCACCGGCCGTCCACGGTGGCGCTGGCCGACACGGTGGCGCTGCTGTCCGGCGGCGTGATCGCGGCCAGCGGCAGCCACCGGCAACTGCTGGCCTCGAACCCCGAGTACGCGGACCTGATGGACGTGGAAGACCTGGAGGAGACCGCGTGAGCATCGACGCCTGGCGCGGTGTGGCGGCGGAGAAGGCCGACGAGGTCACCGCCGGCCTGGCCGCCCTGCTGCGCTCGCGCAGCCGACGGCTGCTCGGCGACTTGCTGCGGCCGCACCGGCGCGCGGTGATCCTGACCATCTCGCTGATCGTGGTGGAGAGCCTGGCCGCCCTGGCCGGCCCGTGGCTGGTCGGCCTGGCCATCGACAACGGCCTGCCACCGCTGCTGCACGCGCACGACGCGGCGCCGCTGCTGGTCATCGCGGCCGCGTTCGCCGTCGCGGTCGCGGTGCAGGCCGTCACCACGCGCATGTTCGTCACCATGACCGGCCGGGTGGGCCAGAAGATCGTGCTCGAGCTGCGCAACCGGCTGTTCGAGCACTGCCAGGCCCTGGACGTGGCCTTCCACGAGAGCTACACCTCGGGCCGGGTCATCTCCCGGCAGACCTCGGACATCGACTCGATCTCCGACCTGTTCGAGGAGGGTCTCGATTCGCTGATCGCGGCGATCTTGACCCTGCTGCTGGTCGGCACCGGCATGCTGCTGCTCGACTGGCAGCTCGGCCTGGTCGTGCTGGCCGGCTTCGTCCCGCTGACCTGGATGACGGCCTGGTTCCGGCGTGAGTCAGCGCGGGCCTACCGCCGGACCCGGGAAGCCATCGCGCTGGTCATCGTGCAGTTCGTGGAGACGTTCGGCGGGATCCGCGCGGTGCAGGCGTTCCGCCGCGAGCCGCGCAACGCGGCGATCTTCTCCGGGCTGGGCCAGGATTACTCAGAAGCCAGCCGGCAGGCCTCCCGGCTCTACGCGGTCTACGGCCCGAGCATCTCACTGACCGGAAACATCATCACCGGGGTCATCCTCGGCTACGGCGGCCTGCTGGTCATCGACGGCGACATCAAGGTGGGCGTGCTGGCCACCTTCCTGCTCTACCTGCAGCGCTTCTTCGACCCGCTGCAAGATGTGTCGCAGTTCTACAACACGTTCCAGTCCGCGGCCTCCGGCCTGGAGAAGATCTCCGGCGTCCTGGACCAGGAACCCACGGTACCCGAGCCGAGGTCGCCGGTTCCGCTCCCCCGGCGGGAGGAAGCTTCGGCGGGCCGACAGGTGCGGTTCGAGGGGGTCACCTTCGGCTACCGGGACAACCTGGTGCTGCCGAGCCTGGAGCTGGACATCCCGGCCGGGCAGACAGTCGCCCTGGTCGGCGAGACCGGCGCGGGCAAGACCACGATCGCGCGGCTGCTCGGCCGGTTCTACGATCCGCGCTCGGGCCGGGTCACGCTGGACGGCATCGACCTAAGGCAGTTGCCCGATCCGGTGCTGCGCACCGAGGTCATCGTGATCACCCAGGAGAACTTCCTGTTCGAAGGGTCGGTCGCGGAGAACATCAGGCTCGGCCGGCCGGACGCGTCCGACGCCGACGTGCACCGGGCGGCCCGGATGATCGGGGCGCACGACTTCATCGACGCGCTGCCCGAGGGCTACGACACCCCGGTCGGCAAGCGCGGCGGCCGTCTGTCCGCCGGGCAGCGCCAGCTCATCTCGTTCGCGCGGGCGTTCCTGGCCGCCCCGGGCGTGCTGGTCCTGGACGAGGCCACCTCGCTGCTCGACATCCCCAGCGAGCGCCTGGTCCAGGCGGGCCTGCGCACCGTGCTGGCCGACCGCACGGCCGTCATCATCGCCCACCGGCTGTCCACCGTGGCGATTGCCGACCGGGTGCTGGTCCTGGACCACGGCCAGATCACCGAGGACGGCTCACCCGGTGAGCTGATGGCCGGCGACGGCGAGTACGCCGCGCTGCACTCCACCTGGGCCGCCAGCCTGGCCTGACCGTCCCCCGCTAGCCGGCCCGCGTTCCCTGCTCAACCCAATCCCTTCGTGCCCCACTCGTCCACCAGCGCGCGCTGTTGGCCACCAATTCCATCATTCGGAAACTGACGCGGTTGATTCGGGCTTAGCGGATCCGGAAGACTCCAGCACCCGTAATCAACCGCGAAGCCCGAATCCGCCACGATTTTGGGGCGCCAGCAGGCTAGGGGGACGATGGGGCAGGCCGGACGCTTACCTATACGTAGTGGAGATCGGAGTGGTCCGGCTCGGCGTCGATGAGCTGGTCGCAGGTCGGGCAGTACCAGCGGACCTGGACCGGAGTCCCGCATGCGGGGTGCGCCGGGTGCTGGACCGGATCGGCGTGCCCAGCGCCCCAGGACGCCAGCAGGCGGAGCGCGCCTGCGAGCTCACGGCCCTCGGCGGTCAGCTGGTAGGCGGCCCGGGGCGGGCGTTCTGAATAGGGGCGGGCCACCAGCAGCCCCTCCCGCTCCAGCCGCTTGAGGCGTTCGGACAAGATGTTGGCCGCGATCCCGGGCAGCTCGTCTAGCAGGTCGTTGAACCGCCGCGGCCCGGCCAGCAGCGCTTCCACCACCAGCAGCGTCCACCGGTCACCGACTCTGGCTAGCGCCTCCGCGAGCGGGGAGGCGGCCGTTTCCCGCTGAGCCATGAGCGAAATCGTAGTCCTCCGCGTTGACACCTCTGTGGTTAGTAGTAACTTGCAACTTACTACTAACCATTCCAGGGATGTGAGAACCAATGACGATCCTCGATGAAATTCAGGCCGGCATCGCGGGACTGGCCGAGGGCGCGGGCTCCTCGGTGGTGGGCATCGGGCAGCGCTGGGGCGTCGGCTCCGGCATCGTGCTGGACGAGAACCGCGTGCTGACCAACGCGCACAACATCCGGGGCGGCCAGGTCACGGTCACCTTCGCCGACGGTCACACCGCCGAGGGGACCGTGGCCGGGACCGATATCGACGGCGACCTCGCCGTGGTCGAGGTCGAGACCGGCCAGGCCCCGGTCCTGTCGTGGGCCACGGACGCTCCGGCCCTCGGCACGCCGGTCTTCGGGCTGTCCAATCCGGGCGGACGCGGGCTGCGGGTGACGTTCGGCTTCGTTTCCGGCATCGACCGCTCCTTCCGCGGCCCCCGCGGCTTGCGCATCACCGGCAGCCTCGAGCACACGGCCCCGCTGCTGCCCGGTTCGTCCGGCGGCCCGGTGCTGAACGCGGCGGGCGAGCTGCTCGGAATCAACACAAACCGCCTCGGGGAGGGCTTCTACCTGGCCATTCCCGCCGACGAGGCGCTGCGCGGCCGCGTCGACGCGCTGGCCAGCGGGGAGTCCGTCGAGCCGCCCCACCTCGGGATCGCGATCGCGCCCGGGCACGTGGCCCGGCGACTGCGGCGCGCGGTCGGTCTCCCGGACGCGGATGGCCTGCTGATCCGCGAGGTGTCCGAGGACAGCCCGGCCGCCCGGGCCGGCCTGGCCCGCGGCGACCTGATCGTGGCCCTGGGCGGACAGCCGGTTCGTTCGTTCGACGACCTGTCCGGCGGCCTGCGCGCGGCGGCGACCAGCGGCAGCGTGGATCTGACCGTCCTGCGCGGCACCGAGGAGCGCGCCGTCCACGTGGTGCTCGGCCAGGGCGGCGAGCCCGCCGCCGAGGCCTAGCCCCGGCCCCCGCGCCAGCGGTATGAAACCCGGGCTTCACTGCGCCCTAGCGGAGTGAAGCCCGGGTCTGGGATATCTACTCAGCCGGAGTAGCCGGCCGCGGCCGGAGCGAGCGGAGTGAAACTGGCAATCCACCACACCCAAGGGGCACCCAAGGGTGGTGGAACCCGGGATTCACCACTCTGGGCTTCGCGGGAGCAGCGCACCACGAAGCACGCTGTGCCCCTCTGGCAACGCCAGCAGCATCGGTAACCAAGCTGCGGCGCGAACCCGCGCGACCTGCCGCAAGCAGCCGCCGACGACACCGCATTCCTCAGCTACTCCGCTCAACTGCATATCCCGGACCGGGCTTCACTCGGTTTGAGGAGGGCGGGCGGCCCGGGTTTCATTCAGTTGAGGAGGGCGGGCGGCCCGGGTTTCATTCAGTTGAGGAGGGCGGGCGGGCCGGGTTCGGCGCGTGGGGGCGGGCGCTTGTAACCTATGGCCATGAGACCTGGGGTCATGAACCGGTACAAGGCCAGCGACGAGGCGGAGCAGATGTACGCGACCGACGCGGCGCTCGCGGCCAAGCGGGCCGATCTGCTCGATGCGGCGAGCAAGGCGGAGACCCAGTTCCGCGAGGCACAGGCCCGCCACACCCCGGGTGCCGAACTGCGCCAGCTGGCGCTGGACTTTGACGCCGCGCTGACCGACGCAATGCGCGCCGCCTTCGCGGCACAGCGCGCCGCGATCGGCCTGCGCGGCTACGACGACCGCATCTATCGGCGCAAAGCCCGGGCCAAGCCCCACATCCATGCGCTCACCGACGAGGCCGAGCGCCTGCTCACGCTGCGGGAAACCCATCGCCTCAACGACATCCCGGCCGTGGCGTTCGAGCCCAGCCCGCTGATGGGGCAGGTCGCCGAGGCCTGAGTAAGGGCCGTCCCGCGAATTCTTGTGCCGGTGGCGGTGAACCTACCGGGGTGCTGTGACGTCCTCAAGTAGAGGGGACCAGTCCGGCCGGGAGTGTGGTTACGTTCGGGCGGTCGCGGAAATGTATACACAACAATCGATTGTTGTGCTAAGGCGTGTCGCTTGCGCCGTAGCATGGGAGGGGGCACAGTTGGTCTAGGCCACTTGGTCAGCCAGGTCCTGAAATGGTCTAGGCCACTTCGGTCGGCAGGACCTAAAACTACACAGAAGTAGCAATCGACTACAGGCAGTAGAGATAGGTAGTCACAACGAGTAGTCAATCTGTGCCAGCAAGAAACTAGCGGAACGCTACAGATGGCCAGTGAAAAAACGATTCGCCCGAGCCATATAACGATCGCGAGACCTGCGGCACACTAGCAACTGTTCAAGAACACACAGGATGAATCAACCAGGAGGCACTGATATGTGCCCACACACGCCGCCCTGTCCGGAGGCATCAGCCCCGGACCGCGAGGCGGCGCACACTGTTGTCAGCCACCCCGAGCAGGGCTGGAGCCTGCTCTGCAACGGCATCGTAATTTTCGAAGACACGGGGGAACTCCTGCCTGACGGTGCGTGCATCGCCCCGCACCGGCCCACCGACCTCGGCTTCGACCGCCCGGCCCGGGTGGTTCCGGAACACGACGGGCACGCGCCGGCGGCGTTATCCGCCTCCGGCGGCACCAAGCGGGGCGCCTGATCTGGTGACCCGTTTTTGCTAATCCTCAGCTTGAAGCTCCTTCAGCGCAGCGCGCCGGGCAGCCAGTTGCTCACCGCCCCGGCGATGATGGCGCGGTGACCCCTCAGCGCGTGCGTCTCCCCCGGGACCACGACGACCTGGTCCGCGTCTTGAGATCCGGGTATCCCGAACGGGTCACGCTCCCCGTTGACGACCAGCACCGCGGCCCCGCTCGCCCGCGCGGCCAGCAGTTCGGGCAGCCGGCTCTGTCCTCGCGGACCCGGGGGCCGGAGCGGGAAGGCCAAGGCGATCACGGCCCGGGCCCGGACCGTGGCCGCCGTGCGGCACGCCACCCGTGCTCCGTTGCTCCGCCCACCCTGGACGAGCGGGACACCGGGTACCAGCGCGGCCAGCGCGGCCACGATCTCGACCCAGGCGGCATCCTGGCGGTCGGCCGGACCTGGCGCACGAGCCCCCCTGACCCGGTAGGGCTGGGTCACCCGGGCCACCAGCCCGCCGAGCCCGACTGCCGCGTCACGCGCCGCCATCAGGTCCGGTGAGCCCGGGCTGCCGCCCGCGCCATGGGTGAGGACCAGCAGGAACCGCACGGCCCCGGCCGCCGCGGGATCGTTCGAGACCCGGACCGCCCCGGCCGCCGCGGGATCGTTCGGGAACTGGACCGCCCCGGCCGCGGCGGGATCGTTCGAGACCCGGACCGCCCCGGCCGCCGCGGGGTCGGGCCCGTCTAGGTCAATCCGGGCGAGTCCGCCGCCGGTCGTGATCTCCACCGCACCCCCTGTTGGCCAGCCCGTCGCGCAGGTCGAGCGTATAGTCGCTGCGCGGATGTCCGGGATGAGCGAGGCGCCTCGACGTATCAGGTGAGCACGCGTCTTGACCTCAGACGCTGAACCGAGAGGAGCGATCATGAAGTACATGATCTTGGTGTACGGCTCGCAGCAGGACTACGACTCCATGGCTGGCCGGCCGGTGGCGGGCAAGCCGACCTGGTCCGGGGAGGACTTCGCCGCGCTCGGGGCGTTCATGGAATCCTTCGCCAAGGAGCTGACCGAATCCGGCGAGCTGGTGGAAACGCGCGGGCTGGCCGCCCCGGTCCACACCCGCAGGATCCAGCTGCGCAACGACGTCCCGGTAGTGACCGACGGACCGTACGCCGAGAGCCAGGAGGTCCTGGCCGGCTACTGGATCGTGGAGTGCGACAGCTTCGACCGGGCCACCGAGATCGCCGCCCGGCTGACCCGGATTCCCGGTCCCGTGCCGGTCGGCGACCGCGAGCTGATCGACGTGCGGCCGATCCTCGATTCCCGGGCCGAGCTCGATGTCTGAGCCGGCCTGATCGGCGAGCCTGACCGGCCATGGCTGACACCGAGGTCGAGGACCTGCTGCGCGAACTGGCTCCGCAGGTCCTCGGCGCGGTGGTCCGGCGGTACGGGCACTTCCACGAGGCCGAGGACGCCACCCAGGAGGCGCTGATCGCGGCGGCCATCCAATGGCCGGCCGACGGCCTCCCGGACCACCCGCGCGGCTGGCTGATCACCGTCGCCGCGCGCCGGCTCACCGACCTGCTGCGGGCCGACCAGGCCCGTCAGCGCCGCGAGGACACGGTGGCCCGCTGGGTGCTGCCCGAGCAGTGGCTGGCCCCGGCGGCCGACCGGCCGCCGGGCGACCACGATGACACGCTGATCCTGCTGTTCCTGTGCTGTCATCCGGCGCTGACCCCGGCCTCCCAGATCGCGCTGACCCTGCGCGCAGTCGGCGGCCTGGCCACCGCGGAGATCGCCCGGGCCTTCTTGGTCCCGGAGGCGACCATGACCCGGCGGATCAGCCGGGCCAAGCAGCAGATCAAGGGCAGCGCAGTGCCGTTCCGGATGCCGGCCGCGGCCGAGCGCGCCGAACGTCTCGCGGCCGTGCTGCACGTGCTGTACCTGATCTTCACCGAAGGTTACGCCAGCACGTCCGGCCCGAGCCTGCACCGCATCGAGCTGGCCGCCGAGGCAATCCGGCTGACCCGGCTCGTGCACCGCCTGCTCCCCGAGGACGGCGAGGTCACCGGGCTGCTCGCGCTGATGCTGCTCACCGACGCCCGGCGCCGGGCCCGCACCGGCCCGGTCGGCGAGCTGATCCCCATGGCTGAGCAGGACCGCGAGCTATGGAACGCGGCCCAGATCACCGAGGGCGTGGCCCTGGTCACCGCCGCCCTGTCCAGCGGCCCGGCCGGGCCGTACCAGCTGCAGGCGGCCATCGCCGCGCTCCATGACGAAGCACCGACCGCCGACGCGACCGACTGGCCGCAGATCATGGCCCTGTACGAGCTGCTCATGCGGCTGTCCGACAACCCGGTGGTACGGCTCAATCACGCCGTCGCGGTGGCCATGGCCCGGGGCCCGCGGGCGGGGCTCGAGCTCTTGGCCGACCTGGCCGGCGACCAGCGGATGACCGGCAGCCACCAGCTGGCCGCGGTCCGCGCGCACCTGCTGGAGATGGACGGCCAGCCCGGCGCGGCCCGAGCCGCCTACCTCGACGCGGCGGCGCGCGCCACCAACCTCCCGCAGCAGCGCTACCTCAACGCCCGGGCCGCCCGCCTGACCGGCGAGGGCGTGTGACGCGACCCCGGTTCGGGGTAAGCGGTGGGAAAACCTACTTGCGGAAGGAACCCCCCCATGGCGGACAATATCTACTCAGTCAGCGAGATCGTCGGCTCTTCCACCGAAGGGATCGACGACGCGATCAAGGGTGCGATCGCCCGAGCCTCGCAGACCCTGCACAACCTGGACTGGTTCGAGGTGACCGGGATGCGCGGCCGGATCGAGGACGAGCGCTGTCACTTCCAGGTCACCGTGAAGGTCGGCTTCCGGCTGGAGGATCGGCCTGCCTGACACGCAGCCTCGGCGCCCAGGTTGATCGGACCCCGCCGCCTGCGCTTAGGCTCAGGAGGCGGGGCTGGACGGAGAGGCTGGATGGACGAGGGCGGGGCTGGGGGCTCGGGCGGCGGTCTGATGGCGCCGCAGCGGCGGGCGCTGACCGTCGGCTTGGTCCTGACCATCACCTTCGTCGCGTCCGAGGCGCTGGCGGTGGTGACCGTCATGCCGGTGGTGGCCCGGGACCTGGGCGGCCTGCGCCTGTACGGCTGGGTGTTCAGCGGGTTCATGCTGGGCAGCGTGATCGGCATCGTGGCGGCCGGCCGGGAGGCCGACCGGCGCGGCCCCGCAGTGCCGTTCGTGGCCGGGGTGGTGCTGTTCGGCTCCGGCCTGGCCCTAGCGGGCCTGGCCCCCTCGATGGGCGTGCTGGTCGCGGGCCGGGTGCTGCAGGGCGTGGGCGCGGGCGCGGTACCCTCGGTGGCCTACGCCACGATCGGCCGCAGCCTGCCCGAGGCGCTGCGGCCCCGCATGATGGCGGTGCTGTCCACCGCCTGGGTCGCTCCCGGGCTGGCCGGACCCGCGGTCAGCGCCGAGGTGGCCCGGCTGTTCGGCTGGCGGTGGGTGTTCCTGGGCTTGCTGCCGATCGTCGCGGTGGCCGGGGCGATCGCGGTGCCCGCGCTGATCCGGCTCGGGCCGCCCACCGCTGGCCGAGCCGAGGAGCACCGCATGACCGACGGTTTGCGCACCGCGGCGGGCGCCACCTTGATCCTGGGCGGCCTGACGCTCGCGGCTGGCGCCGGCGGCCGGGACCGGCTCGCCGCCATCCTGGGCGGCCTGGGGCTGATCGCGGCGGGCGGGATCCTCGGGTTGCCTGCCCTGCGCCGGCTGGTCCCGGCTGGCACCCTGACCGCGCGAGCCGGGCTGCCCGCCACGATCTTGAGCCGGGGCCTGATCACGTTCACTTTTTTCGGCGCGGACGCCTACGTGACGCTGGCCATGACCGCGGTACGCCACCGGACCCCCTTGGTGGCGAGCATCGCCGTCACGGGCGCCACGGTGTCCTGGACGATCGGCGCCTGGATCCAGGCCCGGCTGAGCAGGAGCTGGGAGGGGCGCCGCCTGGTGCGCAGCGGCCTGATCGTGGTGCTGATCGGCATTGCCGGGATGGCCCTGGTCCTGCAGCCTCAGGTGCCCTCGGCCGTAGGACTGGCGGCCTGGACCGTGGCCGGCCTGGGTATGGGCCTGGCCTACGCGCCGATCTCGTTGATGATGCTGCACGAGGCGCCCGCCGGCCAGGAGGGCCGGGTCTCGGCGTCACTGAACCTGGCCGACGTCTTGGGCACCGCGATCGGCATCGGGATCGGCGGTGCGGCGGTGACCGCCGCGGCCGGCCGTGACCTGGGCCGGGGCATCATGATCGCCTTCTTCGCCGCGGCCGCGATCGGCCTGGTCGCGCTGGCCGTGACCCGACGGCTCCCGGCCGGCACCACTTCGGCTCCCCCGCCGTCCGTCGCGGAACAGGCCGCGGTCAGACAGGCATGAGCTTCTTGAGGAACTGGCCGGTGTAACTCTCCTCGACGGCGGCAACCTGCTCCGGCGACCCGGCGGCCACCACCGCGCCGCCGCCCGCGCCGCCCTCGGGCCCGAGGTCGATGACCCAGTTGGCGGTCTTGATCACATCCAGGTTGTGCTCGATCACGATCACCGTGTTGCCCGCCTCGACCAGCCGGTTCAGCACGCCGAGCAGCTTACGGATGTCCTCGAAGTGCAGCCCGGTGGTGGGCTCGTCCAGCACGTAGATAGTGCGGCCGGTGGCCCGGCGCTGCAGTTCGGAGGCGAGCTTGACCCGCTGCGCCTCGCCGCCGGACAAGGTGGGGGCGGGCTGGCCGAGCCGCACGTAGCCGAGGCCCACGTCGACCAGCGTCTTCAGGTGCCGGTGGATGGCGGGGACCGCCTCGAAGAACTCGGCCGCCTCCTCGATCGGCATGTCCAGCACCTCGGCGATCGTCTTGCCCTTGAAGTGCACCTGCAGGGTGTCGGTGTTGTACCGGGCCCCGTGGCACACCTCGCACGGCACGTAGACATCGGGCAGGAACTGCATCTCGATCTTGATCGTGCCGTCTCCGGAGCAGGCCTCGCACCGGCCGCCCTTGACGTTGAACGAGAACCGCCCCGGCTGGTAGCCGCGGATCTTGGCCTCGGTAGTGGCCGCGAACAGCTTGCGCACGTGGTCGAACACGCCGGTGTAGGTGGCCGGGTTGGACCGCGGAGTGCGCCCGATCGGACCTTGATCAACGTGGACCACCTTGTCCAGGTGCTGGATCCCGGTCACCCGCACGTGCTTGCCCGGCACGGTGCGGGCTCCGTTCAGCTCTCGAGCCAGCGCCTTGTACAGAATGTCGTTGACCAGGGTCGACTTGCCCGAACCCGACACCCCGGTGACCGCCACCAGGCAGCCGAGCGGGAACGCCACATCCACGCCGCGCAGGTTGTGCTCGTTAGCCCCCTTGACCGCGACCTCGCGGCTGTTGTTCCGCGGGCGGCGGGTGACGGGCACCGGGATCGACTCCCGGCCGGACAAGTACGCGCCGGTCAGCGAGTCCGGGTTGGACAGCAGATCCTCGACGGTCCCGGAGACCACGACGTTGCCGCCATGCTCCCCGGCCCGCGGCCCGATGTCCACGATCCAGTCCGCGGCCCGGATGGTGTCCTCGTCGTGCTCCACCACGATCAGCGTGTTACCCAGGTCGCGCAGCCGCAGCAGGGTCTCGAGCAGCCGGTGGTTGTCCCGCTGGTGCAGCCCGATGGACGGCTCATCCAGCACGTACAGCACCCCGACCAGTCCCGAGCCGATCTGGGTAGCCAGCCTGATCCGCTGGGCCTCGCCGCCGGCCAGCGTGGCCGACGCGCGGTCCAGACTCAGGTAGTCCAGCCCGACGTCGAGCAGGAAGCCCATCCGGGCGTTGACTTCCTTGGTGATCCGCCCGGCGATCTGCTGGTCGCGGTCGGACAGCTCCAGGGTGAGCAGCAGCTTGGCCAGCTCACCGACCGGCAGCGCACACAGCTCGGAGATCGACCGGCCGTCGACGGTAACCGCCAGCGACACCGGCTTCAGCCGGGCGCCGCCACAGGACGGGCAGGGCACCTCGCGCATGTAGCCAGCGAACTTCTCCCGGCTGGAGTCCGACTCCGCCTCGGCGTGCCGCCGCTCGACCCACGGGATCACGCCCTCGAACGTGGTGTAGTACGAGCGCTCCCGGCCATACCGGTTCCGGTACCGGACGTGGACCTGGCCGTCATAGCCGCGCAGCAGGGCCTGGCGTCCGGCGCTGGGCAGCTTGGCCCAGGGCGTGTCCATCCGGAACCCGATCGTCTCGGCCAGCGCCTGGATCAGCCGCTCGAAGTAGTCGCTGAGGTGGCCACTGCTCCACGGCGCGAGCGCGCCGTCGTTCAGCGACTTGCTCTCGTCCGGGACGATCAGCTCCGGGTCGACCTCCAGCTTGGTCCCCAGCCCGGTGCATTCCGGGCAGGCGCCCCACGGCGAGTTGAACGAGAACGAACGCGGCTCGAGCTCGTCGAAGGACAGGTCGTCGTACAGGCAGGCCAGGTGCTCGGAGTACATCCGCTCCCGGTGCTGGTCGGTCTCCGGCAGGTCGATGAAGTCGAGGATTACCACCCCGCCGGACAGGCCGAGCGCGGTCTCGGTCGAGTCGGTCAGCCGGCGCCGCGCCGTGTCCTTGACCGCGAGCCGGTCGACGATCACCTCGATGTCGTGCTTCTCATACTTCTTCAGGGCCGGCAGCTGGCTGTACAGTGCCTCGTCCAGCCGGACGATGGTGCCATCCACCCGAGCCCGCGAATAACCCTTGGTCTGCAGCTCGCGCAGCAGCTCGCCGTACTCGCCCTTACGCCCGCGGACCACCGGCGCGAGAACCTGGAACCTGGTCCCCTCCTCCAGCTCCATCACCCGGTCCACGATCTGCTGCGGGGTCTGCCGGGCGATCGGCCGCCCGCAGATCGGGCAGTGCGGCTTGCCGATCCGGGCGTACAGCAGCCGCAGGTAGTCGTAGACCTCGGTGATCGTCCCCACGGTGGACCGCGGGTTGCGGCTGGCGGACTTCTGGTCGATGGAGACCGCGGGCGACAGCCCGTCGATGAAGTCAACATCGGGCTTGTCCATCTGGCCCAGGAACTGCCGGGCGTACGCGGACAGCGACTCGACGTACCGGCGCTGACCCTCGGCAAAAATGGTGTCGAAGGCCAGGCTCGACTTGCCCGAGCCGGACAGCCCGGTGAACACGATCATGGCGTCGCGCGGCAGGTCCAGCGAGACGTCCTTCAGGTTATGCTCGCGGGCGCCACGAACGACAAGTCGGTCAGCCACTGCGCCTCTGCTCTCTTGAAGCTCTGGGGGACGGGTAGACGGATCGCTTGGCGATGGTAGCCGAGGGGTCTGACATTTTCGGGGGTCCGGGGGTCGCCCCCCGGGTAAACACCGTCGCCGCGCCCGGGCTCTGCCCCGTCCACATATGTAGCACTAAATCCGTCACCCTTATGCCCGCCCCGCTACCTCCACGATAGCGCCAGGCCTGGCAGCGTGCTGGCTAAAAATCGGCGCTGGTGCCGGCGCCCAGCCGAGCCGCCTTTTCGTACAGGTAGGTGACCGCGGCCAGGTCCTCGGCGGCTAGGCCGAGCGACTCGAACACGGTAATCTCGTCCTGGTCGGCCCGTCCGGCCGCGGCGCCGGTGAGCAGTTCGCCGAGCTCAGCCCGGACCGGGTTGCTGACGCCCTCCTGGGCGGCCAGCAGGTAATCCCCGGATTCGCTGTGCACGGACTCGCGGCTGTCGGCGAACACGGCCGCTTCGGCCATCGTCGCGGTGTCGATCTCCCGATCGCGGGGCAGGCACGAGCCGACCGCGTTGACGTGGGTCCCGGCGGCGAGCCACTCACGACGCAGCACGGGCCGCGGCGAGTTGGTGGCGGTCACCACGATCTCCGCCCCGGCCACCGCCTCGGGCACCGAGCCGGCCGCGGTCACTGGCACATTGAGCTGTTCGGCCAGCTCGATGGCCACCTCGCGGGCTCGGTCCAGGTCACGCCCGGTGATGCGGATCGCGGTGAGCGGCCTGGTCGCGGCCAGGGCGTGCGCGTGCGCCCGGCCCTGGACCCCGGTGCCGACGATGGCCAGTTCAGCCGCGCCGGCCCGGGCCAGCAGGCCGGTGGCCACGGCGGAGACCGCCGCGGTGCGGATCTCGGTCACCGCCGACGCGTTCACCAGGGCCAGCGGCTCACCGGTGTCCGCCGCGAACAGCAGCACCCCGCCCTGGTGCGCGTCCTTGCCGACGGCCGGGTTGCCGGGCGTGATGCAGATGGCCTTCAGCCCGTAGCCGGCCGGTGAGTAGGCGGGCATCAGGCCCATGAACCCGGCCGCGTCCCGGGGCCGGACCACCGTACGCAGCGGCTGCTGGATCTGGCCGCGGGCCAGGTCGGTCAGCGCCTGGCGCATCACGCCCGCGCACTCGCGGTATCCGAGCAGCTCACGCACGTGGTGGCCGGCCAGGACGAGGATCTTCACGCGGCTCTCCAGCTGATTGGGGCGGAACCATGGACGGCCAAGACGCTGGCTCGGGGCAAGTGGCCAGGGCCGTTCGGTATAAGTTTTGAAGGTGACTTACTCGGGAGAGGTTCATGTCGGCGGCCCGCCCGACACTCGTGAGATCGACGGCCTGACCGTGACCAAGATAGCGGTGGGCCCCATGGACAACAACGCGTACCTGCTGCGCTGCGCCGGTACGGGCCAGGGCCTGCTGATCGACGCGGCCAACGAGCCGGACCGGCTGATCGAGATGATCGGCGACACCCCGGTCGGGACCATTGTCACCACGCACCGGCACTTCGATCACTGGCAGGCGCTGCCAGAGCTGCAGACCCGGACCGGCGCGGTCGTGGTGGCGCACCCGGCCGACGCGGACGAGCTTCCGGTCCAAGTCGGCCAGCGTGCCGAGCACGGCGAGGTGCTGACCTTCGGCGACTGCTCGGTGTCGCTCATTCACCTGCGCGGGCACACGCCGGGCAGCCTGGCCGTGCTGTACGACGCGGGCGGGCAGCTGGCCAGCACGCCGCACGTGTTCACCGGGGACTCGCTGTTTCCTGGCGGCGTAGGAAAGACCAACTCCCCCGCGGACTTCACCTCGCTGCTCACCGATGTGACCGAACGCGTGTTCAACCCGCTTCCCGACGCGACCTGGGTGTATCCCGGACACGGCAACGACACCACGCTCGGCGCCGAGCGGCCGCACCTGGAGGAGTGGCGCGCCCGCGGCTGGTAAACGCCGTTTGGCCCGGCTGGGCCGGGGTGGCATGGCGGCGGCCGGGTCACTGGCCTGGACCACTCAGGCCTGCAGGCGGCCCAGGACCATCGCCCAGGCGCCCTCCATGAACTTCGCCTGGGCGGGCGTGTCGACGATCTGGTGCACCTCAACCTGCGCGCCATGCGGATGCGGCTGGACCCGCAGGTAGCCGGTCATCTCGCCGCCCGGCACCGGCACGTTGTCGTCCTCGAAATCCCAGCGCATCACGATCAGCTCGGGCGGGCAGACCAGCTCGTACCGGCCGCGCACGTTCGTGCCCCACTCCATGGTGGCGGCGAACCGGCCGTCCACGATCGAGGACACCGACTGGTCCCACACCACCGGCCCTGACGTCGCGGGCCCCGATCCTGGCGCTGGTCATGGTCATGACCGGGCGCAAGGAGCCGCTGGACGACCTCACCGGTGACGGCGTAGCCACCCTGCGCTCGCGGTCCTAGGCGTCGCGTCTGCTGGAGCGGCCGGAGGGGTGCGGCGGAACAGGGGGACGAAGAAGTGGGCTAGGGGGCCGATGCAGACGGCGTAGACCACGGTTCCGATGCCGACTGTGCCGCCCAGCAGCCAGCCGGCCAGCAGCACCGTGAGCTCGATCGCCGTGCGGACTACGCGCAGCGAGTGACCGCGGGCGGCGAAGCCGGTCATCAGCCCGTCGCGGGGCCCGGGACCCAGACCCGCGCCGATGTACAGGCCGGTGGCCACGCCGTTCAGCAGCACGCCCGACACCATCACCACCGCCCGGACGGCCAGCGAGTGCGGCGGGGTGACCAGGGCCAGCCCCGCGTCGATGACGGTGCCGACCACGATCACGTTGCACAGCGTGCCGAGGCCGGGCCGCTGCCGCAGCGGGATCCACGCCAGCAGGACCAGCACGCCCACGATGATCGCCCAGGTCCCGGTGGGGATGCCGGTGCGCCGGGACAGCCCCTGGTGCAGGACGTCCCACGGGTCCACGCCCAGCCCGGCCAGCAGCAGCATCGAATCGCTGATCCCGTACAGGACGAGGCCGGCGAACAACTGCAGGAGGCGGCGCGGCATGCTACCTACGATGCCAAGATTGGCTCTTTGCCAGTAGTGCCAGTTCGGACTTGTTTGGCCTTATTTCGGCCCGTCCATGAGGCTTCTGGGGTCGAAGGCGGCCCTGATCTGGGTGATCTTGCCGTTCTCGACGTGCATCCAGTTGGCTACCGGCACCGGGTCGGCCACCTTGGTCTCCATGTCGTACCAGGTCAGCACGTCATCGGCGCCGGCCGTGAACACCTTGCGGATCTCGAGGCCGGTAATGATCTTGGCCAGGCCTTCGAGGCCGCGCAGGCACTCGTCGGCTCCGTGGGCCGCTCCCATCGGCCCGGCGAATTCCGCGTCGTCGGCCAGGACCGTGCGCAGCCGGTCGAAGTCCCCGGGCCAGCCAGGCCTCGAAGTAGGTGGCGGCGGCGGCCGTGGCGCCGGTGTCGTCGGTCATCGTCGTGTTCCTTTCAGCCGCTCAGCGTGCGGCGGTAGCGGACCTCGGTGACTCCGCCGAGGGCATCGAGCACGTTGCGGGCACCGTCTGGCGCGAACCCGGCGCGAGCGTAGAACCGCTGCGCGCGGGCGTTGGCCTCAAGAACCCACAGCGTGATGCACGGGTACCCGGAGGCACGGACTTTAGCCAGGACCCGGTCCATCAGCGCTCGGCCGGTGCCGGTCGACCACCAGCCGGGCAGGACGTACAGCGCGTAGAGCTCGGCGACCTCGCGGTCCGCGCCGGCCGGGGTGAGCGGATGAGGCCACGGTGCGTCCAGCACGTCCCGTTCCGGCCCGAAGGACGCGTAGCCGACGATGTCGCCGTCGACCGTGGCGGCGATCATCCGCTGCCAGGGCCGGGTGCGGAACGACTGCCGGATGCGGGCACCCCCGTCCGGGGCGGTGGCCCGGTCGATGATCGCGGGCGTGATCATGCCGTCGTAGGCGGCGTACCAGCTCTCTCGCATCACGGCCGCGATCTGCGCCGCGTCCGCCGCCGAGGCGGATCGGATCACCGTCATCGGGACAAAACTAGCGAATCCGCAGCGCCAGGAAGAAGTCCACCTGGTCATCCAGGCGCGACAGATCGCGGCCGGTCAGCTCCTCGATCCGCCTGATCCGGTACCGCACCGTGTTGACGTGGACATACATGGCCGCCGCACACGCGTTCCACGAACCCGAACAGGCCAGGAACTCACGCAGGGTGGACAGCAGCTCGGCCTTGTGCCGCTCGTCATAGGCCAGCAGCGGGCCGAGCAGGCGTTCGGTGAACGAGCGCAGCACGCTGCCGGGCACACTGGCCAGCAGCAGCTCGTACGAGGCGACCTCGTCGCTGGTCACCACCGATACGGTGGCGGCCGGCGCGGTCCCCCCGGCCGACGCCCGGTCCGCGGCCAGCCGCCGGGCGCTCTGCGCCTCATGCAGCGCTCCGACCAGAGCGGGTACGCCCTCAGCGGGCGCGCTGACGCCGACGGCGAGCCGGATCCGGGACCGGTCGGCGTCCAGGACCGGCTGGGCGTCGCGCAGCCGGACCGCGAACGCGTGCACGGCCGCCCCTTCCTGGGCGTCCGGACTGTCGGTGCTGGCCGGAACGGGTACGAGCGTCACGATCTGATCGCCGAGCGGGGCTACGACCGTACCCTCTGCCGGAGCTGCGGTCAGCTCCTCGGCCAGGTCGCAGCGCCAGCGATCGGCGTTCGGCCCGGTGATCCGCTCGGCCTCGGCGTTCATCACGGCGACCAGGTAGCGTCCGTCAGGTCGCAGCCCGGCGGCGCGCATGAGCGAGGCGATCTGGGCCGGGGCGGCACCCTCGCCGCCCTCCGCCGCGAGCATGGCCACGATGGCCTCGGCTAGCTTGCGGTCACCGGCTCGCCCGGCGTCCAGCCGCGCGCGCTCCAGGGCCGCGTCGGCGGCCAGCTCGACCACGGATTCGCGCAGCTCGTGAGCCCATTCCTGCTCGTACCCGGCGCAGGCCAGGAACCAGCTGGTGATCCTCGGCTCGCTGCCCACCGCGAACAGCGAGTACTTCCCGTCGCCCGCCGGGACGTACGGCCCGCTGACCTTCACCATGGCGGGCAGCCGGTCCGCCCGCAGGTATTCGCCGGCCAGCCGGAGCGCGAACGGCTCGGGCAGCGACGCCCCGGTCCCGCCGACGAGCCGGCCCGTCGCGGTGAGCAGCCAGCATTCGGCGCCGATCTCGCGGCCCATCAGCCGGAACATCGCGTCCAGGCCGGCTCCTTCGGCTACCGCGGACAGCAGCAGCCTGCGCCGCCCCAGCACCCTGGTCATCGCTGTGGCCCGGTCGCCGTTCAGCCGTCGGCCTACCTCCTCGGTGACAGCCGCGAACGATGTCTCGGCCGGCACCGCGAGCAGGGTGATGCCGTGCCGCCCGCAGGCCTGGATCACCTCCGGCTTCACCTCGCCCAGCGCCTCTCCGGCGCCGAGTACCCCCGCGCCGGCCCGGGCCAGGGCTCGCACGAACAAGTCCGCGTCGCCCGGTTCCCGGCACCAGATCATGCCGGTCAGCACCAGGTCACCCGGGGTCAGATAGCGGCTGGGATCGGGCAGGTCGGTGGTGTACACGTGGCGGATCACCCGGTCCACGCCCGAGATGTCCGTCAGCAGCCGCAGGCCCAGGCCGGGTAGGTCGAGCAAATCTCGTACTCGCAAAGGGGTCACCTCCCGCGCGACGAACCCTTCCCGCGCACCCTAACCGTCCCCGTTTAGCGAAAGCTACAAAACGGCTGGAGCCAGGTTAGCGGCAATTGATGAGCCAGGCAGCTATCACGCCCGCGGGACCGGCTGATTGGATGTTCGGGTGACCACCACCGACATGCTGGCGACGTTCAACGTGGCCTCGCCCGAGGCCGCCGAACGGGACGTGCTCGCGTGCTGTGAGTCCAGGTCATTCGCCCGGGCCATGGTCAGCGGCCGGCCGTATCGCGACCCGGCATCCCTGCACGCCGCGGCGGATACCGCATTCGCGGCGTTGGGCTGGGACGATATCGTCGAGGCGATGAGCGCCCATCCCCGTATCGGGGACCGCGTGCAGGCCGGCGGGTGGTCGGCGGCCGAGCAGTCGGGCGCCGCGTCGGCCGACGATGCGGTGCGGCAGGCACTGCTGGAGGGGAACGTAGCCTACGAACGGCGGTTCGGCCATGTGTTCCTGATCTGTGCCAGCGGGCTTTCCGGCCAGGACATGCTGGATCAGCTCCAGGCCAGGCTCGGCCACGACCCGCAGGCCGAACAGGCCGTGGTCCGCGCCGAGCTCCTGAAGATCACCCAGTTGCGGCTCTCGAAGCTGTTGGGCTCGTGACGCCCGTGCCCGAGACGCCGGTGCCGGTGACGCTTTCCACGCACGTCCTGGACGCGACGGCCGGAAGGCCGGCCGCGGGCGTGCCGGTGCGGCTGGAGCGTCGCGGCCCGGACGGATGGGCGCCGGCCGGCGGTGGCCAGACCGATGCGGACGGGCGGCTGCGCCTAGCGGCCGGTTCCGAGGGTGCGAGCGGTTCCGGCGGCCCCGGTGGCCCCGGCGGTCCTGGCGGTCCTGGCTTCGAGGCCGGCGTGTACCGGATCACGTTCGATAGCGGGGCTTATTTCGCGGCGCAGGGGACGCCATCGTTTTATCCCGAGGTGACCGTGACCTTCGAGATGAGCGCCGGCGGCGGGCACTATCACGTGCCGCTGCTGCTCAGCCCGTTCGCCTACTCCACCTACCGGGGAAGCTGAGCACCGGCATGGCTCGACACGCTCACGCACGACGCCATCGCTGGTAACCGCCCGCATGCCCCAAGTCGGATCGTCCACGCAAATGAGAACCGCGGGACTGATGGAGCGTAAGAGGCAGCCGCCGCGCCGCGGAACCGCAGCGGGCCGCGTTCCTTGGTGATAAACGACGGCTTAGAAGGCGACGAAGATCATGCCCTGCGGGTGAACCTTCACGCCGCGCAGCGCCACCGGCAGGATCTGGCCGTTGAACATGTCCAGGTGACCGATGTAGTTGGCGGGGAACCCGGGACCGGGGCACGTGGCGGGCGCGTTGTTCGCGTCGCACGGCGTCACGGCCACCAGCGCGGTGCCCGGCCAGAAGGAGCCGTTGATCTCGTCCACGGCGTCACCGTCGTGGTCGGCGGTGAAGAACGCGCCGTGCCAGCTCGTTGACCAGGCCGTGTCGTCAACCGACTGGGCCAGATGCAGGACCCACAGGTGCTGGTGCTTGGTCCCCGGGTTGCTGACGAAGATCTGTTCCTTGTCGCCCTGGCTGGTCAGCATGAAGTCGCCGGCGAAGCGCGGCTCGAAGCCCGGCACGACCTCGTTCGAGTCCGGGTCGGTCAGGCCCAGCTTGACCGTGTGGCCGAACTTCGGGCCGTTGGCCGCGGCCGCCTTGGCCTCGTCGTAGAACAGGGCCTGGACCGAAGCGATGTGCTTGGCCTGGTTCAGGCTCACCACGTACACGGCCGGGTAGTAGGGCTTGGGCGCCGCGGCCCCGGTGGTGCCGGGTGCGGACGCGCTGATGAAGATCTGGCCGTGGTAGATGGAGATAGCGTCGGTGCCGCCCTTGCTGGGCAGCGGCCGGTTGTAGGCGTAGTGCACGAGATGGCCGTTGGCCGGGTCGACCGTGTACAGGCTGGAGTGCGCGTCCTCGTTGACCGTGGCGATGACCGTCCCGGCCGACGGGTCAGAGGTCAGGCCGTCGCACTTGCCCTGGACATCCCACTGGGCCACGACCTTGCCGGACAAGGTGAACTCGACGATGGTGCTGTCCCGGTTGCCGTCCGTGCTGGCTTGGCCCTGCGGGCCGACCCCGTTCTGGAAGCCGGTGAACAGGTGGTCGCCCAAGCGGGTGATGTCATCGGGCTGGGTCAGCGGCTCGGAGCGCAGCGCCTTGGATCCGGCCTTGGTGTACGAGTGGTGCAGGCTCTTGCCGGACAAGATGGCGCGGACGGTGTAGACGGGCGCGCCCTTCGCATCAGCCGGAGAAGCAAAGGCGCTCATGCCCGCCAGAACCGCAGCCACGGCGCCGATCGCAGCGGACGGCTTGGCGACGCGCCGCGCGATACCTGGCCTATCGTGCATCGTCATCGACCCTTCTGGTGGGATGTCGTTAGTTCTAGCAGGCATCTGTAAAGTACAACCGGCGACAACGTAGCGGGCAGATGAATGAACAAGACAATGATCTTGCATCACGGTGGCTATACCCAGGCGACACGCTTTAACGCGGCCGCCTGGCTGGGCGCGGCCGGGTGAGATACGACCTGGTGCTCCGGTCCCGGCGGGCGGTACTGCCCGAGGGGACGCGCCCGGCGGCGGTCGCGGTCAGCGGGCCTGCTATCGCGGCCGTCGCCGGTTACAGCGAGGCGTTGGACGCGGATCGCGAAGTGGACCTCGGCGACCTGGCCCTGCTGCCCGGCCTGGTCGATAGCCACGTACACGTCAACGAGCCGGGCCGGACCGAATGGGAGGGCTTCGCCACCGCGACCCGCGCGGCCGCGGCCGGCGGGGTGACCACCATCTGCGACATGCCGCTCAACTCCCTGCCGCCCACCGTGTCGGTCGCGGCGCTAGCCGAAAAGCGTGCGGCGGCGGCCGGGCAGTGCTGGGTCGACGTGGCGTTCTGGGGTGGCGCGATACCGGGCAACCAGGACGCGCTGGCACCCTTGCACCAGGCTGGGGTGGTTGGCTTCAAGTGTTTCCTGATCGACTCCGGAGTGCCGGAGTTCCCGCCGCTGGACACGGCCGAACTCCGCAGCGTGCTCGCCTCCCTGGCCTCCCTGGACGCGCTGCTGATCGTCCATGCGGAGGACGGAGCGGAGGTCAAGGCGGCATCCGGACGTGACTTCGGTTCGTTCGTGGCGTCCCGTCCGCCGGTCGCCGAACGCCGCGCGATCGAGAAGGTGATCGGGGCGGCGGCGGCCACCGGGGCCCGGGCCCACATCGTGCACCTGTCCGCGGCCGAGTGCGTGGCCATGATCGCGGGGACCAAAGCGGCCGGCATCCGGCTGACCGCCGAGACCTGCCCGCACTACCTGTACTTCACCGCCGAGCAGGTGCCGGACGGCGCCACCGAGTTCAAGTCCTGCCCGCCGATCAGGGACGCGGTCAACCGTGAGGCGCTGTGGCGCGGCCTGGAAGCCGGCGTCATCGACTGCGTGGTCTCGGATCATTCGCCTTGCCTGCCGGAGCTGAAGGCCTCAGATAGCGGTGACTTCGGCGCGGCCTGGGGCGGCATCGCCTCGCTCCAGCTGGGCCTATCGGCGGTGTGGACCGTCGCCCGGCGCCGTGGGCGGACGCTGGACGACGTGGTCCGGTGGATGGCCGCCGCCCCGGCCCGCCTGGCCGGCCTGACCGCCAAGGGGGTTCTGGCCGTCGGGCACGACGCCGACCTGGTGGCCTTCGATCCGGACCAGACCTACACGGTGGAGGCAGCCCGCCTGCTGCACCGGCACCCGGTCACGCCGTACGCCGGCCGCACGTTGACCGGGCGCGTCCGGCAAACGTGGCTGCGGGGCACCGCGCTGCTTGATCCCGACGACGGTGTGCCCGATGGTAAGCCAGTGGGACGGCTGCTTAATCGGGGCTGACGGGGAAGAAACACGGTATGGACGCGCAACAACTCCCCGATTTGCTGCGGCTGCGAGGCTCGGTCGTGGCGGCCAGCGACGAGTTCTTTGCCGCCAAGGAGAACCTGATCCGGCCGGACGCGCCAGCCTTCGTGCCGGAGACTTACGACGCCAAGGGACAGGTGTACGACGGATGGGAGACCCGGCGGCACCGCGGGCCCGACGGGACGCTCCCGGACCGGCGCGCCCGGGACTGGGTGATCGTCCGGCTCGGCGTGCCCGGGGTGGTGCGTTCCATCGTGGTCGACACCGCGTTCTTCACCGGCAACTATCCGCAGGCCTGTTCGGCCGACGGGTGCTCGGTGAGCGGATATCCGTCGCCCAAGGAGCTCACCGCTGATCCGGAATCAGGCCGGTGGCGGGAGATCGTGCCGCGCGGGCTGCTGACCGGTGACGCCCGGCACGCGTTCAACGTCGCCTCCAGCCGCCGGTCCACCCACGTCCGGCTGAACATCTTTCCGGACGGCGGGGTGGCCCGGCTGCACGTCCACGGCGAGGTGGTCCCTGATCCGGCCCTGCTGGAGGGTCTGACCGTCGACTTGGCCGCCCTGGAGAACGGCGCCGACATCGCCGCACGCAGCGACCAGTTCTACTCCGCACCGCGCAACCTCATCTCCCCCGGGCTGTCCCGGGTCATGGGTGAGGGCTGGGAGACCCGCAGGCGCCGCAGGCCCGGCCACGAATGGCTGGTCCTACGGCTGGCCGGGCGCGGGATCATCCACCTGGCCGAGATCGACACGTCCTGGTACCGGGGTAACCAGCCGGACTTGGCCTCGCTGCAGACGATGGACCTCGACCCGATGGCGGGCGGGTCGCTGGCCGACGAGCGCGCCTGGCGTGACCTGCTGCCGCGGGTCAAGCTGCTGCCCGACACCCCGCACCGGTTCCGGGTGGACGGTCAGCCGGCCACGCATGTGCGGCTGAACATCTTTCCCGACGGCGGGGTGGCCCGGCTGCGCCTGTACGGGTCGCTGACCGAGGACGGCCTGGCCGCCATCAGCCGCCGCTGGGACGAGACCGCCTGACGGCCGTGGCCGACGGTGCTCAGCCGCGTAGCTGGGCGACCAGGGCGTCGGAATCCTCGACGGTACGTACCCGCATGGCGCTGGCCAACGGCAGGGCGCGGGTGCCGCCGACCAGGAAGACCACCTGGTCGTTGAGGCAGGCGCGCAGGTCGGGGTGCCGCTGGGCGATCGCCATCCGGTCGTTCAGGACGGCCTCCTGCCGGGCGGCCATGGCCGGCGCCACCCGCTCGTTGTACGCCTGGCGCATCTTGCCTCCGATCACCCGGCCGATTTTCTTGGTGGCCGCGCCTAGGAGAGCTTCGGCAATGGCTCCCTCGAAAGTGTCCGAGCCGCTGCCGCTTTCCCAGCTTCGAGTCCGGGGTGGCGGCTGGTTCTGCCACGACTCCGGCCCGGGCAGGTAGTCCGGCCGCGGTCCGGGCTGGTAACCAGGCTGCGGGGTCGGTTGGCCTGGCTGGTAGCCCGGCTGCGGGGTCGGCTGCGGTCCGGCGGGATTCGGCGGCTGCTGCTGTGCCGGGTCGGGGAACCCGGACTGCTGGTACTGCGAGGAATCCGGGAACCCGGACGGCTGATAGGCCGACGGATCCGGGAAGCCGGACGGCTGGTACGCCGACGGATCCGGGAAGCCGGACGGCCCGCCCGGCCCCGGCTGCGCACCGGGCTGGGCGGGGTAGCCCGGCACCGGCGCGCCCGCCTGCCACATGTGGCCCATGCTTGCCTGGGCCATCGTGGCCCACTCTTCGATCGAGTGCACTCGGTCGGCGCTGCCGCACTTGGGGCACACCGCTCCGGCCTGGGGGTAAGTCACGATTCATTGTGCAGCCCAGACCGCACGCGGGGAAGCGTTTCCGGTTTACCTCGTGATGTGGCGGTATTCGGCGAGTGCCGCGGTGACCGCGTTGTCTTCGCCGGGCAGGGAGCGGAACCTGTCTACCGCGGCCTGACGCAGCCGGGCGGCCAGATCGGGATCGCCGAGCACCGCGCGCACCGCGTCGGCCAGGCGCTGGGCGTCACCCGGCGGGACCAGGAGCGCGGCGTCGGGACCGGCCAGGTCGGGATTCCCGCCGACCCGGGTGGCCACGATGGGCAACCCCGCACGCAGCGCTTCCTGCAAGACGAGCGACTGCCCCTCCCACACGCTGGGCAGGACGAACACGTCCGCCGCGGCCAGCAGGGCCGGCACGTCGGAGCGGTGGCCGAGGAACCGCGCGCCGAGCCCGAGCGGCGCGGAACGGGCCCCGAGCTCGGCGGCGAGCGGTCCGTCGCCGGCGATGACCAGCGCCGGCGGCGGCGTCAGGTCAGCCCAGCGGCTGGCGGCGTCCAGCAGCAGGCCGAACCCCTTCTGCGCGGCCAGCCGGCCCACGGCGAGCACGACCGGCTGGCCCGCGGCCACCCCCAACTCGGCGCGCGTTTCCGCGGAAACGTCCCGGGGCCGGGAGGCGGCGGGCGCGGGCACCACGGCCCGGCCGACCCGCCGGGCGCCCGCGGCGCGCATCTGGTCCTCCAGGTCGGCGGATACGCACAGTACCGAGTCGGCGTTCCGCGCCACGATCAGTTCGAGCACCCGGTAAACGGCCCCGGCCACGCCGCCCGCCGGAGGGGCGTTGTGGACGGTGACGACCAGCGGGGGACGCGCTCGTGACCCCCGCGAGAACGCGACGGCGATCGCGGCCAGCGCTCCGGCCCGAACACCGTGCGCGTGGACCACATCCGGAGACCAGGCGCCGAACAGGCGGCGTAGCCGTCGGATCGCGGCCAGATCGGCGCCCGGCCGCGGCCGGTCAGCGATTTCCACCGCGGTGAAGCCGACGCCGGGCGCCGACCCCTCGAAGCCGAAGTCACGCTCGGTCTGCGCGGGGCCGAACACCTCGACCCGCACGCCGCCGGCCGCGCAGCCGGCCGCGAGCATCCGGACGTGCCGCGCGATCCCGCCGGTGCTGGTCCCCAGGACGAGCGCGAGCCTCACGGGCGGATCACGCGGCGCACGACGGCCCGCAGGTCTCCCCCGTCGGTCAGCGCCACGACGACCAGGAACGCGGCCAGGATGGCCCCGCTGGCCAGCAGGGTCACGCCCACGTTAGGCAGCAAACCGCTCACCGGGGTACCGAACGCCACGCCCAGTCCAGCGGCGGTCCCGGCCAGCGCGCCGGCCAGCCCGGCGGCCGCGGCCCGGATGCTGCCGCGCAGCGCGCGGGGCCCGCAGAACCGGCGGACCAGGACGAGCAGCGCGACCCCGGATCCGGTCAGCCCGATGGCGGTGCCCGCGCCGAGCCAGGGTACGACCTGGGCGGCGGGCACGAACGGGATGATCAGCAGGTCGGCGATGATCACCAGCAGCCAGCCGCCGCTGACCGCCAGGGCCGAGGCGCTGCTCCGCCCGGCGGCGTACAGCACCCGGGACAAGTTGGCGGTCAGGCCGTAGCCGACCAGCCCCGGCGCGAAGGTGGCCAGGGCGAGGGCCAGCTGCCGGGCGTCGGCGGCCTGCCCGACATGGGACTGGAACACCCGGGCCAGCGGCACGCAGGTACCGACCATCCCGGCCACCCCGAGCCAGGACGCCACCGTCACCGCCCGGGTCGAGGCGGCCGTGGTGGCGTCGAAGGTGTCGGCGCGCGCGGACAACTCGGGGAAGGCGCTGGTGGCGATCGGCACGGCCAGGACGGCATACGGCACGAAGAAGACCGCCCAGGCAAAGCTGTACAGCACGAGCGCACCGCGGCCGCCATGGGAGTTGGCCAGCACGATCACCACCGCCACCGAGGCGTCCTGGGCGACGAGCGTGACGATGCCCGCCACAGCCAGGGACCGGACCCGGGCACCGACCCCGGCCGGGAACCGCAGCACTGGCCGCATGGTCAGGGGGAGCCGGGTGACCGGGATGAGCGGCGTGGCCACCAGCGCGGCGACCCCGGCCGTGGTCCCGACCGCCAGCACCAACCAGGCCTGCGTGGGCACCGGGTGGCGCAGGTTCACCGCCCCATCGGCCAGGTGCGCGAACCAGAAGTACGTGCCGATGACGACCAGGCTGGACAGCACCGGCGCCAGCGCGGGCGCGACGAACCGCCGGTGAGCCTGCAGGATGCCGTACAGCACCACGGCCAGTCCGTAGAGCAGGATCTGCGGCGCGAACACGATGAGCATCCGCGTGCCCAGGGCCACCATGGCCGCGCGCGGGCAGCCGGGCGCGGCGCCGAGCAGCACCGAGACCAGCGGCCGCGCGGCGATGGCCACCACCGCGCTGACCGGGACGAGCAGCAGCACGGTCCAGCTGAGCAAGGCGGCGGAGGTCTGCTGGACCTGTTCGCGATCCCCGCCCCGGGCGCGAGCGGGCCCGGCCAGCACCGGCACCGCCACGGCGGTGAGCGCACCGCCCATCACGATGTCGTAGATGATGTTCGGCACCATGTTCGCGGTGGTGTAGGCGGTGCCCAGGCACTGGGCCTGCACGGTATGCGCGAACACCACCTGCCGGCCGAAGCCGATCACCCGCGCCAGCATGGTGATCGTGCCGATCAGCACCGCCGCACGGCCTATTCCCCCGACCCGTCGCCGAGCGCTCCCCCGCTCGGCTACCGGGACGGTCACTCTTCTGGCGGGGTTAGATCGGTATTTTCGGCCGAACGGACCGTGGTGCCAGCGCCGTTGAGCTTGGCTGGATCCCCGCGCTGGGCGGGAACGATGACCAACGGCAGCAGCTCCGGTGGCCTTCGGCCCAGCATGTCCAGCCAGCGCAAAGCCGGCGTCCGCTCGATCACCTTGGTGAAGCTGACCTTCTCGCTGGCCGCGGTCAGGCCGGTGATGCCGGCCAGCAGGACGATCCGGGCCGGCCGCGGCAGGTCCGCCGCCGCGGCGCCCAGCATGGCGCCCAGCGCGTTGGCCCCGCAGTCCCCGAGCATGGCCCGCTCGCCCAGGTCCTCCGGCAGCAGGGCCAGGGCCGCGGCCAGCGGCGCCGTGACCGCGGTGCCGCCACCGGTCAGGGACCCGCCCGCGCCGATCAGCGCGCCGGACGCGACCGCGACCTTGATCGCTCGCCCCGGTCGCAGGTCGAACAGGTTGAGCAGGTTCGCTCCCCCGGCCACCAGCCCGGCGTTGATCACGATATCGGCGGCCGAGCCGCCGGCCAGCGCGGCGCTGAGCAGCCCGGTGACGCCGATGCCGCCCAGCTTGACCGTGCCGGTGGTCACCTCACCGTGCCGCAGGGCGCCGAAGTGGCCGCGGAACCCGCGGCGGTCCCCGGACCCCGTCAGGTCGTCGTAGGCGCCGAAGGCCGCCGCTCCGGCCCCGGCCACGGCCATCGCGGCCCCAACCATCGCGGCACTGCGCCGAGCTGACCTGCTCCGGAACAGCGCGCCGACGATCGCGCCGACCGCCACCGCGGGTCCTTCGAGCAGCGTGACCGGTTCGCCCCGGTGGTTGATCCGCGTCCAGGTCGTGGTCCCGCCTGGTGGCCGCTGGTTCGCCCCGGCGTACGCGAGGCGGGCCACGCCCGCCGCGGTCGCGCCGGTCGCCACGGCCGCCATCAGTGCCCTGACGCGGCTCACTTCTTCGGCTTCTTGGTCGGCGAGGAGGAGGCGGTCGTGGACGGGGACGCGCTCGAGCTGGGCGTCGGCGCCGGGCTCGGGCCGACCGCGCTGGAGCCGTCGGCAAACCCGTAGCTGCCCGCATTGCCGCCGTTCAGCTGCGTGGCCAGCGCCTGGATGACCACGCTCTGGCCGGCCACGAAGTCGGCGTCATCGACGGTGGACACCTTGCTGGCCGCGCTGCTCGAGCGCAGCACGGCAATCGGGCTGCCCGGCCCCGAATCCGCCGAGACGCCTGCCACCACGGTGGCCAAGCTCTTGGCGGCCAGTTCCTGCGCGACCGGCGCCAGGAGCCCGTCGAGCGGATCCGCGCTGCCGTCGGCCGGAGCGGTCTGCGGGGTGACGATCACGGCCAGCGTGGCCGGGGCCGCGGGCTGCCCGCTGATGGTCAGGAACCCCTCGTTGGCGTACGTCGAAAGCATCGTCTGCGCGTTGGTTTCCTGCTGGGCGCCCGCCGACGAGCTGGTGCCCGGCTGCCCGCCGATCTGGACCCCCGACGACGACCCCGTCGACCGGGTGAGGATCTCGCTCGCGATGACCTGTGCGGCCTGCTGCTGATAGGGCGTGCCGGTGTTGAGCACGATGCCGTCGGCTTGCGACATGGACAGGTTGACCTGGTTCAGGCCGTCCAGGGTGGTGTCGCTCTTGTCGAAGAACTTGGACTGCAGCGCGATCTGGCCGGTGACCGTGGCGCCCGCGTCCTGGGTGGCGGCGTTACTGATCGCGGTGACCACCGAGGCCTGGGCACCGGGCTCGGTAATGATCAGCAGCCGCTGGCCGGCCAGCAGGTCATGCAGCACTACCGGCTCGACCGCCTGGGCGTAGTTGTTGCCCAGGTTGGCCTGCTGCTGGGCCGTGTCACGCTGGCTGTTCGCCTGGCCCAGCTCGTTCTGCAGATCGGCGGTGGTGTTGTTCAGCCGGTTGTACAAGGGTCCCTGCAGCTCGGTGGAGCCGAGCACGATGCCGATGGCCAGGGCCAGGAACACGGCCACGATGGACACCAGGTGGTAGCGAAAGTCGATCACTAGAGTCTTCCGATAAACGAGTGCCAGGTCGCTTCGAAGTACCTGGCCAGGACGGGTTCGGCCGGGGAGAAGAGTACTGCCACGAGCACGGTGACGGCCGCGGCCAGCACCAGCACCAGCAGCGACCAGCCGGAGATCCGGCTCTGGTAGAGCTGGTGCACACCGCGAGCGTTGACGAGCTTGCCGCCGACCCGCAGGTGGGTAATGAAGGTACTCGACATGCCCGGCCGGCCCTTGTCGAGAAACTCCTCAAGCGTGTGGTGAGTGCCGACCACGGCAATCAGGCTCGCGCCCTTGGCGTCGGCCATGAGCAGCGCGACGTCCTCGCTCGTACCTGGCGCGGGGCAGGTGACCGCGTCCAGTCCCAGCTCGTGCACCCGGGCCAGCCCGGGGGCGCGGCCATCCGGGTAGGCGTGCACCACGAGTTCCGCGCCGGAGCGCAGCGCCTCGTCGGAGACCGAGTCCATGTCGCCGAAAATGCAATCTGGCAGGTAACCGGCCTCGAGCAGGGCGTCCGCGCCGCCGTCCACGGCCACCATGACCGGCTTGTACTCGCGGATATAAGGCCGTAGCGCAGCCAGGTCCTCGCGGTAGTGGTAGCCGCGCACCACGACCAGGACATGCCGCCCGGACATGTCCGTCTCCATCTGGGCAGGCGCGATCCCGTCGGTGAGCAGAGCGTGCTCCCGGCGGAGGAACTCCAGCGTGTTCGCGGCGAACGACTCGATCTGGACCGCCACCAGCGAGCGAGCCTCGGTCAGCGCCTCCTCGACCGAATCCTGGGTCAGCGGCGTGCCCTTGGCCACCACCTGGTCCCCGAGGTACAGCGTCTCGGCGTCCAGCCGGACCACGGTGCCGTCGGTGACCCTGACCATCACCTCCGGGCCGACCCCGTCGATGACCGGGATACCGGCGTCGAGCAGCAGCTGCGGACCGAGGTTGGGGTACCGGCCGGTGATGCTCATCGATACGTTCACCACGGCCGAGACCTTCCGCCTGATGAGCTCCTCGGCGCTGACCCGGTCCAGGTCGGAGTGGTCGATGATGGCGATCTCGCCCGGATTCAGCCGCTTGGTAATGATCTTGGTGGCACGGTCCACGCGCGCGACGGCGACGATGCCGGGTGGCTCCCCACCCCGACCCCGGAATACCGGCGGAATCATGGACGGCAACTTCATCGGAGTCCATCCTGCCAGAGCCGACCCGCGCGAACGGCCCCGTTGCGCTCACGGCGTGTCATGGATCCTGCAACTGATCGTGACCGACGATCACGCAGGGTGTGTTGCACGGTACCACCTCAAGCTGAAAATCTGCGGCGCGAACGGCCTCGGTGTTTTGTCAGACCCATCGGGTAGTGTCGAAGTCGTGATCAAAGGGGCGCGCTTCACGGAGGCCGACGCCGAGGCTCACATTCACGGGATCTGCTTCAAGACCGGCCCACCGGAACGAGTGGGCGTCGAACTCGAATGGCTGGTCCGCGATCCCCGCGACCCAGCGCAGCCGGTCCGGGCGGAACAGGTAGCCGCCGCCCTGGCCCCCTTCGGGGCCGGTACCCCGGCTAGCAAGCAGGGCTACTCGCAAGACGAACAACGGATCGTTCGGTATCAAATTCCTGCTCTTCCCTGGGGTGCGACCCTGACGGTGGAGCCTGGCGGGCAGCTGGAGCTGAGCTCGGCGCCCGCGGTCACGCTCGGTGAACTGGTCGAGGTGACCGGGCAGGACCTGACCGCACTGCGTGACGCGGCCGCAGCGGCCGGCCTCGAACTATGCGGCTACGGCCTCGATCCCCTCCGCCCTCCCCGGCGCGTGCTTGACCAGCCGCGGTATGCGGCGATGGAGAAGTTCTTCGACCGGGACGGCCCGTGGGGCCGTCAGATGATGTGCGGCACCGCGTCCGTCCAGGTCTGCCTGGACGCGGGTGAGGACGGCGCGAGTGACTCCGGGTACCGGTCGCGCTGGCGGCTGCTGCACGCGATCGGGCCGGTCCTGGTGGCGGCGTTCGCTAACTCGCCGCTGCGCCACGGGCGATCGACCGGCTGGCAGTCCGCCCGCCAGCAGGTGTGGGCGAACATGGACCCGGGCCGGACCCGGGCGCCGACCGCCAACGGAGACCCCCGCGACGCATGGACGGCCTACGCCCTGGACGCCGAGCTGATGTGCGTCCGCGAGCCCGAATCCGCCGACTGGACCGCGCCGGCCGGGCTGACCTTCCGCGACTGGGTGCGGGACGGCGGGTCGGGGACGCTGCGGCCGCCCACCCCCGATGACCTGGACTATCACCTGTCTACCCTGTTCCCGCCGGTCCGGCCGCGCGGGCACATGGAGCTGCGCATGATCGACGCGCAGCCGGGTGACGGGTGGATCGTGCCGGCCGCCGTGGCCACCGCCCTGGCCAGTGACCAGCGCGCGGCGGACGCCGCGCTGGCCGCCGCCGAGCCGGTGTGGGAGGCACCCGGCGACGGCCACGACCCGTGGCTGCGCGCGGCCCGGTCCGGCCCGGCCGACCCCCAGATCAGCCGGGCCAGCCGGCAGTGCTTCGAGGCCGCCGACGCGGCGCTGGGCAGGGCCGACGCGCCCGCCCCGATCCGGCAGGCGGTGGCCGACTTCACCGAGCGGTACGTGCTGCAAGACCGATGTCCCGCCAATGACCAACTGGACGGAGTCCCGTGACCACGGAGGCCCAGCTCGACCCGGAATTCCTACGCGGCGTGATCGTCCGCGAACTCACCGGCGCGCGGCGGCGAACCGCGCTGCTCACCGACAGCGTGGACGAGGCCGACCTGGTCACCCAGCACTCGCCGCTGATGTCTCCGCTGGTCTGGGACCTGGCTCACATCGCCAACCAGGAAGAACTCTGGCTGCTGCGAGAGGTCGGCGGACGTGAGCCGATGCGCCCGGAGATCGACCCGCTGTACGACGCGTTCGAGCACCCGCGCTCCGAGCGCCCGTCGCTGCCGCTGCTGGCCCCGGCCGAGGCGCGGGCGTACGGGCACGAGGTCCGCGGCCGGGTACTCGACCTGCTGGAGCGGGCCCGGTTTAGCGGTAACCGGCTCATGGGTGACGGGTTCGCGTTCGGCATGATCGCCCAGCACGAGGTGCAGCACGACGAGACGATGCTGATCACCCACCAGATCCGGGCCGGGGCACCGGTGCTCACCGCGGCCGCGCCCGGCCCGTCCCCGGCGGACGCGCTGCGGCTGCCGGCCGAGGTCCTGGTGCCGGGCGGCCCGTTCACCATGGGCACCTCCACCGAGCCGTGGGCGCTGGACAACGAGCGGCCCGCCCACGTCGTGGACGTGGCCCCGTTCTACCTCGACACCACCCCGGTGACCTGCAATCAGTACACCGAGTTCATCGCCGACGGCGGGTACGACGACCCGCGCTGGTGGTCCGCGCAGGGCTGGGATCACCGGCAGCGGGCCGGGCTATCCGCGCCGCTGTACTGGATGTGGGACGGCGGGCAGTGGATCCGCCGGGTGTTCGGGAATTCCGAACCCGTCCGCCCCGAGGAACCCGTGCTGCACGTGTGCTGGTACGAGGCCGACGCGTACGCGCGCTGGGCGGGCCGGCGGCTGCCGACCGAAGCCGAGTGGGAGAAGGCCGCCCGGTTCGACCCGGCGACCGGCCTGTCCCGGCGGTACCCGTGGGGTAACGCGGATCCGGAAGCGGCGCAGGCCAACCTCGGTCAGCAGTTCCTGCGGCCCGCGCCGACCGGCTCGTATCCGGCGGGGGCGGCGCCGTGCGGGGCTCGGCAGCTGATCGGGGATGTCTGGGAGTGGACGAGTTCGGACTTCAGCCCGTATCCAGGGTTCAGTGCCTGGCCGTACCGGGAGTACTCCGAAGTCTTCTTCGGCCCCGAGTACAAGGTGCTGCGCGGCGGGTCGTTCGCGGTCAGCCCGGTGGCCTGCCGCAGCACGTTCCGCAACTGGGACTACCCGATCCGGCGGCAGATCTTCTCCGGCTTCCGTACCGCCCGGTCCGCGGCAGCGGAGAGCGCTTGATGTGCCGGCACCTGGCCTACGTCGGGCCCGCGGTCACGCTGCGTTCGGTCATCATCGACCCGCCGCACGGCTTGTACCGGCAAGCCTGGGCGCCGCGCCTGCAGCGGTACGGGACGGTGAACGCGGACGGGTTCGGCGTGGGCTGGTACGCGCCCGGCGACCCGGATCCGGCCAGGTACCGGCGCGCCGAGCCCATCTGGGGCGATGAGTCGTTCGCGGACGTGGCCCGGGTGACCCGGTCCGCCGCGGTCCTGGCGGCGGTCCGCTGCGCCACGACCGGGACCGCCCCGGGGGCGGCGTCGGTAGCGCCGTTCGCGTCCGGGCGGTGGCTGTTCAGCCACAACGGGGTGGTCCAGGGCTGGCCGTCGTCGGTCGCGGCGCTGGCCGCGACGCTGCCGGCCGATGCGCTGCTCGGCCTGGAGGCCCGGGTCGACTCGGCACTGCTGTGGGCACTGGTGCGCCTGCGGCTGGACCGCGGCCTGGCGCCCGCCCGGGCCCTGGCCGACACCGTCGGGGCGCTGCGGGCAGCCGGCGTGACCGGCCGGTTCAACTTCCTGCTGACCGACGGCCAGCTGATCGCGGCCACCGCGGCCGGTGACACCTTGTGGTACCAGCGTTCCGGGCCGGCGGTAGTCGTCGCCTCCGAACCCGGCGACGACGAGCCCGGCTGGACCGAGGTCCCCGCGGACTCGGTGGTGACCGCAACCGCCGGGCAGGTCGACGTAATCCCGCTTCTGAACGTCCCCTCCAACGAAAGGATCGCTATCTCGTGACGTCACTAGACCGCCGGCTGCCGCCCGGTTTCCTGGCCGAATCGCTGCGCGCGGACGCGCGCCGCGGGCTCGCGTCGGATCCCAAGTCGCTGCCGCCCAAGTGGTTCTACGACGCCCAGGGCAGCGCGCTGTTCGACAAGATCACCGAGCTGCCGGAGTACTACCCGACCCGAGCCGAACGAGAGATCCTGCACGCCACCGCGACCGAGATCGCCGGCCAGACCCAGGCCCGGACGCTGGTCGAGCTCGGTTCGGGATCTTCGGACAAGACCAGGGTGCTGCTCGACGCGCTGCGGGCCGCGGGCACGCTGAGCTGCTACGTGCCGGTCGACGTCAGCGAGCCGGCCCTGGTCGCGGCCGGCGACGCGCTGGCCGCCGAGTACCCCGGGCTGGACGTGCGCGCCGTGGTCTCGGACTTCGAGGAGCACCTGGGGTTTCCCGCCGACGGTGCGGCGCCCGCCCCTCGGCTCATCGCCTTTTTGGGCAGCACGATCGGGAACCTGCTGCCGGACCAGCGAGCCGCCTTTCTGACGCAGGTCCGGGCGGCCCTGCGCCCGGGCGACTTTTTTCTGCTCGGCACCGACCTGGTCAAGGACCCGGCCGTGCTGGTCGCCGCGTACGACGACGACGCGGGGGTCACCGCCGAGTTCAACAAGAACGTGCTGGCCGTGCTCAACGCCGAGCTCGGCGCCGACTTCGACCGGGACGAGTTCGAGCACGTGGCGGTGTGGGACCCGCGGGACGAGTGGATCGAGATGCGGCTGCGCTCGCTGACCGGCCAGACCGTGCACCTGCCGGGCATCGGGCTGACCGTGAGCTTCGAGGCCGGGGAAGAGATGCGCACCGAGGTGTCGGCCAAGTTCCGGCGCTCCGGGGCGGCGGCCGAGTTGGCCGCGGCCGGCCTGGCCATGCGCTCATGGTGGACCGACTCCGCGGCCCAGTTCGGCCTGTCGCTGTCAGTACCGGTCTAAGCCGGGCTAAGGCTGCAGGGCCGCGTCGATGAGGGTGATGGCCGCCTCGGTGATGACCGCGCGAGCCTGATCGGCGCGCAGGTCGCGCACGTCGAGGAGCACGATGAACGCCTCCCAGCCGATCATTACCGACAGCGCGGAGACGAGCTGGTCGAACCGGTCCGGGCTCAGCCGCGGCCGGACCGGTTCGATCGCGTCCTCGATCCACGTGATGCGCCGGTAACCGCGCTTGGCGCTGGCCCGGTCCGGCGGCGCGTCGACGGTTAGCTTGATCATCTTTCGGCCGGCCGGCAGGGTCTCGGCCATCCCCCGGGTCAGCACCGCGACCATGGCCGTGATCCGGGCCCGCACGTCATGCTGGCCGGCCGCGTCCAGCGCGTCGTCGACGTCCATGTCCATGGCCCCCATGGCCGCGTCCAGCAGCAGCTGGTCGAGGGTGGGGAAGTACGTGTAGATCGTCCGCCGGGAGACGTCGGCGGCGGCCGCGATGTCGCTGATCGACGGGTCGGCTCCGGCCATCAGCAGCCGGGCGGTGGCATCGACGATGGCCTTGCGCGTACGTCGGCGCTGCGCCGCGCGGCCCGGCCCGTCTCCGTCGCTCGTGCGGCCCGCCTGGGCCGCTACCTCCACCATCGGAACCCTCTCCGCGTGACCAGCTGACACCGACGAGCTTACTGTACGCCCGCGCACTAAGTGCACCAACGTGCACCCATAGCCCTCGCATGCAGCGAGGCGACGGCCCGCGCGAGCGGGGACGCGGGTCAGGCGGGGTCAGGAGGGGTCGGGTCCGTTGAGGCGCTCGAGCAGGCAGACGGTGACCGTGTCGCCGGCTTGCTTGCCGATGGCCTGGCGGATGTCGGCCTTGACCGGGAGCTTGTGGGTACCGTCGCCCAGGGCCATGAACGAGCTGCGGAACGGCTGGCCATCGATGGTCCCGCGCACCTTGACCAGCCCCCGGGTGCCGAAGAAGGCCGCCGATTGGGGCCACATGACGTAGGTCCAGCCGCCCTTGGCCTCGCTTTGCAGCAGGGTCGCGGTGAATTCCTGGTTCATGATCTCCTCCCGGGTTCCTGGTTCGTGGAGATGACGATCGGGCGGAGCGGAAATCAGCGCGTGAAGAAGTGGGTCTGAGGTCGGTCCAGGGGCTGCCCGGCCAAGCTGATGTCGACCTTCTCGTTGTAGAAGGCGATCAGCCCGGCGATGGGCAGCAGCTGCCGGGTCGGGAAGTCGTAGCTCCAGGCCAGGTCGGCGTGCACCGTACCGCCCGCTTGGACCGACCAGTAGCCGCTGGTCACGCCCTTGTACGGGCACGCGGTCACGGTCTGGGTCGGAATCAGGTGCGCGAAATCGACGTCGGTGCGGCTCACGTAGTAGCGGGTCGGCAGGCCGGTCTCGAAGACCATGACCGAGGAGCCCGCGTCGGCGAGCACGGTCCCATCCAGCTCGACGCGGACCGGCCGGTTGGAGCGCAGCGCGTCGACCCGGGTGTACGGGCTGCGCGGATGGACGAACACCTGCTCGTCTTCCTCGAACCAGGCGTCCATCGCAGGCCAGTCGAAGCGCACCGTGCCGCTCAGCCCGGCGACGGTCGAGTCGGCCAGCACCCGGGCCGCTCGCGGCCGGTGGATCTCCCCCACCCGCAGCCCGTGCAGCGCCATGACGCCACGACTGGTCTGCTGGGTGTGCCCCTCGGCGTCCAGCAGGTCCTGGCGCACGTCCGCCAGCGGGATGTAGTACTGCGGGTAGTTCGGCCATTCCCATACGTACAGTGCCCGGGTGGTGTCCAGCACCCGCTCCCCGCCCAGGAACGCCCGGATGCGCCGCGGTACCGGCTCGACGTGGTTCACCGTGGTGATCGTGGCCGGATAGTCGGTCATCGCTGGGCTTCCTTCCTTGGGCCTTTCCTGAGCCCGGATCCGCGGCGGAATAATGATCGTGCCATGTAGAGGACAGGCCGGCGGCTCCGACCCGGTGGTGGGAGCGCGCCGACGGGGCGTGCGAGAGTGAAGGACTTCGAAATGAAATACATGCTGCTGATCTACGGCAACCAGGAGAAGTGGGCCTCGATTCCGGCTGACGTTTTCCCGCAGGAAATCGCCAAGCAGGACGCGTTCAACCGCAAGTACCAGGCGACCGGCGAGCTGATCGGCGCCTACGGGCTGGGCGACGCGGCCGTGGCGAAGCTGGTGCGCCGGCAGGACGGCCAGCCGGCCGTGACCGACGGGCCCTACCTGGAGACCAAGGAGTACATCGCGAGCTTCTACCTGCTGGACTGCGAGAGCGAGGAGCGAGCGCTGCAGATCGCGGCGGACATGCCCTGGGCGGACGTGGAACCGGTGGAGTTCTGGCCGATCCTGCACGAGGCCAAGCCCGACCTGTGACCGGTGACCGGGCCGTCGAGGACCTGCTGCGAGAACTGGCGCCGCAGGTCCTCGGCACGCTCGTCCGCCGTTACGGGCAGTTCCACCTATGCGAGGACGCCAGTCAGGAGGCGCTGCTGGCGGCCGCCGTGCAGTGGCCCGCCGAGGGAATCCCGGAGAACCCGCGGGCCTGGCTGATCACGGTCGGCGCGCGCCGCCTGATGGACCAGGTCCGCAGCGAGCACTCGCGGCGGACCCGGGAGGAACTGGTCGCGGTGGCCACTCCGCAGTCCGAACTGCTCGGCGCGCCCGCCGACGCCGAGCCGACCGATCGCGACGACTCGCTGGCCCTGCTGTTCGGCTGCTGCCACCCGGAACTGTCCGCACCCAGCCAGATCGCGCTGACCCTGCGCGCGATCGGCGGCCTGTCCACCGCGCAGATCGCGGCGGCGTTCGGCGTGCCGGAGGCCACGATGGCGCAGCGAATCAGCCGAGCCAAGCAGACGATCAGGGAAAACGGGCTGGACTTCGGCCTGCCGCCCGGTGCGGAGCGAACCGAGCGACTGCGCGTGGTGCTGCACGTGCTGTACCTGGTCTTCAACGAGGGCTACACCGCCAGCGACGGAGATGAGCTGACCGTGCCCGCGCTGGCCCGCGAGGCGATCCGGCTCACCCGCTGGCTCTACCGGCTGCTGCCGGAGGACAGCGAGGTGGCCGGCCTGCTGGCGCTGATGCTGCTGACCGACGCGCGCCGGGATGCCCGGACCCGGCCCGACGGGTCGCTGGTCCCCCTGGCCGAGCAGGACCGGCAGCGATGGGATCGCGAGCAGATCGCGGAGGGAACCGCGCTGATCGCCGCGGTACTGCCGCGCGGCGAGGCCGGCCCGTACCAGCTTCAGGCGGCCATCGCCGCGGTCCACGACGAGGCGGCGACCATGGCCGACACCGACTGGCCCCAGATCCTCTCGCTTTTTGACCTGCTGGAGTCGCTGGCCCCCAATCCCTTCACCGCGCTGAACCGCGCGGTCGCGGTGGGCATGGTGCAGGGGCCGAAGGCCGGCCTGCGGGTACTGGCTGAACTGGCCGGGGACAAGCGGATGGCACGCCATCACCGCCTGCTGGCCACCCGCGCGCACCTGCAGGAGCTGGCCGGGGAGATCCCGGCGGCGGCCACGGACTACCTGGAGGCGGCGCGGCTCGCGACCAGCCTGCCCGAACGCCGCTATCTGGCCGTCCAGGCCGCGCGCTTGCAGGCCGCCGGACAGCAGGCCGGATACCGCGGCTAAGTGCGGGCGAGACGATCGGCGGCCCTGGGTACAAGCCCGTCTAGCAGGACAAATGATTGACCCCGGCGTTCGGGGTGTCAGGCCGGTCTGCGAGGGTAGGCCGCAGCGGGTCGGCGACTGGCGCCGGCACCGCGCGATGGCCGTGACCATACGGCGCGCCGGGGAGGGAGACATTATGAGCGAGTTCGAAGGCCTGAAGAACGACGCAGAGAAGTTCGCGCAGCGTGATGAGGGCGGCCAGCAGAACCAGGGTGGTCAGGGTCAAGGAGACCAGGGCCAGGGCGGCCAGGGCGGCCAGGACCAGGGCGGCCAGGGCGGCCAGGACGGCAGGGCGGCCCAGGGTGGCTGCCAGGACCAGGGCGGCCAGGGCGGCCAGGGTGGCTACCAGGACCAGGGCGGTCAGGACCAGGGCGGCCAGGGCGGCCAGGGCGGCTACCAGGACCAGGGCGGTCAGGACCAGGGCGGCCAGGGCGGCCAGGGCGGCCAGGACCAGGGTGGCTACCAGGACCAGAGCGGCCAGGACCAGCAGTCGGGCTACTAGGCCCTCGAGTTAGACGGGGACCGGCCAGGGATAGTCGGCGCGGGAGCATGACTGCCGCGGGCTTTCCTGGCCGGTCCTCAATCGTTCTAGCCTGGTGCTCCGGTGGCGGGCTACGCCACGGCCTTACTGGGCGTTGTCGTTCCCGTTTCCGTTCCCGTTTCCGTTCCCGTTTCCGTTCCCTTTGCCGTGGCCCTTCTTGTGGTGCTGCTGTCCCGGCGGCGTGTTGGTGTGACCGGCGGACGTGGCCTGGCTGGGCTGGCCGGTGCTGGTGCTGGTGCTGGTGCTCGGGCCAGCCGATGATGACTGGCTAACCGAATGCGACGCCGACTGCGCGGTTGGCGGCGAGGTTCGCGACGATGCCGCGGGTGATCCGGTGGCGGCCGGCGCCGACCGCGAGGAACCCAGTGACGGCGTGGGGGCCGGCGTACGGGAGGAATGAGCGCCGGGCGCGAATCCGATCACGCTGATCAGCACCAGGGAAGCCAGTGCGGCCAGAGCCAGGATCGCCATGATCACGGCCCGCCGGGTTACGGCTCGCCGCCGCCGGACTGGCGACCCGACTGGGGCGCCGACCGCCGTCCAGCTCCCTAGGCGGTCCGGGCTGGTCATAGGCGCTCCCGCCAGCGGCATCGGTACTGGCGGGGCCAGTTGTGCCGCCGGTGCCACCGGTGGTGGTGGTGCTACCGGTGCCGCCGGGACTTGCGCTCCGGTCATCGCGGACAGCCAGCGCCGGTCCGCGTCCGAGGCCAGGGCGTCCCGCAGCCCGCCCGCCTGGGTCGCGACCTCGCCCGCGCTGCCGGGCCGCCAGCTCGGATCTTTGGCGGTCAGGATCATGACCAGGGCGGTCACCTCGGCTGGGACCGAGGCAGGCAGCGGCGGGAGCGGGCGGTCCCGGTGCGCGATCGCCACGTCCAGCGCCCCGCCACCGAAGGGCTGCGACCCGGTCAGGCACTCGTACGCCACGACGCCCAGCGCATACAGATCGCTGGCCGGTCCGGCCTGAGCACCGGAAACGCGTTCCGGGGCGATATACCCCGGCGTCCCCATCACCATCCCGGTGGAGGTGACCGGGGCGGAGCCAACCGCGTGCGCGATACCGAAGTCGGTAATCCGCACGCTGCCCTCGGAGGTGAACAAGATGTTGGCCGGCTTGACGTCGCGGTGAATCAACCCCGCCGTGTGCGCGGCCTGCAGGCCGGCCGCGACCTGGGCGACCAGGTCCATGGTCCGGCGCGGACCGAGCGGGCCGCGGGTCAGCACCTCGGCCAGGGACGGCCCGTCGACCAGCTCCATGACCAGGTATGACTGCCCGTCGGCGGGCTCGCCGTAGTCGTAGACGCGCGCGATGTTCTCGTGGGACAAGGATCCGGCGTGCCGGGCCTCGGCCTTGAACCGGGCCAGGGCCTCGCTCTGCGAGGCGTAGCCGGCATGGAGCAGCTTGACCGCGACCGGACGGGTCAGGACCGTATCGGTGGCCTGCCACACCTCGCAGTACCCGCCGGCACCGATGCGCTTGTCCAAGACATAACGACCGGCGAGAAGCGTCGGGGCATAGCTCATCAGCGCGGGCTACCCGTGATCGAGGACTTTAACCAGTACGGCGGGCGCGGCAGGTCGCCGCGGGTTCGCGCCGCGGCTGGGTCACCGGTGGTGCTGGCGTTGCATGAGAGCACAACGTGCTTGGTGGTGCGCTGCTCCCGCGAGGCCTAGTGTGGTGAAACCCGGGTCCGGGGTATCCACTTAACCGGAGTGGAAGCAGAAGCTGCATGTCAGCGGTGCGCCAGGGCCGTTCCGCGGCGGGGCGGTCCAGGCTGGGCGGGTGGCCGGTGCCGCGCTGCTGTGGTGGTGGCTGGCTGCGCGGTTTCCTGGCGGCGCGGATGTCGTGGTAGCGGACCGGGTCGTGCCTGGCGGCCAGTTCCATGACGCGGTAGAACACCATGCCGCGGCTGCGTGAGTGGCGGCGGTTGAACCGGAAGGTGAACTCGTTCAGGCAGGCCGGCAGGGTGCGCGGGCTCCGCTGAGCCTTGATGGGTGCCCAGCAGCCACCGCTTGCATAGCGAGGCGACCCGGTGGACGGCGGGCAGCAGGTCGCCGGGATCCTCGCCGCGGCGGGCCGCGGCCTCCTGGTTACGCCGCTCGTGGTCATACCCCCGGACGGCCAGGCCGTTGTAGCCGACCCAGCCATCGGTGATCACGCGGCTGCCCGGCTCGACGCTGCCGGTCACGAAGGGGCGCAGCGAGGCGGCGGACGCGTCGGCCAGCACGGCCATCCGGCACCGGCCGATGCTTTTCGGCTCGCTGACCTCGACCGCGATGCCGGCCAGCACCTTCTTGCCGGGCTGCCGGCCGCCGCGCAGCCCGTGCTCCTCCCCGCCGGTGAACGTCTCGTCTACCTCCACCGTCCCGGCCAGCAGGCCCCGGCCGGGCCGCACCAGCGCCAGCCGCAGCCGGTGCAACATCGTCCACGCCGTCTGGTACGAGTCGATCTCCAGGACCCGCTGCAGGCGCTGCGTGGAGATCCCGTCCTTGGCGGTGGCGAACAGCCAGCAGGCATGGAACCACACGGTCAGCGGCGTCCGGGTCCGGTCGAAGATGGTGCCTGCTGTCACCGAGGTCCGCCGGGAGCACTCACCGCACTCGATCCGCCCGTCGGCCAGCCGCCACCCGCCCGCAGTGCGGGCAGGCGAACCCGCCGGGCCAGCGCAGCCACTCCAGGTAATCCAGGCAGTCCTCATCGGTCCGGAACCACGCCAGGAACTCACCCGTCGACCGCGGGATATGCGCCCCGGCCCGCGGATAATCCACCAGGTCAGACCAGTCCGGTTAAGTGGATACCCCGGACGCGGGAATCCTGGCGCCGGGATCCTTCCCAGTCAGATGACCGGCGGGTACGTTGTACTGATAAATCGCTGCGCGCAGATCATCCAGGGAGAGAATCTGGGCGGAACGGGGCCAGGATAATCCCTCGGATGCCAGCAATAACCAAGGTATACAGATGTCATTGCTTCTGTAGATGATGACGGCTATGTTCTTCTTCCTCCCTCGAATTACTCACGCCCGGCCCGGCTTCGCCAGACCGGCTCTTCGCTCCTGGTCGCTGCGCTCCCATGCGCTCGGAGTAATTCTCGGGTTATCCGGGATATCGGGCAGGTATCGATAATCTATCTCTATTCTGAGTTATTGGCAGGTTAACGATGGTGAATAGCCCCCGATCGCTCGGGAGCCAGGCTGTTAACGACGGAGCCATAGCCGCAGCAGTGCCGCGCAGGACGGTACACGTGATCGGCTACAGATGGGCTGTCCAGGTCTGCCGTTACCAGCCAGCTCGATCACTCTGGGAATTTATCCGCTCGCCCGATGGTCTCCTGGCCCGGAACCTGCCCGCGAGCTATCGTGGCCGAACGGTCCTGGGCAAATCACAGGCCAGCTCGCTAAGAGGGATGCGCGTCTTTACCTTCTGAGGTGAGGGACCGGACTCGCGGCCGGGGCCACTGCTGACGATGTTCATTTGTAGAGACGCGACCACACTATCATCCGCCCGCGAAATGATGCGAACGCTCAGAAGACTCACGGGCAAGAACGCAAACATCTTGCACCAGGCAGTTGATAATCCGGAGATTCGTTGCGCGCCGGTAAGTTTTGCATCGGCAGGACGCTGGCACGTAGAATCAGAGTTAGCTGCTGCTCCTATCAGCCTTGTAGAGACCGCTGAGGCCCAGATCTATTTCAGGTCTGGGCCTTTTGCGTGCGCAGACCTACCGGCCATTAAGAGCATCGGTGCAGCCGTCAGTCCAGCCTTGGTTCCAGTCGCCGTTATCGTTGTTTCCACCGCTCATGCCCATGGCTGCCTGGCACACTGACGATGCCGTTGCCAGGTCAACAGGGAACTGGAAGGGTGCGCCGTCCACTCCGACTTCATCATCTCCCCCTACTTCGTACAGCAGGGCGTTGAAGCTTCCGGCCGCAGTCGCGACGTCGGTATTCGCGGTTTGCGAGATATTGCCCGTCCAGGTTGCGTCATACTGGGCTGTTACTTCATCTGTCGGCTCCTGGGATATCTTGGCCGCCGTCGCGTGGCCCGCGCTGTACCCGCTGTTATAGACCGTTGAGTGTCCGGAGCCACCGCCACACGCACTCAGGCTAAAAAAGGCAAAGCCCGCGATGACGCCCATAGCAAGCCTGTTCATGATTCCCCCCGTATTGTCCCGTCGACTTAGCGCCGTCCGGACGGTCTTCAGACTCATCTTCTCAGGCATGCCTGACCCTTGTCGAAAAACGCTGACTGCGCAAGGGATCCACGGCTAATTTTGACCGGGCGCAGGGCGCTGTGCCTACCATGTCCTCAGACGATGCTGAGCCACATCGAATAGGGGCATCAAATATGGGCGACAGCATGGAATTAGCCCGATATCTTCTCCGGCGGCTACCGCCTTATGGCTGGGACAGGCTGAAGTCCGAGTTGCGCCGCTATGTTCGTGCGGAGGATGAGAGTCGACACCAGGCTATTAACGTGATAATGCGCGGAGATCTGGAAGAGGCCGAGGCGGCTGCAATCGCCTATCAGGAGAAGTTCGGTGAGCTAGATCCCGAGATGGTCCTTTCCGAGATCGAAGAGGAGAAGCGCGAACGTAAGGAATTGGGCATAATGACTTCGGGATTTACGGATGATTTCGACGCGGAAGTAGATCTGTAGCGTCCTCGGCCAGGTCGGCAATATCCACGTCTTCGATGTCCGAAATCTGCTGGGCAATCACGCCCAAGCTTTCAGCGATAAACATTAACGGACGACCGGGAAGGTGGCGGGTAGGCGATGTAAGTTGCGCCGACCGTGACAAGCCCGACTTCTGGGTACAACGCCTTGAACACCGTCTCGGTGAGATTGTCGGGCGGAATGGAAGTCACAGGCCTACCGGACCTCTCCGCCCCGACTGCTGCATCGCATGCCGGTCGGATTCTTCGGTCAGCACTTCATCAAGCCTGGCTTGCAACCGGCGTCGGGCCGGGGGCACAGGAGTCTGCCTGTCAAAGAACGCGATAGCACGTTCAAGCTCACGCCGGAAGTCACGCAACTCGAACGTAGTGGGCTGGGCCAGAGGGTGCTTCGGCTGGTTGACGTTCGCGGCATCGGCTGGCATCGGGAGGCGTCCTCACGGTAATCATCTGGCGTCTGGCTGGGACTCAGCGCGCCAGGGAGCGCATTTCGCCTGACACGCTGGTCCCGTAGCCAGGCTGTCAGCCCAGGACTAGCGTGGGTAGTGTCCTTTGACAAATGATCTTGCCCATTGACATTGAATCGTGCTCGTCCGGCGTGTCTTGCCACCGTAGTCTGCCCGGTTCGGGATCATCTCTTATGTGGTGTCCGTTTTGGCGGGAGCGGCCGGGCGGTTGGAGCCCGTTGGTTCCGGATTCGAGCTGGCGTTCATTGACGGTGGCGGTGCGGAGCGGCGGGCGCCGCTGGCTGCGTGCGCGGAGGTCCGGTTCGAGGACGGGATGGCGGTGCGCCGGTTCCGTTGGTCGAGGGGTCAGCGGCATCTGCCGGGGTTCTGGTGGTCGTCGACGACCGGTGCTCACGTGGGTTATGAGTCCTGGCTGGAGCGGGACCATGTCATGCTGCTCGATTTCGATCCGGAGACCGTCGCGATCGCGGCGCAGCCGTTCTGGCTGTCGTGGACTGATGCCCGGGGTAAGCGGCGGCGGCATGCGCCGGATCTGTTCGCCCGCAGGGCCGACGATACGGCGGTGGTTATCGACGTGCGGCCGGACGACCGTATCGAGCCGCGGGACGCGGAGGCGTTCGCAGCGACCGAGGCTGCGTGCCGGCTGGCCGGCTGGCGTTTCCGCCGGCTGGGCGCCCTTGATCCGGTGCTGACCGCGAACGTGACCTGGCTGTCCCGTTACCGGCATCCGCGTTTCGGTGCCGGAGATGTGGCCGCAAGATTGATCGACGTCTTCACCGGGCCGGTTCCGCTGATTCCCGGCGCGGCCGAGGCCGGCGATCCGATCGCGGTTCTCCCTGTGCTGTTCCACCTGCTGTGGCGGCATATCCTCACGGCGGACCTGGCGGCCCGGCTGACCGGCGGCAGCCTGGTCGGCCCTGGCTCGGGCGGTTCCCGGTGAGGGCGGTGCGGCGACCGGGTGAGCTCGGCATCGGCGACCGGGTCGAGTTCGCCGGCCGCGCCCGCACGGTGATCTCGGTCTCGGGCACGATGATCGGCCTGGCTGACCGTGACGGGCAGATTGTCGGCATCGCCATGGCGGAGTTGGTGTCCGCGGGCGGGTTCGCGCTGCTGGACACCCGGCCGCGGGTTCCGGTTCCCGAAGCGGCGCTGCTGAACGACCTGCCCGAGGAGACGGTCGCGCGGGCGTTGTGGTGGCAGCGGCATATCGTCGAGGTGCTGCGCGGGGTCCCGCCGGACGCTGAGCCGGGTACCCTTCCGCGGCCGGAATATGATCCGTCGGCGGTCTCGCTGACCCGCCGGGAGCAGGCCAAGGCCGGCGAGCTGACCGCGGCCGGGTTCCCGGTGACCGCCAGCGCCGTCAAGCAGCGGCGGCGCCGTTATCAGCAACGCGGGCTGCTCGGCATGGTCGACCACCGCGTCGGCAAGCGTCTTCCCCCGCATGGGCGGGCCGATCCCGCGGTGGCCGACGCGATGCGGCAGGCGATCACCGAGACGGCCGAGGATTCGACGCGGACCGCGGCATTCGTGCTCCGGCGGACCCGGCAGATCCTGGCGGCATCGGGTGAGCGGGCCCTGCCTGGGATGCCGTCTGAACGGACTCTCTACCGCCTGTTTGGCCGGCTGCAGGCGGGCAAGCACGCGACCGGATCGGCCAGGACCCGCCGCTCGCTTGCAGCCCGCCCGGACGGGCCGTTCGGCCGCCGGGAGGCGAACGCGCCCGGAGAGCTCATGGAGATCGACTCAACGCCGCTGGATGTGCTGGTCCGCTTGGGCGACGGCGTGGTCGGACGGGTCGAGCTCACCGCGCTGGTCGACGTCGCGACGCGGACGGTGACCGCCGCGGTGCTGCGGCCGACCACCAAGGCCCCCGACGCAAGCGTGCTGCTCGCGCGGACGGTCACCCCGGAGCCCATGCGGCCGGGCTGGCCGCAGGCCATGGCGATGGCGGAATCGGCGCTGCCGTTCCGGCGGCTGCTGGGTATCGACGAGCGTCTTCTGCACGCCGCCGCCCGCCCGGTTATCATCCCGTCCACAATCGTGGTCGACCACGGCAAGGTGTTCGTGTCGGCGTCGTTTATGGCCTCATGCGAGTTCCTCGGCATCAACGTGCAGCCGGCCCGCAAGGCGACCGGGACCGATAAACCGCACATCGAGCGAACCCTGGGTTCGGTAGCCTCGCTGTTTGCCCAGTACGTGGCCGGATATACGGGCCGCAGCCCCGAATATCGCGGGCGGCGCGCTGAGGACGCCGCGGTCTGGCCGTTGCCCGAGCTGCAGGACCTCCTCGATCAGTGGATCATCGCGTGCTGGCAGAACCGGCCGCATGACGGCCTGCGGGATCCGCTGCTGCCGGGCCGCGAGTTCACCCCGAACGAGAAATATGCCGCGCTGGTGGAGACCGCCGGGTACCTGCCGCTGGCGCTGTCCGCCGACAACCACGTTCGAGCTGCTTCCCGCGTGCTGGCGGGTCATCAACGCCTACGGGATAAAGCTGAGCCGGCGGGTTTATGACGGCCCCGAGCTCAACCGGTTCCGGTTGCAGCATTCCGGGGTGGCCGCCCGCGACGGCCAGTGGGAGGTCCACTACGACCCCTATGACGTGTCCCGGATCTGGGTCCGCGATCACTGGGACGGCGGCTGGATCACCGTGTTCTGGACTCAGCTGCACCGGGTCGCGGCCCCGTTCGGGGAACTGGCCTGGGACCACGCCCGCAAGCAGATGCCGCGCGCGAGTGAGGCTGAGCTCGCCAACGCCGTCGAGGACCTGCTCACCCGCGCCGGGCACGGCCCTGGCGGCCCGGACCGGCTGAGCACGCGGGACCGTCGCGTCGCCGCCCGGACCGCGGCCGTCCGCAGCAGCCTCGCTGACCCCGGGCCGCCGGGCATAGCCGAAGACCAGCACGAACCCGATGACGAGGACCGGGACCAGGCCGGGACGGGCACAGGGATCGTCCCGATGCCGATCTTCGACCCGTTCCGGGAAGCCGAGAAATGGTGGTGACCCCAGCCCGGGGCCGGATCGACCCGGCTGTCCAGCTGACCACACTGCCAGGATGGCGGCATTTCGTCGCCGAGCTCCCCTCGATCCCGGACCTGGTCACCCAGGCCGGGTGGCTCGCACTGGACAAGGACAAACGTGGCACCCACGACGAGGAACGCCTGGAACATCACTCGCGGCTAGTGGTGGTCCAGACACCGGCGATCGAGCGGATCGTGAAACGCGGCGGTGACCTGATCCGGATGAACCGCGCCGCCTTCTACGGGCGGTCCGGCCTGATGGTGTCCGGGGCCGCCCGGACCGGGAAGACTACCGCAATCACCCAGCTAGGGAAGACCGCCGAGGTGATGCACCGGCGCCGGTATCCCCGCGCCCGGGACGAGATCCCGGTCATCTACATCACGGTGCCGCCGGCCGCCACCGGGAAAATGATCGCGATGGAGCTCGCCCGGTTCCTCGGCCTGCCCGTCTCCCGGCGGGCGAACATCACCGATGTAATCGAGCCGGTCTGCGGGGTCTGCCTGGACGCCCGCGTCGCGCTGATCCTCGTCGACGAGCTGCACAACCTGGACATGGGCACCCGCGCAGGCGCCGAGGCGTCCGACACGCTGAAATACTTCTCCGAACGGCTGCCCGCCACCTTCGTTTACGCGGGCATCGGGCTGGACCGCGGAGCGCTGCTAGCCGGCCCCGCGGCGACCAGGTCGCCGGACGGTTCACCCTGATCCCGACCAGCGCGTTCCCGCCCGGCCAAGAATGGGTCACGCTCGTCGCGGCGCTGGACAGCAGCCTGCGGCTCTACCGGCACCGCGGCGGAGAACTGGTCAAGCTCGCCGACTACCTGCACCGCCGGACCCGGGGCGTGATCGGCAGCCTGCTCTGGCTGGTCCGGGACGCCGCGAACCAGGCGATCATCGACGGGACCGAGAAGATCACCCGGAAAAGCCTCGAAACGATCGCCGTCGACATGACCGCGCAGACACCGGTCGCCAAAAGGCAGCCCCGCAAACCGTGACGAACATGCTGCCGCGCGAGCGGGCCGAGCTGCTGCTGGCCGAGCATGCCGCAGGCACGCCGATCCGGGTGATCGCGAAGACCTTCGGGCACAGTGCCGGCACAGTCAGCGACTACGTGCACGGGCGCAAGATCCCGGGGGAGCCAGCGCAGCGAGCCGACGAGTTCGAGGGATTCACGGCCTACTGCCGGCGGCGCCTGGCCGATGACCCGCATCTGCGGTCCGCCGCCCTGCTGGCCGAGGTGGCCGTTCTCGGCTTCCGCGGCAGCAGGAGGTCGTTCTACCGGGCACTGGAACGTCACGCAATCCGGCCGCACCCCTGCCCGGACTGCCATATCGCCAGGTTCAGCGGGTACGCCCCGGTCAACCCGGCCAAAGGCGCACGCCCGGCGCCGCCGCTGCCGTTTCCGCTCTCCCCGATCGCCGGGGAGACGCTGGCCTCGTTCCTTGGCCGGCTCAGCGCCGTCAACCATCTCCAGACCGGGATCCTCCTTGAGGTGCTGCCCGCCTGGTTCCGTGTCAAGATCCGATGGCACGACGACCGGTGGCAACCTGAGCAGCTGGCACCTTGGACCCGGGACGCGCTCGCGCACCTCGCCACGGTCAGCGGCGCGACCGCGCAAGCACTGACCAGCGCGCTGCCCGCGTTCGGTGCCGCAGCGGACCGGCCCTACCGGGCCGCCGACGCGTGCCAGCGCTGCACGCTGGCACGCCGGATCCCAGGCCCGATCCCGGTCCATCTGCCCGCGCACCACCGGATCTGCCTCCGGCACGGAATCTGGCTGCCGGCCGCCGGGCTGCCGCAGCTCGACATCAGCCGGTGCCCGGACATCCTCAAGGCCGAGAAACGGGCGCGTCACGCCGCGCGCCAGTACTCACCCGAGCAGATGATCCTCGCCGAGACCCAGACACAACAAGCCATCGCCGGCCTGGCACCGCAGCCGAGCCGACTCCGGGACGGCGCGCAGCGCGCATGGCGGCGAAGAACCGAGACGATCATCGAGGCAAACCGTCGCGACGCCATCGAGGCGAACCCCCACGCGCTATTCCAGGCAGCCGGCCACCCCGAGGTGATCGCCGAGGCCATCAGCAGCCTTACGCACGCCCGGTAAAACCGTGATCCGGGCAATCTTCAATGACAAACGCCACCTCCCGGACGCCTCTCAACGGAAACCCGAGCCCCGGCTCAAACGCACTTGCCATTGAAGATTGCCCACGACCTGCCCAGAGCGCCGGATCGGGCAAGATCATCTGGCAGAGGACATGGTAGTAGTACACCAGCACGCCCGCTGGGATTGAGCGATTCAGCGGGTGGCGTGAGTAATCCGGGGCGAGCCTGCGGAGATCCGAGTGACTACTGAGCAACCGATATCAACCGCCGTGGAGAACTTCGCGGACGAGCTAAGGGCGTGGCGTGAGCGTCACGGGCTCTCTCAGGCCGATTTGGGCACGCGGATGGGTTACAGCGGCAGCCACCTCTCCAGTGTGGAGAGGATGGACCGCACGCCTACGCTCGAATTCGCCAAGAAGGCCGATGAGGCGCTGAACATGCCTGGTACGTTCGTGCGTCTTCACGCGCGGATCACCAAGGAAGCGCACCCGCCGTGGTTCGCTCCGTTCGTGCACTTCGAGGAACAGGCGTCACGTATCCACAACTGGGACAACCGCAACATCACAGGCCTGCTCCAGGCCGAGGATTACGCGCGGGCGCTGATCCGGGCTGGTAAACCGGGCATCGCAGATGACGTGACCGAACGCCTTCTCAGCGCGCGGATGGAGCGGAAACAAGTACTCGACCGTGAGCATCCGCCGTTCTGCTGGTTCGTCATCGCGGAGTCCGCGCTGCGCGCCCGATTCGGCGGGCCCTCGGTGATGCAGGGCCAGCTAGACCACTTGCTAGAGCTGGCCCAGCGCCCGAACATCCGCGTTCAGGTGTGGCCGTTCAGCACCAGCGATTGCCCGGGATGCGACGGGCCGATGACGGTATTCGAGTTGCCCGATGCCGGGCCGGTCGGCTACGCAGAAGGCTACGAAGCGGGCAGCATCATCGAGGCGCCGCCCGAGGTGGCTAAGCTGATCTTGCTGTTCGACTTGCTACGCGCGGACGCGCTGTCACCAGCGGAATCTGCGCGCTTCATCACCGCGATTCGAGGTGAATACGATGGATAACGCAGGATTCAGGTGGGTGAAGTCGAGTTACTCATCATCAGGAAACTGCATCGAGCTGGCCAACCAGTCTGGACGCGTCCTCGTACGCGACAGCAAGGACACCACGGGCCCGAAGCTGGCGTTCAGCGCGGACGCATGGCGTAGGTTCGCAGACCAGCTGAAGAACCGCTAATCCTCGCCAGGCCCCCCTCGTGCCAGGCTCCGTCTGGTGCGGGGGTTCTGCGTGTCTGCGCGACTCCGGTCAGTGATTCCTGGCACCATCGGACCATGGATTATGTAGCTTTCCCCGAGAACAGGTCGGTCCCGAGCAACGAGTGCCGAGGGTCGATGGCGGTGACCTATCAGCCGCAGCTTGTATGCCTTCATGCAGTCGTGCGCGACGACAATGGCACTGTGCGAACTCAGACCGAGTGCGGACGACCGGCGTACTTCGACCCAGAGGAGGTCGAGAAGAAGCTGTTCGCGACCGTCCACTTCCAGCTAAAGTGTCCGGACTGCCGGGTCAGGGTCGAGGGTCAGCCTGTAAGCGGGCTGACCGGTAGGCCGCTGAACCTCTAGGTTCCTCGCCTGCGCTTCTGAAGGGGATGTTCCCAAGGTCGGTCGGGCATCCCTTCGGCCGTCTCTGAGGTCTGACCTGGGCCGATATATTAAAACCCGTGACAGTAGTGAGGATCAACGCGATCACCGTGCCCGCCGACAGTGGTGACGAGCTCGCTCGCAGGTTTTGCCGCGCGGGCCGGGGCAGTGGACAACCAGGACGGGTTCGTGGGGGGCTGAACTGCTCGGCATTTCGCGAGCAATGTGATCGAATCTATGTTTTAATAAGTGTGTGAAGCTGGCTGAGTGGGCGCGTGCGAACGGCGTGCATCCGCAGACCGCGTACCGGTGGTTCGGGGAGGACCGGCTGCCGGCGCCCGCGCGCCGCCTGGAATCGGGCACGACCTGGGTGGACGCCGTCCCGGCTGATGAGTGCGGCCGGGTGGTGGTGTACGCGCGGGTGTTCTCGCACGATCAGCGCCGTGACCTGGACCGTCAGGTGGCCCGGCTCACGGGGTGGGCCACAGGGAACCGGCATGCGGTCGGCGAGGTGGTGACCGAGGTCGGCTCGGGGCTGGACGGGAAGCGGCCGAAGCTGCGGCGGATCTTGTCGGACCCGTCTGCGAGGGTGGTGGTGGTGGAGTACCGGGACCGGCTGGCCAGGTTCGGGGTCGAGCACCTCGAAGCGGCATTCGCCGCGCACGGCCGTAAGATCGTCGTCGCCGATCCCGGGGAGACCACCGGTGACCTGGTGCGGGACATGATCGAGGTCCTCACGTTCATGTGCGCCCGCCTGTACGGGCGGCGCGGCGCGCGGAACCGCGCGATGCGCGCGGTGACCGCCGCCGGGCACGAGGCGGCAGAAGCCGGTGGGTAAGTTCGAGGTCCCGGAGGGCTGGACGGCGCAGGCATACCGGTACGCCCTTGATCCCGCTCCGGTTCAGCAGCGGGCGTTCCGGTCGCACTGCGGAGCCGTGCGCAAGGCACATAACGCGATGCTCGGCCTGGTGAAAGCGGTGATGGGCCAGCGAGCCGCGGAGCGCTCCTACGGCATCGCCGAGGCCGGCCTGACGCCGTCGCTGAGCTGGTCGCTGGCGGGGCTGCGCAAGCAGTGGAACCGCCGCAAGGACGAGGTCGCCCCGTGGTGGGCTGAGAACTCAAAGGAGGCGTACAACACGGGGCTGGACGCCCTGGCCCGGGGGCTGGATGCGTGGAGGGAGTCCCGCAAAGGGGAACGGGCCGGGAAGGCGATCGGCTTCCCGAAGTTCAAGTCGGCCCGTTCCCGCCGGTCGGTGCGGTTCACGACCGGGACGATCCGGGTGGAGGCTGACCGGCACCACGTTACCCTGCCAAGGGTGGGCACGATCCGGACTCATGAGTCCACCCGGAAGCTCGTCCGGCGCATCGAGGCCGGGACCGCGCGGATCCTGTCCGCGACCGTGTCCGAGGACTCGTCCGGGCGGTGGTTCTGCTCATTCCAGGTCATCGTCCGGCGCTTGGTGAGCGTCCCTGGACATGTCGGCGCGGGCGTGCCGGCGGTGGGCGTCGACGCCGGGGTGAAAGCCGGCTCGCTGCTGGTGGTCGCTGCCCCGGACGGGCGGGAGACCGGGCGGGTCCCGGCCCCGAAGTCCCTGGCCGCCGCCCAGGCCCGGCTGCGGGCGCTGCAGCGCCGGGCTGGCCGCCAGCAGGGCCCCTGGGACCCGGACACCCAGGCCCGCAGGCTGGCGTCGAAACGCTGGGCCAGGACGAGCCGGCGCATCGGCCGCGTCCACGCGCACGCCGCCGCCGTGCGCCGCGACGCGCTGCACAAGGCGACCACGTCCCTGGCGCAACAGCACCAGGTCATCACGGTGGAGACGCTGAACGCCTCCGGGATGCGCGCGGCCGGCGGCGCCCGCAAGCGCGGCCTGAACCGCGCCCTCGCCGACGCCGCCCTCGCCGAGGTCAGGCGCATGCTCGGCTACAAATGCACCTGGTACGGCTCCACCCTCGTGGAAGCCGGACGTTACTACCCGTCAAGCAAGCTCTGTTCGGCCTGCGGCAGGCGAAAGCCAAACCTGACCCTGGCCGACCGGACCTACGCGTGCGACCACTGCGGCCTGGAGATCGACCGTGACCTCAACGCCGCGATCAACCTCGCCCGACTCGGCGAACCCTGCCCGGGTGAACAGAGTCCCGCCGGGAGTGGCCCGGCGGCAGGACGCGGAGCCACCCGTGAGACCGAACCTGCGCAAGCAGGCAACGCAGGAGGCCGTGAAACGTCAACCCCGCGCCGGCAGCCGCCGGGCAAGACGGGGACCGCCTCACCGCAAGGCGAGGCTGCCCGATGAACCAGCAGACTCACGTTTGCTCATCAGAAGGCAACGGTTCGAGCTGCTCAAGCCCACCCACCACCGATGAGCGGACCACGTGGCTGGTGGTGACCCGATGGCGAGACGAGGAGGCATTCCAGGCCTGGATGCGCTCCCCCGCGTTCGGGCACGGGCACCACTCCGCCGCCGAGCGAGCCGGCGGCCCTGCGCAGCCCGCGGTCGGGATCAGCAGCGAGCTGTGGTCATACGAGGTGGCCGGCGGATCCCCGGGCTGACCAGCGGGATAGGTTGGCCCGGGTGGAGCTGATGGTGCCGGTCGACGGCGGCCAGCTATGGGCCGAAGACACCGGGGGCGGCGGAACACCCCTGGTGCTGGTCAACCCGGGCTGGGGCATCGCGAGCATCTGGTCGCCGCTGATCGCGGCGCTGGCCGGCCGCTACCGGGTGATCAGGTACGACGACCGCGGCTTCGGCCGCTCGCCTGCTCCCGGGCAGTCCTTCACCCGGCTGGATGACCTGCGGGCTGTCCTGGACCACGTTGCCGCGCCGTCCGCGGTCATCGTCGGTCACAGCGGCGGCGGCGGGACCGCGCTCAGCCTGGCCCTGTCCGATCCGGAACGTGTCGCGTCGCTGGCCCTGGTGGCTCCGGGGGCGCCGGATTATCCCTGGCCGCAGGATGATCCCTACGTCGCCGAGTTCGTCCGGTTGTACTCGGCGGGCGACCGGGATGGGCTGGTCGGGCTGGGCCTGCGAACGTGGGCCGCGGCGGGCGATGACGACGCGGCGCGGGCCCAGATCAGCGCCGCCGTGGCCGGGTTCTTCGACGTCGGTGAGCTGGGGCAGCCGGATCCGCCCGTCTACGAGCGGCTGGCCCAGGTGCGGGCCCCCGCGGTGGTGGTCCGGGGCGACCGCGAATACCCGATGGTCGCCGAGTGCGCGGACGCGATCGCGGCGCGGATTCCCGGCTGCGGCCACGTCCTGGTTCCCGGAGCGGACCACCTGCTCCCGCTGCGGGCCCCGGCCCGGCTGGCGCAGATCATTACCGAACAGGCGGCATAACAGCTCTTCCAGCTCGTAGATCATGCTGTGCACGCCGGCGCCCGCGGTCGCGGACAACGTGTTCACGTCGGCCGCGGCGGCCTGGCCCTCGGCCGAGGCGAACGCCTGCCGGAGCGCGGCCAGGTCCTCGAAGTCGACTTCGGCGATCCGGTAGTACGGGTCACCGCCGCGAAGCAGCGCCGTACCACGGCTCAAGGTGTAGCGCCGGACCCCGGGAAGCTCCTTGACCAGGGGAATGTGCACTTCCCGGTAGTGGCGCTCGAAGAGTTCCGGATCCCGTGGGGTGTCCCACAGGACCAGCAGCCGGGCCATCGTCATCGCAGGTCCTCTCCTTCTGTGTCGATGAGGTCGCCCTGATGACGATCAGGCAGACCCGGAGGGGACAGCACCGAGCTGCTGCAGCAGCGCGGTCTTGATTGCGGGCCGCGACCCGAACACCAGCAGGAACACCGCCTCGCGGGCCAGCCGCTGCGGATGCTGGTCGACGCCGACCGCGTGGCCACCGTCCCGGACGGCCAGCGCCGCCGCCGCGCGCAGGGCTAGTTTCGCTGCGGCCGCGCGGGCCTCGGCCATCGGCCCGGGGCCGGCCTGGAGGGCGGCGTCGAGCTGTTCCCGGCGCGCGGCCAGCTCGTCGTCCAGTGCGGTGGGTCCGAGGAGCCGGCCGCACCGGCGGGCCAGGCCCAGGGCCAGCGAGCCGTTGAGCCGCAACCCGGCTGGCTGCACGCTGACCGCCGGATCGAACGGCACCTGGTCGATCAGCCGGTCCGGCGCGATCAGCACGCCGTCGAAGCCGAGCCGGACCGTGACGCTCGCGTCGACGGCGGACAGCCGCTCACGGGTCACGGTCAGCCCGGGCTGGCCGACGGCGTCCATGACCAGGGTCACCACGGTGTCGTCCGGCCCGCGCGCCACCACCTGGATCAGGTCGATCAGGCCCCAGCCGGTCACCCAGGGGGCCGTCCCGTCCAGTCGCCAGCCGCCCGCGGCGGGCTCGGCGCGCAGCTGCGGCGCACCCGGGATCAGGCCGGTGAGCGCGATCCCGGCCCGGATCCGGCCCTGGCAGGCCGAGGCCAGCCACCGGTCCCGCATCGCCGCCGGAGCGCCGTCGGCGGCCAGCGACATGACCAGCCGGAAGTGCTGGATCAACACGAACGCGGCGGCCAGGCAGCCGCCGGCCAGTTCCTCCACCACGTCCCCGACCTGCCGCAGGTCCAGCCCGAGCCCGCCCGCGTCGACCGGTACCGGCGCGCCATACAGGCCCGCCGCCGCGAACGCGTCCAGGTGCGCGGCCGGCAGCACGTCCAGCCGGTCCACCCGCATCGCGTCGGGGAACAGCACCTCGTCGGCCAGCTTGCGGGCGACCGCGAGGATATCTGCCATCCCCCAACGCTAGCCCGCCAGGACGTCCAGTTAAATCTTTCTCAATGAGAAATCTTGCCCACCGAGAAAACCCGCCATACGGTGGAGCCATGAGTGAGGGGCAAACGTCGGCGCCGGCCTGCGGGAGCGCAAGAAGCTGGCCACCCGCGAGGCGCTGGCCCAGACCGCCCTGCGGCTGGCCGTCGAGCGCGGCCTGGAGAACGTCCGGGTGGAGGACATCACCGACGCGGTGAACGTCTCCCGCCGCACGTTCACCAACTACTTCTCCTGCAAGGAGGAGGCGATCGCGTCGCTGAACGGCGAGCGCTCGGCCCGGATCGTCGAGGCGCTGCGGGAGCGCCCGGCCGGCGAGCCGCTGCCCGACGCGCTGGCCGAGGTGTTCGCCGAGCAGTACCAGAAGGCGGCCGCGCTGGACCGGCACCACATCGAGCGCATCGAGCTGGTGACGTCCTCACCCGCGCTGCGCGGCGAGTTCCTCAAGACGCTGGTCGAGGCCGAGTTGCCGCTGGCCGGGGTCATTGCCGAGCGGACCGGCACCGACGTGCAGCACGACCTGTTCCCCCGGGTGCTGGCCGCCGCGGCGTTCAGCGCCGCCCGGGCGGCCGTGAGCTACTGGACCGTCACCAAGGGCACCGAACCACTCCCCTCCCTGGTCCGGCAGGCCGTCTACCAGGTCGCCGGCCGGCCGGCCGGGTAAGGCGCCCCGGCACGAGCCTGTGACAGACTTCCCGGAGCAACTGTTACAGGAGGTGTCATGCCGGGACTCGCCGTGGCGCGGATCGCGCTGGGCTGCGGAAACTTCGGCGGGATCGGCTCGGCGCCGGCGTTCTTCGGTCAGGGGCTGACCCAGGACCAGGCGTTCGAGCTGATGGACGCGGCCTGGGCGTCCGGCATCACGCACTTCGACACGGCCGACGCCTACGGCGGCGGCCGCAGCGAGCAGGCCATCGGCCGCTGGATGCGATCGCGCGGGCTCCGGCCCCGGCTCACCACCAAGACGTTCAATCCGATGCACGACGGCGCCGACCACGGCCTGGCGCCCGGCCGGATCGCCCGCCACCTCCGCGCGAGCCTGGACCGGCTGGGCGTCGACCAGGTCGACCTGTACCTGGCCCACGACTACGACCCGGACGTCCCGCTGGCCGAAACCCTCGGGGCCTTCGCCGCGGCCCAGGCCGACGGCCTGATCGCGGCCTACGGGGTCAGCAACTTCGACGCGCCCCAACTGGCCGCGGCGCTGGCGGCCGGGGCGCCGCGGGCCGTCCAGAACAGCTACTCCCTGCTCGCGCGGCAGGACGAGTACGGAGTACTACCGCTGTGCGCGGAGCGGGGTGTGGCGTACCTGGCCTTCAGCCCGCTGGCGGGCGGCTGGCTGACCGGTAAGTACCGCAGCGGCCAGGCCTACCCGGCCGGCTCGCGGATGACCCAGCGACCCGAGCCGTACCAGGAACTGGTGACCGACCGGACCTTCGAGGCACTGGCCCGGCTGGAGGCCATCGCGGCCGGCCGCGGCATCTCCATGGCCGGGCTGGCGCTGGCCTGGCTGCTGGCTGATGACCGGGTGAGCCAGGTCGTCATCGGCCCCGGCCGCCCTGAGCACCTGGCCCCGGCGGCCGAGGCCCTGGCGCACGCGCTCACCGAGCCGGAACGGGCCGCGATCAACGCGGCGGTCGCCGGCCTGGCCGCCCCTCAGGAGGCACAGTCATGATCGCGCTGGCGGACATCGAAGCGGCCCGGGAACGCATCTCGGGCTCGGTGATCCGGACGCCGCTGGTACCCCTGCACGTCGAGGACGCCCCGGCGCGGATCTACCTCAAGCTGGAGAACCTCCAGCCGATCAACTCGTTCAAGATCCGCGGCGCGACCAACGCGGTCATGCTGGCTCCGCCCGAGGCCTGGGCCAAGGGACTGGTCACCGCCAGCGCGGGCAACATGGCCCAGGGCGTGGCGTGGGCGGCTCGCACGATCGGTGTCCCGGCCACGATCGTGGTCCCGGACCACGCGCCCGAGGCCAAGCTGGCCGCCATCGAGCGGCTGGGCGGCCGGGTGGTCAAGGTTCCGTACGACGAATGGTGGAACATCATCGTCACCAGTCACGTCGACGGGGTGGAGGGCTTGTTCGTGCATCCCGTCCAGGACCCCGCGGTGATGGCCGGCAACGGCACGATCGGCCTGGAGATCCTGGAGGACCTGCCCGAACCGGACGCGGTGGTCATCCCGTACGGCGGCGGCGGCCTGACGGTCGGCATCGCCAGCGCGGTCAAGGCCCTGCGGCCCGGGACCAAGGTGTTCACCGCCGAGCCCGAGACCGCCGCGGCGGTCGTCGCCGCGCTGGCCGCCGGGCAGCCGGCCGAGGTCGACTACCGGCCTTCGTTCGTGGACGGCTCGGGCAGCCGCCGGGTGCTGGACAGCATGTGGCCGCTGGTCGCACCGCTGGTCGACGGCGCGTTGTCGATCCCGGTGGCCGAGGTGGCCGCCGCCGTGCGCACGCTTGCCGAGCGGGTCCGGGTGATCGCCGAGGGCGCGGGAGCCCTGGCGCCCGCGGCCGCGCTGAGCGGCCGGGCCGGAACCGGGACGGTGGTGTGCGTGGTCTCGGGCGGCAACATCAACCTGAGCACGCTGGCCGCGATCCTGAACGGCGCGGACGGGTAACCGCGGGGCTACCGGGCGCGGGTCGCGTCCAGCGCGGCGATCAGCCGGTCGACCTCAGCCGGGGAGTTGTAGTGGATGAAGCCGATCCGGACCGACTGGTCGCGGTAGCCCAGACGCTGGTACAGGCCCAGTGAGTACCACGAGTCGTGGGCCCACACCCCGATCTGCTCGGCGGCCAGCTGGGCGGCCACGTCGGCCGCGGGCACGCCCTCGACGTTGACCAGGAAGGTCGGCACGCGGCCCGCCATCCCTGGCCGCCCGTACACGCTGACGGAGTCGGGCAGGCCGTCCAGGAACCGCTGGCCCAGCGAGCGCTCGTAGGGGACGATCGCGGGGAAGCCGCCGATCGAGTCCAGGTAGTCGATGGTGGCGTTGAAGCCGGCCAGCAGTTCGTAGGGCAGCGTGCCGGTCTCGAAGCTGCGCCCCAGCGGGCTGGTGGGCGCCGGGCGGGCCTTGTAGGGCCGCCAGCGCTCGATCACCTCGGTCCGGCCGTAGGCCATGCCCAGATGCGGCCCGCAGAACTTGTACGGCGAGCAGATCAGCACGTCGGCGTCGATCTGATGGACGTCGATCGGCTCGTGCGCCGCGTAGTGGACGGCGTCCACCCAGGCCAGCGCCCCGGCCTGGTGCGCCAGATCGCACACCCGGCGAGCGTCGGTGATGGTGCCGACCGCGTTGGAGGCCCAGGCGAACGCGACCACCTTGGTGCGCGGCCCCAGCTTGCGCTCCAGGTCGCCGAAGTCCAGGGTCGTGTCGTCGTGCAGTTCGACGTGCCGGACCACGAGATCACGGTCGTGGGCGATCTCCAGCCAGGGCGCCACGCCCGCGTCATGGTCCAGGCACGAGACCAGGATCTCGTCGCCCGGACTGAACGCGCGCGCCGCGGTCCGGGACAGCGCGAAGTTGAGCGTGGTCATGTTGGGCCCGAAGATCACTTCCCGCGGCTCGCAGCCGAGGAACCGGGCCGCCTTGCCCTCCGCCTCGGCCAGGATCTCCCCCACCCGGATGCTGGTGGCGTAGCCCGCGCCCAGGTTGGCGCTGGCCTCCCGGAGCGCGCGGGCCATGGCGTCGCCAACCTCGTCGGGTACCTGGGTGCCGCCCGGGGCGTCGAAGAAGGCGAAACCTTGCTGCAGCGACGAGAAGCGGGCCCGGATCGCGGCCACGTCCACGCTTGCGCTGAGCACCTCGGCCACCGAAGCTCCCTCCCCGCGCTCGGCCGGTAACGCGCCGCCGCCCCGATCGGTATCGAATTCACAACTGCCAGCGTGTCTCACAGTATCGCTCTTGCCTTGGCGTAAACGGCGGTGATTTGATCAGCGGTACGAAATCGGCCCATTGGGGAGGGCGCCCGCGGGTGGGCGATGTGTCAGCCTGCCATCAGCCGAAACGCCCGTGCGTTCTCAATGGGGGACCATATTGTGAGACATTCCCGGAAATGGAGGCGTATCCAGTGAAGGGACGCCTAGTCCTGGCCGCGGCGGCGGTTGGCTCGCTCGCCGTAGCTGGTTGCAGCAGTAGTACCAGTAGCAGCACGAGCAGCGCGAGCGGCGGATCGAGCAGCGCCAGCACCAAGAGCTGCACCGCCTCGGTCGGCTTCGAGGGCCCGATCACCGGGCCGGTGGCACCGCTCGGCACCGAGCAGCTGCACTTCGCCGAGCTCGCGGTATCCATGGACAACGCGGCCAACAACACCAAGATCACGCTGGTGCAGGGCGACACGCAGCTTCAGCCTGCGCAGGCCACGACGGTCACCCAGCAGTTCATCTCGAACTCGAACATCGTCGCCGTGGCCGGCCCAGCGGGCAGCCAGGAGGTCGAGGCGATCGGCGGCCCGATGGGCCGGGCCGGGATGGCCTTCATCTCCGGGTCGGCGACGGCCGTCGCACTGACCAGCGGCTCGTACCCGACGTTCTTCCGGGTGGTGTCCAAGGACAGCGTGCAGGGCCCGCAGGACGCGAACTACATCGTGAAGAACCTGCACCCGAAGGCCCTGATGATCGTCGATGACCAGGAGGCCTACTCGACCGGCCTGGTCAGCGCCATGGTGCCGGTCTTCCAGGCGGCCGGGATCAAGGTCGACCACGAGTCGGTCTCGCAGAAGGTCACCGACTTCTCCTCGCTGGTGGCCAAGGTCACCCCGGCCGACACGGTGGTAGTGCTGCCCTGGCAGGTCGCCGCCAACGCCCAGCAGTTCGGGCGCGACCTGGCCCAGGAGCACAAGAACGCGGTGATCTTCGGCACCGACGGCCTGTTCTCGCCGGGCACGTTCACCATCTCCGGCTCGTACGTGTCCTCGTTCGGTCCGGACATCACCGCGATCCCGGCCGACGCGTCGATCGCTCAGGCCGCCCAGTCCAAGTACGGTTCGTTCGGTACCTTCGGGCCGCCCGTGTTCGCCGCGACGCACGTGATCGACGAGGCCATCGCGTCGGTGTGCAAGGCGGGGCAGACCCCGAGCCGGGCCAACGTGCTGAACGCGATCAAGCAGACCAGCGAGCCTACCTCGATCCTGGGCCAGCCGATCTCCTTCGACTCCCACGGCGACCTGGTCAACGGTAAGTTCTTCCTGTTCAAGATCAGTTCCTCGGGCAAGTACCAGCTGATCCCGAGTTAGGCCAGGGCAGGATTCCCGCCGCGGGCCTGCCTCGGAGGTTTGAGGGGCCGGCCCGCGGCGGAACCCATCGACGCGGGCTGGGAGTAGCGCGGGATGAGCTTCTTCTTTCAGGAACTGGTGAACGGCATCACCACCGGTGCGCTCTACTCGCTGGTCGCGCTGGGCTTCTCGATGGTCTACGGGGTGCTGAAGCTGCTCAACTTCGCCCACGGCGACCTGTACATGGTCGGGGCGTACATCGGCTTCTTCGTGATCCAGTGGTTCGGCGGCGCGGCGCACGTGAGCATCCCGGTGCCGCTGCTGCTGGTGATCATGTTCGTGCTGGCCGCCGGGCTGGTCGGCGGACTAGGCATGGCCATCGAGCGGTTCGCCTACCGGCCGCTGCGCGACGCGCCGCGGATCGCGCCGCTGATCACCGCGATCGGCATCTCGTTCTTCCTGGAGAGCGCGGCCCTGCTGCTGTTCGGCGCCCAGTACCGGGTCTACAACACCGCCGAGTTCATCTCGCTGTCCAGCGGCATCCGCATCGGCTCGGTCACCATCGACAGCGTGCAGATCATGGTCCTGGTCATCGCCTTCGCGCTCATGGCCGGGCTGCGGCTGCTGGTCAACCGGACCAAGCTGGGCAAGCAGATGCGGGCAGTGGCCGGTGACCGCGAGGCGGCCGAAATGCTCGGGATCAACGTGAACTTCACCATCGCGGCGACGTTCTTCCTCGGCTCGGCGCTGGCCGGGGTGGCCGGCATCATGGCGGGGCTGCTGTTCAACCAGGTGACCAACACCATCGGATTCATCGCCGGGCTCAAGGCGTTCACCGCGGCCGTGGTGGGCGGGATCGGCTCGATACCGGGCGCCATGCTGGGCGGCCTGCTGATCGGGCTGGCCGAATCGTTCGTCACCGGCTACATCTCCTCCACCTACACCAACCTGATCGTGTTCGGGCTGCTGATCGTCGTCATGCTGGTCCGGCCGAGCGGCCTGCTGGGCCGGGTTCAGCTGCAGAAAGTGTGACCAGAGCGTGAGCATCGATTCCTCAGGGCCGCAGGTCGGTGCCGACGAGTGGGTCGCCCGGCAGGGCCGTCGGCGGGAGTACCTGCCGTCGTGGCTCGGCGACGCCCAGCGGGCCACCGAGCGGCTCGGCTGGTGGCCCAGGCTGGCCGTGGCCGCGCTGGCCGGGCTGCTGCTGCCGACCATCGGCCTGGGCGGCTTCCAGCTCCAGGTCGGGATCGACTCGCTGGTCATCGCGCTGCTGGCGGTCGGGCTGAACATCGTGGTGGGCTGGGCCGGACTGCTCGACCTCGGCTACATCGCGTTCTTCGGCTTCGGTGCGTACGGGTTCGCGCTGCTGTCCTCGGGCCAGATCGGCAGCACGGGCATCCACCTGCCGGCCTACTTCTCGCTGCCCATCGTGATGATCGCCGCGGCGTTCCTCGGGCTGGGCGTCGGGTTGCCGTCCCGGCGGCTGATCGGTGACTACCTGGCCATCGTCACGCTGTTCTTCGGCGAGGCGTTCGTGGAGTTCACCAACAACGTGGCCCCGAGCAAGCTGGGCGGGCCGAACGGGATCACCAGCATCGATCCGATCAAGGCCTTCGGCTGGCAGCTGGTCAGCAACTACGGCTACTACTACCTGCTGGTCATCGTGCTGGTGCTCACGATGGCGGTGCTGCGCCTGGTGGAGAACTCCCGGACCGGCCGGGCCTGGCGCGCGGTCCGCGAGGACCCGCTGGCGGCGGCGTCGATGACGATCCCGGTCAACCGGGTCAAGCTGGCCGCGTTCGCCGCGGGCGCGGTGGTGGCCGCGCTGGCCGGCACCATCTACGCCGCGCAGCAGGCCAGCGTGTTCCCGACCGACTTCGATACCCCGATCCTGATCCTGATCTACGCCGGGCTGATCCTGGGCGGCGCGGGCAGCATCGCGGGCGCCGCCCTCGGCGCGCTGGTGGTCATGATCACCTATGACGGCCTGCTGCGCAGCGCGGCCGAAGCCGGCGTACCTGTTCTACGGCCTGATCCTGCTGACGCTGCTGGCCAAGCTGCGCCCGTGGCGCAGGCTGGCCGCGGTGCTGGCCGCGACCATCGCGTTCGGCTTCGCGGCGCACGCCATCGCCCGGGCCATCTCGGCCAGCTGGGTGGCGAGCGGCCCGCAGTCCGGCGGCTGGATCGCCAGCGCGCTGCGCGACTGGGTCATCGTCCCGGCCAACCCGCAGACCCCGGGAAACTGGGGATTCGTCATCTTGATCTGCATGCTGATCGCGCTGGTCCAGCTCAGCAGCAGGTGGCGGACCATCCTGCTGGTCCCGACCATCTACCTGGCCTCGTTCGTGTGGGAGACCCGGCTGGTCGTGGAGCCCTCGATTACCCGTCAGCTCATGATTGGGGCCATCCTGATTGTGATGATGAACGCTCGCCCGCAGGGACTGCTCGGGCAGCGCCGCGTGGAGGTCCTGACGTGAGCGCCGCAGTCGAACCGAACGCTCCGGAGATCGTCCTGGAGCTCGACCAGCTCTCGCTGTCCTTCGGCGGCCTGCGCGCCCTGTCCGAACTGGACCTGCGGGTCGCCGACCGCGAGGTGGTCAGCGTGATCGGGCCCAACGGCGCCGGCAAGAGCACGGTGTTCAACGTGATCACCGGCGTGTACCAGCCCAGCGCAGGTGACGTCCGGTTCGCCGGGACGTCGATCGCGGGGCAGGCGCCGCACGTCATCGCCCGGCACGGCATCGCCCGGACGTTCCAGAGCCTGCGGCTGTTCCTGAACATGTCCGTGCTGGAGAACGTGATGGCCGCCACCTACGGGCACACCAAGGCGCTGGCCTGGGAATCCGTCCTGCGGCTGCCCCGGGCCCGGCGCGAGGAGCGCGAGGTCCGCGAGCAGGCCATCCAGGTGCTGTCGTTCTTCGGCCAGCGGCTCGCGGGATACCGCTGGGACCAGCCCGCCTACTCGCTGTCCTACGCGAACCGGCGGCGGCTGGAGATCGCCCGGGCCCTGGCCACCCGGCCCCGGCTGCTGCTGCTCGACGAGCCCGCCGCCGGGATGAACCCGGCCGAGACGCACGAGGTCACCGAGCTGATCGGACGGCTGCGCGACGAGCTGGGGGTGGCGATCCTGGTCATCGAGCACGACATGCACGTGGTGGCCGGCTGCTCGGATCGGGTGGTGGCCCTGGATCACGGGGTCAAGATCGCCGAGGGCGGCTTTGACCAGGTGGCGAACCATCCCGCGGTGGTCGAGGCCTACCTGGGCCGCGACCCCCAGGCCCTGGCGGAGGAGTCATGAGCGCGCCGGGCGCCCCAGAGCCTGAGGCCTTGCTGCAGCTGGACCAGGTGACCACGTACTACGCGCAGATGCGGATCCTGGAAGGGATCTCGCTGCGGGTCGGCGCAGGCGAGCTGGTCTGCCTGCTGGGCGGGAACGCGTCGGGCAAATCGACGACGCTCAAGACGATCCTGGGCATCGTGCGGCCGCGCTCGGGCCGGGTGCTGCTCGGCGGGCGGGACGTGACCCAGTGGCCGGTGCCGCAGCGTATCGCGGCCGGGCTGGCCATCGTGCCGGAGAACCGGCGACTGTTCGGCCAGCTGACGGTGCGCGAGAACCTGGAGCTGGGCGCGGTCCTGCGCAAGGGCGAATCGCTGAGCGAGGACTTCGACCAGGTCCACGCGCTGTTCCCGCGCCTGCTGGAGCGGCGCGGCCAGCTGGCGGGCACGCTGTCCGGCGGTGAGCAGCAGATGGTGGCCATGGGCCGGGCCCTGATGTCCCGTCCCCGCCTGCTGCTGATGGACGAGCCGTCGATGGGCCTGTCCCCCGCCCTGGTGCAGCAGAACTTCGAGATCATCAAGACCATCCACGCCTCGGGTGTCTCAGTCCTGATGGTGGAGCAGAACGCGACCATGGCGCTGTCCATCGCCGACCGGGGCTATGTGCTCTCCACCGGGGAGATCGTGCTCGAGGGCCCAGCCGCCGAGCTGCTGCGCCACGAGGATCTCAAGCGCGCCTACCTGGGCCGCTGAGCTCGCGTCACCAGGTCAGCGCGGCCGCCGCGCGCTGGGCCAGGACGGCCAGGTCACGGGGGCTGGCATCGCGGTACAGCGGGCCGGTGCCGTCGGTCAGCAGTTCGGCCACCATGGCCACGCCGCGCACCGGGACCGGGCCGGGCTCGAGCAGGCGTCCGGCTAGCTCGGCGAGCAGCGGCGCGTTCTGGCCGATCGACCTGGCCTGGAGCGGGACAGGCACCGGACGGCCCACCCCGAGCAGCACACGCGCCCGGGCGGGCAGCGCCGGCTCGCCCGCCGCGACCAGGATCCGGCGCAGGCTCGCGGCCAGGTCACGACGGAACTCCGTCGAGGTCAGCCGCACGGCCCGGGCCGCCAGGCGGGTGCTGCTCTCGGGGCTGGCCCCGGCGGCCAGCGCCTGGTCGAGATGCCCGGCCGCGCCGTGGGCCAGGACCCGCTGCCAGGGCCGGAGCCGCCGCAGGGCCAGCCGGCCTTGATCATCGTTGACGAGAACGTGCATCGTGTATCACCACCCATGTTTTCGTGACCGCTAAATCGATTATACTAGTCATGCGTGACCTGTAAAGATATTTATGGGGTCATGCGGGAGGAGAAAGAATAATGACCGTGCCCTCGTGGGCCGCCCACGTCGAGGACAAGCGGGCCCCGATGCCGCTGCTGCGGGTGCAAGCGTTCGTCGACACCCTTGACCGGGACCTGAGCATCGACCGGTTTGCGCACGCGGACCAGGCGCGCGCGTGGCTGGCCGAGGCGGGCCTGCGCGTCCCGGACCCGGACCAGCCCGAACCGGGGTTCACCGGGGACCTGCGGCTGGCCCGCGAGACCCGGGAAAGCATGCGGGCGCTAATCGGCCGTAACGGCGGCCAGGATCCGCTGACCGCGGAGGATCTGGCGCCGCTACGGGAGGTGCTGGCCCAGGCCCAGCCCGTGCTGGAGGTCGGGCCGGACGGCCGGGTCGGCCTCGGGCCCGCGCTTCCGGCGCGCACCCTGGCCGGCGGCCTGCTGGCCCTGCTGCTCATCATCCGCGATGCGCAGGCCGACGGCACCTGGGACCGGCTCAAGCTGTGCGGCAACTCCGACTGCCGGTGGGCGTTCTACGACCGCTCGCACAGCCGCCAGGGCGCCTGGTGCGATATGGCTTCGTGCGGGAACCGGGTCAAGAACCGCAACCTGCGCGCCCGCCGCGCCCAGGTCGGCTGACGTTATTAGATGCTGGCGATGAGCCGCTCGACCCGCTCGTCGACCGAGCGGAACGGGTCCTTGCACAGGACGGTCCGCTGAGCCTGGTCGTTCAGCTTCAGGTGCACCCAGTCCACCGTGTAGTCGCGGCGCTTCTCCTGCGCCCGGCGGATGAACTCACCGCGCAGCCTGGCCCGCGTGGTCTGCGGCGGCACCGACTTGGCCTGGTAGATGTCCAGGTCGCGGACCACCCGGTCCACCGCGCCCGTGCGCTGGAGCAGGTAGTACAGGCCGCGGCCGCGACGAATGTCGTGGTAGGCCAGGTCGAGCTGAGCGACCCGGGGCGAGGACAGCGGCAGGTCATGCCGGGCCCGGTACCGCTCGATCAGCTGATACTTGGTCACCCAGTCGATCTCCCGCGCGATCAGATCCAGATTCCCGGTCTCGATCGCCCCCAGCGCCCGCTCCCAGATCTCCAGCACCCGCTTGCTGATCGGGTCGAGCCCCAGGGAATCGGTGAAGGCCTTAGCCCGGTTCAGGTACTCGTACTGGATCTCGAGCGCGCTCATCTCGCGCCCGTTGGCCAGCCGGACCCGACGGTGCCCAGTCATGTCGTGGCTGACCTCGCGGATGGCCCGGATCGGGTTGTCCAGCGCGACGTCCGGTGGCACCACGCCGGCCTCGATCATGCGCAGGACCAGGTCGGTCGCGCCCACCTTGAGCAGCGTCGTGGTCTCGCTCATGTTCGAATCGCCCACGATCACATGCAACCGCCGGAACCGCTCCGCATCGGCATGCGGCTCATCGCGGGTATTGATAATCGGCCGCGACCGCGTCGTCGCCGACGACACACTCTCCCAGATATGCTCCGCCCGCTGAGACACGCAATACACCGCCCCCCGCGGCGTCTGCAACACCTTGCCCGCACCACAGATCACCTGCCGCGTAACCAGGAACGGCGTCAGGATCTCGGTGAGGCGTCCCAGGTCCGCTTGCCGGGGGATCAGGTAGTTCTCGTGGCAGCCGTAGGAGTTGCCAGGCCGAATCGGTGTTGTTCTTGAACAGGTAGATATCCCCGGCGATACCCTCCTCCCGCAACCGCCGGTCCGCATCGACCAGCAGACCCTCCAAGATCCGCTCCCCCGCCTTATCGTGCGCCACGAGGTCCACGACGTTGTCGCATTCGGGGGTGGCGTACTCGGGGTGGCTGCCCACATCCAGGTACAGCCGGGCGCCGTTGCGCAGGAACACGTTGCTGCTGCGACCCCACGACACCACCCGCCGGAACAGGTACCGCGCCACCTCATCGGGCGACAGCCGCCGCTGCCCCCGGAAGGTACACGTCACGCCGTACTCGTTCTCGACCCCGAAGATTCGCCGATCCACACCTCCAAGCTACGTGCCGGCGCGGGCTACCACCAGCAGCGACCGGCCCTCGGCGGGGCCGCCTGCCCTCGGGTCGGCCTGGCGCTCAATCTGCCAGCCTGCCTCGGCGAGCAACCGCACCCACCCGGAGACCGGCCGCACGGTCAGCCAGGGCTCGGTGTCGCCGTGCCGGCGGCCCGCGTTCAGGTCGGCCGCGACCTGCGCTGAGTCCAGCCCGGAAGGGTGCGTGGCCAGACTGGCGGCCAGGCAGGAACCGGCGCTGGCCCGGGCCCGCAGCCCGGTCAGCAGCCGCCGGATCACGGCCTGGTCGAGGTAGATGAGCAGTCCTTCGCACAGGAACAGCGTGGGCCGGGCGACGTCGTGCCCGACGGCGGCCAGCACCGCGGCTACCTCGTCGGTGCGGAAATCGGCCGGGGCCAGCACCACGGACCGCAGATCGGCGCCCATGGCCCGGAGCCGGCGCGTCTTGTCGGTCTGGGTGGCGGGATGGTCGAGCTCGAAGAACCGCATGCCGGGCGACCGGAAGCGCAGCGCCCGGTCGTCGTACCCGGCCCCGCAGATCACCACCTGGCCGATCCCGGCCGACACCGCGGCCAGGACCTGGTCGTCGAAGAACCGGGTCCGGACCTGCAGGCTCGGGCGGGGCCGGCGGATCGGCGCCATGCCCTCGCAGAGGCGGCGCTGGGCGTCGGGATCGCCCTGCTCGGTGTGCGGCCGGCTCATCGCGGCCCGGGTCAGCGCGACCGCCTGGCCGGTGCGCGACAGCAGTCCCGGGTCCATCAGGTCACTTCAGGGGGTAGACGTCGCCGGGTCCCCGCACACCCGGGCGGCCGAGGTCGGCGAGCAGGTTCTTGTTCCACACCATGATCGTGTAGGGGCCGTCCTGGTACGTCTTGGCCGGCGGACCGAAGGCCTTCAGCCAGTCACCGGGCGGGATGAGGGCCTTCGGCTTGTCGGCGCCAGTGTTCACGATGAAGTTCGCGTAATGCAGCGTGGGGTCGTACCAGGCGACCTCGGACTGGTAGATGCGCGGCACCGACTTGTCCGCGCCCCAGGACACGCCGACCAGATGGACCCGGCCGCCGCTGTCCAGCGTGGTGATGTTGCTTTGAAGTACGTGGACAGGCCGTACGTGAGGTGGTGCGCGACCAGCCAGTCGGCGAGCGGCTGATCGTGGCGGGAACGGAAGGCTGGGCCGTGTCGAAGCCCAGGGCCGCGGTGTAACAGGCCAGGTGACCGCCAGCACCGGGAGCACCTTGCCCGAGCACGTCACCGGCCAGCAACCGGCCCGCCAGTACGGCGCCGAAGGCAGCACCGCGGGACATGTTCCGGGCGTCCCACAGCGAATAGGGCAGGCTGCTGAACGCGAACACGGCCACGTTGACCAGGATGCCCGCGACCAGACCTGGACCATCAGGTCTTCGCCGCCGAAGAACCGCCGCAGCGCGCGGCACACCGCCCACGCGGCCAGGCCACCCCGGCCAGGTGCAGCAGCGCGATGGTCATCTGCGGGCCGAACGGCATGTTCGAAGAAGTCCGCCCCGTACAGCGCAGAGCAGTGCCCTGCCCGGTCAGCCGGAACGTTGTTGGGGAGCGAGGAGAGCTTGGCCAGGTGCGTGTTCAGCCGCGAGCAGGACGAACCCGCCCAGGTGCCGGATCGCCAGCTGACGAGCAGCGCGGCGCCCAGCGCGACCACGCCGGCGCCGACCAGCGACACCTCCAGCCACTGCTCGGCCAGTGGCCTGCGCAGCCCGACCGCGCCCCGGAACACCCGGACGCAGCACACCAGCACGACGGAACCAGCGCGGCCGCGATCACCAGCCGGTCGGCGACCAGCACCCAGGTCAGCATCGCACCGCGATCACCGGGGGCAGGTACCAGCGCCGCGGCGCGCGGTCCAGCACCAGGAATGATCAGCAGCAGGGGGACGCCGGTGCCCACGTGGTCGGGGACCAGGAGCAGGGTGAAGGCGGAGTTGCCGAGCTGCGGCGCCAGCATGATGCCGGACGCGATCAGCACCCGGACGCACGCCCTCGCGCCCGGTCGCTCGGCCCTTGGCCACCAGGCCGGCCAGCAGGACCAGCAGCGTGTAGGTGAACGCGGCCGCGGTGTGCACCAGCGCCGGGCTCACCCCCCGGATCAGCTCCACGATCATGTACTCGGGCAGCTCGGTGGTGTAGAACGAGACGTCGGTCACGGTCCAGCCGTGCAGCAGCAGGTTGCCGTGCAGCATGTCCCACGCCTCCAGGGCGTTGGACCCGCCGTCCGACGAGATGGCCTGGGTAGCGGAGACCCGCAGGTAACACAGGAACAGCACGACGCCCGGCGACCAGGTACGCGCCGATCCAGATCAGCCGGCCCGTCCGGTTGAACCAGCCCGGCCGCGCGGCCACGGCGACCGGCCTGCGCGCGCGGGCCTGGTCGACGACGACGCCGGCGAACCCCCGTCACGCCGTGCTGACCGCTCATGCACGCCGCCCCACTCAGTCGTCCCACGGCCAGTCGCGGTCCCGCTTCGTCCGCCGCCATGTCCAGCAGCTCCTCGGCGTGGGCCTGGCCGTATTCGGAGTCCTCCAGGCCGGCCAGCATCCGGGACAGTTCCCGGATCCGGCCCAGCTGATCCAGCCGGGTAACGCCGCTGGCGATGACCAGGCCGTCGCCCGACTTCTCCACCACCAGGTGGTTGTCCGCGAACGCGGCGACCTGCGGCAGGTGGGTGACCACGATCACCTGCGCGGAGCGCGCCAGCCGGGCCAGCCGGCGGCCGATCTCGACCGCGGCCTTGCCGCCCACGCCCGCGTCGACCTCGTCGAAGACGAACGTAGGCACCGGGTCCGCGCCGGCGAACACTACCTCGATGGCCAGCATGACCCGGGACAGCTCGCCGCCGGAGGCGCCCTTCTGCAGCGGCAGCGGCGGCGCGCCCGGATGCGCAGCCAGCCTGATCTCCACGTCGTCGGCCCCGAACGGCCCTGGTTCGTCCAGCTCGGTCAGCACCGCGCTCAGCGACGCGTGCGGCATGGCCAGCTCGGTCAGCTCGGCCGTCACCTCGATCGGCGAACCGCTCCGCCGCCGCCGACCGCATCGCGGTCAGATCCGCGGCGAGCGACCCGACCTGGGTGGCCAGCTCGGCCTCCTCCTCGGCCAGCGCGGTGAGCTTGTCGGTGTCGCCCTCGAGCTCGGCCAGCCGCGCCACGGCCTGCTTGGCCCAGTCCAGGACGCCCGCGATGTCGCCGGACGCGCCGCCGTAGGCCCGGACCAGCCGCCCCAGCGTGGCCCGCCGCTCCTGCACCGCGGCCAGCCGGGCCGGGTCGGAGTCCAGCGACTCGGTGTAGGACGCGAGGTCCGCGGCCAGGTCGGACAGCAGGTACGAGGCCTCGGACAGCCTGCTGGCCAGCCCGGCCAGCACCGGGTCGTGCGACCGGACCGGCTCCAGGGCTCGCCCGGCCAGCCCGAGCAGCGTCAGCGCGTCCGAGGTGTCCACGGCGGAGGCGGCCGGGTCCCCGGCCAGGGCCTCGTGGGCCGTGCTGGCCGCCGCGTGCAGCGCGTCGGCGTTGGACAGCCGTTCGTCCTCGGCCAGCAGCGCCGCGTCCTCGCCGGCCACCGGAGCTGCCCGCTTCGATCTCGGCCAAGCCGAGCCGCAGCGTCTCGGCCTCGGCCACCCGCTCGCGCTCGGCCCGGGTCAGCGCCTCCAGCTCCTCGCGGACGGCCCGGTGCCGGGCGAACACCCGGCGGTAGTCGGTCAGCACCGCGGCCAGCTCGGCGCCGCCGAACCGGTCCAGCGCGTCCCGCTGCCGGCCCGGCTTGAGCAGCTGCTGCTGGTCGGCCTGCCCGTGCACGGCGACCAGGTTGTCGGCCAGCACCTGGAGCAGCGACACCGGCACCGAACACCCGCCGGCGAACGCCCGCGATCGGCCTTCGGCCGACACCGAGCGGCTCAGCACCAGTACGGTGCCGTCTTCGTCCAGCTCTCCCCCGGACTCTTCGACCTCCCGGGCCACCTCCGGGGCGACCAGCAGCCGCCCCTCTACCGCGGCCCGCTCCGCGCCGGGCCGGACCCGGGCCGGATCGGCCCGGCCGCCGAACAGCAGGCCGAGCGCGGTCACGACCATGGTCTTCCCGGCTCCGGTCTCGCCGGTCAGCACGGTGAACCCGGCCGACAGCTCCAGAACCGCGTCGTCGATGACGCCGAGCCCGTTGATGCGGACTTCCTCAAGCATGCTCGCCAGCATCCTCCCGGGTACGGCCCCGCCAGCCGGCGACGGGCAGGCCGAACTTTGCTACCAGCCGGTCCGTGAACCCGGCCGGACCCGGTCCTTGCAGCCGCGCCAGCAGCACCGGCAGCGTACCCCGGCGGACCTCCACCCGGGCTCCGGGCGGCAGATCGACTTTACGCCGGCCATCGCACCACAACACCGCACCTGACGTTTCGTGTCCCGCGATCAGTTCCACCGCGAGCACCGACCGCGGCGAGACCACCATAGGCGGCGCGAACAGGGCGTGCGCGCTGATCGGCACCATGAGCAGGGCCTCGACCTCGGGCCAGACCACCGGGCCGCCCGCGGAGAACGCGTAGGCGGTCGATCCGGTCGGGGTCGAGCACACCACCCCGTCGCAGCCCCAGCGGGACAGCGGGCGCCCGTCGACTTCGGTGATCACGTCGACCATCCGCTCCCGCGCGGCCTTCTCCACGGTGGCCTCGTTGAGCGCCCAGGTCGACATGATGGCCGCGCCGCTGCTGCACACGGTCACGTCGATGGTCATCCGCTCCTCGACCGTGTACTGCCGGGCCACCACCCGGTCCACTAGGTCGGCCAGCCCGTCCGGCTCGGCCTCGGCCAGGAAGCCCGACGTGCCCGAGGTTGACCCCGATCAGCGGCACCTGCGCCGGGCGGGACAGCTCGGCAGCGCGCAGCAGGGTGCCGTCGCCGCCCAGGACGATGACCAGCTCGGCGCCCTGGGCCGCCTCGTCGCTGGACGGCACCTCCTCGGCGCCGGGGTAGCTCAGCTCGTCCTTGAGCGTACGGACCGCGATCCCGGCCTCGGTCAGCCGCTGGGTCACCAGCCGGGCGCTGCGCACTGCGTTGTCTCGCCCGGTGTGCGCCGTGACCAGCATCGTGCGCTGTCCCACTAGGTGGGTCCCTCCTCGATCGCCCGCGTCAGCTGCTCGGAGTCGAGTGGCGGCGCGCCCCGGCGCAGCCACAGGAAATATTCCACGTTCCCGGCCGGCCCGGGAGCGGACTGGCCGTAATCCCCCGGACGCCGAGACCGAGCTCGGCCGCCGCCCCGGCCACCTTTTCTATGGATGCCGAACGGTCCGTGGTATCACGCACCACGCCCCCGGCACCTACCCGGCCCTTGCCCACCTCGAACTGGGGCTTGACCAGGAGGATGAAATCCGCGTCCGGGGCGGCCACCGCGACCAGGGCAGGCAGCACCAAAGTGAGCGAGATGAAGGACAGGTCGGCCACCACCAGGTCGGGCACCGGATTCACCGGTCCCAGCGCCCGCACGTTGAGCCGGTCCATGACCGTCACCCGCGGGTCGGTGCGCAGCGACCAGGCCAGCTGCCCGTAGCCCACGTCCGCCGCCACCACGTGCGCGGCCCCGCCGCGCAGCAGGACGTCGGTGAACCCCCCGGTGGACGCCCCGGCGTCCAGGGCGTTCCGGCCTTTGACGACGAGCTCGGTAAAGGCCTCCAGCGCGCCGGCCAGCTTGTGGCCGCCGCGTGACACGTAACCGGGCTCACCCGACTCGGTCACGGTGATCGGCGCGTCCCTGGCCACCTGGGTGGCCGGCTTGGCCGCCCGCTGCCCGGCCACCGTGACCAGTCCCGCCGCGACCAGCTCGCCGGCCTGCTCCCGCGAGCGGGCCAGGCCGCGCCTGACCAGCTCGGCGTCGAGCCTGGCACGCGGTGCGGAATCTGCTGGCCAAGCGCAGACCCCGCAGGGCTGGGCCCGGGCCCTCGGCGAGCTCGTCCAGGATGTCCCGGAGCCGGCCGTGCAGCTCTTCCAGGATGGCTACGTGTTCCTCGGCTGGCTGGCCGTGCAGGCGGCTCAAGCCGGCCACGGCGTCATCGACTCGCGTGTCGCCGGTAGCGGGCGCTTGAGCCACGGTCCGTTCGGCATCAAAGTTTTGATTTTCGTCCTGGTTCTTCGTCAGCTCCCGGATGCTCGCCCTCGGGCAGGAGTAGTCATGTGCTGTACCCTCCGGCTGAACGCTACCGTCCGATGCCGACAAGAGCGAGGCGCGCATGGCCACTGCCGAGGAGTGCCGCGAGGCGCTGCAGGCCCTCATCGGCCGACTGGGCGAGATGCCGGACCAGGAGCGGTCCAGCTTCTTCAGCAACCGCACATTCAGCTGCCACGTCACCGACCTGGGCATCACGTTCATAACCAGGATCACCGATACCGGCGGCGAGCCGGTCAAGGAGGCCGCGCCGGACGAGCCGCCGGCCGACATCAGGCTGACCGCGAACAGCGACGATGTGGTTTCGCTGGCCGCCACGCCGGCCAACATCGCCCGCATGTGGATGGCGGGCCGGGTCAAGGTGCAGGCCAGCATCCGGGACCTGCTCGCCCTGCGACGTCTTTTGTAACCGGATCACTCCGGCGGCGCGCAGTTCGGCGATGCGCTCGGCGGGGTACCCGGCCTCGGCGAGGATCTCGTCGGTGTGCTGGCCCAGCACCGGGGGCGGACGGCGGATGCTGGCCGGCTGGCCGGACAGCTTGAGCGGGGTGCCGAGCATCTTGAGCATTCCCGCCACCGGATGTTCCACTTCGACCACCATCTCGCGCGCGGCGACCTGCGGCTGGGCCAGGGCGGCGGGGACCGAGTTGACCGGCCCGGCGGGCACGCCCGCCGCGTTGAGCCGGTCGGTCCACTCCACGCAGCCGCGGGCGGCCAGGGCCTGGGTGATGCGCGGGATCAGGGTGACGCGGTGGTGGACCCGGTCCGGGTTGGTGGCGTAGCGCGGGTCGTCGGTCAGGTCGTCCAGGCCGGTGGCCGCGGTGAACCGGCGCCACAGCCCGTCGCTGCCGACGGCCACCATGATCGGCTCGTCCGCGGTCGGGAACACCTGATAGGGCGCCAGGCTCTCGTGGGCACTGCCGAACCGGCCCGGGGTCACGCCGGTCGCGAAGTACTTGCCCGCCACGTAGGTCAGCCAAGCGACCTGGCCGTCCAGCAGGGAGATGTCGATCAGCTGACCGCGTCCGCTGGCCTGCCGGGCGTGCAGCGCGGCCAGGATGCCGATCAGCGCCCACATGCCCGCGCCGACGTCGGCCAAGGACGTGCCCGAGCGCACCGGTTCGCCGCCCGGTTCGCCGGTGACGCTCATCATCCCGGACACGGCCTGGGCCACCGCGTCGTAACCGGGCCGTCCCGCGTCGGGTCCGGTCTGCCCGTAGCCGCTGATCGAGGCGTAGATCAGACCGGGGTTGACCTGGGCGAGCTCGTCGTAGCCCAGGCCCAGGCGGGCCGCGGTGCCGGGCCGGAAGTTCTCCATCGACGATGTCGGCCTCGCCGGCCAGGCGCTGGACGATCTCCTGGCCGTCGGAGGTCTTCAGGTTGACCGACAGGCCGCGCTTGTTCCGGTTGACGGACAGGAAGTAGGCGGCGTCGTCGCCCTGGAACGGCGGGCCCCAGCGCCGGGTGTCGTCGCCGTGCCAGACGTCCTCGACCTTGATCACGTCCGCGCCCAGGTCGCCGAGGATCATGGTGGCAAACGGGCCGGACAACGCGCGGGTCAGGTCGAGGACCCGGATGCCGGCCAGCGGACCTGGAGCGTTAGTGGTTTCCATTGACCGATATGTTACGAGCCATGGGAGACCTGATCCTGCTGCGGCACGGCGAGACCGAGTGGAGCAAGGAGGGCAAGCACACGGGGCGGACGGATGTTCCGCTCACCCCGGTCGGCGTAGCCGCCGCCGCGGCGCTGGCTCCGCTGCTGGTCCAGCGGGACATCGTGGCCGTGTTCACCAGTCCGGCGCAGCGCGCGGTCCAGACCGCCGACCTGGCTGGGCTGGCCGACGCCAAGCCGGACCGCGACCTGTGGGAGTGGGACTACGGCGGTTACGAGGGCCTGACCACGCGGGAGATCCAGGAACAGCGGCCCGGCTGGGACCTGTGGCGGGCGGGGGTGATCCCCGGTGACGCCGCGCATCCCGGAGAGACGGTAGAGCAGGTCGGCGAGCGCGTGGACCGGGTGCTGCGCCGGGTCGAGCCGCTGCTGGCCGACGGCGACGCGGCCCTGGTCGCGCACGGCCACGTGCTACGCGTGCTCACGGCCCGCTACCTGCGGCTCGAGCCCGCTGGCGGGCGATTGTTCCGCCTGGATACCGGGACGCTCAGCCTGCTCGGCCATGAGCACGGCGAGCCGGTCATCCTGTCCTGGAACGTGCCGCCGCGCGCCTAGCCGGCGCAGGCCGGTGAGGACTTCCGGTGGCCCGGACCGGTCGCAGATGACGGCCTTCACGTCCTGCGCCGCTTCAGCCGCGAAGGACCAGGCGCTGGTTCTTACAGCCGGTCAGGCAGACCGCCAGGCCCAGCACGCCGACGTCGCGCAGCGCGGTGGCATCCAGCCCGTTAACGGCCAGCGAGATCACGATCTCCAGCAGCAGGACGCTGGCCAGCGCCGCGGCGGCGCGCGGCGCGATGCCCGCCACCAGTGCGACGGCCGTGACGAACAGCACCCAGCCGTGCGCCAGCACCAGCACCACGGCCAGCGACGAGGACTCGCTGACCACGGGCACGTACTGGGTCCAGCCGCCGGGCTGCACGAGCTCGTGGTACCCGAACCAGAAGAACACCACGCCGAGCAGGATCCGCCCGGCGGTCGGCGCCCACTGCGCGCTGATCGCGGCGGCGCGATCGGCCAGGGAAAGACGGCCGGCGGCCGGACTTTGGTCGGGTTCGGGGGTCCAGGGCCGCGGCGACCTGATCCGGACCTTCGGGCCGCCGCTGGCCCAGCGCGTGCTCATCGGGTGATCCAGCCGTGAACGGCGGCCAGCGATGAGAACGACGGCAGCGGCGGCACCCCGGTGTTCCGGCTGAACCAGCCGACCAGGGCCAAGGCCAACGCGACGAGCCCGAAGAAGATCAGCACGCTGAGGCCGCGGGGTCCGACCAGCCTGGTCATCGGTCCGCTCCGTCCGTCCGGCGGGTTTCCTCCCTCATCCAGGTCAGGTATGCGGCCAACCCGGTCACGATGGGCAAGGCGATGATCTCCGGTTCGTCGTAGCTGTGCCGTTCGGTGAGGAAGGCGGCCAGTTCGTCGTAGCGGTCGACCGGAAGCTTGAGCAACACGAGCCACTCCTCGGCGCGTTCTAGACCTCCGTCCCACCAGTACATGGACGCCACCGGCCCGGCCACCTGCGCGCACGCCGCCAGCCTGGCCTCGACCGCGGCCCGGGACAGCTCCATGGCCTCCGCGCGCGAGTCGGTCGTCGTCTGTACCTGGAGGTACTGCACCTCGAGGTCCGCCATGGCCCTGATCGTACGCTCACCGGGCCTAGTACGCTGTGCCGCACATCGGCTGCCCCCTGGCGTCCCTGAGGAGCGTGCGTGGAACTGGTGTATTCGGGGAAGGTCCGGGACCTGTATGCGGACGGGGACGACCTGATCATGGTCGCCTCGGACCGGGTGAGCGTCTACGACGTGGTCCTGCCGACGCCCGTGCCGGACAAGGGCCGGGTCCTGACCCAGCTCTCGCTGTGGTGGTTCGGCCAGCTCAGCGGCGTGATCCCCAACCATGTCATCTCCGCCACCGACGTTCCCGCCGAGTTCGCCGGGCGGGCGATCCGGTGCCGCAGACTGCGGATGCTGCCGGTGGAGTGCATCGCCCGCGGGTACCTGGCCGGTCTCGGGCTGGTGTCCTATAACGAAACCGGCACGATCTCCGGCGTGCGGCTGGCTCCCGGTTTCGGCGAGGGTTCTCGGTTGCCGGAGCCGGTGTTCACCCCGACCACCAAGGCCGCCGCGGGCCACGACGAGCCCATGACCGCGGCCGAGCTGGCCTCGCTGGTCGGCGCCGAGGTAGCGGCCGAACTGGAACGGATCACGCTGGAGATCTACCGGCGGGGAGCGGAACTGGCCGCCTCGCGCGGCATCATCATCGCCGACACCAAGCTGGAGTTCGGTGTTGCCGATGACGGGAGCCCGGTGCTGGCCGACGAGGTGCTGACGCCTGACTCGTCGCGCTTCTGGCTGGCCTCGGAGTGGCAGCCGGGCGGCCCGCAGCGCTCGCTGGACAAGCAGTTCCTGCGGGACTGGTCGGCCGGCCTGGACTGGGACCGCCGACCGCCGGGACCGGCCATCCCGCCGCAGACCGTGGCCGCGACGCGGGCTCGGTACCTGGAGCTGTACACCCGGCTAACCGGGTAACGTCCGCGCGGCGTGCTGACACTAGGGAGTGTGAACACCCCGCTGATGACTACCGTCCGGATCGCGCACGCCGAGCCCCGGCCGGGGAAGCTGGCCGACGGCGGCTTCCAGACGTTCGGCTACCTGGTCGTCCTCGCCGACGACACCCACCACCGCGCCGTGCCGATCTGGATGACGGGCGGCGGCGACCTTTCGCAGCTCTTGGACAGCGCCGGCAGGCCCGCGGGCGAGGTCGTGACGGCCGACGCTCCGCAGGCGCTTACCGCCCGGCTGCTGGGCGCGGTGGGCGCCAACGTGACCGAGGTGGACATCGAGGTGACCGGCGCGGGGATCAGTGAGCTGAGCCCCGAGGTGGGCACGGCCCGGATCCGGCTGGCGGGCGCGGCGGGGACCCGGGACGTGGCCGCGGACCTCGACGTGGGCCTGGCCGTGGCGGCCGCCGTTGGCGCCCCGGTCCGGATAGCCAGCGCGCTCCTGGACCGTCTCGCCATACCGGTGCCCGGGGAGGACCTGCTCACCCCGTTCCTCGACCGGGTGCCGCCCGTCGCCCGGACCGGGCCCGGCCGTGGCCCGGTCGGCTGGCCGCTGCCCACGCTGTCCGGCCAGCGGCCCCGCTACGAGCCCCGCAACCTGGATTTCGCCGACGGCCTGAGCCGCTGGGATCTCGACGCCGGCTTCCGCCCGGCGGGGGAACCGTCCCAGGATTACTCGGCTGCCGCCGAAGGGCATTCCGCCGTCCTCTCCTCGGCCATCACCTGGCCGAGCGGATCCGCCGCTCTGGTGCAGGCCATCTTCGCCGACGATTACCGCGGCGCCACGGTCGTCTTCCGCGGTGACGTCCGTACCGAGCGGCTCACCGCCCAGGCCGGGCTCCGCCTGGAGATCCTGCGGCACTGGTGGCGGGTGGGACGCGCCAGGGAGGATCATGCGGTCACCATCTCGGGCGGCCGGCATCAGTGGACCAGCTACGAGATCACGGCGCTGATCCCCCAGGACGCCGAGATAATCCGGTTCGGTGTCGGCCTGTCCGGGCCGGGCCGCATCTGGCTCCAGAACCCAGAGCTGACCCGGGCCGAGCCAGCTGACTCCGATGGCTGATAGCGCAGAGCTCCCCGACGGTGACCTGGTCCGGCTGGCCCGCGACGGTGACCCGGTAGCCTTCCGGCTCCTGGTCGAGCGGCACCAGCCCGCGGTCCGCGCCCGGGCCCGGCGGTTGTGCCCCAACCCCAGCGACGTGGACGACACCGTGCAGGAGTCGTTCCTGCAGGCGCTCATCGCGCTGGACCGGCTGCGCGAACCCGGCCGGTTCGCGGGCTGGCTGGCCGGCATCGTGCTCAACGTCTGCCGCAACCTGTATCGCCGAGAGCAGCTCACCCTGCTGCCGGACTGGCCCGAGCCCCTGCAGCCGGCTTCCGCGGTCGGCCTGCCGTCAGCCGACGACCTGGACCGTGCCGATGCGCTGCGTGAGGCCGTGGCCGACTTGCCCGCCGGACAGCGGCGTGCCGTGGCCCTGCATTACTACGCCGACCTACCGCCCGGCCAGATCGCCGAAGCCCCCGGCGCGGCGCGGGTCAGCCTGCACAAGGCCCGGATCCGGCTGCGCGCCTACATCACCGAACATCGCCCAGATCTTGTTCCCGTCACCCGGAGGACGCTCATGACCACGGTTCGCATCGCGCGTGCCGAACGCCGCATCCCGCTCGGCCCGGTGCCAGACCGCTTCCCGACGCACGTGATCGTGCTCGCCGACGACGCGGGCGGCCGGGACCTGCCGATCTGGCTGCTGGGCCGCGACAGCCACCGGTTCGAGTCGCTCTTCGAGCCATCGGACACACCGGCCGAGCCGACCCGGACCGGGCCGGGGCACAGCGCGGACGAACTCACCGACCGGCTGCTCAACGCGGCCGGTACCCGCGTGACCGAGGTCGACATCGACGAGCTGGGCCCCGAGGTGACCGTGGCCCGGATCAAGCTCGCCGGGCCGACCGGAGCCAGGACCGTCATGGCCCGCCTGCCCGACGGCCTGGCCGTGGCCATCACGGCGGGCGCGCCCATCCGGGTCGCGGACGCGGTGATGAGCCGGCTGGCGGTCCCCATGAGCACCGGCATGCCCGAGCAGACGGCACGCAGCCTCAGTGCCGAGCCTCATCCCCGGTACGAGCCACGCAACCTGTCCTTTGCCGACGGGCTGGACCGATGGTTCCTCGGCGGCAGCTTCATGGAGAACACCGTGGAATCGCACTGGCAGGATTACGCCTGCGCCGCGCAGGACGGAACCGGCGTGCTCAGCTCGGCCGCGCCGCAGCTCTCGGGCTTTGCCTTCCTGGGCCAGGAGATCTACGCCGATGACTACCGCGGCGCCGTCATCGTCTTCGGCGGCCAGGTCCACACCGAGGACGCCGCCGGCCGGGCCGGGCTGTTCCTGCGGGTCGTCAGGTCACCTGGCATCTGCGGACCGCTGACCGCCGATGCCGCCCTGGCCGATCCCGACGATCACGTGGTGATGGCCAGCCCGGGCGACTGGACCGGTGGCCGGGTCACGGCGCTGATCCCTGATGACGCCAACACCATCGTGTTCGGCATGTTCCTGGCCGGCCCCGGCCGGATCGCGCTGCGCGATGCGGACCTGACCCGGGAAGCCTGAGCGGGGCTACCCCGATCGCACGCAGGTGTAGGCGCCGTACAGCCGACCGCTGAACTCCGCGGTCACGATCTCGAACCCGGTCGCGGCCAGCATCGGCTCCAGCAACCACCGGAACGTGCTGAACTCGGTCCGGATGTGCTCGGCGTAGTCCGCGGCGGTGTACCCGTCGGCCGGGTCGGCCGCAGCGTGGCCGAACCAGCCCTGGAACACCTCGGCGGCCTGCGCCGGGGCGAAATCGTAGATCAGATCGTGCAGCCGGAGCACGCCGCCGGGCCGCATCGTGCGGGCGATGCGCTCCAGCGCCACCGCCTTCCAGAAGTCGGGCAGCTGGTGCAGTGCGTTCCGGGTGTACACGCCGTCCGCGGGCGGGCCAGGGTGGTCGTAGCTGAGGAACCCGGCCCGCACGCAGTCCAGGTTGGTCAGGCCCCCGGCGGCGGCCCGCTCAGCCAGCAGCGCGTTCATGGCCGGCGAGACGTCGACCGCGGTCACGTGCCCGAAACGCCGCGCCGCGGCCAGCGCGAACTGCCCGGATCCCGCGCCCAGGTCGAGGACAACGGAGGTTCGGCCCAGGCCGTGCGCCTCGAAGATGGCCAGGTCTTCGGCCGGGTCGGGATAGCCCTGCTTGCGGTCGTACCCGGCCACAAAGGCGGCGTCGAGGTGCTCGGGCCCGGCATAGGCCAGCTCGTCGATCATCCATGGCTCGGTCACGCGCATCCGTGGCTCGGTCACGGGCCCATTCTCCCCCGTGCCCGCAACACGTTTCCCCCGGACCCGCAACACGTTTCCGGCGGCGCACATCACAGGCTGCGCCAGATCCACCGATACAGTATAATCCATTCTCGTGATATCCGAAGATGGAATAACCGGGATCGTACTTGCTTTGCATCGGACGACCCACCACACCCTGCACGCGCTGAACAGCGCGCTGGCCGACCTGAACCTCGGCGCGGCCGAGATCAACGCGCTGGCCAACCTGGCCGGCCGAGGGGCGCTCAACGTCCGCGAGCTCAGCGCCGAGACCGGCACCCGGGCCACCACGCTGACCGGGGTCCTGGACCGGCTGGAGAACCGCGGCTATCTCACCCGGGAGCTGGACCCCACCGACCGGCGATCGTTCCGGCTGCCGCTGACCAAGGCGGGCCAGCAGGTGGCCGAGCGAGTCCGGGCGGCCGTCGCGGATCTCGAGCGAGACGCGCTGGCCCGGCTGTCCGCGACCCAGATCGCCGGCTTCCATGCCGTCGTCACCGCTCTGCAGGAGGCCAGCTGATGCCCCGCCCCGAACCGCGCCACTCCCCTGATCCGCGAACCCGCCCGGCGGAACGAGGTGAATCCGGGAACTCACCCCCCTCTAGTGCAATGCCGCTTAGCTTAAGTTGATCTTGGTTTTGTGGCGGCTTCTGCGGCGGTGGGTGGCCGGGGCGGGGCATGATCGCGGGTCATGACGCAGACTGGCGTGGTGGCCGGGGGTTCGCTGACGGACTGGATGTCGCTGGGGGTGCTGGCGGCGGCGGTGCCGCGGGACGCGGTCGATGACGCTGTGGCGGTGACCGGGAAGGGCGCGCGGCGGGCCGGGGGGAAGCTGCCGCCGCATGTGGTGGTCTACCTGGTGATGGCGCTGGCGCTGTTCGCCGCCGAGGACTATGAGGAGGTCGCGGCCCGGCTGACGGGGACGCTGCGGGGGTGGGGGGCCTGGGAGGACGGCTGGGAGGTGCCGACCTCGGGCGGGATCACCCAGGCCCGGCAGCGGCTGGGTGCTGAGCCGATGGCGGAGCTGTTCTGGCAGGTGGCCCGGCCGGTCGCGGATCTGGACACGGCGGGGGCGTTCTTGGGGTCGTGGCGGCTGATGTCGGTGGACGGGATGGAGTGGGATGTCCCGGACACGGCGGCGAACCGGGCGGTGTTCGGGGCTAAGGGCGGCCCGGACGGGTCGGCGTTCCCGAAGGCGCGGGTGGTGACGGTGGCCGAGTGCGCCTCGCATGCGGCGGTGCTGGCCGCGGTCGGGCCGTCGGCGGCCGGGAAGGGCACCGGTGAGCAGGCGCTGGCCCGGCCGCTGCTGGCGCAGCTGGAACCGGGCTGGCTGCTGATCGCGGACCGGGGGTTTTACTCCTGGGCGGACTGGTGCACCGCGGCAGATACCGGGGCGGCGCTGCTGTGGCGGGTCAAGGCCAATATCGGGCTGCCGGTGCTGGAGCTGCTGCCGGACGGGTCCTGGCGGTCGGTGCTGATCAACCCGAAGGTCCTGGGGAACACGCGGGAAACCCTGCTGGAGGCCGCGGCCCGCGGGGAGGACCTGGACCCCGCCGCGGGCCGGTATATCCGGGTGATCGAGTACGAGGTCACCGACCGGGACGGGGACGATGAGCTGATCGCGCTGGTCACCACGATCACCGACCCGCGGCAGGCCTCCGCGGCGCAGCTGGCGCAGGCTTATCACCAGCGGTGGGAGCACGAGACCGGCAATGCCCAGCTCAAGACGTCGCTGCGCGGACCGGGGCAGGTGCTGCGCTCGCAGTCCCCGGCGATGGCCGAGCAGGAGATCTGGGGTTACCTGCTGACCCATTACGCGATCAGCGCGCTGATCTGCACCGCTGCCACCGCGGCCGGCCTGGACCCGGACCGGGTCAAGTTCACCCGCACGCTGCGGATCATCCGCCGGGCCGCCGGCCCGGCTTTTCCCCCCTGACCAGTCCGCGCCGCGGCTGGCCCAGGTCCTGGCCGAGATCACCCGGCCCCGCAACCTGAACCCGCCGCGCCGGCACCGGACCTATCCCCGCGCCGTCAAACGGGCCAGGCACAACGCCTACCGCGTCAAACGCCCCGCCGATACCGGCACCCGTCACCACGGGCCGCCCACAATCCGGCTCGCCAACCCGGTAACCGCCCAGGTCGCAGCATGATCAACTTAAGCTAAGCGGCATTGCCCTCTAGTGTGGTGAACCCCGGGTTTCACCACATAGCGGAGCGGGGCAGGGAAGGCCGACATGGGCCGGGGGATGCGGAGCTGGCCGGGATTCTGGCTGAGATCACCGGGATGAGCGGGCAGTTCGGGCATAGGCAGCACATCAACCTGGCCTTCTACTCCGTGCGGCGTTATGGCATGCCGGAGGCGGTGGCCAAGATTTGCGGCTGGATCAGGCAGATCGCTGCTTACCAGCGGGCGCCGCAGAAATATCACCACACCGTCTCGCAGGCCTGGGTCGAGCTGGTGGCGCACCACGTGGCGGCCGATCCGGACTGCGCGGACTTCGACGTCTTCGCGGAGCGCAATCCCGCGCTGCTGGACAAGCGGCTGCTGGCCCGGCACTACCGGTCCTCGACGCTGGCCGCCGGGCCCGCGCGGCAGGGCTGGGTGGAGCCCGACCTGCGGCCGTTTCCCTGGTCGGCTCGGGACCGCCCGGCTAGCTGATCGGCTCCCTGGCTGGCTCAGGACAGGACGGCTGGCTGATCGATGACCCAGCGCCAGCTGCCGTCGGGCTGGCGGCGGGCGATCTCGACCGTGGCGCCCCCGCCGGGCAGGCGCGTGGAGGTCAGGGCCAGGTCTCCGTTCCGGATCACCGGCTGCTGGCCCGCCGAGTCGAACAACGGCCGGTTCGCCAGCAGCTCGGCGTACACCTGGCGGATCTGGTCGTGCCCGGTGGCCAGCCGTCCGGGCGGGAAGGCCAGTACCGCCCCCGGCTCGTACAAGGCGACGAGCCCCTCGACGTCGCCCGCGTTGGCCCGCTCGAGAAAGTACCGGCCGAGGTCCTCCGGCTGAGCGGCAGGTTCGGGTGCTGCGTTGGTGCCCATCTGGGGGATCATCTCATCGGGGTACGACATTCCGAAGGACCGCCTTGACCTTGCCCCTGGGGCAAGGCCGAGCATGGCGGGGTCGAGCCGAGGAGGAAGCCGCGTGGACCTGCTGACCATCGGGGCGTTTGCCCGGGCGTCGCGGCTGTCCCCCAAGGCTCTACGGCTTTACGATTCGCTGGGCCTGCTGCCCCCAGCGCACGTCGATGAGGTGTCCGGGTACCGCTTCTACCGGCCCGATCAGCTTGACCGGGCCCGCTTGGTGGCCTGGCTGCGGCGGATCGGCATGCCGCTGGCCCGCATCGGGCCCGTCTGCGACCTGGCCCGGGAGGCTCCCGATCAGGCCGCGGCGCAGATCGCGGCGTACTGGGCGGAGACCGAGGCCGAGCTCACCGCCCGGCGGGCCCTGACCGCCCACCTGATCGGCTACCTGTCCGGAGAGGAACCCGTCATGCCCACACCACAAACTGCGCTGGCCATCCGGTACGCCGCGCGTTCGGATATCGGCCGCCACCGCGACCGCAATCAGGACACCGCCTACGCGGGCCAGCGCCTGCTGGCCGTGGCCGACGGGATGGGAGCGCGCGGCGAAGCGGCCAGCGCGGCGGTGATCGAGGCGCTCAAGCCGCTGGAGGCGGCGCTGCCCGCGGGCGACCTGCTCAACGCCATGGCGGACGCCGTCCGCCAGGCCGGCGTGACCTTGCGCGAGATGGCGGACGCCGGAACCGGCAGCACGCTGACCGCCATGCTCTGGTCCGGATCGCAGCTCGCACTGGTGCACGTCGGCGACACGCGGGCCTACCTGCTGCGCGCGGGCGAGCTGTTCCAGATCACCCACGATCACTCGGTGGTGCAGGCGCTGCTCGACGCGGGCAAGATCACCCCCGAGGAGGTCGAGTCGCATCCGCAGCGGTCGCTGCTGCTGCAGGCCATCGACGGCCGCGCCGCCGCCGAGCCGGAGGTCTCGCTGCACGAGGCGCAGGCGGCCGACCGCTACCTGTTGTGCTCGGACGGCCTGACCACGGTGGTCGCCCCTCAGGTCATCCGGGACACGCTGACCGCGCCCGGCGACCCGGAGCAGGCCGTAGCTCGGCTGATCAGCCTGGCCAACGAGGCGGGCGGCCCGGACAACATCGCCTGCGTGGTCGCCGACGTGGTCGCGGCGACGCCGGAGCCTGCCTAACCGGCCAGGCTCAGGATCAGGGCCTGCTGGGCCTGCTCGGTGGCGACCGAGCCCGCCCCGGAGACGGCCGAGCCGGACGAGATCAGGCCGGAGATCTGAGCCACCCCGGCACCGCTGAGCCCGCTGACCTGGGCGGTGGTCCAGGTCGACCCGGTCGCGGAGGTCCAGATCTGGGTGCTTTGCTGACCGGGTGCGCCGGACTGCGTGGCCGCGGTGTAGCCACCGGAAGTGGCGGTCAGCGCGGTCACCATCACGCCGGGACCGGCCGAACCGAACCGCTCCTGTTCCCAGCTCGCGCCGCCGTCGGAAGACAGCTCGGCGAACGGCACGGACTGGCCCGCCTTGGCCAGCTGGCCCACGGCGACCACGTGGTCCGCGCCGATCGCCACCCGTTGCAGGATGGCGGCCGACGCTGACTGCGGGATACCCAGCATGATCGTGGTCCAGGTCTGGCCGTCGGTCGTCGTCCAGACCGCGGGCTGGCCATTGTGCGAGCCGACGGCCATGAACTCGCGCGAATTCACGGTCACCGCGGAGATATGGCTCGAGCCGTCCGTGTCGTTCATGTCAGCGCCGCGGGTCCACGAGGTCAGGTTGGGTGACCACCACAGGTCCGGGGCGGCCGCGCCGCCGGCCGGATTGGCCACGATGACGTATCCGGATTGATTCGCGGCGGTCGCCAGCCCCGACGCTCCGGCCAGATCCGCGGTGATGACCGCGGCCCGCTGCCAGGTCGTCCCGTCCGCCGAGGTCAGGACGACGGGGCTCGGCCCGCTGCCCACCGCGAGCCAGCCGGCCGGCCCGTGCGTGACGCTGGTCAGCGCCGACCGGCCCGGATAACCGGACGCGACCGATAGCGAGGAGACCAGCGTCCACGAACCGCCGCCCGCGGCCTGGCGCCACACCGCGGGGTAGCCGTCGGCGCTGCCCACCGCGATCTGCACGCCGTTGGCCGCGGCCAGGGCGTTGACGGTGAGTTCGGGGACGACCGCGCCGGGGACATTGGTCAGCGAGACCGGCCGGACGGCGCCGGTCTTGCTCGCCGCGAGGATCACCGCCTGCTGGCCGAGCTGGCCGCCCGAGGTGGCGCCGACGGCGATGACGGCACCGTGCGCGCCCACCGTCGCGCTCTTCACCGACTCGGCCGCGATGTCGCCGAGCGACCCGCTCGGTACCCACGTCCGGCCGGCATCGGTGCTGATGTAGGCCACGATCTGCCCCGCGGCGGTGGTTCCGGTGACGACGAAGCCGTTGGCGCTGCCTTTGACCACGCCCGGGCTCCAGCCACCCGCGGCGCCGATGGTTCCCGCGTACTGCCAGGTTTGGCCGTTCGGTGAAAAATAGGCCACGCCGTCCGGGCCGCCGTTTGCACCCTGGCCAGGCCGCACGGCGAGCAGGCCGGAGCCATTGGCACCCAGGCCGCTGATGGAGGCCTCCGCGCCGTGGTCGGCGGGGATGGTCACCGCGGCCCACGTCGAGCCGCCGTCCGTGCTCAGCCCGACGGCGGCGGCGTCCCCGCCGCCGGAGACGACCGTGTCGGTGCCGTGCGCGGTGCCGTAGACGATGCCCTGCGAGGTCGCGCCGAGCGCGGTCAGGCCCAGCTGGGCGGCGGTCTTCCGCTGCCAGGTCAGGCCGTCACGCGAGGTCCAGATGACGGCCTGGGTACCGCCGCCGCTGACCGGCACCTGGCCCGCGGCCAGGAAGCCCTGGGCCGTGTCGTTGAGCACCAGGAGCTGGTCGCCGGGCTGCTGGGGAGTGATGCCGTGGGTGGCCGCCAGGGTCCAGTTCACGCCGTCCGGGCTGGTCCAGATGGCCTGCGGCCCGACCGCCAGCCAGCCGCCCGGGCCGCCGGCCAGCCGCGTGGCCACGTGGCCCAGCGGGGCCGGCCCGCCGCCCCGCGCGTGCACCGCGGCCAGGCGCCAGGTGGCGCCGCCGTCGGTAGAGACGAAGAACTGCTGGCGGGCAACGCCGTCGCTGGTCTGCGAGCCCATGGCCACGATGGTGTTTCCCGAGCCGACCACGCGGTCCACGCTCTGAGCGACGTCGCGCTGCTCCTGCTCGGGGTAGGTGCCGAACGCGGCGGTGGCTACGGCCATGTTCTGCTGGTTCGCGGCGAGGTGCCCGAACGCCGGGAAATGGCCCGTCAACAAGGCCAGGCCCAGGGCGACGGCCACGACCGCCAGAACCGGTGCTCCGACTATCGCCGCGCGGCCTTTCAGCACGCCCCGGGCGGGTAGCCGGGGTCCGGCTGCACTCGGTGCGGCGGGCTCGAGCAGCAGTGATCCGGCCGTGCGGGGCGGCGGGACGGGCGCGGCACCGGTCACCGTCCAGGTCCGGGCCAGCACGGCCCGGGTGTCGTACTGCTGGTCGCGATCGGCGGCCGTGTGGCTGGTCAGCTGGGCCAGCAGCTCATCGGCCCGGGGCCTGCGCAGCTGATCCTTGGCCAGGGCGGCTTCGACCATGGGCCGCAGCGATCCCGGAACCGCCGAGGTGTCCGGCTCGATGTGCAGGATCCGGTACAAGATGGCCTCGGAGGATCCGGTGCCGAACGGCATCTGCCCGCTGGCCGCGTAGGTCAAGGTGACCGCCCAGGCGAACACGTCGGCGGCCTGGTCGGCCCGGCCGGTGACCTGCTCTGGGGCCATGAAGCCCGCCGAGCCGACCAGCATGCCGGTCTTGGTCACCGACGTTGCGCCCAGCGCCTGGGCGATGCCGAAATCGATGACCTTCGGGCCGTCGTGGCCCAGGATCACGTTGGAAGGCTTGAGGTCGCGGTGCACGACTCCGGCAGCGTGGATGGCGGTCAGCGCCTCGGCGAGTCCGGTCGCGAGGCCGTACATCATGTCCGGACCGGGCGGGCCGTACCTGGCCACGTACTCCGACAGCGACGGACCTGGTACGTACTCGGTAACCATGAACGGCCGGTCGGAGACGGTATCGGCCTCGATGACCCGCACCGTGCACACGCCTTTGACCCGGGTCAGGTTGGTCACCTCGCGGCCGAACCGCTCCCGGAACTCCGGGTCGTCGGCCAGTTCGGGGCGCAGCACCTTGACCGCGACCGGACTGCCGTCACGGGAATCGGGGTCCGTGCCCAGGTACACCACGCCCATGCCGCCGGCGCCGAGCCGGGCCGTCAGCCGGTAGCGCCCGACCTGCGCAGGGTCCGTGTCCCGAAGCGGTGCACGAGCCAAGGATTCTTCCTCCCCAGAACCAGTGATCGCGATCGCGACGCCGTGCACGACACTCTTCGTAAGGCATTGGCCAGGAAACGTTAGTGTATGTCGCCCTCGTGCGGCGGTGTCCGGACAACGCTTACCAAGTGCTTACGGGTGAGCGCAACGGCCTCCGGCGACAGGAACCCGGGCCGCGCGGACAGCTCGGACATGGCACTTCCCCCGGTTCGATCCCAGGATAGATGCGCCGTTTGGCCTACTCCGCGTTGCGCTGGGCCGGTGCCCAGTCCTCGGCAGTGGCGCCGGCCGGGTCGCCCGGGGGCGTATCGCGCCGGTACAGCGGTCCGCGACGGAACAAGCTGCCCGCCACGATCGAGCCGCCGGCCAAGATGCCCGCCGTCCACCAGAACGCGGTGTCGTAGCCATGGGCCAGGGCCAGCCCGGTTAGCGTCTGGCGGCCAATGAGCCGGACCGAGGCCAGGTGCGCGGCCACGTACGCGGTGACGGCACTGGCGAAGATGGTGTTGAGCAGCGAGGTGCCGATGGAGGCGCCCAGCTGCTGGCCCACGGTGACGCTGGCCGACGCGACCCCCGCGTCCTGCGGGGCCACGCCGAAGGTGCCGGTGTTGATCGACGGGGCGATCACCATGCCGAGGCCGACGCCGGTCAAGATGAGCGGGCCGAGCACGCCCGCCACGTAGCCGGTGTGCGCGCCCAGCTGGGCGAACCAGACCGCCGCCCCCGCCGCGATCGCCATCCCCGTGGCGACCAGGGGCTTGGGCCCGATCCTGGGCATGAGCACGATGGTGGAGATGTTGGCCGCGCTGGCCAGGCCGCCGGCGATGGGCAGGAAGGCGAAGCCGGTGACGACCGGCGAGTAGCCGAGGGTCTGCTGCAGGTAGTAGGTCAGGAACAAGAACGTGCCGAACATGGCCGAGGAGGCGATCAGCATCGACAGGTAGGCGCCGCCTCGGTTGCGGTCCAGCACCACCCGGGGCGGGAGCAGCGGGTTGGCCGACCGGCCCTGCCAGATGGCGAACGCCAAGGCCAAGATGACCCCGGCGATGAGGAAACCGTAGGTGGACGGCGTGTGCCAGTTATGCGTGGCCGCGTTGGAGAACCCGTAGACCAGGCAGAACACGGCACCGGAGACCGTCACGACACCGATGATGTCCAGCTTCGGCTTGACCGGGGACGGACGCCGCTCGAGCAGCATCGCGGCGCCGACGAAGGCCACTCCGGCGAAGACCAGGTTGATGTAGAGCGTCCAGCGCCAGGACAGGTACTCGGTCAGCGCGCCACCGATCAGCAAACCGACCGCGCTGCCGGCCGCCGCGATCGCGCCATAGACACCGAACGCCTTGCCGCGGTCTTTCGGGTCGGTGAACGTGGTGGTCAGCAGGGACAGCGCCGAGGGGACCAGGATCGCGCCGAACGCGCCCTGGAAGGCGCGCGCAGTGGCCAACATGGCGAAGTTGACCGAGGCGCCGCCGATGGCCGACACGCCGGCGAAGCCGACCAGGCCGATCATGAAGGTCACTTTCCGGCCCAGCAAATCGGCTAGCCGGCCGCCGAACAGGAGCAGGCTGCCGAAAGCCAGGGTGTAGGCCGTGACCACCCACTGCCGGTCGGCGGTGCTGAAGTGCAGGGCACGCTGCGCCGACGGCAGCGCGATATTCATCACCGTGACGTCCAGCACGACCATGAGCTGGGCCAGACCGATCACGCCGAGGATCACCCAGCGCCGGCGGTCCGCGGTGGCGGTGGCAGTGGCAGTGTTGACATCAGACATCAGCGTTACCAATCTGGAGGCAGCTTCTCCGCTTAGACCACGCTAGCATGAAGCGGAGAACATGTCTCCACTTATTGGGAGGTGAATGTGGCGCGGCGCCACCCCGAAGACGACGGCGGGCCGGATCAGCAGGCGTGCGCCGGGCCGGCACGACCGCTTCGGCGCGACGCCGCTCGCAACCGGCAGCGCGTGCTGCAGGCCGCCTCCGAGGTCTTCACCGAACGCGGCCTGGACGTCAGCCTGGACGAGGTGGCGCGCCACGCCGGAGTCGGGGTGGGAACCGTCTACCGCCGGTTCCGCACCAAGGAAGACCTGGTCGAGGCGCTGTTCGTGGACCGTATCGAGGGCGTGGCAACGGCGGCCGAGCGGGCCCTGCAGGCAACCGATCCCTGGTCCGGCCTGGTGTCCTTCATGGAGGAGGCGGCCGGGATGCTGGCCGGCGACATCGGCCTGCGGCAGATGCTGATGTTCGCCACCTATGGCGGGGACCGGGTTCTGGTACGCCCGGCAGCGTAACGCTCCCCTGGTGACCAAGCTCGTCGAGCGCGCGCAAGCGGCCGGTCAGGTCAGGTCCGACCTCAGGCCGACCGACATTCCGTTCATCTTGTTCCTGCTGTCCGACACGGCGCAGTTCACCCGGGAGGTCAGTCCCGAGATCTGGCGCCGGTATCTCACGCTCGTCCTCGACGGCCTGCGCCCGGAGCGAGAGGGCGTCACCCCGCTGCCCGTGCCCGCACTGCGGCCGGACGAGATGGAGATGTCCATGCGGCAGAGCGCCCCGCGGGACCGGTGATACTTCTCATCTCCTGGGAACTGGGCCGGCCAGCGGATCAATTGCATTTGCAAGTGCATGTACGAAGCGTAAATGAATACAATCGTGCAATCGTTAGCCGTACCTGCGGGTCATCAGCCGACGGACTGGATGACAGGCGGTTTCCGCAGGCCAGGCAGGACGACGGGACAGCCCTCAAGTCAGCCGAACGACCGGATGCCAGCGCAAAAGCCATCACGACACACCACATCCCGCGATGCGTGACATACCGGCAAAAAACCTTTAACATGGTCCTCTGCGCTTAACGCGCCGCGGCCGACGGAATTACTCCATCCCGCTCAACCTGTTCGTCGGCGCTTTTCCCGCTTACCGGATCATCTCCAGGAGACACCGCGCATGAACTTCGGCGACAGCGTGCAGGACGCCAGCCGATCAGGTCCCGATGACGTCACCGTGCCCGGTGCCGTCGGCGGTGACGGCGATAGCCACCAAGCGCGGTCGCTGCGAACGCAGAAGTCCCTCCAGGACATCCAGGACCTCATCGATAAGCTCGCCGCCGTAACCCAGCAGCTGCGCCATCCTGGCCGTCGCCCGGACGGGGCACGGGTCCCCTAGGGCGTGAGGTCGCGCAGCAGGCGTGCGCTTCCGGCGGGACTGAGAGCGGCCGCGCGCAGCAGCGCGAAGGCGCGGCTGTACCGGGCGACATCGGCCTGGCTTTCCAGGTAGACGCCGCCGGACAGCGCCTCCAGGTACACCACGCCCAGGCTCGGCGCGTCGGGAAATCTCAAGATGGCCAGCGACCCGCTGCCCGCGCCGACGTGCGCGCCCGCCGAGAACGGCAGGACCTGGAGCGTGATCGCGGGCGCATCCTCGACCAGCCGGGCCAGATAGCCGAGCTGCCCGGCCAGGACGCCCGCGCCGCCGACCACCTGATGCAGGGCGCCCTCACCCAGGATCACGCTGATCCGCCGGCTGCCGCTTAGCATCGCCTGGCGGCGCACGGCCTTGGCCGCCACGGCGTCCGCCCGCTGCTGGTCGGTCAGGTAGCTCGGCTCGGCGGCGGCGATGGCGCGGGCGTAGTCGTCGGTCTGCAGCAGGTCGGGGATCAGCTGCGCTTCGTAGGTCATGATCTCGGACGCGGCCGATTCCATGATCACGTAGTCCAGATAGGCGTCGGACAGCGTGTCCGCGTAAGGATGCCACCAGCCGTGCTGGCCGCCGCGGCTGGCGATGGACACCAGGGCGAGCTGCTCGCTCGGCGGCACGCCGTATTCGGTCAGCAGCTCGCGCAGCTCCTTAGGCCGGATACCGCGCTGGCCGGTCTCGATCCGGCTGATCTTGGAACGGTCGCACTCCAGGACACGGGCGGCGTCCTCGAGCGCGTAGCCCATGTTCTCCCGGTACCGGCGCAGCGCACCGCCGACCAGACGGCGCCGCACGGGGGGATCTCCGGTCACGGTTCCTGCCTTCCCGCGGTTTCTCGCGGCTATATCTACCTGGTTTGTCATACTTGAGAAGAAACGTAGCATTTTAGGTAGTCCAAGACTGGTGGCGACACGCCGGGCGCGGGTACGGTGTGGGGAACCTGGCGGGCGGGCAGGCGGCGGACTGGCCGGCGAGCACCGAGGAGCGCGGCGATGAGCGATCAGGCGGTTCGGGTCGAGCGGTCGGGGCCGGTCAGCACCGTCCTGCTAGGCCGGCCGCGCGCCGCAACGCGGTCGACGGTCCCGCCGCCGCCGACCTCGCGGCGGCCTTCCGGGCCTTCGACGCCGATCCCGGCGCTGCCGTGGCAGTCCTGCATGGGGAGGGCGGGGTGTTCTGCTCCGGCGCGGATCTCACCGCGCTGGGCACCGAACGCGGCAACCGGGTAGCGCCCGACGGCGACGGGCCGATGGGGATCACCCGGCTGCGGCTGTCCAAGCCCGTTATCGCGGCCGTGGCGGGGTACGCCGTGGCGGGCGGTCTGGAGCTGGCCCTGTGGTGCGATCTGCGGATCGCCGATGAGAGCGCCGTGTTCGGCGTCTTCTGCCGCCGCTGGGGCGTACCGCTGATCGACGGCGGCACGGTACGGCTGCCGCGGCTCATCGGGACCAGCCGGGCGATGGACATGATCCTGACTGGCCGAGCGGTCGACGCGGCCGAGGCGGCAGCCATCGGACTCGCCAATCGGGTCGTCCCGGCCGGCCAGGCGCTGGCCGCGGCCCAGGACCTGGCGGCCCAGCTCGCCGAGTTCCCGCAGGTCTGCCTGCGCAGCGACCGCGCCTTGGTGCTCGATCAGGAAGGCCTGGACGAGAGCACCGCGCTAGCCGCGGAGTTCGCGCACGGCCAGGCCGCGCTGCGGGCCGAGGCGGCCCCCGGCGCGGCTCGCTTCGCGTCCGGCGCCGGGCGCCACGGATCCTTCGGATCCGAATGACATGAGCCCGCGGTGCTAGGGGTGGTAGCGGGAACGGTTCCAGATCGCGACCACTCCCCCGATTACCACGACGAGCAGGATGAGCAGGATCGTCTGGGCCAGACCGGCCGTCACGCTTATATGGACGCCACCACCGGTGGCTTCTAGGTGCATCAGGGTGATCATCTCCCCAGCCCTGGGCACTTTCGTGCAGTATCGCCCGCTGCGCAATCGCTGTCAAAGCGCGGCGCTTCGCGGTTCAGGGGCGCAGGCGGTCCAGGGCGGCCAGGATGCGGGTTTCGGAGACCGAGCCTTGCGTGCCGAGGGTCTGGGCGAACAGGCTGACTCGCAGTTCTTCGAGCATCCAGCGGATTTCGGTGACGTCCGGGTCGGTGCGGCGGGCCGGGGGCAGGTCGGCGACGGTCTGCCGGTAGGCCTGCTCGACGCGCTGGGCCACGGCCATGTTGGCCGCGTCGCGGGCCGGGTTCTCGGGGAGTTTGCCCAGGCGGCGTTCGATGGCGCGCAGGTAGCGGGTCAGCTGCGGGAGCCGACGGTAGCCGGTGGCGGTCACGAAGTCGGGATAGATGAGCCGGGACAGCTGCGCGCCCATGTCGGCCACGGCGGGCTGGACCGCGTTGGCGCGGGCATCCTCCAGGCGGGTCTGCGCGGCGTGGGCCAGCCGGAGCGCCGCCTCCACGTGATTCACCACGTCGGCGGTCGCCTCGTGCAGGCCGGTCCGAACCGCGGCCGACAGCCGCTCGAAGCCCGCCCGGTCCCAGGCCGGGCCGCCCGCCTCGGTCATCAGGTAGTCGGCGGCGCAGTTCACGCAGTCGGCGAACATGGCGGCGACGCTGCCGTGCGGGTTGTGGCTGAGGGCCAGCTTGGCCGGGGTGGACAGCCGGCCGGCGATCGACTTGACCGGGGACGGCGCGCCGAGCAGGATCAGCCGACGGGTTCCGGCCCACATGGCCGAACGTGCAGCGGCCTGCGTCTCGAACAGGCGCACGTCGACCGCGGTCCCCGCGTCGGCCAGCGCCGGGTAGGCCACCACCGTGCCCTCGCGGAACACGGCGGGCAGCGCGTCGAAGTCCCATGAGGTCAGGCCGGAGCGGGTGATACCGGCAGCGGCCCGGGACAGGACCGCTCGCAGCCGCGGGCGGAGCTCGCGCTGCAGCTCGGCGACGTCCTTTCCCTCGGCCAGCACGCGGTCCCCGTCCGTTACCCGGACGGTGATCCGCAGATGCGGCGGCAGCTTGGACAGGTCCCAGGCGTCATGCGGCACGGTCACTCCGCGCAGCGAACGCAGCTCGCGGGCCACCGCGTCGCGCAGATCGCCGGACGGCGGCCCGAGTCGCGCGACGACCTCGCGGGCCACGTCGGGAGCGGGAACCAGATCACGGCGCAGCGACTTGGGCAGCGACCGGATCATCTCGGTGACCAGGTTGGCCCGTAGCCCGGGTACCTGCCAGGAGAACTCGGCCGCATTGACCTGGTTGAGCCTGCTCAGCGGGATGTCCACGGTCACGCCGTCGGTGTCGGTGCCCGGCTCGAAGGCGTAGGACAACGGCAGCGTCTTGAGCGCCGGGGACTGCGAGGTCCACACGTCAGGGTAAGAATCGGTGCTGACCAGATCGGCGGCCGCGCTGAGCAGGTCAGCCGGTTTGAACGTGAGCAGGTCGGGATCGCTCCGGCGGCCCTGCTTCCACCAGGTGTCGAAGTGCTGAGCCGAGACCACCTGGGCCGGAATCCGCGCGTCGTAGAAGGCGAACAGCTCGTCCTCGCCGATGACCAGGCCGCGGCGGCGGACCCGGTGCTCGAGTTCGGAGGCTTCGTCGAGCAGCCGCCGGTTCTCGGCGAAGAACCGGTGGTTGGTCTGCCAGTCCCCTTCGACCAGCGCGTGCCGGATGAACAGCTCCCGCGCCGCGGCCGGATCGATGCGGCCGTAGCTGACCTTCCGGTCGGCGACGATCGGCACGCCGTACAGGGTGACCTTCTCCAGCGCCACCGCGCTGCCGCGCTTGCGCTCCCAGTGCGGCTCACTGTAGTTGCGCTTGACCAGGTGCGCGGCCAGCGGCTCGACCCAATCCGGCTCGATCTGCGCCACGGTCCGGGCCCACAGCCGGGAGGTCTCCACCAGCTCGGCGCCCACGATCCAGTCCGGTGCCTTGCGGGCCAGGCCAGAACCCGGGAAGATCGCGAACTTGGCGTTGCGGGCGCCGAGGTACTCGGCCCGCGGGCGCCGGCCCGTCGGCCCGGAAGCCGCAGGCGCGCGGGCTGGCTCGTTCTTCATGCCGATCTGGGACAGCAGGCCAGCCAGGAGGGACAGGTGCACCACGGTCCGTTCGGCTGAAGAAGAATCGACGCTCACCCCGAGATCGCCGGCCAGCCTTTGCAACTGGCCCTGGAGGTCTTGCCACTCACGGACCCGCAGGTAGTTCAGGAACTCGGCGCGGCACAGGCGGCGGTACGCCGACGAGGACAGCTCGCGCTGCCGCTCACCCAGGTACTCCCAGAGGTTCAGGTAGGCGACGAAGTCCGAGTCGGGGTCGGCGAACCGGCGGTGCTTGTCGTCGGCGGACTGCTGCGCGTCCACCGGCCGCTCGCGCGGATCCTGGATGGACAGCGCGGCCGCGATGATCAGCACCTCGCGGACGCAGCCGTTCCGGTCGGCCTCCAGGATCATCCGGCCGATGCGCGGGTCGACGGGCAGCCGGGCCAGCTTGCGGCCCAGACCAGTGATGCGGCCATCTTTGAACGCGTTCAATTCGGCCAGCAGGGTCAGGCCGTCGGCGATGTTGCGGGCGTCGGGCGGGTCGATAAACGGGAACTTCGGGATGTCGCCCAGGCCGATCGCGGCCATCTGCAAGATGACCGAGGCCAGGTTGGTGCGCAGGATCTCCGGCTCGGTGAACTCCGGCCGGGACTCGAAGTCGGCCTCGGAGTACAGCCGGATGCAGATGCCGTCCGCCGTCCGGCCGCAGCGGCCCTTGCGCTGGTTGGCCGAGGCCTGCGAGATCGCCTCGATGGGCAGCCGCTGCACCTTGGTGCCGCGGCTGTACCGGGAGATCCGCGCGGTACCGGGGTCGATGACGTAGTGGATGCCGGGGACGGTCAGCGAGGTCTCGGCCACGTTGGTGGCCAGCACCACGCGGCGGGTGCGGGCCGAGGCCTGGCGCCGCTCGAACACGCGGTGCTGTTCGGCCGCGGACAGCCGCGAGTACAGCGGCAGGACCTCCAGCCGGTCGCGACCGGCCAGCAGGTCGGCGGTGTCGCGGATCTCGCGCTCGCCGGACAGGAAGACCAGGATGTCGCCGGGCCCGGCGGCGGACAGTTCGTCGATCGCGTCGCTGATGGCCTGGCCCTGGTCGGCGTCCTCGCCGCCCTCGACGGGCCGGTAGCGCACCTCGACGGGGTAGGTCCGCCCGGAGACCTCGACCACCGGCGCGCCGCCGAAGGCCGCCGCGAAGCGCTCCGGATCGATGGTGGCCGAGGTGATGATGACCTTGAGGTCCGGGCGTTCGGGCAGGAGCTGCCGGAGGCAGCCCAGGATGAAATCGATGTTCAGGCTGCGCTCGTGCGCCTCGTCGATGATCAGCGTGTCGTAGCGGCTCAGCTTGCGGTCACGGGCGAGCTCGGCCAGCAAGATGCCATCGGTCATCAGCTTGATCAGCGTGTCATCCGTGGAGACGTCGGTGAAACGGACCTGGTAGCCGACGGTCTCGCCGAGCGGGCTGCCCAGTTCCTCAGCGATCCGCTCGGCCACCGTCCGGGCCGCCAGCCGGCGCGGCTGGGTATGGCCGATCTGCCCGGTGATCCCGCGGCCCAGCTCGAGGCAGATCTTCGGGATCTGGGTCGTCTTGCCCGAACCGGTCTCCCCCGCGATGATCACGACCTGGTGTTCCTCGATCGCGCGGGCGATCTCGTCCTTGCGCTGGCTGACCGGCAGCTCGGGCGGGTAGATGATGGGCGCCATGGCGGCCCGCCGCGCGGCCCGAGCCTCGGCGTGCCGGATCTGGGCGCGCTGATCCCCCGAACGCTGATTCTTACCGCGGCGCGGCCGGGAGCGACCAGATCGCGCCGTGGATGGCTCGGATCGCGCCACGGCGGGCGCAGCAAGCTCGGCCTGCGACGACATCACGGATCGCGACTCCATACCGGCGGGAAGAATAAGTCAGATAGCCCCTTAGTACCTAACGGTTTTCCGCCGCGCATCCTTCCGGAGCCGGGCTCGCGCCACGCTGCCGCGGGCCGGTCAGGCGCCGGTGTAGGCGATCTTGATCAACGTCGGCGTCTCGACCGTGGTCGTGGCCACCGTATTGCCGTTCTCGGTCATGTTGATCACCGTGTCCTGGCCCGCCTGCACGACGGTTTCCAGGCCCTGGCCGCCGACGGCGGAGTCGAAGTAGACCTCGCCGAAGTTCGGCAGCTGCGCGGGCACGCCACCGACGTACGGCCGCTCGAGCACCCACTCGACCTGGTTCTCCAGCGAGGTGGTGCCCTTCGGCGCGCTGAAGTAACGCCAACCGGTATGAGTGCCCTGGGTGATGTTGATCATGCTGTAGGACGCTTCGGTCGGGGACAGCAGGCAGACCAGGCCGGACATGGCGTCGCCCAGGCTGACCGGGAAGTTCGAGATCGCGTGCCAGGTGTCCGGGTCCCACTCCCACCAGGCGTAGCACTGCTTGATGAGCAGATCGTTCTCGTTCGTGACGGTCTGCAGCGTGCCGATCTGGGTTACGTCCGCGTGCCCGTCGATGCCGATCCAGGCCATCGAGTACCAGATCCCCTGGCCGCTGCCTCCCGGGGGCATGACGTCCGGGACGTTCCACTCCCCGGTGACCCAGTTGAACATCTGGCCGTCGGCGGCGTGCACGACGGTGCCGGACCAGGTGGGGTTCGTGGTCGTCATCTCGGGCTGCAGCCGGGTCTGCCGCTCGAGGCCCGGCACCACCTCATGCACCGGGGTGAACTCGGGCGTGATGTACCGGAGCGGGCGGGAGAAGACCGCCTCCCAGCGGGCCGCCAGGTCCGGCCGGGCCGCGGGGTCGGGTCGCTGCGGCAGGCCATAGCGCCGCAGTTCGAGCGGCGACGCGGTGCGCGGGTCGAAGCCGCCGGGCGGCGCGGGATTGACTGCAATGCCAGCTGGAGCCGTGCTCATCGCCACAAGCATCTCCGTATCCTCGGTGGCCGGTTCGCCGGCCGACGCCGGGGGAAGCCTGTTCCCCTACAGGTCGGAGCGCGCCGTGCGGCCGAAAATACGTCGGCGGGGATGGTTGGATGGCGGGATGAGTGAGCTTCTGTCCTTTGTTCCCGCGCTGTCTCGGCCGGAGTTGCTCGCCGCACCGGTAGCGGCGGCGCTGCGCGAGTGGCCCGGCGCAGATGAGGTCCTGGTCGCCGAGATAGATCCCGCGCTGGCCGACACCGCGGCGTTCTGCGAGCGCTACGGGGTCGCCCCGGAAGAGTCCGCGAACTGTGTGGTCATCGCGGGCAAGCGCGGCGGGAACACGATGTACGCGGCCTGCATGGTCCTGGCCACCACCCGGGCCGACGTGAACGGCCTGGTCCGCCGGCACATCGACGCGCGGAAGGCGTCCTTCGCGCCGGTCGAGGCGGTGACCGCGGCCACCGGCATGGAGTACGGCGGGATCACGCCGGTCGGGCTGCCCGCGGACTGGCCGGTGCTGGTGGACGAGGCGGTGGCCAAGACCGGGTCGGTAGTGATCGGCTCGGGCATCCGCGGATCCAAGCTTCGGCTGCCCGGGCGCGTGGTGGCCGCGATCCCGTCCGCTCAGGTGCTGCCTGGCCTGGGTATTCCGATAAACCCATGACGGATGGCAACCAAGCTCCTACGCTCTGCGTCTAATCGAGGTGACAACGGGTAGCGGGTAGCGGCCCTGGTAAACACGGAACGTAACGAGGGAGCATGATGAAGCGGAGACGTCTTTCCTTGGCCATCGCGGCGATCTCCGTGACGGGGCTCGCCCTCGGCCTTGGCCTCGGCCTGGGCGGCCCGGCCTCCGCCGCATCGCCCGCTCCCGGCGGCCTGTTCTCCGAACACACGGTGGTCATCAACTGCCTGGGCCGGCCCGAGGTGCGCCCGGGCAGCTTCACGCTGGCCTGCGCGGACGGCAACAATTACCTGACCAAGGTGTCCTGGACGAGCTGGAGCCCGAGGCTGGCCAGCGGATACGGCACCGAGGTGATCAACGATTGCCAGCCCTACTGCGCGATCGGGCACTTCCACAGCTACCCGGTCCTGGTCGTCCTGTGGGGCAATGCGGCGCTGCGCGGCAACCCCGGAACGCTGCGCTACACCAAGATCACCCTGATCTACACCGGAGCCCGGCCGAAGTTCTTCAACGGCTCCCCGGGCACGGTCACGGACTCCCTGTGGTCCTGACTAACTCTGTGGTCCTGACTAACTCTGTGGTCCTGACTGCCTCGTCAGCCTGACCCGCGCGCCGAGTTGACACTCAGCGTTGCCGACGGCATCCTGAGTGAGGTTGCAAACAGGACACCTCGTTCGGTGAGGCGTCTTCACGGACATAGGCCACTGATCCCAACCGTCGAGAGACGCTCCGGATCAGGACACCTCTCCCCGGCCCAAGGGGTGAGGCCAAGTGGCTGGCGATGCGCCCGCTTCGCAGTACGCCGTGGAGTGCCAAAGCTCTTACGAGAGAGGTGCGGCTGGATTAATACTGCTCTAGCCGGTTGTTTCCTCAGGTGTCACGTACAGTGCCGCTGTGCTCATTCAACAGCGGCATGCGTGGCTTGGCGCCCCCGTGCGTCGCGACAGAAGGGAGGCACGCGATGGACTCTGATAGTCCGGGCCGAAGTTGGCCCTCCTCGCTGCTGTCCCGTTTTGTTCCGGCACACGCCAGGCCCTGAAGGTTTCCCGCTGAACTGAGCTGATCCAGACCCACGACCGCTCCTGCCCGAGTCCGGGCCGGTCCGGTCCGGCTTGCTTGCGGCCCGCGGGCGTGTGCCCCTCGTCCCGTCAGATCTCATGACGTGAAAGGGGCGTTTACTATGGCCGCCGTTACCCGTTCCGCTGCCCTGGACGAAGCGCACGTCGGCGATATCCGCGGCGCGCTCGGCACCATCTCCGCCGATGACTTCGCCCCGCGGGCCGGCCTGTCGGCAAAGTTCAAGACGCTGCTGGCCATCGTGGGCCCCGGGCTGATCGTGATGTGCGGCGACAATGACGCCGGTGCGTTCTCCACCTACGGCCAGGCCGGGCAGAACTACGGCACCCGGCTGCTGTGGACATTGCTGCTGCTGATTCCCGTGCTGTACGTGAACCAGGAGATGGTGCTGCGGCTCGGCGCGGTCACCGGGGTTGGGCATGCCCGGCTGATCATCGAGAGGTTCGGCAAGTTCTGGGGCGCGCTCGAGGTCTTCGACCTGCTCATCCTGAACGCGCTGACCCTGGTCACCGAGTTCATCGGCATCACCCTGGCGGCCGGGTACCTGGGTGTACCCAAGCTCATCGCGGTGGTCCTCGCGGCCGGCGTGATCCTGGCCGCCGCGTTCACCGGCAGCTTCCGCAGGTTCGAGCGGATCGCGGTGACGTTCTGCGCCGGCTCGCTGCTCCTGATCCCGCTGGTCCTGCTCACCCACCCGTCCGGCGCGCAGATGGCGCACGGCTTCGCGGTCCCCAGCCTGCCCGGCGGCTCCGGGCAGATGGCCACCGTCATGCTGTTGATCATCGGCATCGTCGGCACCACCGTGGCGCCGTGGCAGCTGTTCTTCCAGCAGTCCTACGTGGTCGACAAGCGGATCACCCCGCGGTTCATCCGCTACGAGAAGGTCGACCTGTGGATCGGCATCGTGATCGTGGTGGTCGGCGCGGCCGCGCTGATCGGGGCGACCGCCGCGGTCTTCGCCGGCTCGCCGGCCGCGGGCCACTTCACCGACGCCGCCGGGCTGGCGCACGGCGTCGCCGCCCACGCGGGCCGCATCGCGGGCGTGGTCTTCGCGGTGGCCCTGCTCGACGCGGCCATCATCGGAGCCTTCGCGGTCTCACTGTCCACGGCGTACGCGGTCGGCGACACGCTCGGCCTCAAGCACTCGCTGCACCGAGGATTCCGCCAGGCCAAGGGCTTCTACGCCATCTACACCGCGCTGATCGCCGTGGCCGCGGCCATCGTGCTCATCCCCGGCGCCCCGCTGGGCCTGATCATCGAGGGCGTTCAGGCGCTGGCTGGCGTGCTGCTGCCGGCCGCCGCGGTCTTCCTGCTGATGCTGTGCAACGACCGCGCGGTGCTCGGTCCCTGGGTCAACCGGCGCGGCACCAACATGTTCACCTCGGCGGTGATCGCGCTGCTGGTGACGATGTCGGTGGTGCTGACCGCTTCGGTGCTGGACCCCGGCATCACCGAACGGCAGATCCTGGGCATCTTCCTGGGCTGTGCGGTGCTGTCGGTCGCCGGGGGCGCCTGGGTCCTGATCCGGTCGCTGCGGGCGCCCAACTCGGAGCAGGTGGACCGCCGTAACCGCGAGACCTGGCGGATGCCGCCGCTCAACATGCTCACCAAGCCGGTCATGTCCACCGGACGGAAGGTCGCCCTGACCATCTTGCGCTCCTACCTGGCGATCGCGATGGTCCTGGTCATCGTGCGCCTGGTCCAGATGGCCCTGGCGCACTGAAAGGGTTGCGGGTGGGCCGCAAAGGCTGACCGTCCCGCCGCTCGGGCGTCTATTTTTGTACCGAACGAGCGGGGTACCACATCCGGGGCACGCCTCAGGCGTGCCCTCGCTGACGCCGCCGGAGGCGAGCGCCGATGAGTTCACGATGCGCGAAGCACCGGCCGGTTCGGATGGGGCGGGTGCTCGCCGCGCCGTTAATCTTGATCGCGCTGCTGACTGCCTGCTCGTCGGCGTCGGCATCCCCGCACCGGCACGTGAGCGTCACGGTGCAGCCGGGGATGTCGGTCGCCGCCCAGGCCGTGCAGATCCGGGTGTCGGGGCTGTCCGCGGGCGAGACGGCAACCGTACAAGTCGCCTCGACCGACGCCGCCGGTACCGGGCGGGTATCGTCTCACACCAACTGCGCTTGCGGACCTTGCGGGTGACGTACCGCTCGATCAGCGCGACCTGCCGGGCGTGCGGGAACAGTGCCTTGATCTGCTCGGGGGCGTCCATGACCTGGATGGTGCGGCGTTCTTCGCGGCCGTGCCCGGTCTCTGCGGTCTCGTGCTGGACCTTCACCGCGGCCCAGTCCAGCGCGTCGAGGGCGTCATACAGCTTCGGGGTGTTCTGCTTGACGGTCATCACGTAGTGCGCCAGGAGCTCTGAGCAGATCAGCCGGGCGTGCGCGCGGACGGTGTGCCCGGCGTCGATCGTGATCACGTGCCCGGCCAGCGGGTACCGCTGGTTCAGGCTGCGCAGCAGCGGAGCCAACTCCGGCACCTCGTTGGTTTTCGCCCCGATGAGGGTCTCGGCGATCACCGCGGTGTCCTCGTGCAGTGCGGCGGCCAGCAGGTACGGCACCTGCCCGCCGGTCCCGGCGGCACCGCGCACCGCCTTGCCGTCCACCGCGATGGCGGGCAGCCAGCCCGGCGCGGCGACCGGGAAGACTGCCGGCCCGGCCGCGGCCCGGGCTGCCAGGTACGCCCCGGCATGGTCCGCGAGCTGCTGCGCGCTGACGGCGGTGAACACCCGGACGATCGTGTCCGGGTGCGGCGGCACGCAGGCCCCCAGCGCATCGCGGCGGCAGCCCAGGACAGCGAGCACCCGGTGGTCAGCGGCGCTCACCCAGGCGGTCACGTCCTCCAGCGTGCTGTTCCCGCACAGCGCCGCGGCCGCAGACATCGCCAGCACCGAGGCCAGCCGGTGCCGTATCCCGCGCGGGTCCCGCGGGTCCGGCACCGCGGCAAAGCACTCCAGCAGGTTCCCGCCGGACGCGGCACGCAGGCTGGCAGCGCGCGCCGCGAGTTCTTCCATGGCCAGCTCCGCGCACATGCCAGACTGGATGGGCAACGGGCCTCCCGGCAGGGACGGTGACTCAGCAATCCCTGTCCTAGCCGGGACCCCGCTGCTCACACGGCAGCGACACGGGCCACAACCGCACCGTGACCGGAACGGGACAATCCACCCCCAGCGCTGTCACTGCCCGTGCATAGCGACCGCGAACCAGGAACACCCGCCAGCCAGGCCCGCTCGCTACGGACAGTAACCCGAAAGAGGCGACGACAGCCTCAGCGCGCATCCCGCGATACGCCGCGCAACACTTCGCCCGCCAAGCCGGTGGCGTCACTGACCTCCGGAAACACTTTGCGGGTCACCCTGGAGACCGAGGAGGGTCGCTGGGACCGGGAGCCGCAATGGAGCCCGCCTTGAATGGGCGGGAAGAGCGGCCCCTCTCCCTGGCCTCCGGCATTCAGCGCTAAAGGTTCGTTGACCTGGTTCTCGCATTCCTGGGCTGTGATCTGGGGTTTCTTGTCGTGGCCGGTTGAGGACGGGTGCACCTTATGGGTGCGGAGCGATCTGCCGGCCACGGGAACGGAAAGGGGGCGGCCGCGCTGCGGCTGCCCCGTTCGGCGTTTCGGGGCGAAGAGCGCCCTGGTTCTGGGAGATTACGGGTTACCACGCCACGTAATGCCCTGAACTGGAGCGCTCTTCGCCATGCAGCTTAACGGGTGGGGCCATGCCCTTAAGGTCACCTCGGACGGGAGGGGCCTGGTCGGCCACGCCGGGGCGATCCTGCTCCGCAAGGCCGCCGACCAGGCCGGCCTGACCGCCGGCCTCAGCGCCGCACTGCGGAAGAAGGGCATGGCGCCGCTGCTCGACCGGGGCATCGTGCTGGCCTCGGTGGCCGTCTCGATCGCGCTCGGCGCCACCAGCATGAGCGACATCGCGCTGCTCGCGCACCTGGCTCCCGTGCTCGGGGCCGCGCCAAGCGGCCCGACGGTCCGCCGTGCCCTGGATCTGGCCGGCGCCCCGGCCATGCTGGACAGGATCGCCCGCGCCCGCGCGAAAGCGCGGGCGCACGCCTGGGCGCTGATCGTCGGCACCGCCGCCGGGTTCCCGTGGCCGACCATCGCGGGGAAGGAACTGACGGGCTGGGTGGTCATCGACATGGACGCCACCCTGGTGACCGCGTTCGACAAGCAGGGAGCGGCCCCGACCTGGAAGAAAGGCTACGGCTTCCACCCGCTGGGGGCCTGGTGCCGCAACACCCGCGAGTGCCTGGCCATGAAGCTGCGACCCGGCAACGCCGGCTCGAACACCTTCACCGACCACAAGGAAGTGCTGGCCGCGGCCCTGAAGCAGGTCCCGTCCCGGTTCCGGCGGAAGATCATGGTCCGCGTCGACGGCGCCGGCGCCAGCCACGACCTCATCGGCCACCTGCTGAGCCTGTCCACCCCGCGCCGCACCATGCTGTTCACCTGCGGCTGGACGATCATGCCGGCCGACGAGGACGCCATCCGGCTGCTGCACGCCGACGCGTGGAAGCCCGGCACCGCCCAGGACGGCACCGCCGAGGAGGACAAGGACGCCGCCGAGATCACCGGCCTGATGACCAGGGCGGAGAACTGGCCCGGCGGGCTGCGCTGGATCGTCCGCCGCGTGCAGCCGTCCCGCCGGCAGATGCGCAACCTCACCGCCTACGAGAAGGAAACCGGCTGGCGCTACTCCATCATCTGCACGAACATCCCCGACAGCGGGATCGACGGCGTCCCGGGCAGCCACCACCCGCAGTACATCGACGTCGTGCACCGCGAGCACGCGGTAGTCGAGACCGCCGGCGTCCGCACCGCGAAAGCGATGGGCCTGCGCGGGCTGCCGTCGAAGACCTGGCAGGTCAACGCGGGATGGGTCGCCGCGGCGAACATCGCCGCCGACCTCGCCGCCTGGACCCGCCTCCTCGGGCACGCCGGCGAGACCGAACTCCGCGACGCCGACCCGGACACGCTCCGCTACCGAATCTGGCACCTGCCCGCGAGACTCGCCGCCCACGCCCGGCAGCGGACCCTCGCCATCAGCCCCGACTGGCCCTGGACCGGAGCGTTCCTGACCTGCTGGCAACGACTCTGCGCCCTGCCAGCACCCGCCTGACCAGCACATACAGCCCCAGCGACACCGAACGAGGACCACCCCGGCACGGTCGGAGCCGGTGCGCACCCGGGCACCCCGGGCATCGCCCGCACCGCCCGCCCCGGAGGGAAACGGACATGAGGCCAAAAAACGGATGCCAGCACAATCAGTAAGCGAACCTCAAGGCGCCTGAACGATTGAGGCTGGTGCCGCTCGTCGCTGCCCGGTAGCCGCAATGGAGCCCGCCTTGAATGGGCGGGAAGAGCGGCCCCTCTCCCTGGTGCCGCTCGTCGCTGCCCGGTAGCCGCAATGGAGCCCGCCTTGAATGGGCGGGAAGAGCTACCGCAGCACGGGTTGCGGTAGCAGCCCGACGAGAGGCCGCAATGGAGCCCGCCTTGAATGGGCGGGAAGAGCGCGGGCGCCGCGGTAACCCGTACGCCTGCCTGCTGGCCGCAATGGAGCCCGCCTTGAATGGGCGGGAAGAGTCAGACACCTGCCGCCTCCCGGATCTTGTCAGCCCCGCCGCAATGGAGCCCGCCTTGAATGGGCGGGAAGAGGGCATCCCCCCGGGATGCAACTTAACGAACAGGTAACGCCGCAATGGAGCCCGCCTTGAATGGGCGGGAAGAGGAGCTCGGCCCCGGTCACCACGGGGACCGGGAACCCGCCGCAATGGAGCCCGCCTTGAATGGGCGGGAAGAGCTGGCATGCCGGATCTGAGCAAACTGCTACGAAGCACTGCCGCAATGGAGCCCGCCTTGAATGGGCGGGAAGAGCGCTGCCCGCAAGGGCGACGGCGGGCGGTCCCCGGTGGCCGCAATGGAGCCCGCCTTGAATGGGCGGGAAGAGGACAGCCGCATTACCGGAACCGGTAGGCTTCTGAACGCCGCAATGGAGCCCGCCTTGAATGGGCGGGAAGAGCGGCGCGCACGTCGACGACGTCCAGGTCTTCCCGGTGCCGCAATGGAGCCCGCCTTGAATGGGCGGGAAGAGCTCAGATAACAGGTAGACAGTTTAATGCAAATTGTAAGCCGCAATGGAGCTCGCCTTGAATGGGCGGGAAGAGGCGGCCGGCGACGCCGATATCCCGGACCCGTTCGTCCTGCCGCAATGGAGCCCGCCTTGAATGGGCGGGAAGAGGACGTCGAGCCGATCGAGCGCCGCGGCGGCCACGACGCCGCAATGGAGCCCGCCTTGAATGGGCGGGAAGAGACCGCACGCAGGAAGAGCGGCATCCGTGATATCCCGAGCCGCAATGGAGCCCGCCTTGAATGGGCGGGAAGAGCCCTGTCGCGTGCTTGGGGGTGCCCTAGCGGGACAGGCCGCAATGGAGCCCGCCTTGAATGGGCGGGAAGAGCGCCAGCACGTCCTGCTACCCCGGCCGGGCATCGTGGCCGCAATGGAGCCCGCCTTGAATGGGCGGGAAGAGCCTCGGCCGCGATGGGTTCCCCGGCGAGCTGAGCGAAGCCGCAATGGAGCCCGCCTTGAATGGGCGGGAAGAGGGAGGAAAACAATGACCACCGAAATCGCACTTGAGGGCCGCAATGGAGCCCGCCTTGAATGGGCGGGAAGAGCGCCAGTGGACCGAGCTGCTCCGCGAAATCCAGCAGGTGCCGCAATGGAGCCCGCCTTGAATGGGCGGGAAGAGTCGGACAACCCCAATCCGGCATGCTCCGTGTGCGCGCCGCAATGGAGCCCGCCTTGAATGGGCGGGAAGAGGAGAGCACCCTCATTCAAACTGGCCACCGTGCAATGCCGTTGAATTAGGCTGCGGGATGGAGCAGGCGGATCGTCGGCGGCGAGTTGTGGGAAATGTTCTTCTGTTCTCGCCGCTTCATCAGGAAAGCCGTATGTTGCGTGCGTTTCACTGCGCGGGGACAGGTGCGCTCCCGACGAGCCGGGTTTGGCCTCTCGGTGATTTCCTCAATGGCCTCCTGGACTGCCTTCGCGAGTCTCAGAGGGGGAAAAAGCCGCCTGCCCGGAAACCTGGCGGCGGATAACGCGCAGCGTGCGGATGAACGACATTCTGTCCGGATCGAGTTCGGCCTGGTCGGCGGCTTCGCGCATGAGGTGCCGTATGCCGTAGTGGGTAAGGAGAAGCCCCCATATCTCCTGCTCAACCAATTCTGGCTTGCGGGAGCGCAAGATCATCCCCGCGCCGCGCTGGTGCGTCTTGAGCTCATCGAACACAAGCTCCGCCTCCCAGCGCTGATGATAAGCCACGGCAAGTTCGGTAGCCGAGATTTCATTCGGGTCTGTGATATTGGTGACCAGGGTTATGATCTCCTCGCCGTCTCCCCGGTCCGGGATCTCGTAATCGACGACCCGTACGTAGAACCCAGGAAGGTCGGTTATCTTCGCCATTCCGTGACGAAGCCGGTACGAGTTCTTGGCCTTCTCCTTCGAATCCGCGATGAACGAGAGATAAGAGCCGTCGGTAAACCATTCCAGGACGGGCAATTCGACATTCGCCCCCACCCTGAATAGGGCGTCGGCGCCGGCGTCAAGGACCATCTTGAAATTCGTGTAGCTGTACAGTCCTGCGTCGGCCATGACGAGCATCCCGGGCTCGACGGCCCCGCTCGACAGGATGCGGCGGGTCAGGGTCTCCTCGCCCTCTCCGTCTCTGCCTATTTCCGCGGCGACGATCGCGTGCGTGCCGCATTCCGCCAGTGCGCCCATCCGGACGAAGGGAAACGCGCTCCGTCCTTTCTTTCCCGCGTACCCGAAGTACCCGGCGTTCTCCTCGCTGTCCGGGGCTTCCATGCCGAATCCGTCGACCGCCATCAGGCGTCGCCCGGCCAGCCACGCGCCTTTAGTCGACCGCATCGCGCACGGTACTGCGACGCGCTCGTAAAGCTCCCGCATTACCTTCGCGCCGAGTCTCTGCCGGGCGTGGCATAGGCCTCCCGGACTGGGTGTTTCCCAGTCTTTCCGCCATGTGCCCATATAATCCAGCCCGTCGGCCAGCTTTCGCATGACCTCTTCGTAAGAGTCGCCGTAAAACAACGCCATGGCCATCACGAAATACACCATTACGCGCGCCGGGAGCTTATTCTTGCGGATCTCCTTACGGCCTTCGGATGCGACTACCTCGTCCACCAGCTCACGCGGCACCAGTCGGGTGAGCGTCCCTATCCCAATGGCGTCAGTCAAGAGTGACGGCATGTCGGTGCTGCTGGTCACGATCTCCGGCATTCCGCCAATCTAAGGGAGATACCGTCATCCTGGCAACTATTAGCGCGTTGTCCACAGATTTCGGCGTGTCCGCCAGTGCATATGTGGAAACCCGGATCCGAGAGCCTTAATTCAACGGCATTGGGCCACCGTGTAATCCTTGCCGCAATGGAGCCCGCCTTGAATGGGCGGGAAGAGGTGTCCCATGTGACAGTGGCCGCAGTGGCAGCCCCGCCGCAATGGAGCCCGCCTTGAATGGGCGGGAAGAGTTTATCCTAGGCGGGCTGGTTCTAGTCGTCGCCGTTGCCGCAATGGAGCCCGCCTTGAATGGGCGGGAAGAGCGGCCGTGTCGTTGTCGCCGGTCACGGCGGCGATGAGGCCGCAATGGAGCCCGCCTTGAATGGGCGGCAAGAGTCCCCGCGTCCGCCGCCGCCGGCACGGTGTATGACATGCCGCAATGGAGGCCGCCTTGAATGGGCGGGAAGAGTCGACGGCACCAACATCCGGCTGCACTGGAACGGCTCGCCGCAATGGAGCCCGCCTTGAATGGGCGGGAAGAGCGAAGCGCTACTAGCCGCGCTCCATAAGCAAGGAGTGCCGCAATGGAGCCCGCCTTGAATGGGCGGGAAGAGTTGGCACCTTTCCCCGCGGGCGTGTTCTTGCCCATCTCGCCGCAATGGAGCCCGCCTTGAATGGGCGGGAAGAGATGGGTATGAAGCGCTTTAAACTGCGTCCGTACGGTCGCCGCAATGGAGCCCGCCTTGAATGGGCGGGAAGAGCCGGGACGACGGGGTGCAGGTTCCGCTCAGGGGTGTAGCCGCAATGGAGCCCGCCTTGAATGGGCGGGAAGAGCGGATGCGCGTACCGGCCGCAGCGGGCAGCCGCGACCGGCCGCAATGGAGCCCGCCTTGAATGGGCGGGAAGAGCCCGACAAGCTTTCGAAATCTGGCGGTGTAATGCGATGCCGCAATGGAGGCCGCCTTGAATGGGCGGGAAGAGGGGTCGCACACCGCGACACTGGCCGTGGAGACCGCGCCGCAATGGAGCCCGCCTTGAATGGGCGGGAAGAGGCGGGCAGCCGCCCGGAAAGGCGTGCCGGGATCCAGGGCCGCAATGGAGCCCGCCTTGAATGGGCGGGAAGAGACCCGGCGGGGTTCCACGTGCCCGCATGCCTCGCAGGCGCCGCAATGGAGCCCGCCTTGAATGGGCGGGAAGAGATGCGGGCGGGTGAGCTGGTGCCTCACCGGATACGCATGCCGCAATGGAGCCCGCCTTGAATGGGCGGGAAGAGGCAACCAGAACGTTTATGATGCTGCCAGCTGGGATGTGCCGCAATGGAGCCCGCCTTGAATGGGCGGGAAGAGCTGGCCCTGCCGGCGCACATCGCGGCGAACCTGGAGCCGCAATGGAGCCCGCCTTGAATGGGCGGGAAGAGGCAGCACGCCGCGTACCGGATATCGAGCGTGTTGCGGGGCCGCAATGGAGCCCGCCTTGAATGGGCGGGAAGAGCACCCGGCCGATAGCGAACCGGTGCCGAACGTGATGCCGCAATGGAGCCCGCCTTGAATGGGCGGGAAGAGCTGATGGTCAGGCTGACCGTGACGACCAGGAAGATGCCGCAATGGAGCCCGCCTTGAATGGGCGGGAAGAGTCCTGACGACCCATACCGCGTTCTCGTATGAGCCTATGCCGCAATGGAGCCCGCCTTGAATGGGCGGGAAGAGTAGTATAGACGGATTGAAAGTAAACCTTTACCCTTATGGCCGCAATGGAGCCCGCCTTGAATGGGCGGGAAGAGCTTACTGTAACCAGAAAGCTTACGAAAGAAGAGTACGCCGCAATGGAGCCCGCCTTGAATGGGCGGGAAGAGCAAGTCATTCAAGGCTCAGCGTTCTAAGAAAGTGAAGCCGCAATGGAGCCCGCCTTGAATGGGCGGGAAGAGCTGGCTCTCCACCGGGGGGAACCTGAGGGTAAACCAGCCGCAATGGAGCCCGCCTTGAATGGGCGGGAAGAGCTTCATCGGCGCCGTCCTGGTCCTCACCTCGGCCTGGCCGCAATGGAGCCCGCCTTGAATGGGCGGGAAGAGTGGTCGACATCCGCAACACCGACCGCTCACCCGGCGCGCCGCAATGGAGCCCGCCTTGAATGGGCGGGAAGAGCTGGCCGGCGGGGTGCAGATCCAGCTGACCATCCAGGCCGCAATGGAGCCCGCCTTGAATGGGCGGGAAGAGCGGCGTCTCCGTCGTCACCATCCGCAAGCTCGAGCAGCCGCAATGGAGCCCGCCTTGAATGGGCGGGAAGAGCGAGGACGACGTGTACTCAGGCCAGATCCCGCCAGCCGGGCCGCAATGGAGCCCGCCTTGAATGGGCGGGAAGAGGGCGCACGGGTCGCCCGGGTTCGCCGCGGGCACGTCGCCGCAATGGAGCCCGCCTTGAATGGGCGGGAAGAGCCGGCTGGTGGGCGGGCAGCGCCCTGATGATGTCGGTGCCGCAATGGAGCCCGCCTTGAATGGGCGGGAAGAGCGCCGAACAGCTCGAACCCGAGTACGGCACCGCGCCACGCCGCAATGGAGCCCGCCTTGAATGGGCGGGAAGAGCTGTCCGACGGGCTGACCGCCGCCGGGGAGTTCGGTACGCCGCAATGGAGCCCGCCTTGAATGGGCGGGAAGAGGAGTCTTTCCAGCTCGGCCGCGCACATCCGGCACACCGGCCGCAATGGAGCCCGCCTTGAATGGGCGGGAAGAGGTGCCCGGCTCAAGCGCTGGATGCGGCTGCACGCGACCGGGCCGCAATGGAGCCCGCCTTGAATGGGCGGGAAGAGCCCTGTTCGCCGTCCCGCAAAGCTCAGGCAACCCGCTCGCCGCAATGGAGCCCGCCTTGAATGGGCGGGAAGAGTAGCGGGAGTAAGAGCCTTTCCCGTCGTCGCTGCACTTGCCGCAATGGAGCCCGCCTTGAATGGGCGGGAAGAGGCCGGAATCCTGAGATAAAGAACTTTCGTATCCGCCATGGCCGCAATGGAGCCCGCCTTGAATGGGCGGGAAGAGCCCAGGCCGCCGATCACCGCGATCAGGATCGTGACGCCGCAATGGAGCCCGCCTTGAATGGGCGGGAAGAGCGGCCAGCGCGAGATAACCTGGTTTCATGACTGCCAGGCCGCAATGGAGCCCGCCTTGAATGGGCGGGAAGAGGCCGAGATCGTGACCATTATTTCCACGCTGCCCGCCGGGCCGCAATGGAGCCCGCCTTGAATGGGCGGGAAGAGCCAGTCACTACATCGGCCGTTATCACACGCATGACGGGCCGCAATGGAGCCCGCCTTGAATGGGCGGGAAGAGCAGCCAGCCCCGTCTTGCAGGTGGCCGGGATAAGGCGGCCGCAATGGAGCCCGCCTTGAATGGGCGGGAAGAGTGGTGTCCAAGCTGGCCGGGGCTTTCTCGGTGCGGCTGCCGCAATGGAGCCCGCCTTGAATGGGCGGGAAGAGAGCCTCAGTCCCGGTCAGGGCCGACTCGCGCAGCAGGACGCCGCAATGGAGCCCGCCTTGAATGGGCGGGAAGAGCCGCGAGCATCCGGTGACCGGCCCGCCGCCCAGCGGTGCCGCAATGGAGCCCGCCTTGAATGGGCGGGAAGAGCAGCCCCGCGCCGGGGAGCGTGCCCGCGCGGACGGGGCCGCAATGGAGCCCGCCTTGAATGGGCGGGAAGAGGATGGCCACCAAGGCCCGCCGCACCAGCCGGTACGAGGCCGCAATGGAGCCCGCCTTGAATGGGCGGGAAGAGTAGCCATGTTTTTCCCCCTAAGTCCGGTTCGTGACTGCCGCAATGGAGCCCGCCTTGAATGGGCGGGAAGAGCCAGCGACGAGGACGGCAGGGCGGTGGCGGTGAAGCTGCCGCAATGGAGCCCGCCTTGAATGGGCGGGAAGAGAGCTCGCAGAATTTGAGCCTGCTGAGCTGCGCGAAGCTGACCTCACGCGAGTGGGTGACGAAACGGGGCGCCAGGGTCTCAGTTATGGACTTGTCAAGATGCGAGGATCATACGCTGACCTGGGTGCGAGCGCTCCCTGGGGTTCGGAGTCACCACCTCGGCGCTCGCGGCTCAGATGATGACCGAACTGGACGTGGGTAGTTTCTCATGGTGGCCGAGGAACAGGAAGCGGGCTGGAGTCGCCGGCCTGGCCGAGGTCGATCACCATCACGCTGTCCTCGGATGGCTTCATTAGCCCCTCGATGTCGCCGCGCATGATGACTTTCTCCTGGTCGGACAGGTCGCAGACGAAGACCGAGTACTGGATGCGTGTGCCGTAGCCCTCCATGCAGCCGGCGATGCTGCGCAGCCGCCGGTCGTCGCGGATGTCGTAGGCGACCAGGTACCGGCGGCGGGCCATGACGGCGCCTACCTGGTGACCAGCGGCTGTAGGCCGGCAGTTCGCCGGTCAGGCGGGCGGCCAGAATCCGGGCCTGCAACTCGGCGGCGCGGCGGTAGCTGACCTGGTACCCGAACATCGGATGCCGCACCTGCGTCGTCATCCGCCGTTCCCAGGCCCTGATCACGGTCTTTCGGCCCTCGGCGGTCAGCGCCACCGCCCCGGCCCGGACCACGAAATCAGACGGCGCGATTTCCCGGTTGTTGACCAGCGTCAGCACGGTGGAGTCGGCTAGCAGCGGACGGAACTCCTCGGCCAGGTCCAGTGCGAGCGCCGGGACGGCCGAACCGGGGCCGGTGGTACAGCCCGATGTACGGGTCGAAACCGACCGCGAGGCAGGCGGCCAGCAATTCCTTGGTCAGCAGGCCATAGCAGAACGACAGCAGGCAGTTCACCGCGTCGGTCGGCGGCCGCCGGTTCCGCAGACCCGCTGAACGCCGGGCCGGGCAGGGCATCGGCGCCCGTGAGCAGCGACGGGAAGGCTTCGAAGTACAGCCGTGCCGCCGTGCCCTCGATGCCCAGCAGCGAGGCGGCGTTCGTCGGCTCGCTCGGCCTGGTCGGCCAGTGCGGCGAGCTGGCTAACCCGCCGGGCCACCGCTTCTCCCCCGTTGCGCCGCAGCAGCACCCGGCAGTTCCTGATCTTGCCGGCGATCATCCGCCGCGGCTCGTCCAGCTGGCCCGCGCGCGGCCGTCGTGACCTGCCGGATGCGGAGCATCACGTTCTTGCTGGGCAGCCCGGTGGTCAGCCCGAGCAGCCAGCCGCCGTAGGAGAAGTGGAAGACGTCGACGTCACGCTCGAACAGCGCTCGCAGTGGCTTGGGCGGTGACCTGGACGTTCCCGTAAGCGCACACGTGCAGGACATCGATGCAGGCGGACGCTGGCCAGCAGCTCCCGGTACTTGGACACAGTCAGCCGTCCGCCGTCGACGCCCACCACCGAGCCCGGCTCGGTCACGTACAGCGGCGCCGCGTCGGGGTCGGCGGCGATCAGCCGGCGCGGATGACCTGTGCTGCCGGCCAGCGAGCACGTTCATCTCGTCCGGCAGGCAGATGCCCGCCAGCGAGCACCGCGGGCACTTGGGGCTTGACCGCAGCGGCGGCGGGGGCGCCAGCCGGGTCGCGGTCGCCCGCGCCTGGCCGACCACCTCCAGTGTCCGCGCGATCAGTTCCGGGGTGATCTCGACCGGCACCCGCTGCCGGGTCTCGGCGTAGAAGATCTCGCCGCGCTCGGCCGTGTACCCGTGCTCGCGAAGCAGCAGGACCTGAGCGCAGACCTGCACCGCGTCCGCCTCCCAGGGCGACCGTCCCGCGCGGGCCGACCCTTCTTCGTGTCGACCGGGTACGACGCCCCGTTCGTGCCCTCGAGAAGATCCAGCTTGCGCGATGATGCCCAGCTGCTCGCTCGACAGCTCCACCGAGCGCGCCGCCTTCACCTCGCCCTCGGCCGGCAGCGGAGCGGCCCCTCCCCCGGCGTCGACCCGCCGGTGCTGCCGGTCGCCTTCGGCCGTGTCGCTGCTGGGCGCCCACAGCTGGTCCACCCACTCCAGGAAGAACAGCCGCGGGCAGTAGGCGTACTCGTTCAGCATCCGCGCCGGCACCAGCTCCGGAACCTCGGTAACCGTCATATCCCCTCCCCAACCGGTCATCTGGGGCGGGCCGAGCCTCGGCTCCCCAGTACGGAGCGACCATGAGCGGCACCCGCCGAGGCAAGCGGCCGCATCTGCGATGATGACACTATCATCTTCCAGTTATATCCACTAAATTCCAATCAAGTCTTTTGGCGGAGCATCCACTCCGGGCCAGGAAGCTCAAGCGCGGCGGCGGTAAGTCCCTGCCGCGTGTCGGATGGCTCGACGACCGCTCCGGCTGCACGGCATGCGCGGGCTGGAGCCACGGCCGGTTAAGGACCAGGTGGTCATACGTGGTGATCGCTTGTTCCGGAATGCCCCGACAGCTGCCGATATCACCGTCCCATCCCGGGCAGTAGGTCATTCATACTTGGTGGTATGGGCAGGCGGTAGGAAGGAACACATGAAGGAGAGGCCGATCGGCGACGCTGAGGAACTGGAGGCGATCGCCGACGAGGTGGAGGCTGGCGATGGACCGATAGCTCTGGTACGCCCGGGGCACCGTCCCGTTGTGGTGGTATCCGCCGAGGACTGGCGGCGCCTTGACGAGCTGGAATCCGAGGAATCGACGGCTTGGTGGCGGCGGGACGCGGCTGAGCGGAGCATGGCGACCGGGGAGGAAGCTGGCCAGGGCGACGGCGAAGGCGAGCCTGACCTCGACGAGGATGAGTTCCGGCGCCGCTTCGGGTATCTCCTTCGCAGCACAGGAGCCGCGTGACGGGATCTCGTGACCGCTGGCGGCTCGACGTGCGCGGCGGGCAGGACTGGCGCGTCCGCTACCGGATCGAGGCGGAGAGCCACACCGTAGTCGTGCTCGATGTGTCACATCGCTCGGACACCTACGGGTCGTAGTCCGGCACGAAGACGCCGTAGCCGAAGTGGCTGAGCTGGCCGAGCAGCAGCGGCCCCTTGACCTCCGCTGCGAATTCCAGCCTCAGGCCCACCCCCGGCCGGGAACGAGTCAACCGTTCCTGCAGCCGGTGCCGCCGGAACTCGCTCGCCCACCGGTCGGTCGTCCCGGAACCCGGCTCGACACGGCTCACCGCCGCGGCAGGCTTGTCCCGGTAGCGCAGCTCCGCGGCCACGTCCGCCGCGAGATACTCGTCCAGCGTCTCTCGCTTGCGGTGCCGCACCGGAAGATACGGCGTGCGGCTGCGCCACCGGCGGGCCGGCTCGCACAGCTCCGGCGCGATCAGTTCGACCGGCCCCGCCGCCTGGAACAGCAGCTCGACGTCGGGGAACCCGCTCACCTCGTAGTCGCCGCGGCGGCCCGACAGTTCGCCCAGGCGGAGCAGCGCTCGCACCTCGTCGGCCCGTAGCCCGCCGTCGCACCAGATGATCAGGTTCCGGGCCGACGCGCCGCGCTGTTCCGAGTCCGGCAAAGCGAGCCAGTGCGCGTGAGCGTGATCGGTGGCTGCTCCCCCGGTGCCCATGATCTCGTGACGCCGTGCCTCCGGAATCCCGGCCTGCCTGAGGGCGGTCCCCGCTTTCTCGTGTGCCCGGTCGGCGAGCAGCATCCCGTGCGTCGCCTTCATCGGCACCCGCCCCATCATGGCGAACCGGATCCCGGTCACCTCACTCGTCGCTGCCTCTGGCTGCCGCGTCGCGGCGGTCGCGGTGTCCCCGGCCACGTAGCTCACCCACCTCGTCCCCGGCGGCACCGTGCGGCGGCCCCTCCGGACTTCCGTCGTGGTTACCTCGAGTGCGGCCCGGGTCACCGGCCGCGTGACGGCGAGCAGCCTCGTCTGGCCCGGCCCGGGACGCCACCAGGTCTCGTCCGGCTCGGCCTCCTCCTCCATCAGCCGCACCTCGCAGGCGGACTCCGAACGACCGAGGTACGGCAGCAGCTCGGCGAGCTTGGCGAGCACCTGCCGCTGCCCGGCGTCCAGGGTGGTGTCCCACCGGATCAGCAGTTCTTCGCCCGGCGCGACCGCGAGAAACGGGTCCAGGGTTAGGTCCGTGTGTCCCTGCTCTCCCTTGCGGTGTTCCAGGTCCGGCAGGTAGTGCCGGGTGTGCCCGGCGACCGTGTTCGGCGTCCGGTAGCAGGGCGGGTCGGCGAGCGCGTCGAGCAGCCCATCAAGCGTCGTCGGCGGGCAGGTCCGGCCAGCGGGTGTACCAGGTCGCGACGAGCGCCCGCAGGATCCGCCACGGAGACGGCGGCCACTCGGTCGCACCCTCGTTGACCGCCCGATCCCACGGGGTTGCGTGATAGCGCCGGAGCGGGAAGCGGACGGCGAGCGTCGTACTCACTTCGCCCGCCCGGACCAGGTCACCGTGGTCACCTCGGCCCCCAGCTCGTCCGCGCAGTCGGCGGCGAGCTTGGCGATCCGCTGGGCAGCATCGGCAGCGTCGGGCCTTGTTCCCCTGGCGATCTCCTTAACTACCAGGTCGCACCGGGTGCGCAGCCGCAGCCCCCGATCGAGCAGCGTTGCGATCTCGAAGTCCGCAAGCGCCTCCAGCAGCGCGGTTGCGGGCTCGGACAAGCCGTACGACCGGAACTGCGCGTGGTCGATCGTGAAGTAGGCGGTGATCTTGTCCACGGTGTACTCGACGCGGTGGTGCGGGACGGTGCCGTATCCCTCCGAGGTGGCACCATCCTTGGCCTCGTTGTTGACGATGTCCTTCTTCACGCCACCACTGACCGCGGGCTTGGCACCCGACGCTTCGATGAAGCTGGTCACGGCACGGGCGATCTTCGGCTGCCACGGCCAGGGCTTCTGTGCGAAGAACACGCCGTGCACCAGCGAGACCGGATCCAGCGTGAAGCACGCACGGGCAACGGCGCGGTAATCCAGCGGGCGGCCCCTCACGAGCCCGAGCCGGGCTGCGAGCCAGTCCCGGCCCTTGGTGCCGTTGATGTCACCGTCCATGACGTACGCCGACGCGAGGCGGTGCGCTTCCAGGCGGCTGGACGATAGGAATTCGTGGTCGGAGCTGACGACGCGGACGTAGGGCAGCACGCCGAGTTCGGCGACCTGGTCGTTGCGACCGCCGTCCCAGGTGGTGCCCTCCAGCCAGTTCGCCATCGACTGGGCCGACTCGACGAGAAGCTGGTCGTTGCCGAACTCCGCGGCTCCCAGGTCCGGGAAGCCTGTCGGCTGGATGAGCGAGCCGGCCAGCGGCATGAGTTCGGCTTCGAGACGGTACGGAGGCGGTCATGATTACTCCTCGGGTTCGGGGGTCTTGATCTTGGTTGCGACCAGGGACAGAACTGAGCGGACCCGCAGGCAGCGCGGGACGAGAGCGGCAGCAATCCGGGTGCCATCAGGGTGCACGGGCGGTGCCGGAACCGCCTCCCAGCCGGCCTGCGCAGCCTGGCCGCGGCCTCGCCGTGGACCGCCGTCACTCGGCCGGCGGCAAGGCGGGTGGCCCAGTCCGGGTTCAGGGCCAGTTCTGGCTCCTCGCCGGTTCCGCGCACGGACGGCAGCTCCGTGTCACGCCGCACACCCGTTCCCGGCGGGAGGCCGTCGGCCAGTGGCTGCAAGACGCCCAGCGCGGGGACCGGGAGCCGGGGATCGACCGGGGACCACTCGCGGCCCGGGTTCCGCCAGTTGAGCGCCAGGCAAGCTCGCAGCAGCAGCTCGAGCTTCTTGCCGTCAAGCTCGCCGGACGCGAGCTTGTGCAGATCGTCTGCGGGAACGCGAACCCCCCGCCGGAAGGTCGGGACACCGCGGAACTGCCCCGCTCCGGGCTCGTCCGCCGCGGTGCGGCAGCGCCAGGCCAGCACCTCGGCGAGCACCTGTGGCAGTGGCCGCGCACCGCAGTCCTGGGATGACCGGGGAGGGACGCCACCTGGCCGTTCGGGTCGACCGGAAGCAGCAGGTGCCGCAGGAAACGGTAAGCTCCGTGCTCACCCAGGCTGGCGCAGGACGCCAGTCCCACGGCGATCCGCAGCTCCGGCGACTCGTCCCGGGCGAGTTCCTCTAGGAACCTGCTCGCGGGTGGAGCGTACGGGACTGGAGCGTTCTGTCTGGCGCGACCGCTGCGGCCGACGGCCAGTTCCAGGGAGGTGAGCTCGGCGAGAAGGAGAGCCAGCCTGCCCGGGTCCCCGTCACGGGTGAACTCCAGATGCGCTTTCTGGAACCGCCGAGCGGCCTCACCGACGGCGGCCGAGGAGTCGGTGCCGCTGAAGCGGCTTGCCCAGTCCTCCACTTCCGCAACCAGCCGCACCGAGGCGCGTTCGCGCACGTCGATGCGGTCGAGCGGAACGGCGGCGAACGCGAGGCCGTTGCGGCGCTGCAGGCCGAACCGGGTGAACGCGTTGACGCCGCGCGCGATGCCGAGGGTGCGGGTGGCCGCGTAGAAGTCAGCCGCCCGACGGGCGGGACGGCCGCGCCAGGAGGCCCGGGCTTCGGCGAAGAGCTGGCGGATCTCCGGCAACGTGAAGTCTTCGGACCACAGCGGCGCCCAGACCTCCCCGCGGGACTCCTCCCCTACAGCACCGCTGTCCGAACCGTCCGGGGATCCGAAGACCGTGAACGGCATTGCCGCCCGGCCCGCCGCGAACTGGTTCCGGCGCACCGCGCTCGACGGCGAACAGCAGGGCACCCTCGACGAGCAGGACGTAGCGCCACGGGTTGACCAGCGAGTCCGCCGCGGATCCGAACCTCGATGAGCCCGGGCCGCCGGCGCCTCCCGGATCGAACTGGCCGATCGGCGGCGCTAACGAGCTGTTCTGCTTCGGTTCCGTTCAGCAGGTCACGCGCCAGGGCCGCCGAACCGCGGCGTCTCGATGACATCAAGCAAGCTCTGGTGGAAGTTGGTGGAGAAGTCGAGGCGTCCGTCGTTCCCCCCGGTGCCGAGCAGCGGCGGGAAGACCGGGCCGTCTCCCGCGAGCACGACCGCCGCGTCGATCCACGGCAGCAGCTCGTCCGGGCAGCGGTTGCGGAACTCCAGGACCACGGCCTTTCGTTGCCGTCATCGGCGATCCAGCCTCTGGTCACGGGCGTCCCGCACGACCGCCTCCGCGATGGTGATCGCTTCGCGGAACGGGGCGAGCCGCGGTGACGTGTGCTCGCGCAGGGCCTTGAGCCGGGCGAGCGGCTCCTTGTCCTTGGCGCCGAAGCCGCTGCCGTTGTTCCACGGGCTGAGCACGGGCGTCGGAACGTAGCTGGCGGCGAGCCACGCGGTGATGTCATCCACCGTCGTGGTGACGGCCAGTCCGCCGGCCGCCCAGGCGGCCGTCGCGTCCGGGTCGGCCTGCTCGCCGAGCACCCGGAACAGGCCGAGGCCGGCCAGATAGCTGGCCAGCGGTTCCGGGCGGAGGCCGGGGAAGATGTGCCGGGTCTTCATCGGGCTTCCTCCGGTTCGGCGGCGAGCTCCGTTTCAGCACTGGCGGTCGCGGTCTGCGCGCCGGCGCTGGCCCGCCAGTCGGCAACGCGGACCACCGCTTCCAGGTAGGCCAGGACGAACGGGCCGTACCGGTCGCGCAGGCCCAGCGCCGTACGTGTCCAGGAGCGGTCGCCGCCCAGCGTGAACTGGTCCAGGTCCACGGCGAGCCGGGTCGCGGGTCGGCCGAGCAGCGGCGGGATGCCCGTGGCAGCGCCGTGTCGCAGGCCCAGGATCGTGTTCTCGGCGGCGGCCTCGAGCACGGCCAGGTCGACCGGATCGCGGACCTGGATGCGGAGCTTGCCGTGGTGGGCGAGCACGAGATACCGGGCCAGGTCCGGATCGGGGGCTTCTTTCAGCAGGTCCCGCAGCGGCCCGTCGAGGACGAGCAGCGAGGCAAGCTCGTGCCGGAAGGCGGTGACGCCTTTGAAATAGAGCCTTCTGTCGCTCTTGGACTTGGCCCACGGGCGCCCGGCATCGACCCAGTCCTTGTCGTACGGTTCCGCGAGGGCGCATAGGGCGTCCTGCCAGATCTCGTGCGCCTTGCCCACATCGTGCAGGTACGCGGCTGTGACGGCCGACCATGCTGCTCCGTCCGGCAGTTTCGGGTGCAGTACGTCGAGCAACTCCTCCGCCTGATCGCGCGTCTCGCGGCTGTGCCGGTCCAGGCTGATCCAGTCCCGCTGCCGTACGCTGGCCGAGTCCGCGGCGTACCGGTCCTCCGTGCCTTCCGCGGGCTCCGCCCCGGCGTCGAGGGGCGGGCAGCCGGGCACCGGACCGCGCGCGGCTGGGTCGAAACCGGTAACCGCGCTGTAGCCTCCGTCGGCGGCGTTGACCACCAGCACCTCACCGGGCCGCGCCCGGGACTGCGAGTTCCGCGGATTCACCCGCGCCCACTTGCCCAGCACCTGATCCAGACGCCAGACGGCTTTGTCCCTGGCGAGCTCGTTCACCTTCGCAACCGGAACCCGGCAGCGGTACTCGGCTGACGGCGACTTGGCGTCCTCCGGCGGCGCACCGTCGTCAGTTCCCTGCGTCCACGTGGCCCAGGCGAGCTGCGCGTCGAGGTCGTCCGTGTCCCGCACGTAGGGCGCGATGTCGACGTCGTTCCCGCTCAGGTCGGGGGCTGTGTCGAACAGGGCGATGAAATCGCTCCGCCGCAGCACCGATACCTGGTCTCTGGTCACGGGCACGTCGCGGCCGAGCAGGTCCTCGCCGGTAACGGATTGCCCTTCGAGGTTGCTGAGCGCCGCGGCAGACTCGTCGATGTCCGCCTGCGGGTAGGGACCCGGCTTCGACGGGGCTATCCACCAGAGTTCGGCGTCCGTGACCTTTCCGGTGCGGTTGCAGCGTCCGGCGCGCTGCACGAGCGACGGCCACGGCGCCGCCTCCGTGATCAGCACTGCCGCGTTAAGGTCGATGCCGGCCTCGACCACCTGCGTGGACACGATGATCCGGTCCTGCGGGCGCTCGGTGACCTGCTTCATAAGCTGCTCGCGCTCGACGCCGCGGAACCGGGAGTGCAGCAGCGTGCAGTCGGCCGGAGCGTCCTTGTTCAGATGCCTGAAGACCTGCCGTGCCGTCTCCACCGTGTTGAGCACCACGATCGTGAGTTGCCCGGCCCGGTGCCGCTCCCGCGCCACGGCCGCTACCGCCTTGTAGGGGTCGCCGGGCTCCGTGTCCAGGCTTCGCACGGTTCGCCCGGCGTCGAGCCGCACCTTGAGCTCGCCGGTCCGCTCCTCGGGCCGGATATCGACCACATCACCAAACCCAGGATTGTCGACGGTTTCCAGCAGCCCTCGCGGGATGGTCGCTGACATGCACGTCAACCCGAACGGTTCCGCCGTCGGCCACTTCCGCGCGAACGCCGCGAGCTGCCGTAGCGTGGTCGTCGATTCCGGGCAGAGCTGGATCTCGTCGATGACCCAGTGCGCGCCGTTGGTCACCAGAGCGAAGTCGACCGGGTATATGGCCCGCCCGATCCCGTACCCACGGTTGAGCGCCTTGGAGACGAGCGAGTCGACCGTGCCCACCACGATCGCGGGCTTGTGCATGTCCAGCCGCCATTGCCATTGCGACTCGGCTCGGCCGCCCATTACCACATGCAGCGCGACTTCGCCGGACAGGCCGAGGTTCTCCAGCCAGCGGCTTGCCTCTCCGGCGACCTGCTCGACCAGGCTCCGCTGTGGCAGCGCGTACACCAGCCGCCGCGGCGTACTATCCGGGTCTGCATGAAGCCGCCGCCACAGCCAGGCCAGGATCACGCCAGTCTTGCCCGTGCCCGTCGGCGCCCGCACCACGCCAGGCAGCCCGTCCTGCGCGATCCGCTGCTGGTAAGCGTGCGGTTCATACCCGTCCGGCCTGGTCTCCGTTGCGGTAGCCGCACGAAAGAAGTCGTCAAATGTGTCCACATCAAACCCTCTTACGTTTCAGACGCGCGCCTGGGGCACTGGCGCGAACGTTTCCACGGCTTTGGCCGTGGCTCCATCGCCCACCGGGGCCAGCATCCATGACAGGCTGGCACCGGAAATTCGCCATCTAGGTTTCATCACGTTCCTAGCCGGGAGTGCGAGTCGATCCAGTAGCGCTTCACCGGATCCCAGACGCCATCGCGGCGCTCGTTCGCGAGCACCGGATCGAGCAGAGCCTGCGCGATGGCCACGGCTTCTGAGTAGGAAGGCCATTTCACCCCGAGCGGGCCAGCCGCCCGCCGCAGCCTAGTGAAGCCTCTCTCCCACGTCGCCTGGTCTGGAGGCAGGTACCTGTGCGGCAGCGCGATCCCGCGGCGCCGACTCTCGCTCTGCAGCGCTGAGACGAGGTCAGCCGCACGGACGGTCAGGTTGCAGGCAATGAGCGCGATGTCAACAAGGTCGTGGAACCGGGTACTCCGTGCTGGGTCAACATGCTCATAGGTGGCACACACCTTGTCGGCGAGGTGGTCTGCGATCGGATAAACACGCCACGGCGGTCCGGGGTATGCCACTGCCGGAATCGGCGTGGCGGGAGGGACGATGTCCAGCGGCATGGTGTTCGTCCAGTCGACTACGACGTCCACCCTGAACGTGGCAAGACGGTACGGCCCGATCCGCGCCTCGGCGGTGAACCGGAGGCCGCGATTATTTCCAGTTATCGGGCGTGATCCAGCCGCGATGGCGAAGGCGAAACCGTCATCCAGATCAATGGCAGCAGCCTGCCGTAGCCGCTCCCCAGCCAGTTCCAGGCTCGCCCGAGCAACCAGATCGAGGTCGTTGCTCGCCCGGGCCACCGGAATCCTGGCCAGCAGCGCTCCTGCACCCTTGAGCGCCCAGTTATCAGTCTGATCGGCGAAGATCCTGGCCAGGAACCGCGAAAATATGAAGAAGCGAAGTCTCTCCTGGGCGCTGTAAACAGGGTCTTGCGCTGCCGCATTACGGGCGTGGGCGCGTAGAGACTGCTGGCGCGCTCTGGCACTTTCCGGAGTACTCATGCTACATACCGTGACATACAGTGGGGTTTCGCCGCAGCAGCCACGCCAGGCTACTGCAAAGCTGGCTTTATATACCATCTTTGAAGTAGTCTTGGGTGTGTGCAACGAACTGTGTTGATCGCTGGCCTCGCAGACATCGCTGCTGGGCAGAGGGGGTTCATCACGCGTGCCCAGGTGGTCGCGGCCGGGGCCGATGACGATAATCTGCGGCGCGCCGTACGCAGCGGCTGGCTGGTGCGGGCCGGGCACGGCCTCTACCGTGTCGCGGGAGCCGGGGTGCGCGCGGACGATGAGTTGTACGCCGCGTGGCTGCGGCTCGCGCCCGGCCGCGCTGCGTGGGAGCGGCTCACCGAGCCGGACGCCATCGTCGCGGGCGCCAGCGCCGCAGCCGTCTACGGCATCGGCGACGTGCCTGAGCGCGCCCACGATTTCATCGTGTTCCGGCGCGCCCAGACCAGGGACCCAGGCGTCCGGCTGCACCTGCGCCGCGATATCGGCACGCAGCGGTGGCGGGTGGCCGACGACCTGCCGGTCCAGGAACCGGCCGACGCCGCGGCGTGGATCCTCGATCACGGCGAGGGCGACCCAGCGCACGTCGGCCAGCTCATGCAGGAGGCCATCGCGACCGGGCTGGTCGATCCTCGCCAGGCTGGGCGAACGCTGGGACCGATCGCGCGCCGTTGGAACATTCACGTCGGCGCGCTGCTCGGGGAAACCGCAGCCGCCACGACGGGAGGCGGGTGACACGGTGGGCTCCAAGCCGGACCGCCGCGAATACTGAACCGCGAGTCTGCTTACGACTGAGGCCGTCATGCCGCACGGACCTTGAACTGGGACAGGTGGGCCATGAGGGTCTGGTTGGCCGCCCAGCCGTCGGGGAACTTGACCGGGACGTTCAGGTGTACCGGCTCGGTGGAGGGGTGGGCGTCGAGCAGCTCGGGGATGCCGGCCCGGGCGACGACGATGCAGGCGTGGCGGTGCCGGGTGGTCGAGCACGCACAGGCGGCCCGCTTCCAGGTGGAACGCCGTGGCGTCGCGGCGGCCGGACAGCGGGTGCAGCACGATCACCACGTCGAACTCGCGGCCCTGCAGGCGGTTGGCGGTGTCCACGGTGATGCCGGGCAGGCCGCCGGCCCGCAGCATCGCGCGGATGGCCTGCGGCCTGGTCCCGGTGCGCGGTCCCCACCGCGATCCGGTCCGCGGTGACCGGGGCACCGGCCACGGATCGTTCGGAATAAGAAATGGCGCCGCGCTGCAGGACGCGGGCGGCCAGCGCGGCGCAGGCGGCGACTGCCTCGGCGTCGGTGCGGACCGTGTGCCTGGCCGGGCAGCTCGTGCAGCGCCCAGCCGGGTCGGCCGCCGTCTCCAACGGCGTGTCGAGGGCATTTCTACCGAACGGCCGGGCGCTGAACTCCACGCGCCGCTGCTCGCGCCCCGTGGCGGCGCGGAAACCGGTGAAGGGATAGAACGCCTCGGCCACCACGGGCGCGGCGGAGGCGGGCAGCCGCCAGGAGACCGGCAGCGGGTGCACCGGGATATCGGGGTTGTGCCGCAGCAGCACGGCGACCGCGCTCTGCATCGGATCCCAGGTCAGCCCGGTCCAGCGCTGGTCTGGCCACCGTGCGAGAACGGGTCGAGCTGGCCGGGGTCGCCGACGAACAGCGCGCGGCCGAACCGGCCCGGCGACGCGCAGCAGCAGGTCCGAGCGCATCTGGTAGGCCTCGTCCACGATCGCCCACGGCCAGGCCGCCTCGGCGCGGACCGTGGCCCACTTGTGCGCGGTGCCGAGCACGACCGGGCAGCCGGCCAGGTCGGCCAGCTTGGCGGAGACGGTGACCTCGGGTGGCCGGTCACGCGCGCGGACGGGATGTACTCGCTCGCGGCCGGAGAGCCGGCCGATGGCCAGTCCGGGCCGGGCGGCGGCCAGCCGGTCGGTCAGGTCGTCGACCTGCTCGTTGGTCTGCGCGATCACCATGACCTTCTCGCCCGCGTCCGCCAGCTCGGCGGCCGCGTCACGACCAGCGTGGACTTGCCCGCGCCGGGCGGGGAGTCGACCACCACGCCGCGGCCGGGCACGGGCCGAGGTCGGCCAGGATCCGCGGTCGCCTGCCTGGCGCTCCGCCGGATCGGCGAGTTGCGGCGGCGGTGGGTCATGACCAGGCCTCCCGGGCGTCGTCGTCGGACGGGACGTACGGCGGCGGCGGGCCGCCGTGCGTCCACGGGGTGTCCTCGGGCTCGGGGAACGCCGGGAGGCGGCTGGAAGCGGTCGCTGAAGCGCGGCGTAGCACACCAGCTCGCCGAGGCTCGGGCACGCTGCCGGGCTCGGGCGTGAGCGCCGCGGCCCATGCCGCCCTTCAGCTCGAGGACGACCCTGGTCCGGCCGCCGGCTCGTGGCGTCTATCGAGCACGACGCGTGCCTCCTGGGCCGGGCGGGCGGGTGAGGTGAGCACGGCGCCCGGCTCGGCGAGCACCGGTCGTCGTCGGTCTCGACCGTGATGCGGGGGCGCAGCACGCGCCGCCGGCCGCTGGCGTCGATCCGGTCCGGCTCGGCCGCCATCGACCCGGCCGGCGAACGCCTCGCCGGTCATCCGGTACTCGGCCATGACCAGCGGGTCGTCGAAGGCGCGCTGCGCGGCGACCATCGGCCTGGACGTCGTTCCAGGCTGGCCAGGCGGCGGGCGGCCGACACCGCGCCGTCGCGGCGGGGCTGCGGCGGGCCGCCGTCGCGGAGTGTGCTGCGCGTGCCAGGTGAACGCGTCCTTGTCGGCGTCCCACCGGGCTCGGGACGTGGTCGCCGGGCGGCAGGCGCGCGCAGCAGCGCCACCGCCCGCCACATCAGCGCCCAGGTCGGCTGCGAGCTGGGTGGCGAGCGCGTCGGTGCAGCGCGGCCTCGCGCGCGGTCCATGGCCCGGCCGTCGCCGGTCGCCTTCGCGCGTGCGGACGGCGAGCGATCTGCGCGTCGAGCACCTCGTTGTCGAACGTGGGGTCGGTGGCCGGCCCGGCCGGCGGGCAGCGCACCGGGTCCTCGGCCGCGCGCGGCCGCCTGCGGCCCGGACATGCCGGGCGGCGGGTCGATCCAGCCGAGCAGCGCGCCCAGGTTGCGGTCCTCCAGCGGGCTCTGCCCGGTGGCCCAGTGCACGGCCAGCGCGTCGGTCACGGCGAGCATGAGCGAGGAGGCGGGATGCTCGGCGCGTTCGGCGAAGAAGGTCAGCCAGCGGCCCAGCAGCGGGCACGGTCGGCGCGACCGCGTACGGCCCCTCGGTCCGGCGGAACCGGGTGGAGCGGCCGAGCAGGCGGGTGAAGGCGACCCCGGCCGGGTTCGGCACCAGGAGCTGGGGGCGTCGGCGTAGCGGGTGCGGGCGTCGTGGCCGCGGCCCGCCGGCCGGCTCCTCGGCGGTGAGGTAGCCCTCGATGTAGGGCAGGACGATGGCGGCGAGCTCGGCGGCGAAGGCGAACCGCTGGTCGCGGTCGCGCGGCTCGGGCACGACGAGCAGCTGCGGCGCTTGCGGGTCGTCGCCGACCATGGCGGCCAGCGGCGCGTTGGCCTCGCCGGCCAGCGCCAGCGGGATGAACACCAGCGGCGCGGCGCTGATGTGCACGTGCCGGACGGTGCAGGCGGGCTGGGCGGTGCCGCGTCGCGACGGCCGCGGCGCGGGCCAGCGCGGTGAGCGTGCTCATACGCGCCATCCCCGGATGGCGAGCGTTTCCGCGCCGCGGTGCATGCCGGCCCGCAGCCGGGCGGCCATGCGGAGCAGGCCGGCCGCCTCGGCCAGGTCTCGTCCTCGCCGGGGATGCGTCGCCCCGGGCCAGGCGCAGCACGGTCGCCGATGTGCTCCACACCGCCGAGGTCCTCGCGGACGTCCCGGCCGAGCGCGGCGGTGCAGCCGCGGCCTCGTCCCGGCAGAAGAAGCACATCTCGCAGGTGCTCAGGCACTCCGGCGCGTACCGGGCCTCCACCTGGCGGACCGCCGCGGCGAGGTCGGCCGGGCTGCGCCGCGGGACCCCGTTGTCGTCCGGGTCCAGGTCAAAGGTCAGCTCCGGCGGGAGCAGGCTCGAGCAGGTCGTCGATCCGGTCCGATGCCGGGACAGCTGGCGGCGCAGGACCGTGAGCTGCTTGCGCACGTCCAGCGAGGCGGCGACCGGCCGGTTGGAGAAATCCCCCGGGCAGACCAGGATCGCCTCGTCGGCCACGGCCGTCGGGCGGGACGCCCAGCTCGGCCAGCGCGTCGCGCAGGGCCAGCACGTAGACCGCGGACTGGATCGCGGCGGCGGCCACCTTGTCACCGTCGGCCTGGCCGTCGATGACCGCGAACGACTTGATCTCCACCACGTGGAACCGGCCGCGCAGCTGGAACGCGATCAGGTCCGGCTCCAGGTAGGCGTGCCGGCCGCCGACCTCCAGGCGCAGCAGCGGGTGGTCGAACATGGTCCCGCCTCCAGCCCGGCGTCCGCCCGGCGGCACCTCGCCGCCCTGGTCGCGCGGGCAGCAGTCTCTGGTCCGGGCGTGGCGGAGATCCGGGCTGGCGTTGCCGCCGACCTCGGCCAGGTCGTCGTAGGACGCCTCCGGTATCGGCAGCCGCAGATGCTCCCGCAGCAGCCGCAGCAGCTCGGCCGCCCCGTCTGGCCTTGACCTGCGCCTCGAACGCGTTGCCCCGGGCCAGGGCGAACCTGGACTGGCCGAACGGCGCCGGGAACCCGGCGTAGGCGGCGAGCCGCGGCTTGTCCACGCCGGCCGCGTCCATGACCGCCCGCCGCGCGCAGCCGGGGTTGCTGGCCAGAGCGGCGATCGTCCGCGCGTTGTGGGTGCGCGGCAGCGCCCGGCCGCGGATGCGGGCCAGCCGGGCCTCGGTCCCGTTCACTGCTGCTCCCCTCGCCCGCTCCCGTCAGGAGGCCGTGCCCGTCGTCCGCGCCGTGCCCCGCGGCTGGCCCGCAGCCGGCTGCCGAAAAGCTGCTGCGGCGTCGTCTAGCTGGCCGCGCGCCCGCTGGCAGCGGCCGCCGTACCGCGCGGTCGGCCGCCTGGTGGACCTCGAGTTCCGCCGGCGTGCGGCCAGCCTGACCTGCGCGCGGCTGCATCCTGGCCGCGCTCGCCGCGGCGCCGGGGATGCTGGCGGCGAACCGCCACAGCAGCCGCCGGCCGCCGGGGACCGGGACCGGGAGGCGCTCGATGGCTTCGGCGACCTGGATGGCAGCCGTCAGGAAATCGACGCGCGGGCTCAGCGATCCGATGACACGCCGCTCCATCGGCCAGGTAGAAATAGCCAGCAGGCCACGGGCCGGCGCCAGCAGGTCCGCGGTGAGCGCGGCGCAGATGTAGTAGGGCCGGGCGAACGGCGCGGTCCGGAACGAGCGCTCCTCGTCCCGTTCGCAGGCTGGTCAGCCGGGCGCGCCGGGAACGTGCTCGCGAAGAACGCCTCGTGCACGGTGGCGATGCAGCCGCGGCGCCGCCGGGACGGTGAGCAGGCTCAGCGCCTCGTGCACCTGCTCGCGCAGCGGGAGCAGCGGCCCCGCGGCCCGGGGGGCGTCGTGCCGCGCGTGCGGGCTCGGCGGCGGGTCGTCGCCGGCCCCGATGTCCTCGGCTTCGGCGAGCGCGTCTTCCCAGTCTTGTTCGGCTTGGCGAAGCTCACGGCGCAGGGCGCTGGCCCGCTCCCGGTCGCCGGCCAGCACCGCCTCGCGCACCGCGGTCCGCAGCCGGCCGATGCGCCGCTCCAGGGCCTCCGCGGTCTCGGTCACGGGCCGGACTGTAGCATGCTCCAGGCATATCCAGCAAGTTCCAGCATTTACCCCGTATGTCGACGGCGCGCCACAGGGTGCGTTGCCGCGCGGCGAGCGGACCGTCAGGAAGACGCGTCCCGGCCATCGGCCTACGCCACCGGAAGGCGTCCTGGTAAGCGATGGTAGCGGCACCGTCGAAGTCCGCGACGACGAACGCGCCGCCCCGCAGTCCTTTCATGCGCCCCCGCGCCGAACGGGTATCACCTGGATCGCGATGTGCGGGCGCCGCGAACTCGAATGTCCGCTCGACCCTCCCAATTTGTAGACGCCTTACGGCGTGACTCCGTTTGGAACTCTGGGACTACCGATATCGGACACTCCACCCGAGCGAGTTTCTATACGCCTTATGACGTGACTTCGTTTGGAACTTTCACACACGTGACCAGCTGTACAAGGTCGGCAAGTTTCTATACGCCTTATGGCGTGACTTCGTTTGGAACTGCTGTGCCATCTGCCCGAAGATGAGGCGCTCGTGATCGAGTTTCTATACGCCTTATGGCGTGACTTCGTTTGGAACGACCGCAGACTGTTTCACGAAGTCACGCAGGCCGCCCTCCAGGTTTCTATACGCCTTATGGCGTGACTTCGTTTGGAACAGCCTGCGGAAGCTGGAGAAAGCTTTCGCCAAGTGCGAAGAAGTTTCTATACGCCTTATGGCGTGACTTCGTTTGGAACCGCGATCATGTATCACAGGAAACGAGGACATCATGAGCGTTTCTATACGCCTTATGGCGTGACTTCGTTTGGAACCCTATCGCTGCGGAGGCGGTTCTGACCAGCCGTGATGCCAGTGGGTTGCACGCACCTCCGGCGAGCCTGGGTCGAGGAGACCACGTTGACGGCCTCTTGACGACGTTTGCGCTGGCAGGCGACCTACGCAGGTGACGGCTTCGGAACATGATCACAAACCAGCTTGCAGGACCAGGTAAACGGCTGTCAGTGGCACGTTAGGCGGATGCCCGCTGCACCGCCGGGTGAAACGGCCGAACGCGCCCACGATGTCAGCGGACAAGTGGGTCGGCCGCCGGGCGAGTCGCCTTGGCCGGCGGCAACCGCCTGCAGCTTGGGCAAGCGCCGTGGCCCGGCCGACACTGATCCCGGTGTTTCATGTCCGGTCGCCACGTGGATCCCTGGCTGACGGGGACCCTCGCGGTATCCGTTCCGGTGTAGCGTGTCGCACTGTTGCGAGGTCATTGGCCGGCTTGCTGTGGCAATGCGATCATGCTTCGCCCGGAAGCTGATCGGCGTATCCTGCGACTCTGGCAATTGCGGCATTTCGAGGGGTGGCATGACGGAGCGGGCTGCGGCCGGGCCGCAGGCGCCGGGGGCGGGCCTGGCGCCCGAGAAGCTGGTGAACCTGACCGGGCATCCGGTGTCGGTCGACGCGCTGGGGACTTCACCGGCCGGAGACGACGGCGGCTCCCCGGCACCGTCGAGGGCGACGTTTGCGCCGGACGGGCCGGCGGCGCGGGTGGCTGACGACCAAGCGCGGCTGGGCGACGGGCGGCTGAATACGCCCGATGGACTGGTGCGGGTGACGCGGCTGCGGAGGTCCGGCCTTGTCATCGGCCTTCCTCCCGCCACGCCGGGCACGCGCTACCTGGTATCCAGGGTCACCGCGCTGGCCGCCCGGGACCGCGACGACCTCGTGTTCCCGTTTGAAGAACAGCGGGACGCGCAGCACCGCGTGATCGCGGTCAGCGGGCTGGCCGCGTTCCGGCCCCGGAAGGCAATCGCCGGGCGGTACAGGGACTGGCGGGCCGCCGCAGCCGAGCGCCGGTCGGGCCGCCCGCTGGCCAGGGAGTGGCGGACCGGGGTGCTGTTCGCGCTGGCCACCGCGTTGCTGAGCGCCTGGCTCGGGCTGCTGCCCGGGACCGTGGACAACGCCATCAAGAACGGGTTCGGAGGCGGAGGCCAGGGCTGGACCGCCGGGCTGACGGTGGCGTTCTTCGTGCTCGGCGTGGCCGCGCTTGTTCACGCCGCGTTGCGCTGGTACCGGCGACTGACGGTCCTGGCCGGCCGCGGGACCGCCTACGTGATCGAGGAAGAGGCGATCGCGTGGCGGCATGAGGAGAAGCAGTGGGTGCTGTCCGAGCTGAACGACAACTTCGCCCGCGTGCTGCGGGTACCCGGGCCGGAAGCGCTGGGCGAACGGTGGCGGTGGCAGGCCGACGCGGAGGGTGCCCCGGAGTGGGACCGGCGCGCGGACCAGCTCGTGCAGTCGTTCTGGGCCGTGCACTACAACGACGACCAGGTCACCCGCAACGCGGTGTTCGTGTGGGCGCCGTGGCCGGTGGCGATGGCGTTCGGCGCTCGGGCCACGACCCGTCGCCGCGGGCTGGTCCTGCATGTCCGCCAGCGGCCAAGTGGCGGTGCCGAGGGCCAGCGGCATGAGCTTCACCCGGAAGACCCGGCTCACGATTTCATTCGCGATAGCAGGACGCCGACCCGGGCGTCGCAGGCACCGCCGCATGAGGTACTCGCCGGGAGCGTACCGGTCAGGATCGAGACTCTTGGCGCCGCGGGAGCACCTGCCACTCGACCAGGCGGCGCGGCCTTCCCGCCGGTACGGCTCCTCCTGGTCCGGATCGTCCAAGGGGACATCGGGGGCATCCCGCTCGACCTGCCGGAAACCCCGCCGATCACGCTGCACGTGCCCGGGTGCCTGACCGGTTCGGCGCTCCGGCCGGGCGAGCATACGATGAAGGTGGCCGAATGGCGGCTAGCCGGCGCCGACGGCGCTCACGTCCGGTGGAAGGCGTTCCCCGCCGTCGCGCAGGCCATCGCCGACTGGATAGCCAAGGATGCGGAAGACAATCCCCGTCACGTGTTCTTGCTGGCCGCACGGATGCCGCAGGAGACCGCGGTGGGGGTGGGCATCCAGATGGGCCAGCTGCAGTCCATCTGGCCGCATCGGCTGTACCCGGTTCACTACGCCGGAGGGAAGCTGTACGTGCCCAAGCTCGACCTCGGCCGCGGTTCGGTCCGGCCCGAGCGCGGCTGACCGCCGATGCCGTCGCGGTGGGAGGTGATGCTGGCTGGCCCGGCAGGCGTCCCGATTCCGCTGACCGCACCGCATGCGGTGGTGTCCGGGTGGCTGGATGACAGCGGCGCGGCTGCGCCTGGCGCGCCGTCGGCGCGGTCCGCGCACACGGATCAGGCCAGGAAGTGGGCGTTCGGCCCGCTGCGCATGGCCACCGGATCGTGCACCGGAGTCGTGATGCAGATCCGGCTGCTCGACGACACCCTCGGTGAACGGCTGATGGCCGGGGCCGCTCCGGGAACGGCCGTTCGGCTCGGTTCTTCGCATTATCGGGTCTGTGAGCAGGCCCGGCCGGTGGAGCGGGCATCGTGGCCGGAACTTCGCGCCTGGCCGGCCACGCGGGCGTGGCAGGTGCGCTTCGTCAGCCCTGCCTGTACCCGGCGGCGCAACCGGGCCGCCCCGCTGCTGCTTCCGGATGCGCTGGCGCTCGGGCTGGCGGAGCGGTGGCGTCTGCTCGACCCAGAGACCGCCCCTGTCCTGCCGTGGCTGCCGGGCGCCGGACCGGTGTGGGTCAGCGACCTGGACGGGCACACCGAGGTGCGGATCCTGTCCCGCACGGCCCGGCGGGACGGCACATGGGTCCGACAGGAGGAGGTCGTCTCGGGTTTCGTCGGCCGGGTCCGGTACGCCTGCGATCACGGCTCTGACGCCGAGGCGGCCGCCTTCGGCGCGCTGCTGGCGTTCGCGGCGTTCGCCGGGGCCGGGTCGCATACCGCCTACGGGTTCGGCGTCGTGGCCGCCGAGCCCACCTGGCAGCCCCCGACGATCCGGGCGGGCAGCCGGTGAGCAAGGCGATGTCCCCGGCACACATCCATGCCACCCTCGCCCAGGTCGCGGACCTCGGCCAGCTCGCCGCGGCATGGAATGACGTACTGACCAGCGATCGCGATGACGGGACGCTCGGAGCCGGGGTGACCCGATTCGGGCGGGACGCGGAACAGAACCTGGCCGAGATCGCGGCACAGCTGTCCGCGGGCGGCTACCGGCCGGGTCGCCTGACACCGGTCCGCCTGCCGCGCGCCGACGGCCGGGTCCGCCTGCTCCACGTGCCCGTAGTACGCGACCGGGTAATCGAGCGGGCCATCCTGGCCGTACTCACCCCGGTGATCGACCCGTGGCTTGGTCCGTTCAGCTACGCCTACCGGCCGGGCCTCGGTGTCGCCGACGCCGTCCAGGCGATAGCCCGGCTGCGCGACGAGGGGCTGGGATGGGTGGCGCGCGCGGACTTCCGTGACTGCTTCGCTGAGATCCCGGTCTCGCGGCTGCGGCGCATGCTGCAGGTGCTGGTGGAAGATCCGGGGCTGCTGGCCCTGATCGAGACACTGCTGGACCGACCGGCCGCGGCGCCGGGTATCGCGGCACTCGTCAAAGGCCTACCCCAAGGCTCGCCGTTGTCGCCGACGTGGGCGAACCTGGTGCTGGCGGAGTTCGACACGCGAATCGCCAGCGCCGGGTTTCCCTTGGTGAGGTACTCAGACGACATGGTCGCGTTCGCGGGCAGCCGCGACGAGGCATGGGAAGGGATGCGCGCCATGAGCGAGGCAGCGGGCACGCTGGGCATGCCGCTGAGCGCCGACAAGAGCGGCGTCATGTCGTTCGAGGAAGGGTTCTGCTTCCTCGGCGAGGACTTCGGCCCGCGGTACCCCCAGCGCTTGCCGACCAGCGTGTGACCGAGCCTGCTCGGAAGGTGCTCTACCTGGGCATGCAGGGTTCCCACGCGCATCTGGAGGCCGGCCGCCTGGTCGTGCAGTCGGCACAGGACGCCGACGTGCTCGACATTCCCAGCGGGACGGTCGAGCGCATAGTGTGCTTCGGCGCGATCGGGATCAGCGCAGGCTTGCGCTCCTGGGCGCTGGCTTCTGAGGTGGATCTGGTATTCCTGTCCCGCCGCGGCGCCTACCTCGGCCACGCCTGGGCCGCCGCAGCCGAGCATCGCATCGGCAGGCTTCGCGCGCAGCTGTCAGTGGCCGACGACCCGGCCCGCGCTCTTCCGCTCGCCCGTGCCATCGTGGACGCCAAGGTCCGGAAGCAACTCGTACTCCTGCAACGGCTCGCGCGCCGGGACAACTCAGAGATCGTTTCGTCCGCCGTCGGCCAGATCGGCGAGTTGCTGGCCATGCTGCCCGAGTGCGGCACCCGCGACGAGCTGATGGGCATCGAGGGCGCGGCGGCCCGCGAGTATTTCGCCGCCCTCGGCCGGATCATGCCGGACGGCCTGCGCTTTGTCGGCCGGTCCCGCCAGCCGCCCGGCGACCTGATCAACGCGGCGCTTTCCTACGGCTACGCGATCATCCTCGGCGAATCTGTCGCCGCGCTATGCGCCGCTGGGCTCGACCCGGCCATCGGCCTGCTGCACGCCGAGCAGGACCGCCGGCCGTCACTGGCGCTCGACCTGATGGAGGAGTTCCGTCCCCTCGTCGTGGATCAGGTCGTGGTCGCCGCCGCTCGTCGCGGCGAACTGCGCCCCGAGCACGGCCACCGCGACGAGGCGCTGCACGGCGTGCTGCTCACCAAGGCGGGACGCGAGATCATCGTCGGCGGGTACGAGCGCCGCATGCTGCAGCACACCAAGGGTGCCCTGCCCGGCCTTTCCGGGAGCCTGCGCAGGCACCTGTACCGGCAGGCCGAACGGCTGGCCGCCTACGTGCACGATCCTGAGGCTAGCTGGACAGGGCTGTCATGGCGCTGACCCACGTGATCGCCTACGACATCAGCGACGACCGCCGCCGGGCGCAGGTGGCCGCGATCTTGCAAGCATTCGGCGACCGCATCCAGCGAAGCGTGTTCGTGTGCACCGCCGAGCCGGACCGAATCGCCGAGATCCGCTCGCGCCTCGCCACGGTCATCAAACCGGAGACCGACTCGGTCTATGTTTTCCGGCAGTGCGCGGCTTGCTGGGACGCCGTGGGCATTCACGGGCAGGCGACAGTTGCGGACGAACCGCTCTACTGGGCCGTGCTGTAGGGGTGGTTCGTGATCATGTTCCGAGGCCGTTACCTGCGCGGGTCTCCTGCCAGCTCAAACATCGTCAAGAGGCCGTCAACGTGGTCTCCTCGACCCATGCTCGCCGGAGGTGCGTGAAACGCGCTGGCATCACGGCTGGTCAGAACCGTCTCCGCAGCGATAGGGTTCCAAACGAAGTCACGCCGTAAGGCGTATAGAAACAGTTGCCGTCCTCCTCGAAGATCTGGACGAACCGCGATGTGGTTCCAAACGAAGTCACGCCGTAAGGCGTATAGAAACTTGACCTTCGTCACGATCTGGACGCAGTACGCGTTCGGTTCCAAACGAAGTCACGCCGTAAGGCGTATAGAAACTCGCCCTGGAGGGCACCGACGTAGAGGCAGGAGGCAGCCAGTTCCAAACGAAGTCACGCCGTAAGGCGTATAGAAACGGGATTGGGACTCATGACACGCTGCACCAGAACGCCGCTTGTTCCAAACGAAGTCACGCCGTAAGGCGTATAGAAACCATTCGGCGTGTCCATTCAGGGGTTATCGGTCCATGGCAATGTGAGACGGAGGTGCGGGGCGGTCGCTGGCATCGGGCGTCGCGGACATAATGAGTGTTCGTGGCCGAGGCTCCCGATCGCTGGCACCGGTGGCTGCTTGATGTGCGGTTTGGCGGCGATCCTGCAGCGCGTGCGCAAGCCCTGAGCGAGCGGTTGTACCCGGTTCGTGACAAGGTGCTGGACAAGGCCCGGCTGCGGCCCGGTGACACCGTGCTGGATGTGGGTGCCGGTGACGGCCTGATTGCCTTCGGCGTGCTGGACCGGCTCAGTCCGGCGGGCCGGGTGATCTTCTGCGACATCTCCCAGGACCTGCTTGACCACTGCCAGGAGGCGGCCTGCGCCGAGGGGGTGCTGGAAAGGTGCGCTTTCGTCCGGGCCTCGGCTGATGCGCTGGATGGCATCGCGGATTCGTCGGTGGATGTTGTTACCACCAGGGCGGTGCTTGTTTACGTGAAGGACAAGGCAGCAGCGCTGGGGGAGTTCTACCGGGTGCTGAGACCCGGCGGGCGGATCAGCTTGGCCGAGCCGGTCAATGCGCTGATGGACGTCTTTAGCCCGGACCGGTTCATCGGTTACGACATCACCCCGGTCAAGGCACTGGCCGCCAAGGTGCAGGCGCTGTATGAGTCCATCCAGCCGCCAGGCACCGATCCGATGGTTGACTTCGACGAGCGTGACCTGCTGCGGCATGCCGAGCATGCCGGGTTCCCCGTGATCGATCTTGAATTGCGGCTGACCGTGAAGAAGGCCCGGCGGCCGCTCCCGTGGGAACGGTTCCTGCGCACATCGGGCAACCCGCTGATCCCGCCCGTGGGCGAGGCCCTTGACCGGACTCTCAGCCCGGCAGAGGTCACTGAGTTCGCCAGCTACCTCAAGCCGCTGGTGGAATCGGGGACCGGCATAGAACGCCGGGCGTTCGCCTACCTGACCGCCGCTAAGGAGTAGCCGTCCAGCGCACGACCCACGGTGGCGAGCCGGCTCTTACCGCGTGCAAGACAGGAGCGCCGGGGTGCCGGCCGCCGGGCAGGGCAAGAGAGGCCGCCTCATCGGCTCGGCGGTGGAGGCCCTGCATGCCGGCACCTTTGCGGCCGCGGCGCTGACCGCCGCGGGGGCACCTGCCGTCGCTGGTGACTGGCCTGCCCGCTGGAGCCTGGGCAGGGACAAGGATCTCCCCAGCCGCTGGAGGTGACACGCGGCGGGTGGTGGTTGAAGCTTTAGCCGGGGTTGACCATGATCGGGGCTTGTGTCTTGTGATGCGCCCGGCGTGCCCGCTGGCAGCGGAGATCAGCGTGCGCTGGTTGCCCGGCTGCGGGCTGTCATCGAGGCCAAGGACACCGAGATCGGCGTGCTGCGGGGCGAGCTGGAGGCCTCCCGGGAGCAGTCCCGGCGGCTGGAGCTGAGGGTGGCGGAGCTGGAACGCCGTCTTGGGCAGGACAGCACGACCTCGGGGACGCCGCCGTCGAAGGATCCGGTCGGGGCACGGGAGCGGCGCAAGGCCGAGCGCGCGAAGCAGCGGCAGTCCTCGGAGCGGGAACGCCGCAAGGACCGTAAGCGCGGCGGCCAGCTCGGGCATCCCGGCGCGGGGCTGCCGCGGGACCCGGATCCGGACGAGCGGGCAGAGATGCCGCCGCCGGCGGAATGCTCGCGGTGCGGGGCCGGCCTGGACGCCGTGCTGCACCGCTCGGGGACGTGGTGGTCGCAGGTCCGGGACGTGCGCATCGCCAGTTTCGTGACCGAGTACCTGCTGCCGTTGCTGACCTGCCCGTGCTGCGGGAAGGTCAGCGCCGCGGCGGCCCCGCCGTGGGCGTACCCGGGCAGCGTGTCCTACGGGCCGGGGATCAACACCGCCGCGGTGCTGCTGTCCTCCTACGGCAACGTGCCGGCCGAGCGGACCGCGAACCTGATCGGCATGCTGCTCGGGGTGCCGGTCTCGCCCGGGTTCGTGGATCTGGCCAGTGAGCGGCTCTCGGCCCGGCTGCAGGACGCCGGGTTCGATGACGCCATGCAAGCCGCCCTGGGCAACGAGCCGGCGCTGGCGGCCGATGAGACGCCCGTCAACCTGACCGACCCGCACGCCGGGCTGGCAGAGCAGGACGCAGGGGCGCCGCACGTGCTGGTGATCCGCACCCCGCACCAGGGGCTGACCTGGCTGCAGGCGCTGGGGTCGCGGCAGCACGCCGCGATCACCGCGGTCCTGGCGTTCTTCACCGGGTTCTTGATCAGCGACGGGTACGGCGCTTACCAGGATCTCCTCCCGAAGCTGGCCGGCGTGCAGCAATGCTGCCAGCACGTCATCCGCCGCTGCCGCGCGGTCACCAAACTCGGCCCCGGCGGCCTGCAGTCCTGGGCCGCCGACGTGATCGAGATCCTCCGTGAGGCGCACCAGGCCGTCCAGCACGCCCTGGCCAGGGGTGACCCCGTGCTCGATGAGCAGCTGCTGGCCAAGCTGCGCGAGCGCTACGACGAGGCCGTCACCTTCGGCATCACGCACAACCGGCTGCGGGACTGGCACGAGGGTAACCATCCCGGCTACACCCTCGGCTGCTGGCTGCGCGACTACAAGGAACAGGTCTGGCTGTTCACCCGCGAGTTCTGCGTCGAGTGGACGAACAACTGCTCCGAGCAGGCCATCAAGGCCGCCAAACGGCACCAGGCCGTCTCCGGGTACTGGCACACCCCGCGCACCCTCGCCCGGTGGTGCCGCATCCGCAGCTACCTCGACTCCGCCGCCAGCTACGGCCTCACCGCGCTCGACGCCATCACCCGCGCCCTCGCCGGAGATCCGTGGCTTCCGGGTCAAGCAGCCTGAAACCACAGCCCATGCCCCACCCCTGAATGGACACCATTCGGCTGGGGCTACCAGTCCGGCGGTGCTTCCAGGCTGTTCCAAACGAAGTCACGCCGTAAGGCGTATAGAAACTCCACCCCCAGCATGGATTGAGCCATGAAGTTGGGGATGGTTCCAAACGAAGTCACGCCGTAAGGCGTATAGAAGAAACAGCGGCTTAATGTGCCGGTCGTCATCACGGGCCTGTCGGGTTCCGGCCAGGTCACGCCGAAGGCCTACAACGCTACGTCGCGCTTGGTCATGGTGCCTGCAGGCCAAACGCCATGGGGCCACCGCAACGCGTTATGGTCTCGATCAAGTGTTCGAACGGAACTGAGCGACCGGGCCATGGCAGATGCGGGCATGCCGGTGGCTCGGAGTTTAGGCCAGTGAGGCGATTTGTAGCGAATCGGAGGCCAGGGGCGGCATTCTCCCCTAAACTCACGCGGGTGGCCGAACCCCGGTGGCGACACGGGCAAGGGGCGGGGTCGGGGCGGGGTGCCGAGCGCAGACGGGCCGATGGCTCAGGCGCGGGGCAGAGAATTGAGGCAGGCGGGATCCGTGAAAGCGGTGGTAATCCTTTCCTGGGACGCGGCGAGCGGGATTCTGGAATACGTCGACGTCAACGGCGGCATGGGCGGGGTTGCCGAGCGCCATGCGGTCAGCCAGGAGGCGGCCGAGGGCATTTCGGAACAGCTCGCCGGGCATGTGCTGCCGCGGACGGCGGACCTGGAAGCAGAGGGCGAATTCGTCCTGATCGACAGCGTGAGCCGGGCACGCGTGGCGCGGTGCGCGGTCAAGGCGGTGGGCAGACCCGATGACCGCAGGTTCGAGCTGAGGGATAGGGAACAGCGCACGGTGGTCGCGACGATCCCGGCGACCGGCCTCGGCGTGACGGACACGGCGCTGGCCAACGCCGTCAACCGGCTGGAGTACCTCTACGCGGAGCACCTGACGCCGCCGGGGTGCTGGCTGGGCGCGGAGGGCGGCATCGGCGCATGGCTCGCGGCCCGGCGGCACGCGGCCGCGCGGACCGAGGCGGAGCGCGCGAAGGACCGGACGTTCATCAACCCGTACACGTTTGTGCCGTTGCCGGAGACGATCCAGCGTGGCCAGCCGGGAGGCCATCACTGGCTCGCGCCCGGCCGGCTTTCCGGTGCGTTCACCGTGACCTGGGAGTTCGCCACCCCATTCCAGGCACCGGAGGGCGCGTCCGGGACGACGGTGCTACGCCTGCCCGGGGCGTCGGTGAAGGGCGCGGTCCGTTCGGTCCACGAGGCCCTGGCGGGCGGCTGCCTGCGGGTGTTCGACTCCGGCTTCATCCCGTCCTATCGCGACCACGCGCAGGTCAGGGGGACCGACTGGACGCTGGCAGTGGTGGCCAAGGCCACTGGCGACGGCCAGCCGCTGACGGTCACGCTGTGCGACGAGGTGGTCTGGGTCGGCGCCGGGCAACTCCGGCAGGCCTGCGGCGACTCCCTCGCCAGCGGCAGCCGGGTCAGCATCAGGGGCGGCGAGGCCCAGCCGAGGCTGGGCCGCAAGGAGCTCCCGCGGCACGCGGCTGTCGCCAGCGGCGGTGAGTGGGTGGTTCTGGTCACCGATTCCGGTACGCGCCAGCCGAGGAAGGGAACGTACTTCCTGGCTTGCGGGCGGATAGGCGGGCGTACCGCCGAGGTCAGCGAGGCCGCCTGGCGCGCGTTCCGGATCGCGGTCGCCGGCGCCCGCGACCTGCAACCGGGGGCGCGCGAGCGCGAGGGCCGCGGTACGGGTGAGAACCGGCCGACGATCCTGGTGCGGTTCGGCGACCAGCCGATCGGCCGCCGGCGGGTGGTGACCGGGCGGCTGTGGGAGGGAGACGTGATCTGGGTCCGCACCCGCGACGACGGCACCTCGGTGACCGCGGAAGAGGTGAGCCTCGCCGCGCTCTGGCGGCATCCCGGCTGGGACGCCGGCCAGGATCCGGCCGCGGACCCGGCAAGGTGGTCGGCAGCGCGCCGGGTGCCGGATGCCCTGCTCGCCTGCCGCGATCCGCAGTCGCTGTGCCCGACGTGCCGGGTGTTCGGCAGCGCCGAGGCGGAGGCGCGCCTCGGGGACGAGCGTGCCCGGCAGCGGGCATACGCGGGCCATGTCCGGTTCGGCGACGCGTGCGGCGAGCAGCCGGTCGAGCTGGAGCCGGTCCAGCGCGCGCCGCTTGGCGCGCCACGCCCCGGGGCGGGCCAGTTCTACCTGGCCTATACCGACCCCAGGCCGGCCTCCAGCCGGGACCGCAAGCCGACCCGCGAGTGGGGCTCCGACCCCGATGCCGGACTCCGCCGCCCGCTGCGAGGCCGCAAGTTCTACTGGCATGCCGACCCGGCGAGGCAGGACCCGCCGCGGCACATCGCGCGCGAACACCAGAAAACGCGGGGCGACCAGACCGAATCGGAGTTCGTCGCCACGCGCCACCTGGCGCGCGCGGGAACTACGCTCCGCCAGCGGATCACCTTCGACAACCTGAGCCGCGCCGAACTCGGCGGCCTGCTCGCCTCGTTCGAGCCGCAGCGCGTCCTGCAATCGCCGCCGGGCCGCCGGCTCCTGCTGCACCTCGGCGGCGGCAAGCCGCTCGGCCTGGGCTCCTGCACCGCGACGGTCAGCGGCCTGCGGGCGTGGACGGCGGCCGGCCGCTACGGCGGAGCGCCGGGGGAAGCGCCGGATCCCGACGGGTACCTGCGCGAGTTCGCGGACAGCTGCGCGCCGGAGATCAGGGAAAAAACCTGGCCTGCCCTGGCCGCCGCGCTCGCGGACGGGACCGCGGATCCGGCCCGGGTCTGGTACCCGCCCGGCGGGTACTGGCCGGACCAGCAGCGCGACCAGAAGACGTTCGACGAGCCGTTCGCGTTCTTCACCGCCTCTTCCGGGATGTACATCAAGCCCCCGGGCGGGCAGCGCCCCCTGATCCCCTTGCCCGACCCCGCCGGCGGCGATCAGAGCCTGCCGATCAAGACCAGCAAGGACCTGAAATGACCGCCGCCCAGTGGATGTACGTCGACGTCGCGGCCGTGCGGATCCAGCACTACATCGGCCGGACCCCGCGGCTGAAGGGACAGCGGGGCGCGTCGGCCTGGCTGAGCTGGGCAACGGGCGGCGACCAGGTGGAAAAGGTCCTGCAGGAGGTCGAGGCGCTGCGGGCATCCGGGGCCGAGCCGAACCCGGAGGCCGGCCAGGCCGACGGGCTGATCTCGGTGCGCCTTCCCGCCGGCGCCGATCCCCGGCCGGTGGCCGGAGCCCTGGCCGCCTCTCTCCGTTCGGTGCTGCCGGCGCTGGAGATCAGCGGGCTGTGGGGCGCGGGCCCGAGTTACCTGGAGGCCTACCGTAGCGGGATGAAAGCGCGGCGGGACGACCCGCCGCTGGTCAGCCTGCCGCCCCCAGCCGGGTTCCCGCCCCTGGAGTCCTGCGCGGAATGCCGCGCAGACCCGGTGACCGGGCGGATCACGATTCATGAGGAACGGGCCATCGGCGTGTGCCTGGATTGCCTGGCCCGCTATCAGGACCCTTACCGCAGGCCCGGGCTGGCCGACCAGCCGCACCGGCCCGTGGAGCGCCCGCCGGGCGGGCTCCCCATCTACCAGGAAGAAGCCCGCATTGCGCGAGAGCTCGGCCGGGAGCCGGTGCCGGGCACCGCACTGGACTTCAATGCCCTGGCCGCCCTCGGCGGGCCGGGCACCTGGCGCAACCACGTGGCCACCGTATACGCCGACGGCAACGCGATCGGCGCGTTCTTCGACCGGATCGCGGCGCGGGGCGACCCGCACCTGAAGGCCAGCGTCTCGGCCGGGATCTCGGAGGCGACGAGGGCGGCCCTGCTGGAGGCGACCAGAGCGGTCCTCGGCGCGGATACGGACGAGCCGCTGCCAATGATCCCGCACATCGTGGGCGGCGACGACCTGCTCGTCTCCGTGGTCGCCGACCGAGCGTGGCGGTTCACCGTCACGTACCTGGACGCGTTCCGGAAGAACGTCGGCGCCATTCCCGGCGTGCCGGACGACCTGCTCGGCCCGGTGCCCCCGACGGCGTCGGCCGGCCTGGTGTTCGCGCACGCGAAGTTCCCGTTCCGGCGGGCCGCGGAACTGGCGGCCGAGAGGCTGCGCGCCGCGAAGCGGGAGTTCCGCGGCGCCAGCCCAGCGGTCGGCTGGCTGGATGTCACGCACGACGGCGAGCGCCCGCCGGCCGGCTGGCCTGGGCGCTGGACGACCTGCTCAGGCTGGACGACGCGCTGGCCGCCCTGCGCACGGAGGTGGAACCGTCCGGCCGGGCCGTGCTAGAGCGGCTGGTGGACGTCGCCCAGCCCGCGGTATCGCTGGCCCGGCTGCGGGAGCACGCGCGCCGCCTCGACCGCAGCGCGGCGATCGAGCCGTTCCTGGCCGGGGAGGATCCCGGGAACGTAGCGGCGCGGATGGCCGACGCGCTGGCGGTGGCCCGGTGGTGGCGATGAGGTTCGAGATCGTCTTCCACACCCCGTTCCGCGTCGCCTCCGGCCACGCCAGGGACGGCAGCGACACCACCGTGGACCACGCGGCGCTGCTGCCCGCGTCCAGCCTCAAGGGCGTGATGCTGTCGGCGTCGCGGGACCTGATGAGGTTCCCGCGACCCTGGCTCGACGCGGTGTTCGGCGGCCCGGCCTGGCGGGAGTCCCCGTGGGGATGGTCGGATGCCACGCTGCCCGACGGGACGGATGTCCGGCCGCGGACGCGGATCCGGATCGAGCCGGAAACCGGCACCGTCGTGCCGGGCGCGCTGCTGGTCGCCGATGAGGTGCTCGCGGCGCGCGCCGAGTTCAGCATCGACCGGACCGGCTGGATCGAACCGGGCGAGGAACGCACCCACGAGACGATCCTGCTGGCCGCGGCCCGCGCGGTGACCGCGGTGGGCGGCGACCGGCGCCGCGGGCTCGGCTGGGTGACGGTGACGCCGGTCGAGCCGCAGTGGTCCGACGCGCACCTGCGGGCCGCCACCAGACTCGTCGGGGCGATTGACCGGCCCGGCGGCCCGGACGCAGGGGGCGACCCGTGACCGGCAGCGGCCTGCTCCGGGTGACCGTCACCGCGCGGCAGCGCCTCGCGCTCGGCGTCGGCTCGGAGGTGAGCTATTTCACCGGCACGCACTCGTTCGTGCCGGGCAGCGTGCTGCGCGGTGCCCTGGCCGCGGCCTGGATCGCCGAGCACGGCCCGCCCCGTCCTGGCGCCGCCGCGTTCCGCGAGCTGTTCGACGGCCCGATCCGGTACGGGCCGATGTACGAGCCCGGTGCCGTCCTGGTACCGGTCTCGGTGTGGCTTTGTAAGTATCCGAACGGCGCGGACTGCGACGCCCGGGCAATCGACGCGGCCTTCGAGGAGGGCGTCGAATGCCCCGCCTGCCACGGTCCGCTGGCGCAGGGCAAGGGCCAGATCCGCTTCCGCGACGGGATGGCGCTGCAGCGGATCACCCGCACCTCGATCGACCCGGCGACGGCCCGTGCCGCCGACGGCGAACTCTACGCGCACGGCGCGCTCCCGGCCGGGATCATGCTGACCGGTTACATCCACGGCCGCGATCCCTGGCTGGAACAGCCCAGGCAGTTGCGCCTGGGCGGGCGCCGTACGGTGAGCGGCTCAGCTGACTACCAAGCCGTACCGGTCGACCCGCCCGAAGGCATGGCGGCCGGATGGCCCGGACTGGCCGAGGCGAGCGCGGAAGCCGGGATGCCGCCCGGGTCCGGCGGACCGGACATCGCCGGCCTGGTCATCCGGCTGGCCAGCCCGGCGGTATTCGTGGACGCCGCGGGCCGCCCGCGCCTCGCGCCCGACCCGGACCTCGACCTCGACGGCGCCACGGTCGGCCGGAGCTGGGCCCGCCCGGTCACGTGGTCGGGCTGGCATGCCGCCTCCCGGCTGCCCAAGCCGGACGAGCTGTGCGCGGCGCCCGGCTCGACCTACCGGATCACCGGGCGGGCAGCCACCCTCCGCCGCCTGGCCGAACGGCTACCCCGTGACGGCGCCGGACTGCGCCGCGCCGAGGGCTTCGGCGACATCCGGGTGGCGCGAGGTCCCTGGCGGCCGCCGGCCAGGGCCGAGTCAGCCGGGCCTCTGTCCACCGCCGATGCCCGGGTCCGCGCGTGGCTGGCGGATCTGCGCGACCTGGCGCTCGATCCGCCGCAGCGGCGCTGGGTGGCCGGCGCGCTACGCGAGCTGCAGCTCGCCCGCGAGCGTCCCGCAGGCGATACCGATCTGGTGGGCGACCTGCTCGGCAGAGCCGCGGCCGGGGGCTTCAGCGGCCGGCAGCGCGAGCGGCTGCGCAGCCTGTTCACCGAGCCGGACCCGCGGCAGCTACGCGACCTGACCACGCTCATGCTGGCAGACCTGACCAGGGACCCGGAAGACGAGGGCAGATGACGATCACCCTCATGATCGCGACGGTGGCGGTCGAGCCGGGCTGGGCCGTCGGCACGCTCACCCCGGAAACCCAGGCGATCGACCGGGACATCCTGCTCGACGCGGAAGGCCGGCCCTGGGTACCCGGATCGGCGCTGGCCGGATCGCTGCGGGCCCACCTGAGGCAGGCCGATCCGCAGGAGGAGGTCCGCCTGATGGGCAGCCGCCCTCCGCGCGACCAGGCGGAGGCGGCGGCGAGGACCGTGTCCCCGCTGTGGATCGTGGGCAGCGTGTTCACCCCTGACGGCGGGGGCGATCCGGCCGCCGCGCTGGAGATCGCCGGACAGACCGCCGTCGACCGGGAACGCGGCGCGGCGGCCGCCGGGTCGCTTCGGTTCAGCCGCCTGGCCGCATGCGGCGGCACCCTCACCGTCTACCTGCGGCACGAGCCCGGCCGCGGCCGGTCCCTCGCTGACGGCGACCTGCGGCTGATCGCCGGTTGGCGGCCCGCGATCGGCCGTGACCGCACCCGGGGCGGCGGGCGGGCCGCGCTGGCCAGCCTGAGGTACGGCACCGTAGACCCCGCCACCCCGGCTGGGGCCGAAGCCTGGCTGAGCCACGGCGGCCCAGGGCTCTTCGAAGCGGTCGCCACCCAGGAGATCCCCGGCAGTGCCGCGGACGGCGAGCCGTGGCTGGAGGCCCGGTTCGAGATCGTCGACGGGCTGCTCGCCGGGGACGCCACGTCCGGCCCGGTCGCGCGGACACGCCGGCGCCTCGGCCAACCGCTGATCCCCGGATCGACCTGGAAGGGCATCATCCGGTCCAGGGCGGAGTACATCATCAGGTCCGTGTACGGCCAGCAGGCCGCCTGCCGGAAGCCGGCCGGATGCGGACAGTGCGTGACCTGCCAGGTCTTCGGGCACCAGGGCCAGCGGGGCAGGCTGGCGTTCGGTGATTCCCATATCGAGAAGGCCCGTGACACGTCTTCCCCGGTGCGGACTCACGTGGGCATCGACCGGGTCACCGGCGGCGCCCGCGACGCCCTGCTGTTCCAGACCGCGCCGCTCGCGGGCGGCGAACTGCGGCTACGGATCGACGCGCTGGGCGACGTGGAACCCTGGGTGGGCGCCGTCATCCGGCACGTGCTGCGCGATATCGGCGACGGCCTGGTCGGGGTGGGATCGCGGACCACCCGCGGCCTGGGCACGCTGCGCCTGGCCGACCCGCTGGGAGAACTGGCGCCCGTGCGCGTGCCCGCCCTGGAAGGCGCCGGAACTACGGAGCAGGCCCGATGACCGCCCTGCCGGGAAACGGCACCGGGCCCGCCGAGCCCGGCACCGCGACGCTCATCGCGTACGGGCGGACCGGCTGGGGCCAGGTCGCCCGCATGCTGGCCGGAGCCACTGCGGCCTGGGCGGACTACGACGGATTCCATCTCGGCGCGCCGCCAGGGTCACCGCCGCCGTATTCGCACCTGTGGGCATGGACCGCGCGCTGGCTCGCGCGTGTCCGGGTCGAAGGTCAGCACGCCATCACCGGAGTGCTCGCGCTGGGCGGCGAGCCGGAGAACGGCCCGCCCGAGAAATGGAGAAAGACCGTCGAGTTCCGGCGTGTGCCGTCGCAGACCTGGTCGCAGGCTGAGAAACGGGTCGGCCCGCTGGCCGCCGGGGTCGCCGGCCAGGCCGCGGATCTATACCTAATCGGGGGCGAGCACCCGGTCACCTTCGTGGCCGTGCCGCCGTTAGACCGACCAGGAGATACCGCCTCCTAGGGCTTGCGGGCTACGCCTACGCAGGCCATATCCAGGACGGGATGGTCGCGGATGGCGGGGGGTTCGGGACGCCAGTCGGGGACCAGGACCAGGCCCGGTTCGACGAACTCCAGATCGCCGAACAGCGCCCTGACCTCGTCCATCCATGGTCCGGAACTGGGCGCGGCCCAGGCCGGTGCGCATCTGCTCCTGCAGGACGGCCGCAGCCGGATCTTCGATGGTCAGCAGATGGTGGATGAAGACGTAACTGCCGGACGGCAGGGCCCGGTACAAGGTGTTCACGATCTCACCGGGATGCTCATCGTCCAGGACGTAGTGCAAGATGCCGCACATCAGCAGGCCGATGGGCTGGTCCCAGTCCAGGTGCTTGTGCACGTCGGGATGGGCCAGCAGGCCGGCCGGGTCGCGCAGGTCGCCGTCGACCACGAACGTCGAGTTGTCGTCCGCCAGCAGCGCCTCGGCGTGGGATAGCACGATCGGGTCGTTGTCGAGGTAGACCACGCGGGTGGCCGGGTCGATCCGCTGGGCGATCTCGTGCACGTTGTCCGCGGTGGGCAGGCCCGAGCCGATGTCCAGGAGTTGCCGGAGGCCGACCTCGGCGACCAGGTAGCGGACCACCCGGCCGAGCACGTCACGCTGAGCCCGCACCCCCATCTGGACCGCGGGGATGGACGCGAGCATCCGGTCTCCGACCGCCCGGTCGGCGGCGAAGTTGTCCTTGCCGCCCAGCAGGTAGTCGTACACCCGCGCGACATGCGGCCGCGACGCGTCGAACGGGACAGAGCTGGCAGTCACCAGGCGATTTTAGCGGATTGTCCGGGCCCGTTCCGGGACACGAGCACCGCTCCGCTTTGGTCGGGGCGGCTACGAATGCGATTGGATGATGTCGTGGACGCGGACGTGATCGTGGTGGGCGCCGGGCTGGCCGGGCTGGCCGCCACCGTGGAACTGGCCAACGCCGGCCGGCGGGTGCTGCTGCTGGACCAGGAGCCCGAGTCGAACCTGGGGGGCCAGGCGTTCTGGTCGTTCGGCGGCCTGTTCCTGGTGGATTCCTTCGAGCAGCGCCGGATGGGGATCAAGGACTCCCGCGAGCTGGCCTGGCAGGACTGGGCGGGTAGCGCGTACTTCGATCGCGGCATCGACGACCCGGCCGGGGAAGACTACTGGGCGTACCGGTGGGCGCAGGCCTACGTCGACTTCGCCGCCGGGGAGAAGCGCTCCTGGCTGCACAAGATGGGAGTGCGCTGGTTCCCGCTGGTGGCCTGGGCCGAGCGGGGCGGTTACCTGGCCGACGGGCATGGCAACTCGGTGCCGCGGTTCCACGTCACCTGGGGCACCGGGCCGGGAGTGCTGGCGCCGTTCGTCGCCAGGGTGCGGGAGGCGCCGGATCTGGTCGAGTTCCGGTTCCGGCACCGGGTGGACGGGCTCACGGTCACCGCCGGGGCAGTCGACGGTGTGCGGGGCGCGATCCTGGAGCCCAGCGACGCGCCCCGCGGTGCCCCCTCCTCACGCACCGAGATCGGCCCGTTCGAGTTGCACGCGCCGCTGGTCATCGTGACGTCCGGCGGAATCGGCGGGAACTTCGACCTGATCCGCCAGAACTGGCCGGACCGGCTCGGCCCGCCACCGGAGCGGATGATCAGCGGGGTGCCGGAGTACGTCGACGGGCGGATGCTGGCCATCGCCGAACGCGCGGGCGGCCGGCTGGTCAACCACGACCGGATGTGGCACTACACCGAGGGCATCCAGAACTGGGACCCGATCTGGGCCAGGCACGGCATCAGGATCTTGCCCGGCCCCTCGTCGATGTGGTTCGACGCTCGCGGCCGGCGTTTCCCGGCGCCGAACTTCCCCGGCTTCGACAACTTGGGCACGCTGGGCGCCATCCGGGTCAGCGGCTATGACTACTCGTGGTTCGTCCTGACCGAGAAGATCCTGGAGAAGGAGTTCGCGCTCTCGGGCTCCGAGCAGAACCCCGACCTGACCGGCAAGGACATCAAGCTCACCCTGTCCCGGGTCCGGCCCGGCGCGCCCGCGCCGGTGGAGGCGTTCAAGCAGCGCGGCGCCGATTGGGTGGTCGCGGACACGCTGCGCGAACTGGTCGCAGGCATGAACAAGCTGACCGGCGAGACGCTCATCGACCCGGCCGACCTGGAGCGGCAGATCATCGCGCGGGACCGGGAAATCGACAACCCGTTCACCAAGGACCTGCAGGTCATGGCGATCCGTAACGCACGCCGGTACCGTGGCGACCGGCTAGCCCGGACCGCCGCCCCGCACAAGATCCTCGACCCGAAGGCCTGCCCGCTGATCGCCGTCCGGCTCAACCTGCTGACCCGTAAGACCCTGGGCGGCCTGCAGACCGACCTGTCCGGCCAGGTGCTCAGCCGGGCCGAGCCGACCCGCCCGGTGCCCGGCCTGTTCGCGGCCGGGGAGGTCGCCGGGTTCGGCGGCGGCGGCATGCACGGCTACCGCTCGCTGGAAGGGTCCTTCCTGGGCGGTTGCCTGTTCAGCGGCCGTCAGGCGGGCCGTGCCGCGGCCCGCCTGACGGCCTCCTGAACGCGCTTAGCGGCGCTGGTCGGGGTCCTCCCACTGGGGGACCTCCTGGGTGGGCGGCGCGGTAGGTGGCTCCGGCGGCGGCCAGCCTTCGCCGCCCATCCGGGGCACGCGCTGCGTAGGCGGTTCCGTACCGCCCTGCGGCGGCTGGCCATACCCGCCGCCGCCTTGAGGCGGCTGGTTGTACCCGCCGTAACCCCCGCCACCCTGCGGCGGCTGGCCGTACCCGCCGCCCTGCGGTGGCTGCTGGTACCCGCCGCCGTACGGGTCGTTCTGGGTCTGCTGGTTGAAGCCGCCGTACGGGCCGTCCTGCGGCTGGCCGTACCCGCCGTAGGGCCCGCCCTGCGGGTTCTGCTGGTAGCCGTCGTACGGGCCGGCGCCGGCCCCGGCCCAGACGCCGACCAGCCGGTAGTACACCAGCGTGACGACCAGCGCGAGGAACGGGGAGATCAACGTGCCGGAGATGACCGAGCTCAGGCCGGAGCCGACCACGTGCGGCAACGCGCTGAAGATGACGCCGAGCACGATGTTGACCACGAGCATGATGATGTAGACCAGCACCAGGGTGCCGAACACGTGCCACCCGTGGCCGCGGACCAGGTTGCGGCTGCGCCCGAACGAGGCCAGCGCGCCGGTCTGCTCGATGATGATGACCGGCACGATCACCGCCCAGATGGTGATCAGGAACAGGCCGGGCACGATGATCAGGAGCAGCCCGATCGTGATCGCGATGCCGGCCAGGATCGAGGCGCTGGCCACCCGCGCGATGTACGGCATGGCCTGGCTCAGGGTCTGGCTGACGGACAGGTCGGCCCGGCCGTCCCGCACGTCCTGTACCGCCTTGACCAGCGTGGCCTGCAGCACGAAGGCCGCGATGATGGAGATCAGGGACCCGAGCAGGATGCCGACCGTACCGCCGGCCAGCGCGAGCAACGCCGTGATGATCGCGGCGACCAGGTAGATGACAAAGGCGATCGCGAGGAGGTGCTTGGCGAACTGCTTGTACATCCGCCATGCTTCGTCAAGAACGCCCGACAGTGGGTTCATGGCCGTGATGGTACAGCCCGGATCTGCAGATGGGGTGGAGGGACGGGGACCTAAATTTCCGGCCTGACCGGAACGTCGGCGTACCTGGCCTTGAGCTCGGTCTTCATGAGCTTGCCCGCCTCGCTGCGCGGCAGGTCTTCGACGAAGCGCACGGTCCGGGGCGCCTTGAAGCCGGCGATCTTCGACTTCACGAACGCGATGATCTCCAGCTCCAGCTCGGGCCCGGGTGCGGCGCCCGCGGCGGGCTGGACGAAGGCGGCCACCGACTCCCCCATCTCCGGGTCGGGGATGCCGATGACCGCGACGTCATGGACGGCCGGGTGCAGCGCGAGCACGTTCTCGGTCTCCTGCGGGTAGATGTTGACCCCGCCGGAGATGATCGTGAACGCCTTACGGTCGGTGAGGAACAAGAATCCGTCGTCGTCCAGGTAGCCGACGTCGCCCAGCGTGGTCCAGGTCGGATGCTCCGGGTGCTGGGCGGCCAGCGTCTTGTCCAGGTCGTTGTGGTAGGTGAACGGGACCTCGTCCCGCTCGAAGTAGACGCCGCCGGGCTGGCCGGCCGGCAGTTCGGTCCCGTCGTCGGCGCAGATGTGCAGCGTGCCCAGGATGGGACGGCCGACGGTGCCCGGCCTGGTGAGCCACGTGCGGCTGTCGATGGCGGTCATGCCGTTGCCTTCGGTGCCCGCGTAGTACTCCAGCAGGATGGGCCCCCACCATTCGATCATCTTCTGCTTGACCTGCACCGGGCACGGCGCCGCCGCGTGGATCGCGACCCGCAGGGTGCCGAGGTCGTACCCGTCTCGGACCTGCGGCGCAAGCTGCAGCATGCGCACGAACATGGTCGGCACGAACTGCGCGTGGGTGATCCGGTGCTCGCCGATGGCCGCCAGGGCCTGCTCGGCGTCGAACCGCTTGGCCATGACCACCGTGCCGCCCAGGGCCTGCACCGCGCCGCAGAACCGCAGCGGCGCGGCGTGATAGATAGGCCCGGGCGATAGATAGACGGTCTCGGTGTTGAACCCGAAGGCCACGCGGGCCAGCTCGACCAGCGCCTCGGGCTCGTCCACCTGAGCGTCGGGCAGCGGCGGCCGCACGCCCTTGGGCCGCCCGGTGGTGCCGGAGGAGTACAGCATGGTGGCGCCGTGCGGCTGCTCGTCCAGGGGCGCGGCCGGGACCGCCGCCAGCGCCGGTTCGTAGGCGCCGTAACCGGGGACCGGGCCGCCGAAGGCCAGCCGCAGCTTGACCGCCGTGGTCAGGTCGGTGATCGCGGTGGCGGTCGCGGCCTGCTCGGCGGAGACGACCAGGGCGGCGGCACCGCTGTCGTTGACGATGTAGGCGACCTCGTCCGGCTTGAGCCGGTAGTTGACCGCGGTGATGTACAAGCCCGAGCGCAGCGCGGCCCAGTAGACCTCCAGGGCCCGCAGGCTGTTCTCGGTGATCAGCGCCACCGCGTCGCCGCGGCGCAGCCCCGCCTGGCGCAGTACCCGGGCCAGCTGGACCGAGCGCCGCTCGAGCTCCGCGTAACTGACCGTCTCCCCGGTCCCGGCCATGACCGCCGCGATCCGGTCCGGGGTCTGCGCCGCGTACGTGCCTGGGTACATGCGGCCCATTATGGGCGGCTACCCGGCGATGGTGTCCAGTTCGCCCAGCGCGTCGGCGGCCAGGGCCAGGTCGGCGGCGGCGATGTTCTCCCGCAGGTGAGCCAGCGACGAGGTGCCCGGGATGAGCACGATCGTCGGCGAGCGGTGCAGCAGCCAGGCCAGCGCGACCTGGTGCGGCGTGGCGCCGAGGCGGGTCGCCACGTCGGTCAGGACCTGCGACTGGAGCGGGGTGAACCCGCCCAGCGGGAAGAACGGGGCGTAGGCGATGTTCTCGGCCGCGCACCGGTCGACCATCGCGTCGTCCTGCCGGGCGACCACGTTGTACAGGTTCTGCACGGTGACCACGGGCGCGATGGCCTGGGCCTGGGCCAGCTGATCGGTGGACGCGGCGCTGAGGCCCAGGTGGCGGATCAGGCCGTCCTTCTGGAGTTCGGCCAGCGTGCCGAACTGCTCGGTGAGGTCGAAGTCATGGCCGTGTTCGGCCGGCAGGCGCAGGTTGACCACGTCCAGGGTGTCCAGGGCCAGGTGCTCGAGGTTCTCGTGGACCTGGGCCTTGAGACCCTCCGGTTCCAGCGAGGGCAGCCAGCTGCCGTCCGGGCCGCGCCGGGCGCCCACCTTGGTCACGATGCGCAGGTCCGCCGGGTAGGGGTGCAGGGCCTGCTTGATGAGCTCGTTGACCACCACCGGCCCGTAGAAGTCGCTGGTATCGATGTGGGTGATACCCGCGTCGACCGCCGCGCGCAGCACGGCCAGCGCCTGGTCGCGATCCCGGGGCGGGCCGAAGACACCCGGCCCGGCCAGCTGCATGGCCCCGTAGCCCATGCGGCTGAGCACGAGATCGCCGGCGAGCGTGAGGGTGCCGGCCGGAGCGTGGTCAGCCATGTTCGTTCCTCCAAAAATAAATTCGAATGGCGTACGCTTAGCGTCGTGGCCTGGGACCCCGAGGGGACGCGGCGCCGCCTGAAGGAGGCGGCGACCGCCGAGTTCGCCGCGCGGGGCCCCGACGGCACCACCATGGCCAGCATCGCCGAACGCGCCGGGATCAACAAAGAGCGCCTGTACAAGTACTTCGGCGACAAGCGGGCGCTGTTCGAGGCGGTGCTGAGCGACGAGCTGGACAAACTCGCCGCCTCGGTCGGCCGGCCCGAGAGCGGCCTGGACGACATCGGGGAGTTCGCCGGGCGCACCTACGACTACTACACGGCCCACCCCGAGCTCATCCGCCTGCTGCTGTGGGAGAACCTGTCCGGCGGGCCGATAGCGGACCAGGCCAACCGGACCGCGCACTACAAGAGCAAGGCCCAGGCCTACGCGGCCGCCCAGGACGAGGGCATCCTCGACCAGGACCTGGACCCGGCCCACCTGGTGTTCCTGATCATCGCGCTGAACGCGTGGTGGTTCTCCGCGCCCCAGCTGGCCACGATGCTCACCGGCACCGACGACCAGGACCCGGCCGAACACGCCCGGCGCCGGGCCACCGTGGTACAGGCCGCACGCCGGCTGGCCCTCCCGGGCCGCGCTTAAGACCTTTTATCCCGAACGGGCCGTGGCGCGTGCGCCCGCGAATCAGGCCAGCACCGCGACGTAACGCCAGTCCAGGACCTCCCGCGGCGCGGGGTCGGCCAGCGCTTCGGCGCGGACCTGGGAGCGCAGGTGGACCAGCCCGCCGCCGGCCGGCAGCGGATCGATCCGCTCGACCGAGATCGTGCTGCGCAGGGTGTCGCCCTCGTGTACCGAGCCAAGGTGGTCGCAGCTGTGCCAGGCCGCCACCGTGACCAGGGACGGCAGCGCGCGGGCGGCCTGGGCCAGGGCCAGCGCGATGGCGTGCCCGCCGTACACCAGCCGCTGGCCTCCGGCGGCTTGCGTGTCGTGGTGCACCATCGCGAGGTTGAGGGTCAGCCGGGCTAGTTCCGGCGCGCTGGAGACCACGTCGCCGCCGGGCACGGCCCAGCTCTGCCCGGCGGCCAGCTCGGCCAGGCGCGGGCCCGGCGCTTGCTCCGCGAACCAGTCCAGCCGCCAGCCGCTGATCAGTTCCGCTGAGACTTCGGCTGGCCGGCCGATCGTGGTCAGGTCGTCGGCGTGCCCGGTCTGCCGCTCCCGGTCGCGCAGCGGCAGCATGGCGCAGCGCCAGAAGTCGAGCACCGGCCGCCGCACCTGGTCCACCGTGGTGATCCGCAGCACGGCGAGCCCGGTCGGCGCGCGGCCCGCCCGTGGCTGGTTCTGTTTCAGCGCGACGACCCGGGTAGAGGTTCGCAGCGTATCGCCGAGCCGGGGCGCACGGCGGAAGGCTAGCCCGCGGTAGAACAGGTTGGCCTTGACGTGCTGGGTGACCACGGTGGACTGCCCGATGGCCACGTCCCAGACCAGACCCGGCGCCGCGAGCGGGTCCCCGCCGGTGACCGCGCGGCAGAGCGCGTGGTCGGTGGCCAGCGCGAGCCGGTCCCCGGTGATGGCCTGATGCGCGGCGGCCAGCCCGGAGGTCAGCGTGATGCCCGGCGCACCGCCGAACTCCTGGCCGACGGCCAGCTCGTCGAAGTACGGCCCTTCCCGCACGGTCACGCTCCTCCGGTTCTAATTGATCGTATGAGCAGTCTTTCCGCCCAGGAGCAAGCGATCGTCGACACGGTGGCGGAGTTCGTCGACCGCGAGGTGCGGCCGGTGGTGCGCGAACTCGAGCACGCCAACGAGTATCCGGACCAGCTGATCGGCCAGATGAAGACCATGGGCATCTTCGGCCTGGCCATACCCGAGCCGTACGGGGACGCGCCGGTCTCGACGCCCTGCTACGCGGAGGTCACCGCCGAGCTGGCCCGCGGCTGGATGAGCCTGGCCGGCGCGATGGGCGGGCACACGGTGGTGTCCAAGCTGCTGCTGACCTTCGGCACCGAGGAGCAGAAGCAGCGGTACCTGCCGCAGATGGCCACCGGCGCGGTCCGGGCCACGATGGCGCTGACCGAGCCGGGCGGCGGATCCGACCTGCAGGCCATCACCACCACCGCCCGGCCGGACGGCGAGGGTTACCTGATCAACGGGGCCAAGACCTGGATCACCAACGCGCGCCGGTCCCAGCTGATCGCGCTGCTGTGCAAGACCGACCCGGCCGCGCGGCCCCGGCACCAGGGCATCAGCATCCTGCTGGTCGAGCACGGCGACGGGCTGGAGGTCTCGCGGGACCTGCCCAAGCTCGGCTACAAGGGCGTGGAGAGCTGCGAGCTGACCTTCACCGACTACCGCGCGCCCGGCGACGCGCTGCTCGGCGGTGAGCCGGGCCACGGCTTCGCGCAGATGATGAAGGGCCTGGAGATCGGCCGGATCCAGGTCGCGTCCCGGGCGGTGGGCGTGGGCCAGGCGGCCTTCGACGACGCGCTGCGCTACGCGCAGCAGCGGGAGAGCTTCGGCGTGCCGATCTGGAAGCATCAGGCGGTCGGCGGGCTGCTGGCCGACATGGCGACCAAGCTCACCGCGGCCCGGCAACTGGTACGCTACGCCGCCGAACGGTATGACGCCGGGCAGCGATGCGACATGGAGGCCGGGATGGCTAAGCTGTTCGCCTCGGAGGCGGCCATGGAGATCGCGCTGAACGCGGTGCGGGTCCACGGTGGCTACGGTTACTCGACGGAGTACGACGTGGAGCGCTACTTCCGCGACGCACCGCTGATGATCGTGGGCGAGGGCACCAACGAGATCCAGCGCAACGTGATCGCGGGACAACTGATCTCCCGCGGCGGCCTGGATCGCTGAACCTATCCCACTGCAGGTCGATGACTCATGGAGCCAGCAAGGGCGCGTCCTGCAGTCCAGTACCGCATCCTGGCCCTGGTTTCCCATCCCGCAGGCATCAACGCGAACTCCGGAGCGGTACTACCATGATCACGAAGATTTTTATATGGTATAGCACCGAAAAGTCTTCGTGATCATGGAAAACGGGCGATCCATGACCGTCCCGGGCTGGGCGGGAGGCTCAGGTGGTGACGGAGGGCAGCCGGGTTGGGCCGGGTGACGACGCGGCTTAGAGGTAGCTGGTGGCGGTGAGGAGGGCGCGGGCGAAGCGGCTTAGGTCGAGGGCGGGGAGCTGGGCGGGGGTGAACCAGGCGACGTGGCTGAGCTCGTCGTCGTGGGCGGCCGGGGAGCCCTCGGTGATCGCGGCCTCGTACACGGCGGTGACGTAGGCGGTCCGGTCGCCGTTCGGGTAGCGGACCTCATACTCCGGGCCGCCGAGGACGTCTAGGAGCCGGACGAGACGGACCGGCACGCCGATCTCCTCACGGGTCTCCCGGACGGCGGCCTCGGCCGGAGATTCGCCGACCTCGACCGCGCCGCCGAGAACTCCCCAGCCATCGTGATGGCCGGCGTGCCGGACGAGCAGTAGCCGTCCGGCCTCGTCGACCGGGAGCACCGAGACGGACGGGAGCAGGAGCAGGTCGTGCCCGACGGCCGCCCGCAGCCGCGCGATGTGCGCCGAGATACCCATGCCTGCTCCCTACCCGCGCGGACGCTTTACTGGTATGAGGATGGGCATGACATCAGAGCAGATTCCGGTCGGCGGGATACATCACCTGCGGCTTACGGTGACCGATGTGCAGCGCAGCCGCGAGTTCTACACCAGCCTGCTCGGCTTCCAGGTGGCGGTGGAGTCGCCGCCGTCGGACGACCCGGCCGCGGACGAGGTGTTCAAGATCTTGTTCGGCGGCGTGGTCATGATCCGCGGCAACCTGCTGATGGGGCTGCGGCCGATGGCGGCGGCCGAGGACCGTTTCCACCCGGACCGGGTTGGCCTGGACCATCTGAGCTTCGGCGTCGCCAGCCGCGAAGACCTGGAGCAGGCGGTCAGGCTGTTCGACGAGCGCGGCATGACCCATGGGGTGATCACTCGCCTGGCGGGGTTCGGCATTGACGTGCTGCCCTTCGAGGACCCGGACGGCATCCAGCTCGAGCTGACCGCGCCGGTCGCTGAGGGCAGCGGATGACCGGTGCGGCCGCGATCAGGACCGCCGGGCCGGGCGACGCGGCGGCGCTGCTGAGGCTGAAGCGGCGGCTGGACAGCGAGACCGCGTCATGCTGCTCGAACCGGACGAGCGCGAGACCTCCGTGCCGGACGTGGCCGATGAACTCGGCGCCGTGGAGCGGTCGGGGAACTCGGTCGTCATCGTGGCGGAATCCGGCCGGGAGCTGGCCGGATACGTGGAGCTGTACGAGCGGATGGGCTTCTCGGTCGAGGGACGCCGCTCGCAATGCCTGGTCATCGACGGCGAGTTCGTCGACGAGTTCTACATGGCCGTCACGTCTAGGAGGGCCTCAGGGAAGATCCTGCGCCGAATGCTCCGCGACGGGTAGGGCCAGGTCCCGAGGGGCGCGCATGCGCCAGGCGTCGGTGACCAGCTCGGTCAGGCGCTCGACGCCCACCTCGGCCAGCCGCAGCATGACCAGCGGCCAGCCGTCGTAGCCGGACGTGGTGAAGAACAGCTCCGGCTCGCCCAGCAGCAGCGCCTGCTTCTCGGCCTCATCGCCCACGTACAGCACGGCGATGTCGGTCCGGATGACCCGGCGCTGGCCCGGCTGGCGCTCGGGGTAGGACCAGACGAAGCCCTTGCCGCCGACCCGGAAGTCGAAGCCGTCGCTGTCGACCTCCTCGACGTGGGGCAGGGACAGCGCCAGACGGCGCACATCATCCTGATCGGCCATGATACGACCTTAGGCGGTGGCCGGGCGCGTTTCGAGCAGCCGGTCCAGGACGGCGGCCGCGTCCAGCGGGTGCTCGATCGCGGCCCAGCGCGCGCCGGCCTGGACGGCCAGCCGGGCGGCCTGAGCGTGGTCGTCGGCCGGGGCCAGGATGATCAGTTCTGGCAGGGCGCGGGCGGCGTCCGCGGCTCCGTCGTCCTCGGTGCTCCGGCAATCAGACAGCAAGATGACCACCCGGCGCGGCGCCCGGGCCCGCGACAGTTGCTCCTGCGCGGCCGCGAGCGCGCCGGCCAGCCGGGTCACGCCGTGCCCGCGCAGCCGTAGCAGCCGCTCGGCTACCGCGGCGGGCACCACGTCGCTGACCAGCGGCCGGATGATGTCTACCGATCCGGCGAAGGACAAGATGGCATGTTCGGCCGGGGCCCGCAGGGCGCAGGCCGCGGCCACGGTCGCCGCGGCCGCCAGCCGCGCTCCGGTCATGGATCCCGACCGGTCGACCACCACCGCGAACGCCGTCGGCGCCCGGGCCCACTGCACCGTGGTCAGGTCGTCGAGGGCCACTGGCCGGGCCTCGGCGCGGGCCGCCGAAACCCCCTCGACCGAGGCGTCGATATCCAGATCGCCATCCGGGGCACCGCGGACCGGCCGCAGCCGGGAGATCCCGCGGGCGCAGAGGCGCCCGGCCCGGGCGCGCTCGAGCACGATCTGGGCGCTGAGCCGGATCGCGGCCGCCCGCAGGCGCTCATCGGTCGCCGTGGTCATGGCGGCGAGCAACTCGAACGCGGTCGGGTCACCGGCCAGGGCCCGGCTCAGGGCGTTCTCGTCGAGCACGCCGACCTCGGGGCTGAGCTCGGCGAAGCGCGGGTGACGGGCCAGTTCGTGCCGCCCGACGGTCTTGCCCTCGGGCCGCCCCGACTTGGGCGGCGGCCGGCGTGGCCCGCCGCCCCCGGAAGCGGGCGGCGGGCCGGTCATTCCCCCGGCCGGGCGTCACCGCCCGTCGAGTCGCCGGGCGGTGCGGCTCGCACGCTCCGGAAGATCTCTTCGATGACCTGGTCGGCCGATCGCCGGCACGACTCGTGCCGACGGACCCGGCCGGACAAGGTGGTCAGCGCGGCGTCCAGTCCGGTCTGCCAGTGGTCGGCTGGAACGGCGCGGATGTCGGCCAGCTCGGGAACCAGCCGGGCATAGTCGATGGCGCCGCGGACCGACGCTCCCGAGCGCAGGTCGGGATGCTCGCGGGTGGCCCGGGCCAGCGCGACGCCCTCGGTGACCAGGGCCGGCTTGGCCTGCTCAGCCGACAGCTGGACGATCTGCCGCTCCTGCTCGGCGTCCTGGTAGCCGACCGAGATCAGGCAGGTCCGGTCGTACAACGCCATCGACAGTCGGGACGTGCCCACCGAGTCATACGGGTTCATGGCCGCGACCAGCCGGAAGTTCGGGTCCGCGGTGACCCGCCCGAGCCGCGGCACGTTGATCTCGCCCTCCGACATGACGGTCAGCAGGACGTTGATCGTTTCCTCGGGAACGCGGTTGAGTTCCTCCACGTACAGCAGGCCGCCGTCGCGCATGGCCCGGACCAGCGGGCCGTCGGAGAAGTTCTCCGGCCGGTACCCCTGTTCCAGGACCAGGGCCGGGTCGAAGGATCCGATCAGCCGGGCCGGGGTCAGCTCGGCGCTGCCCTCGACCAGGACGAATTCGGTGTGCCGGGACTCGGCGACCTGCCGCAGCAGAGTGGACTTGCCGGTGCCGGGCGGTCCTTCGAGCAGGATGTGGGCGCCGGAAGCGAGCGCGGCCCGGACCAGCTCCAGCTCGCGCCGGCGCCCGACAACCTGGATCGGCATGCCTTAGTGCTCGTGGACCACGATGCCGCGGATGTTCTTGCCGGCCAGCAGGTCGTCGTAACCCTCGGCGACCTGGTCCAAGGTGTAGGTCCGGGTGATGATCTCGTCGAGCTTCAGGTCCCCGGCCTGGTACAGGCCGAGGATCTTGGGGATGTCGGTGGTCGGGTTGCAGTCCCCGAACAGGCTGCCCTTCACCGTCTTGCGCCACAGGGTCAGGATCGTCCCGGGCAACTGGATGGTCGGGGCCATCACCTTGTTCAGCCCGGTCAGCACCACGATGCCGTCCTTGCCGACCACATTGAACCCGGCGCCCACGACCTCGGGGGTCATGAGGTCGACGGTGAGGATAGCCGAGTCGGCGAGCTGGCCTCTGGTCATCTGGGTGATGGCCTCCTGCGCCTCCTCCGCGGTGGCGAACGCGTGGGTGGCGCCGAGCTCCATGGCCTTCTCGCGCTTGTTCTCCAGCGGGTCGATGGCGATCACGTTCTTGGCCCCGGCGTAGCGTGCGCCCTGCACGGCGTTGATCCCGATGCCGCCGATGCCGAAGACCGCGACCGTGTTGCCCGGGGAGACCTTGGCCGTGTTGACGGCCGAACCCCACCCGGTGGGCACGCCGCAGCCGACCAGCACGGCCTTGTCCAGCGGCAGGTCGTCGTCGACCTTGACCGCCGAGTTCTGGTGGATCACGCTGTACTGGCTGAAGGTGCCGAGGATGCACATGGCGCCGTACTGGCCGCGGGGCCCGGTGAACGGGAAATGCTCGCCGGGCAGGTAACCCTCCAGGATCGTCGCGCCCCAGTCGCAGATCGACTGGCGTCCGGTCGCGCAGTAGCGGCAGATCCCGCAGTTCGGGATGAAGGAGCAGACCACGTGGTCACCGGGCTTGACCCGGGTCACGCCCGGGCCTACTTCCTCGACGATCCCGGCGCCCTCGTGTCCCAGCACCATCGGCAGGCGGGCGTCGAGATCCCCGTGCGCGACATGGATGTCAGAGTGGCACAGGCCCGCGTACAGGAAGCGGATCAGGACCTCGCCTTCCTGCGGCTTGTCCAGTTCCAGCTCTTCGATCTCGATGCGCTTACCCGGCTCGTAGACGACCGCTGCCCTGGTCTTCATGGCTCTCCTTCGGTTCGCTGATCTTCCATACTCTTCCTCCCAGGCCACCGCATGTCCAACCCCCGTGTTCCCAGCCGGACGGCCGCGAGGTTATCCTCGCGACCATGCCGACACTGGCGGTGGTGGGCGCGGGGCCGAAGGGCATCGCGATCGCGGCCCAGGCGCGTGCGCTGGAAACGGCGGGGCTTGGCGCGCTGCGGGTGGTGCTTATCGACCCGGGCGCGGTCGCGGGAAACTGGAGCGGGCGGCAGGGCTACACCAGCGGCCTGCTGCCGCTCGGCACGCCCCCGGAGAAAGACGTCGGGTTCCCGTACGCCGATAGCTGGGGACCGGCTTCCGCGGCGGTCACCGCCGCGATGGCCGACTACACCTGGCAGCGGCACCTGATCGCGAAGGGCAGCTACGCCGACTGGGTGGACCGTGGCCGGATGCGGCCCACGCACCGGCAGTGGAGCTGGTACCTGCGTAAGGTGGCCGAGAAGGCGCAGGCCGAGGTGGTCACGGCCGAAGTGACCGGCCTGGAGACCGACGGCGAACGGTGGCGGGTGGCGGTGGAGCCCGGGCCGCAGGTCTGGGCCGACGGCGTGGTGATCACCGGTGCGGGCCCGTCGATCCGGATCGCGGGCCAGCCGGACTGGCACCCACGGGTCTTTGACGGGCGCAGCTACTGGCTGCACGAGCCTGAGCTGGACACGCGGGTGGCGTACAACGCATGCGTGATCGGCAGCGGCGAGACAGCGGCCTCGGTCGTCATCAGCCTGCTCAGCAAGCTGCCGCCCACTCTTCGGTCGACGTCCTGACCAGCCGCGGCGTGCTGTACTCGCGCGGGGAGAGCTAGTCGTCGCGACCGGCTTCCAGTCCCGCTGGTTCGAGGGCCTGCTCGGCGAACGAGCCCGCGGTCAGCTCACCGAAGCGCTGGGAGATGCCGAGCTGGACCGGCGCATCGGGGTGGACCTTTCGGTCACGGGCTTGTGCCCCCCGCTTCATCTGCCCGTGGTGGCCGGGCTGGCCCAGGGGCCAGGCTTCCCCAACCTGAGCTGCCTGGGCCTGCTGAGCGACCGTATCCTGCGCCGCTATATCGCGCCGCACCACCGATCGGCCTTGGCCATGGAGAGGAGCGAGCATGTCTGAGCGGCCCGAGGAGGCATGGGAGAGCGACGATTGTGTGCGGCGCACGATCGTGGTGCCGGCCCGGCTGGCGGAACGGCTCGCTGCCCGGGCCGAGCAGCGCGGCCTGTCGTTCAGTGACCTGCTCACCGAGTATGCCCAGGCCGGCCTGGACCGAGACGGAACAGATGGACCCTGACCGGCTGGCCGTGCGGCGCTAGGAGGGATGGACCGGGCATACCTCGTGCACCCAGTGACCGTCCGGCAGCAGCCGCACATCCTGGGTCGCGTTGATGACCGTGCCGCACCGCTGGCAGACCTGGCCGGGAGCGTGGAGTTCGTTATCCTCCGCGTCGTCGAGGCGGTCTATATCCCGCGCTCCTGCCTCGTGCTCGTAGCGCTCCCGTTCCTTCTCGTACAGCTCCCGTTGCTCCTCTTCAAGCTCGGTCGCCGGGGGGTTCGGGTGCTCCCACTGTTCCTGTCCGTACTCGGGTCCTGATTCCGGCCGGATGGTCATCACGCCTCCTTGTGTGAGTGCCAGGGACGGGCCGCGAGGACGGCGAGATGCAGCGACACGAGCGTGTCCTCGAGGTCTGGAAGTTCGTCGGTGCGGTCCGCGCGGACGATGGACCGTACCAGCTCGGCGACGGCCCCGGCCAGGGCCAGATATGCCTCGTCCGGGACGGGTGGCCAATCCGGGTGCCGCTCGCGGGCGCGCTGGTGCCAGGTCCGGTTCAGCTCGGCGAACCGCCGACTCGCGGCCTCCAGCCGGTCGACCGCTCGCGGTCCGGCGGCCGGCATCTCGATATAGAAGACCCGGGCAAAGGCGGGCTCGCCGGCCAGGAAGGCCAGGAAGGCACGGCACGCGGCCCGGATGGCCTGCTCGGCGGGCGCCTGTGCGGGCACCGCTCGGGCCGCGGACACCACCTGAGCGAACATGAGCTGCCGGCCCTCGCCGGTCGCGGCCAGGAAGCACTCCTCCTTGTCCGCGAAATGAGCGTAGAAGGCGGCTCTGGATACACGGGCGCGCCGCACGACCTCGGCCACGGTGACGGCCGGGTAGCCGGTGTCGGACACCGCGGCGATCACCGACCGGAGCAGCCGCTCCCGCTGGGAGGCGCGGACCGCGCGCAGCGGCAGGCGGTTGCGGCCACGGGGCAGGCCGGGCTGCCCTTCGTGCGTCCGGGCCAGCGTCCCGCCCGGCCTGCTCTCGGCCACAGGCCTACAGTAACGGGCCGGACCCTCGAGTACAGCGTCGGACTTTTCACGTGGCACCCTCCTGACGCGGGCCAGGAGGGTGCCAGCTAGGGAGGGTCAGCGGCGGTATTCGTCCTCGTACTCATCCACGTACGGCTGGTCGCCGGGGTAGGTGCGGGTGGGCGGCACCCGGTCGGGCGGCACCTGGCGCCGGTAGACGGTGCGGCGACGGTAGCCCCACGGGGCAAATACCGCGAGCCACAGCACCACGCCGAGGATGCCAACCAGGATCAGGATGTCGCCAATCGTGTGGATGGAGAAGCCATGCGTAGACACGGTTGAGATCCCGAATCTGAGGATCGCGCCTACGGCAATGAGGACCAAGCCTGCGCCGATACTCATGTGTTCAACCTCCCGTGCGTGAGTTCAGAGCGCCTCACCTTCCCTGAGCGCACGGGCCCAAACAGGGGGGCCGGTCAGCCGCGTTGCTCGCGGACCTGACGTTTGATCCGGGACAACATGGCGGCCATGCCCCGTAGTCGCAGCGGGCTCACCAGGTCCTGCAGGCCGAGTTGGCTGGAGAACTCCCCCGGCGTGGCCAGCACCTCGTCCGCGTTCAGCCCGTCCAGGCCGGCGTGCAAGATCCCGGCGAAGCCACGGGTGGTCGGCGCCTCAGGAGGCGCGTCGAAAAACAGGTGGACGGTGGCGTCCGGGTCGACCTCGACGGCCAGGAACAACGGTGACTGGCATTCCGGCACCGGCTCCAGCAGATCGCGATGCTCGGCGTAACGCGCGGGCAAGGCGGGCAGCTCCTCGGAGAACTCCAGCAGGAGCTGCAGCCGTTCCTTGCCTGCCATCGCGTTGAAGTCGTCGGCGATTTCCTGCAGCCGGGGGTTGAGCGTAGGGGTGCTCACGGGCTGTCCCCGCGGGTGATAGGCGCGCGGACGCTATTTCCCCACTCGGTCCACGACCCGTCGTAGTTGCGCACCCGCCCGAACCCGAGCAGATGGGTGAGCACGAACCAGGTGTGGCTGGACCGCTCGCCGATCCGGCAGTAGACCACCACGTCGTCGTCGGCGGCCAGCCCGGCCTCGCCGAGGTAGATGGCCTCCAGTTCGGCGCGCGGACGGAAGGTGGCGTCCTCGGCTGCGGCCCGGGCCCACGGCACGCTCTTGGCTCCGGGGATGTGGCCGCCGCGCAGGGCGCCTTCCTGCGGGTAATCCGGCATGTGCAGCAGTTCGCCGCTGTACTCCCCGGGCGACCGCACGTCGATCATCGGCTGCCCGAGGTGGGCCACGACCTGGTCCTGGAACGCCCGGATCTTCGTGTCGTCGCGGTCGATGACCGGGTAGCCGGTCTGCGGGCGCTTGGGCTCCTCAGTGCTGAGCGGACGACCTTCGGCGATCCACTTGGCCCGCCCGCCGTCCATCAGGCGCACGTCGGGGTGCCCGAACAGCGAGCAGACCCACAGGGCGTACGCCGCCCACCAGTTGTTCCGGTCGCCGTAGAGCACCAGCGTGGTGTCGCGGCTGATGCCCTTGTCCGACATCAGCCGGGCGAAGCCAGGACCGTCGACGTAGTCGCGGGTGACCGGGTCGTTGAGCTCGGTGTGCCAGTCGAGCTTGACCGCGCCCGGGATGTGACCGGTCTCGTAGAGCAGCACGTCCTCATCGGACTCGGCTACCACCAGGCCCGGGTCGTCGAGGTGCTCGGCCACCCACTCGGTGGTGACGATCACTTCGGGGTGGGCATACTCCTGCAACTTAGCCGCGGAATTGTTGGGCAGCGCCACGGTCATCCTCGTCTCTGCTCGTTTCGGGCTCCCCGCCGCCGGATGCCGCGGAGAGATGCACATCATCCCACCGGGAATGTAACGCGGTGCCGGAGCACCGGCTTCCCGGTGTTCGGCCCGACGTTCCCTATCCCGGCTTATCCCCGGCTTATCCCCGGCTTGTCCGGCGCCGGACGGCGAGCATCGTGATCGCGGCCAGCAGCCAGGACACGGCGTAGATGATCAAGGCCGTGCTGACGACCACGTCTCTGGTGGTACCGGTCGGAATGATCACCACGGTCAAGATGGCGCTCACGACCAGGCCGCCCACACCCCACGCGACGACACTTTCCGTCCGGGTGAGCGGCCGGGCGGCCTTGGGCCTGGGTGGTCCCATGGCCAGGCCCGCGATGATCCCGGCCAGGTCCGCGTGGGTCCGCGACGCGAGGGTCCGGTCAATGCGCAGTTCGAACTCGTCCTTGGCCAGCAGACCCGCGGCGAAGGCGGTCTTGAGCGCGCCGATCACATGCTCGCGGTCGGCGTGTGATGCCCGCAGGTAACCAGCCATGGCATCTCCCGGCTCCGGCATCGCCGGCCTCCCTCGGGTCACCACTCCCGGCCTTCAGCAGTGTACGTACCTTATGTCCGCCTCGGACAGCAATCGCCGCAGGTCTTCCCGTCCGCCACCCATCCGCGGGCCGCCCGGGTCCGAATCCATGGCAAACCGGGTCTGAGGAGGACCGACGTGATTGGTGACCTATTCGACAGCCCGTGGAAGATCCTGATCGTTGCCGTCGTGCTGATCGTGTTGTTCGGGTCGAAGAAGCTGCCGGACGCGGCGCGTTCCCTGGGCCGGTCGATGCGCATCCTGAAGGCCGAGGTCAGCAGCCTGCACGAGGATGAGCCCGCGGCCAGCATCGGGGCCGAGGCATCGCGCACCCAGCAGCCCGGCTAGCCTCCGCGATGCTACGGGGTTGGAGCGCGCCGCCCGATGGGTGCGGGCTATGGGTGGGTCAGGTCGGCGGCGAGTTCGGCGTTGCGCTGGGTGAAGTCGCACCAGGCAGCCGGAGTGGCGGCCAGCGCGTCAGTGGCGCCGGGGCGGCTGCATGACTGCTGTGACCAGCCGCACAGCCGTCCGCCGTTGATCTGGAACTGGACCAGTATGCCGCCGGACCAGCCTGCGATGAGCAGGTTCGCCGGGTCGGTAGCGGTGACCCGTTGCGGGCAGGTGACCCAGGTCAGCGCGCCGATCTCGGCCTGGATCCGGGCGGCCAGCTCGTAGGCCAGCTTCTGGGCGGCGCGGTCGCGCAGCTGCTCCAGCTGGCGGTGGCCCCAGCTGACCGCGGCCGGCTGGCGTTCCAGGATCGCGGCCAGCGAGCCGGCCAGGGCCGTGCGATCACCGCCAGCGACACCTCGCACCCGGGCCAGGTCACCTTCGGCTCCGCCCAGCCGGTCAGCGGCGTGAGGCAGCGGCAGGCGTTTTCCTGGCCACCTGGCGTCCGGTTCCACGGCGGCAGCGATGCCTGCAGCAGGTTGCGCTCGAGCCAGGCAGCTTCATGGGCAGAGTCACAGCTGACCGCCTCGATCCGGGCCACCCGGGCCACCATCGGGGTCAGGTGACCGCGATCGCGCAGATCCAGCCAGTACGACGCCGCCCGGCTGCGCAACGCGCTGGCCCGGCCGACATACAGCACCCGGTCACCAGCATCCCGGAACCGGTAGACACCAGGCGAGCCGGGCAGGCGTGCCACTGCGGGCGGCGCACTGCCCCGCATCAGCCCGTCCCGCCCGTTACCCGCACCCACGCCACCTGGCTAGTATCGCCCGCCGCGGCCGGCTGCTCAGGGCACCATGCAATCTCATCGGGAGAGTCCGCCGATGACGGGGCCCACTAGGTGGATCCGCCCGATTCCGGGCCGGTAGCCGAGGCGGGCGTTCAGGCGCTTGATCGGTGCGTTCCGCTCCTCGTTGCTGGTGTGGAGTTCGGTGTAGCCGTTGGCCAGCGCCCAGTTGATTTCTGCCGCCTTCAGGGCACCCGCGATGCCGCGTCCGCGCCAGGCTCTCTTGACGGCGGTCATGGCGTGGCCCGCGGCCGCCGGCGCGGTCAGTGACAGTTTCGCGAAACCGACGACCTCCTCGCCGGCCAGAGCGATGAACGTCGCCTCGGGAGAGTCGGCGGGCCGCCGCATATGGTGCGCCATCCATTCTTCGAACGGTTCGACGGCGACATCCTCGAAACCGGGGATGTCCCGATGGGTTTCGAGGTCGACCTCGTACATCCCGCGGGCCAGCTCCGGCCGCTGCGCCCAGGTGACGATCTCGATCCCGGCCGGCAGCTGGACCTGCGGCGGTGAGATGCCGGCCAGGCTGAGCACCAGGCCCACTTCGCGCCGTTCCTCGGTGAAGCCGTGCCGCTGGGCAAAGGACAGGCTCTGCGGATCGTTGCCGGCGACCGGCACCTCCAGCTCGCGTACTCCTCGCTCGCTGGCCCACCTGGAGATGGCCTCATACAATGCCGTGCCAGCGCCGCGCCGGCGTTGCCCGGCAAGCACGGTGATGAGCGCCACGACACGGCGCGCGCGATAGGCGAAGATAGCCCCCACCCCCGACCCCAGGATGACGCCATCCTCCCGGACGAGGTAGTCGATGTAATCTTCAGCGCTGTCCCTGAATGAGTGCACCGCGCCGATCGTCACGGCGTCGTGCGGCCACACAGTGTTGTAGACCTCCAGCGAGGTCAGCTCGTCCTGCTCGTCCGCGCAGGCTGTCACCTCAAGCACCGTGCAACACTACGTCGGCCCCTCAGGCGTCAGCGACTTGATTCCGCCGCAGCGGCATCGCCTGCGTGGCTCGTCGGCACCCTGAATCGTCGAGGCTAGACCTCGGAGATTTCACCATCCGGCACATGACAAGGGTCCCCGGGATATCCCGGGGACCCTTCTTGGGTGTCGACGCTATGCCCCGGTGCTACTTCCTGCCGAAGCGGTCGAATTCTCCGTTTCGTACGCCTCCGAGAAAGGCGTGCCATTCGTCCGAGGTAAATCGGAGCACCGGCCCCTGAGCGTCCCGGCTGTTGCGGACGCCAATCTCGCCTTCGGGTAGGCTGGCGACTTCGACGCAGTTACCGTTGGAGAAGCTCAGCGAGCTCTTAATCCAGTTAAAACCTGAATCCGGCCTTTCGGCCGGATTTCCGAGATTAGGTCGTCCCACCGTTAACCTCACAGATTGTCGCTTTTGGTCCGGATGTGAAAAACTACGGAATGTAGGTGAGGTCCTACTTACCGTAGCCACTAATCTATTAGCTTAACAGCACCACTGGCACCTACGAGTGGTTCTTTCCACAAGTGGCACTAAGGCGCAAGGATGTCGCGTTGCGCACCGGGCGGCACACCGGCGATCCCGCTGTCCGCCGCTGGATGTGTACCGCTGGATGTGGGCTGCTAAAGAGCGGCGATGATGCAAAACGGGTGCCCCGCGGGGTCGGCGTAGACCCGCAGCGGCTCTTCCGGATCATCCGAGCGGTCCTGCAGCAGCCGGGCGCCCAGGGCGAGCGCCCGCTCATGCGCGACGCGGAAGTCGGCCATGGTGGGGACCGTGGTGTCCAGGTGCAACTGCTGCGGGACCGGGCCATCCGGCCAGGTTGCCCCGAGCAGCTCACCGATCTTCTGAAACGCCAGCACCGCGCCGCCGGCCGGGCTGGTCAGGACCAGCCAGTCTTGCCCGTTTCGGTCCGGCTGACCAGGGGCGGGCGGCTCATCGCCCGGACGGTAACGCAGCCCGAACAGCTGGCGGTAGAACTCGGCCAGGCGCCGCGGGTCGGTGGTGTCCAGAACCGTCTGCCGGATGATCGGGAACACCTGCTCATTGTCCATACCGTCACCCTAGGCCGGGTAGTGGAGTACCTCGAGGTTCGGCATTCCCCAGCATTGGTATCCCATGTCGCTGGCCATCACGCCTAGGCCCTCGGTCTCAATCTCGCCCTCGCTCGCCGAGAAGAAATTGTCCGTGCGGATCAGCGCGTTCCGCTTTCCGTACAGGAAGGGCGTAAATATCAGTCCATCGCGATGGACATCCGCTCTGATAAGCAGCATCGTGCCGCCCACGGTATCGAGGGGGACCACATCACCCTCGGCGCGAAGATCGGCCATGTGCAGCCGGCCATGGTCACGCCAGGCGTTGAGATCGAATGTCCTGCTCGGCTCATTGCCGAGCGCTATGAGACAGTGCGGGTGCACGATATCGCGGCCGACCGCCAACAGCCGTTCAACGATATCGGCTGGATAGTCGATGACATCCGCGTCTATCCACAGCACCCAGTCTTCGTCGACCAGGGCGCGGGAAAGCAGGTGGTTCCGGCTCCGCGCGATGGTGGCCCGGCGGGGCAGCTGCCACTTCGCGCTCCACCGTGGCTCACCTGCGGGAATCTCGAACCCGAAGTCCCGCTTCTAGACTCCTACCCGCCGGTACCGCTCGGCTAGCCGAGCGGCTTGCCGCACGATAAGTTCATAGGTGTCATCGCGTGAATCGCTCCCGAGAAAACCGATGGAAATCAGCTCCGGCGGGTAGCTGAGCGTTGACAGCGCAGCGAAATAGCCGGGCAGGAACGCGCTGGCGTTCTTCAGCGGCGTGAGGATCAGGACCTGGCCGCCAGGTGTGGTCACGATCGCGTGCCTTTCGCCTCCGGGGACGACGACACGCACCGTATCAGGGCGTCGCCACGACCTGAGGGCCTGATCAGGCGGTAGCGTGCCGCCGGGCACCCGACCAGTGCGATTGGGCGGTCTGCAAGATAAGCGTCTTGGATGGCTCCGGATCGAGCGACGCCTCGGCGAGCATCTGAAAGGCAATCCGGTGCAGGTAGGTCTCCCGCTCACCCTCAAGGGTGAAGCCGCTGCGCAACTGTTCGGTGCTTACCACATCTTGCAGCATCGCATCGCTGTCTTCGCCGAAGCCGAATATCACGAACGATTCGCCGAACACCGTGTGCTGCGCGCTCAGCGGAAGGATGCGCAGCGTCATATTCGGCCGGTCCGCCTCTTCCGCGAGCCGCTGAAGCTGGTCATACATGACCGAGTCGTCGCCGATCCGGCGGGTCAGGACCGACTCATCGAGCACCACGTTCAGCTGCAGATCTTCGCGGTTCAGCACCTGCTGGCGCTGCATGCGGACCTTGACCAGCCGCCCGATCATGCCGGGCGCGACCGGCTCGACCCGGCTGTAGCTGCCGATGATGTGCCGGGCGTAACCGTCGGTCTGCAGCAGGCCGGCGACGACGTCCACGTGCCAGATGGCGATGGACGTCGCCTCGTGCTCCAGGCCGATGAATTGCTGATAGTCCTCGGACAGGGTGTCGGCGAATTCTTCCCACCACCCCTTCTGAGCCGCGTCCTCGGCCAGCCCGAGGAGCAGGGCGCGGTGTGAGCCGGTGATCCCGTAATAGTCCAGGAGCCGCTCGACCTCCCGCGGCCGCAACCCGGTCCTGGCTCGCTCATAACGGCTGATCTTGGACGGGGACCACTTCAGGGCGGCGGCCACCGCGTCACCGCTCTTGCCCCTGCTCTCCCTGATTCCGCGCAGTTCCGCGGCCAGCCGGCGCCTGCGCACCGTGGGACTTCCTGGCGCGATCATCGGGCGTCCTCCTCCTCGGCACCCGCGATGCGAGGTCACGCAGATTTCACCGAAAGAATTGCAAAACCTTGATACACCGTACACTCGCGCGCTAAACCTCGGCGATCCATAGCCCGAACGAAGCGCGCTGCGAGCGCCTCGGTACCTCGCGGCGGCGTACCCGCCACGGCGATGCAGGCGGGCCGGCCAGCCCTGCGACGGCCGTAAAGCAAATGGCGCAGGGGGCAGCGGTAAAGATCTGCGGCTGGAGTTGCTAGCTCAACGGGGCATAAGTGACCGGACCGATACCGGCGCCCCAGCCGGCCGGCCCGCCCGTCGCGAATAGTGCCCGCAATTGGCCGCAGGCACACGTGTGGCCTGCCGCGAGTTCTTCGAATCGCGAGCAGGCCATTCAGACGTGCGCTGATTAGTTCACTCGTGGAACCAAGTATGGGAGCTGGCGTGGGCTGCAGCGGGCGCCGACGCGGCCGCAGCGGGTAGCGCCGAACCGGCCGCAATTGACCCTGCCGCGCTAAGTGCTAGAATAAACGGGATGATGGCTCGCCTGATGCGCACGACTCCTCCATGGCATTATTGCAGGTCAGCCGCCTGTTTCGTGCCCCACTAACTCGCCGGCGCCGCTGAGTTATCTGTGAGTTACTATCAGTATTCGGCTCTTATGCATCAGTATTAGGGTATTGATCCTGCTTTTCAAGTACTAAATCTTTCATCTGCTTTGAAATGCACATCTCATTTCTATTTGCAGCAAAATATTGACCTACTCATGCCGCGCAAGATGCCATGAAAGTTGCACCTGACGGCGCAGGATAAGGCATTTCCGGCTGTAAAGCGGTGTCGGGCTGCCGAATTAATATGCGAATATTGTCCGCTTGTTCCGTAGATGTTCTGGTAGTAAAGTTCGCTGCATGCAGCCGGTTGCCGCGGCCGGTGGGCTCGTCGGCCGTGATAGCGAGATGACGCTGCTGACTGGGCTGGTGAGAGAGGTCGCCAGGGGGCACGGAAGCGCAGTCCTGATCGAGGGCGAGCCGGGCATCGGCAAGTCCGTCTTGGTGCGCGCCGTGACCACGACCGCCTCCGAGGCCGGCTGCGATGTGTTCTGGGGAGCCGGCGATGAACTGGGCCAGGCGCTCCCGCTGCTGCCGTTCTTGGACGGGCTGCAGGTACGCGAGCCGTCGGTGAACCCGCGGCGGGACACCATCGTCCGGTTGCTGCGCGGCGAGGTCACGACCGGCCCCGGTACCGACGTACCGGCGGTGCTAGCGGAGCAGTTGCTCGCCCTGGTCGCCGAGCAGTGCGCGGTCCGGCCGACTGTCCTGGTCATCGACGACCTCCAGTGGGCCGACCAGGCCACCATCACCTTGTGGGGACGGCTGGCCAGGTCGGCACGGAAGGTTCCGCTGCTCCTGATCGGCATGACCCGGCCAGCACCACATCGGGACGACGTACTGGCGCTGCGACGGGTAGTCGACGACACGACCCGGCTCCAGCTAGCTGGGCTCACCGAAGCGGCGGTGACCCATCTAGTGACGGCTCTGGCGGGCGGCAGGCCGGATGACAATCTGCTCCGGCTGGCTAACGGGGCGGCAGGCAATCCGCTCTACGTGACCGAGCTCATGGCCGCGCTGGTGCACGGCTCACGGCTGACCATTACTGAGGCCGGGAACGCCGGAGTGGCCAGCGATTCCGTGCCAGGCTCGCTGTCCGCGGTCATCGCCCATCGCGTCGGCTTCGTGGCCGGTCCGGTACGCGAGATGCTGCAGGCGGCGGCGCTCCTCGGCGCGGACTTCGCAGTCTCCGACCTGGCCATCGTGCTGGGCCGAAGCGTGGCAGACCTGGTCCCGGCGGTCGACGAAGCATGCGCCGTAGGCATGCTGGCCGAGTCGAGCCACGGTCTGGCGTTCCGGCATCCGCTGATCCGGGCGGCGTTGTACGACGAGATGCCGGCCTTGGTCCGCGCGGCCTGGCACCATGCGGCCGGCCGCGCGTTGTCTGAAGCAGGCGCAGCGCCGGACCGGGTGGCCCGGCAGTTGCTGCGAGCCGCCGACGGGGACCCGGCTGAGCCGGCCGACGAGTGGATGCTCGATTGGCTCAGCCAGACCGCGGATCTGCTGGTCAGCCAGGCGCCCAGGGTCGCAGCCGAACTCCTGAACCGTGCCGTAGCCGGTTCACCGCCGGGCTCGGTCCGGCATGGCTGGCTGGCGAGCCGACTAGCCGAGGCCCTTTACCGCACGGGTGACACGGCGCAGGCCGAGCAGGTGGCCAACCAAGCACTGGAGCACGCCACCGAACCCGACCTCCTGGTGGATCTGCACTGGACACTGGCGCAGTGCCAGATGGTAGCGGGCCTATCGGCGGAGTCCCTGGCCACGCTGGACCGAGCACTGGCTTCGCCGGGCATCTCGGCCCGGCATCGCGCCCGGTTGCTGGTTCTCGCCGCGCGGACGCACAGTTATCTCGGCGAAGTCGAGACGGCGGGTCACGTCGCCACCAGTGCGCTGGCAGCGGCGGACGAGGCGGAAGACAACTGGGCCTCGGGCTGGGCACTGCATGTGCTGACCTTGGTTACCACGGTGCGGGGGCACATGACGGACGCGCTGCCACTGTTCGACCGGGCGCTGACCGTGACCCAGGCCGATCCCGCCCTGACCGACCTGCGGCTGCTGCTGCAGATCAATCAGGCGGTCACGTTGGGCTGCCTGGACCAGTACGAACAAGCCTTCACGGCGGCCCGCCAGGCCTGCCATCTCGCTGACCAGGTCGGCACGACCATCCGGCTGGCTCAAGCGCACGGCGCGGTGGGGCTGTTGCTGTTCGAAACAGGGCAGTGGGATGACGCGCTAGCCGAAATGGAGAGCCTGGCCGAGAACTTGAAGGCGCCCAGTGTGGCCTGCTGCAGCCTGGGGATCGCCGCGGTCATATGTTTCCACCGCGGCGAGGTTGACGCGGCGCGTCGCCACCTCGCCGCGGCCGCCCCTTATGCCGAGCGGATGGGACACCGGCTGGTCCGCGAACTGGCCCTGGCCTACAGCCTGGATCATGAGCAGGCCGACGCGCTGCCTGAGGCACTTGCCGCGCTGACCGCCGGGTCGGCTGACAAGACCGAGGACGTCGGGGAGATCGAGCACCTGCTGGCCGACGCCGTCCGCCTAGCTATCGAGGCAGATGACCTGAGTACCGCGCGGGCCCTGACGGACCACGCGGCCGCGCTGGCGGCCGAATCGGAAATCCCGCACCGGCAGGCGAATGCACTGTACTGCGGCGGCCTGCTGGACCGCGACGGCGGTCGGCTGCTCGTGGCCGCCGAACGCTACGGCGTGGCCGGGCCGCTGCAGCGGGCCAAGGCACTAGAGGCGGCCGCCGGGCATTTCCTCGACGCCGGTGACCGCGGGCAGGCGCGGACCGCCTTCACCGAAGCCGTAGAGGTCTACAACTTCCTCGGTGCGGCCGGGGACGTCTCCCGGCTCCAGGCCACGTTCCGCGCCCACGGCATCCGGCGCGGACCGCACGCCAAGCACCGGCGGGCGCGCAGCGGCTGGGACAGCCTGACGGCGACCGAGATCAAGATCGCGGCCTTCGTGGAAGAGGGCCTGTCCAACCCGGAGATCGCGGCGCGGCTGCTGCTGTCCCGGCGGACGGTGGCGACCCACGTCTCGCACATCTTGAAGAAGCTCGACGTCAACTCCAGGACCGACATCGCCCGCGAGGCCGCGCTGCGCACCGCCGGCTCGAAGTGAGGGGGCCGCTTCGATCGGCCGATGCGTTCAGTGGGGACTGTGAACCTCCGAGGGAGGGATCGCGGTTCACAGTCCCCGCGCATGAACCCCCTGCGGGCCGCGTCCGTTGCCCTCGGCCACGCCGGGCTGGAACGCGAGGGTGAAGTACACGGCCTTACCCGCAGGGGTGCGGTAGTAGCCCCACTCGTCCGACAGGGTGGCGACCAGCATCAGGCCGCGCCCCGCTTCGGCGTCAGCCGAGGCGTCTACGAGCATCGGCAAACAGCGCGAAGTGTCGTGGACGTCGACGCGCAGCTGCCCGGCCGAACAGGTGACGGCCAGCGTAACCACCCCGGTCACCTCATGCCGGATGGCGTTGGTGACCAGTTCACTGGTGAGCAGGATGGCGACGTCTGGGTCGACCGGGAGGCCCCAGGCACGAATCGCGGCCTGGACCTGACGGCGGGCCTCGGGCGCGGCAGCCGGTCCTGCGGTCAGCCGGACACGGCACCCATGTAGCTCCGTCGGACGGGTCGGCGCCATCACGTTCATCGGGCTTCCTTCGCAGGGCCGGTTGTTGCAACAAAAATGCTGCTGCAAGTTGCAGTGAGAGACATCGGTCAGCTGACCGATTTCGCATCAGCAGTTAGCGGCGAGAATGTCACGCATGGGAAAGCTGACCGACAAGATCGCGATCGTGACCGGCGCCGGGCAGGGTATCGGCAAGGCGATCGCCGAGAAGCTGGCCGCGGAAGGGGCGACGGTCGTCGTTTCCGACCTGGACGAGGCGACCGCCAGGGATACGGCGGCCGCCCTGGCGGGTGCCGTCGCGATCCGGGTCGACGTCACCGACCGCCAGAACGTGCAGGCCATGACCGACCGAGTGAAGCAGCAGTTCGGCCGGGTCGACATCCTGGTCAATAACGCCGGCTGGGACAAGGCCAGCCCGTTCGCCGACTCCGATCCAGCCGACTGGGACCGCGCGATCGCCGTCAACCTGTACGGCGTGCTGCACACCTGCAAGGCGGTCCTGCCGATGATGACCGAGCAGGGCTGCGGAGCGGTGGTGAACCTCGGCTCGGACGCCGGCCGGGTTGGCTCGTCCGGGGAGGCGGTCTACTCCGCGGCCAAGGGCGGCGTCATCGCCTTCACCAAGTCGCTGGCCAGGGAACTGGCCCGCCACCAGATCAGGGTCAACTGCGTGTGCCCGGGTCCCACCGACACCGCGTTGTTCGCGTCGTTCGCCGGACCCGGGCTGCGGGATGCGCTGACCAAGGCGATCCCGTTCCGGCGGCTCGGCCACCCGGCCGACGTCGCCAACGTCGTCGCGTTCCTCGCCTCGGATGAGGCGTCCTTCGTCACCGGTCAGACCGTCAGCGTCAGCGGCGGCCTGACCATGAGCTGAGATCGCCGCCCGCCACGACCACCAGGGAGCAGTCCTTGACCTTCTCCGACTATGAGCAGCTCCGGTTCGAGCGCCGCGACCATGGCGTCCTGCTCATCACCATGGACCGGCCGGACAAATACAACGCCGCCGACGAGCAGATGCACAGCGAGCTCGCCCGGGTCTGGACCGACGTCGCCGCCGACCCCGGGACCAGGGTGGCCGTGATCACCGGGGCCGGCAAGGCGTTCTCCGCCGGCGGCGACCTGGATATGGTCCGGCGGATGGCCGGAAACCACGACCGGGTGGCGCACATGGTCTCCGAAATGAGCGACCTGGTCTACAACATCATCAACTGCGAGAAGCCGGTCGTCTCGGCGATCAACGGCGTCGCGGTGGGCGCGGGCGCGGTGGTGGCCCTGCTGGCCGACATATCGATCTGCGCCCTGGACGCCCGGATCGGTGACGGTCACGTCAAGCTCGGAGTCGCCGCGGGCGACCACGCCGCTATCTTGTGGCCCTTGCTGTGCGGCATGGCCAAGGCCCGCTACTACCTGCTCACCGGCGAAATGATCACCGGCGAGGAGGCCGAGCGCCTCGGCATGGTCAGCAAGGCGGTCCCCCGCGATGAGGTGCTCGGCGAGGCCCTGCGCGTGGCTGGCAGCCTGGCGGCCGGCTCCCAGCTGGCCATCCGCTGGACGAAGCGGGCGCTGAACAACTGGCTCAAGATGGCCGGTCCCGTCTTTGACCAGTCCGCCGCCTACGAGATGCTCTGCTTCATGGGCCCGGACGTCCTGGAAGGCGCGGCCGCCCTGACCGAGAAACGCCCCCCGCGCTTCCCCTCGGCGCAGGACTGAGCGGTCACGCGCTGGCGCGGCGCCAGCTGCCGGACCAGCAGGACTCGGCCGCGTCGCGGATGAGCGCCCGCGACTCCGCCGGGCTCAGCGCGGCTTCGGACAGCGCCTGGAACGCGATGCGGTGCAGGTAGGTCTCTCGCTCCCCCTCCAGGGTGGCGCTGCTGCGCAGCTGCTCGGTGATCACCACGTCCTGCTGTGTCGCGTCGCTGTCGGCCTGGAAACCGAAGATCACGAAGGACTCGCCGAACACCATGTGCTGGGCGTCCAGCGGCAGGATCTGCAGCGTCAGGTTTGGCCGGTCCGCTTCCCGTACCAGCCGCTGGAGCTGCTCGTACATCAGCGACTCGTCACCGACCCGGCGGCGCAGAACCGACTCGTCGAGCACCACCGACAGCTGCAGCTCCGTACGGCTCAGCACTTGCTGGCGCTGCATCCGGACCCGGACCATCCGCCCGATCACGCCCGGCGGGAGCGGCTCGATCCGGGTGTAGCTGCTGATGATGTGCCGGGCATAGGCCTCGGTCTGCAGCAGGCCGGTCACCACGTCCACATGCCAGATGGCCATGGACGCGGCCTCGTGCTCGAACCCGATGAACTGCTGGTAGTCCTCGGACAGGCTGTCGGTGAACTCCTCCCACCAGCCCTTCTGGGCCGCGTCTTCGGCAAGCCCGAGGAGTAGCTCACGGCGCGGGCCGGTGATCTGGTAGTAGTCGAGCAGCCGCGCGACCTCGCGCGGCCGCAGGCCGGTCCGGGCGCGTTCGTACCGGCTGATCTTGGACGGCGACCAGCGCAGCGCGGCGGCGACCGAATCCCCGCTCTTGCCCTTGTCTTCCCTGATCCCGCGCAGTTCGGCGGCCAGTCGGCGGCGCCGGACCGTGGGACTTGCTGGCGCGGTCATCGGGCGATCCTCCTTCTCGGTGCCGCACGGGCGGGTGGATGCCGCCCGGGCGGATGCGTGCGGTGGGTTACGCACATTTCACCGAAACATGCTTCTTGATACTCTTCGTACCCATGTAATCGCCAATCGTAACCATGTCTCGTTCGCGAGGGTAGGGTCGGAGGGTGATGACTTAGAGACCGCGCGGATAGGCGCGATCTGCGGGGGTTTCGGCGTGTCCTGGGGCGGGTGCAGGCACAGGTTCCGTGATCATCGGAGTTTCCACGCTTCGTAGTCACTGGAGTCCCTGTGCCTGCCATACCATCATGGCTGCTGGAGCCCCTCTGGGACCAGTTCGCCGCGCTGCTTCCCGACCGCCCGCGCTATGCCCCCTCCCATCCGCTCGGCTGCCATCGGCCCCGGGTCTGCGATCGGATCGTCTTCGAAAAACTGATTCAGGTCCTGCGGTTCGGCTGCTCATATGAGTCGATAGCCGACTGCTCCTGCGGTGCCACCACGCTCCGCGAGCGCCGCAGCGAGTGGATCAGGGCCGGGATCTTCGCGGAGCTGAAGAAGATCGCCCGCGAGTCCTATGACCGGATCGTCGGCCTGGTCCTGGAGGAACTCGCGGTCGACGGCTGCGTCACCAAGGCGCCCGGCGGCGGGCAGTGCGCCGGCCCGAGCCCCGTTGACCGGCGGAAACTCGGCATGAAACGGTCCTTGCTGGTCGAGGGCCGCGGCATCCCGCTCGGCCGGGTCCTCGCGCCGGCGAACCGGCACGACTCCCCGCTGCTCGCACCCACGCTGGACAAACTCGATGACCTCGGGCCACTGCCTGATGACATCACCGTCCACCTCGACGCCGGCTACGACTCGCAGAAAACCCGCGACGAGCTGGAAACCCGCGGCCTGGAAGGCGAAATCGCGCACAAGGGCGCCAAGGCGCCCATCCAGGCCGGGCAGCGCTGGCACGTCGAGCGGACCAACGCCTGGCACAACAGCTTCAACCGGCTGCAGCGCTGCTACGAGCGCAACGAGGACGTCATCGACGCGTTCTTCGACCTCGCCGACGCCATCATCACCGTCCGCCGGCTGATCCGCGAGGCATGGACGCTGTACCGATGGGACACCCGGCCAGCGAATCGACCATAACCGAATCACCTATCCGCGCGGTCTCTTAGCTTGTTATTTAACCTCTGCTGTCCTTGTCGCCATGTTCTGTCGTTGTTGTCCGGTGTGTCGCAGTGGTAGCAGACGGCCACCGCGTCATCATCGTCGGGTTCCTCTCACAGAACTTGGCGATGACGATGGCGGTGGCCGTGGCTTTCAGTATGGCGTGGGCTGATGGTGGCGATGCTGGGGATGGCGCAGATCAGGCGCGGGGGCTGCTGGCTGGGTTCCGCCGGGAGCTGTACTGGTGCCTGGGCAGGCGGCGGGATGCCCTGTTCGAGGTGTGCGATGCTCTGCTGTGCGGGCAGTATCGGGTGCACATGCTGGCGGAGTTGTCGCTGGAGCCGGAGTGCCGCCGTGGCCATGGCTCGGTGTACGACGCGCTGAACTGCGGGGAAATCCGGATCGGGCGGCTGTGCCGGGCGCTGGCGGGCCTGCCGCTGCCGGCCTGGCCTGATGGGCGGATCCGGCTGGCGGTGGATGTCAGTAACTGGCTGCGGCCGGACGCGGAGACCAGCCCGGAGCGGCTGTTCTGTCACTGCTACGCGCGGGGCAAGGGGAACGCGCAGCTGATTCCCGGGTGGCCGTACTCTGTGGTGGCGGCGCTGGAGCGGGGCCGTACTTCCTGGACGCTGCCGCTGGATGCGGTCCGGCTGGGGCCGGCCGATGACGTGACCGCGGTGACCGCCGCGCAGGTCCGCGAGGTCGTGCTGCGCCTGATCGAGGCCGGGCACTGGCGCGAGGGCGACCCGGACATCCTGGCCGTCTTGGACTCCGGTTATGACCTGACCCGGCTGGCCTGGCTGCTGGCCGATCTCCCGGTGGAGGTCACGGGCCGGCTGCGCAGCGACCGGGTCATGTACTTGCCTGCTCCGCCGCGTCCGGCCCGCCCGGCCGGCACGGGAGGGCGGCCGCCCCGGCACGGTGCCGTGCTCAAGCTCGCAGACCCGGCGACCTGGCCCGTCCCGGCGGTGACCACCATCACCACGACCACCCGGTACGGCACCGCGACCGCCATGGCCTGGGGCCGGCTGCACCAGCGGCTGGCCGCCCGCGCCGGATGGGAGGACCACCACGGCGAGCTGCCGGTCATCGAGGGCACCCTTATCCGGCTCCAGGTTGATCACCTGCCTGGCCAGCGCGACGCCGAACCGCTATGGCTGTGGTCCTCCCGCGCCGGCACCTCAGCGCAGGAGGTCGACCGGACCTGGCAGGCGTTCTTGCGGCGATTTGATCTTGAGCACACGTTCCGTTTCCTCAAGCAGGTTCTCGGCTGGACCCGGCCTAAGCTTCGTGACCCGGCCGCCGCCGACCGCTGGACCTGGCTGATCATCGCCTGCTGCGCCCAGCTCTACCTCGCCCGCCCCCTGGCCGCCGACATCCGGCTGCCCTGGCAGCGGCCCTGCCCGCCCGGCCGCCTGACCCCTGCCCGGGTCCGCCGGGGGTTCCGGAACATCCGCCAGATACTGCCCGGCCTGGCCAGCGCGCCGAAACCCGGCAAACCCGGCCCCGGCCGGCCGCCCGGATCGGCGAACCGGCACCCGGCCACCCGCCACGACGTGGGTAAGACCGTCAAGCGAGACCAGCCCAAGAAGAAAAGCCCGCAGGCAGAAGGGTTAAATAACAAGCTTAGCTCAGGCGGGCGGGTAGGCGACGAGCAGCACGCCGCGGCAGTCCTCATCGGCCGAGCGGTACACGTGGGGACGGTCGCCGCCGTAGCGGGCGTAGTCCCCTGGGCCGAGCGTCAGCGGGTCGCCGATCGGGCCGACCGTGATCGTTCCGCTGTGCACGAAGACCCGCTCCACTACGCCGCTGCCGTGCGGCGTGCCGAGGTGCTCGGTGCCGGCGGGCAGGAACAGTTCGAAGACCTCGACCAGGCCGCCGCGCTCCATCCGGTCCAGCAGCCGCAGATCGAGCTGGCCACCCGGCGTGGACCCGTGCACCCGTGCGCCCTGCTGAGCCCGGACCACCACCGTGGCGGTCTCCCGCCGGTCTTCCAGGAGGTCGCTGAAGGCCACGCCCAGGCCCAGGGCCAGCGACCACAACGTCTCGATGGTCGGGTTGCCCCGACCCTGCTCCAGGTTGGCCAGCGTCGCCTTGGCGACGTCGGCGCGGGCCGCGAGGGTGGCCAGCGACATCCGCCGGGCCGTGCGGAGGCGGTGCAGGTTCGCCGCGATGACCTCACCGACGTCCGCGAAGGCGCGTTCCGAAGCATCATTCGCCATGCCAGTGAACTATACCAATAGTCTAATGAGATGGTACGCTGCAGCCGTGGTTCCCGACCCGGCGGCGATCGCCGCGGACGCCGTGGCGCTGGCCGAACTGCCCGGCGGCACCGGCCACGAGCAGGTGCGCATCGACTGGCTGCAACGAAGACTGGAGCGTGCACCGGGGGTCCGTTCGGCCGATAAAGTCGGCAACCTGGTGTGGACGTTCGGCCCGGCACCCTACCGGCTGGCCGTCCTGGTGCACGTCGACGACGTGTTCGACGAGGCCACGCCGCGAGGCGTCACGCAATGCGACGGCTGGCTGTGCGGCCCGGGCATCGGGGACAACGCGATCGCCGTCGCGACCGCGGTGGCCGTCGCCGAGCGGACCTTCGCCGGAGCGGGACCGCAGCCGGCGGCCGTGGTCTTCACCGTCGGCGAGGAGGGGCTCGGCGGGCTGCGCGGCGCGCATTACGCCTGCCGTGAGCTGGCCCCCGAGGCGGTCCTGGCTCTGGAGGGTCACGGCTGCGACCGGGTCTTCACCGACGCGGTCGGCTCGCTGCGGGTGCGGTTCACGGTCACCGGACCGGGCGGGCACTCGTGGTGGGACCGCGGCCGGCCCAGCGCCGTCCACGAACTCGTGCGGCTGCTGGACGGCATGATCGCGTCGGCAGATCCGCGGCTGCCGGTCAACGTGGGCCTGGTCGACGGGGGCACCGGGGTGAACGCGATCGCCGCCCGGGCCAGCGCGACCGTCGAATGGCGCGCGACCGATCAGGCCGCGCTCGACCGGCAGGAAGCCGCGCTGGCCAGCCTAGATGTGGACCCCATGGCCGCGGGCCTGCGGCTGTCGGCCGAGCGCCTCGACCGGCGCGCGGCCGGCTCACTGCCCGCCACCCACCCGCTGGTGGCCGCGGTGCTGCGGGCCCGCGCGTCGATCGGCCTGCCGGCCACCACCGCGGACGGCTCCACCGACGCCAACGCGGCGCTCGCGGCCGGCATACCGGCGCTCGCTCTGGGCTGCTGCGAGGGCGAGAACATGCATGCCCAGTCCGAACGGATCCGCGCCGACTCCATCCGCACCGGCGCCGAGCAACTGCACGCGGTGCTGGCCGAACTACTGGACCTCACGCGGGACTGACCAGATCTACCGAAGGGACGACACGTGCTGCGAACCGGCAAGGACTACATCGAGTCGCTCCGCGACGGCCGGGAGGTGTGGATCGACGGCGAGCGCGTCGATGACGTCACCGCGCATCCGGCCTTCGCGCCGATGGTGAACCTGCGCGCGCGGATCTACGACCTGGCTCATGAACCCGGCCGCCGGGACCTGATGACCTACGTCGACGACGAGACGGCCGAACGCTGCGCCACCACCTCGTGCCCGCCCCGCACCCGTGAGGACTGGCTGGCCAAGCGGGACTCGGTCGACGCCATCCTGGACGACGCCGGCGGCGTGGTTACCCGGGTGGGTGACGAGACGGTCGGTGAGATGTGGTCGCTGTTCGACGGGCAGGACGTGCTGAACGAGATCGACCCGGCGTTCTCCGCGAACATCGCCCGGCACGTCCGGCGCGCGCAACTGCTCGACCCGTTCCACGTCTCGGCCAACACCGACCCCAAGGGCAACCGCGCGCTGCGACCCCAGGAGCAGGATCCCGACGTGCTGCTGCACGTGGTGCGCGAGACCGACAACGGGATCGTAGTGCGGGGCGCGAAGTTCGAGACCGCCGCGGCCTACGCCAACCAGGCGTTCGTAAAGCCGACCATCGGCGAGTGGAACAACGAGGTGCTGTCCGACTACGCGGTCGGCTTCCTGGCCGACATGGGCGCGCCCGGGATCAAGCACATCTGCCGGTCCGCCTTCGCTCAGGGGCGCGACCCCGATGACTACCCGCTGACCAGCCGGTACGACGAGATCGACACCATGATCGTGTTCGACGACGTGGAGATCCCCTGGGAGAACGTGTTCTTCTACCGGCACACCAAGGCGGCCGCGTTCATCCGCTCGTGCCTGCACCGGTACAGCATCTTTCCCTACGTCCAGCGCTACGCCCGGTTCGCCGACTTCCTGCTGGGCGTCGCCTACGCCAGCACCAGGTCGACCGGGGTCACCATGCACCAGGCCGTGCGGGAGAAGATCGCGCAGATCGCGTGTTACCGGGAGGGCATCAACGCGCACCTGACCGCGGCGATCGAGCTCGCCCAGCCCAGCCCGGGCGGGCTGCTGATGCCCAACCAGCCGATGATGTACGCCGCCCGGGTCTTCGCCTCCACCCAGCTGCCGACGATCATGCACCTGGTGCGCGACCTGTGCGGCTGCCAGGTCAGCCTGATGCCGAGCAAGGCCATGTTCGACGCGGCGGGCGGCGGCGACTGGCTGCAGAAGTACTTCACGATCGGGGAGATTCCGGCCGAGGAACGCCGCAAGCTCTTCGTGCTGGCCCGCGACCTGCTCAATTCCGATTACGCCGGGCACCGGCTGACTTTCCAGCTGTTCGCGCAGTCACCGCCCTTCTCGCACCTGCTGGCGGTGTACAACAACTACGACTTCAGCGGGCCGCTGGACGTCATCGGCAAGTACACCGACGTCGCGGACGCGGTACGCAAATGAGCGATCCGATCGTCGTGGGTGGTCATCTGCGGATCCGGCCGTTCAATACCGGCCAGACCTATCCGGAGCAGCGGCTCGACAACGACCTGTGCCAGGCGGTGGTGGCAGGCAACACCGTCTACCTGCGGGGTCAGGTGCCGCAGGACCTGGACACGGGCGAGAACGTGCACGTCGGGGATCCGGCCGGTCAGGCCGAGCAGGTCATGACCAACGTGGAGACGCTGCTCACCGAGGCGGGCGCATTGCTTGAGCACGTCGTGAGCTGCACCGTGTACCTCACCGACATCCGGCACCGCGAGCCGGTGTACCGCGTGCTCGGCCAGCGGCTCAAGGGCGTCTACCCGGTGTTCACCGGCCTGGTGGTATCCGCGCTCGCCCGTCCGGAATGGCTGGTCGAGGTCACCGTGGTGGCGGTCAAGCCATGACCCTTTCGCTGGCGGGTCGCTGCGCCCGCACCGGCGCGGTGGGCGCGGTCATCGCCTCGGCCAGCATGGCGGTGGCAGCGCGGTGCGTGGCGGTCCGGGCCGACGTGGGCGCGGTATGCAGCCAGAGCACGACCGATCCACGGCTGCGCGAGGCGCTGCTGGAGGCGATGGCCGGCGGCCTGACCGCGGGCGATGCGCTCGAGGCCGTCGTCGCCCGGGCGCCGGACGTGGCGTACCGGCAGCTGGCGGTGGTGGATACGGCCGGCGGCTCGGCGTGTTATTCCGGCGAGCTGGCTCTGGGTAGGGCGACGGACATCCGCGCCACCGGGGCGGCCGCCGCGGGCAATCTGCTGGCCGATCCGGGCGTGCCCGCGGCGATGCTCGCGGCCTTCGCCGAGCGCCCGGCTGAGCACCTCGGCGACCGGCTGATCGCCGCCTTGCGGGCGGGCCTGGCCGCGGGCGGCGAGGTCGCCCCGCTGCGGTCCGCCGGGATGGTCATCGCCGAGGCCGTATCCTGGCCGGTCACCGACCTGCGCGTCGACTGGCACGACGATCCGGTCGAGCAGCTCGCCGGCCTCTGGCAGCGCTGGCAGCCGCAGGCCGAGTCCTACGTCGGCCGCGCGCTGCATCCGGCCGAGACGGCCGGCTGACCGGGTGTCTACCTCGGATCGTGACCAGTGGGCGGCACCGCTTCCGGACCCCGCATTGGTGGTGCTGATCGGCCCGTCCGGCGCGGGGAAGTCGGTATGGGCCGCGGAGCGTTACCGGCCGCACGAGGTGGTCTCCTCCGATCGGCTGCGGGCGGTGGTCGGCAGCGGTGAGCACGACCTGGACGCGTCGGCCGACGCGTTCGCCGTGCTCGACCAGATCGTGGCGGCCCGGCTGCGGCGCGGTCTGACCGTGGTGGTGGACACGCTGGGTCTTGACCCGGCCCGCCGCCGCGGCTACCTGGAACTGGCCCGCGCCAGCAGCATGGCCGCCGTCGCGGTGCTGGTCGACACCGATCCGGCGGAGTGCCGGCGCCGTAACCGCGGTCGCGGTCAGGCCGTGCCCGCGGCGGTGCTCGATGGTCAGCTGCGGCGGATGCGGGCGGCCGCCGAGGAGGTCCGCGCCGAGGGCTGGGACCTGGTGACCACCGCCGGGTCGGCCCAGCCCGAGGCGACGCACTCCCCCGGCGCCCAGGCGGCGGCCCGCGAACAGCGCCAGCGTCCGGCCCAGCTGGGCCTGGTGCTGCAACTGTCGCGATTCACCTGGGACCAGGACCCGCAAGGCCCGGCGCACTGGCTGGCCGCGGTGGCCCGGGCCACCGCCGAAGCGGGCCTGCAGGGCATCGCCTTGATGGACCATCTGATCCAGGTCCCCCAGGCGGGCCGCGCGTGGGAGCCGATCCCGGAGCCCTGGGTGACGCTCGGCATGCTCGCGGGCCTGGAGCCGGATCTGCGCCTGGGCACGCTCGTGACACCGGTGACGTTCCGGGCGCCGGGGATCTTGGCCAAGACCGCAGCCACCCTGGACGCGCTGAGCGGCGGGCGGACGTTCTGCGGCATCGGGGCGGGCTGGTGGGCGCGCGAGCACGCCGCGTTCGGCCTGCCCTTTCCGCCCGCGGCGGCCCGGCTGGACGAGCTGGAGACGGCCATCGAGACCCTTCGCGCGCTGTGGCAGCCCGGCACCAGGGAGTACCGCGGTCCGCGGGTATGGTTGCCGGAAACCACCTGCTATCCGCGGCCCGCCGGATCCATCCCGGTGATCGTCGGGGGCAGCGGCGAGAAGCGCACGCTGGAGATCGCCGCTCGGCTCGGCGACGGCTGCAACCTGCCCTCCGACCTCAGCACGCTGGACCGTAAGCTCGCGATCTTCCGCCAGCATTGCGTGGCGGCCGGGCGTGACCCGGCGCTGGCCGAGGTGACCGTGCTGGACATCCCGGTGATCGGCCGCGACCGGGAGGACGCGGCGTCGATGGTGGAGAAACAGCGCGGCCGAATTAGCGCGGCGGCCTACGCCCGGAATCACCATGCGGGAACCGCGGAAGACCACATCGGCCGCTACCGGCTGCTGGCCGACCGCGGCGTCAAGACGGTATTCGTGGCTATCCCCGACCTGGCCGGGCCGCAAGACGTATTGCGCCTAGCCCGGATTGCCGCCGCGTTCGCCTGAATATCGAGTGGCCGGGGATTCTTTTTGATCCGGCAATTAGCTGACGGTGTTCAATGCCACGCACACCATGAGGCAGGCTGCTACCACGAGGACAATTCCTACCGAGTTGAGTATCGCCGTTTTCACGGTTCCTCCTCGCTTGACCTGCTGACACGGTACCTCCGTATAAGGCCATGAGCTGGCCGCCACGCCGGTAATGATTTGCTGGGCCAGGGCCTACCAGGGCAGCAGGCCAGGGCATCTCACTGGCGCGGCGGCCCCTGCCGCGGCGACATGCTGGGCCCATCAGCAACTTAATGGCGGAGGCCAGCATGACCAGCACTGACGAAAGCATCAGCACCTCGGCTCAGGCGTCTGAGCCGGGAACCGTCGACATGAACCTCGGCCCGGATCCGGAAGGCCGCTCCTATCAAACCTACGTCTCGTTCGCCGATCTGGACGGCAACGACTGGCAGGTGCAGGAGATCAAGACGCGGCTGCCGGGCCGGGAGCGGATGGCCACCACCTCGGACGTCATGTCCGAGCGGACCTGCTGCACGAGACGGCCCAGCACCACGACCACTACGAGAAGACCCACGCCCCGCACAACTGGTGGGACTGGTACGCCGCCTACATGGAGGCGCGCGAGCACGGGAGTACCTCGGACGACGCCGTGCAGGCCGCTAATCGCTACATGGACGGGGTCCTGCACATCGCGGCTCTGTAAGTATTGGTATATGCCGATCGCCATCTCTGAAGAACACCGTGCTCTCGCGCAGTCCGCCGCCGACTTCTTGGCCGATCACCAGTCCCGGGCCATAGCCCGGAGCCTGCTGGAGGCCGACGCGGACGCGCTGCCCTCCTTCTGGGCCGAACTGGGCCGCCTAGGCCTGCTCGGGCTGCATGTGCCGGAGGAGTTCGGCGGCTCGGGCTTCGGGCTGGCCGAAACGTTGGTCGTGGCCGAGCAGATGGGCCGGCAACTGGCGTCCGGGCCGTTCGTCCCGACCGTGATCGCCAGCGCCGTACTGGTCGGGGCCGGGCCCGCTGACCTGCGTAAGCGGCTGCTACCCGGACTTGCCGACGGCAGCGTGGTCGGCGCGGCCGCGTTGACTGCCGAGGTGACGTGCGCCGACGGCGCCGCGACCGGGACGGCCGGCGTGGTGATCAGCGGCCACCTGGCCGACGTCCTGCTGGTCCCCGCCGGAGACGACGTGCTGGTGGTGGAGAGGTCGGCCGACGGCGTGCGGGCCGAGGTGCCCGCCAACCTGGACCAAAGCCGGCGGGCGGCCAGGGTCAGGCTCGACGCGGCGCCGGTGATCGTGCTGGCGGGCGCGCGCGGGCTGCTGACCGACGTGGCCCGGGCCGTTCTGGCCGCGGAGGCGGTCGGCGTGGCCGCCGAAACCACCGAACAGGCCGCCGAATACGCCAAGGTCCGCCAGCAGTTCGGCCGGCCGATCGCCACCTTCCAGGCGGTCAAGCACCACTGCGCGAACATGCTGGTCGCGGCCGAGCTAGCCACGGCCGCGGCCTGGGACGCTGGGCGAGCCGGGATAGAGGGCGGCGAGCAGTTCCGCTACACCGCGGCCATCGCGGCGGTCCTGGCCGGGTCGGCCGCGGTCGGCAACGCCAACCTCAACATCCAGGTGCATGGCGGGATCGGGTTCACCTGGGAACATGACGCGCACCTGTATCTGCGGCGAGCGGCGGCGATCGCCGCCGTGCTGGACGCCGAACAGGCGGCGATCGAAGTTACCGGCCTGGTCCGCCAGGGCGTACGGCGGGCCGCGGCGATCGACCTGCCTCCCGAGGCCGAGCTGGTGCGGGCGGCGATCGAGCCCGACGTGGCGCGGCTGCGTGACCTGGCGGGCGACCAGCGGAAGCAGGCACTGATCGAGAGCGGCTACGCGATGCCGCACTGGCCGAAACCGTGGGGCCGGGATGCGACCGCCGTCGAACAACTCGTGATCGAGCAGGAGTTCGCCGCGGCCGGGATCAAGCGGCCGAGCCTGGGCATTACCAGCTGGATCATCCTGACCCTGATCCAGCACGCCGACCCCGACCAGGTCGCGCGCTGGGTCCGCCCGGCGCTCAGCCAGGAGGTCATCTGGTGCCAGCTGTTCAGCGAGCCAGGCGCCGGGTCGGACGCCGCCGGCATCAGGACCAGGGCGGTCAAGACCGAGGGCGGCTGGCTGATCAACGGGCAGAAGGTATGGACCAGCGGCGCGCACATCTCCGACTTCGGCCTGGCCACGGTGCGGACGAATCCGGACGCGCCCAAGCATGAGGGCATCACCATGATGGTGATCGACATGCACGCGCCCGGGGTCACGGTTCGGCCGCTGAAGATGCCGAACGGGGAGTCCGGCTTCAACGAGGTGTTCTTCGACGACGTGTTCGTGCCCGACTCAGACGTGGTGGGGCCGGTGGACGGCGGCTGGACGGTAGCGCGCGCGACGCTCGGCAACGAGAGCATCAGCATCGGCGGTGGTGACGGCGGCCGGACCATGCCGCCGCGCGCGTTCATCGCACCGCTCGACGCGCACCCGGAGCGGCTGGCCGGCGGGGCCGGACGGGTGGGCAGGCATATTGCCCGCACGCAGGTCATGGGCGTGCTGAACCAGCGGAGCGCCTACCGGGCGGTGACCGGTTCCGGCCCGGGCCCGGAGGGGAACATCACCAAGCTCCTGCTGTCCGAACTCGGCCACGAGACAGCCTCGATCATGTTCGAACTCGCCGGGCCGGACGCGGCGTTCCTGGCCGACGACGGCGCTCTGGGTGCCTCGCTGATGCTGATGAACCGGGCCCTGTCGATCGCGGGCGGCACATCGGAGATCAAGCGGAACCAGATCGCCGAGCGGATCGGTGGCCTGCCGCGCGATCCGCTTATCAAATAGGACCACCCAGATGGGTGCCAAGACCTGGCAACCGGATCAGCTTCCCGGTCAGTCGGCGTACTTCTCGATCAGCTGGTCGGCGACCGCGTTGAGGTCCTTACCGATGTAGTCCGGCTGCGGCCCGACCGGGAGCGGGGCGTTACCTTCGCGCAGGATGAGCGCGGCCTGCCACCCGGCCGCCCCGGCCCCGATGGTGTCCCAGACATGGCTGGCGATCAGGCCGATGTCGGGGGGGTCGATCTGGAGGGCGGCGGCCCCGATGTCGGTGAACGGAACGTAGACTCCGGCCAGCGTGAGCGCCTCAGAGTAGGTGATCAGATGCGCGAACCACAGGCAGTGACCCTTTCGTGACTGGGCATGGACAAGCCTGCTGCGTCCCCCGCAGCCCAGCATGACCGGCCCCGGGCCGGCGCACACCGTCAGATCGGCTAGTTATGCACCTTGCCGCAGTGCCGCTACCGCATCTGGGTAGTCGGCCAGCTGATACGGCTTCTTACCTGGCTCAGGCGGCCCGGAATACGACCTTATGGCCGGGGGGTTCGGGGCGATCGGCACGCTCAGGACCACGCGATCACCAGAGTGCTCCCAGGGCGCGAGGAACGGCTGATCCACGCTGTCCGACAACCACTGCTGATCAGGCAGGTAAACGCCCGCGTACTGCAAGCGGCCACCCATCAGGTTCCCGAGGGCGTCGGTCGCCTCAGGGCTGTTGCTCTGCGCCGATGCGCCCTGGTTGACCAGCAGCGGACCGCTGACCGTCGAAACCGGCCTGACGTGGCCCTGTATCCAGTAGAGCCCGATGGCGTCATGGGCCTTCATCCACGCCATCATCTTCTGGATGAACACCAGATCGTCCTGGCCCCCGAAGGTGTGGAAGTCAAGGCCCCATTCGGGGATGATGATCGGTTTACCCGTGGCCCGCGAAAACGCGGCCATCCAATTCAAGCCGCCCGGCTCGGTGGTCAGGATCTGCTGCCACTTGGCCTGATGATCGAGGGCACCAGACGCAGTGTGCGGGTAGGTATTGTCAGGTCCGCCGAACCAGTCAAAAATATCGGTCCCGATATAGTCCACGTAAGCACTGCCCGGCCAAGATTCGGCGACCGACGTGGTTGTCATGTATATAGTCCATAGGAACTTGAAATGCTGCCCGGGGACTGAACGCATGGCCGTGACTATCTGCCGCCACGCGAGAATATAGGCATCCGGCTCGGACGACGGCGCGCGCTGCTCGCTCCATTCGTACCAGGTGCCGTTCATCTCGCGGCCGGGCTCGATAATGGTATTCCCGAGGCCGTCCTTGACCAGCAATTCACCTAGCTGGTAGAACTCCGAGTTGAGTGCGCCCGCCGCCGCGGCCACGAGCGTGGAGCTAGTGGCCTCAAAGTAGCCTGGCGTCGTGTCACTGGTGCCCTTACCCAGAAGATACTTCTGCTCCCTGGCCAGGGCTAGCGCGCTAACTTCAGGCTTACTGGCGGTTTTTGACGGATTCCCGACTGATATCGCTAGAGCTACTGCGCCGACCAGAATCGCGAGGGAAATGAGGATAGGAATAACCTGCCGCGGCCCGATCCTCTTTATCGTGGACATGCGATCTCTTCACTGGCGTGCTGGGCTACTATTCCTGCCGGCGGCCCGACGGCTCGGAAATAGTCATGGCCAGATCAGACTATCCGGTCATTTCCGCGCCGCCGCGCCGGGTGCTCGTGCGCTCGATGACCTCCCAGCCGGGCGGATCCTGGGCGGCCGCGGTCTGAGGGTGGCCGAGGGCGATCTCGGCGCAGCGTCGGCCTTGGTCGCGCAGGGACTGCCGGACCGTGGTCAGCCCGGCGCGCGCCGCGGCGTCGCTGTCGTCCCAGCCGGTGATCGCGACCGCTTCGGGCACGACCTGCCCGGTACGGGCCGCGGCGCGCAGCGCGCCGAGAGCCAGCTCATCGCTCATCGCGGCGATCGCGTCGGGCGGGTCGGCGCCACGCAGCAGTTCTTCGGTGACGGCTTCGCCGACCCCGGAAGCGTTGACCGGGCAGACGGCCACCCGCAGTTCGGCCGGGGCGCCGCCGGCCTGGCGCCAGGCGTCGAGAAATCCATCCCACCGGTGCCGGGTCAGGGGGTAGGTCACCGCCGGCCCGGGCGGGCCGGTGTAAAGCGCTTGGACGCGGCCGCGGTCGGCCGGAAAGCTCAGCACCAACGGCCGGATCGCCCCGGCGAAGACCAGCCGGCCGATCGCGGCGGCAGCGGCCCGGTCATCGATGCCGACCACGGGCAGTCCGGACCGGGACGGCCCGGCGTGCACGACGGCCGGAAGTCCGCTGGCCGCGACGGCGTCCAGCACGGGATCGTCGTCGCTGATGGTCCACACGACGAACCCGTCCACCACCGCCTCGTTGACGCGCTGCACGTCGCTGGGAGCACCGGTGATCGGGACCACGGTGAGACCGACGCCTTCGGCGGCACAAACCTCCGCCATACCGGCCAGGAACCGGGCCGCCTGGGGATCGTCGAAGGCGTAGGCCAGCCGCTCGCCGAGGATCACGCCGAGGCTGCCGACCAGGCCCCGGCGTAGCGACCGGGCTCCGGCGTGCGGTCCGGGGTAGCCGAGGCGCAACGCGGCCGCGCGGACCTTCGCCGCGGTGCCGGGCGCGACCCGGTCCGGCCGGGAAAAGGCATAGGACGCGGTCATGACCGATACGCCGGCCGCGTCGGCGACCTGACGCATGGTCGGCCGGCTCCGTCGTTCGCTCACGCCGACATTGTACTTGTGTATCGATACACAAGGCTTTAGGCTGCATTTGTGTATCGATACACAGACGGGGCGTGCCGCGGGGTCAGCGACCACGTGCTGCCCGCCGCGGACGACTCCGGCCGGGATACACCGGCGGTGCACGCTCACGCCGCGGATTCCCTCAGGGATACACCGGCGGTGCACGCTCACGCCGCGGACTTCGGCCGGGACGGACCGACGGTGCTGAGCTATGCGGCGCTGGCGGGCTACGCCTTCTGGCTCTACGCGTTCGGGCCCGCGCTGGTGCTGCTGCGCGCCGAACTGCACTTCTCCTACACGCTGCTCGGCGTCTACTCGGCGCTGTGGGCGGGCGGCGCGGCCCTGGCCGGTGTGACCTTCGCCGCGTTCGCGCGCCTGCTCTCGCGGGCCATGCTGTTGTGGTGCTCGGCGGCGGGCGCGACGGCCGGCGCCGGCCTGTTCGCCGTCGGCCATGGCATCGCGCCCACCATGGCCGGGGCGGCGGTCCTGGGCTTCGCCGGCACGACCCTGCTCACCTGTACCCAGGCGATCTTGTCCGATCGGCATGGTCCACGCCGCGACCGCGCGCTGACCGAGGCCAACGTCGGGGCGGCCGCCTGCGCGGTCCTCGCTCCGCTGCTGCTCGGCCTGCTCCAGGACACCCCGGCAGGCTGGCGGGTGGTCCTGAGCCTGCCCGCCCTGGTCCTGGCCGGCCTCTACCTGCGCTACCGGCATCAGCCGCTGCCCGCGGCGCGGGCCAGCCGGCCGACGGGCCACCGGCCCGGGCTGCCGCTGTCCTGCTGGCTGCTCGCCGCCATGGTCGCGGCCGGCATCGCCATCGAGTTCTGCCCCGTGTACTTCGGCGCCGAGCTGCTCACCGGGGACGGATTGCCCACCACCCAGGCCGCCACCGCCATGAGTGCCTTCTACCTGGGCATTCTGGGCGGCCGTCTCGCGGGTATGTGGCTGACCCGCCGGGCCGGGCGGACCGTTCCGCTGCTGCACGCCTCGCTGGCCATCACCGCCGCCGGGTTCCTGGTCTTCTGGCTGGCGGGCCTGCCCGCTCTAGCGATCGCCGGGCTATTCGTCTGCGGCGCCGGCGTGGCCAACCTGTACCCACTCTCCCTGGCTCTGGCGCTGGGCGCCGCGGCCGGGAACGACGACACGGCCAACGCCCGCACCCAGCTACTCGGCGGCGTGCTGGTGATCGCTGCCCCCTACCTGCTCGGCAGCCTCGCCGATCATTTCGGCCTGCAGGCCGCGTTCACCGTCGAGCCGGTCCTGATCGGGGCGTGCGCGGTCCTCCTGGTCGCCGGACTGCGGCTATTCGGGGCCGAAGGCGAACGGCGCGGGAGTCGCTCCCAGCGCTAGCCGCCGGCAGGCCCGCATCAGCGGCCCGTTGCACCGCGCGCAGCGAATCAACGTACTGGTCCGCTCACGCTGATGCGGGACAGCGGTCCTGCGCGATCGCGCCCATCGCCTCTGCTGGGAACCTTGATCACGAGCGTGGAGGCGGGATCATCGCGCTCAGCGCAGCGGCACGGGAACGCGGTGATCGGGTGTGCCGTCCTTGGCCAGGATCCAGTGCGAATCGCTGGTAGCCCGGTAGAGCCGCAGCCCGGCGCCGGGCCGAACATCCGCGCTGGTCCACTGCGGACCGCCGTGGGCGACCGAACGGCGAGAGAACGCCTCGATCCCCCGGACGGCCGCGTCGCCATCACCGAGCAGTTCGGCGACCGCGGACATGTATACGCCCTGCCCGGTTCCGATCGCCGCGTGTGAGTCGAAGATGGCGATGCTCACCTCGGGTCGCACCGCGATGTTGCGAGAGTGCCTCACCTCCGGCGAGGAAACCCAGAAGAACTCGGTCAAGCCGAGGTGCGCGAAGTACAGCGGTGAGCTCCAGGGCTGTCCGGCCGCATCGGCGGTGGCCAGGACGAGATAGTTATTCGCCTCGACGATGTCCGCCACGGTCTGCGCAGCACTCATGTCAGCTGGACCTCCGGTAGCTGAGGCCGCTCCGCACCTTGCGCACCACCGGCAGCGTCCGTGACATCGGCAGCGGAGTGAAACCCCGAATCCACCACCATAGAGCGCGGTGAAATCCCGGTTTCACTCCGCTGGGTGGGGCATCCGCTGGGTGGGGCGGGAGCGGAGTGGCTGGGTGGGGGGAGCGGAGTGGCGGGGTAGGGCGGGAGCGAAGTGGCGGGGTGGGACGGGCCTGGACTCCTCGGCGTCAGTGCTGGCCTTGCAGGTCCGTAGTGCGAGCGAAGTGGCGGGTGAGCAGCTCGTCAAAGTCTGGGGCGCGAAGGGGTTCGGAGAAGTAGAAACCCTGGGCCACCGGGCAGCCCAGCGTCCTGAGCCCGGCGAGTTGATCCTCGGTCTCCACTCCCTCGGCCACCGCCGAGATACCCATGGCGTCGGCCAGGTCGATGACGGCCCGGACGATCGCCGAGTCCACCGGGCTCTCGACGATGCCTTGCACGAACGTCCGGTCTACCTTTACTTCCTGGACCGGAAACTGCTTCAGGTAGGCGAGCGACGAATGGCCGGTGCCGAAGTCGTCGATGGCCAGCCGGACCCCCAGCCGGTCGAGCTTCTTCATAACGTCGCGCGCACCGGGCAGGTCCTCCATGACCACGCCCTCGGTGATCTCGAAGATCAGCAGGTCCGACGGCAGGCCGACGGCATCCAGAGCCGCCGCCGCCTGGGCCGACAGCCCGCTCTCCTGGAACTGGCGCGGTGAGAGGTTAACGCTGATCGGCAGGTCCACGGCCAGCCGGTCCCGGATCGAGCGCACCTGCCGGCACGCCGTGTCGAGCACGAAACGGCCCAGCGGCAGAATCAGCCCGGTCTCCTCGGCCATCGGGATGAAGTGCGTGGGGCTGATCAGGCCATTCGTCGGATGGCGCCATCGGACCAGCGCTTCGGCGCCCACGATCCGCTCTTCGTCGAGGGAATAGAAGGGCTGGTAGTAAACCTCCAGCTCACCTCGGTCGAGGCCCTTGCGCAGGTCAGATTCGATCCGCAGGCGCTCCGAAGAGCGACTTCCCATGGACGTCTGGTCGAAGACCCGGTAGACACCTCCGCCGCCCTTGGCCTTGGCGTCATACATGGCCACGTCCGCGTCGCGCAAGATGTCATCGGCGCTCTTGCCCGGCTCGGATAGGGCAATGCCGACCGACACGCTGGCCACCACCTCATAGCCGTCGCGCAGCACGATGGGCTGCTCGAGCGCGGCGCAGATGCGCCGGGCCGCGGCGACCGCCACGCCCACCCCGGCCACGTCCTCCAGCAGCGCCACGAACTCGTCGCCGCCGAAGCGGGCCAGCAGGTCATGGCTTCGCACCACGCTCTTCATGCACGCCCCGATGGCGACCAGGAACTCATCGCCGGTGACATGACCAAGGCTGTCGTTGATGCTCTTGAAGCGATCCACGTCCACGAAGATCAGCGCATGGGTCTTGCGGTCCAGGGCGGACCGCTGCAGCGCCTGATCGAGGCGCTCGACCAGCAGCCGGCGGTTGGCCAGGCCGGTCAGGCTGTCGTAAAAGGCGTGATGATGCAGTTCGTCCTCGAAGGCTTTGCGTTCGGTGATGTCGCGAAAGGCGATCACCGCGCCTGACGGCCCGCCGTCACCGATCACCGCGGAGGCGGTGTAGGCCACCGGGATGGTCTGGCCGTCCTTGCCGCGGAACCGGGCGTCGTCCACTCGGATGGTGTGGCCGGTGCGCATGGCCTCGCTGGCCGGCACGAGCAGGAAGTCCGGCGCGGCCAGGGCGTTGTCGCTCATCGGGTCATCGATCGTGATGTTGAGCGACGACAGCTCGATCATGTCGGCGGCCGCTCGGTTGACGAAGCTCAGCCGGCCGTCCGCGTCCACCGCGCACACGCCTTCGCCGATGTTGAGGGTGATCGAGGAGAGCCGCTCCCGCTGCAGGCGGACCTGATGGTAGAGCTCGGCGTTGCTGAGCGCTCCGCTGCCCACGGCGGCCAGGGCGGCGAGCAGGCCCCGGTCGGCGTCGTCGAAGGGCTCGTCCCGGCGCCGGCCCGCCGCCGCCAGCCACAGCTGCCGGTCGGCCACCACCATGGGCGCCGCCAGCTGGCCAGGACCGGGAGGACTGGAGGTCAAGCTGGCCTCGGGACTGCGCAGCAACCGCCGTACCGATTCGAGAATCGTGTCGAGCACGGCCTGGTGGCGCAGCCCCCGGTTCGCCTCCAGCGTGACCTCGTACAGCCCCTTCATCCTGCTGTGGTCGTGCAGCGCGGCGAACCGGGCGCTGATCAGCCGGCGCTGCACGATCAGGCCGGGGACGGCCAGCGCCAGCACCCACGGGTGGGCTTGCATGGCCAGGGCCAGGATCACCCCGACCAGCGCTCCCGAGCCGGCCAGCGCGAGCTGGATCGGAAGGTCGTTGATGAGCTCGCGCCAGGCGGTACCCATCGAGACCACCGCGGCGGCGACCAGGAGGGTGTTGACCACGCAGTACACGGCGACGCCGAGCATGGCCGCCGCGACCTGAGCCACGGTCAGGGAGGCGGCCGGCGTGGCGGCCGCCCGGCTCACCGATATGCCCAGACCCGCGGCGATCAAGACCTGCCCGACGTTGAAGGCCGACTTGACCAGCGGACGCCGGCGGCCCGCTTGCGCCATCCCGGTGGCCAGGCCGAGGGTCCCCAAGGTAACCAGCGGCGGGACCAGAAGAGCGAGGATCACGAAGAAACCCTCGTCCATGTTGAAGGCCTCGGACTCGCCTTCCCGGTACACCACCACCGGCCATATCCAGCTGCCCAGGACCAAGGTGCCCATCGCGGCCGCGACGATCCACTGCCGCTGGTCGACCCGCGCCAGGTCCGGCCAGCGCCAGATCGCGAGGAGCAGGGTCAGAACGCCGCCCGCTACCGAAGCCGCGACGACGGCTCGGGTAGCGCGCGGAATCTTCATCGTGGACCGGACAGGTCTCAATCCCATGCCGAGCTGTTCCAGGCCCGACCGGTCCAGGCCGTGCCGTTCCAGACCGAGCCGGTCCAGCCGGCATCGTTCCAGGCCCGGCCGGTCCAGTTTGCGCCGTTCCAGGTCGCGCCGGCCCAGTCTCCGTCATTCCAGGCCCGGCCGGTCCAGGTAAAGCCGTTCCAGTCGTCGCCGTTCCAGGCCAGACCGTTCCACGCCGAGCTGTCGGGCCCCGGCGACCAGGACGTTCCCGACCACAGGCTGGCATTCCAGGTATCGGCCGAGCCGCTGGGCGACAGCTGAACGGTGGCGCCGGGCAAGGCGGGAAGCAGGCCGGCCACCGACTGAGCGAGGTTCATCGGGCCCGCGGTCGCGGCGGCGTAGGCATTGAGGGCCCCGTGACCGTCGACGAAGGGGTTGCCGACCGGACCTCGGCTGGTCGTGCCGAGCAGGCGCGCCTTGAGCTGGTTCGGGGACAGGCCCTGGTTGTCGGCCAGGACCAGCGCGGCCGCACCGCTAGTGATAGCCGAGCTGAACGACGTGCCCGAGCCGACGAAGTTGGCCGAGCCTACCCGCGCCGACGGGTACTGGTCGTAGATCGTCGAACCCGGCGCAGCCAGGCTGACCACTGACCGGCCGGAGGTGACCAGGTCAGGCTTGACCCAGCCATCGGGCGATGTCGGGCCCGCGCTGCTGAAGTCGGCCATCTCGTCACCGGCGGACGACGTCGAGGCCATATCGTCCAGGGCACCGACCGTGATGACCAGCGGGTCGTCGCCGGGAGACAGAATGGTGCCATTGAACGGCCCGGCGTTGCCGGCCGAGACGACCACCGCGATACCAGAGTTCCAGACCGCCTGTACCGCCTGGTCCAACGGGTTGATGACCGTCGACAGGTTGGTCTGGAACCCGAGGGACATGTTGAGGACCTTGATCCCGTAACTGGCCTGATGATCGACCGCCCACTGCAGGCCCAAGATCAACTTGACCAGATCGGTCGTGCCGGTCGCGCCCGCCACCTTGATCGACACCAGGTTGGCACCCGGGGCCTCGCCGGAATACTGGCCACCCGAGGATGCCCCGTTGCCGGCGATCAGGCCGGCCACGAACGTGCCGTGCCCGTAACTGTCCTGGAACGGGTTGTTCTCGCCGCTCAGGTCCACCCCGCCGATCAGCCGTCCGGAAAAGTCGGGCAGGTTGTCAATGCCGGTGTCCAGCACAGCGACCGTGACCCCGTGCCCGGTGTCACCGGTACTCGCTAGCCGGGTCGCCCCGGTCTGCTGCAAGAAGACGTCGGACGGCGTATGGGGGCCGGTCGATTCCGGCGTGCCCTGAACGTTCACCGACACGTCGGGGGTCACGGTGAGGCCCGGGATCGCCGCCAGCAGTGGCTCCGCCACCGTGGGGATCACCGCTTCCAGCCCGTCGATCAGGTGGAACTGGGTCAGAATGGTGCCGCCCAGGCCCAGCACCGCCTGGACGGGGTTGAGCAGCCCGGTCGCGGTGACGATGACGGTCTCATCCGAGCTCGCCGAGGCCGTGGGGACGCCAGCCACCGACACACTCGCCAGCGCGGCCACTACCGCTGCGCCCGCTACGGCGACCCGGTGCCTCCTGCGCCGGGCAAGCCGTGTCCGACCACCCGCGGCAGCACTTAATGATTCAGCGTGCGGCATCCGAGAGACCCTCCCCTAGGTTGCTTAGGCCTGATGACGAACAAAGGGGGCCAATAGGACATACGTTAAGTTTCGATGCGCTAGCACAGCGTAACCCCCCTCTCGCGGAGAGATTATCGCTCTTTGCGATTTGCCGTATGCAAATCGCAAAATCCGACACAGATGCACCGCAGCCGCAGGGTCCGCCCGGGTACCAGACCCGGGGTAGGAGTCGGGGCGTTCACCGGCGCGACGGGGCGTCTCGGACGACCAAAGTGGCACTCGTGACTGAGATACACGTTCGCCGACTCCCTCGCCCGGCCCCGAGCGGCACCCCGGACTGGCGCGACCTCGCCGCCTGCCGCGACACCGATCCCGAGCTGTTCTTCCCGGTCGGGACGGCCGGGCCGGCGCTGCATCAGGTCACCCGGGCCAAGCAGATCTGCGCCTGGTGCGTGGTCTGCTCCCCCTGCCTGGAGTGGGCCCTGGCCAGCGGCCAGGAGGCCGGCGTCTGGGGGGCGGACCAGCGAGGACGAACGGCGCATGCGGCGACGCAGACGCCAGGATCGGCTACTCGACGGGTAGCCCCGCGTGATTCACCGGCAGCTGACACCTACGTTCGTTCCGTCAAAATCTCGCCGTACCGGGCGCTGCGCAAGCTGCTCATCCGATCGCAGCGATCCTCCTGGGACAAGACCCCTCATGGTCACCAGCTCGCCCACGGAGGCCGAACTCGCCCGCTACGACCGGCTCGCGCTCGGCTCACCGGCCGTGTAGCGCGTCGGGCCGCCCTGGTGCCGGTGTGACAGGATGAGCCGCAATGGAGTCCTACGTTGAGCGCCTGCCGCGGCCGGAACTGGCCGGGGTGGGTCCGGACGGTCTGGATCGAGCGCACCGGCGCGCAGGCGTACGCGCAACGGCACCTGCCCACCGGCGGGGTCGAGCTGCACTTCCCGATCGGTGGCCGCCCCCACCTGCTCGGTCCGCTGACCGGGCCGCAGATCGAGGTCATCCCGGCGCACACCACGATCGTCGGCGTGCGGTTCCAGCCAGGGACCGCGCCACCCCTGCCGGCGGTGCTGGACGATCTGGTGGACCAGCGGCTGGGCCTGGACGAGCTGCGGGGAAGTCCGGTCGAGCCGCTGGTGGAAGCGACGGCCGGGGCCGGGACGCCCGAGCGGGCGCTCGCGTGCCTGCAGGGCCGCCTGCTGCACGAATTCCGGACCACGGTCCGCGTGGATCCGCTGGTGGGCGAGGCGGTGCGGGCGCTGATGCCCTGGCACCCGGTCAACATCGATACCCTGGCCAGCCACCTGGCGCTATCCGCGAGCCAGCTACGCCGCCGCTGCTTGCACGCGGTCGGGATGACTCCCAAGGTGCTGCAGCGCACGTTGCGGTTCCAGGGCTTCCTGGCGCTGGCCCAAGCCGGCGCCACGGCCACGGGCCGGGCCGGCGCGGACGGCATGGCGGGACTGGCGGTGGACGTGGGGTACGCCGACCAGGCGCACCTCAGCCGGGAATGCCTCCGCCTGACCGGCCTGACCCCGCGTCAGCTCCTCGGGGGCAGCCTGGACCAGTGCGCGTGCGGTCATGAGCATTCCGCGTCCTACCAGCCCTTCCTGGCCACCCGCGGCAGGGTCTGAGCTTGCTCGATTCGTTCAAGACCTGACGTCGGGAGCTCCGTAGTCTCGAGCTCGTGTCCGACCTAGCCGGTTTCGGCCCTCCCCTCGCCGCGCTCGGTGGCCAGGTGTTCGGCCCTGATTCGCCGGGCTACGAGGCGGTTCGCCGCCCGGTCAACCTCGCCTACCGGGACGTGCGGCCCCGGCTCGTGGTGTTGGGCCGGTCGGTCTCGGACGTGGTGGGCGCGGTGCGGTACGCGGCGGCCACCGGCTACCGCATCGCCCTTCGGGGCGGCGGACACTGCTTCGCGGGCCGGTCGTCGACCGACGGGATCGTGCTCGACCTCTCCGGTCTAGACGGCATCGGCGTGACCGCGGACCGGATCGCCACGATCGGAGCCGGCGCCCGCCTGGGACAGCTGTACGCGGCGCTGCACGCCCACCGCCGGACCCTGCCCGCCGGGTGCGGTCCCACCGTCGGCATCACCGGCCTCACCCTGGGCGGCGGCATCGGCCTGCTCGGGCGTAAGTACGGCCTGACCTGCGATCGCCTGGTCAGCGCACAGGTCGTGCTGGCCGATGGCAGCGTCATCGAGTGCGACCGCGACCGCGAACCGGACTTGTTGTGGGGGCTGCGCGGCGCGGGCGGCGGGCAGTTCGGCGTGGTCACGTCGCTGCGGTTCGATACCGTCCCGGAGCCGGTGACCACCCGTATCGAAGCACGCTGGTCGGCCATCGCGGCCGCGGACGTGATCTCGGCCTGGCAGGCCTGGGCCCCGGACGCCCCGGACGACCTCACCGTCAACCTGGTTGCTGAGTCCGAACCCGGCGGCCCGGTCCGGGTCACCCTGCTCGGCGCCGCCGCCCTGCGGGAGGGACCAACCCGGGAGCTGCTGCGGGAGTTCGGCGACCTGGCGGGCGCGGCTCCGGCGATCGAGTTGCGCCCGGACCTGCCCTTCCACCACTTGAAGCGCACCTTTACCGACCCGCGAGATGCGCTTGGGGCCGAGCACGCGCAGCGGATCAGGTCGGAGTTCTTCTCCCAACGCTTGTCTGACGGCACCCTCGCGTCGTTGCTGAGCCAGCTGAGCGAGCCGCATGTCGCCGGCCTACGACAGATCACCTTCACCGCGATGGGCGGGGCCTACAACCGGGTGGCCGACAACGCCACGGCGTTCGCCCACCGCGGCGAACGATTCCTGCTCGAGCACATCGGCGAGGTGGCCGATCCGTGGGTCGACCGTTCATGGGCGACCGCCCATGCCGACGGGTCGGGGCACGTCTACCCCAACTTTCCCGATCCCGCACTCGAAGACTGGGCCGCGGCGTACCACGCGGGCAACTACCCCCGGCTGGCCGCGGCCAAGCAGGCCTACGACCCGCACCGGTTCTTCGACTTCCCGCAGGCCATCTGATCACCCATCGAAGGAGGGACATGAGCAAGGTCTTCAGCGCCCACGCCGTCTCGGTCGACGGCTACATCAGCGGCCGCACGCCTGACGGCGAACAGGAGTTCGGAACGTGGTCTCGGTGACGCGCCCATGCTCTTTGACTGGTACATGGACGGGGACACCCCGAGCCAGCTATTCGACGGATTCAAGCTGAGCGAGCCCAGCGCCCGGTTCTTCGACCAGGTCGCGGCGCGGGTCGGCGCCGCGGTCGCGGGCCGCACCACCTACGAGCACTCTGGCCACTGGGGAGGCCGTGGCCCGCACCCGACGGCGCCGCTGTTCGTCGTCGGCCACGGGCCCGTGCCCTCGGTCAGCGAGCCCCAGACCCTGGTCAGCACCGGAATCGAGGACGCCGTCGCCGCGGCGCGTAAAGCCGCCGGCGACCTGGACGTCGCCTTGATGGGCGGTGGCGTGCTGACCTCCGCGCTGGAAGCGGGCCTGGTTGACGAGGTGATCCTGCACCGGGTGCCCGTCTTGCTGGGCGGTGGCCGCGGCTACTTCCACGAGTTCCCAGCGCACGTGCGCCTGCGTCTGCTGGAGGCAAGGTCTGATCACTGCCGCGCGGCGGAAAGAATCGGGCATGACCAAAATCGATGTCATCACGGCGTCCGCAGACGATCAGGAAACGGTCCTGGACATTCTCCGCTCGGCCAAGGCCGCCCCGTCCGGGGGCCGGATCAGCATGTGGGGCAACGATTTTCCCGACGTCATCCGTGACCTGCCCGCCGGGCTGATCCACCTGGCCCTGCTCGAGGGACGGCCGGTCGCGACCTTCGCGCTGCGCTGGTCCGATGAGCGCGTATGGGGCCCCGACGACGGCCAGGCCGGCTACGTGCACCGCCTGGCCACCCGTCCCGAGGTCGCCGGCCAGGGCATCGGGGCGAGGCTGATCGAGGTGGCCGCGGACCTAACCCGGGAACGCGGGCGCAGCTGGCTGCGGCTGGACTGCAACCGGGACAACCAGCGGCTGCGCGGCTATTACGAGGCCCTGGGTTTCACGCACGCCGGCGACGTCTTCGATGTGCCGCGCACCACGCGACCCGGATACCGGTCGGCCAGCCGGTATCAGCGGGCGGCCAGCCTGCGATGCGCCCCTCGGTGACATACTCGCGGGATGACCGATCTTGACGACAAGCCAACGCGTATCGAGGTGTCGCGGCTGATCGGCGCGACCGCCGACGAGGTGTTCGCCGTCCTTCGAGATCCACGCGGGCACGTCGACATTGACGCCTCCGGCATGCTCATGGAGGCGACGGGCGAACCGGTCGAAGCGGTCGGCGACCGGTTCACGGTCCACATGGACCGCCGGGCCCTGGGTGACCTGCCGTGGCAGGACTACGACGTCGAGGTGGTCATCACCGTGTTCGTGCCGGACCGAGAGATCGCCTGGACCATCGAGGGTCGGCTCAAGCCGCCGCTGCGCCACGTGTACGGCTACCGGCTCGAGCCGGCCGAAGCTGAAGTCCTCGTGACGTCCTACTACGACTGGTCGGAGCTCGACCCGAGCTGGCAGAGCACATCGGGCTCATTTCCGGTCGTGCCCGAGAGCGCGCTCAAGGCGACGCTGGGCATCCTGGACCGGACCGTCCGTCGCCGCCGTCTTGACTCTCGGGCTTGACGTGCAGTCAGGTCTAGGCCGCTCAGTCAGGTCTACGCCGCGGAACGGTCGGTGACGGGACGGCGGCGCAGGCTCGGATCGAGCAGGGCCGTCGGCAGGTAGGCCTGGTCGAGCTGGCCGACACCCGTGCCGGGCGGCACGATCTCGTCGATGCGATCGAGGATGTCATCGGTAAGGGCGACGTCCACGCCGGCCAGCAGATCGTCTAGCTGCTCCTCGGTGCGTGCGCCGAGCAGCGCGCTGGTCACGCCAGGATGGGCGATGGTGAACGCCATGGCCAAGTGGGTCATGGGCAGACCCGCCTCCTCGGCGATGGGGATGAGCTGCTCAACGACGTCGAGGCGACGCTCGTCGTTGAGGTGCCTGAACAGGCGAGCCCGGCTCAGGTCGTTCCGCTGGCCCTTGCGAACGCGTCCGGTGAGCAGGCCCTGTCCCAGCGGTCCCCACACCAGCGTGCCCAGCCCGTACCGCTGCGCGACCGGCAGGACGTCACGCTCGATCTCGCGATTGAGAAGCGAGTAGGCCGGCTGTTCGGTGCGGAACCGCTCCAGGCCCCGCCGTTCGGCGACCCACTGGGCCTCGACGATGTCGGACGCGGGCGTGTTGGACGATCCGATGGCCCGGACCTTTCCACTGTGGATCAGGTCTGACAGCGCGGACAGCGTTTCCTCGACGTCCGTGTCGGGGTCCCACCGATGGACCTGATAGAGGTCGATGTAGTCGGTCTGCAGACGGCGAAGCGAGTTCTCGACCGCGGTCATGACCCACCGGCGGGATGCGCCCCGCTGGTTGGGATCGTCTCCCATCGGCCGGCTGAACTTGGTGGCGAGCACGACGTTCTCGCGCCGTCCCTTCAGGGCGTGGCCGACAACCTCCTCCGAATCGCCGTATGCATCGGCGGTGTCGACGAAGTTGATGCCCGCATCGAGCGCCTTGTGCAGGACACGGCCGGAGTCGGCCGGGTCAGGATTGCCGACGGAGGTGGCGAACATCAGCGTGCCGAGCGCATACGGGCTTACCTTGATGCCCGTCCGGCCGAGCGTGCGGTACCGCATGTCGATCTCCTGCCGTATCGTCGGAGTTAAACGGAAAGCTCTTCCGGAATTATACGGAAATGCTTTCCGCTTAAGCAAACGGCCCTGGCCAGCGGAGGACTGTGGTGACAGAGAACGTGGCGACGCGACATCGGCGCGCCGACGCACAACGCAACCTTGATGCCTTGCTAGACGCAGCCAAGGCCGTCTTCGCCACTTCAGGCGTGAATGCCCCCGCGAAACAGATCACCGATCTGGCCGGCGTCGGAGTGGGCACGCTCTACCGGCACTTCCCTCACCGTTCGGACCTCGTGCTCGCCGTGCTGACGCACGAGATCGACGCCTGCGCCGACGCAGCCGCGGCGCTGAGCTCGGCCTATCCCCCGCACGTGGCGCTGGCCAGGTGGATCCAGCGGTACACCGAGCTAGTCGCGACCAAGGCGGGACTCGCATCGGCCCTGCAGTCGGCCGATGCCGCCCACGAGGCGATGCGCGCGCACTTCTACCAGCGCATGGAGCCCGTGCTGCAAACGCTGATCGACACCGCGGCGGCGGCCGGCGCGATCCGCGCCGACGTCACGGCCGTGGACGTCCTGCACGCGGTGGCCCTGCTGTCCCAACCGGTGCCCGGCGAGAGCCCCGGCTACGGCCGCCGCCTGGTTGACGTCTTTATCGACGGACTTCGGCCCTGATCACACCTGTCCTCAACGAGATTCGCCCCGCCGCGCTGGGCAGCCTTCCGTGAGATCATGAGCTATGCGGCCAGCGGCGAATTGGCAGCCCGTCGGCCGCGTCGCTCGTCTCGGCGCAGCAGGACTTGCTTCCCGTCCTGCGTTGTGGGAGCAGCTTGCGCAGGCGGCGCGAGTGGCGGTGGTGACGGCACCGCCGGGGTGCGGCAAGACGGTGCTGCTCCGTTCCTGGATCGGTGCCGCGGGACTGGCTGAGCGCGTGGCCTGGGTGCCGGTCGGCCGCAACGAGCGCGATCCGCAGCGCTTGTGGCTGGCGGTGCTGGACGCGCTGCGCCAGACGGCCCTGCTGTGGCTGGTGGTCGATGACGCGCATGAGCTCGACTCCGACCTGGCGCGCCGCCAGCTGGAGTTGCTGGTCATGCGTCCGCCGGAGCGGCTGCGGTTCGTGCTGGCCACGCGGCATGACGTCCGGATGGGCCTGCATCGGCTGCGGCTGGAGGGAGACCTGGCCGAGATCCGCGCGGATGACCTGCTGCCGAGGCGCGGGCGTTGTTCCAGGCGTCCGGCGTGGAGCTGGCCGACCCGGCGGTGGCGGCGCTGCATGAGCGTACGGAGGGGTGGGCCGGGGGACTGCGGCTAGCCGCGCTGTCGCTGGCCGGGCACCCGGATCCGGACGGGTTCGCCGCAGAATTCTCCGGGAGCGACCGGACGGTGGCCGAATACCTGATGGCTAAAGTGCTGGACCGGCAAAGCGATGACGTCCGGCGGCTGCTGTTGCGAACCTTGGCGCTGGAGCGGATCAACGGAGAGCTGGCCGATCTGCTGACCGCGGGCTCAGGCGGGGAACGGATGCTGCAGGACCTGGAGGAGGCGAACACGTTCGTCGTCTCGCTGGATGCGGCCCGGTCGTGGTTCCGCTATCACCACCTGTTCGTCGGCCTGCTTCAGCTGGAACTGCGCCGGACCGAGCCGGATACGGTAGCCGAGCTGCACCAGCTAGCGGCGACCAGTGGACGCGGGCCGAGCAAGGCCAGCGGCTGCTGGCGGCGCTTACCGCGGGGCCGCCGGCGGAGGAGAGCCCGGCGTCAGATGGCGAAGAGCTGCGTACGCTGGCGCTACTCGAAATCGGGAATGCCGAGACCTGGACTGGCCATCTCGACCGGGCCGAAGGTCACCTGGACCAGGCGGTCGCGCTGGCGCGCCGGATCCGATGGCCGTATCTCGAGCTCATGGGCCTGGTGTACCGGGCCGGGATCGAGCTCAACCGGCGGTTGCCGCGGGCCGTGGAGCCCAGCAGGCAGGCAGGCGGTCGGTCTAGCCGAGCAGCACGGCTGGACCGCCGATCTGTTCGCCAGTTTCGCCGCCAATACGCTCGGATCCGCGCTCACGTGGCAGGGCCAGCTGGATGAGGCGGAGATCTGGGTGCGGCGCGCGGAGAGAACCTTCAGAGCCGAAGCCGACCCGGCATCGGCGATGGGGCCCACTACGTCCGCGGCCAGCTCGGGCGCGGCCGGCCCGCCGACGCGCTGACCGCGTTCCGGGGCGCCGAGCACCTGGCCGGACCGAACCCGCTGGCCAGGCCACTGCGAGCCTGGCTCGTGCACACCTTGGTTCTGCTGGGCGATACCGAGCGCGCGGAGCGGGTCCTGGCCGAGCTTAGCGAACAGCATCGCCACCGCCGGGAGGTTCGCACCGCCGAGGCGGCGCTGCGGCTGGCCCAGCAGGATCCGGCCGCTGCGACGGCGGTGCCCGCGCCGGTCCTGGACGGCTCCGTCGTGGGAGGCTGGAGGCCCTGGCTGGCCGAGGCCTTCCTGCTGGAGGCGATCGCCCAGAACACGCTGGGGAATCCGGCCGCGGCCGGGCGCGCCCTGGAGCGCGCGCTCGATCTGGCCGGACCCGACGGGGCGCTGTTGTGGTTTCTGCTACATCCCGCGCCCGGTTTGCTCGAGCGACACGCCCAGCAGCGCACCGCACACGCGGCCCTGCTCGCCCAGATTCGCGGCTTGCTGGCCGGGACTAAGCCCGCACATGCGGCGGCCGGGTCGCGGCCGCCACTTGAGCCGCTCAGCAAGAGCGAGGTCCGCGTGCTGCACTACCTGCCCACCCACCTGTCGGCGCGGGAGATCGCCGGTCAGCTGTCGGTACGACGAGTACCGTCAAGACCCACATGCGCAACTTGTACACCAAGCTTGATGCGCACAGCCGGACCGAAGCCGTCGATGCCGCCCGTGCGCTAGGCCTGCTCGCACCGGCGTGATGCTAGTCGCGATGAACTGCCCGGCGCGGGCCTCAGCCCGGCATACCGCGAGCCGGGCCTCGAACTCATCCTCGTTCAGGACCTCGACATCCTTGCCTGATCCGGGGATCAGGTACTCGAAGTACGACCGGTCGGGCACTAGTTCCCCGTCGCGAAGTCGAACACCACGCAGTCTTCACCGCCGTCACTGGTGGGCTTTACGGCGACAGGCCGGTCATTCACGGTGTAGAACCTGGCGGCTCCCGTGTGCACAGCGCCGATGCTAACTGGCGGTCTAGGCCCTCGGCCAGACCGTAACGGATCCGGAACGCCCGGCGTCTACCGTAACGCTCATGATCAGCGTCGTACGGCACCCGTTAGAGGAGAACGCACAAGTCCATCGTGAGCGAGGTGACCAGCGATCTGGCCGCACTGACCCTAGCGGGCGGTATGACCGCGGCGACCGGGGCCTGGTCAGTCGCGAACGCCGCGACCTCGGCGTGCGGCAGCACGTGCGTGTCCCTGTATACCGAAAGCTACGGCTCCGCTGACCTGCTGGCGGTCGAGGGCGGTCTGATCGTCAAGGGGGACACACTGGATACCGTCTTGTCGCCCGCGGCACCAGTTCCCGCCGAGGACTGGGGCGGCCAGCGACTCGGCACCGCCGCGCAGTTGTACCAGCTCGGCCTGGTGTCCGCCGCGGTGGGCACGACCTGGCCGTCAGCAATTGCCTTCCAGTGGGTGTGGGCTCCCAACGGCCGCATGACCGACCAGTGCCTGGGCGTCGGCACCACGGCCGCTATCTGGACTCCGGTAACGCTGCAGCCGTGCGGGACCCCGCTCAACACCGTGTGGGTGGTCGTCCAGTCGCTGTCCAACACTCTCTTTTCTCGCCGATCACCAGCGGGACCGATACCCGCACCAGCCAGCCGTACGTCCTGACGGCCAGCTCACCGGCTGAGCCGCAGCGCGCCGTCTGGGTAGAGTCGAGCGGTGCCCGAGTTGCAGCGGCTTGATGCTGGTCATGCCCCCGCGGTCCTGGCCTTCGAGCTGGCGAACCGCGCCTACTTCACCGCCTTCATCTCCGACCGCGGCGATGAGTTCTACGAACAGTTCACCGAGCGGCACAGCGCTTTGCTGGCCGAGCAGGAGGCCGGTACCGGTGCCTTCTACGTGCTCGTCGCCGAAGACGGCTCGGTCCTGGGCCGGTTCAACCTGACCTTCGCTGGGGACGGCGCCGCCGAACTGGGCTACCGGGTCGCGCAGCACGTCGCCGGCCGCGGCGTGGCGACCGCGACCGTGCGAGAGCTGTGCGCCTTGGCGGCGGCGCGGCACGGGCTGCGCACACTGCGGGCGGCTACCTCTCACCAGAACATCGCGTCCCAGAAGGTGCTAACCAAAGCCGGGTTCGTCCCGGCCGGCCCGGCCGACCCGGCCCACATCGGCGGTAAGCAAGGCACCTGGTACCAGCGCGACCTCACCGCGCCGACCCTCGGTTCGGCCGACAGCTGACTGTCGGCCCGCTCGACTGCTCGGCCAACCATTGAGTGCCGACGTTCGCCCGGCTGCTGAAAGGAGAGTGCCATGGCGACAGACCGCCAGAGCGGCTCGGTTCGGATCGCGCCGATGCTGCCTGAGCATGCCGGTCAGGTCCTGGCGATCTACCAGGCCGGTATCGACGAAGGCAACGCCACCTTCGAGACGGCCGCCCCGAGTTGGGAGACCTTCGACGCCGAGAAGCTGCCCGAGCATCACCTGATCGCTCTTGACGGTAGCGACGGGCAAGTTCTGGGCTGGGCCGGCGTAGCCCGCGTCTCCAAGTGGCCCGCGTACGTCGGCGTCGTCGAACACTCCGTCTATGTCCGCGCTGCGGCCCGCGGCCGAGGCGCCTGCCTGGCCTTGCTCAATGCCCTGATCGCCTCCACCGAAGCCGCCGGTATATGGACCCTTCGATCTGGCATCCTTGGCCGAGAACACCACCAGCATCATGCTGCATCAACGCGCCGGGTTCGCATCGTCGGCACCCGCGACCGCCCCGGTCGCTTGCACGGCAGATGGCACGACGTTGTCCTTGTCGAACGCCGCAGCCCTGTCATCACTTAATCACTGCACGCGCAACATCCGCATAGCCGTAGCATTCGGCCTTGGCCGTTCGGCATATCTAAGCCTCAATCCACCGCCGAAATTCTGATGCCTGTCTTGCTGATCCGGCCGACGGATAAATGATCTTGGTGGTTTCCGGGCGGGGCTTTCCTGCCGCTGGCCTTGTTCTGCGGCTTGTCCGGGTATCCGGCTGAGGGACCGGGACTGGCGGCCTGGGCGGCCGTGCGGGTGCGGTGACCGGGTCTGGGCAGGTCAGGCCGCGGCGGCGGGCGGGGGGCCGCAGGCGGCCTGGAACAGGTTCATCCATGCGGTCTGGCGGTGCCAGCCTTCGGGCAGGTGCATGGTGATGTGTCCGCGGCCGTGACGCGCTATGCGGGCAGCGACGGCGATCAGCTGGCCGCGGATGGTCGCACCGCGGGCTTTGGCGAACAAGGCGCCGGCCAGGCAGCCGGCCGCGCGGGTCAGGTTATGGCAGATGGCCGCCAGGGCCAGCCACGCGGCGTTCGCCGGGAAATGCCCGGACGGCAGGTGTGCCAGGGGGCCGCTGGTCAGGTCCGCGAACACCTGCTCGACGATGGCGTGGTCACGGTGGTGCGCCTCGGCCTGGATCATCTCGAAGGGCGAGTCGGTGAACAGGGCGTGGTAGCGCCAGATCGTGAACAGCTCGTCCTGGCCTTCGGCGGCTTTGCGGTTGAGGTCCTTGACCCGGCGGACGATCAGCCGGGCGGTGATCGCCTTGCCTTTCTTCGACGCGAACGCCGTGTAAGGCACCTCGGCGACCTCGGCGTCGGAGATCAGCCGCCCCTGGTCCTCATCCCAGATCGCCCGCGGGTAGGCGATCGGCGTCCACGCGTTCTCGCCGATGGCGGCGATCGCGGCACGGATCTTGGGATCCATCCGCACGGTGACCGAGAAGCACGCGCCACCGCGGCGGATCGCGCCCAGGACCGCGGCGGAGTAGTACGCCGAATCGATCCGGAACACGATCTTGCCGGTGCACCCGGCCTCGCGGGCCACGCTGATCGCCTCCGCGGCCAGCGACGCGGCGCCGCGGGCTGAGTTCGCTTTGCCGCCCCGCAGCCGGGCCGCCGCGATCACCGGCGCGGCCAGCGGCGTGCAGATCACCGCTGCCAGTGCGTTCAGGCCGCGGACCATCAGGGTCTTGCCCTGGATCTTCGTGTGCCCGAACCCGGCGCCGTCCCTTGGCGTGGCCATATACCCGTTTCTGCATCGAGTCCATGTCCACGAACGCCAGCACCTCAGCGCCGGGCAGCAGCGGAGCCCGGCTGGCCAGCTCTGCCAGCAGCTGGCGGGCCACGGCGTCCAGCTGGCGCACGTTACCCCAGGTGAACGACCGCAGGAACGACCCCAGCGTGGACGGGGCCCGGATCCCGCCGAACACCTCTGTCATGGCGCCGTGCCGCAGGACGTCCATGTCGTCGATGCTGTCCGCCCCGGCGGCCATGCCCGCAACCAGGCAGGGGATCTTCAGGCGCGGGTTCACCCCGGCCGGGCTGGCGATCGTGACATGCTCGCCGGCCAGGTCCGCCAGGCCGCACCGCTGTGCCAGGGCCATGACGGGGACCAGGCCAGGCCCGCGACACGAGATTCGGGTCATCAAACGATGCATGCGTCCTGGCCGGATCATGCGACAATCGCACTTGCGAGGTGTCCTCTCGATCTGGGTTATGGCAGCTTCAGTAACTCCCATCGTCCCAGTTCAGAGGACACCTTTCGCGTCGGCGCGCCCAGACGGATCCCTATTTACGCGGTGGATTGAGGCTAAGAGGCTCGCGGCGTAGCCGTCGAACGCCACGGGATGACATTCTCGATGGGAACGCATCGGCTGTTAATCTGAGGTCATGACACTGACGCTGCACCTAGACGGTGATGTGGCGGCGGCGCTGGCGGCCGAGGCGGAGCGTCGCGGCCAGACTGCCGACGAGTTGGCGGCAGCTCTCCTCGCAGCGCAGTTGCCCAAGCCTGCTTCGGTGCATCGTCGGCTTAACTTCGCCGCTGTAGGTGAGTCAACCTCCGGACGCGGCGCGGCCGAGGCCGAGGAGATGCTGGCCGATGGGTTCGGGCGCGACTAGGTGCTCATCGTTGATACAGGCCCTCTCCTCGCGACAGCCGATCGTGCCGACAAGGACCACGTGGCCTGCCGCGAGCTGCTCGAGAATGATGAAGGTCCTCTTGTCACAACGGCCATGGTCATCGCCGAGGCCGCTTACCTCATTGACCGCCAGCTCGGCGCCAAGGCAGAAGCCAGCCTGTACGCGTCAATCATCGAGGGCCAAATAGAAGTAGCCGACCTCGACATTAATGACTGGCAACGCATCCAAGATCTCGTTACGACTTACGCTGACCTGCGACTTGGGGGAACGGATGCATCGGTAATCGCCGTAGCCGAGCGCCGCGGCACGAGGAGGATCGCAACTCTTAACCGTCGCCACTTCGCGGTCGTCCGCCCGCAGCACGCCGACGCGTTCGAATTGCTGCCTTAGCGCCCACGGCACCAACCAGGTCCTGGGCCCTGGTGTCGCTGTTTCCTCCCGGGGGTAGTCGACAACCGGTATGCCGATTAGGGCGGACGCGCTATCAGTACGAATCCTGAGCATTACCGGCGGCGCCGTCGGTTGCAATGGTAGCCAGCTTGGCCGCGATCATCCCGGCGAACTGTTGAGGAGTGCGGCCGCGCAGGTCTACCGTGACCATGTCCGACAGCAACCCGGGCAGCGGCGTGTCGTCGAACCGGGCTGGCAGCACGTATTCCCGGCGCTCGCTCACCGCCCTGGCCAGTGCCGCCCGGCGCTCTAGCCGAGTCCAGTCCCTGGCGACATACTCGGCGGATACGAACACCACGACTGCGGCAGCCTGCTCGCCATAGATAACGGGCAATTCCTCGGCTAGATACTTCCCCCATAGCTCAATCTGCTCGTCAGCGTCGTAGAAGCAGCGCACCCCCCGTGCCCTCAGCACCTCGGCGACCTGTCCGACATAGTCCCGTTGTGCGCCAGCGAACGACAGCGCCACATCCCACCGCCGGTCGTCAAGGGGTAGCTCCGCGGTCTTCGGCTCGGCGGTGATCTTGGGCGTGGGCGCTGGGATCGGTTCCGGATCGACCATGATCTCGGCACTGAAGCCGGTTCGGCGTTGAGCACGGCCAACGTGGTCCCGATAGGAGAAGTTCGGGCTGGTCAGCCGGTAGCTTCCAGCGCTGTCCGCGCGAACGCGGAGCGGTGAGGTGATCGACTGGCCCGGGGGGAGCTTGCTCACCGCGATCCTATCCGGGCCGTGTAGCCGTATGATTCCGACTGACAGCCGGATCGTGAATATGACATTCAAATACGCGTCTTGTCCGCTGTTCTTCAGACGAATCTCCAGATCGACGGGGGTGCCGGCGGGAATTCTCGCGGGCGACAATGTGACCTCGATCATTGGCGTTCCCTCCCCAGTGGGACGCCTCTCGGGTGATGTTGCCGTCGGCATGCCTTGCAGTGCACGCCTATCTGGCTGGCTTCGCCGGAGAAAGTAGCGAAGGCGTCATCCGCGATCAGGACCTGGTCGTGACGGCACAGCGGCTTGCCGCAATGGTGGCAAACCCCGTCAATCCGGTTCTGCCGATCATCCACGTTGCACTCGGCGCATTCCCAGGTCAAAACCACTCCTCACGCCTCATCGCCAGTTACGGAATCCTTGCGGCGCAGTGTGTCCAGCGTAAGCTCATGAAGCCGCTTCCACTCGTCACCGATGCGGGTATTCATGTCGTCGTCGGTGTAGGCGCCCTTGACCACGATCCGAACCCTCGTTGTGCCGCGCTCCGGACGGATGTCACCGGTATGAACCTCCTCGCCGGTGAGGATGATGTGGAAATCGATGGGATAAACACCCTCATACCGCCTGCCCGCGATGTCCCAGTAACGCTGTACCAGATCGGCCCGCTTACCGCTGCGCGGCGGATTCTCGATCACGTGCTTGACGTAATAGCCTTCCTCGCTCATCGCATTCGTCAGCGCGATCACCGTCTCGCATCCCGGGACAATCTTGAACTCGTCCGCGTAGCTATCACGGTCGCTGTCCTCCGCCGCACGATCCGGAACAACCCGAAAGGCCTGATAGCGGATGCTGGACAGGCTCAGCCTAAAATTCGCGTCCACGCGTGTCTTGATGCTGGCTTTCCCGGTGTACCCACGGTGCTCGCCGAGCGAGTTGAACAGCCGCACCCCGGTGACCCCGGAAAGTGTGCCCAGCATGGCGGCCTTCAGCCGTCCCGATATTTCATCCTCCGGTTCGATCTGGCCCTCGAACCGGATCGAAAGCGTAAGGCGCGCGGGCCGACGCGCCCGGTCGTCTGTCTCAGGCTTAGCCGGGGACAACGGCTTCAGCTCGAGCGACTGGTGGCCGTCCGCCGTAAGCCCGGACACCGCTCGGGGCTGCACCCTGAGCTTCTGAAGGATTCGCCAGCTGTGAACGTCTCCCCAGCTCACCGGGAACTCGAGCCGCAGCGATTCGATCATGTCCAGAAGGAGCGGGTGATCCTCGTCGGGGCCGAACTCAACCCACTGAACGTCCAGCTCAAGAGAGTGGCGATCCGACTCGGGGATGATCGAAGGGGTGATCCAGACCGGCCCCGAGCTGACATCCGGCTTGGTGCGCAGCTCGTAACTCCGGGCGAAGTTCCACTTGCTAGCTGATGGCGGATCCTTCGACCGGAATACCGGATAGTCCTTGACGTCCCCGTCGAGCGCTAGCACCGGACCGCTGACCTGCGCCCCCTCCTTGATGCCGAACGGGCCTTGAAACACGAGACGCCCGGCGCAGTACCGCATCCCGGGGTCTTCGGCGCGCAGGCGCTTTTGCCGACGCCACACCCGGTCGCGATCGGGCCGGCCGAAGGTGAGAGACATGCTAACTGTGCCCTTGACCGGCTGCAGGACGGTCTGATAATCCCCACCGGGCGATCCGAGAGCGATTTCCCCGCGAAGCTCCTCGACTAGCTTGACGTCGGTCACTTTGGGATACAGCGGGACGGGCATCGCCCCCCGGGTGCGGACGGCGCCGCGGCGGACAAGGAGATATGCGAGAGCGACGGATAGCCCGCCGGCCAGGAGGCAGATCGCACCAGCGATGAAGCTCAGCCATACGACGATGAGACCGACCACCGTCAGTCCGGTACCGGCCAGGCCCAGGGCGAGCCAGCGCCGGGTGGCCCCGGCCTGGGCGTGGGCGCAGTCGCCGCAGTGGCGAGCCCGCGCGTTCTGCATGCCGGGACCGCCGACCTCGCCGAGCAACCTCTTCGTCCACGGCGGAGACGGCAGCACGTGCTTCGCGCAGCCTGGTCGCCAGCAGTGATGACACAACGCGAATACTCGTGACGAGCCGCACTCGTAACAGCGAACCACTGGCGGCCGCTCTTCAACGATAGTGTCCATGTGATCGCCTCCCCTGGGTCAGCGCCCGGCTGGGAGGCGGTCGAATCGCTCGTGCAGCGCCCGTCGCAGCGCATTGATCTCATGCACCACCGGCCCGCTCTCCGCACGCAGTGAACCGTAGACGTAGATCCGCAACTCACCGCTGTCCACCGCGGTTCGGTACGTCATGCCACCCGGGACGCTTCGTTCGCGCCGCGCCTTGTACCGCTCACCCCTGACGTAAAGGGTGAGGCGCAACCGGTCGGGTCCGTGGGCGCGGTCCGCCACGATGAAGCAGTTTTCCGGATCGCCCGTTCGCACGAACGGCTTGAATCCCCGGTTCCTAAGCGCCATCATGATGTCGTCAATTCGCATCGCGCTGGGAATCACTTCGTCGAAGTAAAGCCATTGATAAGGCGACATGATGCGTCGGTGGAAGGCATCGCCAAGAGGCAGCGAGAATTCAGTCGTGATGACACTCTTCAGCTTCAGTTCAGGCCGTCGGGACTGGCATTGCTTTCCGGTGGCATCGTAGAGACGGGCATCCATAGACGACAACAGGCGGTTCACTGTCACCTCGACCCGCCCGCTGAGAACGTCCTGCTTGTAGAGATCGCCAGGTTTCAATATCGATAGCGTCATTTCCTTGCTGCTCAGGGTGATGATCTCGTCCGCCGAGCCATCAGCGGAATCGGCGTCTTCCGCTACGGACCCCGCGTCGTCGAGGGCCATGGGAACTCCCGACCATTCCAGGCTGCCCTTGTGGCCTTCATGTTCTTGCTCGGGGTTATACCGGAGCTGGGGCCACTCGGCCGCACGAAGTCTGAGCGAACTCAGCGACGTGTGCGTAGGCCAGCTCATGAAGAACTTGCTGACCTTGGCCTTCACCCCGACCACCTGCGTACGCGGAAGGTTCAGCCGCACGATCACGCGAAGCCACAGATCCGGCTCGAAATCGAGCTGTCGTTCGGGAGACTTCTTGATCGCCTTCGCGCGGATCTCCCCGCTGGCCGCAGCCGTATCAGGATCGTCTACTTCGATCTCGATCTGCACGGGCAAGACCCTGGGTGGTTCAGGCCAGTATTCCTGCGAAACGACACAGGCACTGCCATCTACGAGGAGCTGATCGGCCTCACCCGGGCCGGGCGGGGCCGGAAGACGGACCCGGACCGGCACAGAACCGTAATTGGCTTGCAGGCCCAGCGGCCCTTCGAGGCCCGTCTTCTCGTAACCGGTAAGCGCGAGGAACCCGACGATGGCTTCGTCGGCGGGACTGGCACCACCGCGGCGTGCGCAGACCACATCTCGGTGTGCCTGCCGGGTGAAAAATTTGTCCCCGTCGTAAGGAAGGACGAGTTTGATCTGCCCAGCCGGTTTCTCGATCTGATGTATATCGGCGTTCAGCGAAATCTCCTGGCTGTACCGATACCGTTCCTCGATCTCGGCGCTCTCTAGCCGGGCACGGGCACGGATCGGTTCTCCGCTCCAATTCCTTAATGGGGCGGACGCATGCATCATCCCGAACCCGAGGATCCGCCTGAGTTGTGCAAACAGCCACCTAGGGATCCCGTAGGCGGAAACCAGCGGACTGGCTCCCGGCGGCTCCTCTTCGGACGGCCGTACCCTATGCCACCGGGGCCGCCGCGCCGCTGGACCGTTGTTCGCTGGCGCACCAGCCTCATCAGCCGATTTGGGCGGCGTGTCCACTAGCGCACCCCCTTTACGTTAAAGAGTTACGCTTGCGTTGGATCATCTCTGTTGCTGCCAGATGGGACGTACTATCCATTCCCCTGACAGAACGCTCGGTAACCGGCGAGCCTGACCCTCTTTGACGGACATCCTTCATCAGCGGTATGCCCGGATGGTCGCGATGCGGCGCGGGCAGTTCTGCTGATATCCGAGATAGCCGACCGGGGAAGCCCGCGCCTGGCCAGTTCACGGTGCCGAGGTTGTTCAGGGCCTGGCCCGCGCCGTAAGCAGCCACATGGCGGCCGGATCCGGACCGTCGTCTTCGCGGATGCCGTACCGGGCGTAAAGGCGGCGCAGCGGGTCGGGCGCCCACCAGTTCGCGTTGCCTAGCAGCCGCATCGTGGCGGGCACGAGCAGCAGCCGCACCAGGGTCGCGTCGAGGACGAGGCCGACGATCATGCCGACTCCCAGCGGCTTGATGAAGGTGATGCTGGACAGGGAGAACATGCCGATCACGATGATCAGCAGCAGCGCGGCGCTGGTGATGACGCCGCCGGTACGCTGCAGGCCGCTGGCGATCGCGGCGGTGTTGTCGCCGGTGCGGTCGTAACTCTCACGGATCCGCGAGAGCAGGAACACCTCGTAGTCCATGGACAACCCGAACATGATCGCGAACATCAGGACGGGGATGGTCGGGCTGATCGTGCCGTTCGAGGTGAAGCCCAGCAGCCCGGACAGATGCCCGTCGCCGAAGATCCAGGTCACGACGCCGTACATGGCTGATAGCGACAGGATGTTGGCCACGATCGCCTCCAACGGGAGGATCAGTGAACCGAAGGCGAGGAATAGCAACACGAACGTGGCGATGACCACGGCCAGGGCCATCCACGGCAGGGTATGCCCGATGCTGGATAGCTCGTCGGACAGCGCGGCGGTCTGGCCGCCCACCTGCACGGTGGCGCCATCGGGTGCGGCGACGTCGCGGACGTTCGCGACGATGGCCCGGGCCTGGGGTGCGTAGGGACCTGGGCCGTAGCTCAGGTCGATCCGGGCGATGTCCCCGCGGACGCCGGTCAGCCGCGCGCCAGTGACGCCGGAAACGTGGCCGAGGCGGCTAGCGTACGACTCGATACTGGCGGTACGGGCCGCCGAGCCGGATACCGGGCCGCGGAACTGGATGATGGCCTCGATCGGGGCGGTCGGATTGCCGGGGAAATCGGCGTTCAGCGCTTCGGTGACGAGGCGGGGCGCGGCGCTGGCGGGCAGCGCGGTGGCGTCGACACCGCCCCAGACGACGTGCAGGAACGGGGACCCGAGGCCGAGGAGCAGCACGACGATCGGCACCGCGTAGAGCAGCGGGCGGCGCATGACCCCGTGCGCGAGCCGGTGCCAGCCGCCGCTGTTCCCGGCAGCAGGCGGGCGCTGCACGGAGCGGCGGATCCGCAGCGAGTTCACCTTCGGTCCCAGGACGGCCAGCAACGCGGGCAGCACGGTCAGCGCGGCGATCATGTCGACCAGCACGGTGGCCACCCCGCCGTAGCCGATGGAGCGCAGGATGGTCTCGGGGAACAGCATCAGGCTGGCCAGCACGATGGCGACAGTCACGCCGGAGACCAGGACCGTCCGGCCTGCGGTGGTCACGGTGCGGGTGACCGCTTCCTCGACCGTGCCTTATATCGGATCGACTGGCCACGGCGGGCCGAGTCATTAGGGCGCTATTCGACCATCATGATGCCGACGGCAATCGTTGAATGTGCTCCTGTCATCCGCGGCTTTCATCGGTATGGCAATGGTTTCGACTGCCGGTGCAACAACCAGCGCGCCTTCACTTAGCCTCAATCCACCGCGTAAATAGGGATCCGTCTGGGCGCGCCGACGCGAAAGGTGTCCTCTGAACTGGGACGATGGGAGTTACTGAAGCTGCCATAACCCAGATCGAGAGGACACCTCGCAAGTGCGATTGTCGCATGATCCGGCCAGGACGCATGCATCGTTTGATGACCCGAATCTCGTGTCGCGGGCCGGCCTGGTCCCCGTCATGGCCCTGGCACAGCGGTGCGGCCTGGCGGACCTGGCCGGCGAGCATGTCACGATCGCCAGCCCGGCCGGGGTGAACCCGCGCCTGAAGATCCCCTGCCTGGTTGCGGGCATGGCCGCCGGGGCGGACAGCATCGACGACATGGACGTCCTGCGGCACGGCGCCATGACAGAGGTGTTCGGCGGGATCCGGGCCCCGTCCACGCTGGGGTCGTTCCTGCGGTCGTTCACCTGGGGTAACGTGCGCCAGCTGGACGCCGTGGCCCGCCAGCTGCTGGCAGAGCTGGCCAGCCGGGCTCCGCTGCTGCCCGGCGCTGAGGTGCTGGCGTTCGTGGACATGGACTCGATGCAGAAACGGGTATATGGCCACGCCAAGGGACGGCGCCGGGTTCGGGCACACGAAGATCCAGGGCAAGACCCTGATGGTCCGCGGCCTGAACGCACTGGCAGCGGTGATCTGCACGCCGCTGGCCGCGCCGGTGATCGCGGCGGCCCGGCTGCGGGGCGGCAAAGCGAACTCAGCCCGCGGCGCCGCGTCGCTGGCCGCGGAGGCGATCAGCGTGGCCCGCGAGGCCGGGTGCACCGGCAAGATCGTGTTCCGGATCGATTCGGCGTACTACTCCGCCGCGGTCCTGGGCGCGATCCGCCGCGGTGGCGCGTGCTTCTCGGTCACCGTGCGGATGGATCCCAAGATCCGTGCCGCGATCGCCGCCATCGGCGAGAACGCGTGGACGCCGATCGCCTACCCGCGGGCGATCTGGGATGAGGACCAGGGGCGGCTGATCTCCGACGCCGAGGTCGCCGAGGTGCCTTACACGGCGTTCGCGTCGAAGAAAGGCAAGGCGATCACCGCCCGGCTGATCGTCCGCCGGGTCAAGGACCTCAACCGCAAAGCCGCCGAAGGCCAGGACGAGCTGTTCACGATCTGGCGCTACCACGCCCTGTTCACCGACTCGCCCTTCGAGATGATCCAGGCCGAGGCGCACCACCGTGACCACGCCATCGTCGAGCAGGTGTTCGCGGACCTGACCAGCGGCCCCCTGGCACACCTGCCGTCCGGGCATTTCCCGGCGAACGCCGCGTGGCTGGCCCTGGCGGCCATCTGCCATAACCTGACCCGCGCGGCCGGCTGCCTGGCCGGCGCCTTGTTCGCCAAAGCCCGCGGTGCGACCATCCGCGGCCAGCTGATCGCCGTCGCTGCCCGCATAGCGCGTCACGGCCGCGGACACATCACCATGCACCTGCCCGAAGGCTGGCACCGCCAGACCGCATGGATGAACCTGTTCCAGGCCGCCTGCGGCCCGCCCGCCGCCGCGGCCTGACCTGCCCAGAACCCGGTCACCGCACCCGCACGGCCGCCCAGGCCGCCAGTCCCGGTCCCTCAGCCGGATACCCGGACAAGCCGCAGAACAAGGCCAGCGGCAGGAAAGCCCCGCCCGGAAACCACCAAGATCATTTATCCGTCGGCCGGATCAGCAAGACAGGCATCAGAATTTCGGCGGTGGATTGAGGATTAGGTCGTCGAGTTGTACCTGCCATGCATCGACTTCGCCGCAGACGGGTCCGCGCAGCTGATCCAGCTACCGCAGTCGGCAGTGACCGTGGGTCCTGACCACGAGTTCGGAAGGCCTCGGTTCGCCCCACGGGGGCGCAGCCTCGCACGCAAAGCCGTCCCCGAGGCCCTCCGCGCTGACGGCTGGGACGTGATCACTCTGGCCGAGCAGCTCAGCGGGGACATCTGAAGGTCCCTCTTCTAGGAGGTATCAGCAGCGGCACCCGTAGGCCAGTCGGACGGTTCCTATGATGAGGGATAGCCCCTACAGGCATGAGGAGCGACGCGGATCATGAGCGAACCTGCAATCTCACTCGACGATGCCGGCTACCAGAACCTGCGTGCCGTTGCCGACCGCTTGCTCGAGACCACCCGAGTGGAGTACGTGGACGAAGGGGTCCTCTTGATCATGAACCCTCCGGGGATCGAGCATCGCAGGATCGTCCGCGCCATCGTCGATAACGCCAAACGGGCCTTCTACACCGACACCATCGCTGTCAACTGGGCAGCGGATGAGAACTACCAGTGGGACCTGCCCGACGGCAATGGCCGCTTCTACATCCCGGATATCGCCTTCATCCATCCTGACGCGACGACAGCAGAGGAGGAGAGGGCTGCGATTGCCCTTGTTGTCGAGGTCACATCGCCGACCTCGCCGGATACGGTCCTGAATGACCGGACCACTAAGCCGGTCCAGTATGCAAAGGCCAGAGTTCCGTTGTATCTGCTGGTGGACCAAGAACTGGGCAGGTGGACGCTTTTCGGGCTTGCCGAAGGCGGGGAGCGGTATCAGGTGAGAGCCGACGGCGCTTACGGCGAGGAGATCAACCTTCCCGCGCCCCTCAACTTCAGCCTCAACTCGGCGACCTGGCCGCGCTGGAAATAAGTCACTTCAGCTCAAAATGTTAACCACCTGGTGGCCGCCGGTATGCTCGGCGCGTGACGTCGCCCGTTGTCGCCCGGCGGGCCAGCTAGCTATATTGATCGTCACGGGAAGTCCATCCGTGTCGCCCGGCGCCCGGTGCCGTCGGCTCCCCGTTTCCCGGGGACCGCCATCGCGGACGGCGATGGCAATGGTAGCCAGCTTGGCCGCGATCATGGCGGCGAACTGTGGAGGAGTCCGGCCGCGCCAGTCCCGGCTGCTCCCGCGGCACCGCGATATCGGCCAGGCAGGCCCCGCCCAGCGCCACCGCGGCAGCCAGGTCCGCCGCGATCTTGCCCGGGTCATGGACCGCCGCGGTGCCCGCCATTGGCATGGCATGGCTACCGGAACTACGGCGGCTGACTACCGGAGATGCGGAAAATATTTCTTTGAAATACGGAACCCATTATACGGAGTCACGGAACTATCCGGATAGGATGAACCATGCGCGCAGTCCTGACCGGTCTGGCGAGCCGACGTCTCGAAGAGGTCGTGGGAGCACGGCTTGCCGAGGAACCAGTGGTTGTCCTCAACGGGCCGCGTACCGTTGGTAAGAGCACGCTGCTCAGCGAGCTAGCCAGACGCCTGGGACGAGCAGTGATCGACTGCGATGACCTGGCTACCCGAGCGGCGGTGCGATCCGATCCGGCCCGGTTCGTCGAATCGGATCAAACTGTCCTGATTGACGAATACCAGCACGTTCCCGAGCTGCTGGATGCGATCAAGGCGCAACTCAACCGGGATCTTCGACCCGGCAGATATGTCCTGGCCGGCTCAACGCGCTACGCGACCCTGCCCGAAGCCGCGCAAGCCCTCACTGGACGCGTGGACGTCATTCCGGTGCTTCCGCTTTCTCAGGGAGAAATCGACAGCGTACGCGAGACATTCGTCACCAGGCTGCTCGACGGAGCCGGAATCGAGATGACCCTGTTGCAGGCGCCGGCAACCCGCGAAGAGTATGCCCAGCGGTCAACCTCAGGCGGAATGCCGGTGGCCCTTCGCCGGCCACCAGGGCGTTCTCGCTCCCGCTGGTTCTCCAATTACGTGAACCTGGTCATCGACAAGGACGTGTTGGATATCTCACGAGTCCGGCAGCGCGACATGCTGCCTCGGCTGCTCGGGCAGCTCGCCGCCCGATCCGGCCAGGTCCTGAATATGGCTGCGATCAGCGGGACCATCGGCCTGGAGAAGTCCACTACGGAGAACTACATCAAGCTCCTAGAAGCCGTCTTCCTCGTTTACAGGCTCCCCGCGTGGGGCACCACCCTGGGCTCACGCGTCACCAAACATCCGAAGCTGCACCTCGTGGATTCCGGCGTGATGGCATGGCTACTGAGCCTTACACCGGAGAAGATCGCTCAAGCCGCACCGGCAGCCCTCACCGAGTACGGGCACCTGCTCGAGACATTCGCCGTCGGGGAGATACTCAAGCAAGCCAGCTGGTCCGACGCGCCGGTCACTACCGGGCACTTCCGCACTGAGGCAGGCGAGGAAGTGGATCTCGTGCTCGAACGCGATGACGGTCAGGTCATCGCCGTCGAGATCAAGGCAGGGTCCCGGATCAGCGGCGAGGACTTCCGTGGTCTGCGCCAGATGAAAGAGCGCCTCGGCACACGGCTGGGGGAAGCGATCATCTTGCACACCGGCGAGTACGCCTACAAACACGATGACTGGGTCACAGTCCTGCCGCTAGACCGGCTCTGGGCTACAACGGAAAGCCATACGCAACCGTGAAGGTACCTCTGAACAGACGTCGCCGGAAGTGTCCTGAAGGGCCAGCTAGCTGCATCGATCGTCGCTGGGCGTGTCCCTAAATCTCTCGGCGTCTGTCGACGTTGGCTCCCCGTTTGGCTCCCTGGAATCCCGCAGCTGTATCCGGCGGCCCTGCCGCTGCCGCGGGAGCGGCCCGGACGGCCGTACGGCCGCGCAGAGATCGCCGGCTACCTGTCGCTGGCTGACGCGCAGCCGGCGACCGCGCGGCGGATGCGCGGCCGGGCTCAGCTGCCTGGGGGCGGCCCGCGCCGAGGACGGCCAGCACGGCCAGCCCGGATGCGAGGTTTGCTTTTCTGAACGGGATCACCGGTTCACGGCTCCTTCGGAGTGCGGGTCAGTTGCTGTGCTCATGGAGCCAGCCTGCCGTTCCCGAACCGGCCAGCACATCGGCGCTTCGGCTGGCGACGGGCGCCTGATCTGCGGCCTTCGTCGGATCACGTGCCGCCGTCCGGCGATGGCGGAGCCGCTGAGCAGCCCGTTCAGGTGAGGCCCGCGTCGCGGGCCAGGATCGCGACCTGCACCCGGTTGGCGGCGCCGAGCTTGGTGAGCACGCGGGACAGGTGCGCCTTGACCGTGGCCTCGCTCATGTACAGGCGCGCCGCGATGTCAGCGTTGGAGAGGCCCTGGGCCACCTCGGCCGCGACGTCGCGTTCGCGGCCGGTCAGGGCCTGCAGCGCCTGCTCGGCCGTGGCGCGGCGGAGCGTGGCGGGGTCGGCGCTGAACCGCTCGATCAGCGTGCGGGTGGCGGACGGGGACAGCATCGCCTCGCCGCCCGCGACCAACCGGATGGCCCGGATGATGTCGGTCGGCGGGGTGTCCTTGAGCAGGAAGCCGTCCGCGCCGGCCTGCAGTGCGCCGAACACGTACTCGTCCAGGTGGAAGGTGGTCAGCACGATGACACGGGGCGGGTGGTCGAGCGCCGTGATCGTCTCCGTCGCGGCGATGCCGTTCATCTGCGGCATCCGGATGTCCATCAGCACGACGTCGGGCCGGTGCTCCCGCACCGCCGTGACGGCGGCGGTACCGTCATCGGCCTCGCCGATCACCTGCAGGTCATCGGCCGTCGACAAGATCGTGCGCAAGCCGGCCCGGACCAGGGCGTCGTCGTCGGCAAGCAGTACCCGCAGCGTGGTCATCGCGTTCCGTTCCAGTTCAGTGTCGCGGCCAGGACGAAATCGCCGCCGGCGTCCGGGCCGTGTGCCAGGATGCCGCCCGCCATGGCGACGCGTTCGGCGAGCGCGGTGAGGCCCAGGCCCGAGCCGGGCAGGCCCCCGGTGCCGTGCAGCGCGCTTTCCCGGTACCCGAGCGGCAGGCGGTTGCGGACCACGACGTGCAGGCCCTCCCCCGCCTGGCCGGACACCTCGACGGTGGCCACCGTGCCGCTCGCGTGCTTGGTCACGTTGGTCAGACCCTCGCGGACGATCCGGTAGGTGTCGCGGCCGAGCCCGCCCGGTGCCGACTCGGGCTGCTGCACCCGCAGGTCCAGAGTCACGTTCAAGCCGGCCGCGCTGAACTCGGCGACGAGGGACTCGATGTCCGCGAGCGTCGGCGGCGGGGCGTGCGGCGCGTCCGGTTCCGCTTCGCGGTCGCGTAGCACGCCGATCACGTCGCGCAGCTCGGTTAGCGCCTGCCGGGCGGTGACCCTGATCAGGGCCGCGGTCGCCTGCACCTGTGCTGGCTCCTGGTCCGGGCGGATCTCGAGCGCCCCGGCGTGCAACGCGACCAGCGACACCCGGTGGGCGAGCACGTCGTGCATCTCGGCCGCGATCCTGTCCCGTTCCGCCCGCCGGGCCTGCTCGGCCAGCAGCAGCTGGGCCCGCTCAGCGTGCGCCACCCGCTCGTGCAGGGAGGCGATGAGCTCGCGGCGCGCTCGGACGTACATGCCGACGGCCACGATGGCGACGTGATAGCTGAGCACCAGCAGCCAGGCCGCCCAGATCGGGTACTGGTTCACCCACAGGGCGGCGAAGGCGAGGAAGGCGACCTGATGCAACGCGGCGATCGTCAGCGCGACCTTCGGGCGGCAGCGGGTGCTGACGGTGTACACCGAGATGAGGGTGGCGAGCTGCGCGGACCTGGACAGCATCAGCGGGACGGTGAGGACGACGGCGACCGTGACCGGCCAGCGCCGCCGGAACCACAGCAGCGCGCTCGCGGCCGCGCCGATGAGCGCGTCGACCGCGAAGACGGTGCCCGCGGAGCCGGGTATCCAGCCCTGACCGTGCGCCCCAGCCTTGGTGATCAGCAGGCCGAGTCCGCCGGCGGCGGCCAGCAGCACGCAGGCCGCGTCGGCCGCGCGTGCCCTGCTGCCTCCGGCCTCGTTCGCCACGATCGCCAGATTATGCCCGGGTGGCTTGGCTTGGCATCGGCCAGACGGATACCTCGCGGTACTGACGAAAGTATGAGTCCCTGTGCTTGGAAAGCGGCCTTGCGGACCGGTGGCCGTCAACGTGCGGCCGATGTGGCGGGCCTGGCTCGCGAGCCAGGCTCGTTGCATGATTTCGGTAACGAACCTCAGCAAGCGGTACGGCACCGTCAACGCGGTGCAGGGCGTCACGTTCTCGTGCGAGCCAGGAACCATCACCGGCTTCCTCGGCGCCAACGGCGCGGGCAAGTCAACCACGCTGCGGATGCTGACCGGGCTTACCCGGCCGGACACGGGCAGCGCCACCGTCGGCGGCAAAGCGTTCACGGAGCTTGCGAACCCGGCGCGGACCGTCGGCGTCATGCTCGACAGCTCGGCCCTCCACGTGGGCCGGACCGGCCGGGAGACGATGCGGGTCGCGGCGATGGTGGCGGGCGTGCCTGCCGGGCGAGCCGACGAGCTGCTCGAGGCGACCGGGCTGGCCGGCGCCGCGCGCCGGCGAGTGGGGACTTACTCGCTCGGCATGCGGCAGCGGCTCGGACTGGCACTGGCCCTGCTCGGGTCGCCGAGCGTGCTGATCCTCGACGAACCCGCGAACGGCCTGGATCCTGAGGGCATCGCGTGGATCCGCGGGCTGCTGCGCGATCACGCCGCCCGCGGCGGCACGGTCCTGCTGTCCTCCCACCTGCTGGCCGAGGTCCAGGCGACCGCCGACCGGCTGGTGATCATCGCCGGCGGCCGGATCGCCGCCCAGGGCACGCTGCGGCAACTGCTGGCTGGGACCGGCCAGACCCTCGAAGAATGTTCCTCTCCCTCACGTCTGGAGCCTCCCGATGATCCCGTTCGGCACCCTAGTGCGCGCCGAGTTGCGCAAGACCGTCGACGTCCGGGCCGCCCGCTGGCTGCTGTTCGCGGCCGCGCTGCTCGCCACGGGCGCCGAGGCTGTCCCGCTGATGTTCCCGCACAACGTGACCCAGGACCGGGCCAGCTACCTCGCCTGGGCCGCCCTCGGCGTGTCCCGGCTGCTGCCGCTCGTGCTGCTGATGGCGATGACCGCCGAATGGAGCCAGCGCACCGCGATGACCACCTTTACCCTCGAACCGCGCCGCGGCCGGGTACTGGCCGCCAAGGCCATCGCGGGGCTGAGCATCAGCGTGATCGCCGGCCTGTTCGCCTTTCTTGCCGGGACGGTGGCGGTACTCGCCGCCAGCCACGCCTGCCGGCACGTGTCGGAAGGCTGGAACTGGTCCCAGCTGGCCGGGTTCGCGCTGTTCATCGTGCTCACCAGCGCGGTGGGCGTGGCGGTCGGCGCCGCCCTGCACAACACGGCGGCGGCCATCGTCACCTACTTCGTGCTGGCCGGCCTGTTCAACCTGCTGATGATCCCGGCGCTTGAGAAGGCCGGCGACTGGATCAACACCGGGCAGACGTTCGGCTGGATGCTCGCCGGTGACTGGTCCGGGCACGCCGCCCAGATCGCCGTCTCCGCGGCGCTGTGGATCGCACTGCCGCTGGCCGTCGGCACGGTAAGGACCGTCCGCCGCGAGGCCCACTGAAAGGGCTAGGACGCGGTGCTCGCGCGCAGGGCTTGGCATGTGTGGGGGTTCCGCAGCTAGTCGGCTGCGGAACCCCCACGATCATGTGCCGGGCAGGTGCGGCGCTACCCGACTTGTCCCGTTTCGGGGCGGACATCTCCGGCCCGGTGCGAGAACGGTACCTCGCCGACCCGCTCGACACCCGGACGTCACCGGAAGCACATCGCCCGCTGTCCCGCGCAGCCCTGGCAGGCAACCGGCCGGTGTGGGCGTCAGCCCCACCGACGTATCCAGCAAGCGAGTGCCCGTTTACTAGCAGGTTTTACGGAGCGTGACGGCATGAGCATAGGGGACGCCAGGCGCGTTCCCGGTGCCCGCGCGGAAGGTCTAGACCATTGGTCTAATGAGCCTGGGCCGCGCGAGCCGTACGAGACCGCGCAGGTCTGGGGCGAATGCCCCCGCATCGGGTGCCGGACGGGCCGCTTTGACAAGACCCCGATTGCTGGGTCCCTGCGCGTGAGCAACCACGGAACAGTCACGAGGACAAAAGGACACGAAAAATGACCTGGAGCGGTAAACCCCAGGTCAGAACGGGTGAGGAATTCAAGTCCAGGCCTGACTTGGGCAAACGCGGCCTTGCTGGCGGACTGCCCGCAGTTTAAGCGGGCTGTGACCACACTTTCCGGAGGTTATCGCTCCGGTTCGGCGGGGCTTGGCTCCTGGCGGCTGTCTGCCTCGATGATTTCGAGGGTGAGGTCCTGGAGTTCGGCGAGCAGGGCGCGGAGCTTCCCGGCGTTCTCGGCCGGTGGCCTGCTGCGGGATTCTCAGCCGGGTTGACGTTTCGTCCGCCGCCTCGTGGATCACCGATCCAGTGCCGGCGCGGGCCCGGCGAACGGGCCTCGAGCTGCCCGGCGGTGTCCGCTGCCTAATTGCGTTGCCGGGCACGCCCGGGATCCGGTCCAATGCCCGCATGAGCGTTCGTGATGACCACACCGGCCACGTGGAGCTGAACCGCTGCTACTGGGATGAGGAGGCGGCCGCGGCACACGGGCCGCTCGCGCGCGGTCAGTGGTCAGCGACGGCGCCGCGCTGGGGATTGTGGGCGACCCCTGAGTCGCAGGTCTCGATGTTCCCTCGGGACGTGGCCGGGATGGACGCGATCGAGCTGGGCTGCGGCACCGCCTATGTCTCTGCGTGGCTGGTGCGGGCGGGAGCGCGCCCGGCCGGGATCGACGTGTCGCGCAAGCAGTTGGCCACTGCCCGTGCGATGCAGGCCGAGTTCGGCATCGACTTCCCCCTCGTGCTCGGCAACGCCGAGCACGTCCCCTACGGTGACGACACGTTCGACCTGGCGATCAGCGAGTACGGCGCCTCCCTGTGGTGCGATCCCTACCGGTGGATCCCGGAGGCCGCACGGCTTCTGTCCCCCGGCGGCCGGCTGGTGTTCCTGCGCCGCGCACCGCTGTTCGCGCTGTGCGTGCCCGCCCAGGGCCCGGCATCCACAGCCCTGCTGCGCCAGCAGTTCGGCTTGCGCCGGCTGGAGCGTGGCAACGGCGTGGAATTCCACCTGCCGCACGGCGAAATGCTGCGCCTGTTGCGGTCCTGCGGCTTCACGGTCGAGGACCTCATCGAGATCCAGGCACCCCGGTGGCCCGCGCACCGGGACTACGCCGAAGTCCGCAGCGACTGGGCCCGCCACTGGCCCAGCGAGGAGATCTGGAAGGCGCGGCTGGCGAGTTGAATCACCGGGCGGCTCGCCAGTCGAGGACGTCACGCCAGATCAATCAATCCCGCAGCGTCCGGCGCGACGCCGACAAGCAGCAGTCTGGATAGGGGCGTGGAGCGAGATCGCGGGTAGCAGCGGTGAACTCGATCGTTTGCCGGAACAGCGCCGGGTGAACGTCGACTTCCCGTCCTGGATGATCGAATCGCTGGACCGGGAAGGCCGTCGGCTAGGGTGACCCGCCAATCCATCATTAAGCTCTGGATCGCCGAACGGCTCGAGCATCGCGGCACCGCCGTTTTAAATTGCCGACTTTATCCTGGGCTAGGCGGCGGCAAGGTGTCGTACGGGAGGGCTGTCCAGGTAGGTGCGAGCCATCGCATATCGGCGTTCGATATGGCCTAGCGCAATATTGCAGACATGACACAGGAGCCCTCGGACACATGCGCCGCACGAGCGTCCCTTCCTTCGGCAGCACGCGTGATCATGATCCACATGGATGAGCTGCCCATCCTTAAACGGCTCGCGGCACATGCCGCAGGCGTTCCCCTGTGCCTCCAGCAGCAAGTCGAACAACTCCTGGGTCAGCCCGTAGCTAGAAATCCGGTACTTCCGGTTGGATTTCTTCTTGGACTCCGGTGACTCGAGATGTGGGTGGCTACGCCGATATGCCCGGCGATTCGCCAGGTTCTCAGCCGTCATACATGGTGACGTATGGCCCCGCCCTGCGCGCACACGCGACCTTCTTTAGCGGCATCCATTTGCCGCACCGCTCTTGCCCCATTTAGGCAAGGTATATCCGGCTCCTCGTCTTTGCGCGGCGACACGCCGAGCTCATATTCGAAATTGTGGGCGCAGGTGGGTTCGAACCACCGGCCTATCGCTTGTAAGGCGAGCGCTCTTCCACTGAGCTATGCGCCCTCGGTGCCGACCATCTGGCCATACACCTGGATCACAGTCAGCGTACCGGTCCCGGGACCCTGGCCGCACCCCACCTGGCCGCTGATCGGGGCAAAGGGACGAGGCCTCGATCTTGGCCGGGGATAGCACGGGCTATAGCGTTGGGTCACCGGCTGCCAGCCACCGCGCACGGACGGGCGCGCCAGGACAAGGGAGCGATGTGTCCGCGGACCTTCCCGAGATGCGGGCCTCTGACGCGGACCGGGATCGGGTTCTGGACGTGCTGCGCGGTGCTCTAACGGATGGCCGGCTGACGGCTGAGGAGTTCGAAGAGCGCATGGAGGCTACCTTGTCCTCCCGGACGCTCGGTGAACTGGCCGCGCTCACCGCCGACCTGGTGGGACGGCCGGAACGGCCGGATACGGCCGTGGCGCCGGCCACGGCGCAGGCCGAGGACGTGGTCCGGATCGATCAGCGCGGGGGTTCGGTCCGGCGCGGCGGGCGCTGGGTGGTCCCGCGGCGGATGGAGCTAAGGGCGTCGTGGTGTGACGTGATTCTCGACTTCACCCAGGCGGTCATCACGGCCGACACGCTGCTCATGGAGCTGAACGCCCGTGGCGGAGCCCTGATCCTGATCGTGCGGCCGGACATCGTGGTGGAAGCGGTTGACCTGGCGGTGCGCTACACCGACGTGGACGTTCGCTCGGACGCTGAGCCGGGCACGCCGGTCATCCTGCGGATCCGGCTGACCGGCCGCATGCGCTACGGGCATATCGAGACCCGGTAACCGCGATTCGACCCGCCGCCGGCGTCCTTCGTAGGCGGTGGCCTGGACGGGTCGCCTGCGCAGCGTAAGGCCAGTCAGCAGCCCGCCGCCGAGGAGCAGCACGACCACGATGCCGGCCAACAGGAAGAGCCGCGGCGACGGGCCCGGTGAACTGGCGGCGGACGCAGCGGCGGGGGCAGCCGCGTGCACCGCGACGTTGACCAGAGCCTGCGTGCGCTCCGCGCCGGGCAGCTGGGACGTTCCACTGATCGTGGTCCGGGCGCTCAGCGGGTACGAATCACCCGGCCGCGCGCTGGCCGACAGGCGGCCGGACAGGTCGATCCGGCTCGAGGTCCCGGCCGGCAACGTCCCGGTACAGGTCAGGGTGGTCCGGTCACAACGCCACCCGGCCGCGGTGACGCCGGTAAACGACAAGCCCCGAACCACGCCGAACTTCACGCTTACCCCGTATGCGGTCTGGGCCGACGCCGCGTTGGCCACGGTCACCGAGGCGTTGAACGGGCTGCCGACCGCGCCGCTCCCGGTCCCGGGGTGCAGGGTGACGGCGCTGTAGCCGATGCTCCAGCGGGGGCCGCGCGGGCAGGAGCGGCGCACCACCGCGGTTCCGGTGGTCATCGGGCCGCCCAGGGCGGCGCAGGTGCCCTGGCTGGACAGGTGACCGGTCGTGCCGTTGTACTGCCAGACCTGGCCACGGCCTCCCCCGCACTGGCCGGCGAAGTCGATGTACAACGGCACGCCCGCGCGCTGGCCGGGTAGGGCCTCCAGGCAGTAGCCGATGCCGTTCATCAGCACGCCGTCGGGGGTCAGCGACCACTGCTGGGCCTGGACGCCAGAGTCGCAGGTCGCCAGCAGGACGGGAGCGCCGTTGCCGGTGGCCTGCCAGCACAAATGCGGGTGGCCGACCGGGTTGATCTGCACCGGGCCGATGGTGATGCCGCCGCTCGCGGACGCGGGAATGCCCCCGCCGAGCAGCAGCCCGGACAGCACCATCAACAGGACCGCGACCGATCGCGGGCGGAGCATTCTCTCACACATAGCGATTGAGAGATTACAGGGCGCGCACGGGACGCCGGTGCGGTTTGGGATAAGCGGGCGGTCAGTGCATCACGGTGGGCTTGCGGGCCGCCCGATAGCCGCTCGGCTGACCAGGCGCGGCGATAGTACAGCTGCGCGTCGTGCTCCTGGGTGAAGCCGATCTCGCCGAACAATCCGATGGCGGCCTCGGCGGCGTGGCGGTAGCACTCGCCGGCCTGCAGGGCAGCGACCCGGGCCGCCTGGCCCGCGTCGGCCGCGCCGACGTCGGTCGCGGCGCCGGCGTACCGGGCGGCGGCCGCCACGTTCTCCAGGTTGGCCAGCATGTCGACGCAGAAGCTGGCCACCTCCTCGAAGGAGCCGACCGGGCGCTCGAACTGACTTTGATCTTTGACGAAGGCCAGGCTCGAGTCCAGGCACCAGCCGATGCCGCCCGCGGCCTCGGCGGCGGTGGCGATCAGGAACTCGCGCTCGGCCCGGGCCAGGGCCCCGGCCGCGTCCTTGGTGAGCAGCACGGCCGGGGCGGCCTCGAAGGTCATGATGCTGATCCGGCGGGTCAGGTCCAGATCCAGCTGGCGGGATGTCTCCAGGCCCGCGGCCCCGGTTTCGGCCAGGAACATGGACAGGCCCGTCTCGGTCACCGCCGGGACCAGGACGATGCCCGCGGCCTGGGCCGACACGACGTACCACCGGCGGCCGGTCAGCCGCCAGCCGCCCGTCCCGTAGTCGCCCCGGACCGCATCGGCGCCCGGTGCCCAGTGGCCGGCCTCGTCGGCGGCGGCCACGGTCCCGGCCACCTCCCCGGCGGCCAGCGACGGCAGCCAGCGTTCGCAGGACTCGCGATGCCCGGTGGCCAGCAGCGTCCCGGCCGCCACCGAGCTGGACAGGAACGGGCCGGGATACAGGGCCCGGCCCAGCTCGACGTGGATCGCGCACGCCTCGACCTGGGACTTGCCGAACCCGCCGAACTCCGCCGGGATCGTCCAGCCCGACAACCCGAACTCGCTGGCCAGCCGGGCGTGCAACTCGGGACGAAAACCCGGCTCGCCGTCCAGCGCGCTGCGCAGCTCGACCGACGACAGCTGCTCGGTGAGAACGGCGCGCAGCGACTCCGGGGCATGCTGGTCTTCGCTCTGGTCTTCGCTGGCGTCGACCATGTCCCGGATCGCCATGACAGCCGCTCCTCCCCGGCTAGGCGTCTCATGTTCTCAGACAAAGCGCGTCTATTCTGGGCAAATCTCGGCACGAGCTGGCATATCGCAGGTCGTGGCTGACGCACCACGGTCCGTTCGGTATAAATGTGCCGACAACGGCGGGTCAGGGGGTTCACCAACATGACTGAACTCGTGCACTACGCGGTGGCCGGGCAGGTGGCGACCGTCACGCTGGATTCGCCGCACAACCGCAACGCGTTGTCCGCGCAGCTCGTGGACGAGATGACGGCCCGGGTGAGCGAGGCGGGCGCGGACCCGGCGGTGCGGGCGGTGGTGCTGACGCACACGGGCCGGGTGTTCTGCTCCGGCGCCGACCTGGCCGCCGCGGGCACCGGCTCGCTCGGCGGCTCGGGGACCGCGATGATGGCCCTGTTCACGCTGATCGTGGAGCTGACCAAGCCGGTCATCGCGCGGCTCGCCGGGCACGTACGCGCGGGCGGCATGGGCATCGTCGGAGCGTGTGACCTGGCCGTGGCGGCCGGCGGGGCCTCGTTCGCGTTCACCGAGGCGCGGATCGGGCTGGCCCCGGCGATGATCTCGCTGACCACGCTGGACATCATGGATCCGCGTCAGGCCATCCGGTACTACCTGACCGGCGAGACGTTCGGCGCGCCGGCGGCCGAACGGGCGGGCCTGATCACGGCGGCCTGCGCAGACACCGAACTCGACGGCGTGATCGGCGGCCTGGTCGAGCAGATCCTCCAGACCTCACCGCAAGGGGCGGCCGAGACCAAGAAGCTGCTGACCGCGCCGCGGCGGACGCGGCTGGCGGCGGCGGGCCCGGAGATGGCGGAACTGTCGGCCCGGCTGTTCGGCAGCGAGGAGGCGCAGGAGGGCATCCACGCGTTCCTGGAGAAGCGGCCGCCCGCCTGGCGGAGCTAGAGCAGGTCCACGGGGACGGTGACGATCCGCGCGCGCAGATACTCCCCCAGGCCCTTGGCCTGCGGGTCCGGGCGGGTGGTGGCGGACACGCCGGGAGCCAGCAGGCCGTGGACGACGAAGTTGACGGCCAGCAGGTTCGGCAGCTCGTAGCGGTCGACCCGCAGGTCGGCGGCCTCGGTGAGCAGCTCGCGGAACCGGCCCACGGTCAGGTGGACGCGCAGCCAGGCGTAGGCGGCCGGGCTGAGCGCCCACAGGCCGACGTTCGCGTTCCCGCCCTTGTCCCCGGACCGCGCGCCGCACAGCCGCCCGAGCGGGACGTCGGCCCACGGGCCGCCCGGCGCTTGCGCGGCCTCGGCGGCGGGCTGGGGTCCGCGCGCCGGCGCGGCTTGGGGATGGTTATTTTTCGGCCGAACGGCCATGGTGCTTCCGTCGGGCAGATGGACGTGCTGCGTGAACAGATGCGCCGGGACCAGCGCCGGCCAGTAGACGCCGAACGCGCTGGCGCCCGAAGGCGGCGTGGTGGTGTGGAACCCGGCGTACCCGGACAGGGCAAGCTCGGTGATCGCGTCGGAGAACGTCCGGCCGACCTTGCGTTCGTCCTGGTCCTTGACCGTGATCCGCAGGTGGGCCGTGGCCAGCTCGTTGACCGGGGCATCCGGGCGGTCGAAGCGCAATAGCCGGACGTCGGCCTCCTCGAAGCGGTCCCGGCCGCCGAGCAGGCCGAACAGCAATTGCTGCGCGTGCTCGGCCCTGGCTTCGACGTCCAGGCCGGTGATGACCATGGTCATCGTGTTGCGGTAGCCGCCGAGCATGTTGAGCGCGACCTTGGTGGTATCCGGCGGCGGGCTGCCCCGGGTACCGGTCAGCGTCACCCGGTCCGGGCCCGTCTGCTCGAGGTCGATGGTGTCGAAGTGCGCGGTTACGTCGGGGTTGAGGTAGGCGGGCGCACCGATCTCGTAAAGCAGCTGCGCGGTGACGGTGCCGGTTGAGACGAGGCCGCCGGTGTCCGGGTGCTTGGTGATGACGCTGCTGCCGTCGGCGGCCACCTCGGCGAGGGGGAACCCCGGCGGACGGCGGTCGGTGATCTGGTCCAGGAAACTGTAGTTGCCGCCGGTGGCCTGCGGACCGCACTCGATGACGTGCCCGGCCGCGACCGCGCCGGCTAGGGCGTCCCAGTCGTCGGGCTGCCAGCCGTGCCACCAGGCGGCGGGCCCGGTGACCAGGCTCGCGTCGGTGACCCGGCCGGCGATGACCACGTCGGCGCCGGCCTCCAGCGCGGCCGTGATGCCCCAGCCGCCGAGGTAGGCGTTGGCGGTGACCACGGGGAGTTCGGCTTTGGCTAGCGGCAGGCCGGTGTCGAGGTTGGTGAACGCGTGGCCTTCGGCCCGCAGGTCCGGCAGCGCCGGGGCCAGGTCGTCGCCGGTCAGGTAGGCGATCTTGGCGTCAGGGGGCCAGCTCCTTCAGCTTGGCCACCAGGCCCTGCGGGTTGAGGCCGCCGGCGTTGGCTACCACCTTGACGCCGCGCTCCAGACAGGTGGCGAGCACGTCCTGCATCTGGCGCAGGAAGGTGGTGGCGTAGCCGAGGCTTTCGTCTTTGCGGCGGGCCTTCCACAAGATCAGCATGGTCAGCTCGGCCAGGTAGTCGCCGGTCAGCACGTCGATGGGGCCGTCGAGCATCTCCCGGGCGGCGCTGAAGCGGTCACCGTAGAACCCGGAGCAGTTCGCGACGCGGACGGGCCGGTTCATGGTGTGTGCCCGGCTGACGGTGTGGGGAATTTGGGGGTTTTGGGAGTCCGGCCCGGGCCGGGCGGGCGAAGGCCTGCGCGATGGTCAGCCATTCCTGGGCGCTCGGCCCGGTGGCGGCCAGGGCGAGGCCCTCGCGGGGCCGGCGCTGGGTGACCAGCAGGCAGAAGTCGAGCGCGGGGCCGGTGACGCGTTCGGCGGCGTCGGGCTGGCCCCAGGTCCACACGGTGCCGTCGGGGGCGGTCAGCTCGACCCGGACCAGGGTCTCCGGCACGGGCAGGTCGCGGTTGACGAAGCTGAAGCCGCGGGTCAGGACGCCGATGTGGGCGATGTGGCGCAGGCGGGCGGTGGGCTCGACGGCCACGCCGAGGGCGTCGGCGATGTCCTGGGTGTGCGCCCAGGTCTCCATGAGCCGGGCGGTCAGCGACGACGCGGCGCTCATGTCCGGGCCGAACCAAGGCAGCGCCTGCTTGGGGTCGAGGTCCTTGAAGGTCCCGAGCAGCTCGGCGCGAGCCGTGTCGAACCAGGCCAGGAGCTGCGTCCCGGTGCGGTCGCGGAAGCGGGCGGCGATGGCGTCCGGGTTGACGCGGTCCGGCGCCGCGGTGAGTTCGGCGCGGAATTCGCCGGGGTGGATCGCGGCGTGCAGCGCGACCTCGTCGAAGTAGGCCAGGTGGCTGATCTGGTCCTTGATGTCCCAGCCATCCGCTGGCGTGGGCGTGCGCCAGCCGGGCTCATCCAGGCCGGCGACCAGGGCCCGGGTGATGGCTGACTCGGCGGCCAGATCCGCGGCCAGCGCCGCCATGTCCACGGGCATAACTCGACCACCGCCAGGACCTGGCCGGAGCTGACCTGCTCCCCGGCCTTGGCCCGGAGTTCGGCCACCACGCCGGCCGCGGGCGCGGCCACGGTCTGTTCCATCTTCATGGCCTCGAGCACGAGCAGCGGCTGGCCCGCGGTGACCGCCGCGCCGACCTCGACCAGGACGCGCCGCACCAGTCCGGGCATCGGGGCGAGCAGCGAGCCGGCGGGCGCCTGCTGTTCCGGATCGCCGAACCGCGGCACTTCGGTCAGGGCGCTGGACCCGTCACTGCCGTCGACGTAGGTCTCGGCGCCGACCCGGTGCACCTGGTAGGCGCGGCGCGTACCGTCGACCTCCAGGTCGACGCGGTCCGATCCAGCGGCACGGAGCGTCGCGTGGCCGAGCGGCACGTCGTTCACCGTGGCTTCGACGCCGTCGCGCCGGACGCGGTAGGCGACGTCGTACTGCTGGCCCGCGGCGGTGTAGCTGACCCGTTGCGGCGCGGAGAACACGTTGCGCCAGCCCGAGGGCAAGGTGCCCAGCACCGGGGCCGCAGCGCGGTTGACCACCTGGCGGCCCAGCGCGGCGACCAGCGCGTGCCGGGCCGTGGCTTTGGCGCCGGCCTCGGCGTCGACCAGCGCGGCCGGATCGTGGCGGATGAGGTAGCCGGTGTCGGTGGCGCCGGCCAGGAAACCGGGCTCGCGCATGATGGCCACCAGCAGGTCGCGGTTGGTGGTGAGCCCGTGGATCTCGGCCGTCTGCAGGGCCCGGGCCAGCCGGCGGGCGGCGTCGGAGCGGGTACGTCCGTGCGCGATCACCTTGGCCAGCATCGCGTCGTAGTGCGGGCTGATGGCCGATCCGTCCGTGTACCCGGTATCGACCCGCAGGCCGGGTCCGGACGGGATCGCGAAGCGGTGCAGCGTGCCGGTGACGGGCAGGAACCCCGCGGGGACGTCCTCGGCGTACAGCCGGACCTCGATGGCGTGGCCGGTGATCGCGGCCTGGTGGACCTCGGGCGGCAGCGGCTCCCCTTCGGCGATGCGCAGCTGCAGTTCCACCAGGTCCAGGCCGGTGACCTCCTCGGTCACCGGATGCTCGACCTGCAGCCGGGTGTTCATCTCCAGGAAGTAGAACGAGCCGTCGCGGTCGAGCACGAACTCCACGGTGCCCGCCCCGGTGTAGCCGACCGCTTTCCCGGCGGTGACCGCCGCCGCGGTTAGCTGCTGACGGAGCGGGTCGTCCACGGCTGGGGATGGGGACTCCTCGACGATCTTCTGATAGCGGCGCTGGATCGAGCATTCGCGCTCGAACAGGTGCGCCACGTCGCCGTAGGTGTCGCCGAGGATCTGCACCTCGACGTGCCGCGGGTCCGGGACGTAGCGCTCCAGGAACACAGTGCCGTCGCCGAACGCCGCGGCCGCCTCGCGGCGCGCCGCGCTGACCGCCGGTTCCAGCCCGGCCGGGTCCGCGACCAGCCGCATGCCGCGTCCGCCGCCGCCGAACGCCGCCTTGACCAGCAGCGGGAAGCCGATCTGCGCACCCGCCGCGGTGATGGCGGCGGCGTCGGTCACGTCCCCGCTGGGCAGCACCGGGACCCCAGCCGCGGCCATCGTGGCCTTAGCCGCGATCTTGTCACCCATGGCCTGGATCGTGGCCGGGGACGGGCCGACGAAGATCAGGCCCGCGTCCGTGCAGGCCCGGGCGAACGCGGCGTTCTCGGACAGGAAGCCGTACCCGGGATGAACCGCATCGGCCCCGGTGGCGGCGGCCGCGGCGATGATCGCCTCGCTGTTCAGATAGGTATCCTGGGAGGCTGCTCCGGGGAGATGGACCGCCTCGTCGGCTTGGGTGACGTAGGGCGCTGCGGCATCGGGGTCGGAGTAGACCGCGACGGTGGCGATGCCCAGGATGTGCGCGGTGCGGATGATGCGGGCCGCGATCTCGCCTCGGTTGGCGATCAGGAGCTTGCTGATCTGTTGGGTCACTAGCCTCACATCCGGAACACGCCGAAGCCGCGGCGGCCGTGGACGGGGGCGGAGTGCACGGCCGACAGGGTCAGGCCCAGCACGGTGCGGGTGTCGCGCGGGTCGATGATGCCGTCGTCGTACAGCCGCGCGGTGACGAAGAAAGAGTGTGACTCGGCCTCGATCTGGGCCTCGATCGCGGCCGTGCGGGCCCGGTCCGCCTCCTCGTCGAACGGCCGCCCGGCGGCTTGGGCGCTGGCCCGGCCGACGATCGACAGGACCCCGGCCAGCTGGGCCGCGCCCATCACGGCGAGCTTGGCGCCGGGCCAGGCGAAGATGAACCGCGGATCGAAGGACCGGCCGGACATGCCGTAGTTCCCGGCGCCGAACGAGGAGGCCATGGTGATGGTCAGGTGCGGGACTTCGGAGTTGGTCACCGCGTTGATCATCTTGGCGCCGTCTTTGAGGATGCCGCCCTGCTCGTAGCTGGTGCCGACCATGTACCCGGTGGTGTTCTGCAGGAAGATCAGCGGGGTGTCGGTCTGGTTGGCCAGCAGGATGAACTCGGCGGCCTTCTGCGACTCCTCGCTGAACAGCACGCCGCGGTGGTTGGCCAGCACGCCGACCGGATAGCCGTGGATTCGGGCCCAGCCGGTGACCAGCGAGGGGCCGTACAGCGGCTTGTACTCGTCGAAGTCCGAGTCGTCCACGGTGCGGGCCAGGACTTCCCGCGGATCGAAGGGCACCTTGCCGTCGGCAGACACGATGCCGAGGATCTCGTCGGGGTCGTATCTGGGTTCGCGGCCGGCCCGGGAGGCGGACCCTGCTTGCGCCAGTTGATCCGGGCCATGATCTCGCGGCCGATCCGGATCGCGTCGTACTCGTCGACCGCGAAGTAGTCGGACAGGCCGGAGGTGCGCGAATGCATCAGCGTGCCGCCGAGGGCTTCGTCGTCGGTTTCCTCGCCGGTAGCCATCTTGACCAGCGGCGGGCCGCCCAGGAACACCTTGGCCTGCCGGTCCACGAGCACGGCGTAGTCGCACATGCCCGGGACGTATGCGCCGCCCGCCGTGGAGTTGCCGAACACCAGGGCCACCGTGGGCACGCCGTGTGCGGACAGCTCGGTGAGCTCGTGAAAGGTCCGCCCGGCCGGCACGAACAGGTCGGCCTGGGTGGGCAGGTCGGCGCCGCCCGACTCGACCAGGTTCATCACCGGCAGCCGGTTGACCCGCGCGATCTCCAGCGCGCGCAGGCTCTTGCGCAGCGAGTACGGGTTCATCGCGCCGCCCCGGACGGTCGGGTCGTGCGCGATGATCACGCACTCGACCCCGGAAACCGCGCCGACGCCGGTGACCACGCTCGCCCCGACGGTGAACTCGGTGCCCCACGCGGCCAGCGAGGACAGCTCCAGGAACGGGCTGTCCGGGTCGAGCAGCAGCTCGATCCGCTCCCTGGCCAGCAGCCTTCCTCGGTCCCGGTGCCGCTGCTGGTAGCGCTGCCCGCCACCGGCGATGGCCAGCTCGAGCTGTTCTTCCAGGTCCTTTATGAGGGCGAGCTGCGCCCGCCGGTTGGCCTGGTGGGTCTCGCTGGCAGGGTCGACGTGAGAGGTCAGGACCGGCACGCGGGGTTCAGCCTTCCTGGCCCTGGTAGTGGCGCGCGTGCGCGGACCGGACCACGTTCTTCTGGATCTTGCCCGTGGAGGTCTTGGGCAGCTGGTCAACGAATACCACGGCCTTGGGCACCTTGAAGCCGTCGAGCCTGGCCTTCACCGCCGCGATCAGCTCGGCGGCGTCGATTTCCTGGCCCGGCTTGGGGACCACGAACGCGGTGACCGCCTCGGTCCATCGCTGGTGCGGCAGGCCGACCACGACCACCTCCGCGACCCGCGGGTCGGCCGCGTAGACAGCCTTCTCGACCTCGATCGAGGCGACGTTCTCCCCGCCGGTCTTGATCACGTCCTTGTACCGGTCGGTGAACCACAGCACGCCGTCCTCGTCGAACCGGCCCACGTCACCGGAGTGGAACCAGCCGTAGGCGAACGCCTGGTCGGAGGCCTCCTCGTCGTACAGGTAGCCGGACATGGTGCTCGGGCCCCGGTAGACGATCTCGCCGGTCTCGCCGGCCGGCAGCAGGTCGCCGCCCGGGCTCATGATCGCCACCTGCACGCCGATCAGCGGGGTGCCCACCGCACCGATGTGGGACAGCTGATGCTCAGGCCGGAACAGCGTGGTGATCGGGCTCATCTCGGTCTGCCCGAACAGCAGCGCGAAGTCACAGCCGAACCCGGTCAGGCAGCGTTCGATCAGGTCGTCGGGCATCGGCGCCATGGCGTAGACCGCCCGGCGCAAGCTTTTCACGTTGGTTTCGGTGAAGCCGTCGTGGTCGAGCATGGCGCGGTACATCATGGGCAGCCCGAAGATCTGGGTGATCTGCTCGCGCTCGATCAGGTCGAGCAGGGCGGCAGGCTCGAAGCCGCGCAGCACGTAGATCGTCGCGCCGGCCATGATCGCCGGGGTGCAGAACGCGTTGAGCTGCGCGGTGTGGAACATCGGCATCATCGCGGCGAACCGGTCGCTGGCATTCCACCCGGAGTCCAGCGCGCCGGACATCGATTCCAGGTAGATGGCCAGGTGGGAGCCGACCACGCCCTTCGGGAACGACGTGGTGCCCGAGGTGTACAGGTAACTCAGCGGATCGCGATCGTCCACTTCGCGCTCGGGCTCGACGGCGCGGTCGTGGTCGCTGAGCGCCTCCAGGGTGGCCCAGCCCGGTCGGCGGGCTCGGCTTCGTAGCTGTTCTGGATGCCGGGCGCGACGATCACGTCCAGGACCTCGGGGACCTGGGCGATGGCGTCCCGCATGGCGGCCACCAGCTGGGTCTCGACCACGATGCCGCGCGCCCGTGAGTGGCCGAGCACGTACGCCACCTCGTCCGGCCGCCAGCCCAGGTTGATCGGCACGCAGACCACGCCGAGCTTGGCGCACGCGTAGTAGACGGCCAGGAAGTCCGCGCTGTTGCCCGAAGCCAGGGCCAGCGCGGCGCCGCGCTCATACCCCAGCCCGGCCAGGCCGTGCGCGACCCGGTTGACGTACGCGTTGAAGGTTTTATAGGTGAGACGGCGGTTGCCGTCGACGACCGCGAGCTGGTCAGGTCGGGTCGCGGCGGAACGGGTCAGGCTGTCGCCGACGTTGATCCGGCCGATCAGGTTACGGGCGAGGTCCATCGGGGCTCCTGCGTCTCTAGTACGACCGGGGCAGGCCCAGGCTGTGCTGGGCGACGAAGTTGAGGATCATCTCCCGGCTGACCGGCGCGATGCGCAGTAGCCGCGCCAGGCCCCAGTAGGGCATCAGGCCGTACTCGGTGGAAACGCCGTTTCCGCCGTGAGTCTGCATGGCCGCGTCGAGCGCGGCGATGGCCGCCTCGCCCGCGGAGTACTTGGCCATGTTGGCGGATTCACCCGTTTCGCCCGCGGGCCGGCCGTGGTCGTGCTGCCAGGCGGCCTGGCGCGTCATCAGTGCGGCGAGCTCGGTCTCGATCTTCGCCTTGGCCAGCGGGTGGGACAGGCCCTGGTGGGCGCCGATCGGCTGCGACCAGACGGTGCGCTGATTGGCGTACCGGGCCGCGGCGCTCAGCGCGTAGCGGGCCACCCCGACGCCCAGCGCGGCCCCGGTGATCCGTTCCGGGTTGAGCCCGTGGAACACCTGCCGGAAGCCCGCGCCTTCCTCGCCGACCAGCGCGCTGCGGTCCAGGCGGACCTGGTCGAAGTGCAGGGTGAACTGCCGCTCCGGGAGCAACAGGTCGACTGGCAGCAGGCGGCGCTCCAGGCCCGGGGCATCGGCCGGCACGATGAAGATGGACAGAGCGTCCGGGCTGGTCTTCGCGACCACCAGCAGCGCGTCGGCCTCATCGACGCCGGAGATGTAGTACTTCGTCCCGGTCAGGACCCAGTCCGAGCCATCCTGCTTGGCCGTGGTCGAGATCCGCTGCGTGTTGGAGCCCGCGTCCGGCTCGGTAATCGCGAACACGATCTTGGAGGTGCCGCTGGCCAGGCCGGGCAGCCAGGTCTTGCGCTGCGCCTCGGTGCCGAATTCCGTGATCACCTCGGCTGAGATCGCGGAGGACACCACCAGCAGCAGCAACGGGGTCCCGGCGGCGGCGATCTCCTCGCAGACCAGGACCAGCTCGGTCAGGCCCCCGCCGCCGCCGCCGTACGCCTCGGGGATGTTCACGCCGATGAAGCCGGCCTCGCCCAAGACCTTCCACAGCTCGGCGCACGGCCGGCGCTCGGCGGCCCGCTCGGCGTAGTAGCGCGGCCCGAAGTCCGCGGCGATCTGGGCCACCGCCGACCGGAGCGCCCGGTGCTCGGCGGATTCAGCAAAGTCCACGCCGACCTCCTTGTTCACTAGCGACCTTAACGCGTGGGTCCGCCAGCGGAGATAACCGGCACAATAGGACTGACAGGGGGGAGGATCTCCTTGGGCGAGGCGGGAGTGGCGCGGGCGGCCAGGCGGCTCGGGTGGCGGGCGGTTGCGGCTGGCTCGGTGCTGACGCTGGCCGTGCTGACGCCGGCCGTGGGGGCAGCGTCCACGGCGGGCGCGGCGACGTCGGCTCTGGCGTCGGCTTCGTCGTGCGGCCGTGCGGTCGGACCGTTCAGCGTGCATGGCACCCGGGTGCTGGGGCGCGGCGGAAGGCCGTTCGTGTCCTACGGGATCACGGTGGCCGGGCTGCAGGGCGTGTACTGGCAGCGGGACCGCAAGCTGGACCTGGCCATGATCGCGGCCACGGCCAACGGTTGGTGCGCCAACACGGTCCGGCTGCAGCTAAATCAGGACAACCTCCTGCGCCCGGACGGGACGCATCTCGACCGGGCGTACCTGGCCGCGATCGAGTCCGATGTCTCGACGGCCGAGCAATACCATCTGGTCGTGGTGCTGAACGACAACACTGAGTTCGCGCCCCGGGCGACGTGGACTAGCCAGCATGGACCGACGTACGCCACCGAGGTCTTCTGGCGGGACCTGGCCGGCCTGTACGGCCACGACCCCCAGGTGATCTTCGACCTGTTCAACGAGCCGCGGACCTACGCGGCCGGCATGTCGCAGGCCCAGGAGTGGCGGCTGTGGCTGGACGGCGGCTCCTTCGGCGGCGCGTTCTACCCCTTCGGCATGACCCAGCTGGCCAGCTACGTACGGAACACCCTGGGCGCGCGGAACCTGTTCTGGATAGAGGGCCCGGACTATTCGTATTCGCTGGCCGGGATGGTCAGCAACGGCGCCGTGCTCCACGTGAGCGGAGTGGTGTACGCCGTGCACCATCCGGCGGGCCCGCAGAACACGGCCACCTGGGAGGCCGACTTCGGCTACCTGGTCAGCACGGGCGTCGCGCCGGTGGTGGTGGGCGAGTGGACCAACTACGAACCGGTGCCGACCGTGAACCCGACCTGGCAGCGCAGCTCTTGCTGGCCGGACGCGCCGGCGACCGTTCCGGAGTTCCTGCAGTTCCTGGCCGCGCGCGGCATCGGCCTCAGCGCCTATCAACTCCAGCCGGGTTACCTGGTCAAATCCGACGGCAACCTCGCCGATCCCACCACGATCAACCCCCAGACCTGGAGCTGCCTGTCCCAGGCCGAACCGCAACCCGGTCAGGGCGCCGGGTCCCTGCTCATGGCCTGGTTCAGGCAGCATAACCGCTGATCCCGCGTTCGTTCAGGCCTTGTTCGTTCAGGCCTTCTCGGGGGTCAGGTTCAGCACCAGGACGCCCGAGCCGACGGTGCGCGAGTTGGTGATGGCGAGCTTGGCCGGGGCGGGCATGGCGTCCGGGAAGGCGCGCTTGCCCTGGCCCAAGATGATCGGGAACACCATCAGGCGGTACTCGTCGACCAGCCCGTGCCTGGCCAGCGCGTGGACCAGCTGCGCGCTCCCTTCGACCAGCAGGTTGCCCTCGCCCGGCTGAGCCTTGAGCGCCGCGATCTCGGCGGCCACGTCGCCGCCGCGCAGCACGGTGGTCGGGCCCCACGTGGCCTCGGCGTCGGTCAGGGTGCCCGATACCACGTACTTGCGGATGCTGTTCATCCGCTGGCCGAAGTCGTCGTGGCCCATGCCCGGCCACGCGGCGGCGAAGCCCTGGTAGGTGACCCGGCCGAGCAGGAGGGCCTCAGCGTCGAACAGCTCCTCGTACTTGAACTGGTCGCCTTCCGTCCCGCGGTCGAAGTCGAAGGTCCACCGGGGCTCTTCCATGACCCCGTCCAGCGACACGAACTCGGTAACCACGATCCTCGTCATTGCCCCGTTCCTCCTCGGGTTGCGCCGGCCCCGTGCCGGCTTTCACCTCCCATACGAACGGCCCGCGCCCGGATCGACAGCTTCAGCGGAGCAGTTCGCGGGCGATGACCAGCTGCTGGATCTGGCTGGTGCCCTCGTAGATCCGGAACAGGCGGACGTCACGGTACAGGCGCTCGACCGGGATGCCGCGGATGTAGCCCGAGCCGCCGTGGATCTGCACGGCCCGGTCGGCGATCCGGCCCACGGCCTCGCTGGCGAAGTACTTGGCGGCCGACGGAACCAGGCGCTGGTCGGTGCCCGCGTCGTACTGGGCAGCCGCGTCCAGGACTAGGGACCGGGCGGCCAGGTACTCGGTGTGGGAGTCGGCCAGCATGGCCTGGACCAGCTGATATTCGCCGATCCGGTGGCCGCCTTGGGTGCGTTCCTTGGCGTAGGAGACGCTCTCGTCGATCAGGCGCGCGGCCACGCCGACGCACATGGCGGCGATGACCAGCCGGCCGTGGGCCAGGCTCCGCATGGCCGTGGCGTAGCCGGCCTGGGCCGCCTCGCCAACCAGCGCGTCGGCGGGAACCCGGACCCCGGCGAACGCGACGTCGGCGGTCCAGGCGCCGGCCTGGCCCATCTTGTGGTCCCGGGCGGCCACGGTCAGGCCCGGGGTCCGGGCGGGCACGATGAACACGCCGATGCCCTTGCCGGGCGGAGCATCCGGGTCGGTCCGCGCGAACACCATGAACGCGTCCGCGGCCGGGGCGTTGGTGATGTAGCGCTTGAGCCCGTCGATGACCCAGCTGTCCTCTTCTGTTCGCGCGGTGGTGACCAGCCGGCTCGGGTCGGATCCGGCGTCGGGCTCGGTCAGGGCGAAGGAGGCCACGACCTCACCGGAGGCCAGCCGGGGTAGCCACTTCTTGCGCTGGGATTCGGTCCCGGCCAGCACCAGGACCTGCCCGGCGATCCCGTTGTTGGTGCCGAACAGGGACCGGAACGCCGGGCAGGTGTAGCCGAGCTCGATGGTCAGCCGCGCCTGCTGGCTCACGGACAGGCCGAGACCGCCGTACTCGGCGGGCAGGGCGTACCCGTACAGGCCCATCTCCTTGGCCTGCTCGATGAGCCGGGCGGGGATCTCGTCGGTTTCGTCGATGGCCGCCTCGGCGGGCATCACCTCGCGCCGGATGAACCCGCGCACCACGTCGAGCAGCTGGTCGAATTCCGTCTCGGTCACCATGAGCGCGACCCTAACCCGCCCGGGCGGGAGGCGGAAGGGCCGGGGGTCCGGCGTCCGCTATCGTCGGAGGCCCATCCGCGCAGGAGGAAACGATGACCTTGATCGCCCGCTTCAAAGTGGACGGCGCCGAGCCCCGGCAGGTGACCGGGCTGGAGGCGGACTGGTTCGGGCTGCTGGTGTTCGCCAAGACCTTCACCGCCGGGATCACCGGGCACGCCACCACAGTGTTCATGTCCGCCGGGACCGAGGAGGGCTCCCGCTCCTACGTGGCTACCGAGCGGATCACCGGACGCACCGACGACGGCCGCGAGGGCTCGGTGACCGTCCAGCACGGCGGGCTGGAGTCCGATCCCAGCTCGTGGTTCGGTTACATCGTGCCGGGTACCGGCACGGGCGGTTTTGCCGGCTGGACTGGTTCGGCCCGGATCCTCCACGATGATCAGGGCGCGTACTTCGAGATCAACCTGGCGTGAGCGGTCCGGGTGTGAGCGGCCCGGCTCGGCCGGGTGAGTGAGGGTGGACATGAGTGCGGAGAACCTGGCCCGCCAGGCCGAGCTGGCCCTGGAGCGGCAAGGCGACCACGACTCGCTGTACTACGAGGGCCGGTGGCATTCGTCCGGCTCGCTGGCCAGCCGAGCGGCCAGGTTCGCGACCGGACTGACCGACCTCGGCGTCCGGCCCGGAGACCGGCTGGTCGTGCTGATGGCCAACTGCCCGGAGGTGCTCATCACCTATAGCGCCGCGTGGCGCGCCGGGGCGGTGGTGACGCCGCTGATCTTCCTGGTGAGCGAGGACGAACTGCGCGCCGCGCTGGTCGACTCGGGCGCGGTCGGCGTGGTGACCACCGCGGAGTTCCTGCCCAAGGTGTCCGCCGCCCTGGGCGGAGCGCCGTCCGTGCGGTTCGTCGTGGTCCCCGGGGGTGCGGCCGGCTCGGGCGTGCCCGTGCTCGACTTCGCGCACGTAGAAGCGGCCGCGCCGGGATCCATCGCGGACCGGTCCGGGGCCGACCTTGCCGCCCTGTTGTACACCGGCGGGACGACCGGCAGGTCCAAGGGCGTTCCGCTAACCCATGCGAACCTGTTCTGGTGCGGCTGGGCGGCGCACCAGAGCTCAGTGCGGGCCAACGTGGACATCTCGGTGCTGCCGCTCCCCCTGGCGCACGCCTACGGGCTCCTGGTCTTCTGCGGCGGGTTCCACCGGGACGAGGTGGCGCGGACCATCCTGATGCGCTGGTTCGACCCGGCGGGCTGGCTGAAGCTGGCCGCCGAACACCGGGCGCAGGGCAGCGCGCTGGTGCCGTCGATGATCCAGATGCTGCTCGGCCAGCCGCTGGAGGAGGCCGACCTGTCCGCGCTGACCGCCATTTCCTCCGGGGCGGCGCCGCTGCCCGAGGAGGTCCGGCGGGAGTTCGAGGCCCGGGTCCCGAGCGCGATGATCTACGAGGGCTACGGGTGCACGGAGTCGGCCACGCTGATCTCGGCCAACCCGTACGGCGCGCGCCGGGTCGGCAGCGTCGGGTTGCCGGTGGCCGGCTGCGAGGTGTCCATCCAGGACGACGGCGGCGCGGTGCTGGGCGCGGGCCAGGACGGCGAGATCTGCGTGCGCTCGCCGGGCGTGATGGGCGGGTACTGGCACGCCCCGGAGTCCGCGGCTACCGTGCTGGCGGGCGACTGGCTGCACACCGGCGACATCGGGCACATGGACGCCGACGGCTACCTGTACGTGGTGGACCGCAAGAAGGACCTGATCCTGCGGGGCGGGTTCAACGTGTTCCCCCGGGACGTGGAGGAGGCACTGGTGACGCACCCGGCGGTGGCGCTGGCCGGGGTGGTGGGACGGCCGGACGCCCGGCTCGGTGAGGAAGTGGTGGCGTTCGTGTCCCTGCGGCCGGACGCTTCGGCCACCGTGGCAGAACTCAGCGAGTACGCCCGCCAGCACCTGGCGGCAAACAAGTATCCGCGGCAGATCACCATCGTGCCAGCCATTCCCCTGACCAGCGTCGGCAAGCTCGACCGCAAGAAACTCCGCCAATGGGTGTCCGACGGCGCGTCCCAGAAATAAAACTGGTAACACCATCCTCAGGAATGCCTACGTATCGCTGCGCGACCTCTCCAACTGAAATGGGAGATTATTCAAGGGAATTCACGGTCTTGCTTTGCCCACGATCGCGTGCGATGTTCATGTTATGGGGGGGTTTATTCTTACGAGCGCAGGCGCGCAGGCCCCGGCTTCGGTGCCGCTGACGAGCAGTGGCCATGCGTTCTGGTACGGCATCATGATCGTCTGCGTACTGGGCTGGATCCTCGGCGAGCTAGGGCGCATCGCCTTGTTCGTCGTCGCCCTGATCGCGTCGGGTCTGCTGCCGGCGCTTTTCGGCCATGGACATTTCGGGTCCTCCGATGGGCTCATGCTGCTACTCATCGTGATCGGCTTGCTGGTCGGTCTTTCCTTGGGCCGCAGCCGCGGGCTCAGGCTGCTGGGCGAATCGGAATTCCGGACCCGGTGGGGTAACGTCCTCCGAATCAACCGCTGGCTCTAGCTAGCCAGCCGTCATCGTGGACCGTTATCCCGGTCACGAAGCAAGGCCGCGTCATGATCGTGGGCCAAAACTATCGCTATGGCATGGGTAACGACCCACGGTCTTGGTATTGGTGCACGGGCGGCGGCAATTGGCGGGACGGGTAGTGAGATATTGGTGGCGGGAACGGTTATTGGGGGCTTGGCGGCGGAGCGGGGATCACGCGGCCGGTTACATCGCCGAAGCCGACGCGGGTGCCGTCGGGGGCGGGGGCGGTGGCCGTGATGGTGAGCTCGTCGCCGTCTTCCAGGAAGGACCGTACGGAGCCGTCGGGTAGCTTGACCGGCTCCGCGCCGCCCCAGCTCAGCTCCAGGAGACAGCCGCGCTGGTCGCGGTCCGGGCCGCTGACCGTGCCGGAGGCATAGAAGTCCCCGGTCCGGGTGGAGGCTCCGTTCACGGTCAGGTGGGCCAGCATCTGGGCGGGGGTCCAGTACATGGTGGCGAACGGCGGCCGGGATAGCACCTGGCCGTTCAACCTGACCTCGAGCGCGAGGTCGAGACCCCAGTTATCGCGGCCGGCCAGGTAGGGCAGCGGGTCCGGATCCTGCGGCGGCGGGCGGACCTGGGCCTGCGCGAGCGCCTCGAGGGGCACGATCCAGGGCGAGATCGACGTGGCGAACGACTTGGCCAAGAACGGGCCGAGCGGCTGGAACTCCCAGGCCTGGATGTCGCGGGCCGACCAGTCGTTGACCAGGAACACGCCGAACACGTGGTCCGCGAACTCCTCAACCGTGAGGGACGAGCCCAGCTCGGAACCGACACCGATCACGAAGCCGACCTCGGCCTCGAAGTCCAGCCGACGCGACGGACCGAACGTCGGAGCGCCGTCGCCGGGGCGCTGCCCGCGCGGGCGGGTGACCGGCGTGCCGGAGAGCAGCACGGTGCCCGAACGCCCGTGGTACCCGACCGGCAGGTACTTCCAGTTGGGCAGCAGCGCCGCGCCACCCGGCCGGAACAACTGCCCGACGTTGGTCGCATGGTTCTCGCTGGCGTAGAAGTCGACGTAGTCGCCCACGTCGAACGGTCGGTGCAGGCGGACGCTGGACAGCGGATGCAGCGCGGGCCGCACCGTGGCCCAGTGCCGCGGCTCGGTCAGCAGCTCGGTGAGCCGGGCCCGGACGTCGCGCCACCGGGCCCGGCCCTGAGCCATGAACCCGTTCAGCGACGGCTCGGCGAAGACCTGCTCGCCGAGCACCGGCAGCAGGTCGAGCACCGAGTCGCCGATCCGGACCCCGACGCGCGGGGACCGGTCACCCGTTGAGAACACGCCGTAGGGCAGGTTGGCCAGCCCGAACAGCGAACCGGGCGGCAGGTCCAGCCCGGTAGCGGGCCCGGTCAGGCGTCCTCCCCCTCGCCGTCCAGGTGGCGCATGGTCTCACCGACGTAGATCTGCCGCGGCCGGGCGATCTTCTGCTCCGAGTCGGCCGACCCCTCCAGCCAGTGCGCCAGCCAGCCGGGCATGCGCCCGATCGCGAACAGGACCGGGAACATCGCCACCGGGAAGCCCATGGCCTGGTAGATGATGCCCGAGTAGAAGTCCACGTTCGGGTACAGCTTGTGGCTGATGAAGTAGTCGTCCTCGAGCGCGATCCGCTCCAGCTCGAGCGCGATGTCCAGCAGCGGGTTGCGCCCGGTGACCTCGAACACCTCGTCCGCGACGCCCTTGATGATCGTGGCGCGCGGGTCGTAGTTCTTGTACACCCGGTGGCCGAACCCCATCAGCCGTAGCTCCCCGGCCTTGACCCGGGCGATGTAGGCGGGCACGTTGTCGACCGAGCCGATCTCGCGCAGCATGGTCAGCACCTGCTCGTTCGCGCCGCCGTGCAGCGGGCCGTACAGCGCCGCCGCGGCCGCGGCGGCCGCCGAGTACGGGTCGGTCTGCGAGCTGGCCACACTGCGCATCGCGTTGGTGGAGCAGTTCTGCTCGTGGTCGGCGTGCAGGATGAACAGCACGTCCAGGGCATGCTCGAGGATGGGATCCGGGCTGTACTTGGGCTCGGTCATCCGGTCCATCATGTTCAGGAAGTTGCCCGCGTACGACAGGTCGTCGTCCGGATAGGCGTAGGGCAGGCCGCGCGCGTGCCGGTAGGCGAAGGCCGCGAGCGTGGGCATCTTGGCGATCAGCCGCACGACCTGCTTCTGCTGGACGTCCTTGTCGTGGACCGCCTTCGCTTCGGGGTAGAACGTGGACAACGCGGCCAGCGTGCTGACCAGGATCCCCATCGGGTGGGCGTCATGATGGAAGCCGTCGATGAACTTCTTCACGTTCTCGTGCACGAAGGTGTGGTGGGAGATCTCGTGGGCCCAGGCGGTCGACTGGCTCTTGTCCGGCAAGTCGCCGTTCAGCAAGAGCCAGGCCACATCCAGGAAGGAGGCGTGCTTGGCTAGTTCATCGATCGGGTAGCCGCGGTAGCGGAGGATGCCCTTGTCACCGTCGATGAAGGTGATGGCACTGCGACAGCTCGCGGTGTTCTGAAAGGCCGGATCGTAGGAGAGCAGCCCGAAGTCGTCTTCGGAGATCTTGATCTGCCGTAGGTCGATGGCACGGATAGCGCCGTCGACGATAGGGAGCTCATAGCTGCGGCCGGTGCGTGAGTCGGTTACGCGCAGCGTGTCGTTCGTGGTCATGTCTAGACCATAAGCGGTCAGCAGGGGTGCCGACAGACCCTAAGATCACGTGTCTCAGTCTGTGACCCTTAGCCCAGTTGGAACGACCGTTTGGCCAGGCCACCCCAGAAGCCTTCTATCACCGGACGCTCCGCGGCCAGATCGGACTCCCCGGCCCCGAGGGTGACGAACAGCGGGGCGAAATGCTCGGTGCGGGGATGTGCGGTGTGCGCGGCCGGGGCCTTATGGGTGAAGTCGAGCAGCGCGTCCACGTTGCCGTCGGCCAGCGCGTCACGGCCCCACTCGTCGAAATCACGCGACCAATCCGGTACCGGCCCCTCGAAGGCGAACTCGCGCAGGTTGTGCGTGAAGAACCCGCTGCCCATGATCAGCACGCCCTCGTCGCGCAGCGGCGCGAGCTTACGGCCCAGGTCCATCAGCTCTCGCGGGTCCAAGGTAGGCATGGACAGCTGGATGACCGGTACGTCGGCCCGCGGGTACATCTCCACCAGCGGCACGTACGCGCCGTGGTCCAGGCCCCGGTCGGCGTGCTCGTGCACGTGTCCGCCGAGCAGCTTGCGGACCGCCTCGGCCAGGGCCGGCGCGCCCGGCGCCGGATAGGTGACCTGGTAGTAGTGCCGGGGGAAGCCCCAGAAGTCGTAGTACAACGGGACCGTGCGGGTCGCGCTTACCGAGGTGGGGGCGTTCTCCCAGTGCGCCGAGACGACCAGGATCGACTCGGGCCGGGGCAGGGCGGCCGACCAGGCGGACAGCTCCCCCGGCCAGATCGGGTCGTCGGCCAGCGGCGGCGCGCCATGGCTCAGGTACACAGCGGGCATCCGGCTGCTGCTCATGGCCTCATGCTAATCGGCTAGGTTCGGGGCATGACCGAGGCAGTAACCCTGATCAACTCGTTCGAGGTGCCGGCGGCGGACGCGGAGAAGTTCATCGCCGCCTGGGAGAAGACTCGTGACTATCTGGAGACGCAGCCCGGCTACATCGACACGGCCCTGCACCAGGCGCTCGCGCCCGACGCCGAGTTCCAGTTCGTGAACGTCGCCCACTGGGCCAGCGCCGAGGACTTCACCGCCGCCATCCGCAGCGACGGCATGCGGCAGGCCGCCGCCGGCCTGGCCGGCTACCGTCCGCACCCGGCCCATTACCGCCCCGTCCGCACCTAACCCAGTCCCCGCTCCCAAACTCAACGGCACCGATGGAATGGGAGGTTTGCGGGGCGGGTGGGGTTTGCGGGAGGTGACTCGAGCCGAGGTGGCTCGGGGGCGAGAGGCCTCGGGGCCGTGTAGGGGTGACCGCTGGCGGGGTCAGGCGTCGCGTTCGATGGGGCAGCTCATGCAGCGGGGGCCGCCCCGGCCGCGGCCGAGTTCGCCGCCGGGAACGGTGAGCACCTCGATGCCGTGATTCTCCAGGTAGGCGTTGGTGGTCACGTTCCGCTCGTAGGCGACGACCACTCCCGGCTCGACGGCCAGCACGTTGCAGCCGTCGTCCCACTGCTCGCGCTGCGCGGAATGGACGTCCTGGACCGGCGTCAGGACTGTGATCTCGGACCGGTCCAGCGCGGCGGCGATGGCCCGGTGCATGTCCTCCGGCGGGTGATCGGTGACCTTGAGCTCGGCGCCGGTGGCGCCCGGCTCGACCGTGTAGGACGGCAGCATGCCCATCCCGGCGTACTTGGTGAACACGCCGTGGTCCGCCATGGTCAGCAGGGTGTCCAGGTGCATGAAGGCACGGGTCTTGGGCATGTCGATCGCGACCAGGCACCGGGCGGCCCCGGCCTCGAACAGCCGGTGGGCGAGCACCTCGACGGCCTGCGGAGTGGTCCGCTCGCTCATCCCGACCAGCACCGCCCCGTCCCCGATGACCAGGATGTCGCCGCCCTCGATGGTGGCGGGCGCGGCGTCGGAGCCCTGGTACCACACGTCGAAATCGGCCGCGGCGAACATCGGGTGCCATTGGTATATCGCCTCGTAGGTGACGGTCTCCCCGATCCGGGCCGGCCTGCGCATCGCGTTGATCGAGACGCCGCCGTAGATCCAGCAGGACGTGTCGCGCTGGTAGAGCAGGTTCGGCAGCGGGGCGAGGACGAAGCCGTCCGGATCGAGCGAATGGAACGCGATGCTCTTAGGCTCCGGGCCGAGCTCGGCGATCTCGCGCTTGGTGATCCCGCCGCCCAGGTACGCGGCCAGGAGGGCCGAGTCCAGCCCGGCCATCGAGGCTCGGAGGGTGGCGGCGGCCAGCGGCCCGTGCCGGCGTGAGTCGAACACTCGGTCCAGGATGTACTCGCGGGCCGCCGGGATTTCCAGGGTCTGGGTGAGCAGGTCGCCGTAGTAGTGGACCACCACGCCGCGCGAGCGCAGCACCCCGGCGAACGCGTCGTGCTCGTCCTGCGCGCGGCTCACCCAAAGCACGTCGTCGAACAGCAGGTCAGCGGCGTTGTCCGGGGTCAGGCGCTTGAGCTCGAGGCCGGGGCGGTGCAGGATCACCTGCCGCAGCCGGCCGACCTCGGAATCCACATGAAACATGACCTGAAGCTATCGCACCGGGCGGGCGTATCAGCCTGATGTCAGCGCCCGGTAAGCCGTGTCAGCCGCGTCTCGGCGGCCTGTCAGGACCTGGCGGCACGGTAGGACCATGACTTACTCAATCGTTGCCGAAGGGCTGGTCAAGCGGTTCGGGCAGACCGTCGCACTGGACGAGATCGACCTGGCCGTGCGCACCGGCTCGGTATTCGGCCTCCTGGGCCCGAACGGCGCAGGAAAGACCACCGCGGTGCGGATCATGGCCACGCTGCTGAGCCCCGACGGCGGGCACGCGGCAATCTGCGGGCACGACGTGGTTACGCACGCACATCAGGTCCGGCAGCTGATCGGGCTGACCGGGCAGTACGCCTCGGTGGACGAGACACTCACCGGGCTGGAGAACCTCATCCTCATCGGCCGGCTGACCGGCCTGTCGCGGCCCGAGTCCCGGGTCCGGGCGCGCGATCTGCTGGCCACGTTCCGGCTCGACGACGCCGCGGACCGCGCGGCCAAGACCTACTCCGGCGGCATGCGCCGACGGCTGGACCTGGCCGCCAGCCTGGTCACCCGGCCGCGGGTGCTGTTCCTGGACGAGCCGACCACCGGCCTGGACCCGCGCAGCCGCAACGAGATGTGGGACGTGGTCCGCGGCCTGACCGCGAGCGGGGTCACGGTTCTGCTCACCACCCAGTACCTGGAAGAGGCGGACCAGCTGGCCAGCGAGATCGCCGTCGTCGATCACGGCACGGTGATCGCCACCGGAACGCCGGAAGCGCTTAAGGCCCGCACCGGTGCGCTCACCCTGGCCGTGCGGCCCGCCCGCCCGGCCGACGTGCCGGCCGTGGTGGCCACCGTGGGCGCGATCACCGACGCCGAACCAGAAGTCACCAACACCACGGTGACCGCGCCGGTCAGCGACGAGCGGCTCATGCCCGCCGTAGTGCGGCGGCTGGACGACGAGGGCATCTTGGTCGCCGAGCTCACCCTGCGCGGATCGAGCCTGGACGAGGTGTTCCTGTCGCTGACCGGCCGCCGGCCGAAGAAGCCAACACCGAAGGCGCCGGGACCGAAGACGCAGAAAGGAGCGTGGCAGCATGACCACGGTAAGCACGGTTATGGATACTACGGTTTCGGAATATCCGGATGTGGTGAAGCCGCTGACCGCGCGGGTCGGGCCGATCGACGGGCTGCGGCAGACGTTCTCGCTGGCTTGGCGGACGCTCGTGCAGATCAGGCACAACCCGCTCGAGCTGATCGACTTCAGCGTCCAGCCGGTGATGTTCCTGCTCTTGTTCACGTACGTCTTCGGCGGCGCAATCGGGGGCTCGCCGCACGCGTACCTGATGTTCGCGCTGCCCGGCATCATCGTGCAGAACTCGCTGTTCACCACGCTGAACACGGCCACCGGGCTGTCTACCGACCTGAAGGAAGGGTTCTTCGACCGGCTGCGGTCGCTGCCCATCGCCAGGTTCGCGCCGCTGGCCGGACGCATCCTGGCCGACCTGGCCAAGCAGACCTGGGCCATCGCCATGCTGCTGGGCATCGGGTACGTCCTGGGTTTCCGGATCGGCACCAGCCCGCTCGGCATCCTCGGCGCCACCGCCTTGGTCCTGGTCAGCACGCTGGCCATCTCGTGGGCGCTGGTCCTGGTCTCGATGCTCGCGGCCAACCCCGAGAAGGTGCAGATCTTCGGCTTCGTGGTGCTGTTCCCGATCACGTTCACCAGCGACGCGTTCGTCAAGACCGCCTCGATGCCGGGCTGGCTGCAGGCCTGGTCCAAGGCCAACCCGGTCTCGCTGATCTCCGACGCGGTGCGCGGGCTGATGGTCTCCGGCCCGGTCGGCCGGCCGGTGATCGAGTCCCTGCTCTACGCGGTGGCGTTCACCGCGGTGTTCGCGCCGCTCGCGGTGCGGGCGTTCAAGCGCCGGGTGTGACCGGGACCAACGCGGCCAGCGTGTCGACAGTGACGCGCTGGCCGCTTTGGTATGCCTGGCCGTAGGCGGTATCGCCGAGCACGGACCGTGCCTGGGCGGCGACCCTTTCCTCATCAGGGACCGAACGGTCCGTGGATCCCCGAATCGCGAAACCGGCTCCGAGCAGCTCGGCGGCACGCTCCGCATCGCCTTCGCGTAGGGCCAGGTCGGCCAGTCCAGCCAAGGTCCCGGCGATCACCGGCGCGTCAGCGGTGAATCGGGCGGCGGCCAGCGCCTGTTCGTGCCACTCACGAGCCGCGGCCAGGTCACCCGCGGCGCCCGCGAGGTAGCCGAGCCCGGTCGCGGTCACGGCGCGAAGTTGCGGGGCGACCTCCGTCGGGGCGGCCAGGTCGACCGCCCGGAGCAGGGCCTGGCGCGCGGCTTCGGGCCGCCCGTCCAGGCGATCCAGATCGCCGGCCGCGTACGCGGCCAAGGTGCGGAGCTCGGGCAGGCCGAGCCGCTCCGCGTCGGGCAGCGCTCCGGCCAGCTCGGCTCGAGCCGCCTCGTGCTCGCCCGCCAGCCAGAGGGCCCGGACCATGAACAAGCGGAACTGCACCTCGTCCTCGGTGCTCCCGAAAGCCGCGACGAGTCCGCTGGCCTGCCGGTAATGGCCCACCGCGGCGGCGTGTTCGCCCTGCCAGCTTTCCAGCATGGCCAGGCCGCCCAGGGCGACCGCCTGGCCCCAGCGCTCCCCTACCTGGGCCAAGGTGTCCGCCGCGGCACGGAAATCCGCTTCCGCCTGGCCGTGGCCGCCGCCGCAGTTGAGCGTGGTGTGCGCACGAAGGATCCGGCCCAGTGACGCTGCCCACGGGTTCGGACTGCCGACTGCCTCGTCGAAGATCTCGGGCTGCGCTGGAGCGCGCGCCGGGTCGGCCCCGGCGAACAGCGTGGCCAGCGGGCCGATCAGCGGCATGAGCGGGTTGACCGGATCGGGTATCTGCGCGGCCAGCGCGGCGGCCCGGTCGAGCCAGTCGAACCCGCTAGCTTGCCGCGGCGTGTCGGCGATCAGCAGCGCACCCATGGTGTAGGCCATGGTCAGGTACTCCGGGTCGGCGCGGTCCACGGCACCCGGGACGGCGAGGGCCTCGGCGATCAGTTCGGTGCCTTCGAGCTTCATTCCGCGCAGGAACCAGTACCAGCCGAGCGCGGCGGCCAGCCGCACGGCGGCCGGGCCGTCGGCGGCCGCGACCGCGCCGCGCAGCGCGGCGTGCAGGTTGTCCTGGTCCGGCGTCAGGCTGCGCAGCCAGTCCAGCTGCTCCGCGCGGAGCAGGTGCTCCTGGCTCGCTTCGGCCAGCCGGGTGAAGTACTGGGCGTGCGCTTCGCGGATATCGTCCTGCTCCCCCGCCTCGATCAGCCGTTCCTGGCCGTAGGCCCGGATGATCTCGAGCATCCAGTACCGGGGCGGATCGTGGCGCACGGTCAGCAGCGACTTGTCGGCCAGCGCGGTCAGCAGGTCCAGGATCTGGTCGGCCCGCAGGCCGGAGCCGGAGCAGACCTGCTCGGCCGCCTCCAGCGTGGCGCCGCCGGTGAAGACCGAGAAGCGGCGCCACAGCGCGCGTTCGGCGTCGTCGAGCAGGTCCCAGCTCCAGTCCACCACCGCGCGCAGCGTCTGATGGCGTGGCATCGCGGTGCGGCTTCCGCTGCTCAGCAGGGCGAACCGGTCACCCAGCCGGGCGGCGACCTGTTCCGGAGCCATGGTGCGCAGCCGGGCGGCGGCCAGCTCGATGGCCAGCGGCATGCCGTCCAGGGCCCGGCAGATGGCGGCCACGGCCGCGGCGTTGTCCGCCGTGACCGCGAAACCCGGTACCACGGCCCGCGCCCGCTGGGTAAGCAGGCGCACTGCGGCGGAGTCTTGCACCACGGCCCGTTCGGCAGAATTAGACGTTGCGGCGGGATCTGGCGGCAGGGCCAGCGGACCTACGGTCCACAGGGCTTCGCCGGTGATGTTCAGGGGCTCGCGGCTGGTGGTCAGGATGAGGACCTGCGGGCAGGCGGCCAGGATGCGGTCGGTCACGGCCGCGGCCGCCGTGATCAGGTGCTCACAGTTGTCCAGGACCAGGAGCGCCCGCTTGGCGGCCAGGGCGGACAGCAGACGGCCCAGCTCGTCGGAGGGCAGCGGCGCCTCGGGCGTCAGGCGGCGCGTCCGGGTCGCGGAGACCAGCACCTGCTCGCGCAGGCCGAGCGCGGACAGGACCGCGGAGATGACGTCGGCTGGGTCAGTGACCGGGGCCAGCTCGACCAGCCACACCCGTCGGGCATGGCGGACAGTTCGGCCCGGCGCCTCGACGGCCAGCCGCGTCTTGCCCGCACCGCCCGGGCCGGTCAGCGTGACCAGACGGTACGCACCCAAGAGCTCAGCCACCTGCCGAAGCTCAGCGTCGCGGCCGACGAAACTGGTCAGCTCGGTGCGCAGGTTGGTGTTCGCCGCGCTGGTGTGGTTGATGACCGGCCTGGGGGCGGCGGGCCGGGCGGATTCGGCGAGTGGCTCGTCGCGCAGGATGTCCAGGTGCAGGGCGGCCAGTTCGGCCGATGGTTCCACGCCGAGCTGGTTGACCAGGCGCTTGCGGGTCTGCTCGTAGACCTCCAGCGCCGCGCCGCGCTGCCCGGTGGCGTGCAGCGCGCGCATCAGCCGGGCGGCCAGCGGCTCGCGCATCGGGTGGGCGGTGACCAGGCCCTCGAGCTCGGCGACCAGCGAGGCGGTGTTCCCGGTCCGCAAATCGGCGTCGATGCGATACTCGATGGCGGTCAGCCGCAGTTCGTCGAGCCGGGCGATCGCGGCCCGGCCGAAGTCGGTGTCGGCCACGTCGGCCAGCGCCGGGCCGCGCCACAGGACCAGGGCCTGGCGCAGCGTCTGGCCGGCCGCGGCCGGGGCGTCGCGCAGCTGGGCGCGGCCGATGGCCGCCAGGTCCTCGAACCGGATGATGTCGGTCGCGCGCGGGTCGAGCTTGAGCTGGTATCCGGCCGAGCGGGACTCGATCACCGCGCCGGGCAGGGCTCGGCGCAGCCGGGACACCAGCGCCTGCAGGGCGTTGGGCGCGCCGACAGGCATCTCCGCCGGCCACAGGCCGTCGATCAGCTGGCCGGACGTGACCAGCTGACCGGGGTGCAGGGCCAGCATGATCAGCAGCGCGCGCAGCCTGGCCCCGGCCACCTCGATGATCTCGGACGGGTCGCCGTCGGTACGCACCTCCAGCGGCCCGAGCATTGCGACCTGCATAGGCTCAATTGTGCCCGACCTGACGGGGATGCTAGGTAAACGACGCGGGTAGAGATCATCAGTGGACCCAGGACAGGCGTTGCGGCAGATCGCGTTCGAGCTGGAGCGGGGCGGGGCACCGACCTACCGGGTCCGGGCCTTCCGGCGGGCCGCGCAGGTGGTAGATGAACTAACCCCGGCCGAGCTAGAACGGCGGCTGAAGACCGGCACGCTGGCCGCGCTGCCGGGGATCGGATCGACCACCGCGCAGGTCATCGCCGAGGCCGCGGCCGGCCGGCAGCCCGGATACCTGACCCGGCTGCTCGATGAGCAGCCCGCGCCGGCGCGGGACCCGATGCGCGATGCGCTGCGCGGCGACTGCCACACGCACTCGGACTGGTCGGACGGCGGCAGCCCGCCGCGAGAGATGGCCGAGGCGGCCCGGGCGCTGGGGCATGAGTGGATCGCGCTGACCGATCACTCGCCGCGGCTGACGGTGGCCAACGGGCTTTCGGCGGCTCGGCTGGAGGCCCAGCTCGAGCTGGTCGAGACGCTGAACGCGGAACTGGCGCCGTTCCGGATCCTGACCGGGATCGAGGTCGACATCCTCGAGGACGGCTCGCTGGACCAGCGCGATGACCTGCTGGCCCGGCTGGACGTGGTGGTGGCCAGCGTGCACTCCGTGCTGCGGATGCCCGCCGGGCCGATGACCACGCGGATGGTGGCGGCGATCCGCAACCCGCATACCGATGTGCTCGGGCACTGCACGGGCCGACTGCTCGGCGGCGGGCGGGGACGCCGGCCGGAGTCGGTGTTCGATCCGGCGGCGGTGTTCGGGGCCTGCCTTGAGCACGGTGTCGCGGTGGAGATCAACTGCCGGCCCGAGCGGATGGATCCGCCGGACCGGCTGCTGGGCCTGGCCGCCGAAGTGGGCTGCCGGTTCGCAATCGACACCGACGCGCATGCGCCCGGCCAGCTCGACTGGCTCGGGAACGGGACGGTGCGGGCCGAGAAGTTCGGTATCTCACCGGAGCGGGTCATCAATACCGGCCACGCCGACGCGGTGATCGGCGGGGGTCGGGGCTAGCTGCCGGGCCTAGCGGCCCGGGATGACCCACGCGGTGGTGTCGGCGGGGAGCAGGCCGGCCTGCAGCGGGGCGCTGGCCACGATCACGGTGCCGTGCGGCAGCGGGACGGCGCGCGGCCCGAAGTTGGTCACCGAACGCCAGCCGCCCGGACGGCCGAAGTGCAGCACCTGCTCGTTGGTGCCGGGCATCCACTCCAGGCTCTCGGCGGCCTGCAGCTTACGCCGCCAGCCGAGCGCCTGGCGGTGCAGGTTGAGGGTCGAGGCCAGGTCGCGTTCCTGCGTGCGCACGCTGGGGCGCGCGCGGGCGTTGGTGACCTCATGCAGGCCCAGTTCCTCGTCCTGGAGCAGGCAGGCCGAACCGGGCAGGGCCAGCATCAGCAAGGTGGCCGACCGGGCCCGCCGGAGGGCGGCGCCGGGGCTGGACAGGACCCAGGTGGTGCAGGGGCCGCGCCGCGGCGGGCCGGCCAGGTTGTCGGTGATGACCCGCAGGAAATCCCCGGCATCCCAGTCGGCCTCGAGCAGTTCGAAGTGGGGCATGCCCTCGAGGAGCACCTTGATCCCGTACGCGAGCAGCCCGGAGGCCAGCTCGTCGAAGTCGGCCAGCGTGCCCAGCAGCGGGCGCGCGTCCAGGCCGGGTCCGGTCTCAGTCAGCACGGACGGGTCGAACGGGCTGAGCCAGACCGCGTCGATGCCGAGCGAGGCCAGGTACGGGATCCGGGAGATGACGCCCCGCAAGTCGCTCACGCCCGAGGCTGTGCGGGCGGCGAAACGGTGCGGGGAGATCTGGTAGATCACCGCCTGCCGCCGCCATTCGGCGCTGGCCACGGCAACGCGTGGGGCCCATGGCGAGCTAGCTGATCGCATCATCGCTGGACACCTGCCCACCCCCAAGGTCCCAGGGCCCGAAGGCTATGCTGGAACGATTTATCACATCGAAGCGCCGGGCCTGAGTGATGTCAAGGCATGACATGAGCGGGTGGTCCGGTCCGGGCCGATCAGGTTCCGATCAGGCCAGGCCAGTCCGGTCGCCGCCGGCCAGGTAACGATTCAGGATGTGACCCCCCGGACGATTCCCACCCGGGACCCCTCCCGCCCGGGACAATGCGCCGCCGAGGCTCGGGGTGCCCGCCACCATTGCCGGCTGCCACCAGCTGCCGATGACATCTGTCATGGCCCTCCCGGTGAGCACGGGAGGGGCGTCTTAGCAATAGCCTGCGGATCGTGGACTAGGGAGGTGCGATGGCGACGCCGCCAAGGCTTGTACCGTTGCTCGAGCAGTTCGACTGGGCGTGCAAGCGGCTGCATGACCGTATGACCGGACCCGACGGGGACAGCGGAACCGGCCTGCGCACGGAGATCCCGTCGATGACCGACGAGGAGTACCGCTGGGAGCCGGTGCCGGGCTGCTGGTCAGTCCGGCGGCGCGAGAGCGGGCCGGGCCCGCGTGCGACGGAAATCATCGGTGCGGGCGAATGGGTCCTGGAATTCTCCTGGCCACCGCCGTCGCCGCCGCCATTCACCACCATTGCCTGGCGGCTCGGTCACCTCAGCAGCATGCTCGCCCTGCGCGCCGACCACATGGCGGGCAGCCATGCGCTGACCGACGACGACTACCTCTTCAGCGGCCTAGCCGCCGAAGGCATCGCCGCGTTCGACACCGCGGTCATGGCCTGGCGCGACGTGCTCACGGCGGTAATCGACGACGCGGCCCTGGACGAAGTGGGCCGCAGCACCTATCCCTACGGCAGCGACCCCGAGGACCGGCTCGTCGACACGGTCTGGTGGGTAAATCAGGAAATACTGCATCACGGTGCCGAGATCGCGCTGCTCCGTGACCTGTTCCGCGAACAGCACCGCTAGCTTTGGGGTCCGCGGGTTACCTGACCGGGTGGACCCACATGGTGGCGTGGGCGGGCTCCAGGGAGCGGTGGACTACGCCGAGCAGGTCGGCGTGGACGGCGTTGGAGTCGACGGCGTCCTTGAGGCGGGCGGCGAAGGCGGTCAGGGTCTGGTCGGCGTCGTAGCGGGTCCGGTTGAACCGGCGGTCGACCAGGTGCTGGACCCGGGACCGCAGCGGGGTGAACAGCGCGGCGGCGGCCAGGGTGGAGGCGGCGACGGCCACCGAGTCGTGGAACTTGAGCACCTGGGTGGCCAGCAGCACGATCGCGGCGTACACGCCGACCAGCAGCCCGGTCACGATGGCGTAGCCCAGCGTGCGGCTGATGATCTTGTCGATCTCGTAGAGCCGGTAGCGCAGCACGGCCACTGCTACCGCGGCCGGGATGCCCGCGACCGGGATGAGCTCCATGAAGCTCCACAACAAGGTGCCGAGCCAGCTGTTGGCCGGGCCCGGTGCCAGCAGGCCGCCGACGAAGAGCAGGGCCGCCGACAGTACGGTCAGGACGCCGATATAACCGAGCCAGGCGACCTGCTTTCGCAGTTCAGTGCTCGCTCCGCGCCGCCGCACGAAGACCGAGGCCAGGACCAGAAATCCGGTAACCAGCCCGAGCACCAGGATCAGTTCCAGCACGTCGCTGAACCAGCCATGACGCGGGAGGAACCCGAGCGGGTTCGCGTAACTGACGTGCGCTGCGTCCAGCTCATTGGTAAGCCCGCCGCTGATCTTGGTGCCGGCCTGCAGGCTCTGCGCCACCCAGGCCACCGTGACCACGGCGATCGCCCAGGCCACGGGCCTCCAGCGGCGCGACGGCAGCCGTCCATCCGGGTACAACAGGATCAGCGTCAGGGCCAACACGATCGTGAGCTCGGCCGCCGGGCCCGCCAGGCACCCGATTATCCGAGCCCCAGGTACCGGACCGCGGGACGTGGCCAGCCCGTACAACGCATATTGCTCAGCGAACGTAGAAGTGGCGATCGATACGCCGATCAGGCCCAGCAGCCAGGCGATCGCGTTACCCGGCCGACGGCTGGTGATCAGGCGGCCGACACCCGCGTACACCACGACCACGAGGCTCAAGATCGCGCTGGCGACCAGCTGGTTGGTGCCCATCCGGCCGGCATTCAGCCCGAGCAGGACCGCCGTCGCCGCGAGCAGGAGCACGGCGAGCGCAGTCAGCAGCCAGGCGAGCGCTTGTCTTCGGTTCCGGCGCCTCACGACGGTCCCCGCACGCCCGGATCGTTACGGTGAGGCCGGACCCAGACACCGATGTGGGTGGGCTCCAGGGAGCGGCGGATCACGCCGAGCAGGTGGGTGCGGACCGCGTTGGAGTCGACGGCGTCCTTGAGGCGGCCGGCGAAGGCGGTCAGCGTCTGGTCGACGTCGTAGCGGGTCCGGTTGAACCGGCGGTCCACCGCGCGCTGGACCCGGGACCGCAACGGCATGAACAGTGCCGCGACCGCGAGCGTGGCCACGGTCAGCAGCGCCACCGCGGCGCCGAGCACCAGGACGACGGCGACGAAGCCGGCGAACCAGCCGTGCCGGGGGAAGATCCCGGCCGGGTCGGGGTAGCCGGCCCGGTGTTGTCGAACACGTCGGTCAGGCCGCCGCTGACGACGGTGCCGGCCTGCAGCTGGGTCACCACGGCGGCCGCCATGACCAGGGCGATCGCCAGCCCGGCCTGCCGCCAGCGGGCCGAGGGCAGCCGACCGTCCTGCGTCCGGTGGCCGTTGGTCATGAAGATGACGGTACGCCCGGATCGTTCCGGAAACGTTACCGCAGCGCGCGGATCCGGCGGAGCACCTGCTCGGCGCCCAGGACGGCAGCCACCTGGCTCAGGTCAGGGCTGCGCGGCGTCCCGGTGAGCAGCACGCGGACGATCTGGGAGGCCTCGCGGATCGAGCCCGGGTAGGCCGCCGGGTCCTGCTTGTAGGCCTTCTGATTGGGCGCGAAGCCCAGGCTGGCGGCGAGCTGGCGGATCTGGCCGAACCAGTCGACGCCCTCGCCGGGCGGAGTGTAGTTGGCGGCGAAGACGTCGGCGACGGCCCGGACCAGGTCGGGTTCCACACCGCCGAACCGGGGGTCTGCGGGATCGGTCACCAGCTCGAACAAGTCGGTAAAGAAGTACCCGTAAACGAGCCGGAAATCCGCCCATTTGCGCAGGTCCTTGCGTGGCTTGTCGGTGTCGACGCGCTCGATGTCCAGGGCGGCCAGGGCCAGCGGGCGGTTGGCTTCCAGGATCGGCACCAGGTCGGGATCGTAGCGGCGGGCCCAGGTGATGACCTCAGCGAGGATCTGCTCGCCGGGCAGCGTGGCAATGTAGTCGGCGCAGATGTCGTCGAGCTTGACCATGTTGACCAGCGGACCTGCCAGGCCCATCTCGGACAGCCGGATCGGCTCGGCGAGCGCCTGGTCCAGCGGCATCTCGGCCAGCCGGCCGTTGGCCAGGCCGCGCAGGTAGTCCTGCACGGCCGGAGCCGGGAAGCCCTGCTCGATGTAGAACGTGACACTAGCTTCGGGATCTCGCCGCTTGGACAGCTTGCGGCGGCTGCCGCCGTCCTGCTTCATCAGCAGGGCGACGTGCGCGTAGCGGACCCGGGGGAAGCCGAGCGCGTCGAACAGCTGCAGGTGCAGCGGCACCGAGGAGATCCACTCCTCGCCGCGGATGACCAGGGTGACTCGCATCAGGTGATCGTCGACGGCGTGGGCGAAGTGATAGGTCGGCAGCCGCGGCTCGGTGTCGCTGCTCTTGAGGATCACCGCGTCGTTGCGGTTGTCGTCCAGGGTCAGCTCGCCGCGGATCACGTCGGTGAAGCTGACCCGGGCCCCGGCCGCGCCCGGGGAACGGAACCGGACCACGTAGGGATCCCCGCCGGCCAGCCGCTGGGCGACCTGGTCTTCGGGGGCGTCGCGCCAGATGGCCCACTTGCCGTAGTAACCGGGCAGGGCGCCGGCCGCGCGCTGCCGGGCGGTGATCTCCTCCAGGTCCTGCTTGGTCGCGAAGCACGGGTAGGCGTGGCCCTGGCGGAGCAGCTCGCGGACGAAGGTCAGGTAGGTGTCGGCCCGCCCGGACTGGCGGTAGGGCCCGTACGGCCCGGTCTGCTCGTCCTCGTCGGGTCCGATGGAGAAATAGGCGAACGCTTCGGCGAACTGCTCGGCCGCGCCCTCGGTGACCCGGGCCTGGTCGGTGTCCTCCAGGCGGACCAGGTAACGACCGCCGGCGTGATGCGCGACGTCCACGTCGACGGTGGCCACGTACACGCCGCCGATGTGCAAGAAGCCGGTCGGGCTGGGCGAGAACCGGGTCACTTCGGCGCCCGCGGGCAGGTCACGCGGGGGGTAGCGGCGCTCCCAGTGCTCGGCCTCGGGCAGCTCCGGCGGGAACAGGGAATCGATGAGGTGCTGGCTCAGCATGAGCACGCGGCTCCGTTGGTTACGACGTGCAGATCAAGGCCGCGAGCAGCGTACAGCCATCGCAGCCGACCCTCGGGAAGGGTGGTGAAACCCGGGTTTCACCACGCCCTAGTGTAGTGAAACCCGGGTTTCACTCCGGTATGCCAGTGAGGAGGCGCGGCGTGGGCTACGAGGTGCTGACCATGGGGCGGGTGGGGGTGGACATCTATCCGCTGCAGACCGGGGTCGGGCTGGAGGACGTCGAGACGTTCGGGAAGTTCCTGGGCGGCAGCGCGACGAACGTCGCGGTGGCCGCGGCCCGGCACGGTCGCCGGTCAGCGGTCATCACCCGGACCGGCGCCGATCCGTTCGGCCGGTACGTGCACCGGGCCCTGGCGGAGTTCGGCGTCGACGACGCGTTTGTCACCGCGGTACCGGAGCTGCCCACCCCGGTGACGTTCTGCGAGATCTTCCCGCCCGACGACTTCCCGATCTGGTTCTACCGATATCCCAAGGCACCCGACCTGGAGATCAAGCCCGAGGAGATCCCGGCGGCCGAGATCTGTGACGCCCGCCTGTTCTGGGCCACCGTGACCGGCCTGTGCGCGGAGCCCAGCCGCTCAGCGCACCATGCGGCCTGGGAGGCTCGCAACCGGGCGCCGCTCACCGTGCTGGACCTGGACTACCGGCCGGTGTTCTGGACCTCGCGGGAGGCCGCCCGCGAGCAGGTCCAGGCCGCACTCCCCCGCGTCACGGTAGCCGTGGGCAACCTGGACGAGGTGGACACGGCGATCGGCACCCGGGACGCGCGAGCGGCGGCGGAGGCGCTGCTGGCGGCGGGCGTGGAGCTCGCGGTGGTCAAGCAGGGTCCGGCTGGGGTGTACGCGCGGACCAAGGATGAGGAGGTGGAGGTGCAGCCGATCCAGGTCGAGGTGGTCAACGGGATCGGCGCCGGTGACGGGTTCGGCGGCGCGCTGTGCCACGGGCTGCTGGCCGGGTGGCCCCTGGAGCGGGTCATCCGCTTCGCCAACGCGGCCGGGGCGATCGTGACGACCAAGCTGGAGTGCTCCTCGGCCATGCCGACCACGGAGGAGGTCGAGGCTTTCCTGCGAATGTTAACGTTCGGCCATGAGCATCCTGGATGAGGGTTTTGACTGGCATTTCCCGGCTGGGAGCACGGCCGACGGTCGGGAGATCGTGCGTATCACGCCCGAGGCCGCGCACTGGGGGTACAGCGGCCTGCTGGTGCTGGACCTGGTCAAAGCCGACACATATCTCGGGAACACCGGCGGCAACGAGATGATCGTGCTGCCGCTGACGGGATCGTGCACGGTGGACACCGACGCCGGGGGCGCGGATCTGGCCGGGCGCGGCGACCCGTTCGCGGAGGTCACCGACTGCGCCTACATACCCCGCGACACCGCGTATGAGATCAACACCGGGAACGGCGGCCGGTTCGCGCTGGCCAGCGCCCGGTCCGGGGCGGAGGGGCTGCCGTTCCGGCACGTGAAGCGGGACGAGGTCAAGGTTGAGCTGCGCGGGGCCGGGAACTGCTCGCGGCGGGTCAACAACTTCGGCACCCCGGACGTACTGGAAGCCGACCGGATCATCGCCTGCGAGGTGTTTACCCCAGCCGGGAACTGGTCGTCGTTCCCGCCGCACAAGCACGACACCGACCGGCCGGGCGAATCGGTCCTGGAGGAGATCTACTACTTCGAGGTGGCCTCCGGGCCGACCGGGCAGCCCGGCCTGGCCTACCAGCGGGTCTACGGCACGCGGGACCGCCCGGCCGACGTCCTGGCCGAGGTGCGGACCGGCGACGTGGTGGTCGTCCCGCATGGCTGGCACGGGCCGTCGATGGCGGTACCCGGCTATGACCTGTACTACCTGAACGTGATGGCCGGACCCGGGAAACGGGAGTGGCTGATCTGCGACGATCCGGCGCACTCGTGGGTGCGCGAGCAGTGGAAGGACGAGCAGGTCGATCCCCGGGTGGCGGCCTGGAGCGCGGGATGACGACGGTCCGGCTGACCGCCAACGCCGCCAGCCTGGGCGTCTACGTGCTGCGCACCCGGACCATCGAGGAGTTCCGCCGGGCGCTGGCCAAGGCGCGGGCCGCGGACCGGACCACGCTGGTGTACATCGAGACCGACCCGCTGCTGGGCGCGCCGTCCAGCGACGCGTGGTGGGACGTGCCGGTGGCCGAGGTGGCGCCGCTGTCCAGCACCTGGGACGCGCGAGCCGCGTACGAGAAAGCCAAGGAGCGGCAGCGACCTTACCGGTAAGACGCACCACGGCCCGTTCGGCATAAAAAAGCTCTTTAACGGGCGATCAGGGTCATCTGGAAGGAGTACCGGTCGGCGAGGTAGGCGTGCCTGCCGTGCTCCACCGGCCTGCCCATGGCGTCGAACGTCGTCCTGGTCATGGTCAGGACGGTTGCGGTCCGCGGCGCCTGCAACAGCTTGGCCTCGTGCGCGGTGGCCCGCCGGGCACCGATCACCTGCTGGCCCGCGTGCAGCTGAACGCCCTGGGTGCGCAGCAGCTCGTAGAGTCCGGTCTTCTCCAGGCCATCTTCCGGGGGGCCCTTCAGCAGTCCGCCGGGCAGGTGGTTGTGCATAATCGCCAGCGGGACCCCGTCGGCCAGCCGCAGCCGCTCGACCAAGAGCACCGGGGCACCCGCGGGCAGCATCAAGACCGAGGCGATCTCGTCGTCGGCTGGGATCTCGCGGGCGGCCAGGACGGTGGTGGCGGGATGCCGGTCACTGGCGGCCAGGTCATCGTAGAGGCTGGTCAGCGTGGCCGACCGGAGGAAACGCGGGGCCACGACCACCGTGCCCAGGCCGCGGCGGCGGGCCACCAAGCCCTGCTCGACCAGGCGCTGCACCGCTTGCCGGACGGTGGGACGGCTCACGCCGAGGCGTTCGGCCAGATCCAGCTCGTTGTCCAGCCGCTCCCCTGGCTTGAGCGTGCCGTCCTCGAGGGCCCGCTTGAGGTTCTCGGCGATCTGGAAGTACAGCGGGATGGGGCTGTGACGGTCAAGCGGCCGCTCGGTCATGGTGCCTCCCCAGCGTGCAAGGCTCGCCAGGTGAGCCACGTAATACCAGCAGTATAGGGCAGGTCTCAGTAACGGCATATTGTCCTGACCTCCTTACATACGTGCGCTAAGACTCGGCCGGGTGACCCGGTGTCCCCCCGATGCCGTCAATGTCACGTTTTGGTAACCAGTCTCGTCGTGTCACCAGGTCAACAGGTCGGCTACATATAAGGACGTAAATATGTCAGGACATAATCTTGACCTGTCTGAAACACGGACGTAAAACCGTAGCAACTCACGAGAGCCCCGGCGAGGTGGTGCCCATGAGCATGAACACCCTCGAGGTCCTGACCATGGGCAGGGTCGGAGTCGACCTGTATCCCCTGCAGGCGGGCGTGAGCCTGGACCAGGTGGACACGTTCGGCAAGTGGCTCGGCGGCAGCGCGCAGGACGAGGTCACCGCGCTTTTGGGGGACGCCCCGACGGAGGAGATCAATGCGTGAGCCGGTCAGGTCCATCCTGGAGGTCCGCGCGCGGCGGCCGCAGGCCATTGCCGAGGCGGCGCAGCGGCGCAGACGCCGCGCGACGTTGCTCGGTGACGACGACCGGCTGTTCATCATCGCCGCGGACCATCCCGCGCGCGGCGCGCTGCGGGTGGGGAACGAGCCCATGGCCATGGCCGACCGGGCGAACCTGCTCGAGCGAATGTCGCTCGCGCTGTCCCGGCCGGGCGTGGACGGGGTGCTCGGTACCGCGGACGTCATCGAGGAACTGCTGCTGCTCGGCGCGCTCGATGACAAGGTGGTCATCGGCTCGATGAACCGCGGCGGCCTGGCCGGGACGGTGTTCGAGATCGATGACCGGTTCACCGGCTATGACGCGGCCACCATCGTGCGCATGGGGTTCGACGGCGGCAAGATGCTCTTCCGCATCGACCCCGACGATCCGGCCACGGCCGCGACCATGGAATCGTGTGCCAGCGCGGTCAGCGCCCTGGCCGCTCAGGGCCTGATGGCCATGGTCGAGCCGTTCATCTCCCACCGGGTGGACGGCCGGATACGCAACGACCTGTCGCCTGAGGCGGTGATCCGCTCCATCGCGGTCACCTCCGGACTCGGCTGCACCTCGGCCTACACCTGGCTCAAGGTGCCCGTCGTAGACGACATGGAACGTGTCCTGGCCGCCTCGACGCTGCCGGTCCTGCTGCTGGGCGGCGAGGTCAGCGCCGATCAGGACGCCGTGTTCGAACTGTGGCACAAGACGCTGCGGCTCCCGTCGGTGCACGGGCTGGTCGTGGGGCGGACGCTGCTGTTCCCGCCCGACGACGACGTGGCCGCGGCCGTCGACACCGCCGTCGGCCTGATGCGGGGCTGATGACCGTGCGCCCAGCGGATTTACCTGTGGAGGAGCAGATACTTCAGATGCGTACCATCCAGCACTGGATCGCCGGGTCGGAGACGACCGGGGCGTCGACCAGGTTCGGCCCGGTCTACAACCCCGCGACCGGTGAGCAGCAGGCCCAGGTCGCGCTGGCCACCCCGGCCGATGTGGACGCCGCCGTGCAGGCCGCGGCCAAGGCGTTCGACTCCTGGCGCGACGTGTCCCTGGTCCGCCGGGCGCGCGTCATGTTCGCCCTGCGCGACCTGATCGAGCGGCATCTGGACGAACTGTCCGGGATCGTCGCCGACGAGCACGGCAAGGTCCTGTCCGACGCCCGGTACGTGCACGAGCGGGCGTCCGCGTCAGGAAAGCGAGTACAGGCCCTGGGCGGCGCGAAGAACCACGCCGTGGTGCTGCCGGACGCCGACATCGAGTTCGCGGCGAACCACGTCACCGCGGCCGGATACGGGTCGGCCGGCCAGCGTTGCATGGCCATCTCCGCGGTCGTCGCGGTGGGCAACGCGGGCGACGCCCTGGTGGCCCGGCTTCGCGACCTGGCTCTCGACGTGCGGGTCGGCCCCGGCCGCGGCCTGACGGTGACCGGGCACGAGGGCGGCTTCTTCGTCGGCCCGACCCTGTTCGACCACGTCAGCACCGACATGGACATCTACCGGGACGAGATCTTCGGCCCGGTGCTGGTCGTGCTGCGGGCCTCGGCATTCCGCGAGGCGCTCGACATCGTCAACGCCAACCCGTACGGCAACGGCACGGCGATCTTCACCTCCAGCGGCCGGGCCGCCCGCGACTTCCAGCGGAACGTCCAGGTCGGAATGATCGGCGTCAACGTGCCGATCCCGGTGCCGATGGCCTTCTACTCCTTCGGCGGCTGGAAGGACTCACTGTTCGGCGACACCCACGTACACGGACCCGAAGGCGTCCGCTTCTACACGCGCGCCAAGGCCGTCACCAGCCGCTGGCCCGACGCCGAAGGGCGGCCGGACCAGCACGGCGCCAACCTGCAATTCCCCACCGCCACCTGACAGTCCGCCCAGCTCCCCCATCCTCACCTGGAGGTAACCCAGATGCTCAGAACGAGAAAGGCTATCGTCGGCGCCGCCCTGCTCATGGTCTTCGCCGCCCTGCTGTCCGCGTGCAGCGCCACCGGCGGCAAGCGGGCCGCGGATGCGGCGGCCGCGGCGGCCGCCGGAGGCGGCGTCTCCGCGGGCCACGCCAACACGCCCAGGTACACCGTCGCCATGATCACGCACGCCGCCCCAGGCGACACGTTCTGGGACATCATCCGGGCCGGCGCTTCAGCCGCGGCCGCCAAGGACAACATCAACCTGAAGTACTCCAACAACGAAGACCCGACCCAGCAGGCCCAGTTGATCCAGGACGCGATCAACAGCCGCGTCAACGCCATCGCGGTCACCGACCCGAACCCGACCGCGCTGTGCCCGACGATCCAGAAGGCCGAGCAGGCCGGCATCCCCGTGGTCATGTTCAACGCCGGATACACCAACTGGCAGAGCTGCGGCGCGATGGAGTACTTCGGCCAGGACGAGTCGATCGCGGGCATCGCGGCAGGCAAGCGGCTCGCCGCCGCCGGCAAGAAGAACGTGCTCTGCGTGCTCCAGGCCCAGGGGCAGGCCCAGCTCGAGGCCCGGTGCGCGGGCGTGGCGCAGGGCCTGGGTTCCGAGGGCACGATGAGCAAGCTCTACGTGAACGGCACCGACAACGCCGCCGTCCTGTCCTCACTGTCGGCCGAGCTCACCAGGAACAAGAGCATCGACGCCGTGATCACCCTGGGCGCGCAGTTCGCGCTCATCGCGGTCCAGGCGATCAAGGCGGCGAACAGCACGGCCAAGCTCTACACCTTCGACACCAGCGCGGCCGAGATCGCCGCGATCAAGTCCGGGGCGGTGCAGTGGGCGGTAGACCAGCAGCCCTACCTGCAGGGTTACGAGGCGGTCGACGCGCTGTGGCTGTACCTGACCAACGGCGACGAGCTCGGCGGCGGCCAGACCGTCCTGACCGGCCCGTCGTTCATCGACAGCACCAACGTCGCCAAGATCGCCGTGTACGCGTCCCGCGGCACCCGCTGAGAAAGAGAGGTATCCATGACTCAGCTAGCGGAAGCCCCCGTCAGCCCGCCGCCCCGGGCGGATGAACGGTACGGGCAGAGGTCAACCGTGGCCCGTCTGCTCGCCAGGCCCGAGGCCGGCGCGATCGCGGGCGCGATCGTCATCTTCGTCTTCTTCTTCAGTGTCGCGCCGTCGTTCCGGTACGCCGCCTCCCTGTCCAGCGTGCTGTACGTCACCTCGACCTACGGCCTGATGGTCAGCCCGGTCGCACTGCTGATGATCGGCGGCGAGTTCGACCTGTCGGCCGGCGTCGCGGTGACCAGCTCGGCGCTGTGCGCCTCGCTGTTCAGCTACGAGTTCACCACCAACGCCTGGGTCGGCGTGCTGGTGGCCCTGGGGTTGTCGCTGCTCATCGGGTTCATCAACGGCTGGCTCGTGGTCAAGACCGGGATTCCGAGCTTCCTGGTCACCCTGGGCATGTTCTTCATGCTCCAGGGGATCAACGTGGCTTTGACCCAGACCATCACCAACCAGGTGGCCAGCCCGGACATCTCCACCTTGCAGGGCTTCAACTCCGCGCGGGAGGTGTTCTCGGCCAGCTTCACCATCGGCGGGGTGAACATCCGGACCAGCGTGATCTACTGGATCGTCTTCGTAGCCATCGCCACCTACATCCTGCTGCGCACCCGCATCGGTAACTGGATCTTCTCGGTCGGCGGCTCAGCGCAGTCGGCCCGAGCCGTCGGCGTGCCGGTGGGAAAGATGAAGATCGGCCTGTTCATGACGGTCGGCCTGATGGCCTGGTTCACCGGCATGCACACCCTGTTCCTGTTCAACACCATCCAGACCAGCGAGGGCATCGGTAACGAGCTGATCTACATCATCGCCTGTGTGGTCGGCGGCTGCCTGCTCACCGGCGGTTACGGATCCGCGGTTGGCGCCGCGATCGGTGCCCTGATCTTCGGCATGGTCAACCAGGGCATCGTTTACGCCGGCTGGAACCCGGACTGGTTCCAGTTCTTCGTCGGCCTGCTGCTGCTGGGCGCGATCTTGCTGAATACCTTCATCAGACGACGGGCGGAGGCGGCGGCATGAGCACCCCCGATAGCACGAACGGTCCTGACGACGGCACCGCCGCGCGGGACATCCTGGCCACCCCGAAGGCGCCCGCGGAAGTCGCCGGCGCGGCGACGGCCGGCTCGGTGGCGGCCGACGGCCGCGTCCCGCTGGTGCGGCTGATCGACGCCAGCAAGCGGTACGGCAGCATCGTCGCCCTGCAGCACATCACGATGGAGGTCAGCGCGGGCGAGGTGACCTGCGTGCTGGGCGACAACGGCGCCGGCAAGTCGACCTTGATCAAGATCATCGCCGGGCTGCACCAGCCGTCCGACGGCATCTACGAGGTCGATGGCACCGCGGTGAACTTCAGCTCACCGCGCGAGGCCCTGGAACGCGGCATCGCCACCGTGTACCAGGACCTGGCCGTGGTCCCGCTGATGCCGGTCTGGCGCAACTTCTTCCTGGGCAACGAGGTCCGCAAGGGATTGCGGATTGACATCCCGTTCATGAAGAAGACGTGCAAGGACGAACTGCTGCGGATGGGCATCGACCTGCGCGACGTGGACCAGGCCATCGGCACGCTGTCCGGCGGCGAGCGCCAGTGCGTGGCCATCTCGCGGGCCGTGCACTTCGGCGCCAAGGTGCTGATCCTGGACGAGCCCACCGCCGCGCTGGGCGTCAAGCAGTCCGGGGTGGTGCTGAAGTACATCATCCAGGCCCGCGAGCGCGGCCTGGGCGTCATCTTCATCACCCATAACCCGCACCACGCCTACCCGGTCGGGGACCGGTTCCTGCTGCTCAACCGCGGCCGGTCCATCGGCTACTTCGAGAAAGCCCAGATCACGCGGGACGAGCTCACCGGCCTGATGGCCGGCGGCGCCGAACTCGAGCAGCTCAGCCACGAGCTGGAGGACGCGGGCGGCTCCATAGCCGAGATCGGCCGCGCGCTGGAAGAGGGCGCCACCGAACTGGGCATCGGCGACCAGCCCGGCACCGACGCCAGGACAACCTGAAGGCAAGGAAGGATCCTTATTCGCATGAGCGCGAACGGCCAGGCCGGGACGGAGGCGCGTGGCGACGCGCGCCTCCGGCTCGGCACCTGCCCCGACTCCTGGGGCGTATGGTTCGCGGACGACCCGCTCCAGACGCCGTGGCACCGCTTCCTCGACGAGGTGGCCGAGGTGGGCTACGACTGGCTGGAGCTGGGGCCGTTCGGCTACCTGCCCAGCGACCCGGCCCAGCTCGCCGACGAGCTCGCCCGGCGCGGCCTGCAGGCGGCGGGCGGCACCGTGCACGGCTTCAGCGGACTGCACCGGCCCGGCGACTGGCCCGCCATCGTCGGGATCACCCGGCAGGTCAGCGCGCTGACCGCCGCCGTGGGCGGCGCGCACGTGGTCTTCGTCCCGGTGCCCGGCTACCGTGACGACCAGACCGGCGCCTACCTCGAACCCGCCGAGCTCGACGACGAGCAGTGGCGGACCATGATCCGGGCCACCGACGAGCTGGGCCGGATCGTCGCGGAAGAGTACGGCCTGCGGCTGCAGTTCCACCCGCACGCGGACAGCCACGTGGAGACCCAGAAGCAGACCTCACGGTTCCTGGACGAGACCGATGCTCGCTATGTCTCGCTCTGCCTGGACACGGGCCACCTGGCCTACCGGCACGCGGACAACGTGGCCATCATCAGGCAGTACGCCGACCGGATCGGCTACGTGCACATCAAGCAGATGGACCCGGCCATCGTGGCCCAGGCCGACCGTAAAGGCCTGGCGTTCGGCCAGGCCGTGGCCATGGGCGCCAGCTGTGAGCCGCCGCGCGGTGAGCCCGTGGTGCAGGACGTGGCCAAGGCCCTGCGCGAGCTGGACCGGGACATGTTCGTGGTCGTCGAGCAGGACATGTACCCGACCGATTTCGACCAGCCCAAGCCGATCGCCCAGCGCACCTACACCTACCTGCGCGGCATCGGGATAGGAGGTGATCCCTCATGACGGTCAGGGTCGGCGTGATCGGCGTGGGCATGATCGGTCAGGACCACATCCGCCGGATCACCGAGGTCCTGCCCGGCGGGTCGGTGGTCGCGGTGACCGATGTCGACGCGGGCCGCGCCGCCGAGGTAGCGGCCGGCCTGCCCGGCGTATCGGTGCATCCCGCCGCGGCCGACCTGATCGCGGCCCGGGATGTCGACGCGGTGCTGGTCGCGTCCTGGGGCCCGGCCCACGAGGAGCAGGTCCTGGCGGCGATCGACGCGGGCAAGCCGGTGTTCTGCGAGAAGCCGCTGGCGCCGACCGTCGCGGCCTGCCAGCGGATCCTCGACGCCGAGATGGCGGCGGGGCGGCGGCTGGTCCAGGTCGGCTTCATGCGCCGGTATGACGCCGGCTACCGCGCGCTCAAGGCGGCACTGGACGGCGGGAGCATCGGCGCGCCGCTGCTGATGCACTGTGCCCACCGCAACCCGTCGGTGCTGCCGTATTTCACCACCGAGATGATCATCAGCGACTCGGCGGTGCACGAGATCGACATCGTCCGCTGGCTGTTCGGCGAGGAGATCGTAGCGGCCAGCATCCTGAAGCCACGCCGGACCGGCCAGGCCGCGCAAGGCGTGCACGATCCGCTGATCGTGCTGCTCGAGACGGCCAGCGGCGTGCTGGTCGATGACGAGGTGTTCGTCAACGCGGGATACGGCTACGACGTCCGCGGCGAGATCGTCGGGGAAAGCGGGACCGTGGCCCTGGCCGACGCGCCAGGGGTGACGTTCACCGCGGCCGGGTACCGCAGCGGCCGCGTGCCCGCTGACTGGCGAGAGCGTTTCATCCGCGCCTATGACACCGAGCTGCAGGACTGGCTGGAGGCGGCGGCCGAGGGAACATCGACCGGCCCGACGTCCTGGGACGGGTACGCGGCGGCCGCGGTTACCGACAGCTGCCTGCAAGCACTGCGGTCGGGCCAGCGCACGACGGTCCAGATGCCGGACCGTCCTGACTTCTACGCGAAGGCGCATTGACCGATGAAGATCGCACTCGACCCGTACATGTTCCGCGGCGTCCCGCTGACCGACCTGCCCGGGCTGGTCGCGGACCTGGATTACCAGTACATCGAGCTGTCGCCGCGAGCAGACTTCCTGCCGTTCTTCCTGCACCCGCGGGCCGGCCAGGCGCAGATCGCCGGGTTCCGGCGAGCCCTGGACCGGGCCGGCGTGCAGGTCGCCTCGGTGCTGCCCCTGTACCGGTGGTCGGGTCCGGATGAGGACGAACGCCAGGCCGCGGTGCGCTACTGGAAGCGGGCCATCCAGGTCACCGTGGACCTCGGGGTGAACGTGATGAACACCGAGCTCAATGGCCGGCCCGAGGGTCCGGCGGCCAGCGAGGCGCAGTTCTGGCGGTCGCTGGAAGAGCTGGCCCCGATCTTCGAGCGGGAGGGCGTGCGCCTGGTGCTCGAACCGCACCCGGACGACTTCATCGAGGACGGGAAGGCCGCGGTCGACCTGATCCGCGGGATAGACAAGGACTGGGTGTCGTTCTTGTACTGCGCGCCGCACACCTTCCACCAGGGCGGCGACATCGAAGGGATCTTGAAGTACGCCGGCCCGCTGCTGACCCACCTGCACATCGCTGACTCCTTCGACCACCGCGCCTCGTCCGGCCTGCGCTACATCGTGAACCCGCCCGGCTCTACGGCGCGCATCCACCAGCACCTGGACATCGGCCAGGGGGAGGTGGACTGGGACGCCTTGTTCGGCACGCTCACCGAGATGAACTTCGACGGCATCGGGACCGTCTGCGTCTTCGCCTGGGAGGAGCGGGCCCGCGAGTCCTCCACGCACAACCTGGCCCAGATCCGGCAGTACCTGGCCAAGCATGGTGGCGTGGCCGCATGATCCGGCTGGGCTTGATCGGCTGCGGCCGGATCGGCCGGGTACACGCCGACTCGATCGATGTCCACCCACGGGCCCAGCTCGTCCGCGTCTACGACCCGGTCGAGACCGCCGCCCGCGAGGTCGGCACCCGGTTCGGCGCCGCCTGGGGCACCGACGTGGGCGCCGTCATCGACGACCCGACCATCGACGCGGTTGTCGTCGCCTCGCCCACGCCCACCCACGTCGACCTGCTGACCCGCGCGGTACACGCCGGCAAGGCGGTGCTCTGCGAGAAGCCGATCGACCTTGACCTGGCCCGGGTCGACACGTGCCAGGCCCAGATCGGCGCGCTCGCCGACCGGGTCATGGTGGGGTTCAACCGTCGCTTCGACTCGTCCTTCCGCGACATCCGGGCCAGGATCGCCGCGGGCGAGATCGGCACCCTCGAACAGGTCGTGATCATCAGCCGTGACCCGGCGCCGCCGCCCGCGGCCTACGTCGCGACCTCCGGCGGGCTGTTCCGGGACATGACCATTCACGACTTCGACATGGCCCGGTACCTGCTCGGCGAGATCGTCGAGGTCACCGCGACCGGAGCGAACCTGATCTCAACCGAGATCGCCGCGGCCGGCGACATCGATGGCGCCGTCGTCGTGCTGCGCGGCGCCCAGGGCACCCTGTGCTCCATCACCAACTCGCGGCGCTGCGCGTTCGGCTACGACCAGCGCCTGGAAGCGTTCGGCGAGCTCGGCATGCTCAGCGCGGCCAACCAGCAGCCGACCAGCGTGCGGTTCTCCGGCGCGAGGCACACCGAGGCGGCCGCGCCGTACCATCACTTCTTTCTCGACCGGTACTCGCCGGCCTACCGGGCCGAGACCGATCACTTCGTCACCGCGGTCGAGACCGGCTCGGTGCCCTCCCCCGGGTTCGCCGACGGCCGGGCCGCCCTCGTCCTGGCCGACGCGGCGAACGAGAGCCTGCGTACCGGGATGACCGTGAAGGTGCCCGGAGCATGACCCGCATTGGAGCCTGACATGCAGATCGGCCTGTTCACTGACAGCCTGTCGGCGATAACGCGCACCGAAGCGCTGGATGTCGCGACCGATCTGGGCATAGAAACCGTGGAGATCGGCCTCGGCGGCTGGTCACCCGCTCCGCACGCCGACCTAGCCGCGCTGCTCGCCGATCCAGGGGCACGGGCCGCGCTGCGGCACGACGTCACATCGCGGGGGCTGCGGCTGGAGGCGTTCAACGCCGCCGGCAATCCGCTGGACCCGGTTCCCGGCCTGGATCACCACCGTCTGGCCGCCGGAGAACCTGCGGCTGCTGGATCACCAGTGGACGGTCGCGGTCGACTACTGGGGCGGGCTAGCCGCCGAGGCACGGCAGCGAGGCGTCCGGGTGGCGGTCGAGATGCACGCCAACCAGCTCGTCTACAACGTTCCCGGGCTGCTGCGGCTGCGTGAGGCCGTCGACGAAACCGTCGGCGCCAACTTCGATCCCAGCCACCTGATCTGGATGGGCGCCGACCCGATCACGGCGATCACCGCGCTGGACGGCGCGATCCACCACGTCCACGCCAAAGACACCCGCATCGAAGACCGCGCCGCCGTCACATCCCGGCTCGAGACCATCCCCAACGACCGCCCGGCCGAGCGCGCCTGGAACTACGTGGCCGTCGGCACCGGCCATCGCGACGGGATCGCGTTCTGGACCAGCTTCGTCGAGACGCTTCGGTCCGCCGGGTACGACGGCCCGCTCTCGATCGAGAACGAGGATTACACCCTCGGCCAACGCGAATCGGTCGCCCTGGCCGTCGAGACCCTCCGCAACGCCCTCGAGCGAACAGGCGCACCGAACCAGCCGAGGTAGCGGGTGCGTGGATTATGGCGGTGATCCGGCCTAGGGGCGGAGCCATGGAGGGCGGGGGCGAGATCGGAGGCTCGAACGCCGGTCCGTTCGGATAATTGAGTGCTATCCGGGCGGGGCGGTGGAGCCGCGGACCTGGAGGACCGGGGTGAGGAGGTGGACCTCGGCGGAGCGGGCCGGCTCGGCCACCCGGGCCAGCAGCGTGCGGGCGGCGAGCCGGCCGACCTCGAACCCGGCGCTGTCGACGCTGGTCAGCCAGATCGACCGGAGCCGGGCCAGGTAGGAGTTGTCGTATCCGACCAGGGAGAGCCCGGCGGGCGTGGGGATGTTCATCTCCGAGGCGGCCGACTGCGCGCCGAGGCAGGTCAGGTCGTCCACCGCGAAGATCGCGGTCGGCGGCTGGTCGCCGCTGAGCAGGCGCACGGTGGCGCGGTAGCCGGCGTCCTCGGTGAAGTCGCCCGGCTCGACCCTGATGTACTCACCCAGGCCGCTGGCCCGCATGATGTCCTCATAGCCCTGCTGGCGTAGCCTTCCGACGACGGTGCTGGTCCCGGACAGGTGTCCGGAGATGTGCGCGATGCAGCGGTGGCCGAGGTCGATCAGGTGGCGGGTGGCTAGCGCCGCGCCGAGCAGGTCGTCGTTGGCGATGGTGTCGACCCGGGGCAGGTCGATGCCGGGCCAGCCCACCGCGACGGTGGGGACGACGCTGGCCATCTCGGCCAGGACCGGCGAGCTGGCCTGGGTGCCCGCCAGGATGAAGCCGTCGGCCTCGAGCTCGAAGAAGCCGCGCAGCACCGAGTCATCCGTACGCCGGTTCAGGCGGCCGCCGCCACTGAGGACCACATGCCTGCCGTCTGACTCCAAGACGGCGATGAGGCCGTCGAGCAGGTCGATGAACCATGGGTGACGGACGTCGTTGAGCAACACCCCGATCGCCCGGGTGCGGCCCTCGCGCAGGGTGCGGGCCGCCGCGTTGGGGCGGTAGCCCAGCTCCGCGATCGACCGTTCCACGGCCCTCCGACGGTCCGCGCTGACCTTCGATGAGCCGCGCACCACCAGTGAGACCAAAGACTTGGAGACACCGGCGTGTTCAGCCACGTCGCGGATGGTCGGCCGCGGAACCGACGGCTCGCCGTGGGCCGGGATGGGACACCTCCGTGGCTGCTTCGGTCGCTGCGGCTGGCAATTGGAACGATCTAGGTTAGCGCGGCGCCGCCGCCGGCCGTTCATAGACACACGCGCGACCGTTCGTTCGGATCATAGATCTCGGAAAATACCGGGATCAGCCGTGACCGGGCCTTGACAGGCGGCCGGGGCCCGGGAATCCTGATTATGTTGGAACGATCTAATTTTGTCCAATTCTGTCCAACGCGGAGGCCAGGACATGCGCGCCAGCACGTCGCGGGTGACGGAGTACGACCCGTTCAGCCCGCAGTTCCAGGCGGACCCGTTCCCGGTGTACCGCTGGATGCGGGACGAGGCACCCGTGTTCTACAGCGAGAAGTGGAACTGGTGGGCGCTGTCCCGGTTCGAGGACGTGCGGGCGGCCGCGACGGACCCGCAGACGTTCCTGTCCTATGAGGGCATCGACATCGACGACACCGCCAAGGACCAGAGCGGCCCCGGTTTCCTGCCGGACATCGACAATCCGCGGCACGACCAGATCCGGCGGATGATCCAGCCGCAGCTGCTACCCAACCGCATCGCCGAACGAGAGGACGCGGTGCGAGCGGTGGTGCGCGGGCTCATCGATGCCTGGCGGCACCGGGGCACGGTGGACCTGGCCCAGGAGCTGGCCTGGCCCACGCCCAACGAGGTGTTCTTCGATCTGCTCGGCCTGCCGGCGGCTCGGGAGCAGGGGCGCGAGCAGCTCAACCGGTGGGTCCACGAGCTCAAGGACCGGCGCCCCGGCGACTCCCGGCTCACCCCGGTGGCCAAGGCCGCCACGGCCGGGATCCAGGCCTACTTCACCGATCTGCTGCACGAACGCCGTGCCCGCCCGCGCGCCGACCTGGTGACGCACATCGTCACCGCGGAGATCGCGGGGGTGCCGTTCGCCGAAGCGGACTTCGGGCCCGCCTCCGAGGTTCTCGGCCTGATGATGGTGCTGTTCCTGGGCGGCGTGGAGAGCACCGCCGGGCTCATCGGGACGTTGTTCAAGCTGCTCGCCGAGCACCCGGACCAGCGCGCCGTGCTCCGGGAGAACCCGGCGCTGATCCCGGACGCGGTCGAGGAGGCGATCCGCCTCGCCACTCCGCTGCAGCTCGTCGGCCGGACGACGGCGCGTCCGGTGAGCCTGCACGGGGTCACGATCCCGGCAGGCGGCCGGGTGGTGCTGGTCTACGGGGCCGCCAACCGGGACGAGCGGCGGTTTGCTGACCCGGACCGGTTCGACGTCACCCGCGGGCGGTTCCGCCACCTGGGGTTCGGGGAGGGGATGCACGGCTGCCTGGGCGCGCCGCTGGCCCGGCTTGAGGCGAAGGTCGCCCTGGAGGAGGGGCTGCCCGCGCTCGGCGACTACACGATCGCGGCGCCGCCGGAGCGTTACCAGACCACGCCGAACATGTACGTCTGGGACCACCTGCACCTGGCCTTCCCGGTGGCCGCAGCTGAGCACCGCCCGCAGGTGGAGACGGTCCGGCAGCACACCACCGACGTCACCGTGCTGGCCCGCGAGTTCGAGGCCGAGGTCCGGGTGGAACGCAAGGAGGAGGTCGGGGACGGCGTGGTCGCGCTGACCCTGCGGCAGATCGCTGACCGCGCGCTGCCGGCCTGGACGCCGGGCGCGCACGTCGACCTGATCCTGGACGGGGCGCCGACCCGGCAGTACTCGCTGTGCGGCGACCCGGCCGACCGGCACGTGTGGCGGCTGGCCATCCTGCGCGACGAGGCGGGCGGCGGCGGCTCGCGCTTCGTGCACGACCGGCTGCGGGCCGGCGATGTGGTCCGGGTCCGCGGCCCGCGGAACAACTTCGAGCTGGTCGGCTCGTCTCGCTACCAGTTCATCGCAGGCGGGATCGGCATCACCCCGATCTTGCCGATGATCGCCGCCGCGTCGCGAGCCGGAGCGCACTGGCGGCTGCTGTACGGCGGGCGCCGGCGTGCCTCGATGGCCTTCCTGCCCGAGCTGGCCCGCTACGGCGACCGCGTCACCGTGGCGCCGCAAGATGAGACCGGGCTGCTGGACCTGGACTCGCTGCTGGGCGCGCCGCGGCCGGGCACCCTGGTCTACTGCTGCGGCCCGGAGCCGCTGTTGGCCGCGGTGGAGGAACGCTGCCACGCCTGGCCGTCCCGGTCACTGCACGTCGAGCGGTTCAGCGCGCGGCCGCTGAGTGCGCCGGTCCGGGCCGAGGTCTTCGACGTCGAGCTGGCGCGCAGCGGGCTCACCCTGAGCGTGCCGCCCGGCCGCTCCATCCTCGACGTGGTGGAGGCCGCCGGGGTCGGCATCCTGTCTTCCTGCGCCGAAGGCACGTGCGGCACTTGCGAGACCGCCGTCCTGGACGGCCTGCCTGACCACCGGGACTCGGTGCTCACCGATTCCGAACGCCTGGCCGGGGACTGCATGATGATCTGCGTGTCCCGTTCCTGCACGGCCCGCCTGGTCCTGGACCTGTAAGTCCATCCCGCCCAGCACGTTCTGGTCCCAGTCGATAACCGAGCCGGTGACCACACCGGACCGGTCGGACAGCAGGAACACCACGAACTCGGCGATCTCGTCGACCTGGCCGAGCTTGCCCATCGGCAGCGACGCGCCGGCCTTGGCCCGCCAGTCGTCGCCCGCGCCGTGGAACTGGCGCTGGGTGGCGTCCTCGCCCTCGGTGTCGGTCCACCCGATATTCAGGCCGTTGATCCGGATCCGGTCCCAGCGGTGCGCGTAGGCGGCGTTGCGGGTCAGCCCGGCCAGCCCGGCCTTGGCCGCGACGTACGGGGCCAGGTACGGCTGCCCCGCGTGAGCGGAGCTGGTGATGATGTTGACGATGGTGCCCGCGGCCTGCCGGGCGACCAGATCGGCCACCACCGCCTGCATGAGGAAGAAGGGCGCCTTCAGGTTCACCGCGATGTGCGCATCGAACAACTCCGGGGTGGTATCGAGCAGCGTCCCCCGGCTGGTCACGCCCGCGGCGTTGACCAGGCTGTCCACCCGGCCGAACGCCGCGATCGCCGCGGCGGCGCAGGCCCGCGCCCGCGCGACGTCGCCCACGTCAGCAGCGATGAACAGCGCCTGGGTCCCGGCCGCGCGCAGCTCGGCGACCAGTGCGTCACCTGGCTCGCGCCGGCGCCCGCTGACCGCGACGATCGCGCCCTCCCGGGCCGCGGCCCGGGCGATGCCGGCGCCCAGTCCCGCCGTACCGCCGCTGATCAGCACCACCCGGTCGGCCAGCAGGCCCGGTCGAGGCCGCGTCATCAGCCGGCCGCCAGCAGCTCGCGAAGATAATCGGCGCTGTGCCGGACGTCGGCTACCGGTCCCTCGCTGCGGGGCTCCTCGGTGAGGATGGTGTCCTGCTCCAGGACGTACCAGCCGCCGTAGCTTTGCCTGCGCAGGTCGCCGACGATGGCGGCGAAGTCGACGTCACCGCGGCCCAGCGGCCGGTACATGCCCCGCCTGACCCCCTCGGTGTAGGTCAGCCGGCCCGACCGGACCTGTGCGGCGATCCGGTCGTCGACGTCCTTGAAGTGGGTATGCGCGATGCGGTCGGGGGCCTGCCTGGTCAGCTTGGCCGGGTCCGTGCCGCCAATCAGCAGGTGGCCGGTGTCCAGGCACAAGGAGATGGCCGACCCATCGAGCACGCGCTGTACCTCATCGCCGCGCTCGATCATGGTGCCGACGTGCGGGTGCAGGACGGCGCGGACGCCGCGTGCTTCGGCCAGGGCGGTGAGCCGGTCGAGGTTGGACAGCAGGGTGTGCCAGCCGGCCTCGTCGAGGTCGGGCCGGGCGTCGTAACCGTCGCGGCCGGTGGCGGCGGACAGCACGAGGACACCGGCGCGGGCGGCGTCATAACTGTCGAGCAGCCGCTCGATCCCGGGCCCCGGATCGTGGCTGGGCTCGTGCAGGACGACGGGCGTGAAGCCGCCGACCGCGGTCAGGTGCCTGGAGCCCAGCAGGGCCGCCATCGCGACGGGGTCGGCGGGCAGGAACCCGTCCGGGCCGAATTCGGTGGCGGACAGCCCGACCTGTTGCATTTCGGCCAGGACACGTTCGGGCGCGAGCTGGTAGCCCCAGCCGGGCACCTCGCACACGCCCCAGGAGATGGGCGCGCCGGCGACCTGGTCAGCGAAACTGGTCATGGATGCATCTCCTTGTCCTTGCTGCGATCGGTTCGCCAGGCGGGATTGGCCACGGTCTGCGGCTCGCGGCCGGCCAGCACGTCCACGACACCCTGGGCCGCGGCGGCAAAGGTGGCCGCGGTGGCGCGCCGGCTCAGCCCCATCAGGTGCGGGGTCAGGACCACGTTGGGGTGGCTGTACAGCGGATGAGGGCGGGGCGGTTCGGGGTCGAACACGTCGAGGCCGACCCCGGACAGCCGCCCGGCGGTGAGGGCCCGCCATACGGCATCGTGGTCGATCAGGCCGCCGCGGCTGCAGTTGACCAGCACCGCACCCGGCTTGACCCGGGCCAGGAAGGCGTCGTCGACCAGGTGGCGGGTCTGGCCGGTCAGCGGGACGTGCAAGGTGATGACATCGCTGCGGGCGCCCAGATCACCGAGGTCGGTGCAGCGTACGTCGGCGGGTGGCTCGCTGACCGGGTTGTAGGCCAGGACCCGCATGCCGAACGCCGCGCCGAGTTGCCCGGCCCGCTGACCGATGCGGCCGTAGCCGACCACGCCCAGGACGGCGCCGTCGAGGTCGCCGACCGCGACGTGCGTGCGGTGGGCCCAGCGGCCCTGGCGCACCAGCGCGGTGAGCGGGCCGAATCGCTTGACCAGGTGCAGCGCCATGCCGATGGCACCTTCGGCCACGGCGGCGGCACCAGCACCGGGCGTGATCACCACCGCGATGCCCCGGGCCGTGGCCGCGGCCACGTCGACCAAGTTGACGCCGACCCCGGTCCGGGCGATGACCCGGAGCGCGGGCGCCTGGTCGAGCAGCGCCTGGTCGACCCGGGCATCGGCGCGGACGATGGCGCCCGCCGCGAGACCGAGTTCGGCCTCGCCGGGGTCGGGAACGAACTGGCAGTGCCCGGCGAACACCCCGGTCACCAGGGCCGGGTCGACCGGTCCCAGCGCCACCACGACCGGCAGGCCCGGTTCGGTCGCGGCGGCCATCAGGCGTGCCCGAACGTGGCGCCGGGGACCGTTGCGACCTTGTGCCAGGTGCTGTCCCGTGCCGCGGCCGCCACGGCCGAGATGACCTCGGCGTCGGCCAGCGCCTCCTCGATGGTGGAGTTGTGTTGATCTCCGCCACCGACCGCGACCAGGAACTTCTTGGCCTCGATGACCTTGAGGTCGTCGTAGCTCATGGCATGGCCCGGTCCGGGCTGGAACCGTCCGTAGTCGCCGAGATGGGCGTTGCCCAGGACAGTGACGTACCCGGCGCTGGCCCCGCCCCGGTCCAGGCAGAGCCGGAACTCGTTCATCCGCTCGAAGTTCCAGGCGGCGGATCCGTCGGTGCCGTAGATCTCGAAGCCGAGGCCGCACTGGGGACCGACGCTGACCCGGGATGCCTCGAGGGTGCCGGCCGCCCCGGTCGCGAACCGCACCAGGGCCGCGGCGTAGTCGTCGTTCTCCACGTCGCCCATTTCGCCGTTCTCGATCACGGCGAAATGGGTGGCCGATCCCATCGGAAGGACGGGGCGCTGGGTGTAGACGGTGGACAGCAGCGAGCTGACCTCGGTGATCGGCGCCACGACGTACTGCATCAGGTCGACGACGTGGCTGAGCAGGTCGCCGAGCGCGCCGCTGCCGGCCTGGTCCCGGCGGAATCGCCACGACAGCGCGCCGTTGGGATCGGCAGCGTAGCTGTTGAAGAAGACCGCGCGCACGTTGGTGATCCGGCCGAGCTGGTCCGCGGCGATCAGCTCGCGGATCCGCTCCACGGCCGGGGCATGCCGGTAGTTGTAGCCGATCGACGTCACGACCCCGGCCGCCCGCGCCGCCGCGGCGACCTCGGCGGTCTCGCTTACCTCCCGGCCCACCGGCTTCTCGATCCAGAACGGCTTGCCCGCCCGGGCGGCCGCCACGCCGATCTCCCGGTGCAGCACGTTGGGGGCGCAGATGGACACCACGTCAACTTCGGGATCGGCGAGCACGTCGCGGTAGTCGGACCCGGCCTGGGCGTAGCCGAGGACCTGCCGGGCGTAGTCGGCGCGGTCCGGAGCGGTATCGGCCGCGTGCACCAACCGCGGCCGGATCTTCAGCTCGGGGTAGACCAGCGGGATGGCCTGGTAGGCGCGGCTGTGCAGTTTGCCCATCCAGCCCACGCTGATCAGGCCGATGCCCGGCCGGGTGTATCCGTCGGGGGTGGTCTTCATGCCGTCTTTTTCCTGTCACTGGGGTTGGCTGTGGCGCGGGCGCGGCCGAATTCGACGGTCACGGCGGTGGCCAGCAGCGTGGAGTCCGAGCCGATGGCCACGAACGTCCAGCCCTGCTCGAGCCGCCGGGCGGCGGCGGCACCGTCGGCCACCAGCAGGCCGCCGGCCTTGCCGTGCCGTTGGCTGGCCGCCTTGACCCGGTCGACGGCCTCGACGAAGGCCGGCGCGGTCAGGTCGCCGGGCACGCCGAGGTCGTGGCTGAGGTCCCGAGGGCCGACGAACAGCACGTCCACGCCGTCCAGCCCGGCGATCTGGTCGGCGACGGCGACGGCGGCGGCCGACTCGATCTGGACCACGCCGAGCACCTCCGCGTTGGCGCGGTCCAGGGCGTCCGGGTCGAGTCCGAACCGGCAGGCCCGGTTGTAGGTGGCCACGCCCCGGTCACCGGCCGGGGGGTAGCGCAGGTGACGGACCGCCTCGGCGACTTCATCCACGGTGTTGAGGCGGGGCAGCATGATGCCCGCGGCGCCGCTGTCCAGGACCCGGCCCATCCGGATCCGGGCCGCGGACTCCACCCGGACCACGGTGGGTACCCCGTAGCTCCCGGCGGCGGGCACCACGTCGCGGACCTGCTCTTCGCCGCCGGCTCCGTGCTCGAGATCGAGCAGCACCCAGTCGACCCCGGCCGCGGCGCAGACCTCGGCGGTCAGCGGCGACGCGCTGCCGATGAAGGTGCCCAGGGTAGGGGTTCCGGACCGGACCGCGGCGGCCAGGGCTCCACGGTTGAGCGGGCTCGCCGCGGCACTCACCCGAACCACCTCTGCTCCTGGCGGTCGCTTTCGTACTCGGCGCGCAGGCCCTGCGTGACGCCCAAAGTGGACATCTCGGCCGGGGCGACGTCCCACCAGACGCCGGCCCCGGGCAGGTCGGCGTGGGGGACCACCGGGACCACGATCACCACCGGACCGAGATGGTCTCGGGTATCGTCCAGCGCGGCCCGCAGTTCGGCCGCGGTGGTGGCCTGGCAGGCGCGGGCGCCGAGGCCGGCCGCGATCTGCACTAGGTCGAGGCGCAGGTAATCGCCCTCCAGCCGGGCTGCCTTGGCCATCTCGCCGCCGGTCATCTCGCCGTCGGCCAGCCGCAGCGGTTCGGGCCGGTAGCGGAACTCGTTGCCGAACTCCCGGCCGCTGCGCAGCATCTGCAGCCGGTGGATGACCTGGTAGCCATGGTTGTCCGGGACGACGAGGGTGACCGCCAGGCCCTCCTGGGCCGCGGTAACCAGCTCCGTCGGCGCCAGCAGGAACGTCCCGTCGCCGAGGAGGGAGACGACCCGGGCACCCGGCTGCGCGTCGGCCAGCCGGACGCCGATCGCGGCCGGGATCTCATAACCCATGCACGAAAAGCCGAACTCCAGGTGGCAGCGCCGGCCGCCGGTCGCGTCCCACACCTTGAGCAGGTCGCCCGGCGGGCCGCCCGCCGCGGCGATCACCACGTCGCCGGACCGCGCGTGCTCCTGCAGGACCCCGATGACCTGGCCCTGAGTGAGGACCGCGTTGGTGGTGGTGACCACGTCCGGTCCCGCCTGGGCGAGGTCGGGAGCCCGATCCGGGTCGAGCGCGGCGGCGCGGGCCGCGGCCCACGGGCCGGTCACCTCCTCGGCGCGGGCCCGCCAGGCCGCGGGCGCGCGGAGGCCGACGCGGGCCGCGCCGTCGGCCAGCGCGGCCAGCGCCTGCCGAGCGTCGGCGATGATGCCGGTGGCGCCGAGCCGGTCGGCGTCGCGAGGGGTGACGTTGATGCTCGCGAACCGCACGTGCGGGTCGGCGAACAGCGAGTGCGAGGCGGTGGCGAAGTCGGTCAGCCGCGACCCGACGGTGAGCACCAGGTCGGCCTCGCGGGCCAGCGCGTTGGCCGCCGGAGTGCCCTCCAGGCCGATGCCGCCGACCTGCCACCAGGTCTGCTGCTGGACAGCGCCCTTGCCGGCGAAGGTCTCGGCCACCGGGATGCCGACGGCGCCGGCCAGCCGCTCCAGCTCGGCCGTGGCCCCGGAGTAGATGACGCCGCCGCCGGCGATGATCAGCGGCCGGGCCGCCGCGGCCAGCAGGGCCAGCACCGCCTCGGTTTCGCTGGGGTCGGGTTGCGGACGGCGGATAACCCAGGATCGTTCGGTAAAAAAGCTTTCCGGAAAGTCGTAGGCATGCGATTGAACGTCTTGCGGCAGCGAGATCACCACGGCCCCGGCCTCGACCGGGTCGGTCAGCACCCGCATGGCCGCGGGCAACGCGGTGAGCAGCTGCTCCGGCCGGGTGATGCGGTCGAAGAAACGGCAGACCGGGCGGAACGCGTCATTGACGGTCACGTCGGCCGCCAGCGGGTGCTGCAGCTGCTGCAGCACCGGGCCCTGGTGCCTGGTCGCGTAGGTGTCCCCGGGCAGCAGCAGCACCGGCAGCCGGTTGACCGTGGCCAGCGCGGCACCGGTGACCATGTTCAGCGCACCCGGGCCGATCGAGGAGGTCACGGCCAAGGTCGCGTGGCGGAGGCGGTGCTTGGCGAACGCGGTGGCCGCATGGACCAGGGCCTGCTCGTTGCGGCCCTGGATGAACGGCATCTCGTCGCTGAGCTGGTCCAGGGCCTGGCCGAGCCCGGCCACGTTGCCGTGCCCGAAGATGCCCAGGGTGGCGGGAATCAGCCGGCGGCGCTGGCCGTCGGCCACCGAGTACTGCCGCGCTAGATAAGTCACGACGGCTTGGGCGACGGTCAGCCGCACGGTCTGGTGGGTCATTGGTCGGGTCTCCTATACCAGGGACGGCTTTACCAGGGACGGCCGTGCAGGACGACCGTCTTCCCCCGAGCGCGAGGCCTCACCCCGGGCCTCGGTGATCGCCTTGCCGGCCTTGGCGCTGATGAGCTCCGCGGTCAGCTCGGCCCGCTGGTCGGCCAGGTCGGCGGCTCGCAGCAGGATCCGCATCCGCTCGTGAGCCTGCATGCGCCGCCAGGTGGCCGCGCCGGCCTGCGCCCGGTCCAGCGCGGCGTGGACATCGCTGACGTCGGCGACCGGGACCGTGCCGGTGACCGTGCCGTCGAACGGAGAGGTCACATTCTCGGTGCGGCCACTCGCGGCCGGTTGCCACGCGCCGCCAATCAGCATTTCCATCGGTGCACCAGCCCGCCAGCGCGTCAGGCGGCCATCCGCCCGATCGGTTCGATGACTCGACACTGCATGACCCGATTCACCAAGTCAACGATCTGTTGCCCCTCAAAAACCCATCATTAGGGCTGTTGGATCGTGCTGCTAGTTAAGGTTAGATGACCGGCTAGGAGTGACTTACCGTTAAGCTTGAAGCATCAGGAATCCATCAGGACGGCGGCATGCCTCACCTCTATCCGATCCGGGAAATAGCGCGTCAGGCCGGGGTCAGCGAGGCCACGGTGGACCGGGTCCTCAACCACCGCGGCGGCGTTCGCCCGAGCACGGTCAACGACATCCGGCAGGCCATCACCGATCTGGACCGGCAGGCCAGCCAGCTGCGGCTCAACGGCCAGGTATTCATGATCGACATCGTGATGCAGACGCCCGCCCGGTTTTCCGCCGCGGTCAAGACCGCGCTCGAGCACGAGATGCCGTCACTACGGCCCGCGGTCGTCCGGTCCCGGTTCGACTTCCGCGAGAAGGGTCACCCGCGCGAGATCGCGGGCGTGCTCGACACGATCGCCCGGCGGGGCTCGCGCGGGGTCATCCTCAAGGCCCCGGAGGCGCCCGAGGTCAACACCGCGGTGCTGCGCCTGGCCGAAGCCGGCATCCCGGTCGTCACGCTGGTCACCGACCTGCCGTTCAGCAAGCGGGTGGCCTACGTGGGGATGGACAACCGTTCGGCCGGGGCCACCGCGGCCTACCTGATCAACCGGTGGCCGGGCGAGCCCGCGGGTCGGGACAGCCGCATCCTGGTCGCGCTGAGCCGCACCGTCTTCCGCGGCGAGGAGGAACGCGAGATCGGCTTCCGGGCCGCGATCCGCGAGCGCTGGCCGCACCGCGCTCTCACCGAGATCACCGACAGCGACGGCTTGGACAGCTCGGTTTATCAGCTCGTGCTCAGCGCCCTGGACCGCCATCCTGACCTCGACGCCGTCTACTCGATCGGCGGCGGCAACCGGGCCATCCTCGAGGCCTTCGACGCCCGCCGTCGCGCCTGCCGGGCGTTCATCGCGCATGATCTGGACTCAGACAACCGGGAACTGCTCGAGGCGGGTCGGCTGTCCGCCGTGCTCCACCACGACCTGCGCCGGGACATGCACCGCGCCTGCCAGATCATCATGCAATGCCACGGCGCCCTGGACGGCCCGATCGCCACCGCGCCCGCTCCCATCCAGGTCATCACGCCGTTCAATATCCCGCCGGAAACGGCGGAGCCGGCGTGACCCGCCCGGCGCTAGCAAGGCGTTTCGTCAGCCGCGTCCGGACCGGCTGACTCGGCGTAAGATCCACGCAGGAGGTCGGCCGCGATGCCCGTCCAGGTCTCGACGACGATCGAGATCGCCGCCACACCCGAGAAGGTGTGGGCGGTGCTGGCCGACCTGGCCAGCTACCCGCAGTGGCATCCGGTGTTCCAGGCGGTGAGCGGGCAACTCGCGGCGGGGAGCAAGCTCACCATCACGACCACCGTCCCGACCAGCGGCCGCAGCATGACCGTCAAGGTCACGGTGCTGACCGCCGAGCCGGGCGCCGAACTGCGGTGGGTGTCAAAGCTGCTCGGGATCACGATAAGCGAGCGCAGGTTCCTGCTGAGCCCCGTCGATGGCGGCACGTCGCTGGAGCAGGCTGAGTCCTACCGGGGGCTGGGCTCGGGCCGCAACACGACCAAGACAATCGAGCGGATTCGGGCCGCCTTCGAGGCGATCAACGAGGCCATCAAGCGGCAGGCCGAGGCCGGGTAGCGGCAGGCCGAGGCCGGGTAGCGGCAGGCCGAGGCCGGGTCGCGGCAGGCGCCTTGTCCCACAGCATCGACTCCAGGGGACCGTTGAAGGAGTGCCCGCGCGGGCACCGGATCTTGACGCTCTCCAGCGGCCCGTCGGTGGACCGGACCGCGTACCGGTACTCCACGGCCGCCGGCAGCCCGCACCGGGCCGCGCCGGTGCGGTCCATATAGGCCGGGCAGTCCATAAACATCACACTGGTATCCATCGGAAACCCCCGTTCCCGTTCGGTGGCTAGGTGCGCCCTGCCGATTCGGAGGGGGGACGGCGGATGCTGATACGCCGGCCTAGGTGTCATTTGCGTCATTTGCGGCCGGGGCGCCACGGCTGAGCGGGACTCACGTCCGGCGTTTGTCACCTCGTAGGGCAGTATGTTCGTAGGTATTGACAATCTCTTGTCCTGGCCTGACCATAAGACCAGCCTGAGGAGCCATCTGGGCTGGTAGGGCCGCCTGCCGGCCCAGTTTTGGTATTCCTCGCCCTGGTGATGCTGTGGCTGGAGGTAGGCCAGTGACTAGTAGCGAAGCATCGGTTCCGGCAAGAGCGGCCAAGACCGGGGGTACTGAGACCTCCCGGCTGTTCATCCGGCAGACGTCAGGCCTCGTCCGGGAGCTGGGGATCCCGGCGGCGACCGGCATCTCGCTGGCGTCGGTCGCCGTGGTCAACACATTCATCAACTTCAACGCCGGGCTGACCGACTTCACCAAGTCCGACATGTACCTGCCGCTGGTGGCCGGGGCGGTCATCTGGCTGGTCGCCATGTTCGCCTACCGGTACCTGCTGCGGGCGGTGCCCCGCGCGGGCGGCGAGTACGTCTACCTGTCCCGGATCGTCTCCCCCGCGGCCGGCTCGGTCGCCGGGCTCGGCATCGCCGTGGTGTTCACCTACGTGCTGTCGACCAACGCGCACTTCGCCGCGCAGTTCACCCCGTTCATGCTCAGCGGGCTGGGCTCGGCGTTCCACAGCACCGCGATCGCCAACGCGGGCAATCACCTGACCAGCAACATCGCCATCGCCTGGCTCAGCGTGGTGGTCATGGTGATCGTGGCCGCGCTGTCTTTGTTCTCGGTCCGCATCGTGGCCCGGATCATCTTCTGGCTGATCGTGCTGCAGGTCGTGGCGTTCCTGGCGCTGATCGGGATGCTGGCCTTCAACTCGCACCCGGACTTCACCTCGGCCCTGGCCAGCTACAGCAACCACCCGGGAGCCTTCCAGGCCATCATCACCGCGGCCAAGTCCAACGGCGTGGTGTTCGGTACCTCGATCGCGTCCGCCGTGGCGATCATCCCGTTCATGGTGCTCAACTACAACGGTGTGCTGTACTCCTACTACGTCGGCGGCGAGCTGCGGCGACCTGGCCGTACCTACCTGTATGCCTCGGCGATCAGCATCGGCGTGCTGGTCGTGCTGTGGATCGGGGTGTGGGCTCTGCTGCGCGCCCGGGTCGGGTTGACCTTCATGCAGGCCCAGGCCAACCTCAGCGTGGTCAACCCGACGGCCTACGGGAAGATCACCAGCCTGAACTCGGTAGCGGGCGGGCTCGGCTACGGAATGATCCTGTCCGGCGACCCGATCACCAAGATCTTGTTCGCGACCGCGGTGCCGCTGGCCGAGATCGCGGTCAACCTGGCCTTCCTGACCGTCACCACGCGTGTCCTGTTCGCCCAGGCCTTCGACCGGCTGCTGCCGGTGGGTGTGGCCAAGATCTCCGATCGCAACCACGCGCCGAACGTCGCCATCACCATCGTGCTGATCATCGGCATCGGCTTCTGCTTCCTGACCAGCCTGGTCAACCTGGGCAGCATCGTGGCCCTGCAGAGCCTGTTCTTCGCGCTCATCCTGCTGGCCGGCGGGATCGCGGCCACCGTGCTCCCGCTCCGCCGGGCGGACCTGATCCAGACGCCGGGCATGCCCGAAGACGCCAGGAAGAAGTGGCTGCGCCAGGTCACCCTGGTCGGCGGGGCCACTTTGGTGCTCGCCCTGTTCACCGTGTACGAGCTGATCGCGCATTCCAGCGTGTACGGCAAGTTCAGCTGGGAGTCGATCTTGACCCTGGTCATCGTGCTCGGCGCCGGACCGGTGATCTACCTGATCGCCCGGCAGGTGCGGAGACAGCGCAACTCGCTCGACCTGACCATGGCCATGCGCGAACTTCCGCCGGAGTAGCCGGATGTGGGGCAAGTCCAAGGGCTCGAAAAGGCGCGCGCTGCGCATCTACTTCGCCACCGATCTGCACGGCTCGGAGGTCTGCTTCCGCAAGTTCCTGGCCGCGGCCAAGGTCTACGAGGCGAACGTGATCATCCTGGGCGGCGACTTCGCCGGCAAGGCCATCGTGCCGGTGCTCACGCAGGACGGCTCGCTGCGGGCGCAGGCGGGCGGGCAGGACGTGACCGTGCCCGAGTCAAAGTGGGAACAGCTGGCCGCTGACCTGGGTAAGGCCGGGCTGTATCCGGTCCGGATGGAGGCCGCCGAGCTGGCCGCGCTGCAAGCGGACGCGACCAAGCTCGACCGGCTGTTCCGCAGCGAGATCAACGCGCAGATGCAGCGCTGGTGCGACCTGGCCGCCGAACGGCTCGACCCGTCGGTTCGGTGCATCATCACGCCGGGCAACGACGATCCGGTGGACGCGGACCCGGTGATCGCCGCCCATCCACGGGTGGAGTGCCCCGAGCTCGAGCTGTGCGACCTGGGCCCGGTCACCATGGCCAGCCTCGGCGTGGTGCCGACCACGCCGTGGGATACCGAGCGGGAGTGCTCAGAAGACGAGCTGGGCAAGCAGATCGACGAGATGCTGGAGCAGGTGCCTTCGGGTCAGCCGTGCATCTTGAACCTGCACTGTCCGCCCTACGCGTCGGGCCTGGACGACGCTCCGGAGCTCGATGACACGCTCAAGCCGGTCATCCGGGGCGGGCGGCCCAGCATTATCCCGGTCGGCAGCCATGCGGTGCGGGAGGCGATCAAGCGCTACCAGCCGACAGTGGGCCTGCACGGGCACATCCACGAATCGCGAGGAGCGCAGAAGATCGGCCGGACACTGTGTGTCAACCCGGGTAGCGATTACTCCTCGGGCGTCCTGCGCGGGGCCGTGATCGACATCGCCCAGGATGGGTCCTGCCTGGACTTTCTGCTGACCACCGGATGAACGCGGCGGATGACGCTGATCTTCGTCGGGAGGTCTTGGTCCGGAGGCCAGCGGTGTTCGCTGACCGGCTCGCCGACGTGATCGAAACCCGTGCCCGCCAACCCGAACTGGTGGCGGACGCGGCGGCCCGGCGGCGGCGGGCTCCCTCGTTCCTAGGTCCAGGCGGCACCCTGGTCCTCATCGCCGCCGACCACCCGGCGCGCGGGACGCTGCGGGCCGGGCGGGTGATGACTGCCATGGCCGACCGGACCAGCCTGCTCGAACGGCTCTGCGTGGCCTTGGCCCGGCCCGGCGTCGACGGCGTGCTCGGTTCGGCGGACGTGCTCGAGGACCTGCTGCTGCTCGGCGCGCTGGACGGCAAGGTGGTGCTCGGCTCGATGAACCGGGGAGGCCTGGCCGATACGGTCTTCGAGATCGATGACCGGTTCACCGGCTATGACGCGGTTTCGATCTCGCGGATGGGATTCGACGGCGGCAAGATGCTGCTGCGCATCGATCCGGACGACCCGGCGACCGCGAGCACGCTGCAGGCGTGCGCGCACGCGGTGTCCGATCTGGCCGCCCAGCGGCTGGTCGCGATGATCGAGCCGTTCATCTCGCATCGGGTCGATGGTCAGGTCCGCAACGACCTGTCCCCCGAGCCGATGATGCGGGCCATCGCGGTCGCCTCAGGTCTGGGCACGACCTCGGCCTACACCTGGCTGAAGGTCCCGGTGGTGGCGGACATGGAGCGGGTCATGGCCGCGTCCACGCTGCCAGCGCTGCTGCTGGGCGGCGAGGTGCCGGATGACCCGGAGTCGGCGTATGCGGGCTGGCGCAAAGCGCTGCGGCTGCCGAGCGTGAAGGGACTGGTCGCCGGGCGGTCGCTGCTGTACCCCGCGGATGGCGACGTCGCCGCCGCGGTGGATACCGCGGTCAGCTTGCTCGGAGCCTGAGCGCGGCGCCCGCGGTCAGCCTGCTCGGAGCCTGACCGCAGGGCCCGCGGGCAGGCGGACACCGAAGCCGGCGGCGGCCAGTTTCAGCAGCACCGGCCCGGGCGCCATCAGGGCCGTGACCTTGGCCGCGCTCAGCTCTTCCAGTTCGGCCAGGACGGCGGCATAGGCATCCGGACCCTGGCGGCGCGCCCGGCTGAGCGCGATCGCGTTGGCCCACACCTTCTCGCGCGCCTCACGCAGGAACCGCTGGGTGCCGAGCCGGTTGAACGGCCGCAGCAGCCGGTCCATCAGGGTGCCCGGTCCCGATACCTGGATCAGCTCATCGTCCTCGGCGGCGACCCGGGAGGCGAGCACGGTGTCGATGGCCTGGTGGTCGGCCTCCCGCCGGGCCAGCAGCGCCGGGTCATCGAACTGCTCGTCGGTGATCACCGCGACCAGCGCCTGCGGCAGATCGAAGTTGATGTGGGCGTTCATGCCGAGCAGGACGTGCCGGAGCGCGGGAAGGTCCGCCGGGGCGCCGAACGCGATAGCCCAGGGCCGGGTCGGCTCGCGTCCGGCCAGGGCGGCCTGCAGGGCATCGAGGTAGAGATCGGCGAAGGCCACATCCCACCGCTCGACCCAGGCCGGGTCGGCAAAGCCGCCGCGCTTGAGTTCGTCGGCGACCGCGATCGTGGTCCGCTGATAGGTGGCGTGAAAGTAGCGCCGCGGGTCGTCCGTGGCCTGCAGCGACTCCAGCAAAGCCGCCATCCGGCCGATCAGGTCCTCAATCATCAACCCGTGGCCGGCAGGTCATGGCGGCGGTACGGGCGCTGGCCGAACCTTCTGGCTCCGCAGCGCGGGCAGTTCCGCAGCTCATCGACCGCGCGGCTGACGGCGAGCACCGGAGCCGCCTCCGCCCTGAGCCTGACCGGCCTGCCCATGCATGCCGTTCCGTTCGCCGCGGCTATCCGGCTGTCCCGCAGCGTCGACCCGAGCCCGTCCGCCGGGGCGCTCACTTTCCGGCCGCGTCGCCACGCCGCCGCCCACGGCACCCGCCACGCCTGGCCGCACTCGCAGCAGACTCGTTCGTATTCGCCGGGCAGCCAGGGGATGCGCACGTCACCATACTGACCCGCCGGACCGGGCTAGGTCCAGACGAGCGCTTGTCGCGGTGTTAGACATGATCGCCGCGGGTTAGGATCGCGGCGTGATCACCGGAATGCACGCCATCGTGTTCTCCCCGGAAGCCGCCAAGGTCCGCGAGTTCTTCGCGGACGTCCTGGGCATGCCGTCGGCAGACGCAGGCGGAGGCTGGCTCATTTTCGCGCTGCCGCCGGCCGAGCTTGCCGTCCACCCCGCTGAGGGGGCCAGCCGCCATGAGCTCTACCTCATGTGCGACGACATTGAGGCCACACTCGCCGAGCTGAAGGCCAAGGGAGCCGAAGTGGCGCGAGATGTCTCCGATCAGGGCTGGGGCCTGCTGGCCGCCATCTGCCTGCCCGACGGCTCGGAGTTTCCGATCTACCAGCCCCGGCACCCGTCGCCGCTGGGCGGCTGACACCGTGCCCGACGCGGGTCTGGGTCAGCCAGTGACCGGCTCGGGCCGCGGAAAGCTCGTGGTGAAGGCGTAGCGGGAGGCCCGGTACAGGTGCCGGGCGAACTCGACGGGACGTCCGGCCTGGTCGTAGGCGATGCGTTCCATGGTGAGCAGCGCGGTGCCGCGGGTCTCGTCGAGCGTGCGCGCTTCGGAGGCTGAGGCGTTCTTGGCCCCCATGCGCTGGGTGGCCGAGTACAGCCCGATACCGGACGCGCGTAGCAGTTCGTACAGGCCGTGCTCCTCGAGCATCTCGACATTGAGCTGGACCAGGCCGGCGGGCAGGTAGTTGTGCAACAGGGCCATCGGCTCACCGTCGGCCAGGCGGATCCGCTCGAGCGACATGACCAGCGCTCGCTCGGGCAGCTGCAAGGCGTCGGCAACCTGGTCGCTGGCGTGGCTGACCTCAGCTTTCAGGACCCGGGTGGCGGGTTTGCGGCCGCTGGCCGCCAGGTCGTCGTAGAGGCTGGTGAGCTCGACGTTGCGGTCAATCCGCTCGTTCGCCACCAGGGTGCCGGCGCCGCGCTTGCGGACGACCAGCCCTTTGTTGGCCAGGTAAAGGAACGCGGCGCGGACCGTGGGCCGGGACAGGCCGAGCATCTCCGCCAGCTGGACCTCATTCTCCAGCCGGGCGCCGACCTTGAGCGCACCGGATCTGATGGCGGACTCGAAGTGCTGAGCCAGCTGAAAGTACAGCGGCACCGGACTGGTCCGGTCGATGGTGATCGGGCCGATCGGACCGGTTTCACGTTCAGGCATCATGGGTCAATCCGGGGGCGTGTCATTAGACATGTTTGTTTGGACATTGTAACCACTGCAGAGTTAATCCGCTGCCCTCGGGCCCGGCGAGGGCGGCAGTGCGAGGCGACAGCCTGCGATCGGAACCATTTTCTATTTTGTCTTGACATACTCACAGACTCTTGACAGGTCATAACCGTCCGGGTGAGGATCAGCTATCGCGACCAAAGGGAGGCTGACCTGCGTATGAGCGCCGATCACAGCCTGCGGATCGGCGTGGTGCTGGAAGCCTTCCTGGACTGGCCGCTGGACGAGATCATGGCGTGGCTGCGCGAGCACGCGCCGGAGGTGACCGACCTGGAGATCGGGGCCGGCGGTTACGCGCCCCACCCGCACTGCGACGTGCCGGCTCTGCTGGCCAGCGAGCAGGCCCGGAGGACCTGGCGAGACGCGATCGCGCGGCATGGGTTGCGGATCGACGCCCTGAACGCCTGGGGTAACCCGCTGCACCCGGACGCCGAACTGGCCGGCCAGCACGACCAGGCCCTGCGGGACGCCATCCGGCTGGCCGCGCTGCTGGGCGTCAGCCGCGTGGTGGCGCTGGCGGGCTGCCCGGGTGGCGCGGCCGGCGATCGAGTGCCGCACTTCGGCGCGGGCGGCTGGCTTCCCTACCTGGAGGGCGTCTACCAGCGGCAGTGGGAGGAACAGATCGCGCCGTACTGGGCCGGCCTGGCCGACTTCGCGGCCGCGCAGCACCCGGAGCTGCGGGTCTGCCTGGAGCTGCACCCGGGCACCTGCGCGTTCAACGTGGAGACGTTCGGCCGGGTGGCCGCACTCGGTCCGTCGCTGGCGGCCAACCTGGACCCGAGCCACTTCTTCTGGATGGGCATGGACGGCCACAAGGTGGCCGGGGCGCTGGGCGACCGGGTGGCCCACGTGCACGGCAAGGACACCGTCTTCCACGAAGAGCAGCTGGCCCTGAACGGCCTGCTCGACCGGCGCTGGCCCGAGCCGGCGGCCGAGATGCCGTGGACGTTCGCGGTGCCCGGCCGCGGTCACGACCAGAGCTGGTGGACGGGGCTGGTCCGCGCCCTGGACGGCTCGCAGGCGCAGGTCATCTCGATCGAGCACGAGGATCCGTTCGTCCCGGCCACCACCGGCGTGCCCGAGGCCGCGCGGCTGCTGCGGGCCGCGATCGACGAGGCCGCGACCCGCGGCCAAGCGCTGGAGCCGGCGTGACCAGGGTGCGGGTCGGACTGGTCGGGACCGGCCTCATCGCCCAGGTCATGCACCTGCATTACCTGGCCGAACTAGCCGACCGCTTCGAGGTCGCGGCGGTGTGCGACCTGGACGGCCGCAGCGCCCGGGCGTGCGCGGAACGCTACGGCATCCCGGCCGCCTTCACGGACTGGCGCGAGCTGATCGCCCACCCGCTGGACGCGGTCATGGTGCTGACCTCGGGCAGCCACGCGCCGATCGCCGCGGCGGCGGCCCAGGCCGGACGGCACGTGTTCGTGGAGAAACCGATGTGCTTCTCGGCCGCCGAAGGCCGGGCCATGACGGACGCCGCCGAGGCGGCCGGAGTGATCTTGATGACCGGCTACCCCAAGCGGTACGACCCGGCGTTCATCCGGATGCGCGAGGAGGCCGCCGCCCTGGAGGGCGCCCGGCTGCTGCGGGTGACGACGTTCGAGTCGCCGCTGCGGCCGTACGTCGGGCACTACCCGCTGCTGCCGCGCTCGCCGCTGCCCGCCGAGCTCACGACGGCGCTGAACCAGGACAGCGACGAGCGGATCGCGTCCGCTCTGTCCATCTCCGGCGGTCCCGACCCCGAGGCGACTGAGCTCGAGCGGCAGGTCTACTCGATGGTGCTGCTAGACACGCTGGTCCACGAGCTGAACACCGTGCGCGGCCTGCTCGGCGAGCCGACCCGGCTGGACTACGCCAGCCTGGCCCTGGATCAGGTCACGGTGATGCTGCGGTTCGGCGACCTGCCGGCCGCCATCCACTGGATCGACCTGCCCGGCATCGCGCGGTACGGGATGGAGTTCGCCCTGTACGCGCCGGACCGGCGGCTGCGGCTGACCTTCCCGTCGCCGTTCCTGCGCAACGAGCCGGCCACCTTGGAGATCGAGAGCGGCACCGGCGGTTCGGGCCGATCCTGGCGTACCGAGGAGATCGCCGGCTATGAGAGCGGGTTCAAGAACGAGCTGGTGGCGTTCCACGACGGCATCGTCACCGGCCGTCCCCCGCCCACGGCGGGCCTGGATGGCGTGCGCGACGTGGCGCTCTGCCAGGCCATCATCGACAGCCATCACCGGTCGGCACCGGTCGACCATCCCAGCAGGACAGGAGGCGAGGGCCCGTGAGCGAAGCGGACATCGCGGTGGCGAACGCCCCGGTGAGCTACGGGGCGTTCGAGCTGACCGTCGGCCAGGATCCGGACGTGCCGGATGGCGTCACGGTCTTGGACCAAGTGGCCGCGGCTGGGTACGCGGGCATCGATCTCGGCCCGGTCGGCTACCTGGGCAGCGGCGAACGGCTCGGCGAGCTGCTGGCCGAGCGTGGCCTCGGCCTGGCCGGTGCCTACGTAGAGCTGCCCTACGCCGACCGCGACGCGCTGGAGCGCGCGCTGCCCGAACTCGACGCCATCCTGGACGTGTTCAACGCCGTCCGCTCCTACCTGCCGGGCCCGGCGCCGCGGCCGACGCTCGCCGACAACGGCAGCCAAGTGCGACGTAACAGGCCGGGCCGTTCGGTCAAGGACCATTCGCTCGGGTTCGACGCCGATGCCTGGCGACGGTTCGCGGCCGGCCTGGCCATGGTGATCGAACGCTGCCGCGACCGGGGCTACGAGCCGACCTTTCACCCGGAGACCGGCACCCACGTCGAGGCACCGTGGGAGATCGAGCGGGTGCTCGACGTGTCCGACGTCGGCCTATGCCTGGAGACCGGGCACATGCTGCTCGGCGGCGGCGACCCGGTGACCATGCTCCGCGACCTGGGCGACCGGGTCAACCACGTCCACCTCAAGGACGCCCGGCTGCCGGTCATGGCCGAGATCGTGGCCGACGAAGCGCCGGTCACCGAGATCTGGACCAGGGAGGCGTTCTGCGCACTGGGCAGCGGTGACCTGGACGCCGACGCCGTACTGGACGGCTTGCGGCGAATCTCCTTCGGCGGCTGGCTGGTCGTCGAGCAGGACATCCTGCCGCGCAGCGCCGAGCGGTTCGCGCGAGCCGCCGCCGAGCAGCGGCACAACCGCGAGTTCCTCACCGCGCGCGGGCTCTGAAGAAAGGCGAGGGCTGCCATCATGGGTCCGTTCGGCCTAGGTCTTATCGGAGCCGGGCGCATGGGCCGCACTCATCTGCGGGCCCTGGCCGGCTCGGACGTAGTGAAGGTGACCGCCGTCGCGGAGATGGCGGCCGCCGCCCGGGAGGCCGTGGCCGCACCGGGGGTGACGGTGCACGCCACCGTGGCCGAGATGCTTGATCACGCGGCGCTGGACGGGGTGCTCATCGCCGCGCCGACCGATCAGCACGGCGCGATCATCGCCGAAGTCGCCGCGCGCGGGCTGCCCATCTTGTGCGAGAAGCCGTGCGGGCTCACGGCCGCCGCCGCCCGGGCGTCGGCGCAGGCCGCCGCGGCCGCCGGGGTCCCGTTGCAGGTGGCCTACTGGCGCCGGTTCGTGCCGGGCCTGCGGCAGCTGCACGACCGGATCGCGGCGGGCGAGCTGGGCGTCATCCATCTGATCACCTGTTACCAGTGGGACGAGCGGCCGCCATCGCCGGTGTTCCGCGCGCACAGCGGCGGGATCGCGATCGACATGGGCGTGCACGAATTCGATCAGCTACGCTGGCTGACCGGCCAGGACATCGCCGGCCTGGCCGTGGTGTCGTCGGGTTCGGCACCCGACGGGATCGCCGACGTGGACGGCGCGCAGGTGGTCCTGACCCTGACCGGGGGCGCCACCGGATTCGTCTCGCTGGGCCGCTACTTCCGGCTGGGCGACGCGGTATGGGCCGAGGCGTTCGGCACCAAGGGGCACGAGCGACGCGACGTGATCGACCCGGCTGAGGGCGAGGTGGCCCAGCTCGCGGCGCTGCGCGCCCAGGCCGAGAGCTTCGCCGCGTTCGCGATGGGCAACGGCCCGTGCGAGGGGGCCACGGCGGCCGACGCGATCGCCGCCCTGACCGCCGCCGAGCAGGTCACCGCCGGCCTACCGGTCATGAGCGGAAGTGTCAGCGCTGGCCTGCCGCCCAGCTACCGCCACCGGCCGGGCGGATGAGCGCCGGCGCGCTGAACCCGCCACCGCTGCGGATCGGCATCGTCGGTTACGGGGTGATGGGCAAGGCGCACAGCTACGGCTACCGGGTGGCGCCGCTGGTGCGCCGCTTGCCGGTAACGCCGGTGGTCACGGTAATGTCCGGCCGCGACGCCGGGGCGGTCGCGGCGGCGGCGCAGGCCTACGGGGTGCCCGCCACGGTGACCGACTGGCGTGAGCTGATCGCCCGGGACGACGTGGACATGGTGGACATCTGCACCCCGCCCGGCACCCACGCCCAGATCGCGACCGAAGCGGCCGCGGCGGGCAAGGCGGTGCTATGTGAGAAGCCGCTCGCGCTGACCTACCGGGAGGCAGCCGCCGCGCTGGCCGCGGTGACGCGGGCCGGAGTGCACAACGCGGTCGGCTTCAACTACCGGCGGCTGCCCGCGGTCGCGCTGATGCGGCGCATGATCGCCGAAGGCGCGGTGGGCCAGGTCAGGCTGTGGCGGGCCACCTGGCTGTCCGACGAGTTCGCCGACCCGGCCACCGGGTGGGACTGGCGCTTCGACCGGGCCATGGGCGGGACCACCATCGCCGACCTAGGCAGCCACCTGATCGACATGGCCCTGACCATGGCCGGCCCGGTGGACAGCGTGTGCGCGCAGGCCACGACGTTCATCGGCGCCCGGTCGGCGCCCGGCGGCGGCACCGCCCCGGTGACCGTGGACGACGCCGCGAGCGCCCTGCTGCGCTTCTCCTCCGGGGCGCTCGGCACCATGGAGGTGGCGCGGGCCGCGGTCCGCCGGCCCTGCGACTTCACCGTCGAGGTGAACGGCAGCAGCGGCACGCTGGTGTTCAGCTACGCCCGGCTGAACGAGCTGTGGTACGGCGGCGCGGATGACGACATCAAGCTGTACGGGATGCGCCGGATCCGGGCCGAACACCCGTCGCACCCGTACGCGGCGCAGTGGTGGCCGATCGGCCAGGGCGTCGGCTACGGCTCCTCGTTCGCCAACCAGGCCGCCGACCTGCTATCCGGATGGCCCGAGGAGCCCTGGACGCCCGGGTTCGGCGAAGGCGCCGCGGTTCAGGCGGTGTGTGAGGCGATGGAGACTTCGGCCGGAGCCGGCCGCTGGGTCAGCGTCAGCGAGGTGCTGGCCAGCACGTCCTGACCTGGAACGGCTAAAACCTTTTGGCCGAACGGGCCGTGGTGCGTCGGTCCGCGATTCAGGACTGCGCCGGGTCGGTGACGCGGGCCATGAACAGGGGCTCTCCGGTGCTGCGGTCGGTGATCACCATCAGGTAGGGGCGGTCGAAGATGACCGGCGGCGGCCCGGCCTGCGCGTCGCTGGGCATCACGCCGACGGCGGTCGCGGCGCTGGCCACGGTGCCCTTTTCGCCGACCTGCAGGGTGGCCGCGTGCTCGACCAGGCCGATGCAGCAGGCCTGCGGGGACAACCCGCCGAAGTCAGCGCCCGGGGTGAACGCGATACCCATGCCCAGCGCGCTGAGCAGGCCCTTCATGCTCAGCTTTGCTCGGAGGTTCACCTTGGGCAGCGAGATTTCACGGTCCGGCGCTCCGCCTGCGGACAGCGTGGCGAGTTGCTTGGCGGCGGGCAGGGTACAGCCGCTGGCGGTTGGTGGCGGCAGCAGGGCGACCATGGCCAGGCGGCCGCCGCGATAGGAGACCCTGACGGCGGTCCAGCCGTCCAGGCTCGCCGACGGATACGGGCCGCCGTTCATGAACTGCGCGGTGACGGTGTTCCCGCCGGGCGTGGTAAACGGCCCTGGAACGGTGCGGCTGGCCTCGAACGGGGTGGCCCAGGCCGCTTTCAGGTAGAGCGCGTCGGTCAGTACCCAGCCGATCTGCTGCAGCGATCCCGGAGCCAGCAGTTGCGGGATCAGCCCATGGGTCGCGGTGGCGATGGCCCGGTCGATCTGCTGCGTGGCCTGGTCCGGGTCGCGCAGCAGCGGGACCTGCGCCACGCCCGCGTCGTAGCCAGTGGCCACGGCGTTCAGGTAGCCGCGCCGGGTGACCAGGGACGGGTCGGCCCAGACCTGGTTGGCTGCGTTCACGGTCACGCCGGGCCCGTCGAGCCCGCGGAGCGCCGCGGAGCGTGCCTGCAGCCCGGCCTCGAGCTCAGGGTCGCTGGCCGCCGGCAGGTGCAGCACGCCGCCCATGGCCCGCGCGGTGGCCCCGCGCGCGCCGAGGTAGGCCATGCCCAGCCCGCTGGCCAGGCTGGACGGTGACAGGACCAGGTTGGCCTGCGGATCGGACCGGCACCAGGCGCCGAGCACGTCGAGGCCGAATGCGGTGTCGGCCGCGCCGTAGGGGCGCGGGCTCACCAGCGGCTCGCGCAGCGCCACGCCGTGGGCGATGACCGGGGCCGGCTGCGGCGGCGCCGCCGGCGTCGTCGTCCCGCACCCCGCCAGGCCTATCGCCAGCAGCAGCCCGACGGCGATCCGCGACTCGTTCTTCATGCGCATCAGACGGCCCGCGGCGCGGTCCGGTTGCATATCCTGGTGGCAATCCCTGTTACCGGTGATGGCCCCGGTGCGCCGCGAAGCACCGCACCACATGACAGCAGGCTCGGAGCACCTCACGGGCTGGTGAGCAGCCCGCAGATCCGGGTCCGGACCCGCCGGGATCTGGCCCGCCAGCGGCGACACCGCCGGCACCAATGCTGGGATCACCTGATCGCCGCCCCGCTGTGGCCGATGCACGGGGCCAACCTCGGCACGCTCCTGCGCACCTGCGACGCGGTCGGCGCCTGCCTGGCCGACCTGCCCGCGGCCCGGGAGCGCACGATCGCGGTGCTCGGCCACGAGCGGACTGGCATCCCGCCCGAGGCGCTGGACCTGCTCGACGCGGCCGTGGAGATCCCGATGGTCGGCTCGGGCAAGAGCCTGAACGTGGCCGTGGCGGGATCGCTCGTGCTTTATCGCCTGGCCGGGTTGCTGTAGTGCGATCATCTGCTTATGCGAGACCGGACGATGACCTGGCCGCAGGTCGCCGATCCGCCATTTGAGTTTTCTCCGGAGGCACGAGTTTTCGAGCGAGTGATCGGTGCAGGCGCCGTACTGGTCCTCCTCAGCGTTGTGGCAGGCGGAGTTTCGTTGCTGGTCTCGGGGGATCAGCGGGCTGGCGCCCGCCGTGCTCGTCCCGCTGGTGGTGGTCGCCTTCGGCTGGGGTTTGGAGGTCGCGGGCGTGCGGTCGCTCCGGCAGGCCATCCCCCGGCTCATCGGGGAAGCGAACGAGATACTCGGCGCGATCGTCACTTCCGGCGATCCGGCGGCTCGTTAGGGTGGGAGGTCGGGTTAGAGGAGGAGGGCGCCGTGGACGGCACTGAGCTGCGGGCCGTACAACAGCCGCTTAAGGATGCCTACCGGGAGCACCCCGAGCAGGCGGTGATTACCCTGCGGGCCCGTGCTGAGCTCGATGACCAGGCCATCTCCTGCTCGGTGGAGACCGGGAAGGCGCTGGCCGTGGCGGGTCTGCACCCCGCGACGGGCGGAGACGGCTCGCTGGCCTGCTCCGGCGACATGCTGCTGCAGGCGCTGGTGGCGTGCGCGGGCGTGACGCTGCGGGCGGTGGCGACATCGCTGGGCATCGAGGTACGCGGGGGAACGGTCAGCGCCGAGGGTGACCTGGACTTCCGTGGCACCCTCGCGGTAGCCAGGGACGCACCCGTCGGCTTCCGGTCGATCCGGCTGACGTTCGAGCTGGACACCGAGGCCAGCGCCGAGCAGCTTCAGACGCTGATCCGCCTGACTGAGCGGTACTGCGTGGTGTACCAGACACTGGCTAACCCGGCTCGGCTGTCGGTGTCAGCATCGCCTGGTCAGACGGGGTAGCGGGTTGGTTCGGTGACGTACTGCCGCCCCGAGGGAGTAGTCCAGCGGACGCTGCCGCGGCGAGATCGCGGGCCAGGTAGGGGTCAACAGGGCCAATCGGTGTTGTGTGAGGGCCCACGACACACTTGACATCTTGTAGTCGGGAGATGCTTGACCGTTACTGTCCGTGTTGCCAGTATCGCCGACGCTCAGAATCGGCGAGCAGGCGAGCCCGATTCGGTTTATGCAACAGTCTTCGCGAAGGCGCCGGCGCATCGGCGGCCGGCGTGGGGGTAGGCGTGCAGGGAACGCGGCCAGGTAGGAGGCCTGACCCGGTGAGAGGCAGGAGGATGTCATGAGCGAGTTCGGCGATTTGGAGAAGAAGGCGCATGCCTACGCCGATGAGCACCCGGAGCAGGCCGACAAGGGGATCAACGAGGTAGCGGGGTTCGCCGACCGCGACTCCGACCATCAGCACGATGAGCAGATTGACCGTGCTGTAGATGCCGCGGAGCAGCGCATCGGCCAAGGCCAGGACGAGCAGGAGAACCCGAACTAGCCGGAGGCCGCCGCGAAAAAGAAAGTCCTGCGAAATGGGGCTGATGCATTGTAGTCCCGTTCCGGGAACACCGCCGCTGGACGCCGCTGACTCGGCGCGCCGGAGTTCGCGCTGAGCCTGTGCGGTATCACTCCAGGAACCGGCAGCGAGACAACTGGAGCACCAATGACCGGACTTAGAGCATTTCCGCCGCGCTGAGGAACTTGCCACGGAGGCGCACAAGCTACTCGGCCAGGGACAGGGCCAGGCCACTGCCGGGTCTGGTCCGCCGTGCCCAGACCCATACTGCGCTCGCGCTCGCCGCCGCCACCGCACTCGGCACATCGAACCTCGATAGCCGCGTATGGGCCGACGTCGCCGGGACCCGGCCCTAATCCCTGCCCCGGTCCACACCAGTAAAAGGTGCCGACCCGGGAGGTGGATGCTGGGAAACCTTCTCCGGCCTGTCAAGACTGCAGGTTACACTGATGCCGAAATGGGTAAATTGCGGATGCTAGCCAACCTTCATGTCGATCTGGATGTGGAGGGGACGGTATGCCCCCAAGTATCTTCATTAGCCACTCGAGCCGTGATATCGATGGCCCCTTGCGTCTGGCGGAAGACCTGAAACGAACCGGCCTTGACGTCTGGCTAGACGAGTGGGAAATCGGAGTCGGCGACCGCATAACCCAGAAGGTACAGAAAGGACTTAGCGGAGCAACGTACGTCGCGGTCTGGCTGACGCGGGCCAGTATGGAGTCGGGATGGGTTGGTACTGAGTGGCAGACCAAATATGAGACTGAGGCCAGCACCGGTACGGTAGTGGTGCTTCCGCTGCTTGCTGAGGATTGCGAAATACCGTACTTTCTGGTCGGCAAGAGGCACGCGGACTTTCGTCAAGAATATACGAAAGGCCTGGCTGACCTGCTGCGGGTTGTAGGAATTAAGGACTGGGTCAGTCCTTGGGGAATGAACTTCAATCTTATCTTGCCGGGCGCGTTTGTTATGGGCTCCGAGAATGGCGAAGAGAATGAACGGCCGCCGCACCAGGTCGCAGTAGGCAGGCCATTCTATATGGGAACCTACGCCGTCACACAGCGTCAGTGGCGGGAGCTTATGGGGACGGAGCCGTGGAAAGGAGATCCACACCTACGCAATGGAGACGGGTATCCGGCAGTCAACGTTAGCTGGTACGACGTGCAGCGTTATCTTGATCGACTGAGCGAACAAGACAAGGATAACTCATATTACCTGCCCGCCGAGGAGGAGTGGGAATACGCTGCCCGGGCCGGGACTGACACTGAGTTTAGCTTCGGCGACGATCAGCGTGACATGCGTTTCTTTGGCTGGTATAGGACATTACTCAGGGCGGCGAAGAATACGCGCATGAGGTAGGGAAGAAGAGGCCGAACCCATGGGGATTGTACGACATCCACGGCAATATCTGGGAGTGGATGGACAATTGGTACTATGGTTCGTACTCCGCTCCGCCTAAGCTGGATCCCCTGGAAAAGGCACTACGCGGGGGAGGCTGGGACTATCTCGCATACGGGGCGCGTTCCGCGTTCCGGAACCACTTGCTACCCACTCGGTCAAACTACGTGATTGGCTTCCGCCTCATACGTAGGCCTGCCCACATGTGACCAAGCCCAGTCGGCAATGCGGCTCGCCAGAATCCTCATCGATGCGCGCCTAACACCGTACTCATCCGCCGCGTTCAGCTCGTTGACGCGATAGTGAACACCTGGCCGCCGGGAATCATGAAGTAATACGGATGGCCCGGGTGCTTGACCTCGGTAAGCCCTGCCTCGAGGGCGGCCTGGAGGACGGCAGCTGGGTCGTCGGCGCGCAGCTCAAGCCAGGCACCCAGACGCGGCTGCTCATCATCGGGCGCATCATCGGTGAACTCGATGCTGAGATGTCCTCCGCCGGGAAAACTGACGTGTCCATTCAGGGGTGGGGCATGGGCTGTGGTTTCAGGCTGCTTGACCCGGAAGCCACGGATCTCCGGCGAGGGCGCGGGTGATGGCGTCGAGCGCGGTGAGGCCGTAGCTGGCGGCGGAGTCGAGGTAGCTGCGGATGCGGCACCACCGGGCGAGGGTGCGCGGGGTGTGCCAGTACCCGGAGACGGCCTGGTGCCGTTTGGCGGCCTTGATGGCCTGCTCGGAGCAGTTGTTCGTCCACTCGACGCAGAACTCGCGGGTGAACAGCCAGACCTGTTCCTTGTAGTCGCGCAGCCAGCAGCCGAGGGTGTAGCCGGGATGGTTACCCTCGTGCCAGTCCCGCAGCCGGTTGTGCGTGATGCCGAAGGCGACGGCCTCGTCGTAGCGCTCGCGCAGCTTGGCCAGCAGCTGCTCATCGAGCACGGGGTCACCCCTGGCCAGGGCGTGCTGGACGGCCTGGTGCGCCTCACGGAGGATCTCGATCACGTCGGCGGCCCAGGACTGCAGGCCGCCGGGGCCGAGTTTGGTGACCGCGCGGCAGCGGCGGATGACGTGCTGGCAGCATTGCTGCACGCCGGCCAGCTTCGGGAGGAGATCCTGGTAAGCGCCGTACCCGTCGCTGATCAAGAACCCGGTGAAGAACGCCAGGACCGCGGTGATCGCGGCGTGCTGCCGCGACCCCAGCGCCTGCAGCCAGGTCAGCCCCTGGTGCGGGGTGCGGATCACCAGCACGTGCGGCGCCCCTGCGTCCTGCTCTGCCAGCCCGGCGTGCGGGTCGGTCAGGTTGACGGGCGTCTCATCGGCCGCCAGCGCCGGCTCGTTGCCCAGGGCGGCTTGCATGGCGTCATCGAACCCGGCGTCCTGCAGCCGGGCCGAGAGCCGCTCACTGGCCAGATCCACGAACCCGGGCGAGACCGGCACCCCGAGCAGCATGCCGATCAGGTTCGCGGTCCGCTCGGCCGGCACGTTGCCGTAGGAGGACAGCAGCACCGCGGCGGTGTTGATCCCCGGCCCGTAGGACACGCTGCCCGGGTACGCCCACGGCGGGGCCGCCGCGGCGCTGACCTTCCCGCAGCACGGGCAGGTCAGCAACGGCAGCAGGTACTCGGTCACGAAACTGGCGATGCGCACGTCCCGGACCTGCGACCACCACGTCCCCGAGCGGTGCAGCACGGCGTCCAGGCCGGCCCCGCACCGCGAGCATTCCGCCGGCGGCGGCATCTCTGCCCGCTCGTCCGGATCCGGGTCCCGCGGCAGCCCCGCGCCGGGATGCCCGAGCTGGCCGCCGCGCTTACGGTCCTTGCGGCGTTCCCGCTCCGAGGACTGCCGCTGCTTCGCGCGCTCGGCCTTGCGCCGCTCCCGTGCCCCGACCGGATCCTTCGACGGCGGCGTCCCCGAGGTCGTGCTGTCCTGCCCAAGACGGCGTTCCAGCTCCGCCACCCTCAGCTCCAGCCGCCGGGACTGCTCCCGGGAGGCCTCCAGCTCGCCCCGCAGCACGCCGATCTCGGTGTCCTTGGCCTCGATGACAGCCCGCAGCCGGGCAACCAGCGCACGCTGATCTCCGCTGCCAGCGGGCACGCCGGGCGCATCACAAGACACAAGCCCCGATCATGGTCAACCCCGGCTAAAGCTTCAACCACCACCCGCCGCGTGTCACCTCCAGCGGCTGGGGAGATCCTTGTCCCTGCCCAGGCTCCAGCGGGCAGGCCAGTCACCAGCGACGGCAGGTGCCCCCGCGGCGGTCAGCGCCGCGGCCGCAAAGGTGCCGGCATGCAGGGCCTCCACCGCCGAGCCGATGAGGCGGCCTCTCTTGCCCTGCCCGGCGGCCGGCACCCCGGCGCTCCTGTCTTGCACGCGGTAAGAGCGGCTCGCCACCGTGGGTCGTGCGCTGGACGGCTACTCCTTAGCGGCGGTCAGGTAGGCGAACGCCCGGCGTTCTATGCCGGTCCCCGATTCCACCAGCGGCTTGAGGTAGCTGGCGAACTCAGTGACCTCTGCCGGGCTGAGAGTCCGGTCAAGGGCCTTGCCCACGGGCGGGATCAGCGGGTTGCCCGATGTGCGCAGGAACCGTTCCCACGGGAGCGGCCGCCGGGCCTTCTTCACGGTCAGCCGCAATTCAAGATCGATCACGGGGAACCCGGCATGCTCGGCATGCCGCAGCAGGTCACGCTCGTCGAAGTCAACCATCGGATCGGTGCCTGGCGGCTGGATGGACTCATACAGCGCCTGCACCTTGGCGGCCAGTGCCTTGACCGGGGTGATGTCGTAACCGATGAACCGGTCCGGGCTAAAGACGTCCATCAGCGCATTGACCGGCTCGGCCAAGCTGATCCGCCCGCCGGGTCTCAGCACCCGGTAGAACTCCCCCAGCGCTGCTGCCTTGTCCTTCACGTAAACAAGCACCGCCCTGGTGGTAACAACATCCACCGACGAATCCGCGATGCCATCCAGCGCATCAGCCGAGGCCCGGACGAAAGCGCACCTTTCCAGCACCCCCTCGGCGCAGGCCGCCTCCTGGCAGTGGTCAAGCAGGTCCTGGGAGATGTCGCAGAAGATCACCCGGCCCGCCGGACTGAGCCGGTCCAGCACGCCGAAGGCAATCAGGCCGTCACCGGCACCCACATCCAGCACGGTGTCACCGGGCCGCAGCCGGGCCTTGTCCAGCACCTTGTCACGAACCGGGTACAACCGCTCGCTCAGGGCTTGCGCACGCGCTGCAGGATCGCCGCCAAACCGCACATCAAGCAGCCACCGGTGCCAGCGATCGGGAGCCTCGGCCACGAACACTCATTATGTCCGCGACGCCCGATGCCAGCGACCGCCCCGCACCTCCGTCTCACATTGCCATGGACCGATAACCCCTGAATGGACACAAACTGACCACGAGCATCGGCTGATCGATGCCCGGGAACTCGACGGTCCGTACAGGGCTGCTAAGGACCGTCTCGAAGCACCGGACCAGTTCTCCTCGCCGGTGCGGGCGCGCGAAGATATGCACGTTGCTGTCCAGAGCGATCACGACGTAGCTGGCCCTTTCTCGCCGATCTCGGAGCCATCCGCAGAATAGTTCTCCCAGCCGTTACATCCTCCCACAAGGCCAATCACGACATCCTGTCATGCCGCCGTCCGCACTCAGCCGTATTGAAGGTGGCGTCGCCGGGTACGCGGGCCCGATCATCCGGTCAGACGCAACGTCCGGCCGTGTTAGCGCATCAGCGGTGGGACGAACGCTGGCGTCAGCAGTTCCCGGAGCGATTTCCGGGCGACAACTACTCCAGAGGAGCCGAAGAGATCGAATAGCGCGCCAGGTAATCCACCGCTGCGGCGGGCTCGTTGCGCCTCCCTCGCGTGTCACCGGAACGTGACGCCGCGCCACCGGGCGAAGCTCCCCGGCGGCAGAACCGATCCGATCAGTCGACATCAAAAAGGGCTCCAGGCCAAAGCCGCGCCATGTCCGCAAAAGGGTATATATGTACGCGGGATCGGGCGCCAAAAGGCCGCAGCCTGAGGGAAACTACTAGCCGAGAACGTCCGGTCATGCCGATGAGAGTGCGCAAGTTCTGCCCATTATTGTTGAGCGGCTCTTCGCGGAGTTCTTTACTAGGTGTGTTACGCATGACAGGATCTTGTACTGTTCCGTCCATATGGAGCGTGATGTTATGGTAGTTTTTCATATTGTCCGCTGCCCATCCGTAAGCCGGTTCACTCGCATATAAATAGGTGCTGGTTACTTCGGCTTCTCCGGAGACGTGGCCGGTATCCGCGCCGGCGCTATGGGCTCGACGCCGCGGTGCGGGGGGATAGTGATAGGTCCGGGCGAAGCCGGTGCTTCCTCCCCGAAAAACTCGGCAATCATCCGGACGGCGGTCAACGCTCGGGGGTTGAGTCGTACGCCTGAGACCAGGGTGGCCCGGATGCCTCTCAGGATAAGCGTCGCGAACGCCTGGCGGGTGTCCTGGCGCGCTAGCTCATTCGGATTACGCGCTATGACGGACTCGGTGACCGCGGTTATCTCGGAGACTGGCAGATGAAGCGGGACCGGCCGGCCTGATGCCGGGGAAGCCAGCTGCGCGTAATAGTCGGACAATATCATGTGCCTGCTGCTGTATTCCTCCACCAGCCTCTCAGCCATTGCTTCGGCCGTCGGTCGCGGCAGGCCGATACGGCGCAGCAAGGAGGGCATCCGGCCGGCCGCCTCGTCTCAGGCCGGCTGCCTCAGCCATGGCGCTGAATGCGATCATGGGGACCACTTCCAGCAACTCGCCCTTAAGCGGGAAGGGTTCCAGGTCACCGACAGCCATCGGAAGCGGCTCAGCCAGCAGGCGGTTGCGGATCTTGTCCCCGAGGCCCGTGCCTTTCAGGGCGGACTCGAGAACTACGCGGCTGTCAGCTGGGATGGAGCCGTCTGGCGCCCGGGCGGCGACCCCGACTACCTGGCAGATCATCCGGGCATCGCCGATCCGTGCCTTCCGGTCCTGGTACCTTTGCATCCCCGTCATCGCCCCGGCCACCAGCAAGTGCGCGAGCGTTCCCGCAACGAGTGCACCAGTCCTGACGGTGAAATCCTCCTCGGCCCGCCGGCGCGGCAATGCGCCGGCCCAGCGCTGGAGCCGCGGGCGTTTCGCCTCGTTCCGCCGCCGGATGGCGATAGCCGACGCGAACGCTGCTGTGACTCCCGCTACCTGGGGCGCGGCGGCAGGATTCACTGCAGGGAACCGCCGGGAAATCCCGGTCGTGCCGGGGACGCTCACCTGAGCGCCCTCCTGTCCCGCATGATCACGGTCCGGGTAGCCGGCCGCCAGCGGATCGTCAGTGCCGTCGTCGCGGCCATCCTCTGCAGTGTTGACGACCATCGGCACATTCCTCCGATCCGTTAACCTAATCGAGTATTATCTTAAGTAGCGGCGACGCCCTCGGCAAGCTCCCCGCCCGGACGCGGCGCCAGGAGGGGTGAATAACTTACTGCGCCGGCCTTCGGCGTCGCACCGTACCGCACGCTCCTCAGTAAAATCACGTCATAATTGCTCATGCTTATGTTACGCAACTCCTGCCGCCACCTGCTAGAGCATTGCGCCTTCTGGATGCGCCGTAGATTAACCAGCTCTTCGAGATTTTTATGCCACGGTTCATAATCCCAGTAGTGATATTCGCACTGCCCCCATTGCTCCGCTGGCATGGCAACCAAAAGTGAGAGGATTAATAGAACCGCCCTCGAGCTTGATACTGATCGTCATCGGCAGCCGCCAGCGACGCCATATGGGCTGGTGCGCAAGGCCGCGGTTTAAGGTTCTTGATCAGGTCGGCTGGGCTGCCGGTCGTTGGTAAACAGGGACCGTGACCGAGCTGGCGGTGGACTATGCAGGCCTGGTGGGAGACCTCAGCAGGCCGCTGGCTGCGGTAGTCGCGGGCCAAGTGCTGCTCGACGCGGCGGGGGACCGTTACCAGGGCGTATGCACGCGCTGTTCTCTGGTGCAGTTCACCCAGTCCGGGGCAACGTACCTGTTCGACTTCGCCAGCGCCGTGGACGCGGAGCAGGAAGATCGCACGGTGGCGGCCTGGGCCGTTACGCCTGCTGCTGTAGCCAGGCGGGACGTCTCTTATCAGCGTGGCTTTCCGCTTGCTGCCGACCTGGGTGGCCCCCCGGTCGACCGGGGACACCTGATGGCATCGCTCGCGCGTTATGGGCCCGGTGGCGGGTGAAGATGTCGTGAGTTCCGATGCGTCGCCAGATGACATGCGGTTGGCCGGGGAGGCGTTCGGCGCCGTAGCTGAAGGTGGCGCGGCCATCGTTGTCCCAGGTCATCTCGAATACGTTCGCGTGGGCTTTTACGCCTTTGACCCGCAAACCCGGAAGGAACGGCCGGTTCGGAGCCATCAGGTCCGGCACGAAGGTGTCCTTGGCGACCTTGCGGAAAGTATCCCGCTGCTGGGGCGTAAGGCCCTTCCAGTCCTTCTCGAAACGCGGCAGCGTCTCGAACGTCGGCATCAGGCGTCCGCAGCCAGGGCGTCAAGATGCGCGAACATGTCGTCGGCTGACTCGTGCACCGTTCCCCGGCCTGCCGCGATCTCCTCGTCTGCCTCGCGTTCCCCGGCCAGCCACTGAGGGGTGAAGAACCAGGCTTGATCGGTCGGGATGGACACGTAGCCGCGTACCGTGATCGTCCCGTCGTCATGGACGGCGAACTCCACCTCGTCGCCCTCACTGATGTGCAGTGCCCGCCTGATCTCCTCGGGCAGGGTCAGCTGCGCTTTGGGTCGCACCTTCACCCGGGCGCTGACGAGGGGCTCCGATTCGGCCTTGGCGGCAGGCACGCTCATGGCAGCCTCCAGATTCCGATTTTCCGATAATCCTATTCTATCAGGTCAGCATGCTGTCACCAGGTTTGCTTGCAGCATCCCTCGCGTAGCGAGGTGAACGCGTTCCAGCACGATCCGATATGCACCGCGCTCGCGACCGTCAGGACCGCGGCGGCACGCCGGGACCGGTGCGGGGCGGAATCAGGGACCTCAGCAAGTCCAGGACGTCGGGGTTGGCGACGCCACGCCAGTCCGCGGCGAGCAGGCCCCAGGGCTCGGGGTCGCCCCAGTTGGACCGGTGCCCGCCGGCCACCGGGATGGTGCCCTGCGGCTGGGTCGGGTTGAGCGCCCACCAGCACCAGTCCACGTCGTAGTCGGTGAGCCAGGCCTGAAAGTTACCCCACCATGCGGCGGAGCCGGACGGGGCCGAGGGCGACAGGCCGAAGTTGGCCAGCGACCGGGTGTCATTGCCGAACTCGCCAATCCACACCGGAGCGACCTGCTCGGTGAGCAGGTAGCCGCCGTTGCGGCGCATCTGGTCGAGGTAGGCCCGCCGGGGCTGGCCCGCCGGATGGAACCACGGATAATCGTGCAGGCTGTAGACGACCTGGCCGGGGCGCTCGAGTGCCACCGGGTGCCGGGCGACTTCGGTCAGGTCGGCGGCGTAGCCCAGACCCTCGCAGATGATCAGGACGTGCGGGCTGACCTCGTGGATGAGGTTCCCGACCGTGGTGTACATGGCCGCGATGTCGGTCTTGGGCCTGCTCCCCCAGGTCGGCGTCAGCACGCGCCAGCCCACTCGCGTCCGCCTCGGCTCGTTCATTATGTCCAGGCCGGCCACCAGCGGGTTCGGCTGGTACCGGGCCGCGATGTTCTGCCAGATTGCGAAGAACTTGCTGGCCGGCCAGCGGTCGTTGTACCACAGGCCGTTGCCATCGTCCTCCGAGCAGCACCAGCCGGGGTCCAGGATGTGACAGTTCGGGATGACAATGAGGCCCTCGCCGGTCAGCGCCTCCACGCAGGCGTCGAAGACGTGCATCGGCGTCGCTCCGGCGAGATCGGGGTTGGCGGCCAGGTACCGCTCCGGAACCGGAGTGACCTGCTCGGTCATCCACAGGCTGAACGGCAGCCGCACGCTGTTGAAGCCGAGATCGGCGATCCGCCGGGCCAGCGCCCGGCGGTCGGTGCGGTCCAGGCCCGGCGGGACACCGAGGTCCTCGTGGGCGCCGTACCAGTTCACCCCGGCCAGGCGGACTCGCTGGCCGCGCGCGTCGACGATGAAGCGGCCGCTGGTCGACAGCGGCATGGCGATGGTCCGGCGTGCGTCAGGCATCACTAGGACAGTACCCAGGGCCACGCTGCTGTGGGCAGATCTGCCCTGGGCAGCGGGCGGGGGTATGCGGGGCGGTCATGACGCAGGCTGGAGGCATGGCCGATGACGAGAAGAACCCCCTGTTCAGTGAGCGGGTCCGGGAGCAGCTACTGCTGCAGCGGATCCTGGTGCTGGACGGGGTGCTTGACGACGACAACGGGACGCTGCTCGCGACCCAGTTCCTGACCCTGGCGGTGGATGACCCGTCCGCCGACATCGCGCTGTGGATCAACTCCCCCGGCGGTTCGGTCCCGTCCATGCTCGCGATCCGGGACGTCATGCGGCTGGTGCCGTGCGACGTCTCCACGCTGGCGCTCGGGCTGGCCTGCAGCGCCGGGCAGTTCCTGCTCTCGGCCGGGGCCAAGGGCAAGCGGTTCGCGCTGCCGCACGCGCGCATCTTGATGCACCGCGGCTCGGCGGGCATCGGCGGCAGCGCGGTCGACGTCGAGGTCCAGGCCGACGACCTGCGGCACACGGTTGACACCGTGCTGGGGCTGATCGCCGAGGACACCGGCCAGCCCGTGGAGCGCATCTTCGACGACTCGCTGCACGACCACTGGTACACCGCCACCGAGGCACGGGAGTACGGGTTCATCGACGAGATCGTGGGGACGTTCGGCCAGATCATGCCGGGCAGAAGGCACCGGATAGGACTGAAGGGCAACTCGTGAGCAGCTATACCATCCCCAATGTGATCGCCCAGCATCCGCGGGGCGAGCGGATCATGGACGTGTACTCGCACCTGCTCACCGAGCGGATCGTGTACCTGGGTACCGGAATCGATCCCGGCGTGGCCAACACGCTCATCGCCCAGTTGCTGCACCTGGAGGCGGACAGCCAGGACCTGGAGATCAACCTGTACATCAACTGCGAGGGCGGCGATCTGCCGTCCATGCTCGCGGTGTACGACACCATGCAGTACATCCAGGCGCCGGTAGCCACGACCTGCGTAGGCCAGGCTATCGGCGTGGGCGCGGTGCTGCTGGCGGCCGGGACGGCGGGCCGCCGGTCGCTGCTCCGGCACGCCCGGGTGGTGCTGCACCAGCCGGCCGCGCGCGGCCAGGGGCCGATCCCGGACCTGATCCTGCAGGCCGACGAGCTGGTGCGGATGCGGGCCGACATCGAGGCGATCCTGTCCGCGCACACCGGTCAGTCGGTGCAGACCCTGCGGGCCGACACCGACCGGGACCGGGTGCTGAACGCCCAGGCCGCGCTGGCCTACGGGATCGTCGACCAGGTGCTGGGGCAGCGGTCGGCGGACGTCGCGGCGGTGCCCGTCGGAGCTAGGCCGCCAGCGACAGCATGACCGGGCCGGACGCGCGCGAGGTCCGGATGGCCTGCTGGCGGCGCAGATCGACGGCCACCTGCTCGGTCAGCACGGTCAGCGTGGTGCCCAGCGCGCCGGCCAGGGCCGCGATCATCTCGCTGGAGGGTTCCTTGCGGCCGCGCTCGACCTCGGACAGGTACTGGGGTGAGATCCCGGCCCGGCCCGCGGTCTCGGCCAGGGTCTCGTCCTGATCCAGGCGCAGCGTACGCAGACGCTGACCGAGCACCTCCCGCCACAGTGGTTCTTGGGGCGGGGGTTCTTGGGGTGGGGGTTCTTGGGGGGCGGGCTCTCGCCGCAGCGGATAGACCCTGCCCATTCCCGGCGCGCCTTCGGCCATAACTCAGCGTACGGGCGAGGGTCCGCCCGTACGCTGAGTTTTCGCTGCCAGCGGACCTACTGGGCGGCGATGGCGGCCAGCACGTCCAGCTTGGCCGCCCGGCGGGCCGGCCAGCTGGCCGCGACCAGGCCGAGCAAGGCGGCCAGGATCAGGAAGATGACCAGGCTGGAGAAGGGCACCACGGTGTCGGTGATGCCCTGGTTCTTCAGCGAGGAGACCAGCGCGACGCCCATGCCGGTGCCGATGACGATCCCGATGATGGCGCCGAAGATGGCCAGGATGACCGCCTCGGAGCGGATCATGGTCCGGACCTGGCGCCGGCGCATGCCGACCGCGCGGAGCAGGCCGATCTCACGGGTGCGCTCGAACACCGAGAGCATGAGGGTGTTCACGATGCCGATGAGCGCGATGAGCACGGCCAGCGCGAGCAGGGCGTAGACCAGGCCGAGGATCTGGTTGACGCTGGACACCTGGGCCTGCTCGAACTGGGCCTTGGTCTGGACCTGGATGTTCGGGAACGGGGCTAGGGCACTGGTGACGGCGTTGTCTACCGCGCTGCTGCCGTTGGTGCTCAGCAGCAGGGCGCCGGGCGGCCCGGCGGTGTAGTGCGATCCGAAGTACGCGGAGCTGACCAGGTAGCTGCCGATCAGGGCGTTGGCCTGGAAGATCCCGCCGATCCGCAGCGTGGTCTTACCGGTCAGGGCGAACCTGGCCGGTACGGTGTCGCCGACGGCTAGGTGCTTGTTCTGCGCGGTGGTCGAGTCGATGAGCAACTCGCCCTGGGCCAGCGCGGCTGAGGTGCCCGAGGTCATGCGCAGGTTGACCGTGGCGGCCAGATTATCCGTGGACACCGCGGTGAGCTGGGACAGCGCGTTCTGGAACTCAAACTGCCCTTGATAGACGCTGCTGGTGGCGGTGACCCCCGGCACGTGCGAGGCCAGTGAGACCGCCGAGGTGCTGAGCTCTCCCGACCCGGTGGAGGTCACGATCAGGTTGGCGTTGACGGCCTGGTCGACGCTGCTGGTGGCCGACCGGGACAACGAGGCGCCGAACACCGACATCGCGGCGACCAGGGCCAGTCCGACCATGAGCGCGGCGGCGGTCTGCGCGGTCCGGCGGGGACTGCGCATGGAGTTCTCGCGCCCCAGCTTGCCCGGTTCGCCGAGCAGCCGAGCCAGCGGCCGGCCGATCACGCTGGACAGCGGGCGGGCGATGGCCGGAGCGAGGATGGCGGCACCGAGGAAGATGCACACCGCGCCGATGCCGACCAGCGCGATCTGCGGCTTGGCCAGCCCGATGGCCAGCAGGATCACGCCGACCAGGGCCAGCGCCGTGCCGCCGATGAACCGGCGCCGCAGCGAGGCCGTCGGAACCGACCGGCGGTCATCCAGCGCGGCCACCGGCGGGATGCGCACCGCGCCGCGGGCCGGGCCGAGCGCGGCCACCACCGTCACGCCCACGCCGACCAGCAGCCCGACGATCGCGGTGCGCGGCGCGAAGACCAGCGACCCGGGCGGCAGGGTGATGCCGAACCCGCGCAGCAGGGCCTCCAGCCCGAGCGCGGCCAGCACGCCGAGAGCCAGGCCGATGATCGAGGACACCAGGCCGGTGATGGCGGCCTCGCCCAGCACCGAGCGGAACACCTGGCGGCGGTTCGCCCCGACGATCCGCAGCAGGGCCAGTTCCCTGGTGCGCTGCCCGACGATGATCGAGAACGTGTTGAAGATGGTGAAGGCGCCGACGAACAACGAGATGAACGCGAAGACCAGCAGTGCGGTGGAGAAGAAGCCCAGCGCCTGGTTGACCGAGGTCGTGCTCTCGTTCACCACCGTCTGCCCGGTGACCACTTCCACACCTGAGGGCAGCACCTTGGCGATCGCGTGCTGCACCGAGGACTTGTCGGCGCCGGGCGCGGTCAGCACGTTGATGTCGTCCAGCTTGCCGGTCTCCTGGGCGATGGCCTGCGCGGTCGGCAAGGTGAACGCGGCGATGGTGGCTCCGGCCAGGTTGTTCGCCGTGCCGAACTCGGCGATGCCGGTGATGGTGAACGTCTGGGTCGCCTGGGCGGTCAGGATGCGGACCTGCTGCCCCACGGAGAAGCCGTCCTTCTGCGCGGTCCCGGCGTCCATCACCACGTCGCTGGAGGTGGTGGGCTGGCTGCCCGCGATCAGGTGCAGGCTGGACAGTTGCTGATCCGAGTCGAAGCTCACGCCCAGAGTCGGCGCGCCGCCGGTCTGGATCGCCTTGCCGTTGTGCCCGATGTACTGGGCGTAGCCGGTGACCTCACCCTCGGCGGCGGACACGCCAGGCACGCCGCGGATGGTGGACAGCAGCGACTGGGGTAGTTCGTTGCGGACCGCGTTGCCGCCGCTGCCGAGCTGGGCCGCCCCGCGGACCTGGAAGTCGACCTTGGAGTAGATGTTGCCGAACAGGTTGTTGAACGTGTTGTGCAAGGTGTCGGTCAGCACGAACGTCCCGGAGATAAAGGTGACCCCGAGCACAATGGCCAGCGCGGTCAGGCCGAGCCGGAGCTTATGGGCCAGCAGGCCCTTGATCGTCACGTTCCACATGTCAGGCCCCCAGGGTCCGCATGCGCTCCAGGACGGAGTTGGCGGTCGGCTGCTGGAGCTCGCCCACCACCTGGCCGTCGGCCAGAAACACGACCCGGTTGGCGTATGCGGCCCCGCGCGGGTCGTGGGTCACCATGACGATCGACTGGCCGAGCTCGGTCACCGATCGGCGCAGGAAGGAGAGCAGGTCGGCCGAGGCGTTCGAATCGAGGTTACCGGTGGGCTCGTCGGCGAAGATGAGGTCCGGCCGGTTGATCAGCGCCCGGGCGCAGGCCACGCGCTGCTGCTGGCCGCCGGACATCTCGTTGGGCCGGTGCGACAGCCGGTCGGCGATGCCCAGCTCCTTGACCAGGTATGCGAGCCACTCCTGGTCGACCTTGCGGCCCGCCAGGGCCGCGGGCAGCGTGATGTTCTCGGCCGCGGTCAGCGTGGGGACAAGGTTGAAGGACTGGAACACGAAGCCGATCCGGTCCCGGCGCAGATTGGTCAGCCCGGAATCGTCCAGCTTCCCGATGTCCAGGCCGCCGACGAACGTCTGCCCGGACGTCGGCCGGTCCAGGCCGGCCATGCAGTGCATGAGCGTCGACTTGCCAGAGCCCGACGGGCCCATGACGGCCGTGAAGCGGCCACGATCGAAGGTCACCGTGATACCGGCCAGGGCGTGTACCGCCGCCTGGCCGACCCCGTACGTTTTGGCTAGGGCAACCGAATTCGCGGCCGGCCCGGCCTGCTTGTCCTCAGTCACCGCCGCAGTGGTGGGTTCCATCTTTTCCCCTCGTGTTTTGCCCCGGACAGTTCTGCTCCCGCTATGTACCGCTAGCGTCGCAATGAAGCACCCCGATACGCATCGACCGGCCAGCCAATTCGCGGGTTGAACCGCACCATGGACCGGACGGCTGAAGCGCATCCACCGATCGGCTGACGCACACGGCCCCCTTCTGCGCGCGCTCGCCCCCGGGGATGACGATAGCCGTACCGGGTCCCGCCGCCTATGGGGGTAGGCCCCCCGAACGTCGCGGGGGTACGCATCATGGCTTAAAACGGAGGGATGAAAAGTGGAGCTTCCGGCCGATGTCGCCCTGCTGCTGGGGCGCCTGCGGGAGGAGCTGACGGCGCGCGGCGGGCTGACCGGCATCTACCTATACGGCTCGCTGACCACCGGCGACTTCAGCCCGGCCCGCAGCGACGTCGACGTGGTGGTGATGGTGGAGGACGAGCTGGACCAGGCCGCGACCGGCGAACTGCGGCAGCTTCATATCGCGCTGGCCGCGGCGGCTGACCCGGCGCGGCGGCTGCACTGTCTCTACGTCCCGGTCCGGACCGCGGCCGATCCGGACCGCCTGCATCCGTACTGGTACGGCGACCGGATGGCCCGGTGGCGGATGAAGGTGCTGACCCGGGCGGAACTGGCCTCGGCCGGGGTAGCGCTGTACGGGCCGTGGCCACCGCCCGGTCTCCCGCCGCTCACCACGGCCCAGATCCGGGCCGCGGTGCTCGAGGAGGTCGGCGGCTACTGGCGCCAGATGGCCCGGCGGCGCGTGTACTGGCTGCGCGACAGCTGGGTTGACCTGGGGCTTACCGTGCTGCCGCGCAGCGCGGCGGTGCTAACCGCCGCGGAGCTGATTACCAAGTCCGAGGCGATCAGCCGGCTGGCCGAGTTCGGCGTGCCGGCCGGGCTCGCGGCGGAGATCCGGCGCCGCCGCGACGGTCAGCCCGTGCGGCTGGGTGCGTGGCGCAGAGTCCGCCGGGCCCGGCAGGTCCGCCAGATCATGAGGCGCGGAGTACGCCGCCTGGTTCAGACCTATCCGCACTAGGTTGGTGAGATGGCAGACGTTGCCGAGCTGCTGGCCGCCTATGACGAGCAGATCCGCCCATCGGAGTCCCGGAACCTGCCGCCCGGGGTCTACGCCGAGCGCGACGGCCCGATTGTGCGGATCGTCGGGCAGTACCAGGGCTTCATCAGCGGCCCGGCCGAGCTCACCCTGGACGGCGACGATCTTGACGCGCTGATCGCCCGGCAGCGGGACTTCTTCGCCCGGCGGGGCGAGGCGGTGGAGTGGAAGATACGCGCTCATGACCGGCCGGCGGACCTGGTGGACCGGCTCAGCGCCGCGGGCTTCCGGCCCGATCCGGCCGAAACGGTGGTCATCGGGCTGGCCGAGGAGCAGGCCGGGCGGCGCGTGCCGCTGCCGCCCGAGGTGAGCATCCGGGCGACCGACGCCCCGCAGGACATGCACCGGATCGCGGCCATGGAGTCTGAGGTCTGGCACGAGGACTGGAGCTGGCTAGCCGGTGACCTGATCGGGCACACGCAAACCGGGCAGTTCACGGTGCTGGTCGCCGAGGCGGGCGGGGAGGTCGTCTCCTCGGCCTGGCTGGTGTTCAAGCCCGGAACGCAGTTCGCGGGCCTGTGGGGTGGTGCCACGCTGCCCGCCTGGCGCGGCCGGGGCATCTACCACGCCCTCGTGGGCCGCCGGGCCGAGCTGGCCGCCGCCCACGAGGCCCGCTACCTGCAGGTCGACGCCTCCGATGACAGCTGCCCCATCCTCGAACGGCTAGGCTTCGTGGCCATCACCATCACGACGCCCTACGTCTGGACCCCCGTTCCCCGGGCCCGCACCACGGCCCGTTCGGCAGAAAATAGTGAGGGGGCGGGGTAGCCGGCCGCGGCCGGCGCCGGCGGGGTGAAACTGGCAATCCACCACACCCAAGGGTGGTGGAACCCGGGTTTCACCACCCTCGGCTATGCGGGAGTAGTGCACCATGAAGCACACTGTGCTCCCTTGCAACGCCAGCACCACCAGTAACCCGGCCGCGGCGCGAACCGGGGAGCGGGGCGGGGCGGGGGCGGGTGTGCGGCGGCTCACACTCGGGGAGGTCCGCGGGGCGGCGATAATAGGTAGATGAGAGCGCTGGGTGCGGCCGACCGGGTTCGGGGTCGGATCGGCGCGGCGGTCTTCGAGCGGGTCGCCGGTCCGCAGGGTCCGTCGCGGGCGCAGCGGATCCATCAGAGCCAGGGTGAGCGCTGGTTCGCCGAGGACCGGCCGATCCGCCGGGTGCACGGGGACACCGCTATGTTTGTCGGCGGAATCAGGGCCCTGCTGCTCCAATCGCTGCATCCGCTGGCCATGGCCGCCGTGGCCGAGCACTCCGACTACCGCGGGGATCCGTGGGGCCGGTTGCACCGGACGAGCTACTTCCTGGCCGTCACCACGTTCGGCCGGACTGGAGATGCGGAGCAGGCCATCGCGCGAGTCCGGGCCATCCACCAGCGGGTCACCGGGACCGCGCCGGACGGGCGGCCGTACGCCGCCGCTGATCCGCACCTGCTGACCTGGGTGCACATCGCCGAGGCGGATAGCTTCCTGCGGGCTCACGCGAGCTTCGGCAGTAAGCCGCTGGATAAGGCGGGGCGTGACGGGTACGTGGCCGACATGGCCCGCATCGGCACCGAGCTCGGCGTCCCCGACCCGCCGCGCACCGAGGCTGAGCTGGCCGCCCGGATCCAGGCCTACCAGCCCGAGCTGGCCGCCACCGCCGAGGCCCGCGAGGCGGCCCGGTTCCTGCTGTGGCGCCCGCCGCTGCCGGCGATCGCCCGGGCCCCGTACGGAATCTTGGCCGCGGCGGCCGTATCGCTGCTGCCCGGATGGGCCCGGCGGCCGCTCTCCCTACCCCGGCTGCCGGTCACGGAGACCGTTCTGGTCCGTCCGGCCGGGCACGCCATGGTGCACGCCATCCAGTGGGCGATCACCGCACCCCGCCCGGCCGCTCCGGCGGCCTGAACCCGTAAGCCACCTAAGGTAACGCCGACAAAATTACGTAGATAGTCCAGATGCCGGGACCGACGCAGGAGAAGCCACGATGTTCAGCGCAGATTTTCCCGATCACCAAGAGAAAACGAGCTTGCCCGAGCTAGCCGCCTGGGTCGGCGAGATCGCCAAGCTGACCAAGCCGGACGCCGTGGTGTGGTGCGACGGGTCGCAAGACGAATGGGACCGGCTGACCGCCTTGCTGGTGGACAACGGGACGTTCACCAGGCTCAACCCGGAGCTGCGGCCGAACAGCTTCTGGTGCGCGTCGGATCCCGGTGACGTGGCCCGGGTCGAGGACCGGACGTTCATCTGCTCCGAACGCGAAGCCGACGCGGGGCCGACCAACAACTGGGTCGCGCCGGACGAGATGCGCGCGACGTTCGCGGAGCTGTTCGACGGGTGTATGCGCGGCCGGACGATGTACGTGGTGCCGTTCTGCATGGGGCCGCTGGGCAGCAGCATCTCCCAGCTCGGGGTCGAGATCAGCGACTCGCCCTACGTGGTGGTGTCGATGCGGATCATGACCCGGATGGGCACGCCCGCGCTGCGCTCGATCGAGGAGAGCGGGTCGTTCGTCAAGGCGGTGCATTCCGTCGGGGTCCCGCTGTCGCCCGGTCAGGCCGACGTGCCGTGGCCGTGCAACTCGCTGAAGTACATCTCGCACTTCCCCGAGAGCCGCGAGATCTGGTCCTACGGCTCCGGATACGGCGGGAACGCGCTGCTGGGCAAGAAGTGCTACGCGCTGCGGATCGCCTCGGTGATGGCGCGGGACGAGGGCTGGCTGGCCGAGCACATGCTGATCCTCAAGCTCACGCCCCCGTCCGGGTCACCGCGCTACGTGGCGGCGGCCTTCCCGTCCGCGTGCGGCAAGACCAACCTGGCCATGCTCCAGCCCACCGTCCCGGGGTGGAAGGCCGAGACGATCGGCGACGACATCGCCTGGATGCGGTTCGGGCCCGACGGGCGGCTGTACGCGATCAATCCGGAGGCCGGGTTCTTCGGGGTCGCGCCGGGCACGGGCATGAAGACCAACGCGAACGCGGTCGCGGCCATGTGGGGAAACAGCATCTTCACCAACGTGGCGCTGACCGACGACGGTGACGTGTGGTGGGAGGGGCTGACCGAGGACCCGCCCGCGCACCTGACCGACTGGAAGGGCCGGGACTGGACGCCGGACTCCCCTGAGCCGGCCGCGCATCCCAACTCCCGGTTCACCACTCCGGCCGACCAGTGCCCGATCATCGCGCCAGAGTGGGACGACCCGGCCGGCGTGCCGATCTCGGCCATCTTGTTCGGCGGGCGGCGCGCATCGACGGTGCCGCTGGTCATCGAGTCGTTCGACTGGGACCACGGGGTGTTCCTGGGCGCGAACGTGGCTTCGGAGAAGACCGCCGCGGCCGAGGGCACGGTCGGTGAGCTGCGCCGGGACCCGTTCGCCATGCTGCCGTTCTGCGGCTACAACATGGGCGACTACTTCGGTCACTGGCTGGCGCTGGGCGCTGGCGCGCCGGACCCGGCCAAGCTGCCGCGGCTGTTCTACGTCAACTGGTTCCGCAAGGATGATTCCGGGCGGTTCGTGTGGCCCGGCTTCGGCGAGAACAGCCGGGTGCTGAAGTGGATCATCGAACGGCTGTCGGGCGACGCGGACGCGGTGGCCACGCCGGCCGGGAACCTGCCGACGCCGGGCGCGCTGGATCTGGACGGCCTGGAGCTCAGCCAGGCCGACCTGGACCTGCTGCTCACCGTGGACGCGCAGGACTGGAAGGTGGAGGCGGACCGGATGCCCGAGTTCTTCCGGATGTTCGGCGACCATCTGCCCGAACGACTCTGGAAGCTGCACCAGGACCTGATCGACCGGCTCAGCTCGAGCTGAGGCCGGGTAGCTCGGCAGCTCGGCTTCGGTAGCTCGGCTTCGAATCGAATGAAACCCGGGTTCCACTGTGCCCTAGCGCAGTGAAACCCGGGTTTCATCACGTTGGGGCGCTGGTGGGCGACGTGGGACGGTAAACCGATAATTCTGGTCTGGTAGCTCAGGATTAGGTTAGGGTTTGAGTGGATACGTTCCACGCGACATGAAGATCCGCATTCCGGGGAGGAACCGTGAGCAGCACCGACGCCTTTGTGGCCAACTCCGAGCGGTACGCCGCGAGCTTTGACAAGGGGGACCTGCCGTTGCCGCCCGCCGCGCACACGCTGGTCGTGGCCTGCATGGACGCCCGGCTCAACCCTTACGGCATCCTCGGCCTGTCCGAAGGCGACGCGCATGTGGTGCGCAACGCGGGGGGCGTGGTGACCGACGACGTCATCCGGTCCATCACCATCTCCCAGCGGCTGCTCGGCACGAACGAGATCATCCTGATCCACCACACCGACTGCGGCATGCTCACCTTCCACGACGACGACGTGAAGGCCCAGATCGAAGCGGACACCGGCCTGCGGCCGCCGTTCGCCCTGGAGGCCTTTCCCGACCTGGACGGCGATGTCCGCCAGTCCATCGCCCGGATCAAGGCCAGCCCGTACGTCCCGCATAAGGACTCGATCCGGGGCTTTGTCTACGAGGTCGAGACCGGTCGCCTGCGCGAGGTAAAGGACTGACCTACGCTGCTCCCTATGGAGGAGTTCGCGGTAACCAATGTGACGGCCGATGATCATGTGCTCGGCCAGCTTGACGCGCCGGTGACGGTCCTGGAGTACGGCGATTACGAGTGTCCGTACTGCCGGGGGGCGGCGCGGGACGTACGCGAGATGCTGGCCCGGTACCCGGACTCGGTGCGGTTCGTGTTCCGGAACTTCCCCATCACCCAACTGCATCCGCACGCGGAGCAGGCCGCCGAGGCGGCCGAGGCCGCCGCGGCCCAGGGGAAGTTCTGGGAGATGTACGAGCGGCTGCTGACCCCCGGGACGCAGCTCGACCTTGGCTACCTGCTGGACTGCGGCGCGGACCTGGGCCTGGATCTCGGCCGGTTCCGCAACGAGATCACCGAGCGGGCGCACGCCGCGAAGATCGAACGCGACGTGGCCGAAGGGATCCGGGACGGCGTGAACGCCACCCCGAAGTTCTACGTCAACGGCGAGCGCATCGACGGGAAGCTCCCGCTGGAAGGGGTCGAGGACGCGATCCGGGCCGCGGTGCGGGCCGCCTCCAGCGGCTGACCGGGTCCATGGCCATCTGGCGGGTCCGCGACTTTCACGCCCACGACCTGGACTACGCCCGGGTCTTAGCTCGCTGATCCACACTGCTGGTCCACAGCGTGACGTGGGCGGGCTCCAGGGACTTCTGGACGACGGCGGCCAGGTCGGCGCGGACGGTGTCCAGGTCGACCGCGTCCTTGAGCCGGGCGGCGAACGCGGCGACCGTCTGGTCCGCGTCGTAGCGAGCCCGGTTGAAGCGCCGGTCCACCCGGTGCTGCACCTGGCGGCGCACGGGGTTGAACAGGGCCGCGGCGATCAGCGTGGCGACGGCCACGGTGATAGCGCCGTGCACCTCGAGCACCTGGGTGGCCAGCAGGACCAGGCCGGCGTAGAGCCCGATCAGCAGGCCGGTGATCACCGCATAGGACACGGTCCGCGAGATGATCCGGTCGATGTCGTACAGCCGGTAGCGCAGCACGGCGACGCCGATGGCGATCGGGACCAGCGCGATAGCCCCGCTGCTGATCGCGTTCTGCAGGTTGGTGGACCGGATCGGCACCGACGCGAGTTCGGCCACCACGATTACGGCGGCCATGTAGACCAGCCATTTCAGCTGAGCGCGCTCCGCGGTCCCGGCGCGCCGGTAGCGGAACGCCAGGGACACGATGGCGGCCAGGCCAGTGACGACGATCAGCGCCCCGCCGACCAACGCCACGAGCTTGAAGATGTCCCCGGCCTGCCCGGTCACGCCAATCGGGTTCGGCGCCGACGGGCTGATGGTGATGAGGGTGGGCGCGAACGCGCAGCCCAAGGCCCATCCGGCCAGCCCTGCCCCGGCGGCCCAGGCCACCACCCGCCAGCGGCGGGACGGCAGCCGTCCGGTCGGGAACAGCAGCACGACGAACACGCACAGCCCGATGGCCAGCAGGTACAGGAAGCCCAGCCAGTTGGCCAGGCTGACCGTCCGCGGAAAGTGCGCCAGGAACACGCTGAAGACCGCGGCGGTGGTCACCAAGCCGGTCGCTGACAGCAGCCATCCGATCGGGTTCCGCGGCCGCTTCCAGGCCAGCAGTGCGCCGACCGTGGCGAAGGCTCCGATGAACACGACCCCGACCGCCCCGTTCAGCCCGTTCCCGCCCAGGCCGGCCAGATTCGGGGGAAGCGGGTAAAGCTTGGCAGAGGCGAGCGCGGTGACGGTCGCCGCCACCGTGACGGCCCAGATCGACCACGCGCGCCAGAACGCTGTCATCGGGTCACCTGCCAGGCCTTCGTGTGCTCCCCTGGGCTACGGTACGGGCCGAACGTCCCGGGATCGTTACGGTTATCGCGCTACTTGATGGCGACCGCGTTGGCCGGCGAGCCGATCCCGCCGGGGGCGTTCAGCGGCGCGCTGACCAGGAACATTTCGTAGATCCCGTCGGTAGCGCAGTCGCGGGCCAGGTCGTTCAGCCACCACAGCTCGCCCAGGGCCATGCCGAACAGGCCGATGAGCACGTGATGCAGGAAGCCGAACGGATGGGCGGCCGGGTCGCGGTCGGCCGGGAAGGCCTCGACGGCGAAGTTATCGGCCGCGATGGCGGCCGCGTGGCTGTTCCACAGGTACTCGCAGACCGCCTCGGTGTGCGCCACGCCGGGCGAGATGACGTTGCCGTGCAGCCGGTGCTTGACCGAGCTGGGCTGCGCGACGTACCAGGCGGCGAAGCCGGTGTGCAACAAGATGATGTCGCCCGGCGCGTAGTCGACGCCGCCTGGCGCCGGGCCCGTTCCAGGTCTTCGACGTCGATCGCGACGGGGTCGCCGGGGTCGTACGGCCGGCCGGCGGCTCGCCGGGCTCGCTCGACGTCCAGCAGGATCGCGCGGCCGGCCAGGCCGTGCCGGGCCCAGTGGTCGATGGTGTTCCGGGTGCCGGCCAGCACCTCGGCCTCGGTGGCGCCGTTGTACAGCTGATCCGGCGCGTAGCCGTAATGGGCCAGGGAGTCCCACTGGCTGGAGGCCTGCGGGTAGAAGTTGTCGTAGACGTCGTTGAAGCCGGCCGTGCCGGGCTGGTGCAGGACCTGATGCCGGGGCGCGCCGCGGAACGTGGCCAGGGCCGGAGAGATGCTGCCCAGCGGCATGTCCAGGCAGAAGACCTGACCGCGCCGCACCAGCCGGGCGGCGGCCGCGATCCGCTCCGGGGTCATCAGGTTGACCAGGCCGAGGTTGTCGCCGGCGCCGAACAGGGCCCAGGCCGAACGGCCGCCGTGCGCGGCGGCCGGCAGGTCAGCATAGCTGGGCAGCTCGGTCATGGACTCATGATCGTGGCGAGGCCTCCGTCCGGGCAAGGGCGGTTGATATCGTGAGCTGGTGACGGCCGTAGCGGAAGCGAACGAACCGGGTGGGGATGCCACCGCCCGGTCGGCGCGGCCGCGGCACCTGATCGTCACGGTCTACGGGCTGTACGCCCGCTCCGACGGCGGCTGGCTGTCGGTCGCGGCCCTGATCCGGCTGCTCGCCGAGCTGGAGGTGGACGAGCCCGCGGTCCGTTCGGCGATCTCGCGGCTCAAACGCCGGGACATCCTGGAGGCGCGGCGCCAGGACGGCGCGGCCGGTTACCAGCTGTCCGCGCAGGCGCTGGCCATCTTGGAGGAGGGCGACGCCCGGATCTTCCGGCAGCGGCGGGCGGCGCTGGCCGACGGCTGGCTGCTGGCGGTGTTCTCGGTGCCCGAAGCCGAGCGCAACCGGCGGCACGTGCTGCGGTCCGAGCTGACCCGGCTGGGCTTCGGCATGGTCGCACCCGGGGTGTGGATCGTGCCCGCGCACCCGGACGACGCCACCGCCGAGACCTTGCGGCGGCTCGGCCTGGACGCCTACGCCGACCTGTTCCACGCGGACCACCTGGCCTTCGGCGATCCGGCGGACAAGATCCGGTCTTGGTGGGACCTCGAGGAACTCGAACGCCGGTACGAGGCGTTCGTCCAGGCCTATCGGCCCACGGTGCGGCGGTGGGCGGAGCGCGGCGGAGGCAGCGGAAGCGAAGCTTTCGCCGACTACGTGCGGGCGGTCACCGACTGGCGGGAACTCCCCTATCTGGACCCCGGCTTGCCCGCGGAGTTGCTCCCGGACGGCTGGGCCGGGCTCCGCGCCGCCGAGGAGTTCTTCGCGCTGCGCGCGCTGCTCGAGGAACCGGCCCGGGCCTTCGTGCAGCAGGTCCTCAGCGACTAACCGCGGCCATGCCCTGGATCTCGACCAGGGCCTCGGGGTCCCAGAGCCGGGACACGCCCACGCCCGCCATCGCCGGATACTCGGTGCCGGCCAGCCGCCGCCAGACCGCGCCGATCTGTTTGGCGTGGGCCTGGTAATCGGCCAGGTCGACAGTGTAGATGGTCGCGCTGACCAGATCGGCTGGCTGGCCGCTCGCCGCGGCCAGCGCGATGAGCAGGTTGGCCAGGGCCTGCTCGAACTGGGCCACGATGCCGCCAGCCACGATCGTCCCGTCGCGGTCCATGCCGGTCTGGCCGGCCAGGAACACGATCCGGCCTCCGGTCGCGGCCACGGCGTGGGAGAAGCCGGAGGGCCGGGCAAGCTCGGCCGGGTTGATCCGCTCCACGTTCATGAGTGCACCCTATTGAGAGAGCTTTATTGGGGGTTGGTGACGACGGCGAGCACGCGGCGGAGCAGGGCGGTCCACTCCAGGGACCGCACGGCTTCGGCATGGAGCGACCCCAGCGCGGGGTCTTCGCCAGGGTCGAGCGCTGCGGCCTCTGCCCAGAGTGCATGCTCGCGGGCCAGCCAGGACGGACGGTCGCGGACCTCGATGTCCGTGAAGCCCGCAAGGCGAAGGCCGTCGGCGAGGTTCGCCCGGCGTATCCGGGCACTGAGCCGCTCGTCGGCGCGGTCGAACGGCTCCCAGCAGGTCAGCACCACCCGGCCGCCGGGCTTAAGGACCCTGCGGATCTCGTCATAGGCGACGGCCGGCTCGTCGGGGAACTGGATGGCGTCGGTGCACAGCACGGCCTCGACACTGGCATCGGGCAGTCCCGTCGCGGCGAGCTCGCCGGTGCGGAAGCTCGCGTTGCGCACGCCCAGTCGCGTGGCCTGCTCCCGCGCCTGCGTGAGGGCCTGCGCGGAGAAGTCCACGCCGATGAGAGGCGTCCCGGCTCGCTTCGCGACTAGCAAGCCATAGGCACCCCGCCCGCAGGCGAGGTCAAGCAGTGTGCTCCCGGGCCTGAGCCGGAGCTCTTCAGCCAGTTCCGGGATCGCCTCCGCGGGGACCACTCCGGCTCGCGTGCCCGGCGGGAAGCCCGTGTGCCGGTTCATGATCTCGGCGACGGCCGGCGTGGCGGCCTGGTTTGCGTACCAGCCGTCAAAATACTCAGCGGATCGCGGCTTCGGCGGCACTGGCTCAGTGTAGGCCGGTGCCAGCGGGCTAATATTGCGTTCTGTTGACGATCGTGGAAAATACGGCATAAGATCGGTGCTGAGAGAGCGGAACGGCAGGCACGGAAGGAGTGAGCACCGTGCGCATTGCGGTTCTGGGTGGCGGCCCGGGCGGCCTGTACTTCGCGGCCCTGGCCAAGCAGCTCGACGCACGGCACGACATCACCGTGTGGGAGCGCAACGCCGCCGACGACACCTTCGGGTTCGGCGTGGTGTTCTCCGACGAGACCCTGGGCGGCATCGAGCATGCCGATGTCGAGATCTTCTCCCGGATGCGCCGCGAGTTCGCCCGCTGGGACGACATCGACGTGCACTTCCGCGGAACCACGTTCACCTCGGGCGGGCACGGCTTCGCCGCGATGAGCCGCAAGCGGCTGCTGGCCATCTTGCAGGAGCGCTGCGCGGAGCTCGGCGTGCGGGTGCTGTTCCGAACCGAGGCGCCGGACGTCGCCGCCCTGGCGGCCGATTACGACCTGGTGGTCGCCGCCGACGGGGCGAACTCGATGACCCGGGCGAGATACGCCGGTTCGTTCGGGCCAGATCTGGAACGCCGGCGATGCAAGTACATCTGGCTGGGCACGGACCTGGTATTCGACGCGTTCAAGTTTTACATCCTGGACACCCCGGCCGGGATCATGCAGATCCACGGCTATCCGTACAGCGACCGGGCCAGCACCTTCATCTTGGAGATGCACGAGGACGTCTGGCGGCGGGCTGGATTCACCGAGGCCACCGGGCTGGTCCCGGGACAAAGCGACGAGGCCTCGATCGGGCGCATCAGGGAGCTGTGCGCCGACATGCTGGGCGGATCCCGTGGTAGCAAGCACCGCCTGTTCGCCAACAACTCGAGGTGGACCACGTTCGGCACGGTGCGGTGCCGGACCTGGCGGCACGAGAACGTGGTGCTGATCGGCGACGCGGCGCACACCGCGCACTTCTCCATCGGCTCGGGGACCAAGCTGGCCATGGAGGACGCGCTGGCCCTGGCCGCGTGCCTGCACGAGCAGGACAGCGTCGAGGCCGGCCTGGCCGCCTACGAGACCGAACGCCGGCCGGTGGTCGCCTCTACCCAGCGCGCCGCGCAGGCCAGCCTGGAGTGGTTCGAGAACCTCGGCCAGTACGCGGGCCAGGACCCGCACCAGTTCGCGTTCAACATCATGACCCGCAGCCGCCGGGTCACCTACGACAACCTGCGGCTGCGCGACCCCGAGTTCGTGGCCGACATGGACCGGTGGTTCGCGGCCAGCCAGGAGGACGCCCGCGAGGTGTCGCCGCCGATGTTCCAGCGGTTCCGCATCGGCCGACTGGAACTGGCCAACCGGGTGGTCGTCTCCCCGATGGACATGTATTCGGCCACCGACGGCGTGCCTGGTGACTTCCACCTGGTCCACCTGGGCGGCAAGGCACTGGGCGGCGCGGGGCTGGTGATGACCGAGATGGTCTGCGTCTCAGCCCCCGGGCGGATAACGCCCGGCTGCACCGGGATCTACACCGCCGAGCAAGAGGCGTCCTGGCGGCGGGTGGTGGACTTCGTGCACGACCGGACCCAGGCCAAGATCGGCATCCAGCTCGGGCACTCCGGCCGCAAGGGCTCCACCCGGCTGATGTGGGAGGGGATGGACGACCCGCTGCCGGAGGGCAACTGGGATGTCTGCGGGCCGTCGCCGGTGCCCTACAAGGCGGGCAGCCAGACGCCGCGTGAGCTGACCGCGGCCGACCTGGCGGAGATCAAGGACCAGTTCGTGGCGGCGGCCCAGGCCGGGGCGCGGGCCGGGTTCGATCTGCTCGAACTGCACTGCGCGCACGGTTACCTGCTGTCGTCCTTCCTGTCCCCGCTGACCAACCAGCGGACCGACCAGTACGGCGGATCACTGACCGCCCGGCTGCGCTACCCGCTGGAGGTCTTCGACGCCATCCGCGCGGTGTGGCCGGAAGATCGCCCGATGACGGTGCGGGTCTCGGCCACCGACTGGCACCCGGACGGCCTGGACATCGACGACACGGTGGAGATCGCCCGCGCGTTCGCCGAGCACGGGGCGGCCGGCGTCGACGTGTCGACCGGGCAGGTGGTCAGCGACGAGAAGCCCGCCTTCGGCCGCAGCTACCAGACGCCGTACGCGGACCGGATCCGCAACGAGATCGGCACCAAGTACGGCGTCGCGGTGATCGCGGTCGGCGCCATCTCGTCCTATGACGACGTGAACTCGATCGTCCTGGCGGGCCGGGCCGATCTGTGCGCTCTGGGCCGCACCCACCTGTACGACCCGCAGTGGACCCTGCACGCCGCCGCCGAGCAGGAGTACACCGGGCCGGGCGCGATGTGGCCCGATCCGTTCGCCGCGGGCCGCCGCCGGCCCCAGGGCGGACGCACCGACGGCCCGAGACCCCGGCTGGAGCTGATCCGGGCCGGGACGCCGCACACCGCGCACGCCCGCTGGCGCCCGGAAGCGGGCGCGCAGAACGACACCGCGGGCGCGCAGAACGACGCAGCGGGGAACGGCACCAGGGAGGACGGCTGATGACCGCGTTCGCACTGACCGGGGAACAGCGAGACTTCGCCGACCAGGTCCGGTCGGTGGCCGCTGAGCAGCTACGGCCGATCGCCGAGGCCGGGACGCCGGGCCAGGTGAACCGCGAGCTGATCAAGGCCATGGGTGAGCTGGGCCTGCTGGCTCGGTTGTTTCCTGGACTAACGGGCAACGCGTTGTCCCGGGAGGCGGCGGCCACCGACCTGTGCCTGCTGCGTGAGGCGCTGGCCACCCAGAGCACCGAGGCGGAGACCGCACTGGCCCTGCAGGGCCTAGGCGCCTATCCGATCTTGCAGTCCGGCCACGAGGACACGGTGCGACGCTGGCTGCCTGCCGTGGCCGCCGGGGACGCGGTGGCAGCGTTCGCGCTGACCGAGCCCGAAGCCGGTTCCGACGCGGCCGCGCTGGCGCTGCGCGCCGACCCGGACGGCGACGGCTGGCGGCTGACCGGCCAGAAGATCTGGATCTCCAACGCCCCCGAGGCCGACGTGTACACCGTCTTCGCCCGGACCACCCCGGGCGCCGGCGCCCGGGGCGTGAGCGCGTTCGCGGTGCCCGGCGACCGGCCCGGCCTGCGCGGTGAGCACCTGGACATGATCAGCCCGCACCCGATCGGCAGCCTGACCTTCGATGGCGTGCGGGTGGAACCGGCCGAACTCCTCGGCGAGCCGGACCGCGGCTTCCGGGTCGCGATGCGCACGCTGGACCTGTTCCGTCCCAGCGTGGGCGCGTTCGCGGTCGGCATGGCCCAGGCCGCCCTGGACGCGGCCGTCGAGCACGCCGGAACCCGGACGGCGTTCGGCGGGCCGCTGAAGGACCAGCAGGCCATCTCGCACCTGCTGGCCGACATGGCGACCCGGACCGAGGCCGCGCGGCTGCTGGTCTACGCGGCCGCCGCCGCGTACGACGCTGGTGAGAAGCCGATCACCGCGCGCTCGGCCATGGCCAAGCTGTTCGCGACCGAGGCGGCTCAGTTCGTAGTGGACGCGGCGGTGCAGATCCACGGGGCGCGGGCGCTGCGCCAGGGCCATCTGCTCGAGCACCTGTACCGCGAGGTACGGGCGCCGCGCATCTACGAGGGCGCCTCCGAGGTGCAGCGCTCGATCATCGCCCGTGAGCTGTACCGCTGACGCAGCACTGGCGCGGCGTGGTAGGCAGGTAGGCATGGCGCTGGTGAACAATCCGCTCTTCGCTCGGTACTTTGCCCGGTTCGGCGGGCGTAACGAGGAACGCGGCAATAAGGAGCTCAGGCGGGAGATGCTGGCCGGGCTGTCCGGCCGGGTGCTGGAGGTCGGCCCGGGCAACGGCCTGAACTTCCCGCACTATCCGCCGACCGTGCAAGAGGTCGTGGCGGCCGAACCAGAGCCGTACCTGCGCAGCCGTGCGGTGGAGGCGGCCGCGGCCGCCCCGGTCCCGATCCGGGTCACCGACGGGACCGCGGACGAGCTTCCCGTGCCGGACGGCTCGTTCGACGCGGTAGTGGTATCTGGGTTGCTGTGCTCGGTGGCCGACCCCACCGCGGCGCTGACCGAGTTCCACCGCGTGCTGCGACCCGGCGGCCAGCTGCGCTTTTACGAGCACGTACGCAGCCGGGACTTCGTGTTCGCCGGCTTCCAGCAGGCCGCGGACCTGGTCTGGCCGCGGCTGATGGGCGGCTGCCACGTCCAGCGTCAGACCCGGGCCGCCATCGAACGGGTCTTCACCATGGAGAAGATCCGCGGTTTCCGGTTCCCGCCGGACGCGTGGGCCTGGCCGGTGGCGCCCCGGATCCTCGGGATCGCCCGAAAGACCGGGTGACGGTCAGCGGCTGGAGGTGGAGTACCGGGGGTCCGGCCGGGAAGCCAGGTCGGCGATGCCGTCCGGACCCAGCGCCAGGCCGTGGGCGTAGTCCCGCTGGCACTGCTCCGCACCCAGGTGGGCGCCGGCCTGAGCCAGGCTTTCGCGGCGGTAGCCGGCTTCGGGCTCTTGCCACGGTTCTCCGGTCAGGTCCAGGACGCCCTGGGCGATGCCGTGCAGCACGCTGGCTCGCGACCACTCGCCCGCGTCGCCGGCCAGGCAGGCCAGGCCGAGCACGGCGTAGGCGATGTCGAAGCGCTGACCGGTGCGGCGGCTCATCCGCAGCCCGTCCTCGAAGCTGGCCCGCGCGCCGTCGTGCTCGCCGTCCAGGCGCCGCACCCAGCCCAGGTTGATCGCCACGCTGTCGCTGTTCTCCCCAATCGCCAGCGAGGCCTGGGCCGCCGCTTCCAGGTGGGTCCGGGCGGCGGGGATGTCCCCGACGCGCAGCGCGTGTACGCCCGCGTTGTTGTGCAGGATGCAGGCGAACAGATGGTCGCCGGAGCGCTCGGTGCAGGCGATGGCCTCCTCGAGAAGTTTCCCGGCCCGGACCGGGTCGACCAGGTCGAGGCACATCACGTAGCCCGACAATGCCTCGGAGAGCAGGACGGGGTCGCCCAGCGGCCGGGCCCGCTCGACGGCCTCCTGGCCGAGCGGCAGGCCACGCTCGACCTGGCCGGCGAAGTAGCAGGCCGAGCCGAGAATGGCCAGCGCCTCGATAAGCAGCGTGCCGTTGTCGAGCTGGCGGGCGACCTCGACGGCCCGCTCCCCGTAGCGCTGCGCCGAGGCGATGTCGGAGACGCGGGAAACGCTCGTGGTCACGATCAGGGCCTTGCCGTACAGTGCCGGGTTGGCCCGGGCCCCCGGCCGCTCGAGCGCCGGCGTGAGCAGGTCCAGGGCTTCCCCGCCCTGGCTACGCGCCAGCCAGTACCGGTCCTGGGCCACGGCAAAGCGCAGCACCTGCTCGGTCCCGGCGGGCAGGGCGGCCGCGTACTGAGCCGCGCACCGCAGGTTGGCGCGGTCGGTGTCCAGCCGGGCGAACCAGCTGCCCTGGTCGGGTCCGCGCAGATGAGGGGTGGCCGCCTCGGCGACGGACAGGTAATACCGGCAGTGGGCGTCCGCGACGACGGCGGCCTGGTCCTGGCCGGCCTCGGCGAGGCATTTCGCCGCGAACTGGCGGATCGTCTCCAGCAGCCGGTAGCGCAGGGTGCCCCCGGCCGGCTCGGCCGCGACCAGGCTCTTATCCACCAGCGAACCAACCAGCTCGGCGACGTCGAACACCTCGATGTCACCTTGGCCGCAGACCGCTTCGGCCGCGTCGAGATCGAAGCCTTCGGCGAACACCGAGAGCCGCCGCAGCAGTGACCGCTCGGCGTCGTTGAGCAGTGAATAGGACCAGTCGACGGTGGCCCACAGCGTCTGCTGGCGCGGCAGGGCGGTGCGGCTCCCGCCGGTTAGCAGGCGGAACCGCTGGTCGAGGCGGTCCAGCAGGGCGTTCAGGGACAAGGAGCGCAGCCGGGCGGCGGCGAGCTCGATGGCCAGCGGCAGGCCGTCCAGCCGACGGCAGATCGACACGATGACCGGGAGCGTCTCCTGGTCGACCGTCAGTCCGGCCCCCTGGGCCCGGGCCCGGTCCAGGAACAGCTCGAACGGCGTCGGAGGACTCGGGGGCCACGGGACCTTCGGCCGCGGGCAGCGACAACGACGGCACCCGGTAGATGACCTCTCCGTTGATGCCGAGCGGCTCGCGGCTGGTGGCGAGCACGCGCACCCGCGGGCAGCGCCGCACTAGGGCGTCGGCGGTCTTGGCGCAGGCGTCGATCAAATGCTCGCAGTTGTCCAGCACGATCAGCATGTCCTGCGGCGCCAGGGTCTCGATCAGGTACTCCAGGGCCGGCCGCCCGGGCTGCTGGACGATCCCGAGCGTCCCGGAGATAACTGCCGGCACGGCCTGCGGATCGGCGACCGCGGCCAGTTCGACCAGCCACACCCCGTCGCCGCAGCCTTCGAGCATCTCGGCAGCTACCTGCAGGCTCAGCCGGGTCTTGCCGGCCCCGCCGGCGCCGGTCAGGGTGACCATGCGCGAGGAGTCCACCAGGGCACGGATTTCGGCCAGCTCCCGGACGCGTCCGACGAACGTGGAGGGCTGGGCCGGGAGGTTGTTCGGCAGGGCCTGGTTGCCGAGGGAGCGCAGCGGGGGAAACTCGTCCGGCAGGCCCGGGATCTGGAGCTGGAAGATGTGCTCCGCGCGCCCCAGATCCTTCAGGCGGTGCACGCCGAGATCCTTCAGCGTGACCCCGGCCGGAAGCGAGTCGCGCACCAGGGTCGCCGCCGCCTCGGACAGCAGCACCTGGCCGCCGTAGCCGACCGCGGCCACCCGGGCGGCCCGATGCACGTCCAGGCCGATCAGGCCGGCAGCGGTCGTCGACGCCTCGCCCGTGTGGATGCCCATCCGGACCCGGACATGCTCCCCGCCGGGCCACGCGTGCGCCTCCAGCGCCCGCTGCATGTCGATGACCGCCGCCAGGCAGGCGCTGGGTGAGGAGAACACCGCGAACAGCCCGTCCCCCTGCGTGTCCACCTCCCGGCCGCCGTGCGCGGCCAGCCCGGACCGGATCAGCCCGCGATGATCGGCGAGCACCCGCGCGTAGAGGCCCTCTCTCAAGCGCCGCAGCAGAGCGGTCGAGCCCTCGATGTCGGTGAAGAGAAACGTGAAGGTCTCCACGGACACAGCCTAGAAGGGTTAGCGGCCCTGCCATCGGGGTTGGCGGCCGGCGTTGAACGCGGCGTGGAACTCGGCGTAGTCCTGGCCCTTCATCAGCAGCGCCTGGGTCATCGCCTCGAGCTCGACCGCGGCCGACAGGCTCATGTCCTGTTCGCGGGTCAGCAGCGCCTTGGTCTGCGCGTAGGCCTGGGTGGGCCCGGAGGCCAGGCGCCGGGCCAGCCCGGCCACGGCGGCATCGAGCTCATCGGCCTGCACCAGCGAGGAGACCAGCCCGATCCGGTCCGCCTCCTCGGCGTTGATCGTGTCGCCGAGCATCAGCAGCCGGGTCGCGTGGCCCAGGCCGACCAGCCGGGGCAGCAGGTAGGCCGCGCCCATGTCCGCGCCGGACAGCCCGACCTTGGTGAACAGGAACGCGAACCGGGCCGCCGGGGTGCAGACCCGGAAGTCGGCGGCCAGCGCGATCACCGAGCCGGCCCCAGCCGCCATGCCGTGCACGGCCGCGATGATCGGCACCGGGCATTCACGCATGCTCCGGATGACCTCGCCGGTCATCCGAGTGAAGGCCAGCAGCTGATCCGGGGACATGGACAAGGTAGCGCCGATGATCTCGTTGACGTCCCCGCCCGAGCAGAACGCCCGGCCGCTGCCCCGCACGACCAGGACCCGCACGTCGCCGCGCTGCGGGAGCTCGGCGAGCAGGTCGCGCAGGTCGGCGTACGCTTCGAAGGTGAGCGCGTTGAGCTTGTCCGGCCGGTCCAGGGTCACGGCGGCCACGCCGTCGTCCAGCTCGAACCGGAAATGCTCCCAGTGGCTGGTCAGCGGGGCCGAAGCACGGTACGGACTCATCTCGGGCACTCCCGGTATGGCGATCTCTTGACTGCCGTCATAAAAGGTAAATACTGGTGATCTACCCTACGGGACACGAGGAAGTGCGGCCAGATGCGGCTCTCCCCTTCGGCGTATGGCGATACCTTTTGCCGTGACCGGCTGCCCCCGCAGGATCAGTGGCCGGAGTTCCTGTACGACCTCCCGCAGCTCCGTTACCCCGAGCGGCTGAACTGCGCCGCGGAGCTGCTCGACGTGACCGCCGCTCGCGAGGGGGCGGACCGGCCGTGCCTGCGCTCCCCGACCGAGACCTGGACCTACGGCGAGACGGTCCGCCGGACCAACCAGATCGCCCAGGTGCTGACCGAGGACTTCGGCCTCCAGCCGGGCAACCGGGTCCTGCTGCGCGGCCCGAACAGTCCGTGGCTCGCCGCGGCCTGGCTGGGCGTGACCAAGGCGGGCGGGGTAGCGGTGACCACCATGGCCTTGCTGCGCGCCCGGGAGATCGCCACCATCACCGGGCTGACCGAGCCGAGCGTGGCCATCTGCGACCACCGCATCGCCGACGACCTGGCCGCGGGCGCGCCGGGGCTGGCCACCGTGCTTTACGGCGGCGACGGCTCCGATGACCTGGCCGCCCGCTGCGCGGCCCAGGACGGCGCGTTCACCCCGGTGCTGGCCGCCGCCGACGACGTGGCCATGCTCGCCTCCACCTCCGGCACCACCGGCCAGCCCAAGGTGGCCATGCACTTTCACCGGGACGTGCTGGCCACCTGTGACACCTACGCTCACTACCTGATCAAGCCGCACCGCGACGACGTGTTCGCCGGCACGCCCCCGCTCGGCTTCACCTTCGGGCTGGGCTGCGAGCTGCTGTACCCGCTGCGGGCCGGCGCTTCGACCCTGCTCATCGAGCGAGCTACCCCCGGCGAGCTGGCCGACGCGGTCGCGGCCCACGGCGTCACCGTGCTGGCTACCGCGCCGACCGCCTACCGGGCCATGCTGGCCGCCGGGAAGGCGTCGTCGCTGAAGAACCTGCGGCGCTGCATCTCGGCCGGGGAGACGCTGCCGAAGTCGGTATGGGAGCAGTTCCACGACGCCACCGGTATCGCGATCATGGACGGCATCGGCTCGACCGAGATGCTGCACATCTTCATCGGCGCCGCCGACGACGACATCCGTCCCGGCTCGACCGGGAAGGCGGTGCCCGGCTACCAGGCGACGATCTTGGACGAGGACGGCGCGCCGGTTCCCGACGGTGAGCCGGGCCGACTGGCGGTCAAGGGCCCGACCGGCTGCCGCTACCTGTCCGACCCGCGCCAGAGCGTCTACGTGCAGCACGGCTGGAACATCACCGGCGACACCTACATCCGCGACGCCGACGGTTACTACTGGTACCAGGCCCGCAGCGACGACATGATCATCTCGGCCGGATACAACATCGCCGGGCCCGAGGTCGAGGAGGCCCTGCTCGGCCACCCGGATGTGCTCGAGGTAGCGGTGATCGGCGCGCCGGACGCCGACCGGGGCATGATCGTCCAGGCCTACGTAGTGCTCCGCGATCCGGCCGTGGCCGGCCGGGACAAGGCCGCCGAACTGCAGGACTACGCCAAGCAGTCCATCGCCCCGTACAAGTACCCGCGGGTCATCGAGTTCGTGGCCGAGCTGCCCAAGACCATCACCGGCAAGACCCAGCGCTACCGCCTGCGCCAGCTCGCCGAGGACAGACACCGGTCCTCGCCGCATTAAGCCACGGTCCGTTCGGCATAAATATTTTTGGCGGAACGGGCCGTGGTGCGTGCGGTCAGTACCGTGAGACCAGTACCGGGGCAGGAGCTCAGCTGCTGGGTCTGGGGGTGGTGCAGCCGACCTTGGGGTCCAGGCCGATGTAGTTGAGCGGGCCCGCGGCGATGGTTACCGCCACCGTCGCGCCCTGGGTGCAGCCGAAGTTGGAGGCGCCGAAGTAACCGCGCTGACCAGCGGCGGCGGCACCGATGATCAGCCACAAAAACAGGATCAGCGTCCCCTTGCTCATATCTCCTCCGCCGGCGACTTGCTGTGATCCTAGCTCGTATGTCCGGGTCTGGGCAGACGGCGCGCCGGTCAGGGGCGCTGGAGGAAGGCGCGGACGGCGGCCTTGGCGGGCTCGCGGTCGTAGCTGGCCACGTACGCGCCCGCCGTCCGGACCGGGTCGCCGAAAAAGTAGTACTCGTACAGCGCCTGCCGGCCGGCGAAGGCCGACATGCAGGTGTCCCAGACCAGCCGGAACAAAGCGACCCGCTCGGCGCCGCCCAGCGTGGCGGACTGCAGGTAGGTCTCGATGTCGGCGGCCGCCGGTCCGGTCACGTCGGCCGGCGTGGGCGTGGCCATCAGGCCGGACGCGCCGAGCTTGCGCAAGATCTCGGGAAAGCGCTGGTAGAGCCGGGGATACAGGTTGCGGGCCGCGTTCAGCGGAGCCCAGGCCGGGGTGAGCACGCCGAACTCGTTCGGCTCCGCGTCGGCCTGGGCCGCGCGGCCGAACGCGCGGAGCATCTCCAGCGTGGTGATGACCTCGGCGACGTCGGCCTGGACGTGGCCGAACTGCTCGATGCCGATGGCTTCGGTGAGCAGGCTGACCAGGCCCAGCAGGTATTCGGTCTTGGCCGTGGTGCGCGCGATCACCTGGTGGGTCATGTGCACCACAGCCGAGGTCCGGGTGTAGAAGCCGTTGCACAGCTCGGGATCGCCGAGCGCGAAGCAGCGTTCGTAGGGCACGTGCACGTCGTCGAACACCACGACCGCGTCGGGCTCCTCGAACCGGGACCCGAGCGGGTGATCGCGGCCGTAGTCGAGGGGCTCGCGGGCCAGGTAGCGCAGTCCGGGAGCGTCGTTGGGGATCGCGCAGGCGAAGGCGTACTGCTTGTCTTCTGGGGTGTTGCGCAGGACCGTCGAGGGGAACACGAGCAGTTCATCGGCGAACGGGCCGATGGTGGCGAGCATCCGGGCGCCCTTGATGACGATGCCGTTGTCGTCCTGCTTGACGATGTGGGCCATCAGCGTGCCGCCGGCCTGCTGGCTGCCGGAGACGGCCCGGTTGGCCTGCGGCGGGATGAGCGTATGCGTGCACAGCAGGTCGTCCTCGCGGACCTGCTCGTAGTAGGCGGTGATGTTGCGGGCGAAGGCCGGGTCGGCCTGGGCGAACCAGTCGGCGGCCGAGGCCAGCGCCATCAGCGCGCTGTTCAGGTAGTCCGGAGTCCGGCCCAGCATGCCGAACGAGCGGTCGGCCCAGAGCTTGAACGCCCGCAGCCGCTGGTCCAGGTCCTGCGGAGCCTTTGGGATCAGGAAAGAGGTGGCGACCGGGTTGCCGGTCTTAGGCGAGGGGTAGGTGAGCACGTCACGGTGGGCGGGATCGTGCTGCATGTCGTACAGGCCGGCGTAGCTGCGGATCACGTTGCGGAAGGCGGGATGGTCGTTGACGTGCCCGGTTACCGTCTGGCCCTGGACCTCGACGTGCACGCGGGCGGCGGACAGCCGCTCGAGAAACTGCCTGCCGCTTCGCGCCGCCATATCGGGGACGGTACCTTCTGGCCATGGGCGCGCGTCAAGCCTGGGCCCGGCGGTGCACATACTGGCTGGAGCCCAAGAACTGGCTGATCGTCACCGTGGTCGCGATCGGCTGGCACGCCGATGGGCGGGCGGGGATCGGCTGGGGATTGCTGGCCGCGCTGTTCACCGCGGTGCTGCCGACGTTGTTCATCAGCCGCGGTGTCCGCCGCGGGCGGTGGAGCGACCGGAATGTGGGCGCGCGGCGCCCGCGGCTGCTGGTGCTGGCCTTCATCACCGCGTCGGTCGCGGCCGGGCTGATCCTGCTGCTGGTCCTCGGCGCGCCGCGCCTGCTGACCGGTTACCTGGCCTTCATGCTGGGCAGTGTGGCGGTGCTGGCCGTGATCACCACGGTGTGGAAGATCTCGATCCACTGCGCGGTGGCGGCTGGTTCGGTGGCCATCTTGGCCTTGACTTACGGGCCGCTGGTGCTGCTCGGCTACGGGCTGGTCGCGGTGCTCGGCTGGGCCCGGGTGGAGGTCAAGGACCACACCGTGGCCCAGGTGGTGGCGGGCTCGCTGCTCGGCGCGCTGGCCGCGGCCGCGGCCTACGCGGTGCTGGTCTGGTGAGCCTCCGGGGCCCTGACCCTCACCGGAAGGCAGCAGGACAGGGCCACGGTCAGCGGCCAGGTCGCCTGCGCGGCGCCCATGACCCGCTCGGCCACGCCGACCTGATGGGCGCCCAGGATGAGCTCGGCGCCGAACCAGGCCAGCAGCGCGAACTGCACCGCGACGGCCGTGGCCGCCTGCGTGGCACGCAGGCCCCACGGGATGGCGTCGCCCCGCTTGACCGCGGCGACGGGCCAGAAGGTCAGCCCGGCGAAGCCGATCGAAGCGAAGATGAAGTGCGGGACCGAGCCGAAGCCGCCGGGGTGTTCGGGGAAGGCCGCGACCAGCATGCCCGCGATCGCGCCGCCGGCCAGCAGCAGCCGCCCGGTGGCCCGCGCGGGCCGCAGCGCCAGCGCGGTGACGATGTAGCAGGCGCCGACCAGCACGAACACCAGGCTCATGACCCACCGGTCGGTCGCGCCGACCGCGGCCAGCGTGCTCACCGTGTTGATCACCGGATCGTAGTGCGGCTGCAGTCCGGCCGCCACCGTCCACCCGCCGGTCAGCAGCACCGGAGCCGCGACCGCGGAGATTACTCCCCACCACGGCACCCCGCGCATGACACTACGGTAAAGCCCCCGGCTTGCGATGCCCTGAACGGGGCGGAATTAACGCTGTAATTGGCTTATGCAGTTCGATACTTACATGGCGGCTGGGGCGCATATTGCCTGCTGGATGGCGAATAATCCGCGCCCGGAACCGGCCGCTCTGGCGGCGGTGCTGGCTGGGTACGACGTGCACGAGCCGACCGTGAGCTGGCGGCAGGTACGGGCGCTCGAGCCGTGGGCCGGGTGCCTGCGGACGGTCTTCGAGGCCGGCACCGAGGCCGAGCGGGCGCAGCGGGCCGGCGCGCTGCTGATCGCCGCCGACTGCCGCCCCCGGCTGGTCCGCCATACCGAGGACCTGCCCTTTCACCTTCACTACGCGCCGGTCCGGGCCGGGCTGGCGGCCCGGGTGCGGGCGCTGACCGCGGGCGGGCTGGCGCACGTCATCGACGACGGCTCGGGCTTCCGGCTGCGGGTCTGCCAGCGCGCGGAGTGCGCGACCGCGTTCCTGGACGTCTCGCGCAACGGGCGGCGCCGGTTCTGTTCGCTGCGCTGCGCCAACCAGGTCAACGTGGCCAACCACCGGCGCCGGCAGCGGCCAGCGGCTTGACCGTTCGGCCTAGATGTAATGGTTGAACTGCATAAGACTATTACGGCAGCCTTGTGCGTGTGCTGGTACGGGCCAGGGCGGCGGCTACGGGCGCGGGGGCCGGGACGACCGCCGGGCTGGCGGCCGTGGTCATCTGGGGCATGGCGCCGGTGGCCACCCGGGCCCTCGTCCTGCAACTGGCGCCGCTGCCGTTGCTCGTGCTGCGCATGGGAGTGGCCGCGCTCGTGCTGCTGCCGTGGTGCGGGCCAGTGCTGCGCGGGCCCGGGCGGCAGCATCTTCCGCGGCTGATCGTCGCGGGGCTGGTGGGCATGGTCGGCTACAACCTGCCGGTCACGTTCGGGCTGCGCTGGGTGCCGGCCGCCACCGCCGGGCTGGTGCTGGCCAGCGAGCCGGTCTGGCTGCTGCTGCTGGCCGTGGCCTTCCTGGGCGAGCGGGTGAGCCGACGTTCCTGGGCCGGCGCGGCGGTGGCGCTGGCCGGGGTGGCCGTGCTGGCCGGTCCCGGCGTCCTGTCGGGACGCGGCGGCGGCCGCGAGCTGGCCGGGGTGGGCCTGGTCGCCCTGGGCACCTTGCTGTTCGCCGCGTACACGCTGATGCTCCGGCCGCTCAGCCAGGCCTGCGGCCCGGTCCCGGCCACGGCGGCGTCCACGGTGGCGGGCAGCGTGTTTTACCTTGCCTTCGCCGGGACGGTGGTGCCGGGCCAGCTCGGCCGGCTGCCCGCCGCGGCCTGGGGTGAGCTCGCGTTCCTGGCCGTCGGCAGCAACGTGGTGGGCATGCTGGCCTGGAACCTGGCCGTGGTCCGCTTGCCGGGCTCGCGAGTCGGACTGCTGCTGTACCTGGAGCCGCTGGTCAGCGTGGCCGGTGCGGTGGCGCTGCTCGGCGAGCGGCCGTCGGCCAGCCTAGCCCTGGGCGGTGTTCTCATCCTGGGCGGCATCGCCGCCACCTGGCTGCCCGGGGCGCGCGACCGTGACCCACCGATTTGCCCAGAACCTTGAGGAGGTACAGCGATGACCGCACTGCCCTGGACCACGTTCACGTTCTGGACCGCACCCGGCTCGGACCTGCCTCTCAGCTGGACCCAGATCCGGCGCCGGATCGCCGAGACCGAAGGCCGGCCGGGCCTAGCCTCGACGGTGGCCGAGAATTCACCTCGATGACGCGCTGACGCATGAGTGTTCCCGGCCAGATGAGTAGGCTTTACCCGGGAGTCTTCTCACATAGCGATAGTTCTGGCGGCACGGCCAGGATCGCGCGAGACGGCGGGAGGTCCGAGATGGGTAAGGCGTTCGCGGATCGCTGGGGGGTGCCGGTCCGGGCGGGCAGTGCCGACGCGGTGGCCCGGCTCGACGCGGCCATCGAAGACCTGGCCGCGCTGGCCGGCGATCCGGTCGCGGGCGCCGAGGCCGCGGTCGCGGCCGACGACAGCCTGGTGCTCGGCCACATCTACCGGGCCTACCTGGCCTTGTACGGGACCACGCCGGAGGGCGTGGCCACGGCCGCCGAGATCGTCAAGCAGCTGGACGCGGCGGTCCTGGGCGAACGGGAGGCGCATCACTTGCGCGCGGCCCGGTCTTGGACCGACGGCGACTGGGAGGGCACCACCCGGTCCTTGGAGCGGGCCCTGCTGTGCCACCCGCGGGACCTGCTCGCGCTCAAGGTGGCCCAGGACCTGTACTTCTTTCTCGGCAACCGGCTGGAGCTGCGCGACGTGGCGGCCCGAGTGCTGCCCGCCTGGCCGCGCGCATTGCCCGGCTGGGGCTACGTACAGGGCATATACGCCTTCGGCCTGGAAGAGAACGCTGACTACCGGCAGGCCGAGGCCCGGGCCCGGGCGGCGCTGGACCACAATCCCCAGGACGTGTGGGCAGTGCACGCGCTGGCGCACGTCTTCGAGATGGAGGGCAGCCAGCGGGACGGCGTTGACTTCCTCACTACCTCGGCACCTGACTGGTCGGACAGCTTCTTCGCGATCCACAACTGGTGGCACCGCACCCTGTATCACCTGGAGCTCGGGGAGATCGATGAGGCGCTGGCCCTGTACGACTCCCCCATCCGGGCCGGACGGTCCACCGAATGGCTCGACGTGGTGGACGCCGCGGCCCTGCTATGGCGGCTTTCGCTGTTCGGCGTGGATGTTACGGAGCGGGCCGCGCAGCTCGCGGCCGATATCGACGACCTGGTCGGTGACCCGGTGTACATCTTCAACGACTGGCACGCGGTGATGGCCTTCGGCCTGGCGGGCGACTTTCCGCGCGTCGAGCGCGTGATCTTGGCCAACCGGCATCTGACCGCGCCGACCAACCGGCTGGCCACCGAGCGGGCCGGGCTGGACCTGCTGGAGGCGTTCGGCGCCTTCGCCGCCGGGCACCCGGACCGGGCCATCGACCTGCTGATCGACATCCGGCCGCGGGCTAACGCGGTGGGCGGGAGCCACGCCCAGCGCGACGTCATTGACCTGACCCTGATCGCCGCGGCAGTTCGGGCCGGCGACGACAGCCTCACCCGGGCTCTGGTCAGCGAACGTGTCGCGCGTAAGCCGTCCGCCGAGGGCGCCGCCTATCAGTTGGTGACCGAGAACGGCGGCTCGTCCGACGCGTTGGCCTGGTAACCGGGCTGGCGTTTCCGGGCTGGCGTTTCCGGGCTGGCGTTTCCGGGCTGGCGTTTCCCGGGCTGGCGTTTCCCGGGCTGGCGTTCCTCGGGCTGGCGTTTCCCGGGCTGGCGTTCCTCGGGCTGGCGTTTCCCGGGCTGGCGTTCCTCGGGCTGGCGTTTCCCGGGCTGGCCGCACCAGGCCCGGCGCGACGTACTGAGTACCCGGCCGCGGGATGACCCGGCCCGGGCTCCGGCGGGCGTCTTCAGCACCCGCTCGCCCGACCGGCCCACCCAATCGGCTGCACCGGGTGGAGATCCTGGACGTCCAGGGCCTGCGGATCCTGGTCAGCAACCTCGAGGCGCTAGACGCGACGCCGATCCTGGACATCAAGCCCGTGCTGGACGCGATCGCCGAGCGATAACGCCTCGGGCCCGGATCCGCGTGGATCCGGGCCCGAAGGGCGGCTGGGGTCAGCGCGCCGTTTCCAGCTCGAGGGCCGACTCGACCGCTGCGCTGTCGGCCGTGGCACTGTCGGCCGTGGCACTGTCGGCCGTGGCTCGGCGCAGGCGCGGCAGGAACAGCGCGGCGCCGGACGCGACGGCCACGGCGGCCGCACCGACCCAGACCGCGGGAGCCAGGCCGGACACGAACGCCGTGCCGCTGAGGTAGCTGCCGTGGGCCGAGAACACCGCGCCCAGCACGGCGATCCCGAACACGCCGCCCAGCTCACGGATCGCGTTGCTGGCCCCGGACGCGATGCCCTCCTGGTCCCGGCGCACCGAGCTGAGCACCACGTTGGCGACCGGCGCGAAGAACAGTGACATCCCGACTCCGGCGATCACGAAGGCCGGAACCATCGTGGTGTAGGCCACCGTAGGGCTGGCCACCACGGCCAGCCAGCCCAGCCCGATGGCTTGCAGGGCCAGTCCGGTGGCCAGGATCGGCCGTCCGCCGATCCGGTCGGACAGGGCACCCGCCACCGGAGCGATGAACACCGGCATCCCCGTCCAGGGCAGGGTCCGCAGGCCGGCCTGCAGGGGGCTGTAATGCTGGACGACCTGCAGGAACTGCGCGAGCAGGAAGATGGCGCCGAACATCCCGAAGAACATCAGCAGCGACGCGGCGTTGGTCATCGTGAAGCCGCGGCTGCGGAACAGGTGCATAGGCAGCATCGGCTCGGGGGCGCGTAGCTCCCAGGCGACGAACGCGGCCACCAGCAGCGCGCCGATCACGAGGGGCGCCAGCACGGTGGCGCTAGTCCAGCCGTGGTCGTTGCCGCGGACCACGCCGAACACGATGCCCAGCAGGCCGACGCTGGCCAGCAGCAGGCCGGGCAGGTCCAGACTGGTCGACGGTCCGTGGCTCTCGGTGAGCCGGGTCCAGGCGATGGGCAGCAGCACGATGCCGATCGGCACGTTGAGCCAGAAGATCCACTGCCAAGACGCCCCCTCCACCACGGCCCCGCCGACCAGCGGGCCGATGGCGATGGCCAGGCCGCCCACGGCGCCCCAGGCACCCAGGACCAGCCCGCGCCGCTGCGGGGTCACCGCGGCGGACAGCAGCGTGAGGGTCAGCGGGATGACGATCGCGGCCCCGACGCCCTGCACGGCCCGCGCGGCGACCAGCGTGCCGATGCTGGGCGCGAGTGCGGCGGCGGCCGAACCGGCGGTGAACAGGCTCAGGCCGATGACAAACATCCGCCGGCGGCCGTACCGCTCGCCCAGCGTGGCCCCGGTGAGCAGCAGGACCGCGAAGGTCAGGGTGTAGGCGTTGACTGTCCACTGCAACCCCTGGAGCGAGGCGTGCAGATGAGCCCGGATCGAGGGCAGCGCGGTCGTTACCACTAGGTTGTCCAGCGAGGCCATGAACAACGCGGCCGAGGTCACGGCGAAGGTCCAGCCGGTGCGGCTCTTCGCGGTCATGAGCTTCCCTCCTAGGAAGTGAGTAGTCACTAACTTGTCGGTTTAAAAAAAATTACGCGAGCGAGTTCTTCGGGCACCAGCTGGTCCACCGCTCGTCGACGGCAGGCAGGTCCATAGCGGCGGCCACGTTCATCAGCATGCCGACGGCGAAGAAGTCGACGACAGCCTGGAACGGCAGGCCGGTCAGCCGCTCAACCAGCTCCCACAGCTTCTTGAACCCGGCCCGCGTCGCGACCCGGATCTCGGGATCCTCGCACGCGGCGTAGGCCTGCATCTGGAGCAGCAGCAGGATCCGGTCCTCCAGCAGCCGCTCGTAGGCGTCGGCCATCGCCGTTAGCGCCTCTTCGCCGGTGAGGTCACCGGCCGCCGTGACGAACTCGTCCCGTACCCGCTGGAAGCACCGGTCCACGAGCGCGAGGAACAGCGCCTTCTTGGTCGGGAACAGGCGGAACAGATACGGCTGGCTGATACCAGCCTGACGGGCGACATCCTCGGTCGAGGTGCCGGCCATACCGTGCACGGCAAACTCCGCGACCGCCGCATTAAGGACCAGTTCGCGGCGCTCCGCCGCGGGCATCCTCTGCTTGATCTCGGTCATGACCCCTAAGTTAGTGATGACTCACTACTTTGTCAAGCGGTCCGCGTGGGATGGGTTCGAGGTGGGCTCGTGGCTCACGGCTCGTGGCGTACAGCTCAGTCCCGCCACCGGTACAGGTCGCGCAGCAGGCAGATCTCGGCGCCATGATGGATCAGCTCTTTGTTGTTGTGCAGGACGAGACCCTCCATGGGAAACGGGTCAGCCCCCGGCACCGGCCCGACCGGTGGTTTGGCCAGGTCAGTGTCCGAGAGCCCGCGGACTCCCGCGTTCCAGCGCTGGTATGTCTCGTCGAGTTGCTTGAGTGCCTGGTCAGCGGTCCCGGCGTAGGCGAACGTGTCAAAGTCGATTTCCGGGCCGCCGAAGTACCACCCGACCCGATAGCCCAGGCACCCGACAATGATGTGCGCCAGCCGCCAGGCGATCGTGGTCACCGGCGCCGGCACCGGGTCGGGGGACGCGAAATCAAAGGTCCACTCCCCCGAGCCGCCCGACATCGGCGCGGTCGAGGCGCCGCGCGGCCGGATGCTCCAGCAGCCGCGCACCGGCTCCCAGAAGTACTCCTCGTCGGTAAGACCGTCCAGCCGCGGCCGCAGGTGCTCGCGCCAGTGCCAGTCCAGTTGCTCTGCCAGTCCCGCACTTCTCGTCATGGATTCAAACTACGGGCATTGCGGCTGGCGGGGCTGGCGGGGCCTAAACCCCACGCGCGCGAACGACGTCGTTGCCATAACGGGGCCGGGACGATGGCCCGCTGTGACGGTCCCAACCGTAACGGGGGGCCATCGTTACGGTTTGCCGGGGATCCGTAGCGCGGTGAATGAGTGGCTGAGGTTTACGGCGCGGCCGGTGAGGTGGGACGGGCTGATCCCAGCCGACAGCCTGGTTTGAAGGGTTAACCGGAGGGCTCACTACACTTTCGATATGGCACGTATCCAGGTCGGCGACCAGGCACCGGACTTCACGCTCCCGTCGCAGACGGGTGAACCGGCGCGTCTTCGCGACCGGCTCGGCGAGCGGGTCGTCGTGCTGTATTTCTATCCCAAGGACGACACCCCGGGCTGCACCGCTGAGGCGTGTGCCTTCCGCGACAGCCACGAGGTTTTCGCCGAGGCCGGAGCCGAGGTGATCGGGGTCAGTTCGGACTCCGCGGACCGGCACGCCGCCTTCGCGGGCCGGCACAATCTGCCGTTCACGCTGCTCAGCGACCGGGGCGGCCGGGTCAGGAAGAGCTATGGAGTGCCCGGCTGTGCTGGGCCTGATACCGGGCCGGGTCACGTACGTGATCGACCGGCAGGGCGCCGTTCGGCACGTGTTCAACTCGCTGACCAACATCGATCAGCACGTCGGTGACGCGCTGGCCGTGGTCCGGCAGCTGCGGGACGAGCCGCCGTCCTGACCTGTCCGGCCTGTCCCCGTGGCCGGTTCCCCCTCGTCTGGAGGGCAGGAATCAGCCACGAGGAGGCAACGATGAGTCGTGTCATCGTCATCGAGTTCGTATCCCTGGACGGGGTCATGCAGGATCCGGACGGCAGCGAGGGATCGCGGCAGGGCGGATGGGCGTTCCGTTACGGCCCGGAGGCGGTCACGGGCGACAAGTTCGGCCTTGGCGAGGTGCTCGACACCGGGACGCTCCTGCTGGGCAGGCGGACCTGGGAACTGTTCGCGAAGATCTGGCCCGGCCGCAGCGACGACTTCTCGGCCAAGATGAACGCCATGCCCAAGCTCGTGGCCTCCCGGTCCCTGGACCAAGTCACGGCATGGCAGAACTCCGCCGTCCTGACCGGCGATCTGGCCGAGGCCGTCCGGGAACGCAAGCGGGCCCACGAGGTGGTGGTCACCGGCAGCATCAGTGTGGTTCGCGCGCTGATGGCCAACAACCTGGTCGACGAGTACCGGCTGCTGGTGTTCCCGCTGATCCTCGGGGCGGGCGAGCGTCTGTTCCCCGACGGAACCCCGCCGGCGGCGCTGGCCTTGCGCTCGGCCCAGACCGCGGGCCAGGCGGTCCGCCTGACCTATACCAGGCCGGTCGGAGCTTAATCTGTGGAAAGGGCTGTGCACAGACCGGTGGAAAACTCGCGTTAACTGCGGACAACTAGTTAAGTTCTGTGGACAAAGTGTGGATTACAAAAAACTCGCCATTATTTTCCGCTGAGCCCTTGCGCGACGACCCCGGGAGCAGTAGAAATACTTTCACCGTCGGAAACGGGCACCGCCCCGGAGGCGACTTCGGGAACGTGACGGCGATCGGGAAACCGGTTTCTGGAGCGGGTGCACGGCACCAGCGGGCGGCCCTGGGGCCTGGGAGGTCAGGAAACTGGCTGACCGGGCGCTATGCGGCCAGACGAGGCCCCCTCCATCTCATACATGGAGGGGGCCTTGTTCTATTCTGCCCGGCCGTGGCAACTTTAACCGGGACAGCGAGGAGCCTTAATTGACCATTACCGCACGGCCCGCGCCCAATGCCGCGCCCGCCCGTCTTAAAGTCCGCAAGAACATTGATTCGCTCAGCGCGCAGAGCTAGCTGATTTCCGCCGGGCGGTAAAGCAGGCACTGGCGCTTAATGATAAACGGGGATTTGATTATTTCGCCGGCTGGCATGGCGTGCCGCTCGGCTGGTGCCAGCATCACGACCCGCTTTTCCTGCCCTGGCACCGGGCGTATCTGTACTGGCTGGAGCTCGCGCTCCAATCGGAGGTCCCGGGCGTCACCTTGCCGTGGTGGGACTGGTCAAGCACCGGGGGAATTCGGCCGCCTATTCCAGCGCCCAGGCGGACGGCGCGGAGAACGTTCTCGCGAAGACGCCGATTAATGTGGTCAATACCGCGCACAAAGCCGGCTGGCCGACCGAGACGTCGCGCGCCCCGGGCCACGCACCGCAGGTGCCGGGCCCGCCGTACCGGCAGGAGTGGGCCAACGCCATGAAGGCCACCAGTTAGACGGACTTCAGCCAGCGGATCTGGTCAGTACACGACACGCCGGCTACCTGACCGTGTTCGCCCACGGCGACTGCTGGGGCGATGCGGGTCGCTGCGACATCCCCGAGCCGGTCAGCCCGTTTGACCGGCGCCCGCCTCACCCGCTGCTGCCGTTCGACGCCACCTTGGAGATCACCGAGGCACTGCGAGCCCTGCCCGGCGACACCAACGAGATCACCGTGACCGTGCTCGCGTTCAACCAGGCCGACGACACCGATGGCGTGCTGCGGTTCAAGCAGCTCACGCTGCTCACCTACGCCTAACTGGCGGCGAGGGTCGCGCGGGGGGAGGACGCGATGAACGGCTCACGGAGCGGCGGGTTTGCGCCGCCCTCGGTTCCCGCGGCGTATGAACGTTTCATGCTACGCCAGCTGTTCGAGCCGTGGGCCGAGGAACTGGTCGGGCGGGCCGGCCTGCGGCCGGTTGGTCGGTGCTCGACGTGGCGAGCGGATTGGGACCCGTGGCCCGGCTGGCCGCGGCGCAGGTGTACCCCGGCGGGCGCGTGGTGGCCGCCGACATCAGTGCGCCGATGCTGGCGCGAGCGGCGGGTGGCCCGGCCCGGCGGCGTCACCGTGGTGTCGACCTGGGCCGCCGAGCGCCCGCTGGGCTTGTTCGGGCCGATGTGCGAGACGATGAGCGAGCTGGGCCTGGCCGAGCCCTACCCGCGAGCCTTCCATCCCGGCAGTTACCGGCTCGGCGCCGCGGAGCTGGCGAGTCTGTTGCAGACGGCGGGATGGCACAACGTGGAGGTCGAGACCGTCGAACTGAGCGCCAGGTGGGACAGCGCCGACGACGCCGCCGGGACCATCTTGGGCACCCCGTACGCACCGCTCGTGGCATCTTTGGCCGCCGCCGACCGCGAGCGGCTGCGCACGCCAGGCTGGGCGGGTCGGGTCAGGGCGTTACCGTCCGGACCGTGACCAACATCGCCCGCGGACGTAACGGCTGATCTCAGTGCACGGCCGCCGGGGGCGGCGGACGCCAGTATTTCCAGCCCGGGTGGACCTGGACCAGTCGCGAGGGCCCCGGCGGGACGCCAACCAGGTCGGCGCGGGGGTGCAGAGCCAGGCCGGCGGGAACCGGCTCCCACCATCGTTCGTGGCCCAACAGCCGGCTGAACAGCTCCGGCGAGCGGCCCTGGGGCCCGAGGATCAGCTCGGCGGGGGCCGGCTGATCCGGCCGCTGCCAGCGGAAGTCGCCCGAGAGCCGCAGCGCCGCTCCGGTGTTGGGCAAGGCGGCATGCGGGGTGAGGCAGTGGAATACGATCACGTCGCCCGGCTCGTAGCTGGTCGTAGCCCAGCCGGGCTCCGCGGCGCTGAGCGGGCGCGGCGGCCGGGGCGGGCCATGGTGGCCCCCGGGCTGCACCGCCAGGCCGCCGATCCGAACCGGGATATCCATCAGCGGGACCCAGGAGGTCAGCATGTCCTGGACGCCGGACACACCGTAGTCGTAGTGGATGTAGCGGCCGCGCGGACGGGCCGCCGGACGTTCGGGATAGACGGCGCGCAGTACCTTCACGGGATAGGAGAAGGCCCCCGGCCCGAGGATCGCACGGACCGCGGACCGCAGTGCGGGCAGGTAGGGCAGCCGGTTGAATTCGGCAGCCGTCATCGCGGCCCGGAAGGCGGGGTCGGTGAGCGCGTCCATCGAATTGATCGCATGCGGCCGGACCGACGGGATGCCGCGGTCGTCGACCCATCCGCCGGATCGCAGCCGGGCGAGCACGACGTCGCCGACCGCCCGGACCTCGCCCGCGGGCAGCAGTCCGCGGAAGAACAGGTACCCGTCGTCAGCCAGACGCCGGCGCAAGGTCCCCGGATCATGGACCAGCGGTGCGGAATCGGCCAGCTCATCCACACGATCACTGTAGTCACGCGGACCTAGCCGGTCAGGTTTAACCCGGTCAGGCCCGGGTAGCCGGTTCGGCCGTACCTGCTACCACAGGCCTTGCTCTCCGGGATTACACGGGTGCCCGGGGTTTAGCTGCTCGGGGAAGGCAGATGGCACGAGACCTTGGGGTTCACGCCCACGTAGTTGAGCGGGCCCGCCGCAATCGTGGCCACGATCGTTCCCCCGTGCGCACAGCTCTCAGACGACGAGCCGTAATAGCCGCGCTGGCCGGCCGCGATCGCCCCGATGATCAGCCAAATGAGGAGAATCACCCCGCCGATCCGCATAATTACCTCCGAAAGACAGGCAGCACCTTGGATTCCGAAGGGCCGCGAATACTGGTCGCCTTTTCGTCTACCCCGTGCGCGGCGGATAACCGTGCCGGCCGGATCGGATCCGCACTTCATTTCGGACAATGCGACACAAGTATCTGCCTGACGGCCCTTTTCCGGCGCCGGTGTATCGTTGCTGCTGATGGCCTGGGACGCAAAGACCGCGCAGCGCGCACCCGCGGCACCCGAAGCGCTCGCCGGCCCGCCGTCACGTCGGCCGGCCGGCGATGGCCCGCTGCCCTCCCCACCGCCCGGCGCCATGTCTTACCGGTACACCACCGACCTGGCCGCGGTCCGTTCGGTGGTTTATCGCTACGCGCTGGAGGCCGGGCTGCCCGAATCGCGCGCGATCGACCTGGTGCTGGCGGTCAGCGAGGTGGCGGCCAATACCGTCCGGCACGCCAAGTCACCCGGGTCCTTGAAGATCTGGTACGACACCAAGCAGATCGTCTGCCAGCTCCAGGACGACGGGACCATCACCGACCCGCTAGCGGGCCAGCGACGGCCCTCGCTGGAGGCCATGGGCGGGCACGGGCTGTGGATCGTGAACCAGGTCTGCGACGAGGTGGAAATGCACTCCGACGAGACCGGCACCACGATCCGGTTGCATATGGACCTGCCTCAGGTCGAATCCGGTCCCTGAGCCGCCGGTTCGCCGCGATAACGGGGCCAGCTGAGGACTATCCCGCGGGAATCCGCTGTGTGGTACAACAAGTGCGTGGATCTGCTGACGATCTCGGTGACGGCGCGGGAGTCCGCAGGCGAGCCTTACACGCTGGTGCAGATCGCCGGCGAGGCTGACGTGACCAATACCGACGAATTGCGGCGCCTGCTGGACGATGAGGTGTCCCAGCAACCGCGCATGCTGATCATCGACCTGTCCGGCTTGCGCTTCATGGACTCCTCGGCGCTGCACGCGCTGCTGCGGGTGAACCGGTCCATGGATCGGCAGGGCGGCGTCCTGGCGCTGGTGTCCCCGCAGGCCGCGGTGGCCAAGATCCTGCGGCTGACCACGGCCGACCGGCTGATCCCGGTGTTCGACAGCGTGGCCGCCGCCGCGGCCGGCTGAACGGCCGGAAACTCACCCGCGCGTCGCACTGTTTGAGAAGCCCCGCGATGGGATATGCTCCTCCCTAGTGGTGCCTACGACGCAGGCACGCTCTACGCAACACGGTGTTTTTGCGGAGCGTGCGAAGAGGCGCCACTTTTCGCTTCCGCTGACAACACCGTGGCAGAGACTCGTCAGCAAGGAAGGCTCCCCGGATGAAGATCGCCCTGGTTGCTCAGCACGCGACGCTCCTGTCCCCGCGCACCGGTGCCAGCCCGGACCGCGACGACATCGGACTCAGCGAGCTCACCCGTAATCTAGCCACCCATGGTCACCAGGTAACCGTCTACACCCAGAAGCATCAGCCGGACCTGCCCGACCAGGCCGAGCTGCACGACGGCGTGCGGATCACGCACATTGACGCCGGGCCGGTTCCCGCCGATGGCGACCGAGGCGACGCCAGCCTGCTCGAGCGGGTGCCCGCGTTCGCCCGCCCGCTGCGCAGCAGCTGGGAGCGGGAGCGCCCGGATGTGGTGCACGCACTGCGCTGGACGAGCGGCCTGGCCGCACTGGCCGCGGCCCGCGACCTGGACATCCCGATCGTGCAGGAGTTCAGCTCGCTCGGGGTCAGCGAACGGCGCGGCCGGGTCCGGGCCGACGGTGCCGCGGCCGCGCGGATCAGGCTCGAGCCCGCCATCGGGCGCAGCGCCGCCGCCGTGGTCGCCACCCACAAAGCCGAGGCCTCCGACCTGGCCAGCCTGGGCATACACCGGTCCTCGATCAGGGTCGTGCCGTGGGGCATCGACACCGGCACCTTCCTCCCCGAGGGGCCGGTGGCCAAGCGGAACGGCCGCCCGCGGCTGCTCACCGCCGCCGACCTGAACGAACGGGCCCCGCTGGAGACCCTGCTCCGCGCGCTCACCAAGGTGCCCGGCGCCGAACTGCTGGTCGTCGGTGGCCCGGACCGCGGCGAGCTGGACAACGACCAGGCTTACGTCGAGCTGGCCAAGTTCGCCGCGTCGCTGGGCATCTCCGACCGCGTGCTGTTCACCGGACGCCTGGAGCACCACCTGATGCCCGCCCTGCTGCGGTCCGCCGACCTGGTGGTCAGCACGTGTCAGTACGAGCCCTCCGGCAGCACGTCGCTGCAGGCTATGGCGTGCGGGACCCCGGTCATAGCGCCTCCGGTCGGTGGTCACATGGACGCCGTGGTGGACGGGACGACCGGCATCTTGATCCCGCCCGACCGGCCGGCCCTGCTGGCCCAGCGGGTCCGGCAGCTGCTGGCCCACCCCATGCTGATCGAGGCCTACGGGGTCGCGGCCGCCGACCGGGTCAAGTCGCGCTACTCGTGGGACCGGATCGCCGGCGAGACGCTGGCGGTTTACGACAAGGCCATCGCCCAGGCGGCCTGATCCCAGCCCAGCCGCCGCCGACCACGGGCCCGGGAAGCATCTCGCTTCCCGGGCTCTGGTTTGCCCGCTCCCCGGCGGGGCAGCCCCGCTGAGATCGCCGAAACCTGAAGGAGAGCCCGATGACGGACGCGATCGAGCTGCTGCGGCGCGATCATGATGAGGTCCGGGCGCTGCTGGCCGAGCTCGAGGCGAGCGCTCACTGTGCCGACCCGAGCGCTCGGGAGCGGCGCCGGGCGACGGTCGTCCAGGTCGTCATCCGCGAGTCGACCCACGAGGCGATCGAGGAAGAGTACTTCTGGCCGCTGGTGCGCCGGCGGGTCCAGGACGGTGTCCGGCTAGCGGATCAGGCGGTGAGCCAGGAAGTCGAGCTCAAGCGGCTGCTCGGCCGCCTGGACGGGCTCGATCCGGCGGACCGGGAGTTCGAGCCGCTGCTGCGCCAGATCACCGGAACCGGCCGGGCCCACCATGACTTCGAGGAACGCCGGGTGTGGCCCGGCGTCCAGCTGGCGCTCAGCGAGCAAGAGCTGTCCGAGCTCGGCGCCCAGCTCGAGCAGGGCCGCAGGCTCGCGCCCACTCGCCCGCACCCGAACCTGTCCCCCGCTCCCGAGGTCCTGAGGCTGGCCGGCCGCATCGCCGGAGCCACGGACCGGATCAGGGACGTCCTGGCGGGCCGCACCGGGCACTGACCCCCGCGGCCCGGCCGACCAGACTGCGGATCCGGAGGCCCGGCACCTCTCCCCGGGCTCCGGGTCCGCGCTCCTCCAGGCCTGGACCGGCCGTGGGGGTGTAGCGACGCCGAAATGGGGTAGCCAAGCACAACATGGCAGCGACCGTCACTCCCGTCGCCCCACCTCGTTACGACGGGTTCACCTCCATGCCCCTGGGCAGGCACTGGCGGCTGGGCAGCAGCAGCAAGATCACGGCCGACACCGACCCGTGGAGCGGCGAGACCCTCACCGAAATTCCGCTCGCCGGACCGGACGACCTGGAGGACGCCTTCGCCGCGGCGCAGCGGGCGCAGCACGCGTGGGCCGCCCAGCCGCCGGGAGGCCGAACGGATCTGCTACGGGCGGCCGCCTCGGTACTAGAGGCCCGCCAGGCCGAAGTCACCGACTGGCTGATCCATGAGACCGGCGCTCCGGCCGCCGCGGCCGAGCTCGAATGGCGCCTGGCCCGCGAGGCGATGCTGGGGGCGGCATCGCTACCGCATCAGGTCACCGGGCGCATCGTGCCGTGCGAACTCCCGGGCCGGCAAAGCCGGGTCTACCGGACTCCGGCCGGGGTGATCGCGGTCATCAGCCCGGCGAGCTTCCCGCTGCGGCTGTCCAGCCAGGCCACCACCGCCGCGCTCGCGGCCGGGAACGCGGTGGTTCTCAAGCCGTCCAGCGATACGCCGGTCACCGGCGGGCTGCTGCTGGCCAAGATCTTCCGGGAGGCCGGCCTGCCACCCGGGCTGCTTAGCGTGGTGGTGGCCTCCGGCGCGGGGATCAGCGAGGCGATCACCGGGCATCCGGTGCCGCGGGTCATCTGGTTCGCCGGGTCGGCCTCGGTCGGCCAGGTGCTGACCCGTCAGGCGGGTGGCAAGCGGCTGGCCGGGCCGTCCGGCGCGGACGGATGGCTCGTCGTCCTCGAAGACGCCGACGTGGCCCGGGCGGTCGACGCGGCGGTGTTCGGCTCCTTCGCCGGGCAGGACCAGCTCTGCATGATCACCCGGCGGATCGCCGTGCACCGGAAGGTGTACGGCGAATTCACCGAGCGGCTGGCCACCCTGGCGGGTTGCCTGCGAGCCGGTGACCCGGCCGCCGCGCACACCGACATCGGCCCGGTCGGCAACGCCCGGCGGCTGACTGCGATCCGGGATGCCGTGGAACGGGCCCGCGGCGAGGGCGCCCGGCAGCTGCTGGGCGGCGATCCGGCCGGCCCGACCCGGCTGCTGCTACCGCCGCACCTGCTGCTGGCGCGAGACAACGTGGCCACCACCAGAGCGGAGATGGCCGGCCCGGTGATCACAGTCGTCCGGGCCCGGGACGAGCGGGACGCGCTGCGGATCGCCAACGAGACCGGCTACGGCCGGTCCAGCGCCGTCTTCACGCGCGACATCGAGCGAGGCACGCGCGTCGCCTTGGGCCTGAACGCCGCGATGACCCACGTCAACGACGCCGCTGTGAACGGCGACGCCGCGGACGATCCAGGCCACCACCTGAACGTCGGCGACTTCACCACCGAGCGCTGGGTGGGCGTGCCGCTGTAGGCCTGGCCGTCAGCGGATCCGGACCACGACCAGGCAGGCGTCGTCGCCGGTGTCCGAGACCGCGCTGGCCATGACCTGGTCGGCCTGGACGGCGGCGGTAAGGTCAGCGGTTCCCGGTCGCTCACCGGGGCCGGGACCGAGCCCGGCGACGAAGTCACCGAGCACGTCCTCGATCGACTCGCCGCGCCGCTCGATCAGACCGTCGGTGAACGCCAGCAGGCTGTCGCCGGGTTCCAGCGCCTGCACCGCTTCCTCGTAATCGGCGTCCGGATCCATGCCCAGCAGGACCCCGCCCGGCAGCGGGAGCTGCCGGGCCGTGCCGCCGCGGACCAGGACGGGCGGCAGGTGCCCGGCGCGAGCCCAGCGCAGCACGCGAGTCTGCGGGTCGTACAGCCCGCACACCACGGTCCCGACCACGCCCGAGGTGAGGTGGCACATCACGCTGTTGAGCATGCGCAGCAGCTCGGCCTGCCCGGTCCCGGTGATAGCCAGGCCGCGCAGGGAGTTGCGGGCCGCGACCATCCCGGTCACCGCGTCGATACCGTGCCCGGCCACATCGCCGACCACCAGCAGCACGTCGTTGGTCGGCAGCAGCAGCGTGTCGTACCAGTCGCCGCCGACCAGGTGGCCTTCACCAACCGGCCGGTAGCGCACCGCGACGTCGATTCCGGCCGCCTCCACCGGGACCGCGTCGGGCGGCATGATGGCTTGCTGCAGGCGCAGCGCGAGCAGGTGTTCCTCGGCCACGCGTTGCTCGCTGTCGGCCAGCTGATCCCGCGTGGCGGCCAGGGCAACCTGCGTGTGGTAATGCGCTGACACGTCCTGGAACGCCCCCCGCAGCGCCACCACGACCCCGGCCGCGTCCATGACGGGCTCGGCGAACACCCGGATCTGCCGGATGCTGCGGTCATCAGGGTGCACGACGCGGAACGTCGCCGTGGCCGCCTCTCGGCGCTCAACCAGGCGCTGCCGGAAGCGCGTCACGACCGGCTTATCGGCCGCCACCACATAGCTGTGCAGGTCGGCGAGCGGGATCTCGGTCCCCGAGCGCGGTACCAGGCCGAACAGCTCGAAGGCGGAATCGGTCCAGCGCACCAGCTCGGTGACGAGATTCTCCTCCCAGCCGCCCAGACGGCCCAGCCGCTGCGCGTGGTCCAAGAGCACGGCCAGCTCCGGAGCGCGGCCCGCCACCGCGTCGTCATGCCAGGTGAAGATCACGCCGTCGAAGAACCTGGCCACCCGCAGGCCGCCCAGCTGCGGTGGGGCGGCCTCGGTCGGAGGCCGAAGCGCGGGGAATCCGCTGGCCAGGGCCTCGCTGAGCGGACCTGGAACGTACTGAGGCACACCGTCGGCCACGACCTGGACGGCCCGGGCGAACAGGCCCTGGCCGGTGACGCTGGCCGGATACGCCTCCAGCAGGGTCATCCGGGCCAGCTCAGCCGCGGTCCGGCCCGCCAGGTCACGGAAGCGGGGGCTGACGTGCTCGACGCTGAAGTCGGCGACCAGGCCGCCGTCATCCCTGATTGCCTGCACCACGAGTACCGAGTCGGCCAGGCTATCGAGCAGGGTGTAGAGGGCAGTCCGGGGGTGGGCGGCGGCCAGGTTGCCGTGTGCCATCCGGGCGGCGATCACCATGGCGCAACCCGCGGCGAGTGCGGTCAGCTCCTGGCGTACCTCAGTGCCGAACCCGGCCATCGGCTCGGGCCAGCTGACCTCCATCACGCCCAGCAGCTGGCCGCCACGCTCGCGCAGCCCGAGAACCGCCCGGGCGCCGTCAGCCGGGCCGGGTACCGGCCCGTCATCGCCCTGCGGCCGGCCCGCGGACCACCACAGGTCGGCGGCACCCTGGGCCACTCGCTGGGCCGGGCAGTCCAGTTGCGGCGGCAGATGCCGCCACCGGCTGGCCTGGCCCAGGGCCAGCCCGGACTCGCCGAGCAGGGTCAGCGCGCCGTCCGCGTCGAGCAGCCACAGCATCACCGCGCCCGCGCCGAGCGGCCCCCGGATCGGCCCGGCCACGGTGTCGGCCAGCTCCGCGCCGTCGGCGGCCAGCTCGGCGCCGGCCTGAGCCATCAGCGACCCGAGTCCAGACGCGCGCGCGCCGGCCTGACGGGGTCCCCGGGACGCCCCGGAACCCTCGGGAGCGGCCGGCGGGCGATCACCGCCGGCGGACGAGTCATGAGACAGAACCGCCGCGGCCATCTCGGCGATCGGCACCCCGGTCGCGGCGGACAGCTCGGCCAGCTGGCCGGCGGCCTCGGCGGCAGACAGGCCAAGGCGCTCCATCAGCGCGCCGCGGGCCATCGCGACCACCGAGTCGCCCGCGGCCGCGGCCCGGGTCTGGTCCAGCAGCCGCCGCTGGTGCTCGATGACCGCGGCCAGCCGCAGCACCTCGTCGTGGCTGCCGGTCACGACCATTCGCCTCCCCGCACCGCGTACCGCCCATCCATTAACGCGCACAAACTCTGGCAAACCCGGTACAACCAGTGCATATAACGCTCGGCGGTCGCCGTGAGGGCCAGCTTTCCATACCTTTGCCCTGCCGCTGACTCATCGCTCGGCCCCATGATAGTTACATCCGGTCTACCATCGGTAGAGATCGCACGACGGTGCTGAGCGGGTATCGCGCCGCATCGGCACAGCTGATGGGAGCGCTAGGTGACGGATACGGCTCAGTCGGGTCCGAGGCTCGACAAGTCCGGGCTCGAGCAGCTACTCGCGGGACTGACCGCGGTACGCGGCGGGGACTTCAGCACCCGCCTGGCCACGACCGGCGACCCGCTGATGGACGAGATCGCCACCGTCTTCAACGGCATGGCCGACCAGCTCGACCTGTTCACCTCCGAGGTGACCCGGGTGGCCCGCGAGGTGGGCACCGAGGGCAAGCTGGGCGGCCAGGCCTACGTGCCCGGCGTGTCCGGGACCTGGAAGGACCTGACCGATTCGGTCAACGCCATGGCGGGCAACCTGACCGGCCAGGTCCGTAACATCGCCCAGGTGGCGACCGCGGTGGCCAAGGGCGACCTGAGCCAGAAGATCGACGTGGACGCGCGCGGCGAGATCCTCGAGCTCAAGTCCACCCTCAACACCATGGTCGATCAGCTGTCGTCCTTCGCCGACGAGGTGACCCGGGTGGCCCGCGAGGTGGGCACCGAGGGACGGCTGGGCGGCCAGGCCGACGTCAAGGGCGTCTCGGGGACCTGGAAGGACCTGACCGAATCGGTCAACGTCATGGCGGCCAACCTGACCGACCAGGTGCGCTCTATTGCCGAGGTGACCACGGCGGTGGCCAAGGGGGACCTGAGCCAGAAGATCCGGGTCGACGCGCGCGGCGAGATCATGGAGCTGAAGGAGACCATCAACACGATGGTCGACCAGCTCTCGGCGTTCGCCGACGAAGTCACCCGGGTGGCCCGCGAAGTGGGCACCCAGGGCAACCTGGGCGGCCAGGCGGTCGTCCGCGGCGTGTCGGGCACCTGGAAGGACCTGACCGACAACGTCAACGTGATGGCGTCCAACCTGACCGCGCAGGTCCGCTCCATCGCCCAGGTGGCGACGGCGGTCGAGCGCGGCGACCTGAGCCAGCAGATCATGGTCGAGGCCAAGGGCGAGGTCGCGGCGCTGGCCGGGACGATCAACCGGATGGTCGGCACGCTGTCCGCGTTCGCCGACGAGGTGACCCGGGTGGCGCGCGAGGTGGGCACCGAGGGACGGCTGGGCGGCCAGGCCGACGTCAAGGGCGTCTCGGGCACCTGGAAGGACCTGACCGACAACGTCAACTCGATGGCGGACAACCTGACCAGCCAGGTCCGCAACATCGCCCAGGTCACGACCGCGGTCGCTCAGGGCGACCTGTCGAAGAAGATCGACGTCAACGCGCGCGGTGAGATCCTCGAGCTCAAGTCGACCCTCAACACTATGGTCGACCAGCTGTCGTCGTTCGCGGCCGAGGTCACCCGGGTGGCCCGCGAGGTCGGTTCCGAGGGGCGGCTGGGCGGCCAGGCCGAGGTCGAGGGCGTGTCCGGGACCTGGAAGCGGCTGACCGAGAACGTGAACGAGCTGGCCGGGAACCTGACCCGGCAGGTCCGCGCGATCGCCGAGGTGACCAGCGCGGTCGCCGCCGGTGACCTGACCCGGTTGATCTCGGTCGAGGCTCAGGGGGAGGTGGCCGAGCTCAAGGACAACATCAACGCCATGGTGTGGTCGCTGCGCGAGACGACCCAGGCCAACCAGCAGCAGGACTGGCTGAAGACCAACCTGGCCCGCATCGCGGGCATGATGCAAGGGCACCGCGACCTGGCTATCGTGGCCGAACTGATCATGGACGAGCTCGCCCCGCTGACCGGCGCCCAGCACGGCACGTTCTTCCTGACCGAGCCGACCGACGACGGCGACACCCAGCTGCGCCTTATCGCCGGGTACGGGCTGCGGGCCGACAAGGCGGCGCCCATCCAGTACCGGCTCGGCCAGTCCCTGATCGGGCAGGTGGCGCGGAGCAAGCGGTCCATCGTGGTCGGGAACCTGCCCGAGGGTTACGTGGCCATCTCCTCCGGGCTCGGTGAGGCGCCGCCCGCCAACCTGGCCATCGTGCCGATCCTGTTCGAAGACCAGGTGCTCGGCGTCATGGAGCTGGCCTCGTTCACGGCGTTCAGCCCGGTGCAAACCGACTTCCTGGAGCAGCTGACCGAGACGCTCGGGGTCAACTTCAACACGATCATCGCCAACGCTCGTACCGACACGCTGCTCGCGGAGTCGCAGCGGCTGACCTCCGAGCTTCAGGCGCGATCGGAGGAACTGCAGTCCCAGCAGGTGGAGCTGCAGCGGTCCAACGCCGAGCTGGAAGACAAGGCGGCCCTGCTGGCCGCGCAGAACCGCGACATCGAGACCAAGAACGCCGAGATCGAGCAGGCCCGGCAGGAGATCGAAGAGCGCGCGCGTCAGCTGGCCCTGGCCTCGAAGTACAAGTCGCAGTTCCTGGCCAACATGTCGCACGAGCTGCGTACCCCGCTGAACAGCCTGCTGATCCTGGCCCGGCTGCTGGCCCAGAACCCGGGCCGGAACCTGTCCGCCAAGCAGGTGGAGTACGCCAACGTCATCCACTCGGCGGGCTCGGACCTGCTTCAGCTCATCAACGACATCCTCGACCTGTCCAAGGTCGAGGCGGGCCGGATGGACATCCACGCGGAACGCTTCCCGCTCAGCGCGCTGCTGGAGGACATCCAGGCCACCTTCCAGCCGCTCACCGCGGAGAAGGGGCTGGACTTCGCGGTCGAGACCGACCTGGAGGCCCCGCCGGAGCTGTTCACCGACCGCCAGCGGCTGCGCCAGGTGCTCGGGAACCTGCTCTCGAACGCGGTCAAGTTCACCGAGCGCGGCCACGTGCTGCTCCGGGTGGGCCCGGATCCGGGCCGGCGTACGCCAGACGGCGACGAACTGCTGTCGTTCTCGGTGGCCGACACCGGCATCGGCATCGCGCCGGAGAACCTGAGCACGATTTTCGGCGCCTTCCAGCAAGGTGACGGCACGCTGTCCCGGCGCTACGGCGGCACCGGCCTGGGCCTGTCCATCGCCCGCGAGGTGGGCGCCCTGCTCGGTGGCGAGATCGCCGCGGAGAGCGAGCTGGGCCAGGGCAGCACGTTCACCTTGCACCTGCCCAGCGAGCTGCCCGGCGCGGCGGACGGTGCCGCCGGTTCTCTCGAATCCGACGAGCCGATCGCCATCACCGCGAACGGCGAGGCGCATGCCGACGCGACCGAGGCCCTGCAACTGCAGCCCGCGGTGCCCGACGATGAGGCGGCGAACGGCCGGCGCCTGCTGGTCCTGGAGGGCGCACGCGGCGGCCTGCTGACCCTGCTGGCGCACAGCGCGGTCTCCGACCTCACCGGCCTCCCCGGGCCGGTTCACGTGCGCACCGCGGTCAGCCCGGAGCAGGGCATCGAGGCACTCAGCGCCGCGCCGCACCAGTGCGTGGTCCTGGATCTCGGGCTGGCCGATGCCTCCGCGTTCGCCTTCCTGGACCGGCTGCAGGAAGACCCTGACCTGCGGACCGTGCCGGTGCTCGCGCACACCAGGGACAAGCTGGACAGCGCCCAGGCCCGGCTGGCCCGGCTGCGCTTCGGGTCACAGTCGCTCGAGCTGCTGCCGTCCCTGGACGAACTGCGCGAACGCATCACCCTGCACCTGTCCGCGGCCCAGCCTGAGCACGTACCCGCGCTGATCAGCGAGCCGGCCGAGGCCGGGTCCCGGGCGGTGCCGGCCCAGACCGAAGGCCACGAGACGCTGAGCGGCCGCCGGGTGCTGGTCATCGACGACGACGCGCGCAACGTGTTCGCCATCACCAGCACGCTCGAACTGCACGGCGTGACCGTGACCCAGGCGCCCAACGGCCGCAAGGGCATCGAGGCCCTGCTCACCGCCGAGGACACCGACCTGATCTTGATGGACGTGATGATGCCGGAGATGGACGGCTACACCACGATGAACAGGATCCGGCAGATGCCCGCCTTTGCCACGCTGCCCATCATCGCGGTCACCGCCCGGGCCATGCCCGGCGACCGGGAAAAGAGCATCGCAGCCGGGGCCAGCGACTACGTGACTAAGCCAGTGGACACCGACGAGCTCCTGGCCTGCATGGAGCGCTGGCTAAGCCGGCGCTAACGCCGCGACCGTGCGCCTGGCCGCCGCCGCGGCCGCCCGCCGGCGCCTGCGGCGCCGCTCACGCTGCCGGTCCTCGGCCGTGGTGCCACCCCAGATGCCGAAGTTCTGGTCGTTGGACACCGCGAACTCCAGGCACTCCTGACGCACCACACACTCCGCGCAGATGGACTTAGCCCGCGCGATCTGCCTCAGCGCCGGTCCGGTGACGGAGATAGGGAAGAACAGGTCCGGGTCGGCCGACAGGCAGGCGGCCGCCGACCGCCAGTTCAGCACACTCCCAGCAGCGGTCATCGCGTCCTCACGGGTTCACAGGTTCCGGATCGATATGAACTTCACGCTCCGCTTCCCCGGTAACCCCGGCTTAAATGTGACGATCCTCACATCGGCTGACGTTTATTCGCCCTGGGTCGGGCACACCGTACTCGTCCGTAATTCCTCCGGTTTTCAGGGAGAGCACGTTGACGAACGGAACGCTCCGGCGGCCGCCCGCAGACGCCATCGGCACCGACCTGCAGCCCGGATCGCGCGCAGAGCTCAAAGAGCTATCCGATAACGCCTTGCTGTCCAAGATCCGCGCGCTGCCTCGTGACAGCGAGCTGCGCGCGATTATGTGCGAGATAGTCGTGGACCGCTACAGCAAGCTGGTCCGCTCGTGCGTCCGCCAGTACCGTGGCAGCCCGGAGCCCACCGAGGATCTCATGCAGGTCGGCTACGTCGGCCTGCTCAAGGCGATCAACAACTACGATCCCGAGGTCGGCGACAGCCTGTCGGCCTACGCCCAGCCGTGCGTCAGCGGCGAGATCAAGCGCCACTTCCGAGACAAGCGCTGGCAGATCCACGTCCGCCGGTCGGCTCAGGAGCTGTTGCTGGAGCTGCGCAAGGCCAACGAGGAGCTCACCCAGCAGCTGGGCCGTGAGCCCACCGAGCACGAGCTCGCCGAGCGGCTCGGGGTCAGCGAAGACGACATGCAGGAGGCTCGCCAGGCCGACCTGGTGTTCAGCACTTACTCCCTGGACGCCCCGCTGTCCGACCGGGAGGACCCCGCTTTGCTGGCCGACGTGCTGGGCGACGATGACCCGGGCGTTATCCACGCCATCGACATGGAATCCGTCAACGCCCACTGGGACGAACTGCCCGAACGCGAGCAGCGCATCCTGGTCATGCGCTTTTACGGCAACCTCACCCAGACGGAAATCGGTGACCGGCTCGGCATCTCGCAGATGCACGTCTCCCGGCTCCTGGCGCGAGCGCTGGCCCACCTGCGCAGCAAGCTGCTCGATCCGTCCGAAGACTCCGACGCCGCAGTCGACGCCGCCGCCGCGCTAGACGCGGTGGCGGGCTGACCGCCGGCGTGCACATAGCGGAAGGACCACCATGAAAACCGGAATGGGACTGACACTGATCGGCATCGGGGCGATCCTCGCCTTCGCCGTGAGAACGAATACCTCCGTCTTCGATATTCACACGGCCGGCTACGTGCTCATGCTGATCGGCATCCTCGGGCTGGCCGTGCCGCGCCGCGGCTACGGCTGGGTCGGCCGACGGCTGTTCGTCCGGCAGGGCCGCTCGCGGCCGGGCCGCAACGTCGAAGAGATCGTCTACCCGAGCTACGTCAACCGCAATCCGGCCAATACCCGGGTACAGGCCGGCCTGCCGGCCCCGGGCGCCTTCGGCAGCCCCGAGGCGAGCGCCCACGTCGAGGCCACCCGGGATCTGTCCACCGAGTCGCTCAGCCCGCGTCCGGGCGAGACCGAGATCGTCGAGGACGTGTACGAGAACTGAGCCCAAAGCGAGCGGAACCGTAAAGCATTACTAGGAGAGGTCATGACACTCACCGCTTCCGTCATCATCGTCTGGCTGCTGATCGGGCTGGTGATCGGCGGGCTGGCACGGCTGCTCGTGCCGGGCCGTCAGCACATCGGGCTGATCGTCACGATCCTCATCGGCATCGTGGCCGCGCTGCTGGGCGGGATCATCACCACCGCCATCATCGGCGCCGGGCACACCATCATCACCTTCATCGTGGCCTTGGTCGCGGCGGCCCTGCTGGTCAGCGCGTTCACGACCCGCGGCTACGGCCGCTACCGCACCCGCCGCCGGTCGCGCCGCTGGCGCTGGTAGGCCCGATCTGTAGCTGAGCGCTCGGTGTCCGCCGGGGCGGCAACGCCCCGGCGGACACTTGTGCATTAGTGCGGTTCGGCCGCCAGTACTATTAAGTCGGTTTCAGGGGGTCAGCACGAGACGATGATCGGGAGCGATGCCGCAAGACACCCGGACGGACGGCTCTTACGCTGGTCTCGGCGACCTCGCGGGGCGGCGGGACGCACTACGGCAAGCCGCCGCGATGCCCGGCGCCGAGCCGCGGGCCCTGCTCGACGCCGCGTTCGCAGAGCTCGACGCCGCGGTCGAGGCACTGACCAAGCTGGCCGAGACCGGCCTGGACGAGGCCACGCCCGCCGGGTCCGCCGATGCCGCGAACGTGGAGCGGACCCTGCTGCGGGCCGTGTTCCAGCACGCGCCCGCCCCGTTGTTCGTGCTCGAGCCGGACGGCACGGTGCGCCGCGCGAACGGCCGGGCCGGCGAGCTGATCGACGCCCCGCCCGGGTACGCGACGGGCCGGGAGCTGACCGCCTTCGTCGACCTGCCATCGCGGGCGGCGGTCAAGAGCCAGCTGGCCGCGGCCGCGCGGACGGGAACGGCCCGGCAGGTGGAGTGCAGGCTGCTCGGTTCGGACGGCCCGATCGAGGCCACCTTGACCGTGGACGTCATCACCCTGCAGGACGGTACCCGGCTGCTGGTGGTCACCGCGGCCAGTCCGGCCCGGCAGGCACCCAAGGCCGGGAAGGCCGGTCGTGACCGCAAGGAGCCCGAGCCGCCGGACGACCTCATCCGGGCCATGACCCGCCGGATGGACATGGTCACGGCGATCACCCGGCTGCTGCTGGATAACAGCACGTTCAGCGAGGCGGTCACCCTGCAGCGCTGCGCCCGGCTGCTGGCCTCGGACGTGGCGAGCTGGGTGATCATCGACATGGAACGGGCGGACCTGCTGCGGCGCCAGTTCGTGGTCGGCCCCCAGCATCAAGCCGCCCAGGACCTGGCCAGGAAGGTCCGGGCGCTGGACCCGCAACCCGGCTCGGCGCCCGCACAGGTCCACGCCACGGGTACCTCGGTGGTCGTGGCCCACGCGGATGACGCCGGGCTGCTCGGCACCATGGCGGACGGGACGCCGCTGCTCCTGCTGCTCGGGGCGACCTCGGTGATCAGCGTCCCGATCACCGATGGCGTGACCAACTACGGCGCGCTCACCCTGGCTCGCACCGCCGACGAGGGCCGCTTCGAGCTCGCCGACCTGGGCCTGGCCGAGCAACTCGGCCAGCACCTGGGGGTAGCCATCCGGGTGGATCGCATGTTCCGGCACCAGTCCTCGGTCGCCGAGGCCCTGCGCAGCAGCCTGCTGCCGGCCAGGCTGCCCGAGGTTCCGGGCCTGGACCTGTTCGCGGCCTACCAGCCGGCCAGCGAGGGCCTGGAGGTCAGCGGCGACTTCTACGACGTCTTCCCGGTCGAGGGCGGCTGGGCCATCGTGGTCGGGGACGTGTGCGGCAAGGGCCAGGAGGCCGCCGCGATGACCGCGGCTGCCCGGCACGCGATCCGGGTCATCGCGCACTGGAATGCGGACCCCGCGGATGTGCTGAAGCGGGTCAACGAGGTGATGCTGTCCGGTGACTACGAGGACCGCTTCGTCACGGTCAAGCTTGCCTACCTGCGTTGGGACGGCGGCCGGCCGCATATGACGCTGGCCAGCGCCGGGCATCCCGGACCCGCGCTGGTGCGGCCGGACGGCCGGGTCGATGTGCTGAGCGGCGGCGGCCTGCCGCTGGGCCTGTTCCCCGATGCCGATCCGCAGGTCGAAGAACTCGACCTGGGCGAGGACGACCTGCTGTTCTTCTACTCGGACGGGGTCACGGACGCACGCAGCCCGGACATGCGCTACTTCGAGGACAGCCTGGTCGACGAGCTCGCGGGCCTGGCGGGCCGGTCCGCCGCCGAGACCGCTCGCGCCGTGCAGGGCCTGGTCAGCAGCTTCTCTCAGGATGAGCTACGCGACGACCTGACCATTGTGGTCGCGAAGGTGAAGGCGCCGGCGGATTAGCTAGGCCGGGGCTTGGCCCGCCGCGTCGCCGCCGCGGCCGGCTTGGCGTTTTCCCTGCTGTAGGTGGCCACGACCTCGGCCGCCACCTCAGTGACCTTGACGTGCCGGCGCTGAGACTCCTGGCGCAGCCGGCGCAGCGCGTCCTCGGCGTCGCAGCCGAGCGCGTGCATCAAGACACCCTTGGCCTGATCCACCACCGAGCGGGCCACCACGGCGTCCTTCAGCTGGATGGCCGTCCGCCGGGCCTGACCGTAGGCCGTCGCGTTGGCCAGCATCGCGCCGCCGAAGGCGGCCAGCGTGTCGGCCATGGGATTGGACTGCACGTCGAGCGCCCCAGGACGCACCCCGAACAGTGACAGAACCAGGGCTCCGCGCGGCAGCTCGCGCACCAGGTGGACCGAACAACGGACGCTGCGCCGCAGGGCGGCCGCCGCGTACTCGGGCCATCGGGTCTCGGCTAGCGTGTCCGGGCAGCTGACCGGGACACCCTCGTCGGCCGCGGTCAAGATCGGGCCGCGCCCGACGTTCAGCTGGAGCTCCGCGAGCTCGGCCAGGTCCGGGTGGGTGGCCGCGGCGCCGATCAGCTCGCCGTCACGCCAGACCGCGGCGTGAGCGCCGGCGCAGGCCGGTACCTGCCAGGCCGCCAGTTCGGTGAGCCGGTTCAGCGACCGGGCCTCGGAGCCGTTGGTCAGGCTCAGCAGCTCGGCCGCCTCGTACCCGATGTGCTCGATCGGCAAGGGGCCCTCCGGCTAGCAGGTAGCGGGCGGCCCGGCCGTGGTCGCTTCGGCCTTGGCGGGCGGGCTGAACGCCTCACCGCCGCTTCGGGTGACGAAGCGGATGGCCGGGATCCGGGCGGCGCAGGAGGCCAGGCGCGCGCCGGAGGCGGTGGTCTTCTGCATGGTGCTCTGGCACCAGGGCCGGCTGACCCACGATCCCCCGCCCGCCGAGTAACCGGTCTCACAGGTGGCCACGCTGTGCGCCCGGCTGCTGAGCAGCGCGCCAATGGTGATCATCGCGAACATCACGGGGACCAGCACGAAGGCGTAGATGGTCGTGCCCGCCCGCAACCACCGGAACCGCCGCGGCTGCGGCCGCGGCAGCGCCATCGGCTCGGCGCCGACCGGCTCATCCGCGTTGAGCCGGGTGAAAATGGAGAACATCGAAACGAGCTCAGGCTCGCTGGCCTGCAGCGCGCCTTCCATAAGATCCAGAACACGTTGCTGCGAGGCAGGCAGGCTCACACAAAGCTCCTAGCACCATGACGAATGGGGGTGCGGAACTACCGCCTACCCCCGCCTTCTGGCCACAAACGGCATCACGTGCAGCTTACCGGCTCGATTACGGGCAGGACTCAATTGGGCACGATTCCGTTAAGAACTGTTCAGCGAAGTACGATTGAGTGCGGAACTGTTCGATCAGTCCGGCACCGCGGCGGTGACCTCGCTGGCCGCGCGCGGGCTCAGCGACACGCGGACCAGGGCCGCGGCGAGCCGGGCCGGCTGACCGCTGCCGGACAGCAGCGACGCCAGTGAGGCCCGGCTGTCCGGCAGTCCGACCCGGCGCGCCCCGCTGGTCATCGGCGCATCCACGTACGGCGCGACCGTGGGCCAGACGGCCTGGGCCTCGCGCAGGAAGATGCCCGCTCCGGCGCCGCCCAGGCCCGGGAACCCGGCCAGCAGCGCCTCGGTCATGCCCGGGTCGCCGTCGGCCTGACCTCGCAGCCTGCGCAGGTCGCCGTGCCACCGCTGGGACAGCAGGTCCGCGCCGTCGCCCAGCACGCTCGCGGTTCGCTCGTCGTAGCGGACGTAGCCGCCGCGATCCAGCGCGTCTACCCGGTCCTGCCAGCCGGCCTCGCTCATCGCCTTGGCGTTGCGGCACCCGGCGGCGAACAGCTCGCGCGCGGCCGCGACCGCGATGTCGGCCGGGACCCGCGCGGTGAGCAGGGTACTGAGCACCAGCAGCTGGTACAGCGGGCCCGGACGGTCGGCGAGCCGGATACCCGCCTGCTCGGCGTACGGCTGGCCGTAGCGCTCAAGCAGCTCCTTGACGATGAGGCCTGATCTGGAGGTCATGCTGACTCCGGTCAGCGGTTCGGCGCGGCGGCTGAGACCTCCGAGAGGGCGGCCTGCTCGTCGTGGTGCAGGGCCAGGTCGCCGATGGAGACCACCCCCACCGGGACCCCGGCCGCGATGACCGGCAGGCGGCGCACCGCGCGCTCGCGGACCAGCCGGACGGCGTGTTCGAGGTCGTCGTCCGGGCTGAGCACGGCCACCTCGCCAGAGCAGATCTCGCCCAGGAGCGTGGTCCGCGGGTCGCGGTTCTCGGCCAGCACCCGGATGGTGATGTCGCGGTCGGTGACCAAGCCGTCGAGCCGTCCCCCGGCCACCACCAGCACGGTGCCGATGCCCCGCGCCTTCATGGCTTTGGCCGCGGCCGACACTGGTTCGGTGGCCGCCATGCATACCGGGGCGGCCGACATGATGTCCCGCACTTTCCTGGTCATGGTTCACCTCCTGCGATAGTGCCTGCGGCTACCCACGGCGCGGGCAGGCAAACTGACCTGGTCAGGGGGTGGGACGGATCTCCCTCACCTCGGCCAGCTCGGCGGCCGGGTCGTCCGGCAGGGCCAAAGGGTCCAGGGGGTCCAAGGGGTCCAGGTCGCCCAGCGAGACGATGCCCGCGACCTGCCCGTCCTCGATCACCGGCAGCCTGCGCACGGCGTGTTCGCGCATCAGCGCCACGGCCACGTTGGTATCGGCGTCCGCGCGGACGCCCACCAGGTCCCGGCTGCACAGCGGGCCGACCGGCTCGTCCGGACCCCGGGACTCCGCGACCGCCCGGACCACCAGGTCCCGATCGGTAACCAGCCCGTACAAGGCCTGGTCATTGACCACGAGGACGGCACCCACCCCCCAGTCGCGCATAGTCTGGGCGGCCGTCCCGATGGACTGGTAATAGTCCACCCCGATGGGGCCCGGCGTCATCACATCACGCACCTTGGCGTTCATGACGTCCTTTCTCCACGTCGCGGTTCGGCTGATCCCCTACCCCTGCGCTACCTGGGAAGACCGGCCCTAAACAGGAATCCGCGTGGAGAAGAATTAGTCAGGTGTGACAAGTGGGACATCCCGGTCAGGCGCGGCCGAGCATCCGGTCGAGGGCGCGGCTGACCTCGTCGGCCAGCCCCGTGTCGGCCGGGCGCAGGCCGGGATTGATCAGCGCCTCGGGCTCGCGGACCTGGCCGCAGTCCAGACACTCGACCTGGCCTAGGCGCCGGATCAGGTGGGCGCTGCGGCACTTGGCGCAATGCTCGAGCTCGGCGGTCCAGTCGCCGGTGTCCTGGCACGCCGGGCAGATCAGCACCAGCTGGTCCTGTACGACCCCGCGCCGCCAGGGGCTCTTGCCCCGCTCCGGGTCCGTCTGCCGCACGCCGCAGCGATAACACGGCATGCCCCCAGGCCTCCCTACGGTGTGACGCTAGCCGAGCGCGGCCAGCGCCTTGGAATACTCGGCCAGGTCACGGGCCTGCGGGATCGGGTTGACCACCTTCCACCGCACGACGCCGTCCTTGTCGATGATGAACGTGCCCCGGATCGCGATGCCGCGCTCGGAGTCGAACACACCGTACTGCTTGGCCACCTCGCCGTGCGGCCAGAAGTCCGAGAGCAGCTCGAAGGTGAAGTGCTCCGCGTCCGACCAGGCCCGATGGGTGAACGTGGAGTCCACCGACACGGTGAGCAGCTCGACGTCGTCCCGGGTCACCTCGGGGAACTCGTCACGGATCGCGCATAGCTCGCTGGTGCACACGCCGCTGAAGGCCAGCGGGTAGAAGATCAGCACGAGGTTCTTGCTGCCGCGGAAGCTGGACAGCCGCACGGGCGTGCCGTGCTGGTCCGTCAGCTCGAAATCAGGCGCCTGGTCGCCTACTTCCACCGCCATGCTTGGTCCTTCCGCTGGATTTTGCGCCCGCCGCGCACGCGGCCAAGTCACACCGCTCGTTACCACCCCAAGTCTGCCACCGTGACTGGCATGTCGAGCCACGGCCCGTTCGGCAAAAAATAAATCAGCCGAACAGACGGTCACCTGCGCGCCTTCGGCGCGACGAGCCTGGTGCCCGACCAGTCGCGAGCCGCGCTCACGCTCGAGGTCTGGGACAGCCCGGCCGTCGGGGCGGCCTCGCCGATGTCGCTCGGCTCGACGTGGCCATCCCGGGCCGCCTTCGGTGTAAGCAGCCAGATGTAACCCCCATCGGCCAGCGGCGTAAGCGCGTCGACCAGCGCGTCGACGAGATCACCGTCGCCGTCGCGCCACCACAGCAGCACCACGTCGACCACGTTGTCGTAGTCCTCGTCAACCAGCTCTACGCCATCTACCTTGGTGATCGCGGCACGCAGCGGCGCGTCGCAATCATCGTCATAGCCGATCTCCTGCACCACCTGGCCCGGTTTGATACCGAGCCGCTCGGCCTGCCCGCGTTCATCCTGGGCCTGGCCCGCGGTCGCGCTCACTGACGTCCTCCCTGAATCCCTCCCCGCGCCATCACGCCTTGCGGCGGCGACGCGTCAGCACTTCTTGTTGGGACAGTTCACACTGGGTCGGCCCGACGCGCAAGTGGCAATCGCCCTGGCCGGGAAAACCGCCGCCATAAATTGATCTGCCCGATCCATCTACCGGTTACGCAGAGCACTTCGGTGCACGTAGAGTAACGGGGTGGTCCGCTCTCGGCGAAACTGGCCCCCGGCCGGGCGCTGACGGGCCCCGGCGGTGCGCGGCCTCCCCCATATGGCGATTACCGTCAAGTAGAGAGATGCGTTCAGGGCCAGTTCGTTGGACGATTGGTCTGGACAACACATCACGGACGTTAAACAGACCGGGCGGCCAGACCGCCGCCCTGACACTACGCGGAAGGCGAGGCTACCCCGTGGCTTCCGGACGCCAGCGATTCCCCATCATCAGCGACGGGCTGCCCACGCAGCTGCCCGACATCGACCCGGACGAGACCCGCGAGTGGATCGAGTCGTTCGATTCGGTCGTGCGGACCTCCGGGCGGGCGCGGGCCAGGTACGTCATGCTGCGCCTGCTCGAGCGGGCGCGCGAGCAGCAGGTCGGGGTGCCCGGCCTGCGCAGCACCGACTTCATCAACACCATCCCGCCCGAGCGCGAACCATGGTTCCCGGGCGACGAGCACGTCGAGCGCCGGATCCGGGCCTACATCAGGTGGAACGCCGCGGTGATGGTGTCCCGCGCCAACCGCCCGGGCATGGGCGTGGGCGGGCACATCGCGACCTATGCCTCCGCGGCCTCCTTGTATGAGGTCGGATTCAACCACTTCTTCCGGGGCAAGGACCACGGCGAGTCCGGTGACCAGGTGTTCATCCAAGGGCACGCGGCGCCGGGCATCTACGCGCGGGCGTTCCTGGAAGGACGGCTGACCGAGGACCAGCTCAACGGGTTCCGCCAGGAGCTCTCGCACCCGGGCGGCGGGCTGCCGTCCTACCCGCACCCGCGGCTGATGCCGGACTTCTGGGAGTTCCCCACCGTGTCCATGGGGCTGAGCGGGATCGACTCGATCTACCAGGCCCGGTTCAACAAGTACCTGCTGGCCCGGGAGATCCACGACACCTCGCGCTCGCACGTGTGGACGTTCCTGGGCGACGGCGAGATGGACGAGCCGGAGGCACTCGGCGCGATCGGCCTGGCCGCCCGCGAGGAACTGGACAACCTCACCTTCGTCATCAACTGCAACTTGCAGCGCCTGGACGGCCCGGTGCGCGGCAACGGCAAGATCATCCAGGAGCTCGAGGCGTATTTCCGCGGCGCGGGCTGGAACGTGATCAAGGTCATCTGGGGCCGCGACTGGGACCCGCTGCTGGCCCAGGACACCGACGGCGTGCTGGTCAACAAGATGAACACCACGCCGGACGGCCAGTTCCAGACCTACAGCGTGGAGTCCGGGGCCTACATCAGGGAGCACTTCTTCGGCGACGACCCGCGGCTGCGCGCGATGGTGGCGCACCTGTCCGACGACGAGCTGCGTTCGCTATCGCGCGGCGGCCACGACTACCGCAAGGTGTACGCGGCGTTCAAGGCGGCCCGCGAGCACACCGGCCAGCCGACCGTCATCCTGGCCCACACGATCAAGGGCTGGACGCTGGGCAAGGACTTCGAGGCCCGCAACGCCACGCACCAGATGAAGAAGCTCACCGTGGCCGAGCTGAAGGAGTTCCGGGACCGGCTCTACCTGCCGATTCCCGACTCGGACCTGGAGGCCGAGCTGCCGCCCTACTACCACCCGGGCGAGGACTCCGACGAGATCCAGTACATGCGCGAGCGGCGCGCGGCCCTAGGCGGGGTGCTGCCGCGGCGGGTGGTCCGGGCCAAGCCGCTGCCGCAGCCGCCCGACACGATCTACGACGAGCTGCGCAAGGGCTCGGGCAAGCAGGCGGTGGCCACCACGATGGCCTTCGTCCGGCTGCTTAAGGAGCTGATGAAGGATCCCGAGATCGGGGACCGGTTCGCGCCGATCATCCCGGACGAGGCCCGGACGTTCGGCATGGACTCGCTGTTCCCGACGGCCAAGATCTACTCCCCGCACGGGCAGACCTACGAGGCGGTGGACCGCAACCTGCTGTTGTCCTACAAGGAGTCGGAAAAGGGCCAGATCCTGCACGAAGGCATCAGCGAGGCCGGCGCGATGGGCTCGGTGATCGCCGCCGGGACCGCGTACGCCACGCACGCCACGCACATGATCCCGGTGTACGTGTTCTACTCGATGTTCGGCTGGCAGCGGACCGGGGACCAGATGTGGGCGCTCGGCGACCAGCTCGGCCGCGGGTTCCTGCTGGGGGCCACCGCCGGGCGGACGACGCTGACCGGCGAAGGACTGCAGCACAACGACGGGCACTCGCTCCTGCTGGCCTCGGTCTCCGAGGCCTGCGTGTCCTACGACTGCGCCTGGGCCTATGAGCTGGCCTACGTGATGCGCGACGCGCTGCGCCGGATGTACGACGCCACCCCGGAGAACCCGGACGGCGAGAACATCTTCTACTACCTGACCGTCTACAACGAGCCGTACCCGCAGCCGCCCGAGCCCGCCTCCTTCCCCGGCGGCACGGCCGGGCTGGAGCAGGGCATCCTGCGCGGCCTGTACCTGTACGCGCCCGCGCTCGGCACGGGGTCTGCGGCCGCGGATGCGTCGGCCTCGGGTCCGGCCGTACGCGACTGGCTCGCCGGACGGGCCGGGGGTGCTTCTGGTTCCTCCGAACGGACCGTGGTACCCGTAGCCCGGGCCCAGATCCTGGCCTCCGGGGTGGCGCTGCGGTCGGCGCTGGCCGCCCAGGAAATGCTGGCCCGCGACTGGGGCGTGTCCGCCGACGTCTGGTCGGCCACGTCCTGGACCGAGCTGCGCCGCGAGGCGCTGGCCTGCGAGTCGTGGAACATGCTGCATCCGTCGGAGGCACCCCGCGAGCCGTACGTGACCTCCCAGCTGGCCGGTAAGCCCGGGCCGGTGATCGCGGTGTCGGACTGGATCAAGGCGGTCCCGGACCAGATCGCCCGCTGGGTGCCGGGGACGTTCACCTCGCTGGGTACCGACGGGTTCGGCTTCTCCGACACCCGCCCGGCGGCGCGGCGGTTCTTCCACGTGGACGCGGAGTCGATCACCTTGGCCGTGCTGTGGGAGCTGGCCCGGGCGGGCGCGGTCGACGCCGGGTTCCCGACCCAGGCCATCGAGCGGTACCGGCTGGACGTCCCGGTCAGCGAGGCGCTCTCGTAGTTACCCTGTAGCCATGGCCGAGCAGCGGGTTCGGGCGCCCGGCGACCCGGGGCCCCGGGTCAACGCGGAGACCGTACGGCGGATGGAGCGGGCCACCGGGGCCCTCGGCACGGCCGCGATCGCCGCCATGGAAAAGCGGCTGCCCTGGTTCCGGAACATGTCCGCCGAGAACCGCTCCTGGCTCGGGCTGGTCGCGCAGGCCGCGATCGCGGCGTTCCTGGACTGGATCAGGCACCCGGAACGGCACCGGCCCGCCGTGACCCAGGTGTTCGGCACCGCGCCGCGCGAGCTGGCCCGGGCGGTCAGCCTGCAGCACGCGGTGGAGATGATGCGGGTCATCATCGACGCGGTCGAGGCCCAGGTCGACGAGCTGGCCGCGCCGGGCAATGAGGCCGAGCTGCGCGAGGCGGTGCTGACCTACGCGCGGGAGATCGCGTTCAGCGCGGCGCTGGTCTACGCGCGGACCGCGGAGGCGCGCGGCGCGTGGGACGCCCGGCTGGAGGCGCTGGTGGTCGACTCCCTGGTGCGCGGCGAGACCGAGGACTCGCTGCACTCCTGGGCCTCGGCGCTGAACTGGTCGTCCTCCCCGGTCACGGTGGTGGTCGGCACCATCGGTGACGAGGAGCGGGACAAGCCGGGTGCCCCGGCCGGGGTCGAGCCGCTGATCGAGGACCTGCGCGCCCAGGCCCGGCGGGCCCGGCTGGACCTGCTGGCCGGGCTGCACGGCAACCGGCTCATCCTGGTCGTGGGCGGCAGCGATGACCCGATCGCGGCCGCCGAGCGGTTCGCCGGGCGGTTCGGGCCGGGACCGGTGATCGCCGGGCCGCTGGTCCGCGACCTGCGTACCGCGTCGGTCTCGGCTCGCGCCGCGCTGGCCGCGTTGCGCGCCGCCCCGGCCTGGCCGGACGCGCCCCGGCCGGCGGCGCCGACGACCTGCTGCCCGAGCGCGCGCTGGACGGTGATCCCGACGCCCGGGCCGCCCTGATCAGCGACGTCTACCAGCCGCTGCTGGGCGGGCACGCCTTGCTCGACACGCTCACCACCTATCTCGAGCAGGGCTCGTCGCTGGAGGGCACCGCCCGGCTGCTGTTCGTACACCCGAACACGGTGCGCTACCGGCTGCGCCGGGTGGCCGAACTCACCGACTACACGCCTTCGGCCGGACGGGACGGTTTCACCTTGTGGGTGGCGGTGGCGCTGGGGCGGCTGGCGGCCAAGCGAACTTGATTTCTGTGACCCTCTGGTAGCGTTCGGGTTAACGTTGATTGTAGGAAGTCTCCAACAGAGCGGCAGCCAACTTCGTACCGTTCGACATTCATGTGGCGGAGTCCTACAGGGCACCCTAAAGGGATGCTTATCATCACCGCACCTGGGCAAGGCGCGCAGACGCCGGGCTTCCTGGCCCCCTGGCTCGAGGTGCCCGGCGTGGCCGAGTTCATGGGCGGCGCCTCCGAGCTGGCAGGCTGCGACCTGATCAGGTACGGCACCACGGCGAGCGCCGAGGAGATCAAGGACACCGCGATCGCGCAGCCGCTGCTGGTGGCGGCCGCGCTGGCGGCGGCGGGCGCGCTGGCCGACTCGCTCGCCGGCTCAGCGGCCGGTTCGCTGGCCCTGGGCGATGTGCACGCCGACGCGACGGCCGGGCACAGTGTCGGGGAGCTGGCCGCCGGAGTGCTGGCCGGGGTGCTGAGCGCGGACGACGCGATGCGCCTGGTCAAGGTGCGCGGCGCGGCCATGGCCGCGGCCTCGGCGGTACGGCCGACCGGCATGACCGCAGTCCTGGGTGGTGACGAGGAGACGGTGCTGGCGGCCATCGCCCGGCACGACCTGACCCCGGCGAACATCAACGCGGCGGGCCAGATCGTGGCCGCCGGGGCGATCTCGGACCTGGAGGCGTTCACGGCCGATCCGCCGGCCGGGGCCCGGCTGCGCCCGCTGCAGGTGGCGGGGGCCTTCCACACCCGGTACATGGCACCGGCCGTCGCGGCGCTGCGCTTCGCGGCCGCGGAGGTCCCGGTCCGCGACCCGCGTCTGACGCTGCTGTCCAACGCCGACGGCGGCGCGGTCACCACCGGCAAGGAGTGGCTGGAGCGGGTCGTGGCCCAGGTCGCCGCCCCGGTGCGCTGGGACCTGTGCATGGCGACCATGGCCGACCTGGGCGTGACCGCGCTCATCGAGCTGCCGCCGGCGGGCACGCTGACCGGCCTGGCCCGGCGGGCGCTGCCCGGCGTGGCTCAGCTGGCCATCAAGACCCCGGACCAGCTTCAGGCCGCGCGCGAGCTGATCGAGGAGCACCTGTCCGAGCCGACATCCGAGCCCGACCTGCCCGAATGGCGCCTGATCGTGGCGCCGACCGCAGGCACATTCCGCGCGCCGGCGGGCCGGCCCAGGCCGCCGCCACCGATGCGGAACTGGGGACCGTCGTGGCGCGCGGCGGCGAGCGCCCGCTCGCCGTACCCTGGCCAGCTGAGATCATCGAATGGCTAGTGGAGGACGGCAACCCCGTCAGTGAGGGTCAGCCGCTAGTCCGAATCCAGCCTCTGCCCAGGGAAGGCGCATGACATTTCATACTTCGTTCCCGCCCGCCGCGGGAGCGCGGATTATCTCGTTCGGTGGTTACCAGCCCGCCAACGTGGTGACCAACGCCGATCTCGCGGCCCGGGTCGAAACCAGCGACGAGTGGATCCGGAGCCGGGTCGGCATCGAAAGCCGCCGGTACGCCGGGCCCGACGAAACCGTGGCCGACATGGCGGTCGTGGCCGGCGGCAAGGCGCTGGCCAGCAGCGGCCTGTCCCCCGCCGATATCAACCTGGTCATCGTGGCCACCTGCAGCAGCGAGGCGCCGATACCCAACAACTCCGCGGCGGTCGCGTACCGGCTCGGTATCCTCGCGCCTGGCGCCTACGACGTCAACGCCGCGTGCGCGGGCTTCTGCTACGCGCTGGCCAACGCCTCCGACGCGGTACGGGCAGGCACGGCCCGGTACGTGCTGGTCATCGGGTCGGAGAAGATGACGGCGTGGATCGATCCCGACGACCGGTCCACCTGCATCATCTTCGCGGACGGCGCGGGCGCCGTGGTGGTCGGCCCGGTCGCGGACGGGGAGGCGCCAGGCATCGGGCCGGTGGTATGGGGCAGCGCCGGCGACATGGCCGAAAAGATCGCGATCCCGGACCGCCGCTCGTACATGTACCAGGAAGGCCAGGCGGTGTTCCGCTGGACCACGACCTCCCTGTACCCGTTCGCCGAGCAGGCCTGCGAGCGGGCCGGGGTGGCGGTCAGCGACCTGTCGGCCTTCGTGCCGCACCAGGCCAACCTGCGCATCGTCGAGGCCATCGCGCGCCGGCTGGGGGTGCCCCGGGACCGGGTCGCCGACGACATCGTGCACGCGGGCAATACGTCCTCGGCGTCGATCCCGCTGGCGCTGGCCAGGATGGCCGAACGCGGGGACCTCAAGGCCGGTACCCCGGCGCTGTTGCTCGGTTACGGCGCCGGGATGTGCTACGCAGCGCAGGTGATCACGGTACCCTAGCCGCGCCCCGCCACGGGGCAACCAGACCAGCTAATCCGTTCACGACAAGGAGCACAAGAGCATGACTGATCAGGAGATCCTCGCGGGACTTGGCGAAATCGTCGAGGAGATCGCCGGCGTGCCCGCCGACGAGGTGACCCCGAGCAAGAGCTTCGTCGACGACCTCGACATCGACTCGCTGTCGATGGTCGAGATCGCCGTCGCGGCCCAGGACAAGTTCGGCGTCGAGATCCCCGACGACCAGCTGAAGGACCTGACCACGGTCCAGGACGTGGTCAACTTCGTGTCCAAGAACGCCGGAGATTCGGCGTGACGGTCGACCGCGAAACTGTCGTCGTCACCGGGCTCGGCGCGACCACCCCGCTGGGCGGGGACGTCGCGTCGACCTGGGCGGCGATGCTGGCCGGGCGGAGCGGTGCGCGGCGCCTGACCGAACCGTGGGCCGAGCAGCTGCCGGTGCGGATCGCCGCACCGGCAGCCGCCGACCCGGTGGAGATCGTCGGCCGCGTGCAGGCCCGGCGGATGGACCGCTGCGAGCAGCTCGCGCTCGTCGCCTCCCGGGAGGCGTGGGCGGACGCGGGCGCGCCGGACCTGGACCCCGAGCGGCTCGGGGTCGCGGTGACCAGCGGGATCGGCGGCATCGGGTCGACGCTGGCCGCATACGACATCTTGAACTCCAAGGGCTGGCAGCGCATCTCGCCGTATACGGTGCCGATGCTGATGCCCAACGGGGCGGCCGGCTGGATCAGCATGGAGCTCGGCGCGCACGCCGGCGCGCACGCGCTGGTCAGCGCCTGCGCGTCCGGCGCCGAGGCGATCGGGTACGGCATCGACATGATCCGGTCCGGGCGCGCCGACGTGGTGCTGGCAGGCGGTACCGAGGCGGCGATCCTGCCCCTGAACATCGGCGCGTTCGCGGTCATGCGGGCCATGTCGACCCGCAACGACGACCCCGAGGCGGCCTCACGGCCGTTCGACAAGTCCCGGGACGGATTCGTGCTCGGCGAGGAGCCGGCATGCTAGTGCTGGAGTCGTTGTCGCACGCGCGGCAGCGCGACGCGCGGATCTACGCCGTCGCGGCCGGGGCGGGCTACTCCTCCGACGCCTACCACATTGCCCACCCGGCGCCCGACGGCGCCGGGGTGGCCGCGGCGATCGGCCGGGCGCTGGCCGACGCGCGGGTGAACGCTGAACAGATCGTGCACGTGAACGCGCACGCCACCTCGACCCCCGAGGGCGACCCGCTGGAGGCGCAAGCTCTGGTCAAGGCGCTCGGGGCGGCCTCCGACGGGGTGATCGTCTCGTCAACCAAGTCGATGACCGGGCACCTGCTCGGAGGCGCGGGCGCGATCGAGTCGGTGGCCGCCATCCTCGCGCTGCGCGACCAGGTGGCCCCGCCCACGATCAACCTCGACGACCAGGACAACGAGGTCCCGGTCGAGATCGCCACGGAGCCGCGGCCGCTGGCCAAGCGCGGCTCCGAACCGATGGCCGTGCTGAACAACGCGTTCGGGTTCGGCGGCCACAACGTGTCGCTGGTGTTCACCGCCGTTTGACCGGTAGAGGAGACCTCGGATGACCACCACCCTGGACCCAGCTTCGTCCCGGCCGGCTGCCTTGCCCGTGGCCTCGCCTGGCGCCTTGCCCGTTACCTCGCCCGTTGCCTCGCCGGTTACCTTGCCCCTGGCCTTGCCCCGCGACCCGCGGGAACGGCTGGCGGCGCTGTTCGACCCCGGCACGCTGGAGCTGCTGCCGACCGACGGGCCGGAACGCAGCGGAGTGGTCGCGGGCATGGGCCTGGTGCACGGCGCGGGTGCGGTGGCCTTCGCCTCCGACCCGCGGGTGCAGGGCGGCGCCATGGGCACCGCGGGCTGCGCCGCGATCGTCGGCGCGTACTTCGAAGCGGTCTCCCGGGGTGTACCGATCGTGGGCCTGTGGCACTCGGGCGGCGCCCGGCTGGCCGAGGGCGTGGCCAGCCTGCACGCGGTGGGCACGGTCTTCGCGGCGATGACCGCCGCCTCGGGGCGGGTGCCGCAGATCTCCGTGGTGCTCGGGCCCGCGGCCGGCGGCGCCGCCTACGGCCCGGCGCTGACCGACATCGTGATCCTGTCCGGCCAGGGCCGCATCTTCGTCACCGGTCCGGACGTGGTGCGCTCGGTGACCGGCGAGGACGTGGACATGGAGCGGCTCGGCGGCCCCGAACCGCACAGCCGCCGCTCGGGCGTGGTGCACGTGGTGACCGAGACCGACGCGGACGCGCTGGACCGGGCCCGCCAGCTCGCGGCGCTGTTCAGCGACCAGGGAAAGATCGCCGAGGACGCCGAGGAAAGCGATCTGTCCGGCGTGCTGCCCGAGTCTCCCCGCCGGGCGTACGACGTGCACGTGCTGACCGGCAGGCTGCTCGATTCGCCGGGCGTGGAACTGCACCCCCGGTGGGCGCCCAACATCGTGACGATCCTCGGCCGGCTGGCCGGGCGCACGGTGGGCGTGGTGGCCAGCAACCCGATGCGGCTGGGCGGCTGCCTGGACGCCGCTTCGGCGGAGAAGGCGGCGCGCTTCGTGCGGATGTGCGATGCGTTCGGCGTGCCGCTGGTGGTGCTGGTCGACGTGCCGGGCTACCTGCCCGGGGTCGGTCAGGAATGGGACGGCGTGGTCCGCCGCGGGGCCAAACTGCTGCACGCGTTCGCCGAGGCTTCGGTGCCCCGGGTGACGCTGGTGACCCGCAAGGCGTTCGGCGGGGCCTACATCGCGATGAACTCCCGCGCGCTGGGGGCGACCCGCGTCTACGCCTGGCCGGGCGCCGAGGTGGCGGTCATGGGCGCGGTCGCGGCCGTCCGCATCCTGCACCGGCGCACGCTGGCCTCGGTGCTGCCCGAGCAACTGCACGAGGCCGAGGCCTCGCTGGCCGCCGAGCACGAGGCCACCGCCGGCGGCCTGCAGCGCGCGGTCGACCTCGGCGTCATCGACGCGATCATCGAGCCGAGCCAGACCCGCCGTGAGCTGATCCGGGCCATCGCCGATGCACCCCAGCTCAAAGGCACTCACGCCAACATCCCGCTGTAGCAGTTGGCGGCGCTGGGCGGTGGGAGGCGAGGTCGGGTTGAAGGCGGGCCGGCTCGTGCGACGCACTAGTCACGCTGCTCACATTTGCGCTTCGGGCCAGGCCCAGCCGCGAGGGCTGACCTGCGGACAGTCGCGGGTTCCTGACGTTCCCCCACAGCGGCCACATCGCTCACCCCCAGATCACCAGCACCATTTGCCGGGAGGATTCAGGCTCCGGGGAGGATCGGGTGCATCCCGGTACCCCGGATCCTCCCGGGGACCCGGATCCTCCCCGGAAGCGGTACTGGCGGGGCGGGCGGGACTCTGGAGCACCCGGCCGTCACCCGCGGGCCGGACGGCACCGGCAGACCCGGCCCGGTCACAGCATGGGTGCGGCATCGTGACGGGAAGAGCGAGGTGGAACCCGGGTTCCACCACATTGCGGCGCGGCTCGCCAGCCCCGGGCGGCCGGCTCCGGGGGTGCCGTCGGCGCTAGAGGGTTCGGCGGGGGTGCTGTCGGCGGCTGAGGGGGGCTCGGCGGGGGTGGTGTCGCGCCTAGAGGGGGTTCTGGGAGGAGCCGTTCGGACCACCGGTGCCGGTGCCGCGGTCGGTGTGGCCGGGTTCGGGGCCGGTGGGGGGGGCCGAGGGCGCGGAGGGGGCGGGGCCGCCGGTGGAGGGGGCGGGGCCGCCGGTGGAGGGGGCGGAGCCGCCGGTGGAGGGGGCGGAGCCGCCGGTGGAGGGGGGTGGGTCGTCGGCGGGGGGTTCGGGCTTGGCGTCGGCGGAGCGGCTCTCGGCGATGAGCTCTTCTAGGCGGGCGGCGCGGATGCGGCGGAACGTGCGGTGGTCGCGGGTCCGGTCCAGGAGGGCGACTTCCAGCTGGGTCGCGGCGATCTCGGTGCGCTCGCCGTTCCCGGTGGTCGACAATGCGGCCAGCGCGGCGCCGAAGGCCTCGGCCAGCGGCATGCCCGGTGAGTAGCGTTCCTTCAGCGCGGCGGAGACCACGTTGGCCTGCCCGCCGAAGGCCACGTAGCCCGGCTCGTCGGTCACCGACCCGTCGAAGGTGATGCGATAGATCTGATCGGCCTCCGGCTGCTCGCCGACCTCGGCCACGACGATCTCCACCTCGAACGGCTTGAGGTTCTCGGTGAAGATGGTGCCCAGGTTCTGGGCGTAGTAATTGGCGATGCCGCGGGCGGTCACGTCGTGCCGATCGTACTGGTACCCGGTGACGTCCGCGTAGGTGATCCCGGCCTTGCGCAAGGTCTCGTACTCGTTGTAGCGGCCGACCGCGGCGAACGCGATCCGGTCGTAGATCTCGCTGATCTTGTGCAGCGCGCTCGACGGGTTGGGCGCCATCAGCAAGATCCCGCCCTCGTACTGCAGCGTGACGCAGCTGCGACCGCGCGCGATTCCCTGGCGCGCGTATTCGGCCTTGTCCCGCATGGCCTGTGCGGGTGAGACGTAACCGAACGGCATGGACACCGCGAACGCTTCCTTTACCTAGGCAGATGGAGCGGGACGAACGAACGGGACGAGCCGGGCTAGCTACCGGCGCGCAGCGGGGCGGAAGGACCGTCGGGCCTAGTCATCCGCTCCTGCACGACCTGCTGGGCGTAATCCTCGGACTCGGCCTCGGACAGCTTGCGGAAGCCGTCGGCCGTGACCGTGGCGATGACCGGGAAGATCCGCCGGGTCAGATCCGGACCGCCGGTCGCCGAGTCGTCGTCGGCGGCGTCGTACAGCGCCTGGACGCAGGCCAGCGCCGCGTCGTCCACCGGCATGTCGTCGGCGTACAGCTTCTTCAGCGAGCCGCGGGCGAAGATCGAGCCCGAGCCGATGGAGTAGAACCGCTGCTCCTCGTACGGGCCGCCGACCACGTTGTAGCTGAAGATCCGGCCCTGGCCGGCGTCCTCGTCGTAGCCGACGAACAGCGGCACCACGATGAAGCCCTGCATGGCCGCGCCCAGGTTGCCCCGGATCATCGAGGCCAGCCGGTTGGCCTTGCCCTCCAGCGACAGCGGGCGGCCTTCCATCTTCTCGTAGTGCTCGAGCTCGACCTGGAACAGGCGGATGAACTCCATTCCGAGGCTGCCCGTGCCCGCGTAGCCGATGGCTGAGAACTCGTCGCTGCGGAAGACCTTCTCCACGTCGCGCTTGGCGATCATGCTCCCGGCGGTGGCGCGGCGGTCGCCGGCCAGCACCACGCCCTGGTGGCAGGCCGCGGCGACGATCGTGGTGGCGTGCGGCAGGTCGCGCAGCGCCGGGGAGTCCGCGGCGGGACTGGGACCCGTGCCGATGCCCCGGCCGGGCAGCAGGTCCGGAGAGTGGGAGCCGAGGAAGTCCGTGAACGACGAGGTCTCCCGGTCCATGAAGCCCCCGGCCGGCCGAATCCGCGTCCGCCCGGACCTTTCTTGTCCGCCGCTTCCCCCGCCGAACGGGCCGGACTGCTGGACATAGCCAGAGCCGTCAAAGTACGAGCCCAACGCGAGCCTCCTCCCGAGGTGGTCGGCACACCAGTGCCTTCAACAGACCCTACTGCCGCGCCGAAGCCAGACAGCACGCCAGACAGGCCCGCGTGTCCGCCTACGGCGAACCGCTGAGCCGGCTACTGGCCGCCCTTCTGGACGTAGGACCGGACGAACTCCTTGGCGTTCTCCTCGAGGACCTCGTTGATCTCGTCGAGGATGGCGTCGACGTCGTCGGTGAGCTTCTCGTGCCGCTCCCGAGACTCCTCGGTCGTACCGGTCTCGGTCTGCTCGGTCTCGTCAGCGCGCTTCGTGGTCTGCCGCTGACCGCCGGTGTCCTTCGATGTTGCCATGTCGCTACCTCCGTCTGTCCCAACGCTATCGTCACCCGTGTGAGTCCCGCCCAATCCCGCCGGGCGAAAATCGGTACGAACTCGCGACTCGTCCGCAGGGGCGGGAGCGGGCGAGGAACAGGGCGCTGGTCCTGGCCGGTCAGTCTTGTCCGGTTAGGGCGGCGACCAGCTCAGCCGCGGTACGGCAGCGGTCCAGCAGCTCGCCTACGTGCGCCTTGGTGCCGCGCAGCGGCTCCAAGGTGGGAACCCGCTGCAGTGACTCGCGGCCGGGGATGTCGAAGATGACCGAGTCCCAGGAGGCCGCGGCCACCGACTCGGGATACTGCCGCAGGCAGCGCCCCCGGAAGTAAGCCCTGGTGTCCTCGGGCGGGTTGTCGATGGCCCGGTCCACGGTCGCGTCGTCGGTCAGCCGCACCATCCGGCCCCGGGCGGCCAGCCGGTTGTACAGGCCGCGATCCGGGCGCACGTCGGAGTACTGCAGGTCGACGAGCTGCAGCCGGGGATGGTCCCAGCTCAGCGAGTCCCGTGAGCGGTATCCCTCGAGCAGCTCCAGCTTGGCCACCCAGTCCAGCTCCCGGGCCAGCAGCATGGGGTCCTTGGCCAGCCGGTTCAGCACCGATTCCCAGCGGTCCAGGACGTCGGCGGTGATGTCGTCGACGTCGTTGCCGTACCGGTCCTCGGTGTACTTGCGAGCCAGCTCGAGGTATTCAGCTTGTAGCTGAACGGCGGTCATCTTCCGGCCGTCCTTGAGCGTAACCAGGCGGCGGCAGGACGGGTCGTGCGAGATCGCGCGGAGCTCGGCCACCGGCGCCTCCACGGACAGGTCCGAGCCCAGGAATTTGTCCTCGATCATCGAGAGCACCAGCGAGGTGGTCCCGACCTTGAGGTACGTGCAGATCTCGCTCATGTTGGCGTCGCCGAGGATCACGTGCAGCCGACGGTACTTCTCCGGGTCGGCGTGCGGCTCGTCCCTGGTGTTGATGATGGGGCGCTTGAGCGTGGTCTCCAGGCCCACCTCGACCTCGAAGTAGTCGGCCCGCTGGCTGATCTGGAAGCCGGAGCCGCGGCCGTCGGCGCCGATGCCGACCCGCCCGGCCCCGCAGATGACCTGCCGGGACACGAAGAACGGGACCAGGAACCTGACGATGTCGGCGAACGGGGTAGCCCGGCGCATCAGGTAGTTCTCGTGCGAGCCGTAGGAGGCGCCCTTGTTGTCGGTGTTGTTCTTGTACAGCTGGATGGGCGCGCTGCCGGGCACGGTCGCGGCCTTGGTGGCGGCCTCGGCCATGACCCGCTCGCCGGCCTTGTCCCAGATCACCACGGACAGCGGGTTGGTGCACTCGGGCGCGGAGTACTCGGGGTGCGCGTGGTCGACGTACAGCCGGCCGCCGTTGGTGAGGATGACGTTGGCCAGCCCCAGGTCCTCGTCGGTCAGCTGGGAGGAGTCGGCCGCCTCCCGGGTCAGGTCGAACCCGCGGGCATCGCGCAGCGGGTTCTCCTCTTCGAAATCCCACCGGGCCCGGCGGGCCCGGGCCGCGGTGGCCGCCTGGTACGCGTTGACGATCTGCGACGAGGTCACCATCGCGTTGGCACCGGGCTGACCGGGCACGGAGATGCCGTATTCCGTCTCGGTGCCCATCACGCGAAGAACGCTCATGATGTATCCCCCGCGCACGTCCGGGACGTCTCCAGCTCACTCACCATTGCAGCCTAATGCCGTTACGGACGAAGCAGACATGCCGGCACGGCATTCCTGAGGTCGGACAACGATCACAGGTACTGCCCGGTGTTGGCCACGGTGTCGATGGAACGGCCTGCCTCGGTGCCGGTCTTGCCCGAGACCAAGGTCCTGATGTAGACGATGCGCTCGCCCTTCTTGCCGGAGATGCGGGCCCAGTCGTCCGGGTTCGTGGTGTTCGGCAGGTCCTCGTTCTCGCTGAACTCGTCGACGCACGCGGCCAGCAGGTGGCTGACCCGCATACCCTTCTGCCCGGTGTCCAGGAACTCCTTGATGGCCATCTTCTTGGCCCGGGCCACGATGTTCTCGATCATGGCGCCAGAGTTGAAGTCCTTGAAGTACAGCACTTCCTTGTCGCCGTTGGCGTAGGTGACCTCGAGGAACCGGTTCTCCTCGGACTCGGTGTACATCCGCTCCACCGTGCGCTGGATCATCGCGTCCACGGTGCCCTCCCGGGACGCGCCGTGCTCGGCCAGGTCGTCCGGGTGCAGCGGCAGTTCCTTGAGCACGTACTTGGAGAAAATGTCCTTAGCCGCCTCGGCGTCGGGCCGCTCGATCTTGATCTTGACGTCGAGCCGCCCGGGCCGCAGGATGGCCGGGTCGATCATGTCCTCGCGGTTCGAGGCCCCGATGACGATGACGTTCTCCAGGCCCTCCACGCCGTCGATCTCGGACAGCAGCTGCGGCACGATCGTGTTCTCGACGTCGGAGGACACGCCCGACCCGCGGGTGCGGAAGATCGAGTCCATCTCGTCGAAGAACACGATGACCGGCATGCCCTCGCTGGCCTTCTCCCGGGCCCGCTGGAACACCAGCCGGATGTGCCGCTCGGTCTCGCCCACGTACTTGTTCAGCAGCTCGGGGCCCTTGATGTTGAGGAAGAAGCTCTTGCCTTCCTTGGCTCCCTTGTCCTGCGCCGCGTCCTTCGCGGTCTTGGCCGCGACCTGCTTGGCCAGCGAGTTCGCGACCGCCTTGGCGATCAGCGTCTTGCCGCAGCCGGGCGGCCCGTAGAGCAGGACGCCCTTGGGCGGCTTGAGCTGGTGCTCCTTGAACAGGTCGGCGTGCAGGTAGGGCAGCTCGATCGCGTCCCTGATCTGCTCGATCTGGCCGGCCAGGCCGCCGATGTCGTGGTAGGAGATGTCCGGGACTTCCTCCAGGATCAGCTCTTCGACCTCGGCCTTGGGGATCCGCTCGTAGACGTACCCGGACCGCGACTCCAGCAGCAGCGAGTCGCCCGCGCGCAGCGTCTCGTGCAGCAGCGGCTCGGCCAGCCGGACGATCCGCTCCTCGTCGGCCTGGGAGATGACCAGGGCACGCGCGCCGTCGGCGAGCACCTCCTTGAGCATCACGACCTCGCCCACCTGCTCGTAGCCCTGGGCGATGACGACGTTGAGCGCCTCGTTCAGGACCACTTCCTGGCCCGGGCGCAGCTCGGACAGCTCGACGTTCGGCGACACGTTCACGCGCATCTTGCGACCGCCGGTGAACACGTCGGCCGTGTCGTCCTCGCACACGTTCAGGAAGACGCCGAACCCGGACGGCGGCTGAGCCAGCCGGTCCACTTCTTCCTTCAAGGCCACGATCTGGTCGCGCGCCTCGCGCAGCGTCGCGGCCATCCGCTCGTTCTGCGCAGTGACCCCGTTGAGGCTGCCCTCGGTCTCGCGCAGTCGGTCTTCGAGCAGTCTGACCTGCCGTGGCGAGTCCGCCAGCCGGCGACGGAGCCCGGCAATCTCCTCATCGAGGAAAGAGATCTGTGCGGTAAGACTCTTGATCTCATCGTCGTGCCGGGAGCCACGCCCGCTTTCGTCTCTGGTGGCCACGCCCCTCACCTCCTCCTGAGCCGCTAATAAGACATTACCTATACACCGGCATTCCCTAACCTCGCGGGGCCGTTTCGATGCCGTCTTGCGGTAGATCTGGTCACCAACCCGTCACACCAGTATCGCTAAGCGTTAGCGTTCACCGGCGGCGTAATGCTCATGATGCATCTGTTTCATCCGGGGGGACCCATCCCCCCGGACCCCCCTTGGAGAAATCTTCCTCATACGCGCCCTTGGCCGGACGGCGCCTGCGGGGCGGTGGGACCACCCCCGGCGCGAGTCGGCGCGCGGTGACCAGGAACCCGGTATGGCCCACCATGCGGTGCTCAGGGCGGACGGCCAGACCCTCCACATGCCACCCGCGCACCAGGTTCTCCCAGGCGGCGGGCTCGCCGAACCCGCCGTGCCCGCGCAGCGCCTCCACGGTCCGGGACAGCTGGGTGGTGGTGGCCACGTAGCAGCAGGCCAGGCCGCCAGGAGCCAGCGCCGCGGCGGCGGCGTCCACGCAGTCCCAGGGGGCCAGCATGTCCAAGATGACCCGGTTGAAGTCGCTCAGCTCCGCCGTCCCGGTGCCGAACTCGCCGTCGACCAGCTGCCAGGCCGGGGGCGCGCCGCCGAAGAACTGCTCCACGTTGCGCCGGGCGATCTCGGCGAAATCCGGCCGGCGTTCGAAGGAGACCAGGGTCCCCTGCTCCCCCACCGCCCGCAGCAGCCAGCAGCTCAGCGCGCCCGAGCCGGCTCCGGCCTCGATCACCCGGGCGCCGGGGAACACGTCCGCGAAGGCCACGATCTGCGCCGCGTCCTTGGGGTAGACCACCGCCGCGCCGCGCTTCATGGCCAGCGTGTAGTCGGCCAGCAGCGGCCGGAACACGACGTACGGGGTGCCGCCCTGGGCCCTGATCACGTTCCCGTCCGGTCCGCCGATGATGTCGTCGTGGCTCAGCATGCCCCGGTGGGTGTGGAAGGACGCGCCGGCCCGCAAGATCACGAGGTGGCTGCGGCCCTTCGGGTCGGTCAGCTGCACCGGCTCCCCGGCCATCAAGGGGCCGTGCCGCGGTTTGGTCATGGGGCCCAAGAGTAGTGGTGCCGGACGTCAGACGCCCGCGAAGGCCCGGTCGACGTCCCGGGCGGCCAGCACGCCGTAGACCTGACCGGACGGCTCCACCAGCAGGTACTCGGTAGCGGGCGCCTGCCGGATGGCATCGAGCAGGGCCATGCCGGACAGGTCCGCGGGCAGCACCATGCTGGGCTCCAGCGTCCGGGCCAGCGAGCCCGCCTCGATCCAGGGCCGCCGCTGCGGCGGCGTGGCCATGACCGCGGTCTCGTTGAGGATGGCGATCGGCTTGTCTTCGTGGTCCACGACCACCACCGCCCGGGCCTGGCTCTCATCGGCGCGCCGGATGGCCTCGGCCAGCGGGGTGTCGGCGGCCACCGACACCGCCTTGCGGGCCAGCCGGCGGGCCTGCAGGCCGGGCAGCCGCTCGCGGAACCGGGTGGCCTTGATGGCCTGGCCCGCGCCGGTCCACATGAACGCGGCCACGACCGCCAGCCACACCACGGTAACCATGTCCCCGCCGATCCTGGCCTGCACCGGCGGGGCCAGCACCAGGAGGAACAGGCCGAGCGCGAGCACCCGGCCCGCCCACGCGGCGGCGATGGTCGATGTCGAAGGGCGTCCGGTGACCTTCCAGATCACCGCGCGCAGCATCCGCCCGCCGTCCAGCGGCAGGCCGGGCAGCAGGTTGAAGCCGCCGACGACCAGGTTGGCCCACATGAGCTGGGCGACCAGCGTGCCGCCCACGGTACCCGCGGCGGTCACGTGGGTCAGCCCGTAGCCGATCGCGGCCAGGATCAGCGACAGGGCCGGGCCGGCCGCTGACACCAGGAACTCCCGCCCGGGGGTCGGCGGCTCCCGCTCGATCTCGGAGAACCCGCCCAGCGGCCACAGCAGGATGCGGCGCACCGGCAGCCCGAATCCGCGGGCCACGACCGAGTGGCTCAGCTCGTGGACCAGGACCGAGGCGTACAGCAGCACGACGAACGCGGCCGCGACCACGAACCTGGTGGACCCGTGCAAGGTGGCGGCCAGGTCGTTGGCGTAGATGAAGACGAAGACGCCGGCGATCACGAACCAGTAGGGCGAGATGTAAACCGGGATGCCGAACGGGCGCCCGAGGACGATCCCATGACCAGCCTCGCGGCGTTGCTTCTGCTTCTGGTCCTGCGGCGTCGAACTTGCCACGGTACCGATGCTATGTGGTGTGCTGACATCCCACCGAATGTCAGTGCCGTGCCCTACGGTTCAAGGGTGGAAGAAATGGTGCTGACGCGGGTGGAGGATCCCCCGCAAACGCCGGTGGGACCGGCGCTGTCACCGTCGCGGGCGGCGGATTTCATGACCTGCCCGCTGCTGTACCGGTTCCGGGTGATCGACCGGCTGCCCGAGCCGCCGACGCAGGCCACGGCGCGCGGGACGCTGGTGCACGCCGCCCTGGAGCGATTGTTCGACCTGCCCGCCGGCGAGCGGACGCCGCAGGCCGCGCGGGCGCTAGTCCTGCCGGAGTGGGACCGGCTGGCCGCCGAGGAGCCCGACCTGGCCGCGCTGTTCCCGGACGAGACCGAGCGGGCCAGCTGGCTGCAGTCCGCCGTGGCCATCCTGGACGCGTACTTCACCCTCGAAGACCCCCGCAGGCTCGAGCCTGCCGCCCGGGAGAGCTACGTGGAGACCACGCTCGATTCTGGGCTGCGGCTGCGCGGCTATATCGACCGGCTGGACGTGGCGCCCGGCGGCGAGATCCGGATCGTGGACTACAAGACCGGCCGGGCACCGCGCGAAGCGTACGAGGCCAGCGCGCTGTTCCAGATGAAGTTCTACGCACTGGTGATCTGGCGGCTGCGCGGCCGGGTACCCGCGCTGCTGCAGCTCATGTACCTGGCCGAGGGCGAGGTCCTGCGGTACGCGCCGGAGGAGTCCGACCTGCTCGCCACCGAACGCAAGGTCATCGCGCTGTGGCAGGCCATCGAGCGGGCCCGGGCCGCGGGCGACTGGCGGGCGCGGCCGAGCAAGCTGTGCGACTGGTGTAACCACAAGGCGCTGTGCCCCGAGTTCGGCGGCACGCCTCCCCCGCTTCCCGCGCAGGCCGAAGAGCTCGCAGCGGGCCTGGCCGCTGATACCACGGCCCGTTCGGAATAAAGGTTCTAGGATCTCACCCCGAGCACGGCGTCGTTGTACATCCCGTAGTAGGCCTGGACGTAGACGTTGGTCAAGGTGGCCGGCCGGTACAGGACCGTCTTGACGTAGACCCCGGGCAAGATGGCCGCGTCCTTCAGGATCTGCTGGTCGATCTGGGGCCAGATCGCCGTCCGGGCCGAGCCGCTGGCCGAGGCGGACTGGACGAACAGGTTGTTGATCACCGAGTCGTTGAGTTCTGAGATGTTGGTGTTGCCGGTGGAGGTGATGGCGTTCCCGGCGCTCAGCGAGTCGAGGAACCCGTAGCCGTTGGGCCAGTCGCCCTGCCAGACGCCGGCCGCGATGGCGATGTCGTGGGAGTGCACGTACGCGGTCGCCCCGGCCGCGCCGCTGTAGTAGTCGTCGGTTGAGGAGCCCTTCAGCGTGACCTTGATGCCGACCCGGGCCAGCGCGGTCCGCAGCGCGGCGGCCGCGGCGCTCTCCTGCGGATTGTCGTCGCGGTAGGCCAGGTTGGTGCTGAAGCCGCTGGGCTGGCCGCACATCGCGAGCTGCTGCCGGGCCGCGGTCAGGTCGCCGCTCGGCTGGGTCAGCGCGTGGTACAGGTCGAACTGCTGGTAGCCCAGGATTACGGGCGGCATCACGGTGCTGGCGATCTGCGCGTCGGCGGGGCCGCTCCACGCGGTCTGGATGGCGGTCTTGTCTGCGGCGTACTCGACCGCTTCGCGGCAGTGCACGTTGTCCAGCGGGGCGACCTTGGTGGACAGATAGAAAAACCGGGCGAACCCGGTGAGCGGGTTGTCGGCGTGCGCCTTGTTCAGCGGGTCGGACATGATCCGCGGCTGCGCGGTCAGCGCGACGCCCCCGCCCCCGGCGTCCAGGTCGATCTGGCCGGCCAGCAGGCCGTTGTCGATGACGGCCTGGTTCACGTTCAGGTTCAGGACGATCTGGCTGGGCAGCTGCTTGGCGTTCGGGTCGGTGGCCGGGTTCCACTGCGGGTTGGGCACCAGGACCAGGCGCTGGCCCGGCTGGTAGCTCTTGAACATGTACGGGCCGGTGGACAGCGGGTGCAGCTGGTAATCGCTGCCCTTGTCCGCACTCGGCGGCACCGGGGCGGTTTCGCCGAACGCGAGCACGTAGGGCAGATCCGGGAACGGGAACTGCAGGTGGAACACGAGCGTGGTGGCGTTCGGGGTGTCGATCGCGGTCAGGCCCATCAGGTTCTTGGACCGGTCCTGGTACGGACCCGGATAGGTCGGGTCGGTGAGCAGCACCTGGTAGTAGGACGGCCCGTTGCCCAGCACCGACCGGTCGTAGGTGCGCTCGATCGCGTACTTCACGTCCTGCGCGGTGACCACCGTGCCGTTCTCGAACTTGACGTCGGGCTGGATGTGGAACGTCCAGGTCATCCCGTCCGAGCTGGCCGTGCCCAGGTCGGTGGCCAGGTCCGGTACGAGCTGCAGGCCGCACGAGCCGGGGCAGGACTTGTAGGTGAACATCGGCATCGCGTACAGCCGGTCGAAGTTCGACACCCAGGGCAGGTAGGTGTTGCCCGGATCGAAGGAGTCGGGCGCGCCGTGCGCGTCGAAGTTCAGGGTTCCGCCCTGGTGAGCAGAGGGATTGACCACGGCGGACAGGGCGCTGTTGAACGCGGTCGCCGTGGTCGTGCCCGATCCGGAGGCCCTGGCGCTGCTGCCGCCCGCGGCGGCTCCGCTCTTGCCCCCGTGCCCAGACACGGCGAGCCCGACCACCGTGCCCGCGACCGCGATCAGGACGGCCGCCGCCAGCGCGGCGTAGACCCGGACCGGACGCCGGCCAGCCACCCGGGTCGGCGGCAGCGCGGGCTGGGACCGGGCCGGGATGCCGTGGTCGGAGGTGGGCGGCGTGTGGCCCTGGCGCGGCCGCGACCCGGCGGGGAGCGCGCCAGCGGATAGGGCGCTGGCGGACAGTGCGCTGGCCGCGGCCGGGCGCCAGGTCTGGGCCAGCACCGTCTGGGTCGGGGCGTCGTAGCCGCCGATCGGCTGGGTGGAGGTATGGGTCAGCTGGCGCAGCAGGTCAACCGCGGTGGGCCGGTTCTGCGGCTCCTTGGCCAGGGCGGCCTCGACCCAGGGCCGTAGCGAGTCCGGGACCGTGGCGATGTCCGGTTCGGTGTTCATGATGCGGTAGAAGACGGCGGCCGACACCCCGGTGCCGAACGGGGCCGCGCCGCTGGCCGCATACGCGACCGTCACCGCCCAGGAGAAGATGTCCGAGGCCGTGACCGCCTGCCCCATGATCTGTTCGGGGGCCATGAACCCGATCGAGCCGACGGTCATGCCGGTGCTGGTCAGGACCGTTGCGTCGTGCACCTGCGCGATCCCGAAGTCGATGACCTTGGGACCTGCCGCGGTGAGCAGCACGTTGGACGGCTTGAGGTCGCGGTGGACCACTCCGGTCGCGTGAATCGAGGCCAGCGCCTCGGCGAGCCCGGTGGCCAGCCCGTACAGCATCTCGTCGCCGAGCGGGCCGTGCTCGTCGATGTAGTCGGCCAGCGAGGGCCCGTCGATGTACTCGGTGACCAGAAACGGCTTCGGCGCCTCGGTATCCGCCTCGATGACCCGCACCGTGCACATGCCCTTGACCCGGGTCAAGGTGGCCACCTCACGGCTGAACCGAGCCCGGAACTCGGGGTTCTCGGCCAGTTCCGGGCGCAGCACCTTCACCGCCACCGGGGCGCCGTCCTTGGCGGCGCCCAGGTACACCACGCCCATCCCGCCCGAACCCAGCCGCCCGGTCAGCCGGTAGCGGCCGACCCGTGAAGGGTCACCCGGTATTAGCGGTGCCTGAACCAACGAGACCCCCCTTCCGCCCGAGACAACGATCGCTCGGACGGCGATACCCAGCGGCTGAGCAGTGATCATCGAACGTTACATGGTGTCACCTTTTAGCGGCAGGATTAGTCGTTCTCGACCACGAAATCCCACTTGGCGACGATGTTCCGGCCGTCCGGCGCCCAGCGCATCAGCCCCTCCCCGGTCGCCTGCACCGCGCGCAATTCGAAGCTGATCTGCTCGGCGGACCGCCAGGTGAACGTTTAGCTACCGGCTGCGGCTTCGGATCCCTGGGGTGTGTTCTCCGGGAAGTGGCACGCCACCTGGTGACCCGGGATCAGCTCGGCGAGCGGTGGCTCCTCGGTCCGGCAGATCTGCTGCGCCTTCCAGCACCGGGTGTGGAAGCGGCAGGCAGGCGGCGGCAGCAGCGGGCTCGGCACGTCCCCCTCCAGCCTGATCCGCTGGCGCCGTTCCCGCTGGCCGGTCGCGCTGCTGAGCGGCTCGGGCACCGGAACGGCCGACAGCAGGGCCACCGTGTACGGGTGCCGCGGCTTGGCGTACAGCTTTTCCCGGTCGGCGAGCTCGACGATCTTGCCCAGGTACATGACCGCCACCTGGTCGCTGATGTGCCGGACCACGGACAGGTCATGCGCGATCACCACGTAGGTCAGGCCCAGCTCGTCCTGCAGGTCCTCGAGCAGGTTGATGACCTGGGCCTGGATCGACACGTCGAGCGCGCTGACCGGCTCGTCCGCCACGATCAGCTTGGGCCGCAGGGCCAGGGTGCGGGCGATCCCGATGCGCTGGCGCTGGCCGCCGGAGAACTCGTACGGGTAGCGGTTGTAGTGCTCGGGGTTGAGCCCGACCAGCTCGAGCAGTTCCTGCACGCTGCGCTTGATCCCGCCCTTAACGCTCACCTTCTGCAGCTTGAGCGGCGCCCCGACGATGGCGCCGACCGTGTGCCGCGGGTTGAGCGAGGAGTACGGGTCCTGGAAGATCATCTGGATCTCACGCCGCAGCGGCCGCATCTGCCCCTGCCGCAGATGGGTGACGTCACGCCCGTCGATCACGATGGTGCCGCCGGTCGGCTCGTCCAGCCGGACCAGCAGGCGGCCGGTGGTGGTCTTCCCGCAGCCCGACTCGCCGACCAGGCCCAGGGTCTGGCCCCGCGTCACCGACAGGTTGATCCCGTCGACGGCCCGGACGGCGCCGACCTTGTGCCGGAACACCACGCCGCGGGTGACCGGGAAGTGCCGCACCAGGTCGGTCACCTGGAGCAGCGTGTCGCCGCCCGCCGCTTTGGCCGCCCCCGCCTCCGGCAGCGGCGGGGTCTGCGTCTGTTCGGTCACACCGGCTCCCTGGCTTCTGGTTCCCCGGCCTGCTCAGCGGCGCCCGGCGCCGCGTCCGGAATCCGGCCCTCGGACAGGTCGGTCCACTGGCGGGTTCGCTGTTCGGCGGTCAGATGGCACGCCGACAGGTGCCCGGCCGTCACCGTCTCGCGCAAGGGCGGCACGTCGGTCTGACAGCGGCGGTCCCCGACCAGCTCGGTGTACCGGCAGCGCGGGTGGAACGGGCAGCCCGAGGGCACCCGGATCAAGCTGGGTGGCGTGCCCGGGATCGGGACCAGCCGGGTGGTCTTCTCCCGGTCCATCCGGGGCATCGAGGACAGCAGCCCCCAGGTGTACGGGTGGTCCGGACGGCCGAAGATGTCCGCCGCGGATCCGTACTCCGCCACCCGGCCGGCGTACATGACCAGGATGTCGTCGGACAGCTCGGCCACCACCCCGAGGTCGTGGGTGATGATGATGACCGCCGAGCCGAATTCCGACTGCAGGTCGGAGATGAGGTCGAGGATCTGGGCCTGCACGGTCACGTCCAGGGCGGTGGTCGGCTCGTCCGCGATGAGCAGCCCGGGGTCGCAGGACAGCGCCATGGCGATCATGGCGCGCTGCCGCATGCCGCCGGAGAACTGGTGCGGGTAGTCGTCCACCCGCGTCTTGGGCGTGGGGATCCCGACCCGGGCGAGCAGGTCGATGGCGTGCTGCTTGGCCGCCTGCTTGCTCACCTGGTTGTGGATCCGGTAGGCCTCGACGATCTGGTCGCCGACCGTGTAGTACGGATGCAGCGCGGACAGCGGGTCCTGGAAGATCATCGCCATCTTGCTGCCGCGCAGGGACCGGACCCGGTTCGGGGTGGCGGCGACCAGGTCCTCGCCGTCCAGCCGGATGTGCCCGCTGATCTCGGCCTTGGTTCCCTGGTGCAGGCCCATGATGCCCAGGCTGGTCACGCTCTTGCCCGAGCCGGACTCGCCCACGATGCCCAGCGTGCGGCCGCGTTCGAGCGCGAAAGAGATCCCGTCCACCGACTTGACCAGGCCGTCGTCGGTGCGGAAGTGAATGTGGAGGTCATCGACCTCGAGCAGGGACGCCATCAGAACCGAACCCTCGGGTCGACGACCGCGTACAAGATGTCCACGATCATGTTAGCGACCACGATGAAGAACGCGGCGATCATGACCACGCCCTGGATCTCGGGCAGGTCCTGGTTCTGGATGGCCAGGATGGTGAACTGGCCGAGGCCGGGCATGGAGAACGTGGTCTCGGTCAAGATCGCACCGCCGAGCAGCAGGCCGAGGTCCAGTCCGAAGATCGTGACAATGGGAGTCAGGGCGGCTCGCAGCCCGTGTTTGATCACCACCCGCCGTTCGGGCAGGCCTTTGGCTCGGGCGGTCCTGATGTAATCCTCTCCCATCGTCTCCAGCATCCCCGCCCTGGTCAGCCGCGCATACAGCGCCGCGTAGAGGAACGCGAGCGTAACCCAGGGCAACACCAGATTACGCGCCCACAGCAGCGGATCAGAGGTGATGCCCACGTAGTGCACGTTGGGGAACAGCGCCCACTTATAACTGAACAGTTCCAGGGAGATGAGCCCGGTGAAGAACACCGGGAGCGAGACGCCGGCCAGCGCGATGCCCATGGACAGGCGGTCGAAGAAGCTGCCGCGGCGCAGCGCGGACAGGACGCCGATGGACACCCCGCCGATCAGCCACAAGACGGCTCCGCCGATGGCCAGCGACAGCGTGACCGGAGCGTCGCTGATCAGCTGCGGCCAGACCGGCTCCTGGTTGCGGAACGAATAGCCGAAGCACGGGAACGGGCAGTAGCTGACGTCGGGCCCGTTGTTGTAGTGGACGCCGAAGATGATGCCCTTGATGAAGCGGCCGTACTGCAGGTAGAGCGGCGCGTTCAGGCCGAGCTTGATCTCGACCGCCTTGATCTCCGACGGGATGGGGTTACGCCCCACGTACTGCGCGGCCAGCTGGTAGGCGGTCTGCCCGGCCAGCCGCGGCACCAGGAAGAAGATCGCGAACGTGATCATGCTGACCAGGAGCAGCAGGAACACGGTCAGGATGAGCCGCCGGATGATGAAGTAGATCATGGCCTGCGACGCCGCCGCCGGGCGAGGATGGTTCCCCGACCGGCGGCGGCGCCTTCACCTGCTCTCTACGCTCGGGCCTTGCTGGCCTGGCCGCCTTCGGCGGCGGGGCTAGCCTTGGCGGCCGCCGCCGCGGGCCCGGTCACGAACTCACGCCCATCACGGCGTAGTTGTACATGCCGTAGTACGCCTGGACGTAGACGTTGGTGAGGTTCGTCGGCCGGTACAGCAGGACCTTCTGGTACACCATCGGCAGGATGACGGCGTCCTTCATGGCCTGCTCGTCGACCTGCGACCAGATCGCCGTCCGGGCCGCACCGGTCAGCGTGGACGACTTGGTGAACAGGTTGTTGATCACCGGGTCGTTCTCTTCCGAGATGTTGGTGTTGCCGGTGGGAGCGATGGTGTTCCCGGCCAGCAGCTCGTCGAGGAAACCGAAGCCGTTCGGCCAGTCAGCACCCCAGCCGCCCGCGGCCAGGCCGAGGTCGTGGGAGTGCACGTAGGCCGGCGCGCCCGCGAAGTCGGTGTAGTAGCTGCCGGACGGGTAGCCCTTCAGCGTCACCTTGATGCCGGCCGACTGCAGCGAGGCCTGCAGCGCGGTGACGGCGGCGACCTCAGTCGGCCGGTCGCTGCGGTAGGCCAGGCTGGTGCTGAAGCCGTTCGGCTGGCCGCACTGCTGGAGCTGCTGCTTGGCCGCGGTCATGTCGCCGTTCGGCTGGGACAGCGCGTTGTAGTAGTCGAACGACTTATAGCCGATGATGTTCGGCGGCATGATGGTGCTGGCGATCTGGCCGCCCGCGATCGGGCCGCCCCATGCGGTCTGCATGGTCACCTTGTTCGCCGCGTACTCGATCGCCTCCCGGCAGTGCAGGTTGTTCAGCGGCGCGACCTTGGTATTGATGTAGACGAACCGCGCAAAGCCGTTCACCGGGTTGTCGGTGTTGGCCTTGAGCGTCGGGCTGGCCAGAGCCTGGGCCCGCCCGGCGGCGGCCATGCCGGTGCCGGCCGCGTCCACCTGGATGTCACCGTGGATCAGGCGGTTATCGATGTCGGCCTGGTTCACGTTCAGGTTCACGATGATCTGGCTGGCCAGCTGCGCGGCGTTCGGGTCCGTGGACGGGTTCCACTGCGGGTTCGGCACCAGGGTGAGCTGCTTGTTCAGCGCGTAGCTCTTGAACATGTACGGGCCGGTGGACAGCGGGTGCAGCTGGTAGTTGGCGCCGGTGTCCGCGCTGGGCAGCACCGGGGCGCTGTTCGGGAACGCCAGCACGTCGGGCAGGTCCGGGAACGGCGCCTGCAGGTGGAACACGATCGTGGTCGCGTTCGGAGTGTCGATCGCGGTCGAGCCCGCCGGGCTCTTGTCCTTGTACGGCCCCGGGTACTTGGGATCGGTGAGCAGCACCTGGTAGTAGGTCGGCCCGTTGGCCATCACGGTCCGGTCGTAGGTGCGCTCGATGGCGTACTTGACGTCCGCGGAGGTGACCACCGTGCCGTTCTCGAACTTGACGTCGGGCTGGATGTGGAAGGTCCAGGTCAGGCCGTTATCGCTGGTCGTGCCCATGTCGGTGGCCAGGTCCGGCACCAGCTGCAGGCCGCACGAGCCCGGGCAGGACTTGTAGGTGAACATCGGCATGGCGAAGAGCCGGTCGAAGTTCAGCACCCACGCGTAGTAGGTGTTGCCGGGGTCGAAAGAGTCCGGCGTGCTGCTGTCGTCGAAGATCAGCGTCCCGCCCTTGTGGGTGGACGGGTTGACGATCGCGGAGATGCCGGCGTTGAACGCCACCGCCCCGGTCGTCGTGGTGTTCGAACTTCCGCTGCTGCTGCTACCACCGCTGCTGCTGCAGGCGCTGATCATTAGTGCGGCGGCCGCGCCGACCGCGGTTACCGCGAAGATCTTGCGTCTCTTCATGCCGTGAAACGCCTCCTGTACTCGTTCACGTCAGGGTCTTGTGCCGCTGGTTACCGGGTCCTCGGGTCCAGCGCGTCACGCAACCCGTCACCGAATAGGTTGAATGCCAGTACCGTTACGAAAATCGTCAGCCCGGGGACGAGCATGTACTCCGGGTCGATGTAATAGAAACCGTTCTGCACCGCGCTGGCGAGCATCTGCCCCCAGGTGGGCGTGGGTACGTAGAGGCCGACGCCCAGGTAGTCCAGGGCCGCCTCGAACAAGATGTTGGTCGGGATGAGCAGGGTTGCGTAGACCAGGATCGGCGCCACCAGGTTCGGCAGCAGCTCGCGGAACAGGATGTAAGGCGCGCGCGCGCCGAGGCTGCGGGCCGCGTCGACGAACTCGCGCTCGCGCAGGGACAGGGTCTGGCCGCGGATGATGCGGCCCATGTACGGCCAGTTGAAGAACCCGATGACGAAGATCAGCACCGCGATCCGCAGCGAGTTCCCGGACAGGCCGAACGCGCTGCTCGGGATGACCCCGGCCAGCGCCAGCGCGAACACCAGCAGCGGGAAGGCCAGGAACACGTCCATGGACCGGGCGATGAGCGAGTCGACCCAGCCGCCGAAGTAGCCGGCCACCACGCCGAAGAAGGTGCCGATGCACACCGCGAGCACGGTGGACAAGAACGCGATCAGCAGCGAGTACTGGGCGCCGACGACGATCCGGGCCAGCAGGTCACGACCGGTCTCCGGCTCGACGCCCAGCGGATGGGCCAAGCTGATCCCGCCGAACGCGCCGTTGGGCTTGAGGAACGTCGGGTTGATCAGGTTGGGGTTATACGCGTCCGGGTTCTGTACCAGGTGCGGGCCGATGATCGCAGTCAGGATCAAGAACACGACGACGATGCCGCCGCCCATTGCCACCTTGTCCCGGCGCAGCCGCAGCCAGGCGATCTGCCCCAGCGAGCGGCCTTCGATCGCCTTGCCCGGAACGGACAGCGGACCTCGCGGCTCCGGGCCGCCAGGACCCGTCGCCACGTCTATGGGCACGGCCATCGTTGGATTCCACTCTCTGCGCTCGTTGCTCGTTACGAAAGGCAGCTATCGCGTCCGGGACCGGCCCCCACGGTTACCGCAATGCAACGCCCTCGGCCTTTACCTAGTGAGATTCCGTCATTTCGCGCGCAGGTACTAGTCCCGCGCCGCAGTCGTAGCGTGATCGTGACTAAAACCCTTCCTATTTGTCATAGTGCGCTACGCAGGAGGCCCGTGTGACTACAGAAGTCGATAGCAGCCCGTCATGCGGTCACAACGCTACGTCTGAGCGACCCTACACCTGGCGGAATCTATGGCAACGGGGGGGATTGACGGGAAGATTTCCCGTGAGCGCGGGCCTAGGTGATGCCGTGGCGGCGCAGGATGTCTTCGACATCGCCCAGGTCATCGTCGTCGTCGGCCGCGGCCTTGGCCTTGCCCTTGCGGGCCTGGACCGGAACCCCTTGGGTCCTGGCCGGCGCCGCACTGGCCGACGGCGGCGTCCGCGGCGCGATCTCCCGCCCGGCGGTCTGGCCGGCCGCGACCCTGGCTTGCGGGTCCTGGACCTGCTTGCCTGGCTTGCCCCGGCGGCGGCGCATCGGGCGGGACACCACGAACAGCAGGGCGGCCAGCCCGGCGACCGCGATACCGGACCATACCTCGGTCGAGAACACGAAGCCCTTCGCGAAGTCCGCGATGGCCACCCCGATCTTCCAGAACATCTTGACCGAGCCGGTCAGGTACGCGGCCAGGGGCAGCAGGGACCACGCCGCGCCGCGCAGGCCTGAGCCCAGACCACGGCGCCGCATGACGAGGTAGCTCAGGACCAGGCCGAGGCCGGTCAGCGCCGCGCACAGCGGCAGCGAGACGATCTGGTCGTAGGTGGACATGGCGCACCTCCCCGCAGGTTCTAAAAGCAGTCTAGGTGTTGATCGGCGCGGAGTCGCTGGGGTTAGCCCCCGAGATGACCGTTATGCCATCGGGGCCGGCGGCCAGGGCGAGCAGCGAACGGACCACGGTTCGGCCGGGACCGGGCGGGACCGGGACCAGCGACGGCACGGCGAACACCCGGCAGCCCGCGGCCTGCGCCGACGCGACGCCGTTGGGCGAGTCCTCCAGGGCGAAGCAGTCACCGGGGTGTACGCCGACCAGCTTGGCCGCGAGCAGATAGGGCTCGGGGTCGGGCTTGGTGACCGTCACGTCCTGGGCGCACACCAGCACGTCGAACCGCATTCCGGTGCTGGCCAGCACGGCGTCCATGAAGTCGCGCTGCGAGGAGGTCACCAGGGCGCGCGGCAGGCCGGCCTGCTCGACCGAGGCGAGCAGTTGCCGCGCGCCGGGCTGGACCGGCACGCCATGGCGGCGGACGCGCTCGACGATGCCGGCCATGAGCCACTCGCCGACCAGTTCCGGCGGCGCGGGGCGGGTCGCTTTGGACAGCAGGTATCGCACCGTACGCTCCAGGCTGCCGCCCAGCAGCCGGGCCTGGTCGGCTTCGGTCCAGCTGGCCCCGAGCCTGGCCATAACCGCCGTCTCGGCCTGCAGCCACAGCGGCTCGGAGTCGATCAGCAGCCCGTCCATGTCGAATAGGACGGCCCAGGGGGCGGCTCCGGTCATCAGACGCTGAAGTACTTTGCCTCGGGGTGGTGCACGACGATCGCGTCGGTGGACTGCTCGGGGTGCAGCTGCAGCTCCTCGGAGAGCTCCACGCCGATGCGGGACGGCTCGAGCAGCCGGACCACCTTGGCCCGGTCGGCCAGATCCGGGCAGGCCGGATAGCCGAAGGAGTACCGTGCGCCCCGGTAGTCGACCCGGAAGAATCCGTCCAGGTCGTCGGGGTCGTCGCCGGCCAGGCCCAGCTCACGCCGGATCCGCGCGTGCCAGTATTCGGCCAGTGCCTCGGTGAGCTGGACGGACAGGCCATGCAGCTCGAGGTACTCGCGATAGGCGTTCTTGGCGAACAGCTCGGCCGTGGCCTCGGAGATCCGCGGGCCCATGGTGGCCAGCTGGAACGCCACCACGTCGGTCTGCCCGCGGTCGCGCGGCTTGAAGAAGTCGGCCAGGCACAGCCGCCGGTCGCGGCGCTGCCGGGGGAAGGTGAACCGCTCGAGCTGCGTCTGGCCGTCCCGATCGAGCACGATCAGGTCGTTGCCCTCGCTGGCGCACCGGAAGTAGCCGTACACCACGGCCGCCTCGAGCAGTCCCTCGGTCTGTATCCGTTCCATCCACATGCGCAGCCGCGGACGGCCTTCGGTCTCGACCAGATCCTGGTAGCTCGCCCCATCCCGGCCCCGGGCGGCCTTGACCCCTTTGAGTCCCCACTGGCCCATGAACAACGCGCGCTCGTCCAGGTAAGAGGCGTACTCGGCCAGCGGGACACCCTTGATCACTTCGGTACCGAGGAACGGCGGCTCCGGCACCGCCGCCTCGGTCGATACGTCCGAACGGACCGTGGTACCCGCGTCCGGTTCGGCCGCCGCGCTGGCCCGCGGGACGGCGCGGACCCGCCGGGTGCGTAGCTCGGGCAGCTTGGCCCCCGGGTCGCCGCGCTTGACCGCCATCGCGGCGTCCATCAGGCGCAGGCCCTCGAACGCGTCGCGGGCGTACCTGACCTCGCCGTCGAATAGCGAGGCCAGATCCTGTTCGACGTAGGCGCGGGTCAGCGCGGCGCCGCCGAGCAGCACCGGCCAGCGCCCGCCCAGGCCGCGCGAGTTCAGTTCGGCGAGGTTATCCCGCATCACCACGGTCGACTTGACCAGCAGGCCGGACATTCCGATGACGTCCGCCCCGTTGTCCTCGGCGGCGGCCACGATGGACGAGATGGGCTGCTTGATGCCGATGTTCACGACGTCGTAGCCGTTGTTGGACAAGATGATGTCGACCAGGTTCTTGCCGATATCGTGCACGTCGCCCTTGACCGTGGCGAGCACGATGCGGCCCTTTCCTGCCTCATCGGTCCGGGCCATGTGCGGCTCCAGGTAGGCGACCGACGCCTTCATCACCTCGGCGGAGGTCAGCACGAACGGCAGCTGCATCTGCCCCGAGCCGAACAGCTCACCGACCGTCTTCATGCCGTCCAGCAGCACGTCGTTGACGATCTCCAGGGCTGGCCGCTGGGCCAAGGCGATGTCCAGGTCGGCCTCCAGTCCGGCCCGCTCCCCGTCGATGATCCGCCGCTTCAGCCGGTCCCACAGCGGCAGGGCGGCCAGCTCGGCGGCCCGGCTGGCCTTGATGTCGGCCGCGTCCACGCCCTCGAACAGGTCCAGCAACCTGGCCAGCGGGTCATAGCCCTCGCGGCGGCGGTCGTACACCAGGTCCAGGGCCACCTGGCGCTGCTCGTCGGGGATCCGGGCGATGGGCACGATCCGGGCCGCATGCACGATCGCGGAGTCCAGGCCGGCCCGCACGCATTCGGCCAGGAAGACCGAGTTCAGCACGGCCCGCGCCGCGGGCTTGAGGCCGAACGACACGTTCGAGACGCCCAGCGTGGTCTGCACCGCCGGGTGGCGGCGCTTCAGCTCGGCGATCGCCTCGATGGTGTGCACCGCGTCGCGGCGGGTCTCCTCCTGGCCGGTGGCGATCGGGAAGGTCAGGCAGTCGACGATGATGTCCTCGACGCGCATGCCCCAGTTCCCGGTCAGGTCGGCGATGAGCCGCTCGGCGACGGCGACCTTCCACTCGGCGGTCCGGGCCTGGCCCTGCTCGTCGATGGTCAGCGCGATGACCGCCGCACCGTGCTCGCGCACCATCGGCATCACCCGCGCGATCCGGGAGTCGGGCCCGTCGCCGTCCTCGTAGTTGACCGAGTTGATGACGGACCGGCCGCCGGTCAGCTCGAGGCCGGCCTCGATCACGGCGGGCTCGGTGGAGTCCAGCACCAGCGGCAGCGTCGCGGCGGTGGCCAGCCTGCTCACCACCTCGCGCATGTCGGCCGCGCCGTCCCGGCCGACGTAGTCGACGCACACGTCGAGCAGGTGCGCGCCGTCCCGGGTCTGGTTCCGGGCAATCTGGACGCAGTCCTCGAGCCGGCCCTCGAGCATCGCGTCGCGGAACGCCTTCGACCCGTTGGCGTTGGTCCGCTCGCCGATGGCCAGGAACGCGGTGTCCTGGCGGAACGGCACGTGCGCGTACAGCGAGGCCACGCCGGGCTCAGGACGCGGCCTGCGCCGGGCCAGCGGGCGATCGGCCACCCGGTCGGCCAGCACCGCGATGTGCTCAGGCGTCGTGCCGCAGCAACCGCCGACCAGGGACAGGCCGAACTCCCTGGTGAACCGGTCATGCGCGTCCGCCAGCTGCGCAGGGGTCAGCGGATAGCTCGCGCCGTCGGAGGTGAGCATGGGCAGCCCGGCGTTCGGCTCGCAGGAGATCGGGATCCGGGCGTGCGCGGCCAGATATCGCAGGTGCTCGCTCATCTCGCCCGGGCCGGTCGCGCAGTTCAGCCCGATCATGTCGATCCCGAGCGGTTCCAGAGCGGTCAGCGCGGCGGCGATCTCGCTGCCGAGCAGCATGGCGCCGGTCGTCTCGATCGTTACCTGCGCGATGATCACCGCGTCCGGGTTAAGGCTGGCCGCCGCCCGCCTGGCTCCGACGATGGCCGCCTTGGCCTGGAGCAGGTCCTGGCAGGTCTCGATGACCAGCGCGTCGGCGCCACCGCGCAGCAGCCCTTCGGCGTTCAGCTGGTAGGTGTCGCGCAACTCGCGGAACGTGGTGTGACCCAGCGTGGGCAGCTTGGTACCGGGCCCGATCGAGCCGAGCACCCAGCGCGGCCGGGCGGGCGTGGCCCAGCGGTCGGCCGCGGCCCGGGCGAGCCTGGCCGAGGCCTCCGACAATTCCCCGATCCGGTCGACCAGGTCGTACTCGCCGAGATTCCCCAGGTTGGCGCCGAACGAATTGGTCGTGAGGCAATCCGCGCCCGCTTCCAGGTACGCCTCATGGACCGCGGTCACCACGTCCGGCCGGGTCACGTTCAGTATTTCGTTGCAGCCTTCGTAACCGTCGAAGTCGTCCAGAGTGGCGTCGCTGGCCTGGAGCATCGTGCCCATCGCCCCGTCCGCCACCACGACACGCTCGGCCAAGGCACTCCGAAGCGTCATCATCAGGCCCCCATTTTAGGCAATTAACCCCAGGATTCCCTACGGTACGTGGCCCGGCGCGGGACACGCCAGAGGTCACCCAACGAGTAAGCCTGACCACGTAGTCTGGTATTAGCTGGGTACCAGAAGGTTGAAGCGCTGGGAGGTGGAGAGTCATCGAGTTCAACGACGTCGGAGAACTCAGCTCTCCGGTCGCCATCGCCGGCTTCGAGGGCTGGAACGACGCCGGCGAGGCGGCCAGCGGAGTGGTCAACCATCTGGGCATCGCCTGGCAGGCGACCCCGATCGGCGCCATCGACCCCGAGGAGTTCTACGACTTCCAGGTCAACCGGCCGGTAATCGAGATCGAGGACGGCCACACCAAGCGCCTGATCTGGCCGACGACCCGGATTTCGCTCGCCCGGGCGCACCCCGGCGACGAGTCGGTGCCGCCCACCGGACTGGCCCGCGACGTGGTCCTGGTGCACGGCATCGAGCCGAACATGCGCTGGCGGGCCTTTAGCGAGGAACTCGTGCAGGCCCTGGAGAGCCTGGGCGTCGAGCTGGTCATCGTGCTCGGCGCGCTGCTGGCCGATGCGCCGCACACCCGCCCGGTGCCGGTGTCGGTGGGCTCCTCGAACGCCAAGCTGGCCAGCGAGGTCGCGGGCGGCGGCGTCAGCCGGGTGGACTACAAGGGCCCGACCGGGATCCTCGGGGTGTTCCAGCACACCTGCACCGGCGCGGGCTTGCCCACGGTCTCGCTGTGGGCCCAAGTGCCGCACTACGTGGCCCAGCCGCCCAGCCCGAAGGCCACCCTGGCGCTGCTGCGCGGCGTCGAGGACATCCTGGACGCGCCGCTGCCGCTGGCCGATCTGCCCGAGGAGGCCCGGGCCTGGGAGCGGGGCGTGGACGAACTCGCCCAGCAAGACTCCGAGGTGGCCGACTACGTCCGGACCCTGGAGGAGGCCAAGGACGCGATGGACCTGCCCGAGGCCAGCGGCGACGCCATCGCGCGCGAGTTCGAGCGCTACTTCAGGCGGCACGGCGACGCCGGAGGGCCGACGGGCTCCGGCGGTATCTGACCCTGTGGGCCGGCCGGTCCGGACCGTACGCCGCCTGCTCCCGTCGCTAGACGGCGCGGCTGTCATCGCGGTTTTCTGCCTGCTGATGGTCATGCCGTCCGGGGTGACCAAGTTGGCCGGCTCCGACACCTTCGACCTCGCCAGCCTGCGGGGCACGGTCAGCGTGCTGCAGATCCGCGGGCCGTCGGACCGGGAGCCGCACCAGGTCTGGGTCTGGCGGCCGCCGGGCCCGGACTCGGCCACCATTCCCGTGCTGTACTTCCTGCACGGTTACCCGGGCGCGGCGCGGGATCCGTTCGCGCACGGCCTGACCGCGGTGCTGAACCGGCTGCTCCAGGAGGGCTATCCGCCGTTCGTCTTCGCCAGCGTCGACGGGAACGGCGAGCGGCACGCGGACACCGAGTGGGCAAACTCCTACAACGGTAACGAGCTGATCATGGACCGGGTGGTCGACGCGGCCATCCCGGCGGTCGAGGGCCGGCACATGCGGGACGCTGCGCACCGGGCCATCGCCGGGTTCTCCATGGGCGGCTACGGGGCCATGAACATCGCGATGCAGAACCCCGCGGTGTTCGGCCAGGTGGTGTCCATCGCGGGCTATTTCGTGGTGAACGACCTGTCCGACATGTTCGGCGACCGGCCGTCGGTGCTGGCCAAGAACACCCCCTCCGCTCACCCATGGCTGGCCCGCGGGCTGCACGTCCTGCTCGAAGAGGACGCGTCCGACCCGAACGCGCTGGTGCGCGGGCAGGCCGCGCGGATGGCCGGCCTGCTGCGCAAGTACGACGTGCCGGTGCGGGTGCACATCGCGCCGGGCCGGCACGACTGGATGTACGCGATGAGCGCGCTGCGGTACTCATTCGCGTTCCTGGTCGGCAACTGGCGCCAGGCCGCCACCGCCGATAGCGCGGGCTGGCCCTAGATCGGGGGCCAGGGGACGGCGGGCCAGTCGGCCGGCGGGTACGGGTGGACCCGGTGCTTGATCAGGGTCTGCACCCTGATCCTGGTGGCGTCGATCTCGCTCGCGGTCAGCAGCCCGGACAGTTCGGCGGCCAGGTTGCCCTCGGTGAGCTCGGTGTTCAGGCGGCGCAGCGCCTCCACCGAACGCCGCGGCAGGGTCTTGCCCCGCCACTGCCACAGCACGGTGCGCAGTTTGTAGTCCTCGGCGAAACAGACGCCGTGGTCGCAGCCGTACAGGTGCCCGTCGGCCACGGGCAGCAGATGACCGATCTTGCGATCGGCGTTGTTCACCACCGCGTCGAATACGGCCATGTCCCGCAGGCCCGCGTGATCGGTGCGGCGGGACAGCGCGATCAGGTCGACGTCGGCGTCGTGGTCGATCCACAGCTGGCACATGCCGGGCCCGAACGGCCCGTCCCGCATGACGGTCGGCGGCACCACATCCCAGCCCGCCGCGCGGGACACGGCGTACGCCGCTACCTCCCGGCCGGCCAGCGTGCCCGCCGGGAAGTCCCACAGCGGGCGCTCCCCCGCGATCGGCTTGTACACGCAGGCGACGGTGGCCGGCTGGGCCTTGGCGTGCTTGGAACTCCTGGCCCGCTTGGTGGTGATCGTGCAGTACAAGGTGGCGTTGGACGCGTCGACCAGCCGTCCCTCGATCTCCAGCGGGCCCTGGGTGAGCAGGTCGAGAGTGGCCCGTTCCCCGTCGTCGGTTTGCGGGCCGGCGCTGTTCGCGTCAAACATGGCTGACGCGGTGGCCGTTCTGCCGCGGGCAGATGTGCCCGTCGGTGTCCAGCGGCAGCCCGCACAGCGGGCACGGCGGCGGCCGGCCGCGACGATCTTGGCGGCCCGCTGGGCGAAGGCCCGGGCGGCCCCCGGCGTGATGCGTACCCGCAGCACGTCCGGGCCGTCCGGGGGAATGTCCTCGGCCAGCGGCTCCACCGGCTCTTCTGATTCCTCCTGGGCCTCGATGACGACCATGCCGCCGTCGCCGTCCCAGGCCAGGGCGATGGCACCGACCCGGAAATCCTCCAGCAGCGGCAGGTCGAGCGGCGCGTCGTCCGCTAGCCCGGCGGGGGCGGCGGCCGGCACCTCGGGCGACCCGCCGGTACGCCTGAGTACTTCGTCCAGAAGCTCGTCGATCCGCTCGGCCAGCAGGCTGACCTGGAACTTCTCCAGGACTACACTGGTCACCCGGCCGCTGGCGGTGGCCTGCAGGTAAAAGATCCGTTCTCCTGGCTGCCCCACCGCGCCGGCCACGAACCTGTCCGGCGGGTCATAGAAGTAGACCGGCATAGCTCTATCCTCGCGTGTCCGCGGACGGTTGACGACTATCAGGAGTTGAGAAAGTCGCGGAGGTGGGCGGGGTGGCGTTCGGCTGCCCGTTCACGTGCTCGGCACCGCCAGAACCGCCACCGACCGCCGCGTCACTGGCCGCGGCGGCCTGCGCGCCGGGACCGTGGCCCCGGATGTGTGGCATGAGGTCATCGACTCCACCGCCTCTGTCGTTCATCCGGACCAGGAACGGCCGTAGCGGCGTATACCTGATCACCGTCAGTGAGCAGGGATCGGCCTGGATCCGCTGACACTGATCGAGGTGCAATCCCAGGCTATCGGCCACAATGGCCTTGATGACATCACCGTGGGAGCAGATGAGATAGGTGGCATCCGGGCCGAGCCGGGCGTTCCAGTCGCGGACCGCGGCCACCGCCCGGTGCTGCATGTCCGGCATGGATTCCCCGTCGGGACCGGGGAACGTCACCGCACTAGGGTGAGCCTGGACCACGCGCCAGAGCTTCTCCGTGGCCAGTTTCTTCAGCGGCTGACCGGTCCAGTCCCCGTAGCGGCACTCCCCTACCCGGTCGTCGGTGACGACCTGCTGGTCGTCCCGGCCAGCCGCGATCGCCGCCGCGGTCTGCTGGCATCGGTCCAGCGGGCTGCTGACGATGGCGTCCAGCCGGAGCGGGGCGAGCCGCGCCGCCAGCGCGGCCGCCTGAGCCTGGCCGCGGTCATCGAGCGGGATGCCGGGCATCCAGCCGGTCAGCACGTGACCGGTCGTCGCGGTGAGCCCGTGCCGCACCAGCAGAACCGTTGTCACGGTGTCCGACTCTAGCCGCTTCTGCAACCTAGTCCGGAAAGGCTGACGCGCGAGGGTCGTCCCGGATGACGAATACCGCCGAGCCGAACTGCAAGATGTCGCCGGCCCGGACCGGGACCGGCTCACGGACCAGCCAGCCGTTCACCCGGGTGCCGTTGTGCGAGCTCAGGTCGCTGAGCAGCCAGCCGTCCTCGCCGCGGTCGAGCTGGGCATGGCGCCGGGATACCGACAGGTCGCCGATGCGCAGATCGCAGTCCTGGGTCCGTCCGATGGTGAAGCTCGTGCCACTGCCCCGCGGAAAGACCATCGGCGACGGCCGACCCGGATCACCCGGTCCGGCGGAACCGTCCCGACGGTCCGTCCACAGCACCGGCTGCACGGGCCAGTCCCCGGCTTCGGCCGGACCGGCCGGACCCGGTGGCGCCCACATGGCCGGCACGGCCCGTGGCCCTGGACGCCAGCCCTGGCCCGCCGCGTCCGGGTCCGGGTCCCGGCGCCGGAAGGCGGCCCGGATCCGGTCCATGAGCCTGGCCCGGCGGGGCGGCAGGTCGGTGAACAGCCCGACCAGCTGGCCGCGGTGCCGCGCATCCAGGGCACTGTTCATGCGGAACATGAACGTGTCGTGGGACAGCCGACCCTCGACGAACTCCTGCCGGAGCGCGCTGACGGCCAGATCGCGCTCCTCGTCGGAGGCGCGCAGATGTTCGGGCGTGTCCGCCGCCGACCCTCCCATGAATGGAGTATCGACATCATCCGCGCCCAGAGCAAGGGAAAGCCGCGAATGTGTGCGCCGTGGCGCGAGGCGGACCCGCCCCACCGGGTCTTAGGCCGAGGTCATGGCGGGTGTGCTGATGGCCGAGTCGTCCGGCGTCTGCAGCGGGAAGTGGCAGGCCGCCACGTGACCCGGACCGAACGAGCGGAGCTGGGGCTCCTCGGCGGCACAGAGCTCCTGCGCGAACGGGCACCTGGTGCGGAACCGGCAGCCCGACGGCGGGTTCACCGGGCTGGGCAGCTCGCCTCGGATGGCCGCGCCCTTCTTGGCCCGCTCCATGGCCGGCTTGGGCACCGGGATGGTGGCGATCAGGCCGGCCGTGTAGGGATGCGCGGCCCGCTGGTAGATGTCCTGCCCGGAGCCGAGCTCGACCAGCTTGCCCAGGTACATGACGCCGATGCGTTCGGCCATGTACTTGACCACGGCCAGGTCGTGCGAGATCACCACGTAGGTCAGGCCGTGCGAGGCCTGCAGCCGCTTCATCAGGTTCAGCACCTGCGCCCGGATCGACACGTCCAGCGCGCTCACCGGCTCGTCGGCCACGATCAGCCGGGGGTTCAGGGTCAGCGCCCGAGCCAGGCCGATGCGCTGCCGCTGGCCGCCGGAGAACTCGTGCGGGTAGCGCTCCACCGCGTTGCGGGGCAGTCCGACCTCGCTGAGAAGCTCGTAAACCCGGTCGCGCTGCGCGCGCTTGCTGCCCAGGTGCTGCACCGCGAGGGGCTCGGAGATGATCGCGCCCACCCGCATCCTCGGGTCGAGCGAGGACTGCGGATCCTGGAACATGAGCTGCAGGTCACGGCGCTTGTGCCGGAGCGCGGCGCCACGCAGCTTGGACACGTTCACGTCGCCCAGGGTGACCGCGCCGGAATTCGGCTTCTCCAGCGCCACGATCACCTTGCCGATGGTGGTCTTGCCGCAGCCGGACTCGCCCACCAGGCCGAAGGTGGTCCCGGCCGGCACCGAGAAGGACACGCCCGACACGGCCTTGACGCTGCCTACCTGGCGCTGCAGCAGGCCCGAGGTGACGGGATACTCCTTGACCAGGTCGGTGATCTGCAGCAGCGGGGCGACGCCATTCTCGATCACCGCGGCCACTTCGATCTTGCGCTCGGTCACCTCGAGGCGGCCATCGGCCGTGACCTCGATCCCGGACGCCACCACGATGGTCCCGACGGTGTCGGTCTCCTCCTCGGCTGGCGCTGTCTCGGCTGGCGCTGTCTCGGCTGGCGCTGCCTCAGCCGCCGGGGCGTCGACCGCCGCGGCGTCGGGCAATGGGGCGTCGGCGACCAGCCCGATCTTGTCGCTGGCCGAGGCCTGGGCCAGGCTCTCGACGTCCGAGGAGACCAGTCCGGTGCTCACGGCGTCCGGCCCGCCTTCGCCGATCACGGCCAGGGCGAGCGGCCCGTCGACCGGATGCCAGCAGGAGAACCGGTGCTCGAACGTCTTGCCCGCCAGCGACGGCTCCTCGGCGCGGCACTTGTCCGAGGCCCGGGGGCAGCGGGCCGCGAAGCGGCAGCCGTGCGGCGGGTGAGCCAGGTCGGGCGGCAGGCCCGGAATGGCGTGCAGCGCCTTGTTGGCGTCCTGGTCGAGCTGCGGGATCGAGGCGAGCAGGCCCTGGGTGTAGGGATGGTGCATGGCGGCGAACAGCTCGCGCACGTCGGCGGTTTCCACCACCCGCCCGGCGTACATGACGTTGACTCGGTCGGCGTGCCCGGCGATCACACCCATGTCGTGCGTGATCAGCAGCATCGCCATGCCCAGCCGCTCCTTGAGGTCCCTGAGCAGGGCGAGGATCTGGGCCTGGATGGTGACGTCGAGCGCGGTGGTCGGCTCGTCGGCGATCAGCAGCTTGGGCTCGTTGGCCAGCGCCATGGCGATCATCACACGCTGGCGCAGGCCGCCGGACAGCTGGTGCGGATAGTCGGAGAGCCGCTCCTTCGGCCGGGGCAGCCCGACCAGGTTCAGCACCTCGACCGCCCGGTCCCTCGCCTCGGCCTTGCTCGCGCCGCGGTGCAGCCGGACGGGCTCGGCCACCTGGTAGCCGACGGTCTTGGTGGGGTCCAGTGAGGTGAGCGGGTCCTGGAAGATCATGGCGATGTCGTTGCCCCGGACTCGCCGCATCTCTTCCTGCTTGAGGCCGACGAGTTCACGGCCGTCGAGCTTGATCGAGCCGCTGACGATCGATCCGCCGGGCGGCAGCAGTCCCATGATCGACAGTCCGGTCATGGACTTGCCGCAGCCGGATTCGCCGACGACGCCGAGGGTCTCTCCCGCGTCGATCTGCATGTCCACGTTGCCGACGGCCTGCACGACCGAGCTGGTCAGCTTGATGTGCGTCGACAGATTCTCGATATCAAGGACGGGGGCCATGTGGCCGCTACCTCTCGTTGATGATGGCTGGTCAGACCCTGTACCCGACGGGCCGGGCGACTAACGGCGTCTCAACCGGACGTCCAGCGAGTCGCGCAGCGCGTCGCCGATGAAGTTCATCGCCATCACGGTCAGCACGATGCAGGTCAGGACCGGCCAGATCAGCCACCAGTAGCCGTCCGTCAGGTACCCGGAGCCGTCCGAGAGCATGTCGCCCCAGTCCAGGTTCGGGTAGTGGAGGCCGAAGCCGAGGAACCCGACGTAGGCCACGGCCAGGATCGCGTCGGCGACCTGGAAGGTCACGTTGACGATCATCACCCCGAGCGCGTTGGGCAGCAGGTGCCGGCGGATCAGCCGCCAGTTCCCTGACCCCGCGGTCCGGGCGGCCAGCACGAAGTCCCGTTCCCGGATGGTCAGCACCTCGCCGCGGACCAGCCGGGCCGGGACCTGCCAGGAGAACCCGCCGATGACCAGCGACAGCGACAGTACCGACGCGCCGTATTTGACCGCCAGGATGAGCACCACGAACAGGAACGGCACGGACAGAAAGATGTCGGTGATGCGCATCAGCGTGGTGTCCACGAGGCCGCCGATGAGCCCGGCGACCGAGCCCACCAGCGCGCCGATGACGATAGCGACGAAGGCGGCGAAAAAGCCGATCTCGAGCGCGTCCTGGCCGCCCTTCATGAGCTGACCGAGGATGTCGAAGCCGTTGACGTCGGTGCCGAGCGGGTGCCCGGCACCGGGCGGGTCATGGGCGTTGATCAGGTTGGTCTGCAACAGGTTGGCGTGGTAGAACAACGGCCCGAGAAAGGAGAAGACCAGGAAGAACAAGAGGATCGCGAGGCCGACCACGGCGAGCCGGTTCCTCCTGAACTCGCGGAGCGCGAGGCGCCATCCGCTCTGCACCGCGCCGACTTCGCCGCCCTCGGGAGCGCGGGTCACGTCGAGCGGCGGGAGTGACGCCTGATGTCCCGTTGCCACCATTTCCTCCTTGTCGCCGGCCGGTCAGGCCAGCCGAATCCGCGGGTCCGCGACGGTCAGCGCGATGTCCGCGACGAGATTGCCAGCGACCACGAAGACCGCGCCGATAAGCGTGTACGCCAGCAGTACCGGATAGTCCTCTTTGCCCAGGCTGTCGTAGAACAGCAGGCCCAGGCCCTGGAAGTTGAACAGGTACTCGGTGATCAGGTTCCCGGCCAGCAGCGCCGGGAGGGACAGCCCGATCAGGGTGATGAGCGGCAGCGAGGCATTGCGCACCATGTGCCGCAGCAGCACCAGGCGCTCGGGGAGGCCCTTGGCCCGGGCCACCTTGATGTAGTCCTGGGCCAGCACGTCGATGGACGCGGACCGCATGTACCGGGAGAACAGGGCCACGCTGATCAGTGTCAGGGTCAAGATGGGCAGCAGCATGGCATGCCAGTCGCCGATGACCGTCCAGACCGAGGTGGACTGGCTGGCCTCGAAGCTGAACAGGGGGAAGGACAGCGCGAAGACCTGGATCAGGATCAGCCCGAGGGCGAACACCGGCATCGAGTACAGGATGAACGCGGCGCTGGTCGCGATGTTGTCACCGAGTGAGTTCCGCTTCACCGCCTGGAAGATGCCGAGCGGCAAGGCGATCAGGACGGCTAGGAGCAGGCCCATGCCGGACAGGTAGGCGCTGCGCGCCACCCGCTCCTGGAACAGCGACGCGACCGTCTGGTTGTTGGAGTAGGAGTAGCCGAGGTTGCCGTGCAGCAGGGCGTTGATGTAACTGAGGTACTGCTCGATCACCGGACGGTCGTAGCCGTTCTGGTGGTTCCACGCGGCGACCTGCGCGTTGTTAGCCCGCAGGCCCAGGGCAGCCCTGGCTGGCGACGGGTAGATCGCGTGCAGCAGCAGGTAGATGAAGATCGAGATGCCGATCAGGACGATGATGGACGTCCCGAGCCGGCGCAGGATGTAGGCAGTCACCGGTGGGGACCCTCCCTTCCAGGCTGGCGGCCTGTCTCCCGGTTTACCACCGGGAGACAGGGCCGTCCAGCGAGTGTTATTTCGGGCCGTCCGCTACTTGTTCAGGTACCAGAACTGCGGCGTGTTGTCGTACTGGGTCAGGTTCTCGAACGCCGTCACATCGGTCGCCGAGATGTTGCTCTTCCAGGCCCAGGTGTAGTCGAGCACCGGCTGCCACAACACCGGGACCTGCGTGGTGAAGTAGGAGGCCTCGTTGGTGACCGCGCTCGGGTTGCTGCCGGTGACCGACGCATTGATCAGCGAGTCGGCCTGCGGGTTGCTGTAGTCGCCGATCTGCCCGGATCCGCCGGTGTTCAGGAACCCGAACTGGGTGGGATAGGTGGAGTCGGTCTCGCCGCCGAAGTCCTCCATGGCCCACTTGTTCGCGTCCGTCAACGACGCCCCGTCGTTGTAGTTCTGGATCATGAAGTTGAAGTTGCTGCCGGACAGCGCGAGTTCGATGCCGGCCGCCTTGGCGTCCGAGGCCAGGTCCTCGACCTGGTTCGGGATCGGCGGGGTGGTGTTGTAGATCAAGTTGAACGCCAGCTTGGCGCCCGCCGGGATCCCGGCCCCGCACTCACCAGACCCGGTACCGGGCTTGGCGCAGGTGTCGGTGCCGTTCGGGGTCACGTTCCAGCCGTTGGCCTTGAGCAAGCTGATCGCGGCCGACACGCTGAACGGGTACGGGTTGGTCGTCGCGTTCGAGGGCAGGAACGGGCTCTTGGGGTAGGCCGGGATCGGCCCGTAGGCCGGGTCGCCGTCCCCGTTGAAGTACGCCTTGATCTGCCCGGCCTGGTCCTCCAGGTGCTGCATCGCCTGCCGGAAGTACAGCTGGTTCGCGATCGCGTTGAAGTGACCCGTGGTGTCCTTGAAGTTATACGCCACGAAGTAGTCACCGAAGTCCGGCAGCCCGTAATAGCTGTAACCCAGGCCCTTGAGCTGCGGGATCTGCGGCGCGTCCTCCTGCGGCACGTACCCCACGTCCACCGACCCGGTCTTGACCGCGTTCCACTCCGCCGCGTTCGAGGTAAACGGCACACCCGTGTAGTCCGACTCCGGAGTGGCATGCGGACCGGTGTAGCCGGTGTTCGGCACCATGGTGAAGGCGCCGGTGGTGTCGTTGAACGAGCTCAGCTTGTACGGCCCGTCCACCGTCTGCCACAGCGGGTTGGTGGCGTAGCTGGACACCGCCTTGGCCTGCGAGGTCAGGTAGTTGAAGATCTTCAGCGCGTTGGCCGGCTGGGTGTAATCCAGCGTCGAGCCGCTCGCGGAGTCCTTGGCCCACTCAGCGGAGGGCATGATCGGCACCGACCCGAGGATGTCTTCTTCCATCCAGGTCGGGTTGACCGCCTTGTTCATGTTGACCACGACCGTGGTGGCGTTCGGCGTCGACATGCTGGTGATGGTGCTGGGGAAGAACCCGGGCACGTAGGGCGCCCAGTTCGCCGGGGACGCCTTGACCCCCGCCGCGATGACGTCGAAGGTGAACAGCAGGTCCTTGGAGCTCAGCGTCGTCCCGTTGCTCCACTTCCACGGCTTGAGCGTGATGGTCATGGTCTTGTCGCCGTTGGACCACTGCGGCGCGTTCGCCGGGCTCAGCGCCGGGTCGACGGTCGGGGTGGAGCCGTCCGGCGCGTAGTACATCGGCGGCCACATCTGCCACTCGAAGTTGAACACGTTGTAGACCGAGTTCGACGCCGCGGTCGGCATCGGCAAGATCCAGTTCGGCACCGCACCCGGCACCATCGCGTAGGTGATCGTGCCGGCCTTGCCGCTGGGCGTGCCGGCCGCCGGGATCTGGCCGATCGAACCTGGCTGCGTCACCGCCCCGGGCAGGGTAGGCGTGTTCGAGGAGCTGCCGCTGCTGCCGCTGCTCGCTGCAGGCGGCGAGGGCGGTGATGCCCGCTACCGCCAGGGCAAGCCCGCCGATGCGCTTTGTCGCGAATCTAGTCATCGCCCCTCCCTCCTTGCGCAGCTCGCGCCACTGGTCCGTCCTGGGGTCATCAGCTTGTCGCCCTTCTCTCTCGCAGTTCGCCGGTGATCCGCTCCGCCACCGTCTCGGGGGCACTGGGTCGCAATCCCCCCGAGTACTGGTACGGCCCGTCTCCCCGGCACATCCACGCCGGCCCATGCTGAGCCGGCCGGTCAGTTACCGGTGTTATGAGTTAGCGGAAGCGTAAGTTCCATATTGCATCGATCTCCAGGCAAAAAAGTCACAACTTGCCATCAATCCCTTGGGGACCACGTCCCGCCACGTCTTCGATGGCATCGGGACATTTCCGGATCTAGTAACTTTTGTTAACCCTAGTCACGGCAGGCTCAACGGACCTCGGATGCGCGAAGGCTTGCCGCGCAGGCGGCGTCTGACCGCAGAATCTCCGTCCGCGGCTCCCGCCGCCGCCAAGAACGTCGGCGAGGTCACACCCCCGTGACGCCCCGGGCTCCCGGCCACCCTCCCCGCCGGTGACTACTAAGCGTAACTCTATAGCGATGAGTAGACGAATAGCTACGGTAGGTAGCTGACGCGCGGGTTCATGCGGAATGGGCCGCCGGCGGAACAGGGCGGTGGTCAGCGGAAGATGACCGTGCGGCGGCCGTGCAGCAGGATGCGGTGCTCAGCGTGCCAGCGCACGGCGCGGGCCAGCGCGATCCGCTCGGCGTCCCGGCCGATGGCCGCCAGGTCTTCCGGGCTGCCGGTGTGGTCGACCCGGGCCACTTCCTGCTCGATGATCGGACCCTCGTCCAGGTCGGCGGTGACGTAGTGTGCGGTCGCGCCGATCAGCTTCACGCCGTGGGCGTGCGCTTGGTGATAGGGCCGCGCGCCCTTGAAGCTGGGCAGGAACGAGTGATGAATGTTGATGATGCGGCCGGGCAGCTTGGCGCACAGTTCGGGCGACAGGATACGCATGTAACGGGCCAGCACCACCAAGTCGATGCTCAGCTCGCCGACCAGATCCAGCAGGCGCCCCTCGGCCCGCTGGACGGCCAGCGGATCATGCGAGTCGACGGGTACGTGCTCGAAGGCGACCCCGTGCGCCGCCGCGAGCGGGGCCAGGCCGGGATGGTTGCCGACCACCAGCGGCACGTCGATGCGCAGCGACTCGGCGGCCCGCCGGTACAGCAGGTCGTTCAGGCAGTGCCCGGCCTTGGACACCATGATCAGCACCCGGGGCTGGACCGCGGTGTCATGCAGTTCCCAGTCCATGGCGAACTCGGTCGCCACCGGGCTGAACCCGGTGTGCAGGTCCCGGTAGGTGGTGGCCTCGGGCTGCAGGCTCTCCACGTGGACCCGCATGAAGAACTGGCCCGCGGTCCGGTCGCCGAACTGCTGGCTGTCCAGCACGTTGCAGCCGGCCTGGTGCAGGTACGCGGCAACCGCGTGCACGATCCCAACGCGGTCCGGGCAGGCCAGGGTCAGGACGTACTCGGTGTTGGCCTGGCCGCCTGCGGCGGTGTTGGCCTGGCCGCCTGCGGCTGTGTTGGCCTGGCCGCCTGCGGCGGCGGGGGGCATCAGGCGCCCATCGCGTGGACGCCGCCGTCCACGTGCACGATCTCTCCGGTGGTGGCGGGAAACCAGTCGGACAGCAGCGCGACGCAGGCCCGTGCGACCGGCTCGGGCTCGGTGATGTCCCAGCCGAGCGGAGCGCGCTCGCCCCACACGCCCTCGAACTTGTCGAAGCCCGGGATCGACTTGGCGGCCATGGTCCGCAGCGGGCCCGCCGCGACCAGGTTGACCCGCACCCGCTGCGGGCCCAGGTCACGAGCCAGGTACCGGGCGCATGACTCCAGGCCGGCCTTGGCCACGCCCATCCAGTCATACCCGGGCCAGGCCACGCTCGCGTCAAAGTCCAGGCCCACCACCGAACCGCCCCCGCCCATCAGGGGCAGGGCGGCCATGGTCACTGCCTTCAGCGAGTACGTCGAGACCTGGACCGCGGTGGCCACGTCGGCCCACCTGGTGCGCAGGAAGTTCCCGCCGAGCGCCTCGTCCGGGTTGGCGTACGCAATCGCGTGCAGCACGCCATCCAGGCCGTCTACGTGCTCCGATACCCGTTCGGCGAGCGAGTCGAGCTGCTCCTCGCTGGTCACGTCCAGCTCGAGGACCGGCGGCGGAGCGGGCAGCCGCTTGGCGATCCGCTCCACCAGGCTCAGCCTGCCGAACCCGGTCAGCACCACGCTCGCGCCCTCCTGCTGGGCCACCCGGGCCACATGGAACGCGATCGAGGCGTCGGTGATGACCCCGGTCACCAGGATCCGCTTGCCCGCCAAGATTCCCATCAGTACTCCGTTCGCTCGGGAGACGTTCCCGGTTAGTGCCCCATCCCCAGCCCGCCGTCCACCGGGATGACCGCGCCGGTGATGTAGCCCGCGTCCGGCCCGGCCAGGAACGCCACAGCCGCGGCCACCTCGTCCGCGGCCGCGAACCTGGCCAGCGGTACGGCCGACAAGATGGCCGCCTTGCGGTCCTGCGACAGCCCGGCGGTCATGTCGCTGTCCACGAACCCCGGGGCGATCACGTTGGACGTGATGCCACGGGAGCCGAGCTCACGGGCCAGCGACCGGGCCATGCCGACCAGCCCGGCCTTGGAGGCCGCGTAGTTGGCCTGACCGGCCGAGCCGTACAGGCCCACCACCGAGGAGATGAAGATGAGCCGTCCGCGCCGCATCCTCATCATGCCGCGCACGGCCCGCTTGGCCGCGCGATAGGCGCCGACCAGGTTGGTGTCCAGGACCAGCTCGAAGTCCTCTTCGCTGAGCAGCGCGAGCAACTGATCACGGGTCACCCCGGCGTTCGCGACCAGGATCTCGACCGGCCCTTGGCCCTGCTCCACTTCGCCGAACGCCGCGTCGACCGACGCCGCGTCGCGCACGTCGCAGCGGACCACCTCGAGCCCGTCCACCGGGTCCCCCGAGCGCGAGGTCACCGTGACGCTGTCACCGTCGGCGGCCAGTCGCCGCGCGATGGCCAGCCCGATGCCCCGGTTTCCGCCGGTCACCAGCACCGAACGTCCCATGCTCACCCCTCTCCTCGGCTCACCGAGGGTATCGCAGCAGCGGACGGATCCCGGGCCCGTACGCAGCGGAGTGGATCCGGGAATCCACCACGCTAGAGGGTGGTGGAACCCGGGATTCACCACGTTCGAGGCCGATCGCGGCCCCCTGCTTCTGGCGAGAACTGCGCCTGACGAGAACGCTGCGACGTGGGTGAGAAACCGTTGAGATAGGTTTTGGTGTCGTGAATGATCGAGAACTTCAGATCGACCCCGAGTTCACCGCCCTGCCGCTGCGCGAGCTGGCGGACGCGGCCCTGGCCCAGGCCAAGGCCCTCGGGGCTCAGCACGCCGACTTCCGGGCCGAGCGCCTGCGAGGTCAGCAGATCGGGCTGTCCGATGGGACCCCGCAGACGATGTTCGACGCGGACGACACCGGCCTGGCCGTCCGGGTCATCGTGGACGGAACCTGGGGCTTCGCCTCGGCGGTCGACCTGACCACCGACGCCGCCGCGGATGCGGCCCGGCAGGCCGTCGAGGTGGCCAAGGTGGCGGCGGCCATGAACACCGAGCCCATCGAGCTCGCCCCCGAGCCCGGCTACGGCGAGGTGAGCTGGGTATCGGCCTACGAGATCGATCCGTTCACGGTCAGCGTCGCGGACAAGGTGGCCCTGCTGGCCGAGTGGAGCGCGGCGCTGCTCCGCCACGACGCGGTCAGCCACGTGGACGCGGCGCTGCAGCAGATCCGGGAGTGCAAGTTCTACGCCGACGGCTCGACCGCCGCGACCCAGCAGCGGGTCCGGCTGGCCCCGGTGATCAACGCCGTCGCGGTCACCGACGACGGGCGGTTCGACACCATGCGGACCCTCGCCCCGCCCGTCGGGCGAGGCTATGAGTACCTGACCGGCACCGGCTGGGATTTCGATGCGGAACTGGCCGAACTGCCCGAGCTGCTGGCGGCCAAGCTGGCGGCGCCGTCGGTCCAGGCCGGGCACTACGACCTGGTGATCGACCCGTCCAACTTGTGGCTCACCATCCACGAGTCGATCGGCCACGCCACCGAGCTGGACCGGGCGCTCGGCTACGAGGCCGCCTACGCCGGCACCTCGTTCGCGACGCCGGACAAACTCGGCAGCCTGAAGTACGGATCGGGCGTCATGCATGTCACCGGGGATCGCACCGTGGAGCATGGCCTGTCCACCATCGGCTACGACGACGAGGGCGTGGCCGGGCAGTCCTGGGACCTGATCACCGACGGCACCTTGACCGGCTATCAGCTGGACCGGCGGATGGCGCGCAGCCAGGGCTTCGGGCGCTCCAACGGCTGCGCCTTCTCCGACGGCCCGAACCACATCCCGCTGCAGCGAATGGCGAACGTGTCGCTTCAGCCGGCCCCGGCGGGCGGCCCGTCGACCCAGGACCTGATCTCCGGGGTGGAGGACGGCATCTACATCCTCGGCGATAAGAGCTGGTCGATCGACATGCAGCGGTACAACTTCCAGTTCACCGGCCAGCGGTTCTTCAAGATCAAGAGCGGCAGGCTGGCCGGCCAGCTCCGGGACGTGGCCTACCAGGCCACCACCACCGACTTCTGGGGCGCCATGGAAGCCGTCGGCGGCCCGCAGACCTACGTGCTGGGCGGGGCATTCAACTGCGGCAAGGGCCAGCCCGGCCAGGTCGCCCCGGTCAGCCACGGCTGTCCGGCCGCGCTGCTGCGCGGGATACGGATCCTCAACACGATCGAGGAGGGCCAGTGAATACCCAGGAGGCCGTCGAGCGGGCCCTGGCCGTCAGCCGGTCCGACGACTGCGTGGTGATCGCCGAGGAGAGCTCCAGCGCCAACCTGCGCTGGGCGGCCAACACGCTGACTACCAACGGCGTGTCCAGTTCACGCCAGCTCACCGTCATCGCCATCGACCGCCGGGCCGAGGGCGCCGCGGCGGGCATCATCTCCCGGGCCGGGATCGGCCCCGACCAGATCGAGGCCGTGGTCCGTGAGGCCGAGCACGCCGCCACCCAGGCCACGCCCGCCGAGGATGCCGCGCAGCTGGCCGGGCCCGACGAGGCCGGATCGTTCGGAAGAAAAAATGACGAACCAGGCTGGGACTCCGAACCAGGCCGGACCGAGATCGGCGTGCTGCGCGAGTTCGCGGCCGCCCTGGGCGAGACGCTGCGCGAGGCCCAGGCCGCGGACCGCAAGCTGTACGGATTCGCCGAGCACGACCTGGTCAGCACGTTCCTGGGGACCTCGCGCGGGCTGCGGCTGCGGTACGACCAGCCGACCGGGCGGGTCGAGCTGAACGCGAAATCGGCCGACCTGACCCGTTCGTCGTGGATCGGCGCCGCCACCCGCGACTTCACCGACGTGGACATCGCGGGCCTGGACGCCTCACTCGGCGAGCAGCTGGACTGGGCCAAGCGCTCGGTCCCGCTGCCCGCGGGCCGGTACGAGACGCTGCTGCCGCCCACCGCCGTGTCGGACCTGCTGATCTACCTGTACTGGTCGGCCGGGGCCAAGGACGCCGCCGACGGGCGGACGGTGTTCAGCAAGGCCGGCGGCGGGACGCGGGTCGGCGATCGGTTGTCGACCCAGCCCGTCACGCTGTCCAGCGACCCGGCCGCCCCCGGTCTGCGCTGCCCGTCGTTCGTGGTCACGCACGCGTCCGGACCCGACTCCTCGGTGTTCGACAACGGGCTCGCGCTGAACCCCACCGCGTGGATCCAGGACGGGACGCTGGCCACGCTGCACTCCTCGCGGCACTCCGCGGCCCTGGCCGGGCTGCCGGTCACGCCGGCCATAGACAACCTGATCTTCGCCACTTCGGCACCTGGGGCGCCGACCATGCAGGAGATGATCGCGTCCACCGATCGCGCGCTGCTGCTGACCTGCCTGTGGTACATCCGGGAGGTCGACCCGCAGGTCCTGCTGCTCACCGGGCTGACCCGAGACGGGGTGTACCTGGTGGAACACGGCGAGGTGGTCGGCGCGGTGAACAACTTCCGGTTCAACGAGTCGCCGGTGGGCATGCTCGGGCGGCTGCTGGAAGTCGGCGGGACGGGGCCGACCCTGCCGCGCGAATGGGGCGACTACTTCAACCGCGCCGCGATGCCGCCGGTGCGGGTCGAGGGCTTCAACATGTCGTCGGTGAGCCAGGCCAGCTGAGCGGCCGGTTGTCCGACGCGCCGGATCCACGGGTACCGGGTCGCGAGCGCTGGTCAGGCGGGCATACCGTGGGGGGGTGAGGTTGAGTCACGCTGGCCGCGGTCGGCCGCAGGTACACATGGTGACGCAGGCACAGCGCTCGCGGTCCGACGACATCAACTTCCGGCAGCGCCGCTACCTGCTGATGATGGGTATCCGGGCGGCCTGCTTCCTAATCGCCGTGGTTATGTTCGTCAATCACCTGGGCTGGCTCACGGTCATACCCGCCGCCGGAGCTATCTTCATTCCGTATTTCGCCGTGGTGTTCGCCAACGGCGGCCGGGAGCCCAGCAACACGCGCGGCTTCATGGAGTACCAGCCCAACCTGCCCGCCGCGCGTGATCCGGCTGGCCCATCCTCGGATAACGGCCATCGGTCCGCGGGACCGGGCGGCGGCGACAACTGATTCCGAAGGTCAGGCCCTCGCAGAGATCTCGTTGTAATTGGGTCTTGACACACTAGGGGGTGTTTCCGTGTAGCATTCATATCGGTGCTCTGGTCCCCCGTCGGAGCGCCGCTGCCGGCGTTCCGGGCCCCCGTCGGAACGCCGATGATCGCGACGCCGGGTGGTTTGCCCCCGTAGCCACCCGGCGTCGCCCTATGTTCGCCCGCCTTTTGGCGGGCTCACCGGGGGCTCGCAGTGCTTTTCCGGGGATGACCTCCCGGAGCCCCCGCGTGGCCCTCTGCCGGGTGGCTCATCTCGCCGTTGGCCTGGTTCTGGCTACGGCCAACTTCTGTGCACGTGCGTTTTGGTGGGGTGGAAATTTGGCTGGTTGGGCTAGGGCGCAGTTAATTCGCAACGGGGGTTGGTTGGCCAAGTTACGGGCCACTGAACCGCGAGCGTGGCCGGCCGGACGGACCGCTGGCGCTCCTGGGGCTCTGGGCGGGCTCTGAATGCATTTTGTATCCAGTGGTGACGCCGGGCAATCGGAAGTTGCTTTGAGCGGAGATTCTTAGGGTTTGTTGAGGTGCCTTTCGTTATTGGCGAGGGCAAAATTCAGGAGAATGATCAGCGGGCGCTTACTAATGCGGCGGGGTAATGCCACATTGCGGGTGGCGCGGTTATTCGGTCTTCCGGAACTCGGCTATCGCGATGATGAGCATGGCCAGTCCCATGACGGCCACCATGGTTAGGGATAGTCCTAGTGGGACAACCCAGCCGAACCACGTGATGCCGGGGCTCAGGGCGTGCACGGCCACCGGGCTGACCGACAGGTGGCCGAACACCGCGGCCCGCATCGGGTCGACGATGTAGGTCAGCGGGTCGATCCGGGTCAGCACGGTCAGCCAGGCGGGCAGGCCGTTCAGCGGGTAGAGCGCACCGGACAGGAAAAACAATGGCAACACGAACAACTGGGTGAGCGCCATGAACGCCTGTATCTGCTTTATCCGGGCGGCCATCATGACCCCGAACGCGGTCAGCGTGAACGACAGCAGCAGCAGTTCCCCGACCAGGGTGAGCAGTAGCAACGGGTTGTAGGGTACGTGGGCGACACCCGCCAGGGCCAGGAAGATGATGCCCTGGAAGGTGGCGACCGTGGCGCCGCCCAGGGTCTTGCCGACCACGATGGACCACCGCCGGACCGGCGCGACCAGCATCTCGCGCAGGAACCCGAACTCCCGGTCCCAGACGATCGAGGCGGCCGAGAAGATCGAGGTGAACAGGACCGACATGGCCAGCACGCCCGGGTAGATGAACGTCCTGAAGTCCACTCCGGCGGGCAGGCCGTGGGAGGCGAGCCGGGACAGGCCGGTACCGAGCACGAACAGGAACAGCACCGGCTGGACCAGGGAGGTGACCGCGCGCAGCCGGTCGCTGCGGAACCTGATCAGCTCGCGGCGCCAGACGATGCTGACCGCACGCAGGTCGTGCCGCACGCTGCGCTCGGGCACGGCCACCCTGATCGCCTTGGTCAGGGCCAGTTCGTCGGCCTCAGGTGCAACCTTGGTCGCCACAGCGTCACCCATTCCGCTTGTCGTCGCCTGCTTGTCGTCGCCTGCTTATCGTCGGCCGAACCTGGTCGCGATCCGGCGGTTGCGGTCGCCGATCGAGGCCTCGGCATCACGGATCGTCTTGCCCGTGTAGGACATGAACACGTCGTCCAGGGAGGGCCGGGCCACGCTCACCGAGCGGATACCGACCGGCAGGTGCGCGAACAGTTGCGGCACGAAGTGCTCGCCGGACTCGACGGAGAACGTCACCAGGCCTTCGTGCACGCCTGCCTCGAGGCCGAACACCTCGTCCAGCGCCTTGATCGCCGCCTGGTCATCGGCGGTGCTGATCTGCACCCGGTCCTTGCCGATGGACGCCTTGAGCGCCTCAGGCGTGTCGATCGCGACGATCTGGCCGTGGTCGATGATGGCGATCCGGTCGCAGTTCTCAGCTTCGTCCATGTAGTGCGTGGTGAGGAAGATGGTGATGTCCTCACGCTGCTTCAGCTCGTTGATGTAATCCCAGATCGAGACCCGGGTCTGCGGGTCCAGGCCCACGGTGGGTTCGTCGAGGAACAGCACCCGGGGCGCGTGCAGCAGGCCGCGGGCGATCTCCAGCCGCCGCTGCATCCCACCGGAGTAGGTCGCCACCACGCTGTCGCGCCGGTCCCACAGGCCCACCATCTCCAGCACCTGGCGCATCCTGGCTTGAAAAGCGCTCTTCGGCACCCCGTACAGGTCGGCGTGGAAGCGCAGGTTCTGCTCGCCGGTCAGATAGCTGTCCAGGGTGGTGTCCTGGAATACCAGGCCGATGTTGCGCCGGACGGTGTCCCGTTCCCTGACCACGTTGTGACCGGCGACCCTAGCGGACCCCGAGGTGGGATCCGCCAGGGTGCACAGAATCTTGATCGTGGTGGACTTGCCGGCGCCGTTCGGGCCGAGAAACCCGAACGTCTCCCCGGCAGCCACCTCGAAGTCGATGCCGCGGACGGCATCGATCTCCCCGTACTTCTTGGTCAGCGCGCTGACCTCGATGGCCTTCGTCACCCCTGGGTGTCCTGCTCCGTGTCCTCGTCGTCTGCCGCGAGGATACGGTACAGGGCCTTACGGGTGTCGGCCAGGACCTTACTGGCCTGCTGGACCTGGGCCGGCGTGCCGGCCTGAGCCACCTGGACGGTGGCCATGGCCACGGTGCGGGACAGGTTGTGCATCTGGACCGCGGCGTCGTCCACGCTGCCGGTCACGGCGTCCCAGGACGCCTTGAGCTCGTCGGCGTGGGCCTGGACGTAGGCCCGGCCCTCGTCGGACAGCGTGAAGTTCCGCCTGCGGTCCTCGCCGGCCGCCGCCGTGATCAGGCCCTCGTCCTCCAGCTGCTGTAGCGCCGGATACACCGACCCCGCGCTCGGCCGCCACACGCCCTGCGTGCGCTCGCCGATCTCCTGGATGAGCTGGTAGCCGTTGTACGGCCGGGCCTCCGCGCCGCCCTCGGCCAGCAGGTCGAGGATGGCGGCCCGGACGTCACCGCGCCGCACGCGCGGCCCGCGCCCGCCGGGACCACGGAACCTCGGCGGCCCGAACGGCCCGCCGCCACGCCCTTCGAACGGGAACGGGCCGGGGCCCTGGCCCCACGGTCCGGGGCCGCCGCGCATCCGGGCGCGCCCTCGCACGTGACCATGGCGTCCTTCTCGGGGATCTCCCCATGCTTCGTTATGCATTGCGTTACTCCTTAAAGATGTCTAGATCGGTTTCCGATCTTTACCGTTAGGTTAACGATATATCGGCATCGATCGGAACGCAAGGCTGGAATTCAAGATCTTTTGCCCGAACGGGCCGTGGTGCGTGCTGCGGCGGCCGTTCAGTGTGGCGCGCGCCTCGGATGGCCCCTGTTGAACGACGTGGTTGTGGCGCGGCCCCTGTCGAACGACGTGTTGTGGCGCGCCTCGGATGGCTCCTGCTGAACGACGTGGTTGTGGCAGCGCCGTCGTCAGGTGCGCGTCGTTGTGGCAGCGACGTCGTTAAGTCGGCGCCGACGCCTGTGGCGCATCATTGCGGCGGCAAAGCCAGGGCGGGGCTCACCGGAAACAGCGGGCTGCTACCAGCGGCCCCGAAAACCCACCAGCCTCAACGCTCACGGGCGGTCGGCGGTAACCGCTCTGAGCTGCGGGTCGATGAGTCATCGGGCCAGAAAGCGCGCGTCGATTATTAACAACGTGGCTACAGGTTCGTCCGCTGTGGAAGTGCTACGGCCAGCGGCCTGGCCGGCCAGGCCGGGTGGTCAGGGGATCGCCTGATTTCCATGATCATGAAGGATTTTCAGTGCTATGCCATATAAAAGCCTTCATGATCATGATAGTCCCGCTCCGGTGTTCGCGTCATGCCTGCGGGATGGGAAGCCGGGCCGGGGATGCGGTTTTGGCCGGGCGGGCGCAGCGGACGCGGCCGGGTCGCGGGGGGGCTAGGGGTGAATGGGGAGGGTGTACTCGCGGCGGATGCTGTTGCCGAGGAGGGAGATGTCCGCGCCGTAGATGTGCATCGAGATGGCCACGGTGTCGCCGGTGTTGCGGACACGGTGGATGTCGCCGGGCGGGGCGAAGCCGCTCACCGAGCCGGGCTGGTTGACGTTGCGGGCGGCGAGGCGGAGGGCCTGGGCGTCGTCGGCCAGGGTGAAGATCTCCTCGTACTCGCGGCCCTGCAACACGCCGGTGACACACCAGGCCACGTGATCGTGAATGACCGTCTGCTGCCCGGGCAGCCAGACCATGGCCGCAACCGAGAACGACCCGTCGGGCTCGCTGTAGAGCAGGTGACTTTGATAGCAGGCCGGGTCGCCGCGGCGCAGCTCGGCGGGGAGCAGGTCCGCGGGATCGGGAAGGTCGACGCGCAGCGCGCGGGCCACGCGATCGGCGGTCTTCTGCCAGCCCAGGGCTAGGCGGACTTCGGCGCGGACGGCACGCACAAGGCGGTCCGGACACGTCCCGGCGGGCGCCGCCGGGCGCGTGAGATTAGTATCCGTGCTAGTCAATGGCATGACACCTCCCTGGTGAGGCTTCCCAGGTTAGCGGGCAGCGGTGTATCAACACCAATGCCAATGGGGCCAGTAACCCATAGACAATGTTGATCAATGCAGATGGTGCGGTCAAGCGGCAGCTGCGGGACGGCTTCCACGGGAAGCTAGTCGGCGACGGTCGAGTAGGCGACCACGCCGCGGCGCATGGCGTCGATCGCGGACCGAGCGGTCGCGGACAGGCTGCGCGGCGTGCGGGCGGCGACGGTGGCGGGCGCGGGCGCGGCGGCGGCGGCCGCGGCGGCAACGGGGGCGGGCGCGGCGGCGGCGGGGGCGGCGGCGATCTGGTCTAGGAGGTCGATGAGCTGCTTGACCGCGCGGACGAAGTTGCCGGGGGTTAGGTCCGGGGATTCGTCGAGGACGGTCTCCAGCTTGACGCCGCGGGCCCAGCGGTAGGCGGCCCAGGCAAAGCCGAAGTCCGGCGCGCGCAGGAACGACAGGTCGTTGTCCTTCTCCAGCTGGTCGAGCTCGCCCCAGGTCCGGACCATGTTGGCCAGCACCTCTGGCGCGCGGCCCTTGGGCAGCCGCGGTGGCTGTGTGTCGTCCGGCTGCCGCGACTGGAAGGACAGGGCTGACACGCAGGCGGCGAGTTCGGCCGGGGACAGGCCGTCCCACTGACCGCGGCGCATGCACTCGGCGGCCAGCAGGTCGAGCTCGCTGTACAGGCCCGCCAGCCGACGCCCGTCCGGGGTGACCGTGTCACCGGCCAGATAACCGAGCCGCTCCAGGACGCGGCACACCCGGTCGAAGGTGCGGGCGATCACGTGCGACCGGCCCGCCACGCGGTGCTCGAGCGCGTCGGTCTCGCGGGCCAGCCGGAAGTAGCGCTCGGCGTACCGGGCATGGTCCTCGCGGTCCGGGCAGTCATGGCACCGATGCCGCCGCAGGCGCCGGCGAAGCTCGGCCACCTCCTGCGGCCCGTCGTCGAGTTCGGCGTACTCGTCGTCCGCGTGCCGGACTCGGCTCCGGCCGGCCCCTTCCGAGCCGCCCCGGCCGGCCAGCCGGTTGCGCATCGTGGCCGCGAGGTCCTTGCGGTGCTCCGGCGATCGCGGGCTGAACCAGTTGGGGATCCGGATCTTGTCGATGACCTCGGGTGGCGCCGGGAAGTCGGCCACGGCCAGCCGCTTGACCTGCCGTCCTTCGGTGAGCACGAGCGGCCCGGGACCGGCGGGCCGCCCGTTCTCGCGGTCCGCGGGGGTCCGGTGTCCGCCGCCCTCGCGGCCGGCCGGGCCGCGGCCGCCGTTAGCTCCGCGGCCGCCGTTGGCCCCGCGAGCCTGGTGCAGGCCGGGCTGCAGGACGACGGCCAGGCCGGCCCGCCTGCCGCCGGGCACGCGGATGATGTCGCCAGGGCGCAGCAGGCCCAGTGACCGGGCCGCCTCGGCGCGCCGGGAACTGGCCCGGGCCCGGGACAGATCACCCTCGCGGACCGACAAGGTCCGGCGCAGCTGCGCGTACTCGGCGAAGTCGCCTTTGTCGCAGGTCATCGCCTCAGCCAGGTCGGCCATCGCCTGGCGGTTCTTGCGGACCTGCCGGGCCAGGCCGACCACGCCGCGGTCGGCCTGGAACTGCGCGAACGAGGACTCCAGCAGCGCCGCGGCCCGGGCCCGGCCCGCCCAGCCGGTCAGGTTGACGGCCATGTTGTAAGAGGGCCGGAAGCTGGAGTTCAGCGGGTAAGTACGGGTGCTGGCCAGGCCCGCCACCGCCCCGGGGTCCATCCCCGGCTGCCACAGCACGACCGCATGGCCCTCCACGTCGATGCCACGCCGCCCGGCGCGCCCGGTGAACTGGGTGTACTCCCCGGCGGTCAGGTTGGCGTGGGTCTCCCCGTTCCACTTGTCGAGTTTCTCGATGACCACCGTCCTGGCCGGCATGTTGATGCCGAGCGCGAGCGTCTCGGTAGCGAACACCGCGCGGACCAGGCCGGCGGCGAAGAGTTCCTCGACTACCTCCTTGAACGCGGGCAGCATTCCGGCGTGGTGGGCCGCGATGCCGCGCCGCAGCCCGTCCAGCCACTCGCCGTAGCCCAGGACGGTCAGGTCCTCGGGCGGGATGTCCGCGGTGCGGCGCTCCGCGGTCCGCTGGATCACCTCGGCCTCTTCGGGCGTGGTGAGCCGCAGTCCCGCGGCCAGGCACTGCTGAACCGCCGCGTCACACCCGGCCCGGCTGAAGATGAAGGTGATCGCGGGCAGCAGCCCGCTGGCGTCCAGCCGGGAGATCACGTCGGGCCGGTAGGCCAGCGGGAACCGGCGCGGGCGGCGGCCGCCCCGGCCGGGCCGCGGCGGGGCCTTGCGCTCGATCCAGGTGTCACGCTGCGCCACCCGGAGCAGCTCAGGGTTGACCCGGGTGTGGTCGTCGTCGGTGAACAGGTCGTACAGCCGGTTCCCGGCCAGCACGTGCTGCCAGAGCGGCACCGGCCGGTGTTCGTCCACGATGACGGTGGTCCCGCCGCGGACCTGATCCAGCCACTCGCCGAACTCCTCGGCGTTGCTCACGGTCGCGGACAGCGCCACTACGCGTACCGACTCGGGCAAGTGGATGATCACTTCCTCCCACACCGCGCCACGAGAGGAATCGGCCAGGTAGTGCACCTCGTCGAGCACGACATAGCCCAGGGCCGCCAGGGTCGGCGACCCGGTGTACAGCATGTTCCGCAGCACTTCGGTGGTCATCACCACCACCGGCGCCTCGCCGTTGATGCTGTTGTCTCCGGTGAGCAGGCCCACGGTGGCCTGGTCGTAGCGGCGGACCAGGTTGGTGTACTTCTGGTTGGACAGCGCCTTGATCGGCGTGGTGTAGAAGCACTTGCGGCCCTGAGCCAGCGCCAGGTGCACGGCGAACTCGCCGACCACGGTCTTGCCCGATCCGGTGGGCGCGGCGACCAGCACGCCGTGACCGCTGCCCAGCGCGCGGCACGCGTCGACCTGGAAGTCGTCGAAGCCGAAGTCGTAGAGCCCGCGGAAGGCGGCGAACTCCGGATCAGACTGCCGTTCGCGGGACGCGGCGTACCGTTCCGCCGGAGTGGTCATGAGTCACAGCCTAGAGTGGGCTGGGAGCCGGCCGTCAGTTGAACCTGCTGGTGTCCTCGGTGTCGCCGAGCTCGAGGGGAGACAGCTCGTCGTCGGCCAGGCCTGCATAGGGGTCGGGGTGCAGCCGCGCCCGGCGCCGGTCATTCGCCCACACGATGATCTCGGCCACCTCGACGAGCACCACGCAGGGCCCGGCCAGCAACAGCATGGTGATCGGATCCGGGCTCGGCGAGGCGATGCCGGCGAACAGGAACACGCTGAAGATCATCACCCGGCGCCACTTCTTGAACCGGGCGTGAGTCAAGACGCCGACCATGTTGAGCCCGACCAGGAACAACGGCACCTCGAAGCACAGGCCGAACCCGACCAGCATCAGCAGCGCGTAGCTGAGGTAGGTGTCGGTGCTGGGCAGGTTCACCACGCCGGCGGGAGTCAGACCCAACAGGTACTGCAGCCCTCTGGGCATCACCGTGTAGCCCAGGATCGCGCCGCCGACGAACAGCGGCACCGCGGCGCCGACGAACGTGTACGTCCAGCGCTTCTCCCTGCTGTACATGCCGGGGGCGACGAAGGCCCAGATCTGGTACAGCCAGACCGGGCAGCTCAGGATCAGCCCGACGGCGAAGGCGATCTTCACGCGGAGGTAGAAGGGATCAAGGATGGCGGGGGCGACCAGCTGATCGCCGACCACCTTGCAGCCGGTCAGGCCGTGGATCTTGGCCGCGCAGAACGGCGCTTCGATCTTGTCGAACTCCCAGTGGAAGAAGATGAACCCGACGACCATGCCCAAGGCAAGAGCGAGGATGATCTTGACCACCCGGTTGCGCAGCTCCCGGATGTGGTCCATCAAGGGCATCCGGCCCTCGGGATTCTGCTGGCGCTGAGCGTGGACGAACTTCTCACCCACGATCCGGGCACCCTGAATGGCGCCTGGGAGCTTCGCCATCGCTGCCTCCCGCCGCTACCTCTTCCTGACCAGCGGTTAGGTGGGCTGCTGGGTGCGTTGCACCTCGGCCGGAGCCGGGTCCATCGCGGCGGCCCGTTGCAGGTCGCGGATCTGCTGCTGGAGGGCGTCGATCTGGTCCTGCTGGTTCGGCTGCGGCGCGGCGGTCAGCTGGGCCGACGGGAACGTGGCGGGCGCGTCGGCCGAGGCCTGAGCGGGGCTGCCCGGCTCTACATCATCCTCGTGCAGACCCTGAACTTCCTTCTTCAAGATGCGCATCGACTGGCCCAGCGAACGAGCCGCGCGGGGCAGCTTCGTCGACCCGAACAGCACGATGAGCACGACAGCGACGATCAGGATCTTCCATGGGCTGTCGAACAGGTCACCAAACATGTCGGTTCCTTTGTAGCGCCGGAGACGTCTTTGTTGGCCCTGAGTCTACACGGCAGGGCACCACAGGCGGTTTGAGCTGGCCGCCGAGGATCGACGGCCGACTATACAACGTAGTTGGCCAGGGCCTCGGTGGCCGCCTCACGGATCTCCGCCACCAGCGAAGGGGGCGCGATGACCCGGCCGTCCTCGCCGAGCCGCATGGCCAGCCGTCGCACCAAGCCGGTATCCGGGGTCCGGAGCACCACCCGGAGCCGCCCGTCGAGCAGCTCCGACACCGACTCGCAGGGGTAGTACTCGGCCACCCAGCGCCCCTCGGCGGACAGCTCGAGTTCCACGTGCACGTCATCGGGCGACGGCCGGAACAGGCCCTGATCCACGTCGACCGGGGCGGCCTCCGGCGGCGGCGCCGCGGCCTGGTCGAGCACGGTCAGCTGCAGCACCCGGTCCAGCCGGAACAGCCGCATCCCCTCCGCGCGCAGGCACCAGCTCTCCAGGTAGGGCCGCCCCTCCACGACCAGAATGCGCATCGGGTCCACGTCGCGCTCGGTCGCCTCGTCCCGGTCCGGCACGTAGTAACGCAGGTGCAGCCGCCGCCCGGCGGCGATGGCGGCGTGGATCTGGGTGGTCAGGCCCTCGGTTCCGTCACCTTGCAGGTCGACCTGGACGGCGACCTGGGCGCTCACCGAGGCGGCCTCCCCCGCCGCGGCTTCCAGCTTGGCGATCAGCCGGGACATGGCCGACCGGTCCTCCTGCCCCGGCAGCTCGGCCAGCATCCGCAGCGCGACCAGCAGCGCGCTGGCCTCGTCGACCGCGAGGCGCAGCGGACGCCCCATGGACTCGGCCTGGCTGACCACGATCTCGCCGCCCTCGTAGGACAGGTCGATCGGGCAGTAAGGATCGGGTGCCCGCAGCTCCACGCACCACAGCAGGTTCAGGTCGTCGACCAGTTCGCGCTCGCTGACCCCGAAGGCCGCGGCCGTCTCGGCCAGCCCGACCACCTTCCGGCTGACCACGTACGGCACCAGGGCCAGCAGCCGCTGCAGCCGCTCGGTTGAGGTCACGGCGGTCATGCCAGTACCCCCTTGAGCCGGGCGATGACGGCTTCGCGCAGGTCGGGCGGGTCGAGGACCACAGCGTCGGGGCCGAATTCCGCGGCGTAGTCGGCGAACGATCCGACGTCGCCGAAGCGGGTGGTGATCAGGTCCCAGCCGGGCGCCCCGGTCTCGTCGGCCCGCACCGAGACGGCGTGCTGGCGCAGGCCGACGCCACGGCCGGACCGGACCCGCAGCACCGCGGTGTGTTCGCGCGCGGGCGTCGAATCCCAGTCCCGGACTATCTCGCGCACGTCGGTGCGGTCCGGCACGGTCACGCTGCCCGGCGGTCCGCAGAACTTCACCGCGCCCGCTATCCGCCCGAGCCGGAACACTCGGGTCGCATCGCGGCCACGGTCCCAGCCCGCCACGTACCAGCGGCCGTGCCGGTTCGCCACACCCCACGGTTCGAGTTCACGCCGCTGCGGTTCGCTCCGGCCGGCCGCGCGATAACTGAACGTCACTGGCCGTCGGTCCCTGACCGCCTCCCAGAGCGGGCCGAAGGCCGGTTCCGGGGTGCCCAGCCGAGGCTCGATGATTTGCGGAACAGGCTGATCATCCCCCGCGTCCATACCGGCCGCTCGCAGCTTGAGCAGCGCACCCGCGGCCGCGCCGGCCAGCTCGGCCCGCTGCCAGACCCGGGCGGCCAGGCCGAGCACCGCCGCCTCGTCCGCCTCCAGCCGCAACTCGGGCAGCTCGTAGGCCTGCTGACGGATCCGATAGCCGAGATCCTCGTCGAACGGGTGGTTGACCCCGGTCTCCAAGGGCACGCCGAGGTCGCGCAGGTCTTCCTTGTCCCGTTCGAACATCCGCTTGAACAGTTCATCCTGCTCCGGGTACCCGGGTACGGCCTGCCTGATCTGGTCCGCGGTCAGGTAACGCCGGGTGGACAGGAGGCATACGACAAGGCCGAGCAGGCGCTCGGTCTTGCGCTTGGACATCTTGGCCCTCCAAACCCCTGCGGTGGCTCCAGGTTATTGTCTCGCACGCAGTGCTGCGCTGCCCGTGGATAAGCTGCGCGGCGTGATCACATGGCGGAACGGCACGGTCAGCCAGACCCGGCGCGAGTGGCCGGGCGCGGTAGAGGTCGATGTGTCGGTGGGGGGCACGCTGGTGCGGGCGCTCGCCTACCCCGCGCTGACCGGGTTCCCGCAGGCCGGTGACCGCGTGCTGCTGAACACCACGGCGCTCGACCTCGGGCTGGGCACGGGCGGGTACGCCCTGGTGGTGGCGATCCCGGACCGGCTGCCGCCCGACCCCGCGCTGCCCGGCCACCTGGTCAAGGCCCGCTACACGCCGCTGCAGGTGACGGTGGCCGGCGCCGACGAGCAGGGCTCGCCGCACCACGATGCGCTGCGGGACGCGGACGATATCGGCGCCATGCCGGTCGTGGTGGCCGACCTGCACTCAGCGCTCCCGGCCGTGCTGGCCGGGGTCTTCCAGGAGGCCGAACGGACCGGTGGTGAGCACAGCTCCCGGCCTCGTGTCGTGTACGTCATGCAGGACGGCGGAGCGCTGCCCGCCTGGTTCTCCAGGACCTGCGCCACCCTGGCCGACGCGGGCTGGCTGACGGCCACCGTGACCACCGGGCAGGCGTTCGGCGGGGACCTGGAGACGGTGACCGTCCACACCGGGTTGCTCGCCGCCCGGCACGTGCTCGGGGCCGACATCGCGATCGTCGCGCAGGGCCCGGGCAACCTGGGGACCGGGACCCGCTGGGGCTTTTCCGGCGTGGCGGCGGGCGAGGCGGTCAACGCCGTGGCCGCGCTGGGCGGGCGCCCGGTAGCCTGCCTGCGGGTCAGCGAGGCCGACCCGCGCGAGCGCCACCGGGGCATCTCACATCACAGCCTGACCGCTTACGGGCGGGTGGCGCTGGGCCGGGCGGACGTAGTCGTCCCTAGGTTGCCCGGCCCGTTCGGGGCCCAGGTCGCGGCCGAGGCCGCCCAGCTGGGCAGGCGGCACGCGATCGTCACCGTGCCGGTCGACGGCCTGGCGGAGGCGCTGCGGACCAGTCCAGCGCCGCTGTCCACGATGGGCCGCGGGCTAGCCGAGGACCCGGCCTATTTCCTCGCGGCAGCAGCGGCCGGCCGGCACGCCGGCCGGCTGCTGCGCGGGGAGACGCCGACTTAGGAGCTGGACTTGAAGGCGTCGATGATGTCAACCACGAAGACCAGGGTGTCCGTGCCGTTGATGCCGGCCTGGGACGCCCCGGTACTGCCATAAGCGTCCTTCGGCGGGATAACGAGCATCACCCGGCTGCCCACGGTCTGGCCGGACAGGCCGCTGTCCCAGCCGGGGATCACCTGTTCCGGCGACGCGCCGATGACGAAGCCGAACGGGGATCCGGTCGTCCAGGAGGAGTCGAACACCTTCTTGGTCCGCCAAATGTAGCCGGTGTACTGGGCGATGATGTACTGGCCCTTGGCGATCTTCGGTCCGGTGCCCTTGATCAGCGTCTTGGTGACCAGGGCGGCGGGCGGCTTGTCGGCCGGGATGGTGATGGTCGGTGCGCTGCCCGAGTGGGCGGTGACCGTCGGCAGGGCGCCGCCACCGTTGGATTCCTGGGTGCCGGTCGCCGACGCCGTGTCGGCGTACGACTTGAGCACGTCGATGACGAAGACCAGCGTGGTGCTGCCGGTGATGCCGAGCTGAGAGTTCCCTGAGGTCCCGTAACCCTCCGCGGGCGGGATCACGGCCAGCACCCGGCTGCCGACCTTCTGGCCGATCAGCGCGGTCTCCAGACCGGGCAGCATGGTGCCGCCGATGACCGTCGGGTTCTGGGTGAAGGTATTCGCCTTCAGGGAGGAGGTTTTGCCATCCCAGAAGTACAGGACGAAGTTCGCCGCCATCGCGTCCGCCTTGGTCACGGTGGCGCCGGTGCCCTGGATCACCGTCTTGGTGGTGAGCTTGTTGTCCGCGTCGAGCTTGGGGATCTTCACGACCGGCGTGGTGCCGAACGCCCCGGCCACCGTGACGGACGCGTTCGGGTTCGAGTTGGCGGCGGCGATCGAGGTCGAGCCCGCGCTGGCGCTGGGTTTCGACGAGCCGCAGCCGGCCACGACCAGGCAGGCCAGCAAGGGAATAACGGTGATCGCTAGAAGGCGTCGCATGAGAAAACCTCAAATGTGGTGGACGTCAGGCGCAGTCAGCCTACTGGTTGTGTAGACCAGCGGGGGACGGGCTTCGGGGAGTTTTGGTGTCACATACCCGCTATGAGCTTTTCGACCCTTTCGTCCACCGAACGGAACGGGTCCTTGCACAGGACGGTCCGCTGAGCCTGGTCGTTCAGCTTCAGGTGCACCCAGTCCACGGTGAAGTCGCGGCGCTTCTCCTGCGCCCGGCGGATGAACTCACCGCGCAGCCTGGCCCGCGTGGTCTGCGGCGGCACCGACTTGGCCTCGAAGATGTCGATGTCACGCGCGGCGCGCTCCACTGCGCCGGCCCGCTGGAGCAGGTAGTACAGGCCGCGGCCGCGGTGCACGTCGTGGTAGGCCAGGTCCAGCTGAGCGACCCGGGGCGAGGACAGCGGCAGGTCATGCCGGGCCCGGTACCGCTCGATCAGCTGATACTTGGTCACCCAGTCGATCTCCCGCGCGATCAGATCCAGATTCCCGGTCTCGATCGCCCCCAGCGCCCGCTCCCACATGTCCAGCACCCGCTTGCTCACCGGGTCAGCGCCGTTCTTATCGGTGAAGTCCTTGGCCCGGTTCAGGTACTCGTACTGGATGTCCAGCGCGCTCATCTCGCGGCCGTTGGCCAGCCGGACCCGGCTGCGGCCGGTCATGTCGTGGCTCACTTCGCGGATGGCCCGGATCGCGTTGTCCAGGGTCAGGTCCCGCATGATCGCCCCGGCCTCGATCATCCGCAGGACCAGGTCGGTCGCGCCCACCTTGAGCAGCGTCGTGGTCTCGCTCATGTTCGAATCGCCCACGATCACATGCAACCGCCGGAACCGCTCCGCATCGGCATGCGGCTCATCGCGGGTATTGATAATCGGCCGCGACCGCGTTGTCGCCGACGACACACTCTCCCAGATATGCTCCGCCCGCTGAGACACGCAATACACCGCCCCCCGCGGCGTCTGCAACACCTTGCCCGCACCACAGATCACCTGCCGCGTAACCAGGAACGGGATCAGGATGTCGGCCAGCCTGCCGAACTCGCCGTGCCTGCCGACCAGGTAGTTCTCGTGGCAGCCGTAGGAGTTGCCGGCCGAGTCGGTGTTGTTCTTGAACAGGTAGATATCCCCGGCGATACCCTCCTCCCGCAACCGCCGGTCCGCATCGACCAGCAGACCCTCCAAGATCCGCTCCCCCGCCTTATCGTGCGCGACCAGGTCCAGCACGTTGTCGCATTCGGGGGTGGCGTACTCGGGGTGGCTGCCCACATCCAGGTACAGCCGGGCGCCGTTGCGCAGGAACACGTTGCTGCTGCGACCCCACGACACCACCCGCCGGAACAGGTACCGCGCCACCTCATCGGGCGACAGCCGCCGCTGCCCCCGGAAGGTACACGTCACGCCGTACTCGTTCTCGACCCCGAAGATTCGCCGATCCACACGCCAAGGCTACGTCCCGTTGCCCCCTGACAACAGCATCCCGCGCGTGTCCGCCGACGGCTCAGCCGCCCGCGGCGAGCAGGTTGGTGTCCCAGACCAGTACCGTGTACGGGCCGACGTGGTAGATGTGGGCGGGCGGACCGTACCTGGCCAAGGCCGCGCGGTCGGGCTGGAAATAGTTGAAGAAGCCGGGCTGGCGGTCGGTGACCAGGAAGGTGGCGCGGTTCGCGCGCGGGTCGTACCAGGAGGACTTTGATTCCCAGGGATACGGGTGCAGGGTGTCCGGCCACACGGCCCTGACCTGGACCGCGCCGCCGCTGTCGACGGTGACGATGCTCGACTGCCAGTACCCGCTGATGCCGTAGGTCAGGTGATGTTCGGCCAGGAACGCGGTCAGTTGGGTATTGGCGGGCGGCGCCGACGGCTGGGCGGCCGCGTACCCGAGGCTGGCCAGGTAGCCGGCGGCCAGCGCGACCGCGAGCCCGGTGCGCCAGCGGGCCCCGCGCAGCCAGCCGATGACACTGAGCTCACTGCTGCGCGGTCCGGCGGCCAGCGGGGCGGCCAGCACGCGGCCGGCCAGCACGGCGCCGAACGGCAGCACCACCGCGAACTCCCGGGCGTTCAGGTCGGTGGCGTTGGCCAGCGTGCTCGGGATGTAGACCAGTACGTTGAGGACGATGGCGACCAGCAGGATCTGGCTGACCAGGTCGGGCCAGCTGACCAGGCGGCGCGTCACCCGGCAGATGGCCCAGGCGACCAGCGCTGCTCCGGCCAGGTGCACCAGCGCGAACGCCATCGCGGCCGGTGGCCCCTGCGGTTTGGCGCCGAACAGCGCGAGCAGGCCCTCCCCCGTCACCCAGGCGTGTTTCGGCCAGGTGTGCACCGGAGCCAGCTGGTAGCCCAGCGGGTGCAAGATGAAGCCGCCGCTGGCCCGCAGCAGCCGGTTCACCAGGTCGGCCAGGCCGTAGGACAGGATCGCCGCGGCGGCCAAGGCCACCTCGTACCAGCTCGCCTGCAGGGCCGCGCCGCGCTCCGCGGCGGGTGCGGCGAGGGCGGCCCGGATGACCCGCACGGCGCACACCGCGACCAGGGGAACGATGCCTATGACGAGCACGAGTGGATCGGCCACCAGCACCCAGGTCAGCAGGAGGCCGACGATGACCGGGATGAACCAACGCGGCCGACCCGTACCCCAGTCGATGACCAGCCAGGTCAGCATCAGAGGCACGGCGGTGCCGATGTGGCCGACCGACAGCAGCAGGACAAAGACGCCCACGCCGAGTTGCGGTGCGACCATGAGCCCGCCGGTCAGGGCCATCCGCGGCCAGGTGGCGCCACCCGAGGCCTGCTTTCGTGGGCCGCGGGCCAGCAGGACGGCGAAGATCACCACCAGCGTGTAGGTCATCGCCGCGGCGACGTGCGCGGTGTCAGCATGCAGGCCGAGCAGGCTCTCGAGCAGCGCGTACTGGGGTATCTCGGTCGGGTAGAACGAGACGTCCGACATGGACCAGTCGTGCAGCAGCAGGTTGCCGTGCAGCATGTCCCAGGCCATCAGCAAGATGTTCGCCGAGTCGGAATTCTCGGTGTAGGTGCGAGACACCCGCAGGTAGGCGGCGAACAGGAGCGCCACGGCTACGGCGATCGCGGCCGAGGCCAGCAGGCGGCGGCGCAGCACGGCCGAGGCCGCCGGTGGCCGCTGATGGACCGGGCGGGAAGGCGCGGCGGATTTCTCCGGCGTTCCGCTTCTCGGCGCGGCAGCCATCACGTCCTATCCGATCGCCGCATGGAGGATGATTCCCACAAGGTAGTGTGGCATCGCACTGGCAGGCCGCGTGTGCCCGGCCAGGATTTTGCCTTTCCCGCCGAGACAGCCATGGTGGAGGCTCGCGGTTGCAGCTTACTTCGACGTCGGAAGAGGACAGGTCTGTCCGGCACCGCACGCCATCGCCGTGGGCGGGACTGAACCGGCCGATCGCGCCGGCCGTGATCGCCTTCCTGGGCTGGCTCGGCTTCGTCCTGGCCCGCTGGCAGATCTGGGCTAAGGGGCACTTCGGCCTGTTCATGTTGCTGGGCTCGGGGCGCACCGGATTCACGCAGGTGAAGCAGCTGCCGCCCGGCGCCATGATCGGTGACCCGAATGCCGCGGGCTATGACGGGCAGTTCTACTACCGGCTGGCGCTGGACCCGTTCAACTGGAGCAGGACCGCGTTCGGCATCACCATGGACCAGTCCTACCGGTACACCCGGGTCGGGTACCCGCTCCTGGCCTGGCTGGTCTCGTTCGGCCAGCACCAGTTCGTGCCGGTGGTCCTGGTGGCGGTCAACGTGATCTGCGTGGCCGCCATGGCCTTCGCGGGCGGCATGTTCGCCCGCGAGTCCGGGCGGCACGCCCTGTGGGGGCTGGCCTTCGCGGCCTACTTCGGCCTGGTCATCAGCGTGGGCCGGGATACCGCCGAGCCGCTGGCCGAGGCGTGCATGCTGGGCGGCCTGCTGGCCTACCGGCGCAGCAAGCCCATCTGGTGCACCTGCCTGTTCACGGTCGGCGCGGTCACCAGGGAGACCATCCTGCTCGCTGCGGCGGCGATCGCGGTGACCCGGCTGGTGGGCATGGCCCGCCGTCAGACGCGTCCCGGCCTGGCCGACCTGACCTGGGTGGTGCCGGCCGCTGTCTACGGCCTGCTGGAGCTGGCGGTTCATTTCGTGGTCAAGGGCGAGTTCCCGTTGCTGGCCAGCGGCGGGCGCAACCTGTCGGTGCCGTTCAAGGCCATGATCGACGCGCTCACGTTCGACCTGCGGCACGTCAGCACCGCGCACCTGAGCCCGATCGACATCGCCCTGCTGGAATACGCCACGCTGGGCATCTTTATCCTGGCCGGGCTGGCGGTCATGCTGGTCACCACCGCGCCGGCGCACGAGCGGCTGGCCTTCGTGTTCTTCGTGCTCCAGCTGGGCCTGCTGTCCAGCCAGATCTGGACCAGCACGTTCGGGGATGGCCGGTCGCTCATCGAGCCCTACCTGATGGCGCTGATCCTGCTGCTCGCTACGCCCCGGCAGTACCTGTCCTGGCGCTATCTCAGCCTGATCACCGCGTGCATCCTCCCGGCCCTGCTGATCGTGGCGCGGCGCCGGATTCTGTTTATGTAAACGCGGTCAGCGCACTCCAGAATGGCCCAGCAGGTGCAGCAGGTTGGTGCCCCAGACCAGGACCGCGTAGCCGTCGTAGTGGTAGGTCCGCAGCGGGCGGCCGAAGGCGTGCAGCGCCCAGGGCAGCACGGCCGGGTTGGCGGTGACGATGAAGGTCGCGTCGTGCCGTGCCGGATCGTAGCTCGCGTCGTCGCTCTCCCACTGGTAGGGCACCACGCGGCCGTCGTCGGCCACCGCCACCGCGCTGACCAGGACCCGTCCGCCGCTGGCCAGCGTGGTGCTGTTGGCCTGCCAGTAGCCGGCCAGCCCGTCGGTGAGCCGGTGCGCGACCAGCCAGGTGGCGAGCGGCTGGTTGGCGGGCGGCGCCGACGGCTGCGCCGCGCCGTAGCCGAGCGTGCCGAGGTAACCCGCGGCCAGGGCGGCCAGCACGGGCAGCAGCCATCGCTTCGCGCCGCACGGCAGCTTCAACAGCGGGTCAGCCAGTTCACGCCCGGCCAGGACCGCGCCCAGCGGGAGCACGCCGGCGATCTCGCGCATGCCCTCGATGTCCAGTGCGTGCGCGCTGATCAGGTAGGCGCCCAGGTTGAGCACGATGGCCACCGCGAACACCGGGATCAGCAACTCGCCGGACCGGAAGAACCGGGCCAGGGCCAGACCCACCGCCCAGATCACGGCGAACACGCTCACCAGGTGCAGCGCCGCGAAGCCGACCTCGACGGCGGCACCGGCGTGCCATACGTTCGCGCCGAAGAGTTCGAGCGCCGCCTGGAAGGTCACCCACGCCTGGTGCGGCAGCGCGGTCAGGGTGGTGTCCGGCTCGACCGGAGCCTGACGGTACCCGCCCAGGGCGGAGATGACTCGCGGCGCGGCCCAGCCGAGGCCGCCGGCCAGGGCGGCCGCCGCGGCCAAGGCCAGCGCACGCCGGCGTACCAGGCCCACCAGCACCAGCGGCGCGATGCAGGTGATCAGCACGATCGAGTCGCCGATCATGGTCCAGGTGAGCAGGACGAAGACGGCCACCGGGATGGCCCAGCGCGCGGCCGGCCAGCGATCGGGCATGACCCGGTCGATGATCAGCCAGGTGGCCAGGACCGGAACGGACGTGCCGGTGTGGTCGGGCGACAGGAGCAGGGTCGGCGTGGCGCTGAGCTGGGGAGCCACCATGATGCCCGCGGCCAGTAGCGCACGCGCCAGACCGGGCCGGCCGCGGGCCCGGCCCTGGGCCACCAGTGCGGCCAGCAGCACGAGCAGGGTGTAGGTCATGGCCGCGGCGACGTGCACGACCTGGGGTGCCAGCCCGAGGACGGACTCGATCAGTGCGTACTGCGGGAGTTCGGTGGTGAAGAACGATACATCCGAGACGTGCCAGTTGTGCAGCAGCAGGTTCCCGTGCAGCATGGCCCAGGCCTGCAGCACGTTGCCCGCGCCGTCGGAGGATACGGCCACCGACGCGGACTGGCGCCAGTACAGGCTGAACAGGCCCACCGCGACCAGCGCGATCAGGGCCGGCGGCCAGGCCGACCGCGCCCGCGTACGCCGGAGCCCCGGCGCGCGCGCCGGGGACTGGGTGATCACAGTGGCCCAGACTAAGGCCGCGAGCCCGCGATGATCTGGGAGTTCTTGAGGGTGGCCAGGACCGTCGTCCCGGCCGGCGCCCTCGGCGCGTTGAACCAGAACGGCGCGCCGTCGGCGATCTGGGCGGGCGTGCAGATGAACTGGCTGGTCATCATGAAGGTCCAGACCGGATTCTGGATGCAGGCCCGCACCCCGGTCCGTTCGGCCTGGACCAGGAAGCCGGTGATGTCGACCCAGGAATTGTGGTTGAAGCGGATCACGATCGTCTTCCCGTGGGCTTGGGCCGCGACGACCTGGACCGCGTGCGGCAGGGCCGCGTCGGTGTCCTCGGTGCTCACGGCGGTGGCCGGGGCCACCGCGAAGGCGGCCACGCCGAGCACGGCCGCGCCGGCGGCCAGCGCCGCGCCCAGCGGCACCGGCGGAGCGTGCACCAGGGCCACCCCGATGACCAGCAGGGTGATGATCGGTGCCGAGAAGTAGAAGTAGCCGATGTAGTACTCGGTCAGGTAGTCGATCCCGACCGCGGCGTAGCAGGCAAACGCCACCGTGGACACCACGTTGACGGCGAGCAGCGCGGCCAGGAACCGGCGCAGGGCGCCGCGGGTGAGCCACCACACGACGGCGATCGCGACGGCGTACGCCACCACCGCTACCAGCACCGCCTCCGACGTGCGGCCGTCCCGCCACCAGAACCACAGGGCGTACTGGGCTATCCGGGCCAGGCTGTGCCCGCCCGCCTTTTTCGAGGAACTGTAGGAGAAGTACTTGCCGAAGTCGCCCGGCCAGTGCAGGGCCAGGTGGACCACGATCGGCAGCGCGAAGATCGCGCTGATGACGGCGACCGGAAGCCAGACCCGCGGGCGACCGAAGACCCGCAGGCAGGCGCGCGGCCCGTGCTGCCACACCAATGCGGCCAGCACCGCGGCGACGGTCAGCGGGACGAAGAACAGGAAGCAGGCATGCCCGTGGAGCAAGAACCAGCCGGCCAGGGTCAAGATCCACAGGTCGCGCGCCCCGCCGGCCGCGACCGACGCCGCCGCGATCAGGAAGGTGACGTATGCCGGGACATACATCCACGGCATCCAGTCCAGGCTGAGGATCTGCGGCTGCGTCGCGACGAAGCCGCAGATCACCGCCAGGCAGACGGCCGCGCCACGAAGCGAGCGCGTCCAGCCGTAGACCACGCCGGTGGCCATCGCCACGAACGCGCTGTTCAGCGTGAATACCGCGAGCACGTGGGCGTTCCACGCGGTGGGCACCAGATGCAGCGCATAGAAGAAGAGCCACTGCGCCGGCCGCCTGCACGTACATGTAGGCGGGCCCGGGATGGTTGAAGCCCTCCCGGGAGTAGTTGCCGATGAGCAGGGTGCCGTGCATGGCCTGCTGAATCAGGATCGAGTTGGCCCCGGCGTCACCCTGCTCGTAGAAGCTGGCGGTGAACAGGAACCGGCTGCGGACCACGAGCACGGCCAGCACCAGGACGAACGGACCGGCCCAGATCCACCAGGGCCGCCGATCGCTGGCCAACCGCGCCGAGGGGTCGGCCAGTGATCGGGATTGGCGGGATGGGCGGGTCAGGCGCCGACCGGGGCTGTCCTGCGCGGCCTGCGCGGCCTGCGCGGCCGTCTCCCGCCCGCCCATCTGTTACCGCCAGCGTTCAGATCGAGCCGTGCTTGATGGCCTCGTCGATCCAGGGGATGACCTCGTCGAGCATCTGGTCCAGGGTCGTACTCGCCTCGAAACCGAGGATCTTCTTGGCCTTCTCGGTGTCGGGGACGCGCCGCTGGACGTCGTACTCGAATGGGTCGTCATGGACGAGCCGCAGCTCGACCCCGTCGCCCTTGACCTTACGCCAGATGGCTTCGGCCAGCTGCAGGACCGTGGTGCTCTCCGCGGTGGACAGGTTGAAGTCCTCGTTGAGCGCGTCTTCGTGTTCCATCGCGGTCACCACGCCGGCGGCCAGGTCACCGCCGTAGGTGTAGTGCCGGACCTGGTCACCCGAGCCGAGGATGTGCAGCGGGTCCTGGCCCTTGAGAACCTTCTGCACCAGGTCCGGAACCACGTGGCTCATGGCCAGCCGCACGTTCCCGGACAGGATCTCCTCATCGCCCAGGGCCCGGCTTTCCCCGATGCCCACGCAGTTGAACGGGCGGACCAGGGTGTACGGGAGACCGTACTGGTCCCAGGCGGCCCGGGCGAAGTATTCCACGGCTAGCTTCTGGAACCCGTAGGACGACAGCGGCGGGGGGATCCGCCGCTGCTGGCCCTCGAAGGACGGCCACTCGTCGGCGCTCTCGAACACCATCGAGGAGGACAGGTAGGTGACCTTGCGCAGCTGCCCGTCCCGCCGCGCGGCGATCGCGGCGTCACAAGACGCCGCGATGATGCGCTCGTTGGTGGCGAGCAGGTCGTAAGCGTAGGTGTGGAAGTAGGAGATGCCGCCGATCATCGCCGCGCCCGCGATGAAGTGATCGCAGTCGGCCAGCAGCCGCGTCATCAGCTCCACGTCACGCGCGTCGCCCTCGACCAGCTCGTAGTCCGGGTGGCTGTCGTAGGACTTGCGCACCTTCCCGTACTTGGAGAAGTTGTCCAGCCCGACGACCGCGTACCCGCGTCGGAGCAGCTCTTCAACGACGTACCCGCCGATGAATCCCGCGGAGCCGCTGACCAGAACCTTCTGCATCAATGTCCCTTCACTCTTTGTCCCTCTGCCGGTTTTCTGGCTGCCTCGCCCCGGGACCGGATCTGCTCAGCGGTCAGCTTCGGCCCGAATGCGAACCGGTACCAGCGCAGGTACCTGGGAATCCATCTGGCCACCCGGAAGTTGGATACGCCCGCTTGCCGGTCCAGCCAGATGGTGGGTATCTCAGCAACCGGCAACCCGAGCCGCTTGGCCTTGGCGGTCAGCTCGATGCCGATCTCGAATCCGTGCCGCGAGTCGATACCGACCTGCCGCACGAAGCTTGTGGAATAGGCCTTGAACGAGTTGGTCGCGTCCCGGGTTCCGGTGTGGGCCAGCAGCCGCAGCGACCGGCCGGCGGTCTTGGACAAGAACGCCTTCATCACCGGCCCGCCGACCTGCTGGCCGCCGGGCATGTACCGGGACGCGGCGGCCACCGCCACGCCGCGGTCGACGAGCCGGGCCAGATCGTCGATCTGCCGCGGGTCGTCGCAGCCGTCGGCCATGGTCACCACCGTGACCGGGCCGGCCGCGGCGTCGATGCCGAACCTGATCGCGTTGGCCGGACCAGGCCCGTAGGTGTTCACCAGGCACCGGATGCGCGGCTCCTTGAGCGCGTATTCCGCCACCACCGGGACCGTGACGTCGTTCTCGTCGTCGACCACGACCAGGACCTCGCACTGCAGGTGAACCGACTCGAACAGCCGGTCAAGCACCGGCACGATCTGGTCGCCCTCCTGGTACGCGGGCACCACGACCGAGACCCGAGGCACCTCAGCCATCATGACGCGTCTCCCGCATGCTCATACGCGGACACCGCGCCCGAGCACGTTCCAGATGTCGGCAATCGGCTTGTCGGTGACCAGCTCCCGGTACTCCGGATGCGGCGCCCCGATGACCAGCAGGTCCGACTGCGCGATCACCTCGTCCAGCGGCCGCAGCGCGGCGTCGACGGTCACGTACGGGTCGGTGGTCAGCACCGCGCCGGCCTTGAAGGCCAGGATCCGCTTGAGTTTGTAGGACAGGCTCGACCTGATGTCGTCCGAGCCGCCCTTGAACGCCATACCCAGGATTCCCACCGTCATCGAGGGCAGGTCGTACCGCTGCTCGAGCCGGTGCACCACATACAGCGGCAGGCCCTCGTTGATCGTCATGGCGGTGTGACCGAGCGCGAAGTTGTTCTGGTTGAACGCCGCGAGCTGCATCGTGTCCTTGAACAGGCAGGGGCCGGCCGCGAAACCCGCCGCCGGCATGTCCGCCGCCCGCGGGTAGTCCGCCGCGAGCCCCTGGCGGATCCGTTCGAAGTCCAGCCCCTGGTCGTTCGCCATCATGTAGAGCTGGTTGGCGGTGGCGAACTTGATGTACCGCCACACGTTGGTGAACAGCTTGGCCAGCTCGGCCTCTTCCGGGGTCATCGGCACCAGGGTGCTGGTCAGCATGCCGAACAGCTTCGAGGCGCGCTCCTGCGCCACCGCCGAGCGCGCGGAGACGATCTGCGGCAGCTCGAACAGCTCGGTCATGGCCTTGCCCTCGGCGATCCGCTCGGGGCAGAAGGCGACCTCGATCTGGGCGCCGAAGCCGGCCACCATCTTCTCCACCAGGGCCGTCACGCCCGGGTAGACGGTGCTGCGCAAAATCAGCAGCTGGCCGTCCCGCAGGTACTGGGTGCAGCCGCCGAGCGCGTTCGGGATCGCCGCCTGGTCCGGATTCAGGTGCTCGTCCACCGGCGTGCCGATCACCACCACCACGTGCTCGGCCGTGCTCACGATGGCCGGGTCCGTGGAGGCCTCCAGCCGGCCAGCCGCCCGCACCCGCTGCAGAACCTCTTGCGCGCCCGGCTCCGCGAACGGCATCTGGCCCGCGTTCACCGTCTGCACGGCAGACTCGCTGACGTCGTAGATGCCCACCCGCGCGCCGCGATCCGCGAAGGCGATGGCCAGCGGCAGGCCCACATGCCCGCATCCGCCGATCACAACGACCTGGCGGTCAAACTGGCCAGGGTCCGACATACCCGTCATCGCACGCCTTCCGATTTCCTGATGAGCCCCGCCCCGGGTGGCCCGGCACCCGCTGACGCCCCACCTTACCGCTAGCTGGTGCCGCCTTTGAGCTGTACGAGAGTAGCGGGAACGATCCCGCTGCTACCCTTGGTCAACAGTAAGGACGTTCGCCGGGCGGCCGAGGAGTACATATGGGTGGTTCCGAGGTGGAAACACCCACCACGGAAGCCAGGGCCAGGCCTGCCTCGCACGCCCGTCCCGCCGCGGCCGGGCCGCGCCGCTGGGCCTGGCCGGTGCTGTTCGCCGCCGCGGGGCTGGCCCTGTTCGCCGCCTACCTGCGGCAGGCGCAGACGGCCACGGTCATGTCGGACGGCGCGTCCAACGCGCTGCAAGCCTGGGACCTGGTGCACGGCAACGTGCTGCTGCGGGGCTGGACCATGTCCGACGTCTCGTTCTACACCACCGAGATACCGCAGTACCTGCTCGTCGAGCTGGCCCACGGGCTGAACCCCGACGTGGTGCACATCGCCGCGGCCATGAGCTACACGCTGCTGGTGCTCGGCGCGGCGCTACTGGCGCGGGCTCAGACGACCGGGCGCGAGGGCGTGGTCCGGATGCTCGTCGCGGCCGGGATCATGCTCGCGCCGTCGCTGGGGACCGGCACGGTCACGCTGCTGTCCAACCCCGACCACACCGGCACCCAGGTCCCGCTGCTGGTGATCTGGCTGCTGATCGACAGAACGCCGCTGGCCAAGATGCGCTGGGTGGCGCCCACCGTGGTCGCGCTGTTGCTGGCCTGGGTGCAGGTGGGCGATCCGGTAGCCCTGTACGAAGGGGTTATACCGCTGGTCCTGGTCTGCGCGATCCAGGTCGCCCGGCGCCGCGGCGGCCTGGCCGGCAACTGGTACGAGCTGGCGCTGGCGGCCGGGGCGATCGTCTCAGCCGGTGCCGCCTGGCTCGCGCTCAAGCTGATCAACCGGCTCGGCGGGTTCGAAGTCCGCCCCCCGGCCGTGAAATTCGCGCACCTGGGCCACGTGCCCGCCAACCTGTGGGTCGGGGTGCGGAGCGTGCTACTGCTGTTCGGCGCGAATTTCACCAGTCAGCAGAACGGTGCCCAGATCGCCATCGCCGTGGTGCACCTGGCCGGGGTGGCCCTGGCGGTGTGGGCGGTCGCGCGGGCGCTGCGCCGGTTCGGTTCGCAGGACCTGGTCGTGCAGGTGCTGACCGTGGCGCTGATCGTGCTGATGGCGGCCTTCGTAGTGCGGGGGAACCCGAACGTCAACGGCAGCGCGCACGAGATCGCCGGAGTGCTGCCGATCGCGGCGGTGCTGGCTGGGCGGCTGCTGGCCGGGACGCTGGTCCGCGCCCGGGTGCTCATTCCCGCGCTGACCCTGGTGCTGGGCTGCTACACCGGCGTCCTGGTCCACAACACGGTTCAGCCGCGTCCGGCCGACCCCAACGCACAGGTCGCGGCGTGGCTGGCGGCCCATCATCTGACCTACGGACTGGGCGACTACTGGAACGCCAACGCGATGACGGTCGACGCCGACAATCAGGTTCAGGTCAGGTACGTCAGCCGGATCGGCGACACGCTCGTGCAGCGGCCCTGGGAGTCAGACAGCTCCTGGTATGACCCGGCGCGGCACGACGCGACCTTCCTGGTGACGCCCGGGCCGGCCGCGAGCTGCTCGCCCGGCACCCCGGCCGGATGGGAGGCCGCCGCGCGGGCCACCTTCGGCCCGCCGTCCGGCAGCTACCAGGTGGCGGGGTTCACCATTTTGGTGTGGCACGAGAACCTGCTGCGGCACCTGGCCACCATGCCGCCGCACGGCCCGATCAACTGCTGAGCTCGCTCAGTCCTCCCTCAGCGGGGAATGTCGGACAGGATGTTCTTGTCCCACACCATGACCGTGTAGGGACCAAAGTTGTAGGTGTGCGCCGGGCGGCCGAAGTACTTGCTGACCAGCGCGCGCGGCTCCCAGTTGTTGGTGAAGCCCGGCGTGCTGGACAGCACGACGAAGTTGGCCTGCTGGGCGGCCGGGTCATACCACGCGGGCTCGGCCAGCCATAGGTCCGGCCCGAGCGTGGCCTTGAGCAGCGCCCGGACCTTGACCTGGCCGCCGGTCTGGACGGTGACGATGCTGCTCTCCCAGTAGCCGCCCAGCCCGTAGGTCAGGTGGTGGGCCGCCAGCCAGGACGCCACCCGCGAGAAGGCCGGAGGCGAGGCAGGCTGGGCCACATCGTGGGCCAGCCCGCCCAGGTAGCCGGCCAGGACGACGGCTCCCGCCCCGTAGGCCACGGCCCGGACCCGGCGGGGCGCCGGCCCGGGCGACCGCGCGCCGGCCGGCCGCGGCGCGGCTAGCATCCGCGCGGCCAGCGCGGCCCCGAACGGCGCGACGATGGCGATCTCGTGCGGGCCCTCGGAACCGGCGCTGGTCACCACGAACAGCACGAGGTTGCCCACGATGGCAATGCCCAGCACCTGGTCTATCAGCGCGGCCCCGGCGAAGAACCGCCAGGCCAGCACCAGCAGGGCCACGCCGACCACGGCCAGGCTCACCATGTGCAGGAGCGCCGTATAAAAAGGCCCTCCGGCCAGGCCACGGTAATCGGCCCCGAAGATCTGCGGCACGGCCCACAAAGAATGCAGGTTGGCCGGGATGTCGTGCAGCGTGAACTTGAACGGGACCGGGTTCATGATGTACCCGCCGAGCGAGTGGAGCACCCGGTCGGCCACCCAGGCCAGCCCGGCGGCCCCGCCGGCCGCCGCGATCAGGGACAGCTCGTAGGTGCGGGCGTGCAGGCCGCGGGACAGGCTGCGTTCCCGGGCCGCGGCCTCGGCGACGCGCAGGACGCCCGCCACGGCCAGCGGCACCACCCCGACGATGAGGACGATCTGGTCGGCGACGAGCACCCAGGCCAGTCCCAGCCCGACGACCACGGGGACCCACCACCGCTGCGGAGCTCTATCCAGGAGCAGCCAGATGAGCAGGACCGGGACCGCGGTGCCGATGTGGCCGACGGTCAGGATCAGGGCGGTCACCCCGACGCCGAGCTGCGGAGCCAGGAGGATCCCGGCCGCGATCGCCATCCGGACCGCCCCCGCCCGGCTGGTGAACCCGCCCCGGGCCAGCAGTACGGCGAACACCACGACCAGCGTGTAGGTCATCGCCGCCGCGATGTGCGCGGTGTTCGCGTGCACGCCGAAGAAGATCTCCAGCAGGGCGTACTGGGGTACCTCGGTGGTGTAGAACGACACGTCGGTCAGGTACCAGCCGTGCAGCAGCAGGTTGCCGTGCAGCAGGTCCGACGCGACGAGCATGATGTTGGCCTGGTCCGAGTTCTCCGGCACGGTCCGCGACAGCCGCAGGTAGACCGTGAACAGGACCGCGGCGGCCAGCACGAACGCCGTCACCTCGACCCAGCGGCGGCGGCCCGCTGGCCAGTGCGAACGCGTGCTATCCGGCCCGGCCGCCTCGTCGGGCGGGGGTTGCGTCTCGGTTCCCGCACGCAGCACGCCCATGAAATCCGGAGTGTAGCTGAACGGCCCGGGCAGCCTCGGCGTTCCGCTTGTACCAGGTGACTCGCGGGCGCTAGAGTCTCGCCAACACTTGCGCGGCGGTATGTCTTGGCCTGGCCCGCCTTCCCGAGGGAACGGTCGATGCCCGGTCAGGAGCTTGTGGTTGCCCATGCCGACGCGCCCAGGGACGGCGGCCAGCACGGGCACGGGTCGCTCGCATCGCGGACCGACCGGCCCATCGTCTCGGGCCTGATCGCGCTCCTGGCCGCGCTGGCCTTCGCGCTGTTCCGCTGGCAGAACTGGGCCCAGGGCAACATCGGCCGGTTCATCCTGGTCGGGAGGCATTTCGTCGCGGCGCCGTCGCAGCTGCCACCGGGCATCCCGATTACGCCGACCTACGGCTACGACGGCCAGTTCTTCTACCGGATGGCGCTCAACCCGGCCAACTTCAGCCACGTCGCGTACGGCATCAAGGTCGATCAGCCCTACCGGTTCATGCGGATCGGTTATCCCTGGCTGGCCTGGCTGGTCTCCGTCGGTCAGCATGTGCTGGTCCCCGTGGTGCTGGTGGTGATCAACGTCGTCGCGATCGGAGCGGTGGGCTATCTCGGCGGGGTGTTCGCCCGGCAGGCCGGCTGGCACGCGCTGGCCGGACTGCTGCTCCCCGCGTACTTCGGCCTGATCACCAGCGTGTCCCGGGACACGGCCGAGCCGCTCGCCGCAGCCTGCCTGCTCGGCGGGCTGCTGGCCATCCGGGCCCGCCGCCCGCTGCTGGCCGGCCTGCTCCTGGCCTACGGCGCGCTGACCAGGGAATCGGTGATGGTCGCGGTGGCCGCTCTAGCCGTCGTCCAGGTCATCGACGTCATCCGCGGCCGGCGCTCGCCGCGGCCCGGGCGCGATGACCTGGCCTGGGCCGGGCCGGCCGTTGCCTTCGTGGCGTGGCAGGTGGTGGTGAAGCTGATCGTCGGCAGCTTCCCGCTGCTGGTCGACGGGGGCCAGAACACGGGCTCGCCGTTCATCACCCCGCTCAAGGCGATACAGCACAATTTCGCGCACCTTAACCTGCACCACTTCGAGCAGTACGACCTATGGTTCCTGGAAGTGGGCGTCCTCGCCCTGTTCGCGCTCGCGGCGCTGCTGTCCTGGCGGTCCACCAGCGCGGTGCTGCACGAACGGCTGGCGCTGGTCTTCTACCTGGTGGAAATCTGCGTGGTCTCGCCGAGCACCTGGTACAGCCTGGACGCGGACCTGCGGTCGTTCGTCGAGGTGTACCTGCTGGCCGTGATCATCCTGCTGGGCGCGCCCCGCCATCGCCTGCGCGCGTGGCTGCTTTCCGGACTGGAAGTGCTCCTGATCCCGGCAGCCATCGTGGTCGCGCAGCGCAGGCTGGTCGGCTCGTTACGAGCCGGCCAGCCCCGCCCCGCACGGGCGTCACCAGTTGGTGGCGATGTACTTGGTCTCGGTGAACTCCAGGAGCCCCTCGTGCGCGCCCTCGCGGCCGATGCCCGACTGCTTCACGCCGCCGAACGGGGCGGCCGGGTCCGAGACCAGGCCGCGGTTGAGCCCGACCATGCCGGCCTCGAGCGCCTCGGACACCCGCAGGCCACGGCTCAGGTCCCGGGTGTAGACGTAAGAGACAAGCCCGAACTCGGTATCGTTGGCCCATTTGATCGCGTCCGCTTCGGCGGTGAACCTGACCACGGGCGCCACCGGGCCGAAGATCTCGGTGCCGAGGATGCCGGCGTCCGCGGGCACCTGGTCGATCAGCGTCGGGGTATAGAAGTAGCCGCGCCGGTCCGGCGCCCGGCCGCCGGTGACCACCTTGCCGCCGTCGGCGGTGGCGGACTCGACGAGCTCGGCCACCTTGGTCCGGGTTGACTCGTTGACCAGCGGGCCCACGTCGGTGCCCGCGTCCAGGCCCGGGCCGACGATCATGCGGTCCAGACGGGCCGCGAACGCCCGGCTGAACTCGTCGGCGACCGCCTCGTGCACGTAGAAGCGGTTGGCCGCGGTGCAGGCCTCGCCGCCGTTGCGCATCTTGGCGATCAGCGCGCCCTCCACGGCGGCGTCGATGTCCGCGTCTTCGAAGATGATGAAGGGCGCGTTGCCGCCCAGTTCCATCGAGGTGTTCACCACAGTGTCGGCCGCTTCCCGCAGCAGGACCCGGCCCACCTCGGTCGACCCGGTGAAGGACAGCTTGCGGACCCGCGGGTCGTTCAGCATGGCCGAAACCACCGCGCCCGACTTGCGGGAGGTCAGCACGTTGACCACTCCGTCCGGCACGCCCGCCTGGGACAGCAGGTCGGCGATGTACAGCGCGGTCAGCGGGGTCTCCGAGGCCGGCTTGAGCACGACCGTGCAGCCGGCGGCCAGCGCCGGGCCGATCTTGCGGGTGGCCATGGCGGCGGGGAAGTTCCACGGCGTCACGAGCACCGAGACGCCCACCGGCTGGCGCATGACCAGGATCTTGTTGGCCCCGGACGGCGCCTGCATGAGCACGCCCTCCATCCGGACCGCCTCTTCGGCGTACCAGCGGAAGAACTCGGCCGAGTAGGCCGCCTCGCCCTTGGCGTCGCGCAGGGCCTTGCCGTTCTCGGTGGTCATCAGCTTGGCCAGCGCGTCCGCGTTCTTGGTCATCAGCTCGAAGGTCCGGCGCAGGCACTCCGCCCGCTCCCGCGGCGGCGTCGCGGCCCAGCCGGCCAGTGCGTCCTGGGCCGCCGTGACCGCGTCCATGGCGTCCTCGACGGTGCCGTCGGCCACCTCGGCCACCGCGTCCTCCGTGGCCGGGTCAATGACCGGCAGCGTGCCGCCGCCTCGCCCGCCGGTCCACTCCCCGCCGATCAGCAGGTCCGTGGGTACTTCGATACCGACCAGTTCGGCCCGGTTACTCACCATTCCTCCAAAGACTTGCGCACGGTCTCGGTGATCCTGTCCGCCGAGGGCAGTACGTGGTCTTCGAGCTTATCTGCGGCAGGTAGAGGGATATGAGGGGTGGTGATCCGAACGGGCGGTCCGGTGAGCGCGCCGTATCCTTCCTCGGCCACGATCGAGACGATCTCCGCGCCCCAGCCGCACAACCGCGGGTTCTCCTCGACGGTGAACAGCCGGCCGGTGTTGGCCACTTCGGCCAGGATCGTCCGGGTGTCCAGCGGGACCAGCGAGCGCATGTCGACGACCGTCGCCTCGATGCCGTGGTCGGCCGCCAGCCGCTCGGCGGCGGCCAGCGACCGCGGCACCATCGCGGCCAGCGCGATGATCGTCGCGTCCCGGCCCTGCCGCAGCACCTTGGCCTGGCCGAGCTCGTCCAGGACCTCCCCGTCCGGGACCTCGCCCTTGCTCGCCATCAGGCCCTTGTGCTCGAAGAAGATCACCGGATCGGGGTCACGGATGGCCGCCGCGAGCAGCCCCACCACGTCGTGCGGGGTCGACGGGGCCACCACCTTCAGGCCCGGCACGGCCATGGCCCAGTTCTCCACCGACTGCGAATGCTGGGCCCCGAACCGTACCCCGGCCCCATTCGCGCACCGGACGACCAGCGGCAGGGTCAGCTGGCCGTCGGACATGTACCTGATCTTGGCCATCTCGTTGGCCACCAGGTCCCAGCAGACGGCGAAGAAGTCGCTGAACATAATCTCGGCGATCGGCCGCAACCCGGTCATCGCGGCGCCCACCGTCGCGCCCAAGATGGCCTGCTCGCTGATCGGGGTGTCACGGACCCGCAGCGGTCCGAACTCTTCGAGCAGGCCGACCGTGGTCTTGAACACCCCGCCGGCCGCCGCCACGTCCTCGCCGAGGAACACGACGCTGGGGTCGCGTCGCATCTCCTGCGCGATACCCCGGGCCACTGCCTCGCGGTAAGTGATAACTGACACCACGGCTCCGTTCGGTCAAAATCTCTTAAGAAATTACGGCGATGACCGTGGCGACCGGCACGGTTTCGCCCTGCTGGACCCGGATCTCGGACAGGACGCCGGTGACGGGGGCGGGTATCTCGGTGTCAACCTTGTCGGTGCCGATCTCCAGCAGCGGCTCGCCCTCGGTGACCTGGTCGCCGACCTGCTTGAACCACTCGTTGACGGTGCCCTGGTCGACCGTCTCCCCCATGCGGGGCATGACGACTTCGGTCATCAGTTCCTCCAGGAGTTCCCGCCGTCGGCCCAGACGTTGGTCCCGGCCAGTTCGAGGCGTGGCTCGGGTCCGGCCTTGGCCTCCTCGGTGGCGCGGTCCACCGCGTCCTTGGCGTCCTTGTCGATCGCGTCCAGCGTCGCCTCGTCGACGCCGCGGCCGAGCAGGACCCGGCGGTAGGCGGGCAGCGGGTCACGGGCCAGCCATTCCTTGACCTCTTCGGCGGGCCGGTACTTGCCCGGATCGGCTCGGGAGTGACCGCCGTGCCGGTAGGTGAGCGCCTCGATCAGGGCCGGGCCGCCACCGTCGCGAGCCCGGCCGATCGCGGCCCCGGCCACCTCGTAGACGGCCTCCACGTCGTTGCCGTCCACCACCACCGCGTCCAGCCCGTAGGAGGCGGCGCGGTCGGCGGCAGGCCGGGGCACGGCGGTCACCGTGCCGATCGCCGTGTACTCCATGTACTGGTTGTTCTCGCAGATGAACACGACCGGCAGATGCCAGACGACGGCCAGGTTGAGCGCCTCGTGGAAGGCGCCGATGTTGGTCGCGCCGTCGCCGAGGAAGCACACCGTGACCTGCTTGGTCCCGCGGTACAGGGCCGACCAGGCCGAGCCGTTGGCGATGACCAGCTGCGCGCCGATGATCGCGTAGGCGCCGAGGATGCCGTGGGAGACGTCCAGCAGGTGCATCGAGCCGCCCTTGCCGTGCATGAGGCCGTTCTCCCGGCCCAGGAGTTCGGCCATCACCGGGGTCATCGGGGTGCCCCGGGCCAGCACGTGGTTGTGGCCGCGGTAGGTGGTGAACGTGTAGTCGTCTTCGTTCATCGCCTGTGACACCCCGGCCGCCACCGCCTCCTGGCCGGTGCCCAGGTGCGTCGTCCCCTTGACCAGGTTCTGCAGGAACAGGTCGTGCGCGCGCTTCTCGAACAGCCGGATCTCGATCATCTTCCGGTACATCTGCAGCGCGGTGGTCTGGTCTATTTCCGGCAACGTGATCGCCTTAATCAGTAGGGGTTGGTGACGTAGAGGTCCTGCGCCGGGAACTTGGTCAAGATGTCGACCCCGTTCGGCCCGACCACCACCTCTTCCTCGATCCGGGCCGCCGAATGCCCGTCGGTCGCCGGGCAGTAGGTCTCCAGCGCGAAGACCATGCCCTCCTTGATCTCCAGCGGCGCGTCCAGCGAGGTGAGCCGGGAGATGATCGGGCGTTCGTGCAGGGCCAGCCCGAGTCCGTGGCCGAACTCCAGGCCGAAGGCGGTCTTCTCGTCGGCCAGGCCGATCTCGGTGGCCTCCGGCCAGAGCCGGGCTACCTGGTCGGTGGACACGCCGGGCTTGATCATGTCGATGGCCACGTCGATCCATTCGCGGGCCCGCTTGTACGCATCCTTTTGCGCCTCGGTGGCCCAGCCGACCGCGAAGCAGCGGTAGTAGCAGGTCCGGTAGCCGTTGTAGGAGTGCATGATGTCGAAGAAGGCCTGCTCGCCAGGCCGGATCATGCGGTCGGAGAAGTTGTGCGGGTGCGGGTTGCACCGCTCGCCGGAGACCGCGTTGATGCTCTCGACGTCGTCCGAGCCCATCTCGTACAGCCGCTTGCTGGCCAGCGCGACGATCTCGTTCTCCCGGACGCCGGGCTTGAGCGCGGTGGCGATGTCCTGGTAGGTGCCGTCGACCAGGGCCGCCGCGGTGGCCAGCAGGGTGATCTCGTCCCGGGACTTGATCTCCCGGGCGTCCAGCATGACCTGCTGGCCGTCTCGTATCTGCAGGCCTTGTTTCTGCAGCTCGAAGAAGGTGGGGACCTCGGCCCAGTCGACGCCGACGGGCTCGCCCGCGACGCCCGCCTGCGCGAGGCGATCCTTGATCTCGGCGACCTGCTTTTCGGTAAGCCCGGAGGCGGGCGGGGCGGCGCCGCGCATGGTGGTGTAGGAGGCGATGCAGTTCTCCGGCTTCAGCCACGGGCAGTACATCCGGTGATGCACCGCCGCCGAGCCGAAGTCCCACAGCACCAGCTCCCCGGTGCGGGTGTACAGCGCGTACCGGCACAGCTTGTCCCGGGTCCACTCGCCGATGGCTACGCCGGTCAGGTACCTGATGTTGTTGTTGTCGAAGACCAGCAGCGCTCCCAGCCCGGCGTTCTGCATGGCCGCCATAGCGCGGTCGAGACGGTACTGGCGTAGCCGGCCGAAGTCGAGCCTCTCCTCGAAGTCGACGTACATCCGGCCAGGCGCGGGGGCCAGGGGAAGTGCAGGTACGGCCATGGAAGCTCCTCTGCTCGCGGCACCAACTATCCAATGCCGTGTGCAGTGGGGCTGTCAAGCTGGGCGACGGGCTGTGTGCAGTGTACTTTTACAATCATGACCGCTGGCTTCGATCCGGGCACCGGGCTCGGCCCGCGGCTGCGCCTGGCCCGGGAGGAGCGGCAACTGTCCGTCCGTGAGCTAGCGCGGCGGATCGGGTGTTCGGCCAGCCTCATCTCGCAGATCGAGCGCGGGGTCTCGGTGCCGTCGGTGGGCGTCCTGTACTCGCTGGCCACCGAGCTGGATAGTTCGCTGGACCACCTGCTGTTCGGGGCCGAGGTGCGCCGACCGATCACTGCGGCGGCCGAGTCGGCCGCGGGGCCGGCGCTGCGTGAGCCTGAGCCTGAGCGCGGGCCGGGCATCGTGCAGCGGGCGGCCGGGCGGAGCATCATCGACCTGGCCAGCGGGGTGCGCTGGGAGCGGCTTACCCCGGGAGCGGACGCGATGACCGACTTCCTCGAGGTGGTCTACTCCCCCGGCGGCCACTCGACCGACGAGCGCCGTCCGCTACGGCACGACGGATATGAGTACGGCCTGATCATCAGCGGCACGTTGCAGGCCAACGTGGGCTTCGAGACCTACGAGCTGGGCCCGGGCGACTCGATCGCGTTCGACTCCGCCATGCCGCACGAGTACCTGAACAAGACCGGCGAACCGGTGCACGCGATCTGGGTGGTGATCCACTCCGCGCCCGGCCGCGCGTGACTTTCATGATTGTGGACCGCTACCTCGTTGGGAGCGAGGTAGCGGTCCACGTGGTGAGGTTACGGGTAGGCCACTAGGTCGACGGGGGTGCCGGTGCCGGGGTTGTCGGTGGAGGTGACCGGGCCGCCGACGCCGTTGATGATCGACTGGTCGCCGCCGGAGCCGCCGAGATACACGACGAGGAGGTCATGGAACTGGACACCCGGCGTGTCGGGGGACTGGAAGGCCTCCTTGTCGAACAGCGTCGCCGTGGTGTTGATGAACACGATGTAGCTGCCCATCCCGTAGCCCTGGAAGGTCTTGACGTTGTTGGTGACCAGGAAGGCGGGGTAACCGTCCTGAGTCGGGCTGGCCATCCAGGCGGACTGGCTGGGCGGGTCGTAGGGCAGTTCGTTCTGGAAGAAGATGTCCGTGCCGCCCTGGCCGCTCCAGATCACCTCGTACTTCTGGTAGTGCTCCACGGCCAGGCCGTAGGCGGTGACATTGTTTCCGGTGACGGCCACGCCGGTGTCGCCGCGGTTGAGGGTCCAGCCCACGTCGTTGCCGTGGTCGGCGCGCCAGGCCCACAGGTTGTCGATGATCGAGTTGGAGGCGTTGTCCAGCAGGCTGACCGTCGCTGAAACGGGCGTGGTCTCGGCGCCGCCGATGCGGAAGAAGACATCCTGGATCAGGTCCGGGTTACTGGCGCTGCCCGATCCGGGCGTCCCGACCGACAGGAGGACCGGCGAGTTGACCGGACCCGCGTCGATGATGAGACCGGATAGTTTCACTCCGGTGTTCGGCACGACGACCATGGCCGCGTTACCGTGCTGCGGGACCAGGGTGGCCATGCCGAGGCCCAGCACCACGGTGTCGGGCCGGCTGACCAAGATGGGCTGGTCGAGGTTGTAGACGCCGGGAGTGAGGATCAGGTCCTTGCCGAGGGCCAGCGCGACGTTGATGGCCAGGACCGACGTGCTTGGGTTGGCCACGAAGAACTTCGACAGCGGAATGGAGGTGCCGTCTTCCGTGCCGCTGGTCCAGGCTGGCCCGGACGAATTGTGCCGGACCGCGGGAACGAAGACGCTGTCTGTGCCGCTTGACCCGGTGTAGAGGAACGGCTCTTCCTCGGTCACCGGGCAGGTGGCGAGCGTGGTGTACGGGTTCGCCCCCGCCACGCCGAATGACTGCGCGGGAGCGCCGGGGTCTCCGCAGAAGACCTGGTTCCAGACTCCGTTGCTCCACCCGTTCAGGTCGCTGTTCCTCGTCAGCCATTGCTGCTGGGTACCGTTGACGACCTCATCACCGGCCGGGGTGAACTGGGAGTCGGCGATGAACCCGCCGCTGGAGTAGCCCGGATTGCTGCAGTAATCGAACAGGAACAGGTCGCCGCCGTTTATGTGGACTCGCCGCAGCGGTGCGGCCTGCGAGACCGCCCAGATTTCGTTGGTTTCCTCGCAGCCAGTCCCGGTCGTCACGTTGATGGTGAGGTTCGATAGCGAGCGCCAGAAGTTGTCTAGCGCGGTGCAACTGCCGCCGGAGCACTGGTTGGCCACGTTGATCAGGCCGTTAATGGTGACATCGTTGGGGCTCAGCCCGAGGCCGGCGACGGTGGTGTAATAACCGACCTGGAAGATGAGCGGGTCGGTGGCCGTTCCGTAGGTGCCGGGCTCGAAGAGAATGGCGTAGCGCTGGGCGCCGAACTGGTTGGACACCTGCTGGCTGGCAATCGAATCGAGCGTGCTCTGGATCGAAGCCTGCGGCATCGACGGGCTGAAGATATAGACGTTCGGCCCGAACTGTCCGCCGGTCGTCGACGGTGCGACCGTGCTCGCGGCCGGGGCCACGGGGGCTGCTACCGCGGTCGGGGCCAGGGAGCCGACGGCCAGCCCGGCGCCTGCGAGGATGGCCGCCGCCACGGGCAGGAGCCGGCGATACGGGCGCGATAGCCCGCGGATGTTCGGCTTCATGACGCCGTCTCCCGGGCGTGCGGGAGACTGGCTGGTGTGGGGCATGATGGCATCCTTCCTGTCTGGCTCCCCCTTCAGCTCTCCGGTCCGATCGCCATTCCCGGGTGTCTCACGGTGCCCGCAAAACGTATGCATTTACGCAGCTCAAGCACTGCGCGTGGACGTCACTCCCATTCATGATCATTTACCAAGGACCACCCGGAAATGGAAACCGGGGCTTAACCTAGCGGCCGAACTGTTAATGCGCCATAAACATCATTACGCCACCGTGAATATTCCGTTAACGAACCGTGTCGACAATCGTTCATGATTTACATTGCGCTGGTCATTACGCAGGCGCGAGAGCCTGGTCGACTCACAGCACACGCGCCACTTCCGGCGCATTCGACACGGCGGCGGGTGCGGCCCAATGGAGTGAAACCCGGGTTCGGGATATGCGGTCGGCCAGGTCCTGGTCGCAGGCGGACTCGGCGTGGCCTAGGGCGGGCAGGATCCACAGTTCTTTGGGCTCTTGAGCTGCCTGGTACAGCTGGCGCGCGTGTTCGGGCGGGAAGTAGGGGTCCTGCTCGCCGTGCACGATCAGCAGCGGAACCGGCGCGATCTTCGCCGCCGCTTCGGCGGGCGGGACGGGGATCAACGACCAGCCCTGCGGGTCGATCCGGGTTTGCAGCCAGCGCCGGGTGACGAACCGGCCGGCCCGGTGCTCGATGGCGTAGTGCACGCGCCGCATCGGTTTGGTGCCGCGGTAGTACCAGCGACCCGGGCCGCTGACCGACACCGCGGCGTCGACCCCGCCGATCAGGCCAGCGTGCCGGAGGACGACCGAGGCGCCCATCGAGAAACCGACGGTGGCGATCCGCCGGTAGCCGAGCTCGCGTGCGTAGGCGACGGCCATGTCCAAGTCGTAGATCTCGCGGTCGCCGAGCGTGGACAGGCCGCCGGATCGGCCGTGGCCCCGGAAGTCGAAGGTGATGACGGCCGCCGTCTGGTTGAACCAGTTGGCGATCCGCCACACCCGAGGGCGCTGCCACGAGAGGGTGAAGCCGTGCGCGATGATGATCGCGAGATCCTGGTGGCCGGGCAGGTGGACCGTGTCGACCGGCACGCCATCCTGTGTGACCAGGGTCGTTGCCGTGAATACCGGCTTGGTCATGTTCACCCCGACAGTCAGGCTACAGGACTAGCGGATCATGGCACCGATGGGGAAAGCTACCGGTTAGCCCAGTGAGCGAAGGAGCATCATGTCCGTGCTGAACGCCCTGACCGACGCGATCCGTGACGGCTCCGTGGAGGTGATCGACCTCACGTCGCCACTGTCCGCGAGCACGCCGATCATCCAGTTGCCGCCGCCGTTCGGCAACACGACCCGCTTCGGGCTGACCGAGATCAGTCGCTACGACGAGCGCGGACCCGCCTGGTACTGGAACGACATCACCACCGGCGAGCACGCCGGTACCCACTTCGACGCTCCGGTGCACTGGGTCACCGGGAAGGACGGCGAGGACGTGGCGCAGGTTCCGGCGGCGCGGCTGATCGCCCCGGCCGTCGTCCTGGACTTCACCGCCGAGGCCGCCGCCGACCCGGACTTCCTGCTCGAGATCGACCACGTTAAGCAGTGGGAGGCCGCCAACGGCCCGCTCCCGCAGGGCGGCTGGCTGCTGTACCGCACCGGCTGGGATACGCGCTCGCACGACCAGGCCGAGTTCCTCAACGCCAACGAGACCGGCCCGCACACGCCCGGGATCAGCATCGCGTGTGCGACCTGGCTGGCCCAGGAGGCGCCGGTCATGGGGCTCGGAGTGGAGACGGTCGGCACCGACGCCGGGACCGCGCACTCCTTCGACCCGCCGTTCCCGTGCCACTCGTTCCTGCTCGGCGCGGGCAAGTACGGCCTGACCCAGTTGCAGAACCTGGCCCGCTTGCCGGTCACCGGCGCGGTGGTGATCGCTGGCCCGCTGCCCATTGTGGGCGGCTCCGGATCGCCGTGCCGCGCCTTGGCTCTGGTCGAGCGCAGCTGAGTATGCGGGTCGCGGAGGCGGTCGGGCAGGGGCTGGCCAAGCTCGGCGCCGACACGGTGTTCGGCGTGGTCGGCAGCGGCAACTTCCACGTCACCAACGCGCTGATCGCGGGCGGAGCCCGGTTCGTGGCGGCCCGGCACGAGGGGGGCGCCACCGTGATGGCGGACGCCTGGGCCCGGACCGCGGGCCGGCCGGGCGTGGTGTCGGTGCACCAGGGGCCGGGCCTGACCAACGCCATGACCGGTATCGCCGAGGCGGCCAAGAGCCGCACGCCGCTGCTGGTGCTGGCCGCGGAGGCCCCGGAGATCCGGTCCAACTTCCACGTCGACGTGGCCGGGCTGGCCGCCGCGGTGGGCGCGGTCGGCGAGCGGATCTACTCCCCCGCCTCGGCGCTGGCCGACGTGCAGCGCGCCTATCACACCGCGCTCGGCCAGGCGTACGGTGGTCTTGGCCCTGCCGCTGAACGTGCAGGCCGCGCCAGTAATCCAGCACGGCGAAGCGGCAACGGTGCAGGCCGCCCCGCGCACCTACCCGGCCGGCCCGGCGCCCGAGGCGGTGGACGCGATCGCGGCGGTGCTGCGCGGTGCGGAGCAGCCGGTGTTCATCGCGGGCCGGGGCGCCCGCGGGCGGGGCGGCCGGCCGTCGGCGCGCGGCGAGCTGGAGCGGCTGGCGGACGCGTCCGGCGCGCTGCTGGCCACCTCGGCCGTGGCCAAGGGGCTGTTCCGGGGCAACCCATGGGACCTGGACGTGAGCGGCGGGTTCGCGTCACCGCTGACCGCCGAGCTGATCACCGGCGCGGACCTGATCATCGGCTGGGGCTGCTCGCTGAACATGTGGACGATGCGGCACGGCAAGCTGATCGGCACCGGGACCACGCTGATCCAGGTCGACGACGACCCGACCGCGCTCGGCGCGTACCGGGCGATCCACCTGGGTGTGGTCGGGGACGTGGCCGAGACCGCGCGCGCGGTGGCCGACGCCCTGGCGGGCGGCGAGAGCGAGGACGAGGGCGCTGAACCACGGCCCGTTCGGGATAAAAATGAACGTTACGGCGGGTACCGGTGGCCGGCGGTGCGCGAGCGGATCGCCCGGGAGGTGCGCTGGCGGGACGTACCGTTCGACGACGACAGCGACGGGCAGCGGATCGATCCGCGCGCGCTATCCATCGCGCTGGATGACCTGCTGCCCGCGCAGCGCACGGTGGCGGTGGACTCCGGGAACTTCATGGGCTACCCGAGCATGTACCTGTCGGTCCCGGACGAGGCGGGGTTCTGCTTCACCCAGGCCTTCCAGTCGATCGGGCTCGGCCTGGCCTCGGCGATCGGGGCCGCGGTAGCCCGGCCGGACCGGCTGGCGGTCGCGGCGCTCGGCGACGGCGGCGCGCTGATGGGGGTCAGCGAGCTGGAGACCGTGGTCCGGCTGGGCATCCCGATGGTGGTCGTGGTCTACGACGACGAAGCGTACGGCGCGGAGGTGCATCACTTCGGGCCGGACGGCGACCCGCTGGACACGGTGCGGTTCCCGCCGGCCGACATCGCCGCGATCGGCCGGGGCTTCGGCTTCGACGGGATCACGGTGCGGTCGGCCGGGGACCTGGGTCCGGTTCGGGCCTGGGTGGACGGGCCGCGCGAGCGGCCGCTGCTGATCGACGCCAAGGTCACGTCTGCTCATGGGTCGTGGTGGTTGGAAGAGGCCTTCCGCGGGCACTGAGGCGAGGGCACCCGGGGCGCCGCGTCAAGTCGGTGCCCCGGGTGCGCCTCTGGTTACGCTACGGCCGCACGTAGCGCACGGTTACGCCCTCGGTTAACTCTCGTCGGCCGAGGCCACGCGGGCCCGCTCGGGAACCTTCCCGTCCGGCGGGGCGGTCAGCTCGTCGGCCCGGGAGTTCGCGCCCACGCTGACCAGGTCGTCGGCCGGGTAGGCCTCCTCGCCGTGCACCGCCACGTCACCGATCTCCAGCACCGCGTCGGGCAGGCGCAGGTTCATCCGGAACACGTACTTGATCACCATGAGGATGGCGAAGGTCACCGCGGCGTCCCAGACGATGATGGTCAGGGCCGCGCCGGCCTGGATGAGCAACTGCTTGGGGTGACCGTAGAACAGGCCCTCGGCGGTGATCGAGGAGGACTTGCCGATGCCCGAGGTACACGATCATGTGGGGATCGGCGAGCAGGCCGACCAGCAGGCCGCCGAGCAGTCCGGCGATGCCGTGCGTGTACACCACGCCGAGCGCGTCATCGACCTTGTTGAACGGCCAGACGTACTTGGGCAGGTAGTACCAGGCGAACCAGACGACCGCCGGGCAGACCAGGCCGATCACGATCGCGCCGAAGCCGTTCACGTAGCCGGCCGCCGGGGTGATGCCGACCAGGCCGCAGATCATGCCGTTCAGGCCGCCGAGGAAGGTGGGCTTCTTCTCCCGGCTGAACGCCATGTCCATGACGATCCAGGTCATCATCGCCACCGCGGTGGCCAGGTTGGTGTTGAGCACCGCCGCGGCCGCGTCCGCGCCGGCGAAGTACGGGTCACCGCCGTTGAACCCGTTCCAGCCGAGCCACAAGATGCCGGCGCCGACCGCGACGAACATGAGGTTGTTCGGGATGGCGCGCTCGCGGTCGCGCTTGAGCCGCGGCCCGACCACCGCCGCCGCGACGAAGCCGGACACGCCCGCGGCCAGGTGGATGACGTAACCGCCGGAGAAGTCCAGGGCGCCCTTGCCGGCCCAGTAGCCGCCGCCCCACAGCAGGAACGCGTTGACCGCGTAGGCGAAGGTGATCCACAGCGGGACGAAGATCATCCAGACCTTGAAGCTGATCCGGCCGAGCACGCTGCCGATGAACAAGATGGGCGTGATCGCCGCGAACACGAACTGGAAGTACTCCACCGAGGCGCCGGGCAGATGCCAGCTCGGGAGCCCGGGGTTGACCAGCGGGATGCTGGCCTGCCCTTGCTCGGCTTCGTGCCCGAGGATGGTCCGCGGGTCGCCGAGGAAGGTGTGCATCAGCGGTGTGCCGAAGCCCATCTTGAACGCCCAGAGCACCCAGGTGATCAAGACCAGGCAGAAGGTGGTGAACACCATCATCACGGTGTTGATCGCCCACTTCTTCTGGACCAGGCCGCCGTACAGCACGGCCAGGGCCGGGATGGACATCAGCCCGACGAGCGTGGCCGCCGTCATCTGCCAGGAGTTATCCCCGGCATTCAGCCAGCTTGGATAGGGGACAAGCACTACGCCTCCAGGGGGCTCTCGGGGCCTCTGGGGGCCAACGTGACGCTGGCGCTACCCGGCCGCTCCGTAATTCCTGCAAGGCATGTGTCCCATGCGCGAGTTTCGGTCGTATTACTCGGTTGTTACGCGGGCGGTAACGAGTGCGACCGAGGTTTCGCTCGATGTGTCACGGCCGATCACCTGGTCAGGAGCGGTGTCCGGGGTTGGCGGGCGATCCGGCCCGGCACGCTCGGGGTTCCCGTCATGTCACGTTCCTGTAACGGTGGCCAAGTTTGCTCTTGAGATAAATCACCCGATAGTCGTACTCTGCTGGCATACGAGTCCGGTAAGCGCTTACCGGAACGGCTCGATCCGGTGCCGTCACTGGCGGCACCTTTCTTCGGCCGATTGCGGAAAGCGCTTACCGCAATGATGGAGGAGCCTGCCTTGGCGGCTGACGAGGACGCGGTGAACGGCGAGCTTGGCCGGGCCGCAGGCGGCGGGTCCGGGCTTGGCCTGGCCGGCCTGGCCGCGGATCCGACGGCGGCGCCGACGATTTATGACGTGGCCCGGGCGGCGGGGGTCTCGATCGCGTCGGTGTCCCGGGTGCTCAACGGGCAGCGCAACCCGCGCCAGGAGACCCGGGAGCGGGTGCTGGCCGCGGTGGCCGAGCTCGGCTTCGTGCCGGACGGGGCGGCCCGGGCGCTGAGCGCACGGCTCAAGGAGGTCGTGGGCGTGATCGTGCGCCGGCCGTCGCCGACGGTGGCGATGGACGAGGACCTGTTCGCGGACGAGCCTTCAGTACCCGGACCTGATCAACCGCGGTATCGAGGCGGCGGCGCAGCGCCGCGGCTTCGACCTGCTGATCCGGTCGGTCGCGATCACCGAGCACGACCCGGGCGGGCGGACCCTCGCGCTGGCCCGCAAGAGCGACGGGCTGATCCTGCACGACCGGGTGCTCGAGCCGGACCAGATGGACCGGCTGTCCCGGCAGCTGCCGATCGTCACGCTGGCCGGCTACGCCACCCCGACCACCGCGAACGTGCACGGCGACAACGAGTCCGGCATGCGCGCGCTGGCCCGGCACCTGCTGCGCGACCACGGCTACCGGTCACTGGGCTACCTGGGCGGCTACGTCGACAGCCCGGACAGCATCGAGCGGCGCGAGGTCCTGCGGGCCGAGGCCGCTTCGGCCGGGGCGACGCTCGAGTCCGGACCGGAATGGCAGGGCTATTACTTCGCCTCGGGCGGCGCCCAGGTCATCAACCAGCTGCTGGCCGCCGGGCGGCCGCTGCCGCGCGCGATCGTGTGCGCAAACGACCAGACCGCCTTCGGCGTCATGTCCGCGCTGCGCAAGCACGGACTGAGCGTTCCTGGCCAGGTCGCGGTGACCGGCTTCGACGACATCCCGCTGGCTCGCCACCTGCGCACCAGCCTGACCACCGTCCGCCAGCCGATCAAGCAGCTGGGGACGACCGCCTTCGACGTGCTGCATTCGATGCTCAACCGCGAGCCCCTGCCGGCCCGCGACATCGTGCTGCCCACCGAGCTGATCCGCCGGGAGAGCTGCGGCTGCCCGGCCCCGGCCGACCGGGCCGACGTCGGCTGGTACCGGGAGGTATGACCTCATGCGGATGATCCTCAGACGGCTCGCGTTCTACCTGGTCACCGTGGTGGTCGCGATCACCGTGAACTTCTTCTTGCCGCGGCTGATGCCGGGCAACCCGGCGCTCGCGGTGCTGGGCCGGGTCCAGGCCCAAGAATCCAGGCAGGCCATCGCCGCGCTCGAGGTGCAGTACGGGGTGGCGACCAAGACCGGCCTGTGGGGCCAGTACGTGCAGTACTGGAGCCACCTGCTGCACGGGAACCTGGGCACCTCGCTGAACTTCTACCCGGCTTCGGTCGGCGGGCTGATCCGGGCCGCGTTGCCCTGGACGATCGGCCTGGTCGGCGTCGCCACCGTGATCAGCTTCGTGCTCGGCACGCTGCTCGGCGTGGCCGCCGCCTGGCGACGCGGCAGCTGGCTGGACGGGCTGCTGCCCGCCATGACGTTCTTCCAGGCCGCGCCGTACTTCTTCGTCGCCATCCTGGCCGTGGCGCTGTTCGCGATCAAGCTGGGCTGGTTCCCGCCGAACTCCGGCTACGACACCACGCTGCTGAACCCGGGGCTCGACTGGCCGTTCATATCCAACGTGCTGGACCATGCCGTGCTGCCCGCGGTGACCATCGTGCTGGCGTCGGTGGCCGGCTGGATCATCGGGATGCGCAACATGATGATCACCACGATGGACGAGGACTACGTCCTGCTCGCCCAGGCCAAGGGGCTGCCGTCGCGGCGGGTGATCAGCTACGCGGCCCGCAACGCGCTGCTGCCCAGCGTGGCGGGCTTCTCGCTGGCCATCGGGTTCATCGTCTCGGGCGCGCTGCTGACCGAGATCGTCTTCTCCTACCCGGGCGTGGGGTATCTGCTGTTCACCGCGATCGGCAGCGACGACTACCCGCTGCTGCAGGGGATCTTCCTGATCATCACGCTGGCGGTGCTGCTGGCCAACCTGGCCGCCGATTTCGTCTACGCGTTCCTCGACCCGCGGACCAGGCAGGAGGCCTGACATGACCCGGTTGCTACGGTCCCCGAAGATCGTGATCGGGCTGTGCCTGTCCGGGGTGTTCGGGCTGCTGGCCATCATCGGGCCGTTCCTGGCCCCGTACCGCCCGAACGCCAGCGCCTCGACCACGGTGAGCGTCCCGCAGCCGCCCTCGGCGGCGCACCTGCTCGGCACCACCCAGATCCAGCAGGACGTGCTGTCCCAGCTGCTGGTCGGCGGGCGTTCGACGATCCTGGTCTCGCTGGTGGCGGGCGTGGCGGCCACCGTGCTGGCGGTGCTGTTCGGCGTGACCGCGGGCTACTTCGGCGGCTGGACCGACGACCTGCTGTCCATGCTGGCCAACATCTTCCTGGTACTGCCCGCGCTGCCGCTGCTGATCGTCATCTTCGGCTTCCTGGGCAAGGGCGCGAACCCGAACGACCTGGTGATCGGGGGCATCATCAGCGTGACCGGATGGGCGTTCGGGGCCCGGCAGCTACGGGCCCAGACGCTGTCCATGCGCCACCGGGACTTCGTCGACTCGGCCCGGATCGTGGGCGAGAAGAGCTGGCGGATCATGACGTTCGAGATCTTGCCCAACCTGATCCCGGTGGTGGCCACGTCGTTCCTGTTCACCGTCATCTACGGGGTCGGGACCTACACGGCGCTGTCCTTCCTGGGCGTCATCAACACCAGCCACTGGAGCTGGGGCACGATGCTGTACTGGGCGCAGAGCGCCCAGGCGGCTCAGCAGGTGCACCTGGAGTGGTGGTGGTTCGTGCCGCCGGGGCTGGCGGTCGGGTTGTTCGGCACCGGGCTGGCCATGCTCAACTTCGGGATCGACGAGTTCGTCAACCCGCGGCTGCGCGGCGGGGGCGGGTCCGGGGTCTCCGGGCGCCGGGCCAGGCGGGCCGGCCTGCCGCGGCGGCCGCAGCTGGGCCTGACCCCGGTGCTGCGCAGTGCTGGGAGGGCCTCGTGAGTTCCTTGATTTCCGTGCAGGGCCTGTGCGTGGACTACGGGCTGGGCGACGGCGCGGTGCACGCGGTGGTCGACGCGGACCTGGAGCTGCGCCCCGGCGAGGTGCTAGGCGTGGCCGGGGAGAGCGGCAGCGGAAAGTCCACCCTGGCCTACGCGATCACCAGGTTGCTGCGGCCGCCCGGGGTGATCACCGCGGGCTCGGCGCGGTTCGGCGGCGCTGTGGATTTGCTGGCTGCCGGGCAGCGCGAGCTGCGGGGGCTGCGCTGGAACGAGATCGCGGTGGTGCTGCAGAGCTCGATGAACGCGCTCAACCCGGTGCTGTCCATCGGTACCCAGTTCTCCGACGTGCTGCGCGCGCACCGGCCGGACATGAGCCGGGCCGACCGGCGGGCCCGGTCGGCCCAGCTGCTGGAGATGGTCGGCATCCCCGCCGACCGGCTGAGCAGCTACCCGCACGAGCTGTCCGGCGGCATGCGGCAGCGGGTGATGATCGCCACCGCGCTCGCGCTCGACCCGTCGGTGGTGATCATGGACGAGCCGACGACCGCGCTGGACGTGGTGACCCAGCGCGAGATCCTCGAGGAGCTGATGACCCTGCGCGACCGGCTGGGCTTCGCCGTGCTGTTCATCTCCCACGACCTGTCGCTGCTGGTCGAGATCGCCGATTCGATCGCGGTCATGTACGCGGGCCGGCTGGTGGAGCGGGCCGCGGCCAGCGCGGTCTTCCGGGCGCCGCGGCACCCGTACTCCCTCGGCCTGCTGAGCTCGTTCCCCGCCCTGCACGGCCCGCGCCGGGCCATGGAGGGCATCCCCGGCTCGCCTCCCGACCTGCGGGCCATGCCGTCGGGGTGCACGTTCCACCCGCGCTGCGGGTACGCGTTCGACCGCTGCCGCAGCGAGCCGCCGCCCCTGCTCGACCTGGACGCGGGCACCCGGGCGGCCGCGTGCTGGCTGCAAGACGGCCGCCAAGCCGTGCCCGCGGAACTGGCCGTGGCCGCCGCCGATCCGGTTCCTGCTGACGCTGCGGTGCCCGCCGCCGATCCGGTGCCTGCTGCTGACTCGGGAGGCCGGCCGTGACCGTCATTCCCCTGGACCGGGCCCGCCCCGCCGACGGGGCCGGCGGCGGACCGCCGGTGCTGGAGGCTCGCGGCCTGACCAAGCACTTCCCGGTACACGCGCGTCGGGGTGCGCGCCGGGCCGTGGTGCACGCGGTCGAGGACGTGTCGCTGGCCCTGCCGCAAGGCGGCATCACCGCGGTGGTCGGCGAGAGCGGCTCGGGTAAGTCCACGCTGGCCCGGCTGCTCGCCCAGCTGATCAAACCGACCGCCGGGTCGGTCCTCCTGGACGGCGGGCCGACCCCCGGACGGCAGCGCTACGCCCGCCAGGTGCAGCTGGTGCTGCAGGATCCGTTCTCTTCGCTCAACCCGGTGCACAACGTCCGGTACCACCTGGCCCGGCCGCTGCGGCTGCACGGCCTGGCCAGCGCGGCGGAACTGGACGTCCAGATCGCCGAGTTGCTGGAGCGGGTCGCGCTGAGCCCCGCGTTCGCGGACAAGTACCCGCATGAGCTGTCCGGCGGCCAGCGCCAGCGGGTGGCGATCGCGCGGGCGCTGGCCACCCGGCCGCGCGTGCTGCTGGCCGACGAGCCGGTCTCGATGCTGGACGTCTCCATCCGGCTCGGCGTGCTCAACCTGCTGGCGGGCCTGCGCGAACGCGAGGGCCTGGCCATCCTCTACGTGACGCACGACATCGCCTCGGCCCGCTACCTGGCCGACGTGATCGCGGTCATGTACGCCGGGCAGGTCATCGAGTCCGGACCCGCCGCGCAGGTCACCGACGCCCCGGCCCATCCCTACACGCAGCTGCTGCTGTCCGCGGCGCCCGATCCGGACCGGGCGCAGCCGCCGTCGCTGCGGGGCCGGGGGGCGCCGCCCAACTTGATCCGGCCGCCCGGCGGCTGCCGGTTCCATCCGCGCTGCCCGTTCGCGATGGCCGTGTGCGCCGCCGAACGGCCGACGGCCACCGAAGTCGCCCCGGGACAGGCCAGCGCGTGCTGGCTGCACGTCAAGGGCCTGACCGCGGACGAGTCCCGGCCGCTAGCGGCCGCGTCCCGGCCGCTGCGAGAACCACCGCCCGAACCTGATGGGCCAGGAGAGGAGAAGCGATGAACCGGCACGTCACCTAGCAGTCACGGCCTCAGTAAGGCCGCGCCGCATCATAGGCAGGCCGGAGGGATGCAAGCCCGGCCGGTCTCGCACGTACCACGTTATGACGGACCCCGACAGGTCACCATGACAGGCCGACGACAGCCGGCCGGGCAATGGGAGTTTAGACAATGAATCACAGCACTGTAAAAGCCCTGGCTGCGGCGACCATCCTGGCGATGGGCGCGGCGGCCTGCAGCAGCTCGAGCTCGTCTTCCGGAACCACCTCGACGTCCGCCGGCAAGCAGGGTCCCCCGCTGGTCATCGTGGACAACACCGGCCAGGTGTTCGCCCAGACGTTCAACCCGTACGTCTCCACCTCGCTGGGCGTCGAGGACAACATGCAGTCGATGACCTACGAGCCGCTGCTCGAGTTCAACATCATGCAGCCGACCCAGCCGCCCATCCCGTGGCTGGCCAGCGGGTACGCCTGGTCCAACGGCGGCAAGACGCTGACCTTCACCATGCGGAGCGGCGTGAAGTTCAGCGACGGGACGCCGATGACCGCCAACGACGTGGCGTTCACCTTCAACCTGCTGATGAAGAACACCACGCTGGCCTCGCAGGCGCCCGCTCCGACGCCGCTGCCGGTCAGCGCGACGGCACCGAGCGCCACCACGGCCGTGCTCACGTTCAGCCAGCCCGAGTACGCCAACCTGTTCCTCATCGCCTCGACCTACGTGCTGCCCGCGCACATCTGGCAGAGCGTGTCGAACCCGGCCACCTACGCCGACGCCAACCCGGTCGGGACCGGCCCGTACGAGCTGGACTCGTTCTCCTCGCAGCGGGTCACGTTCAAGCAGAACCCGAACTACTGGCAGAAGTCCAAGGTGACCGTGCCCGAGGTGATCTTCCCCAACTACGTGAGCAACACCACGGCCAACCCGGCGCTGGACAGCGGCCAGATCGGCTACGCCGGCAACGACGTGGCCAACGTCCAGTCCGACTACCTGGCCGCGAACTCGAGCAACCACACCTGGTCGTCCGACCAGCCGTGGTTCGCCGACAACAACGTGGTGACGCTGTGGCTGAACACCACCAAGGCACCGCTGAACGACCCGAAGGTCCGGCTGGCGATCAGCGCCGGAATCAACCGGCAGCAGCTGTCCGCCCAGGGCGAGACCGACTACGAGCCGCCGGCCACCTCCTCGAGCGGGCTGTTGCTGCCCACCCAGAGCGCGCTGCTCGACCCTTCCTACACCAACGACATCTCCCCCACCAGCAACGCCAGCAAGGTCAGCCAGCTGCTGAGCAACGACGGTTACACCAAGACCGGCGGCAAGTGGACCAAGAACGGGCAGCCGATCAAGTTCTCCATCGAGGACCCGTCGTCGTACACCGACTACGCCACCGACGCGCAGCTGATCGCCAACCAGCTCAACGCCGAGGGCTTCGAGGTCTCCTTCAACGGAGTCCAGGCCACCCAGTGGTACAACGACTACCCGGTCGGGAACTTCGACGCGATCATCCACTGGAGCAACCAGGGGCCCAGCCCGTACGACTACTTCGACTACTGGCTGGACAATAACCTGTCCGCGCCGATCGGCAAGCCGGCCGGAAGTGACTACGGCCGGTACAACAACCCGCAGGTCCAGGCCGCTCTGGCGCAGTACGCCGGCAGCAACGACACCGCGACCCAGCAGCAGGCCCTGAACACGCTGGAAACCATCGTCTCCACGCAGGCACCGGTCATCCCGCTGCTGTACGGGGCGGCCTGGTACGAGTACTCCACGAAGGACTACACCGGCTGGCCGACCGCGAGCAACCAGTACATCGATCCGGTTCCGAACGCCCCTTACATGGAGTACACGCTCTTGCACCTCGCCCCGGCGTCCTGAGAGCTGTACTACCCCAGATGAACAACGCCCACGGGGCGCCCGGCCGCACCAGCGGCCGGGCGCAGCCCCGCCCTGCGCCAAACACCGACGACGGCCGCCCGCCGGGGCGCGACGGTGACCTGCTGACCGGACTCGGCCTGGAGGACAAGGTGCGGCTGCTGACCGGCGCCGACAACTGGAGTACCCATCCGCTGCCGGTCATCGGGCTGCGCCCGATGGTCATGTCCGACGGCCCGGCCGGGGTCCGCGGCCGGACCATGGACGAGCGCAACCCGTCGGCGAGCCTGCCCTGCCCGTCGGCTCTCGGTGCCACCTGGGACCCGGGCCTGGTCGGCGAGCTGGCGTTCGCGCTCGGCACGGAGGCCAGGAGTAAGGGCGTCGATGTGCTGCTCGCGCCGACCATCAACGTCATGCGCACGCCGCTCGGCGGCCGGGGCTTCGAGTCGTTCGGCGAGGACCCAGTGCTCATCGCCCGGATGGCCGTGGCCTACGTGGCCGGGTTGCGCCGGGCCGGGGTGGCCGCCGCGGCCAAGCATTTCGTGGGCAACGACTCCGAGACCGAGCGCTGGACGTACGACGCGCGGATCGCCGAGCACGTGCTGCGCGAGCTGTACCTGGTCCCGTTCGAGGCGTGCGTGCGCGAGGCCGAACTGGATCTGGTGATGACCGGCTACAACATGGTCAACGGCGTCACCATGACCGAGCACGCCCGGCTGCTGTCAGCGGTCCTCAAGGACGAGTGGGGGTTCCGGGGCGTGGCCCTGTCCGACTGGCACGCGGCGCGCAGCACGGTGGCGACCGCGGCCGCCGGGCTCGACCTGGCCATGCCCGGGCCGTCGGGGCCGTGGGGGAACCAGCTGACCGCCGCGGTCCGGGACGGCCAGGTCAGCGAGGACGAGGTCAACGCCAAGGTGCTGCGGATCCTGCGGCTGGCCCGCCGGGTGGGGGCCCTGGATCACAACGGCGCCTCGCCGAACGGGCATCCCGCGTCCCGCGGTGGTCCGGTGCTCGCCGATCCGTCGCTGCTGCGGCGCTGCGCCGCGGCGGCGTTCACGCTGCTCAAGAACGAGGCTGGCGTGCTGCCGCTGGACGCGGACACGTTGCGCAGCATCGCGGTGATCGGGCCCAATGCGGTCATGCCCGTGACCCAGGGCGGCGGCAGCGCTACGGTCCCGCAGGTCAGCGTGTCGACTCCGGCCCGAGCGGTGACCGAGGCGCTGGCCGGCCGGGCCCGGGTGATCGTGCGGCCGGGCTGCGTGACGTGGAGCAGCGTGCCGTCGCCCGAGCTGGCGGCGCTGCGCGACCCGGATACCGGCGAGCCAGGTGTCCGGCTGGACTTCCGCACCGAAGGCGGCGAGCTGGCGGGCACGGAGCACCGCACCGCGACCATGTTCACCTGGTGGGACGGCCTGCCGGCGGGCATCGGCTGGGGCGGCCGCGGCACCATCGTGCTCCGCGCCCGCTACCGGGCTGGCCAGGCCGGCCCGTACCTGATCGGCGCGGGCGGCGTGGGCTGGTTGACGGTGACGGTCGACCGAACGCGGGTCGCGGCTGGTCACTCCGGCGTGCCCGCCGACCCGGTGGAGGTCATGGTGCGGCCGGGTGAGGTCCGGGCCGCCATCGACCTGGCCGAAGGCCAGGAGGCCGAGGTCGAGGTCTCGCTGCGGCCCGAGGACTGGCCCCAGGGCCCGGTGGCCATCCGGCTGGGCATCGTCCGTGCGCCGGACGGCGCCACGCTGCGCGAAGCCGTGACCGCGGCCCGGGAGGCCGACGTGGCCATCGTGGTGGTGGGCTCCGGCCCGGCCACCGAGAGTGAGGGCTTCGACCGCCCCGGGCTCGCCTTGCCCGGAGATCAGGACGAACTGGTCCGGCAGGTCGCGGCGGTCAACGACCGGACCATCGTGGTGGTGAACGCCGGCATGCCGGTGCTCATGCCCTGGGCGGACCAGGTAGCGGCGGTCGGCTACTGCTGGCTGCCCGGGCAGGCCATGGGCGCCGCGCTCGCCGACGTGCTGCTGGGACGCGCCGAACCGGGCGGCCGGCTGCCGGTCACCATCCCGGTCGCCGAAGCCGACTGCCCGGTCCTGCACTCGGTACCCGATGCAGGCCGGCTCGACTACGCCGAAGGGCTGCTGATCGGCTACCGGGGCTATGACCGGGCCGGGACGGTGCCACGCTTCGCGTTCGGTCACGGCCTGGGCTACACCACCTGGGCGTACCTGTCGGCCGCCGCGGAGCCGGCCGAGGGAGACCCGGACGGTGACCTGGGGCTGACCGTGTGGATCCGGATCCGGAACACCGGACCCCGGCCGGGCCGGGAGGTCATCCAGGCCTACGTGGAGCCGGTCAGCGCCGAGGCCGGCCGCTGCGCACGCTGGCCGCGTTCGCCGCGGTGACCGCCGGTCCTGGCCAGATCGCGGAGGTCCGCCTGGCCGTGCCGGCCCGGGCCTTCGCCCGCTACGACGAGGTGGCCGGCGGCTGGGTCTGGCCGCCCGGCGAGTTCGCCGTCCGCGTCGGCCGCTCGTCCGCGGACCTGCCGCTGTCCGTCCAGGTCAAATCCTTATCATTCCGAACGGACCGGCGGTCCCGCGGCTCGGGCCCGCCCCGCGCGTACCATGCAGGCATGCGCGCACGCGCGGCGGCGGCCGTCGCCGGGATGGCCCTGGAGCCGGACGGCCAGCGGCTGCTGGTCAGCAACTATCTCTCCGGCCAGCTCGAAGCGGTCAGCATCCCCAGCATTCCGTGACCGCTGTCCACTGCAGCCCCGCCAGCCCCTCGCCACACCCGAGCTCTCCCACGGACCGCCGCCGCAACGACACCAATGCTCCATGGGTGCGTTTCTTTTGAAGTTGGGGTCAGGCGGCGAGGGTGTAGGCGGGCGGGTGGTTGCGCTGGTGTTCGCGGCGCAGGTGGTAGGCCCAGTACTCGTCGAAGTCGCTGTTGGCTTGGAGGGCGCGGAGTTTGAGGATGGCTTCGGCGGTGTCAACGCCCCAGCGGGCGCCGGTGATGTCCATGCGGTCTTTGACCAGGTGGCGGCAGGCGCCTTCGATGACACCGGTGGAGATGGGCCACCCGGCCGCGAGCGCCCGGGGGTAGTCCAGGAAGGGGGTCTTGGCTTCCAGGTAGCCGGCGGTGCGGGCGGCGGCCTTGCGCTTAGCCGTGCTCAGGCCGGCGGCGGCGTCGGCGCGGATGCCGGCGGCGACGTGATCCGCGTGGCCGTCCAAGATGGCGGCGGCGCGGTCCCGGACCCAGGGGCCGGCGTCAGGGCTGGCTTCGGGGAACCAGCACCAGGCGGCGTCCCACAGGTATTCCAGGACGTGGATGAAGTCGCAGATGACGGGGATAGCGGTGCCGCGGGCGGCGGCCTGGGCGCCGATCCAGGCGATCTGGTCTTTGTTGCCGTCGGCCAGCGCGATCCAGGTCCGCTGGCGGTCCGGGTCGCGGCGGCCGGCTTCGGCGAACGCGGCGGCCACGACCTGGGCGGCGTCGGCGGCCACGCTGGCGGTCAGCCACTTTCCGGTGGCCTTGGGGCCGGGCGGCCGGGGACCGGGTCCCATGATGGCGGCGGGGGTGCGCGGGACCGGGGTGACGTCGAAGACCGCGGCGACCTCGGCCATCCGCTTGCGGGTCCGGACCTCGCCGCGGGACAGCCGCCCGTCCTGCTTGGGGACGGCCTTGGCGGCCAGCCGCTGGGCGCGGGGCCGCAGTTCCCCGGGCCGGACCATGATGCCCTTGCCGTCACAGGAGATGACCAGCACGTCACCGGGCGCGGCGCCGGGCGGCCGCCGCCTGCTGGCGTAGAAGTCCTCGAAATCGGCGGCGGCGTCCCGGGCCAGCTGCTGGGCCTGCCGGGTCCCCAGCGCGGAACCCGGTCCGCTCCCGGACCAGCGCGCATGCCTGCCCCAGCGACCCGGCCGCGCACGCGGCCGCGGTCATCTTGGCCAGCCCGTGCGAATGCTTCCCGGCCGGCATGTTCAGCTGCCCGTCCGCCAGGTGCACGTTCGGGACACCCCGGCCCCGGTAGGCGATCCGGGTCACCGTCACCGGCCCGAAGATGCTGGCCAGCGTCCGGTCATGTCCCCGCTCGGCCCAGCTGCGGGTCACCCTGTCCGGGCCGTCCACCCGCGCTAACCGCTGCTCAGCGGCCGCCCGCGTGTCCAGGTGATCTTGCAGCAGCAGCCGCTGGATCTCCCGGCCCCGCCCGGCCAGTTCCTCCTCCAGGCCCGCGTGATCCAGCTCTGCCGCCTCCGGCCCGGCCAGCCACTCCTCCGCCTGCGCGAACGCCTCCCGCGACCGCTCGAACGACCCCTCCGCCATCACGCCTCCCTGCCTGTCCCGGATACCTGACAACCCGAACGTAACAGGACGCAGCCCCCCAGACACCCATTGCCGGCAACCCCATAAGAAACACACCCATGCTCCATAGGTGTCGCCATAGCGGCACCAATGTTCCATCGGTTCCGCTAGGCGCCTGGGTGCGCGCGGGTTGGGCGGGCGGCTGTCGGGACCTTAAAGGATCTCGACGCGGGTGGTGAGCGGGAGGGCTGCGGAAGACGGGCCGGCGGCCAAGACGAAGGTGCCGGATTCGGTGGACCAGCCCTGATCGGTCCAGTGCTGGAAGGCGCGCGCGGGGACCATGATGCCGACCGTGACCGTCTCGCCGGGATCCGCGTCGACGGCGGCGAAGCCGGCCAGCCACTTGGCCGGGCGCTCGATCGCCGAGTCGGGGCGACAGGCGTAGACCTGGACGACCTCGCGGCCGCGGCGCGAGCCGGTGTTCGTGACCGTGACGCAGACCGCGACAGGGGCACGAACACCGACAGCGCTGGCCGGGGCCTGGTCCAGGGTGACGGACTCGTGGGACCAGGTGGTGTAGCCGACGCCGTGACCGAACGGGAACAGGGGTTCGCGGCCGTCACGGTCGTACCCGCGGTAGCCGATGAACAGCCCCTCGTGATAGGTCAGCACTCCGTCGACCGGCTGGGTGGAGGGCAGGCCCTCCTCCAAGGCCGGCCACGTCATGGGCAGCCGCCCGCCGGGCTCGACGTCCCCGAGCAGCACGTCGGCCAGCGCGTCGCCGTATTCCTGGCCGCCGAACCAGGTCAGCAGCACCGCCGGCGCCTCCTGGGCCCAGGGCAGTAGCACCGGGGCGCCGGAGTTCACCACCACCACGGTCCGCGGGTTGGCCGCGAGAACCTCGCGGACCAGGTCGTCCTGGCGGCCAGGCAGCGCCAGCGTGGTGCGGTCGAAGCCCTCGCTCTCCACTTCGGCGGTGGTGCCCACCACGACCACGGCCGCGTCGCTGGCCGCGGCCAGCGCGACCGCCGCCGCGATCTCCTCGTCGTCGGTATCGTGCGGCGGTACCAGGTTGAGCTGCACCATCGTGCCTAGCCCAGCGGACGGCGAGGAGTCCACGTCGTGCTCGACCACCACGTTGACCGAACGGCCCGCGGCCAGCTCCACCGGGGCCAGCCGCTGCGGCGGGCGCATCAGGGCCTCGGCGATGTCGGCGTCTTCCGGCAAGGTCAAGGTGACATCGAAGACCTCGGCGCCGTCCACCAGCAGTCGATAGTGACCGATGCCGGAGACCCCCAGCTGATATTGGCCGTCCACGGTGGCCCGGACCACGCAGCGGACCTCGATCCGGGCCACCGGTTCGGTAATCCCGGAGGTCTCGAAGCCGCTCAGCCACAAGAACATGGCCCCGTCGCGCAGCTCCGACCCGGCCAGCTCGCCGGCCGGTGTCCAGAACCGGACCTCGGCGCCGGTGCCCGGGTCGAACCGCCGGTCCGGCCGCAGCAGCCAGGGCGCGCGGGCCGGCCCGCCGCGCAGGTGCGAGGTCACGCCCGGTGCATAGCTCACGTGCAGGCCCGCGGACCGCAGGCCGTCCAGCGGCGAGATCGTGTAGGGCGGGAAGACGGTGGCGCTGCCGCCGCCCATGGTCCGGGCCACCTCGGCGTTCGGCCCGATCACGGCCACGCGCAGCCGCCGGTCAAGTCCGATCCGTTCGGCCGGGCCGTAACGTGGCAGGGGCAGCAGGCCGTCGTTGCGGGCCAGCACGAAGCCGGCCGTCGCGGCGGCCCGCAGTTCCTGGGCCACCGCAACCGAGTCCGGGGCCTCGACGGGCAGCTCAGGCGGGGCGGGGGCGTCCGCCAGGGCACCAACTCGGGCGGCCAGGCGCAGGATGCGGAGCACCTTGTCGTCGATGAGCGCCTCGTCCACCGCGCCCTTGCCGACCGCTTCGAGCAGGGCCTCGCCCCAGGGACCGTACCGGCTGGCGGGTCCGGGCATGGCCAGGTCGAGGGCGGCCTGCGCGGCGGCCTCGGTGTTGTGGGTGGCGGTCCAGTCCGACATGACCAAGCCGTCGTAGCCCCATTCGCGGTGCAAGATGTCGCGCAGCAGCGGGCTTTCGGTCATCGGTGAGCCGTTGATCCCGTTGTAGGCGGCCATCACCGCCCAGGCGCCCGCGTCCCGGACGATCACCTCAAACGGAGCCAGATACAGCTCGCGCAGCGTCCGGTCGTCGATGCGGACGTCGACGGTCATCCGCTGGGTCTCGGAGTCGTTGCCGACGAAATGCTTGACCGTCGCGCCGACGCCACAGCGCTGCAGGCCCTGCACGTACGCGGCGCCCAGCTGCGCGGTCAGCAGCGGGTCTTCGGAGAAACACTCGAAGGACCGGCCAGCGTACGGGGTGCGGTGCAGGTTCACGGTGGGCGCGAGCAGCACGTCGACGCCCTTGCGCCGGGCCTCGCGGGCGAGCAGGGCGCCGACCGCCGCCACTCGTCCGGTGTCCCAGGTGGCGGCCAGCGCCGTCGGCGACGGCACGTTGGCGGAGGTGTCCCGCTCGTCCCAGGACTCGCCGCGGACCCCGGCCGGGCCGTCGGACAGCACGAGCCGGCGCAGCCCGGCGGCCGGCTCGTCGTAGAGCGCCCAGAAGTCCGCTCCGGTCAGCAGCTGGACCTTCTGCTCCAGCGTCAGGCGGCCGGCCCGGCGTCCCAGCTCGGCCTCGTCGGGAACGCCGGCTGCGGTCACCGTGTCACCTTCACGGGGCGGGCAGGTTGACCAGGGATGCGAGCGCGGCGCGATGCGCGTCGGGCGTGCCGAAGGCGATGGAGTCGGCCTTGGCCCGCTTGAGGTACAGGTGTGCGGGGTGTTCCCAGGTGAAGCCGATGCCGCCGTGCATCTGGACGCACTCCTCGGCGGCGTGCACGGCGGCCTCCGAACAGTACGCCTTGGCCATCGCCACCGCGACCTTGGCGTCCGGGTCGCCGGAGGCCAGGCAGGCGGCCGCGTACCGGGACGCCGCGCGAGCCTGGGTGACCGACACCCAGACGTCGGCCAGCCGGTGCTTGAGGGCCTGGAACGACCCGACCGGCCGGGCGAACTGACGCCGTTCCTTCACGTAGGCCAGCGTCATGTCCAGGCAGCGCTGGGCCAGTCCGACCTGCTCGGCGGCCAGGACGGCCGCCCCGGCGTTCAGCGCCGCCTCGACGGCCTGCGAGGCCGCCGCGCCGGAGGCGATCAGCCGGGCGGGAGCGTCGTCGAAGGACAGGTCGCACAGCTGCCGGGTCATGTCCAGCGACACGACCGGCGTCTTGGCCACACCGGGAGAGGGGAAGTCGACCAGGTACAGGCCGTTCGGCACGCCGTCGGCCGGGACCAGCAGCACGCCGGCGGGCAGCGCGTCCGCGACCCCGCTGGCCGTGCCGCGCAGCCGCGCGACCCCGGTCTGGGCGTCCCCGGGCTTGGGCCCGGCGATCCGCACCGAGGTCGGGAACGGCGCGCCCGGCGCGCTGGCGAACGGCACGGCCAGCGTGACGGTCACGCTGCCGTCCGCCATCCGGTGCAGGAGGTCGACCGCGGCGCGCGCCGGGGTGAACGGCGTCCCCGCGGTGACCGTGGCCGCGCCGCGCGGGACGCCACCGGTCGCATCGGCCGGGATCCCCGAGGCCACGCTCAGCAGCGCGGCGGTGGCGACCGCGGCGCTGCCGACGAACGGAACCGGAGCGACCCAGCTGCCCAGCGCCTCGGCGGCCGTGCACAGCTCACGGTAGGAGGCGCCGGCGCCGCCGTCCCGTTCGGGAATGAGCAGCCCGGCACACCCCAAGTCACCGGCCACCGCCTGCCACAGGGCATCGTCGTAGGTCTCGGCCGACTCGGTACGGGCCAGCACCTTGTCCAGGCTGCCGCGGTCGGCGAGCAGCGAGGCGAGGCTGGCCGCCAGGGCCTGCTCGGTGTCGGAGTACAGCAGGTCGGGGAGGTCCGCCTTGTCACTCATCGCGGCAGGTCCTTCCAGGGGACGTCCTTGTCGACGCGGGGCTCGGGCGGCAGGCCGAGCACTCGCTCGGCGATGATGTTGCGCAAGATCTCCGAGGTGCCGCCCTCGATGGAGTTGCCCTTGGCGCGCAGGTAGCGGTAGCCCGGTCCGCGGCCGTAGAAGGTGGCGTGCTCGGGACGGCGCATGGTCCAGTCGTCGTAGCGCAGGCCGTCACTGCCGGACAGCTCGACGTCGAGGCCGGAGATCTCCTGGTTGAGCCGGGCGAAGACCAGCTTGGCCGCCGAACCCTCGGGACCGGGCTTGCCCGCGGCCAGTTGCTGGCGCATCCGCTCCCCGGCCAGCCGGGCCACCTCGGCCCCGGTCCACAGCCGGAGCAGCCGGTCGTGCAGGCCGGGAGTGCGCAGCTCGGAGCGGGCCCGCCAGGTGGCGGCGACCGGGCCGATCATGCCGGACTCGCGGGGTCCGGCCCGGGAGGCGCCGATGTTGACCCGCTCGCTCATCAGCGTGGCGTTGGCCACCTTCCAGCCCTCGCCGACCGGCCCGATCCGGTCGGCGTCGGGGATCCGCACGTCGGTCAGGAACACCTCGTTGAACTCGGCCTCGCCGGTGAGCTGCCGTAGCGGGCGGACCTCCACGCCAGGGACGGTCATGTCCACCGAGAAGTAGGTGAGACCCTGGTGCTTGGGCACGTCGGGGTCGGTGCGCGCGACCAGCAGCGCACGCTTGGCCACGTGCGCCTGCGAGGTCCACACCTTCTGCCCGGACACCACCCAGTCATCTCCATCGCGCACCGCCCGGGTGGCCAGCGCGGCCAGGTCGCTGCCCGCGCCGGGCTCGCTGAACAGCTGGCACCAGATCTCCCGGCCCGTCCACAGCTCGCGCAGCCAGCGCCGCTGCTGCTCTTCGGTGCCGTAGGCCAAGATGGTGGGCGCGGCCATGCCCAGGCCGATCGCGTTGCGCTCGGCGTCGTGGCCAGGAGAACCGGCCGCGGCGAACTCGGCGTCCACGATCTGCTGCAGCGAGCGCGACAGGCCGAGGCCGCCGAGCCCCTCGGGATAGTGCACCCAGGCCAGGCCCGCGTCGAACCGCGCGTTCAGGAAGTCCTGGGCGGGCATCTCGTGCGGGTCATGTTCGGCTAGGAACACGCGGACCCGCTCGCGGAGCTCTTCAGGTGTCAACACAATGTCTTCCTTAGCACAGATTCCTGGCGATCAGCAGAGGGGGCCGCCGGCGACGTAGATGACCTGGCCGGAGACGAAGCCCGCGCCCTCACTGACCAGGAAGGAGATCACGTTGGCCACGTCGGTGGGCTGCCCGACCCGGCGCACCGGGATCTCCTGGGCCCTGGCCTGCTGGAAGTCCTCGAAGGACACGCCGATCCGGGCCGCGGTGGCCGCGGTCATGTCCGTGGCGATGAACCCCGGCGCGACCGCGTTGGCCGTGACCCCGAACGGCCCGAGCTCGATGGCCAGCGTCTTGGTGAAACCCTGCATGCCGGCCTTGGCCGCGGAGTAGTTGACCTGGCCACGGTTGCCGAGCGCGGAGGAAGAGGACAGGTTGACGATCCGCCCGTAATGCTGATCGACCATGTGCTTCTGCACCGCGCGGCTCATCAGGAACGCCCCGCGCAGGTGCACCCCGAGCACCGTGTCCCAGTCGTCATCGGTCATCCGGAACAGCAGGTTGTCGCGGATCACGCCGGCGTTGTTGACCAGCACGGCGGCCGCGCCGAGCTCGCTGACCACCCGATCGACGGCCGCCTCGACCTGGTCCCGCTGGCTGACGTCGGCACCCAGTGCGACCGCGCGACCGCCGGCGTCGGCGATCTCCTTGACCGTCCCGGCACAGGCGGCCTCGTCCAGGTCGAGGATCCCGACGGCCATGCCGTCCGCGGCCAGCCTGCGCGCTGTCGCGGCACCGATGCCCCGGGCCGCGCCCGTCACGATCGCGACTGTCTGTGTCACTTATGTTTCTCCTTTTTAGTCCGAACGGGCCGTGGTGCGTGCCGCCGTCTTCCGCAACTCGCGGCGGGCGAGTGATCTCTTGTGTACTTCGTCGGGGCCGTCGGCGAACCTGAGCGTGCGCGCATGCGCCCACAGGCTGGCCAGCGGGAAGTCCTGGCTCACCCCTCCCCCGCCGTGAGCCTGGATGGCCTTGTCGATCACCCACTCGGCCATGGCCGGGGTCACGATCTTGATCGCCTGGATCTCGGCGTGGGCGCCCTTGTTGCCCACGGTGTCCATCAGCCACGCGGTCTTGAGCACCAGCAGGCGCGCCTGCTCGATCCGCACCCGGGACTCGGCGATCCAGTCCTGGATGACGCCCTGGTCGGCGAGCGGCTTGCCGAACGCCGTGCGGGACAAGGCGCGCTGGCACATGAGCTCCAGGGCCCGCTCGGCCGCGCCGATCTGCCGCATGCAGTGGTGGATGCGGCCGGGTCCCAGCCGCGCCTGAGCGATCGCGAAGCCCTCGCCCTCGCCGGCGATGAGGTTCTCGGCGGGCACGTGCACGTCGGTGAAGTCGATCTCGGCGTGGCCGCCGTGCGTCCCGTCGGTGTAGCCGAACACCCGCATCCCGCGCCGGACGTCGATCCCCGGAGTATCCCGGGGCACCAGGATCATCGAGTGCCGTCCGTGCCCGTTTTCGCCCTCGCCGCTCACGCCCATCACGATGAAGATCTTGCAGTCCGAGCTCATCGCGCCCGAGGACCACCACTTGCGGCCGTTGATCACGTAGCCGTCGCCCGTCTTGCGGATGGTGGTGGCGATGTTGGACGCGTCACTGGAGGCGACGGCGGGCTCGGTCATGCAGAACGCCGACCGGATCGTCCCCTCGAGCAGCGGGCGGAGGCAGCGTTCCTGCTGCTCCGGTGAGCCGAACTCGGCCAGCACCTCCATGTTTCCGGTGTCCGGCGCGGCGCAGTTCAGCGCCTCGGGCGCCAGTGCCGGACTCCACCCGGTGATCTCGGCCAGCGGCGCGTACTGCAGGTTGGTCAGCGGCGGATCCGGCAGCAGCGCCGGATACAGGGAGCTGACCGCCTTGGCGGACTTGCCGGTCAGGAACAGGTTCCACAGCCCGCGGCGGCGCGCCTCGGCCTTGAGGTCCGCGGTGACGGGCAGCCGTTCCCAGCCGCGGCCTGCCGCCTCGGCGGCCTCGGACTGCTCGGTGTACACCGCCTCGGCCGGGTAGACCCGCTCGTCCATGAACTCGAGCAGGCGTTCCCTGAGGTCTTGCGTCCGGTCATCGAAAGCGAAATCCATGGAGCCCAACCTTCCATACGCTCGCGCAACAGCCTACCTACCGACCAGTACGCTCCCCGTGGCGGGCTCGTTGGCGGCTGGTGGGCAGCGGTCAGTGGGTGCGGCGGAAGACGTAGACGCCGCCGGAAGCGTAGATCTGGGTGTAGGTGTGGGGCGGGTAGAGGCTGGCGATGAAGGCGGGGGCGTTCTTGATCGTGGGGCTGTAGTCGCTGTCGGGGCCATCGAAGACGATGTACTGGGTCTGCGGGTTGCCACTGTTGCCGATCCAGTAGGTATCGGTCCGGGCGGCGAGCGGGGCCAGCAAGTCCAGCGTGGTCAGCACGCTGGCCCCGTCGGGCACCTGAGCCATGGCCGCGTCGGCCGCCGCGACGTGCGGGCTGATCCGGTAGGTCTGGGCGTTCCACAGCTGGTTGAGCGGGAACTGGAAGGCGAGCGGGAGCGCGATCGCGACCATCATGGCGGCGCCGTACCGCCGGGCGCCGGCCAGCGCCGCTCGTCCGGGTCCGAAGTGCCCGCTGGCCCAGCCCGCTGAGCCGGCCGCGCCGGCCTGGGCGTCCATGGCGGCACCGATCCGGGCCAGCGCGTCGATGGCGGCGATGAAGATGATCGGCATTACGGTCGCGTTGTAGTGCCAGTACGTCCCCCAGAAGCTGCTATCGGTGGCGACAAAGCGCAGCAGCAGGCTGGGGACGGCGATCAGCACCAGCGGCGAGCGGACCGCGATGAACGCGGTGGGGAGCAGCAGCATGACCAGGGTCTGCAGCTTGTCCGGCCAGGCGTGCAGCAGCTGGCGGAGCAGGCCGAAGACCGTCGGGTGCCCGCCGGGGGCGAGCAGCCCGCCGTCGGACCAGTACTGGTACACGTGGTCCGGGTTGAAGTGCGGGATGATCACGCCGATGGCCACGAACGACCAGGCGAAGCCCCAGATCAGCAGGATCTGCCCGGCCGTCATCCGGCCGCGGCCGTACGGGTCGGCCGGGTCCCAGGGATCGGGCAGCTTGGCGCGCAGCCCGGCCACGATCAGGTAGATCCCGATGGCGGCCACGGTGAAGCCCTGGTCTTCCTTGACGAAGACCAGGGGCAGCGCCCACGCGACCGTGGCCTTGAGGTGGCCGCGGGCCAGGGCACACAGCGAGAAGGCGAGCAGCGGCACCGCGAACGCGATCTCGTGGAAGTCGAACTGGGACAGCTGCTGCAGCCCCCAGGAGAACGCGTACGCGACCGCGATGGCCCGGCCCGGGCCGGTGCCGAGCTTCTCCCGGGCCAGCTGGCTGATCGGGAACACCGACGCCGCGACCAGCAGCGCCTGCGCCAGGACCAGCGTCGCCGAGGAGGGGAAGATCCGGAAGAACGGAGCCAGGACCGCGACGATGGGCTGGAAGTGATCGCCGAGCAGGTTGAAGCCGGGCGCCCGGATGTCCACGATCGGCGCGCGAAGATGGGCGTACTGCTTTACATATTCGGTATAGATGCCCAGGTCCCAGGAGGACGGGTGGAGCTGGATGATCCGGAACAGCGAGATGGCCGCGTAGGCACCGAACGCGGTGACCGCGGTGGCCCAGGTGACCGGGTCGGTGTAGGCGCCGGGCCGGGCCAGATCGCGGCGGGCTAGACCCAGGCGGCGCAGATCGGGGCGGGGCAGGAAGGATCGCCAGGAACCCTGCCGCGGCACCACGACCGGTGCCGCCTCGGCCTTGGGCAGGACCGATTCGGCACCGGATGACGCTGGCTGTTCGTCCCCCATCGCGCGCAGGATACCCGCTGCGGCGGGCGGCGGAAATGGCTCAGACGAGCAGGAGTTTTCCGATCCGGCGGCCGGACGCGTACAAGCCGACCACGCCAAGTGCGGCCAGGTAGGCGGCCCGCCACAGCAACCCGGGACCGACCACGCCGACGGTGAGGTCGCGCAGCAGCACGACCCCCTGATACAGCGGCGTCCAGTCGATCACGACCTGGACGGGCCGCGGATAGATGCTGAGCGGGTAGAACGTGCCGGAAAACAGGAACAGCGGCATGCTGGCCAAGATCACGTAGTCGAAGTCCTGCCAGCTCTTCATGTAGGTGGTACAGAACATGCCGATGGCGGCGAAGCCGAAGCCGATCAGCACCGCCACCGGGACGTCCAGCGCCGCCCACGGTGAGTGCACCACGTCCAGCACCAGCATGACGGCGATGAACGCGAATGCGTAGATGGTGCCGCGGATCAGCGCCCAGCCGATCTCGCCCAGCGCGACCTGGGTCGGCCGCATCGGGGTGGCCAGCACGGCGTCGTACAGCTTGGCGTACTTGAGCCGGAAGAAGACGTTGAACGTCGAGTCGTACATGGCGCCGTTCATCGAGGACACCGCGAGCAGGCCGGGCGCGACGAACTCTCGGTACGGGATGAGCTGCCCGCCGGGACCGGCCACCTTCCCGACCAGCACGCCCAGCCCCAGGCCCACGGACAGCAGGTAGAACAACGGCTCGAAGACACCGGAGATGAAGATCAGCCAGTAGCGACGGTAGGCGCGCGCGTGCCGCTCGATCAACCGCAGGCTGCTGGTCTCGGTGCCCGCCCGCTTCAGCCGGCCCAGCAGTCCGGTCGGCGGGAGCATCCGGAGGGTGACGCTAGACATGCTCTGCTCGCCTATACATACAGGCGCCTGCGGTACGTGCGGGCCCCGGCCCAGATGCCCACCGTGGCCAGCGCGGCCAGGTACGCGACGTGGCCGAGCATGCCGACCGGGTCACGGGGTGCGGTGCCGAGGCTGAACGCCCGGCACAGCGCCACGCCGTGCCACAGGGGCGTGGCGTAGGCCAGCGCGCGCAGCCCGGCGGGCAGCTGGGACAGCGGGAAGAACGTGCCGGAGAACAGCATCAGCGGCACCAGCCCGAACCGGAAGATGTAGTTGAACGAGGTATCTATCCGCACCGTGACCGCCCACGCCGTGATGGGCGCGGCGAAGGCCAGCCCGGTGAGCACCCCGGCCGGATAGGCCAGCACCACCCAGGCGGACCTGATCGCGCCGAACGCCCACATGACCACCACGACCACGGCGCAGTTCATCGCGATCCGCATCGCCATGAACATCAGGTGGCCGCGGAAGATGTCGGCGGGCCGCAGCGGGGAGGCCTGGGCGCCGAAATAGATGCGGTTCCACTTCATGGAGCCGTACACCGGGTAGCTGGCCTCCGCCATGGCCGTGTTCGTCGCCCCCGAGGCCAAGATGGCCGGCGCCACGAAGGCCAGGTAGCTGACCCCGCCCAGGCTGGCCGTGCTGTGCTTGTCGACCAGCGTGCCGAGCCCGAAGCCCAGCGCGCCCATATAGCAGATCGGGCTGAGCACGCTGGACCAGATGCTGGAACGCCAGATGCGCCGGTATACGGTCAGCCAGCACTGGAACGCGCGGAACGAGAGCGACCAGGGCCGGGAGCTGGGCGCGATGGCAGGGCTGGCCGAGGTCACTAGTCCTCCAGCCGGCGGCCGGTCAGGCGCAGGAAGACGTCTTCCAGGGTGCCCCGGCGGACCAGCGAGGTGAGCGGCTCCAGGCCGCCGGCCCGCACGGCGGTCAGGGCCGCGTCGCCGTCGGCCACGTAGAGCAGGATCCGGTCGGCAAGCACCTCGGTCCGTTCGGCCGAAAAATCTTTGAGCTTGTCGGCCGCGGCGTCGTGCACCTGCGGGTCGAAACGCAGTTCCAGGACCTCCGGCGAGCAGTAGCGGGCGATCAGGTCGCGGGGCGAGCCCGCCGCGGCGATCCGGCCGTGGTCCATCACCACCAGCCGGTCACACAGCTGCTCGGCCTCGTCCATGTAGTGCGTGGTCAGGATCAGCGTGACGCCGCGCTGCTTGAGCCGGAACAGCCGGTCCCAGACCACGTGCCGGGCCTGCGGGTCCAGGCCGGTGGTGGGCTCGTCGAGGATCAAGATCTCCGGCTCGTTGATGAGTGAGCGGGCGATGGTCAGCCGGCGCTTCAGGCCGCCGGACAGCGGCTCGACCTTGTCTTTGGCGCGGTCGGCGAGCTGCACGAACTCGAGCAGCTCGGCGGTCCGTTCCCGGATGACACGCCGGGACAGCCCGAAGTACCGGCCGTAGACGAGCAGGTTCTCCCGGACGCTCAGCTCCATGTCGAGGGTGTCCTCCTGCGGGACCACGCCGAGCCGGGCCCTGATCGCCGAGCCGTCCCGGACCGGGTCCAGGCCCAGGATGCTCAGCTCGCCGCCGTTCGGTGGCGAGACGCAGCCGATCATCCGCATGGTGGAGGACTTGCCCGCGCCGTTCGGCCCCAGGAACCCGAACGCCTCGCCGCGGTACAGGTCGAAGTCGATCCCGTCGACCGCGGTGAAGCTGCCGAAGTTCTTGCTCAGGCCGCGGGCTCGGACGAGGACCTTGGTCTCGGGACGTTCCAGCACCTGATCCAGGCTAGCCGGGGGTTATGACATTCCTCGAACGGTTTTGCCACCCTTCCCTTACCACACCAGGGGACACGATAGTGTCGGGTCTATACGGGATGGACCAAGAAGAGGGACGACGCCACGGTGACTGTCTTTCGTGACCTCTATGCACGATTCCGGGTGCTGATCCACGAGGTGGCCAAGTTCGGTGTGGTGGGCAGCCTCGCGTTCGTGCTGACCGTCGTCTTGTTCAACGCGTTCCACTCCGGTGCCAGGATGGACGCGATCCTCGCGACGACGCTGGCCAACGCCCTGGCCACGGTGTTCGCGTTCGTCGGCAACAAGTTCTGGGCGTTCCGGCATCGCCGGGGCAGCCACTGGGGCCGCGAGACCCTGCTGTTCTTCTCCTTCAACGGCATCGGGATCCTGATCACCGACGGAGTCGTGGCCGCGGTGCAGCACGGGCTCGGACGCTCCGACAACCTGTCCCTGAACGTGGCGAACATCATCGGCGTCGGCCTGGCCACGCTGTTCCGGCTGTTCTGCTACCGCCGGTGGGTCTTCACCTACGCCCCGCAAGAGGCACCCGCCACCGAGCAGCTGGAGCCGGAGACCTCGGCGCCCTGAGGTTCGTCACCGGCCTTCGCTGATCCACACCCAGAGGTTCGTCGGCTCCAGCGTCTTCTGCACCGCCCTGGCCAGGTCGTCGCGGATCGTGTCCAGGTCCACCGCGTCCATCAGCCGGACCGCCAAGGCGGCGACGATCTGTTCGGCGTCGTAGCGGGCCCGGTTGAACCGGCGGTCGACGACCCGCTGGACCCGCCGTCGCAACGGACTGAACAGCGCGGCCGCGGCCAGCGTGGCCACCGCCACCGCCACCGGTGAGGTGATGGTGAGGACCTGGGTAGACAGCAGGACCAGGCCGGCGTAGACGCCGATGAGCAGGCCGGTCACGATGGCGTAGGCCAGCGTGCGGCTGATGATCCGGTCGATGTCGTAGAGCCGGTACTTCAAGATCCCGACGCCGATGGTGATCGGGATGGCGGTCACGCCGAGCTCCAGCAGGCGAGAGGCCACGGTTGCCGAAGTCAGCGCGCTGCCCAGCAGGCCGAGGCACAAGGTGATCGCGGCCCCGCAGGCGAGCCATTTGAGCTGCTGGCGGCGCTCCCCCGTGGCGCGGCGCCAGCTGAGCACCTGGTGGCCCACGAACGACAGCCAGATCACTGCGATCGACGCGTAGGCCACGGCGCTCAGCGCGCCGAACACCGGCGCCAGGTGGTAGGAGTACGTGACGTTGCCGGATGAGTTGACCTGGATGTCGCGGCCGACTTTGCCGGCCAGCGCCGGGATCACGTTGACCGCCACCACGCAGCCGACCGCCAGCGCGTAGCCGCGTAGCACCCATCGCCAGCGTCCCGAAGTGAGCCGCCCGTCCGGAAACAGCAGGATCACCAGCGGGAACATGGCGAACGCGAACGGCCACAGCGAGGTGATCACGAGGGCGGCATGGCCGAGCGGCACATGGCGACCGAAGTGGTAGCGGAGCGTGGCGTAGTACCCGGCGTCGACCGGGGGCAGGAACAACAGCACGAACCCGATCAGGATCCAGCCCACCGGGTTCCGCGGCTGATGCCGCGCGACGATGACGCCCACGGCGGCGTAGACCAGCGGGATGGGGATCCCGGTCGCGACGTTGAGGAACGTGGCCTGATGGACGAGGGCGGCCAGCGTCGCGGTGGCGCCCAGAAGCACCAGCACGAGGACACCGAGGGCGGTCGCGGTCGCCGGTGAGGCCAGCCGGAAGCGGCGGTCTGCGATTGGTGGCTCCTCGTGCACGGCGCCCACGCTACGCCGTGATCGTTCCGGGAACGTTACCGCTTTACTGGCCGACTCACGGGCAGCCGCGGGCGGCCGACAGGCCGAGAGGGGCCGTGAGCGCGGCGTCCTGCTGGGCCTTGGTCAGGTATCCGACGGCGGCCATCCGGTCGATCACGTGCACCAGCCGGGCCCGGGCCCGGGACGGGTAGACCAGCGGGTCGTCGTAGGTCGGCGCGTTCACCGCGCCGGCCAGCATGGCGGCCTGCACGACGGTCAGCTGAGCCTGCGGGTGCCCGAAGTAACCGCAGCTGGCCGCCTGCAGGCCGTAGTAGCCGTGACCGTAGTAGGCGATCTCGGAGTACAGGCGCAAAATCTCGGCCCTGGTGTAGGCGCGGTTCAGCTTCACGGCCAGGACGACCTGCTCGACGATCTGCGGGAAGCTGCTGTGGCCCGAGGTGTACAGGTTCTTGGCCAGCTGCTGGTCGATGGTGCTGCCGCCGCCGTCGGTGTGCCCGGTGATCCAGGAAGCCGTGACCCGGAACAGGGCCAGCGGGTCCACGCCCGGGTCGGCGTAGAAGCGGTGGTCTTCGGTCGCCACCAGGGCTTCGGCGAAGTACTGCGGCACCGGCGGACCGGGATAGGCGATGTGATGCTGGGCGGCCTGGGCTTTGGCCAAGGAGGTGGCCTGGCCGGCCGAGGGGGTGAACGCGTACAGCAGGGCGACGAAGGCCACGAACACGACGACCACGACCAGCACGACCTTGAGCACGCCGAGCGCCAGCCGGAACGGCCAGCGGCGCCGCTTCAGCGGGCGGGTGAGCTCCTCGTAGCCAGCGTCCTCGTCACCTGCGGCGAAAGCCGAGCGGCGAGCGCCAAGTACCCTCAACGACCCAGCGCCTCCGTCCCTGTCACGCGGCCCCTCTGACTGCAACGAACGGGCCACCGTCGCGATGCCCGGCACATCGTAACTTTCTACCCAGCCTGAAGCACGTATACCTCATGGCGGGCGCGGCGGGGCTTCGGGCTTGGTTTCCGGCCGGCGGCGAGGTTGCGCTAAGCTGACCAAGCCTGCGGGCAGTACGCCGTAGCGCACCGGGACGTGGCCCAGCTTGGTTAAGGCGCCTGACTGGGGGTCAGGAGAGCAGGAGTTCAAATCTCCTCGTCCCGACAAAGGTAGTTTGCGGACAACGAAATGTCAGTGCTCGGCGATATGTTGCTGGCATGGCAGGAGATTCACCGCATAAGCGGGCGTGGTCGGATTCCGACCTGACCGATGCGGTAGCGGCATCCAGGTCTTGGCGTGGCGTAATGCGAGAGCTTGGGCTATGCGTCACGTCATCTGGATCAATCCGGGTAGTAAAGCGTCGGGTAGCGCTTCTGGAGCTTGACACTTCGCACTTCACGGGGCAGCGCACGTGGTCCGACACGGCCCTTAAGCGAGCGGCAGCTACTACCTACTCATGGGAGGAACTGCTCACCGCTATCGGGGTCAGATCCCGTTCCGGTGATGAGCGGGTCCGGATAAGAGCTCACGCGCTGCGCCTCGGACTCGACTTGAGTCACCTTGGCGGCGCCGCTCAGGAGGTTCACGGCCAAGCCGTCCCGAAGCCGGAACTCAGGAATCTCCGCCAGGCTGCGACATCGCTCGCCGCGTGCTGGTTCGCCCTGTGCGGGTTCGGTGCGGCGATTCCTATAGAGCCTGAAGTGTATGACCTGCTGGTGTCTACCCCGCAGGGAATTAGGCGAGTCCAGGTCAAGACGACAACGTACCGCAGCGAAGCAGGCTGGCAAGTCGGGGTGGGGCGTAGACCCTATTCAATCGGCAATCGTGAGCCGCTAGCCCCTTATGACCCGGAATTGATCGACTGGTTCTTCATCGTCGATGGCAACATGGATATCTATCTTATTCCCAGTCAGGTTATCGGCGGCCGGGTCAGCATCCTGCTGCGTACATACAGGAAGTACATTGTCGGCAACGCAACCGGACTTATGGCGCCCTCGACCAATGCGGCATAACTAAATGACGCGAGTGCTGTACGGCGGCTAACTGGACCGTGCGGAGCAGGGCGGAGGTCTGGGCTTCTTGCTGGGACAGGTCGGGGGCGCACAGGCAGGCGTCCATCTGGTACCAGTTGTCGGGGGTGTCACGCGGGATCATGACCGTGATGGTCTCGGTGGCGCCCAGCGACGCGCACCAGCCGTTGTTGGTCGTGGTTTCGATGACGGGGTGGCCGGCGATGGTGGTGTTCGGCTTGGGCGTGCGGAAGCCTCCCGGGAAGCCGTCGGCGTCCCGGCGGACCAGGACTCCCCCGGGCGGCAGCTCGGCCAGCGGGTCGGCGCAGTACACGCTCCGCTCGCCGGGGCTGGTGGCGGTCGTGCACGGGTCATGTAGCCGACTCGTGCTCAGGTAGACGATCAGGGCGCTGAAACTCGACACGTCGGCGCTCGACGTGCGGGACCGCCAGGCGGCCGGGTAGTGGGGCGGTCACACCCGTGAGACGCGGGCCGGCCTGCCCGGGTTGCGCGGCGCTGGTATTGAATATCGGCATGCCTGTTGAGGGAGAATATGAGCCGAGCACGGCGGCGTGGGTGCGGGACCAGGTTGAGCTGTACGAGGGTTCGGGCGGGACGCAGGGCACGACGTTGCGCGACACCGGCCTGCCGGTGGTGATCGTGACCAACCGCGGCGCGCGCAGCGGCAAGGTGCGCAAGACGCCGGTCATGCGGGTGGAGCACCACGGTAGCTACGCCATGGTGGCGTCCAAGGGCGGCGCCCCGGAGCACCCGGTGTGGTACTACAACGTGCGCGTCAATCCGCTGGTCGAGGTGCAGGACGGCCCGCACAAGCAGGACATGAGGGCCCGCGAGGTCAGCGGCGAGGAACGTGCCGCGTGGTGGGAGCGAGCGGTCGCCGCATACCCGCCGTATGCGGAGTACCAGCGCAAGACCACGCGGCAGATCCCCGTGTTCGTCCTGGAGCCCGTCCTTAGCCGTTGATGGTGCCGACGCCGGGGATGATCGGCTCGATGATGCTCATCCAGATCGGCCCGGCGTGCGAGCAGGCCTCGAAGGAGAACGCGGCGTACGTGGCGCTGCGCTGTCCGGGCGGGTAAATGCGCAGGTCCGCCGCCGAGTACACCGGGTCGCAGCCGGGCTCGGTGGTGACCACGGCGTCATGGTAGGCCAGCAGCGTGTGCGCGGTGGCGCCGGGTGCGAGGTTCACGATGTGCGCGCCCCTCAGGCTGCCCCAGTTGGCCGGGCTGCCCAGTTGGTGCCCATTGCGGTCCAGCGCGGACACGCCCGGGTAGCCGTACAGGTAACACGTGTGGTGGCTCAGGTTGGTGAACTCGAGCGGGTAGTAGATCGTGCCGGCGGCGCCGTTGCCCTGGCCGAGCGCAAGCCAGACACCGAGGTCGCTGGCGGTGCACCTGGGGATGAGGGCCGTCGACGCGCTCGGCGATGAGGTGGCCGCGTAGGCGGCGGTGGAGATGGCCAGGCCGACGACGGCCGCGGCGGCGACCGCGGCGACCCGGCGGCCGGTGGTGCGCAGGGTGGTGGGCAGAAGTTTCATCACAATCAGTCCTGTAGAGCCAGGGATCCGCGGTATGCGGGTCGTTCTGCCTATTAAGACAGAAATGTGCGGTCCGCGGTTGGAGGCAAACTGGTGCGGTGACAGGACGGGCAGAACTTATCGGCCGGGCCCAGGTGCACGGGGTGGCGGTCTCGTATCAGGACTGGCGGGGCCGGGTGACCGAAGTCAGCGACGAGACGCTGGCGGCGGTCCTCGAGGTGCTCGATGGCGCGCGGTGTCCGGCCCCGGCTAAAGCACCCGGCGCCGGGGCGGTGGCACCGTGGCCGCGCCGCCGGTCGTGGGGTTTCGCCGTCCAGCTGTACTCGGTGCGCTCCCGCGGCTCCTGGGGGCACGGCGATCTGCGCGACCTGGCCGATCTGGCCACATGGAGCGGCAGCGCGCTGGGCGCGGACTTCGTCCTGGTCAACCCGCTGCACGCGGCCGAGCCGCGGGCTCCGGTCAGCCCGTCCCCGTACCTGGCCATGACCAGGCGCCACCTCAGCCCGCTGTACCTGCGCGTCGAGGACGTTCCCGAGTACGCCAGGCTCGGCCCGGCTGACCAGGCCCGGGTGCAGGCGCTGGGCGCGCCGCTGCGCGCCGCCAGCTTGACCGCCGCCCTGATCGACCGGGACGCGGTGTGGGAGGCCAAGCGCACGGCGCTGGAGATCATCCGCGCCGCCGGGCTCAGCCCCGAGCGCCAGGCCGAGTTCGACGCGTTCGGAGCCCGCGACCCGGAGGCGGTGCGGGACTGGGCCACGTGGTGCGCGATCGCAGAGGTGCACGGCCCGGACTGGCGGACCTGGCCCGTGGCGCTGGCCGATCCGGGCTCGGCGGAGGTGGCCGCGCTGCGCCGGACCCGGGCCGACCGGGTGGACTTCCACGCCTGGCTGCAGTGGCTGACCGCCGAGCAGGCCGCCGCCGCGCAGCGCGCGGCCCGGCAGGCCGGCATGCGCATCGGCGTCATCGCCGACCTGGCCGTCGGCGCGCATCCGGGCGGCGCCGACGCGTGGGCCCGCCAGGACGTGATCGTGGCCGGCATGAGCGTCGGAGCGCCGCCGGACGAGTTCAACCAGCGCGGCCAGAACTGGACGCTGCCGCCGTGGCATCCCGGCTGGCTGGCCGCCCAGGCCGGCCTGCTGCTGGCCGACCTGCTCGCGGCCACTACCCGGCACGCCGGGGGCCTGCGCATCGACCACGTCATGGGGCTGGCCCGGCTGTGGTGGATACCGGCCGGGATGGCCCCGGGCCAGGGCACCTACGTGCGCTACGACCATGAGCTGATCGGGGACGTGCTGTGCGCCGAGGCCGACCGCGCCCAGGCGGTGGCCATCGGGGAAGATCTGGGCACGGTCGAGCCCTGGCTGCGCGACTTCCTGGCCGACCGGCGAGTGCTGGGCACGTCGATGCTGTGGTTCGAACGCCGTGAGGACGGCACGCCACGCCGGCCGCAGGAGTGGCGCCGCGGCTGCCTGGCCATGGTCGGCACGCACGACATGCCGCCCGCCGCCGCGTTCCTGACCGGGGAGCAGGTCGGGATCCGGGCCGAGCTCGGCCTGCTCACCGAGCCGGAGGCGGACGAGCGGGCCGCCGCCCGGGCCGAGCTGCAGGGGTGGCTCACCATGCTCGGGAGCGAGGGGCTGCTGGACGGGCCGGCGCAGGTGACGGCCGAGCGGTTCACCGCCGCCCTGTACGGCTTCCTGACCCGGACGCCGGCCATGCTGATCGGCGTGTCGCTGGCCGACGCGGTGGGCGATCGCCGGCCGCAGAACCTGCCGGGGACGGTGGACGAGTACCCGAACTGGCAGATCCCGCTGGCGGACGGCGACGGAACCCCGGTCATGCTCGAGGACCTGCCCGCCCACCCGGGGATCCGGGCCGTCACCGCGGCCGTATCCGGCGGCCTGCGCCGTGACCGGGGCGGCGAGGGGATAGAGTCCACGCGTGACGCGCGATGAACTAGAGGCCCTGTCCTCCCGCGAACTACACCACCTGGCCGTGAAGCGGGCGCTGGAGCACGTCGACGTGGAGTTTTTCTGGCGGCTGCTGCGCGATATCCCGGCGGCCGAGGCCTCCGAGGGACACGACGCCCGGGCCGGGCGGGACATCACGCATCTGAGCGTGCTGCTCGACGACGCGATCGGCTCCGGCGAGGGCGACGTGGCCGAGGCGCTGCGCCCGGTTTACCTCGACTACCTCGAGAAGCACGGGGTAGGCAGCTGAGCTCGCAGAATGGCCCGTTCGGCCGAAAATTAAAAGGCGCCGGGCCGGAGGGTCCGTACGGACGGCTCCCTCGGCCCAGCGCCGGGGCAGATTACTCGCTCTTGTTCAGGACCGCTTCGATCTCCAGGTTGACCGTGACCTTGTCGCTGAGGACCACGGCGTTGTTGGAGCCCGGGATGGCACCGTTGAAGCTGACTTCCCAGTCGTTCCGGTTGATCTCGGTGATCGCGGAGAAACCGGCGCGGGTGCCGCCGTAAGCGTCAGGGCCGAAGCCGTTAACCTCGAGGCGGAAGGTCACCGGCTTGGTCACACCGCGCAGGGTGAGGTCGCCGTCGAGCAGGAAGTTCTCGCCGTCCGGGCGGACGCCGGTGGAGCGGAAGGACATCGTGGGGTGCTTCTCCACGTGGAAGAAGTCCTCGCTGCGGACGTGGTTGTCCCTGGTCTCGTTCCCGGTGTTCACCGAGCTGAGATCGACATCGGCCGTGACGGTCGAGGCCAGCGGGTCGGCGGCGGTCTCGATGGTGCCCTCGAACTTGTCGAAGCGGCCGCGGACCTTGCTTACCATCATGTGCCGGACAACGAACGACACCTCGGAGTGAACGGGGTCGATGGCCCAGGTTCCGGCGACGTAGCCGGGAATCTGCACGGCAGCCGTGCTCATGGCTCCTCCTATTAGTACTCTCTTGTATGCAAGTTCGCTTTCGTGCCTTGCTTCTTTATAGTAACCCGCTATACTTGAACCGTCAAGCACTTTGATTTGAAGCGTCAAGGAACTTCTGCGGCAGGACCGCACGAAGTAACCTGGTGGGGTACGAGGAGGGGGACTTTCGTGGATTCCGGGCAGGTCGACCCGGTTTGCGGGTTGCCGGAGGCGGCCGAGGGCGAGCCGGCGGAGCTGGCCGGCGGGCTGTCGCCCTGCCGCGCCCGGGCGGTTCTGCAGCGCGTCGGTGACAAGTGGTCGATGTACGTGATCGACCTGCTCGGCCAGGGCACGATGCGGTTCAGCGAACTGCACCGCTCGATCGACGGCATCACCGCCCGGATGCTGACCGTCACGCTACGCGGGCTGGAGCGGGACGGCATCGTGACCCGCACCATCCATCCCGTGATCCCGCCCCGGGTCGAGTACGACCTCACCCCGATGGGCCTGACTCTGCTGGACGCCATCGGCCAGCTGGTGACCTGGGCCGACAGCCACCTGCCTGAGATCAGCGCCGCCCAGGCCGCCTACGACGCCAAGCACGTGGCCGACTAGGCTGGACGGAGTGGATGAAACTGAGATAGAGCGGTCCGAACGGCTGCGGCACGGGGCCTCGTTCGGCACCGCGGCGGCCGCGTACGCCGAGCACCGGCCGGATTATGCGGAGGCCGCCATCCGCTGGGCCCTGGAACCGGTCGTCGCCCGCGAGCCTTTGCGCGTGCTCGACCTGGGGGCGGGAACCGGCAAGCTGACCGCGTCCCTGGCCGGCCTGGGCGCCGACGTCACCGCCGTCGAACCCGATCCGGCCATGCTCGCCGAGCTGCGGCGCTCGCTTGGCTCGGTGACGGCGCTGCCGGGCAGCGCCGAGGAGATCCCGCTGCCCGACGCGAGCGTCGACGCGGTCCTGGCCGGGCAGGCCATGCACTGGTTCGACCTGGACCGGGCCATGCCCGAGATCGCCCGGGTGCTCACCGGCGGCGGCGTGCTGGCCGGGCTGTGGAACGTCGACGACGACGAGGCTGGCTGGGTCGAGGAGCTGGCCCAGATCAGCAAGGGCAAGGCGAACGTCACGCGGCAGCGGTGGCGGGAGCGGATCGGGCGGGCGCGCCAGGAGCGCCTGGCCGCGGCCGGATCCGGCCTGTTCGAGACGCCGGAGATCGGCGAGTTCGCGCACGGCCAGTTGCGCACGGCCGACTCGCTGGTGGCGACGATCGCGACCCACTCCAACTTCCTCGTGCTGGAGGCCGCCGACCGCACCCGGCTGCTGGCCCAGGTACGCGACTTCCTGCACACCCAGCCGGAGACCTCCACTGGGGAGTTCGTGCTGCCGATGGTCACCGCCGTGCTCCGCGCCAGACGGACGTAGCCTCAGACCGGCATGCGCGACGTCAGCACCCCGCGGGTTCCCGTGATGACGCGCACCGAGCGGACCAGGCTCGCCTTCCTGACCTCGACGCACGTGGTCGACGACCTGTACCAGGGCGCCGTACCCGCCCTGCTGCCGTTCCTGGCCATCGAGCGGCACTACAGCTACGCCGGGCTGACCGGCATCACGCTGGCGGCGACGTTCCTGGCCAGCGTGGTACAGCCGGGGTTCGGCGCGCTGACCGACCGGTACCGCAATCTTGGCTGGCTGGTCGCGGCCGGGCTGCTGGTGGCCGGGCTCGGCATCGGCCTGTCCGGGCTGGGCGACAGCTACCTGATCACCTGGCTCGCGGTGGCCGCTTCCGGGGTGGGGGTGGCCGCGTACCACCCCGAGGCGACCCGGACCGCCCGCGGCCTGGCGGGCGATTCGACCCAGGCCATGAGCTGGTTCTCGGTGGGCGGCAACCTGGGCATCGCGCTCGGCCCCGTGGTGGTGACGCCGGTTCTGCTGGCCACCCGGCTGCACGGGACGCCGCTGCTGGCGCTGCCCGCCGTGGTCATGGCCCTGGTGCTCGCGATCCGGCGGCCGTGGCGGGTGACGGCCACCGGATCGGCATTGCGGTCCGGCGGCGGTCTGGCTTTGGCCGGGCAGGCCGACGACTGGCGGGGGTTCGGTCGGCTGACCGTGGTGGTGGTCCTGCGGTCGATCGCGTACTTCGGCCTGGCGTCGCTGCTGGCGCTGTTCGCCATCCGCCACTTTCACTCCAGCACCGCGATGGGCTCGGCGGTGCTGACCGTGTTCATCGGGTCGGGTGTGATCGGCACGCTGAGCGGTGGCTGGCTGGCCGACCACTGGCAGCGCGTGGGCGTGTTGCGCCTCGGCTACGGCCTGGCTGCTCTGGCCGTGCTGCTGCTGGTGGCCGCGCCCGACGTGACGATACTGTTCGTCGCCGCGTTCGTCCTGGGCATCGTGCTGTTCGCGCCGTTCGCCGTCCAGGTCACGCTGGGCCAGGACTTCCTGCCGAACCGGATCGGCGTGGCCAGCGGCGTCACCTTGGGACTGGCGGTCTCGGCGGGCGGCGTGGCGGCCCCGTTGTTCGGCTGGCTGGCGGATACTTACGGTCTGTCCACGGCGCTGGGGACCATCGTGGCCTTCCCGGCGATGGCCTGCGTGCTCACGTTCGGTCTGCGAGATCCGCGGCGCTGACGGCGTCCTGGTCCGGTGCCTGGTCCGGGCCGCTGCTGGCCCGGATCACGAGCTCGGGCGTGAAGACGATCCGGCGGTGCTCGTGCTCGGCCGGCCGGTCGGCCTCGTCCAGCAGGAGTTCGGCGGCCGCGCGCCCGAGCTGGTACTTGGGCTGGCGGACCGAGGTGAGCGGCACGGCGGCGTCCGCGGCAAACTCGATGTCGTCGTACCCGACGACGGCGAGATCTCCCGGCACGCTCAGGCCGGCCTGACCAAGCCCGCGCAGCACGCCGAGGGCCAGCATGTCGTTGGCGCAGAACACGGCGGTCGGCGTTCGTCGTTCGTGGCCGAGCAGGTCATCGGCGGCGGCGGCCCCGCCGCGCGGGTTCATGGCCGGCACGGTGACCTCGGTCAGGACCTCGCTCGGGTTCAGCCCGGCCTGCTCCACGGCCCGGTAGGCGCCCCAGCGGCGGTCGGCGCACTGCCGGATGGCGGTCGGGCCGTTGACCAGAGCGATGCGCCGGTGCCCGAGGCCGAGCAGGTAGCTGACCGCGATTTCGCCGCCGCGGCGGTCATCGACCGCGACCGAGCACTGGGTGGACGAACCCGGCCGGTCGAGCAGCACCACCGGGGTGCCACGGTCACGAATCCGCCGCAACTCCGGTGAGCGGCCGTGTACCGGGGTGATGAGGATGCCACGCACCCGCTGCTCCTCCAGGACGCGCAGGTACTGCCGTTCCTTGTCATGCGCCTCGTCGGAGTTGCACAAGATCACGGCGTAGCCCGCGGCCTGGGCGTAGTCCTCGACGCCACGGGCCACTTCGGTAAAGAACGGGTTGGTCACGTCCAGCACGACCAGCCCCAGGCAGCGGCTCCGGCCAGCCCGGAGCTGACGCGCCGAGCCGTTCGGTATGAAGCCGAGCTCCTCCATCGCGGCTTCGACGCGCGCGCGGGTCAGCGGCCGCACCAGGTCCGGATGGTTCAGCACGTTCGACACGGTGCCGACCGCGACGCCGGCCAGGCTCGCCACGTCCTTCATGCCCGCCGCCATCAGCCCTCGCATCCCAGGTCAACACGCCCTCGGCGTCCCATCGTAGACGCCTGCGCTCGATCCGCCCGATAGCCGTCCGATTCGTGCGCTTGGTCGCAGCCTGGTCGGTGCTTGGCGCGGGCCGGCCGGTGCCTGGTCGCGGCCCGGCCGGTGCCTGATCGCTGTCCGGCGCGGGCCGACGGCCCGGCGCGGCCCGGCCGGTGCCTTGGTCGCTGTCCGGCGCGGCCGACGGCGACCGGACCGCACATTCGGGCATTACGGACATCACCGATGATCGTGGACAGCTACCTCGTTCAGGAAGAGGTAGCTGTCCAACGATCGCGTGTGCCGCTGGCCGGGTTGCGAATGGCGCAACGGTTGGGCGGGGGGCCACGATTGTGGGCCGTTAGCCTCACTGGGGCATGGGTTTGACCCACGATCACCGGCGGGGCGGACGCTCGGGCTGATAACGATTGGGTGGCGAGGTGGAGCTCGGTCATTGACATGCTTGGCGCCCGAGACGACACTACGAAATTAATTGAAACGTTCCATTAATGAGACTTACGCGTATCAGAGTGGCGTTTGGGATGTAAGAGGCTTCTGGGAATCGAGGCTGAGCGTGGAGCAGGCATCCGGCGGGTTCTCCGGCGGCCAGGCGGGCGAGGACGCCGGGGCGCTTGGTGAGGCCGGGGCGCTTAGTGAGGCCGGGGCGCTCGGTGAGGCCGGGGGCGGAGCTGCCGGGGCGCTCGGTGAGGCCGGGAACGCGGGTGCGGGGGGGCTTGATGAGGCCAGGGGCGAAGCTGGGGCGGGGCAGGGCTACGGGGGCGGGCCGGTGCTGGTGCTCAGTCATGCGGCGAAGTCTTTTGGGGCGGTGCAGGCGCTGCTGGATGGGTCGATCGAGCTGTATCCCGGGGAGGTGCACGCGCTGGTCGGGGAGAACGGTGCGGGCAAGTCGACCCTGGTGAAGATCCTGGCCGGGGTGTACCAGCCGGACGCGGGCACGACGGAAATCGACGGCCGCGAGGTGACGCTGCACGGTCCGGCGGCGGCCCAGGCGGCGGGGATCGCGGTCATCTACCAGGAGCCGGCGCTGTTCCCTGATCTGCCGGTCGCGGAGAACATGTTCATCGGGCGCCAGCCGCTGCGGGCCGGGCGGCGCATCGACCGGCGGGCGATGCGCGCCGAGGCGGCGGCGATCTTCGCGCGGCTCGGCGTGGCACTGGACCCGGCCCGGATCGCGCGCGGGCTGTCCATCGCGGACCAGCAGGTGGTCGAGATCGGCAAGGCCATCTCACTTGAGGCCCGGGTCATCGTGATGGACGAGCCCACGGCCGCGCTGTCGGCGGCCGAGGTGGACCGGCTGTTCGACGTGGTACGGGCGCTGAGCGCGGCGGGCACCGCGGTGCTGTTCATCTCGCACCGGCTCGAAGAGGTCTTCGCGCTGTGCCAGCGGGTCACGGTGATGCGCGACGGCCGGCAGGTCCTCACCCAGCCGCTCGACGGCCTGGTGGCCGGCAACCTGGTCCGGGCCATGGTCGGCCGCGAGCTGGCCGAACGGCCGGCCGAGGCGCACGGCACGCCTGGCGAGCCGCTGCTCAGCGTGGAGCGGCTGACCCGCGAGGGCGTATTCACCGACATTTCCTTCACCGTGCGGGCCGGTGAGATCGTGGCGCTGGCCGGGCTGGTGGGGTCGGGCCGCAGCGAGGTCGCCCGGGCCGTTTTCGGCATCGACCTGTACGACGGGGGCGCGGTCACGGTGCGCGGACAGGGCCTGCGCCGCGGCTCCCCGACCGGGGCCATGGCCGCCGGGGTGGGCTTCGTGCCTGAAGATCGCCGGCAGCAGGGGCTGGTCATGGACATGTCCGTGCAGCAGAACATCGCGCTGGCCTCGCTGCACCGGCTGGAGCACGGCGGCATCATCCGGTCCGCGGCCGAACGGGCCATGGCCAGCGACTGGGCCGCCCGGCTGAAGATCAAGTACCGGCCGGCTCAAGGACCCGGTGTCCATGCTGTCCGGCGGCAACCAGCAGAAGGTGGTGCTGGCCAAGTGGCTCGGCCGGCAGCCCGCGGTGCTGATCGTCGACGAGCCCACCCGCGGTATCGACGTCGCCACCAAGGCCGAGGTTCATCACCTGCTGCTGCAACTGGCCCGGGACGGGGTGGGCATCTTGATGATCTCCTCCGAGCTGCCCGAAGTGCTGCGGGTCAGCGACCGGATCCTGGTCATGCGCGAAGGCCGGCTGATGGCCGAGTTCGCGCACGCGGACGCCTCGGAGGAGGAGATCCTGTCCGCCGCCACCGGCCAGGCGTCCCCCGGATCCGCTGAGGCGGCCAAATGAACACCACGACGGTATCCCGGAGCGAGCGGCCGCCGGCCGCGGCTGGCACCGGCGCGCGCCGGCTGACCGAACGCGCCTTCCGGATCAGGGAATCGGGCATCATCGTGGTCCTGGTCGTGTTCGTGGCCGTCACCGCGTCGGTCCAGCACCGGTTCCTCAACACCGCGAACATCCAGTTCATCCTGGTCAACACCACGGTGTTCGCCCTGCTCGCGCTGGGCGAGACGATGGTCGTGATCAGCCGCAACTACGACCTGTCGGTCGGCTCCGTGCTCGGGTTGTCCGCCTACCTGTCGGCCAACCTGTTCGGCCAGCACCGCGGCATCTCCATCGTGCTGGTGTTCCTGGTCGGCCTGGGCATCGGCCTGGCCTGCGGGCTGCTGAACGGGATCATGGTGTCGGCCGGGCGAGTGCCGAGCCTGGTCGTGACCCTGGCTACCTTGTACATCTTCCGCGGCGTCGACATCTTGATCGTGGGCGGCAAGGAAGTGGTGGCCAGCTCGCTGCCCGGCGCGTTCCTGAACATCCCGAGGGCCACCGTGATCGGCATCCCCGACCTGGCCATCGCCATCGCGGTGGTGATCGGGATCGGCGCCTACTACCTGCGGTCATTCCGGTCCGGCCGGGAGCTGTACGCTATCGGGTCGAACCCGGACGCGGCGCGGCTGGCCGGGATCCCGGTGGGCCGGCGCGTGTTCGTGGCGTTCACGGTGAGCGGGGCGATCGCCGGCGTGGCCGGCGTGCTGTGGGCCGCGCAGTACGGCACCATCGACTCCACCGCCGGGACCGGCTACGAGCTCCAGGTGGTCTCGGCCGTGGTGGTCGGCGGGGTCGCCATCTTCGGCGGCAGCGGCAGCGCGGTAGGCGCGGCGCTGGGCGCGCTGCTGCTCAACACGATCAGCTCCGCGCTCTACGTGCTGGGCATCTCGCCGTTCTGGGACCAGGCCATCTGGGGTTTCCTGCTCATCGTGGCCATCACCGTGGACCGGTTCATCGCGGTCCGGCTGGCCGTCGCTCTGCGGCTCAGAGGAGGCAGCGGTGCATGAGCTACGCGCGGATAGCGGCGCCATGATCGACCGGCTGCGGCCGGCCCTGCGCTGGGAGACGGGCCTGGCCTTGGTGGTGGTGATCGTCGGCATCGTCGGCGCGTCGGTCTCGCCCCAGTTCCTGACCAGCAACAATCTGTTCAACCTGGGCCTGTCCAACGGCGAGATCGCGATCATGACGTTGCCGATGACGCTGATCATCATCAGCGGGGAAATCGACTTGTCGGTGGCGTCCACGCTCGGCATGTCTAGCGCCCTGCTCGGCGTGCTGTGGAACAAGCACTGGCCGATGATCGGCATCTTCTTGCTGATCGCGGTGGTGGGCCTGGCCGCGGGGGCGTTCAACGGGCTGCTCGTCACCCGGCTCGGACTGCCCTCGCTGGCGGTCACCATCGGCACGCTGGCGCTGTACCGCGGGATCGCGACCATCTTGCTCGGCCCGACCACGGTGGCCAACTTCCCGACCACCTATACCAACCTGGGCGTCAACGCGGTGCCGTTCACCGGGAACGCCCTGACCTACTCCAGCGCCCTGTTCATCGTGCTGGCGGTGATCTTCGGCGTGGTGCTGCACGCCACGCCGTTCGGCCGGTCCCTGTTTGCTATGGGCGCCAGCGCGGAGGCGGCCCGGTTTGCCGGCATCCGGGTCAAGCGGATCAAGACCATCCTGTTCATGGTGTCCGGCCTGGTCTGCGCCCTGGCCGGCGTGCTGTGGACGTTCCGGCTCAACACCTCCGTGCAGAACAACGGGCTGGGCCTGGAACTCGACGTGGTAGCGATCGTCCTGCTCGCCGGGGTGTCGATCTTCGGCGGCAAGGGCTCGATCGTGGGCGTGGTGCTGGCCGTGCTCGCCTTCGCCGGATTGCAGAACGCGCTGCTGCTCACCAACTTCAACCAAGAAGCGGCCGGGATCGTCACCGGCGCGCTGCTGCTGTTGTCCGTCTTCGGCCGGAACGCGGCAACCCTGTCCGGCCGGCTCAGGAAGTGGATACCCGCGCGCACCCGGGCCTGACCGGCTCCGGCGCCGCGCCGCACTCGCTGGTTCTCTCATCGACCGCATTGAAAGGATTCAGAAATGAAACTGAGACAGACGGCCTGGCTGACCAGCAGTCTGGTCATGGTGTCGGTGCTGCTCGCGGCGTGTTCGTCTTCGGGTTCGAGCTCGTCGTCCTCGACCGCGGCATCGGGGTCCTCGGCCCCGGCGTCGAGTTCGGGCGGCGCGCTGAAGACCGGCCTGAAGGTGTTCATCATCCCGAAGAACCTCGGGAACAATTACTTCACCACCGCTGACAGCGCGAAGACGGGCGGCGCGATCGCCGCGCTGAGCACGCTGGGCGAGAGCGGGACCGAGACCAGCGGCACCGCGGCCACGCCGGCCTCGCAGATCCCGGCCATCCAGGCGGCGATCAGCAAGGGTGCGAACGTGCTGATCGTGTCGGCCACCGACCCGACGGCCCTGTGCCCGACGCTGAACTCCGCGATGAAGCGCGGGATCACGGTCGTCACCTACGACTCGGACGCGCCCAGCTGCCGGGACATGTTCATCAACCAGGCCTCGACCGCGCAGATCGGCACGAGCGAGGTCGACGTGCTGGCCAAGGAGCTGAACGATACCGGGGACATCGCGATCGTGTCGGCCGCCGCCTCGGCCACGAACCAGAACGCCTGGATCGGCTACATGAAACAGGAGCTGACCAAGTATCCGAAGATGAAGCTGGTCGCGACCGTGTACGGCAACGACGACCCGACCACGGCCACCCAGGTGACCCAGGGCCTGCTCGAGCAGTACCCGAACCTGAAGGGCATCATCTCCCCGACCACGGTCGGGATCGCCGCCGCGGCCGCGGTGCTGGACACGGCCAAGTACCGCGGCAAGGTCCTGCTGACCGGGCTCGGCACTCCTGACTCCCTGAAGAAGTACGTCTCCGACGGGACGATCAAGGAATTCGAGCTGTGGAACCCGGCCAACCTCGGCTACCTGGCCGCGTACGCGGCGGTCGAGTTCGCGTCGGGGAAGATCAACGGCACCCAGGGCCAGACGTTCACCGCGGGCAAGCTCGGCAGCTTCACGGTCGGCGCCGACAAGACGGTGCTGCTCGGTCCCCCCTTCACCTTCAACTCCTCCAACATCAACCAGTTCAACTTCTGACCCCAGCCGGGATGATCGTGGACAGCTACCCGGGATAACAGAGGTAGCTGTCCACGATCCCCGGGGGGCAAGCGGACGCGGCGCTGCGCCGCATGGCCGAGACGGAGATCAACCGGCGGTGGCAGCAAGACATGGCGCCGTACTTCACCGAGCTGAACGGCCGGCCGCCTGACCAGGGATTCCAGCGGATCGCCGAGATCTTCCACCTGGATTGACGTGAAAACGGAGATGAACTCACATGCGTGACCTGGCCGCCGTCAAGGCCGCCCTGCGACAGCACGAGATCGAGCTGCCCTCCTGGGCGTTCGGGAATACCGGGACGCGATTCAAGGTATTCGGCCAGCCCGGAGTGCCCCGCACGCCGTGGGAGAAGGCCGATGACGCGGCCCAGGTCCACCGGTTCACCGGCGCGGCGCCCGCCATGGCGGTGCACATCCCCTGGGACAAGGTCGACGACTACCAGGCGTTGGCCGCCTACGCGGCCGAACGCGGGATCCGGATCGGCACGGTCAACGCCAACGTGTTCCAGGACGATGACTACCGGCTGGGCAGCGTGTGCAACCCCGACCCCAGGATCCGCACGAAGGCGCTGGCGCACCTGCTCGAGTGCGTCGACATCATGGACGCCACCGGGTCACGGGACCTGAAGCTGTGGTTCGCCGACGGCACCAACTATCCCGGCCAGGACGACATCGCGGCCCGCCAGGACCGGCTGGCCCAGGCGCTGCGGGCGGTCTACGACCGGCTCGGCGAAGGCCAGCGGATCCTGCTGGAGTACAAGCTGTTCGAGCCTTCCTTCTACACCACCGACGTGCCCGACTGGGGCAGCTCGCTGCTGCACTGCCAGGCCCTGGGCCCGAAGGCCCAGGTCGTGGTGGACACCGGGCATCACGCTCCGGGGACCAACATCGAGTTCATCGTGGCCCTGCTGCTGCGGGCGGGCCGGCTGGGCGGGTTCGACTTCAACAGCCGCTTTTACGCCGACGATGACCTGATGGTCGGCGCCGCCGATCCCTTCCAGCTGTTCCGGATCATGCACGAGGTGGTCAAGGCCGGCGCGCTGGCCCCGGCCGCCGGGGTGGCGTTCATGCTGGACCAGTGCCACAACATCGAGCCCAAGATCCCGGCCCAGATCCGCTCGGTGATGAACGTCCAGGAAGCGGTGGCCAAGGCGCTGCTGGTCGACGCGCAGGCGCTGGCCGGGGCCCAGCAGGCCGGAGACGTACTGGGCGCGAACGCGGCCCTGATGGACGCCTACAACACTGACGTGCGACCCGTGCTGGCCGAACTCCGCCAGGAAACCGGACTGGAGCCGGACCCGGTGGCGGCCTACCAGCGGTCCGGGTACGCGGAGAAGATAGTGGCGGAACGGGCCGGCGGCCAGCAGGCAGGATGGGGCGCATGAGCGTTGTCGATGAGCTGATCGGCCGGTCCAACCGGCTCGGCTCGGACCCGCGGAACACCAACTACGCAGGCGGCAACACCTCGGCTAAGGACAGCGCGGTCGACCCTGTGACCGGCGAGGACGTCGAGCTGCTGTGGGTCAAGGGCTCGGGCGGCGACCTGGGCACGCTGCGGCCCGCGGGCCTGGCCGTACTGCGGCTGGACCGGCTGCGCGCGCTGGTGAACGTCTATCCGGGCGTGGACCGGGAGGACGAGATGGTGGCGGCGTTCGACTTCTGCCTGCACGGCCTGGGAAGGTGGGGCCCTGGGGGACCAGCAGAGCGCGGTGCCGCGCCGTCGATCGACACCGCGATGCACGGGCTGGTCACCGCGCGGCACGTGGACCACCTGCACCCCGACTCCGGGATCGCGCTGGCCACCGCGGCGGACGGGGAGAAGCTGACCGCGGAGTGCTTCGGCGACCGGGTGGCCTGGGTGCCGTGGCGGCGGCCGGGTTTCCAGCTCGGCCTGGACATCGCGGCGATCGCGAAGGCCAACCCGCAGGCCATCGGCGTGATTCTGGGCGGCCACGGGATCACGGCGTGGGGCGCGACCAGCGCGGAGTGCGAGGCCCGCTCGCTGGAGATCATCTCGACCGCGGCGGAGTTCATCGCGGCCAGCGGCCGAGCCGAGCCGTTCGGCCCGGTCATCGCGGGCTACGAGCCGCTGCCCGAGGCCGAGCGGCGGGCCCGCGCCGCGCAGCTGGCCCCGGTCCTCCGCGGCCTGGCCTGCGCGGACCGGCGGCAGGTCGGGCACTACACCGACGCCGACGTGGTGCTCGACTTCGTGTCCCGGGCCGAGCACCCCAGGCTGGCCGCGCTCGGCACGTCGTGCCCGGACCACTTCCTGCGCACCAAGGTGCGGCCCATGGTGCTGGACCTGCCGCCGGACACGCCGCTGGACCAGGTGACCGCCCGGCTGCGCGAGCTGCACGCGGCCTACCGGGCCGGCTACGCCGCCTACTACCACCGCTACGCCGGGCCGCACTCGCCGCCGATGCGGGGCGCCGACCCGGCCATCGTGCTGGTCCCCGGCATCGGCATGTTCAGCTACGGGGCGACCAAGCAGGCCGCCCGGGTGGCCGGGGAGTTCTACGTCAACGCGATCAACGTGATGCGCGGCGCCGAGGCGGTATCCAGCTACTCCCCCATCGACGAGGCGGAGAAGTTCCGCATCGAGTACTGGGCCCTGGAGGAGGCCAAGCTCCAGCGCCTGCCCCTGCCCAAGCCGCTGGCCACCCGGATCGCCCTGGTCACCGGGGCGGGATCGGGGATCGGCCGGGCCATCGCGCACCGGCTGGCCGCCGAGGGCGCGTGCGTGGTGGTGGCCGACCGGGACGCCGACCGCGCCGCGGCGGTGGCCGCGGAACTGGGCAACGCCGACGTCGCGGCGCCGTTCACCGCCGACGTGACCGACGAGGAGCAGGTGGCGGCGGCGGTGGCCGCGGCCGGACTGGCCTTCGGCGGGGTGGACCTGGTGGTGAACAACGCGGGCCTGTCCATCTCCAAGCCGCTGCTCCAGACCACCACCGCGGACTGGGACCTGCAGCACGACGTCATGGCCCGCGGGTCGTTCCTGGTCTCCCGCGAGGCGGCCCGGGCCATGAAGGCCCAGGGCGTGGGCGGGGACATCGTGTACATCTGCAGCAAGAACAGCGTGGTCGCCGGGCCCGCCAACCTGGCCTACGGCGCGGCCAAGGCCGACCAGGCGCACCAGGTCCGGCTCCTGGCCGCCGAGCTGGGCAGCGACGGGATCCGGGTCAACGGCATCAACCCGGACGGTGTGGTCCGCGGCTCGGGCATCTTCGCCGGCGGCTGGGGCGCCCAGCGGGCCGCGGTCTACGGCGTGGCCGAGGAGGACCTGGGCGCCTACTACGCCCAGCGCACGCTGCTGAAGAAAGAGGTCCTGCCCGAACACGTGGCCGCCGCGGTGGTGGCCCTGACCGCCGGTGACCTGGCCCAGACCACCGGGACGCACATCCCGGTCGACTCGGGGGTGGCCGCCGGGTTCCTGCGATGAACCCGGTGCGGGTGGCGGCCGTCGACCTAGGTGCCGCCAGCGGCCGGATCGTCATTGGATACCGAACGGACCGGGGTTTCACGCTCCGGGAGGTGCACCGCTTCCCCAACCAGCCCAGACTGGTGGACGGCGTGCTGCGCTGGGACGCCCGCGCGCTGTTCGCCGGGATCCTGGAGGGGTTGCGGATGGCGGGCCGGGTCGACGCGGTGTCCGTGGACGGCTGGGCCGTCGACTACGGGCTGCTCGACGGCGATGGCGAGCTGATCGCCGACCCGGCCAGCTACCGGGACCAGCGGAGCGGGCCGCCGTTCACCGCGGTCACCGGCGCCGGAGGCGTGAACGGCGTCGACGCGGTGCGCCTGTACCAGGCCACCGGGATCGCCGCGCAGCCGATCAACACGCTGTTCCAGCTGATGGCCGAGCGCGACCTGGACCGGGCCCGGCACGTGGTGCTCGTCCCGGATCTGATGACCTACTGGCTGTCCGGGCAGCTGGGCACCGAGCTGACCAACGCCTCGACCACGGGAGTGCTCGATACCCGGGTTATGAAGTGGGCGGACCGGGTCGCTGACCGGTTGGCCGTTCCGTATCAAATGTTTCCCCCGCTACGGGCGGCCGGCGAGGTGGCCGGGCCCGCCGTCCGCGACCTGGGTGCGGCGCGGCCGCCGCAGGTGATCATCGGGCCATCGCACGACACGGCCGCCGCGGTGGCCGCGGTGCCGGCCGCCGACCACAGCTTCGCGTTCGTCAGCACCGGGACGTGGGCGCTGGTCGGGGTCGAGCTGGGGGCGCCGGTGATCAGCGAGCCGGCTCGCCAGGCCGGGTTCAGCAACGAGGCCGGCGTGGACGGGACGACCCGGTTCCTGCGCAACGTGACCGGGTTCTGGCTGCTACAGGAGTGCGCCCGGGAATGGGGACGGGTCGACCTGGATGCGCTGACCCGGGCGGCGGGACAGGTGGCGGGGCTGCGGGCACTCATCGACGTGCAGGATCCGGCGTTCTTGCCGCCCGGCGGGATGACCCAGCGGATCATCCAGGCGTGCCAGCGGGTTTCCGGGGTGACGCTGTCCGGCCGCGCGGAGATCGTGCGCTGCATCCTGGACAGCATGGCCGTGGCGATCAGGCACGCGGTCCGCGACGCGGTCCGGCTGACTGCCCGGCCGGTGCGCACGGTGCACATCGTGGGGGGCGGCGTGGCCAACCCGCTGTTCTGCCAGCTGGTCGCGGACGCCTGTCAGCTCCCGGTGGTGGCCGGGCCGGTGGAGGCGGCCTGCTGGGGTAACGCGCTGATCCAGGCGCGGGCGCTGGGCGCGGTCGGCGGGTCGCTGCCGGAGATTCGTGCCGTGGTCCGCGAGGCGGTCCGGCTGGTGTCGTACCAGCCGGTCGATGCTGACCGGGCGTGGCCGCGAGCGGATGAGATCGTGCTGGCCAGCCGGGCCTTAGTCGCGGCGGGCGGCCACCCAGCGGAACGTGCTGGCCAGCGTGCAGTCCGACAGCAGGTCATCTTCCATTGGCTGGAATGTTAACTGTTTTAGTATGGGGCGGTGAGGGCCGCGCTGTTCGTCACCTGCCTGGTGGACGGCGTCGTGCCCGAGGTGGCCAAGGCCACGGTCCGGGTGCTGGAACGGATGGGCGTGACCGTGGACATGCCCTGGGAACAGACCTGCTGCGGACAGATGCACGTCAACACCGGCTACCCGCGGGAGGCGATCCCGCTAGTCCGCAACCACGTCGCGGCGTTCGAGGGGTACGACGCGATCGTGGTGCCGAGCGGGTCCTGCACGGCGGCGATCCGGCACCAGCACGCCGACGTGGCGCGGCTGGCCGGGGACGCCGCGCTGGCCACCGCGGCCGAAGCCATCGCGGCGCGGACCTGGGAGCTGTCGGAGTTCCTGGTCGACGTGCTGGGCGTCACTGACGTCGGGGCCTACTTCCCGCACCGGGTGACCTACCATCCGACCTGCCATTCGCTGCGGCTGCTGCGCGTCGGCGAACGGCCGCTGCGGCTGCTGCGTGCCGTGGAGGGCATCGACCTGGCCGAGCTGCCCGGCGCCGAGCAGTGCTGCGGGTTCGGCGGCACGTTCGCGCTGAAGAACCCGGCGGTGTCCTCGGCCATGCTGGCCGACAAGATCGCCGCGGTGCGGCGTACCGGGGCGGAGTTCGCCACCGCCGGGGATGCGTCCTGCCTGCTGCACATCGGCGGCGGCCTGTCCCGGCTGAGCACCAGCATCGGGATCCGGCACCTGGCCGAGATCCTGGCCACGACCAGGAGTCAGCCGTGACCTTCCTGGGCATGCCGACCGCACCGCCGGGGGTGGGCCAGCTCCGCCAGGAGGCCCCGTTCCCGGTCGCGGCGGCCCAGGCGCTGCAGGACGCCCAGCTGCGGCGCAACCTGGGCCACGCCACCTCGACGATCCGGGCCAAGCGCGCGGCCGCGGTGGCCGAGGTGCCGGACTGGCCGGAGCTGCGCGCGGCGGGCGCGGCGATCAAGGACGACGTGCTGGCGCACCTGGACCGCTACCTCCTGCAGCTGGAAGAACAGGTCACCGCGCGCGGCGGCACGGTGCACTGGGCCGCCGACGCGAACGAGGCGAACCAGATCATCACCGGCCTGGTCCGCGCGACGGGTGAGACCAGCGTGGTGAAGGTCAAGTCGATGGCCACCCAGGAGATCGGGCTGAACGAGGCGCTGGCCGCGGCGGGTATCGAGGCGACCGAGACCGACCTCGCCGAGCTGATCGTCCAGCTCGGCCACGACCGGCCCAGCCACATCCTGGTCCCCGCCATCCACCGCAACCGGAACCAGATCCGCGACATCTTCCTGCGCGAGATGCCGGACGCTCCAGCCCAGTTGTCGGCCGAGCCGACCGAGCTGACCGCGGCGGCCCGCGCCCACCTGCGCCGCAAGTTCCTGGCCGCGCGGGTCGCGATCTCGGGCGCGAACTTCGCCATCGCGGAAACCGGCACGCTGGCCGTGGTGGAGTCCGAGGGCAACGGCCGGATGTGCCTGACGCTGCCGCGGACCCTGATCACCGTGATGGGTATCGAGAAGATCCTCCCCGCCTGGCGCGACCTGGAGGTGTTCCTGCAACTGCTGCCGCGCTCGTCCACCGCGGAGCGGATGAACCCGTACACCTCGATGTGGGCTGGGGCGGTCGAGGGCCAGGACTTCCATCTGGTCCTGCTGGACAACGGCCGGACCGCGACGCTGGCCGACCCGCGCGGCCGGGCCGCGCTGCGCTGCATCAGGTGTTCGGCCTGCCTGAACGTATGCCCGGTCTACGAGCGCACCGGCGGCCACGCGTATGGCTCGGTCTACCCCGGGCCGATCGGGGCGGTGCTGTCCCCGCAGCTCACCGGGGTGACCGACAACCCCGACCTGCCGTTCGCGTCGTCGTTGTGCGGCGCGTGCTTCGATGCCTGCCCGGTCGCGATCGACATTCCTTCGATGCTGGTGCACCTGCGCTCCCGGGTGGTCGACGACAAGATCGCGCACCACCGCGGCCCGACCCCGGAGGCGGCGGCCATGCGGGGCCTGGCCTGGACGATGAGCGACTCGCGCCGCTGGGCGTGGGCGTTGCGGGCCGGCCACGCCGGGCGGCTGCTCGGGCGGCGCTACGGCCGGATCCGGCGCCTGCCCGGCCCGCTGGCCGCCTGGACCTCCTCGCGTGACCTGCCCCGGCCGCCGCGGCAGACGTTCCGCGACTGGTGGCGAGCGGAGCGGTCGCAGCGAGCGAGCCACGACGAGCGGGCGGGCGAACAGTGAGCAGCCGGGAGGAGATGCTGGCCCGGATCCGGGCGGCGACCTCGGACATCGGCACGTTGCCGGAAGTGCCACGGCGGTACCGGCCGGCCGGACGGGGCCCGGGATCGGCCGACGAGGGGCTGGTCGGCTTGTTCGAGGAGCGGGCCGGCGACTACCGGGCCACGGTGCGCCGGTGCGGCCAGGACGAGGTTGCCCAGATCATCGCGGACGCGGTCGCGGCTCGGGGGGCGAAGCGGATCGGGGTGCCAGACGGATTTCCGGCGGAGTGGTCGGCGTTGCTCCCCGGGGCGGCAGGTCCGCCGCTGGACGTCGCGGCGCTGGACGGTCTGGACGGGGTGGTGACGACAGTCGCGGTGGCGATCGCCGAGACCGGGACGATCGTGCTTGACACCGGGCCCGGGCAGGGCAGCCGGGCGTTCAGCCTGGTGCCGGACTATCACCTGGCCGTGGTGCGCACGAGCCAGATCGCCGGCACCGTGCCCGACGCGGTCGCAGCGCTGGACCCGGCCCGCCCGCTGACCTGGATCAGCGGGCCCAGCGCGACCAGCGACATCGAGCTGAGCCGGGTCGAGGGCGTGCACGGTCCGCGGACGCTGGACATCGTGATCGTGTCGGACTAAGGAGCGACGGGCTGGCCGGATAGCCAGGCGGCGCCGCGCTCGTAGAGTTGCTCGACCTCAGGCCCGGTCAGGCCGGGCATATCCGGCTTGACCGGGTACCCGGCCTGGACCTGCAGATAGGCCAGGTACCGGTAGCCCTCGGGGAAGCGGGCCAGCACGTCCGGGTCCAGGGCGAGCGAGGCGGCCGGGTCGACCGGGTCCAAGCGGTCCTTCTCGTAGATGGGCTGGCGCAGCACGATCCCCCAGCGCCCGCCGCGCTGCTCGAAGAAGTCGTAGAAGCGCCCGGTGCACGCCACGTCGCAGACCACGCCGTCGACCGGGCCGCGCTGCATGATGGTCATCCTGGTCTGCGCGATGGCCCTGGTTCCGGCCAGGGTGATCCGGACGCCGCCGGTGAAGTGCAAGATGTTGACCCCTCGTGCCGCGCCCTCCTGGCTGACCCGGATGAAGTCTTCCTTCGGGCCCTGGAACCAGGTGGCCATCATGTAGCCGTCGTCATGCCAGCAGGCCCGGAACGCCGCCCAGTCCCGGGAGTCCCTGGCGCTGGCCCAGGTCTCCACGACATCCCTGATGGCCAGGCGGTCAGCAAGCTCAGCGTCCATTCTGGGCACGCTATTACAAGACCCGGGCCGGCGACCCGAGCTCTTGCATGAGCTGAGCCATGGGGAGGGTTCCTGCAGATCCTGCGCACCCGGGTCAACCAGGCCGGCTTCTACCTGATGGACGAGCCCGACGCGCCGGTGTCGTTCACCGCGTCGCTGGGGCTGGCCGCGTTGCTGCACGACCTGGCCGAAGCCGGGGGGCAGGTGGTGGTGGCCACCCACTCCCCCGTCATCGCGGCGATCCCCGGGATCAACCTGCTCGAACTAGGGCCGTGACCGTGGCGTGGCGGCAGTTCATGCGCGATCCCCGATCGTATTTCCGGCATTTGTTCCCCGGCGAAACTGACGGTGGCGGGTCGTAGAATCGCCCGCGTGGACGTGCCCGAGACCGAAATCTCCGAGGTGCTGCACCGCGTGTTCGGGTACAGCTCGTTCCGCGGGCAGCAGCAGGAGATCATCGAGCATCTGTGCGGCGGCGGGGACGCGGTCGCGCTGATGCCGACCGGCAGCGGCAAGTCGCTGTGCTACCAGATCCCCGCGCTGGTCCGGGACGGCACCGGCGTGGTCATCTCGCCGTTGATCGCGCTCATGCAGGACCAGGTCGACGCGCTGACCGTGCTAGGCGTGCGGGCCGGGTTCCTGAACTCCACCCAGGATCCGGACACCCGGCGCGGCGTAGAGTACGCGTTCCTGGACGGCAAGCTCGACCTGCTGTACCTGGCCCCGGAGCGGCTGCGGACCGAGGCGACGCTGCGGCTGCTGGACCGGGGCACGGTGGCGCTGTTCGCGATCGACGAGGCGCACTGCGTGTCACAGTGGGGGCACGACTTCCGGCCGGACTACCTGGGCCTGTCCGTACTGCACGAACGATGGCCTGCGGTGCCGCGGATCGCGGTGACGGCCACCGCGACCCGGCAGACGCTGACCGAGATCGTCACGCGGCTGGGGCTCGGCGAGGCCCGGCACTTCGTGGCCAGCTTCGACCGGCCGAACATCCAGTACCGGATCGAGCCGAAGAAGTCCCCGCAGCAGCAGTTGGCGCGGCTGCTGCGGACCGAGCACGCCGGGGATTCGGGCATCGTCTACTGCCTGTCCCGGGCCTCGGTGGAGCGGGTGGCCGACTTCCTGTGCGCCGAGGGGCTCACCGCGCTGCCGTACCACGCCGGTCTCGACGCGCGGACCCGGGCGGCGAACCAGTCGCGGTTCCTGCGCGAAGACGGGCTGATCATGGTGGCCACCATCGCGTTCGGCATGGGCATCGACAAGCCAGATGTCCGGTTCGTGGCCCATCTGGACCTGCCCCGGTCGGTGGAGGGCTACTACCAGGAGACCGGGCGGGCCGGGCGGGACGGCGCGCCGGCCACCGCCTGGCTGGCCTACGGCCTAGCCGACGTGGTCCAGCAGCGGCGGCTCATCGACGATTCCGAGGGCGACTTCGCGCACCGGCGGCGGCTGGTAGCGCACCTGGACGCGATGCTCGCGCTCTGCGAGACGGCCGGGTGCCGACGAGCGCAGCTGCTGGGCTACTTCGGCGAGGATCTGGCCGGCGGCGCGTGCGGGAACTGCGATACGTGCCTGTCGCCGCCTTCGGTCTGGGATGGCACCGTGGCGGCGCAGAAGCTGCTGTCGACCCTGGTGCGGCTGCAGCGGCTCGGGGGGCCCTCGTTCGGCGCGGGGCAGCCGATCGACATCCTGCTAGGCCGCAAGACCGAGCGGGTGCTGTCCTACGGACATGACTCTTTGTCGGTTTTCGGCATCGGGAGCGAGCTGCGCGAGGCAGAATGGCGCGGCGTGGTACGCCAGCTGCTGGCGGGGGGGCTGCTGGCGGTGCAGGGTGATCACGGCACGCTGGCGCTGACCGAGGCCTCCGGGGAAGTGCTGCGCGGCGACCGGCAAGTCATGTTCCGGCAGGACGCGGCGCCGCCCGCGCGGTCCGCCTCGCCTGCTTCGCCGTCTTCGCCGTCTTCGCCGGGGCGCGGGAGGTCGCGGCGCGCGGCGCCGGCCCTGGTCGCGGCCGAGCTGGGCCCCGAGGCCGAGGCGGTGTTCGAGCGGCTGCGGGCCTGGCGGACCGGGGTGGCGAAGGAACTGGGCATGCCGCCCTACGTGATCTTCCACGACGCGACGCTGCGGCAGATCGCGGCCGCGCCGCCGACCACGCTGGCCGGGCTGGCCCAGGTCAACGGGGTGGGCGAGACCAAGCTGGCCCGGTACGGGCAGCAGATCCTCGACGTGCTGGCCAGCTAGGCCGCAGGCCGGCCCGCCGGATTCTGGTTCGTGATCGCCGCCGCACCGCAGCCTCCCGTACGTGTTCTTCAACGCTACGCGCGCTCAGCTGCCGTCGGGATAGCCGCCGCGGTGCAAAACCATCGGATAGTACGGGAGCGTGGCAGGCGGGCGGACCGACGCCCGCCAGTTATCCGGGTAAGGTTCCAGGGCCTCGAACAGGGGCGGCGGCTGGCCTTCGGCGCCGATGGCGAGCCTCTGCAGCGGCGAGCGCAGCGCGCTGCCGAAGCGGTCTCGCCAGCGGTCCTCGACGGCGCCCAGGCGCTCGAGGTAGCGGCCCTGGGCGAGCAGGCCACGCGGGGTCAGGCGGACGACCTTGCCGCGGCTCGCGGCCGGATCCGGCTCCTCGACGGCCAGCCGGGCGCGGATCAGCACGCCCACCGCCCAGGCCACGGCTTCCTTGGAGATGCCGGTCCGGCCCGGGAGGTCGCGCGGTCGCGTTCCGTCCTCGCGCAGGACACGGAGCAGGTTGGCCCCCACCGCGAGCGATACCTCGGACTCGGACTCATAGTCCAAGGCGAAGGCGAGCAGAACCCGGGACAGCAGCGCCAGCAGCGGGAGCGTGGCTATGTCGGGCGGTTCGGGCCGGGGCGGCAGGGCCGGGTCCGGTCCCCGGCTGAACAGGTTCTGGCCGAGGATCGGCAGGCAGTCGGGCAGGCCGGGATCGAGCTGCCCGACGACGGCCTGGAGGGCCTGCCGCAGCCTGGCGATCTGGTCGGCGCCGTAGCGCTCGGCCCACCGCTGCTCGATGGCGCCGGACACCGGCAGCCAGACCTCCCGGGCGCGCAGGCCCCGGGCGGTGGCCCGCAAGACGGCGTCCCGGCCAGGACGTCCGCTGTGGATCTTGCGGGCGGTGCCGTCGATGGTGATGTAACCCCAGCGGCGCATGCCGTCCAGGTTGGTCCCGGTGCGGGCCAGGGTCTCCAGCTCGCCGACCGTGATGGGCCGGTCGGTGACGAAGCGCAGGCCGTTCTCGAACATGGCCACCGAGGTCAGCCAGGTGCCGCCGTCCTGGTTGGTGGCCCCGTGGTTGGTGGTGCGGTGCGGCATGCGGTGTTCGGCCTCGTTGTCGAGCTCGATGGTGAACGCGACCAGGGTCTGGGACAGCAGGGCGGACCAGGAGAGCGGGCCTTGGGGCGGTTGGGGCTGCTGGGTTTTACGGGGCACTTTGCGTTCCGTGAGGGGTGCTGTGGGGGCGGCGGTGGCTATGGGGTCGGTGGTGGCGGTGAGCAGGCCGGCGGCCCGGAGCCGCTCGCGGCGGGTCACGGCCTCGGGGTCGTGGCCAGCCTCGCGGCGGGCCTCGGGGGCATCGGCGGCCTCGGCCGTGACCTGCCAGCCGGTGCGGGCGAGCAGTTCGGTGGCCTGGTCGGCTTCGAGGGTGGAGCGGGCCGGTTCGCACCCGGTCGAAGAACCTGGTGCGGCCCTCGAGGTATCCGCGCATCCGGTCCGCCCCGGGTTGCTGGTCCCCCGCCGCATCGGCGGCCAGCGCCTGGTCGGCGGCGGCATCGCCGTACGGAGTCGGGACCCGGGAAAAGCCGAGGCGGTAGGCCGCCACACGCTGGGCGGTTATCGACGGGCCGCCGTTATCTGGTTCAGACCCCTCGGTCACCTGGCCCATTCTGGCACGCGGCACCGACAGGCAGCCGCGGCCCGGACCCGGGGGTGTGGCACTGTGGATCGCATGACGACTGAGTCCGCGCATCGCCGCGTGCGGCTGGAGCGCATCGCGAACAGCAGGTACACCGCCGTCAACGAGCACGGCGGCACGATCACCATCGGGACCGGCGAGGGGACCGACTTCACCCCGGTCGAGCTGCTGCTGGTCGCGATCGGCGGGTGCACCGCGGTCGACGTGGACCTGCTGACCTCACGGCGGGCCGAGCCGGACTCGTTCGAGATCGTGGTGGACGCGGACAAGGTCCGCGACCGATCAGGCAATCACCTCGATGGCCTGCAGGTGACGTTCCGCATCACGTTCCCGGACGGCGAGCAGGGCGACAAGGCCCGGGACATACTTCCGGACGCGGTGCAAAAGTCGCACGACCGGCTGTGCACGGTGAGCCGGACGGTGGAACTCGGCACGCCCATCGCGACCCGGATCGAGTGACGTTCCGCCATTGACGTCACCGGGTCAGCGCTTATCGTGGAAAGACGCGCCCGAACCCGTCGGGCGACGCCGTCTGAACCATAGGAAGTTTCATGGCACTGCGGCCGCGTCGGGGAAATCTGGTCATCTGGAGCTCGTCTGGCCCCCCGGACCGTAGATCGCGAGGCTGGCATCCGGCTCGGCATCCGGTCCGGCGTTCGGCCCGGCCCGGGCGGATCCGGTGGTGGCTGCGGACCGGCATGCTGCTGGCGCTCATCGGGCTCATGCGCCTGGCGCGGATCACCAGGACCCGGTGGGAGCCGGTGTCGCTGGCCGCCGGGGCGACGATCACCGTGATCGGTTACGAGGTACCCGCCGCGGCCGTGGCGTTCCTGATCGGCATCGGCGTGCTGGTCGTCACCTTGCTGAGGGCCATCGCGACCAAGGGCCGCAGCGCGGGCCAGGCGGCCGACTGCTGGCAGTGGCACTAGGCCTTATGTGTGCCAGCGGAAGCGCCAGGCGACGAAGCCGGCGCCGAGCGCGGTCCACAGGGCCAGGTTGGCCAGGTCCCAGGCCGGGAACGGGCGGACTGTGTAGCCGCCCTGCAGGAGCTGGGCCAGGGCCTTGACCGGGAACGCGGAAACCAGGCGGTCGAGCCACTGCGGCAGGCCGCTGAAGGTCGGGTCGAAGACCCCGGAGATGATCGCGATGGGCAGGAAGGTGGCGTAGGCGATCGGCCCGGCGGTCTCCGCGCTGGTGATGACCGAGCTGATGGCCAGGCCCAAGGTGGCGAAGCACACGATGCCGAGGATCAGCCCGGTGCTCAGCGCGGGCAGGCCGCCGGGGCGCGGGTCGGCGCCGAAGACCAGCCAGCCGATCAGGCCGGTGCTCGCGGTGATGAGGATGACGGTCGCGATCGTGCTGGCCAGCAGGCCGCCGAGGTAGGCGGCTGAGGGCAGCGGGGTGGTCTGGATCCGCTTGAGCACCCCGTCGTGGCGCAGCACCGCGACCTTGGAGCCCAGGTTGACGTAGGCGGCCACGATCACCCCGAAGGCCAGGATGCTGGGCACGAACACGGTGGTGTTCTTGACGTGCGTGCCGGGCAGGTAGGAGCCGACGTTGGCCGCGCCGATGAGCAGCAGGATCATCAGCGGGAAGGCGAAGGTGAACAGCGCGTACTCGGCGCTGCGCCAGAAGCTGCGCTGCTCCAGCAGCGCCTGCCGGGCGGCCAGGCGGACCGATCTGGTCATCGCGTCTCCAGATCCGAGTCCGGGCCGGTGAGCTGCAGGTAGGTGTCTTCCAGGCTCGGGGCCGCGACCGCCAGGCCGTCGAGGTCGCCGAGCCGGTTGGCCAGGGCCCAGTCGAGCAGCACCCGCAGGGTCATCGCGGCGTTGTCGGTGTGGCAGACCGACACCGGCCCGCGAACGGCCAGGTCGATCCCGTCGGGCAGGACGACCTGACCGCGGCGCAGGGCCGAGGGCGTGGTGAAAGAGATCCGGGTGGCCAGGCCCGCCCGGGCCGCGACCTCGTTGGTGGTGCCGGCCAGCTCAATCCGGCCGCCCCGCAAGATGGCGATCCGGTCGGCCAGCCGCTCCGCCTCATCCAGATAATGGGTGGTGAGCAGGATCGTGGTGCCCAGGCGGCGCAGGTTCTCGATCGCCGCCCAGCAGCGGCGCCGGGCCTCCGGGTCGAAACCGGTGGTCGGCTCGTCCAGGAAGACCAGGTTAGGGTCACCGGCCAGGGCCAGGGCGAAGTCCAGACGGCGCCGCTGACCGCCGGACAGCTTGCGGACCTGGGTGTTGCGCACCTTGGTGAGCTCCACGACGTCCAGCAGTTCGGCGAGCGGACGCGGCCGCAGGTAGTAGCCGCGCCAGATGTCGATGAGCTCGGCCACCCGGGCCTGCCGGGGAAAGCCGCACTCCTGCAGGACCATGCCGACCCGCTCGCGAAGCCGGGGCGCCTGGGTGGCAGGATCCAGGCCGAGCACGCGGAGCACGCCGCCGGCTGGGCGCCGGAAGCCCTCCAGGATCTCCAGGGTGGTGGTCTTGCCCGCGCCGTTCGGGCCGAGCAGGCAGAACACTTCGCCGTAGCGGACGTCGAAGTCCACGCCGCGCAGCACCTCGGTCGAGCCGTAGCTCATCCGCAGATCGCGGACCTGCACCGCGAGGCCGTCGGTCACCGGGGCGGGCCGCTCTTCTATGACGCGCGTGTCAGTCATCAAGGGAAGTATATGAGGATGAAATCAGCCGACGTCCGCTCGCTGCGGATGCTGCGCCGGGCCAGGGACCGGATCGACCGCGACTACGCCGAGCCGATCGCCATCCCGGCGCTGGCCGCGGGAGCTGGGTACTCGCGCGAGCACTTCATCCGGGCCTTCCGGGCCGCCTACGGCGAGACGCCGGGCCGGTACCGGACCAGGCGGCGGGTGGAACGCGCCTGCGAGCTGCTCCGCTCGGCCAACCTGACCGTCACCGAGATCTGCTACCTGGTCGGGTTCACCAGCCTGGGCACGTTCAGCACCCGGTTCGCCGAACTGACCGGCATGTCCCCCACCGCATACCGGCGGGAGGCGGAGCGACGCGGCGGGCCGGCGCCCGTCCCCGGCTGCTTCGCGCTCATGTGGCGCAGCGGCCTGCCGGCGGCTGGTTCGGGCAACGCGTCACTTCCGGAGAAGGCGCCGCGACCCGCCGGGTCCTAGAGTCGCCGACATGATCAACGGAATCTCCATCGTGTCGGTGTGGGTCTTGGACCAGGACTCGGCCAAGGACTTCTACACCTCCAAGCTGGGCTTCACGCTCACCAACGACATCGAGCTGGAGGGCGGCATGCGCTGGCTGACCGTCCGCCCGCCCGGCAGCGACGGCCAGGAGCTGCTGCTCATGGACCCGCTGCACTCCATGCTCGACGAGGAGTCGGCCCAGCAGGTCCGGGCCCTGGTGGCCAAGGGAGCGCTCTCGCCCGGCGTGATGTCCACCTCGGACTGCAAGGCCGACCACGACACGCTGGCCGAGCGCGGCGTGGAGTTCACCCAGCCGCCGGCCGAACGGCCCTACGGGGTCGAAGCCATCCTGCGAGACGACTCGGGCAACTGGTACAGCTTCACCCAGGCGTACCGGTTCACCCAGCCCAGCGGGTGAGACCACCGGGCGCCCCGGTGCGGTCCCGCCACGGGTTTAAGGTTTTGCCATGGCGGATTCGGAACCGGGCCGCGAGGTGGCCCGCAGTGAGCTGCGCGCGTCGCACCAGGACCGGGACCGGGTGGTCGAGCTGCTGCGGGTATCGGCGGGAGACGGCCGGCTGACCGCGGACGAACTCGACGAGCGCCTGGAGCTGGCCATGACCGCCCGCACGTACGGCGAGCTGGCCCAGCTGGTCGCCGACCTGCCCGCCGACGGGTCGGTGGCGGCAGCGCCGGCCCAGCGGGTCAAGGACGTCGTCCGCCTGGACTGCGGCAGCGGCCATACGGTCAGGAACGGGCGGTGGGTCGTGCCGCAGCGAATCGAGGCGCGGGTCCGCAGCGGGCATGTCCGGGTCCGGGCCCCGTGGGGTCACGACGTGCCCGAGGTGCTGCGGATCGAGGTCTCGGGCAAGGTGGGCAGCGGTCACTTCGTCGCGCGGCCGCCGTTCCGGACGTTCTGGCAGTGGCTGACCCGGCAGCCGCGGCCGTACGAGATCGCGGCCCGCTGAGCCCTTGAGCCTCATCGTGGTCTCGGGCGCGCCGGGTACCGGGAAGTCCACGATCGCCCGCGAGCTCGGCACCGGCCTGCGGCTGCCCGTGCTGTCGCTCGATCCGGTCAAGGAGGCGCTGGCCGACGTCCTGGGCCTGGGCGACGAGGACTGGTCGAACCGGGTCGGGGACGCCGCGGCCGAGGTGGTGTTCCGGCTGGCAGCGGACTTCCCCGACGCGGTGGCCGAAGGCTGGTGGCGGGGGCCGCGGCGGGACCGGGCCGTGGCCGAGTTCGGCGGGGCGGTCGAGGTGTTCTGCCACTGCGACCCCGCCCTGGCCGCGGCCCGTTCGCTGGCCCGGCGCGAGAGCGGACGGCACCGGATTCACCGCGACATGATCAATCCGGCCGGGGTCGGCTCGGCGGCCCACATCGCGGAACTGGCGGCTACCGTGACCCCGCTGCGGCTGGGCGGCCCGCTGGTCGAGGTGGACACCGGGCAGACGGGCGCGGGCGCCGCCGCGGTGACCGCGGTCCGGGCGGCGCTCGGCCGGTGAGCGGCCTGTCGCCGGCTCGCGGTTGTGGCGTTACGCCGCCGGTGGCAGGCTGTCGGGGTGCCTACTCGTCTGGTGCACCTGGTGATCGACGCGGCCGATCCGGACCGGCTGGCCCGGTTCTGGGCCGCCGCGCTGGGCTGGCAGGTGGCGGCGTCGCGGGACGGGGCGGCGAACGTATGGCCGGCCCGCTACCGCTACCCCGATCCGGTCGCGCTGCCGCTGGTGATCTTGGCCGTGCCCGAGGCCAGGACCGGCAAGAACCGGATCCACCTGGACCTGGCCACAGCCTCGCGGGCGCACCAGGCGGCCGAGGTGGAACGGCTGCTCGGCCTGGGCGCGGTACGCGCCGACATCGGCCAGGGCGACGTGCCCTGGCAGGTGCTGCACGATCCCGAGGGAAACGAGTTCTGTGTCCTGGACCCGCGGCCGGTCTACCGCGGGACCGGGCCGGTCGCCGCGGTGGTGGCCGACTGCGGTGATCCGGCCGCGGTGGCCGGGTTCTGGAAGCTGGCCACCGGGTGGGTGCCGGGCGACTCGATTCAGGACGGCCTGTCGCTGCGCTCCCCCGCCGGGGTCGGGCCGTACCTGGAACTGCTGGCGTCAGCGGCAGCCAAGACGGCCAAGAACCGCATCCACCTGGACGTAGCCCCGGAGCCGGGTGAGGATCCCGCGGCCGCGCTGGCGGCGCTGCTCGCGGCGGGCGCGGTACCCGCCGACATCGGTCAGGGAGCCGTCTCCTGGACCGTGCTCGCCGACCCGGAGGGGAGCGAGTTCTGCCTGCTGTCGCCGCTATGACGCCCGCCGCCGCCCGCACGCTGGCCACGGTGCGGGCCGAGCTGGACCGCCTGGTCCGCTACGACGACGAATCGATCGTGCACGACGTGTGGATCCGGCAGCGGTACGACCGCGGCGCCGCGGCGAGCTACGCGCCCGCGCGGACGGCGGCGGTGTGCACGGCCTGGCACGAGGCCGGGCACGTGGTGGCCGCGCTGCACGTCGAGGCGCGGTTCAGCTCGGCCAGCATCCGGCACGGCAGCACCAGCCAGGGCCGGGTCCACGCCGTGGCGGGCGCCGGGCCGCAGGCGTTCGTCATCGACGCGGCGGGCCAGATCGCCGAGCGGCTGCGCGACTGGTCGCTGCCGGGCGACGACGACCAGCTTCGAGCCTGGCTGGCGACCTGGCGCGATGACGGCGGTGACGCGCGGCGGTTCCGCCTGGGGATGCGGGCCCGCTTCGGCGACGATGAGGTGGCGGCCTGGCGATACTGCGAGCAGACCCTGACCCCGCTGCGGCTGCGGATCCGCCAGGTGGCCCGGGCCCTGCTGGTCTATCCGCGGTACCTGCCGTATCAGGTGGTGGCGGCGATCGCCGACGGCGCCTAGCGGACCGACCGGTACCAATCGGGGAAGCGTTCCAGTGAGTCCAGGACCACCTCGGCGCCCGCGCGGGCCAGGTCCTGGCCGGAGAACGAGCCGGTGGTGACGCCGACCGCCCGCACCCCGGCCGTCACCGCGGCGCCCATGTCGGGCGGGCTGTCGCCCACGTAGGCGGCCGCGTGGATCCGGGTCAGGACGGCCGCTTTCTCCGGACCGTGCACGAAGGTGAACACCTCGTCGGCGTCCAGCCCGGTGGTGCGCAGGCTCGGCGCCACCGAGATCGGGTGCTTGGCGGTGATGATCACCACCCGCTCCCCCGCCGCCCGGACCGCGGCCAGCGCCTCATGCGCGCCGGGCAGCGCGGTCGTCATCTGCTCGGCCAGCCGTACATAATGCCGGCGGTAGGTCACCGCCGCCGCGTCGCGCTGCTCGGGCGGGTACCAGAACAGCAGCTCGTCTTCCAGCTTGATCCCGAGCCGGCGGTCCACGGCGGCCAAGTCGATCTCGGTGCCGGTGTCCCGGGCCAGCCCGGCGAAGGAGGCCAGGATGGCGGGGCGCGAGTCGATCAGCGTCATATCCAGGTCAAAGCCGACCGGACCCATACGCCTCCCGTTCGCTGTGCGTGGCCACCTGGATCACTCAGCATTCTGCCCGGCCGGGGCGGCCGGGCGGGCACCGGGATAGGAGCTCAGGGTCCAGGCGAGCGGGGGCAGCGCTCCGAGTGCGAGAAAGGCCGCCGCGATGACCAGGATCACGGCCGGCACGCCTGCCGCGCCGATCAGCCCTCCGCCGATTGCGCTGCCCAGCGGAAAGCCGAGCGAGGAGACGGTCATCCGCGCGCCGGCCAGCCTGCCGAGCACGTCCTCGGGGACCAGCCGCTGCATGAGCGTGCGGTCGAACGCGAAGTAGGGCGCCGAGCAGAAGGTGGCCAGGCCGAGCAGCACGGCCGCCACCGGCAGGTCCGGCGCGAGGCGCAGCAGCCAGAACAGCGGAGCGCTGACACAGATCGCGCCGCCGATCCGCCACCCCAGCGGCAGCCGGCCGAACAGTGCGGGCGCCACGATGATGCCGAGCAAGGCGCCGACGCAGGACGCCGAGACCAGGGCGCCGTAGCCGACCGCGCTGACGTGCAGGAAGGTCCGGCAGTAGACCGGGTACAGCACGGTGGCCATGCCGTCCAGGCCGAGCAGCCCCACGCTGCACACGGTCAGCACCGCCGCGGCCGGGTACCGGAACAGGATGCCCAGGCCCGCACGGCGACGGGCTTGTGGCGGGCTCGGCTCAACGGTGCGGACCGGGCGGAAAGCAGGCAGGCGCAGGCAGAGCGCGGACATGACCGCGAAGCTGGCCGCGTCCAGCACCAGGGCATATCCCGCACCAAGGGTGGCGATGATGATCCCGGAGATGGCCGGCCCGGCGATGCCGGCCACCTCCCAGTTGGCGGTGAGCAGGGTATTCGCACCCTCCAGGTGCTCGTCGTCGACCATCCGCGGTACCAGCGAGCCCTCGGCGACCTTGGTCAGCGCGGAGCACAGCGCGCTGGCCACCGCGATCGCGTACAACTCGGCGACGACCAGGTGGTGCAGCCACAACAGGACCGGGACGATGGCGATCAAGATCCCGCGGGCCGCGTTGTCGGCGGCCAGCAGCAGGCGCGGATTACGCTGGTCCAGAACGCGCCCGGCGATCGGGCCGCTTACCACTCGGGGCAGGCCGAAGCAGGCCAGGACGATGCCGAGCTGGACCGGGCCGGAGATGCTGAGGACCACCCAGGACAGCGCGACGGCGGTGAACGCGTCACCGGCCCGGGAGATCATCATGCCGAGCCAGAACCGGCGGAACGCACGATGGCGGCCGACCTGAAGATAGCGCTGGATGGTCTCCCGCAATCCGCAGCCCTTTCGCCGAAGCTATTCCGGACTTTACCTCATGTGATTAACCATGGTTATTTCAAAGTTCAGCAACGTTATTACCGGCCCGGCCGTATGCGCAATTTTTTATCCGAACGGGCCGTGGTACCCGCGGCCGGGATCGGTACGCGTCTAGGATGGCGGACGTGGCCGATCGCATCGAAGAGCACTTCCGGTTGTTCAACCAGGCCGTCCGCAGCCAGGACTGGACCGCGTTCCTGGCCACGTTCACGCCCGATGCGGTGATGACGTTCGAGGGCGTACCGGCCGGGCCGTACCTGGGACTGGACCAGATCACCCGCGCCTACGCCGAACAGCCGCCGTCGGACGCGATGACCTGCCTGGGCGACACGCGGGACGGCGATGCCGACCTGGTCCGCTTCGCCTGGGACGCGGGTGGCGGCGGCACGATGCGCGTGACCTGGCGCGACGGAGCCGTGGCCCGGCTCACGGTCACCTTCGACGCGTTACAGTGGCCGCCGTGACGTGGGAAGACTTGCTCGCTTACGGCCTGGCCAAGCCGGGCGCCTGGCAGGACGAGCCCTGGGAAGGCGACGTCGTGGTCAAGGTGGGCGCCAAGATCTTCGCGTTCCTCGGTTCGGGGACATCGGTGGGCGTCAAGTGCGGCGCATCCCGCGAAGCGGCCGACGAATGGCTGCTGCGGTACCCGGACGATGCTTCGGTCATGGCCTATATCGGCCGTTCGGGCTGGAACACGCTGCGGATCGGCGGCGCCATACCCGACGACGAGCTCACCGAGGCCGTCGACGCCTCATATGCGGCCGTCGTCAGCAAGTTGCCCAAGAAAGACCGCCCGGCCTGAGTTTTGTATTTAAATGATGGGCCAGCCCTGGTATTTGCCTCTTTTACAATGGTCATCGTGACCGATAATGGCGATGCGGAACTGCCGGCCATCCCGGCCTCGGCCGGGGCGCTGATCTTCGACCAGGCCGGCCGCCTGCTGATCCTCAAGCCGACCTACAAGACGGGCTGGACGATCCCCGGCGGCGTCATGGAGGCGGACGGCGAGACGCCCTGGGACGCGTGCCGGCGCGAGGTGCGCGAGGAGTGCGGCATCGAGGTGACGCGCGGCCGGCTGGCCTGCATGGATTTCCGCCGCCCGAAGCCGGGCCGGGCGGGCGGCATCCGGTTCCTGTTCGACTGCGGCCAGGCCGGCGAGCAGGACCTGGCCGGGATCGTGGTGCAGCCCGAGGAGGTCTCGGAGTACCGGCTGGCCACCGTGCCCGACGCTCTGGGCCTGCTCCGCGGCCCGATCCGGCGACGGGTCCGGGCCGCCGCCGGCCACAAACGGCTGGTCTACCTGGAGAACGGCCGCCCGGTCCCCGGAGTCGGTTAAGGCCAGCGGGGTCGGGTGCTGGGGATCCGTCCAACAGAGTGAAACCCGGGATCCACTGCGCTGTGACCAAGTGAAACCCGGGTCCGGGATATGCAGTTGAGCGGAGTGACTGAGGAATGCGGTGTCGTCGGCGGCTGCTTTACGCAGGTCGCGCGGGTTCGTGCCGCGGGTGGGTTACCGATGGTGCTGGCGTTGCATGGGAGCACAGAGTGCTTGGTGGTGCGTTGCTTCCGCGAGGCCGGGGTGGTGGAACCCGGGTTCCACCACCCTTGGGTGTGGTGGATTACCGGTTTCACTCCGCTCGCAACGGCCGGCGGGGTCGGCCACGGGGTTGTACACCACGTCCAGCACGGCACAGGGGCGGGCGCGGGGATCAATGGCCCGTTCGGCATAAAAATCGGCGGCACCGGCGGGACGGTGGAGATCAGCAGGTCGCCGTCGCCGGCCGGGGAGCCGAACGGCCGCAGCTCGACGGACAGGTCCAGGCGGCGCGCGGCAGCCACCAGGCCGGGGACATCGGTGTTGTAACCGGGCCGAGGACCGCGGCCCGGCACGGGGCGGGCACGGCTCAGCCCTGACCCTGACCGATGTTGTGCTCGAGCTCGGCCCGGAACTGCTGGAACTGCGCCTCGCTCGCGGTGAACAAGGTCTCGCCGGTCTTGGGGTTGACGGTCACGAAGTACAGCCAGTTCCCCGGGGCCGGGTTCAGCACGGCCTGGATCGCGGCGGCCCCCGGGCTGTCGATGGGGGTAGGCGTAAGCCCCTGATGCTTGTACGTGTTGAACGGTGAGGGGCTGTTGAGCTGCTGGTCGCTGGCGATGATGCCGTAGGTGTTGAGCCCGTAGAGCACGGTGCTGTCCAGCTGCAGCGGGATGTGCTGGGCCAGCCGGTTGTAGATGACCCGGGCGATCTTCGGGTAGTCAGTGAGCCGGCCGCCCTCGGCTTCCACCAGGCTGGCCATGATGATGACCTGGCTTTCGGCCAGGTGCACGTGCTTGGCCGCGGTCGCTAGGTTGACCTGCGCCGCCTGCTGCTCGAACCGCTGGACCATGGCGGTCAGTACGCCCAGGGCGGTCTCGTGCGGCACCACCTCGTAGGTCGCGGGGAACAGGTAGCCTTCGGGCTTGCCGTTCGCGTAGGACGGCAGGTGCAGCTGGGCCGGCTTGGCCAGCACCGCCTGGTAGGCGCTGGCCGAGATGCCGGACTTGGCCCCTAGGTAGGCCACGATCTGGCTGAGCCGCCAGCCCTCCGGAATCCGGACCGTGACCTGGACCAGGTTGTTCGGGTTGAGCAGCAGCGCGTAGGCCAGCGAGGCCTTCATGTGCAGGTGCATGCCGTAGAAGCCGGGCAGCAGGCCGTTCGGGGTCGAGCTGTGTTCGGCGGCCAGGACGAAGGCCCGGGAGCTGGCCACCACGCCCAGCTTGACCAGTTGCGGCGCGAGGCCGGTCGGCGTCTCGCCCGAGGTGACCTGGACCACGACCTTGCCGGTACCCGCGCCGGAGTAGTCGGCCGGGTGGTACTTGTCCTGGTACAGGTGGTAGACGTACGCGCCGCCGATGCCAAGCGGGATCAAGATGACCAGCAGGGCGGCCAGCGGCGCGATCCAGCGGAACCGCCTGCGCGGGCGGCGCGGGCCACCGGAGCGTCCCGACGAGCGCCGGCCCCGGCCGCGGCGGGGCGGCTCGCCTTCGTCGTCCTCGTCGCCGGACTCGCCGAACCCGGGCAGGAACCGGTCGCCGGCGTCGTACCGGTCGTCGTAGTCCTCGCCGTCGCCGTCCTGGCGGTACGGGTCCGGATCGCCGTGCCGGGCGCCGGATTCGCCAGCGGAGCCCGCGTGCCAGTCGGCGGCTTCGGGGCGGGACCGGTGCTGCGTCCGGCGCCACGGCGAGTCTTCGGCCCGCCGCGGACCGCGGTCGCGGGGATCGTGATGCAACGGCTCAGGCGGCTGGAGGGCGCTGGGCAGCGGCTGGAGCCCGCGGGGCGGCCGGACCTGTCGGGGGTCCTGGTCCGGCGGCCAGGGGCTGGCGTTCTCGCTCACGCGCCGGCTCCCCCCGCGAGCGTGACCAGCTGGCCCGGAGGGTGTCCGGTGGTACGTTCGGTATCCAGGGCGGCTTGGAGGAGCACGGCGGCTGCCGCTGCGTCGACGATCTGGCGGCGGGCCCGGGAGTCCTTGCCGCCGCGGCGCAGCGCGGCGTGCGCCTCGGTGGTGGTGAAGCGCTCATCGACCAGCCGCACCGGGACCGGAGCCAGGCGGGCGGCTAGCTCGGCGGCGAAGCTCCGCGCTTTGTCCGCCGCGGTACCGTCACGACCGGACAGCGAGGTGGGCAGGCCCACTATGACCTCGATCGGGTCGGCGTCGGCGGCCAGGGTGGCCAGCTCGTCCAGCTGGCCGGGACCGGAGCGGACCACGGTCAGCGGGCTGGCCAGCACGCCACCCGGATCACTGCGGGCCACCCCGATCCGGACCGATCCGACGTCCACGGCCAGCCGCACGCCGTCTCTCATCGGCGGGAAGGGGCTGGTCGCAGGGTGGCGCGCCCGGGCAGGGCGCGATGGAGCCCCGCTGGGGCGCAGCAGCATGGCAATACGTTACCTAGCGGACCCGTGTATGTCCCGCAAAGCGGCACGAACAGCCCCAAACGCCTCATCGACCGCGGTCGAGTCCGGGGCCAGCGCAGCGCCGCCGCCCTGGGCCACGTCCGGCTTCCCGCCGCCGCCGCCGCCCAGCGCGCGAGCGGCCACCCCGACCAGGTTGCCCGCCGACAGCCCGAAGCCCCGGCCCGCCTCGTTGACCGCGATAACCACCACCGGCCGGTCCGCGGGGACACCGACGACCATGACCACCGCGGGCTGGCTGCGCGGAGCCGGCCGCGGACATCCAGCGCGAGCGTGCGGATATCGTCCGCGCTGGTACTATCCGGCACCCGGTGCGCGACCAGGGCCATGCCGCTGATGTCCTCCGCGGTAGCCGCGATCTCGCCCGCCGACTCGAGCAGCCGGGCGGCCCGCAGCCGCTGCAACTCGCGCTCGGCGTCCCGGAGCCGGGTCAGCACGCCGGAGATGCGCTCGGGAAGCTGCTCGCGGGGCGCCTTGAGCTGCTCGCTGAGCTGGTTGACCAGCACGCTCTCCCGGGCCAGGAAGCGGAACGCGTCCAGGCCCACGAGGGCCTCGATCCTTCGTACACCCGACCCGATCGACGCCTCGCCGAGTACCTTGACCAGGCCGAGCTGTCCGGAGCGGACGACGTGGGTGCCGCCGCACAGCTCCCGGGAGTAGTCACCGACCTCGACCACCCGGACCCGGTCGCCGTACTTCTCCCCGAACAGGGCCAGCGCCCCCATCTCGCGGGCTTCCTCCTGAGAGGTGTAGTAGGCGTGCACGTCCAGGTCGTTGACCAAGATCGCGTTGACCTCATCCTCGCTGTCCCGCAAAACGCTCGGCGGGACCGCGCCCGCGGCGGTGAAGTCGAACCGGAGCCGTCCGGGCGAGTTCTCCGAGCCCGCCTGCGCCGCGGACTCCCCCAGCGCGTTGCGCAGCGCGCGGTGCACGAGGTGGGTCGCGGTGTGCGAGCGGGACAGCGCCCGGCGGCGCTCGATGTCGATCTCCGCGTGCGCGGGTGCGCCGGTGGTGATCTCGCCGGACCGGACCTTGCCCCGGTGCACGATGAGCCCGGTCAGCGGGGTCTGCACGTCGGAGACGTCGACCACGCCGCCGTCCACGGTGATGAGGCCGGAGTCGGCCAGCTGGCCGCCGCCCTCGGCGTAGAAGGGGGTGCGGTCCAAGATCACGTCCACCTCGGTGCCGGCGCCCGCCGCGTTGACCAGCCTGCCGTTGACGAGCAGGCCGAGGACGTTGGCCTCGCCGGAGATCTGGTCGTAACCGGTGAAAGCCACCGAGCCGGACCGCTCGAGCAGCTCCGCGAACACCGAGATGTCGACGTTGCCGGTCTTCTTGCCCGCCGCGTCTTTTCTCGCGCGGTCCTTCTGCTCACCCATCAGCCGCCGGAACCCGTCCTCATCGACGGACAGGCCCTGCTCGGCCGCCATCTCCAGGGTCAGGTCGATCGGGAAACCGTAGGTGTCGTGCAGCTGGAAGGCCTGCTCGCCCGAGATGTCGGTGCGGCTCTTGCGCTTGTTCTCCTCGACCGCGGCCTCGAAGATCGCCGTGCCGGTGCGCAGCGTGCCGGCGAACGCCGCTTCCTCCGCGTCCATGACCGTGTGGATGTTGGCCGCGTCCCGCTTCAGCTCCGGGTACAGCGGGGCCATGGCCTCGATCGCGACCGAGGTCAGGTCGTGGATGAAGTGCTCGCTGCTGGCCCCGCCACCGCCGCCGCGCTGCGCTCCGGCCAGCAGGCGCAGGTTCCTGATGCTGCGCCGCATGATGCGCCGCAGCACGTAGCCGCGGCCTTCGTTGCCGGGCAGCACCCCGTCCTCGATCAGCATCACCGCGCTGCGCACGTGGTCGGCGATCACGCGCAGGGCCACATCGGCCTTCTGATCCCGGCCGTAGCTCTGCTCGGTGAGCTCGGCGGCCCGGTCCAGGATCTTCCAGGTGGTGTCGATCTCGTACAGGTTGTCCACGCCCTGCAAGATGGAGGCCATCCGCTCCAGGCCCATCCCGGTGTCGACGTTCCGCGACGGCAGCGGGCCCTCGATGTCGAAGTCGTCCTTGGCCCGGACCTTGCTGAGGCTGTCCTGCATGAAGACCAGGTTCCAGACCTCCAGGAAGCGGTCCTCGTCCGCCTCCGGGCCGCCGTCGCGCCCGTATTCGGGGCCGCGGTCGTAGTAGATCTCCGAGCACGGTCCGCCCGGGCCGGGCACACCCATGTGCCAGTAGTTGTCGGCCAGGCCGCGTTCCTGGATCCTGCTTTCCGGCAGGCCGATCTGGTCCCGCCAGATCGCGTACGCCTCGTGGTCGCCGTGCAGGACGGTGGCCCACAGCTTGCTCTCCGGGAACCCGAAGCCGCCGTCGGCCTCAGAGCTGGTCAGGAGCTCCCAGGCGTACCGGATCGCGCCTTCCTTGAAGTAGTCACCGAACGACCAGTTGCCGAGCATCTGGAAGAACGTGGCGTGCCGGGTGGTCTTGCCAACCTCCTCGATGTCCAGCGTGCGCACGCACTTTTGCACGTCGGCCACCCGTCGGTGCGGCGGCGTCTGCTGGCCGAGCAGGAACGGCTTGAACGGCTGCATGCCGGCGATGACGAAGAGCACCGTGGGATCATCGGCGACCAGGGAGGCCGAAGGCTCGATGGTGTGTCCCTGCTGCTTGAAAAAAGCAAGGAAGCGGCGGGCGATCTCTGCCGACTCCATCAGTGGCCATCCTCGGGTTCGCGGGTCGTCGATTGGCGGTCTGTTGATTGGTCTGTTGATTGGTCTGTTGATTGGTGGTCTGTTGATTCGTGGTCTGTTGAGAGGGTAGGGCCTGATGGCTCGGCTTGCCGAGCCATCAGGTCCATGCCTTCGCGCACGTCGCGGGTGAACCGGTACGTGGCCCGGGCTGCCGTTATGGCGGTGCGCCCTGCGGTCCGTGCGGTCCGGACGCCTTGTGCGATCTGCGCGGCCCGTGCGGCTTGTGCGGCCTGTACGGCTGGTGCGGCCTGTACGGCTGGTGCGGTCCGTGCGGTCTGTAGGGCTTGTGTCGGGGCCGCCGGCCGGGGTTAAGGCTGGCAGACAGGCGGCGCCCGGCCGCGGAGACACGCCGGTAACCATAGATGCCGGTCGCCGCGCCGACGGCCAGCCAGAAGCCGCGGCGGATCATTTGGCCGACCTGCTGAGCTCGCCGCATTCCATGACGCGTCCGGGCAGGGTGCGGGTGCTACTGGTGTTACGGGTGTTACCGGTGTTATGGGCTCCGGCTCGGCGCAGGCTGACCGCGTGGCGTACGCCGTAAGCCAGGGCGCCCATCCGCCCGACCGGTCCGGTGGCGATGGCGCGGCTCAAGCTGGCCAGCGCGGTGACCTGCCCGGCCAGGTCGGCCATCCCGGCGTCGAGCTCGCTCATGCTGGCGGAGACGGGCTCGGTACGGTCCAGCTGCGTGTGGGCGCGATCCACCGCGGCCTGCGCCCCGTCGACCGCGGTCTGGGCCCGTTGCAGGATGGTGTCACCGCGCGCGATCAGCTTGGTGCTCTCGGACAGCAGGCGGCTCAGCCGGAACAAGACGAAGACGCCCACGCTGACCAGCAGCGCCCAGAAGACGGCGGCGATCAGCGCGGCTGCTTGGGCCGCGTTCATGCCGTGCCTGCCGGGTAGCCCGTCCGCGTCATGGCTGCTCCTTGTGGTTTGTCTTGCTGGCCTTCCGGAGAATGGCCCGGATCCGCCCGGCGCGCTCGGCGACGCGGGCCTCCTGGCCATGTCCCGACGGCTCGTAGTAGATGCGGTCCGCCACCGGATCGGGAGCGTAGCGCTGCGCGACGATGCCGTCATCGAAGTCGTGCGGGTACAGGTAGCCCTTGCCGTGGCCGACCTTGCCCGCCCCAGAATAGTGCGCATCACGCAGGTGCGCGGGCACGGCCCCGATTAGCCCGTTCCGCACGTCCGCGTCGGCGGCGCCGATCGCCTTGATGACCGCATTGGACTTCGGCGCCAGCGAGATGTGGATCACCGCCTGGGCCAGGTTGATCCGCGCTTCGGGCAGCCCGACGAACTCGACCGCCTGCGCCGCCGCGACCGCGGTCTGCAGCGCGGTCGGATCGGCCATGCCCACGTCCTCGCTGGCGTGCACGATGAGCCGCCGGGCGATGAACCGCGGGTCCTCCCCGGCCTCGATCATCCGGGCCAGGTAGTGCAGCGCCGCGTCGACGTCGCTGCCCCGCATGGACTTGATGAACGCGCTGATCACGTCGTAGTGCTGGTCGCCGTCGCGGTCGTAGCGGACCGCGGCCCGGTCTACCGCGCGCTCCAGGGTTTCTATGGTGATGTGCTTTTGGTCTTGGCCGAGGGCGGCTGCCTCCAGGTAGGTCAGCGTCCGCCGGGCGTCGCCGCCCGCCAGGCGGACCAGGTGCTCGGCGGCGTCGTCATCGAGCTTGACCGTTTGGTTCAGGCCGCGCGGGTCTTTGAGGGCTCGCTTGATGACCTCGCGGATGTCGTCGTCGGACAACGGCTGCAGGGTCAGCAGCAGCGACCGGGACAGCAGCGGCGAGACCACCGAGAAGAACGGGTTCTCGGTCGTCGCGCCGATGAACGAGACCCACCGGTTTTCCACCGCCGGGAGCAGCGCGTCCTGCTGGGTCTTGGAGAACCGGTGCACCTCGTCGATGAATAGCACGGTCTGCGCGCCGCTCATGCCCAGCGTGCGCCGGGCCGCGTCGACCGCCGCGCGCACGTCCTTGACCCCGGCGCTGACCGCCGACAGTTCCACGAAGCGGCGCTTGGTCACCTGGCTGACTACGTAGGCCAGGGTGGTCTTGCCGGTGCCGGGCGGCCCCCACAACAGCAGCGACATCGGCGCGTCGTTGTCGACCAGCTTGCGGAACGGCGTGCCCGCGCTGGTCAGGTGTCGCTGCCCGATCACCTCGTCCAGGCTGCGCGGCCGCATCCGGACGGCGAGCGGCGCGGCCGCCTGGGCTGCCGTCTCTTCCGCCTCATCGAACAGGCTCGCGGACTGGCCCGTGTCTGGTCCGGCCATCCTCCGACCTTATCTCGCTCTCGCGGGTCAAGTTATCCGCAGAACGACGACGACATGCCAGGTTATCCACAGGTTGGGAGCGCCAATGGCGGGCCGCGGTTCCGCTATGCAGCCTCGGATGCATGCCAACCGACATGCCCCCGCAGGCCCGTGAACTGCTGGCAGCCCAGGGCAAGGCCATTGCCAGCCGCCAGGGTGCCGTGGCTGGCGTCGGCTCGCGCGTAATGCGCGGCCGGGTGGGCAGCGGCCGCTGGCAGCGGCTGCAGCGCGGCGTGTACGCCGCCTTCTCCGGCGACCCCGCCCGGGAGACGATGCTCTGGGCCGCGCTGCTCCGCGCCGGGCCGGATGCCGTTCTCAGCCATCAGACCGCCGCCGAGCGGCACGGTCTGCTCGACGCCCCGAGTCCGGTCATCATCATCACGGTCCCGGCGTCCCGGCACCCGGCCCAGGCGAAGATACCCGGCGTGATCGTCCACCGGTCGGATGCGATCCTCCGAACCAGGCACCCGGCCATGCGCCCGCCGTGCACGCGAGTGGAGGATACGGTGCTCGACCTTATTCAGATCACGCCGACCTTTGATGCCGCCTACGAATGGATCTGCCGGGCCATCGGCCGTAGGCGCACGACCGCCGAGCGAATACGTCAGGCTATGGACAGCCGTAAGAAGATGCGTTGGCGCCGAGAACTCACGGTGGCGCTCGCCGATGCCGATGACGGCGCCTTGTCCCTGCTTGAGTACCGCTACGTCCGCCGGGTGGAACGGCCGCACGGGCTTCCCTCAGCACGGCGGCAGGCGCGTATCAGGCAGCGCACCGGCAACAGGTACCTCGACAACCTCTACGAGGAGTACGGCGTGTGCGTGGAACTCGACGGGACCATCGCGCATCCCGAGGACGAGCAGTGGCGTGACAAGCGCCGCGACAACGCCAACCTGTTCGGAGGCATCGTCACGTTCAGGTTCGGCTTCTCCGAACTGGGCGATCACCGGTGCGAGAGCGCGGCTTACGTCGCCGCTGTCCTGCGCTCGCGCGGCTGGCCAGCCACCCCCCACCCCTGCCCCCGCCCAGGCTGCTCGCTTCGAGACTGGATTTCATGATCGTGGCCAGTTCCGGCACTTATCCGGTCTTTTCTGGCCACGATCATGAACCCGACTCATTGGGGGCAGGGGTTACGTGGTGGGAGGAAGCTGTGAGGTGGGAGCGGCGTGTGGTGTGGGAGCGGGGGCAGCGTCGATGCCGGCTTCTTGGCGTTGGGCGGGGGTGATGGGGGTGGGGGCGCCGGTCAGGGGGTCCAGGCCGGAAGCGGCTTTGGGGAAGGCGATGACGTCGCGGATGGTGGGCGCGCCCGCCAGCAGCATGCATACCCGGTCCCAGCCGAACGCGATGCCGCCGTGCGGCGGCGGGCCGTACTTGAACGCGTCGAGCAGGAAGCCGAACTGCGACTGGGCCTCGGTGGGCGATAGCCCGATCACGTCGAATACCGCCTGCTGCATCGCGGACTGGTGGATCCGGATGGAGCCGCCGCCGATCTCGTACCCGTTGCACACGATGTCGTAGGCGTCGGCCAGCGCGCCGCCAGGCTCAGTGACGAACTTGTCCGCCCATTCGGGCAGCGGCGCGGTGAACGGGTGATGCACCGAGGTCCAGCCGCCCTGGCCGTCCTCTTCGAACATGGGCGCGTCGACCACCCACAGGAAGGACCACGCCGACTCGTCGATCAGGTCGCAGGCGCGCCCGATCTCCAGCCGCGCCGCGCCGAGCAGCTCGCGGGAGCCATGGGCCGGGCCCGCCGCGAAGAACACGCAGTCGCCCGGGCCTGCGCCGGTGGCGGCCAGCCCGGAACGTTCGGCCTCGGACAGGTTCTTGGCCACCGGGCCGGTGATCTCGCCGTCGGCGCCGATCAGGGCGTAGGCCAGGCCGCGGGCCCCCCGGGACCGGGCCCACTCCTGCCACTGGTCCAGCTCGCGCCGGGACTGCGACGCGCCGCCGGGCATGACCACGGCCCCGACATAAGGAGCCTGGAAGACGCGGAACTCCGTGCCCGCGAAGTACGCGGTCAGGTCGGTCAGCTCACAGCCGAAGCGCAGGTCGGGCTTGTCCGAGCCGTAGCGCGCCATCGCGTCCGCGTAGGTCATCCGGGGCAATGGCCGGGGTACCTGGTAGCCGGCCAGCTCGGACCACAGCAGCCCGACGATGTCCTCGGCGACGTCGACCACGTCTTGGCGGGTGACGAAGGACATCTCGATGTCGATCTGGGTGAACTCGGGCTGCCGGTCCTTGCGGAAGTCCTCGTCCCGGAAGCACCGGGCCAGCTGGTAGTAGCGCTCCAGGCCGCCCACCATGAGCAGTTGCTTGAACAGCTGGGGCGACTGCGGCAGCGCGTACCAGTTACCGGGCCGCAGCCGGACCGGGACCAGGAAGTCGCGCGCGCCTTCAGGCGTGGACCGGGTCAGGTACGGGGTCTCGACGTTCACGAACCGGTGCTCGCGCATCACGTCGGACAGCAGGTAGGCGGCGCGGGAGCGGACCCGCAGCGCCCGCGCGGTGTCCTCGCGCCTGATGTCCAGGTAGCGGTACTTGAGCCGGATGTCCTCGCTGATCTCGGTGGAACCCCCGATGGGGAACGGCAGCGGGTCGGCCTCGCTGAGCACCTCGACCTCGTCGGCGGCTACCTCGACGTCCCCGGTGGGCAGCTCAGGGTTCTCGTTCCCGGCCGGGCGCTGCCGGACCGTCCCGAGGACTCGCACGCAGAACTCGGCCCGCAGCTCATGTCCCACGGCTTCCTCGCCTCGCCACACGACCTGAACCACGCCGCTCGCGTCTCGCAGGTCGATGAACACCACGCCACCGTGGTCCCGGCGCCGGGCTACCCAGCCGGCCAGCACCACGTGCTCTCCCGCGTGCGACGCCCGCAGCGTCCCCGCCTCATGGGTGCGGATCATCGCGTTCTTCCCCTTTCGCCGACGCCCGGCCGCCTGGGCCACCGCGCCGTCACTCATAGTCAGATCTTTTTATCCGAACGGACCGGCCCGCGTGCTTCGGTCCTCATATCCCTCGAACCGGACCAGACGCCGGGGCCAAGTCAGCCAGGAACGGATTGGACCGGCGCTCCTCGCCGATCGTCGTCCGCGGTCCATGACCAGACAGCACCAGGGTCTCATCCGGCAGGGTCAGGCAGACCCGGGCCAGGCTGCGCAGGATCGTCGGGTAATCCCCGCCGGGCAGGTCGGTCCGCCCGATCGACCCGGCAAACAACAGGTCGCCGGAAAACAAGACGTCGCCGGGACGATCTATTTTGCTTTTGCCGCTTACCGTATTAGGTTGCTCCGACGCGGGCGTCCGGAATGTCACGGAGCCCTCGGTGTGACCGGGCGCGTGATTCACCACGATCTGGAGGCCTACCAGGTTCAGCGTCATCCCGTCGGCTAGTTCTTTCACGTCATCCGGCTCGGTGAATTCCAGCCCGCCAAACAGTTGCTGGCCTATCCCCAGCGGGAAACCGCGGCCCGGATCACTGAGCAATGCGCGATCGGCGGGATGAATATAGGCGGGGATGCCCTGCGCGCCGCATACCGGGGCGACCGACCACACGTGGTCGATATGACCGTGAGTAAGCAGGACGGCGGCTGGCTGAAGCCGGTGCTCAGCGAGGATCTCCGCGATTCCCGGTTCGGCGTCCTGGCCTGGGTCGATGATCACGCACGGCTCGCCGGGAGCGGTCGCGACAACATAACAGTTCGCGGCGAACGCTCCTGCTGGGAACCCTGCGACGAGCACAACCGTCCTTTCTCACGGTACGGTGTCTCAGGTTACCCAGGTGACCTGCATGGCAGCGAACCGATAACGAAGGGTACCGGTCCCGGCATCTGGAAGGTACGATTCGCGAGCGATCGCGAATTATGCGGGGTTCTGGGGGGTCTCCCCCAACCCAACCAGCTATGTTTCGGGATCAGCGGTATACGGGTTCGTTGGCCTGCCTCCCCGTGAATACCAGCGGTAGCCAGATAACGCGACAGGCCAAGGAGGACACGACCGGTGGCGGGTAAGAGCGAACGCCAGCGCAGGCAAGCCAGGGAGAAGCACCGCCGTCAGCAGGAGTTGCGGCTGGCCAGACAGCGCGTGATCCGCAAGCGCTGGCTGACCGGGCTCGCCGCGGTGGTGGCCGCGGGCCTGATCGCCGGGCTGGTAGTGGCATTTCTTCCGAGCGGCGGCGCCAAGAAGCCGTCCGCCTCGGCCAGCAAGTCTGCGTCTGCTTCGGCCTCCCCATCGGCCACGACGTCGGCCGCCACGGTGGCCGAACCGGCGCATCACTGCAGCTATACCTCGGCCACGCCGGTCTCGAAGCAGGTCGGCGTGCCGCCGACCACCCCGGACTACACCGCCAGCTATCAGGCGACGATCAATACCAACCTCGGCCCGATCACGGTCAACCTGCTCAACTCCAAGGCAACCTGCACAGTCAACTCCTTCGTGCACCTCGCGCAGACGGGCTTCTTCAACAACACGCAGTGCCACCGGCTGCTGACCAGCGGCATCTTTGTGCTGCAGTGCGGCGACGCTTACGCTAAGGCGGACACCAACCTGACCTGCAGTACCACCAGCGACGTCGGTACAGGGACACCGGGCTACGAATACGCCAGCGAGAATCTCACCGACGCCAAATACCCGGCCGGAACGGTGGCGATGGCGAACGGAGGCACGGCGACCAGCAACGGCAGCCAGTTCTTCATCGTGTACAAGGACAGCAGTTCCGGACTAGGAACCAGCTATACACCCTTTGCCACGGTTTCCTCTGGGCTGGATATCGTCCAGAATGTGGCAAAGGACGGAACCTCATGTACCTATCCTCAGGCCGGCGGCGGCGTTCCGAAGAAGAAGGTCATCATTGACAGCGTGACGATCAAGAAAACCTGACGAGGAAGACGACGCAGGAGGTTCGCCGTGAGCACCGCCGACCATCCGTGGGGCCGGGTTGACGCCGACGGGACGGTCTATGTCCGTACCGCCGATGGTGAGCGGGTGATCGGTTCCTGGCAGGCGGGCAGTCCGGAAGAGGCACTGGCCTTTTACCAGCGCAAGTACGAGGCGCTCGAGACCGAGGTGGTGCTGCTCGAGCAGCGGATCACCGGCACCGACCTGGCTCCCGCCCAGGCCGCGGCGACCGTCCAGCGCTTGCTGCGCAGCCTCGACGACGCCAACGCCCTGGGTGACCTGGACGGCCTGCGGACGCGCCTGGAGCGGCTGACCGAAGACGTCGGTCACCGCCGCGAGGAGGCCAAGGTCGCCCGCGAGCACGCACGGGTGCAGGCCAAGGAGGCCAAGGAGCGGATCGTCGCGGAGGCCGAGCAGATCGCGGCCGAGGCCACGCACTGGAAGAGCAGCGGCGAGCGGATGCGCGAGCTGCTCGACGAATGGAAGGCGGCCCCGCACGCCGACCGGGCCGCCGAGGCCGTGCTGTGGAAGCGGCTGTCCGCGGCGCGCAACGCCTTCACCAAGCGGCGTAAAGCCTTCTTCGCCACCCTGGAAGCCGAGCGGGAGGACGTCAAGGCCCGCAAGGAGCAGCTGTGCACCGAGGCCGAGGCGCTGTCCTCCTCGACCGAGTGGGGCTCCACCACCAGCGCGTTCCGTGAGCTGATGCAAAGGTGGAAGGCGGCCGGCCGGGCCGACCGGGAGGCCGAGACCGAGCTGTGGAAGCGCTTCCGGGCCGCCCAGGACAAGTTCTTTGCCGCCCGGACCGAGGTGTTCTCGGCCAAGGACGCCACGTTGCGCGAGCATGCCGAGGCCAAGCAGCAGCTGCTCGACCAGGCTCAGGCGCTGCTGCCGGTGACCGACTTCCGCGCCGCGCGGTCTGCGCTGCGCGGCATCCAGGAGCGGTGGGAGCAGATCGGCGCGGTGCCACGGGATTCCCGTGAGCACCTGGAGTCGGGGCTGCGCCGGGTCGAGGAAGCGATCCGCAAGGCCGAAGAGGCCCAGTGGCGCCGTTCCAACCCCGAGGCGCTGGCCCGCGCCGAGGGCACCGTGGCCCAGCTGCGCACGACCATCGCTCAGCTGGAGGATCAGCTGGCTAAGGCGCGCGACCGGGGCGACGACCGGGCGGTGCACAACGCCGAGGAGGCCCTGACCGCCCGCCGCGCCTGGCTCGAAGAAGCCGAGCACACGCTAGCCGAGTTCTCCAGCTAGCTCGTTACCCGCGCGACGTCGTATACGCCGTCGATGGCGCGGACGGCGCGCAGGACGTGGCCCAGGTGCTTGGGGTCGCCCATCTCGAAGGTGAAACGGCTGACTGCCACCCGGTCCCGGCTGGTGGTGACCGTGGCGGACAAGATGTTGACGTGCTGGTCGGACAGCACCCGGGTCACGTCGGAGAGCAGCCGGGTCCGGTCGAGCGCCTCGACCTGGATGGCGACCAGGAACAGCGAGCCTTCGGTCGGGGCCCAGTGGACGTCGACCATCCGCTCCCGCTGGGTACCGCTCAGGTGCGCCAAGTTCACGCAGTCCGTGCGGTGCACGGACACGCCGTGGCCGTGGGTAACGAAACCGCTGATCTGGTCCCCGGGCACCGGGGTACAGCACCGGGACAGGCGGACCCACACGTCGGGTGTCCCGGTGACCTCGACGCCGGATTCAAACGGGGTCCGCGGCTGCGGTGCCTTGCTCGGCAGCGTGGTCTCGGCTAGGTCCTCCTGCGCGCCGGCCACCCCGCCAACCGACCGGACTAGCTTCTCGACCACCGACTGGGCGCTGACCCGGCCCTCGCCGACCGCCGCATACAGCCCGGACACGTCGGGATAACGCAGGTCGCGGGCCAACGTGATCAGCGTGTCGGCGGCCGCCAGCCGCTGCAGCGGCAGCCCCTGCTTGCGCATGGCCCGGGCGATCTGGTCCTTGCCCGCCTCGACCGCGGCTTCCCGGCGCTCCTTGGAGAACCACTGCCGGATCTTGTTACGCGCCCGAGGGCTCTGCACGAACTTGAGCCAGTCCCGGCTCGGCCCCGCTTCGGCGGTCTTGGAGGTGAAGATCTCCACCGTGTCGCCGTTATCCAGGGTCGATTCCAGCGCCACCAGCCGGCCGTTGACCCGCGCACCGATGGTCCGGTGCCCGACCTCGGTGTGGATGGCGTACGCGAAGTCCACCGGGGTCGAGCCCTGCGGCAGCGGGATGACGTCGCCGCGGGGAGTGAACACGTAAACCTCGGCGGCGGCCAGGTCAAAACGGAGCGACTCGAGGAACTCGGCGGGATCCTCGGTCTCCCGCTGCCAGTCGACCAGCTGCCGCAGCCAGGCCATCTCCTGCGTGTCGTCCTTAGCGCCGGAGGACCGGCCGCTGAAGACCGTCTCCTCCTTGTACTTCCAGTGCGCGGCGACCCCGTACTCCGAGCGCTGGTGCATGCGCCAGGTCCGGATCTGCAGTTCCACCGGCTTGCCGCCCGGACCGATGACCGTGGTGTGCAGCGACTGGTACATGTTGAACTTCGGCATCGCGATGTAATCCTTGAACCGTCCGGGGACGGGGTTCCACCGCGCGTGGATGGTGCCGAGGGCCGCGTAGCAGTCGCGGACGGTATCGACCAGGACCCGGATGCCGACCAGATCGTAGATGTCGTCGAAGCCGACGTTGCGGGCGATCATCTTCTGGTAGATCGAGTAGTAGTGCTTGGGCCGGCCGGTCACCGTGTTCTTGATCTTGGCCTCGAGCAGGTCTCCTCGGACGTCCTGGATCACTTCCTGCAGGAAGGCTTCGCGGCGCGGCGCGCGGCTGGACACCAGCCGCGCGATCTCGTCGAACCGCTTCGGGTACAGCGTCTGGAAGGCCAGATCCTCCAGCTCCCACTTCACCGTGTTCATGCCGAGCCGGTGGGCCAGCGGGGCGTAGATCTCCAGGACCTCGCGGGACTTACGCTCCTGCTTCTCCCGCTTCAGGTAGCGCAGCGTCCGCATGTTGTGCAGCCGGTCCGCGAGCTTGATGACCAGCACGCGGATGTCCCGGGACATCGCGACCACCATCTTGCGGACGGTCTCTGCCTCAGCGGACTCGCCGTACTTGACCTTGTCCAGCTTGGTGACGCCGTCCACCAGCGCGGTGATGTCCTCGCCGAACTCACCGCGCAGCTCGGTCAGGGTGTACGGGGTGTCCTCCACCGTGTCGTGCAGTAGCGCCGCGCAGATCGTGTCGGTGTTCATGCCGAGCTCGGCCAGGATCGTGGCCACGGCCAGCGGGTGGGTGATATACGGATCGCCGCTCAGCCGCTTCTGCTCGCGGTGCCAGTACGCGGCGGTGTCGTAGGCCCGCTCGATCAGCCGGATGTCGGCCTTGGGGTGCGTGGCGCGCACCGTCTTGAGCAGCGGGTCGAGCACCGGGTTGAGCGTCGCGCCACGCTGTGCGCCCAGCCGGGCCAGCCGACGCCGGACCCCGACTCCGCCCGCCGCGACGTCGGCTGCCTGGCCCTGCACCGCCGCGACCGCGGCCCGAGTCCGGCTCGGCCGCGCTTGGCTGGTCCGGGCCGGGGTGTCGGCGGCGGAGCTCTCAGCGGCGGGGCTCTCGGGGGCTGCGCTCTCGGGGGCTGCGCTCTTGGGGGCTGCGCTCTTGGGGGCTGCGCTCTTGGGGGCTGCGCTCTTGGGGGGCGGGCTCTCGGCGGCCGGGCTCTCGGGGGGCGGGCTCTCGGGGGGCGGGCTCTCGGCGGGCGCGACGGCGCCATTGGCCGTGCGGCGACCGGGCACGTCAGCTGCCCCTGCCTCGGCCTGTTCCGCATCGATTACGGGTTCGGTAACCCGTGGCGCGTCCACCCGGGCAGGATCGGCAGCCCTCGTCCCGGTCGTGACGACGTCACCGGTCACAGTGCTCCTCACATCTGCCAAGCCACCATTCTACTTAGATGGGTTAAACACCTGATCACATGCGTGGGATTCCCGAGGACTTCACACGCCCACGGCACGGCCGCCGCGCAGCAGCGAGGCGATCACGGCCGCGACGGCCGACCCGTTTCGAGGTCGCGAACACTACCACCAGGCCCTGGTGGAACGGTCCCGCGATCAGGTCGGGGAAGAACTCGCGCCCGGTCAGGATCCGCTGGTGCGCGGCTGAGAGTGCGGAGAGCCCGCCCGCGGAGCCGAGCAGGTGCTGGACCGGGTTCACGCCCAGCACCGCGGCGAACAGCGACGAAACCGGCGGCAGCGCTGCGATCTGGCGGGCCAGGCCGGGCGGCACACCCTGCTGCCGCAACCCGGCGGTGAGCGACGTCGGCAGGACCGCGCTCAGGCCCACCGTGAACGTGACGTTGCCCCACCAGTCGATGTGGCCGCGGTGCCGCTCCCCCGTTTCCCGGAGCTTGTGATAGGCCCACAGCGTCCCGTACACCCCAACCGGCACGTTGACCCAGAACACCGCCCGCCAGTCCAGGGTGGCCAGCAGGCCTCCGGCGACCAGCCCGACGAATTGGCCGGCCAGCGCGGCGACCTGGTTGGTGCCCAGCGCGAAGCCGCGCTGGTCGGACGGGAACGCATCGGTCAAGATGGCGGCCGAGTTGGCCATCAGCATCGAGCCGCCGACGGCCTGGAGCACCCGCCAGCCGATCAGCCACAGCGCGCCGCGGCCCGCCTGAAACGGGTCGAAAGACAGCAGGACCGAGGCGATGGTGAACACCGCGAAGCCCGCGTTATAGATCCGGACCCGGCCGAACATGTCGCCCAGGCGGCCGACGGTGACCATCAGAACGGCCTGGACCAGGCGGTACCCATGATCATCCAAAGCAGGTAGCCGACGTTGCCCGGCGCCAGCGGATCAAGGTGGATGCCGCGGAAGATCGCGGGCAAGGCGATGATGACGATCGAGCCGTCCAGCGTGGCTATGAACACCGCGGCGGTGGTATTGGCCAGGGCGACCCATTTATACCGGTCATCGGAGCCAGCTTGCTGACCGCGCCTGGTGTCGGGACCGGACGGCGCCATCAGATGCTCTGGGCCAGACGCTCGAGCAGTGGCACGGCCGCCCACAGCTGGCCGAGCTCGGCCGCGGTAAAGCCGGAGAACAGGGCCTGAGCCAGCTGTTCGGTGTGGGCGTTCCGTTTATCGCGCAGCACCTGCCGCCCGGCTTCGGTAAGCGATAGCACGACCCGTCGGCCATCTCGGGCGTCCGGACCACGACCGACCAGGCCCCGCGCCTCCAGAGCGGCCAGCGTGGCCCCCATGGACTGCGGGCTGATCTGCTCCTGCCGGGCCAGGGCGCTGGCCGTGGCCGGGCCGCCGCGGTCCAGGCGAGCCAGCGCCGAGGTCTGGGGTACGGTCAGCTCTTCGTCGTCCCGGGCCTGACGGAGCCGCCGCAGCAGCAGGCCAATGCTGACCCGCAGGGCGACGCGGCGGCGGGGCGCGAAGGCGAGTGGCAGGGGCGCAAACCGCGGGTGGGGGTGGGGTGGGTGGTGGAGCTGTGGAGGCCGGGCGGCCGGCGCTTTACGGGGCCCAGCCGTAGGTCATCAGGTAGATGCTGAACCAGGTGGAGGCGGCGGCCAGGACGACGAACAGGGGAATCAGCGCCCAGGCCGGGACCCGGGTCAGGAGACGGGCCAGCGGGAGGCCGAGCAGCATGGCGGGCAGCAGGAAGCGCGGTTTAGAGCCCAGGTAGTACGGGCCCGGGCCGAGGGCCAGCACGATGACGACCAGCGTGTAGGCGTGCAGGTAGATCGGGATGCGCTCGGTCAGGCTGTAGGCGGTGAGGATAACCGCGGCGGCGATGATCAGCAGGGTCAGCGCGACACCGGCGGTGGGTCCGGAGATGATGGCCCGCTCGGCGGCCACGACGATGCCCTTGCCGAAGTCGAAGCTGTTGTGTGCGTTCTTCTCGACCCACAGGAAGCCGCTCAGGTGATGCGTGGCCCAGGCCGAGTAGGCCCAGTAGCCGACCAGGCCGAGCGGGGCGGCCAGCGCGGACGCGGCCGGGCGCCACCACGCGCTGATCGGTTCGCGGGCTCGGACCGCGCGCACCACCGGGGGCAGCGCGGCGACCACGACCGCCGCGATCAGGGCTATGGCCGTGCTGCGCACGGTCCCGGCCGCGATGGTCAGGGCCGCAGCGGTCAGCCAGCGCCGCTCTACCAGGGCGACCAGGGCCCAGACGGCCAGGGCGCAGAACAGGGCTTCGGAGTAGAGCATGATCCACACGACCGAGCCGGGCGCGACGGCCCACAGCGCGACCATGAGCAGGGCGATCCTCCGGTCACCAGTCAGGGCCAGGCCCAGCCGGGTCAGCCCCCACGCGGCCGCCAGCCCGGCGACGATCGTGACCGTCAGAGCGGCCCGGTGGACACCGACGCCCGGGATCGGCGACCACGCGTCGATGGCCGCGGGATACCCGGGGAACCACGCGAAGATGACGTCCAGGCGCAGATTTCCCGGCACGTAGGAGTAGCCGTGGGCCGCGATGTGCAGATAACGGCCGCTGTCCCAGGACGCGATCAGGTGCCACAGCGAGTAGTGCAGGTTATGGAACTTCCCGCGCGGCAGCAGGTACGCCGAAACGCCCACGGCCACGAGCCGAAGGCTCGCGAAGACGCAGACCCCGATGGCGGCCAGGCGCAGCGGAAATCGCGAGCGGGCGGTGTCCTGGTCAGCGGCCGCCGGGGCCGGCGCGGCCGACTCGGCGTCGGGATCGAGGTAGGCGGGCCCCGGGCGTGTCATAGGCGCGCACCCTCAGACGCTGATCAGCGCCGTGACCGGGAGGTCGGCGAGCTTGGCCCGGCCGTGCAGGAAGGAAAGCTCCAGCAGCACGGAAATGCCCGCTACCCGGGCTCCCGCACGCTGCACCAGGTCGGCCGTGGCCCGGGCGGTGCCGCCGGTGGCCAGGACGTCATCGATGACCAGCACGCGATCGCCCTGATCGAAGGCATCGGTCAGCACCTCGATCGTGGCCGTGCCGTACTCGAGCTGGTAGTCCTCGGCGAACGTGGCCCCGGGCAGCTTGCCCTTCTTCCTGATCGGGATGAATCCCGCGCCGAGCCGGGCCGCTACCGGGGCGGCCAGGATGAAGCCGCGGGCCTCGATGCCTGCCACCTTGTCGACCGGCCCGTAGGTCTCGGCCAGGACCGCGATCACCGCGCGGAACGCCTCGCCGTCGGCCAGCAGCGGAGTGATGTCCTTGAACACCACACCGGGCTGCGGGTAGTCCGGGACGTCGCGGATCCGGGCGGCGATGAGGCGGCTAAGCTCACGTTCCCCGGCGGGAGCCGCCGCCTGATCGGCCATGCTCAGCGCCGCTTCTTCTTGCCCGCCGGGCGATGCCGGGCGGAGCCTCCGGTGCGGCGGGGTTGCTGCCGCGGGCCGGGACGCGCCGTGCCTGGCGTGCCGCGGCCGGCCGGGACCCGGGACGGCGTGGTGGTCAGCGCGCTGGCCGGCGCCTCGGTGTCGTCGGTGTAGTCGACGTCGGTGTCGGTGTCATCCACCTCGTCCTCGGGCAGCGGTGCCTGCACCGCCTTGGCCGTGGCGCGGCTGCCCGCCTTGGCGGCGGCGCGCCTGGCCGGCCGGCCGCCGGACGCGCGGACGCTCACTCGCTTGGCCAGCGCCTGGTACTGCGGCTCCCGTTCCTTGAGGTCGGCGAGCACCGGGGTGGCGATGAAGATCGAGGAGTAGGTGCCGGACAGCATGCCGACCAGCAGCACCAGGGCCAGGTCCTTCAGCTCACCCGCGCCGAGCAGGCCACCGCCGACGAACAAGATCGCGGCAACCGGCAGCAGGGCGATCAGCGAGGTGTTGATCGACCTGACCAGCGTCTGGTTCAGGGCCAGGTTCGCGGCGTCGCTGTAGGTGGTCCTGGCTCCGCCGAGCAGGCCGGCCGTATTCTCCCGGACCTTGTCGAACACGACCACGGTGTCGTAGAGCGAGTACCCGAGGATGGTCAGCAGGCCGATGACGGTGGCCGGGCTGACCTGGAATCCGGTCAGCGCGTACACGCCGGTGGCGATGACCAGGTCATGGATCAGCGCCACGAAGGCGGCCACCGCCATCTTCCACTCAAAGGCAATCGACAGGTACAGCACGATCACGATCATGAACGCGATCAGGGCCTGCAAAGCTTTGGCGGTGATCTGGCTGCCCCAGCTGGACCCGACGAACGAGGTGCTCATGTCCTTGGCACCTAGCTTGCTGGTCAGCGCGTTCTCGACGGTGCCGGTTTCCTGGCTGTTCAGCGTGTCGGTCTGGACCTGCCACGACTTGTTGCCCAGGCTGCCGGTCAGCTGCTGCACGACCGCCCCGTTGACGCCCGTGCTGCTGACCGCGTCGGCGACCTGGGTCTGGGTGGCCGACGGCGCGGAGAACTGGAACACCGCACCGCCCTTGAAGTCCACGCTGAAGTCCAGGCCGTGGATGAACAGGGCCAGCACGCTGATCAGCAGGATGGCCCCGGAGATCGAGTACCACCTGCGCTTGCGGCCGACGAAGTCGTAGGAGACCTCGCCACGGTAGAGCCGGCTGCCGAGCTGGCCGATCCGCGACATCATGCCTCCCCGGTGTTGCGGGACACGTTGGTCCGCTGCGCGGCGTCCGGCCTGCGCCTGCTGACTTGGTTACGGCGGACCGAGGATCGCCATGGGGTACGGGCACCGAGCCGAGCTGGATCGAGCCCGGACATCGGACGACCGTCGCCGAAGAACTTGGTCCGGGCCAGGATGGTCACCATCGGCTTGGTGAACAGGAACACGACCACGATGTCGATCACGGTGGTCAGGCCGAGGGTGTACGCGAAGCCCTTGACCTCGCCGATGGAGAAGTAATAGAGCAAGATCGCGGCGATGAACGACACGGTGTCCGAGACCAGGATCGTGCGCCGGGCACGTTTCCAGCCTGCTTCCACCGCGGGGCGCAGCGCCTTGCCTTCGCGGACTTCGTCCCGCAATCGCTCGAAGAACACGACGAACGAGTCGGCGGTGATGCCGATGGCCACGATCAGGCCCGCGATCCCGGACAGCTCCAGGGCGAAGTTCTGGTACTTGGTGAGCAGCATGACCGTCAGCAGGGCCAGCGTGCCCGCGATCACCAGGCTGAACACCGACACCAGGCCCAGCCCTCGGTAGTACAGGAACGAGTAGATCACGACCAGGCCCAGGCCGATCGCGGCCGCGATCAGGCCGCCGTCCAGCTGAGCCCGGCCGAGCTGGGCCGACACCGTGTCCGCGGTGAGAATCTGGAAGTTCAGCGGCAGCGACCCGTACTGGAGCACGTTCTGCAGCTGCGTGGCCTCGGCCTGGGTGAAGCTGCCGGTGATCTGGGCCTCGCCGTTGGGGATGGCCTGGGTGGTCACCGGCGCGGTCACGACGTTCCCGTCCAGGACGACGGCGATGGTGGCCAGCCAGTAGTCGGGCGAGTCGGGGTTGTCGCCGCTGGGCACGTAGTACTTGGAGTACTGGGTCGAGGTCAGGTTGGACCAGGCCCCCACCGCCCCGCTCTTGAGGTTCAGCAGGACTTCCCACTGGTTGCTGGTGGTGGACAGCTCGGCGGTGGCGGTGGCGATCTGCTGACCCTGCACCTTGGCCACGTCCAGGGCGTACTTGCCGCCGGTGTTGTCACACGCGACAACCTGCACGTTCGGGTTGTCGTAGTCCTCCGGGGTGGTGTACCCAGCCTCCTTCTTCCACTGCGTGGTGTCGTTCGGCTTGCAGGTCACCTTGTTGAACAGGGCGAGGGTCTGCTTGTTGACCAGGCTGGCGTCACCCAGGGCCTCGGAGGAACTGCTGGACGCGCTGGCGCTCGGGCTAGGACTGGCCGACGCCGACGCCGACGCGGTGGCCGGGGCCGTGGCCGTGGCCGTGGCCGAACTGCTGGCCTTGGGGGTAGCGCTGGAGCTGGCGGCCGGGACGATCTTGGCGGAGGTACTGGCCGTGCTGGTGGCGCTGGCCGAGGCCGACGGGGTGGCCTTGGCGGTGGAACTCGCGCTGGCCGACGGGCTGGCGCTGGCTGACGCGCTGGGCGTGGCGGACGGCGACGGGGTGCTGGTCGCGCTGGAGGGCAGATAGAGCAGCGTCTGCCGGAAGTTCAGCAGGGCCGTCTCGCTGACCAGCTGCTCGGTCTCCTGGCTGGTCTTGCCCGGGACCGACACGTTCAGGATGTCGTTGCCCTGGCTCTGGACCTCGGCGCCGGTGTTACCTGAGGCGTTCACCCGGGACAAGATGATCGTCTTGGCCTCGTTCAGGTCGTTGCTGGACGGTACGCCGCCGTTCAGCGTGGTGGCCTTCATGCTCAGCACAGTGCCACTGGACAGGTCGAGCCCGAGGCCGACCCGGAAGTCCTTGTGCCAGTTGCCCGGGCTGAACAGGTCCCCGCCGGCCAGCGCCAGCAGCATGATCACGATAAGCGCGATGAGCGCCGCAAGCGCCCGTCCCGGATGCGGGACGGTCTTCGTAGGGCCTGCCACTTCTCCGCCTGTCCCTAGATCGGTCGTTCCCCGTAAGACCCTGATGCCAGCCGGCGGGTCAGAAGACGTTGTCCTTGTCGGACTTGGTCAGGTCGCTGTCGTGCGAAGCAGCCAGGCCGTCGGCCGCGCTGCTGTCGTGGCCGTCGGAAACCTCGGGCTCGTGGGTGTCCTCGGGCACGTCGTCCTCAACGTAGTCCTCGTCGTGCGCGTCCTCGACGGTCTCGTCCTCCTCGGGCTCATCACCGGAGGAGATGACTTCCATGACGGCGCGCCGCATGTAACGGACGTCGATACCGGGCGCGACCTCGAGGATGACGTCGTCGCCATCCACCGCGGAGACGGTGGCATACATGCCGGCCGTGGTCCGGACCCGCGACCCAGGGCTGAGGGTGCGCTGCTGCTGCTGGGCCATCTGCTGACGACGCCGCTGCGGCCGGATCATCAGGAAGTAAAAGCCGACAAAGACCAGCACGATCAAGAGCAGGAACGTATAAGAGCTGCTTGACAACTTGGTCGAGGTCGCCGCGACGACCGTTGAGAAACTCCCCATGACCGGGGCATCCTTCCAGTTGATTCTGCATGCGTGGTCGCGGTAAACGCCAACGACCAACTGCCGAAGTTTAGCCGCGCTTTGACCGCGCACCAACAGGCTACGAGGTTTTGGCGGCGATCGTGACCTCGGCGCGATCTTGCCGACCAGGACTAATCAAACCAGGACTAATCAAACAGGGTTGGCAATTCGGCCAGCGAGGGCGGGGGCGTGAGGCCGAGATGGACCCAGCCGGCCGCGGTGGCCACCCGGCCCCGCGGGGTCCGCGCCAGCAGCCCGCAGCGGACCAGGAACGGTTCCGCCACCACCTCGACCGTTTCGGCCTCTTCGCCCAGCGCCACCGCGAGCGTGGACAGGCCCACCGGTCCGCCGCCGAACCGGCGGACCACCGCCTCCAGCACGCCGCGGTCGAGCCGGTCCAGGCCGTGCGAGTCCACCTCGTAAATTTCCAGGGCGGTGCGGGCGATGTCCCTGGTCACCACGCCGTCGGCCCGGACCTCGGCGTAGTCGCGGACCCGGCGGAGCAGCCGGTTGGCGATCCGCGGCGTGCCCCGTGACCGGGTAGACAGCTCGGCCGCCCCCTCGTCGGTGAGCGTCACCCCGAGCAGCCCGGCGGACCTGCGGATGATGTGCTCGAGCTCGTCGGGAGCGTAGAAGTCCAGGTGCGCGGTGAACCCGAACCGGTCCCGCAGCGGGGCAGGCAGCAACCCGGCCCGCGTGGTCGCCCCGACCAAGGTGAACGGCGCGATCTCGAGCGGGATCGCGGTCGCTCCGGGTCCCTTGCCGATCACCACGTCGACCCGGAAGTCCTCCATGGCCAGGTAGAGCATTTCCTCGGCGGGCCTGGCCAGGCGGTGGATCTCGTCGATGAAGATCACCTCGCCCTCGCTGAGGGTGGACAAGATGGCAGCCAGGTCACCGGAGCGCTCGATGGCCGGGCCGCTGGTGAGGCGCCACGACGCGCCGAGCTCAGCGGCGACGATCATCGCGATCGTGGTCTTGCCCAGGCCCGGCGGACCGGCCAGCAGGATGTGGTCCGGCGGCCGGCCGCGGCGCAGAGCGCTTTGCAGGATCAGCGACAGCTGCTCGCGCACGCGGGCCTGCCCGGTGAACTCGGCGAGCCGCTTGGGCCGCAGCGCGCTCTCGATGTCCCGCTCGTCCGCTTCGGCAAGCGGGGATACCATCGCGTCCTGCGGCTCGCGGTCCACCCGCCGACGGCGCGCGGCGAGCTCGGCGTCCTCGGCCTTGGCCAGGGAGTCCCGGTCCTCGGTCATTGCTTGCTGAGCTTGCGCAGGGCGGCCCGCAGCACCACGGCGACGTTCACGGGCTCGCCGTTGGCGACGGCGATGGTGCCGTCTTCCTCCAGGGCCGCGATTGCCTGGTCGGCGTCGCGAACCGCCCAGCCCAGGTTGACCAGGCCGGACTGCACCTGCTCCCGCCAGGCCGGAACCCGCTGCGGCCGGGCGCCGGACAGGCCGGCGGCGGCGCTTTCACCGGGCGGCCCGAGCCGGTCCCGCAGCTCGAGCGCGATCCGCTCTGCCCCCTTCTTGCCAATGCCTGGGACCATGGTCAGCGCGCCGAGATCCTCGGTCGCGACGGCCCGGCGCAGCGCGTCGGGTGAGTGCACGGCCAGCATGGCCAGCGCCAGCCGGGGTCCGACGCCGCTGGCCGTCTGCAGGAGTTCGAAGACGTTTCGTTCGTCATCGGAGCCGAAGCCGAACAGGGTCAGCGAATCTTCCCTGACCACCAGAGAGGTGGCCACCTGAGCTGGTTCGCCCAGCCGCAGCGCGGCCAGGGTGCCCGGCGTGCACTGCACGCGCATCCCGACCCCGCCGACCTCGATGACGGCACCGTCGGGTGCCACCGCGGCGACCGTGCCGCGGACATGAGCGATCACGTGTACCTCCTCAGGCCGACCGTGAGCGGCACACCGGTGCTCATCGGCGCCGCGCCACGCCAGATGTGACAGATGGCCAGCGCGAGCGCGTCGGCCGCGTCCGCGGGCCGGGGCGGGTCCGAGGCCCGCAACAGCCTGGTGACCATCGCTGTCACCTGGTTCTTATCGGCCCGCCCGTTGCCGGTCACGGCGGCCTTGACCTCGCTGGGGGTGTGGGTGGCGACCGGCAGCCCGCGGCGGGCGGCGCACACGATCGCGACCGCGCCTGCTTGAGCCGTGCCCATCACCGTGCGCACGTTCTGCTGGCTGAAGACCCGCTCGACGGCCACCGCGTCGGGCTGGCAGGCGTCCAGCCACTGCTCGAGCTCGGTCTCGATGGCCAGCAGCCGGGCCGCGATGTGGTCGGTGGCCGAGGTCTTGATGACCCCGACGCGGACCAGGCTCAGCGCCCGGCCCGGCGCCCCGTCCACCACGCCCACGCCGCACCTGGTCAGCCCGGGGTCGACGCCGAGCACCCGGATCGGGTGCCGCGCATAGGTCAGGCCCACGAGGTGCTCCATCCGGCATGCCAGGTCCACGAACATCTGTTCGCCCACGAACCTACCTGCCCGCGGTGCCCCGGTCGTGCATCCAGGCGGCGTGTTGCGTGAATTGGCGGTCAGAAGCCGTCCAGCATGTAGGCGGCGGCGCCGAACGCGGCGTCCAGGGCCGCATCGTCCTCGGGCGAGCCGCCGCTGGCCAGGCCCGCCTGGCGCAGCACGATGACCGGTGTCCCGGCGTACAGCACGGCCAGGCCGCGAGCCCCCAGGGTAAGAGGTGTGCCCGCGCTTATTTTCATTGGCTCCAGCGCGCCTTGGCCCTCGGCGACGCGGAGCTGCCGTGGTCCGGAGTTGGCCGGCCGGGCCTGGTCGGCGATGACCAGCGGCACGGTGAGCGACACGGCAGCCGGGAAGCCACGGGCAGCGATGGCGGCCTGGGCGTCGACCACCCGGAGCATCCACAGCGCTCGGCGGTGCACCTGGGCGTCGCGCTCGCGGGTCAGCCGCCAGAACACGTCGGCTGGGCCCACCCGCGCGTACACCTGGTCGGCGATGGAGGCGTACGAGCCGAGGTGGGCCCAGATAGCGCGCTGGGCCGGTGCGGAGATCGCCTCGGCACGCTCCACGAGCAGGCCATCGTGGTTTCCGTTGTGCCACCGGTACGCGAGGAAACCGTCGTCGCACAGGTAGGCGTACAGGTCCGGGTCGGCCAGCCAGGAGCCCGCCGACGCCGCGTCCCGGGTGATCGGGCCGCAGTCGCGGGCCGCCTGGTGCACCCGGCCGATGACCGCGATCACCGCCTCGACGTCGGCGGGGTCGGCCCGACGCAGGCGGGTGCTCCCGGGCGCGGCGTCCGGGAACACGGGATCCGGCGGCACCAGGTCGCGCAGGGACCGGGCCGGGATCACGGCGGTGTACCGCGCGCCGGCCGGTTCCCAGCCCAGCGACCGGTACAGCGGCATCGTGGCCGGGTACAGCGTCGAGAGCGGGTAACCGCGCGCGGCCACCTCGTCGAGCACGGCGGCCATCAGCCGCCGGGCGATGCCGCGGCCCCGGTCCTCGGGCGCGACCATGACGACAGCCACGCCGGCCATCGGCACGGACCGGCCGCACCACCACTGCCGCATGTCGTGGAACATGGCCGCGGCGGCCGGACGGCCGCCGTCAAAGGCGCCCAGCGACCGGCCCGCGGCGATCGGGCCCGCGATCAGCCGCCGGCGCAGGTCACGCCCGGCTGGGTCGAGCGGGCCAAAGGACCGCTCGGCCAGGTCGAGGTGCGCGTCCAGGTCGTCGTCGGGACTGAGCAGACGGATCACGACGGAGGTCGCATCGGGTTGATCGGCCACGACCACCCACCGTACGGCAGGAGCCGGACGAGCCCGCGACCAACCGGCGTCAGCCTTCGAGCTTCTCCATGATCTCGTCGGAGACCGAGTAGTTGGCGTACACGTCCTGCACGTCGTCGGAGTCCTCGAGCGCCTCGATCAGGCGGAACACCCGCTTGGCCTGGTCCTCGTCCAGGTCGATCTCGACGCTGGGCAAGAAGGCCACGTCCGCGGAGTCATAGTCGATGCCGGCCTCCTGCAGCGCCTTGCGCGCCGTAATCAGGTCGGTGGGCTCGGACACGACCTCGAAGGTATCCCCGAGGTCGTTGACCTCCTCGGCACCCGACTCAAGGACCGCGCCGAGCACGTCGTCCTCGGTGACGCCCTTCTTCTCCACCACGATGATGCCCTTGCGGTGGAACAGGTAGGACACCGAGCCCGGGTCGGCCAGCGAGCCGCCGTTGCGGCTGAACGCGGTGCGCACGTCGGAGGCGGCCCGGTTCCGGTTGTCGGTCAGGCACTCCACCAGCACGGCGACACCACCGGGGGCGTAGCCCTCATAGGTGATGTTCTCGTACTGCGCGCCGCCGGCCTCGGCACCACTGCCGCGGCGCACGGCACGGTCGATGTTGTCGTTCGGAACCGAGCTCTTCTTGGCCTTCTGGATCGCGTCGTACAGCGTGGGGTTTCCCGCTGGGTCTCCCCCGCCGGTGCGCGCGGCAACTTCGACGTTCTTGATCAGCTTGGCGAACAGCTTGCCGCGTTTGGCGTCGACCACCGCCTTCTTGTGCTTGGTGGTGGCCCACTTGGAGTGGCCGCTCATGTGTTGTCCTTCACAATGTCTGCAAATAGCTTATGGATTCGCCGGTCCGGGGTCAGCTCCGGATGGAAGGCGGTGGCCAGCAGTGGCCCCTGCCGCACCGCGACGATCCTACCGGTGCGCTCGTCGGTGCCCAGGACGGCGACGTTCTGGCCATTGTCCTCCACCCAGGGGGCCCGGATAAAGACCGCCCGCAGCGGCTCGGCGTCACCGGCCCCGAGGCCCGACAGCGTGATGTCGCTCTCGAACGAGTCGACTTGGCGGCCGAACGCGTTGCGGCGCACGGTCATGTCGATCCCGCCGTACGTCAGCTGCCCGGCCACCCCGTCGGCGAGCCGATCGGCCAGCATGATCATCCCGGCACAGGAGCCGAATGCGGGCAAGCCGGAGGCGATCAGCTTGCGCAGCGGCTCGAGCATGTCGAACGCCACGGACAGCCGCCACAAGGTCGTCGACTCACCGCCCGGAATGACCAGGCCGTCGAGCTGATGGAGCTCCTCGGGGCGGCGCACCGGCACCGCCCGGGCGCCGGCCTCCTCGAGCGCGCGCAGGTGCTCGGGTACGTCGCCCTGCAAAGCGAGCACTCCGATAACGCGTGCAGTCATCACCCCTCCTGACCTAACCCCGTTAAAACACCAAAACCGCTGCTCTTCTTCCCGCTTGCGCGCTCCCCGGGCGGAGTGAAACCCGGGTCTGGGATATGCAGTTAACCGGAGTGGCTGACGAGTGCGGTGTCGTCAGCGGCTGCTTGGCGGGTCGCGCGGGTTCGCGCCGTGGCCGGGTTACCGGTAGTGCTGGCGTTTCAAGAGAGTACAGCGTGCTTCGTGGTGCGCTACTCCAGGGAAGCCTAGGGTGGTGGAACCCGGGTTTCACCACCCTTGGGTGCCCTTGGGTGTGGTGGATTGCGGGTTTCACTCCGGTCGCGCCGGCCGCGGCCGGCTACTCCGGCTACGTGGATAGCCCAGACCCGGCCCTTTTTTCCGGTCAGAGCGAAGTGAAACCCGGGTTTCATTCGATTGTGTGGGCGGCTGCGGGGGCTACCAGCCGCGGCCGGCGTAGTGCTGCTCGGGGGGCAGGGTGTCCAGGTTGATGCCGACCATGGCCTCGCCCAGGCCGCGGGAGACCTTGGCCACCACATCGGGATCGTCGTGGAAGGTGGTGGCCTTGACGATGGCGGCGGCGCGCTTGGCCGGGTCGCCGGACTTGAAGATGCCCGAGCCGACGAACACGCCCTCCGCGCCGAGCTGCATCATCAGCGCGGCGTCGGCCGGGGTCGCGATGCCGCCCGCGGTGAACAGCACGACCGGCAGCCGGCCCGCCCGGGCCACCTCGGCCACCAGCTCGTACGACGCACCGAGTTCCTTGGCCGCGGTGAACAGCTCCTCGGCGGGCAAGCCGGACAGCCGCGCGATCTGCGACCGGATGGACCGCATGTGCCGGGTCGCCTCGACCACGTTGCCGGTCCCGGCCTCGCCCTTGGAGCGGATCATGGCCGCGCCCTCGGCGATCCGCCGCAGCGCCTCGCCCAGGTTGGTGGCGCCGCACACAAACGGCACGGTGAACTTCCACTTGTCGACGTGATTCGCCTCGTCGGCCGGGGTGAGCACCTCGGACTCGTCGATGTAGTCGACCCCGATGGCCTGCAGGACCTGCGCCTCGGCGAAGTGCCCGATCCGGCACTTGGCCATGACCGGGATGGATACCGCGGCGATGATGCCGTCGATCATGTCGGGGTCGCTCATCCGGGCCACCCCGCCCTCCTGGCGGATGTCGGCCGGCACACGCTCAAGCGCCATGACCGCGACCGCGCCGGCATCCTCCGCGATCTTGGCCTGGTCGGGCGTGACCACGTCCATGATCACGCCGCCCTTGAGCATCTCCGCCATGCCGCGCTTCACCCGTGCGGTCCCGATGCCCGTCTCGGTGGTGGTTTCAGCGTTGACAGTGGACACTCGAACCTCGCTCGAATCGATAAGGACTGCTTACAACATCGTATGACCAGCGGGACCCACCGAGGCGCCCGGCTTGTCGGCGATGAGGGAGTCGTCCATCTCGAAGAACACCGGGGCCTGGGCGTGGCCCGACAGGCGCAGCACCCGGGCCAGCGGCCGGTTCCGGGCGTCCCGGGTCACCGCGGCCAGGTCGTTGTAGAACTTGCGGGCCACGAACACCTGGTGGGCGGCCTCCTCGACCTCGGCCAGCAGCTCGTCGGCGCCGTCCTTGCCGCTCAGCGAGGCCCGGAAGTCCGGCTGGCTGAACGCGGCCTGCAGGGCCCGGGTCAGGTCGCTCTCGGCCAGGTCTCGCGGCCGGTCACCGGCCCGGGTTCCGTACACCGCGCCGGCCAGCAGCAGGCTGGTGGCCGGGTCGAGCAGCCCGGAGCTGGCCAGTTCCTGGGCCACCGAGCTGCGCCGCAGCAGGGTGAGGTCCAGCGCGATGCGGGCCATGTCCACCCGGGCGTGCAGCCGGTCGATCCGCCCGGCCCGCCAGGACACGTACACCCCGACGAACAGCGCACCCGCGATGATCAAGATGATGTCGGCGATCACGGGAAGTCTCCGGTGTCCTGGGCCACGGCCACGCCGGTCCGGCCGAGCATGACGGTCTCATAGACGCGTAGCACGTCGCGGGCCACCACCGACCAGTCGTACTGGGCGACCGCGGCCAGCGCGGCGGCCGACAGCTCGGCGCGGCGCGCCGGGCTGTCCAGCAGCCGCCCGGCCGCCCGGGCCAGGTCTTCGGGGTCACCGGTGATGAACAGCTCGCCCGCCTCGCCGCCGTCCAGCACCTGACGGAACGCGTCGATGTCGCTGGCCACCACGGGCAGGCCCGCCGCCATGGCCTCGGCGGTGACGATGCCGAACGACTCGCCCCCGGTGTTGGGCGAGCAGAACACGTCGACCGAGTGCAGGACGCGGACCTTGTCCTCCTCGCTGACCTGGCCGAGCATGACGACCCGGTCGCGCAGGTCGGCGGGCAGCCGGTGCAGCACCTCCTCGGGATCGGTGGCCCGGCCGGCGACCAGCAGGCGCAGCCCCGGACGCTGCGGCCCGAGGATCTCCAACGCCTTGAGCAGCACGGCCAGGCCCTTGCGGGACTCATCCAGCCGGCCCAGGAAACCGATGGCCCCGCCGGGACCGGGCCAGCCGGGCAGCGGTTCGGCCTTGCGATAGCGGCGGGTGGCCACGCCGTTGGGGATGACCACCGCGTCGCCGCCGATGTGCTCGACCAGCGTGGTGCGGGCCGCCTCCGAGACCGCGATCCGGCCGTTGATCTTCTCCAGGCCGGTCCGGACCACCGGGTAGGTGACCAGCAGGATGCGCGAGCGCGGGATGGCGGTGTGCACGGTGGCCACGATCGGTCCGGTGGCCACCCAGCAGGCCAGCAGCGACAGGCTCGGGATGCCGGGTTCGTGGACGTGCAGCACGTCGAACCCGCCCTGGTGGATCCAGCGCCGGACCCGGCTCACCGACAAGAAGCCGAACGACAGCCGGGCCACCGATCCGTTGTAGGGCACGGGCACCGCGCGGCCAGCCCCGACCACGTAGGGCGGCAGCGGCGTATCGTCGTCGGCCGGGGAGATCACCGAGACCTCGTGCCCCTCGTCGATCAGGGCCTCGGCCAGATCCCTGATGTGCTGCTGCACCCCGCCGGGCACGTCCCAGGAGTACGGGCAGACTATCCCGATCTTCATGGACCGCCCCGGGGCGAAACGTCAGCGGTGAAGACGCGCTGCAGCATGTGCCAGTCCTGCGGGTGCTCGGCGATGCCAGCCTCGAAGACCCGGGCCAGTTCCTGGCTCATCGCGGCGATCTTTTCGCCCCGGGTGCCGTCCGGCGGCACCGGGATCTCCGGGTAGATGTGCGCACCCCAGTCGTCGCCCTCGAACCAGGTCGCGACCGGCATCAGGGCGGCACCGGTGTGCATGGCCAGGGCGGCGGTCGAGGCGATCCGTGCCCGCTCCCCGAACATTTCCACCTCGACGCCGGTGTCCTTCAGGTCCCGGTCGCTGACCAGGCAGACCAGCTTGCCCGCGCGCAGCCGCTGGGCCAGCGTCCCGGACGGGCTGTGCCCGCCGGTCAGCGGCAGGACCTCCATGCCCAGGCTCTCGCGGAACCGGACGAACGCCTGGTAGACCGACTCCGGCCGGAGCCGCTCCGCGACGGTGGTGAACGAGCCGGCGCCGCGCGCGACGACCCAGGCGCCAGCCTGCTCGAAGTTGCCCATGTGCGGCAGGGCGATGACCACCCCGCGGCCGGCCTTCAAGTTGGCGAACAGGGCTTCCTCCCCGGCGGCGTCGATGTGCATCCCGGACAGGATCCGCTCGACCGGGATCACCGGCAGCCGGAAGGCCTCGAGCCAGTACCGGGCGTAGGAGCGCAGCGCCGCGCGGGACAGGGCCCGCAGTTCCTTGCCGTCCACGTCCGGGTCGCCGTGCTTATACCGCAGCACGCGAAGCAGGTTGGCCTCGAGCACCTGGACACTGGGGCCCTGCCTGCGCCAGGCGATGTCAGCCGCCGCCCGGAAGACCCACCGCGCCCACGATTCGGGGACACGGCAGATGAGCTTCCAGCCCAGCTGGTAAGCGACCCCCGTCAGCCGCTCGCTGAGCCGCATGACTATCCCTCCGTCTGGTCCTGGGCGCCCCGGGCGGCCCGGTAGACCGCGTGCACCCGCTGCCCGAAGGTAAAGGCGCTGCCCGCCGCGAGCGCCCACAGTCCCACGTTGAGAATGTACGGCACGCCCAGGCCGGAAACGCCGACCGCGATCAGCGAGATGAGCATGCGCTCGGGCCGTTCGATCAGGCCCACGTCGCAGCGCAACCCGAGACCTTCGGCCCGGGCCTTGGTGTAGGACACCAGGATCCCCGCGACCAGGCAGAACAGCGATACTCCGCCCAGCAGCGGGTCGTGGCCGCCGTCAAAGAACCAGATCACCAGCCCGCTGAAGATACCGGCGTCGGCGACCCGGTCCAGGGTCGAGTCCAGGAACGCACCCCAGGTGCCGCTGGTGCCCTTGATGCGGGCCAGCACGCCGTCCAGCATGTCCAGAAGCACGAAGATCGTGCAGGTCAATGCGCCGGGGAAGAGCTCGCCGAGGGGGAACAGGCCGAGCGCCCCGCCGACGACGCCCACCGTGCCGATGATGGTGATCGCGTTCGCCGTGACCGGGGTACGGGCTAGGGCCGCGCCGACCGGGGTGAAGACGCGCGTCATGACGGGCCGCAGCGGGTTCAGCATGGCCGTCCGATAATAATGCGTCCGGCCAGGAGGGATGCTGGCGGCCCCGAGGGGGACAATTACCTTCACCTTCTCGTCACCGGGAAGTTTCTCGGCGGGGGGGTTGTGGTCGCGGTGCTCGCGGGTTAAGGCTGGTCGTGCGCACCCCAGAATCGCAAGGAGGCGAACGCAATTGGCAACTACAGGCAGTGGGGCGGGAGGGGCCGCTGGCAGGGCACCGGCGGCCGACCAGGTACGGAATGTAGTCCTGGTTGGCCATTCCGGGTCCGGGAAGACCAGCCTAGTCGAGGCGCTGCTCGCCGCGACCGGGACCGTCCAGCGGCAGGGCAGCATCGAAGAGGGCACCACGGTCAGTGACTTCGATGAGGTCGAGGTCCGGCAGCAGCGCTCGGTCAACTTGACCATCGCGCCCCTCGTGCACAACGGCATCAAGGTCAACCTGCTCGACACGCCCGGCTACGCCGACTTCACGGGGGATCTCCGCGCTGGGCTGCGAGCCGCGGATTCGGCCCTGTTCGCCGTCTCCGCCACCGACGGGATCGACGGCCTGACCCGGATGCTGTGGGAGGAGTGCGCCGCGGTCGGCATGCCCCGCGCGGTGGTCATCACCAAGATCGACCACCAGCGGGCCGAATTCGACGCCTGCCTGGCCGCCTGCCGTGAAGCCTTCGGCGACGCCGTTGCCCCGCTGTACCTGCCCGTGGGCGCCCCGGTTGACGGGCTCGTCGGGCTGCTGTCGCAGAAGCTGTTCAGCTACGCCGGCGGCGACCGGACCGAGGGCGTGCCGCCCGCCGCGGTTCAGGACCGGATGGAGGAGCTGCGCGGCGAGCTGATCGAGGGCATTATCCAGGAGAGCGAAGACGAAGGCCTGATGGACAGGTACCTGTCCGGGGAAGAGATCGACCCCAAGGTACTCATCGAGGACCTGGAGAAGGCCGTCGCGCGCGGCAGCTTCTACCCGGTGCTGGCCGTCTCCTCGCCGCAGCGGATCGGCCTGCTCGAGCTGCTCGAGGTGATGACCGAGGCCTTCCCCTCCCCCGCCGAGCATCCGCTGCCCGCGGTGACCACACCGGACGGCAAGCCGGTCAGCGGGCTGGCCTCTGACCCCAAGGGCCCGCTGCTGGCCGAGGTGGTCAAGACCACCACCGACCCGTACGTGGGCCGGATCAGCCTGGTCCGCGTCTTCTCCGGCACGCTGCGCCCCGATGCCTCCGTGCACGTGTCCGGCCATGGACGGTCCGCGCGCGGTCACGAAGATCACGACAACGACGAGCGGGTCGGCGCGCTGACCTCACCGCTGGGCAAGCAGCAGCGGCCCGTCACGCAGTGCCTGGCGGGCGACATCTGCGCCGTGGCCAAGCTGAGCACCGCCGAGACCGGCGACACGCTGTCGGACAAGGAACATCCGCTGCTGATGGAACCGTGGTCGATGCCCGAGCCGCTGCTGCCGGTGGCGATCGTGGCCAAGTCCAAGGCCGACGAGGACAAGCTGTCCCAGGGGCTGGGCCGGCTGGTCGCCGAGGACCCGACGCTGCGGCTGGAGAACAACCCGGAGACCCACCAGCTGGTGCTGTGGACGATGGGCGAGGCGCATACCGACGTGCTGATGGACCGGCTGGCCAACCGGCAGGGCGTGGCGGTCGAGGCGGTCGAGCTGCGGGTTCCGATGCGGGAGACGATCGCGGGCAAGGCCCAGGGCCTGGGCCGCAACGTCAAGCAGAGTGGCGGCCACGGCGAGTACGGCATCTGCCACATCGAGGTGGAGCCGCTGGGTGACTCGGCCGGGTTCGAGTTCGTGGACAAGATCGTCGGCGGCGTGGTGCCGCGCCAGTTCATCCCGTCGGTGGAAAAGGGAGTCCGCTGGCAGATGGAGCAGGGCGTGCTGGCCGGCTACCCGATGACCGGTGTCCGGGTCACCCTGTACGACGGCAAGGCGCATTCGGTGGACTCCTCCGACATGGCCTTCCAGAAGGCCGGGCGGCTGGCCCTGAAGGACGCCGTGGACAAGGCCCAGCCGACGCTGCTCGAGCCGGTCGACGAGGTGAGCGTGCTGGTATCCGACGACTACGTGGGCGCGGTCATGTCCGACCTGTCCTCGCGGCGCGGCCGGGTGCTGGGCACCGAACCGGTCGGCGTCGGCCGGACCCTGGTCAAGGCGGAGATCCCGGAACTGGAGATCACCCGGTACACGATCGACCTGCGCTCACTGTCACAGGGCACGGGCTCGTTCACCCGGCAGTACCGGCGCCACGAGCCGCTGCCCGCGCATCTGGCGGCCAAGGTCGCCGCGGACAGCAAGGAATAGCAGCAAGGAATACGCGTAGCGCCTGGCTCGCCGCTCAGGAGGCGGGCCAGGCGTCCGCCAGCAGCTTGCGGGTATCGGCTAGGAGCTGGGGCAGGACGCGGGTGCGCCCGACCACGGGCATGAAGTTGGTGTCACCGCCCCAACGCGGTACCACGTGCTGGTGCAGGTGGGCGGCGATGCCGGCGCCGGCCACCGAGCCCAGGTTGATGCCGATGTTGAACCCCTGCGGCCCGGAGGCCTGGCGCAGCGCGTGAATGGAGCGCTGCGTGTATTCGGCGAATTCGGCGGTCTCGGCGATGGTCAGGTCGGTGTAGTCGGCCACGTGGCGGTACGGGACGACGAGCAGGTGTCCGGCGTTGTACGGGTACTTGTTGAGCACCGCGTAGACCAGCACACCGCGCGCCACGATCAGGCCGTCCTCGTCGCTGAGCGCAGGCGCGAGATCGAACGGGCAGCCCTCGTCCGGGCCGGGGCCCGAGGGCTTGCCCTCCCCTTTGATGTAGGCCATCCGATGCGGCGTCCACAGCCGCTCGAACGAGTCGGGGTCAGCCGGCACTGGATTACACCTGGACGCGATCGCGTACGGCGGCGACGATCTCCTCGATCGCCTCGGCGACCGAGACGCCGTTCTTCTGCGACCCGTCGCGGTAGCGGAACGACACCGCCCCCTTGGCCACGTCGTCGTCGCCCGCGATCAGCATGTACGGGACCTTCTGCCGCTGCGCGGTCCTGATCTTCTTCTGCATCCGGTCATCGCTGGCGTCGACCTCGATCCGGATGCCGTGGGCGCGCAGCTGGTCCGCGACCTGCGACAGGTACGGTACGTGCGCGTCGGCGATCGGGATGCCGGTCACCTGGACCGGAGCCAGCCAGGGCGGGAACGCTCCGGCGTAGTGCTCGACCAAGATGCCGAAGAAGCGCTCGATCGACCCGAACAGCGCGCGGTGGATCATGATCGGCTGCTGCCGGGTGCCGTCGGCGGCCTGGTACTCCAGGCCGAACCGCTTGGGCAGGTTGTAGTCGACCTGGATGGTGGACAGCTGCCAGGTCCGGCCGATCGCGTCGCGGGCCTGCACGGAGATCTTCGGCCCGTAGAACGCGGCGCCGCCCGGATCGGCGACCAGCTCCAGACCGGATTCTTCGGCGGCCTCCTGCAGCTCCCGGGTGGCCTGCTCCCAGTCCTCCAAAGAGCCGACCCACTTCTCCTTTTCGTTGTCCCGGGTGGACAGCTCCAGGTAGAAGTCGTTCAGGCCGTAGTCGCGGAGCAGGTCGAGCACGAAGGTCAGCAGCCGGCGCAGCTCGCCGCCGGCCTGCTCCCTGGTGCAGAAGATATGCGCGTCGTCCATGGTCAGGCCGCGGACCCGGGTCAGGCCGTGCACCACCCCGGACTTCTCGTACCGGTAGACGGTGCCGAACTCGAACAGCGGCAGCGGCAGGTCCCGGTAGGACCGGCCCCGGGACCGGTAAATCAGGATGTGCATCGGGCAGTTCATGGGCTTGAGGTAGTACTTGGCGCCCTCGAGCTCCATAGGCGGGAAGATGTTCTCCCCGAACCAGCCCAGGTGCCCGGAGATCTCGAACAGCTCCGACTTGGTGATGTGCGGGGTGTTCACGAAGTCGTAGCCGGCTTCTCGTGCCGGCGCTGCGAGTAGTCCTCCAGGATCTTGCGGACCAGGCCGCCCTTGGGATGGAAAACGGCCAGGCCGCTGCCGATCTCGGTCGGGAAGGAGAACAGGTCCAGCTCGGCGCCGAGCCTGCGATGGTCCCGCTTCTCGGCCTCGGCCAGGAACTCCAGGTACTGGTCCTGGCGTTCGCGGGACTCCCAGGCGGTGCCGTAGATCCGTTGCAGCTGCGGGTTCTTCTCGCTGCCCCGCCAGTAGGCACCGCCGCTGCGCATCAGCTTGAACGCCGGGATCTGCCTGGTGGTGGGAACGTGCGGGCCGCGGCACAGGTCCTTCCAGCGCAGCTCGCCGGTGCCCGCGTCCAGGTTGTCGTAAATGGTCAGCTCGGGCCCGCCGACCTCGACGCCCTCGCTCAGTTCGAAGTCCAGCGAGCCGGACCCGTGCCCCTTGAGCCCGATCAGCTCCAGCTTGTAGGGCTCGTCGGCCAGCTCGGTCCGGGCCTGCTCGTCGGTCACCACCCGGCGGGAGAACCGCTGGCCCTGCTTGACGATCTGGCGCATCCGCGCCTCGATGGCCTTGAGGTTCTCCGGGGTGAACGGCTCGGGCACGTCGAAGTCGTAGTAGAAGCCGTTATCCACGGGCGGCCCGATGCCGAGCTTGGCCTGCGGGAACAGCTCCTGCACGGCCTGGGCCATGACGTGCGCGGCGGAGTGCCGCACGATGTAGTGGCCGTCGTCGCCAGCCGTATCCACCGGCTCCACCACGTCCCCGTCGGCCAGCGGCCAGGCCAGGTCGCGCAGTTCGCCGTTGACCCGCGCGGCGATGACGTCCGGACCGCCCGCTAGAGCCTCGCCCGCCGTCGTCCCGGCCTGCACCACGTGCTCGCTTCCGGCGAGGGTGATGCGAAGCTGCTGGCTGGACACGGCGGACTCCTCGAGGTTTCGGTGGACTGGTGACCCGATGCTACCGGGGCCGGCGCGGTTCGGGGTTCGACGGGGTGTGGGGGGCCAAGCCCGCCTTGCGCAGGGCATCGGCCAGCGCGCCCTGCGGAGCGCTGGGAGAACTGGGGCCGGGACGGGGGCGCGCACCACGGTCCGTTCGGCCCAAGTTCTGGCCTGAGGAACGGTCCTGGGGTCGTCCGCGGTCCCCGGCCGGCCGGGCGCTTCGTCGTCCAGGCGCAGCGTGAGCGAGATGCGGTGCCGGGGCACGTCGACGGACAGCACCTTGGCCCGGACCACATCGCCGGACTTGACCACCGAGTGCGGGTCGGAGACGAAGCTCTTGGACATGGCCGACACGTGGACCAGGCCGTCCTGGTGCACGCCGACGTCGACGAACGCGCCGAACGCGGCCACGTTGGTCACCACCCCCTCCAGGACCATGCCAGGCACCAGGTCGCCGATGGACTCGACGCCCTCGGCGAACGTCGCGGTGGTGAACGCGGGGCGCGGGTCGCGGCCGGGCTTTTCCAGCTCGCGCAGGATGTCGGTCACGGTCGGCACGCCGAACCGGTCGTCGGTGAACTGCGACGGCTTCAGCGTGCGCAGCGTGACGGTGCTGCCGATCAGCTGGCCCGCCGTGGACCCGGTCGCGGCCAGGATGCGGCGCACCACCGGGTAGGCCTCGGGGTGCACGCCGGAGGCGTCGAGCGGGTCGTCGCCGCCGCGGATGCGCAAGAACCCGGCGCACTGCTCGAAGGCCTTCGGGCCCAGCCGGGGCACCTGCATCAGCTGCTGGCGGGTCTTGAACGGGCCTTCGGCGTCGCGGCGGGCCACGATCGCGGTGGCCAGGCCGGGGGTGATGCCGGAGACCCGGGCCAGCAGCGGCTGGGAGGCGGTGTTCAGGTCGACGCCGACCGCGTTGACGCAGTCCTCGACCACGGCGTCCAGGGAGTGCGAGAGCTTGCCCTCGGTCACGTCGTGCTGGTACTGGCCGACGCCGATGGACTTGGGGTCGATCTTGACCAGCTCGGCCAGCGGGTCCTGGAGCCGGCGGCCGATCGATACCGCGCCGCGCAGCGAAACATCCAGCTCAGGAAGCTCGCAGGACGCGTAGGCCGAGGCCGAGTAGACGCTGGCGCCCGCCTCGGAGACCACCACCTTGGTCAGCTTGAGCTCCGGGTGCCGCTTGGTCAGCTCGGCGGCCAGCCGGTCGGTCTCCCGCGACGCGGTGCCGTTGCCGATCGCGACGAGCTCGGCATGGTGTTGTTTTGCGAGCCTGGCCAGCACGTCGAGGGCCTCGTCCCAACGTCGCTGCGGCTCGTGCGGGTAGATGGTCGCGGTCGCGGTCACCTTACCGGTCTGGTCGGTGACGGCCACCTTGACCCCGGTCCGGAAGCCCGGGTCCAGGCCGATCGTGGTCCGCGCGCCGGCCGGGGCGGCCAGCAGCAGGTCGCGCAGGTTGGCCGCGAACACCCGCACCGCCTCGTCCTCGGCCAGCTGCCACAGCCGGACCCGGACGTCGACGCTCAGATGAGTCAAGATCCGGGTCCGCCAGGCCCAGTGCACGGTGGCGCCCAGCCACGGATCGGCGGGACGGCCCTGGTCGCGCAGGCCGAAGCGGTCCGCGATGACCGCCTCCATGGCCGCGTCGTCGGCCCCCGGATCCAGCGTGAGGTCGAGGACCTCCTCCTTCTCCCCGCGGAACAGGGCCAGGATGCGGTGCGCGGGCAGCCGGGCGAAGGGCTCGCTGAACTCGAAGTAGTCGGCGAACTTGGCGCCCTGCTGCTCTTGGCCTGCCCGGACCTTGGAGATCATGGTGCCGCGGGCGGCCATCGTCTCGCGCAGCCGGCCGATCAGGTCGGCGTCCTTGGCGAAGCGCTCGACCAAGATGGCGCGGGCCCCTTCGAGGGCCGCGGCGGCGTCCGGCACCTGTTCGTTGACGAAGGCTCCGGCTTCGCGCTGGGGGTCCCGCGCAGGATCGCTGAACAGCAGGTCAGCCAGCGGTTCCAGGGCCGCCTCGCGCGCGATCTGCGCCTTGGTCCGCCGCTTGGGCTTGTACGGCAGGTACAGGTCCTCCAGCCGCGCCTTGGCGTCCGCGGCCCGGATCTGTGCCTCGAGCTCGCCGGTGAGCTTGCCCTGAGCGCCGATCTCCTTGAGGATCGCGTCGCGGCGCTCGTCGAGTTCGCGCAGGTAGCGCAGGCGCTCCTCGAGCGTGCGCAGCTGCGCGTCGTCCAGGGTGCCGGTGGCTTCCTTGCGGTACCGGGCGATGAACGGCACCGTCGCGCCGCCGTCGAGCAGCTCGACCGCGGCCCTGACCTGCCGGACGGCCACGCCGAGTTCGGCGGCGATCCGCTCGTCCACGGAAGGCGTCGGGTTGCTCGCTGACTGAGTTTGAGTCACCAGCGCAATTGTGCCAGCGAGCGCGCGAGGCGCGTGTCCGAGTCGCCGAGTGGGCCTTCCGTTTCCGCGGCCCGTATGTTTATCGTTGTTGAATTACGTTGGACAATATGGGGGAATCCGTTCCACGCCGGAGGACAACGTGAAATTTGGGGCGCGAATTCTGTCCAGTTACCGTCGATATCGGCTAGCCGCGGTCATGACCGCCGCGCTGGCCGCGCTGCTGGCCATCCCGGCCACCGCCACGGCCAGCCGGGGAGCGACCGGTGCGTCCGCTACGGCGAGCTGTCCCTGGGTGGCGTCCCATGCTCCGGTGGCCCAGCGGGTGGCCCAGCTGATGGGCCAGATGAGCCTGGCCGACGAGATCACCATGGTAGAGGGGCACGGCACCACCAACCCGTACGTGTTCTACACGCCCGCCATCGCGGCGCTGTGCATCCCGGCGGTCGGCCTGGAGGACGGGCCCGCCGGGGTAGCCGACGGCCTGACCGGCGTCACCCAGCTACCCGCGGGCGTGGCGCTGGCCGCGAGCTGGGATCCGTCCCTGGCCCAGCAGTACGGCCAGGTCATCGGGGCCGAGGAGGCGGGCAAGGGGGCCAGCGCCAACCTGGGCCCGACGGTGAACATCGACCGGGATCCGCGCTGGGGCCGGTCGTTCGAGGCGCTGTCGGAAGATCCGTTCCTCAACGCCACCCTGGACGTCCCCGAGATCGCCGGGGTGCAGAGCCAGGACGTGGAGTCCCAGGTCAAGCACTTCGCGGCGTACAACCAGGAGACGTACCGGAACACCAGCGCCGACGACGTCATCATCGACCCGCGGACCGAGCACGAGATCTACCTGCCGGCCTTCGACGCGGCGGTGACGTCGGGCGACGCCTCGGTCATGTGCTCCTACGCCATGATCAACGGCAACTTCGCCTGCAACGACTCCGACCTGGAGACGACCATCCTGCGTGACGAGTGGGACTTCCAGGGCTTCGTGATGTCGGACTACGGCGCGCTGCACTCCACCCAGGGGGCGGTCCAGGGCACCGATCAGGAGCAGCCGTTCAACACCTACTACGGCACGGCCCTGCAGACCGACGTACAGAACGGCACCATCGCCAAGAGCGTGCTGAACACTATGGTGCAGCGGGTGCTGACCGAGATGTTCCGGTTCGGGTTGTTCGACCACCCGCGGACCGGTTCCCCGGCGGCCACGGTGACCACGCCGGGCCACGTGGCCCTGGGTACTTCGGTCGCCGAGGCGGGCACGACGCTGCTCAAGAACGCCAGGTCGGTGCTGCCGCTGTCCTCCTCGGGTGGCGCCATCGCCGTGATCGGCCCGTCCGCGTCCGTCTCCCCCACCGACGCAGGCGGCGGCAGCGCATACGTGATCCCGTCAGGCACGATGACCCCGCTGGCCGGCATCCAGGCCGCCGCGCATTCGGTGTCCTACACGCCGGGGCTGCCCGCGGACACGGCGCTGCCCGCCATACCCTCGGCCGACCTGTCCCCCGCCTACGCCCCCACCCCGTTCGGCGGCAGCTACACCGGCACGCTGACCGCGCCGGAGACCGGCACCTACGTGCTGGCCATCACCAACACGTGCGGCTGCTACACCCCGACGTACCTGTCGCTGGACGGCAAGCAGATCATCGACGACCCGTCCACGCCGCCGGTGCAGACCTTCTCGGCCGCGGTTCGGCTGGCCAAGGGCCAGACGTACACGCTGTCGATCAGCGGCGACTCTTCCCAGCTGCTGTGGGGCACGCCGTCCGCGCTGGAGCCCGGTATCGCGTCCGCGGTGGCGGCGGCTCGAAGTGCGACTACCGCCGTGGTGGTGGTCTCCGACGACACCGAATCTGAGGCCACCGACCGGCTGTCGCTGAACCTGCCGTCCGCGCAGGACGAGCTGATCTCCGCGGTGGCGGCGGCCAACCCGCACACGGTGGTGGTGGTCGACGCTGGCGCGCCGGTCGCGATGCCGTGGCTGTCGTCGGTGGCGGGCGTGGTGGACGCCTGGTATCCGGGGCAGACGAACGGGACGGCGCTGGCCAGCGTGCTGTTCGGCCAGACCGATCCGGGCGGGCACCTGCCGGTGACGTTCCCGTCCTCGCTGAGCCAGGTGCCGGCCTCGACCACCGCCCAATTCCCCGGCAACGGCTCGACCGTGCAGTACTCCGAGGGCATCGACGTGGGCTACCGCTGGTATGACGCGCACGATGTGACGCCGCTGTTCCCGTTCGGGTTCGGGCTGTCCTACACGCAGTTCGCGTTCAGCGGCCTGTCGCTGAGCCGCGCTTCGGTCGACGGCACGCAAGACGTGCACGTGTCGGCGGTGGTGACCAACGTGGGCCACCGAGCCGGGTCCGACGTGGCCCAGCTCTACCTCAGCGATCCCGCCTCCTCGGGCGAGCCGCCGCGCGAGCTGGAAGGGTTCCAGCGGGTCTCGCTGGCGCCGGGCCAGTCGGCGCGGGTGTCGTTCGTGCTGACTCCGCAGGACGAGTCGTGGTGGAGCGACTCGGCCAACGGCTGGACCCAGACGGCCGGCTCGTACGGCGTCTACGTGGGTGACTCCTCGGCGCTGGCCGGGCTGCCGCTGCGGGGCTCGTTCACCATGGCGACCACCCCGGGGGCGCGCCAGGTCAGCGTGAGCGCGCCGTCCTCGGTGCGGCCGGGCCAGGCCTTTGCGGTCCGGGTCACGCTGTCGGCGGGGGGCTCAGCGACGCTGCGTGCGGTCCGGCTGGCGCTGCAGCTGCCGCAGGGCTGGAAGGCGGTGCCGACGGGGCGCACCGTGTTTGGTGACGTCGGGCCCGGTGACGCGCCCTCGGCCACGTTCGAGGTCACGCCGCCGAGCTACGCACCCAACGCGTCCGCGGTGGTGCACGCCACCGCCACGATCGGCGCCCTGCAACGCGAGAACGGCGTGACGGTGACCGTCTCCGCGTAGGGCAGATCATGGGGCGGCTTTTCGGGCGCGGTGGGCGGCGACGGTGGTGCGGCTGGCGCAGGCGGGCTGGCAGTAGCGGCGGGACTGGTTGCGTGAGGTGTCGGCCAGCCAGCCGCCGCAGCCGGCCGCCGCGCAGCGCCGCAGCCGGGAGCGGCCGTGGCGGCAGGCGTAGAGCACCAGGCCGCAGGTGGCCATGGTGGCCAGCCAGCGGTCCAGCGGCGCGCCGTCGCGCGCGTAGTGCAGGTGCGGGATGCCGTCGTGCCTGGTCAGCTGGGGCTTGCAGTCCTGGGCCTCGAGCAGCGCGGCGAGCTGGTCGAAAAAGCGGTCATCGTCGGCCTGGCCGAGGACGGCGGCCAGCTGCCGGCCCAGGGCGGCGAGCGCCTGTTCCAGGCTCGGGGCCTGGTCCGGCTGGTACCCGTGGTCGGTCAGCATGAGCTGCTGCCGGTCGATGAGCTGGTCGAAGCCGAGCGTGCCCGAACCGAGCGAGGCCAGGTCCAGGGCCAGGCGCAGCGGGTTCAGGTCGTAGTCGTCATAACTCACTTGACCACCTACATCGAGAGCTGGTTGGGTAGGTAGCGTTCGCGATTTAGCCACCTACGGAACGGACTCCATCATGGCAGAGATCGCGGCCCAGCCGCTGGCCGACGCGGCCCGGGCGCTGATGCTGGCGGGCCGCTGGGCGCAGGCCGGCGCGCTGCTGGGTGCGGCCGTCCCGGCGGACGCCGAAGAGCGGGCGGTGCTGGCCGTTACCGAAGCTGAGGTCGGCGTGGATCAGGATTTCTGGTGCCGAACGGACCGCGGTTCGTCGGTCCTGGATCGTGCGTCGGCCGCCGCGGCTCGCGCGCCGGGTGATCCGGTGCTGGCCTTTGACCTGGAGTTTCTTCGGCTCAGGCACGACTACGCGGCGGAGCTGTTCGGGGCGGGCGGGACGCCGCGGTTCGGGCCGGACGAGCGAGATCCGGCGGTGATCGACGAGCTGGCCGCGCGGGCCGAGCGGCTGGGTGCCGCCGCGCCGGACCCGGGGCGCGGCGCGGCGGCCACGTTCTACGCCGGGCTGATCGCGGACAACCTGCGTGGTGACGGCGCGGCGGCCAGGGCGACGTTCGCCGCCGCCCTGGCCGCGGCGCGGGCGGCGGGGGCGGATCTCACCGAGTCCGAGGCGCTGCGCCACCTGGGCTATCACTACGCCGAGGCCGGCGACACCGAGCAGGCCCGGCAGATGTGGGAACGGTCGGCCGAGCTGCGCCAGCGGGCCGGCGCGGTCCCGTACGCGCTGTCCCAGCAGCTGATGCTGGCCGGACTGGCCCGGGACAGCGGGGATGGCGATCAGGCTCGCGCGATCGCCGGGGAGGTGCGCCGGTGGGCGCGGGCGCTGGGCGTCGCCATCTTGAGAGGCCCGGCGCCGCCGAGCTGTCCTAGCTCTGGCTTTCGCTCTGGCTTCCGCTCTGGCTTCCGCTCTGGCTTTCGCGGAGTCCGGCCAGGTCCAGGAGGTCGTCCAGGACGCCGCCCAGGGCGGACACGGTGATGGTCAGGTGGCCCTCGCCGGGCAGCAGGTGGGCGCGGGCGCCGGGCAGGTTCGCGGCCAGCCACCGGCCGTGCGCGAACGGGACCATCCGGTCCTGGTCGCCCTGCCAGATGGTGACCGGGAGCGGGCCTTGCCCGTCCAGCGGGAAGCCCCAGTCCTGGACGAAGGCCAGGTCGTCGTCGCGCCAGCCGGCGATGCCCGCGTTCAGCGAGGCGCGCAGGCCGGCGGCGAGATGATCGGCGTACGCGCCGGTGAGCACGGCCCGGTCCGCGTCCTCGATCAGACCGCCCAGCCCGGCGATGATGCTGGCGCCGGTCAGCGCGGCGAACCCCGCGGACTCACGATCCAGGAACTCGGTCAGCGCGGCGGGCCCGCGCTCGGCGGCCTCGAACTCGGCGACGTTCTCCGGGCCCATGCCGGCGGTGAAGTCCAGGCCCGGCGCGCGATTTGGCCCCACCCCGGCGACCGACGCGGCGGCCAGGCACCGCCCGGGCAGCAGGGCGGCGCAGGCCAGCGCGTGCGGTCCCCCGCCGGACCAGCCAGCCGTGACGAAGGTATCCAGGCCCAGCGCGTCGAGCACGGCGGCGACGTCGGCGGCCACGTCGGCCACCCGCCGTCCGGGCCGCGGCGTGGAGCGCTCGTACCCGGGCCGGGCGATCACGATGGGCTGCAGGCCGCGCTCCTGGGCCGCCTGCACGGTCGGCGGGTACAGCACCAGCCCGATCGGCGTGCCCTCGTGCATGACCAGCGGCAGGCCGTCGGCCGGTCCGGCCAGCAAGAGGTCGATGTCCCGCCCGTCGGGCAGGGTGATCAGACGGCGTTCGGTGTCCATCAGCCGTCCCGTCAGCCTTGCCCGGCGGGCCAGGTCCGCTCGGGGCTGACCAGGACCGCGACGCGGCGTTCTTCGGCCATGACCCGGTCGTAGGCGGGCCAGTCTTCGTGCGTCCCGCCCGCTGCGGTGAAGATCTCCCGCAGCAGCAGCCGCAGCCGCTCGGCGTCCACCCCGGGCATCGGGTCGCCGGGGCCGGCTAGTTCGACGGGCCCCTCGGCCGACGCCCACTGCCAGCCCGCCCGGATCACGACGGTGGCCCGGGGCCGGACCCGCAAATTGGCCAGCCGGTGCGCGTCGCCCCGGCTGACCAGGCCCACCACCTGGGCTCCGGTAACCGGATGGGGCAGCACGCCCGCGTTGGCCACCGACGACTGGATCGTCCCGTCCGCCCGCAGCGTCGATACCACGACCAGGCCGTGGTCACCGTCGACCAGCCGGGCGAACTCCGCAAGTCCGCTCACCGCGCCAGCCTAGCCGGTCGCGGCTCGCGCGGTCCGGGCCCGGGTGTGATCGGATGGTGCGCGGAGGTGCGAAGCGATGCCCGGTGAACGAGCCTCGGCGGCCACGGTCGCGGCCGCCGACGATGCGTTCGGCGCGGACCTGTACCGGCGGCTGGCCGAGCAGGCGCCCGATGCGGTGTTCTCCCCGCTGAGCGTGGCCAGCGTGCTGCAGATGGCGCTGTGCGGAGCGCGCGGCCGCACGGCCGCGGAGCTGGCTAGCGTACTGCACCTGGACGGATCGCCCGCGGCCGCGGCCGCGGGCGCCCTGGCCGCGCTGGTCAGCGACGTGACCGCGGACGGGACGGTCACCCTGCGGGCCCCGGCCTCGGTCTGGGTCCAATCGGGTCTCCCGCTGCAGCCCGGGTTCACCGGCGGGCTCGGGCCGGCGGTGGCGGCGGCCGACTTCGCCGGCGCGCCGCAGCACGCCCGGGCCGAGATCAACCGGGTGGTCGCCGAGCAGACCGAGCAGAAGATCACCGCACTGCTGTCCGCCCGGGCCGTGGACGCCGCGACCCGGCTGGTCCTGACCAGCGCCATCTACCTCAAGGCGGGCTGGGCCCAGACCTTCCCGGAGCAGGCGACCGCGGACGCGCCGTTCTATCCGGACGGGCCGGACGGCCCGAGCCGGACGGTGCGCATGATGCACGGTACGGCCGCACGGATGTACCTGCGCGGTGACGGGTACCGGGCCGTCCTGCTGCCCTACCGGGGCGGGCGCCTGAGCATGGCCGTGGTGCTGCCCGACGGCCCGCTGGCCGCGCTGGACCCGGCCCTGGCGGCGGGCGGCCTGCGCGCCCTGCTGGCCGGGACGACCAGGTACCAGGTCACGCTGGCCTTGCCGAAGTTCCGGTTGCAGAGCGCGTTCAACCTGGTCCCGGTGCTGAGCCAGCTCGGCGTGCGGCAGGCGTTCACCGCTGGCGCCGACTTCGGCGGCATCACCGAGGCCGCCCGGCTGGTGATCCACGCGGTCGCGCACCAGGCGTACATCGACGTCGACGAGCAGGGCACCGAGGCGGCCGCGGCTACCGCGATGAGCATGCGGCCGACCGCGGTGCTCCAGGCACCACCGCGGGTCACGATGACCGTGGACCGGCCGTTCCTGTTCGCGATCGTGCACAGCCCGACCGGCCTGCCGCTGTTCCTGGGTCAGGTCAGCCGCCCGTGAGGGACCGGCCGGACGGGCGGCGATCCCGGAGACCATGCTCCGGGAGACCATGACACAATTGTTGACAATTTTGTTGGACATTTTCTAGGATCGGCCCCGTGCGAGCACAGGCGGGCGAGGAGCCGCTCCTGACCGGCGAGCCGGGCCGACGGCTGGCGGCCGACCGGCTCCGGCAGGCCATCTTGTCGGGCGGCATGGCGCCCGGACAGCGGCTGGTCGAAGAGGAGCTGGCCGGGGTGCTCGCCGTGACCCGGGCCAGCCTGCGGGCCGCGCTGTTCGACCTGACCGCGGAGGGACTGGTCGAGCGGATCCCCAACCGCGGCGCGCGGGTCCGGGCCGTGACCCTCGACGAGGCCGTGGCCATCACCGAGTGCCGGATGGCGCTGGAGGGCCTGTGCGCGGCCAAGGCCGCCGAGCTGGTCACCGAGGCCCAGGCCGTCCAGTTGCGCCAGCTGGGCGAGGCGATGGAGCGCAGCGTGGCCGACGGCGAGCCCTTGAAGTACTCGGCGCTCAATCACGAGCTGCACCGGCTGATCAGGGAAATCTCGGCGCAGACGGTCGCCGCGGGCATGCTCGAGCGGCTGAACGGGCAGCTGGTCCGGCATCAGTTCCAGCTGTCCCTGCGCCCGGGCCGCCCGCAGGCCTCACTGCCCGAGCACCTGGCCATGATCTCGGCCATCACCGGGCGACGTCCGGCCGAGGCCGAGGCGGCCACCCGGAGCCACCTGCGCAGCGTTATCACCGCACTGAAGGAGACGCAGTGAGCACCCAGCAATCCACCCTGGTGGTCAGCGCGCACGCCGCCGACTTCGTCTGGCGCGCGGGCGGCGCGATCGCGCTGGCCACCGCGCGCGGCGACCGGGTCACGGTGCTCTGCCTGACCTATGGCGAACGCGGCGAATCGGCCAGTGCCTGGCGGGCCGGCCAGACGCTCGAGGAGATCAAGGCGCTGCGCCGGGGCGAGGCGGAAACCGCCGCGGCGGCCCTCGGCGCCGAGATCGAGTTCCTGGACGCCGGGGATTACCCGCTGCGCGAGTCGGACGAGCTGGTGGACCGCATCGTCGGCGTGTACCGCCGGGTGAACCCGTCGGTGGTGCTCACCCACCCGCTGGCCGACCCGTACAACCAGGATCATCCCGCCGCGGCGCAGATGGCGCTGCGAGCCCGGGTGCTGGCTCAGGCCATCGGGTACCCGGCTCCCGGCGAGCCGATCGGCGCGCCGCCGGTGTTCCTGTTCGAGCCGCACCAAAGCGAGATGTGCGGGTTCAAGCCGGAGGTCCTGCTGGACATCACGCCGGTGTTCGAGGCCAAGCGCAAGGCCATGGAAGCCATGGCGGCCCAGCGCCACCTGCTGGAGTACTACACAGACCTGGCCAAGCGCCGGGGCACGCAGCTGCGCCGCAACGCCGGGCCGAACCTGGGCCTGCCCGCCGCGACGCTGGCCGAGGCCTACATGCGGGTCTTCCCGCAGGTCACGGACTGGCTCGCGTGATGCGCCACGTGATCGTCACCGGCACGCCCCGAGCCCACCTGGCCGTGGTCGACCAGCTCGCCGCGCTCGGCGTAGCCACCGTGCACGAGGCGATCGGCCGGGCCGGCTGACCTGGGGCCGGGACTGCGGCCCATCCAGGACGGGATGCGGACCGGCGGGACCGCGGTCACCGCGCTGTGCTGGCCGGGCGACAACCTCATGATCCACGCCGCGGCCGAGCAGTGCCGGGCCGGCGACCTGCTGGTGGTGACCACGACATCGCCGTGCACCGACGGGATGTTCGGTGAGCTGCTGGCCACCTCGCTGGCCGCCCGCGGGGTGCGCGGCATCGTGATCGAGTCCGGGCTGCGAGACGTGGCTGACCTGCGGGCCATGGGCTTCCCGGCATGGTCGGCGGCGATCAGCGCGCAGGGCACGGTCAAGGCCACGCCCGGCGCGGTCAACGTCCCGGTGTCCGTGGGCGGTCAGCTCATCCACCCGGGTGACGCGATCATCGCCGACGACGACGGCGTGGTGTGCGTCCCGCGCGGCGAGGTGGACCAGGCGCTGGCCGCCGGGCGGGCCCGGGTGGCCAAGGAGGAGCAGACGCGCCAGGCCCTGGCCGACGGCCAGCTCGGGCTGGACCTGTACGGCCTGCGCGCCAAGCTCGTCGCGCTCGGCGTCGAGTGGGTGGGCGCCGCCGACGACGGAGACCGGAATGGGTGACGGGATCCGGTGCATGCTCATGCGGGGCGGCACCTCCAAGGGCGCGTACTTCCTGGCCGAGGATCTGCCGCGGGACCCGGCCGACCGTGACGACCTGCTGCTGCGCATCATGGGCAGCCCCGACGCCCGGCAGATCGACGGGATCGGCGGGGCTCATCCGCTGACCTCCAAGGTGGCCGTGATCCGCCCCTCGGACCGCGCCGACGCCGACGTCGACTACCTGTTCCTGCAGGTCGCGGTCGACCAGGCCACGGTGTCCGACCAGCAGAACTGCGGCAACCTGCTGGCCGGGGTGGGGCCGTTCGCGGTCGAGCGCGGCCTGGTCGGCTCGGCGCCGGTCCGGATCCACATGGTCAACTCGGGCAGCGTGGCCACGGCCAGCTTCCCGGGGGCGGACGGCGTGGTGGACTACGACGGCGGCACGGCTATCGCCGGGGTCCCGGGCACGGCCGCGGCCGTGGTCCTGGACTTCACCGGGACCGAGGGTTCGGCGACCGGCGCGCTGCTGCCGACCGGAAACGTGACCGACGTCCTGGAAGGGATCACCGTCACCTGCGTCGACAACGGCATGCCGGTGGTGGTCGTGCCCGCCGCCGACCTGGACCGCACCGGTTACGAGAGCGTCGCCGAGCTCGAGGGCGATCCGGACCTGGGCCGCCGGGTGCGGGCGCTGCAGCTGGCGGCCGGGACGGTGATGGGGCTGGGCGACGTCTCGTCCTCCTCGGTGCCGAAGATCTCGCTGGTCGCACCGCCGGCCGACGGCGGCACGATCTGTACCAGGACCTTCATCCCGGTCCGGGTGCACGATTCGATCGGGGTGCTCGGCGCGATCAGCGTGGCCACCGGGCTGCTGCTGGACGGAGCGGCCGGGGCCGACCTGGCCGCGGTCAAGCCGGGTCAGACGCGGTTCGATATCGAGCACCCGGCCGGTCACCTCCAGGTCGAGGCCCAGATCGATACGACGAGCCAGCCGCCCAGGGTGATCCGCTCGGGAGTGGTGCGCACCGCGCGCAAACTCTTCGACGGCACCGTCTTCCCCCGGAGGTCCCGGTGACCAGCCCGCACCCGGCCGCCACGCGGCCGCCGCTGCACGACGTCGCGCACCTCGGGCACATCGAACTGCTGACCCCGAAAATGTGCGAGAGCCTGTGGTTCTTCGTGGAGGTGCTCGGCTTGACCGAGGTCGGCCGGGAGGGCAACTCGGTCTTCTTGCGCACCTGGGATGACTACGAGCACCACACGGTCAAGCTGACCGCGCACGAGACCTCGGGTATCCGGCGGGTCGGGTTGCGGGCCTCGAGCCAGGCCGCCCTGGAGGCCCGGGTGGCGGCGATCGAGGCGGCCGGGCTCGGCATCGGCTGGAAGGACGGCGACCCGGGCATCGGCCCGGTCTACCTGTTCCGCGACCCGGACGAGCACGAGCTCGAACTGTACTGGGAGACCGAGTGGTACACGCCGCCCGATGAGCTCAAGCCGTCGCTGAAGAACCAGGCCCAGGCCTACCCGGGCCGCGGGGTGTGCGTGCGGCGGCTGGACCACGTGAACTACCTGGCCCGCGACGTGCCGCCCAACGGGAACTTCGTCCGCGACGTGCTGGGCGGCCGGGTCACCGAGCAGATCATGCTCGACGACGGCACGATCTCCGCCCAGTGGCTGCACTTCACCAACAAGGGTTACGACCTGGTGTACACGCGGGACTGGACGGGCAGCACCGCACGGCTGCACCACGTCGCGTTCGCGCCGGACACCCGGGACGACATCCTGCGCGCCGCGGACATCTGCCTGGACCACGGGGTGTTCATCGAGACCGGGCCGCACAAGCACGCCATCCAGCAGACGTTCTTCCTGTACGTCTACGAGCCCGGCGGCAACCGGATCGAGCTGGCCAACCCGGTCGCGCGGCTGGTGCTGGCGCCGGACTGGCGCACGATCACCTGGACCGAGGCCGAACGGGCCAAGGGCCAGGCCTGGGGACTGAAGACCATCGAGTCCTTCCACACCCACGGCACCCCGCCAGTAACCTAGCGCCTTGACTCCGGAATCGGTCCGGACCTGGTGGGGATCGTGTTTATGAGCGACGTCAATGCTGACTTCTACGTGACCGCGGCTACGGTAATCCCGGTCATCTTTCTCGGACTGGTCCTGCAGGGCGGCATGTGGGCATGGCTGAGCCGCAGGATAAAGACGCTGAGCGGACAGCCGACCAGGCTCGGCGTAGCCGTCTCGCTGCTCCAGCTATTCGCACTAGCTGTTCTTGTCGCCAACACCGTCGCCGAAATAGTCGCCCTGCATGCCCTGCAGACCGGTCATTCAAGCGCAACCGCCAGCGGTACCGTTTTCTGGTCGACCGTTTTCCTGCTTATCCTCCTGGCCATATCCCTGGCCACGCGGATTCCCGGGCTTGTCCGGACGGACCTAGATGCGATCAAGCTCGATCTGGAGGACGACGAGGAGCTGCAGTGGTCGGGTCTGGTTTCCAGGCTCACCCGGCCAATCGTCCGCACCCGGAGGATCTTCGGCGTGAGACTTGAAATGCCGAACCCAGCGCCGGCGGTCAGCGGAAAGATGTTCGTAACCGATAAACGGCTGGTTTGGCTCGCACCCGGCGAGATGGGGTTCCTCGGCGGGCGCCGCGTCGAGATACGCGCAGGTGAATTCGCCAGCGTAGACGAGCGCCGCCTAACGTGGCTATCCCAGCTTGGCATCCTACTGAGCGGCAGGGTTTTGCATCTGCTCCTGACGCTCCTATTGTCGCCAATAGCAGTGAGCTCGACCAACGGAAACAGCTACACCTTTTACGTCTTCGCTGATCATGCCGAGATCATGCCGTACCTGATGGCGCTGCGCGGCGCCGGGCCGGGGCGTGCCGGATCGACGCCGTCCGCCGAGGTCAGCGGGTAAGAGGCCGAACGGACCGCGGGTACCACGGTCCGTTCGGCCGAAAAAATACGGTCTCAGCCGGCCGGCGGGGTAATCACCGAGAACACGGCGCCGTGGTCGTCGGCGACCACGGCGATCCGGCCATACGGGCTGTCGAAGGACGGCTGGACGACGTGGCCGCCCAGCTCAGTGATCTTGGCCACCGCGGCGTCGGTGTCGGTCACGGCGAAGTACGTCATCCAGGCGGCGGGCGCCTGCTCGGGGGTGGCCTCCGGGTACTCGCCGATGCCGCCGACCTCGTGGCCGTCGACCATGAGCATCGCGTACTTGAAGCCGTCGCCGCTCATGTCCTGGTAGCCGTAGCCGAACACGGCCTGGTAGAAGGCCTTGCTGCCGTCGAAGTCGCGGCTCATCTGCTCGCTCCAGACCAGCGTGCCCGGCTCGTTGGCGAGCCCGATGCCGGTGGTCTTCTCGCCCTGCCAGAGCGCGAACGCGGCTCCGGCCGGGTCCGTGGCCACCGCGAACCGGCCCTCGCCCATGACGTCCATCGGCCCGGCCAGCACCTGACCGCCCGCCGCCTTGATCTGGTCCGCGGTCGCGTCGGTGTCCTCGGTGGCCAAGAACGTGGTCCAGACGGTCGGGGCGTCGGGCCCGGCCATCTTGGGGCTGATGGCGGCGACGATCCGGCCGTCCTGATGCGCGATCGAGTAGCCGCCGACCTCAGGGGCACCGAGCTCGATGTCCCAGCCGAACAGGCCCCGGTAGAACGCGATCGCCTTCGGCACGTCGTCCACGCTGACATCCACCCAGCAGGGCGTGCCGGCAGGCCACCGTGTATCGCGTGTTACCACTGTGTTTCCTCCCCATGTAGATCCCGTTGCCGCCGACGCTAACACAGGGCACCGACAGCCGAGCCTCTTACACTTTTGGTTCATGTACGCCAAGACGAACCCCGGCACGGGGCGCCTGTCCAGCCGGCAGAAACGTGTCTTCGCGGTCGTCGGCGTGCTGGTCGTGCTGGTCATCGCCGGGCTGAGCGCCTGGGCCGCGGTGGGTCCGGACCGGTACTCGGCTTCGGGTCACGGCTGCGTGAACGTGACCGTGCCGAGTTCCACCGGCGGGGCGACGCTGCACTACTGCGGCGCGGCGGCCCGGTCGTTCTGCCAGGCCTCGTTCCGGTCCTCCGACCAGACCTCGCTGCAGGCCCGGCCGCAGTGCACGCTGGCCGGGCTGGGACCGTCGGCCAGCGCGTCCCCGGGCTAAGCGCTCAGAGGTCGATGATGATGGTGACCGGGCCGTCGTTGACCAGCGAGACCTTCATGTCGGCACCGAACACGCCGGTCTGTACGCGGGCGCCGAGGTCACGCAGGGCCTGGACCACCGCACCGACCAGAGGCTCGGCGACCGGGCCCGGCGCGGCGGCCGACCAGGACGGGCGGCGGCCCTTGGCCAGGTCCGCGTAGAGGGTGAACTGGCTGATCACCAGCAGCGGAGCGCCGATGTCGGAGCAGGACTTCTCGCCGTCCAGGATCCGCAGGCCCCACAGCTTGGCGGCCAGCTTCCCGGCCAGGTCAGGGGTGTCGTCGTGGGTCACGCCGACCAGGACCAGCAGGCCGGGCTCGTCGATCGCCCCGACCACCTGACCGCCCACGGCCACGCTGGCCTGAGTGACTCGCTGCGCCACAGCTCGCATAACACGGCAGGGTACCCGGCGTGATCGGGCACACTGCGTGCATGACGATCATTCCGGAACACAATGACGTGAACCCTGTCGTCGCCGAGGTCGTGCGGTCCGGTTTCACGGAGTCCTGGCACCGCGGTGCGGTAGCGGCGGTGGCCGCCGACGGCCGGACGGTGATCAGTACCGGCCGGACCGGCGTGCCGTTCCTGCCGCGGTCGGCGAACAAACCGCTGCAGGCGACGGGGATGCTGCGTTGCGGCCTGAACCTGGACGCCGAACTGCTGGCGCTGGCCGCGGCGAGCCATTCCGGCGAGGACTTCCACGTGGACGGGGTGCGGAAGATCTTGTCCGGGGCCGGCCTGCGCGAGGACGACCTGCGCTGTCCGGTCTCCTGGCCGCTGGAGACGCAGACCGCGCACCGCATGATCGCCGCTGGCCAGCCGATGTCCCGGATCCGGATGAACTGCTCGGGCAAGCACGCCGCGATGCTGGCCACCTGCGTGCATAACGGCTGGCCCACGGCCAGCTACCTGGATCCGGGCCATCCGCTGCAGCAGGCGATCCGGCACGCCATCGAGGACCTGGCCGGGCAGCGCTCGACCGCGACCGGAGTGGACGGCTGTGGCGCGCCGCTGTTCGCGCTGACCCTGGAGGGGCTGGTCCGGGCGTTCCGCACGCTGGTGCTGGCCGAGCCCGGGACGCCGGAGCGCCGGATCGCCGACGCCATGCGGGCGTACCCGGAATGGACCAGCGGCACCGACCGGGACGAACGCCGGCTGATGACCGCGGTGCCGGGCCTGCTGGTCAAGAGCGGCGCCGAGGGAGTGGACGCGTTCGCGCTCGCTGACGGCCGGGCGGGCGCGGTCAAGATCGACGACGGCGCGCAGCGGCCCCGTACCCCGGTCACGGTGACGACCCTGCGCCTGCTGGGCGCCGACGTGCCGGACGACCTGGCCGCCGTCCCGGTGGCCGGGGGCGACGGCGTGGTCGGCGAGGTTCGCGCGGTCGGGTTGGCGTAGCAGCGCCGTAGGATGGCGCGGGTGAGCAAGAAGACCAGGCCAACCCGCCGTACCGCCGCCCCGGGGCGCGAAGATCCCGGCACGCTCGTCGAACGGATGATGGGCAGCTTGTGGCAGGCGGTGGCCACCGGTGATCTGCTGCGCGCCGAACTCGAGGCGGCGACCTGCATGGCCCTGCCGCGAGTGGGGCGGCTGGCGCCCGAGGACGCGCAGGCGTTTATCTCCAAGGTGCTGGTGGAGGAGGCGATCCGGCAGCCCTCGCCGGAGGGCGCCGCGGTGCTGCGGCTGCTGATGTCGCTGGGCTCGCCAGCCACCAAGCGGGCAGCCAGCCAGGCGCTGGCCCGGCTGACCGAGGCGGGCATCTACCCGCCGGACTGGGTGACCGGGGCCGGCAAGGCGGTTCCGGACCGGGCCTGGCGGCGGTATGACGTGTTCGGCGACGACGAGGCCATCGCGGTGACGTTCCGCTACGGCGAGGCGGAGCACGGCATCGTGGGCCAGATCGACCTGACCAGCATCCCGGTCGCGGTCGCGGCCGGCGTGGCGGTCAACGCGGCCAGCTTGATCGAGGCCATGGACCGGCAGGACGACCCGTTCGACCGCACCGAGCAGATCAGCCTGGCCGAGGCGCGCCGCAGGCTCGAGGGACCGCTGGCCCGCGGCGAAGACGAAGCCGACCAGGGCGCGCCGGTCGACACGGTGGCGTACCTGCCGGTGGCCCGGTCCCGGGTCCGGCGGCTGCCCGCCGAGGACGCCGCGGCCGCCCCGGTGTTCACCGCCGCCGACCGCGCGGCCGCGGTCGATGAGTTCCTCAAGAGCCCGCTGGCCGCCGACGCGGTAGCGGCCGACGAGGACGCCACCCGGTTCTGGGCCGAGGTGCTTACCGGTTACAGCAGCCGCGTCCCCGGCGAGCCGCCCGGCCAGATCGGCCCGCGCAAGATCGCGTACCTGCTGCTCGGCCACGTGCCGAGCATCTTCAGCGTGTCCGCCGCGCAGCGCCAGCACCTGGAGCCGACGGTGACCGCGTGGACGCGCTGGTCGGCGGAGCACCGCCGCCTGGACGAAGCCGCGACCGCCCGCCTGGCCGAGGCGCTGCCCGGGGTATTCGGCCGGTTCGGGGCGGCCTACGACGACCCGCAAGCGGTCACCGCCCGCAGCTACCTGTCCGATCTGGCGGTTAGCGACGCCGACGTGTCCGAGCTGGCCGCCCACGCGGCGCGCCGCCTGTTCGCGGTGCCGCTGCCCAGCGCCGATGGCGGCCCGGTGGACGTGGGCGACCCGGCGGTCCGCCGCGGGCTCATCGAGGCCGAGTTCGCCGAGTGCACGCCGCACGCCGGCCTGACCGGCGAGGAGTTCATGGCCGCGGTACAGCGGGTGGTCGCCGAACTCTGGGCCGGCGATCCGGCGCAGACCTTCGCCGAGGCCCGCCGCCTGTTCGCTTCCGGCGCCGACCGGCACGACATCCTCCACACGCTGGCCGAGAAGCGCTAACCGGCGCACCGATGAGTTCCGCGACGCCTGGCCGTTGTACGCGTATCCGACGAGAAAGGCAGGCATGATGAGCTACGCGGACGTGAACGGCGTGTCGCTGTACTACGAAGAGCACGGCTCGGGCCGGCCGCTGATCCTGCTGCACGGCGGGCTGGGATCGGACGGCATGTACGCCCCGATCCTGCCGGTGCTGGCCGCCGGCCGCCGGGTGATCACGGTCGATCTGCAGGCGCACGGGCACACCGCGGACGTGGACCGGCCGCTGCGGTACGAGACCTTGGGCGACGACGTGGCCGGGCTCATCTCTCACCTCGGCCTGGGCCAGGCCGACGTGATGGGGTACTCGTTCGGGGCGCTGACCGCCCTGCGCACCGCGATCCAGCACCCGGACCTGGTCCGCCGCCTGGTCATCGCGTCGATCCCGTGCCGGCGGGACGGCTGGTATCCGGAGAGCCTGGCCGGGATGGACGCGATGGGGCCGGCGCTGGCCGAACCGATGAAGCAGTCCCCGGTCTACGAGCTCTACGCCCGGGTCGCCCCGCGGGTGCAAGACTGGCCGGTGCTGCTGGATAAGACCGGCGAGCTGCTGCGCCGCGACTACGACTGGTCGGCGGAGGTGGCCGCGATCACCGCGCCGGTCATGCTGGTCTACGCGGACGCCGACGCGGTGCGCCCGGCGCACATCGTGGAGTTCTACGCGCTGCTCGGTGGCGGGCTGCGCGACGCGAACTGGGACGGCTCGGCCCGCTCGGTGGCCCGGCTGGCCGTCCTGCCCGGCCGCACGCACTACGACATCTTCGCCGCCCCGGAGCTGGCCGCCGCGGTCACCCCGTTCCTGGATGCGGCGTCGCTGGAGCCGCCGCCCCCGTCCGGCGGGTGACCTCTGGTTCCAGGACCGCGCAGAGCCGGGCCAAGGCCGTGGTGTAGGCGTGCTCGGGTGGGCGTCCGTAGCCGATGACCAGGCCCGCCCGGTCGGCGTCGACTCCCGAGGCCCGGAAGCTTTCCAGGCCCTGCAGGGCCAGTCCGTGCTCGGCGGCCCGGCCGATGAGCCGGTGCTCGGTGTCGGCGCCGGGCAGGTCGAGGACCGCGTGCAGCCCGGCCGCGATCCCGGTGACGTGCCGGTGCTGCGCGCTCAGGGCGGCGGCCAGACGGTCGCGGCGGCGGCGGTAGGCGAGCCTGGTGCGGCGAACCTGCCGGTCATAGTCGCCGGAGTCGATGAAGTCGGCCAAGATGAGCTGGTCCAGGCCCGAGGGCCCCGCGGTCAACTGGGCGGCCACCGCGTCCAGCAGTCGCGGCGGGACGACCAGCCAGCCGAGGCGCAGGGCCGGGATCAGGCTCTTGCTCGCCGTGCCGGCGTAGATCACGTGATCGGGCGCGAGGGCCTGCAGCGCGCCGACCGGCTGCCGGTCGTAGCGGAACTCCCCGTCGTAGTCGTCCTCGATGATCACCCCGCCCCAGCGGGCCGCTTCCCGGCGACGCCGCGGATGCAGCGTTACGCCCAGCGGAAACTGGTGCGCCGGGGTGAGCAGCGCGGCGTCCGCGGCGTCGGCGACGCTGAGCACGGCGCCGCTGTCGTCCACCGGCAGCGGGCGCAGGCGCAGGCCCTGCCGCTGGGCGAGGTTCCGGTGGGCCTGGTGGCCGTACGCCTCCACGGCGAGCGTGGCCGCGCCGGCCGCGCGCAAGGCGGCGCAGATGACCGACAGCCCATGCGCGAAGCCCGCACAGATCACGATGTGGCTGGGGTCCGCGGTCACGCCCCGGGCTCGGGCCAGGTAGCCGGCCAGCGCGATCCTCAGTCGCGGGAGGCCGCGCGGATCGGCGTAATCCAGGAACGAACGCGGCGCGGCGGCCAGCACCTTGCGGGCCGTGGCCAGCCACGCGGCGGCCGGGAAGGCGGACAGGTCCGGGACGCCCGGACGCAGGTCGTAGCGAGGAGCGGCGACCTCGGGACGGGCCTGCGGACCCGGACTGGGGCCAGCGGCGGTACGTTCGGCGACCAGGGTGCCCGAACCGGTCCGGGCGGTCAGCCAGCCCTCGGCGACCAGCTGGCTGTACACCTCGGCCACCGTGTTGCGGGCCAGGCCCAGGTCGGCGGCCAGGGCGCGCGAGGACGGCAGTCGCGTGCCGGGACCCAGGCGGCCGGTCCTGATGGCGTCGCGTAGCGCCGCCTCCAGGCCGGCCCGGATCCGGGAGCCATGCAGGCCGGGCAGGTCCAGGTGCAGGTCGACGCCGGCCTTCGGCGGTGCGGCAATGGACTCTTCGGCTGGATCTGGTTGGCTAGCCGATTTGGCCCATGTTTCTGACATAGAAGTGGACCTTATCCTGGGCCGCTTACCGCCGTAACGTGGGGGTCATGACGATGACGAACGACACCACGCAGATACCGGTCCGGCTGGACTTCGACACCGTGGCCGCGGGCTTCGCCCGCGCGATGGCGCACCTGGACCAGGCCGCGACCAAGGAACTCGACAAGGCGGAGATCGACCCCCGGCTGCGCGAGCTGATCCGGATCCGCGCCTCGCAGCTCAACGGCTGCGCCTACTGCATCGACATGCATACCAAGGACGCGCGCGCGATCGGCGAGACCGAGCAGCGCATCTATGCGCTGCCCGCCTGGCCTGAGACGCCGTACTTCACCGCCCGCGAGCGCGCCGCGCTGGCCTTCACCGAAGCAGTGACGCTGCTGGCCGACACGCACGTACCCGACGAGGCCTACCAGGCCGTGGCCGCCGAGTTCAGCCCGCAGGAGGTCGGCGCCCTGGTCAGCCTGATCGTCACGATCAACGCCTGGAACGCGATCGGGGTCAGCACCCGCGCCTGGACGCCCGGCTCATACGAGCGCTAGCCCCGGCCGGGCGGCTGGGTAGTGCGGTGAGCGCCGGTCCTGACCGGGCCTGCCGCTTCCGCCACCGGCACCCGTGTTACCAGCAGTGCTCCTGAAACAGCGGAAGCACAGAGCGACTGGCGGGACGCTGCTCCCGGGCAACCAGACGGAGTGAAACCCGGGATCCACCACATTAGGGTGCAATGCCGCTTAGCTTAAGTTGATCTTGGTTTTGTGGCGGCTTCTGCGGCGGTGGGTGGCCGGGGCGGGGCATGATCGCGGGTCATGACGCAGACTGGCGTGGTGGCCGGGGGTTCGCTGACAGACTGGATGTCGCTGGGGGTGCTGGCGGCGGCGGTGCCGCGGGACGCGGTCGATGACGCTGTGGCGGTGACCGGGAAGGGCGCGCGGCGGGCCGGGGGGAAGCTGCCGCCGCATGTGGTGGTCTACCTGGTGATGGCGCTGGCGCTGTTCGCCGCCGAGGACTATGAGGAGGTCGCGGCCCGGCTGACGGGGACGCTGCGGGGGTGGGGGGCCTGGGAGGACGGCTGGGAGGTGCCGACCTCGGGCGGGATCACCCAGGCCCGGCAGCGGCTGGGTGCTGAGCCGATGGCGGAGCTGTTCTGGCAGGTGGCCCGGCCGGTCGCGGATCTGGACACGGCGGGGGCGTTCTTGGGGTCGTGGCGGCTGATGTCGGTGGACGGGATGGAGTGGGATGTCCCGGACACGGCGGAGAACCGGGCGGTGTTCGGGGCTAAGGGCGGCCCGGACGGGTCGGCGTTCCCGAAGGCGCGGGTGGTGACGGTGGCCGAGTGCGCCTCGCATGCGGCGGTGCTGGCCGCGGTCGGGCCGTCGGCGGCCGGGAAGGGCACCGGTGAGCAGGCGCTGGCCCGGCCGCTGCTGGCGCAGCTGGAACCGGGCTGGCTGCTGATCGCGGACCGGGGGTTTTACTCCTGGGCGGACTGGTGCACCGCGGCAGATACCGGGGCGGCGCTGCTGTGGCGGGTCAAGGCCAATATCGGGCTGCCGGTGCTGGAGCTGCTGCCGGACGGGTCCTGGCGGTCGGTGCTGATCAACCCGAAGGTCCTGGGGAACACGCGGGAAACCCTGCTGGAGGCCGCGGCCCGCGGGGAGGACCTGGACCCCGCCGCGGGCCGGTATATCCGGGTGATCGAGTACGAGGTCACCGACCGGGACGGGGACGATGAGCTGATCGCGCTGGTCACCACGATCACCGACCTGCGGCAGGCCTCCGCGGCGCAGCTGGCGCAGGCTTATCACCAGCGGTGGGAGCACGAGGCCGGCAATGCCCAGCTCAAGACGTCGCTGCGCGGACCGGGGCAGGTGCTGCGGTCGCAGTCCCCGGCGATGGCCGAGCAGGAGATCTGGGGTTACCTGCTGACCCATTACGCGATCAGCGCGCTGATCTGCACGGCTGCCACCGCGGCCGGCCTGGACCCGGACCGGGTCAAGTTCACCCGCACGCTGCGGATCATCCGCCGGGCCGCCGGCCCGGCTTTTCCCCCCTGACCAGTCCGCGCCGCGGCTGGCCCAGGTCCTGGCCGAGATCACCCGGCCCCGCAACCTGAACCCGCCGCGCCGGCACCGGACCTATCCCCGCGCCGTCAAACGGGCCAGGCACAACGACTACCGCGTCAAACGCCCCGCCGATACCGGCACCCGTCACCACGGGCCGCCCACAATCCGGCTCGCCAACCCGGTAACCGCCCAGGTCGCAGCATGATCGACTTAAGCTAAGCGGCATTGCATTAGGGTGTGGTGGATTGCCAGTTTCACCCCGCTGGCTGGCCGCGGGCGGTGGGGCGGGGCGGGGGTCAGCTGGTGAGGGGGGCGGGGTGGGAGCGCGAGGATGAGGCCGGGTGGCCGGGCAGCTGGATCCGGCCGCCGGTCCACAGCAGCGAGGTCCACGGATCGGTGTCCGCGACCTCGGTCGGGGCCTGGGGATAGAGCCGGGCCAGGACTCGGCGGCACACATCGCGGGGCGGGTCGAGGCTGAGGCCGAAGCCCTGCGCGATGTCGTTGCCGTGCAACAGCGCTTCGTTGCAGCCCAGCGCGGCGAAGCCCTCCGGGTCGGCGTTCCCGGCCGGATGAAAGGCGCGGACGTGCGCGGGCGAGGTGCGCACCATCGAGGCCAGGATCCGGCCGCCGGTCACGGCGAACTCCAGCACCTCGGCCGGGGAGGCGTCCTTTTCGGCGGTGGCCACGGCCCGGACGTAGCGCCCGGTGGGCTGGACGGCGAGTTGCCAGGCGTAGGAGAGCAGGCAGTCGCCGATGTGTTCGGCGGTATGCCAGCAGTCCCACTCCAGGCTGCCCGCTCGCACCGACCAGTCCCGGTCGGTCAGCGGCAGCAGCCTGCTCATGATGCACGCGATCGCAGCGTCAAGGTCACCGGCGGTTACTGTCATGGTGCTTAGAGCCTACGATTACCGGCGGCCCAGAATGACGGGTTCGTCAGTAGTGACGCCCATTGGCGCGTTCTGGTCAGGACTGTCTGGCTCGGGCGGCGCCTCGCGGGTGCGCCGCCGGTCGATGCGGGCCAGGGCGGGCAGGGCCAAGATCCCGCAGACCAGGGTGGGCACGCCACCGACGACCAGCGCCCACCGGGCTCCGACGTCCTGGCCGACCCAGCCCACGATGGGACCGCCGATGGGCGTGGACCCCAGCCAGGCCAGGGCCCACAAGGCCATGACCCGGCCGCGCATGGTCGGCTTGGCCGCGAGCTGCAGGGTGGTCTTGGCCAGCGAGTTGAACGTGATGCTGCCGTAGCCGACGAAGACCAGGGCGGCCAGCTCGAGCGGCAGGCTGGGCGCGGCCGCCGCGGCCAGGATGGCGATGCCCCAGCCGATGGCGGCCAGGCACAGGGCCCGGACGCGGGGACGCGGGCGGGCCGCGGAGATCAGTCCGCCGACCACCGCGCCCACGCCCATGACCGAGGCCATCACGCCGTAGGCCGCGGCCCCGCCGCCGAACACCTGGTTCGCCATGAGCGGCAGGGAGACCTGGAACTCCCACGCCAGCGTGCCGATGACCGCGATCATGATCAGCGGGATGAGCAGCTCGGGGGTGCCGCGCACGTAGCGCAGGCCGCCCGGACCTGCCGCTTGCGCCGCGGAACCCGCGTGGCGGGGAACAGCTCGGACCGGCGCATGGCCGCGAGCGAGATCAGGACGGCGCCGAACGACACCGCGTTACAGGCAAAGCACAAGGCCAGGCCGATGGCCGCGGCGAGCACCCCGCCCAGCGCGGCGCCGAACACGCGGGCCATGTTCATCGCGACCGAGTTGAGCGTCACGGCGTTCGGCAGGTCTTCGGGCGTGACCATCTCGGAGATGAAGGCCTGCCGCGCCGGGTTGTCAAACACGTTGACGAAGCCGAGCGCCACCGCCAGCAGGTACACCACCCACAGTCGGATCGAGCCGGTGCCGACCAGAATGGCGAAGGCCGCCGCGAGCAGCCCGGACAGCGCCTGGGTCAGGAACAGCACCCGCCGCTTGTCCATCCGGTCGGCGAACACCCCGCCCAGCGGGCCGAACAGGAACATGGGCAGGAACCTGGCCGCGGTGGTCAGGCCGAGCTGGGTTCCGCTGTGGGTGAGGTCCAGCACGACGAAGGACTGGGCCACGGTCTGCATCCACGTCCCGGCCACGGAGACGAGCTGCCCGAAGAAGAACAGCCGGTAGTTGCGCTGCCGGAGCGATGACAGCATCTGCCGGGGCCGGAACCGCAGGCGGACGGCCGCAGGGATGAGGTGCACGGGCTCCCGATCATGGAAATTTACTTGCTTGATGGCAAGTATATACCCTTAGCTCGGCTAATTAATTCCGCAGCGGTCCGGGACGGTAGGGCTAGCGGGGCCAGCGGGGGCAGCGGGACTAGCGGGCGGGTAACGGGGACAGCTGGGCGGGGTGCTTTCGGCGGCGCGCAGCTGGACCTTGATCTCGGGCTTGAGTACCTTGCCGACCTTGGAGCGGGGCAGGTCTGGCCAGACCTCGATCTGCTTGGGAGCCTTGACGCTGCCCAGGCGGTCCTTGACGAAGGCCCGCACCTCATCGGTGGTCACGGCCTGCCCGGGACGCAACTGCAGGACCGCGGTCACGCGCTCGCCCCATTTCTCGTCGGGCAGGCCGATGACGGCGCAGTCCTGGACGGCCGGATGAGCCAGCAGCGCCTGCTCGACCTCGGCCGAATAGACGTTGAAGCCGCCGGTGATGATCATGTCCTTGGCCCGGTCGACGATGAACAGGAAGTTGTCCTGGTCGAGGTAGCCGATGTCCCCGGTGCGGTGCCAGCCGTGGCGAGTGGCCTCCGCGGTGGCCTGCGGATTCTGGTAGTAGCCGGCCATGACCAGCGAGCCGCGCACCACGATCTCGCCGCGCTCGCCCCGGCCCAGCAGGTGACCCTGGTCGTCCATGATCGCCACGGCGGTGAGCGGGGTGGGCCGGCAGGCCGAGGACAGGCGCTCGGTGGCCAGCGAGCCGTCCTCGCGGAAGTGCTCGGCCGGGGCCAGGGTGGAGATCATCATCGGCGCTTCGGACTGGCCGAACAACTGGCCCAGCACCGGCCCGATCTTCTGCAGGGCTTCGGTCAGCCGGCTGACCGACATGGGCGCCGCGCCGTACCACAGGCAGCGCAGGCTGGTCAGGTCGGTCCGGGCCAGGTCCTGGTGGTCGAGCAGCAGGTAGATCAGCGTCGGCGGCAGGAACGTGTGCGTCACGCGGTGCCGCTCGATCAGGGCCAGGAACTCGGTCAGGTCCGGCTTGGACATGATGACGATCTCGCCGCCCAAGGTCATGACCGGGAAGCACAGCACGCCGGCCGCGTGGGTGAGCGGGGCCAGGGCCAGGTATCGCGGGCGCGGGCCGAACGGATAGCTCATCAGGGTCAGCGCGGACATGGTCTCGATATTGCGGCCGGTGAGCATCACGCCCTTGGGGCGTCCGGTGGTGCCCCCGGTGCCGACCAGCATGACCAGCTCGCCGGCTGGCTCGGCCTGCCATGGCTCGGCGGCCTCGGGGCCGATCCACGCCTCGAAGGGCGTGGCGCCGGGGGGCTCGCCGTCCAGGCAGACCAAGGTGGTGAGCTTGGGCAGATCCGGGCGGATCTTGGCCACCAGCGGGGCGAAGGCGGCCTGGTAGATCAGGCAGGCGCAGTCGAAAGAGTCGAGCAGATCGCGGTTCTCCGCCGCCTCGTTGCGCGGGTTGACCGGGCACCGTACCGCGCCGGCCCGGGAGATGCCGAACACGCAGGCGAACGCCGTCGGGTCGTTCGCGGACAAGATGGCAACCTGGTCGCCGGGACCGATGCCCGACCGGTCCAGGGCGCGGGCGATCCGCCAGGACAGCCGCTGGACGTCGAAGTAGGTCAGCGTGCGCCCGGCCGTGGTCAGGCAGGGCGCCTCCGGGCCGAGGGAGGCACCCTTGTCGAGGTAGTCAATCAGCCGCATAGCCCGTCCTGGCCGTTACCGTGGGTCGTTATCCACGTGATAGCAGGGATTTTGACCCACGATCGCGCGAATTACATACCCATGCCGCCGTCGACGGGCAGGCCCGCGCCGGTGATGAAGCGGGACGCGTCCGAGGCGAGGAACACTACCGCGTCGGCCATGTCCGCGACCTCGCCCAGGCGGCCTTGCGGGGTGAGGCTGACCACGGTACCGATCGCTTCTTCCACGCTCGGGAACAGCCCGCAGGTCACCACGTCCTGGGCCAGCTGGTTGCCCATCTCGGTGGGGACCAGCCCGGGGTAGACGCAGTTCACCCGGACGGCGTAGCCGAGCTTGCCGGACTCCATGGCCGCGACCCGGGTCAGCCGGTCGACCGCGGACTTGGTGGCGGAGTAGACGGCGATGCCGGGGAAGGCGATGGTGGCCGCGACCGAGGCGATGTTGACCACCGCGCCGCCGCGGCAGGCCGGACCGCCCGGGCGCATGGCGCGGAACGCATGCTTGATGCCCAGCGAGGTACCGAGCACGTTGACCTCGAGCATCTTGTGGATGTCGTCCGGGTTCAGATCCACGATCAGGCTGGTGATCTCGACGCCGGCGTTATTGACCAGGATGTCCAGGCCGCCGAGCTCGCTGATCGTATTGGCGATCGCCAGCTCCCAGCTCGCGTCGTTGGACACGTCCAGCGGGACGAAGGCGGCGGTGGCGCCGGACTTCTTCAGCTCGTCAGCGGTGGCCTGGCCCAGGTCGTCGCGGATGTCGCCGATGGCCACGGCCGCACCGGCCCGGGCCAGCGCCTCGGCCATCCCCGCACCCAGGCCGCGGGCGCCGCCGGTGACCAGGGCCTTGCGTCCGGTCAGGTCGAACACGCTCATGCTGCATCTCCTCCTCGAGACGACGGTAACCCCAGGCCATGCGACGTAGGTCACAGTGTCATGGGATCTGGACAACCGTCAAGACTTTCTTGGACACTTGTCAAGTGGCTAATCAGATCGCCGACCAGAATGCCGGGCACCGCGCGGGCGGGGCAGTCCGCGGGGCGGAGACGAACCGGGAGCGGGTCTCCCGCCGGCAGGTCGACAAATTCGCCGAGCGGCGGGCGCAGCTGGCCGACGCCGCGCTGCACACGCTGGCCGAGCTCGGCTACGCGCGGACCAGCTTGCGGGAGATCGCGCAGAACTCCCAGTTCTCTCACGGCGTGCTGCACTATTACTTCAGCGACAAGCAGGACCTGATCACCCAGGGCGTACGCCAGTACGAGGCCGCGTGCGTGACCCGCTACGACGAGATCGTGGCCACGGCGGCCTCGGCCGAGGAGCTCAAGGGCGAGTTCAGCGCCGCGATGGCCCAGACGCTGCGCGCCGATGCGCTCATGCACCGGCTGTGGTACGACCTGCGCAATCAGAGCCTGTTCGAAGAGTCCTTCCGGGCCGACGTGCTGGAGATCGACCAGCGCCGCGAGGAGATGATCTGGCGGCTGATCAGCCGCTACGCCGAGTTCGCCGGGATCACCATCCCGGTCTCCCCCGGCGTGGCCTACGCGATGCTCGATGGCCTGTTCCAGCGGGCCCTGCTGCATCAGCTGGCCGGGGACGAGCAGGCGGCCGACGACCTGGCCGCGAACGTGGTGCGCGTGCTGGACGCCTTGACGGCAGCGGAGCCGACCGGGTAAAGGTTTTAGGGTCGCCATGCGACTTAGCTGCGTGATTCTTCGCTGTCCCGCGGCGATACCTTCGACCTTCGACTACCTTTGCGCCCGTGACCAGTGCCGCGCTCTAGTCGGCACGGCGACGATACTGGCAGCCATGGGCACGGAGGTGGGCGGTGGATGATGATCGCAAGATCACGCCACACGACGCCGACGAGTTGGCCGCCTGTTTCCAGGCGCACGCCAGCAGGTTGTTCGGCTTCGCCTGCGTGCTGGTCCGCGAGGACCGCGCGCTGGCCGAGGACCTGGTCCAGGCCACCTTCGAAGCCGCGGCCCGGGCCTGGGATACGCTGCGCGGCCTGGCCGAGGAGCAGCGGCGGAGCTGGCTGCGCAGCATGCTGGCCAACCTCGCGGCCAGCGGGTTCCGCCGTGAGGCCGCGTTCCGCGAGCGGCTGGCCAAGATCGAGGCCCGCTACCGGGAGATTCAGGCTGACCCTTCCGAACAGGCCTTCACCGCGATCGCGCTGGAACGATGCTGGCGCATCATCCAGGAGATGCCGGAACGGCAGCACGTGGTGGCCGTGCTCCGCTGGCAGCTGAGCATGAAGGAAGCCGAGATAGCCGCGGTCCTGGGCATCGCCGAGTCCACGGTGGCTGCCCAATTGCACCGGGCACGACGTAAGCTGATCGAGCAACTGGGGCCTGACCACCCATTCGGCCATGACGACCCGGAAGGAGCCTCGTCGTGAGGGGCGGCGGCGATATAAGCGCGCACCAGGATGCGCTGCTGTCCCGCCTGTACCAGCAGGTCACCGAGGTCCGGGAGCCGCAGTTCGCCGCCGAGTACGACGCCGAGGCAGGCCTGGACCGGTACCGGACCTGGCTGGGCGGACAGGTCGACGCCGCGGCGGGCGTCCTGGCCGCGGACGCCACCATGCCGCTGCGCCCCGTGGCCACCGAACCGCGCGAATGGAACGCCGAGCTCGCGGTCATCGAGCTGTACTCCGTGCAGTACAAGTCGCTGGTCCGGCTGGCCGCCATGCTGGTCCGGGACATCCCGACCGCCGAGGAGGTCGTGCAGGACGCCTTCATCGCCATGCACGACGGATGGCAGCGCCTGAAGGACGCCGAGAAGGCCCTGGCCTATCTGCGGCAGGCCGTGGTGAACCGGGCCCGTTCGGTGCTGCGGCACCGGCTGGTGGTGGAGAAGAACGCGCCCAAGCCAGCGCCGGACATGCCGAGCGCCGAGCACGGGGCGATGGCGCTGCTCGAGCGGTCCGCGGTCATCGCCGCACTCCGCGACCTGCCCGAACGCCAGCGGGAGGCCATCGTCCTGCGCTATTACGCGGACCTGTCCGAGGCGGATATCGCCGCCACGATGGGAATCAGCCGCGGTGCGGTAAAGAGCCATACCGCACGCGGCATGGCGTCCCTGCGCGCGGCCCTGGAGCAGGACGCCGGGTGACCGAGGGCCAGCGGCCCCGGAAGGTGTCGCCAGCGACGCTGAGGTCCGGGCCATGGTCGAGCGGTACGTCGACGAGCTCAAGGCGGCGGGCGCGGTGGAGTCCGCGGCGGTGCAGCGAGCCCTGGGCACGGTCGAGCGGCACCGTCTGCTGGAGACGTTCTACTATCGCGACGCCGAGGGCCGCCAGACCGTCAAGCACGACCCCGGGCGGCCGCGGCGCGATCATCTCGCGCTCATCTACGCCGACACCGCGCTGGCCACCCGGTACATCGACGGGCGGCCGGCCAGTTCTACCTCGCAGGCGACGCTGGTGGCCAGGATGCTCGAGCTCCTCGACCTCAGCCCGGGGATGAAGGTCCTCGAGGTGGGAGCGGGCACCGGTTACAACGCGGCGCTGCTGGCCGAGGTGGTCGGCGACCAGCGCCTGGTGGTCACCGTGGACGTGCTCGAGGATGTGGTGACCCAGACGCGGCGGCTGCTGGCCGGCGCCGGTTACCCGGACATCACGGTGCTGGTCCGCGACGGTTTCGAGGGTGTGGCCGAACGAGCGCCGTTCGAGCGGATCGTGGCCACGGTGGGCTGCTCGGACCTGTCGCCGCGCTGGGCTGAACAACTGGCCGACGGCGGGGCCATGCTGGTGCCGCTGGAGCAGGCTAGCGGTCATCCCCTGGTCCTTCTGCACCAGGACGGCGACGCGCTGCGCGGCCGGGTGGTGCTGCGGACCGGGTTCATCCCGGTGCGCGGTCCGCTGCACATCGAAGAGCGGTGGGAGGTCGGCGTGAGCCTGGTCGACCCGGCCGAAGTGGTCCGCGAACCCGGGGGCCCGCGGTTCGCTGCGCGGGGGCCGGACGAGCCGATGGGACTCACCGACCAGGAGAGCGACTTCCTGTTCTTCCTCGGGCTGGAGGACCGCCGGGCGTGCCCTGCCCCGGAAGGTCCCGCGCTCAGTGACGGCCCGAAGGGCTGGGCCGCGCTGGCGCCGGACGGGATCAGGTGGTGGAAAGACGCATCGCTGGCCCGCGAGCTCGACCGGCGGTACCGCGACTGGGACGCGCGGGGCCGCCCGGCCATGCAGGACTACCAGCTCACGTTCGTGCCCATCGACAGCGAAGCCGATCCGCCGCCCGGCGGCTGGCAGATCGAACGGCGGTTCTACCGCCAGCTACTGACCCTGCGCTGAACTCAGCTACCCGTGACCCAGCACGTCGGTGCCGCCCGCTTCGGGGCCTAGCTCATCCGAGCTGCCCTCCGCGCCCAGCTCGTCCGAGCTGCCCTCCGTGCCCAGCTCATCCGAGCTGCCCTCCCTGCCCAGCTCATCCGAGCTGCCCTCCCTGCCCAGCTCATCCGAGCTGCCCTCCCTGCCCAGCTCATCCGAGCTGCCCTCCCTGCCGATCACATCGGGGTTATCAGGTGCCATGGTGACCTCCTTCGGAGTGGCTCGGTCTTAAGTCTTTCCCATCCGCAGCGGCGCCGCTAGGTAGGCGGGCACGCACCACGGTCCGTTCGGCCGAAAAATCGGAGTCCGAGGCGGTCAGCGGGCACCTGCGGCGGTACCGTCACGGAGCCGACCTACTATGGGCGGTATGACCGCCCAGGACGAGACGATCCGCACTGCGATCATGACCGTTGACGACGACCCGGGCGTGTCCCGCGCGGTAGCCCGCGACCTGCGCCGCCGCTACGGCGAACGGTACCGGATCGTGCGGGCCGAGTCGGCGTCGGCGGCGCTGGACGCACTGCGGCAGATGAAACTGCGCGGGGACCTGGTGGCGGTGATCCTGGCCGACTACCGGATGCCGGAGCTGAACGGGATCGAGTTCCTCGAGCAGGCCATGGACATCTACCCCGGCGCGCGCCGGGTGCTGCTCACCGCGTACGCCGACACCGGCGCGGCCATCGACGCCATCAACGTGGTCGACCTGGACCACTACCTGCTCAAGCCGTGGGACCCGCCGGAGGAAAAGCTGTACCCGGTAGTGGACACGCTGCTGGAGGCGTGGCTCTGCTCGGATCACCGCCCGGTACCCGAGACCAAGGTCATCGGGCACCGCTGGTCGGCGCGGATCCTCGGAGGTCCGCGAGTTCCTGGCCCGCAATCAGGTGCCCTACCGGTGGTACGCGTCCGACGAGCCGGAAGGCGAGCGGCTGCTGGCCGCGGCGGGCGCCGACGGCCAGTCGCTGCCGGTGGTGATCACGCCGGAGGGCGATCCGCTGATCGAGCCGACCGACGCCGAGCTGGCCAGCCGGGTCGGCCTGGCCACCAACCCGTCCCAGGACTTCTATGACCTGATCGTGATCGGCGGCGGGCCAGCCGGCCTGGGCGCGGCGGTGTACGGCGCCTCAGAAGGGCTGCGCACCGTGCTGGTGGAGCGGCTGGCCACCGGCGGGCAGGCCGGCCAGAGCTCGCGGATCGAGAACTACCTGGGGTTCCCGGACGGGGTGTCGGGGGCGCAGCTGACCGACCGGGCGCGGCGCCAGGCGAGCAAGTTCGGCGCCGAGGTGCTGACCACCCGCGACGTGACCCGGCTGGAGGTGTGCGGCTCGGCCCGCCGGGTTACGTTCGCCGATGGCGGCTCGATCGACGCGCACACGGTCATCCTGGCCACCGGCGTGTCCTACCGGCGGCTGGACGCGCCGGGCCTGGAGGGGCTGACCGGACGCGGGGTGTACTACGGGTCCGCGCTTACCGAGGCGACCGCGTGCCTAGGACAGGACATCTACATCGTGGGCGGGGCGAACTCGGCCGGGCAGGCCGCGGTGTACCTGGCGCGGCACGCTAAGTCGGTAACCATCTTGGTCCGTGGGTCGTCGCTGGAAAAGTCCATGTCCTATTACCTGATCAAGCAGATCGGCGAGATCGGGAACATTTCCGTGCGGACCTGTACCGAGGTCATCGGGGCCGAGGGCGAGGATCACCTGGAGCGGCTGCGGCTGCGCAACACCGCCAACGGCGACACGGAAATGGTGGACGCGCAGATGCTGTTCTTGTTTATCGGCGCAGCGCCACTGACCGACTGGCTGGATGGCGTGGTGGCAAGGGACTCCAGAGGGTTCGTGATAGCGGGCCCGGACCTGTCGGTCGGCGGCGAGCGGCCGGCCGGCTGGGAGCTGGACCGGATGCCGTACCACCTGGAGAGCAGCGTGCCCGGGGTGTTCGTGGCCGGGGACGCGCGGGCCGAGTCGGCCAAGCGGGTGGCCTCGGCCGTGGGGGAGGGGGCGCTGGCCGTCATGCTGGTGCATCGTTACCTGGAGAAGAGATGACCGAGGCAGCCGAAGCAGGGGCCCAGGCCAAGACCTGGCCGTCCGACGCACTGGAGTGCGGCGTCGACGAACTGCGCACCTTGTTCCTGTTCGAGAAGCTGAGCGAGGATCAGCTGCGGTGGCTGTGCGAGCGCGGGCACGTGGAGCTGGTCGAACCGGGGCCCGTATTCCTCGAGGGTGCGCCGGCCACCTGCTTTTACGTGCTGCTCGAGGGCACCATCGCGATGTCGCGCCGGGTCGGGCCGGACGACATCGAGGTGAACCGGACCTCGCAGCGCGGGGTGTACGCGGGGGCGTTCAGCGCGTACATCGGCGAACGGGTCAAGCAGGTCTACATGAACTCGGTGCGGGCGATCGAGCCGACCAGGTTCTACGTGCTCGGCGCGGACGCGTTCGCCGAGCTGATGAACGCGTGGTTCCCGATGGCGGTGCACCTGCTGGAGGGAGTGTTCTTCGGCAGCAAGAACACACAGCAGGCCATCGGACAGCGGGAACGGCTGCTGGCCCTCGGATCGCTGTCGGCCGGGCTGACCCACGAGCTGAACAACCCGGCCGCAGCCGCGGTGCGAGCCACGGCGGCGCTGCGCGAACGCGTGGCCGGGATGCGGCACAAGCTGGGCATGATCGCGGCCGGGAAGTGGGACCGGACCGGCCTGGAGACACTGATCCGGCTCCAGGAGGAGGCGGCCGACCGGGTACCGAAGGCCAAGGCGCAGGTGCTGAGCCCGCTGGAGGCCTCCGACCGGGAGGACGCGATCAGCGACTGGCTCGAGGACCACGGCTGCCGCGACGGCTGGGACCTGGCGCCGACGTTCGTCGCGGCCGGCATCGACGTGGCCTGGCTCGATCACGTCGAGGCGACCGTGGATCCGGGGACGCTGGAGGCCGCGCTGCGGTGGCTGAACTACACCGTGGACACCGAACTGCTGATGAACGAGATCGAGGACTCCACCACCCGGGTCTCCACCCTGGTCGGCGCGGCCAAACAGTACTCGCAGCTGGACCGGGCCCCCTACCAGATCGTGGACGTGCACGAACTGCTGGACAGCACGCTGCTCATGCTGGGCGGGAAGATCCCGCCGGGGATCGCGGTGGTCAAGGACTATGACCGGGGCTTGCCGCGCATCCCGGCCTACGCCGGCGAACTGAACCAGGTGTGGACCAACCTGGTCGACAACGCGGTGTCGGCCATGGGCGGCACGGGCACGCTGACCGTGCGCACGCAACGGGACCGGGACTTCGTGTGCGTGGAGTTCGGCGACACCGGACCGGGGGTGCCGCCGGAGATCCGGGAGCGGATCTTCGAGCCGTTCTTCACCACCAAGCCGGTGGGCGAGGGAACCGGGCTCGGGCTCGATATCTCGTGGCGGATCGTGGTGAACAAGCACCACGGCGATATCGTCGTCGAGTCGGTGCCCGGCGACACCCGGTTCCGGGTCCGGTTGCCGATCACCCCCCGGGAGGAGAGCTGAATGGCGGAGATTGCGGGCATCGATCCTTCGGTGCCGCCGAGCGGCACGGGCTGCGTGGAGTGTAACCAGGCCGGCGGCTGGTGGCTGCACCTGCGCCGGTGCGCCCAGTGCGGTCACATCGGGTGCTGCGACAGCTCTCCCTCGCAGCACGCGTCCGCGCACGCCAAGAACACCGGGCATCCGATCATCCGTAGCTTCGAGCCGGGCGAGGACTGGTACTGGAACTACGAGACCGAGGATTCCTTCGCGGGCCCGGAACTGGCGCCGCCCGAGCATCATCCGGTCGATCAGGGTGTCCCCGGTCCGAAGGATCGCGTGCCGCACGACTGGCGGTTCCACGTACATTAAGCGCCATGGAACCTGACGGGACGGCCCAGGTCGCGGTGTTCGTCGATTTCGAGAACCTGGTCCTGGGCGCGGTCAAGGAACTGCCCGGCCAGGCCAACCCGGCGCCGTACGACGCGATCACCCGGCTATGCCGCGACTACGGCACCGCGGCGGTACGCCGGGCGTACGCGGACTGGGCCAATCCGCGTTTCGGCGGCCACCAGGACGACCTGGCCATGAACGGCGTGGACCTCATCCAGGTGGCCCGGGTCGGCGTCCAGAACAAGAACGCCGCGGACATCAGGATGGCGGTGGACGCCATGGAGACGCTGATCGTCCACCCGGAGGTCAGCGTGTTCGTCCTGGTCAGCGGGGATGGCGACTACTCGCCGCTGGTACAGCGGCTGCGCGAGTTCGGCAAGTGGGTGGTGGGCGTGGGCACCGAGGCCAACGCCAGCCGCAAGCTGGTCTCGGTGTGCTCGGAGTACAAGTACTGGGGCACGCTGGTCGCGGAGGTCGAGCCCGACGCGCGGCCGATCGCGGCGTTCGACATCAGCGAGGCCGAGCAGCTGCTGGTCCAGGCGTTCGGGGAGTCCAGCTCGGAGACGATGACGGCTGGCGGCCTGAAGAGCAAGATGCTGGCCCTGGACCCGGCTTTCGACGAGCATAACTACGGCGCCCGGAGCTTCCGGGCCTTCTTGGCTCTGCTGCCGTCCCGGGTTCGGGTGGTGGAGACCTCTGGTCCCGACATCACGGTCAAGCTGGTCGATCAGCCGGCCGCCGGGACCAGGACGAGGAAGTCACGATGAGCACGGGCGACGACTGGCGCCGGACGTTCCGGCCGGACATCCCGAGCCCGGCCCGGATGTACAACTACTTCCTGGGCGGCAAGGACCACTTCGAGGTGGACCGGAAGGCGGCCGAGCAGGTCATCGCGACCATCCCCGACGTGCTGGTGTTCGCCCGGGAGAACCGGGCGTTCCTGCGCCGGGCCGTCCGCTACCTGGTCCGCGAGTGCGGCATCCGGCAGATCATTGACATCGGCACCGGGCTGCCCAGCGAGGGCAACGTGCACGAAGTCGCTCAGCAGTTGGAGCCCGACGTCCGGGTGGTCTACGTCGACCACGATCCGGTGGTGCTCGCCCACGGGCGGAACATGCTGAACGGCGTGCCCAACACCGCGATCATCGAACGCGACCTGCTCGAGCCGGCCAGCATCCTGGGTGACGACGAACTGCTCGCGCTGATCGACTTCAGCCAGCCCGTGGCCGTTCTGCTGGTCGCCGTGGTGCACTTCATCAACGATGCCGCCCATCCGGCCAACCTGGTCGGGCAGCTGGTCAGGCCGCTGGTGCCGGGCAGCTACCTGGCCCTGTCCCACGCCACCTCGGACAGCAGGCCGGCCGAAGCGCAGACGGTGGAGCGGATCTACCGCGGGACCACCACCAACATCCACGCCCGGACCCGCGAGGAGGTCCTAGGCTTCCTCGGCGACGACCTCAAGCTGGTCGAGCCGGGCCTGGTGTGGGCGCCGCAGTGGCGGCCCGACCCGGATACCGCCCGGGACGGCGATCCCCAGGCTTCGAACGTGTACGCGGTCGTCGCGCGCAAGCCTTAGCCCGGTTAGGCCTGTTTGAGGCCGAAGCCCCAGTTCAGCATGCGCGCCGCGGCTTGGGCGCCGGCGGCTACGCCACTCGCCGGGCTGTCCAGCACGACCCCGATCAGGGTCCGGCCGTTCTTGACCGCCTCGAACAGCAGGCAGTGCCCGGCGTCGTCGGTGAACCCGTCCTTGATCCCGACCGCGCCCGGATAGGTTTCCATCAGCGCGCTGGTGTTATCCCACCAGTACTGGTGATGCCCCGGCCCCTTCTGCAGGTGGTAGAACTGCTGGTCCACGATCGAGCGGAAGGCCGGGATCCGCATGGCGGCCAGGCCGAGGGTGAGCAGGTCCAAGGGCGTGGAATAGGTGGAGGTCTCGGTCGGGTACGGCAGACCGTCGGGCGAGGTGAAGTGGGTGTGGGTCATGCCCAGCCGCGCCGCGGTCGAATTCATCCGCGCGACGAAGGCGGGCAGGCCCGGGCCGTACGCGTTGGCCAGGGTGTACGCCGCGTCGGCGCCTGAGGGCAGCAGCAGGGCCTCGAGCAGCTGGGTCGCGGTCAGATGGTCGCCCGGGTGCAGGGCCGCGGTCTCCCCGCCGTACTTCCAGGCGTAGTCAAAGGCGGCCTTCGGCACCCGGATCTCCTGGTTCAGGTTGCCGCTGTCGAGGACCATCAGGGCGGTCATCACCTTGGTCACGCTGGCCATCGGGCGCTCGGCGGTCAGGCCGCGACCCCACAGCACCTGACCGGTGGCCGCGTTGGCCAGCACCGCGCCCTTGGCCTTCACCCCTTGCGGCGCGCCGGTGACCGTGAGCAGCGGGCCATTCGGCTGGCTGGCCTGGGCGCTGGGTGCTGGTCCGCTGCGGGTGGCGGGCACGTTTTGTCCGGCGGTGCTGTGTCTGGCCGCGTTTTGTCCGGTGGCACTTTGTCCGGCCGCGGGCCGGGCCTGCGATCCGGTGTCCGTAACCGCCCACGCGGTGATGCCGCCGCCGACGACTATGGCAGCCGCGGTCGCCGCGACGATCCGTATCGTCAGGCGCATGACCTGGTAAAACTCCCCGTTTCATCGATCGGCCGACATTACGAGCGGCGTCCGCCGGGCGGCCGGCATGCTGCCACACCCTACCGGTATCCGTGGATCGCCGTGCCGAGCCTGGGCCGGCCGGGCTGGCGCCTGGGCCTGCCCTCGCTCGAATCCTGTTTTGTCATTACTGAGGATTATTGTCTGATTACTAGCCGTTCGACAACCGGGAGGGTCGTCTCATGCCGCTGCATGCGGGAGCGCGGGTGGTTGCCACCCGGTCGCTGGGCGCGGGCCGGGTCCCGTCGGGCTCGGTGGGCCGGATCGTGAACGTCGGATTCTTCGGTGGCTACGACGTCGACTTCGGCCAAGGTCGCCTGCTGCGCGACCTGAGCCGCGACTCGCTACGGCTCCCGGACGGCGGATCGTGGTGGACGCGGCCCTTCCCCCGACGGCGTTAGTTGGGCCTGGTGCGGCTACGGCCAGCCGGCGCCCGGGGTTTCGACGTCGATGGCCAGGACCTGACCGCTGCCGGGGGCGACCATCTCCGGGCCGGTCATGCCCTGCCAGCGGGCCGCGACCATGAACAGCGTGGCCCGGCCGGGGCCGCCGAGCATGCAGGCGAAGGCGCCGCGGTCAAGGTGGACGGTCTGCAGCACCTGGCCGCCCTCGGCGACGCGCACGCAGCGCTGGTTGGGCACGTCGGCGTACCACACGGCGTTCTGCTCGTCGATGCAGATACCGTCCGGGACGCCGTCGCCCAGGTCGGCCCAGGTGCGCCGGCTGGACAGGCGGCCGTCGCCGCCGATGTCGAAGCCGACCAGCTGGTGGCGGTAGGAGTCCGCGACGATCAGGGTGGAGTTGTCGGCGGTCACCGTCATCCCGTTGGGGAACGCGATGTCATCGGCCACCTGGCGGACCGAGCCGTCGGCAGCGACCAGGTGGACGAAGCCCGGCTGGAACTCCTCCCCCGCCACCGGGTTGAACCCGGCTCGGTTGACGTAGATGTGACCATGCCCGTCGATCACGATGTCGTTCCATCCGGGCTGGCCGAGATCGGCGTGGGTGACCAGGGAGCCGTCGGGTTCGAGGCGCAGCAGCCGGCCGTCCGGGGATGAGACGATCACCAGGCGCCCGTCCGGCAGCCAGTCGGTGCACAGCGGCAGCGACTTCACCTGGGCCACGACCTCGCCGTGCCCGTCCAGGTCGACGCTGAGCACCTCGCCCGCGGACCAGTCGGAAAAGTACAGCCGGTCACCGTGCCGGCGCGGTGACTCGACCAGACCCCGGCCGGTGAGCAGTGTTCGCACTTGATCCATAACCATCGCAGTCCTCCATGCTTGACGGCAGGCCCCGTTTCCCTGTCATGACGAACGACGGCGGGCCAGATGATCGCCAGATCGGTGGATCAGCCGACCGTGATGAGCCTAGACGGCGCGATGGTGACCGCGAACGGCGCCGCCGCGTGGTACTCCTCATCGGCAGCGACGTGAGCAACCTGCTCGTAGCGGCCGGAACGCAGCTCGAAAACGGTCAGCTCGGGACGGTCGCGGTCCGGCTCGACAATCCAGTACGCGGGAATGCCGAAGCCCTGATAGACGTCTCCGGGATACCCAGTTAAGCGGAGTGACTGGCGAATACGGTGTCGTCAGCGGCTGCTTTGGGCACAATCAGCACCCCGTCATCCAGTTCGTAGCGGAACTCGTCGTCGGGCATGTTCTCCATGTCCTCGACGATGAGCATCCGGTCCTGGCTGGACCGCAGCTGCGGATCGGTCATGGCACCCCTCGTGCCCTTCTCTCGGGGAGTCCGCCACTACGCCAGGTGATGCTGGCTTATACCGTGGCGGCCAGGGCGAGCGGGAGGACGGCGGGGGCGCCGGACTCCCGGAGGTGTTTGGTCGCGACGGTCATGGTCCAGCCGGTCTCGATGCGGTCATCGACGAGCAGGACCGGACCGGTGAGCTGGCCGAGGGCCGTGCGCAGGTCGTCCGGGACGGTGAACGCGTGCCACAGCGAGCACAGCCGGTAGGCGCTGTTGTGGCGGCGCGGGCCGGGTGCGTCGGGACTGGCGTAGGCGAGCGAACCCAGGTACGGCAGCCTGCCGACCTGCGCGATCCGCTGGCCGAGGCTCACGACCAGGACCGGCCGGGTGCGCGACGGCAGCGTGACGACGGCCGCGGGGCGCTGGCTCCAGTCCCAGGCGGTGAGGACCTTGACCACGGCGCCGGCGAGCTGGTCCGTGAGCGGCTCGTCCGGAGCCTGGTCGGCGAGTAGCGCTCGTAGCGTGGTTCCCCAGCCGACGTCGGTGAGACGACCGAGCACACGGCCCGGCTCGGCGGTGTGGTCCTGGGAAATCTTGCCCGACGCACCGGAGATGCCCAGGTCCTTCATCCCCGGCGGCCACATCCGTCGCGGCTCGACCGTGACCCCGGGGCGGAGCAGCCGCTGTCGCGCGGCGTCCGCGGCGGCGGGCTGGACGTTGGTGTCCTGCCGCCGGCCAGTGCAGTTGTCGCAGCGACCGCAGCGGGCCGCCTCCGGGTCGTCGAGCTCGCGGCGCAGGTACTCCATCCGGCAGGCGTCCGTGGTCTGGTAGGCCAGCATGGCCTGCTGTTCGCGGATCCGCTCCTGAGCAACCCGCTGGTATCGCTCTTCGTCGTAGGCCCACGGCTGGCCGGTGGCCTCCCAGCCGCCCGTGGTCCGGCGCACCGCGCCGTCGACGTCGAGCACCTTGAGCATGGACTCCAGCCGACCCCGGGACAGGTCGATCCGGGTTTCCAGCGCCGTGGTGGACAGCGGGCGCCCCGCTTCGGCGAGTGCGGCCAGGGCCGTGCGGACCTGGTACTCGGGCGGGAACGCGAGCGAGGCGAAGTACGCCCAGATGTCCCGGTCCTCGCGACCGGGCAGCAGGATGACCTCCGCTTGGGCGACGCCCCGGCCGGCCCGGCCGATCTGCTGATAGTAAGCGACCGGAGACTGCGGGGCACCGAGGTGCACCACGAACCCCAGGTCGGGCTTGTCGAAACCCATGCCGAGCGCGCTGGTCGCCACCAGCGCCTTGACCCGGTTGGCCAGCAGGTCGTCCTCGGCCTGCAGGCGCTGCGCCTGGTCGTCGCGGCCGCTGTACGCGGCGACGTCAATGCCCTGGTCGCGCAGGAACGCCGCCGTCTCATGCGCCGCGGCGACGGTCAGCGTGTAGATGATCCCGGATCCTGGCAGGCTGCCGTCGGCCAGGCCGGCCGCCAGCCAGGCGAGCCGCTGGTGCGGGGTCGGCAGGCTGACCAGCGCGAGGTGCAGCGACTCCCGGTCCAGCGCGCCGCGCAGCACGAGCACCTGGCCGGACTCTTGACCTTCGCCGAGTTGCTCGGCGACGTCGCGGGTGACCCGGGCGTTCGCGGTCGCGGTGGTCGCCAGCACGGGGATCCCCGGCGGAAGCGCCTGCAGTAGCGTGCGGATCCGCCGGTAGTCCGGGCGGAAGTCGTGGCCCCAGTCCGAGATGCAGTGGGCCTCGTCGATCACGATCAGGCCCGCCGCCGCGGTCAGCTTGGGCAGGACCTGGTCGCGGAAGGCCGGATTGTTCAGGCGCTCGGGGCTGACCAGCAGCACGTCGGCCTGGCCGTCCGCGACCTCCGCGTAGACCTGGTCCCACTCCTGCGGGTTGGCGGAGTTGATCGTGCGGGCCTGGATCCCGGCCCGCCCGGCCGCCTCGACCTGGTTGCGCATCAGCGCGAGCAGCGGTGACACGATCACCGTCGGTCCCGCGCCGCGCGCTCGCAGCAGCGCGGTCGCGACGAAGTACACGGCCGACTTTCCCCACCCGGTGCGCTGCACGACCAGCGCCCGGCGCCGATCGGTGACCAGGGCGCTGATCGCCGTCCACTGGTCGTCGCGCAGCCTGGCGTCCGGGCCGGCCAGCGCCCGCAAGTGCCGCTCAGCCTCGTCGCGCAGGCTCTGGTCGTGCGGCTGCGGCACGGTCCGGTCTGTCTTGGCCATGCCTCATTGCTACCAGGCCGTTAGGACATTCAGGGTGCCGGACGGCGGGTCAGCCGCCGAACTGGCAGGGCAGGCGCTTGATGCCGTTGACGAAGCTGGACAGCAGGCGGTCGGGCTGGCCAGCGGTGATGTCCGGGACGCGGGTGAGCAGTTCGCGGAGCATGACGGTCAGCTCGCGGCGGGCCAGGTGGGCGCCCAGGCAGAAGTGCGGGCCGGCCCCGCCGAAGCCAAGGTGGGGGTTCGGTGAGCGGGTGATGTCGAACCGTTCGGGGTCGGCGAACATGGCCTCGTCCCGGTTGGCCGAGTAGTAGAACAGCACGACCTTGTTGCCCGCGCGGTAATCCTGACCGTTCATGGAGTAGTCCCGGGTCAGGGTGCGGCGCATGAAGATGACCGGCGAGGCGTGCCGCACGACCTCCTCCACCGCTCCCTCGAGCCGACCCTCCATTTCGGCCAGGAGCAGGGCGCGCTGGTCGGGGAAATCGGTGAGCAGCAGCAGCGCGTGCGAGAGCGCGGTGCGGGTGGTCTCGTTGCCCGCCACCACCAGCAGGATGAAGAACGAAGCGAGCTCGGCGCTGGTCAGCGACTCCCCGTCGATGTTCGCGGTCACCAGCGCGGAGACCAGGTTGTCGCCGGGGTCCTGAGCCCGGGCGGCGGCCAGGCCGGTAACCAGGTCGGCGAGTTCCTGGCCGGCGGTGAGGATCTGGGTCACCGCGACGTCGAGGTCCTCGCTGAGGAACTCCGGGTCCTGGCCGGACAAGATGATGTTGGTGTTGGCCAGGACCATGTTGTACCGGTGGTCCGGGATGCCCATCATGTCGCAGATGATCTTCAGCGGCAGCCGGGCCGACACCTGCGAAACGAAGTCGCAAGGCCCCGTGACCAGCAGGTCATCGACGGTCGTGGCGGCCGCGCGGCGCACGTCGGCCTCGAACTTGGCGATCATGCGCGGGCTGAACGCGCGGGACACGATACGGCGCAGGCGGGCGTGCCGGGGGTCATCCATGTTGATCATGGACCCGAAGTACTCGTTGAACTCGGCGGGCAGGTCCGCGATGTTCGTCGCGCCCTTTCCGGAGCAGAACACGTCGGGGTGCCTGCTGGCCTCGGCCACGTCCGCATACCGCACCAGCGCGTAGTACCCGGGGCCCTGCTCGCTGAACGGGACTTCGGGCTCGGCATAGAACTGGGGGTGCGGCTGGGCTCGCAGCCGCGCGAAGGCCGCCGCCCGATCGGCGAGCGGCCAGCCCCAGAACGCGCTGTCCGACAGGTCGATCCCGGCAGCAGTCATGACCGGCGCCTTCCGCGAGAGCCTGTTCCTACACCACCCACGGCTTCCTACTTCACCACGGCTGAGGGCTCGCGCCTAGGCTTGAGGGCATGGACACCGGCGTAGCGATCTTCCCCACCCACGACGCCATCGCGCCTGCCGACCTGGCCCGGCTGGTCGAGGAGCGCGGGCACGAGTCGTTGTTTTTCCCCGAACACACGCACATCCCAGCCGCGCGCCAGTCTCCGTGGCCCGGTGGGCGCGAGCTGCCGCGCCGGTACGCCCATACCTTCGACCTGTTCGTCGCCGTGACCGCGGCGGTGACCGTGACCTCGCGGCTGCGGGTCGGGTCGGGCATCTGCCTGGTGGTCGAACGGGACCCGATCACCACGGCCAAGGAGGTAGCCAGCGTGGACTACCTGTCCGGCGGCAGGTTCGAGTTCGGCGTGGGCGCAGGCTGGAACCGGGAGGAGATGGCCAACCACGGGACCGACCCGCGGCGGCGGATGGCGATCATGCGGGAGCGGATCGAGGCTATGAAGGCGATCTGGACCGCAGAGGAGGCCAGCTACGCGGGCGAGTACGTCGCGTTCGACCGGATCTGGTCCTGGCCCAAGCCGGCCCAGCGGCCACATCCCCCGGTGCTGGTGGGCGGGAACGGACCGGGCGTGCTGGACCGGGTACTGGCCTTCGGCGACGCCTGGTTTCCCAATCACGAGCGGGGCGAGCTCATGGACCGGGCCGCGGAATTGCGCGCCCGGGCTGACCGGCCGATCGGGCTCATGGTGATGGGCGTCCCGGCCGAGGCCAAGGTGCTGGAGGCGTACGCGGCGGCGGGCTTCGGCCGGGCGGTGCACTGGCTGCCGTCCGCTCAGCGCGGGCCGGTGGAGCGGGCCCTGGACCGCTTCGAGGCGGCCGTGGCGGAATTCGGCGGTGAGTAAGCCGCCCCGGCTTCGGCGGGCGGGGCGGGTGATCGTGCTGGATCCGGACGACCGCGTTCTGCTGTTCCGTTACGACGACGGGCCGCCGAACGGCCGGCACTGGTGCACGCCCGGCGGCGGCCTGAACGACGGGGAGGACTACCCGACGGGAGCGCGGCGCGAACTGGCCGAGGAGACCGGCTGGACCGAAGTCCCGCTCGGGCCGGAGCTGTTCGAGCGGACGCTGACCATGGAGTACGCGGACGAGATCGTGCAGCAGCACGAGCGGTTCTTCCTGGCCCGGGTGCCGGCCGCCCGGCGCGGCCTGGGCGAGGTGGCGGCCATGCACGACTCGGACGGCATCGCCGCGTGGCGCTGGTGGACGCTGGCCGAGCTGGCCGGCACCACGGAAGCGATCTGGCCTTCGGGACTGCCCGACCTGATCAGGGACGTCCTGGCCTGAGTACGTGTCGCGGACCAGGTTACGCTGAGCGTGTGGCCGAGCGGGAAGCATGCCTGGTTGACGTCTATAACACGCTTTTGAGCTGTGACTTCGTGCCCCACAGAGCCGAGCTTCCGGTCCTGGCCGGGGTCTCGGAGCAGACCTGGGGCGAGCGGTACGACCAGGTTGGGGCGGCGCTCGGGACCGGCCAGCTGTCCAAGGCGCAGGCCTTCGAGCGGATCTTGCGCGACGACGGCATCGAACCCCGGCCGGATCTGGTCCGGGCGCTGGTGGACCGGGATCGCGAACTGCTCCTGCGGACGGCGCGGCTGTACGACGACGCCCTGCCGTTCCTGCGGGCGGTCAGGGACCGCGGACTGAAGATCGCCATCGTGAGCAACTGCTCCGAGCACACGCGCGAGCTGCTGGAAAGCAACGGGGTCGCGGAACTGGCCGACACACTGGTCTTGTCGTGTGAGGTCGGCGCGGAGAAGCCGGCCGCGGCGATCTTCACCCGTGCGCTGGAACAGCTGGGCGTAGCCGCCAGCCGGGCCGTGTTCGTCGACGATCAGCCGTCGTACTGCGCCGGAGCGACGGCCGTGGGCATCACCGCCATGCAGATCGTGCGGGGCGAACCGGACGGGCAGGAGCCCGCTCCGGGGACCACGATGGTCCGTTCGCTGACCGAGGTGGCGGCCATGCTCGGGGCGTCAGATGGTGCGGACCAGGGTGTCGAACAGGTGGGTTAGCTCGGCGTCGGGGTCGGTGGTGAGACCGCTGTGGACCGGCCCGGGCTGGACGATGGTCGAGCGGGGGGCGGTGAGCCAGCGGAAGCGCTCGCCGAGCGGCCGGCCTGCCAGCGGTCCTTCGGTGCAGGCCTTCTCGAAGGCCGACAGGGCGGTCCGCACCGGGTCCAGGTCGACCAGCGGATCGACGGCCAGCAGGCGCCGCTCATCCAGCTCGATCCGGGCGCACAGGTACCGGAAGGCCTGGGAGTAGACGATCACCCCGACGTTGATCGCTTCGCCGCGTTCGACCCGGGGCACCACCCGGATCAGCGCGTACTCGAAGACCTCGGTCATCCGCAGATCACCTTTAGGACGATCGGGGCGCGAGCCAGGAGATGGTCGACGTAGGCGCCGGCGCCGCGGTCCCCGAACCATTCCGCCGGGACCAGTGCGGTCACCTCTTTGAGCACGGCCTCGGTGAGCCGCGGGGCGAGCTCGGCGTGGGCCTGCGCGAGAGCGGTGGCCCGGTCCCGCAGTACGTGCTCACGGGCGTCGAACGGGCGTGCCAGGTCGGCGGTCGGCCAGTTGTGGTGGAAGTACAAAGCCGCGCCGTGGTCGATGAGCCAGATGTTGCCGTGCCAGACGAGCAGGTTCGGGTTGCGCCAGGTGCGGTCGACGTTCTGGACCAGGGCGTCGAACCAGAGCACCTGGCTGGCGAAGTCGTGGCCGGGCGTCCAGCCGAGCGAATCGAACCCGACCGAACCGGGCAGGAAGTCCACGGCCAGGTTCAGGCCTTCGCTGGCCCGCAGCAGGTCCTGGATCTCCGGATCCGGCTCGCTGCCCGGGATCCGGGGGTCCAGATCGGCCAGCGCCAGGTCCGGCACGCGCAGGCCCAGGCGGCGGGCCAGTTCGCCGGCGATGATCTCGGCCACCAGCGCGAGCGGGCCCTGGCCGGCGCCGCGGAACTTCATCACGTAGGTGCCGAGATTGTCCGCCTCGACCAGGGCGGGCAACGACCCGCCCTCGCGCAGCGGCGTCACGTAACGGGTCACCGTGACATGTTCCAGCACGTCGGCCAGGCTATCGCGCGGGCCTGCTCACAGCGTGGGCGCCAGCCCCAAGGCTGGGAAGAGCTTGGCGTCGAACGTCGTGACCTCGGCGATCAGGCCATCGGCCATGCGCATGACGTCAAGCTTGAAGGCGCGGAACGCAGTGTCGCCCGGCCTGCGCAAATAGCTCGCGGCGGCGGGCATCCGGTTGGCCGACACGGGAACCAGGCGCCACTCGCCCATCGCGGCCGCATTGGCCATGAGCTCCCGGATCTCGTCCCGCCCGTCAAAACAGAACGGCTGCGGCGGCATGGTGACCCGGAGGTTCTGGGCGGCCAGGGCGATGGCCGCCTCGGCGTCGAGCCGTTCGTGCGCGGCAATGAACCGGTCGACCAGGTCCCGCTCCTGGGCCGTCGGCTCGTGAGCTGACCAGTCCGCCCGGCGGGACGGCAGGTGGGACTGCATCGTCGCCCGGGCCCGCTGCACGGCGCTGTTGGCCGCGGCGACGCTGGTGCCCAGGGCCGAGGCGGTCTCGCTGGCGGGCCAGCCCAGGACGTCCCGGGCGATCAGCGCGGCGCGCTGCCGGGGCGGCAGGACCTGCAGCGCGGCCAGGAAGGCCAGCGAGATCGTCTCCCGCCGGATGGCGACCGCCTCGGGCTGCTCGTCGGCCGGTGCGGCCTGGTCGAGCAGCGGGTCGGGATACGGCTGGATCCACGGCACCTCGGCAAGCGAGCGCATCCCGCTGGCTCGGCGCGAGTTGCGGCGCAGCATGTCCAGGCAGACGTTGGTCGCGATGGCGTACAGCCAGGCCCGGAACTGCGAGCCGCCCTCGAACCCCGACCGGCCGCGCCAGGCGTTCAGCAACGTCTCCTGCACCGCGTCCTCGGCCTCGTCGAACGAGGCGAGCATCCGGTAACAGTGCACATGGAGCTCACGCCGGTGCCGTTCGGCCAGCGCGGCGAACGCGGGCTCGTCGCCCGCGATCGCCGCCGCTACAGTCTGGTCGGTGCTCTCCGTCCGGCTCATGCCTGGCCCTTGCTCCGGTCAACTTCCTGCAGGACCCAGACGTTGCCGTCCGGGTCGGTGAAGTCGGCGAACGATTCGTAGTTCGAGCGCTGCGGGTGGGGACCGTCGACCCACGTCCCGTCCTGCAGGTGGCGGGCCTCGCTGACGGCCACGCCGCGCTCGGTGAGTTCGGCGCGCGCGGCGAGGATATCGGAAACCACCAGGTGCAGGCCCTGGGCCGCGCCCGGTGCGGCCGAGGTGATGCCGTCGCCGAAGCCGATCGCGCAGTGCGAGCCCGGCGGCACCACCTGGACCACCCGCATGCCCGGGCCGATCGGGGTGTCGACGATGAGTACGAAGCCCGCCTGCTCGAGGTAGAACTTCTTGGCGCGGTCCACGTCCGAGACGGGGATGAGCACTAGTTCCAGCTGGTAGTCCATGTCACTTCTCCCAGGTCACATTGATGTTTACCGGTGAAACGACAACGGCGGGAAAAACTCATCGGTGTCGCGACGACGGGTTACAGGCCGAAGCCGGCCCGTCGGTCCGCCGGGACCAGGTTGGCGTACTCGGGGTGTTCGGTCATCCAGCGCAGCACGAACGGGCAGTACGGCAGCACGGCCAGGTGCCGTTCCCGCGCGGCATCCAGGGAGGAGCGGACGAGCTGGGCCGCCACGCCGTGGCCGCGGAACCGGGGATCAGTCTCGGTGTGCAGGAACGAGATGACGCCGTCGCGGAGCTGGTACTTGATGGCACCGGCGACCTCGCCATCGGCCCGGATCTCGTACTGTTGCCGCTTCGGGTTATCGGTGACCTCCAGCTCCATGGGCCCAGGATAATGACCGGCGGGCGAAATCGAGCGCCTCGCGGGCCAGCGGCGCCCAGGCCAGGCCGGACTCCGGGTCCAGGCTGAACCATTCCTTCATCGGGGTGCCCTTGTTGGCGTCGAACCGCACCCCGTGGCCGTCGGCCACCAGCTCGTTCACGCGCTGGCGGGGCAGCTTGACCACGAGCTGGCCTCGGACGAACATGGCGAAGATCTTGCGCCGGTAGCGGAGCGCGCCACGGCCGAACCCGCTGCCGCCCCGCGGCGGCAGCACCTCGTCCTGGCCCACGAACTCGTCGACCAGGTTTTCGTACCGCTCCTCGGGCGTCATGCCCCTAGCATGACGGCGTCAGCTGACCTCGGTGGCGTAGACCACGATGTTGCTCAGGTAGTGGCCGGTGGCGATGTCGAAGGTGCCGCCGCAGGTGATGAGGCGCAGCTCCGGATCGGGAACCGCGCCGTAGACGGACTCGGTTGGGAACTGGTCCTTGAGGTAGGTCTGCACCGAGGTCACGCGGAACTCGACCAGGGTCCCGTCGGAGCGCTTGACGTAGACCTTGTCCCCCGCGGTCAGCTCACGGAGCCGGTAGAACACCCCGGGAGCTTGGTGCCCGTCGATGTGCCCGACGATGATCGATGAGCCGATGGCACCCGGCCGGGGGCTGCCGGTGTACCAGCCCGCCACCGTATAGGACGACGGCACCTGCAGCTCGCCGGTCGAGGTCAGGCCCAGGGTGATCAGGTTGCTCTGGACACCGATCAGCGGGATGGTCAGCGAGACCGGAGCGGCGACCGGCTTGGGCACCGCCGATTGGGGCGACGCCACGATCAGGCCGGTCGGCGCCGGAAACGCCGCGATCGGGCCGGCCGGCGCGGGAATCGCCCCGACCCCGGCGGCCGCCGGGCGCATGGCCGGGGCCGAATGCCGCGTCAGCAGCAGGCCGGTCGTCGCGCCGGCGATCACGACGAGGCCGGCCGCGAGCGCGAGCGCCGCGGCCGGCCTACGGGTCGGCATCGTTAGATCCTGGCGGTCAGCTGACGGTTACGCCGCAGCCGCAGCCCGCCGGTCAGGGCGAGCAGCGTGCCGGCTCCGATGGCCACCAGCCACGGCACGGCCGAACCCGGCCCGTGTCCCGCGGTGCCGCCGAAGCCCGTGGACACGCCGCCCAGCGGCGGCTTGCCGCTACCCGACGCGTCCTCGAGGTTAACGATCTCCAGGCCGCTGGCGCCGTCCAGCACGACCAGGGTGTGGACGGTACCGGCGGCGAGCGTGACGCTCGAGTTCGCGTCCCCCGCCCCCGCGCTCACGCTCACCGTCTCGGTGCCGGGGGTGACCGGCTGATAGGGGCTCACGCTGGCGAACTTCAGGCTGTCCGAGAGCACCGTGGATCCGAGGCTGACCTTGACCACCTGATCCTTCAGCGAGGCCTGGATCACCCGGACCAGCGATTTCCCGGCCGGCGTGGTCAGGTCATCGTCCATGACCTGGAGCCGCAGGCCCGATTCGGGGCCCATGCCCGCCACCGTGTAGGCGTGACCGGCGGCGATGGTCACGCTGGTGGACAGGACCGGCTGGCTGGTGGCCGACGCGCCGGCGGCGCGCATGGCCACGCTGTAGTCCCCCGCCTGGACCGACTCGTACGGCGAGACGGTTCCGTAGGCGACGTGGTGGAGCACGATCATCGCGTTGGAGTTGTCGAACGAGTACAGGTACACGTCGACCGCGGGCGTGTTCGGTGACAGGTGAGCCAGCCGGATCCAGCCCGTACCACTGGTAGCACCGGAGGCGAATGCAGTCGCGGCCGGGATGCCCAGCAGCAAGCCCGACGCGGCCACGAACATAAGTAGTCTTCTAGAGATATTCCGAAAATTCATTGACCCCTCCCTCCCCCCAGCCGTGAATCGCTAGGGGCCACTCATCCCCAGGGGACCTGGGGCGTCGTACTGCACGGTGATGACCTGGCCGCTGGCGGTCCTGGTTTCGCGGTATTGCGAGGGTTGGTACGTCGTTTGCTGAGCCAGGAACGCAAGCACCGCCGACAGGCCTGCGGACGCTGCGGAACCGATTTCGGCGCCGCGGAGCGGAACCTCCGCACTAGCACCTGGCGACGGGTCATCAAAAAGTACCAGTTGTACAGGCATTTCGTGGGCAAGTAGCGAAAGCGTTACCAGGAGGCGCGGATCGACGTTACCAGCCAAAAGGGCACCGCGGGCTTGCGCGGACGCTTGGACGTGTTTATTACTCAGCAGTTGCTGGCCGGCTTCGATACGAGCGTGGCGGGCCGGGGCAAGCGAGGTGTCAAACGGGGCGGTTCCGCCCGGCACGAGATAGCGGATATCAATTCGCTGCACACCAGAGCCGAAGCTGGCCAGCACCAAAGGCGCGTACACGGTAGCCAGCCGCGGGCCGAACTGGCTGCGCAGGGCCGGAGTGGCCACGATTACCTCCACGCCCAGCGGGTCGGGAGCCGTGGGCTGCACCTGGGACAACCTGCTGGCCGAGACGCCGGCCGACTCCAGCGCCCCGCACATCAGCGGATCACAGCCGATCAGCACACTGGGGAGCACCTGCTGGGCGATCCAGGTCGCCGCCTGACTCCGGTTCGCCGCTGCCGTCTGCAGTGCGCTGGGCGTGCTCGGCGCCGGGCCGGCCCTCTGCACCGACGACGCGTTCTGCGCCTGGTCTCCCTGATCGGTGAAGGCCAGTGTGACCAGGGCCCCGAGGGCCATGGCGGCGACCGCGCTCAGCACCAGCACGCCACGCTGGCCGCGGGAGGTCGGCCGCCGGCCGCGCTGGGTGTGTCGTTGCTGGGTGTGTCGTTGCAGCCACAGACGCAGGGTGGTGACGGCGACGTTCGCCCAGGACGGCTCCCCGCTGGTCCCTGGCGTGAGACCGTGATGCTGCTCGCCCATCTCCGCACCCCCACAACCCCGCTGGCTCGCAGGGTTGGCTACCCAAGCTGTCCGATCGTACGCGTCCTGGAGATTTCATCCAATACAACCACTTATTGCTAGCTATGTCGCGAAGTTCGCGATCCTGGGCATGCATGGCCACGATGCGCATTTCGTTCCGATAGGGCGATCCCTGCATAAGGTACGAACGTGGTTGACTACGACCGCGAAGCAATCCGCTATGACGCCACCCGCGGTGGGGACGCACGCGCCGACGCGGCCGCGGAGGCGATCGAAACGCTGCTGCCGCTCGCGGCCGGAGCCGGCGCCCGGATCGCCGATGTCGGCTGCGGCACCGGGATCGTTACCGTCCGGCTGGCCCGCCCCGGCCGTTCGGTGCTCGGCATCGACCGGTCCGCGGGCATGGCCGGGGTGGCCGCCGGCCGGCTCCAGGCCGGATTGTGCTGGGGAACGTCACGCGCGTCCCGCTGACCAGCGGATCGGTTGACGTGGTGACGATGGTGTGGCTGCTGCACTTGCTGCCCGCGGAGGTCGTCACCGCGGCGGTGGCCGGGGTCGGCCGCCTTCTGGTCCCGGGCGGCCTGCTGATCACCACGGTCGGAAAGAACGACGCCCCGTTCGCCGACCCGATCGGCGACGACGGCGCTGCGATCGTGGCGCCGGTCCGGGTCAGGTTCGACCAGGGCCAGACCGATCGGCTGGACCAGGTGACCAAGGTCGGGGCGAGCCACGGGCTCACGCTGGCCGCGCAGGCCAGTTTCATCGGGCGGGGCCAGGGCCTGAGCCCGCGGCGGTGGTCCAAACGCCTGGCCGCGGATACGCGGGGATGGACCGCGGCGGCGGGCCGCGAGCGGGTTGACGCACTGCGCGCGGAACTGGCCCGGCTACCGGATCAGGATCGGGCGCGGCCCGATCCGGTGTATCGGCTCGCCGCGCTGCGAAAGACCTAGCCGAATCGCGGGTCCGGGCGCTACGAGGTGGACGACCGGCCGGCCTTGAGGCCGAGGATCGTTATCGCCCGCTCTCGCATCTCCACCTTCCGGACCTTGCCGGTAACTGTCATCGGGAACTCGTCCACCACATGGACGTAGCGCGGGATCTTGTAGTGCGCGAGCTGCCCGGAACAGAACGACCGCACATCCTCCGCGGTCAACGCCGAAGCACCGGGCCGCAACCGGACCCAGACCATCAGCTCCTCGCCGTACACGGCATCCGGGACGCCGATCACCTGCGCGTCCAAGATGTCCGGATGGGTGTAGAGGAATTCCTCTATCTCCCGCGGATAGACGTTCTCCCCGCCGCGGATCACCATGTCCTTGATCCGCCCGGTGATAGCCACATAACCGTCGGAGTCCATGACGGCGAGGTCGCCGGTGTGCATCCAGTGGGCGGCGTCAACCGCCTCGGCGGTCTTGTCCGGCTGGTCCCAGTAGCCGAGCATCACCGAGTAACCCCGGGTGCACAGCTCACCAGGCTCGCCCCGGGGCACGGTCACCCCGGATTCCGGGTCGACGACCTTTACCTCCAGGTGCGGCATGACCCGGCCCACGGTGGAGACGCGCCGGTCCAGTGAATCGTCGGCGCGGGTCTGAGTGGACACCGGCGAGGTCTCGGTCATGCCGTAGGCGATGGCCACCTCACGCATGGACATCTGAGACATGACCTGCTTCATCACCTCGACCGGGCAGGGTGACCCGGCCATGATGCCGGTACGCAGGCTGGACAGGTCGTAATCGGAGAACCCCGGTGCGGACAGCTCGGCGATGAACATGGTCGGGACGCCGTACAGCGACGTGCAGCGTTCGTCCTGTACGGCGGCCAGCGTCGCGACCGGATCGAAGCTGGGCGCGGGGATGACCATGCACGCACCGTGGCTGGTGGCGGCGAGATTGCCCATGACCATGCCGAAGCAATGGTAGAAGGGCACCGGAATGCAGATCCGGTCGGCCTCGGTGTAGTTGCACAGCTCCCCGACGAAGAAGCCGTTGTTGAGAATATTGTGATGTGAAAGCGTGGCGCCCTTCGGGAAACCAGTGGTACCGGAGGTGTACTGGATGTTGATGGGGTCATCGGTGTCCAGCTGAATTCGGTTCAGGACCGCTCGGTCCAGCCGCCGTCCGGTCTCGAGCAGCGCTTGCCATTCCGGGTGGCCGATCACCACCACGTGCTCCAGGACGGGACACCGCGGCCGCACCTCGGCGATCATGCCGACGTAGTCCGAGGTCTTCAGCCGCTCGGCCGCGACGAGCAGCTCGATGCCCGATTGATTGAGCACGAACTCGAGCTCGCGGGTGCGGTAGGCCGGGTTGATGTTGACCAGGATCGCGCCGATCTTCGCCGTCGCGTACTGCGTCAGCGTCCATTCCGGGCAGTTCGGTGCCCAGATACCGACTCGGTTGCCCTTCTGGATGCCCATTTCCAGTAGGCCCAGCGCCACGGCATCGACGTCGGCGGCCAGTTCCGCATAGGTCCAGCGCCGTCCGGACGGCCGGTCGACGAGCGCTTCACGGTCGGGGAAGGTCACGACGGTGGCGTCGAAGTTCGCCCCGATCGTGTCGCCTAGCAGGGGCGTTGCCGATTCTCCCGATGAGTAACTCAGTGCTGCAGACATGGCCCGCTTACCTCCAAGCCTGGTTTTACCTGGCATTCCACTCACAGTCCAGCATGGCACGGTTTGCCGGTCAGCTTTGTGGTCGACTTGACATACCACTGTCATCTTCTGTGCGGATAATGGGTGATAGATATGTGCGGTCCCGGCCATAACCGCCGGGACTGGGGAGGGGTATAAATATGCAACTTCGGATGTTTGACGTCCCGGTTGACGGAGGGGAACTGCGGGTGCTCCAGTGGGGCACCGGCAGACGAGTGGCCGTCGCCGTGCACGGAATCACGGCTTCGGCCATGTCGTGGCAGGCGGTCGCGCGCCAGATGCCGCCCGGCTGGACGCTCGCCGCGCCTGATCTGCGCGGGCGCGGGCACAGCGCCCACCTGCCCGGACCCTACGGCCTGGAACGGCACGCCGCGGACGTGGCGGCGGTCTTGCGGCATTTCGGCGGTCGGCCGGTTCTGGCTGGGCACTCGATGGGGGCGTACGTGGCGCTGCTGGCTCACGACGCGCACCCGAGCCTGTCGCGGCGCATGGCCTTGGTGGACGGCGGGCTGCCGCTCCCGGTCCCGGATGGTGTCGATCCGGAGGTGGCGCTCGAAGCCGCCATCGGCCCGGCGATCGCCCGGCTGCGGCAGACCTATCCCAGCACCGAGGCGTACGTGGACTTCTGGCGGGCGCATCCGGCTCTGGCCGGCCACTGGACCGCCGACGTCGAGGCGTACGTCCGCTACGACCTGACCGGCGTGCCCGGGGCCATGCGGTCCAGGGTGGCCGAGGAGGTGATCGGCGTCGACAGCCAAGACGTGCTGATCGAGAAGCCGATCGCGGAGGCACTGGGCCGGCTGACGCAGCCCACGCCGCTGCTGACCGCGCCCGCGGGATTCTTCGGCGAACCGCCGGGTCTGCTGTCGCCCGAGCTGGTCAGCTCGTGGGCCGAACGCGCACCGCAGCTGCGTCCCCAGCTGGTGCCCGACGTGAACCACTACACGATCCTGTTCGACCGGCAGGCGGCCGCCGCGATCGTGCGAGCCATCACCACCGTGGCGACCTAGCGGTCAAGCGGCCTGACCGGGTAAGGCACCATGGAATGGTGACCCAGCTGGCGCAGACCGGGACGGCGGCGGCGTTCGGCATGCTCATGGATGTCGTCGCCGGCGGGAACGTGCTGGTCCTGAGCGGAGCCGGGCTGTCCACCGAATCCGGCATCCCCGACTACCGCGGGCCGACCGGCCTGGCTCGGCGGGTTTCGGGGTCCACGCCGATGACCTACCAGACCTTTACCGCGAGCGCGGCCGCCCGACGCAGGTACTGGGCCCGCAGCCAGCTGGGCTGGCAGTCCATCGCGCGGGCGGTCCCGAACGACGGTCACCGCGCGGTCGCCGAACTCGGCCAGCGCGGGCTGCTGGCCGGGATCATCACCCAGAACGTCGACGGCCTGCACCAGGCGGCGGGTGCATCCGGCGTGACTGAACTGCACGGCAGCTTGCACCGGGTCATGTGCCTGTCGTGCGGGCAGCGGACGCCGCGCACCGACCTGCACGGCCGGCTGACCGCGGCCAATCCCGGCTGGGGCGCCGGGCCGGCGGCGCTGATCAATCCGGACGGGGACGCGGTGCTCGCCGACGAGGCGACCGAGTTGTTCCGGGTCGTGGACTGCCTGGCCTGCCAGGGCGTGCTCAAGCCGGACGTGGTGTTCTTCGGCGAGAACGTGCCCCGACCGCGGGTCCAGGCCTGCTACGAGCTGGTCGAACGGGCCAGCTCGCTGCTGGTCCTGGGGTCCTCGCTGACCGTGATGTCCGGCTTGCGCTATGTGCGGCACGCGGCCAAGGCACCGATCCCGGTGGTGATCGTCAACCAGGGCACCACCCGGGGGGACGAGTTCGCGACGGTGACGCTTGACGCTCCCCTAGGCCAGGTGCTCGCCGCGCTGGTGGCCGGGCTCGACGAGGCGTGATGGCCGACTTCGACGTCGTGACCGGCGCGTTCAGCTACTCCGGAGCGGTCATCGCCAGCCAGTTGCAGGCCGCGGGCCGCCGGGTCAGGACGCTTACCGGCCATCCCGGCCGCGCACCCGCCGGTACCGCCATCGAGGTCAGGCCGCTGGACTTCGCCGATCCGGCGGCCCTCGCCGAGTCGCTGCGCGGCGCGCGGGTCCTGATCAACACCTACTGGGTGCGCTTCGCGCACGGTCAGGTCAGCCACGAGACGGCGGTCGCTCAGTCGCGCGTGCTGTTCCAGGCCGCCGCGCAGGCGGGCGTGCCCAGGGTGGTCCACGTGTCGATCACCCACCCCAGCGCCGACTCGCCCTACCCGTACTTCCGCGGCAAGGCGGCGGTGGAGCAGTCCCTCGCCGACCTCGGCCTGCCGCATACCGTGCTGCGGCCGGCCATCTTGTTCGGCGGCGACGGAGTGCTGATCAACAACATCGCGTGGCTGTTGCGGCACCTGCCGGTCTTCGCGGTGGGCGGCACCGGTGAGTACCGGATCCGCCCGATCCACGTCGAGGACCTGGCCCGGCTGTGCGTACGGGCCGCGGACGCCACCGGCACCGAGGTGATCGACGCCGTAGGCCCCGAACACCCGGCCTTCATCGACCTGGTCCGCTTTATCAAGGACGCGGTGGGCAGCCGCAGCCTGGTGGTCCGCGCGCCGGGATCGCTCATCGCGCCGACCGCGCGGCTGCTCGGCCTGGCGCTGCGCGACACGCTGCTTACGGCCGAGGAGTTCGAGGCGATGGCCGACGGCCTGGCTGACACCGACGGCCCGGCGACCGGCGAGACCTCGCTGACCGGATGGATCACCGACCACAAGGACACCCTGGGCCGCTCCTACGCCAACGAGCTAACCCGCCACTTCCGCTGATTATCCGCGGGTAGCACGCTGACCGGAGCGGTTGATTCCAACCTATGAATGCGGCACTCTGATGGCTCTTCCGGGCGGGCTCCCGCATTTGTCAGCGTCCGTCGTGGCCGCGACGGGCATGATGCCCGGTCTGCCCGGTCTGCCGGTCTGTGCAGCGCCCGTCCGGGGTCTGCCGCGGCAGTTCTGCCCGCGGGTGATGCCTGCGTTCCCAAAGCCCCACCGCCCCCATAGCATCACTTTCCGGGAGGATCCGGGTTCCCGGGAGTATTTGGTGCATCCGGGTGCACCGGATCCTCCCGCAAGCCTGGATCCTCCCCGAAAATGGTGCCGGTGATCCTGGGCTGAGCCATGTGGCAGCTGCCGCGAGGTTCAGCCGCGCCGGGGCCGACCGGCAGTCTCAGTCCCCGGCCGCACCGCCGGCCGGGGACCACAGCGAGTAGGTCTCCTCGATCCTCAGCCGACGGGCCAGATGGCCCGGACTGATGCGGGACTTAGACAACACCGCTCTATCCGTTAGAGTGTCACACTCATCTGTTGATAGACCAGCTATAATCGAAAACCAAAGCGATAAATGACGTTCCGAGGGACTAGGGGTGGAAGGGGGCGCAAGGCCATGTCGATCCGGTGCCCGGTGGGCGACGCGCGTGGGTGGCGCGAGCGGAGTTGGGTGGGCGAAGGTCAGCAGGACGGCACGATGCTGGCGGGAGCGGTGCTGGTGTGTCGGTAGCGAGGCAGCCGAGGCGGGTCGCTGCTGGTACGTCGTGTCCTGAACCGGGAGTGCTCAGGCCAGAGCGCGGGGGTGGGAGGAGGCGTAGACCTCGCGGAGCCGGTCGATGGTGATCAGGGTGTAGATCTGCGTGGTGGCGACCGAGGCGTGGCCGAGTAGTTCCTGGACGACGCGGATGTCGGCGCCGCCGTCGAGCATGTGGGTGGCGAAGGAGTGCCGCAGGGTGTGCGGGGACACTTCGGGCAGCCGGGCCCGCCCGGCGGCGGCGTGCAGTACGCCCCAGGCGCCCTGCCGGGTCAGGCGCCCGCCCCGGGCGTTCAGGAACACCGCCGGGCTCACCGAGATCCGCCTGGATCCGGCGGCCAGGGCAGGCCGGCCACGGACCAGGTAGGCCTGCAGGGCCCGCACCGCGTAGCTGCCGACCGGGACCACCCGCTGCTTGCCGCCCTTCCCGGCCAGCCGCACCACCGGGTCCTCATCGAGCTGCAGTTCGTCGACGTCGAGCCCGGTCGCCTCGGAGATTCGGGCCCCGGTCCCGTACAAGAACTCCAGCAGAGCCCGGTCCCGCAGCAGCCGCGGATCGCCGGACGGATCGTCGGGACCGGGACCGGACGCGGCGAGCAGATGTTCCACCTCGGCCAGGGCAATCGCCTTGGGCAGTCGCCGGGGCGGCGTCGGGGGCGCCACGTCCCGGGCCGGGTCGGTCTCGGCCAGCCCCTGCGCGGCCGCGAACGCGTGCAGCCCCCGGACCGCGATCACCGCGCGGGCCGCCGAACTGATCGCCAGCGACTCGTGCTCGGCGTCCCCTTCGCGCAGCGAGGCCAGGAACTCGGCCACGTCGGCGGGCGTGACGTCGGCGAGCCGGGCCTTGCCCCGGCCGGCCAGCGACGACTCATAGCGGCGCAGGTCCCGCTGGTAGGACTCGATCGTGTTGGCCGCCAGCCCGCGTTCCACCCCCAGATGCTGGAGGTACACCCGTACGGCGGCGTCCACCGTCTGGCCGGTCCCCATGCCTCAACCGTCCACGATCGCAGGTGCTAGGTGAGGATTTCGGCGAGGGGGGCGTAGGGCAGGGCGTGGGCTTCGGCGACGGGCTCGCAGGTCACCTGGCCGTCATAGGTGTTCAGGCCCAGGGCCAGGGCGGGGTCGGCGCGCAGGGCGTCCCGCCAGCCCTGGTTGGCGATCTCGACCGTGTAGGGCAGCGTGACGTTGGTCAGCGCGTAGGTGGAGGTGTGCGGGACGGCGCCCGGCATGTTGGCCACGCAGTAGAACAGCGCGTCGTGCACCTTGTAGGTGGGGTTGGCGTGCGTGGTGGGCCGGGAGCCCTCGAAGCAGCCGCCCTGGTCGATCGCGATGTCGACCAGCACCGCGCCGGGCTTCATCCGGGCGACGAGTTCGTCGGTGACCAGCTTGGGCGCCTTGGCCCCCGGGACCAGGACGGCCCCGATGACCAGGTTGGCGTCGATCACCGCGCGCTCGATCTCGTAGATGTTGGACGCGACGGTCTGCAAGTGCCCCTGGTAGATGGCGTCAGCCTGACGCAGCCGGGCGATGTTCTTGTCGACCAGCAGCACCTCGGCCTGCATGCCCAGGGCGATCGCGGCGGCGTTCATGCCGGACACGCCCGCGCCGAGCACGACCACCTTGGCCGCGTACACGCCGGAGACCCCGCCCATCAGCACGCCGCGGCCGCCACCGTCACGCTGCAGGTGATGCGCTCCCACCTGGGGCGCCATCCGGCCGGCGACCTCGGACATGGGGGCGAGCAGCGGCAGCGACCCGTCGGCCAGCTGCACGGTCTCATAGGCGATCGAGGTGACACCGGCGCCGAGCAGCGCGTCGGTGCAGGGCTTGGAGGCGGCCAGGTGCAGGTAGGTGAAGAGCACCTGGCCGGAACGCATCCGGTGGTACTCCTCCTCGATCGGCTCCTTGACCTTGAGGATCAGCTCGCCCTCGGCCCACACGTCGTCCGCCGTGGGCAGGATCTTCGCGCCGGCGGTGGTGAAATCATCGTCGGGGATCGACGAGCCCTCCCCCGCTCCCGCCTGGATGACTACCTGATGGCCACCACGGACCAGTTCGTGCACGCCGGCGGGCGTGATCGCGACCCGGTACTCGTGGTTCTTGACTTCCTTGGGGATTCCGACCTTCATGGTGGTCCTTCCAGACAGGGGAGCGTCATTGCTCTTCAGGGGAATCTGCCGGACGAAGTTGGTCATACCCCTCTGACCTGGCAGCATACCCCGCCATGATGCCCAGGGCGGTGGGCCCGCTGTGCAGCTCGCCGGCGAACACCTTGCGCACCGCCTGGTCCAGCGGCAGCCAGTCGATCAGCACGTGCGCTTCTTCGTCGCGGGGGACGAAATGGCGTTCGGCCACCGGCACGGGAGCCAGCTCGCGGGCCAGGAAGACGCGCAGGCGTTCGGTACTGTAGCCGGGCGAGGAATAGTAGTCGGCCAGCACCCGCCAGTCGCGGGCCTGGCAGCTGGCCTCCTCGGCCAGCTCGCGCCGGGCGGTGGCCCACGGGTCCTCGCCGGCCACGTCGCGCAGGCCCGCCGGGATCTCCCACAGCAGGTATCCCACGGGATGCCGGTACTGCCTGATCATCAAGACCCGGTCAGCGTCATCCAGGGCGAGCACGGCCACCGCACCGGGATGAAGCACCACGTCCCGTTCGGCCAACTCATTTTCGGGGGTCCGGACCTTGTCGCTGCGTACGGTGACCAGCCGGGCCCGAGCCAGCTCGGCCGAGGAGGCCACGGGCCAGTGCTCGGGCTCGTCCCTGATGTTCACGCGCTGGCCACGGCGCGGGCGCCGGACATGGTGCTCAGCGCCTTGGACCGGGCCAGCGCGGCGGCGATCAGGCCGTCGAACAGCGGGTGCGGCCGGGTCGGCCGGGACAAGAACTCCGGGTGAGCCTGGGTGCCTACGAAGAACGGGTGGCCGGGCAGCTCGGCGAACTCGACCAGGTGGCCGTCCGGTGAGAGCCCGGAGAAGACCAGCCCGGCCTCCTCGAGTGCCTCGCGGTAGGTGTTGTTGACCTCGTACCGGTGCCGGTGCCGCTCCTCGACCAGGGCGCTGCCGTACAGCTCCTGCACCCGGGTGCCGGACTGCAGGACGGCGGGGTACAGGCCCAGGCGCATGGTGCCGCCCATGTCCCGCTCCCCCGCCACCACGTCTTCCTGGTCGGCCATGGTGGCGATCACCGGGTACGGCGTGTGCGGGTTGAACTCGGCGCTATCGGCGTCGGCCAGTCCGGCCAGGTCCCGGGCCACCTCGATGACCATGCACTGCAGGCCCAGGCATAGGCCCAGGATCGGGATGCCGTGCTCGCGCGCGTACCGGATCGCGCCGATCTTGCCCTCGATGCCGCGTACCCCGAAGCCGCCCGGGATCAGCACCCCGTCCACCCCGTCGAGCTCGGCGGCGGCGCTCTCGGGATCCTCGCAGGCGTCGCTGATCACCCAGCGGATGTTGACCTGGGCGTCGTTGGCGAACCCGCCCGCCTTGAGCGCCTCGGCCGGCGACAGGTACGCGTCGGGCAGATCGACGTACTTGCCGACCAGCGCGATCGTGATGGAATGGGCGGGCCGGTGCACCCGGCGCAGCAGGTCGTCCCACTCGCTCCAGTCCACGTCGCGGAACGGCAGGCCGAGCCGGCGTACGACGTAGGCATCCAGACCCTCGGCGTGCAGCACCTTCGGGATGTCATAGATGGACGGCGCGTCGGGCGCGGAGACCACCGCTTCCTCGTCCACGTCACACATCAGGCTGATCTTGCGCTTGAGGCCGGCGTTGATCGGCCGGTCGGAGCGGGCCACGATCGCGTCGGGCTGGATGCCGATGCTGCGCAGCGCGGCCACCGAATGCTGGGTGGGCTTGGTCTTCAGCTCACCGGACGGGCCGATGTAGGGCAGCAGGCTGACGTGCAGGAAGAAGCAGCGGTCCCGGCCGATCTCGTGCCTGATCTGGCGGATGGCCTCCAGGAACGGCTGAGACTCGATGTCCCCGACGGTCCCGCCGACCTCGGTGATCACCACGTCAACGTCGTCCCCGCCCATCTGCAGGATGCGGGACTTGATCTCGTTGGTGATATGCGGAATGACCTGCACGGTGTCACCGAGGTAGGCGCCGCGCCGTTCGTTCGCGATCACCGTGGAGTAGATCTGGCCGGTGGTGACGTTGGCGTCGCCCTGCAAGTTGGTGTCGAGGAACCGTTCGTAGTGACCGACGTCGAGGTCGGTTTCCGTCCCGTCGTCGGTGACGAACACCTCGCCGTGCTGGAAGGGGTTCATCGTGCCCGGATCGACGTTCAGGTACGGGTCGAGCTTTTGCATCGTGACCCGTAGGCCTCTGAGTTTGAGCAGGCGGCCGAGACTAGAACGCGGTCAGTCCCTTGCCGAGGCTGGACGCGACTCCGCCGGTGACGAAAAGGTGCCGGGTCGGAACAGGCCGTGGATGAAGTGATGATGCGGCCACTATGAGACTCCCGTGGTTTCCGGTATGGCCCGGTATTCAAGGACAGAGGAAAGCTGCAGGTCCACGGGCCACCAGGATAACAGTTCAGCGGCGGCCGGCCCTGCATTTGCTTGACGGTGTGCCACCGCGTCGGCCCTGGCCACGTCTTCATCGTGGTGGGCCTCGCCGAATCTGGCCAGCATGACGGCGGAAGCGACGGCAATAAAGAACCCTCCCCAGGCCAGGCCAGCCAGCCCGTGCCGGGTCTGGTCGCCGAGGAAGACGACCCCGATGACGGCGGGCGGGATGGTTTCGCTCAGCACGACGGCGGCGGTGGCCACCGTCACGCTGCCGCCCTCCAGGGCGGTGGCGTAGAACATGAACGAGATGATGCCGGCCGCGGCGATGGTGTACGCGGCCGGGTCGCGGGCCAGCTGAAGCGGCGCGAAGCCGTCCAGCACCCGGGCGGCGATGCTAAGCACACCGAAGCCGAAGCCGGCCGTGATGCCCAGCGCGGTGGTGCGGTACGGGTCGTTGAGCTTGGCCGCGGCCATGCCGATCACGGCCAGGCCCGCGACCGCGACGATCAGGGCCAGCTTGAAGATCGCCCCCACGTGCGCGGCGCCCTGCGCGCCGGCCGAGGAACCGAGGGTCCCGACGCCGAGCACGACGCCGATGACCGCCGCCCACTCCCGCCAGGACAAGGTCACGCCGATCAGCCACGAGGCGACTACCGCGGTCACGGCCAGGTTCGCCGCGACGAAGGCCTGCACCACGAACAGGGGCAGCCGCTGCAGGGCCACCAGCTGAGCGACGAAGCCGAGCGCGTCAAGGCCGATGCTGACCACGAACCGCCACTGGTGCAGCATGCGGACCACCAGGCCGGGGTCGACGCCGCCGGCCGCGGCGTCCGCGGGGCGCCGGTGGCTGGCCACGCGGACGGCAATGGCCTGCATCACCGAAGCAACGCCGTAAAACAAGGCCGCGACGACCGCCGCGATCATGCTGACTAGCACTCCACACCTCCCCGGCATCGGCTAGTCGGCTGCCGTACCGCTCGCACCGCTTTCGCGCTGCGGGCCACCCGTAACACCGCCGGGTCACTCTCCTGAGGCAACATCCAGGTGGCGCTCAGCATTCCGGCGGACTCATGCACTATCATGCCTGGTTTCTCGCCAGCGGTCTCGATCGCCCTCCCGCGATGAAGGCCTCGAGGGCGCGTGTTGGCGGTGAGGCCGGCCGGTTAGCGCAGCATGGCCGCTGGGATAGCGCTTTCCGTTAGACGCCGGCGGCGTGCATGCCGCGCAGTTCGTGCTTGAGGTCGCGGATCTCATCGCGGAGGCGGGCGGCCACCTCGAACTGCAGCTCGGCCGCGGCCGTGTGCATCTGCTCAGTGAGCTCAGCGATCAGCCCGACCAGCTCGCCGCGGGCGGCGCTGGCGGGCGCGCCGGGCTCGGCCTGGGCGGCGGCGTGCGCCGCAGCGCGGGCCCGGCTAGACAGGCCCGGCACCGGCGCCTTGCCCCGGGACTGCTGCCGGCCGCCGCCGCCGATCAGCTGCTCGGTGTCGGCGTCTTCGCGGACGATCTGGTCCAGGATGTCGGCGATCCGCTTGCGCAGGGGCTGGGGGTTGATGCCGTTCGCCTCGTTGTAGGCGACCTGCTTCTCTCGCCGGCGGTTGGTCTCCTCGATAGCGCGCTGCATCGAGGGCGTCACCCTGTCGGCGTACATGTGCACCTGACCGGACACGTTACGCGCGGCCCGGCCGATGGTCTGGATCAAGCTGGTGCCGGAGCGCAGGAATCCCTCCTTGTCCGCGTCCAGGATGGCGACCAGCGAGACCTCGGGCAGGTCCAGGCCTTCGCGGAGCAGGTTGATGCCGACCAGCACGTCGTATTCGCCGACGCGCAGCTCACGGAGCAGCTCGATGCGGCGCAGCGTGTCCACCTCGCTGTGCAGGTACCTGGCCCGCACCCCGTTCTCCAGCAGGTAGTCGGTGAGGTCCTCGGCCATCCGCTTGGTGAGCGTGGTGACCAGCACCCGCTCGTCGCGCTCGGCCCGCTGCCTGATCTCGTGCAGCAGGTCGTCGATCTGGCCCTTGGTCGGCTTGATGATCACCTCGGGGTCGATCAGCCCGGTCGGCCGGATCACCTGCTCAACCACGTCGCCGCCGACCTTCTGCAACTCATACGGTCCAGGGGTGGCCGACAGGTAGATGGTCTGCCCGATCCGGCCGAGGAACTCATCCCAAGTCAGCGGCCGGTTGTCGATCGCGCTGGGCAGCCGGAAGCCATGCTCGACCAGCACCCGCTTGCGGGACACGTCGCCCTCGTACATGGCGCCGATCTGCGGGACGGTGACGTGCGACTCGTCGATGACCAGGAGGAAATCCTCCGGGAAGTAGTCGAGCAGGGTATTCGGCGGGCTGCCCGCCTCGCGGCCGTCGATGTGCCGCGAGTAGTTCTCGATGCCGGAGCAGCTGCCGACCTGGCGCATCATCTCGATGTCGTAGGTGGTGCGCATGCGCAGCCGCTGGGCCTCGAGCAGCTTGCCCTGGTTCTCGAGCTCGGCGAGCCGGTCGGCCAGCTCGGCCTCGATGCCGGCGATCGCGCGCTCCATCCGCTCCGGCCCGGCCACGTAGTGCGTGGCCGGGAAGATGTACAGCTCGGTGTCCTCGCTGACCACCTCGCCGGTGAGCGGGTGCAGCGTCATCAGCCGCTCGATCTCGTCGCCGAACATCTCGATCCGGACGGCGAGCTCCTCGTACATCGGGATGATCTCGATGGTGTCGCCGCGGACCCGGAAGGTGCCGCGGGTGAAGGCCAGGTCGTTGCGCGCGTACTGCATGCCGACCAGCTTGCGCAGCAGCGTGTCCCGCTCGATGGTGTCACCGAGCTTGAGGGTGAGCATCCGGTCCACGTACTCCTGCGGCGTGCCCAGGCCGTAGATACAAGACACCGAGGAGACCACGATGGTGTCGCGCCGGGTCAGCAGCGAATTGGTGGCCGAGTGCCGCAGGCGCTCCACCTCGGAGTTGATCGAGGAGTCCTTCTCGATGTAGGTGTCGGTCTGCGGGACGTACGCCTCGGGCTGGTAGTAGTCGTAGTACGAGACGAAGTACTCGATCGCGTTGTTGGGCAGCATCTCGCGCAGTTCGTTGGCGAACTGGGCGGCCAGCGTCTTGTTGGGCAGCATGACCAGCAGGGGCCGCTGGACCTGCTCGGCGATCCAGGCCACCGAGGCGGTCTTGCCGGTCCCGGTGGCGCCGAGCAGCACGGTGTCGGCCTCGCCCGCGCGGACGCGCTTAGCGATCTCGGCGATCGCTGTCGGCTGATCGCCGGCCGGAACCATGTCGGTCACGACCTCGATCGGCGCGACGCTACGCTTCAAATCGGTAACCGGACGCACAACCCACCTCCAGAGGTTCAACTCTAGGCGGGGGGTCTGACATTCCGGGCCGGTCTAGCGCGGCTTACGGCCCCAGGCCACGACGAGCAGGTGCGGCATCATCAGGCCACGGTCGCTACCTGGCCTCGCACATCGCCGGGGCCCGGTATTTCGAGCAGGAAGGCGACCATGCGCTGCGCTTCGCGGCCAGCGGGGACAGCGAGGCGCTGTGCGCCCAGATCGCCGACTTCCTGGCCACCACGTCACGGCCGCGCGATCCGGATCGCGTACTGGCCACGATCCTGCAGGCCAAATCCGCAGGCAGGCCGCCAGCGACCGGGCGGGAGACCTCGGCCGAGGATCTGGTCCGGGTCCATCGGGGCCGGCTGATCAGGAACGGCGCGGACGGTCTGCTGGCCACGTTCGACGCTCCCGGACGGGCGATCCGCTGCGCGGCCGCGGTCCTGGCTGACGCCGCTACGGCCGGGGTTCAGGTCCGCGCCGGGATCCACACCGGCGAGGTGGACCTGGTGGGCGAGGACATCGCGGGCGCCTCGGTCCGGATCACCGACGGGGTGACGACCCTGGCCCGGCCCGCCGAGATCCTGGTGTCGCGGACGGTCAAGGATCTGGTGGTGGGCACCGGCATCAGCTTCGCCGAGCGGGGCAACCACGCGCTGGACGGCGGGCCCGACCAGTGGCCGCTGTTCGCGGTGACCGGCTTCGGCGCCACCGGTTAACGCTCGCGGGACTCACGCCCCGGGGCGGGCGGCTAGCCGGCGGTTAAGGCCGGCCCAGACCTCGGCGACGCGGCGGTCCAGGTCGGCCAGGGAGCCGGAGTTGTCGATCACGACGTCGGCCACGGCCAGGCGCTGCTCGCGGCTGGCCTGGGCGGCCATCCGGGCCCGGGCCTGATCGGGGGTCATGCCGCGCTGGGCGACCAGCCGCTCGAGCTGGACGTCGGGCGGCACGTCCACCACCATGACCAGGTCCAACTCACCGGGCAGGCGGTTCTCGGCGAGCAGCGGAACGTCGTGCACGATGATCACGTCGCCGTCGGCGGCGTCCACCGCGGTGCGTTCAGCGGCCAGCATCCACTCCCCCACCAGGGGATGGACGATGCCGTTCAGCGTGGCGAGCGCGGCCGGATCGGCGAACACGATCGTGCCGAGCCGCTCGCGGTCCAGGGCACCATCGGCGCTGAGTACGCCGGGACCGAAGGCTTCGCCGACCCGCGCCAGCCCCGGGGTTCCGGGCGCGACCACGGCGCGGGCGGCGAGGTCCGCGTCGATGATCACCGCGCCGTGGGCAGCCAGCCGCCGGGATACCTCGCTCTTACCTGACCCGATGCCCCCGGTCAGGCCGGTCCGCAGTACCCGATGTCCGGTCACGAGCACCAGCGTAGGGAACGCGGCCTACCGGGACGATCGCGGGCGGGTCCAGCCGCTTCTCGCGGGCCAGTCGGCGGCGGCTCCGGTCAGGGCCGGAGCGGCCTGGCCCACGGACCCCTGACTGGCCGACGGGTCCGCCGCCTTGGCCGCCGAGTCGCCGGAGGGGCTCGGCGAGGGGGCGGGGCCGAGCGCCAGCCCGGAGGTGGGTGCCTCGCCGGCCGCCGCGGCGATGGGCGTGGGCGCCGTGCTGAGCTGCTGCCGGGCCGGGGCGTTCGCGGACGAGGCCAGCCCGGTCGAACCCAGTCCCGGCGAACCCGGGCCTGAGGTCACCGCCAGCGCGGCCGAACCGCCGCCCGCCAGCACCGCCAGGGCCAGCAGGACGGTGCCGGCCCGGTGCGCGGCCCGGCGGCGACGTACGCCGTGGCGGATGCGATCCAGCGCGTCGGGCGGCGCGGTGACCTGCCGGACGGCGTCGTCGAGCAGTTGCGCGAGGCGCTCGGGGTCCAGCTGGGGCGCGGTCACAGCACCACCACCGCCTCCAGGAGCGGCCCGAGCTTGCTCAGGCCTCGTGAAATGTAACCCTTCACCGCGCCAATGCTGATCCCCATCAGCGCGGCGATCTCGGCCTCGGGCAGGTCGGCCCAGTAGCGCAGCACCACCGCCTCCCGCTGCCGGGCCGGTATCCGGCGCAACGCGACGATGACCTGCTGCCGGGAGATGGCCGCGCAGGCCCCTTCCTCGGCGCTGGCCGCGTCGGGCATGGGCCGCGGCGCGTTCCGGAGCCGGACCAGCCGCCTGCGCAGCTCGGACCGGGCCAGGTTGACCACGGCCTGGCGGAGGTAGGCCAGCGGATTATGCAGCGTCCGGGATTCGACCATGCGGTGGACCCGGATGAAGGCCTCCTGGACGACATCCTCAGCGGCGGCCATGTCGCCGACCAGCAGCACGGCCAGCCGGAGCAGCTGCTCGTAGTGCCCGACGTACAGGGCCGTGAAGTCGTCTAGGCCACGTTGATCGGCCGACTCGATCATCATCAGCTCTGAGACGCGAAACCGCCCCCGAAGGTTGTTCGGGGGCGGGTTTCGCTTGTGTTACAACGGCAACTTCGGGTGGGTCAGGACTGGCCGCCCGAGAGGCGCTCGCGAAGCGCCGCCAGGGCCTCGTCGGAGGCCAGCGTGCCGGTCGCCGCGGCGCCCGGGGACGAGCTGGACGTGACCGCGCCCGACCCGGCCGCGGACTGGCGCGAGCCAGCGGCGCGGGGCCCGCGGCCGCCGCGGTCAGCGCCGGGAGTGCCGTTGCTGGCCGAAGCCGCCCCGCCGTCGTCCTCGGACTCCTCGCCCAGCGCGGCCGCTTCCTCCTCGTCGGCCTTGCGGGACTCTTCGACCTGCCGGCGGTGGGCCTCGAACCGCGCCCGGGCCTCGGCGTACTGGTGCTCCCACTCGTCGCGCTGCTTCTCGTAGCCCGGCAGCCAGTCGTTGGTCTCCGGGTCGAAGCCCTCGGGGTACTGGTAGTTCCCCTGCTCGTCGTAGGAGGCCGGCATGCCGTACAGAGTCGGGTCGAACTCGTCGCCGACCGCCTCGCCGACCGTGCCCTCGTTGGCCTGCTTGAGCGACAGGCTGATCCGGCGCCGGTCCAGGTCGATGTCGATGATCTTGACGAAGATCTCGTCGCCCACCTGCACGACCTGCTCGGGAATCTCGACATGCCGGTCGGCCAGCTCGGAGATGTGCACCAGGCCCTCGATGCCCTCCTCGACGCGGACGAACGCGCCGAACGGCACCAGCTTGGTGACCCGGCCCGGCACGACCTGCCCGATCTGGTGGGTGCGGGCGAACTGCTGCCACGGGTCTTCCTGGGTGGACTTGAGCGACAGCGAGACGCGCTCGCGGTCCATGTCCACGTCCAGCACCTCGACCGTGACCTCCTGGCCCACCTCGACGACCTCACCGGGGTGGTCGATGTGCTTCCAGGACAGCTCGGACACGTGCACCAGGCCGTCCACGCCGCCCAGGTCGACGAACGCGCCGAAGTTGACGATCGAAGAGACGACGCCCTTGCGGATCTGGCCCTTGGACAAGGTGTTGAGGAACGTGTGCCGCACCTCGGACTGGGTCTGCTCGAGCCAGGCCCGGCGGGACAGGACCACGTTGTTGCGGTTCTTGTCCAGCTCGATGATCTTTGCTTCGATCTCGCGGCCGACATAGGGCTGCAGGTCGCGGACGCGGCGCATCTCCACCAGCGAGGCGGGCAGGAAGCCGCGCAGGCCGATGTCCAGGATCAGGCCGCCCTTGACGACCTCGATCACCGTGCCGGTGACCACGCCGTCCTCGTCCTTGATCTTCTCGATCGTGCCCCAGGCGCGCTCGTACTGGGCGCGCTTCTTGGACAGGATCAGACGGCCCTCCTTGTCCTCCTTCTGGAGGACCAGGGCCTCGATGTGCTCGCCCGTCTTGACTACGTCGTGCGGGTCGACATCGTGCTTGATCGACAGTTCGCGCGAGGGAATCACGCCTTCTGTCTTGTAGCCGATATCGAGCAAAACCTCGTCTCGGTCGACCTTTACGACTGTTCCTTCAACGATGTCACCGTCGTTGAAATACTTGATGGTTTCGTCGATCGCGGCGAGGAATGCCTCCTCGGACCCGATGTCGTTGACCGCCACCTTGGGGGTCGAGTTGGCTTGCGTGCTGCTCGTCATGTGTTGGTTGGCTCCGGATGCGGACAGGGAAAGTTTGGACGCGTCGTTATACCGTGCACCCCAGAATGACCAGAAATCGCAGGACTTACCGGAACCAGCACGGGCCGACCACGGCACGCCCGGCGGCCGCCAGCCCGGTCACCTGACGCACAACCTGCATGTCGAGTGACCACGACGGAACGCACGAAGACACGGCGCAGCGTTCAGGATATGAGAGTGGGGTCCGAGGGTCAATTCTGAGGCGGGTGACGATCCGGCCTCAGTCTGGGCGCGGAGCGCAGCGGGGGGTCCGGGGGGTCGTCCCCCCGGAAATTAGTGCGCGGCTTCGTCCCAGTTGAGGCCGGTCCCGACCGAGACGTCGAGCGGCACGCGCAGCGCCGCGGCGCCGCCCATGGCCGCGCAGACCAGATCGCGGGCCTGGTCGTATTCACCGGGGGCGACCTCGATGAGCAGTTCGTCGTGCACCTGAAGCACCATCCGGGAGCGCAGCTGAGCGCCGGCCAGCGAGCTGTCCACGGCCAGCATGGCCACCTTGATCACATCCGCGGCTGAACCCTGGATGGGGGCGTTGAGGGCCATGCGTTCGGCCATCTCGCGCCGCTGCCGGTTATCCGAGGTCAGGTCGGGCAGGTAGCGGCGCCGGCCCATCATGGTCGCGGTGTAGCCGTCCATCCGGGCCCGCGAGACCACGTCGTGCAGGTAGTCCCGCACGCCGCCGAACTCCTTGAAGTAGTCGTCCATCAGCGCGCGCGCCTCCTCGGTGGAGATGCGCAGCTGCTGGGACAGCCCGAAGGCGGACAGACCGTAGGCCAGGCCGTAGTTCATCGCCTTGATCTTGGCCCGCAGCTCGGGTCCGACCTCCTCGGGCGGCAGCCCGAACACCCGGGAGGCGGTGGCGGCGTGGAAGTCGTGCCCGGACTCGAACGCGGCGATCAGCGCCTCGTCGCCGGACAGGTGGGCCATGATGCGCAGCTCGATCTGGCTGTAGTCCGCGGTGAGCAGGCACTCATACCCCGCGCCGACCACGAAGCCTTTGCGGATCTGCCGGCCGAGTTCGCTGCGGACCGGAATGTTCTGCAGGTTCGGGTCGGTGGACGACAGCCGCCCGGTGGCCGCGATGGTCTGGTTGAAGGTGGTGTGGATCCGGCCGTCCTCACCCGGCATCGGGATCAGCGAGTCCACGATCGTCATCAGCTTGGACACGTCGCGGTGCCGCAGCAGGTGCTCGAGCAGCGGGTGGCCGGTCTGCGCGAGCAGGCTGGTCAGCGCCTCCGAATCGGTGGTGTACCCGGTCTTGATCCGCTTGGTCTTGGGCAGGCTGAGCTCGTTGAACAAGATCTCCTGCAGCTGCTTGGGCGAGCCGAGGTTGAACTCGTGCCCGACCACGGCGAACGCGGCCTGCTCGGCCGCCTTCACCTCGCCGTGCAGCGTCGCGGACATGGTCCCGAAGTGATCGAGGTCGGCGGCGATCCCGATGCGCTCCATCTTGGCCAGCACCGAGACCAGCGGCAGCTCCAGTTCGCGCAACAGCACGCCCGCCTCGCGGCGGTCCAGGTCGGCGTCCAGGGCCGCGGCGAGCTGGAGGGTGGCCTGGGCGCGCAGGACCAGCCCGGTCGCGGCGTCCCGCTCGGCCGACCCGTCCAAGGTGAGCTGGCCGTCTTCGGAGTCCTCGCGCAGCTCCTGGCCCGTGTAGCGCAGGGTCAGATCGGCCAGGTCGAAGGTGCGCTGGCCCGGCAGGGCCAGGTAGGCGGCCAGCGCGGTGTCGCATTCCAGGCCCGCCAGCGTGAACCCGCGGGCGGCGAAGGCGTGCATCGGGCCTTTGGCGTCGTGCAGGACCTTGGGGTGGGCGGGATCGGCCAGCCAGGCGGCCAGGGCCCGGTCGTCGGCTTCGGTGAGGGCCGTGGGGTCGATGTGGGCGCCATGGCCGTCCGGAGCCGCGATAGCCACGGAAGTTAGGTTCCCGGTGCCGCGTCCCCAGGTTCCGGCCGCTGCCAGGCCGGACCGTTCGGCCGAAATATGAGCAGCCAGCCAGGACGCGACCTGATCGGGTCCGAGCAGGTCGGCCACCACTTCGAGAGCCGGTTTTTCCGCTGCCTCGTCCGGGCCGCTTTGGTCCGCCGCGCCGACGGTGCTGATCAGGCCGTGCGGCAGGGTCTGGTACAGCCGGTCGCGCAGCACGCGGAACTGCAGGGTGTCGAACAGCTGGTGGATCGTCTCGCGGTCCCAGGCGGTCGGCAGCAGGTCGCCGGGCACGGCACCGACCGTCTCGGCGGCCATGTCGGTGAGCAGCTCGGTCAGCTGGCGGTTGCGCAGCACGTTGGCCAGGTGCTCGCGCAGCGCGTCGCCGGCCTTGCCCTTGACCTCGTCCACCCGGTCCACCAGGTTGGCCAGCGACCCGAACTCCGCGATCCACTTGGTCGCGGTCTTCTCCCCCACCCCCGGGATACCGGGCAGGTTGTCGCTCGGGTCGCCGCGGACGGCGGCGAAGTCGGGGTACTGCGCCGGGGACAGGCCGTACTTCTCTTGCACCGTCTCCGGGGTGAACCGGGTCATCTCGGTGATGCCGCGGCGGGTCATCAGCACCGTCACCCGGTCGCTGACCAGCTGGAGCACGTCACGGTCGCCGGTGACGATGAGCACGTCCATCTTCTCGGCGGCGGCCTCGGTGGCCAGGGTGGCGATGATGTCGTCGGCCTCGTAGCCGGGCGCGGACAGCCGCCGGATACCCAGCGCGTCGAGCACCTCGAAGATCAGGCTGAGCTGGCTGCGGAAGTCCTCCGGCGTCTCGCGCCGGTTGGCCTTGTACTCGACCCACTGCTCATGCCGGAAGGTCGGCTCGCCGCGGTCGAAGGCCACCGCGACATGGGTCGGCTTCTCGTCGCGCAGCACGTTGATGAGCATCGCGGTGAACCCGTACACCGCGTTGGTGGGCTGACCGGTGGTGGTGGAGAAGTTCTCGATCGGCAGCGCGAAGAACGCCCGGTAGGCGAGCGAATGGCCGTCGAGCAGGAGGAGCCGGTCTTGAGCTGCCCCGGGTTGAGCTGCCCCGGGTTGAGCTGCGGAGTCTGGTGCTTGGGTCGCCACGGGTTCGATCCTATTGGCCGAACGGGCGGTGGTGGCCCCGTCCGCCGTGGTGCGTGCGCTGCGTGGCGGACGGGGCCCGGTGGTTATGAGCTGAACGCGAAGATGGTGGTGGAAGTGAAGGTCTTGCCCGCGTCCAGCGTCGTCGACGGGAAGCTGGGCTGGTTGGGCGAGTTCGGGAAGTGCTGGGTCTCGAACGTATAGGCCTGGGTCTGCCGGTAGATGTGGCCGCTGATGCCCACGAGCGTTCCGTTGAGGAAGTTGCTGGTGTAGAACTGCACGCCGGGCTGGTCCGTCCACACGCTGAGCTCACGCCCGCTGCCCGGGTCGAACGCGCGGGCGGCCAGGTTGAGGCCGTCCGGGCCGGTGGTGGCCGGGGTCTGCGCGTTCAGCACCCAGTTGTGGTCGTAGCCCTGGGCGATGAGCAGCTGCTGGCAGGCCTGGGACGAGGGCTGGGTGCAGTCCTCGATCCCGGAGGCGATGGTCCGGAAGTGGGTGAAGTCGAACGGGGTTCCGGCGACCGGAGCGATCTGCCCGGTCGGGATCTGGGTGCTGTCGGTCGGGGTATAGGAGTTCGCGTTGATCTTGATGAGCTGGTTGGCGGCGCTGCCGGAGCTCTCGCCGGCCAGGTTGAAGTAGCTGTGGTTGGTCAGGTTCAGGACCGTGTTGAGGTTGTCCGACTCGTTGGTGGCCTGGTAGTGGATGGCGAGCTGGTTCTTGTTGTTCAGCGTGTAGGTGACGACCGTCTTGAGCTCGGCCGGGTAGCCGGTGCAGCCGTTCGGGCAGCCGGGCGAGCCGGCCGCGGCGGCCTGGTCACCGTTCGGGCTGACCAGCGTGAGCTGCACACCGACCTCGGTCGAGGTCTGGATGGCCTGATCGGCCCAGATGTGGTTGCCGAAACCGACGAGCCCGCCGTGCAGGCTGTTCACGCCGTTGTTGACCGGCAGCGTGTAGGTGACCGGGCCGACGCCGGGCTGGTCCAAGGTGAACTCGCCCTTGGCGATGCGGTTGCCGTACCGGCCGATCAGCTCGCCGAAGTACGGGCCGCCGTTGGCGGTGACCGGCGGGCTGTCCTTGGTCACGTAGTCGTTCAAGGTGGCGAAGCCGAGCACCACGTCAGCCTCGCGGCCGAAACGGCCCGGCAGCCAGATGTCCTGGATGATGCCACCGTAGGTGAGGATGTCGACCCTCATGCCGCGGGTGTTGGTCAAGGTGTAGCGATAAACGGCGGTGTTCTTCCCGGTGTACGGCTCGGTGGTGTCGCCGAAGAACGCCTTGGTGAGGGTCAGGCCCCCGGCTGCCTTCGCTGTCGTGGCGGGGGCGGCCTGGGCCTGGGCGGCCGCCATGGAGCCGCCAACCGCAATCGCCACCATCGCGGCCAGGCCGATGAGGGCTGACCGGCGGAGAGGGCGTTTTCTTCCCGTCTCGCGCATGCTGCGCTCCCTTCATGAACAGGTTCCACACCAGATTGTGAGCGCTAACATCGAGGAAGTCACCCTTTAAGTCACAAAAATTTTCGGTGAAATTTGTGGAGTCCGTCGCGGCCGCAGCGGATGGGCAGGGTGTGGGTTTTCGGGGCGAGGCGCCGTGGGATCCTGCCGTGGGACCTGGAGCTGGAGCTGGCCTGGAGCGGCCTGGACGCGATCATGGCCAGGACGGTGGCCGAAGGCACGCTGGCGGACCGGATGGGGATCTCGATCGTGTCCGCGTCGGCGGCGCGGGTCGTGGCGACCATGCCGGCAGCGGGCAACACCCAGCCGCAAGGCCTGATGCATGGCGGCGCGTCCTGCGTGCTAGCCGAGACGGCCGGATCGCTCGGCGCGTTCCTGCACGCGGGCGGAGGCCGGACGGTGGTCGGCATCGAGATCAGCGCCACCCACCACCGCGGTGCCCGCGACGGGGAGGTCACGGCGGTGGCCACACTGGTTCACGGCGGCGGGCCACCGCGTGTGCACGTCCCGGCTGACCTGCCTGATCAGAGACCAGGCGCACGACCTGGAGCTGAACGGCACGGACGACCTGGGTAAACGGTAAGTGACCGGAAGGTGATCACGAGTTCTCCCGCGGCGCAACCTCTTTTTGCGCCGCGTGGCGCGTGGTCGCTAACGTGGTGACTTCGAGCCCGGGGGTCCAAGTAGAGAACGTGTCAGCCGGGGAAGGCAGACACGGCACCAACGGGCCCCCGGGCTCCTTTTATCGCGCGTGTCGATGACTCATCGTGCCAGCTCTTGGCGCGCATCGATTAACACCTGGCTACAGCTTCGTCCCGGAAGTGCGAGCGCCCACGGCCACGGCCCACCAGGCCTGCTGGTCAAGGACCGCCTGATTTCCATGGTGGCATCGCTCTGGAGTTCGCTTTGATGCCTGGCGGGGTGGGAAGCCGGGGCCGGGATGCGGTGCTGGCCGGGCCATCTCCCAAATCAGCGTGTTACTGCAAGACGCGCCTTGCTGGCACAACGACTCACCGACCTGAACGGTTTAGGACTCGGCGGGCTCTTGGTCGGCGGGCTCTTGGTCGGCGGGCTCTTGATCGGCGGGGACCTGCAGGCTGCCCTCGATGACGGCTTCGGCGACCTTGCGCATGGTCAGCCGACGGTCCATGGACGTCTTCTGGATCCAGCGGAACGCCGCTGGCTCGCTGAGGCCGTGTTCGGACTGGAGCAGGCCCTTGGCCCGGTCGAGCAGCTTGCGGACCTCCAGTCGCTCGCGCAGCGTGTCGATCTCGAGGTCCAGCGCGCGGATCTCGCTGAACCGGCTGACCGCCATCTCCACGGCGGGCACCAGGTCAGCCTTGGTGAACGGCTTGACCAGGTAGGCCATGGCGCCCGCGTCGCGGGCTCGTTCCACCAGTTCGCGCTGGGAAAAGGCGGTGAGGATGACGACCGGGGCGAGCCGGTCCGCGGCGATCCGCTCGGCGGCCGAGATGCCGTCCAGGACCGGCATCTTGATGTCCAGGATGGCCAGGTCGGGCTGCAGCGCCGTCACTCGTTCGACGGCGGACTCTCCGTCGCCGACTTCGGCCACCACCGAGTAGCCCTCTTCCTCGAGCATCTCCTTGAGGTCGAGGCGGATCAGGGCTTCATCCTCGGCGATCACGACACGCAGTAGCTTCTGGCTCACCTGCACGAGGGTATCGTGACCGGGTAGATTGTCATCGTGCTGCTCCCCGCCACGGCGAGTTGCGCCCCGGTACCCCAACCGGTAGAGGGGATGGTCTCAAACACCATTAAGTGTGGGTTCGAATCCCACCCGGGGCACCCACTATAAATGTCAGTGGCACGAGGGAAAATATGGCCATGCACCCTCCGGCCAGCGTAGAAATAGCTCTCCAACTATCGGCTATCGGCATTCTCGATAGTGAGAACGCCCGGATTTGCGGCGTATCGGTCGCGGCTATCCGGCACTGGCTGCGGTCGCCGTCGCGACCCGCACCGCTGGCCTCTTCTGCGTTCAGCGACAAGGGTGCGCTGAGGTCAAAAGCACTTCCAAGCACTGGCCGTGTTTGTTCCCGCAGCATGGTCCTGGACGAAAGCACACCCGATTGCTTGGACCGTCTGTGATCAAGGTTCCATTCGGACGGCTGCCGAAGCATTAACCGGGTGCGACGGGAGCTGGCCGACGGCGATCGCTGGTATGAGTACCCGCGGTATTTTTCGACAATCAGTCCAAGGACATCCTCAGGCTGTGCAGCGAAACGCTGGACAGCCTGGGGTGGCTTGGCGGTTCTCGCGACCATTCACGATATCGGTGGCGCGGCGGGAGGCGGTGGCGCGGCTGGACGAATTCGTGGGGCCGAAGTACTGACCTGGTCAGGAGGCCTCGGGCGCGCTGTAGGGGATCAGGACCACGGTGATGTTGTCGGCACCGCCGGCGTCGATGGCGAAGCGGACCATGTTGTTGGCGGCGCCAAGCGGGTCGGTGAGGGCTCGGGGCAGCGCGAGGCGGGCTAGTTCGGCCGCGTCGGGCAGGTAGTTCCACAGACCGTCGGAGCAGATCATGAGGGCTCCGGCGCCGGGCGGGGTGTACTGCTCGACGTGCGGGGCGCGGGCCGGGTCGCCGCCCAGGTCGGCGGCTTCGGCACCGAGCCAGCGGGTCAGCACGTGCGCGTGCGGCAGGGCCATGGCGGTTTCCTCGCTGGCCAGGCCGGCCTCGACCATCCCGCCCGCCACCGAGTCATCCCGGGTGAGCTGGGCCGATTCGGATTCGGTCGCGGCTAGCCAGTAGGCCCGGCTGTCGCCCAGCCAGCACAGGGTCACCTCACCGCGGGCTGCCACCGCGGACAAGAACGTGGTCGCCGACCGCTCACCCTCCAGCTCGCCCAGGCCGGCTGACCGACTGCCTGCCGGCTACGACCGCGGCCCGGGACGCGGCGGCCAGATCCCCGCTGGTCCGTACGGCCTCGAGCAGGACGGGCAGGGCCGCCTGGGCGGCGGCGTGCGACGCCTCGTCGCCGCGGGCGGAGGAGGATACGCCGTCGCAGACCACGGCCACCACGACCAGGCCGTCGGACGTCTGTTCCGACCCCAGGGCCATCGCGTCCTCGTTGCGCTGATGCCGCAAACCCCGATCGGTGACTCCGGCGGCGGTGCCCAGGTCGGCCTCGGCGTGGTCGGACGTGGGCGGCACGTTGATCATGCCGCATACGTTAGTGCCTCGGATCGGGTTGGTTTGGATCCCGGCCCGGATAACCAGGCGCCCATCCAGAAGTTTTGCGCGTAACCGCCGACCAGACTCGGCCGCGGTTCGGCCCGGCCTGATCGGGTTGCCCCGGTCATCAGCTGGCTGAGAGCATGATTGAGTTTCAGCTCGACGAGACGTCGGGCGTGGCCACCTACCTGCAGCTGGTCCAGCAGGTCCGGCAGGCCCTGCGGATGGGCATGCTCGAACCGGGTGACCAGCTGCCGACCGCCCAGCAGGTCGTGGCCAAGCTGGCCATCAACCCGAACACCGTGCACAAGGCCTATCGTGAGCTGGAGCGCGACGGGCTGGTGCGCGCCCGCCCGGGGCTCGGCACGTTCGTCACCCGCGCACCGTCCGGGACCGATCCGGCCGCCCAGGCCCAGTTTCTCGCCGCCATGACCAGCTGGCTCCGCTCGGCGCGCGCCGCGGGCCTGGGCCCCGATGACATCGAGGCGATTTACCGCACCGCGTTCCGCGACTGCTTTGCCGAGGGGGTGGCGTGATGAGCGCGGTCATCCAGACCAGCGGGCTGAGCAAGGCCTACCGGCGGACCTGGGCGCTGCGCGACTGCACGCTGACCATCCCCGAAGGCCACGTCGTCGGGCTGGTCGGCCCTAACGGCGCGGGCAAGACCACCTTGCTGAGCCTGGCGGTCGGCCTGCTGGCGCCGACCGGCGGCACGATCAAGGTCCTCGGCGAGCATCCCGCGGCGGGACCGGCCCAGCTGACCCAGGTGGGTTTCGTGGCCCAGGACCCGCCCGTCTACGCCCGGATGACCGTCGCCGACCATCTTCGCCTGGGCGCCTGGCTCAACCCCGGCTGGGACGGCGAACTCGCGCGGCAGCGGATCGGGCAGCTCGGCTTGGACCCGAAGCAGCGGGCCGGATCGCTGTCCGGCGGGCAGCGGGCCCAGCTCGCCCTCACCCTGGCGCTGGCCAAGCGGCCCCGGCTGCTCATCCTCGACGAACCGGTGGGCAGCCTGGACCCGCTGGCCCGGCGCGAATTCCTCCGCCTGCTGATGGAGGCGGTGGCCGAGCACGGCCTCAGCGTCGTGCTGTCCTCGCACCTGGTCGCCGACCTGGAGCGGGTCTGCGACTACCTGATAGTGCTGGTCGCGTCCCGGGTCCAGGTCGCCGGGGAGGTCAGCGCGCTGCTGGCCTCGCACCGCCGGCTGTCCGGGCCGCGCCGCGACCCGGCCACCCTGCCCGCCAGCCAGAAGGTCATCGAGGAAAGCCACACCGACAAGCAGACCGTCCTGCTGGTCCGCACCGGCGAGCCGATCCATGACCCGGCCTGGGCCGTCACGCCGGTCAGCCTGGAGGACCTGGTGCTCGCCTACATGAGCCGCCGGGACGATACCCCGGCCCGCAGGTCACCGCAAGGAGTGGCGTCATGATCAGGCTCACCTGGCGCCAGTTCCGCGCCCAAGCATGGGTAGCGATCGCCGTGCTGGCGGCGTACGCCATCACCTTCGGCCTCACCCGGTCGTCGTTGAGCGGCAAGTATTCCGCCAGCGGGATCGCCGCGTGCCAGGCCCACCACGATTGCGCCCGGCTCGCCGCCAGCTTCGTCACCCAGGTGCGCGCGGACGCCGTCTACCCCGTCCTGTACGCCACGGGCGTCGCCGTCGTGTATCTCGTCCCCGCCATCATCGGCATGTTCTGGGGGGCACCGCTGATCGCCCGTGAGCTGGAAGACCGCACCTACCGGCTCGCCTGGATCCAGAGCGTCACCCGCACCCGCTGGCTGGCCGTCAAACTCGGGCTGCTCGGCCTGACCGCAATGGTCATCACCGGCCTGTTCAACCTCATCATCACCTGGTGGGCCAGCCCCCTCGACCAGGCCGCCACCATCGGCTCGCCGATCCTGTCCAACCGGATGATGCCCCTGCTGTTCGCCGGGCACGGCATCGTCCCGATCGGCTACGCCGCCTTCGCCTTCGCGCTGGGCGCCACGGCCGGAGCGCTGATCGGCCGCACCGTCCCGGCCATGGGAGCGACCATCGTCATCTTCGTCGCGGTGCAGCTCATCATGATCAACTTCGTCCGTCCGCACCTCATCCCGCCCGCCCACACCAACATCGCGGTCAGCCCCGGCGCCGCCTACTGGCATCCGGTCGGCAACGGGCTGCTGATCACCGGACCGGCTTCCATACCCCGGCGCGTGGGTGCTGTCCACATCCGGCCATGTCTATACCGGCCCCGCCATCCAGACCCTCAACGCGTGCGTCAACGGCCCGACATCCACGCCGGCGTGCGGGTCGGCGTTCGCCTCGCTGCACGCCCAGGTGCTCGTCGCCTACCAGCCCGCCAGCCGCTACTGGGCCCTGCAGTGATATGAGACCGCGATCCTGCTGGCCGCCGCGCTGGCCCTGGCCGGGTTCTGCTTCTGGTGGATCGACTGGCGCCGCCCCGGCCGCATCAGGCCGTCCTTCGCCCGGCCGCCGACGACGGCGAGCACCGTGCCGCTTAGCCGCGTTGAACGGTTATCGCCGTCCAGCCGCCCAGGTTGATCCGGTCACCGTCACGCAGCGGCACCTCGACTCCGGTGGGGATCTCGGTCCCGTTAACCAGCGTTCCGTTGGCCGAGCCGGGATCGAGCACCGCCCAGTTCCCGTCGGGCCCGGCGATCAGCACCGCGTGCAGCCGGCTGATGCCCGGGTCGGCGGGCGGCCCGGTCAGGTCGATCTCCGGTTCTATGCCGCGGGATACGCTGCGCCGCCCGATCCGCATCTGGCTCCCGGCGAGCCGGAACCGGCGTTCGGCGTAGTAGCCGGGGAACGGCACCGAGGCCGCGTCGGGGCCGTTGGCGGCCTGCACGCTGTCGTGGTAGGCCCGGTCGGAGGACACCACGACGGTCCACGTGGCTGACTCGGACAAGGACGTGCCCACCGGACCGGTGGGCGAGACCGACGAGGCGGCCGGGACCGACGGGACCGACGGAGCCGACGGAGCCGACGGAGCCGACGGGACGGAAGACGCGGACGAGAAGAGCGGCGGAGCGGGCGCGGACGTAAAAGGCGAGCCGGAGGGCGCGGGCGGGGCCGGGGGCCAGGGCGGGGACGGCGGCGGCGCGGACGGCGGCGGCCATGGCGTGGCCTGCGACGCAGACCCGGACGCGATGCCGGAGGGCGGCGGCGAGGGCGGGGCGGAGGCCCAGGGCGGCTGCCCGGCCCCGAACTTATATCCGCAGGTCTCGCAGAACTGCCCGACCCTGGACGTGCCGCACCGCGGACACGGCTCACCGGCGCCGGACGCGCCCGGTCCCGCCCCCGGCATGCCCATCGCGGGCGACGAACCGGGCCCGGGACGCCCGGGCGGGTTGGCGCCCGGGGAGCCGAAGCCGCCGCTCATGGTCCCGGTGCCGACGCTCCCGGGACTGGGGCTCCCGGTGATGCGCATGCCGCATACGTCGCAGAAGTCGTCGCTCGCCGAGTCGTGTCCGTTAGGACAGATCGCCATCGGTTCCTCCTGGTTACGCCGCTCTCTCGCGTGAGGCTATTTCCTCGCCCGGACCGTCTTGGTCGACCGGGTGTCCAGAGCCATCTCGTCGGCGTCCTCAACCTGCTTCTTCAGCCGCACGGTCCCGGTTTCCACGTCCACCACGTCGACCACCTTGGCCAGCAGCTTGGCCGTGCCCTCGTTGCCCGACTGGTGGGCCAGGGCCACGGCCCGGCCCAGCTTGGCCGTCGCGGTCTCCTCATCGCCCTGCTTGCGGGCCTCCAGCCCGTCCTGAATAGCGGCGGCGAGCTCGGCCTGGCCAGTGTAGTGCGCGATCCGCGCGTTGATTTTGGTGGACAGCGCCTCATCGTCGGTCCAGATGGCTCGGACCAGGCCCTGGCCGAGCACATCGGCACCAGACGCGGACCGGGCCACCAGGCTGATCCGAGCGGCGAGCATCTCCTGCTCGAGACCGGCGGGAGTGACCTCCACGCCGACGTGGTAGTCCCGGCTCTCCCCTGGCCCCCAGGCCCCGGTGGGATAGTCGCCGGCCTGCGGACCGGACGCCGTGCGCCGGGCGGTCAGGTCATCCACCGTGGGTGCCACCTGCTTGACGAACTTGACCGTGGCGTGCTGCGGGGTCCAGACCCGCAGCGCCACGTCGGCGACCTGCTTGCCCATCGCGTTTTGCATCATGGCCGCGAAGTCGGCGGCCAGCCCGGCCGGGTCGGGCACGATGTCCACGGTGCCGAGCAGCGCGGTCGATATCGTGCGCAGCTCGCTGACCTCCCAGTCGGTGCCGACACCGCGGCAGTCGCAGCTGAAGAAGCCTTCGCACTGGTGGATCGCCGCCGCGAGCTGCTCGGGGCTCTCGTGCTGATTCTTCCCGTCGGTGAGCAAGATGGCGTGCCGGAGCTTGGCCGGGTACCGCCCGAACGTCTGCCGGGCCAGCCCCAGCCACTGGCCGATGGCCGTGCCGCCGCTGGCCCGCAGGCCGCCCACCGCCTGCTTGGCCGCGGCCCTGGAGGAGGCGTCGGCCCGGGCCATGCTGCCGTCGGCGGGAAAGACGGGCCAGGCCATGTTGGTGCCGGCGATGACCGAGAACAGCGCGCCGTCGCGTACTACGTCGATGGCGGCGGCAGTGGCCGCGCGCGCCTCGGCGATCTTGGTGTGCGGATACTCCATCGACCCCGAACAGTCGATGATGGTGATCTCCGCGCTGCCGTCGGGCCCCTCGCTGACCGGGCCCGGACTGGCCAGTCCGGCGGCGTCGGCCGCGGAGGTGACGGTAACGATGGCGCTGACCTCACGCCCGCCCTCGGGCACGTACTGGTTCTGGTCGACGTCGACGGTGAAGCCGGACTCGGGCATGGCGGAGTCTCTCCTCGGTTAGAACGTCGGTACCCGCCGGACGGGAACGGTCTTGACATGCGCTTCGTCGGTGAACGGGGCCAGCGGGAAGGGCACTAGGACCACGGTGATGTTGTCCATGCCCCCGGCGTCGATGGCGAACTTCACCAGTTCGGCGGCGGCGCCGAGCGGATCGGTGAGAGCCATGGGCAGGGCGAGCTCAGCCAGGGCCGCCGCGTCGGGCCGGTAGTTCCACAGCCCGTCCGAGCACACCAGCACGACCCCGGGGCCGGGCGGCGCGAACTGGATCACGTGCGGCTCGGGTTCGGTCAGGTCGGCGCCGAGCCAACGGGTGATCACATGAGCCTGCGGAGAGGCCAGCGCCTCGGCCTCGCCCATCGCGCCCCGGGCGACCAGTTCCTCGGCCAGTGAGTCGTCGGTGCTGAGGCGGGCCGTATCCGGGCCGGTGCTGAGCCAGTAGGCGCGGCTGTCGCCAAGCCAGCACACGGTGACCGCGTTGCCGGCCGCGACCGCCGAGATGTACGTCGCCGACGGCGCGTCGCCGGGCGCGCTCAGCCGGGTCAGTACCTGGTGGGCCGAGTGCACCGCGGCCAGTGAGGCTTCGGCCGCGCCATCACCGCGCCGCATCGCGGTGAGCAGCGCCCGCACCGAGGTCTGCGCGGCGGCCAGCGACGCCTCATCCGGCCGCGGTGAGGTGGACACCCCGTCGCTTACGACGGCGATCGCCACCGGGCCGCGGGGACCGTCGGCCGTGGCCAGGGCCATGGCGTCCTCATTGCGGGCATGGCGCAGCCCGCGGTCGGTGACCCCGGCCAGCAGCCCGAGGCCGAGCTCGGAATGGTCGCGGCCGGAGGGCACCTTGCGGCCGCACGACTCGCAGTAGCCCTCGGAAGTGATGGTGCTGGGCGATGCCTCCGGGTCCACCGAGCACACCGGGCACTCGGCCTGGTACCCGGGCGGCGCGGCGCTGGTCATGGGCGGAGCCAGCTCGGTTCCGCATGACTCGCAGAAGCTGTCCGTCGCGGCGACCGGCGCGCCGCACGAAGGACAGGTGGCGTCGGGAGCCTGCTGGGCGCCCGGGTCGGCCGTCACGTGAGGGTCCTGGGCCGGATCGCGTTGGCCATGTCGATGAGCTCGACCGCCCGGCGAGGAACTGGCTGACGGCGAACTGGCCGGCCCGGAGGACGCGGCCGGGGCGGCCAGCCCGCAGGTGTTGCAGTAGCCGTCCTCGATCATGCCGTCGCAGCCGGGCTGGGTGCACCGGACCATGGCCGTGGTCATCGCGGCTGTCCTCCTAGGGCCAGGACGGCCTGCTGATAGCTGGTCACCGCGGCCGCGGCGGCGGCCAGGTCGCAGGGCGCGGTCCACAACAGCCCGCGCGCGTGGTCGTACCGTTCGGTCAGGCCGGGGTCCTCCGCCGCACCCAGCCGGGCGGCCTTGGCCTGATAGGCGCCGAGCAGCCCGCGCAGCTCGTCACGCTGGCTCAGGGCATCCACCACGGTCCGTTCGGTAGCGCGGAAATTCCCGGTGACCGCGGCCAGTTCCCGTTCCACCTCGTCCAGTTCGGCGGCCAGCCGGGTCCAGCGGCCCGCGGCCAGCAGCGTGTCGAGGTCGGCCAGCCGGCCGCTCAGGCCGGCCGGCGGCGGGGGCAGGGCTTCGGCGGCGATCTTGGCCGCGCCCCGCTGCCAGGCCGAGACGGCATCCTCGTAAGCAGCGCGCGCGACGGCGGTGGCCGCGGTCACCTCGGCGATGCGCCGGCGTGCGTCGTCGCGCAGCCCGGCCAGTTCGTCGACCCTGGTCACCGCGGCGGTGACCCGCTCCTGCAGCCGTTCCGCGCCGGAGGTGTCAACGGTCCCGGCCGTCGGGTCCGAGGCCCCCCGCCACAGCGAGAGCGGGTCGGAGGTCAGCGTGTCACGCAGCCGGGACAGCTTGCTGGCGGCCGCGGTCAGGTTCCCGGTCAGGGCCTCGTCGGCGAGCGAGGTGGCTAGCGGCGTGACCCGGCCCAGCTCCGCGGCGAGCGCGTCGAGGCGGCCGGCCATCTCGTTCACGACCTGCTCGACGGCCGAGACCACCTCGGTGATCGGGCCGAAAGCGCGCCGCATCCGGGTAACCGCCGCGACCACGGTCAGATTCTCGCGACCGGAGTAGGCCAGGTCCCGGCCGGCCAGCGGCGCGGGCCCGGCGGTCAGCTCGATGGATGGCCCGGTGAGCAGGTTGGTGATCGCGGCCAGCTCCCGCGGTCCGAGGTGGCCGCCGACCGCGTTGGCGGCCCGGTCGACGACCGCCGAGTACGCCGAGTAGACCTGCCATAGGTTGGCCAGGCTGGCCGCGGTGGCTTCCCAGCGGCGTTTGGTCTCGCCGGTGAGCACGGCCCCCTCGAGCAGCCGCTTGCCGAAGCTGCCGTCCAGCTCGAGCAGGTTGGCCTGGATGGCATCGCGTTCGGCGACGGCCGCCTGCACCGCGGCGGGCGCTCGTTCCTTGGTCAGCACCGGGACGGTCATCGGTACTCCGCCAGCCGCCGGGTCAGGCCCCAGCCGGAGCCGACCGCCATGATCAGGGCGAGCACGATGATGCCGACCTCCAGGCCGTTGAACGCGTCCGAACCCGCCGCCGCGTTGGCGGCGAAGACCGTCTGGTCGGCGTGGATCGCGGCCTCGAGGTCCGACTCGAGCTGGCCGAACAGCGTGCCGGCGGTGCCCGGACCGGACCTGATCTCCAGCTGGGTCTCGGCGGCGGCCACGGCGATGTCGTGCTGATAGCGCACCCGGTCGGCGTACGGGCCGGTCCGCCCGTACAGGTACGCGGTGGACACGGTGACGTCGGCATCGGTCAGGGACTGGTCGATCTGCTGGGCGTCCAGGCTGAGCGTTTCGTCGGTGGCGGCCGCGTCGTGCGCGGCCGAGGCGTGCTGGATGACGGTCAGCGCGGCCAGTGCCCGGACCAGCCAGAGCTTGCCGGGCGTGGTCGAAGCGCGGGGAAGCCGGGACCGGGTTTGTCGCCGCGGCGGGCTACCGGTAACGGTGATGCTCATCGCCGACCCGCCATGCACGCTCCCCGTCATCGGAACCGACGCACCATGACGTCCTCTATTTTGCCCGCAATCGGGGACTACTTCGGGTGAACGCGAGCAGGCGGGTTGGGGTTCATGGCAGGGCGATCCTATCCGCCTACCCGTGGCAGATGGTGATCGCGGTCCAGGCCCCGAGGTTGATCCGGTCACCGTCATGCAGCGGAATCAGGTCTCCGGGCGTGACCTCGCTGCCGTTGAGCAAGGTGCCGTTGGCCGAACCTGGGTCGAGCAAGGCCCACGAGCCGTCCGGACCCGGGAGCAGCAGCGCGTGCAGGCGGCTGATGCCCGGGTCCACGGGCGACCCGGACAGGTCGATCTCCGGTTCCACGCCGCGGGCCGGGCTGCGCCGCCCGATCCGCATCTGCTTGCCGCTGAGCTCGAAGCGCCGTTCGGAACTGATGGCCGGGAACGCCACGGCCGAGCTGGTCAGGGCGCGCTTGAGCTGCATGCGGTCGAAGTAGTTCCGGTCCGAGGTGACCACCACCGACCAGGTGGTCGGGGTGAACTTGGGCATCGGGGCGGTAGGCGGAGCCGAGGACGCGACGGGCAGCGCCGGCGGAGCCGACAGGACCGGCGCGGGGGCCGACCGATCGGGCTCTGGGGGCTCAGGCGGCTCGGGGAGGTCAGCGGGCTCGGGCGGGTCGATTGGCTCGGGCGGGTCGATTGGCTCGGGCGGGTCGAGCGACTCGGCTAGCTCGAATGCCGCGGGCGGTTCGGCTGGCTGGGTCCGCTCTGCAGGGCTGAACCAGTCCATGAACGCGGGCGGCTCCGGTTCGTTTTCGGCGGAGACCGGCTCGGCGGAGACCGGCTCGGCGGGGACCGGGGCGGCGGGCGCGGCGGGGACAGCCGACCAGGATGTGGCGGCGGACCAGTCCGGAACGGACGGCGTTTGCGGCTCGGCTAGAGGCCGAGGCGCGGTCGGGGACTGGGGCTGGGCTTGAGGCTGAGGATCGGTCGCAAACTGGGGCTCGTCGAGCGGGGCGAAGGGCCGGCGGACGCGGAAACCGCACTGTGCGCAGAACTGGCCGGAACTCGGGTTTCCGCACCACGGGCAGGTGTTCTCGCGGCCGCCCGCCAGCGGTGGTCCGCCCGCGTGATGCCTGCCGACCACGCGGACCGGGCTGGTGGCGATACGCGCACCGCAGACCGTGCACAGGTCGTCGGTGACCGAATCATGACCATTCGGACATATCGCCATTTGCCGTTCCGTTCCCCGACCTAACGACTTAACCCACCAGGTATCACCTCAGATTATGCGGCAGCGGGTATTCCGCTCGGCAAATCAGGTAAGCGGCCGGGCGGTGGGGGCAATCGCCACCGGCAGGCGGGAGAGCCCGCCCAGGTAGCGGTCAACGCCGGCGGCCGCGCTGCGGCCCTCGGCGATGGCCCACACGATCAGCGACTGGCCGCGGCCCATGTCGCCGGCCGCGAAGACGCCCGGCACCGAGGTCGCGTACTGGGCGTCGCGGCTGACGTTGCCCCGGGCGTCGAAGTCCACGCCGAGGTCGGTGAGCAGCCCCGGCCGTTCGGCTCCGGTGAAGCCCATGGCCAGCAGGACCAGGTCAGCGGGCAGTTCGCGCTCGGTCCCGGGCACCGGGTCGAACTTGTCCGCGTCGGCCACCCGCAGCACCCGGACCCGCCCGTCCGCATCGCCGGTGAACTCCAGCGTGGCCAGCGCGTAGGCGCGCTCTCCGCCTTCCTCGTGCGCACTGGAGATCCGGTAGATCATCGGATAGGTCGGCCAGGGCTGATGGGCAGACCGGGTTGCGGGCGGCCGGGGCAGGATCTCCAGCTGGAGGATGGACGCCGCGCCCTGCCGGTGTGCGGTGCCCAGGCAGTCCGCGCCGGTGTCCCCGCCGCCAATGATGACCACGTGCCGCCCGCGGGCGCTGATCTCGGCGTCCTCGAAATGACGGTTGGCCAGCGGCAGGTACTCCATGGCCTGGTGGATGCCGCCCAGCGTCCGGCCGGGCAGCGGCAGGTCCCGCGGTACCCGGGCGCCGCCGGCCAGCACGATGGCGTCGTAGGAGGCGCGCAGCGTTTCCGCGGAAACGTCGGTGCCCGCCTCGACGCCGCACCGGAACGCCGTGCCCTCGGCCCGCATCTGGTCCAGCCGCCGGTCCAGATGCCGCTTCTCCAGCTTGAACGCGGGAATGCCGTAGCGCAGCAGGCCGCCGGGCGCGTCGTCGCGCTCGAAGACGGTGACCGCGTGCCCGGCCCTGGTCAGCTGCTGGGCGGCGGCGAGCCCGGCCGGGCCCGAGCCGATCACCGCGACGGTGCGGCCGGACCGGGTGGCCGGGGGCCGGGGCGTCACCCAGCCGGACGCGAAGGCCCGGTCGATGATCTCCACCTCGACCTGCTTGATGGTGACCGGATCCGCGTTGATCCCGAGCACGCAGGCGGCTTCGCACGGCGCTGGGCAAAGCCGCCCGGTGAACTCGGGGAAGTTGTTGGTGGCGTGCAGCCGGTCGGCGGCGGCCTGCCAGTCGTGCCGCCAGACCAGGTCGTTCCACTCCGGGATCAGGTTGCCCAGCGGGCAGCCGTGGTGGCAGAACGGGATGCCGCAGTCCATGCACCGACCCGCCTGGCGTTCCAGCCGGGCGAGCGGGAACGGCTCGTAGACCTCACGCCAGTCCATCAGGCGCAGGTCTACGGGGCGACGGGACGGAGTCTCGCGAGGCGTGGACATGAAGCCCTTCGGGTCAGCCATGAGCGGCCGCCATAACCGCCGCGCTGACGTCGCGGCCCTCGCGTTCGGCCTGTGACGCGGCGGACAGCACGCGTTTGTAGTCCTTCGGCATGACCTTGGTGAACCGGCCGGGATCCCAGTCGGCCAGCAGCCGCGCCGCGACCGCCGAGCCGGTCTCGGCGTGATGGCGGGCCACCACGTCGCGCACGAAGGCGACGTCGTTTTCGTCCAGCGGATCCAGATCGACCATCTCCGGGTTCACCCGGTGGACCGGGCAGTCCAGGACGTAGGCGATGCCGCCGGACATGCCGGCCGTGAAGTTCCGCCCGACCGGGCCGAGGATCACCACCCGGCCGCCGGTCATGTACTCGCAGCCGTGATCGCCGGTGCCTTCGGCGACCGCCAGCGCGCCGGAGTTGCGGACGCAGAACCGCTCGCCGACCACGCCGCGCAGGAAGATCTCACCGCCGGTGGCGCCGTAACCGATCACGTTGCCCGCGATGACCTGCTCCTCGGCGGCGAACGGGACGTCGGCGGGGGGACGCACGAGCAACCGCCCGCCGGACAGGCCCTTGCCCAGGTAGTCGTTCGCGTCGCCGGTCAGCCGCAGCGTGATCCCGCGCGGCAGGAAGGCGCCGAATGACTGCCCGGCCGACCCGTCGAAACAGATGTCGATCGTGTTGTCGGGCAGGCCCTCGCCGCCCCAGCGCCGGGTTACCTCGTAGCCGAGCATGGTGCCCACGGTCCGGTTGACGTTCCGGATCGGCAGCTCGAGCCGGACCGGCCGGCCTTCCTCCAGGGCCCCCTTGGCGAGCTGGATGAGCGTGTTGTCCAGGGCCTTGTCCAGGCCGTGGTCCTGGGTGGTGACGCAGCGAGTGGCGGCACCCTCAGGGAGCTCCGGCGCGTAAAGCACCGGCGACAGGTCGAGCCCGGAGGCCTTCCAGTGCTGGACCGCGAGCGCCGCGTCGAGCAGGTCGACCCGGCCGACGATCTCCGCCAGCGACCGGAAGCCGAGCTGGGCCAGGTACTCGCGCACCTCCTCGGCGATGAACTCGAAAAAGTTCACCACGAACTCGGGCTTGCCGCTGAACTTAGCGCGCAGCTCGGGGTTCTGGGTGGCCACCCCGACCGGGCAGGTGTCCAGGTGACAGACCCGCATCATGATGCAGCCGGAGACCACCAGGGGCGCGCTGGCGAAGCCGAACTCCTCGGCCCCCAGCAGCGCGGCGATGATCACGTCCCGGCCGGTCTTCAGCTGGCCGTCGGCCTGGACCACGATCCGGTCCCGCAGCTTGTTGCGCAGCAGGGTCTGCTGGGTCTCGGCCAGCCCGAGCTCCCACGGGGCGCCCGCGTGCTTGAGCGAAGTCAGCGGCGCGGCGCCGGTGCCGCCGTCGTGTCCGCTGATCAGCACGACGTCGGCGTGCGCCTTGGACACCCCGGCGGCCACCGTGCCCACCCCGACCTCGGAGACCAGCTTGACGTGCACCCGGGCGGCCGGGTTGGCGTTCTTCAGGTCGTGGATCAGCTGGGCCAGGTCCTCGATCGAGTAGATGTCGTGGTGCGGCGGCGGCGAGATCAGGCCCACCCCGGGCGTGGAGTACCGGGTCTTGGCGATCCACGGGTACACCTTGTTGCCGGGCAGCTGGCCGCCCTCCCCCGGCTTGGCGCCCTGGGCCATCTTGATCTGCAGGTCGTCCGCGTTGACCAGGTACTCGCTGGTCACGCCGAAGCGTCCGCTGGCCACCTGCTTGACCGCGGAGCGCCGCAGGTCGCCGTTGCGCTCGGGGGTGAACCGGGCCGGGTCCTCGCCGCCCTCGCCGGTGTTGGACCGGCCGCCCAGCCGGTTCATGGCGATGGCTAGTGTCTCGTGCGCCTCGGCCGAGATCGAGCCGTAGGACATGGCCCCGGTGGCGAACCGCCGGACGATGCTGTCCGCCGGTTCGACCTCATTGAGCGGAACGGGCCGTGGCTCGCCGGTCCCGTCATCGACCCCGCGGATCCGGAGCAGGCCGCGCAGCGTCATCAGCGCACGCGACTGGTCATCGACCAGCGAGGTGTATTCCCTGAAGATCTCGTAGCGACGGGTGCGGGTGGCGTGCTGCAGCTTGAACACGGTCTCCGGATCGAACAGGTGCGGCTCGCCGTCGCGCCGCCACTGGTACTCCCCGCCGGTGGCCAGCCGGCGGTGCTCCATCCCGGCCGGATCGGCCAGGGCCACGTCCGCGCGCTGCTCGATCTCGTCGGCCAGGGCGGCGAAACCCACGCCGGACAGCCGCGAGGTGGTGCCGGCGAAGCAGGTCTGGATCACCTCGGGGCCCAGGCCGATGGCCTCGAAGATCTGCGCGCCGGTGTAGGAGGCGACGGTCGACACGCCCATTTTGGACATGATCTTCAGCAGGCCCTTGCCCAGGGCCTTGAGCAGGTTGGCCTCGGCCCGCTTCTCCGACATCCCCTCCAGGACACCCCGCCGGACCAGGTCCCGGGCCGACTCGATGGCCAGGTAGGGGTTGACCGCCGCGGCGCCGTACCCGATCAGCAGCGCCACGTGATGGCACTCGCGGACGTCCCCGGCCTCGACCACCAGCCCGGCCTGGGTCCGTGACTTCTGCTTGATCAGGTGATGGTGCACCGCGCCGGTCAGCAGGAGCGACGGGATCGGGATGGCGTCGGGTCGCGGGGCGGCCCGGTCGGACAAGATGATCAGCCGGGCGCCGGCCTTGATGGCGGTGGAGACCTCGGCGCAGATCTCGGCCAGCCGCGCGCGCAGGCCGTCGCCGCCGCCGCGCGGGTCGTAGCGCCCGTCCACCACGTGCGAGGCCAGGCCGGGCAGGTTGCCCTCGTCGTTGATGTGCACGATCTTGGCCAGGTCCTGGTCGCCGATGACCGGGTAGGGCAGCGCGATCTGCCGGCAGGAGGCCGGGACCGGGACCAGCAGGTTCTCCTCAGGACCGGTGACCATGGCCAGGGAGGTGACCAGCTCCTCGCGGATCGCGTCCAGCGGCGGGTTGGTCACCTGGGCGAACAGCTGGGTGAAGTAGTCGAAGATCAGCCGCGGTTTGGCGGACAGCACGGCCAGCGGCGTGTCGGTCCCCATCGCCCCGATCGGCTCCGTCCCGGCCCGCGCCATCGGCGCCAGGATGACCCGCAGCTCCTCATCGGTGTACCCGTGCATCCTCTGCAACGTGATCAGCTCAGTGCCGGCGGGGGCGGCGGCCGGGAGCGGGCGGTCGGGGAGGTCGTCTAGGTGGACTAGGCCGGCGTGCAGCCAGGCTTCGTAGGGGTGTTCGGCGGCTAGGGCGGCTTTGACCTCCTCGTCTTCCACGATGCGGCCGGCGGCGGTGTCGGCCAGGAAGATGCGGCCGGGCTGCAGGCGGCCCTTGCGGATCACGGTGGCCGGGTCGATGTCGAGCACGCCGACCTCACTGGCCAGCACGACCAGGCCGTCGCTGGTCACCCAGTACCGGCCGGGGCGCAGGCCGTTGCGGTCCAGGACGGCGCCGATGACCGAGCCATCGGTGAACGCGATCAGCGCCGGGCCGTCCCACGGGTCCATCAGCGAGGCGTGGAACTGGTAGAAGGCGCGCCGCTCGGGCGTCATCTCCTCGTGGTTCTCCCACGGCTCAGGGATCATCATGAGCACCGCGTGCGGCAGCGACCGGCCGCCCATGTGCAGCAGCTCCAGGCACTCGTCGAAGCTGGCCGAATCGCTGCCCTCCTCGTTCAGGATCGGGAACAGGCGCTCGATGCCCTGCCCGTCCTTCGAGGGCGGGATCAGGTCGGTGGCCAGCATCGCCTCCCGGGCCCGCAGCCAGTTGCGGTTACGCCGGATCGTGTTGATCTCGCCGTTGTGGGCCACGTAGCGGTACGGGTGGGCCAGCGGCCAGGACGGGAACGTGTTGGTGGAGAACCGGGAGTGGACCAGGGCCAGCGCCGAGCCGTACCGGGGATCGGACAGGTCGGGGAAGAACGGCCCGAGCTGGACCGCGGACAGCATGCCCTTGTACACGATGGTCCGGGGCGACAGGCTGGCGAAGTAGACGCCGCCCTGGTGTTCGGCCCGCTTGCGCAGGCAGAACGTCATCCGCTCAAGCTCCAGGCCGGATTCGCCGTTCGCGCCCGCGACGAACAGCTGGACCAGCTCGGGCAGGACGGCCCGCGCGCCGGCCCCGCAGGCGTCGACGTCATACGGCACCGCACGCCAGCCCAGCACGGTCAAGCCCTCGGCCGCGGCGAGCCGGTCGATGGTGGCTGATACCACGGACCGTTCGGCCGAAATGAAGGCCAGGCCGGCCGCATACGAGCCAGGATCCGGCAGGGGGAAACCGCATACGGCGCGGAAGAACTGGTCAGGTAGCTGGGTGAGAATTCCGGCCCCGTCCCCGGTGCCGGGGTCGCCGCCCTGCGCGCCCCGGTGTTCCAGGTGGCACAGCACCTGCAGAGCCTGGGCCACCACGTCGTGCCCGCCGCGGCCGGACAGGTCCGCGACGAAGCCGACGCCACACGCGTCATGCTCGAAGCTGGGGTCGTAAAGGCCAGCCGCCGCCATGCGTTCTCCCGTCGTCTCGATACGCCACAACCGTGCGTTCGGGACGACACTGGCCCTGTTACATAGACATTACATCACCAGAAGAATCGTCCACCAGAGTGTTAGGACCTGGCTTGACGTACGAACGCCCTGGTGGGACACGCTTCGGCCGGGTTAGGTATAGACCAGCCACGGCCAGTATGAAGACCGTTACATCGCCCAGCGCCCCGTAACGAATGCCCAGTACCTGCGGCAGCGAGCCGATGCGCACCGACTCGACCCAGAAGCTGCCCGCCGCGTAGCAGGCCGCGCCCAGCAAGAACGTGCGGGTGCCGGAGAGGGCGAAGCGGCGGGCGGCCCAGATCACGGCCAGGCCGACCGCGACGTCCCACAGGGACTGGTAGGCGAAGGCGGGCTGGAAGGTGGCGTAGTTCTCGTATCCCGGCAGCCGGTGCGTGGGTGAGATCTGCACCGCCCACGGCCAGCTCGACGGCGGCCCGTAGAACTGCTGGGTCCACCAGTTGCCCAGGCCGCCGATGGCCAGGCCGAACAGCACGGCGGGCGCGGCCGCGCCGGCCACCGGGCCCAGCTTCAAGCCGGCCCGGCGGCAGGCGATCCAGGCGCCGACGGCACCGAGCGCCACCGCGCCGGGGACGCCGATGGCCGCCACACCCACGGTGAGCGTGCGCCACAGGTGATGGGCGTGGGTGAAATCGTGCCGGGTGGCGACGAGCAGGGCGTGCACGACCGCGCCGAGCAGCCCGAACGGGACGGCCCAGGCGGCCACGTCCAGGATGACCCCGCGGCGGCCGCCGGCGCGCCGGTACCGGTAGCCGGCCACCGCGACCGCGACCAGGATCCCGGCGACCACGCACAGCGCGTAGGCGCGGACCGGCAACGGCCCTAGGTGCCAGAGCGCGGAGCTTGGGCTCGGGATGGACGCGAGCACCATGCTCGCGACATTACTCTAACGGCCGGCCGGGCGGCGGATGGCGGCGGCGAGCTCAGTGGTGAGAGCGGCGACTGCGTGCGGGCCAGCGGGGTCTGGTGCGGCGGCGTCGGCCGCGTCGACCAGCCGGCGGACGAAGGCGGAGCCCACGATCACGCCGTCCGCGAACGCGGCGACCTGCGCGGCCTGGGCGCCGTTGCTGACCCCGAGGCCCACGGCCACGGGCAGTTCGGTATGCGCGCGGATGCGCTGGACCAGGCCGCCCGCGTGGCCGCTGACCGCGGCGCGGGTGCCGGTGATGCCCATCAGCGAGGCGGCATAGACGAAGCCGCGGCAGGCGCCGGCGACCGTGGCGATGCGTTCGTCGGTGGAGCTCGGCGCGGCCAGGAACACCCGGTCCAGGCCGTACTCGTCGGAGGCCTCCAGCCAGGAGCCAGCCTCCTCGGGCGACAGGTCGGGCGTGATCAGCCCCGAACCCCCCGCCCGGGCCAGGTCGCGGGCGAACAGGCGCACGCCGTACCGGTCGATCGGGTTCCAGTAGGTCATGACCAGGACCGGGACGCCCGTCGCGGCCACCGCCTCGACGGTGCGCAGCACGTCGGCGACCTTGGTGCCCGCGGTCAGCGCGCGGTGCACGGCCTCGGCGATCACCGGGCCGTCCATCAGCGGGTCGGAGTAGGGCAGCCCGATCTCGATGACGTCGGCCCCGGCCGCGGCCATGGCCCGGGCCGCCTCGATCGCCCCGTCCACGGAGGGGAAGCCGGCCGGCAGGTATCCGACCAGGGCGGCGCGGTGGTCCGCGTTGGCCTTGGCAAAGGTGACGGCGACCGAGGTCATACGCCGAACCACTTCGACGCGGTGTCCACGTCCTTGTCGCCGCGACCGGACAGGTTGACCAGGATGAGGCGGCCCGGACCGAGCTCGCGGCCTAGGTCCAGCGCGCCGGCCAGCGCGTGGGCGGACTCGATGGCCGGGATGATGCCCTCGGTGCGGCACAGCACCTCGAAGGCGTGCATGGCCTGCGCGTCGGTCACCGCGCGGTAGCTGGCGCGGCCGGTTTCCATCAGCCAGACGTGCTCGGGGCCCACCCCCGGGTAGTCCAGCCCGGCCGAGATGGAGTGCGTGCCGCGGGTCTGGCCTTCCTCGTCCTGCAGCACGTAGGTCCGCATGCCGTGCAGGACACCAGGGGATCCGCCGGTCAGCGTGGCGGCGTGCCGCCCGGTGTCCAGGCCGTCGCCGCCCGCTTCGCAGCCGACTAGCTGGACGTCTTCGTCGGGGACGAACGCGTGGAAGATGCCGATGGCGTTGGAGCCGCCGCCGACGCAAGCGACCACCGCGTCGGGGAGCCGGCCTTCTTGGTCCAGGACCTGCTGCCGGGCCTCGACGCCGATCACCCGCTGGAAGTCCCGGACCAGCATCGGGAACGGGTGCGGGCCGCCCACCGAGCCGATGCAGTAGTGCGTGTGCCCGACGGTGCTCACCCAGTCCCGGAAGGCCTCGTTCATGGCGTCTTTGAGCGTCCGGGTGCCGGTGGTGACCGGGACGACCTCGGCGCCGAGCATGCGCATGCGGGACACGTTCAGGGCCTGGCGATGCGTGTCCTCCTCGCCCATGTAGACCACGCAGTCCAGGCCGAGCAGCGCGGCCGCGGTGGCGGTGGCCACGCCGTGCTGGCCAGCGCCGGTCTCCGCGATGACCCGCGTCTTGCCCATCCGCCGGGCCAGCAGCACCTGGCCGAGCACGTTATTGATCTTGTGCGACCCGGTGTGGGTCAGGTCCTCGCGCTTGAGCAGGACAGTCGCGCCGCCGGCCTGCGCACCGAACCGCTTGGCCGGGGTGACCAGCGTGGGGCGCCCGGCGTAGTTTTTGAGCAGACCGTCGAGCTCGGCGGTGAAGGCCGGGTCGCGGCGGGCCTGCTGGTAGGCGACGGTGAGTTCGTCCAGGGCGGCCATCAGGGCCTCGGGGGCGAACCGTCCCCCGTAGGCGATGTCGGCCACCTGGAAGTGCCCGTCGGTATTCGGGACCGGCGCGATGTCCGGTTCCGCGGGGTCGGCCGCGGTCATCCGCGGTCGCCCCGGAGCGCGGGATGCGAGCCCGCGGTGACCAGATCGGCGACGGCGCTGCGCGGGTCCTTCTCGGTGACCAGGCTCTCCCCGACCAGCACCGCGTCCGCGCCGGAGGCGGCGTAGGCCAGCAGGTCACGCGGCCCGCGGACCCCGGACTCGGCGATCTTGACCACCCCTTCCGGGATGTGCCCCGCCAGCTGGCCGAAGATCCCCCGGTCCACCTTGAGCGTGGCCAGGTTGCGCGCGTTGACGCCGATGACCGTCGCGCCCGCGTCCAGGGCCCGGTCGAGTTCGGGCTCGGCGTGCACCTCGACCAGCGGCAGCAGGCCGATCGAGGAGGCCCGCTCGACCAGCGAGACCAGCGCGCTCTGCTCAAGCGCCGCGACGATCAGCAGGACCAGGTTGGCGCCGTGGGCCCGGGCCTCCCAGAGCTGGTACGAGCTGACCACGAAGTCCTTGCGCAGCAGCGGCACCTGGACCGCCCGGCGGACCGCGCTCAGGTCGGCCAGCGACCCGCCGAACCGCCGCTCCTCGGTCAGCACGCTGATCACCTTGGCGCCGCCGGCCTCGTAGTCCGAGGCCAGCGCGGCCGGATCGGCGATGGTGGCCATCTGCCCCTTGGACGGGCTGGCCCGCTTGACCTCGGCGATTACGCTGACGCCTTCGGCCTTGAGCGCGGCCATCGCGTCTCGCGGCGACGGCGCGCGCCGCGCCATCTCCTTCAGCTGGTCCAAAGAGACGTGCCGCTGCCGGTCGGCGAGATCGGCACGCACGCCGTCTAGGATCTCGTCGAGCACACTCACCCGGTTCGCTCGTCCCCTCGAATAGGTACTGTTGCGCCACCGATCGTAGCCCGGCGGTCCGGGTGCCGTGGCGACTGCCCCCCTGGAATCAGCCCGCCGGGGTCCAAAATGTAACCCGTGCCGCGGACGGTCCGGATCGGCCAGGCCGGGCCGAGCTTGGCCCGGAGCTGGGCGATGTAGACGTCGGCGGCCCGGTCGCTGGCGCCTGGACGGCCGGCGGCGGTGAGCAGCTGGCGGCGGGACAGGACCCGGCCCGGGTGCTCGATCAGCGCGGCCAGCACCGCGGACTCGGTGGCGGTCAAGGCCGGGTCGAGCCGGGGCGCGGGGCGCGCGGGCTCGTCGGAGTCGGCCATGACCTCGCGGACCAGGGCGACGAGCTGGCGGGGGCTGAACGGGCGGGCCAGCCAGCGGCGGGCGCCGGCCGCATCGCCCCGCACGGCCAGGCCGCGGGGCCGCGGGGCCCGGGCGTCGCTGGCCAGGAAGATGACCGGGGTGCGCAGGGCGCGCCGGATGCGCCGGGGGTCCAGGCCGGGCATGGTCAGGTCGATCACGGCCGCGGCGTCCGGGCCGCCGGTCAACTCGGCCAGCGTGGGCTCGGGGCTGGTGACCAGCCGGACGCGCAGCCCGTCCCGGCGCAGATACCGGGCCGACATCTCGGCGACCTCGGGCTCGTGCTCGGCCAGCAGGATGGAAACCGGCTCAGGCGGGTGGGCCGCCACGGACCTGGTCCTCGGTGAGGGTCGGGTCCAGGTCGCGGCTGAGCGACTCCCACATGGACGCGGAATCGGCGGCGCGCGGGGCAGATCGCTGGCCCGCAGGACGCTCGAAGCGCGCGGACATGACGGGCCAGCGCGGGCCGCGCCACACGGTGGCTAGGCCGGCGAGGACGATCACGAGGGCGCCGGCGATCGCGGCCGCGGGCCAGGGAGCGCCGGTCATGATGGCGTGGCCGGGAGAGCCCGCGATGACCACGGCGTGCGAGGCACCACCCGGTGACGTGCCGCCGGTGGTCGACCCGCCGAGCGCGCCGGCCGCGGCGTCGGCCTGGGCCGTGGCGAGCACGCTCGAGGCTCGCACCCCGGCGGCCGCGGCCACCACCGCGCCCACACCCAATGCGGCCAGCACCGCTCCGGCCACCCGCCGGGCCCACGACCTGGTGGCGATCACGGCCGCCAGACAGGCCAGCCCGGCCAGCGCCAGCGCGCTGGCCAGCGGGACGAGCTGCTGACCGGTGACGGAGATCTCCTGCACGGGCAGCGGCCGCGGCGGGGTGAAGACGGCCTGCGCCCAGGTCTGCCGGACGGCGAACACGACCAGCGCGGCACCGGCCGCGCCGAGCAGCAGCACCAGCCCGAATTCCCTGCGCATCGCGGGTTATTGCTCCTTGAGCAGCACGTCGGCGTCGAAGCAGGTGCGGTCGCCGGTGTGGCAGGCCGCACCCACCTGGTCGACCTTGACCAGCAGCGCGTCACCGTCGCAGTCCAGCGCGACCGACTTGACCCATTGCTGGTGCCCGGACGTGTCGCCTTTGACCCAGTACTCCTGCCGGCTGCGCGACCAGTAGGTGCACCGGCCCGTGGTCAGGGTGCGATGCAACGCCTCGTCGTCCATCCAGCCCAGCATCAGCACCTCGCCGGTGTCGTACTGCTGGGCAATCGCCGCGATCAGGCCGACCGGGTTGCGCTTCAGCCGCGCGGCGATGGCGGGGTCGAGCATCCGTTCCTCATTTCTGTCTTTAGTCAGCCTAGCAATGGCGCCTACCATCAGCAGGTGAGCTACTCACGAGATGAGCGCCTGGCGCTGTGCGCGCTGCTGGACAAGACAGGTCCGGACGCACCCACGTTGTGCGCGGGCTGGACCACCGGCGACCTGGCTGCGCACCTGGTGCTCCGCGAGCACCGACCGGACGCGGCGGTGGGGGTCCTGGGCGGTCCGCTGGCCGGGTACACGGCGCGGGTGCAGGACCGGATCAAGCGACGGACCCCGTTTCCCGGCCTGGTGCGGACGATCAGGTCCGGGCCGCCGGCGTTGTCGGTCATGGCGCTGCCCGGCCTGGACGAGCGGATCAACGTGGTCGAGTTCTTCGTGCACCACGAGGACGTCCGGCGCGCGGCGCCGGACTGGGAGCCACGGGAGCTCAGCAGCGGCGAATCGGCGGTGCTGTGGCAGCGGCTACGCGGAGCGCGGCTGATGCTGCGCCGGGCCCCGGTCGGCGTGGAACTGGCCCGGGACGACCGGGAGGCCGACGGTCAGCGGTGGCGGCTCACGGTCAAGAACGCGACGCCGGCGGTGACCGTGATCGGCAGCCCAGCCGAGCTCACCATGTGGGTGATGGGCCGGGCCGGCGCGGCGCGGGTCCGGTTCGACGGAACCGACGTGGCGGTGAGCAAGCTCACCGCGACCAGCTGGCGCTAGTTACCCATCTCGCGCTTGAGCCGGGCCAGTTCGTCGTCGATGTCGGTCGGGTTCGGCGCGGCGCGGCGCGGCTGCTGGGTCGGCACCGAGGTCGAGTACGGCTCGACGTCGGCGCGCGGCAAGGGCTGGTAAGAGTCCTGGTCGCGGACCTCGCGCTCGGCGCGCTTGCGCGACACCTGCTTGCCGGATCGCGCCATCTTGATCGCGACGGCGATGCCGCCCACCACCAGCGCGGCGATCACGATCGTGGTGATGGCGGCCAGAATGAAGTGGACCACCGAACCCACGATCAAGAACGCGATGATGATGCCACCTGCGATGGCGGCGATCTTAAACCAGCTCATCCGGCATCCTCCTCGGCCAAAGCCCCCCGAGACCAGCTCTCACTCAAGATATTACCTGACCGCGCGCGTCCCGCCGAGGGACGCGCGCGCATCCTCCCGAAAGACGCGAATACTCTATGGCCATGCAAGCACTCGGCATTGACATCGGCGGCACCGGCATCAAGGCCGCACCGGTCGACGTGGTCACCGGCAAACTGCTGGCTGACCGGCTGAAGATCGACACGCCGCGCCCGGCGCTGCCGGAGTCGGTGGCGGATGTGGTCAAGCAGCACATCACCAAATTCAACTGGTCCGGCCCGATCGGCATCACCTTCCCCGGTGTGGTCGTGGACGGCGTGACCAGGTCCGCGGCCAACATGGATCCGGCCTGGATCGGGCTGGATGCGGCCGGGTTGTTCGGCCAGGCGTGCGGCAACCCGGTCCGGGTGCTGAACGACGCCGACGCGGCCGGGGTGGCCGAGATGACGTTCGGCGCCGGGGTGGGCGAGCAGGGCACGGTGCTGATGCTGACCTTCGGCACCGGGATCGGCAGCGCGCTGTTCATCAAGGGCATCTTGGTGCCGAACACCGAGTTCGGGCACGTCGAGCTGCACGGGGAGGATGCCGAGAAGCGCGCTTCCGAGCGGGCCAAGGAACTGCACGACCTCAGCTGGGGCAAGTGGGCCGGACGCGTGGATGAGTACCTGCAGCACATCGAGGCGGTGCTCTCGCCGAGCCTGTTCATCGTGGGCGGCGGCGTCAGCAAGCAGGCCGAGAAGTGGGTGCCGCGGCTGACCGGCATTCGCGCCCGCATCGTGCCCGCCGCGCTGCTGAACGACGCCGGGATCGTCGGGGCGGCCATGTCGACGGTCAGCGACTCGGCACCCGATACCTTGGGCGCCACCGGAACCGGGAACTAGCTACCGGACCGGGTGACCGGCGCCGCGCAGCGCGTTCTTGACCTGGCCGATGCGCAGCGTGCCGAAGTGGAACACGCTGGCGGCCAGCACCGCGTCCGCTCCCGCGTCGACCGCGGGCGCGAAGTGGGCCAGCGTGCCCGCGCCGCCGCTGGCGATCACCGGGACGCTCACCGCCGCGCGCACGGCGCGGATCAGCTCCAGGTCGAACCCGATGGTGGTCCCGTCGGCGTCCATCGAGTTCAGCAAGATCTCTCCGGCGCCGAACCGGGTGGCCCGCTGGGCCCAGTCCACCGCGTCGATCCCGGTCCCGGTCCGGCCGCCGTGCGTGGTCACCTCGAAGCCGCTGGCTGGTCCCGGGGCGCGGCGCGCGTCCACGGACAGCACGACGCACTGTGACCCGAACCGCTCAGCGGCCTCGCCGAGCAGTTCCGGCCGGGCGACCGCGGCGGTGTTGAGGCGAGACCTTGTCCGCCCCGGCCCGCAGCAGCCGGTCCACGTCGGCCACGCTGCGCACCCCGCCGCCCACGGTGAGCGGGATGAACACCTGCTCGGCGGTGCGCCGCACGACGTCGTACATGGTGTCCCGGCCGGCGCTGGACGCAGTGATATCGAGGAAGGTCAGCTCGTCGGCGCCCTCGGCGTCGTAGCAGGCGGCCAGCTCGACGGGATCCCCGGCGTCGCGCAGCTCGCGGAAGTTGACGCCCTTGACCACCCGGCCGGCGTCGACGTCCAGGCAGGGAATGACCCGCACCGCGACGGTCATGTGGTCCCGACCTCGGCGAGTGCCTGTTCCAGGGTGAACGCGCCCTCGTACAGGGCGGTGCCGACGATGGCGCCCTCCACGCCCAGCGGCACCAGGGACGCGATGGCCCGCAGGTCGGCCAGGCTGGACACTCCCCCGCTGGCCACCACGGGGGCCGCGGTGCGGGCGCAGACGTCCCGGAGCAGGTCCAGGTTGGGGCCGCGCAGCGTGCCGTCCTTGAGCACGTCGGTGACCACGTACCGGGCGCAGCCCTCCGCGTTCAGCCGGTCCAGCGTGTCGTACAGCTCGCCGCCTTCGGCGGTCCAGCCGCGGGCGGCGAGCCGGGTGCCGCGGACATCCAGCCCGACCGCGACCCGCTCGCCGTGCCGGGCGATGACCGACCGGACCCAGTCCGGGTGCTCCAGCGCCGCGGTCCCGATGTTGACCCGGGCGCACCCGGTGCCCAGCGCGCGGGCCAGCGAGTCGTCGTCCCGGATCCCGCCGGACATCTCGATCCGCACGTCGAGGCCGCGGACCACCTGCGCGAGAAGGTCCGCGTTCGAGCCTCGGCCAAACGCGGCATCCAGGTCCACCAGGTGGATCCACGAGGCGCCGGCCCGCTGCCAGGCCAGCGCGGCCGCCATCGGGTCGCCGTACTGGCCGCCGCTGCCCGCCACGCCCTGGACCAGCTGGACCGCGTGGCCGTCGGTGACGTCGACCGCGGGCAGCAAGGTGAGCCCGCTCATAGCGTGCCCAGCCAGTTGGCCAGCAGCGCGGCGCCCGCGTCAGCGGACTTTTCCGGGTGGAACTGGGTGGCCGACAGCAGCCCCTGTTCGGCGGCGGCCGCGAACGGCTCGCCGTGCTCAGTCCAGGAGACGAGCGCGCCCGCGGCGGCGAGTTCGGCCGCGCCGGCTTGCCGGAGCGCGTAGGAGTGCACGAAGTAGAACCGCGTGCCGGACGGGACCCCGTTGAACAACAGGGAGCCGGGCGGCGCGGTCACGGTGTTCCAGCCCATGTGCGGCAGCACGCCGGCGTCCAGCCGTTCCACCGTTCCCGGCCAGGCGGCGCACCCTTCGGTCCAGGTCCCATGCTCGGCCCCGGCCGCGAACAGCGCCTGCATGCCCACGCAGATGCCGAGCACCGGGCGGCCTCGTTCCAGCCGCTGGGCGATCAGCTTGTCGCCGCCCACGGCCCGCAATCCGGCCATGCAGGCCGCGAACGCGCCCACCCCGGGCACCACCAGCCCGTCGCACTCCAGCGCGGCGTCGGCGTCCGCGCTGACCTCGACCCGCGCGCCGACGCGTTCCAGCGCGCGCTGGGCCGAGCGCAGGTTCCCCGACCCGTAGTCCAGGACGACCACGCGCGGCGCGCCCGTCACAGGACGCCCTTGGTGCTGGGGATGCCGCCCGCCCGAGGGTCGGGCGCCACCGCGGTGCGCAGGGCCCGCGCCACCGCCTTGAACTGAGCCTCGACGATGTGGTGCGGGTTGCGGCCCTCGATGACCCGCACGTGCAGGCAGATCCCGGCCGAGAAGGCCAGCGACTCGAAGATGTGCCGGGTCAGCGTGGTGTCGTAGCTGCCGATCAGCGGGGCCATCGCGGCCGGCTCGTGATGGGTCACGTAGGGCCGTCCGGACAGGTCGACCGCGGCCTGGACCAGCGTCTCGTCCAGCGGCACCAGCGCATCGCCGAACCGGGTTATCCCCCGCTTGTCACCCAGGGCCTCCTTCAGCGCCTGGCCCAGGGCGATGGACGTGTCCTCCACGGTGTGGTGGGCGTCGATCTCGGTGTCGCCCTTGGCTCGCACGGTCAGGTCCAGGCCGCCGTGCTTGCCCAGCTGAGCGAGCATGTGGTCGAAGAACGGCACGCCGGTGCCGACGTCGGTCACCCCGATGCCGTCCAGATCGAGCTCGACCACGATCTGGGTCTCCTTGGTGTCCCGCTCTACCCGGGCCGTGCGGTTCACAGGCTCAGCACCTCTTTCAGCGCGGACTTGAACGCGGTCATCTCCTGCGGCGTCCCCACCGTGACCCGCAGCCAGCGGGGTGGGCCGACCTCGCGGACCAGAACCCCGCGGTCCAGCAGCCCCTGCCAGACGTCGCGGCGCTGGGTGAACGTGCCGAACAGCACGAAGTTCGCGTCGGAGTCCGCCACCCGCAGCCCGTGGCCGCGTAGCCAGCGCACGAGGCCGTCCCGTTCGGCCCGGATCTTCGTGACGGTGGCCAGCGGTTCGGCGGCCCGCGCGAGTGCGGCCCGGGCCACCGCCTGAGCCACCGCCGACAGGTGATAGGGCAGCCTGACCAGCAGCAGCTTCTCAGTCACCTCGGGCGCCGCGGCCAGGTAGCCGAGCCGGGCGCCGGCCAGGGCGAAAGCCTTGGACATGGTGCGCGTGACGACCAGGTGCGGGTAGCGGGGCAGCAGGGTGAGCGCGCTGGGCGTGCCCTCGCGGGCGAACTCCGCGTAGGCCTCGTCGATCACCACCAGGCCGGGCGCCGCGGCGCAGATCGCCTCGATGACCTCGACGGGGGCGGCGGTACCGGTCGGGTTGTTCGGGGAGGTCAGGAAGACCAGGCTGGGCTGTTCTTTGCTGATGGCCTGCGCGGCCGCGTCCGGGTCCAGGCCGAAGTCCTCGTCGCGGTCCACGTCGATCCAGGCGGTATTGGTGACCCTGGCGATCAGCGGGTGCATGGAGTAGCCGGGCTCGAACCCGAGCGCTTGCCGGCCGGGCCCGCCGAAGGCCTGCAGCAGCTGCTGGATAACCTCGTTGGACCCGTTGGCGGCCCACACGTGCCGGGCGGTGATCCCGTGCCCGAGGTAGCCGGCCAGATCCTGGCGCAGCTCAAGCGCGTCGCGGTCCGGGTAGCGGTTCAGCGTCGCCGCCGCCGTGGCCACCGCGTCGGCGATGGCCCGCACCATCGCCGGGCTGGGCGGATAGGGATTCTCGTTGGTGTTCAGCCGGACCGGCACGTCGATCTGTGGCGCGCCGTACGGGTGCAGGTCCGTCAGGTCATCCCGAACGGCCGGTGGTGCAACGGTCATTGATCCGGGTCCGCTTCCCGTGGCACACGCGTGCGGACGGCCTGGACGTGCGCGGCCAGGTCTTCGGCTCCGCCCAGGGCGTCGATGAGCGGGGCAACGGCGGCCAGCGCCGGCCGGTCGCATTCGACCACGTTGACCAGCCGGCCGAACGGCCACACGGACAGGCCGCTGGTGTGCCGGGCGGTCCCGCCGGTGGGCAGCACGTGGTTCGAGCCGGCCAGGTAGTCACCCAGCGAGACCGGGGCAAACGGGCCGGCGAAGACCGCGCCCGCGTTGACCACCCGGGCGGCCAGCTTGGCCGGCTCACGGGCCTGGATCTCCAGGTGCTCGGGAGCCCACGCGTCGCTCACGGCCAGCGCCGCGTCGAGGTCGTCGACCAGCACCGCGGCGGACTGGTTGTGCAGGGCTTTAGCGACGCGGTCCTGGTGCCGGGCGTTTCGGACTTTGTGCTCGAGCTCCCGGTCGACGTGATCGGCCAGGTTCTGATCGGTGGTGATGAGCAGGCAGGCCGCGAGTTCGTCGTGCTCGGCCTGGGCGATCAGGTCGGCGGCCACGAAGGCCGGATCCGCGGTGTCATCTGCGATGATGGCCACCTCGGTGGGGCCGTTCTCGCCGTCGGTGCCGACCACGCCGCGCAGGACCCGCTTGGCCGCGGCGACGTACACGTTGCCCGGGCCGGTGATCACGTCTACCGGCGCGCAGTCTTCGGTCCCGTAGGCGAACATGGCCAGGGCCTGGGCACCGCCCACCGCGTGCACCTCGGTGATGCCGAGCAGCGCGCAGGCGGCGAGCACGGACGGATGCGGCAGGCCACCGTGCCCCCGTCGCGGCGGCGACGCGACGGCGATCGTGCCGACCCCGGCTACTTGAGCCGGGACGATGTTCATCACCACCGACGACGGGTAGGCGATCAGGCCGCCGGGCACGTAGACCCCGGCCCGGTTAACCGGCACGAAGCGGCCGGTGACGGTGAGGCCGTCGGCGACCTGGGTGGGGTGTTCGGCGGGCAGCTGGGCCTGATGCACCGCTCTGGTGCGCCGGGCGGCCTCGGTCAGGGCTTGCCTGACGTCGGGGTCAAGGTTCGCGAGCGCTTGGTCCAGGGCGTCGCGCGGGACCGGGGTGGTCGGCACGTCAACGTGGTCAAAGCGGGCGGTGTACTCGCGGACGGCGGGCGCGCCGCGGCGCCGGACCTCGTCGCAGACCGGGCGGACCAGGGTCGCGGCGGCCTCCACGTCGGTGGCGGCCCGGGGCAGCACGCCGGTCAGGGAGGCCCGGCTGAGCTGGGCCGACTCGCGCCCGCGCAGGTCGATACGGGAAATCACCCGCCTAGTCTACGGAGAGTGCTCGCCCGGCGGCTCCGCAGTCCACATGCCGGACGCGGTTCCGGGTTCACCGGGTTGGCTCGCCTTGCGGTGGCGAGACCGGGCCGCGGTCTGGGTGGAGCGGCGGGAACCGCTCTCGGCCAGCAAGAGGGCGCCCGCGGTGCCCAATGGCCAGAAGGCCAGCGTGCTCTTGGCCCCCAGCGCGAGCGAGGAGTGGAAGAAGGTTCCGGTGGCGGTGGTGCCCAGCAGGTGGTTGTAGGTGCTCAGGCCGATGTTGTCGCCCACCCACATGGCCAGCAGAGCGGCGCCGACCGCGCCGAGGACCAGGCCGGCGGTGGCCGTCGCACCGGCCCGCCGGACCAGGGCGCGGTAGCCGAGGGCCCCGGTGATCAGCCCGCCGATCACGGTGATCAGGGAGAACCAGGCGTCGGCCACGATGAACGCGGTGGTCTCGGGGTTCACCAGTTCCGCTTCGCCGCGGCCGATCTCCTGCAGCAGCGGGCGCGGCGCGATCGCCGCCCAGATGAGCCCGGCTGCCAGGCCGAGGACCGCGCTACCCGCCAGGGCGGTGAGGAAAGCCGACAGTCGCCCCTTCGTGAGACCTCCCTCATCGCCCAGATCGCTCCCGGACGATGCTACCCCGGGCTAGATGGCGTGTACTTCGGGGACGATCGACGCGATGGTGACCCCGCCGAGGGCCGGCCGCTGACGGTGGCTGGGTGCAGAATGGAGGTATGAGCGCCGACCTCGATGAGCTGCGTCGACTGCGCCGGGCCCGGGACCGGATGGACCGCGAGTACGCCGAGCCGCTCGACGTGCCGGCGCTGGCCCGCACCGCGTACATGTCAACGGCGCACTTCAGCCGGCGCTTCCGCGAGGCGTACTCCGAGACGCCGTACTCCTACCTGATGACCAGGCGGATCGAGCGGGCGAAGGCGCTGCTGCGCCGCGGCGACATGAGCGTGACCGACGTCTGCTTCGCGGTCGGCTGTACGAGCCTGGGCTCGTTCTCGGCCCGGTTCACCGAACTGGTCGGCGAGACGCCGTCCGTGTACCGGGCCCGCAGCCACGAGGAGCTGCGGGGCATGTCCTCCTGCCAGACGATGGTGCAGACCCGGCCGCGCAAGTCGCAGTCCAAGCGCGCACCAGCCTAAAGTCGTGCCATGAAAGTTTCAGTCAGCACGGTGCACATCATGGTCGACGATCCCGAGGCCGCGCTTGTCTTCTATCGTGACGCCCTGGGCCTGACGGTGCGTAACGAGGTGGCTAACGGCGGCTTCCGCTGGATCACCCTGGTCTCCGACAGCCAGCCCGAGGTCGCGATCGTGTTGTCGCAGCCGCAGGCCGGCCGCTCCGAGGAGGACGGGGACGTGCTGGCGGCCATGCTGGCCAAGGGCGAGATGTACCCGCTCCACTTCCGCTGCGACGACCTCGATGCCACCTTCGGCAAGATTGCCAGCGCGCCGGGGGTCGAGGTGCTTTCGGAGCCCGCCGACCAGCCGTGGGGTGTCCGCGACGCCGCCGTGCGCGACCCGTCGGGAAACCGGCTCCGGATCGAGCAGGCCTAGCCCGGCCGCGTCGTCGCGGCCATGGCACAGGAGGATTTCCAGCAGGCCTTCTGGTCGGCCAAGCACGCGCTGTCGGCGGTGACCGCGGAAGCATTCTCCCGGCACGGAATTCACGAAGGCCAGCAGTTCATCCTGCGTTGCCTGTGGACGCAGGACGGCATGACGCCTGGCGAGGTCGCCCGGCGGCTGGGCCTGGCCACCCCCATCGTGACCAGGGCTGAGCGCGAGGCGGTCATCGCGGCGTTGCGAGCCATCCGGGAGAACCTCACCACGGGCGGCCGGACCGCCAGCGACCCGGAAGCTCCCGGGCGGTAATCTCGTTTAGCCCGGCCCAGCCAGGGGAGTCGACTCTGTGGTTGCGACACCTCACGGAGGTAACAATGTCGACCGGAGCAATCGTAGGCATCATCATCGCCGTCATCGTCGTGGCGGCCCTCATCATCCTGGTTCCCCCGCTGCTGCGGCAGGCGAGGATGCGGCGCCAGTTCGGCCCCGAATATGACCGGCTGGCCAAGGACGTCGGCGCCCGCAAGGCCGCCGCCGAACTCACCGCCCGGCAGCGCCGGGTGGACGCGCTCGGCATTCATCCGCTGTCCGCCGAGCAGCAAACCCGTTACAGCGGTGAGTGGGCCATGATCCAGCAGCGGTTCGTGGAGGCCCCCGCCGCGGCGGTGTCCGAAGCGGACACGCTGATCTGGGGCATCATGCGCGACCGCGGCTACCCGGCCGACAACCGGGACGCCAGCGTCGAGGCGCTGTCGGTGTATCACGCGCGCCCGCTGGACGGTTACCGCCAGTCGCAGAACATCAGGACCGAAGCGGCGAGCACCGAGGAACTGCGGACCGCGATGATCAATTACCGCGCCCTGTTCCAGGATCTGGTCGGCGCTCAGGCCAGTCAGGCCGCGCTCGAGGGCCGCGCCGCGGTGCCGGCCCGGTCGGACGCCGGGACGAGCCAGCCGGTCGACGAGACCGACGCCGACGCCGACGCCGACGCGCAGGAAACAGCCACCGTTCCGCCCGACACGGCAGATACGCCGCGTTAGCACCCGGTAGGGAAGGGAATCCCCCCATGACGCAGGACCCGTACGGCCAGCCGCCCGGCCCTGGCCACGTCGTCGCCGGCGAGGTCGTCGCGGACGATGAGGCCAACGTAACCCCAGATACTTATCCGATGACCCGCTTCCAGAAGGTGGCCTCGGCCCTCCGCGGCGACCGTACGGATCCCGCGATGCCCATTCCGCAGGACGCCGACCCGGATGCCCCGGCGGCCCAGGCTGACGCGAACGCCGAGGAGGACGCGGACGCGACGCCCACCGAGGAGGTCGCCGCGGTGCGCAGCCCCGATGGCGGCAGCCGTGACTACTGGGACGAGACAGACGGACCCCGGCCGGACCAGACGCGGTCCGACCAGACGTGGCCCGATGCGACCGCGGCTTCCGCGACTTTCCCGGCTGCCGCGGATACGATTCCGCCGGACGCTGCTTCCCCGAGCCCGGCAGCCGCCGCGGACGTGGGTACTGAGCAGGCCTGGCCGGACGAACAGGACCCCACGATGACCCAGCCCGACCTCTACGGTGCGACCCCGCGCGGCGGGGCCGTCCCGGCGGCCGCCGAAGCCGCCGAGATGGCGGGCAGCGCGGATCCCGGGCCGACCGGGACCGTGGCGCCCGAGGCTACCGTCCCTGGCCCGGCCGGGGTTACTACGGAGCCCGTCGCGGCCGACGCCGCGGACGCTGGCGTGGTCGGAAAGCATGCCGCCGCCCCGGCGCAAGAGGGCATGCGGCCGGGCGAGTCCGATCGGACGCTGGGCGACTTCAGCGACCTGCTCTACGGCAGCCTGCTGCCCGACGCGGCCGAGTTCAAGGCCCAGTGGCAGCGGGTCCAGTTCCGGTTCGTCGATGACCCGCAAGGGTCGGTGACCGAGGCGGCGGACGTCGTTGCGCAGCTCACGGCCAAGCTCGAGGCCGCGATCCAGGAACGGCAGCGAGCCATCGCCGAGCGGCAGAGCGCGCTGCGGGCCCGGTGGAGCGAGGGCAAGACCACCGACACCGAGTCATTGCGCGAGACGCTGCTGATGTACCGGACGTTCCTCGATCAGCTCACCGAGCCGAAGACCAGCTAGCCAGGTGGCCTTAACCGACGCAAGCGGGGCCGAGTAGCTGCTTCAAGTCGCCGATCAAGGCGGGTGAGGCAGCTACTCGCAGCTTGTCGTCCAGGCGGACCACCGTGGTCCGTTCGTGGCCGCGCAGCTTCAGGTGGACCTCGGTCGGGCCCGGGTGGGTGCACAGCACCTCCCGGAGCCGCTCCACCACCGGCGGCACGCACCTGGCGACCGGCATCGACACCACGAACGGGCCCGACTCATCGACCGACAGGTCCGGAATGGTCAGATCCATGGCGATCAGCTTGGGCACGTCGTCCCGGCGGTCGACCTTGCCCTTCACCACGACCACCGCGTCCTCGGCGATCGAGGTGGCGTATAGCTGGTAGGTCTGCGGGAAGAACAGCACCTCGACGGCCCCGGCCAGGTCCTCCAGGGTGGCGGCGGCCCACTGGTTGCCCTGTTTGGTCACCTTGCGCTGGACGCCGGACAAGATGCCGCCGACCTTGACGATCTGCGCGTCCGACCGGTCCCCGGACCGGGGCCGTGCGTCGGCATCCTCGGCGTTCAGGTCGGCCAGGGAGCAGTCGCTCTCCCGGGCGATGATGTGCTCGATACCGAACAGGGGATGGTCCGAGACGTACAGTCCGAGCATCTCGCGCTCGAAGTTCAGCAGCGTGGACTTGTCCCACTCCCCCGCCGGAACCGGAACGTCGAAGACGGCCTCCGCATCGGCGTCGCCGCCGAACAGCGAGTCCTGGCCGATCGCCTCGTTGCGCTTGATGTCGATCACGGCGTCAACGGCCTGCTCGTGCACAAGGACCAGGCCCTTGCGCGCATCGCGGAACGAGTCGAACGCTCCCGCCTTGATCAGCGACTCGATGACCCGCTTGTTGCACACGACCAGCGGGACCTTGCGCAGGAAGTCGGTGAAGCTATTGAAGTGGCCCTTGGACTTGCGCGCCGCGATGATCGCGTCCACCACGTTGATACCCACGTTGCGGATGGCGGCCAGGCCGAACCTGATGTCGGTGCCGACGGCCGCGAACGTGGCCACCGATTCGTTGACGTCGGGCGGCAGTACCTTGATGCCCATCCGGCGGCACTCGCTCAGGTAGAGCGCCGACTTGTCCTTGTCGTCGGCCACTGAGGAGAGCAGTGCGGCCATGTACTCGGCCGGGAAGTTGGCCTTGAGGTACGCGGTCCAGTAGGCGATCAGCCCGTAAGCGGCGGTATGGGCCTTGTTGAACGCATACCCGGAGAACGGGACCAGGACATCCCAGACGGCCTGGATGGCCTTATCGGAGTAGCCGCGTTCCCGGCAGCCCTGCTGGAACGGGACGAACTCCTTGTCCAGGATCTCCTTCTTCTTCTTGCCCATGGCCCGGCGGAGCAGGTCGGCCTGGCCGAGCGAGTATCCGGCCAGGATCTGGGCGGCCTTCTGCACCTGCTCCTGGTAGACGATCAGGCCGTAGGTCGGCTCGAGCACCTCCCGCAGCGGCGCTTCGAGTTCCGGATGGATGGGCGTGATCTCCTGCTGCCCGGTCTTGCGCAGCGCGTAGTTGGTGTGCGAGTTCACGCCCATCGGGCCGGGCCGGTACAGGGCCAGAACGGCGGAAATGTCCTCGAAGTTGTCCGCCTTCATCAACCGGAGCAGTGCCCGCATCGGCCCGCCGTCCAGCTGGAACACGCCGAGCGTGTCGCCACGGGCCAGCAGCTCGTAGCTCGCCCGGTCGTCCAGGGGCAGGTTCAGCAGGTCAATCGAGACGTCCCGGTTCTTCTCGATCGAGGCGACCGCGTCGGCCATGATGGTCAGGTTGCGCAGGCCGAGGAAGTCCATCTTCAACAGCCCGAGGTCTTCACAGGTCGGGTAGTCGAACTGGGTGATGATCGCGCCGTCGGTGTGCCGGGTCCAGACCGGGATGTGGTCGGTGAGCGGCTCGGCGGACATGATGACCCCGGCGGCGTGGACGCCGGGCTGGCGAATCAGCCCCTCGATCCCTCGTGCGGTGTCGATGACCTGCTTGACCTCGGCCTCGTTGTCGTACAGTGACCGCAGCTCGCCGGCTTCCTTATGGCGGGGATGCTCGGTGTCGAAGATGGCCGACAGCGGAATGTCCTTGCCCATCACCGCGGGCGGGAACGCCTTGGTGATCCGGTCCCCCAGGGCGTACGGATGGCCGAGCACCCGGGTGGAGTCCTTGATCGCGGCCTTGGCCTTGATCGTGCCGAAGGTGATGATCTGCGCCACCCGGTCCGAGCCCCACTTCTGGGTCACGTACCTGATCACGTCGGCGCGGCCACGTTCGTCGAAGTCGATGTCGATGTCGGGCATGGAGATGCGTTCGGGGTTCAGGAAGCGCTCGAAGATCAGGCCGTGCACCAGCGGGTCGAGGTCGGTGATGCCCATGGCGTAGGCGACGATCGAGCCGGCCGCGGAGCCGCGGCCCGGGCCCACCGCGACGCCGTTGTCCTTAGCCCACATGATGAAGTCCGCCACCACCAGGAAGTAGGCGGGGAACCCCATCTGGCAGATCATCTGGATCTCGTACTCGGCTTGCTGCTTGCGCTGCTCGTCGTAGCCGTCGGGGTAGCGGCGGTCCATGCCCTTCCACACCTCGGCCCGGAACAGCTCATCCTCGGACTTGTAGCCGTCCGGGATGGGGAACCGGGGCATCAGGTTGCGGAACTCGAACATGCCGGTCGTGTCGACCCGGCCGGCGATCAGCAGCTGGCTGTTGCGGCAGCCTTCCTGCCATATCTCACTGGAATCCAGGCGGTACATGTCGGCGGCGGGCTTGATGAAGTAGCCGGTGCCGTCGAACCGGAACCGGTCGGCATCGGCCAGGGTCTTGCCGGTCTGGATGCACAGCAGCATGTCCTGGGCCTGGGCGTCCGGCTCGCGCGTGTAATGCGAGTCGTTGGTGACGACCGGCGGGATGCCGAGCTTGCGGCCGATCTCGATCAGGCCGTCACGGACCCGGCGCTCGATGTCCAGCCCGTGATCCATGAGCTCAAGGAAGTAATTCTCCTTGCCGAAGATGTCTCGCCACTCGGCGGCGGCGGCCAAGGCCTCGTCGAACTGGTCCAGGCGCAGCCGGGTCTGCAACTCGCCGGACGGGCAGCCGGTGGAGGCCATCAGGCCCTCGCTGTGCTCGGCGATGAGCTCCTTGTCCATCCGGGCCCACTTGACCAGCCAGCCCTCGGCGTAGGAGCGGGAGGAGAGCCGGAACAGGTTGTGCACGCCCTCCTTGTTCCTGGCCCAGATGGTCTTGTGCAGGTAGGCGCCGGCCGCGGAGACATCGTCTTTCTTCTGGTGCGGCTGGCCCCACAGGACGCGGTTGGTGTTACCACGCGCCTCCGGCGCGACGTAGGCCTCGATGCCGATGACCGGCGTGATGCCCGCGTCCTTGGCCTGCCGGTGGAACTCGGCGGCGCCGAACACGTTGCCGTGGTCGGTCATCGCCACGTGCGTCATGCCCAGGCTCTTGACCTCAGCCAGCAGGTCCTTCAGCCGGGCCGCACCATCCAGCATGGAGTACTCGGTGTGGACGTGCAGATGGGCGAACGGCTCACCAGATCCTGCCATGACGAACCGCCTCCTCAGGGCACGCTGCGCACCGCACGCAGCCCCTGGGAAATCCAGCCTGAGGCGGCATGCGTGGTCATCAACCCGGTGCTGACCACCTTAATAGAGCGCCGCCAGTGCCGTCGGGCTGCCGCGCCGGCCGGACCCTGTTCGTCCTGGATGTCCATTTCGCGGAGGTCAGACGGGGATGGCCTGGATGACGCGGAAGTAGCCGCCGGGATGCTCGTCGTAGTACTGGCGGATCCGGTCCTCCCGGCCATCGGGCTCGTAGATGGTGACCTGGCCCCTGGCTTCGGGCTCGTCCTGACGATGGGCCTGGCGTTCCTGCTCGGCGTGGACGTTGCCGAAGCAGACTTGAATGGCGTAGTCCAGATCCAGCCGCTCGCCGTACCAGGGCGGGATGATCGTCTCCGGGGTGATGGCGGCGTCGTGACAGTCCGCGATCATGCCACCCGGGACGGGCAGTGGCGGGCTGGCCGGGATGGTCGTGCCATCCGGACGGTAGAACGTGAACGTCCCGTCGCGGGCGGCGGCGATCAGGTATCCGCGTTCGTGGACTAGCTGATGGTGGTACTTGCACAGGCTGACCAGGTTGTCCAGCTTGGTGCGGCCGCCGTTGCTCCAGTACTGGATGTGGTGCAGATCCACCCGGCGGGATTCGCAGCCGGGGAACCGGCACCGGCACCTGTCCCGCTCGCGGGCTGCCCGGCGCAGCGCCGCGTTCGGCCGGCGCCGCTTTCGCCCTAGATCCAGCAGTTTGCCGGCGCTGTCGTGCAACATCCAGTTCCACGAGGACGCGCACGCGACCATCTGCGCCGTGGATACCGAGATCGCCGGGCCGTCCTCCACGTGACAGCGGCGCGGATCGGCCGGGTGGCCCGGGCCGGCCGCGGCATCGGTGCCGACGTGCACGATGACCTGGTAGATGCCGGGATCATCAGTAGCGGCGATCTTCCCAGCCAAGAACGCCTCAGCGATCACCAGCAACGCGTCGGCCAGATTCGAGGAGGTCGGCGCGGGCGACTCGGTCGCGCTGGGTGACTCGCTCGCGGCGGGCGTTTCCGCGGAAACGTCGGGCTCTGGCCCGTCATGTGGATGCTCCAGGTCCCCGGTGGCGGCGCGCAGCGCCTTCAGCAACACCGCGCCCTGCAGCGGCGGCAGCCGGAACGTACCCGACAGCGACCCATCGTCGTCGATCCGCCAGGCCAGCCGCCGCCGGACCCGGGCGTCGGCGTCATCAACGGAGCTGACCTTCCGGTGCGCCTGGGCGAACCGCTCGAGCTGATTGGCCGTCATCGGCCCGGCGAGCTCCGCCAGGTCCGCCTCGGTGTCCGGCGTGGCGATCCGGGTCAGCGCCCGCACCTTGGCATACGACAGGCGACCCGCGCCGAACTCGCCGCGGATCACCGGCAGGCCGCGCAGCGCCCGCGCCACCCGGACGTGCTCCCGGGCGGTACCGGAGGACATCTGGCACTTCCACGACAACCACGTGGCGCAGCTGGACATGTCCCAGCTGGCCCAGCCCTCACGGGCATCGAACTCCCCCAGCTGGATCAGAAACCTGCAGGTCGTCGCGGCCAGATGCCCAGCCAGCTCGCAGATCTCCGCCTCTAGCCGCTCGAGCGGCACCGAGGGCAGATCAGGCTCGGTGAGGTTGGTGTCCGGAGCAACGGCATCTCTAGTGTCGAACATGTATTTGACATTAACACGGAGCTATGACATTTCGGTCAGCCCCAGCGGACACGCACGCTGGACTGCCAAGCCCGGAGGAAGCCGGGGTCGCCGGAGATCGCCACGTCGGCCTGGGCGGCGTCGCTGCGGTTCCACAGGTACAGGTACAGGCCGGCGGCTGGGCCGGTCAGTGTGCAGGCTGGCGCCGGATCGCTGACCGGGGCGGCGCGGTCGGCGTCGGCGGCGCGGTTGGCGTCGGCGGGCTCCCGGCGGGCCCGGATGCGGCCGTCCTGGGTGTCCACACGCCAGGCGTCACCGGTGTCGGTGGTCCGGACCCGTAGGCCGCCGTCCTGGTCGGGCGGCGGACGGTACTTGCGGCGCTGGCCGAAGCCCATGATCAACTCGTCGATGCCGTCGGCGGCGAAATCGGCGGGGTATTCCGGCCGGACGCTGGCCGCGCTCTCGGCGTCGGCCCGATGGATCGCGGTCTCGTGGGCCTGGCGGCGAGCCCAGAACGCGAGCGCGGAGGGAGCGTCCATGAACGTGGCGCACACCAGGCCGGGATCGGCGGTGCTCAGGGTCTTGACCAGGGCGGCGTGGCCCGCGCGGAACCAGGCGAGCAGGTCCGGGTCGGCTGCGCCGGCCCGCAGGATGTCAGCCTCCGACGGTCCATCGAGAATGGTGTCCGGGCACTCGGTGACGTGCCGGGCCGCCCACCGGTGGATGTAGCCGGTGTGCCGCAGCAGGTCCTTGACCTGCCAGGTCGGGCAGGGCGGGACGGAGGCGTCAAGGCCGGCGCGTTCGGCGGCACCGGCGAGCAGGCCACCTTGATGGCGCAACGCGTCGATGTGCTGGCTGATCTCCATTAGCTCTCCGCTCGCAGGACGTCCAGGGAGTGAGCCAGGTCGGGCGGGTAGGCGCTGGTGAAACGAACCTCGAGGCCGTCGGCGGGATGGGCGAAGGAGAGGCTGACCGCGTGCAGCCACTGGCGGGTCAAGCCCAGCCGGGCGGCCAGCACCGGGTCGGCACCGTAGAGCAGGTCGCCGACGCACGGATGCCTGATCGCGGCCATGTGCACCCGGATCTGATGGGTACGGCCGGTCTCCAGGTTGACCGAGACCAGGCTGGCGGCACGGAACGCCTCCAGGGTGTCATAGTGGGTCACGCTCGGCCGCCCGTCGCTGACCACGGCGAACCGGCCGTCGCCGGACGGATGCCTGCCGATCGGCGCGTCGACCGTGCCGCGCAGCGGATCGGGGTGGCCCTGGACCAGGGCGTGGTAGCGCTTGTCCACGGTGCGCTCGCGGAAGGCGCGCTTCAGGGCGCTGTAGGCGCGCTCGCTCTTGGCCACCACCATCACGCCGGTGGTGTTCGCGTCCAGGCGGTGCACGATGCCCTGGCGTTCGGCGGCGCCGCTGGCGGCTACGGTGTGCCCGGCGGCCAGCAGGCCGCCGATGACGGTGGGACCGGTCCAGCCGGGCGTAGGGTGGGCGGCCACACCGCGAGGCTTATCCACCACGATGATGTCGTCGTCCTCGTACAGAACGACCAGGCCCTCCACCGGCCGGGGTGGTTCGGCCGGGCGCGGGGCGGGCAGCGTGACCTGCAGCGGCTCGCCGGCCAGCACGCGGTCGGACTTGGCGGCAGGCCGGCCGTCCAGGAGCACCAGGCCGTCGCCGATCAGTTCCGCCGCTTTGGACCGGGACAGCCCGAACATCCTGGCCAGTGCGGCATCGAGCCGTTCGCCGTCCAGGCCCTCGGGAACGTCGACCCGGCGCTCTCCCTGAGCGGTCATCGGCCGTCGTCCGCCGGGTGGGCCACCGAGGGAACGGGGACGTGGCGGGTGCCGTCCAGGCGGATGCCGCGCAGGGCGAGCAGGACGACCAGGACGCCGGCGCAGACGATGGAGGAGTCGGCCAGGTTGAAGACGGGCCAGTCGGGCAGCTGGATCCAGTCGACGACGTGGCCCTGGAACAGGCCGGGGGCGCGGAAGATCCGGTCCAGCAGGTTGCCGGTGGCCCCGCCGAGCAGCAGGCCTAGCGTGATGGCCCAGCCGATGCTGCGCAGGTTGCGCGCGGTGCGCAGGATGTAGCCGATCACCCCGGCCGCGATGGCGGTGAACACAATGGTCATCGAGGTGCCGATGCTGAACGCGGCGCCGCCGTTGCGGGTGAGCGTGATGGTCAGCAGGCCGCCGAGCAGGCGGATCGGCGCATGATCGGCCATCCGGGCGACCACGATGGCCTTGGAGATGGCGTCCGCGGCGATGACGAACACGGCCACCCCCAGCAGGAGGCCGACGCGGCGCGGGCGCGTGGGCGCGCTCAGTGGCGTTCCTCCCGCTGCTTGCACTTCACGCACAGGGTCGCCCGGGGGAACGCGAGCAGGCGCGCCTTCCCAATCGGCTCGCCGCAGGATTCGCATACTCCATATGTTCCCGCATCGATCCGGGCCAGCGCGCGCTCACCCTGGTCGAGCAGGTCTCGGGCGTTCTGGGTGAGGGCAAGCTCGTGCTCGCGCTCGAAGGCTTTGGTCCCGGCGTCGGCCGAATCGTCGCCCGCGTCGCGGACCGAGTCGGTCAGGCGCTCGGCGATGTCGGAGGCCGCCTTGGCCAGGTCGGAGCGCAGGACGGTGGCCTCGGACTCAAGCTCGGTCCGGACCTCCTTGAGCTCGGCGTCGGTCCAGGGTTCCTCGCCGGGACGCACCGGTAGTTCGGCAGCAGTGTTTTCGGCAGCAGGATGAGAAGACATGTCGGGCCCCGTTTGTGGGTGGTCACCGGAGGATAAGTCGCGGTGCTACGCGTTGCCAAACTGGCGTTCCGGAGTTGGGTTACGCTGGGCCGGTGCCTGGATTCGAGCCGCTTCCCGCGCAGGTCGACCTGCCCGTACTCGAGCACGAGATGCTGGCCCGCTGGCGGGACGCGGGGATCTTCGAACGATCGCTGAAGCAGACGGCTGGCGGGCCGGCCTGGATCTTCTACGAGGGCCCGCCGACCGCTAACGGGCTGCCGGGCGCGCACCACGTCGAGGCTCGGACGTTCAAGGACCTGTTTCCCCGGTTCAAGACCATGCAGGGCTACCACGTGCCCCGCCAGGCCGGATGGGACTGCCATGGGCTGCCGGTCGAGGTGGCGGTGGAGAAAGAACTCGGCCTGACCGGCAAGCGGGACATCGAGGCGTACGGGGTGGCCGAGTTCAACGCCCGCTGCCGCGAGTCGGTGCTGCGCTACGTCGACGCGTGGCTGGAGATGTCCCAGCGGATGGGCTACTGGGCCGACACCGAGCACGCCTACCGGACCATGGACCCCAGTTACGTCGAGTCGGTCTGGTGGTCGCTCAAGACCGTCTTCGAGCAGGGACTGCTGGTCCGTGACTTCCGGATCAGCCCCTACTGCCCACGGTGCGGCACGCCGCTGTCCGACCACGAGATGGGCCAGGAGGACGTCTACCAGACGGTGACCGACCCGGCCATCACGGTCAGGTTCCCGCTGCTCACCGTGCCGGAGGGAGCACCGGGTGAGCTTGAGGGCGCGGACCTGCTGGTGTGGACCACGACGCCGTGGACGCTGGTCTCCAACACCGCGGTGGCGGTGCATCCAGAGGCGACCTACGTGATCGCGGTCCGGTCGCCGGACGGCAACAAGGTGGTCCTCGCCGAGGACCTAGTCGACCGCGTGCTGGATCACGACTGGAGGGTTGCCGTCCGGTTTCCGGGTCAAGCGATGGTCGGAGCGAGATACCACGCGCCGTTCGGCATCATAAAAATCCCTGACGCTCATGTGGTGATTCCCGGGTCATTCGTGACTACCGGAGATGGCACCGGGCTGGTCCACATCGCGCCGGCGTTCGGCGCCGACGACATGGACGTGTCGCGGTTGCACGGGCTGCCGGTGGTCAACCCGGTCAAGCCGGATGGGCACTTCGAGGACGAGCTGCCGCTGGTCGGCGGGCTGTTCTTTAAGGACGCCGACCAGCGGCTGACTGAGGACCTGGCCGATCGCGGGCTGCTGTTCGCCTCGCACCGGCACGAGCACAGCTACCCGCACTGCTGGCGGTGCGGCACGCTGCTGCTCTACTACGCGGTGCCCTCGTGGTACATCCGGACCACCGAGATCAAGGACCAGCTGCTCGAGCAGAACGAGCGGACCAACTGGTACCCGGCCACGGTCAAGCAGGGGCGGTACGGGGAGTGGCTGCGCAACAACGTGGACTGGGCGCTGTCCCGGACCCGGTACTGGGGCACGCCGCTGCCGCTGTGGGTATGCCCCGACGAGCACGTGACCTGTGTCGGCTCGCTGGCCGAGCTGTCCACGCTGGCCGGCACGGACCTGGCCGGACTGGATCCGCACCGGCCGTTCGTGGACGAGATCACGTTCGCCTGCCCGGTCTGCGAGAAGCGCGCGCGGCGCGTACCCGAGGTGATCGACGTCTGGTACGACTCGGGCGCCATGCCGTTCGCCCAGCACGGCGCGCCGCTGCGGAACTTCGACGAGTTCGCCGCCGCGTACCCGGCCCAGTTCATCTGCGAGGCGCTGGATCAGACCCGGGGATGGTTCTACTCGCTGATGGCGGTGGGGACGCTGGTGTTCGGGCGTTCGGCCTACGAGAACGCGGTGTGCCTGGGCCTGATCCTGGACGAGCGTGGCGTCAAGATGAGCAAGCACCTGGGCAATGTGCTTCAGCCGATGCCGCTCATGGAGCGGCACGGGGCGGACGCGCTGCGGTGGTTCTTCGCCGCGTCCGGGTCACCGTGGATTGACCGGCGGGTCGGGCATGATGCGCTGAACGAAATCGTGCGCAAGGTGTTGCTCACCTACTGGAACACCGCCTCGTTCCTGGTTCTGTACGCGAACGCGGGCGGCTGGACGGTCTCGGGCGAGGCGCCCGTGGCGTCCGAGCGGCCGCTGCTGGACCGCTGGGTGCTGAGCGAACTGCACGCGCTGGTCAGGGACGTCACTGATTTTTTGGAGGCCTTCGATACGGCGACCGCCGGGCGGCGCCTGGCGGCGTTCATCGACGACTTGTCGAACTGGTACGTGCGGCGGTCGCGGCGGCGGTTCTGGGAGGGGCCCGGTTCGGCTGACGGGAGTTCGGCCTTTGCCACGCTGTATGAGTGCGTGACCACGCTGACCCTGCTCATGGCGCCGGTGGTCCCGTTCGTGACCGACTACGTGTGGGGCGTGCTGCGGCAGGCCGACGCGCCGGAGTCGGTGCACCTGGCCTCGTGGCCGGCGTTCGACGCTTCGGTGATCGATCCGGTGCTGTCTTCGCGGATGCGTTTGGTGCGGCGGCTGGTGGAGTTGGGGCGTTCGGCCCGGTCGGGGGCTTCGGTCCGGACCCGGCAGCCGCTGCGCCGGGCGCTGATCGGGGCAGCCGGGTTCGCGGAGTTGCCCGGCGAGCTGCGGGCGCAGATCGCGGCGGAGCTGAATGTGGCCGGGCTCGAGGTGCTGGGCGGCGAGCTGGTCGACTACACGGTGAAGCCGAACTTCCGGGCCCTCGGGCGCCGGTTCGGCGCGCAGACGCAGACCGTGGCCGCCGCGATCAGCGCGGCCCCGGCGGCCGACCTGGCCGGGGCGGTGCTGGCGGGCCGGACGTTCACGGTGGAGTCCGGCGGTGAACCGGTAACGGTCGGCCCGGATGACGTGATCGTGACCCAGACGCCGCGGGAGGGCTGGGCGGTGGCCACCGACGCCGGAGAGACGGTGGCGATCGACATCACGGTCAGCCCGGAACTGCGCCGCGAAGGCCTGGCCCGCGAGGTCATCAGGCGGGTCCAGGAGGCGCGTAAGAACGACGGCCTGGACGTCACGGACCGGATCTGGCTGCGCTGGTCGTCACAGGATCCGGATATGGCCGCGGCCCTGGCTGAGCACGCCGCGCTGATCGCCGCCGAGGTGCTGGCGGTCGAAGCGGGGCCCGCTCAGCCGGCGGGTGCGCAGGCCGAGGCGGCGCGGGAGCACGTCGAGGGCGATATCGGCCTGACGTTCTGGCTTGGGCGGCCCTAAGTCCGGGTCGCCTTCGCCCTGGTCAGGCAGGCAGGCGCGGCACGGGGTGCAGCCCGCCTGCCGGGCGGCGCCGAGTGTCATCTTCTCCAGGTCGGTCTGGCCCATGAAGCGGATGAGCAGGCAGTTCGTGTTGTGGTAGCGCGGGACGCCCGGGACCACGGTTACTTCGCGTTCGAGGTCGACGGCTTCGGACGCGGCTTCGGGTGAGTCGGGTGTCGGTGGCGTGTCGGGGGTTGGTGAGGCTTCCGGGGTGTCGGCCGGGGGTTCGGGCGTAACGGTCGTGCTCGCCGCGGGCTCGGGCTCGGGCTGGGGTTCGGGCTGGGGTTCGGGCTCGGGCTGGAGTTCGGCCTCGGGTTGCGGCTCGGGCTCGGGTTGCGGCTCGGGCTCGGGTTGCGGCTCAGGCTCGGGCTTGGGCTCGGCGGAGGATGCCGGGGGGACGTCGGGAGTCCTCGGGATGGCGCGGAGGAGTTGGGTGTCTTCGGCGTCGCGCTGTTCTTCGGGCCGGGCGGTCGTGGACGCCTCGGCTGGGGCGGCGGCCTGATCCTGGCTGGGCGACGTGGCGGGCTCGAGGCGCACGGTCGGTAGCTGGTCCGGGACGGGCGGCTGGCTGGCGGCGGGCGGCTGGCTGGCGGCGGCCGGGGACGGCTCGGCGTGGCGCGATGCCGCGCTGGGCACGAAGGCGGCGGCCGGGGGCGGCCACTCGGACGGCGCGGCCGGCGGAGTGGTCGAGGCCGGGGCGGGGCCGGAGGCCGGGGCGGGGGCGGGGGCGGGGGCGTCCGCGCGCCATTCCCAGGGGGCTCGGCTGGGCGGTGCGGCGCCGGGCACAGGAGCGCCGGTTCCCTGGGTGCCGGAGGCGGGTCCCTGGGTGCCGGAGCCGGATGACGGGGAAGCAGTCGGGGGGCGGGGGGTGAAGGCGGCCGGCCGGCGGGGGGAATCGGCGGGGGCGGGCATGCCGCTGCCCCAGGTCGTGACCGTGGCGTCGGCCGACTGGGCGGCGACCGGCTGGGTCCGGGCCGGCTGCGAGGGGACCGACGGGGGCGGCGCGGACGGCGCGGCAGTGGGCGGCCAAGCGGAGGTGGCGGGGACAGTGGGCCCCCAGGGCGCAACCTGGGGGGTGGACGGGCCGGGCACGGTCGCTGACCCCGGCCGGGCCAGTTGGGGTTCCGCGGGGGCCAGCTGGGGCTCGGCCGACCTCGGCTGCGCCGACTCTGGAAGGGCCGACTCTGGGAGCGACGGCTCGGGGCGGGCCGACGACCCGGACAGCTCGTTGCGCTTGAGCAGCGCACCGAGGCCCAGGGCCAGCAGGGCCACCCCGCTGACACCGATGGCCACGTAGACCAGCGCCAGCTTGCTGGTGACCACCCCGGCCACCAGCAGTCCGACCGCGACGGCAACGAGAAACGCGCTGAAGCGGATCACAGGCGTTGCCTCACCGATCCCTGCGGGTCCTCAGCGGCTACCGGCGGTCGCGCGAGGGCGCTCCCTCGGGGGTACGGAAACCACCAGAATGAGGCACGACCTCAGCGGGCATACCATACTGACCGGAGCCCTGGCCACCATTACGGCCACCCACCGGTGCGCTTAGCGCGGCAGGCATGGGCTGCTGTGAACCCGCTCCCACGGTCGGGAAGCCACCGGTCTCGGTGACGCCCGCCTCCAGGTCGCGGAGCTGGCCTTCCAGGTACGCCTTGAGCCTGCTGCGGTACTCGCGCTCGAACGCGCGCAGGTCGTCGACCCGGCGCTCGAGTTCCTCGCGGGTCTGCACCAGCGAGCCCATGGCCTGGCGGTGGCGCTCCTGCGCGTCGCGCTCGAGGCTCTCGGCGCGGGCGCGGGCGTCGCCGGTGATCTGCTCGGCCTGGCGCCGGGCCTTGGTCAGCACCTCGTCGGCCTCGCGGCGGGCGCGGCCCAGGGTCTCGTCGGCTTCCCGGCGGGCGTCGGCGATGGCCTGGTCGGCGGTCTGCTGAGCCAGCGAGAGCACGCGCGCGGCCGTGTCCATGTTGTCCTCGATGTGCGGCATCCCGCCCATCATGACCGGCTCGGGCTGGCGGCGCTCGGGCTCCATACGCGGCTCGGAAGCCATGGTGGCCGACGCGGGGTCGGACAGCGGGGAACTCAGTGCGGGCACCGCGGACTTGCCGCCGCGCAGCACTTCAGCCAGCTTGGCCCGGAGTTCTTCGTTCTCCTGGATCAGCCGGTCGAGCTCGGCCTCGACCTCGTCGAGGAAGGCGTCGACCTCTTCCTCGTCGTAGCCGGGCCGGAGCCTGGTCGTACTGAACTGCTTATTCCGCACATCCGCGGGCGTCAGCGGCATCTCGTCTCCTCGGCGCACACTTGGACCGTGTTCCTCACGACGGTACCCGAATCAAAGGTGAGGCACAGCCACTTCGAGCAGGATCAAGACCACGATGAACAGAACCATAAAGCTGAGGTCCATGGCCACCATACCGAGCCGGAGGGGCGGTATGAAGCGCCGTAGGAATTTCAGCGGCGGATCTGTCACGGTAAAGATCGCTTCGGCCAGCACGAGCAGGATGCCGGTCGGACGCCAGTCACGCGCGAAGACCTGGACCCAGCCGAAGATCATTCTGCCGATCAGGATGACCAGGTAGATCGTCAGCACGTAGGTGAGGACTACCCTCAGGACCTGCACGAGCACACCTGGCCTTCGGTACCGCCTGCGGCGGCACTATCACTGATCAGCGTCACGTCATCACTGTTTGCTGGCTAGCTCTGGTTGAAGAAGCCGCGCTCTGCGATGCGAGCCTTGTCCTCCGCGGTCACCTCGACGTTCGCCGGGGACAGCAGGAAGACCTTATTTGTCACACGTTCGATGCTCCCCCGCAGGCCGAAGATCAGGCCCGCCGCGAAGTCGACCAGACGCTTGGCGTCGCTGTCGACCATCTCGGTCAGGTTCATGATCACCGGAGTGCCCTCGCGGAAGTGCTCCCCAATAGTACGCGCTTCATTGTAAGTGCGCGGATGCAGTGTCGTAATACGAGCGAGATCGGTTGGCTGCTCGGGCCGCCACTCGGGGACCTGGTAACCGGCGTAATCCTCACGACCGCCTCGCTGGTCGGCCTCTTCAGGCCCCTCGGACAGACCGGACTCGTCGTAGTCCTCGTAGTCCCCGTACGAGTCGTACTTGTCCTGGTAACGGTGGTCGTCCTCCACGAGGCCGAGGTAGACCGCCATCTTGCGCATGGCACTGGCCATCCTTCAGTCCTCCCAGCCTGTACCCGAGGTAGCCAGCCATTCCGGCTCCACGCTCGGGACATTACCTGACACGGGGCCCACGATCGCCGAGCAACGCCGTACCGATTCTCACGTGTGTCGCGCCAGCCGCAATTGCCGCCTCCAGATCGCCGCTCATGCCCGCCGAGATCACCGTGGCCGCGGGGCGGATGGATCGGACGAGCGCGGCGCTTTCGCCCAGGCGGGCGAAGGCGTCGGCAGGCGGCATGCCCAGCGGCGCGATGGCCATCACGCCCGCCAGGACCAGCCCCGGCCCGGTCAAAAGGGCCTTAGCCAGACCGGCCACCTGGTCCGCCGGCGCGCCGCCGCGGGCCGGATCGCCATCGATGCTGACCTCGATCAGGCACTGGATGTCCCGGTCGGCCTGGCGCGCGGCCGCGCTCAGCGCGTGGATCAGCCGCAGCCGGTCGACGGAATGCACGAAGGTGGCGTAGCGCGCCACGCTGCTGGCCTTATTGGTCTGCAGCTGGCCGACGAAGTGCCAGGTGAGATCCAGGTCAGCGCACTGCGCGGCCTTGGGTGCCGCTTCGGCGTCACGGTTCTCACCGACATCGGTGACGCCCAGCCCGCTCAGCAGCCGGACATCGGAGGCGGGGAAGGTCTTGGTCACCGCGATGAGCGTGACGTCCTCGGGCTTGCGCCCCGCCGCCTGGCAGGCGGCAGTGATGCGACCGCGCACCGCGGCGAGCCGGGCGGCGAGTTCCTCCTGCCGGGGGGACCCGCTCACTTCAGGAAGTCAGGGACATCCAGGTCGTCGTCCTCCTCGAAGACGACGGGCCGACGCCGGGTACTGGCCACGTCGAAGGTCTTGCCCAGTTCGGCGTGCGCGGGCCGGGAGATGGACGAGTACGACGCGGAGCAATACGGGGCTTCCCCGGAGGTGCCCGCATCATCGGCGGGCTCCGGGTCGGCGCCCTCCCGCTCGGCCGCGTCGGCCGGAACCGGGGCGCCGAGCAGGCCGACGGCCATGGCGGGCAGGCCGTTGTCGTGGCTTAGGCCATATTCGGCGTCGGCGGATCCCGCGTTCGTCTCGTCGGCGTTCCAGCGACCGGTCTCCGGCGCGGCAGGCGGGGCGGCGGGCGTGACGTCGGGGGCGGAGCCAGTCGACCCGTGCCTGGGAGCGTGGCTGCCCGAGCCCGCGGCCGGGCTGGCCGAGCCCGGGCCGGAGCCGAGGGAGGAAGTGCTGCTGAACGCGCTCCCGCCCGTCTCCGCGCCGGCTCCGTGGCCGTTGCCGCTGTGGCCGTTGCCGCTGTGGCCGTTGCGAGCTTCGTCCAGGCCCGCGGCGATGACGGTGACCCGCACCTCGTCCCCGAGCGCGTCGTCGATGACCGCGCCGAAGATGATGTTCGCGTCCACGGCGGCGGAGTTGGAAACGAGCTGAGCGGCCTCGTTGATCTCGAACAGCCCGAGGTCCGAGCCGCCCTGGATGGACAGCAGCACGCCGTGGGCGCCGTCGATGCTCGCCTCGAGCAGGGGGCTGGAGATGGCCATCTCGGCGGCGGCCACGGCCCGGTCGTCGCCACGCGAGGACCCGGTGCCCATCAGCGCCGAACCCGCACCCGACATCACCGACTTGACGTCGGCGAAGTCCAGGTTGATCAGCCCGGGCGTGGTGATGAGGTCGGTGATGCCCTGGACACCGGAGAGCAGGACCTGATCGGCGGCCTTGAACGCGTCGAGCACGCTGACGTGCCGGTCGGAGATGGACAGCAGCCGGTCGTTCGGAATCACGATCAGCGTGTCGACCTCGCTGCGCAGCTTCTCGATGCCCGACTCGGCCTGCACCACCCGGCGCTTGCCCTCGAAGCCGAACGGCCTGGTGACCACGCCGATGGTGAGCGCGCCGAGCGACCGGGCCACGTTCGCGACCACGGGTGCTCCCCCGGTGCCGGTGCCGCCGCCCTCGCCGGCGGTGACGAACACCATGTCCGCGCCCTTGAGGACTTCCTCGATCTCCTCGCGGTGATCCTCGGCGGCCTTGGCGCCGACATCGGGGTTGGCGCCGGCCCCCAGCCCTCGGGTGAGCTCACGCCCGACGTCCAGCTTGACGTCGGCGTCGCTCATGAGCAGCGCCTGCGCGTCAGTGTTGATCGCAATGAACTCGACGCCCTTGAGTCCCTCATCGATCATGCGATTGACGGCGTTGACGCCGCCACCGCCGATTCCGACGACCTTGATAACCGCCAGATAGTTCTGCGGTGCTGCCACGAGGAGGGTACCTTTCCGCTTGTTTTATCTGTGCTATGTCGGCGGGCGAGTGCTGCTATTCAATTGCGCCGCCGCAGCCCGCCGATTATGGCCCTGGGCTCGGGAAACCTCTGCCCTAGGGAGCGACGCGGAATTCACGGCCAGGGCATTGTCCGTTGCCATCAGGTTTAACCTTCAGGTTAAGATTTAAAGTTTTTACCGTCCGAACGATTGATACGGACAGTAGGGTCGGACGGGACCCGGGTCAACTAACCACGCGAGAACTGGTCAGCGTGTCGCGGACCGGCGCTCAATATCAGGTCTGCGGGCCATCGGGACGGTTCAGTTGGTCACGGCCACCGCGGGCGAGCTGACATCGTAGTAGCGCGCGTGGGTGGCCATGAGAACGGCGAGTACCTTGACCTTGGCCGCGGCATTGTCCGCGTCACCCCACACGATCGTCACCCCGCCGCTCAGATGCAGCGTGACCTGATCCGGGGTGGGCGCGGTCACCGACGTCAGCGAGGAGCGCAACGCGGCGGGCAGTTCGGCGACCACGGCCGCCGACGCGGCGACATCGGGATCGCCGCGCAGCGACGCGGCCGCCACCGTGGTCGTGTACAACGGCAGGCTCGCGGGCCGGGTCGGGGCGGACTGCACGACCACGCCGTTGGCGTCGATGAGGTCGAACCCTCCGCCGGGCAGCGCCACGGCCAGCGCCGAGGTTCTCTCCCGGACCGCGATGACCACCCGGTCCGGCCAGACCTTGGTCACCCGCACGCCCACGACCTGCTCGATGGTCAGCACCCGGGCCGCGATCCGGCTGGTGCTGACCTTGATCAGCGGCGTGCCGGGGCGGACCGCGGCGGCGGCCAGGACTTCGGATTCGGGTACCAGCCGGGTACCGGTGACGACCACCGAGCGGACCGCGAACAGGCTCGAGCCGAGCAGCGCCCAGGCGACGCCCCCAGCCGTGCCCAGGACGGCCAGCAGCAGGAAGGCAGCCAGCCACCGGCGGGACCGGGCCGGGCGGGACCGGGCCCGGCGACGCCGGGCTGGCGGCCGGTGCTGGTTAACCGCCGTGCCGTGGTTGAGTACCGGGACGGCGGTGGATATCACGGAACCGTCGACAGCTTCAGCCCGGGACGACTCGCCATCCCGGTAGAAGCCGTCCGGCCCGCTCACCCGTGCCGCCTCCCGATCGCCTCGACCAGCTGTGGTCCGAGGGCGGTGACATCGCCGGCGCCCATGGTCATGACCACGTCGCCCGGCTGGGCCAGGCCCGCGATCTCCGCGATGACCTGCGTCCGGTCCGGGAGGAACAGGGCCTGGCCGCCGGGGACGGCTTCGGCGACGAGCGCGCCGGTCACGCCGGGTTCCGGATCCTCGCGCGCGGCGTAGACGTCCAGGACGACCGCCTGGTCGGCCAGGCCCAGCGCCGCGCCGAAGTCGGCGGCGAAGATCCTGGTCCGGCTGTACAGATGCGGCTGGAAGATGGCGATGACCTGGCCGTTATCGGCAATGTCGCGCGCCGCGCGCAGGTCGGCGGCCAGCTCGGTCGGGTGATGAGCGTAGCTGTCGAAGACCCGTACGCCGCCCGCCTCGCCCTTGAGCTCCAGCCGGCGCCGCGCGCCCTGGTAACCGGCCAGGGCCGCGGTCACGCGGGGCGGCGCGAAGCCGAGCTCGACGGCGGCGGCGAAGGCGGCGGTGGCGTTCAGCGCGTTGTGGCGGCCGGGGACGTGCACGGTCATCTGGGCGAAGATCTCGCCGAACGGGCTGCGATCGGCGGTGACCGCGAAGCTCACCGCCAGGCCCTGGGGGCGGACATCGCCGAGCCGGTAGTCGGCGTGGACCGACTCGCCGTAGCGCCGGACCCGCTCCGGACCGAGCCGGGCCGCCACAGCCTCCGCACCCGGGTCATCCGCGCAGGTCAGCACCAGGCTGCTCACCCGGCTGCCGAACGTCGCGAAGGCCGCCTCGATCTCGGCCAGGCTCCCGTAGTTGTCCAGGTGGTCAGCTTCCACGTTGGTGATGATGGCCACGTCGGGCGAGAGCAGCAGGAACGACCCGTCGCTCTCGTCTGCTTCGGCGACGAAATCCATGCCCGCACCGTCCTCGGCACCCAGCCCGGTTTCGTTGAGCACGCCGCCGATGACGTAGCCCGGATCGGCATCGCAGTCGCGTAGCACGGTGGTGAGCATGGACGTCGTGGTGGTCTTGCCGTGCGTGCCAGCCACCGCGATCACCCGGCGCCCAGCCATGACCGAGGCCAGCGCGGCGGCTCGGTGCATGACCCGCAGGCCCCGGCGGGTCGCCTCGGCCAGCTCCGGGTTGTCCGCGCGGATCGCGCTGGACAGCACCAGGGTGTCGCCGGGGCCGAGGTCGCCGAGGTTGGCCGCCGCGTGCCCGACGTACACCCGGGCCCCCTGTGCATGCAGGTCATCGAGCATGGCCGAGGGCATCGAGTCGCTCCCGGACACAGCTATCCCCCGGGCCAGCATGATCCGCGCGATGCCCGACATGCCGGCGCCGCCGATCCCGGTGAAGTGCACCCGCCCGAGCTGGATGGCGGGCACCGGCTCAGCCGGCGTGATCAATGCCTTGATCCCCACCCTGCTCCTTCCCCTCCACGATCTGCATGATCGCCTCGGCGAGCCAGGCGGCCGCGTCAGCGCGGCCTAGCGATGCCGCGGCCTCAGACATGTCCGCGACCTGGTCGATATTGACCAGCACGGGCAGCAGGGTGTCGCGAATCCACTCGGGGGTCAGGTCGGCGTCGTCGACCAGCATGCCGCCGCCCCGCTGCACGATCGGCACCGCGTTCAGCCGCTGCTCGCCGTTGCCGATGGGCAGCGGCACGTAGGCGGCGGGCAGGCCGACGGCGGTGAGCTCGGCACAGGTCATCGCGCCGGCCCGGCACAACGCGAAGTCGGCGGCCGCGTAGGCCAGGTCCATCCGGTCGATGTAGGGCGTGGCCACGTAGGGCACTCCGGTGGCGGCCACCGGGGCATCGACGCCGTTGCGCGGCCCGATGACGTGCAGGACCTGAACTCCCGCCTCCCGAAGCCAGGTGGCCGCGCCGAACACGGCCCGGTTCAGCGAGCGCGCGCCCTGCGAGCCGCCGGTGACCAGGAGCACGGGCAGGTCCGGGCGCAGGCCGAAGTGAGCCCGGGCCTTGTCGCCGATGGCCAGCCGGTCCAGGTCGGCGATCTCGCGCCGGATCGGGATGCCGATGTACTTCCCGTTCTTGAGCTCGGCGTCCGGATGGCCGGTAAATACGTGAGTGGTGAACCTGGCGCCCAGCCGGTTGGCGATGCCTGGCCTCGGGTTCGCCTCGTGCACGACGATCGGAACCCTGCGCCGGCGAGCGGCCAGGTAGGCGGGGGTGGCGACGTACCCGCCGAAGCCCACGACGACCTGAGCGCGGGTCCGGTCGATGATGCTGGCCGCCGCGTTGATGGCGCCCGCCAGGCGGCCGGGCACGGTGAGCAGCTGGGGCGTCACCGACCGCGGCATAGGCACGGCCGGGATGAGCTCCAGCGGGTAGCCGCGCAGCGGGATCAGCCTGGTCTCCAGGCCCCGCTCGGTCCCCAGGCAGGTCACCTCAACGTCCGGATCGGCCCGCCGGAGGGCGTCCGCTACCGCAAGAGCTGGTTCGATGTGTCCGGCGGACCCGCCGCCGGCAAGCAGTACCCTCATGTGTCGTCCCTGAACTGCTGCCGCTCTATCGTCGGCGCTTTGCTAGACCGAGCCAGCTTAGAACGCGCAGCGGCCAGCCGGGGCCGCGTGCGGCCAAAGCCTCCTGCGCGCCGGGCTCGAGCCTGGCGAACGACATCAGCATGCCCAGCGCCACCAGAGTGCTCAGCAGTGACGACAGTCCCGCCGAGACCAGCGGCAGCGGCACGCCGGTGATGGGCACCACGCCGATCACCACGCCGATGTTGACCACGGCCTGCATCACGATCCACGCGGTAATGCCGGTCGCCGCTAGCCGGGAGAACAGGTCGGTGACGCGGCGGGCGACCCGCAGCCCGGCGAAGGCCAGCAGGCCGTACAGGAACGTCACGCACAGCGTGCCGATCAGGCCCAGCTCCTCGCCGAGGATGGCGAAGATGTAGTCACTGGTCGACTCCGGCACCCAGCCCCACTTCTGGCCGCTGGCCCCCAGCCCGACCCCGGTGATGCCGCCCGAGCCGAGCGCGTACTTGCCCTGAATGCTCTGCATGTAGGGCCCGGTGGGGCCGCCCTGCGGGTTCAGGAAACCGAGCAGGCGATCCAGCCGGTATTTCGAGGACACCATCATGAACGCGATGGCCAGGCAGGCCAGGATCAGCATGCCGCCGAACACCCGTCCCGGCGTCCCGATAACCCACAGCAGGGCCAGGAAGATGATCAGCAGGATGAACGTGGTGCCCAGGTCGTCGCCCGTCATCACGAGCAGGCACAGCACGGCGGTGCCGGGCATGAGCGGCACGAGCATGTGCCGCCAGTCGGCCAGCTGGCCCAGCCGGTCCTTGCGCGCGAGCAGGTCGGCGCCCCAGACCACCAAGGCCAGCTTGGCGATCTCGGACGGCTGGATCTGCTGGCCGCCGATGGAGATCCACCGGGCCGCGCCGTTCTGGGACACGCCGACCCCGTGGATCAAGGTGAGGCCCAGCCCGACGATGGCCACCGCGAGGAGCGGATAGGCGAAGGCCCGGAACAGCCGGGGTCGCGAGCGGGCCGCCACCCACATCAGCGGCAGCCCGATGGCCGCGCCGAGTAGCTGCTTCTTAAAGTCCGAGTAGGGCGACTCGCCCGCGATCAGGTCGGCGACGGACGCGGTGGACTGCACCATGACCAGGCCCAGGCCCAGCAGCAGGACCGTGATGCCCAGGATCAAGTAGTAGGACGTGAGCGGCCGGTCGAACCACGCGCGCCAGGTGCCGATCCGGTCTCGCACGCCATCCAGGCCGGGCAGGCCGATCCGGGCCACCTCCGGCGCGCCCGGCCCGGGCAGGTCCGGGTCGGCCAGGCCGTCGGCTTCGTCGGACACCTGGAGATACATGGTTCAAGTCTGTTCGCCGGGTCGCGCCAAGACCCGGACATCCGGCGCGTGTCGCCCGGGTTTTCGTACCTGGGCCGTTAGGCGCGGGCCCAGGTCCGGCCGCCGTCGGCGGTGTGCCAGGTGGCGTTACCCAACACCAGCCAGCCGTGGTTGACGTCGGTGAAGTCGAGCAGCGGGACGGCCAGCGAGTTGTCCGGAATGGCCAGCCGGACCCTGGAGGTCTGCCAGCGGCGACCGGAGTCAGTGGTGCGAGCCAGCGACAGAACGGCCACCGGCGAGCTGTTCGGGTAGTTCAGGCTCCAGGCCAGTCCGGCCCCGGGGCTGATCAGCTGCACGGTGCCCGCGGGAACCGTGGCGGGCAGCAGGCTCAGCGCCCCGCCGTCGGTGACCGCCACCCGCTGGGCGTAGCTGGCCGTGTCGATGACCAGCCAGCCGGACCAGCGAGCCGCACCGCCGGGAAGCGAGCCGGGATACGGCGCGAAGCTGGCCGGGCCGGCCAGCGAGTCGCGGCCGAACGGCAGCAGGGCGCCACGGGTCCAGTTCACGCCGCTGTCGCTGGTGGTCCAGATCCGGATCGGCGGCAGGCCGCCGTTGGCCTGCCAGGGCGTCCCGCCGGCGACGGTCAGCAGCAGGCCGTGACCGTTGGCGGACAGCCACGGCCCGTAGATGGTGGTGTTGCCGCCGGGCAGCGGGCCGTCGGGCGCCCAGTTGAAGCCGCCGTCCGAAGTGGCCCACAGCTGCCAGGGCGCGGAGGTGCCGGCCTGGTAGCTGGCCGCGATCCCGTCGCTGGCCGACCAGAAGTCCAGCTGGGTCACCACCCCTGGCAGCTCCGCGACCTGGCGCCAGCTGCGCCCGGCGTCGTCCGAGCGCAGGATCGCGCCGGCGTCGGACGGCTCCTGAGCGCCCAGGGCCGTGCGGGCGCTCACCGCGTCGACCAGGCCCGCGGGGGCTGGGGCGGGCAGCAGCTGGGTCCAGTGCGCGCCGCCATCGTGGGTGCAGGACAGCACGCCCCGGTCGCTGATCGCGTAGGCCACGTCCTGGCTGACCGCGGACAGCGAGCTGATCTGGGCCAGCGGCCAGGGCGGCAGCTGCTGCCAGCCGGCCGCGCCGTACCGGTAGACCAGGCCCAGCGGCGGCCCGCAGGCGGCGCCGTTACGGCCCTGCGCCGCCCAGGTCGAACCGTCCGGCGCGGCCGAGAACACGATGCCGTTGGATGCGCAGTCGTCGGGGTAGGTGTCGGCCAGGGCGGCCGGGCGCCAGGTCTGCCCGCCGGTGCCGCTGCGCAGCAGGTCGGCGACGCCGCAGCCGTGCATGGCGCAGCTGAGCGGGTCGAAGACGCTGGCCCAGGTGAGGCCGCCGGACGCGGTCGCGGCCAGGCTGACCTTGACCTCGGGGCTGAGCGCGCCGAGGTTGGTCACCCGGCCCAGCTGGTGCCAGCTATGTCCGCCGTCGGTGCTGGTCACGAACGTGACGTCGGATGGGCTCGGGCCGTTGCGGCCAAAGATACTGGGCGTGATCCGGGCCGCCCATAGTTGCCCGGTCGCGGTGGCGGTGGCGAAGACCGGGGCCGCGGCGCGCAGCACCGTGCTCCAGTGCGCGCCGCCGTCCCGGCTGAACAGGATCTGGCCCGGACAGCGGGACTGGCCGAGGTTGACCAGGCAGGCGTCCGAGGTGGCCACGCCGAGCCGGGCCGAGGCAAACTGGACCTGGTTCACGGCCCGCGGCAAGGTGGCGGCCACCCGCCAGTGCCGGCCGCCGTCGGCGGTGGCCAGCAGCTCCCGCCCGCAGGACGCCGGGTGGCCCTTCGGTGCCGGGCAGGCGATCAGGGCCCAGGCGTGCGCTTGGTCGGTCGCGGTGATCGACAGCGGGCTTCCGGCCCCCTGCCATTGCTCCTGCCACGCGGCGCCGACCGTGCCGGTGTGCCAGATCCCGGCCCGGCCGCCGGCCGCGGTCTGCCCGAGCACCCAGCCGGCCCCGGGCGCCGGGAAGGCCAGGGCAGTGAACGTCGGCTCACCGGGGGGCGAGATCGGCGCCGCGCTCGGGGTCTGCGCGGCGGCCGACGGCACCGGGCCGAGCGTGGCGGCCAGCGTCGCGGCTAGCGCGGCGGCCGCGACCGCCAGCACGGGTGCATATCGTGAGCATCGGAGCATGCTTCGTAGACGCCGTCGGCGGCGCAGAAGTTGGAAATGTGCCGCGCCGGCCCGGCGCTAGGGACCAAACCGCGCTTCTGGCATCATGTGAACCGATGAGCAGGCCAGATTCTTCACGCTTCCCGGTGACGGTGACCCGGCTTCCCCTGACCCGCTGCGAGATATGCGGGCGCACCCTGGCCTACCAGCCGGGCCAGGCCAGCGCCGTACTGACCAAGCACTACCTCCGCATGCACCCCGACGCCCTCAGCGAGGCGGCCGAGGCGACCGGCTCCTAGGGCTATCGCCGCCGGGGCCTGCCGGGTACGCTGCGGGGATACCTGCCCCCCGCGGATGTGACCATGAGCATGGGCCTGGCCGCGTTGATCGCGTGGCTGCTCACCGCCGGTATCGGCGGTTACATGCTGCGGACCTGGGTCGCGCGCGGCGGCTTGCGCCGTCAGCGGACGACCGGCGTGGGCGTGCCGCCCGCGGTGGTATTCGGGCACGCCAGCGCCGCACTGACCGGACTGGCGGTCTGGATCGGCTACCTGGCCAGCGGCTGGCGCGCGCTGGCCTGGGTCGGTGTAACGCTGGTCTGCGCCGCGATCAGCCTGGGCATCTGCACGGTGACGCTCTGGACGCCCTATCCGGTCCGGGCCGAGCCGGTCCCGGTCCCGGCGGCCGCCCCGCCGAGCGGACACCACGACGCGTTCACCGTCACCGACGAGATGATCGCCCGCCTGCTCGCCGAACCGGTCCCGGCCCGGCGGCGCCGGGTCAACATGCTTCCGCTCATCCCGGCGGTGCACGGTCTGGCCGCGCTGAGCACGTTCATGCTCACCGTGCTGGCCGCGCTGAGCCTGCGCTAAGACACCCCGATTGGGCACTAAGCCCGCTGTTCGGGCAGGCTGGAAACATGGCAGAAGCGCTGACGATGATGGCGGTACACGCTCATCCCGACGATGAGGCGTCCAGTACCGGCGGGGTTTTGGCCACCTACGCCGCCCAGGGCGTCCGGACGGTGGTCGTGACCTGCACAAACGGGGAATTCGGCGACGCACCGGGTGGGGTCAAGCCCGGCCAAGACGGACACGACGAGCAGGCGGTGGCCCAGCAGCGCCTGGCTGAGCTGCGCAAATCCTGTGCGATCTTGGGGGTCACGGACCTGGAACTGCTCGGCTATCACGACTCGGGCATGCCCGAGTGGGACTACAAGGACCGGCCGGACGCGTTCTGCAACATCCCGCAGGCGAAGGTGGCGGCGAGGATCTCCGGCCTGATCGAGCGGTACCGGCCGCAGGTGCTGATCTCCTACGACGACCAGGGGCCCTACCAGCATCCCGACCACCTGCACGCGAGCCTTTGCGCGCAGGCGGCCTTCGCGGACTCCGGCATACCGGCCAAGCTGTACCTGTCCGCCATCCGCGGCAGCGACTGGCGCAAGATCCGGGAAGCGCTGCGGGAGCAGGGCGTGGACGTGCCGAACTTCGAGCCCGATCCGGAGGTGCTGCGCCGCGGCGAACTGGCCGAGCAGCGCATCACCACCACGGTGGACATCCGGTCGGTGCTGCCCCGCAAGCGGGACGCGCTGTTCGCTCACGGCAGCCAGATCTCCGACTCCTGGTTCAGCAAGATCCCGCCGGAGATCGCCGAGGCGACCTTCGGCCGGGAGAGCTTCATCCGGGTCAGCGACGCCACCGGTGCGCCGCTGCCCGAGGACGACCTGTTCGCCGGACTGCGGTCATGACGGACAATTACGCGGCGGCGGTGGGGCTGGTCGAGCGGTACGCGGCCGCCCTGGTGTCCGGGGTGCCGGACCGGCCCGAAGACGACGGGTTCTTCGGGCCGGGCAGCGTGACCTGGCGGCTGTCCGCCGACCTGTCCGCGCCCGTCGCCGGCCTGCGGTCGGTGCTGATCCAGGCGCTGCATCCGCTGGCCATGGCCGGCGTCGACCAGCACAGCGACTGGCGGCGCGATCCGGTCGGCAGGCTGGCCGCCACCTCGGCCTACGTCACGACGGTGACCTACGGCGACCGGGCCAGCGCGAGCCGGGCCGCGGCCCGGGTCCGGGCCATCCACGAGCACGTCCGGGGTACCGACGGCGTGACCGGACGTACCTACGCGGCCGGGGACCCGGCGCTGCTGCTGTGGGTGCACGCGGCGCTGGCGGACTCGGTGCTCGAGGCGGCCCGGCTGTTCGGCACGCCGCCGACGGCCGCGGACGCCGACGCGTACGTGGCCGAGATGGCCGTCTCGGCTGAGCTGCTCGGGGTCCCGCGCGAGCTGATCCCGGAGCGCGTAACCGATCTGGCGCAGTACCTGGCCGGTGTCCGGCCCGAGCTGCGCAGCACGCCGGCGGCGGCGGAGTCGATGGGCTACATGCTGGATCCGGAGGGGATGGGCGAGGAGATCGCCGAGCTGTGGCAGGACCTGCGGGACGCGGCGCTGACCGCGCTGCCCGAATGGGCCAGGGATCTGTACGGCTACCCGGCCCCGGCCGCGCTGACTCCCGAACGCCGGAACGAGATCCGCCAGACGCTCGGCGTGTTCGACGCCGTGTTCATGGGCGAGCCGGGCGTCCTGGAGGCGCGGCAGCGGCTGGCCCTGCGGATGAGGGCGGCGCGGGCTTGAGGCGACGGGGGGTGAAGCTGGCGGTCATCGCGGCGGTCGGCGCCGCGTCGATCGCGGCGCTGGCCGTGCTCGGGCGCCGCAGCCGCGGCCTGCGCCGGGGCCGCGGCCTGCAAGTGCAACGCGGGATGGCGGCGCTGCGGCTGGCGGCGCGCGGCGGGGCGCGGTACGCCACCAACGCGCCGCGGCTGTTCGCCAGCGCCGGGGAGCACCGCCAGCAGCTTCGTAACGACCTGGCCCTGCAGACGGCCGAGGACGTGGCCGCGACCTTGGGCACGATGAAGGGCGTGCTGATGAAGCTGGGCCAGATGGCCAGCTACGTCGACGACGGCCTGTCGCCGGCCGCCCGCCGCACGCTGAGCCGGCTACAGGACAGCGTGCCGCCGATGAGCTCCGAGCTGGCCGCACAGGTGGTGACCGAGGAGCTCGGCCAGCCGCCGGAGCTGGCCTTCGCCACCTGGGACCCCGAACCGATTGCCGCCGCGTCGATCGGGCAGGTGCACCGGGCCATCACGCACGACGGCCGCGCGGTCGCGGTCAAGGTGCAGTACCCGGGCATTGCCGAGACCATCGCGGCCGACCTGGGGAACGTCGCGCTGCTGCGCCGGATGCTCAAGATCACGGCGCCCAGCCAGGACGTCGACGCGCTGATCGCCGAGCTGCGAGAACGGGTCACCGAGGAGCTCGACTACCGCCGGGAAGCCCGCAACCAGCAGATGTTCGCCCGCTACTACGAGGGCCACCCCACAATCAGCGTCCCGTGGGTCATCGAGGAGCTGTCCACCCGTCGGGTGGTGACCAGTGAGCTGGCCGACGGGGCCCGGTTCGCCGAGCTGGCCAGCTGGTCCCAGGCCGAACGCGACCTGGCCGCCGAGACGATCTACCGCTTCGTGTTCCGCAGCCTGTACGAGGCGCACGCCTTCAACGGCGACCCGCATCCGGGCAACTACCTGTTCCACGGCGGCGGGCGAGTCACCTTCCTGGACTTTGGCCTGGTCAAGCACTTCACTGCCGAGGAGATGCAGCCGCTGGCCGCGATGGTCAAGCACCTGTGCGTGGACAACGACCCGGAAGGGTTCCGCCAGGCCATGGTGCAGGCCGGTTTCCTGGTCCCGGACGCGCCGGTGCCCACGCCGCTGGTCATCGAGCACATGGCGGTGTTCTACGACACGGTCCGCGAACGCGGCCCCCGGACCATGACCGGGGAGTACGCCTCGGCGGTGACCCGGAAGTTCTTCGACTTCCGCAGCCCGCTGGCCGCCTACGCCCGGATCCCCCGCTCCTACGTGATCCTGCAGCGCATCAACCTGGGCCTGTTCGCCCTGCTCGGAGAACTGCACGCGACCGCCGACTGGCGCGGCATCGCCGAGGAGATCTGGCCGTTCTTCCAGGGCCCGCCGTGCACCCCGATGGGAGCCGCCGAGGCCGACTGGCTGGCTCGGCGGCCGGGCGCACGAACTCCGGTCCGTTAGGTCAATAAGGGATTTTTACGGAACGAGCCGTCCTGAACCGTCCCCGAAGAATGGCAGCAGGTCGAAGGGCCGAAGGTACGGCGGCGGGAAGTACGTGGTGAAGGCCGGGGCGACGGGGCTGGTCGCGCCGGTGAACACGTTGTACTGCGGGCCGAGGGCCGCCGCCTCGGAGTTCAGGCCGGCCGGGCCGGGGACGTTCCAGTGCCCGGTGGCCAGGCGGTTCAGCAGGGTCTGGGCCGCGGTAATGGTCTCGGCAGGGGTGAACGCGCAGTGCCCGGCGCGGGCCACGAAGATCTGCCGGAGCAGGCGGCCGTTCCCGGCCCGGTCGACGACGCTGCGGTAGGCCTGCTCGTTCTCCGGCACGACCAGGCCGTCACCGGTGGTGTGCATGGACAGGACGGGGATCGAGATCTGGCCGTTGAAGGAGATGTACTTGGCCAGGTAGGCCACGGCGGACGGCTTCGCGCTGATCCGCGGGGCGTCCTCCAGCTTCAGCAGGTCCTTGGTCAAGCTGAGCCCGGCGGCCTGGTACAGCGCGACGACTTCCTTCAGGTCGGCCGACTTGGCCAGGTCGGCGAAGTAGTTGACGCCGGTATTCCAGGACACGTTGCCGCCCGCGCGGGCCTCGAGCTCAGCCCGGAAGGCCAGCACGAACGGGAAGGTGACCTGGGAGTCCCACAGGTACTGGTTCTGCTCTTGGGCGGCGTAGTCGGTCGCGGCGGGTTCGGGCGACAACGGGGTAAACCAGCCGGGGGTGTCGTCGAGCGCGGCGACCAGGGCCAGGCGGGCCCGGCCTTGCGGTGTATTCTGCGCCGCAGCCGCCGCAGCCTCGCCGGCGGTCAGGTTGTCCGTCGGGTCAGTGATGTTGACAACCTGGATCGACGGGGCGAGGAGCTGCTGGAACGCGAACGCTCCGTCGAGCGCGGTGTTCCAGGTGGCCACGCCGCCGGACAGCACGCCGCACATGGGCAGCGCGGCCTGGAACAGGCTCGGGTAGTCCTGGATCAGCCCGGCGGTGATGATGCCGCCCAGCGAATGTCCCCAGGCGATCGTGGTGCTCGGCTTGCCGAAGCTGCTGTCGAAGACGTGCAGCGTGCTGACCTGGTCGGGCAGCGCCTGCTGAATGGCCCAGCCGGTGGTGGCGTAGGACGACCCGGCCAGGGCGTACCCGTGACTGAGCAGCCAGGCACCGGTGATCGGATCGCCGACGTCCTGGGCCGGATTGGCGGCGCCCGGAACGACATAGCCGTGGCTGTAGAGGAACAGCGTCCCGTTCCAGGCGCCGTTCGGGCACTGGATCTCGTACGTGGCGCCGTCGGCGAGCGTGCCGTTCACCGTGGTCACCGAGCCGGTACCACCGCAGGTCTGCGGGGCGGCCGACGCGGTCGCCGATGCGGCCGTCGCTCCGCCGATGGCCAAGGCCGCGGCCAGTGCCGTCCCGGCCAGCTTCCTCGTCCACACCATGGATCCCACGCTCCGTCGCCCGCCGAAGGACCCCCCCAGAACGAGACGTAACTTACCGGTAGGTTGGGCCTACCGGAAGAAGACACCATAAGTTGGCCTAATTGAGACAAGGGGCCGGGCATGCCTCGGCAGAACCGGGTGACGCCGGACGGCACGCTGATCGCCGTTCCCGATCGCGGCCTGTTCTGGGGAAACCGCGGGTCGCTGCACGATCGCGAGGGGCGGCTGGTGCGGTACTCACGGGGCAAGGCCTGGGCGATCTGCGTGCTGGAGTTCAAGGGCAGGCGCCGGCAGCTGTGGGCGCCGGGCCGGCTGACCGAGCTGTTCTTCCTGGACGAGGCCACCGGGCTGGCGGCCGGGCACCGGCCGTGCGGCGAATGCCGCTACCGGGACTACCAGGCGTTCAAGCGGTCCTGGGGGGCTGCCTTCGGGGACGGCGTGCCCGGCGTGGCGGAGATCGACGCACGGATGCACGCGGACCGGCTGGTTCGGCCGGGGGTGCGGCGGACGTATGAGGCTGCGCTGCGGTCACTCCCGGACGGGACGATGGTCTCGGTCGGCGGTTCTGCGCGATTGGTGTGGGGCGATGAGCTGCTGGGCTGGACACCGGGCGGCTACCAGGACCGGGAGCCGCGGCCGGACGGGCCGGTGACGGTGATCACGCCGCGAGCCACCGTGGCTGTGCTGGCGGCGGGCTACCGGCCGGTCGTTCACCCCAGCGCCTAGGGCTCAAGGCTCAGGCGCCGAACCAGCCGGGAACGTCGAGCCGGAAGGTGTCGCCGGGGGCCATGGCGCGCAGATCGGCTTCCAGGGCGGACAGCCGGCCCGAGCCCAGCGCGGCGGCCCATCGGGCCCGGATGTCCTCGAAGATCATCGCCGACAGGGTTAGTGCCTCTATACCACGCGGCGTGATGCGGACCAGCTTGCGGCGCCGGTCCTGGGCGTCACCGGCGCGTTGCACGTAGCCGAGTCCTTCGAGCCGGTCGATGGTCTTGCCCGCGGCCTGCTTGGAGACCCCCAGGCGGCGCCCGGCCTCGGTGGCGGTGGCCCCGCCAGGTCCGATGGCCTGCAGGGCGAAGCCGTGTGCCGGGCGCAGGTCCGGGTGCCCGCGGCGGGCCAGTTCGGCGTGCAGTTCGTCGATGATCGACCGGAACCCGCCGAACAGCAGCAAGGGCAACTCGAACCCGGGGTTTGACACGCTAGACAACCTCATTTACCGTTTTAGACAACCTAGTTGTCTATCTTACTCGTCAGGAGTGAGCATCATGTCGTGGTTCCCCGAGTACACCATCGAATCGGCTCCGGCTGACTCGCGACGGTTCATGGTCGCGACCCAGAACCATCTGGGCTACCTTCCGGCCGCCACGGCCCGGTGGGCGGCTTCCCCCAGCTGCTCGAGGGGTTCGGCCGGATGCTGGCCATCTTCGAGAACACCACGCTGGACCCGGTGGCCCGCGAGGTGGTGGTGATGACCATCGCCACGCGGAACGGCTGTCACATCTGCGTGGCCATGCATACCGCCCAGCTGACCGCGCTGGGCGCGCCGGCCGAGGTCATCGCGGCGCTGCGGGAGGCTTTGCCGCTGGACGACGAGCGGCTGGAGGCGATCCGGGTGTTTACCCTGCGAGTCCTGGACACCGCGGGCGAGGTCGGCGACGAGACGCTGCGGGCCTTCCTGGCCAGCGGCTACACCCGGCAGCACGCGCTCGAGGTGGTGCTCGGCATCGGTACCTACACGATGTCCACGCTGGCCAACCGGCTGACCGAGGCGCCGCTGGACGACCAGCTCAGCGCGTTCGCCTGGGCCTCCGCCGTCGCCTGACCGGCGGCTGGAGTGGGTGGGGATAATCGAGGACCGTGGCTGATGAGGGTGATGCCGGGCGGGTGTTCTTGCGGGAGCTGACGGCGGGCGATGAGGGTGAGTTTCTGGAGCTGGCGCGGGCCAGTGTGGGACTGCACCGGCTGGAGGCGAACATCCAGCCGGCCAATCAGGCGTCGCTGGCGCTGGTCCGGCGGCTGGGGTTCCGCAACGAGCGCTACTCCCCCGACATGCTGTTCATCGACGGCGCCTGGCGCGACCGCGAGCGGTGGGCGATCACGGCCGAGATGACTGTTTCCCGCCTGTCCCATCGCACCCCACCCGTCCCGCACGCTAAGTGTTCCGCGCTCACCTCGCAGCGACACCGATGGAACATTGCTGTCGCTATAGCGGCACCTATGTTCCATCGGTGCCCTCGCCTAGGCCCATGCCCCGCCGACAGGAGTGGCTGAGGGTGATGGGGCGGGGCGAGCGATTTTCGGGGCGATGAGGCGGGGCACGGAGAGCGGGCGAGCGGGCGAGCGGGCGAGCGGAGGTCAGCCGACGTAGAAGATGCCCAGGCCTAGGGCGACGCAGATGCCGGCGATGATCCAGAAGCGGACCACGATGGTGGTCTCGGCCCAGCCGGCCAGCTCGAAGTGATGCTGCAGCGGGGCCATGCGGAACACCCGTTTACCGGTCAGCTTGAACGAGCCGACCTGGATCACCACCGAGAGCGTGATGATCACGAACAGGCCGCCCAGCAGGAACAGCAGCAGCTCGGTGTGGGTGGTGATGGCCAGCCCGGCCAGCGCGCCGCCTAGGGCCAGCGACCCGGTGTCGCCCATGAAGATCTTGGCGGGCGGCGCGTTCCACCACAGGAAGCCGATGCAGGCGCCCATCACGGTGGCGGCCACGATGGCCAGGTCCTGCGGGTCGCGCACGTCATAGCAGGCGGGGGCCAGGTAGACGGTGCAGTCGTTGCGCAGCTGCCAGATGCCGATGATCATGTAGGCGGCCAGCGCCAGAATGGCCGCGCCGGTGGCCAGGCCGTCCAGGCCGTCGGTGAGGTTCACCGCGTTCGAGGTCCCGGACACCATGAGGATGACCCAGAACACGAACAGCACCGGGCCGATGGAGATCCCGAAGTCCGCGTAGAAGGACAGGTGCGTGGAGGCGGGCGTGATGTCCCAGCCGTCGGGGAACCGGATGGCCAGCACGGCGAAGATCGCGCCCACGATGGCCTGGCCGGCCAGCTTGGCCCCGCTGCGCAGGCCCAGGCTGCGCTGCATGTAGAGCTTGATGAAGTCGTCGGCGAACCCGACCAGGCCGAGCCCGGTCATGAGGAACAGCACGAGCAGCCCGGACGCGGACATGGCATCGCCGGTGGCCAGGTGGCCGACCAGGTAGCCGGCCAGCGACGCGGTGATGATCACCGTGCCGCCCATGGTCGGCGTGCCGCGCTTGGACAGGTGCCCCTGCGGCCCGTCGGCCCGGATCTCCTGGCCGTAGCCGCGCCGGGTAAACGCCTTGATGGCCAGCGGGGTGCCGAACAGCGCGCAGAACAGCGAGACGGCCGCGGACAGCAGGACGGTCTTCACCGGGCAGCCCCCTCGATCAGCTCAGCCGCCAGGCCCTCCAGATGGGCGGCGCGGGACGCCTTCACCAGGACAACGTCGCCGGGCTTCAACTGGTTCGACACCGCGTCGAACGCGGCGTCACCGTCCGGAACGGCGAGCGCCTCGCCGGTCCAGGACCGGATGCGGCCGGCGCCGGTCAGCATGGGTTCGGCCTCCGGCCCGACCGCGATCAGCCCGGCCAGTTCGGCCTGGGCGGCGAACTCGCCGATCTCCTCGTGGCTGGCGCGCGACGTATCGCCCAGCTCAGCCATGTGACCCAGGATGGCGAACCCGCGCCCGCCGGCGGCCAGGTGCCGCAGCGCCTGCAGCGCGGCGCGGACCGACTCGGGGTTCGCGTTGTACGCGTCGTTGATGACCGTCACCCCATCCCCGCGGCGGTGGACCTCCATCCGCCACCGGCTGCGCGCCACCGCCGCGCCCAGCCCGTCCGCGATGCCGGCCAGGTCCAGGCCGAGCTCGCGGGCCAGGGCCGCGGCGGCCACGGCATCTGGCACGATATGGGCGCCGTGCAACTGGAGGGTAACCGGGGCCGACCCTTCGGGGGTCAGCAGCGTGAAGCTCGGTCGTCCGGTATCGTCCAGCCGCACGTCGGCGCCCCGGACCAAGGCGGACCGACCGGTGACGCCGAACGTCACGACCCGGGCCCGGGTGCGGGCGGCCATGGCCAGGACGCGGGGGTCGTCGGCGTTCAAGATGGCCACGCCGTCGGCCGGGACCGCCTCGACCAGCTCACCCTTGGCCCGGGCGACCTGGTCCAGCCCGCCGAACTCCCCGGCGTGCGCGTGGCCCACGTTCAGCACCACGCCGTACCGGGGCGGCGCGATGCGGCACAGGTAGGCGATGTGGCCGGGCCCGCGCGCGGACAGCTCGAGCACCAGGTACCTGGTGCTTGCGTCGGCGCGCAGCACGGTGAGCGGATGACCGAACTCGTTGTTGAGCGACCCGGCGGGCGCGATCGTGGGACCTAGACGCTCGACCAGCTGAGCGGCCAGGTCCTTGGTGGTGGTCTTGCCGGACGAGCCGGTGATGCCCGCGACCGTCGCGGCGGGCAGCGCATCGATCACGAACCTGGCCAGCGCGGCTAGGGCGTCCGGAACGTCAGCGACCAGCACTGACGGGACCGGAACGGGCCGGGTCGCGAGCACCGCGACCGCGCCGGCCGCGACCGCGGTGGCCGCGAAGTCGTGCCCGTCGACGCGTTCCCCCGCGACCGCGGCGAACAGGCCGCCGGGGGCGACCCGCCGGGAGTCGATCACCACCTCGCCGGTCACCACGGCGGTCGGCTCCCCGTGCAGCTGGCCGCCGGTGATCTCGGCGATCTGGGCCATGGTCAGCGGGATCACAGGCCCACCCCCCATGGGTCGGCGGCGGGCGGCTCGGCCTTGGCCGCTCGCTCCAGCGCCGCGGCGGTCACCGCCCGGTCATCGAAGGGCAGGACCGCGCCCGTCACGTACTGGCCGGTCTCATGGCCCTTGCCCGCGACGACGATCACGTCGCCGGATGCGGCCAGGCCGACCGCCTGGGCGATCGCGGCGGCCCGGTCGGGCTCGACGATGATCCGGGCCCGGCCGTCCTGCGGCACGCTCAGCACGCCGTCCAGCATCGCCACCAGGATGGCCAGCGGGTCCTCGGATCGCGGATTATCACTGGTGAGAATGGCCACATCGGCCAGCGATGCGGCCGCGGCGCCCATCATGGGGCGCTTGGCCCGGTCCCGGTCGCCGCCGCAGCCGAGCACGATGATCAGGTTGCCCCTGGTCACCGGGCGCAGCGAGCGCAGCACGGCCTCGACCGCGCCCGGCTTGTGGGAGTAGTCCACGAAGGCGGTGACGTCCAGGCCCGGCGCGGGCACCCGCTCCAGCCGTCCCGGCACGCCCGGGCAGGCGGCCAGGCCGGCCACCGCGTCCTCCAGCCGGACGCCGGACTCGACCAGGGCAACCACGGCGCCCAGCGCGTTGGCCACGTTGAACGCCCCGGCCAGCCCCACCGACACGTCGGCTTCGACGCCGCCGGGCCCGATGACGCGGAACGTGCTGCCGTCCGCGCCGGACCGCACGTCGACCGCCCGCCAGTCCGCCTCGTCCCGGCCCAGCGCCGAGAACGTGGTGATCGGCACGGGCGCGGACGACGCGAGCCGGCGCCCGTACTTGTCGTCGATGTTCACCACGCCGATGACCGGCGGCATGAACAGGGACGCCTTGGCCCGGAAGTAGTCCTCCAGGTCGGCGTGGAAGTCCAGGTGATCCTGCGACAAGTTGGTGAACACCGCCACGTCGAAGCTGGTACCCGCGACCCGGCCCAGGGCCAGCGAGTGGCTGGACACCTCCATGGCGGCGGCGGTGACCCCCCGTTCGGCCATGACCGCGAACATGGCCTGCAGGTCGGGTGCTTCGGGGGTGGTCAGCGAGCTGGGCAGCCGGTCCCGGCCGATCCTGGTCTCCACCCCGCCGATCAGCCCGGTCAGGTGGCCAGCGGCCCGCAGCCCGGACTCCAGCAGGTAGGTCGAGGTGGTCTTGCCGCTGGTCCCGGTCACGCCGATGAGCCGCAGCCGGCTCGACGGGTTGCCGTACACCCAGCAGGAGACCTCGCCCAGCTTGCCGCGCGGATCGGCGAGCACGAACACCGGCACCCCGGTAGCCGCCGCACGGGCCTTGCCATCCGGATCGGTCAGTACCGCGACCGCCCCGGCGGCCACCGCGTCGGCGCTGAACGCCGCGCCGTGGACTCGCGATCCGGGCAGCGCGACGTACAGGTCGCCAGGCTTCACCGCGCGCGAGTCGAGCGTGACCCCGGTGACGAACCCCAGGTCGTTCGGGGAAATGGAACTTCCTACGGACGCCAGCCGGACACCCAGCAGCGAGCCGAGAGCCGACAGCGGCTTGGGCTGCGTACGGGCGGGTCGGATCGCCACGGGGTGAGGGTACCTCCTATCACGGCGCGTTCAGGCGGATGTTGGCCGGGGTGGCGCCGTCCGGCGGGATCTGCAGCGTGGCCAGGGCTTCCTTCATCACCTGATAGAAGACCGGGCCGGCCACCACGTCGCCGTAGTAGCCGCCCTTGCGCGGGTTCTGCACGTTTACCGCGATGACCAGTTGCGGGTCGTTGCCGGGGGCCATGCCAATGTAGCTCGACCCGTAGACGCACAGGGCGCAACTTCCGTTGGTTTCCTGTGAGGTGCCGGTCTTGGCCGCGATCGCGTAGCCGGGAATGATGCCCCAGGGCTGGCCGCCCTCCTCGTCGATGGCCGGCACCTGCTCCAGGATCTGCCGCAGTTCGTTCGCGGTATTGGCCTGGATGACCCGCTTGGACGGCGAGGGCGCGGCGGCGGTGTACTTGCCCGCCGAGTTGGTCGTGCCCTCGACCAGCGTCGGCTGCACTCGCACGCCGTTGTTGGCGATCGTCGCGTAAACCTCGGCCATCTGGATGGCGGTCACCGCCACGCCCTGACCGAAGGCCAGCGTGTACCGGGTGTCCGGCCACCACTGGGAGACCGGCGGCAGGTCGCCGGCCGTCTCCCCCGGCAGCCCGAGGCCGCTGGGCTGCCCGAGGCCGAACGCGTGCAGGTAGTCGTACTGGACCTGCGGGGTGATGTGCGCGGCCACCTGGGACATTCCGATGTTGGAGGAGTGCGCGATGATGCCGGCGATGGTGTACCGCTCGCCGGGGGACCACTCGGCGTCGTGGATGAGCTGGCCGCCCTCGTTGATCTGGTACGGGATGCTGTAGGCGCTCATCGGCGTCTGGCCGCCCTGCTCGAACGCGGCCGCGGCGGTGATCACCTTGGCCGTGGAGCCCGGCTGGAACTCGTTCTGCACGGCGATGTTGGAGGCCTGGCTCACGTCCGTGACCGTCGAGGGGTCGTAGGTGGGCCACTGCGCCATGGCCAGCACGTGGCCGGTCTTGGGCTGGATGATCACCACCGTGCAGTTGGCGGCCTCGCTCTTGGCCACCTGGGCGGCGCAGGCCTGCTGGGCGTCGTACTGCAGGGCCGGGACGATGGTCAGGCGCAGGTCGCTGCCGTTCACCGCCGGGCGGTCGGTGCCCCCGGCGAGCGGGATCGGCTGGCCGTTCGTGCCGATCTGGACCTGCTCGCGGCCGGCCCGCCCGGCCAGCAGCGAGTTGTATTCCTCCTCGATGCCGGCCGCGCCGGTCAGGGGGCCCTGGTTGGGCATGCTGGTGAAGCCGACGATGTTGGCCGTGGTGTCCCCGTCCGGGTAAGACCGGGCGTAGCTCGCGGTGAGTGCGATGCCGGGCAGGCCGAGCGCGTTGATCTGGTCGCCCACCTGCGCGGATACTCCCTTGGCCAGCACCACGTACTGCGGCGAGCTGGGGTGCTGGATCAGGCTCAGGATCTGGTCGGCCGGGCATGTTGAGGTAGCTGGCCAGCTTGGCCGCGACCGGGGTCTGCTGGGCCGCGGGCATGATCACCGGGTCGGCGTAGACCAGGTAGGTGGCCACGGTCATGGCCAGCACTTCCCCGTTGGCCCCGGTGATGGTGCCGCGGACCGCGGGCAGCGGGATCGTCTTGGCCCGCTCCTTCAGGGCCAGCACGCGGTACCGGCCGGACTCGAGCCCTTGCAGCTGGACCAGGCGCGCGGCGAACAGGGTCAGTACGAACACGATGGCCAGCAGGGTGACCCCCAGCCGCCGGGCGGGATTGCCGCGCGGCATCAGACGCCGGGGCCGCGGCGGCTTGACGTAGACGGGGCGGGGCGGGGGCCGCGGCGGGATTCTTTCGGCCGAACGGACCGGGCCGCGGGCGCTGGGTCCGGTCGGCGGCGGCCCGGGGCGACGCCGTGGATCCCTGGCGCCGCGGGGCGGCGGGGTGGCGCCTCGAGAGCGCGCCCGGGGAGACGGGGAGCCGCCCCGTACGCGGGGGGTGCCGGGGGGTCGTCCCCCCGGGCCCGCACCGCGTGGCGGGTTGTGCGGGGTCACGGGGTGTACCCGGGGGTGGCGATTTCCGCGTCGGACTTGGAAATCTGCCCCTTCACGACCTTCCCGGTCTTGAGGTTGATGAACTGCAGCTGCGGGTTCGGGCGCATGCCGTAACTCTGGGCTTCGGCCGCGATCTGGGACGGCGAGGAGGCCTGCGCGACCTGCTGGGTGAGCAGCTGCTCCTGCTTGGCCAGGTTGGCGTTCTGCTGCTGGAGGCTGGTGATCCGGTAGGACCCTTCGGCCAGCGTGGTGCTGATGAACAGCAGGGAGACCAGCGCTCCGCACAGCAGGCCGACGAGCAGCAAGATGAACGGCGCCCGCGGGTGGCGCGGTCTAGTCCGGGCGAGCGGCGGGCGCGCGGACGGCCGGGTCGCGGGCTTGCTGGCCGGCTGAGCGGGCCGAGCGGGCCTGACTCCGGGGGCGGTTCCGGGGCCGGTGAACGGCTTGGTGTGCCGCGGGGCCGGGTACGGTCCGCGCCGAGAGGGTGCCTCACGGGCCGGCGGAGCGTCCCCCCGGGTGCGGGGGGCCCGGGGGTACGCGGGGCGGGCAGCCCCCCGTGCCGGGGGGTCACCGGAGGGCCGTCCCCCGGGGGGCACACTGCGGGGCGGCGTATAGGTGGCCATGTCAGTACCCCCTTTGGGTCATGCGGCTTCCCGGATCCGTTCCGCGGCCCGCAGCCGAGCCGAGGCCGCGCGCGGATTGCCGGTGACTTCTTCGCTGTCCGGGCGCTCGGCGCCCCTGGTCAGCAGGCGGAACTGGGCGGTTGACGCGTGGGCGGGAATGGGTAGCCCAGGCGGCGCCGGGTCGGTGGACAGCCGGACCAGCTCGCGCTTGACGATGCGGTCCTCCAGCGAGTGATAGGCCAGCACCACGACGCGGCCGCCCACGGCCAGCACGTCCAGCGCGGCGGGCAGCGCCCGGCGCAGCGTGCCGAGCTCGTCGTTCACCTCGATCCGCAGCGCCTGGAAGGTGCGCTTGGCCGGATTCCCGCCGGTGCGCCGGGTAGCCGCAGGGATCGCGTCCTTGACGATGGCGCTCAGCCGGGCGGTGGAGGTGATCGGCGTCCGGGACCGCTCGCGGACCACCGCGTCGGCGATCCGCCGGGCGAAGCGTTCCTCGCCGTAGTCGCGGAGCACCCGGGCCAGTTCGGCGGCCGGGTAGCCGTTAACGATGTCGGCCGCGGTGCGGTCCTTGGTGCGGTCCATCCGCATGTCCAGCGGCGCGTCCTGGGCGTAGGCGAAGCCGCGGTCCGGATCGTCGAGCTGTGGCGAGGAGACGCCGAGGTCGAACAGCAGGCCCATGACCTGCGCGGGACCGGGAATCGTGGCGACGATCTCAGGAATCTCGTCGTAGCGGGCGTGGACCAGCGTGACCCGGTTGGCGTAGGGGGCGAGCAGTTCGCGGGCGGCTTCGATCGCGGCCAGGTCGGCGTCGACCCCGACCAGCACCAGCCCGGGGCAGGCCTCCAGCAGGGCGCGGGCGTGCCCGGCCCGGCCCAGGGTGGCGTCCACCAGCACCGCGCCGGGACCAGCCAGGGCAGGCGCGAGCAGGGCCGTGACCCGGTCGGCCATGACCGGCACGTGTTGCTCTGCCATGCCTCCCCCTCTCTTTCGTCCGCGGCTATCGGCGGTCCTACGCTTACGGCCCCCTCGGCCGGCCTCTCATCTGCTGGCGCTGCCGGCTGGCACCGGGGAAGTGATGCCAGCAGGGAGCGGCGGATGGAGGCCGGCCCACGATCGCTAGAGGATTCCCGGGAACACCTCCTCGGAGGCTCCTGCGAAGGTGTCCTCCTGCGTGCTCAGGTAGGCCTCCCAGGCCTGGTTGTCCCAGATCTCGAGGCGGGTGTTGGCGCCGATCACCACGCAGTCCCGTTGCAGCCCGGCGTAGGTACGCAGGGCGGCGGGGACGGTGATCCGGCCCTGCCGGTCGGGAAGCTCGTCCGAAGCGCCGGAGAACAGCACGCGGCCGTAGTCCCGGGACGCCTTGTCGGTCACCGGCGCGTTGCGCAGCTTCTCGGTGAGGCGGGCGAACTCCTCGCGCGGCCAGACGAACAGGCAGCGCTCCTGTCCCTTGGTGATCACCACGCCCCCAGCGAGCTCTTCCCGGTACTTGGCGGGCAGGAACAGCCGGCCCTTCTCGTCCAGCCGCGGTTGATGAGTGCCCAGGAACATAGGCCCTCACCTCCCGGCGCCATCCTCCACCATTGCGCTCCACTGTACCCCACATCCCTCCACCGTCAACGCCGAAAAGCCGGTGATTTTGCCTTTCGCGGTTGTGAAATAGCAGGTCGGAAGCAGTGGAGTGAAGTGGGGAGAAATCTGGTCCAGGACGCCGCCGCGGCCCCTGGGCGGACTCACCGGCGCGAAGCGGTCTTCGGCGCCGATGGACTAAGGCCAGTTAGGAACGTTAAACCGCTGACCGGTTCGGCACGCTGAGCCGAGGTGGGGAGCCAGGGTGGGGCGTCGTGGAGGAACGGGGCGGAGCGCCTGGCGGGGACGGCGCGAAACCGCGCTCGGGTCACCGTTCGGTTGCCGTTGTGTCCCATGATGCGTGCAATGACGCGCAAACAGGCCCAGCCTCGCGCGCTGGCCAAAGAAAGACGTACTGTATCGATAGAGCCGCTCGGCCGGGAGCGCTACGTGATGGAAGCCTGGCTGGCTCCTGCCCGCCAGCGCCTTCAGGGAGGCCATGTGGTTCTAGACACCGGACGGCCCACGGGGAGCCCCATTGATGATCTAGTTCCGGCGGCCCGCAGGATCGGCGGGGCGATCGAGTCCGTGATCGAGGGAAAGCCCGAGGCGATCCGGCTCACGCTGGCCGTACTGCTGGCCGAGGGGCATCTGCTCATCGAGGACGTGCCGGGCGTGGGCAAGACGATGCTGGCCAAGTCGCTGGCCCGGGCCATCGACGGCAGCGTCCAGCGGGTCCAGTTCACCCCGGACCTGCTGCCGAGCGACATCACCGGGGTGAGCGCCTTCAACCAGGAGCGACGCGACTTCGAGTTCAAGCCGGGCCCGGTGTTCGCCAACATCGTGCTCGGGGACGAGATCAACCGGGCGTCGCCGAAGACTCAGTCCGCGCTGCTGGAGTGCATGGAGGAGCGCCAGGTCACCGTGGACGGGACGACCTATGCCCTGCAGCCGCCGTTCATGGTCATCGCCACCCAGAACCCAGTGGAGATGGAAGGCACCTACCCGCTGCCCGAAGCGCAGCGGGACCGGTTCACGGCCCGGGTCTCGCTGGGCTACCCATCGGCCGCGGCCGAGCGGGACATGCTCAGCTCGCACGGTTCGACGTCACCGCTGGACAAGCTCAAGCCGGTGGCGCGGGCCAGCGACGTGCAAGAACTCGTGGTCGGGGTGCGCGAAGTCCTGGTCTCCGACCAGGTCAAGGACTACATCATCAGCTTGGTCAACGCGACCAGGACCTCGCCTGAGCTGCGGCTCGGCGCATCGCCGCGGGCCACGCTGCAGCTACTGCGGGTCAGCCGCGCGTGGGCCGCGCTGGACGGGCGGGACTACGTGATCCCGGACGACGTGCAGGCGCTGGCCGGCCCGGTGCTCGCGCACCGGCTGCTGCCCACGGCCGAGGCCATCGTGGAACGTCACCTGCCCGAACATGTGATCAAGCGCATCATTGCCCAGCTGCCGCTAGCCCGGCGCTGACGGGGAGGAGAGTCCGATGCGGGCGCTGTTCGGCTCGCTGACCACGCGGGGCAGGTCGTTCGTGGCCGCGGGCGGGGCGGCCATGGTGTGCGGCCTGGCCATCCCCGAGCCCGACCTGGTCCGGGTCGGTGCGCTGCTCATCATCTTGCCGCTGATCTCCGCGCTGATCGCGCACCGGTCCCGGTACCGGCTGGCGTGCAGCCGCCGGCTCGATCCGCCGCGGGTGCCGGCCGGGCAGCCGACGGTGATCACCGCGCGGCTGGAGAACGTATCCCGGCTGCGTACCGCGGTACTGCTGGCCGAGGACGTGACGCCGTACTCGCTGGGCAGCCGGCCCCGGTTCGTGCTCGACGAGATCGAGCCGGGCGGCAGCCGGGAACTCAGCTACCAGATCCGGTCGGAGACCCGGGGCAAGTTCACTGTCGGTCCGCTTCGGGTGCGAGTCGCGGACGCGTTCGGACTGGTGGAGATCAGCCGGTCGTTCAGCACGACCAGCACGCTGGTGGTGACGCCGAAGATCCACCCGCTGCCGAGGGCGGCGGCGCCGAGCAGCTGGCTCGGCGAGGGCGACGGCGGGATGCGGACCATCTCGGCGATCGGCGAGGACGACGCGGCACCCCGGGCCTACCAGAACGGCGACGGGCTGCGCCGGGTGCACTGGCGCTCTACCGCCCGGTACGGCGAGCTGATGGTCCGCCGGGAGGAACACCAGTGGCGGAACAGCGCGTCGGTGTTCCTCGACACCCGGCGCTCCGCGCACCTGGGCAGCAGCGGGTCGCTCACGTTCGAGTTCGCGGTCAGCGCGGCGGCCTCGATCGGCGCCCACCTGACCAGCGAGGGTTTCCGGGCCCGGCTGATCAACGAGGCGGGTGAGCTCGGCCTGCGCGGCACGTTCCAGGACACGCTGCTCGACATGCTCGCGGTCATCAGCCCGTCGCGCGACGTCAGCCTGCTGCCGGGGACCACGGCGCTGACCCATGCCGGGGGCCAGCTGATCGCGGTCCTGGGCCGGATGACCCCCGATGACGCCCGCATGCTGGGGGCCAGCAGGCGCGGGAACGCGCCCGCGATGGCCTTGCTGCTCACCGTGGGCGCGTGGGGCACCGACCGGGTGCCGGAGGAGACGGCGCAGACGGCGGAGATCCTGGCCGCCGCGGGCTGGCGGATCGCACTGGTCAACGCCAGTACCCCGCTGGCCACGGCCTGGCAGCAGCTGCACCGGCCGGTCGACCGCGCGGTACACGTCGGCGGTTTGGAGGGTGAGCCGGGGTGAGGGCGAGCCGGCGGATGACGCTGACGGTGGCGTTTGCCTGCGCGTTGTCCTCGACGGTGCTGTATCCGCTGTTCATCGGGTCGGCCTGGTTCTATGGCGGACTCGGGGCGATCATCATCGTGGCGGCCAGCGGTGCCCTGAGCCGGCTGCGCAGGCTGCCGGTGGTGGTCTGCCTGGCCATCAGCGTGGCCGGGCTGCTGCTGTACCTGAACCTGGTCTTCGAGGTCCGCCACAACTGGGCCCTGATCATCCCCACCCCGGGCTCGGTGAGCAGGCTATGGGACCTGCTGGTCACCGGAGTGAGCGACGCCAACAAATACGGCTCGCCCGCAGCGGAAGTATCCGACCTGCTCCTGCTGGCCGAGGGCGGGATCGGCATCACCGCTATCTTGACCGACCTGATCGCGGTCCGGCTGCGGTCCACCGCGCTGGCCGGCCTGCCGCTGCTGGTCCTGTTCATCGTGCCCGTCACCATGAACGCCCAGAAAGAAACCCTCGGCACCCTGGTCGTGTTCTGCCTGGGCACCACCGGATACCTGGCCATGCTCAGCGCCGACGGCCGCGAACGCATCCGCATGTGGGGCCGCCTGGTCTCACTGTGGCGGTTCGGCTCGCTGCAGGCCTGCCCGAGCCGGGCGGGCGCCGACGGTGGTTACCTGGAGCCGGCCGACGGGGATGCGGCCTCGGTGCGCCAGGTGAGCGGGCGGGAGCCGGGCCCGGACACCCGGGCGCTGGCCGCGGCCTGCCTGCGGGTCGGGCTGGCCTCGGTGGTGCTGGCGCTGTGCGTGCCGCTGATCGTGCCCGGCCTGCACCCCAGCAAGCTCCTGTCCTCCGGCCCGGGGATCGGCGGCAACGGCGGCGGGTCCGGTCCCGCGGTCGCCCTGCCGGACACGCTCAACCAGACCTTGCGGGAACTCCAGCAAAAGACCCCGGTCAAGGTGCTCAGCTACACCACCAACGCCACCAAGGGCCCCCCGTACCTGCAAACCTACGTGTACGACATCTTGACCGACTCGGGCTGGCAGACCTCGGACTACACGGCGGGCGCGGCCCAGACCACCACCATGCCGCCCGCGCAGGGGGTTTCCGACCAGACGGGATACCGGCAGATCAAGACCACGGTCACCGTAGCCGGGGACGCCCTGACCAACCGGACGGCGCCCACCTTCCTGGCCATGCCCTACCCGGCCACCCAAGTCAGCACACCCCCGGGAATCTGGCTCGCCGATTCCGAGCTCATGGTGTTCTCGCAGTACAAGGCGGCCAGCGCCCGGACCTACCAGGCGACGAGCACCGTGGTTGACCCGACCATCGCCCAGTTGCGGACCGCCCCGGCGCCGGGCACGAGCGTGAAGGCGGACCTAGAGCTTCCGTCCTCGTACCAGACCAAGGCGCTGAAGCAGATCGCGGACGAGCACACGGCGGGCCAGACCAGCGAGTACGACAAGGTCAACGCGCTGGCCGCCTGGCTGTCGGGGCCGACGTTCGCCTACAGCGGCGCCGGAGCGCCGGTCAAGTCCGCGGCCACCTTGTACGACTTCCTGACCAAGACCCGCCTCGGGGTCTGCGTGCAGTCAGCGTGGGCGATGACCGTGCTCACCCGCTTGCTGGGCATCCCGGCCCGCCTGGCCGGGGGTTTCACCGAGGGCACCCGGCAAGCGGGCGATAACTACGTGGTCAGGACCGACGACGCGCACGCGTGGGCCCAGGTGTACTTCACGAACTACGGCTGGGTCAACTTCGAGGCCACCCCGGCCGGCGGCGACGGCACCGCGCAGGCCAACAGCTACCAGACCAGCGCGACGATCGGTTCCAACGCCCCGCTGCCCAATACCGGACCGAGCGGATCGGCCACCGCGCCGGCCAAGGTCGCGCCGACGGCCGCGGGCAGGCCAACAAGTTCGTGGGCGCCGGCGGCGGATCGAGCGGGAGCCTGTCAGCCAAGTCCGCGGGAACGCCGTGGGCGGCGATCGTCCTGGCCATCCTGGCCGCCCTCGCCCTGGCCTGCGGGGTCATCGCCATCGTGGCCCCGCCGGCGCACCGGGTGCTGTCGGCCCACGCCCCCGGCGACGCCAGGCGGCGGCGTCCGGTGAGCCTGACCAGCGTGCTGCTGGTGGCGGCCGCGGCGGCGATCGTGGGGCTGGCGCTGTACCGGTTGCTGTCCCGTACCGGCCTGGACCGGCAGGCCGGCTGGGCGACGGTCGGCATCGCGTTCGGCGCGGCCTGCGCGTTCGTGTTCGTGGTGCCGGGCGTGGCTCGCATCGCGATCCGGCGCTGGCGTTGGTTCCGAGCCGGTGACGATACGCGCCGGGCTCATGCCGTGTGGCGTGAATTCCGCGACAACCTGCAGGATCTCGGTCTGGGTTACGCGCCGAGCGAGCCGCCGCGGACGCTGGCCGCCCGGGTCACCGCCGGGCTGCCCGAGCCCGCCCGCGAGGCGGTGCGCAGGCTCGCGCTGGCCGAGGAGCGGGCCAGCTACGCGGCGCAGCCGGCCCAGTCGGCCAACCTGAGGCGGGAGCTGGCCACCGCGCGGCGCGGCGTCATGGCGTCGGTCCGCACGAGCAGCCGCTGGCGGGCCAGGCTCTTCCCGGCCTCGGTGCTGACGGCGACGGCCGACCTCACCGCCCGGATCCCGGACCGGCTGGCGGCGCTGGTCTCCCGGCGCTGGACCGAGCGCAGATCACCGAGCTGACGTCAGCGAACTGACGTCAACGAACTGGCCGGACGGGGGTGAGTCGGGATGACGGCGAATCGGCGGATGACGCTGACCGTGGCGTTTGCCTGCGCGCTGTCCTCGACGGTGCTGTATCCGCTGTTCATCGGGTCGGCCTGGTTCTATGGCGGACTCGGGGCGATCATCACGGTGGCGGCCAGCGGGACGCTGAGCCGGCTGCGCAGGCTGCCGGTGGTGGTCTGCCTGGCCATCAGCGTGGCCGGGCTGCTGCTGTACCTGAACCTGGTCTACGAGGTCCGCCACAACTGGGCCCTGATCATCCCCACCCCGGGCTCGCTGAGCAGGCTATGGGACCTGGCCGGCATTCGGGCTGGCCGACGCCGGCACGTTGCCCGCGCCCGCCCCGGAACGGTCGGGTCTGGTCTTGCTGGCCGTGGGCGGGATCGGCATCACCGCTATCTTGACCGACCTGATCGCGGTCCGGCTGCGGTCCACCGCGCTGGCCGGCCTGCCGCTGCTGGTCCTGTTCATCGTGCCCGTCACCATGAACGCCCAGAAACAAAGCATCGGCACCCTGGTCGTGTTCTGCCTGGGCACCACCGGATACCTGGCCATGCTCAGCGCCGACGGCCGCGAACGCATCCGCGTGTGGGGGCGCCTGGTCTCCCTGTGGCGGCAGGGCGGCAGCGCCAGCTCGGTGCTGAAGGTCGCGGAGGCCGAGCCGGGTCCGGACACCCGGGCGCTGGCCGCGGCCGGCCTGCGGGTCGGGCTGGCCTCGGTGGTGCTGGCGCTGTGCGTGCCGCTGATCGTGCCCGGGCTGCACCCCGGCAAGCTGCTGTCCTCGGCGACGGGCACCGGGGGCGGTAGCGGCCCTGCGGGCAGCGCCACTGGTGGCGTCTCGCTCGCCCTGCCGTCGGACCTGAAGCAGACCGTCACCGAGCTTGAGGGGCCCCCGACCACGGTCTTCTCCTACACCACGTCGGACGAACGGCTGTGGTCCCACGATCCGCCCTACTTCCAGCAGGTGGTGTACGACGACCTGAACGACACCCAGAGCTGGGTGACGTCCGACGTCACCAAGGGTGAAACCCCGGTGACCCAGGCGGGCGCGCTGCCCGGGGCGCAGGGGCTCGCCGACGCGGTCCGGGCGGCGGCCCAGACGGTGGGCGTCACCGTGAACGTCGTGGCCAAGGGCGGCCTGAGCAGCCCACGCGAACCGACGTTCCTGCCCGCGCCGTATCCGCCCAGCCAGGTCTCCGCGCCCCCCGGCGGCTGGCGGGCCGACCGGGAACTCATGGTGTTCTCGCAGGACAAGTCCATCGCGGTCCAGACCTACGAGGTGACCAGTTATCTGGTCGACCCGAGCAATGCGCAGCTGAAGCAGGCTCCGCCGCCCCCGCCCGAGGTGATGGCCGACGAGCAGCTCCCGAAGTCCTACCAGGTGCTGAAGGAGATCGCCCAGGCCGAGACCCAGGGTGCGACGACCGAGTGGGACAAGGTCAACCTGCTGGCCGACTGGCTCTCATACCCGCCATTCAGCTACGGTCCGGCGCCGTATTTCGACTCCGCCGCCGGGCTGATCAAGTTCTTGACCACGACCAGGACGGGTGTGTGTGTCCAGTACGCCTACGCGCTGACCGTGCTGGCCCGCTCGCTCGGCATTCCGGCCCGGCTGGTGGTGGGCTACACCGAGGGGACCCACGTGTCGGGGAACAAGTGGGTGGTCAAGTCCAGTGACGCTCACGCCTGGACGCAGGCGTACTTCAGTGGTTACGGCTGGATCACCTTCGAGGCCACGCCTGCCGGCGGCGACGGCAGCGCGCATGCCGGCCGCTACCAGACCAAGCCGTCGAGATCGAACCAGTTCCGCTCTCCCCCGCCCATCAGCGCCACGGCGCAGCCCAGCAGCTCGAGCACGAGGCCGGCCGGGTTCCCGGGCAATCGTTACCCCCGCGGCGGCGGCGGTGGAACGACGAGCGGCGGCCTGTCCGCCCGGTCCAGCGGGATCCCGTGGGCCGCGATCGTCCTGGCCCTGATCGCCGCGATCGCACTGGCGTGCGGGGTCATCGCCATCATGGCGCCGCCCGCGCAGCGCGCCCGGTCGTCCCGTCCGGCCGACGGCCCCAGGCGGCGCAGTCCCGCGACGTTCGCCGCGGCGTTGCTGGTGGCGGCCGCGATCGCGGCGTTCGCCCTGCGCCGACTGTTGTCCGATGCCTCCGGGCTGGGCCTGGGGGGCGACTGGGCCACGGTCGGCATCGTCTTCGGGGCGGCCTGCGCCGTCACGCTGGTGGTCCCCTCGCTGACCTGGCGAGGGCTGCGGCGGTGGCGCTGGAGGCAGGCCCGCGACGATGCGAGCCGGGCGCACGCCGCGTGGCGCGACTTCCGCGACGACCTGCAGGACCTCGGCGTACGGAACCGGCCGAGCGAGCCACCCCGGACGCTGGCCGACCGGGTTGGCTCCGGGCTGCCCGAGCCGGCCCGGGAGGCGGTCCGCCGGCTCGCGCTGGCCGAGGAGCGGGCCAGTTACGCGGCGCGGCCGGCCCAGTCGGAGAGCCTGCGGCGGGACGGTACTACCGCACGGCGCGGCGTCGCGGCCTCGGTGGGGCGCCGCAGCCGCTGGCGGGCCAGCATGTTCCCGGCCTCGGCGATCACGGCGGTGGCCGACCTCGCGGCCCGGATCCCCAGCGGCCTGGCCGACCTGGTCTCCAGGCGCTGGACCGAGCGCGGGTCAACCAGCTGACTTTCCGGTAAGGGTGCGGCGGAACAGCTCCCGAGGGCTACATCCGGCGGTCGCCCTCCTGCCGACGACGCCAACGTTCTTCCATGCGCTCCATCATCCGGGCGCGCCAGCCGAGCTGGGACCGCCCGGAACCGGCCACGACCGCCCGGGGCTGGCTCGCCTTGGCCCGCACGAGCCGTACCCGGGCCGCGTGCCGCCGCCAGGTGATGACCGCCCACAGCAGCGACAGCACCACGACCGCCGCGCCAGCCGCCTCCAGGTAGAGACGATGGGTCACCACTCCGGCCGCGAGCGCGCCAGCGCCGATCAGGATGCCTACGAGCGCCTGCACCAGCTTGCGCTTGTAGTGCACGCGTGGATCACTAGAGCGCACGAGACGCCCGAACTTCGGATCCTCCCTGTAGAGCGCTTGCTCGATCTGCTCCAGCTGGCGCTGCTCGTGTTCAGAGAGCGGCACGACGCCTCCCATAAAAACCATGCGCCCGGCACGTGTGCGGTGACTTTCACCTCACATACCCGGTTCTTTTTCCAGAATACGAGCGTAGACACACCGCTTGGAAGAGCGGACCGGCTTGCGGGTCAGAAAGGCTCACGGCCAGGGCGATCTGGAAGGTCCGGATCCCGCACCAAAGCGGCCGGGCGGACTGCGCTGGATCCGAACCGGCGGGCGATCCGGTCCACCGCGCGCTCCGCTTCCCGCCAGCCGATCGGCTTGTCATCGAAGCTGAGCTGGGCATTCGCACCGGCGGCGGGCACCAGGCCGGACACCCGGACACCGACCAGGCGCAGCTGGGTGCCGCGGTCCAGTCCCGAGGCCTCGTACAGCGCGCAGGCTGTGGCGTATATCTCACGAGCCACGTCGGTTGGGTAGGGCAGGGTCCGGGAACGGGTGAAGGTCTTGAAGCTGGCCAGCCGGAGCTTGACCGAGACGGTCCGGGCCACGTACCCGGCCGCGCGCAAACCCTGTGCCGTCCGGCCGGACAGCCGCAGCAGCTCACGGCGGATCCGGTCCGGGTCACCGATGTCGGTGGCGAAGGTTTCCTCCGCGCCGATGCTCTTCTCCCGGGTGTGCGGCGTGACCTGGCGCTCGTCGCGGCCCCAGGCCAATGCGTGAAGGTGCGCGCCGTGCGCGGTGCCCAGGTCGCGCTGCAAGGTGTCCAGCGGGGTGTGCGCGATGTCGCCCACCGTGTGCAGGCCGAGCCGGGCCAGCACCTCGCCGGCCCGGTCCCCCACTCCCCAGAGCGCGGCGACCGGCAGCGGGTGGAGGAAGTCGAGGACCCCGGCCCGCGGCACGACCAGCAGGCCGTCCGGCTTGCACCGGGCCGAGGCGATCTTGGCCACGAACTTGGTGGGCGCGACCCCGACCGAGCAGATGATGCCCTGCTGCTGGTGAACCTGGGCCCGGATATGGGCGGCGATCGCGGCGGGCGGGCCGAGCCGTCGCAGCGCGCCGGAGACGTCCAGGAATGCCTCGTCTAGGGCCAGCGGCTCGACCTCGGGGGTAACCGTGCCGAAGATGGCCATGACCTCCTTGGAGGTCGAGGCATAGGCCTGGTGCCGGGGCGGGACGAACACCGCGTGCGGGCACAGCCGGCGGGCTCGCATGACCGGCATGGCCGAGCGGACCCCGAACACGCGGGCCTGGTACGACGCGGACAGCACCACACCGCGCCCGCCGGTCCCGCCCACGATGACCGGCTGGCCGGCCAGTTCGGGACGATCCCTGATCTCGACGCTGGCGTAGAAGGCGTCCATGTCCACGTGCAGGATGGGGCAGCCCGTGTCGTCCGGGGCCGTGTCGTCCGGGGCCGTGTCGTCCGGGGCCGTGTCTCCTGCGTGCGACATGGCGGGTCAGCGGTGACCGAGCACGTGCAGCTGGGCGGCGATGTCGCGCAGCGGCGGGGTGCTGGCGGCCGCTTCCTCCAGCGCCCGCAGCGCCTCGGTGGCGGCCGCGTCGCCGTCCAGCAGGGCACCGGGTACCAGCCCGGCGAAGATCCGCAGGCCGTGCGCCTGCCCCGCACGCAACCCGGCCTGTTCGACCAGCGCGGTCAGTTCCGGCAGCGTGAAGCGCCTCGGAGTGCGTGCGGTCACGTCGGTCAGCAGCGAGCGGGCTTCGGCGAAGCGCCCGGCCAGGGCCCGGTGCAGGACCGCGGCGACCGCATTGGAGGCCAGCAGGCTCACCGTGGCCGACTGCCGCAGGACCCGGGCGATGGCGCTCATGGCTTCGGCCGGCTCCTCGACGTACTCCAGCACGTTGTGGCAGATGACCAGGTTGGCCGCGGCGGGCCCGACGAGGCCGTCCAGGCTGGCCGCGTCGCCCTGTACCGAGGCCAGGCGCGCGCCCGCCTCGGCGGCGCGCCGCTGGGCCGCCGCGAGCGCGTCCGGGCTCGGGTCGACCACGGTGACGCGGTGCCCGAGGGCGGCGAACGGCACGGCCAGCCCGCCGGTTCCCCCGCCCACGTCCACGATGTCCAGCTCCGGCCGGCCGGTGGCCGCCATCCGGGCCGAGACGACCTCGCTCAGCACGTCCCAGACGAGCGAGGAGCGGACGCCATCGCGCCTGAAGTCCACGGCCACGCGCGCCTCCTTCACTCCCGCCCACTGTAGTGCCCGGCCGGGCGCGGCACGCCCGGCGGGTTGAACGGCGATGATGACCGTACGTCGTCGCGATAGCCACATCTGGCTACACTCCGTACGGAACCGGTGAACTTCTGTGACCGATTCGCCGTTTATATAACCGTGCGGAACTCACAGATTCTTCTTTACCCGACCTCGTGGCATCTCCAGCGCGCATGCACCCGGCCACCGTATGCTCATCGCCATGGCTGAGCACCTCGAGTTGCCTCGCCCCTGGCGGCTGATCCTGACCGCAGGCTGGAACCTGGCCGAATCCCTCGGCCTCCCGGTCGTCGGCTACGTCGTCGGCGCCCGGCTCGGCGGCCGGGACGCGGGCATGCTCGCCGCGTCCGGCGTGGTCTGGCTGACCGTGATCGGCCGCAAGGTCATCACCCGCAGCGTCCCCGGCCTGCTGACCATCTCGGCCCTGGTGCTCACCCTGCAGACGGCCGTGGTCATCGTCACCGGCAGCATGCTGTTCTTCCTGCTCCAGTTCCCGCTGGCCAACCTCGGCTTGTGCGTACTGTTCGCGCGGACCGCGCCGACCCGCAAGCCACTGGTGGCCCAACTGGCCGCCGAGGTGGTGGCGCTGCGCCACCCGTCCCATCACCCCGGGCTGCACAGGTTCTTCCAGGGCGCGACCTGGCTATGGGCCGGGATCTTCGCAGTGTCCACCGCGGGCCTGGCGGCGGCCATGGCCCTGGAGCCGGTCAAGGTGTTCCTGCTGCTCACCACCGTCGTCACCATCGGCGGCGTGGTCGCGGGCACGTGCTTGTCCGCGTTCTGGTTCTTCCGGGTTCTGCGTCGCTTCAACCTGCGCGTCCGCTTCGCCCAGCCTTCCTGAGCCTCGCTGCGCGGTCCCACTCTGGGTGCGCCAGCTACCGATGAGTCCTGCACTGACACCGAAACTGGGTCCTGGCGGGCACGCGCTGGCCCGATCGGCCTGCCGCAATGTGATGAACCCCGGGGTTCATTTGGTAAGGGCCCGGTGGAGCTCGTGGCATCCCGATCCCATTAGGGGAGCACACCAACTCTGCAACGGTCTGGCCACGAGGCGACGATCGAGTTGTGATCGCGTCTGCTCCGCGTTCTGCCGTCCGGGCGGCGGCGGCAGGCACGCCATCATGCTGGCCTGCCCCGCTGGCCGGCAACCGACCGCGGCGGCCGGGGGAAGCGCCATGGCGGCGGCTAGTCCGGACCTCTACGCAATTGCATGGGGCGTTTCCGCGGAAACGCCCGGTCGCCAGAGATCCTCACCGGCGCCACCTGTAGGGCGTCGTAGCAGAGACCTTGACCAGCCCCGCCCGCTCCAGGATAGGCCGGGAGAACTCGGTCGAGTCGCTGTGCATCAGCCGCTTGCCCAGCGCGAGCGCTGAACGTGCCCGGGCCGCGGTGAGGGCCCGGTAGATCCCCCGGCCCCTCCACTCCGGCCGCGTGGCCCCACCCCAGATTCCGGCGAACTCGGTCCCGGCGGCCGGCTGAGCCGGCCGGCGCTGACGATTTGCCCGCCGGCCTCCGCCACCCACAGCTGCATGCCGTCCCCGGTGGCCAGCCTCCGCAGCACCGCGTTCGCCGTGTACTCGGCCTCCGGGTCGCCGAAAACTTCGGCCTGCATCGCGCACATCGTCCGGACGTCCAGTTCCGACGTGACCACCCGTAGTCCGACCTCGCCCGGTAGCGCGACGCCGACGGCCAGCCGCCGCGCCTCGCCGATCATGATCGACTCGGGCTCGTCCGGTACGAAGCCGCTGGATACCAGCGCGTCGTGCAGCCCTGGCGCGCGGTCATGCCCCCGCGTCTTCCACTCCACCCGCGTGATCGCCGCATCCGCACGGTAGTGCGCCAGGACCTCCCCGACCCACTCGGCGATCGTGACCGCATCGACCCCGCCCAGGTTCTGGTAGGTCACGAACCCCCGACCGCCCGCGAAGGTCACCAGCCGCAGCGGACCAAGCCGCTCCACCGCTATCGCACCGGGAGTCTCGGCGTCCGTCCGCAGCTGGCGGTCGTAAGCCTCGAGGTACTCCTGCGAAGTCATCATCAGCGGCATAGTCGCAAACCCGGCGCTGCGAGGCCACCCAATATCGACTGAGGTGCCTCGCACCCCAGGACAGGCGCTGATCTGCAGGTTTTGCTCACCTGGCGATTAGCTAGCGTGCAGGACGAAGAACAGGAAGCACAAGAAGCGCCGCCTGTCCGCGATTTCGTCGGAGAGCAGCTCGCGGGGGGTATCCGGCGCGGCGGCTGGTTCGCTGATGACCGATATCCGGAAGCCTGCTGCAGTGAAGGCGTCAGTCATTGCGTGCAGCGGCCGCGCCCAGAAACGCAGCAGCGCGGTCTGGCCGTCTATGGTCCACTCATCGACCCAGTTGTAGGTCGCGAAATAATCGGGCTCGTGGCCGGCTTCGCGGTGCCACATGTTGGTGGCAAAGGGATGGTCGACGGACACGATGAGCCGTCCGCCGGGCTTGAGCACGCGCCGCAGCTCGGCTAGCGCGGGCCCCCAGTCCTGTAGGTAGTGCATAACCAGGGAGGCCGTGATGTCGTCGAAGGTGTCGCCTGGGAACGGAAGCGGGCTGCCCAGCTCGGCCACCCGCAGGTCCGCGTCGTCGCCGAGCCGCCGCCGGGCCAGCTCCACCATCGCGGCGCTTTTGTCGATGCCGGTCACGATGGCGCCCCGGTCGCGCAGCGCCGCGAACAGCGGACCAGCACCGCAGCCAGCGTCGAGAATCCGCCGACCGGCCACGTCCCCGGCCAGCGCCAGCATCGCGGGCCGCTCGTAGTAGGCGTTCACGAGGTTGGTCTCGTTGGAGGCCGCGTACGCCTCAGCGATGCGGTCATAGTCGTCGAGGCCCGCCGGATCAGAGTCAGCGGAGTCAGCGGACAGCGAGACGAGCCGGGTGGAGATCCCGCCGGGGGGATTGTGGTCGTCAGTCATGCGGCCCATGCTGGCATGGGTGGGCCGGGGGCGCGGACTAGATCTGCAGGGACAGCTTGAGGTCGGCGATGCGGGCCAGCAGGCCGTCGACGATCGCCGTCGATGAGCTGAGCGAGCAAGCGTCGCGGGGCGGACTGGCCAAGCTGAGCGCGAATCAGCGGATCCTGGCGGCGTGGCGTTCCTCTTCCGCAACATTAGCGACTCGTCCAGGCCCGCGCCCAACCGACGAGTGCGGCACTCTGCCGGGAAGAGCGGTGTTGTCTAAGTCCCGCATCAGTCCGGGCCATCTGGCCCGTCGGCTGAGGATCGAGGAGACCTACTCGCTGTGGTCCCCGGCCGGCGGTGCGGCCGGGGACTGAGACTGCCGGCCGGCCCCCGGCGCGGCTGAACCTCGCGGCAGCCGCCACATGGCTCACCCCAGGATCACCGGCACCGTTTTCGGGGAGGATCCAGGCTTGCGGGAGGATCCGGTGCACCCGGATGCACCAAATACTCCCGGGAACCCGGATCCTCCCGGAAAGTGATGTTATGGGGGCGGGTGGGGCTTTGGGAACGCAGGCTTCACCCGCGGGCAGAACTGCCGCGGCAGACCCCGGACGGCGCTGCACAGACCGGCAGACCGGGCAGACCGGGCATCATGCCCGTCGCGGCCACGACGGACGCTGACAAATGCGGGAGCCCGCCCGGAAGAGCCAGTAGAGTGCCGCACTCATCGGTTGGTGACCTGCGTCAGTGTGACCTGAAAGGTTAGAGCGACCCGTGAGGTTCAGCCCGCGGGCGCGGGTCGGCACGGGATACGGATTGGGGCTAGATCTGCAGAGACGGCTTGAGGTCGGCGATGCGGGCCAGCAGGCCGTTGACGAAGGCGGGCGAGGCGTCGGTGGACAGGTCCTGGGCGAGCAGGACGGCCTCGCTGATCGCTACCCCGTCGGGCACGTCGTCGGCCCACAGCAGCTCGAAGACGCCGATGCGCAGCACGTTGCGGTCCACCGCCGGCATCCGGTCCATGGTCCAGCCTTCGGCGAACTCCGAGATCAGCTCGTCGATGCGGGTCGCGTGCTCGGTCACCCCGCGGACCAGGTCCGCGGCGTAGGCGGACACGGGCGGGTCGGCCAGGGCGATGCGCTCGTCGAGCAGTTCCAGGACGGGGGTACCGCGCAGCTCGGCCTCGAACAAGACGTCCAGGGCCCGCTTGCGGGCCTTGCTACGAGCGGGCACGAGAAACAGCAGAGTTCATCAGGCGCGGCCGAGGTACTGGCCGGTCCTGGTGTCGACCTTGATCTTCTCCCCGGTGGAGATGAACAGCGGAACCTGGATCGTGGCGCCGGTCTGCAGCGTGGCCGGCTTGGTCCCGCCGGTCGAGCGGTCACCCTGCACGCCGGGGTCGGTCTGGCTGATGGTGAGCTCGACCGCCGCGGGCATGTCCACGTACAGCGGCGTGCCGTCGTTGAACGCGACCGTGACCGTCTGCTCCTCCAGCAGGTAGTTCGCCGCGTCGCCGACCACCTCGGCCGGAACCCGGGGCTGCTCGTAGTCCTGCGTGTCCATGAACACGAAGTCGGCGCCCTCGCGGAACAGGTACTGCATCTCGCGGCGGTCGATGGTGGCCACGTCGACCTTGACCCCCGCGTTGAAGGTCCGGTCGACCACCTTGCCCGACATGACATTCTTCAGCTTGGTGCGCACAAAGGCCGGCCCCTTGCCCGGCTTGACGTGCTGGAACTCCACGACGTTCCAGAGCCCGTGGTCGATGTTCAGGGTCATGCCGTTCTTCAGGTCGTTCGTGGTGGCCACGTTCGGTCTCCAGATAAATAAAAGGACGAGAAGTTCTCTCGTAGTCGTCGTGAGCAGGCCCGTTCCGTCGGCCCCCACGACGAGAACGTCCTCGATCCGGACACCGCCCCTGCCGGGCAGGTAGACACCAGGCTCGACGGTGATCGGGACTCGGTCCGAAAGCTTACCCGTTCTGGCGTACCCGATCGTCGGCGCCTCGTGCACCTCCAGCCCGACCCCGTGGCCGAGACCGTGCTGGAAATGCTCGCCGTGCCCGGCCTCCCGGATCAGGTCGCGGGCCGCGGCGTCCACGTCGGCGACGTCCGCGCCTGCCCGGGCGGCCTGGATCCCGGCCTGCTGCGCGGCCGCCACCAGGTCATAGACGTCGCGCTGCCAGTCGGCCAGCTCGCCGAGCGCCACGGTGCGGGTCATGTCGGCGTGGTAGCCGCCGTACAGCGCGCCGAAGTCCATGGTGATCAGGTCGCCGCGGCGCATCGGCCGGTCGGTGGGCGAGTGGTGCGGGATGGCGCCGTTCGGCCCGCTGGCCACGATGGTGTCGAAGGCGGGACGCTCGCCGCCCAGGTCGACCATGCGCCGGTCCAGCGCGGCGGCCAGCTGGCGCTCGGTCACCCCCGGCCGGATGCACGCGAACACGTCGGCGATAGCCTGGCTGCTGATCCGGCACGCGGTGGCCAGCAGCTCCAGCTCGGACGGATCCTTGACCGTCCGCAGGACTTCGATTTTTCGGCCGAACGGAACAGTGGTGACACCATCCGCCGCCTTGGCCAGCTCAGCGTGGCGCTCGACCGACATCTCGTGCGCCTCGAAGGCCACGGTCCGCAGGCCCCGGCGGGTCATCTCGGCGGCCAGCCGCGGCTCGATGAACCGCTCGACGACCAGTTCCAGGTCGGCGCAGTCCCGCTGGGCGGCCGGCGCGTACCGCGAGTCGGTAGCCAGCACCGCTGGACCGCTGGCCAGCAGGAGCAGCGCGGCGTTCGAGCTGGCCAGACCGGTCAGGTATCGGACGTTCGGACCCCAGGTGATCAGGGCCGCGTCCGCGCCGGCCTCGATGACCTGCCGTATCGCGGCGTCCCGCCGGGCCGCGTGAATCTCGGGCATGTGCAGAACCTTCTTCGGCTAGCCGGCCAGGGTCCGGACCTGTTCGATGAGGCGGACCCGGCCCTCGTGGGTGGGCGCGAGCGGCGCGACGTTGAGCGTGGTCACGCCCGACTCGCGGAAGACGGCCAGTCGCTCGGCGACGTAGCCTTCGGGGCCGATCAGCGTGGTCAGCTCGGCCAGCTCGGCGGGCACTAGCGCCTCGGCCTCGGCCTTGCGGCCGTCCAGGTAGGCGTCCTGGATGGCCTTGGCCTCGGCCTCGTAGCCGAGCCGGCAGGCCAGGTCGTTGTAGAAATTGCGGCCGCGCGCGCCCATCCCGCCGATGTACAGGGCCAGTTCGGGACGGCTCAGGTCGCGCAGGCCGGTCACGTCGTCGCCGATGGCTAGCGACGCCTTGGCCACCACGTCCAGCGGGCCGAGCGCCGGGTCCCGCTTGGCCCGTCCCTCGGCCACCGCGTCGCCCCACACCTGCTCGGCCTTGTCCGGCACGTAGAAGATCGGCATCCAGGACTCGGCCAGCTCGGCGGCGACGGCCACGTTCTTCGGGCCGATGGCGGCCAGCGCGATCGGGATGCGCTCGCGGACCGGATGGTTGATCAGCTTGAGCGGCTTGCCCAGCCCGGTGCCCCCCTCCAGCGGCAGGTGGTAGTACTTGCCCTGGTAGGCCAGCCGGTCACGGCGCCAGACCATCCGGCAGATGTCGATGATTTCGCGGGACCGGCCGATCGGCGCGTCGTAGGGCACGCCGTGCCAGCCCTCGATGACCTGCGGACCGGAGGCGCCCAGCCCGAGGGTGAACCGGCCGCCGGACACGTAGTCCAGCCCGGCCGCGGTCATCGCGAGCAACGCGGGCGTGCGCGAGTATAGCGGCAAGATGCCCGAGGCGATCTGCATCCGCTCGGTCTTGGCCGCGATGAAGCCGAGCTGGCTGACCGCGTTGAAGCTATAGGCCTCGGGGACGAACACGATGTCGGTCCCGGCCCGCTCGAAGTCGGCCAGCTCGACCACGGTCTCGGCGAAGCCGCCCGCGTAGTTCAGAAAGATCCCAATCCGCATGGCAGGAGCGTATCCGGCGGCACGCACCACGGACCGTTCGGCCCAAATGAAACGATTACGAGCGGGACGGTAGGTACGGCGCCCTGCTGAGGCGGCCCAGGACGTCCTGGCTGATGGCCTCCGGGCGGCGGCCGTCGGTGGGCACGGTTACGGTGGCGATCCCGGCGTAGACCGGGAGCCTGCGCTGGTAGGTGGCGGCCAGGTCGGGGCGGCCCAGCAGCGGCCGGCCCGGGTCACCGCCAACCCGTTGCATGGCCTGCTCGTAGCCGACCTGGAGGTAGACGACCTGGGCGGCCGTCAGGCGGGCTCGGGTCCCGGGGTGCTCGGCGGCGCCGCCGCCTAGGGCCAGGACCAGGGCGGGACCGTCGAGGAGTTCGGCGATGACCTGGTGCTCCAGGGCGCGGAAGGCGGCCTCGCCGTCTTCGGCGAAGATCTGCGGGACCGGGCGGCCCGACCGTTGCTCGATCGCCGCGTCGGCGTCGGTGAACGGCAGGCTGAGATGCCTGGCGAGCAGCTGGCCGATGGTGGTCTTGCCGGCGCCCATGAAGCCGACCAGGACGATCACGGTTCGGCCTGCCCCGCCTTGGCCTGCACGGCGAGCAGCTCGGCGACGGCCTGCAGGGCCAGCTGGTAGGAGACCAGCCCGAAGCCGGCTACCGTCCCGTCGGCCACCGCGGCCACCACCGAGGTGTGCCGGAACGACTCGCGCGCCGCCGGGTTGGAGATGTGCACCTCGACCAGCGGGGCGGTCCGCATGGCCAGGGCGTCCCGCAGCGCGTAGGAGTAATGGGTGAACGCCCCGGGGTTGATCACCACCGGCATCCGGGCGTCGGCGGCCTCGTGCACCCAGCTGATCATCTCGCGCTCGTCGTCGGTCTGCCGGACGTCCACGTGCAGGCCGAGGGCGCGTCCGGTCGACCGGCACAGGTCGGCGAGTTCCTCGTACGACACCGAGCCGTAGATCTCCGGTTCGCGGATGCCGAGCCGTCCGAGGTTCGGGCCGTTAAGCACCAGGACCTGCGTGATCACGTGCATACCTCCAGGTATGCGTCCTTGAGGAGTTCCTCGGGCGGGGCGTCGAGGACGGCGGGGCGGGCCAGGCCGTCCAGGACGATCAGCCGCAGCCGGGCGCCACGGGCCTTCTTGTCCACGCTCATCGCCGCCCGCAGGTCCGGCCACGCGCCCGGGCGGTAGTTCGTCGGGAGGCCGACGGTGGCCAGGACCTCGCGGTGCCGCCTGGCGGTCGCGTCGTCGAGCAGGCCGGCCAGGCGGGCCAGTTCGGCGACGTACACCATGCCGATGGCCACCGCGTCGCCGTGCCGGAACCGGTACTCCTCGACCCGCTCGATGGCGTGCCCGAGAGTGTGCCCGTAGTTGAGGATCTCCCGCGGGCCCTGCTCGGTGAGGTCGCTGGACACCACGCCCGCCTTGACCCGGATGGCCCGTTCGATCAGCTCGCGGGCGTGCCGGCCGTGTGGCACGGTGGCGCCGCCGGGGTCCTGCTGGACGAGGTCCAAGATGACCGGGTCGGCGATGAAGCCGGCCTTGATCACTTCGGCCAGGCCGGCCACGTAGTCGGCCCGAGGCAGGGTTTCCAGGGTGGCCAGGTCGGCGAGCACGCCGGCCGGCGAGTGGAACGCGCCGACCAGGTTCTTGCCCGCCGCGATGTCGATGGCGGTCTTGCCGCCCACGGCCGCGTCCGCCATGCCCAGCAGGGTGGTCGGGACCAGCACGACCTGGACGCCGCGCAGCCAGGTGGCGGCGACGAACCCGGCCAGGTCGGTGGTGGCTCCCCCGCCGAGGCCGACGATGCAGTCCGAACGCGTGAGCCGGTGGTCGGCTAGATTCGACCACAGGCGGGCAGCGATGTCGAGGGTCTTGGCGGCTTCGCCGTCGGGAACCGGTTCGGTCTTGACGGTGAAGCCGGCCGTGGTCAGCGCCCCGCAGACCGGCCGGGCGATCTGGCCCAGGCCTTCGGGGTGGATGACCACCACGGTCTGGGCCTGCTTGGGGATCAGGCCGGGCAGTTCGGCCAGCACCCCCACGCCGACCACCACCGGGTAGGGCGAGCCGCCGTCCGAGGGCCGGACGTCGATCCGGGTCGCGGTCACTGCTTCAGCCTCGTACCGATCTCGGCCGCGAGCTCGTCGGGGTCCAGGTCGTCGGTCTCGACTGTGACCGTGGCCAGCTGCTCGTAGAGCGGGCGGCGTTCGTCCAGCATGGCGCGCAGGCGGCCGCGCGGATTGCCCGGGATGACCACCCGCGGGCGGTCCAGGCCCAGGCGCCGGGCGATCGTGGCGAAGTCGGCGGACAGGTAGACCACGGACAGACCCTCGAGCCGCTGCTGGATGTCCGGGTCGAGGACCGCGCCGCTGCCCAGCGCGAGCACGCCGTCGTGCTCGCGGAGCGCGCGGGCCGCGGCTTCGCGCTCGAGCTGGCGGAAGGCCGGCTCGCCGTGGGCGATGAAGATGTCGCTGACCGGCTGGGCCGCGGCGGCGGCAATGTCGGCGTCGGTCTCGCGGAAGCTGGTACCGAGGCGTTCGGCCAGCAACGGGCCGACCGAGGTCTTGCCCGAGCCGGGCGGGCCGATGAGCACGGCCAACGGGGCCATCAGGAGATCACCAGGGCCTTCAGGTAGCTCTCCGCGTTGCGCCGCATCTCCTCGACCGAATCGCCGCCGAACTTGTCGATCGCGGCCTCGGCCAGCACCAGCGCCACCATGGCCTCGGCCACCACGCCGGCCGCCGGGACCGCGGTCACGTCGCTGCGCTGGTTGATCGCCTTGGCCGCCTCGCCGGTGCTGGTGTCGATGGTGTCCAGGGCGCGCGGCACGGTGGAGATGGGCTTCATCGCGGCTTTGACGCGGAGCGTTTCCCCCGTGCTCATGCCGCCCTCGATGCCTCCGGCCCGGTTGGTGCGCCGGGTTACGCCGTTGTCCGTGGCCTCAATCTCGTCATGCGCCTGGGAGCCCCGGCGCGCCGCCGTGGTGAAGCCGTCCCCGACCTCGACGCCCTTAATGGCCTGGATGGACATCAGCGCGCCGGCCAGCCGGGCGTCGAGCCGCCGGTCCCAGTGGGTGAAGCTGCCCAGCCCGGGTGGCAGCCCGAAGGCCAGCACTTCGACGACGCCGCCCAGGGTGTCGCCTTCCTTCTTGGCCACGTCGATTTCTGCCACCATGGCCGCACTGGTCGCCGGGTCGGCGCAGCGCACCGGGTCGGCGTCGATGGCGGCCTGGTCCCGCGGACCGGGGGTTAGGTTTTCTGGCGCCTTTATCTGGCCAATCGCTACGACGTGGCTGAGGATCTCGATGCCGAGGACCTGGCTGAGCATGCGCCGGGCTACCTCACCGAGGGCGACCCGGGCAGCAGTCTCCCGCGCGCTGGCCCGCTCCAGGACCGGCCGGGCGTCGGTGTGGCCGTACTTCTGCATGCCGGCCAGGTCGGCGTGCCCGGGGCGCGGCCGGGTCAGCGGCGCGTTCCGGGCCAGGTTCTGGAGCAGTTCGGCGTCCACCGGGTCGGCGGACATGACCGCCTCCCACTTGGGCCATTCGGTATTGGCGACGGTGATGGCGACCGGGCCGCCAAGCGTGCGGCCGTGCCGGACCCCGGCGGTGAGCTCGACCTGGTCCTGCTCGAAGGTCATCCGCGCGCCCCGGCCGTAACCGGCGCGGCGCCGGGCCAGCGCGGCGGCCAGGTCCTCGGTGGTGACCTGTATGCCCGCGGGCACGCCCTCACAGATCGCGACCAGCGCGCGACCGTGTGACTCACCCGCGGTCAGCCAGCGAAACATGCACTTGATCCTAGGGGTGATTACTCAGCGATGACGACCTCAATGCCACGGCGCAGCCGGGCGCCGAGCCGGGCCGCGAGGGCGGCCGCGGCGCGGTTGGCCGCTGGTGCGGTCTGCGATGCGGTCGCTGGTGCGGTCTTGGCCAGATGCAGCGTGATGGCGAGATCGGTGTCTTCCGCACGGCCGGGGGCCAGGCTGAAGCCGGCGATGGCGGCCTCGGCGGCGATCGCGGCCTGCACTTGGGCGCGCACGTCGGGGTCTTCGTGCGGCGGCGGCACCGGCTGGCCGGCGGCCAGCGCGGCCAGGCGGGCGCCCTCGACGGCCAGCGGTACCGGCCCGGCCACGTCGATGACCACGGCGCAGCCGTCCGCGACGGCGGCCTGCCACACCCGGTCGGCCTCGGCCGGCACCGGACGGGCGTCCGGCCGCCAGCGGACCAGCGTGTCCAGGCCGGTGAAGGCGATCACCGCGGCCCGGCCGTCCCGGCCGATCAGGGTGGGCAGCACCATCTCGCTGTCCTTCTCGGTTTTGCTCGGGGCAGCGGGATCGTTTTTGCCCGGGGCAGCGGGATCGTTGCCGCTGCCCGGGACGGCGATCACCGGGACCAGCAGGCGGGCAGCGGCCAGCGCAACCAGCGCGGCCCGCTCGCTGCCCTGCCCGACCTGGTAGGCGGCGAGCGCCGCGGTGACCCGGGGATCGGCGGTGCCGCGGTCGCCGCGGAACTGCTGCCCGCCGGGGTTCAGGTGACCCGACACGCCACCGACCCTACGGCATGGGCGCCGGGTGGGCGCCCTGCTACGCGGAGTAATAATCCTCTGAATGAGGCGCTTTCGCGTTATTGCCGTCATTAACTAGGCACAATCAGTGGTGCGGGGAGTTCGGCGCGAACCGAAGGGAGCTTGGTGAGCCAGCCCGAACGGGTGCCCGCGATCGCTCCGGGCACGCCGATGTGGAAGGCCGTCCCGCCACGCCTAGTAGGTCCCTACCTGAACGGGCAGCGGTCGGTGCTGGCCGGCTACGTCTATCGCGCCCAGGATGTCCGGTTTCACAATCCGGCCGAGGCATACCTCGCGCTTGGGCTGGGCTGGGAGGACTCGGATTTCACGCCGGTCATGAGCGAGTTGTTCCTGCTGTGCTGGCTGTCCCGGGCGATCGACGGCTACCAGGCAGCCACGGGTCCGGGGATGGGCGAGTTCTATCTGGAACCGATCCCGATACCGGTCGGGGCGGGCATGTGCCGGCTAGGGGCCGACGGAGACGAACTGGTGGCCCGGTACGACGGCCTGGCCTGGCATCCGGCGGAGCCCTGAGCCATGCGACTGCGGCTGATGGCCACCTATCTCGGCGTTCCCTACCAGACCGGACTGGGCCCGGACGGCACCGAGGCGACGCTGTTCTCCCCCGGCCCGCCACCGGAGGAACTGGGATTCACCCCCGCGGCCGGGCACTGGCGTAAGCAGGTCAACCTCACCGATCTGGACGCGCTGTGGCAGGCGCGGCCGGTGGGTGACTACCGCGGCGAGCCGTGCCTGGTCCTGGATGACCTGGGCGACCGGCTGCATATCGCCTACCTGGGCCGAGACACCGCGCGCGCCGCGCAGCTCGGTTACTGGGAGATCGACCGGGAGGTCTTCGAGGTGGTGGTGGCGCGCGCCGAGGTGACCGGGCTGACCGAGGGGCAGGTGGCCTTCCCCTTGGCCGCGGCCATGTTCCCGGTTGACGAGCGCCCCGCCTCGTTCCCGGTTGACGAGCGCCCCGCCTCGTTCCCGGTTGACGAGCGCCCCGCCTCGTTCCCGGTTGACGAGCGCGCCGGCGCCCAGGTGGGCGGCCCTGGGCCTGCCGTATCGGGCCAGACCGCGCCGACCGGATTTAGCACGCCGAATGGATATCCGGGACTACCGGAAAAGGCCGGACCTGAGGCGTATCACGAGACGGCGCTAAATGGCCGACCGCCCGGAAATGGCCTGCTGGCCGGATATGCCGGCCCGGACCACCCGTCCCCTATGCCGGATCGGATGACGGCCTGGCACGGGTCCCCCGAGCCCTGGCCGCGGCCGCGGGCCGTCCCGGAAGATCAGCCCGCTGACCATGCCGACCACGCCGGCCTTGGCGCGGAAGCCGACACTGCCGACCTCGCCGACCTCGTCGACCACGCCGACCACGCCGACCACGCCGACCTCATCGGCGTCGTCGGCGTCGGCGCGGACGCCGCGGCGGGCCGGGCCGGGCCTCGGCGCAAGCTCCGGCCCGAGCAGTGGCCTGAGCCGTGGACCGAAGACGAACCCGGGCCCGAGCCATGGACCGAGGATGAGCCCTGGTCAGACCCGTGGACCGAGCGCGAACCGGGATCGGAACCGGAAACGCCGCCGGTTCCTGGCCGGCGACGGCCGGGACGCAAGGACCGGATCGCACCCGAATCGGTCTTCGCCGAGCTCTTGTCCCTGGCCGCCATCCCGCAGGCCGCGTACGCGGTCGACGAGGAGGTGCCGGGGGCAATGTGCCTGGTCGAAGCGGAGGGCGGCTTCGAGGTGTTCAGCCGGACCGACGATGCGCGGCTGGATGTTCACTTCTTCGAGGACGAGGAAGCGGCCTACTTCTACCTGTTCGGCGTGCTGGCCGCCGAGGCGATCCGCAGCGGCCGGCTCGGCCCGAACGGCCCGGCCCGGACCAACGGGCACCACAACGGATCGGGTTCGGCGGCCCCGTCGCCGGCCGCCGCGGAAAACGTTTCGAAGTACTTACGGGGAAGAAAGTTACCCAACTCGGCATCTCATCCGGCTAGGGTTTATTTAGCCGGCGGGGCTGACGGTCCCCCGCTCCCCAAGCAGCCCCGTCGGCCTCCCCAAGCTCAAGTTGACTAATTCAACTTGCGTATCACAAATCGGATTCATTCGTTTATTCCGTCGAAATCCCCGAGTTGCCGGGTGGACGACGATGCTGTGACAGCCGTGGCCAGAGGTGCTGTCGTCGCCGACGAGATGGCGACGGTCGAGGTCGGGTACGGACGCGACCGGGCTTGCGCGAGTAGATGCCCTCGGCGTCGCCTAGGCATCCGACGTCTTTGTGGCAATCATGTTGTTATAGAGGCGCGTCTTGCAGTACCACGCCGATTGGGAGATGGCCCGGCCGAATGTGATACGCACCGCTGCGGCCTGCGGAAACCGGCCGACCGCAGCGACGGGCTACCCGGCCCGGGCCGCAACCCGGCCGCACCCGCGCCAGCCCGGCCAACACCGCATCCCGGCCTGCCCTCCACTCCCGCAGGCATCAAAGCAAACACCGGAGCGACACCACCATGATCATGAAGACTTTTATATGGCATAGCACCGAAAAGTCTTCCTGATCATGGAGATCAGGTGATCTACTGGTCGGCCATGCCCCTGGCCGTCGCACTTCCACACCGGGACGGGCTGGAGCCGCGTGTTGATAATCAGCGCGCCTGGGGCGTGTCGTTGCGGCAGCGGCGTCGCTGGGCGGGCTGGTGGCGGTGGCTCAGGTGGTGACGGGTGGGCAGGCGGGGCACAAGTGCCGAGCAAGACGGCCGGGCGACGTGGTGGGGCGGGTACTGTGGCGGGCGTGGGCGGGGGGCGGGAGAGCGCGGGTCGCCAGGATATGAGCCCGCCGGTGGTGACCAGCGGGGTGGCGAGCTTGGCGGTCCGGGACGTGCTGCGGGGGCCGCGGCGGGCTGGGAAGGTGCTGGCCGCGCTGCCGTACGCGATCTACGTGGAGTTTCCCGAGCTGGCCGCCGAGCCGCGGGTCATTGCCATCTCGCCGCCGGACGCGCTGCGGCTGCCGAACGCGATCGTGACCGGGCCCTGGGAGGCGCGCGCGGGGGCGGACTGCTGGGCGGGCGAAGGGCGGGTCCTGGCCTGCGGACTGGACATCCGGATCCTGCGCTGGTGGGATCCCTCCCCCGTGTTCGGGCCGTTGTCGCGGGCTCGGCTCGACCACGGCTGCGGCGTGCTGGCTGGGCTGGGCAAGAACGCCCAGCACACGCCGGGCCTAGCCGATCACGGCGGTCCCGTCGAGCTGGCCGCCTGCTGTAACCGCGGCGATCTGGCGGGCGCGGTCGAGGCGGTCGAGCAGCTGGTAGGCCTCGGACCCGGCCTGGTCCCGAGTGGAGACAGCATGGTCAGCGGGGTACTGCTCGCGCTTCGGCTGCTGGGCGGGGCGATCGCGGGCGGGACGCGGGCGGTGTGGCTGGCGAACTGGCTCAGCGCCTCGGCGACCTGCTACGCCACGCAGCGGACCACGACGCTGGCGGCTTCGCTGCTGCACTGCGCGGCCGGCGGCCAGGCCGCGGCGGAGGTATCGGCGGTCCTACTCGGGATGGCCGGGCAGGAGCCGCTCGAGCCCGCGGCCGCCAAGCTGCTGGCCACGGATCAGGGCGCCGATCTGGCCTGGGGACTGGTGGCCGGCTGCCGCGCGGCGCTACTGCTATCCGTATCCTGACGAGGTGAGCATCGCGCTGACCGGGGAGCAGTACCACATCGAGGCCGGCCCGTACCGGGCCACGATAACCGAGCTGGGCGCCGGGCTGCGCGAGCTGTTGTTCCGCGGTCAGCCGGTGATCCTTGGCTATGAGGCCGACGAGCTTCCGCCCGCTGGCGCGGGCCAGCTGCTCGTCCCCTGGCCGAACCGGATCGACGGCGGGCGCTACTCCTTCGACGGCAGCCAGTACCAGCTGGGCCTGACCGAGCCGGCCCGCGGCAACGCGATCCACGGGCTGACCCGCTGGACAGCGTGGACGCCGGTCAGCCACGACACCGGCTCGGTGCTGCTGCGCAGTGCCCCGCACGGCTATCAGGGGTATCCGTTCGTCCTGGAGATCGAGGCCGGATACCGGCTGCACCCAGACAGCGGACTGCACATCGAGATCACCGCGCGCAACCGCGGCAGCCAGGCGGCCCCGTACGGCACCGGCTCACACCCGTACCTGACCGTCCGGGTTCCTTCGGTCGATGACTGCGAGCTGTCCCTGCCCGCAGCGTCCTGGCTGCCCATGGACGATCGCGGCATCCCCTCCGGACCGCCGGTGCCGGTCGAAGGCACCGAGTACGACTTCCGCCTGCCGCGCACGATCGGCACCACCCAGCTGGACGACGCGCTGACCGGACTGGAGCGGGACGGCGACGGCCGGGCCTGGGCGCACCTGACCGCCGACCGTGGCGCAGGCGCCCGGGTCAGCTTGTGGGCCGGGCCTGGCTACCACTGGCTGCAGGTGTTCACCGGCGACCCGCTGGGTCCCGACCGGCGCCGCAAGGCGCTGGCCGTCGAGCCTATGACCTGCCCGCCGAACGCCTTCGTGACCGGCGACGACCTGCTGGTGCTGCAGTCCGGCGAGGCGGTCACGCACAGCTGGGGCATCCAGGCTTCGTAACCGGGCCGGAGCCCGGGCAGTCCGCGGCTGCTCGCGCTGACCGGTGAGGACGGACTCGACGAAGATAGCGTTCGGGTGACGGCGGCGGTACAGATCACGGACCACGGCATCAACGTCATACGGCACCCGGTACTGCTCGGCGACCAGGGTGCCGGGGCCGGCGTCGCGCAGGAGCAGCCAGCAGGCCTGGCCGGGCGGTCGTGGCATCCCGGTACTGCCCGGGTTGAGGGCCCGGATCCGGCCGGCCATCCGGTCGGTCGGCAAGTGCGTGTGGCCGCCCACGACCACGTTGGCGCCGGAGCCGGCGAGCAGACGGCGCAGATCGTCGTCGGGCAGGCCGGGGTCGATGCCGGGACCGTCGTCAGCGCCGGGTGAGGCGTGCACGCCCAGCGCGCCGGGACCGCCGGGAAACCGCAGGTGCAGCTGGGCGGGCAGGGTGGTCAGGTAGTCCAGGGCGCCGGCCTGGTCCAGCACGCCGCGAGTCCAGCCAATGCCGGCCGCCATCTTGACGTGGCGTTCGACCAGGTTGAGGTCCCCGACGGCGTTGGCCGCGGTGGCGTGCGGCGCGGGCTGCTCACCGGTCAGCACGTAACGGTCGGTATTTCCGCGCAGCATGCTGACCCCGGGCAGGCCGCGCAGCAGCTCGAGCACTTCGGCGGGGCGAGGGCCGAACAGGACCAGGTCGCCTAGGACCCACCACCGGTCCACCTGGTGCCCGGCCGCGTCGTCGAGGACCGCGCGCAGCGCGGGCTCGTTGCCGTGGATGTCGGCGATGACGCCCAGGTTCATGGGCCCTTGGCCGCGATCCGGGCCAGGTCGGCGGGCGTGTCGATGTCGTCAGGGCGGCCGGTGTCGCCGCACTCGACCAAGGTGACCAGCTCGGGCCGGGTGCGCAGGAAGGCCCGGGCGCCCTGATCGCCGGTGGCGGTCGCGATCACCTCGGGCCAGTGCTCCCGGGCCAGCAGCACGGGATTGCGCGGCCGCCCGTCGTAGGCGGCGACCGCCACGGCAGAGCCGCCGCGGTAGGCGGCGATCAGGCGGGCGACGGCTCGCGTGCCGACCAGCGGCTGGTCGGCCAGGGCCACGACGACGGCGCCGACGTCAGGGCCGCTATCGATGAGCGCCTGCAGGCCGGCGCGCAGCGAGGAGCCCATGCCGGTGCGCCACGCGGGATTGTCGATGGTGCGCGTTCCGGCCAGCTCGACGGGGGCGGCGCCCACCACAACCAGGATCGGGTCGGCCCCGCCGGCCCGCAGCAGGTCCACGCCGCGCTCGGCCAGGGTCTGCCCGCTGAACTCGACCAGCGCCTTGGGCTGGCCGAACCTGGAGCCTTCCCCCGCGGCGAGCAGGATCCCCGCGACCGTGGTGCGCACGAAGTCCAAGCGTACGCGTCGGGTCAGCCATTAGCCGCGGTAACGTTCCCGGAACGGTAACGGCGTAGCGTGGCGTTCCATGACCACCAGGCCGGCCGACGGGCCGGATCCCGGGGCGGGCCGCGGCCTGCGGCTGGCCTCGCCGACGACCGCGTTGGTGCTGGGCGCGCTGGCGCTGGTGCTGGCGGTGCTCGCGATCGTGCTGAGCGGCCTGGTTCGGCAGCTGTCGATCCTGGGGTCGGGACCGATAGTGCCCATCGTGGTGATCTACACCGCGGTCGGCGTGGTGGTGGCCCGCCGCCAGCCGCGCAACCCGATCGGCTGGATCCTGATCATCTTCATCGTGCTGTTCCTGCTCAGCAGCGACATCGGGCTCTACGCCGCGCTTTATTACCGGCTCGGCCACCACGGGCTTCCGCTGGCCGCGGTGGCGGTGCTGCTGCAGCCGCTGTGGGCGCCGGCGCTGGTGTTGTTCCCGGTGGCGATCTTGCTGTTCCCGGACGGGCGGCTGCCCTCGCGGCGCTGGCGATGGGTGCTGGGCGCCTACGCGGTGTTCGGGGCGGTGGCGTCGCTGGCGGTTGATTCACCGGCGATCACCGCCGTGGCCCATCATGACGTCCGTCTCGACGCCTTCGGCGACGTGACCAGCAGCGGGCACGCTCAGGGTGGCGGCGGGCTGGCCGGCGCGCTGGTGGTGCTGGCCGTGGGCGCGATCGTAGTCAGCTGGCTCGCGTTTGTGGGACACCAGGCGCTCAGCTGGCGGCGGGCCACGGGCGAGCAGCGGCAGCAGCTGAAGTGGCTGGCCACCGGGGGCGCGGTGACCTTGGTGGTGCTCGCGCTGTCGTTCGGGATCAGCTCAACGGGTGTCGCGGGAGAGGTGCTCGGGATCGCGCTGGCCGCGCTGCCGGTGGGCATTGGGGTGGGCATCTTGAAGTACCGGCTGTACGACATCGACCGGATCATCAGCCGGACCGTGGCCTACGCGATCGTGACCGGGCTGCTGGTGGGGGTGTACGCCGGGCTGGTGCTGCTGGCCACCGAGGTGCTCGGGTTGCACAGCACGGTGGCGGTGGCGGCCGCCACGCTGGCCGCGGCGGCGCTGTTCAACCCACTGCGGCGGCGGGTCCAGCACACGGTGGACCGGCGGTTCAACCGGGCGCGCTACAACTCCGACGAGGCCGTGGCCGCGTTCGCGGCGCGCCTGCAGGACGCCGTGGATCTGGACTCGGTGCAAGAGGACCTGACCGGAGTCGTCCAGCGGACGCTGGAACCCGCCCACCTGGCGATGTGGATCAGCCGGGGCGCCTGAGCGCGGCCTCAGCCGGCCAGCTGGTGGTGGATGCGGCCCTCGGTTTCGGTCAGCGGCTGGCCGCTGCCACCCCAGCGCAGCTGGATGAGCTCGGCGGCGATCGAGACCGCGGTCTCCTCCGGAGTCCTGGCCCCCAGGTCCAGGCCGATGGGCGAGCGGAGCCGGTCGAGCTCGGCGTCGGTCAGGCCGACCTCACGCAGTCGCTCGATCCGGTCCTCGTGGGTCCGGCGGCTGCCCATCGCCCCGATGTAGCCGGCCGGGGTGCGCAGCGCTACCTCGAGCAGTGGCACGTCGAACTTCGGGTCGTGGGTCAGCACGCAGATCACGGTCCGGCCGTCGATGCTGGTCGAGGCGAGAAAGCGGTGCGGCCACTCGACGATCACCTCGTCGGCGTCGGGAAAGCGCGACTTGGTGGCGAACACCTTCCGGGCGTCGCACACCGTGACGTGGTAGCCGAGGAACTTGCCGACGCGGGCCACCGCGGCGGCGAAGTCGATCGCGCCGAAGACCAGCATCCGGGGCGGCGGCGCGAACGAGTTCACGAACACGCTCAGCTCGTCGCCGCGTCGTTCACCGTGCGCGCCGTAGCGCCGGATCCCGGTCAGCCCCTGGGCCAGCATGCCCCGGACGTCGTCGTCGACCGCGCCGTCCAGCCGGGCGCCCGACCCGAGCGTGCCCGAAGCGCCGGTGTGCCAGCCCTCCTCGGCCGGGTCCGAACCGTCCTGGCCCCAGATCACCCGGCGAGCGCCGACCTGGCCTGGGCCGCCGATCACCGTGGCGACCGCGACCGGCTCACCCCGCTCCACGGCCGCGGCGATCTCGCCCAGCTCGGGGAACTGCGCCTGGCTGATCCGCTCGACGAAGATGTCGAGGATTCCACCGCAGGTCAAGCCCACGGCAAAGGCATCGTCATCGCTCACGCCATAGGTCTGCAGGACCGGCTCGCCGGTCTGCGAGACGTCCATGGACAACTCATAGACCGCACCTTCGACGCATCCGCCGGACACACTGCCGACGACCTCGCCGTCGGGCGAGACAGCCAGCGCCGCGCCTGGGTCGCGGGGGGCGCTGCGGAACGTGCGCACCACGGTGGCCAGGCCGAACGTCTCGCCGGCCGCCCACCACTTGGTGACCTTGTTCAGGATGTCGCGCACTGCGTCACCTTGGCCCTACCGTCCCTTGCGCTCTTGATCGGGGAACCTGTGTGCTACGCAGACTATTCCCGCTGGCCGCGGACGCTGGCCGCGGCGGCGCGGATCAGGTCGGGCAGGCTGGGATCGGCCGGCGGCTTGTCGGGTCCCAGGTCATCGGCGGACAGCCAGTCCCAGGTGTCGGTGGTGGCCCGTTCCCAGTCGTCCAGGCCGTCCAGGGTCACCTCGGCGGAGGCCACCAGCACGGCGTAGAACGTCTGGCCCTGAACGATGTCGTACCCGTTCCAGGAGAACTCGACCGTGTTGTGGGCGATCGGTTCGCCGAGCGCGTCGGGGTCCACGACGATACCGGTCTCCTCCCGCAACTCGCGGACACCGGCGTCGCGCAGCGACTCGCCCGGTTCGGCGCCGCCGCCGATGGTGAACCAGAACGGCGTCTCGGGACGACGCGGGTCCCAGCCGTGCAGCAGCAGCACGCGGCCTTGCGGGTCGACCGGCAGCACGCGGGCGGTCTGCCTGCGCCACGGGGGCACCGCTACTGCACGATCTTGGAGATCGGGATCTCCAGGATGTCCTGCGCTCCCGCCGCCTTCAGGGCCGGGATCAAGGTGTTGACGCCCCGCTTGGGCACGACCGTCTCCACCGCGTTCATGTCGCCCCGGGCCAGCGTGGTGATGGTGGGCGAGGACAGCGCGGGCAGCATGTCGGTGACGGCGGCCAGCCGGTCGGCGGCCACGTTGAGCTTGAGCAGGACGTTGCCGCGGGCCTGGATGGCACCGCGCAGCAGCAGGGCGATGTCCTCCATGGCGGCCCGTTTGGCCGGATCGCCGAACGCCGGGCCGGACGCGATCAGCTCGGTGTAGCTGGTCAGCAGCGTCTCCAGGATGCGCAGGCCGTTCTTGCGCAGCGACGAGCCGGTCTCGGTCAGGTCCACGATCGCGTCCACGATGTCGGGCACCTTGGCCTCGGTGGCGCCGTAGGACGGGATGACCATCGCCTTGACCCCGCGGGCATCGAGGAACCGCCTGGTCAGGGACGGGAACTCGGTCGAGATCCGGACGCCCTCGGGCAGGTCTGCGGCGGATTGCCAGGGCGCGGAGTCCGGCACCGCGAGCACCACCCGGACCGGCTGGGAGGTGGCCTTGGAGTACTGCAGCTCGCCGAGCGAGACCACGTTGGCCTCGGTCTCGGTGATCCAGTCGCGACCGGTGATGCCTAGGTCGAACAGCCCGCGCTCCAGGTAGGACGGGATCTCCTGGGGACGCAGGAACCGGATCTTGTCGATCCGCGGGTCATCGATCGACGCGTGGTAATCCCGGTCCGAGGACCGCCGTACGGTCAGGTCGGCCGCGTCGAACAGGTCGAGGGTGGCGCGCTCGAGCGAGCCCTTCGGCAGGACGAGAGACAGCATCGGGTTCTTACACCTTCACGGAGAGGGGCTCGTCGTGGTGGGTGCGGCGGATGGAACGGAGCAGGATCGCGACCTCGAGCGCCGCGACCACGGCCTCCCAGCCCTTGTCCTCGTGACTTCCGGGCAGGCCGCATCGGTCACGGGCCGACTCTACCGTGTCACAGGTGAGCACGCCGTTACCGACCGGAGCCCGGGCGTCCAGGGCCACCCGGGTCAGCCCCGCGGTCACCGAGTCGCAGACGTACTCGAAGTGCGGGGTGCCGCCGCGGATGACCACACCCAGTGCGGCCACCGCGTCGTGGTGCAGGGCCAGCTCGGCGGCCACGACGGGCAGCTCGATGGCGCCCGGGACCCGCACCACCAGCGGGTCCGGGATGCCGCAGGCCGCGGCGGCCGCCACGCCGCGGCTCATCAGCGAGTCGGTGATCTCCTGATGCCAGCGGGTGGCCACGATGGCCAGGCGCAGTCCCGCGGCGTCAACGGCCTGCGCCCCGGGACGCCCCGCGCCGCTCACCCCACCCACCTCCCCCATGCCTCTTCATCCGCTTGTGGCACCTGTTCCGAGGCCCGGACCACGGTCCGTTCGGGATCATTGAGATTTTGAATTTGGTGCCCGAGGCGGTCCCGCTTGGTGGTCAGGTACCTGAGGTTGTACGGGTTGACCGCCGTGGTGAGCGGGACCTGGGCGGTGACGTCCACTCCGCAGCTGGTCAGCCCGCTGACCTTAGCCGGGTTGTTGGTGAGCAGGCGGACCGAGCCCACGCCCAGGTCGGCCAGCATCTGCGCGCCCGCGGAGTACTCGCGGGCGTCGGCAGGCAGGCCGAGCTCCAGGTTGGCGTCCACCGTGTCCGCGCCGGCGTCCTGCAGCTCGTAGGCGCGCAGCTTGCTGAGCAGCCCGACGCCGCGGCCCTCGTGCCCGCGCAGGTAGAGCACGACGCCATGGCCTTCGGCCGCGATGGCCGCCATGGCCGCCTCGAGTTGCGCGCCGCAGTCGCAGCGCAGCGAGCCGAACACATCGCCGGTCAGGCATTCGGAGTGCAGCCGGGTGAGCACGTCGGCCCGGCCGTCGACGTCGCCGAGCACCAGCGCCACGTATTCGGTGCCGTCGATCTCGTGCCGGTAGCCGTAGGCCTGCCATAGGCCAAAGGCGTTCGGTAGCTTGGTCTGAGCCTCGCGGATGAGCTGGCGTTCGGTGCGCCGCCGGTGCTCCACGAGCTGCTCGATGGAGATCAGGGCCAGGTCGTGTGTGTCCGCGAACTCGCGGAGCTGGGGCAGGCGGGCCATGGTGCCGTCGTCGTTGACCACCTCGGCCAGCACTCCCGCGGGCGGCAGCCCGGCCAGCCGGGCCAGGTCCACCGCGGCCTCGGTGTGCCCCGGCCTGCGCAGCACGCCCCCCTCGGCGTAGCGGAGCGGGAAGATGTGCCCCGGGCGGACCAGGTCCTGGGCCGTGGTGCCCGGGTCGACGAGCCGGGCGATGGTGGTGGCCCGGTCGGCGGCGGAGATACCGGTGGTGACGCCTTCGCGGGCGTCCACGCTGAGCGTGAAGGCGGTCCGCATGTGCTCGGTGTTCTGGGAGGTCATCAGGGGCAGGTGCAGCCGGTCGAGCTCGGCGCCGGGCAGCGGGACGCAGATGACGCCGCTGGTGTAGCGGATCATGAAGGCGAGCAGTTCGGGCGCGGCCAGGCTGGCGGCCACAATGATGTCGCCCTCGTTCTCCCGGTCGGCGTCGTCCACCACGACCACCGGCCGCCCCGCCGCGATGTCTTTGATCGCGCGGTCGATGTCGTCAAATACCTGGTTCACTGGTTTGCCTCCCCGCTCAGCAGTCTCTCTACGTATTTCGCGATCACGTCTACCTCGAGGTTCACGACCTCACCGGGCTGCCTGGCGCCCATGGTGGTGCGCTTGAGCGTTTCTGGGATGAGGCAGACCTCGAACCAGGTGTCCTCGTTTCCCGGGGGGCCCAGCGCGGAGACGGTCAGGCTGATGCCGTCGACGGTGATCGACCCCTTGTGGACCACGTAGCGCGCGATGGCGGCGGGCATGCTGATCCGGACCTGATCCCAGTGCTCGGCGGGCGACCGGGACATGATCGTGCCGGTGGCGTCGACGTGGCCCTGGACCAGATGGCCGCCCAGCCGGTCGGACAAGCGGACCGATTGCTCCAGGTTGACCGGGGATCCGGGGGTGAGCGTGCCCAGGCTGGACCGGTTCAGGGTCTCCCCCATGACGTCCGCGGTGAACGTCCCGTCCAGAATGCCGGTCACGGTCAGGCAGACGCCGTTGACCGCGATCGACTCCCCCGGCGATACGCCCTCGGTCGAACCCCGGATGGTCAGCCGCGCCGCGTCTTTTCGCTGCTCAATATCGGCTACTTCGCCGAGTTCAGCCACGATTCCGGTGAACATCCGCGCTTGCCTCCTCGAAGCCCGTTCGTTCGGCTCCGGGGGTTGGCGCGGGCACATGCGTACGCGCGTCGCGCGGCCGGCGTACGCCGGCCGCCTGCGTGCTGCCTCCCATCCGGACTTTAACCGTCGGTCCCGGAATTTCACCGGGTCAACCGGCCGCTGGCAGCGGACGGGTCGCGGACTTTCACCGCCGGTTCGGAGTTTCACCGACCCCGGAGCACGCTTTGCTCGTATAGCCAGTGTGCCATACGGGTTATTCCGCCATTATGGGGCCGACAGGTGGGCTGCGTCACAGGGTGGTCGCCGGCGGCCGGAACTGGTAGCCGGCGCGGTGCTCGGTGACCAGGCACTGGCCGTGGACCGGGCCGAGCTTGCGCCGCAGCCGGCTGACGTGGACGTCGACGGTGCGGCTGTCGCGCCGGACGTTCCGCCGGTCCGGGCTGTCCGCGCTGTCCGACCAGACGCGTTCCAGGAGGTCGGCGCGGCTGAACACGGTGGCCGGGTGAGCGCTGAGGAAGGCCAGCAGCTCGAACTCCTGGAAGGTCAGCACGAGCTCGGCACCGTCCGCCCAGACCCGGCGCTGCCCGTGGTCGATGATCAGACCGCGGGCTGGCTCCGCGACCGGCTCTGACGGACTAGCCGCGGGTACGGGCCCCGGTGCGCCGGATGTGCTGATCGCGTAGGCGACGATGGCCAGCGAGGTCTGGGTGCCCGGGATCGGTACCACCGCGAGCAGCGTCGCGTCCCGGCCGGGCGGCGGAACGTGCTCGTCCCACGGGTAGCCGGGTTCCTGGGTGGCCGGACGGCTGAGCAGTTGCGTTCCGATCGTCACGTAACCAGCGGACACACAGCTATAGTCCAGTTAAATGGTCGCTTTTGTCAAGAAACGGGGCGGCGCGGGGCGAAGCTGGTCCTCGGCGCGGGGGCGGCGCTGGCCCTCGGCGGCGGGCGCTCTGTCTGCTGCTCTGTCACTAGCGGGACATAACATCATCAGGTGGCGGTCAGGGCGGTCATCTTCGACTGGGGCGGGACGTTGACCCCGTGGCACTCGGTCGACCAGGAGAAACTCTGGCTGGCGGTGTGCGCGCAGCACTATCCGGCCGCCGAAGCCGCCGCGGCGGCCGCGGCGGCTCGGGCCGCGGAGCTGGAGATGTGGCGGCTGGGCGATAGCGCGCAGCAGAGCGCGACGCTGGACGCGGTGTTCACGCAGGCCGGCGTGATCGCCTCGGAGGCCTTCCTGGCCAGTTATTACCAGGAATGGGATCCCCATACGCTCACCGACCCGGACGCGCTGCCGCTGATGCGCGAACTACGCCGGCGCGGCATCAGGATCGGCGTGCTATCCAACACCATGTGGCCGCGCGCCGCCCACGAGCGGATCTTCGTCCGCGACGGGCTCTTCGACCTGATCGACGGGGCGGTCTACAGCAGCGAGATCCCGTGGGTCAAGCCACATCCAGAGGCGTTCCGGGCCGCGATGCGAGCCATCGGGATCACCGACCCGGCTGAGTGCGTGTTCGTCGGCGACCGCCCGTACGACGATGTGCACGGGGCTAAGAGCGCGGGGATGCGCGGCGTCCTGGTGCCGAACTCCGACGTGCCCGCGTTCGACGAGACCGAGCCGGACGCGGTGATCCCGCGGCTGGCCGACCTGCTCGAGCACATCGACCGCTGGTCCGCGTGAGGCGCGTAAAAACTTTTCTCAGGAAAACGTTGGCGGATTCCCGTCCCAGCACTCATAGCAGTGGGGAGCAAGTGGGGCTGGCCGGATGCCGGGAACTCGCTACTGAGGGGGGGTGGGTTCCCGGCGCCCGGTTAGCCAGGGCGGCGACGCCTGGAAAGAAGGGTCAGCGGATGTGGCTTTAGGCACACTTGCGGTGTTACATAGCACTATGCGCGACAGCGAGGTCGTCGCGGCCGTCGTGGCGGGTGACCCTCGGGGGTTGGCCGAGGGCTACGACAGGTACGCGTCGCCGCTGTATAGCTACTGCCGCTCCCTGCTGCGCGAGCCGGCCGATGCCGCCGACGCCGTGCAGGACACCTTCGTCATAGCGGCGTCCAGGTTGGCGGAACTGCGTGATCGGAACCGGCTCCGGCCATGGCTCTACGCCGTGGCCCGCAACGAGTGCCTCCGACGCCTGCGCGCCCGCACGGTCCAGGTCGCGACGCCGCTGGATGAGATGCCCGACGTGACCGACACCTCGGCCGACGTCAGCGGCGAGGCCGAGCGGGACGATCTGCGCAGGCTGCTCCGCTCGGCGGTGCGCGGCCTGAACACCGGCGAGCAGGACCTGATCGAACTGCAGTTGCGGCAGGGACTCGACGCCGCCGAGATCGCGGCCGTGCTCGGCGTGTCCCGCAACCACGCCCATGCGCTGCTGTCCCGGGCCCGTGATCAGCTGGAGATCTCCCTCGGCGCGCTGCTGGTGGCCCGGTCCGGGCGCGAGGACTGCGTCGGCCTGAACACCATGCTCCAGGACTGGGACGGGCAGCTGAACGTCCTGATGCGCAAGCGGATCAACCGGCATATCGAGAACTGCCCGGTGTGCGAGGAGCGCAAGAAGCGGGAACTGGCCCCGGCGCTGCTGCTCGGGCTGGCCCCGCTGGCCGCGCTGCCCACCGCGGCCCTGCCGCCGGGGCTGCGGGAGCACGTCCTGCGGCTGGCCAGCAGCGACATGCCCGACGCGGCCGCGCATCGGGCCAGCGTGGCTCAGCGCACCGAGCCGTTCGGCCATCACGGGTTCCCCAAGCCGCTGGATCCGCCGCAGGCGGTGTGGTGGCGCAGGCGGTCCGGGCAGGCCGCCGCCGCGATCGCCGCGGCGGCGGTGATCGCGGCGGTCACACTGGCCGCCGCGGCGCTGGGCGCCAGCAACGCGGGTCATCCGGGCGGCGGCGCGGCCGCCCTCGGTCCCGGATCGGCGCCGGGCACGAGCATCGCGGCGGCCGCCGGGACGGCGGGCGGCCCCGCCAGCGGAGGGTCGAGCAGCCAGCCGCAACCCACGCCGTCGGCCAACAGCGCCGCGAACGCCTCCCCCACGCCCGCAACCGGCGCCGCGCCGCCGCCGGGCGGCGGCAGCACTGGGGGCAGCAGCACTGGGGGCAGCAGCACTGGGGGCGGCAGTACGCCGTCCAGCGGGCGATCCACCAGCCCGGGCTCGCCCGCTCCGGCCACCAGCAGCGCCGCGCCCAGCAGCCCGCCGGCCAGCAGCTCCCCGCCGGGCCGGGGCATCTTGACCGTGACGCCCACCACCATCGCGGTCGGCGCGAACGGGGCCGCGCTGACCATCAAGGCGTCGTTCGGCTCGGTCGACTGGTCCATCGCCGAGTCCTCGAGCCTGGCCGGCCGGGTCACGGTGTCGCCGGCGGCGGGCACGCTGGCCTCCGGGCAGAGCGTCACGGTGTCGGTAAGCGCCGTCAGCCCGGCGGGCGCCGCGCCGGGCGGGGCCCAGGCGGCGGTGGCCGTGGGTGGCGGGGACGAGGGCGCGGGCGGCACGCTCACCGTGGACCCGGGCGGCATCACGGTCACGGTGGAACTGGACATCAGCGTGGGCGATAGTTCCAACCCGCCGCCGTCCAGTCCGCCGCCCTCGAGTCCGCCGCCGGACGACGCGGGTCCGGCCGTGGTGGTAGCTCGGCTAGTGCACTGAGCCGGTGCGCTTGAGGGTCCGGATGATCGGCGCGGTTTCCACCGAGCGCATCCCCGGCAGGCTGGCCAGCCCGCCGGTCAGGTACTCGTAGTTGATGCTGCGCGTCGCGGAAGACGGCGATGGCGACCAGATTGGTCGGCCCGGTGGTGGCGGCGGCGAACGGGATCTCGGGGTGCCGGGCCAGCGCGTGCCCGCCTCCTTGAGCCGGGCCGGCTCGATCGGACAGCCAAAGATGACGTGCGAGTTCAGGCCGAGCACCCGGCTGTCGATGTCCACTTCGAAGTACTCAGGCGCCGGACTGACGGAGCTCATCGATCCGGCGCCGCACCGTCGACTCGTGCCAGTGAATCGCCGCCGCGAGCGCGGCGCAGCTGGCCCGCCCGTCGCGGGCCAGTTCCTTCAGCAGCGGTTCGTCCTCGGCGAGCAGGACTGCCCGGCTGGGCGGATCAGGCGGCGTCGAGACGCGGAACTCCGCGCCAGCTGGTCGGCGGACAGCGCCTGGGCCGCCTGCTGCCACGGGCCCGGGGCGAAGTCGTGCAGAATGTTGTGCGCGGAGATCTGCACGACGCGGCGGCTGCCGGGCAGGCCGTGCAGGATCAGCGCATCGCGCTCTTCCTCGTGCGGGCGGGGAGGGTGCAGATGATCTCGGTCCCGCCCGAGGCGAGATGAACCCACCGGGTGTCGGGCGGCGGGCCAGCGCCTCGGCCAGCGAGTCGGCCCCGCCGGGCGTGGTCTGCAGCCGGAGAAACCAGTCGGTCCAGCCGAGGCGCAAGCCGTCGGGCACACCGAGAACACGCAGCCCAGCCGACTCCTCCAGCCTGCGGTAACGCCGGGCGGCCGTCTGATCGGAGGTACCGATCACGGCGGCTATGGTGCGGAACGATGCTCTCGGCTCGATGGTCAGGATGTGGATGATCTGCCGATCGACCGCATCCAGGGTCATTGTTTCCACGCGAAGAAGCGTAGTCAGTGTCGAGATCCGGCACAATCGGGCTTGATCGTGGATTAATAAAGCAGGATCGCGCAGCATGATGAACGGCGCGCGGGGAAGGCGCCTGATGATGGAGGGATTCGATGGATAAGAAGTGGTGGACCCTGCTGGCGGTCTGCGCCGGGGTGTTCATGCTGCTGCTGGACGTCACGATCGTCACCGTGGCGCAGCCGGCGATCCAGAGCGGGCTGCACGCGAGCTTCAGCGACGTGCAGTGGGTCCTGGACGCCTACGCGCTGACCCTGGCCTCGCTGCTGCTGACCTCGGGGGTGCTGGCCGACCGGTACGGGCGGAAGCGGCTGTTCCAGATCGGGCTGGTGATCTTCACCCTCGGCTCGCTGCTGTGCGGGCTGGCCCAGGACCCGCTGATGCTGATCGTGTCCCGGAGCGCCCAGGGCGTGGGCGGGGCGATCATGTTCGCCACGTCGCTGGCGCTGCTCGGGAACAGCTTCCGCGGCCGCGACCGCGGCGTGGCGTTCGGGGTGTGGGGCGCGGTTATGGGCATCTCCACGGCGCTCGGCCCGGTCCTCGGCGGCGTGATCACCACCGACTGGAGCTGGCGCGGGATCTTCCTGGTCAACGTGCCGATTGGCGTCCTGGCGGTAGCGGTGACGGCCTGGCGGGTGGACGAATCGAAGTCGCCGCACCCGACGCCGCCCGACTGGGCCGGGCTTCGCGCTGCTGACCACGGGCCTGGTCAGCCTGATCTACGGCCTGATCCGGGCGGGCGAGAACAGCTGGTCAGACCCGGGCGTCATCATCTGCCTGGTCATCGCGGCCGTTACGCTGGCCGGGTTCATCGCCACCGAGCGGCGGGTCGCACATCCGATGTTCGACCTGTCGCTGCTGCGCACGCCGACCTTCGCGGGCGGCTCGATCGCGGCGTTCGCCATGAACGGCTCGCTGTACGCCGTGCTGCTCTGGCTGGTCATCTACCTGCAGGACGTGCTGGGCTACTCCGCGCAAGACGCGGGCCTGCGGCTCGCCATCATCAGCGGCGCCCAGTTCGTCACCGCGGCCATCGCCGGCCGGATCAGCGAGCACGTGCCGGCCCGCTGGCTCATCGGACCGGGCCTGGTGCTGGTCGGCGTCGGGCTGATCGTCATGGGCGGCCTGACCGGGGCCAGCAACTGGACCCACCTGATCCCCGGGTTCATCGTGGCCGGCCTGGGCGGCGGTCTGGTCAACCCGCCGCTGGCCTCGACCGCGATCGGCGTGGTGCCGCCGCAGAAGGCCGGCATGGCATCGGGGGTCAACTCGACGTTCCGGCAGATCGGCATCGCGGCGGGCATCGCCGCGCTCGGCTCGATCTTCAACACCGCGCTGCAGCACAACCTGACCAGCAATCCGGCCGTGGCCTCGTCCGCGCCGCGCATCGTGACCATGGTCCGGCAGGGCCAGGTCGGCCAGTTGCTGGCCAGCCTGCCGCCGGCCCGCCGAGGCGAGGTCGCGGCGGCGGTCCGGGCCGCGTTCGCGGCCGGGCTAAACGACCTGCTCTACGTGACCGCCGCCGTCGCGCTGATCGGCGCGGTGTTCGCGCTGCTGCTCATCCGCAGCAAGGACTTCGTGAGCCGCAGCGAACCGCCGGCCGCGCTCGCCTGGGCAGGCGTCGACGGGCGCGGACAGTATCAGCGAGGTCCGTTCGGCATAAGAAACTGGCGCGGCCCGGCGCGGACCAGGCAGCGTGCGCGGTGGCGCGTTCGGCCTGGGCCCGCAGGGCCTGCACGGCGCGGGCCGGGTCGTCCGAGCCGTAGACCGCGGAACCGGCCACGAATACGTCCGCGCCCGCTTCGGCGCAGCGCTCGATGGTCTCCTCGTGCACCCCGCCGTCGACCTGGAGCCAGATCTGCGTGCCGCGCTCGGCCACCAGGGCGCGGGCCCGGCGCAGCTTGGGCAGCACGATATCCAGGAAGTGCTGGCCGCCGAAGCCCGGCTCCACGGTCATCAGGAGCAGCATGTCGATCTCGGACAGCAGGTCCTCGTACGGCTCGACCGCGGTGCCCGGGTTGACGGCCAGCCCGGCGCGCGAGCCCGCGGCGCGGATGGCGCGCAGCGTGCGGACCGGGGCGTGGACCGCCTCGACGTGGATGGTGACGTTGCGCGCGCCCGCCTCGGCGTACTCCGGCGCCCAGCGATCCGGATCGTCGATCATCAGGTGACAGTCGACGGGCAGCGTGGCGTGCTTGAGCAGCGACTCCACCACGGGCAGGCCCAGGGTCAGATTGGGCACGAAGTGGTTGTCCATGACATCCACGTGCAGCCAGTCGGCGACGCCCGCCACCGCCGCGGCTTCCTCGGCGAGCCGGGCAAAGTCCGCGGACAAGATGCTCGGTGAGATCTGAACGCCCACAGCCCAGAGTGTAGATTGCCTGGGTGTGCGTGTAGCCCCCGCCTATGGTCTAAGCGCGTGGTGCGGGCGCATCGAAGGGGGAAGCGGGAATGTCGTTAGGTGGGAGTACAGTTCGATACTGAGTTCGACTTAGTACGACCTGGAGGATGCTCATGCCATCAGAACCGCCCAGCGCGCTGCTCGACCGGGTGCGCAAGCTGCTGGCCAAGGCCGAGGCCGAGGGGGTGACCCCGCCCGAGGCTGAGGCGCTGACCGCCAAGGCCGCCGAGCTGATGGCCCGCTACGGCATCGACCGGGCCCGGCTGGCCGCGTCCCGCCCGGAGACCGACCGGCCGAGCAGCCGGGTCATTGACGTTGACAACCCGTGGGCCCAGGTCCGCGCGCACCTGCTGGCCGGGCTGGCTGGCGCGATGCGGTGTCAGTGCGTCCTGCTGCACACCAGCGGGCCGGGGGCGCGCATCCACGTGTTCGGCTATGCCTCGGACCTGGAGCGGGCCGACATCTTGTACACCTCGCTGCTGCTCCAGATGGCCCGCGGGCTGGCCGCCGCGGTGGTTCCGGACGGGGTGCGCAGCGCGCGGGCCTGGCGGCGGAGCTGGCTGCTCGGCTTCGTCACCGCCGTGATCACCCGGGTCCGGTCGGCCGAGGATCGCGCCGCTACCAGTGCCGAGAACGAGGAGCAGTCCGGGCCGAGCACCGCGCTGGTGCTGGCCGACCGGGCCGTGGTCATCCGGCGCCAGCTGGACGAGGCCTATCCGGTGACCCGCAAGACCCGCATCACCTACAGCGGCCGGGGCTACTCAGCTGGTTACGCCCAGGGCCAGCGGGCCGACATCGGGAACGCCCGGCTGGGCCGCAAGCGGGCGCTCAGTCGCGCCTGAGGAGCGCGAGGAAGATCGCGTCGGTGCCGTGGCGGTGCGGCCAGAACTGGGCGAACCGCGGATCGCTGGCGCGCAGGCCGGGGACGTCGGCGAGCACGGCGGGTGCATCGAGGATGGTGACGTCGCCGCGGCGGGCGACCACGTCGGTGACCACGTCGCGGGTCTCGGCCAGGTGCGGCGAGCAGGTCACGTAGGCGACCACGCCGCCGGGCCTGACCGACTCGATCGCCGCGTCCAGCAGGTCACGCTGCACGGCGGTCAGCTCGGGCAGGTCCTCGGGAGTCTTGCGCCAGCGGGCTTCGGGACGGCGGCGTAGCGAGCCCAGGTTCGAGCAGGGGACGTCGGCCAGCACGCGGTCAAACGTGGCGGGGCGCCACGGGACGCGCCGCCCGTCGGCGGCGATCACGGCGGGCGCGAGTTCGGCGCGCCGCAGCACGGCCTGGACCTGCCCGGCCCGGTGCGGCCGGAGGTCGGAGGCGACCAGGCGGCCACCGCGCTCGGCGGCGAGCCCGGCCAGCAGGCGGGCCTTGCCGCCGGGACCCGCGCACAGGTCGAGCCACCTGCCGTCCGTTACGCTCGCGGTGTCGGCCGAGTCGCTGGCGGTGCTGTCTGGGGCGGTGCTGTCTGGGGCGGCGCTGTCTGGAGCGAAGCTGGCGCGGGTCAGGGCGAGCGCGGCGAGCTGGCTGGCTTCATCCTGGACGACGGCCTGACCGCTGGCCACGTAGGGGGCCGGGTCGCCGCCGGCCAGGCGCAGGCCGTAGGGCGACCAGCGGGTCGGGGTGGCGTCTGCCGGGGCGGGAAGCCCGCGGTCTTCGGGGAGGTGGCCGTTCGCGCGGCCGGGGGTGACGGCCAGGGTCACGTCGGGGCGGAGGTTGCCGGCCGCGAGGGCGTCCTCCAGCTCGGCGGCGCTGGCCGAGCCCAGCGCGTCGCCGAATGCCTCGACGATCCAGCGCGGGTAGCTATGGCGGACGGCCAGGTAGCCGGACGGGTCGCAGTCCCGGCTGGGGGCGACGATCGCGGCCCAGGCGTCCAGGTCACGGGTGGCGATCCGGCGAAGCACGGCGTTGACGAAGCCCGACGGCCGAGGGCCGCACACATCCTTGGCCAGGTCGACCGAGGTGGCCACCGCGGCGTGCGCGCCGACCCGGGTGGCCAGCAGCTGATGGGCGCCGAGCCGCAGGACGTCGCGCACCGGCGGGTCCAGCTGGTCACGGTCGCTGCAGGCGGCCAGGATCGCGTCGTAAGTCCCGCGGCCACGCAGCGTGCCGTAGGTGAGTTCGGTGGCGAAGGCAGCGTCGCGGCCGGTCAGGCCGCGTTCGGTCAGCAGGGCGGGCAGCAGCAGGTTGGCGTAGGCGTCCCGGTCCGCGACCGCGCGCAGCACGTCGTAGGCGGCGCGGCGGGCCGGGTCGGCGCGATGCCGGCCGGTCGCGGCTCGGGGCTGGGATGACCCTGCGGCTCGGGGCTGAGAGGACCCTGCTGCGGCTCGCGGTCGGGAGGATTTCGCCGTCCGGGGCCGGGAGGGTCGTGCTCGATCTGCCATGTCAGCCGAGCCGCACCGGGCCGCCGGAGCGCAGGCCGCGGGCCCAGTCCGAGGCCTGCATGCGGCGCTTGCCCTCGGCCTGCACTTCGCCGAGGCGTACCGGGCGCGAGCCCGTGCCGGCGAACACGCCGTGTTTAGTGGCCAGGACCTCGCCGGGGGCCAGGTCCGGGGCGTCGGGCGACTCGCCGGGCGACACCGGGCCGAGCTTCAGCCGGGCGCCCTCGTGCTCGGTCCATGCTCCCGGCTCTGGCGTGCAGGCGCGGATCAGCCGGTCGACGACGTGTGCGGGCAGCTTCCAGTCCACCCGCGCGTCCGCGGTCGTGATTTTCGGGGCGAAGCTCACGCCCTCGGACGGCTGCGGGACCGCCTGCAGCGTCCCGGCCTCGATCCCGTCCAGGGTGTCCACGAGCAGCCGCGCGCCGGAGTGCGCCAGCCGGTCCAGCAGTTCGCCGCTGGTGTCGGCGGGCCGGACCGGTTCGGTCAGCACCCCGTACACCGCACCCGCGTCCAGCTCGGCGACGACGCTGAAGGTGCTGGCGCCGGTCACGTCGTCGCCGTGCAGGATCGCGTGCTGGACCGGAGCGGCGCCGCGCCAGGCCGGCAGGACCGAGAAGTGCAGGTTGACCCAGCCGTGGGCGGGCACATCCAGCGCGACCTGCGGGATCAGCGCCCCGAAGGCGACCATCGGGCAGCAGTCCGGGGCGATCTCGCGCAGCCGGTCCAGGAACAGCGGATCCCGGACGCGGGCCGGGGCGAGGACCTCCAGGCCCGCGTCGGCGGCGCGCCGGGCCACCGGGCTCGACTCGACATGTCGGCCGCGCCCGGCGGGCGCGGCCGGACGGGTCAGCACCGCCACGACCTCGTGCCGTGAGGCCAGCAGCGCATCAAGTGACGGTACCGCCGTCTGCGGGGTACCTACGAACACCAGGCGCATCGGTTACAGGGCCCGCCCGAGGGTCTCGTGCGGGGAGACCTTCACCTTGGGGATGGGGTCGCCCCACCATTCGGCTTCGCGGATGGCCTTCATGGCCTGCTTGCGCTGGGCCGGGTCCATCCGGTCGATGAACAAGATGCCGTCCAGGTGATCGGTCTCGTGCTGGATGCAGCGGGCCAGCAGCTCGGTGCCCTGCACAGTCACCGGGTCGCCGTACATGTTGAAGCCGGCGGCCACCACCCCGTAGGCGCGCTTGACCGGATAGGCCAGGCCGGGAAACGACAGGCAGCCTTCGTCGTCCTCGTCCTCCTCGCCGGACAGGTCGAGCGAGGGGTTGATCAGGTGACCAGGCTCATGATCGTCCACGTGGTAGGTGAAGACCCGCAGCCCCACGCCGATCTGCGGCGCGGCCAGGCCGACCCCGGGCGCGTCCAGCATGGTCTCGGTGAGGTCCTTGACCAGCCGACGCAGCTCGGCATCGAAGTCACGCACCGGCTCGGCCGGGGTGCGCAGCACCGGGTCTCCGAAGAGACGGATCGGCTTGACGCTCACGAAACCTCCTGGACGCATGACGGCGACACACCGTCGGTCCCAGTTTATCCGTCAGGCAACCTCGGCCGGGTCGAGCTGAACACGTACGGCGGCGCCGTCCTTGCGGGCGCTTCGGGCCGCCTGCGCGGCGTGCAGCGCGCGGGCCAGAGCGAGGCCGTCGGTGCGCGGGATCCTGATCAGCGCGCGTTCGGCAGGCTCGGGATCGGGTTCCGCGCCGTTCGGCCCGGCCGGTCCCGGGATCTCCACCGGGACCGGTCCCAGGATCTCGGCCCGGTCTGGCAGCGCGGCCGAGCCGACAAATTCCGCGACCGCGGTCGACGGGCCGGTGACGGCCGCCATCCGCACGGCGGGCGGGAAGCCCAGCTCGGTTCGTTCGGCCAATTCCCGTTCGGCGAAACCAACCGGGTCCCAGCGGACCAGGGCCTGGACGGCGGGCAGCGACGCATCGGCCAGGACGACCACTGACCCGGCGGGCCGAACCAGGGCGGCGGCGTTCAGCCATCGGCGCAGCGTCTCCTCGGTGGCCCGCAGGCTCGGCCGGCCGAGCAGCGCCCAGCCGTCCAGGAGCAGCGCGGCGGCGTAGCCGCCTGCCGCAACCGGCTCGGCTCCGGGGGTGGCGATGACCAGGACCGGCTCGGCGGGCACCTCGGCCAGCACGTGCGCGCCGCCCGAAGTGCGGACGGGGACCTCGGGAAAGGCGCGGCCCAGTTCTTCCGCGGTCCGGGCGGCGCCGGTGATCAGTGCGCGCAACCGGTCGGATCCGCATCGCGGGCACGCCCAGTCCGCCGCGAGCGCGCCGCACCAGCGGCAGCCCGGCACCTCGTGAGAGCCGCCGACGTGCAGCGGCCCGCCGCATACGGCGCACCGGGCCTGGGCACGGCACCGGGCACACGCGATGGCGGCCAGGTAGCCGCGCCGGGGAACCTGAACCAGGACCGGTCCGGGGGGCAGGGCGTCGTTGTGCTGGACGACTCGGGCGTCGCCGGTGCGGGCGTTGGCGGTGCGGGCGCTGTTGGTGCGGGCGTCGCCGGTCAGGGCGGTGCGGGCGGTGCGCAGGGCGAGGCTGGGCAGGCGGGCGGTCATGGCCGCGGCGTCTCTGGCTAGTTCGGCCTCGTCCGGCGCGGCGCGGACTCGGGGCGCGACCTGGCGCAGGACTTCGGGCCGGCCGGTCAGCGGCTTGGCCCACCCGGCCGCGACGAGCTGGGTCAGCTCAGTGGTCCGGGCGAACCCGCCGATCAGGGCGGCGGCACCGCTGCGATGCGCGCGCAGGGCCAGCACCTCGCGGGCGTTCGGGTACGGAGCCCGGGGCTCGGCGTGCAGGTCGTCGCCGTCATCCCAGAGGACAACCAGGCCGAGGCGGCAGACCGGGGCGAACATCGCGGCCCTGGTGCCCGCCACCACCCGGACCGTGCCGCGCAACACGGCCAGCCAGCGCCGGTAGCGCTCGGCCGGGCCGAGATCGGCGGTCAGGCAGACGTGCCTCTCGGATCCCTGGTTCACGGCGGTCAGCGCGGCGTCGACGCGAGCCAGGTCGCGAGCGTCGGGCACGACAATGACCGCGCCGCGGTCCGCCGCGGCGGTGGTGGCGGCGGCGGTGGCGATCTCGGTGGGCCACTGCGGGCCGGGCAGCGCCGACCAGGCGGCGCGGACCGGGCGGCCCTCGGCCAGCGCGGCCAGAAACGCCTCTCCGGCCGGGTACCGGATCCAGGAGCCAGGCTCGGGCCGGGAGGCTATGGGGTCGGGTGGGGCGCCTGCGGGGTCGGGTGGGGCGCCTGCGGGGTCGGGTGGGGCGCCTGCGGGGTCGGGTGGGGCGCCTGCGGGGTCGGGTGGGGCGCCTGCGGGGTCGGGTGGGGCGCCTGCGGGGCCGGCGGGGCGGGGCGGGGCTTCGCGTTCGGCGGTGGCGTGCCGGGGCGGGATGGCCAGCCGTAGCACATCGGCCAGCGTGCCCGCGTACCGGTCGGCTACCGCGCGGGCCAGGGTGAAGGTCTCGGGGGTGAGCACCGGCTCGGGAGAGATCACCCGCTCCAGCCAGGCCAGCTTGCCCTGGTGCTCGCTGGTCTGCGCGCGGTCCAGTAGGTAGCCGTCGACCAGTTGGCCGGCGAACCTGACTCGGACCCGGCAGCCGGGCACGGCGCTCTGGTCCATGCTGGCCGGGACCAGGTAGTCGAAGGGCCGGTCCAGGTGGGCGAGGGAAATGTCGACCGCCACCCGGGCAACCGGCAGCCGCTCGCTGACCGTCTGGTCCTTGGGCCCCTTCACCACGGTTCCGTCCTACCAGAACCCGGGCGATGCTTATGCTGTAGCACGGATTTCCATGATCACGAAGACTTTTAGGTCCTATAGAGTACAAAACCCTTCATGATCATGGAGTGCCTGTACCTGAGTTCGGGTATGCGGCGGGTGTGCGGCACGGTCAAGGGCGAGTCACGCGGCGGGCCCGGCTCAGTCGTGGGGCTGTGAGCTGTAGGTTTGACGATGCGGGGAGCGAAAGAAGGAAGGCTCAGTGCCGGTGCAAGACCTGGCGGACCTGGCCGCCACCGACTTGGCTGCCGCCGGTTCCCCGGCGGGAAGGGCATGGCTGGCCGCTGTGCCCTCCTGGCCAGCCAGCGACCCGGCCAGCCGTGGGTGGCGATCGACCCTGCGGCAGCGGTCGGCGCCCCCGAACGCTCGGTGGCGGAACTGCTATGGACCCGGGCCGACGAGCTTCACGATCCGCAGGCCATCACCGGCCTGCTCGGCATCTTCGTCGACAGCGGGCAGCTGGACCGGGCCAAAGCCACCGCGTGGGCCTTCGTCCGCTCCATCGACTACTGGCTCTGGGGACTGCAGAACGGCTTCACGAGCGACCCCGTTCGATGCCAGCGAGTCGCCAGCGCCCTGGCCCCCCTGGCCGGGCACGGCAGCCAGCCCTGAAGATGCCCCCGCCCACGACTCATCGACACGTTAGCCCGGGACGGCGCGAACGCGGCCCGGGGCACGAACAACGGTCCGTTCGGGATGAAAATCAGGCGCCGGCGGCGGCGCGCAGTTGATCGGCGCGGTCGACGCGCTCCCAGCAGAAGTCGAGCTCAGTGCGGCCGAAGTGCCCGTAGGCGGCGGTCTGCGCATAGATCGGGCGGAGCAGGTCCAGCGCGTAGATGATGGCGCGCGGCCGCAGGTCGAAGACCTTCAGGACGGCGTCCTGGATCCGCTCAACGGGCACCTTCTCGGTGCCGAAGCACTCGACGAACAGCCCGACCGGCACGGCCTTGCCGATCGCGTACGCCACCTGGGCCTCGCATCGGTCGGCCAGACCCGCGGCGACCACGTTCTTGGCCACCCAGCGCATCGCGTAGGCGGCGCTGCGGTCGACCTTGGACGGGTCCTTGCCGGAGAACGCGCCTCCGCCGTGCCGGGCCATGCCGCCGTAGGTGTCGATGATGATCTTGCGACCGGTCAGCCCGGCGTCACCCATGGGGCCGCCGATCTCGAAGCGGCCGGTCGGGTTGACCAGCAGCCGGAAGCCCTCGGTGTCGATCTGAGCGTCGGCCAGGACGGGCTGGACCACGTAGTCCTGGATGTCCGGGGCGAGCAGTTCCTTGAGGTTGATGTCCGGCGCGTGCTGGGTGGAGACCACCACCGTGTCCAGCCGGACCGGCCGGTCGCCGGAGTACTCGATGGTGACCTGGGTCTTGCCGTCCGGGCGCAGGTACGGCACGGTGCCCGAGCGGCGCACCTCGGACAGCTGCTTGGCCAGCTTGTGCGCGAGCATGATCGGCAGCGGCATCAGCTCGGGCGTCTCGCGGCACGCGTAGCCGAACATCAGTCCCTGGTCGCCCGCACCCTGGCGGTCGAAGTCGTCGGCGCCCTCGCCCTCGCGGTATTCGTACGCGTCGTTGACGCCCTGGGCGATGTCCGGGGACTGGGAGCCGATGGAGACCGACACGCCGCAGGACGCGCCGTCGTAGCCCTTGGCCGAGGAGTCGTAGCCGATCTCGAGGATCTTGTCCCGGATGATGCCGGGAATGTCGACGTAGGTCTGGGTGGTGACCTCGCCGGCCACGTGGACCTGGCCGGTGGTGATCAGCGTCTCCACCGCGACCCGGCTGCCCGGATCGTCCTTGATCATGGCGTCGAGGATGGCGTCACTGATCTGGTCGGCCATCTTGTCGGGATGACCCTCGGTCACCGACTCAGAAGTAAACAGGCGACGCGCCACTCGCTTTCCCCTCCTAGGACCCGGGTAACTGCGGCGATTCTACCCGGAGTTACCAGGCTGCCGGTTTACTTCGGAATGGCCGCTGCCTGTCGGGTTTGACGCGCAGCGGTCACTCCAGGTTGTCAGCGGCCAGGTCCCAGACCACGTTCGCGAGCGCTTCCTTGGGTCCGCGGGCGATCCGGGTGGCGCTCCCGTCCGCGCCGTAGACGACCGCCTCGTTGTCCGGCGTGCCGAACCCGAGCCCGTTCCCCACCGCGTTGACGACCAGCAGGTCACACCCCTTGCGGGCCAGCTTGGCCCGGGCCGCCTGCTCGGAGGTGTCGGTCTCGGCGGCGAACCCGACCAGCACCGGGCGGGTGCCGCCGGGATCTCGCTGCGCGGCCAGCGCGGCCAGGATGTCCGGATTCTCGACCAGGCGCAGCGGCTCGGGCGGCTGGCCATCCTTCTTGATCTTGCCTTCGTGCCGGGTCGCGGGGCGGTAGTCGGCCACCGCGGCCGCCATGACCACCACATCGGCTCCGGCCGCGGCGGCCAGCACGGCGTCGCGCATCTGAACCGCCGAGACAACCCGGATGACCTTGACCCCGGCCGGATCGGGCAGCGCGACGTTGGCCGCGATCACGGTCACCTTGGCGCCCCGGGTCACGGCGGTCCGGGCCAGCGCGTAGCCCTGGGTTCCGGTCGACCAGTTGCCGATGAACCGCACCGGATCGATCTCCTCACGGGTGCCGCCCGCCGACACGACCACGCGGCGCCCGGCCAGGTCGTCAAGACGGCCGTCGCGGAGCAGGCGCACGGCCGCGGCGAAGATCTCGGGCGGCTCGGGCAGCCGGCCCGCGCCGCTGTCCGCGCCGGTGAGACGGCCGGCCGCGGGCTCGAGCACCACCGCTCCACGGCTGCGCAGCAGCGCGACGTTGGCCTGGGTGGCCGGGTGCTCCCACATCTCGGTATGCATGGCGGGCGCGTACAGCACCGGGCACCTGGCGGTCAGCAGCGTGGCGGTCAGCAGGTCACCGGCCATTCCGGCCGCGGCCCGGGCCAGCAGGTCGGCGGTGGCCGGGGCGACCAGGACCAGGTCGGCCGACTGGCCGAGCCGGACGTGGGGCACGTCGGAGACGCCGGTCCAGACGTCGGTGGTGACCGGTTCGCCGGACAGCGCGGCCCAGGTGGGCTCGCCGACGAACCGGAGGGCATCGGCGGTGGGCACGACCCGGACCCGGTGACCGGATTCGGTCAGCAGCCTGAGCAGCTCGCAGGCCTTATACGCAGCAATGCCGGCGCCGATGCCCAGAATGACTCGGGCCGGCGACGGCATGGCCGTGGTTGAGCTAGCCCTCGGTGGCTTCCACGTTGAGCAGCCGTTCCTTGATCTCACGAAGCGAGATGGACAGCGGCTTCTCCTGGCTGCGCGTCTCGACCAGCGGGCCGACGTACTCCAGCAGCCCTTCGCCGAGCTGCGAGTAATACGCGTTGATCTGCCGTGCACGCTTCGCGGCCATGATCACCAGCCGGTACTTGCTGTCCACGACATCGAGAAGCTCGTCGATCGGCGGGTTGATGATGCCGTCGGCGACTTGAGTCCCTGCCACGTTGTGCCTTCCGTTGTTCACTGCTCCATCAAGGCTATCAGCTGGCGGCACACATCCTGGACGGATGTGTTCACCAGCGTGATCTCGAACTCCGGGGCGGCGGCGAGCTCGTCCTCGGCGGCCGCCAGCCGGCGGGCCAGCACCTCGGGCGGCTCGGTGCCTCTCCCGGTGAGCCTGCGGACCAGCTCGTCCCAGGATGGCGGAGCGAGGAAGACCAGCCGGGCGTCGGGCGCAGCCTGCCTGACCTGCCGAGCCCCGGCCACGTCGATCTCCAGCAGGCAGGCCACGCCCGCCTCGAGCTTCTCGTTCAGCGGCGCGCGCGGCGTGCCGTACCGGTGACCGGCAAACCGCGCCCACTCCAACAGCGCTCCCCCGGCGATCAGCCGGTCGAACTCGCTGTCGTCGACAAAGCGGTATTCGCGGCCGTCTACTTCCCCCGGCCGCGGATGACGTGTCGTGACCGACACGGAAATCCAGATGTCGGGGCTAATCCTGCGGAGTTCGGCGATGACCGTGCTCTTCCCGACCCCGGAGGGCCCGGAGAGCACGGTCAGCCGCGAATACACCGGGGTCGCGACCGCGGCTCCGCTAGGGGTTCGCTCCCGTCTGCCGCGCGGTTCAGATATCGGCACCGAACTCTTGCTCAAGCGCGGAGCGCTGGTTGGTGCCTAGCCCGCGCACGCGACGCGATTCCGCTATGCCTAGTCTTTCCATGATCTGCTTTGCCCGCACCTTGCCCACGCCAGGCAGAGACTCAAGCAGAGCCGAGACCTTCATCTTGCCAACCACGTCATCAGTGGAACCTTCCTTGATGACATCGGACAAGGTTGTAGCCCCGCGCTTGAGGCGATTCTTCACCTCGGCGCGTTCTTTGCGTGCGCGGGCAGCCTTCTCCAGTGCCGCCGCACGTTCTTCAGGAGTGAGGGGAGGAAGAGCCACTCGGGGTCACCTCGGGTTTCGTTGGAAAAAGGTTTGTCGGGAGGGGAAACTAGCCAATCACGTACCCTTTCGGCAACGCAAATCCCCGTTTACGTCATCACAAATTGAAATATATTACTCATGGTAAGGTGTCTATTACTTAGAGTTATCAACGCTGGGGGCTGGGCCTCACCGAGGGGTCTCACCAGACGATATTTCGCGGTCAAGCTGCAAGGCACCAGCGTATGCCATCTATGTCCGGGCTGATGACCACCCGCCCGGCGCGTCGTGGAATCGTCATACATATCCGCGCTCCGCGGGGGTTGCCGGCGGTCTAATTCGGGTCCGCCGAACCGGCCCGTTCCGCCGACAGTCTTCGCCTTGACTCACGATGGCTGGCGCTCGCTTCGATCCCGAATTACTACTTTTTGAGCTGATGCAGTGAAACTAGGCAACCCAAGTGACTTCCGAGGCCATCTGGGTGCTTTGTCCACGTCTGGCACTATCTGGGTTCCGATGAGCTTCCTGGGCATACTACTCGCTGCGTAAGCTGTGTGTCACCCCAGGTCACTCAACCTCTCGCCGAAAGTTTTCCCGGCACGCGTCCGGGGCGGCCGGGTGGCGGGTTCAGGCCGCGTGGCGGGTTCAGGCCGCGTGGCGGGTTCAGGCCGGATGACGGGCGACGCTGGCCCGGCGGAGCGACGCGGCGATGGCGGCGGCGGCCGCCCCCGGGTCCGAGGCCCGGGTGATCGGCCCGCCGATCACCAGCAGATCCGCGCCGGCCAGCATGGCCTCCTCGGGCGTCGCCACCCGGGCCTGGTCATCTGCCTGGGCGCCCGCGGGCCGGACCCCCGGCGTGATCAGGGTCACCCCAGGACCGACCTCCGCCCGGACCGCGGAGACCTCGCGGGGAGAGCAGACCAGACCCTGGGCGCCCGCCGCCACCGAGAGGGTGGCCAGGCGCAGCACCGTATCCGGCACCGGTCCGGTCATCCCGATCTGGCCCAGGTCATCGTCGCTCAGTGAGGTCAGCACGGTAACCGCCGCGACCATGGTGCCCGGCGCCGCTTCGACGGCCGCGCGGACGACATCGGCGCCGCCGGCCGCGTGCACGGTCAGCACATCGGGCCGCAGCCGGGACACCGCCCGGGCCGCCCCGGCCACGGTGGCCGGGATGTCATGGAGCTTGAGGTCGAGAAATACCGAGACCCGGCTGGCGCCCCGCACGGTCGCGACCACCTGCGGCCCGTAGCGCAGGTAGAGCTCCAGACCGACCTTGACCGTGCTCACGTGCGGCGTCACCAGCGCCGCCCACCGCGCGGCCGTCTCCAGGTCAGGGGCATCGAGGGCGACCGCCACCGGTGCTAGCTTGCTCACGGCCTCTCCTCCCACTCTCCGCTCCTGCCCTGTCACGCGCCGTTTACTCACCTTGACCGCTAGGCCCGCCGCTGGCCACTAGGCCCGCCGGGCCAATCCGCGGGCGAGGCGGCCATGCGTCCCGTGGGCCTGCCCGATGACGTCGGCGATCTGATCCGCGCCGATGGCCGCCAGTTCCTCTTCCAGCTCCCGGACGATCCGCGAGCACGCCGACGGATCGTGCACGATCGCGGTGCCGACCCCGATCAGCGACGCGCCCGCCAGGAGCAGTTCCAGCGCGTCCCGGCCGGTGCGCACCCCGCCGGTTCCGATGATCGGCACCTCGGGGAACGCCTCGGCCACCTGCCATACGCAGCGCACGGCGACCGGCCGGACGGCTGGCCCGGACAGGCCGCCGTACGCCCCGGCCAAGGCTGGGCGCATGGTCACCGGATCGATGGCCATGCCGAGCATCACGTTGATCAGCGAGAGCCCGTCAGCGCCGGCCGCGACGCAGGCATCGGCCACGGCGACGATGTCGGTCACATCCGCCGACAGCTTAGCGAACACCGGTATGTCGTACCTGAGGCTGGTGCGCACCGCCGCGACCACCGATCCCGCGATCGCCGGGTCCAGGGCGAACAGGCGCCCGGCCTCTTCGGCGTTCGGGCAGGACAGGTTGATCTCCACCGCGGCCACGCCCGCCGCGTCGGACAGCCGGGCGGCCAGCGTGCCGTACTCGCGTACGGTCTGGCCGGCGATCGAGACCACCACCCGCGCGCCGTGCGACAGCAGCCACGGCAGGTCGCGCTGCAGGAACGCGTCGATGCCCGGACCCTGCAAGCCCACTGAATTCAGCAGCCCGCTCGGCGTTTCGGCCAGCCGGGGCGCGGGGTTGCCGGTCCGCGGCTCGGTCATGATCGACTTGCTGATGATCGCACCGACCCGGGCAACGTCGATGAACTGCGCCACTTCGCGGCCCGCGCCCGCGCAGCCCGCGGCGGCCAGGACCGGATTGGGCAGCTCGAGCGGCCCGAGCCGGGCCCGCATGTCAGCCGGCATGCAAGTGCCCCTCGGCCTTCGGCTTCCAGCCGGGCGCGCCGAGCGCGTCGAACGGGATCGTGCCCACGTCATCCCAGCGGACCAGGTTGGCGCGGAAGACCGGGCCATCTACGCACGCACGGACGATCCGGGTGATCCCGTCGGTCCCGGTCACGGGTAGCACGCAACCCATGCAGACGCCGATCCCGCAGGCCATGGGCACATCCACCGAGGCCTGCACGGGGATCGCGTACCGGGCGGCCAGCGCGGTCACGTCGCGCAGCACGGGCACCGGCGCGCTGGCGTAGATCACCTCGGTGCGCGCCTCGCGGATGATCTGCTCCAGCATGACGGTGACCGGGCCGCGGGCGCCCAGCGAGCCGTCGGCGGTGGTGATCGTGGCGCTGCGGCCCGAACGGCGCGCGGTCAGCGCGCCGAACACCCGGTCCGCGCTTTGTCCGCCGAGCAGGAAGTCGACGCTGCAGGCGCGATCGGCGAGCTTGGCCGCCAGCGCGAACAGCGGCGCGCTGCCGTAGCCGACCCCGAGCAGCAGGCAGCGGGACGGGCTCTTCGGCACCGGGAACGGCCGGCCCAGCGGGCCCACGGCGTCCAGGATGTCCCGGGCGCGCAGCCCGGCCAGCCACCGGGTGCCCGGTCCGGTGGCCTCGAACACGAACTCCACGGTGCCGCCGTGGTCGGGACGTACGTCGTGCACCACGAACGCTCGCCGGCCCAGCATGGCGCTATCCGGACCGCCGACCGCGATCGTGACGAACTGGCCAGGCCGGAACCTGGTGGCGATGGCCGGGGCGACCAGGGTCAGCGCGTGATAGGCGTCCACGCGCCGCAGGGTCAGCACCGTGGCCCGGACCTGGACCGGTCCCGCGGCCGCCTCACTCACAGCGCCTCACTCACGGGGCGTGCGCAGCAGCGCGGCGTGTTCCTGGAGCGACCGCACGCCGATTTCGCCGCGGCTGACGGCTTCGATGCCCTGCACGGCGGCGGCCAGGCCAGCCACCGTGGTCACGCACGGGATACCGCGGCGGACCGCGGCGGTACGGATCTCGTAGCCGTCGAGCCGGGGGCCGGACTGCCCGGGACTGCCGAACGGCGTATTCACGATCAGGTCCACCTCGCCAGCGAGAATCCGCGTCACCACGGTCGGCTCGCCATCGGGCCCCGCGCCGTCGCCGTGCTTTCGCACGATCTTGGCATGAACCCCGTTGCGGCGCAGCACCTCCGCCGTTCCGTCCGTCGCCCAGATCTCGAACCCCAGGTCGGCGAGGCGCTTGACCGGAAAGATCATGGACCGTTTGTCCCGGTTCGCGACCGACACGAAGACCCGGCCTTTCACGGGCAGCGAACCGTACACGGCGGCCTGGGATTTCGCGTAGGCCGTGCCGAACATCACGTCGATCCCCATCACCTCGCCGGTGGAGCGCATCTCGGGGCCGAGCACCGTGTCGACGCCCTGGCCACCCGGATCACGGAACCGCCCGAACGGCAGTACCGCCTCCTTGACCGCGACCGGCGCGTCCAGCGGCAGGTCACCCCCGTCGCTTTCCGCCTGGAGCAGGCCTTCCGCGCGCAGATCGGCGATGGTGGCGCCCAGCATGATGCGGGCCGCGGCCTTGGCCAGCGGAACGGCCGTGGCCTTGGACACGAACGGCACCGTGCGCGAGGCCCGCGGGTTGGCCTCGAGCACGTACAGCACCCCCCCGGCCATGGCGTACTGGACGTTCAGCAGGCCGCGCACGCCTACACCGTTCGCGATGGCTTCGGTAGCGGCGCGGATCTGCGCGATGTCGCCGCGTCCGATGGTGATCGGCGGCAGCGCGCAGGCCGAGTCGCCGGAATGGATGCCGGCCTCCTCGATGTGCTCCATTACGCCGCCGAGGTACAGCTCGGATCCGTCGTAGAGGGCGTCGACGTCGATCTCGATCGCGTCGTCGAGGAACCGGTCGATGAGCACCGGGTGGCCTGGGCTCACCTGAGTGGCTCTGGATACGTACGAACGCAGCGTGGTGTCGTCATAGACGATTTCCATGCCGCGCCCGCCGAGTACGTACGAGGGCCGGACCAGCACCGGATAGCCGATCTCGCGGGCGATGCTCACCGCTTGGGCTTCCGTGGTGGCCGTGCCGTACCTGGGCGCGGTCAGCCCGGCCTGGTTGAGGACCTCGGCGAACGCGGCGCGGTCCTCGGCCAGGTGGATGGCCTGCGGCGAAGTGCCGACCACCGGGACGCGGGCGGCTTCCAGGGCCCGGGCCAGGCCCAGCGGAGTCTGCCCGCCGAGTTGCACGATCACGCCCGTGACCGTCCCGCTTTGCTGTTCGGCGTGGACCACCTCGAGCACGTCCTCCAGGGTGAGCGGCTCGAAGTACAGCCGTCCGGAGGTGTCGTAGTCGGTGGAGACGGTCTCCGGGTTGCAGTTGACCATGACGGTCTCGTAACCGGCCTCGGCCAGCGCGAAGGACGCGTGCACGCAGGCGTAGTCGAACTCGATGCCCTGGCCGATCCGGTTCGGCCCACTGCCCAAGATGATCACCTTGGGTTTGTCGCCGCGCGCGACCTCGGTCTCGTCGTCGTAGGTGGAGTACAGGTACGGGGTGCGGGCGGCGAACTCGGCCGCGCAGGTGTCGACCGCGTGGTACACCGGGCGCACGCCAAGACCCCAGCGGATCTCCCGGATCACCGTCTCCGTGGTGCCGCGCAGCTCGGCGATCTGCGCGTCGGAGAACCCGTTCTGCTTGGCGGTGGTGAGCGTGCGGGCGTCCAGCGCCGACGCGTTCTTGAGTTGGTCGGCGACGTGGTTGATGTGCTGGATCTGCTCGATGAACCAGGGGTCGATGCCCGTGGTAGTGGCGATGTCCGCGGGGCTGGCGCCCGCCCGCAACGCTCGGTGAATGGTGTTCAGGCGGCCGTCGTGCGGGGTCCCGGCCGCGCGCAGCAGGCGGTCCGCATCTGGCGGGGGGCCTTCTTGGAAGCCGAACGGACCGTGGTTACTCTCCAGGCTCCTCAGCGCTTTCTGCAGCGCCTCCGGGAAGCTCCGGCCGATGGCCATCGCCTCCCCCACGCTCTTCATGTGGGTGGTGAGCGTGGGATCGGCGCCCGGGAATTTCTCGAACGCGAACCGCGGCACCTTGACCACCACGTAGTCCAGCGCGGGCTCGAAGCAGGCCGGGGTCTGGCCGGTGATGTCGTTCGGGATCTCGTCCAGGGTGTACCCGATGGCCAGCCGAGCGGCGATCTTCGCGATGGGGAAGCCGGTGGCCTTGGAGGCCAGCGCGCTGCTCCGCGACACGCGCGGGTTCATCTCGATGACCACCATCCGGCCGGTACGCGGCTCGACCGCGAACTGGATGTTGCAGCCGCCGGTGTCCACGCCGACCGCGCGCATGATGGCGATCGCGGTGTCACGCATATTTTGGTACTCGCGGTCAGTGAGCGTCATCGCGGGCGCGACGGTGACGCTGTCGCCGGTGTGCACGCCCATCGGGTCGATGTTCTCGATGGAGCAGACCACGACCACGTTGTCTTTCTGGTCGCGCATCAGCTCGAGCTCGAACTCCTTCCAGCCCAGGATGCTCTCCTCGAGCAGGACCTCATGGGTGGGGCTGGCGTCCAGGCCGGCGCTGGCGATGCGCCGCAGGTCTTCCTCGGTCCTGGCGATGCCCGACCCGAGGCCGCCCAGGGTGAAACTCGGCCGGACCACGACCGGGTAGCCCAGGGTTTTTGCGACCGCGAGGCACTCGTCCAGATCGCGGCAGATCTGGCTGGCCGGCACCTCGGCGCCCAGCCCGGTCACGATGTCCTTGAACCGCTCGCGGTCCTCCCCCGCCCGGATCGCGTCGATGTTGGCGCCGATCAGCTCGACGTTGTACTTGTGCAAGATGCCGCGGTCGTGCAGCGCGACGGCGGCGTTGAGCGCGGTCTGGCCGCCCAGGGTGGGCAGCACCGCGTCAGGGCGCTGGATCGCGATGACCTTCTCCAGCGTCTCGGTGGTGATCGGCTCCACGTAGGTGGCGTCGGCGAACTCCGGGTCGGTCATGATCGTGGCCGGGTTGGAGTTGACCAGGCTGACCCTGATCCCCTCGCTCTTGAGGACACGGCAGGCCTGCGTGCCTGAGTAGTCGAATTCGCAGCCCTGCCCGATGACGATCGGGCCCGACCCGATGACGAGCACTGACCTGAGGTCCTCACGACGCGGCACCGTTCCCCCTTTCCAGCAGGGCGCAGAACTGGTCGAAGTGGTCGGCGGCGTCGTGCGGGCCGGGGGCGGCCTCGGGGTGGTACTGCACGCTGAACACCGGCCGCTCCCGCAGCCGCAGGCCCTCGACCACGCCGTCGTTGAGGTTGACGTGGCTGACCACGGCCGGCCCGTACGGGGTGTCGAACGGCTGCCGCGCTTGCTCAGGTACATGTGCCCAGGTGGCCTGCTCGTGCAAACCCGGCTCAACGACGTCGTTGCCGCAACGACGCGCACCTGACGACGTGGTTGCCGCAACGACGTCGTGCGTGTCGCCGGGCAGGGCGGCGGCGAAGCCGTGGTTGTGGCTGGTGATGTAGACCCGGCCGGTGGTCAGGTCCATGATCGGCTGGTTTACGCCGCGGTGCCCGTAGCGGAGCTTGTAGGTCCGCAGTCCCAGGGCCAGGGCCAGGATCTGGCTGCCCAGGCAGATGCCGAAGGTGGGCAGGCCGGCGTCCAGGACCCCGCGCATGGCGTCGACCGCATAGGTGGCCGCGGCCGGATCGCCGGGGCCGTTGCTGAAGAACACCCCATCTGGTGCGTGGGCCAGGATCTGCGTGGCGGTCGTGGTGGCCGGGACCACGACGACCTCGCAGCCCCGGGCCGCCAGGTGACGCGGGGTGGAGGCCTTGATGCCCAGGTCGACGGCCACCACGCGGTATCGCGCTGGCCCATCCGGCGGCACCGTGTAGGGCTCGGGCGTGCTGACCACCCGGGCCAGGTCGGCGCCGGTCATGTGCGGGCTGGCCAGCACTCGCTCGAGCAGGCGTTCCGGGCTGGTCTCCACGGTGCTGATCGCCGCCCGCATGGCGCCCTGCTCGCGGACCCGCCTGGTCAGCAGCCGGGTACCGCGGACGGCGATGCCGGGCACGCCCTCCGCGCGGAGGTAGGCGTCCAGGTCCCGGGTGGCCCGCCAGCTGGAGGCCAGCCTGGCCGGCTCGCGGATCACGTAGCCGCTGACCCAGACCTGGCCGGACTCGGGGTCTTCGTCGTTGACCCCGGTGTTGCCGATGTGCGGGGCGGTCATGGCCACGATCTGGCGGCAGTACGAGGGATCGGTCAGCGTCTCCTGGTAGCCGGTCATGCCGGTGTTGAAGACCATCTCGCCGAACGTCTCGCCGTCCGCGCCGAACGCGGTCCCGTGCAGCGCGGTGCCGTCCTCGAGCATCAGGAGAGCGGGCTGGCCGGCCATATCAGTGTTGGCCATCTCAGTGTTGGCCATCTCAGTGTTGGCCATCTCAGGCGAGCTTTCCGTCGAGCACGGTCGGCGTGCCGCGCAGGAACGTCGCCACCACCCGGCCGGGCAGCGCCATCCCCGCGAACGGGGTGTTGCGGCTCTTGGACGCGCCAACCGGGCTCACCGCTTCGGCCGGTGCCGTGGGGTCGTACAGGGTCAGGTGGGCCGGTCCGCCGATCGCGAGGGGGGCGCCGTGGCCGGTCAGCCGTCCGATCCGGGCCGGGCGGACCGACATCCGGTCGGCGATGCCCGGCCAGTCCAGCAGCCCGGTGTCCACCATGGCCAGCTGGACCACGCGCAGTGCGGTCTCCAGCCCGGTCATGCCGAAGGCCGCCTCCGACCACTCGGTCTCCTTGGCCTCCACCGGGTGCGGGGCGTGGTCGGTGGCCACGCAGTCGATGGTGCCGTCGGCCAGCGCGCGCCGCAGCTCGGCCACGTCGGCCGCGGTGCGCAGCGGCGGGTTGACCTTGAACACCGGGTCATAGCCGGTCGCGAGATCGTCGGTCAGCAGCAGGTGGTGCGGCGTGACCTCGGCGGTGACCGGCCAGCCCTTGGATTTCGCCCAGCGGATGATCTCCGCGGAGCCCGCGGTGGACACGTGGCAGACGTGCAGCGCGGAGCCCACGTGCGCCGCGAGCAGGCAGTCGCGGGCGATGATCGCCTCCTCGGCCACGGCTGGCCAGCCGGCCAGCCCCAGGCGACCCGACGTCTCACCCTCGTTGAGCTGTGCGCCCTCGGTGAGCCGCGGGTCCTGCGCGTGCTGGGCGATCACTCCGTCGAAGGCCTTGACGTACTCCAGGGCCCGGCGCATGAGCAGCGGGTCGGCTACACACCGGCCGTCGTCGGAGAAGACCCGGACGCGTGCCGCCGAGTCGGCCATGGTGCCTAGCTCGGCCAGCCGGGTCCCGCCCAGCCCGACGGTGACCGCGCCGACCGGCTGGACGTCGCAGTAGCCCGCCGCGCGGCCGAGCCGCCAGACCTGCTCAACCACCCCGGCAGTGTCGGCGACGGGTTCGGTGTTGGCCATGGCGTGCACCGCGGTGTAGCCGCCCAGGGCAGCCGCGCGGGTTCCGGTCTCGACCGTCTCGGCGTCCTCCCGGCCCGGCTCGCGCAGGTGGGTGTGCAGGTCGACCAGGCCGGGCAGCGCGACCAGGCCGGCCGCGTCGAGCACCTGGGCGCCCGCGTCGCTGAGCCCGGTCCCGATGTCGGTGATGGCTCCGTCGCGGATCAAGATGTCGGCGACTCCGCCGTCGCGCCCTGCGCCCTGGGCGCCCGTGATAAGCCAGCTGGACGTCATGAGGCCACCTCCGGGAACTCGGTGCCGCCCAGCAGCAGATACAGCACGGCCATCCGGGTGGTGACCCCGTTGGCCACCTGATCCACAATCGTGGAACGCGCCGAGTCAGCCACCTCGGCGGCAATCTCCACGCCCCGGTTCATCGGCCCGGGGTGCATCACGATGGCGTGGTCGGGCAGCCGGGCCATGCGCGCGGTGTCCAGCCCGTAGCGGCGGCTGTACTCGCGCACGCTGGGGAAGTAAGCCGCGTTCATCCGTTCCTGCTGGACGCGCAGCATCATCACCACGTCGCTCTTGGGTAGCTCGCTATCCAGGTCGTAGCTCACCGCGCACGGCCAGGCGTCGACGGCCAGGGGCAGCAAGGTGGGCGGTGCGGCCAGGGTCACCTGTGCGCCGAGGCTGCTCAGCAGCAGCACGTTGGACCGGGCCACCCGGCTGTGCAGCACGTCCCCGACGATCGTGACCCGGATGTCGTCCAGGCCGCTCCCTCGTGCGTCCGGTCCCCTGAGCTTGCGCCGGATGGTGAATGCGTCGAGCAGGGCCTGGGTGGGGTGCTCGTGGGTGCCGTCCCCGGCGTTCACCACGCTGCCCCGTACCCAGCCGGCCAGCCGGTGCGCGGCGCCGGAGGCGCCGTGCCTGATGACCACTGCGTCCGCGCCCATGGCCTCCAAGGTCAGGGCGGTGTCCTTGAGGCTCTCGCCCTTGGCCACGCTCGAGCCCTTGGCCGAGAAGTTGATCACGTCGGCGGACAGCCGTTTCGCGGCGGCCTCGAACGAGATCCGGGTCCTGGTCGAGTCCTCGAAGAACAGGTTGACCACGGTACGTCCGCGCAGCGTGGGCAGCTTCTTGATCGGCCGGTCGGCCAAGATGGCCAGTTCCTCAGCGGTATCGAGGATCAGCAGCGCGTCACCCCGGCTGAGGTCGGCCGCCGAGATCAGGTGCCGCTTCATGCCGGGCTCCCTTCGCCGCTGATCGTCACCGCGTCCTGCGCGTCGACCTCGGCCAGCAGGACGTGCACCACCTCGCGCTGCGAGGTCGGCAGGTTCTTGCCCACGTAGTCGGCGCGGATGGGCAGCTCGCGGTGGCCGCGGTCGACTAGGACGGCCAGCTGGACGGCCCGAGGCCGGCCCAGGTCGGTCAGCGCATCGAGCGCCGCGCGCACCGTGCGGCCGGAGTAGAGCACGTCGTCGACCAGCACGACGGTTTTCCCGTCCACCCCCGAGGGCGGAAGCTCGGTCCGGCCCAGCGCCCGCGCTGGACGCAGCCGCAGGTCATCGCGATGCATGGTCACATCGAGCGATCCGCAGGGAACCTCGAGACCCTCGAACTCCCCGATCCGGGCGGCCAGGCGACGGGCCAGCGGCACCCCGCGCGTCGGGATGCCGAGCAACACCACTTCGTCGCCGCCGTGCGTCCGCTCCAGGATCTCGTGCGCGATCCTGGTCAGTGCGCGCCTGATCTCTTCGGCATCAAGTACCGCAAGGCCATCACGCCCCGCGACCGAATGAACGGTTGCGTCCATGAATGGACCTCCTTCCCCGCCTCTCCGGACGGTCCTTAAAGGATGTCTTCGCCCAAGATCATACGGGGAGTTACCGGCAAGCCCGGCCGCATCACGCCGGCGGGCACAGTGTGTGATTTACGTCACACTAGACAGACCCCATCAGAACGTGACGATCGTCCGCGGCGCTCGCGCGACCTGCCCGCGGCGACGTGAAACGCGATCACAGCTGGATTCTTGCCGGCCGGCAGAGGGTAGGTAATGATCCGGGATGGCAAGCCGGTTACCGTACGAGTTAAGCCAGTTTTTGCCATTCGGCTTGACCTTGTCGCGATCGCCGCCTACCGTCACTGAGCGTAACCGTTACCGTAAGCGACGACTGGCCGGGAACCGAGGAACAATGCCATCTGAGTACGCCAAGACACTCGGCGCGCGGCTGCGCGCCATTCGCACCCAGCAGGGACTCTCGCTGCATGGCGTGGAGGAGAAGTCCCGCGGTCGGTGGAAGGCCGTCGTCGTCGGCTCCTACGAGCGCGGAGACCGCTCGGTCACCGTCCAGAAGCTCGCCGAGCTCGCCGAGTTCTACGGGGTACCCGTTTCCGAGCTGCTGCCCGGCGACTCCTCCTCGACGCCGCTGGTGCCCTCGCCCAAGCTGGTCATCGACCTGGAGCGCATGGGCCAGCTGCCCAAGGACAAGGTTGGCCCGCTGGCCCGGTACGTCGCGACCATTCAGAGCCAGCGCGGCGACTACAACGGCCGCGTCCTGTCCGTCCGGCACGAGGACCTCCGTTCGCTCGCGGTCATCTACGACAAGTCCCCCGCTGACCTCACCGAGGAACTCATCAGCTGGGGCGTGCTGGACGCCGACGCACGTGGCGCGATGGATGGGTTCTAACCGCTAGCCAGCCGGCCGCAGCGGGAGCGGAGACTGCACCTCGACGCCGAGCGCAGTTTCCGCGAGTGACAGGAACGTCTCCGCATCCCGCAGCAGGTCGTCAGCCTCACGGGCGGACGCGGCGCGCGGCAGGCCGGCCTTGGCCGCCGCGCGCTTGCCCGCCCCGGCCGCGAAGTAGGCAGCCCACTCGGTAAGGGCCGGCTCGACCTGCGGCAGCAGGTCCCACACACTGTGCGGCTTGCGACGCCTGGTCTTGGGCTCGCCCCGGGCCGCCACCACCGCCGCGGCGGCGCGCAGCGCCGCCAGATGCGCGGTGACGTAACGAGCGCCGGGCGATGTCTCGTCGGCCGCTTCGCTCAGTCCCCGGCGCGCGGACTGGAGCATGCTCAGCACCGTCGGCGCCACAGGAACGCCAGGGACGCTCGGTATCCCGGGGTGCCGCAGGCCAATCTGGCCGCCCATCCGCGCCTGCGCTGCGTTCACCATCGCTTCTCATCTCCTCCGGTGGCCCGGCCTGGGTGAGACAGTTCTCTCACCTCACCTGACCGGTGCTGGTACATCTATTCGAACCTAAATTCGTTCCGATGTCCAGTCGCTTTTCGATGTTTGTTCGAAGATAGCGGGGGGGTCTGACATTTTGGCTCGCCGGTCCGGGCCGGACGAGGCGGCCGGGGGCACCGAGCGGAGCACCGAGCGGTCGAGGAGCGCGGCGCGGCGGCCAGGACGCGCGAGAACCATGATGGAGCCGGACGCCGGCGCCAGGCCTGGTGGCCGAGCACGACGAGGCAGCCCATGGCGGGCGCTGCACAGGTCCCGCTGGCGCTCCCCCAGGTGGGCTACTAGCTCACAGCCCGCGTGCGCATCTCGAGTACCGGAGTCGATGATCAGTACGACGTCTTATGTCATTTATGGGGAGCATTCGGGCTTTGGGGAGCAAAGAGTGCATCCTGGTGCACCGGATCCTCCCGGGAGCCCGTATCCACCCCGCAATCCCAGGGGTGGGATACATCACTGCGCGCTCAGCTACCGCCAGCCACGCAGGTCACGGGCCTTCAACGCGGGACGTCATGCGCGCAGGCCCACCTGGGTGCGGTCGGCCAGGAGGTTCGGCCATAGGCGACAGAGCAGGTTATTTATGTTATTTAGGCGCAACGTGTCCGTTTGCACACGGAGTCTATTGGGCCTGTATTTTTATCGCGTGCGACCCCATCCGCCGTTAGTGACGGGAGCGCAAGACCCGGTGGCCGAGGCTCCGGGTCCGCGTCACGGCGGCGGCCAGGAGAGCACACGGGATGCTACGGGGAGCTTTGCGCGACGGGGGTTGGGGTGATGTCTGCGGTTACCGATGAGGACGCTGGGCCCCCGCCAGGCGTGGTCCAGGAGGGCAGTCAGCCTATCCAGGCGACCGTCGAGTCCGCGCGGCCAGCCGATGGGCTTAGCCTGGACACGCGGGTGAGTGCGAACGGGAAAGGCGAGGCTTCGGGAACCGCCACGGCAGGCGAAGTGGAGGACGGCGAGTCCGACGGAGGTCCGGCCCCGGGGTCGGAACGGATTGCGGTAGTCCCCGATTCCGGTGAAGTTGCCGAAACTGGCCTCGTGGCGGCTGACGTCGATTCTGCTGCGGCCACCGATACGGATGGTGCTGCCGCGGCCGGTGCGGATGGTGCTGCGGCCAGCGAGGCACAGTCTCGTCGGGCTCGGTCCGGGGAGGCCCGGACTGGCAGCGCGCCGGGTCGCGGTAACCGGAAGGGTGGGACACCGCACGCCACGCCGTCCGGGTCGCGACCGCGTCCGGCTCAGGGGGCGGACGGGGCTCGCCGACCCCAGGGCGCGACTGCGCCGCACGGTGCGTCGGCGAGTGGGTCAGCTCGGCACGGGACGGCCCCGTCGGCCGGAGCACCGGGGCGCCCGGGTCAGGGCGGGAACCCGCCGCATCGTCCGGGAGGCGGCCAGGCCCGCCCAGCGACTGCCGGGACCGGCGCCGCACAGCGGCCGACCGGGACGAGGGGCAGCGGCCTGCAGGGCACGGCCAAGGACGGGGCCGGCACCTCGCAGAGCGCGGCTAAGCCCGCGACCGGGGTTCCGCAAGATACGGCCAAGACCGGGGCCGGCGCCGCGCAGCGGACGGCCAAGACCGGGAACAGCCCGTCGCAGCGGACGGCTAAGGACGGGGCCGGAGGCGGGCAGCGGACGGCTGAGGGTCGGACTGGGGCGCCGACAAAGGCGCCCGCGCGGACCGGGCAACCGGGAACGGCGCCCGCGCGGACCGGGCAACCGGGAACGGCGCCCGCGCGGAAGGGCGGGACGACGGGGCGAGCGGAGGTCGCGCCGGCCCGCATGGCGCCGGACGAGGCGGGCCTCGCCGCCGTCCAGGATTCGGCGGCCGACCACGGCGAGACCAAGGGCAAGCGGCGGATCTCGCGTCGCACGCTGATCCAGGCCGGCGTGATCGGGGGCGCCGGGGTCGCCGCGCTGCCCCTGATCGCCCTGGTCGGGCGGGAGTCGCCGTCTAGCGAGCCGCTGCCCACCAATCTGAACTTCTCGCTGAACGCCAACTGGCTGTTCGGTGGGCAGTACATGGCGGGGTCGGAGACTTCGTTCTACGACGACAGCGCGTTCGCGCAGGTCAGCGTGCCGCACGGGGTCGCTCAGCTGTCCTGGCGCAACTGGAACGCCGACGCGTGGCAGCAGATGTGGATCTACCGGCGCCACTTCAACGGCGGGCCGCTGGTTAGCGCGCGACGGCCGGGCAACCGGATCTTGGTCGAGTTCGACGGAGTGATGGTCAACGCCACCGTGGTCATCAACGGCCGGACGGTCGGCACCCACCAAGGGGGGTACCTGCCGTTCTCGGCCGAACTCACCGGCCACGTCACCTCGGGCGACAATCTGCTCGCGGTGCTGGTAGACGGCAACTGCCTGCCGGTACCGCCGATGAGCCTCGGCGAGGGCCCGACCACTATCGACTTCTTCCAGCCGGCCGGGATCTACCGGGACGTCAGACTGCGGGTGCTGCCGCAGGCGTTCGTGTCCGACGTTTTCGCCCTGCCGGCCGACGTGCTCGGCCCGCAGCGGCGGGTGGACGTGGAGTGCACCATCGACTCGGCGCTGCCGACGCACGCCGAGGGGAGCCTGCTGGTGGAGCTGTTCGACCGGGGAAGGCTGGTCAGCTCCCAGGCCATGCCGGTCAGCCTGGACACGCCCGGCGTCAGCACCATGAAGGTCAGCCTGACGAAGCTCGGGAACATCTCCCTGTGGTCACCCGGTAACCCCAAGCTGTACACGGTGCAGGCCACGCTGGCCTTCCCCGGTGTGGGCACCCACGTCCTGTCCCGCCGGATCGGCTTCCGGGAGGCTTCGTTCCAGCCCGATGGGTTCTACCTGAACGGCGAACGGCTGCAGCTGTTCGGCCTGAACCGGCACCAGCTCTTTCCCTACGCGGGCATGGCGATGCCGGCCCGGGTGCAGCGCCGGGACGCGGACATCTTGAAGAACGAGTTCAACTGCAACATGGTCCGCTGCTCCCACTATCCGCAGTCGCCGCACTTCCTCGACGCCTGCGACGAGCTCGGACTGCTGGTCTGGGAGGAGGCACCGGGCTGGCACAACACGAGCCCTGCCCCTAGCTGGCAGAACGTGGTGACGCAGAACGTCCGCGACATGGTGACCAGAGACCGGAGCCGGCCGTCGGTGATCATCTGGGGCACCCGGCTCAACGAGACCCCCGACCTCCCGGCCCTGTGGGCCGCCACCAGGCAGGCCGCGGCCCAGCTCGACGGCTCCCGACCCAGCTCCGGGGCGATGTATTACCACAGCGTGCTCGGCTGGGCCGAGGACGTCTTCGCGTTCAACGACTACGCCCACAACAAGCTAACCGGCGATGCGCGGCTGCGGCCGCCGCTGCCCGGCCTGCCGTACCTGGTCAGCGAGGCGGTCGGCGTCGACGAGTGGAAGCCGCATCGGTTCGCCTGGACCGACTCGTCCGCGCAGCTGGCCAAGCAGGCCTCCCTGCATGGCGAGGCGCAGAGCCTGGCCCGGGCGGAGCCCAGCTACTCCGGGATGCTGGCCTGGGCCGCGTTCGACTACGCCTCGCCTGAGGGACTGGATCCGGAGTCCGTCAAGTGGGCCGGGGTGGCGGACGGCTTCCGGGTGCCCAAACCCGGCGCCGCCATCTACCAGACGCAGGTCGACCCGGCCGTCCGCCCGGTCATCGTGCCCGTGTTCTTCTGGGAGCCCACCGGGGTGTATCCGATCCCGGAACCGACCTCCATGATCGCGAGCAACTGCGAACGGCTGGAGATCTACATCAACGGCGTACACGTGACCACCGGGCTGCCCGCCACCGGCGCCACGCCGTACGGCAACCTGCCCTATCCCCCGTTCCTGGTCCAGCTCCCGCCGCGCGCTCGCAATAGCATGCCGGAGCTCATGATCGAGGGCTGGGTGGACGGCCAGCAGGTAACCGAGCTGCGGATGGCGTCGAACACGGCCACCGACACCCTGGGCTTGGCGGTCGACGACGCGACCATCGTGGCCGACGGATCGGACGCCACCAGGGCGGTGTTCCGCGCGGTCGACGCGTACGGCAACCAGCGCCGGTACACGGGCGGGGTGGTGACGCTGACGCTGAGCGGCCCGGCCACGCTGATCGGCGACAACCCGTTCGCGTTCGGGGCCTATGGCGGGCTGGGCGCGGTCTGGATCCGCTCGCTCCCGGGCCAGACCGGGACCATCACGCTGGCCGCCAGCCAGCACGAACTCGGCCAGGCGCAGGTTCAGCTGCAGGCGGTGCCCGCGAGCCGGGGCAGCCAGCTGGCGTGAGGCGCTGGCCGGCCTGCCAGCGGCCGTCTCCTAAGCTTGCGAGGATGCAGCGCGCGCTCTCGGTCAGCGAGCTAAGCCCGGGCGAGTTCGTCGCGCGGCTCGACCAGATGATCACGGTGTACGCGGCGGCCATGCGGCCGCCCAGCGAGTTGCTGGCGGGCCGGCGGTCGATCATGGCCGGGCACGCCGCCCACCCGGGCTTCCGGGCGCTGCTGGCTACCGAGGACGGATCGGGCGCGCCGGCCGGGTTCGGCTACGGCTTCCACGGCGCACCCGGCCAGTGGTGGCATGACACGGTGGCCCGCGCGGTGGCCGGCGCCCACGGCGCGCCTGCCGCCGCGGCCTGGCTGGATGATTCCTTCGAGGTCGCCGAGCTGCACGTGGCACCGGAGCACCAGGGCCACGGGGTCGGTGCGGGCCTGCTGCTCCGGCTCGCCTCGGACCGTCCCGAACGAACCGCCCTGCTGTCGACCAGGGACGCCGATTCGCCAGCCCGCCGGCTGTACCACGGGCTAGGTTTCAGCGACCTGCTGACCGGGTTCGCGTTCTTCCCCGGTAATGAGCCGCCCTACGCGGTGATGGGTGCCGAGCTCCCGCTGCGGGCCCGGTTGGGCCGACCGCGCTCGGCCAGGCCCAGGCGCTGATAGATCTCCCGGGTCGCCCGGGACCAGTTGAGCGTGTAGAAGTGCAGGCCGGGTACGCCTGCGGCGAGCAGGCGCTCGCACATCCCGGCGGCGTACTCGACGCCGATCTCGCGGACCGCGGCCCGGTCGTCGGCCACCGCCTGCAGCCGGTCCCACAGCTGCGTGGGCACCCGGCAGCCGCCCAGGTGGATGGCGTTCTCGATGACCCGCAGGCTGGTGACGGGCATGATGCCGGGGATGATCGGCACGTCGCAGCCCGCAGCGGCGACCCGGTCCCGCAGCCGCAGATAGTCCTCGGGGTAGAAGAACATGTTGGTGATGGCGAAGTCCGCGCCAGCCCGGCACTTGGCCACGAAGTGGCGAACGTCGGTGTCCTGGTCGGGCGAGCGCGGGTGCTTCTCGGGGAACGCCGCCACCCCGACGCAGAAATCGCCGGACGACCTGATCAGGCGGACCAGGTCCGCGGCGTAGCTGAGGCCGTCAGGGTGCGGGACCCACGGGGCATTCGGGTCGCCGGGCGGGTCACCGCGCAGCGCCAGCACATTGCGGACCCCGACTTCCGCGTAGGACCCGATGACCTGCCTGAGCTCGGCCACCGAGTGGTTGACCGCGGTGAAGTGCCCGACCGGGGTCAGCGTGGTCTCGGCGGCGATCCGGCCGGTCACTCGCACGGTCCGGTCTCTGGTCGACCCGCCGGCGCCGTAGGTGACCGACACGAACGTGGGCCGTAGCGGCTCGAGCTGCCGGACCGCCCGCCACAGCTGCTGTTCCTCCGCCTCGGTCTTGGGCGGCATGAACTCGAACGAGAACGCCTGGCGGCCCGCGGCCAGCAGGTCACGGATCAGCGGTGAATGCGGCTGGCCGGGGGCGCGCTTGGATGGCGCAGCTGCGCCAGGTCGCGGGCGCGGCGGACTCGGCGGCATGCGGCCAGCCTACCGAAGGTGTTGGGGACGTGGCCCCCGGTGGCGAGATCGGCCGCGCTTAAAAAGCCAGGGCCTGGGCCCTCCGGTTCACTTCGGTGCAACGGTGCTTGACGATCGCGTCGATCGGCGTGCCCGGTAGCGACTCATCGGCCGTGAATAGCCAGCGCAGCGCATCCAGCTCGTCGAATCCGCAGTCGAAGAGCAAGGTAAGGGTGCCGCACAGGCCCTTGACGACCTGCTGGCCGTCCAGGAAAGCGGCCGGCACCGCGAACGCCCCGTCGGGACGGTTCACGGCGAGAAGTTTCCGGTCGCGCAGGAGCTGCTTCACTCGTCCCGCCGGAATGCCCAGCAGGCGGGCTACATCGGGGAGTGACAGCCATTCGCCGACGAGAGTGTCGGTCGTGAGGTCGATCTGTGCCACGAGTCCAATGTCCCACGTCCGGGCGCGCTCCAAACACCAGGGTTAAGCCTGGGTTACCACCGTCTGTCCGGACGGTCAGGTCAGACGGCGACGGCGTCCTTGATCGGCACGGCGGGATCGGCCAGCCGGCCGACGTCGACGGGGACCGCCGAGGCGATCAGCCGGCGGCCCTGTAGCAGGTCACGGGGGCGATCCACGGTCACGATGGCGACCAGGCGCCCGACGGCGAGCCAGCACGCCGCCCAGGCCGGGTCGGCCGGGTCGCCGCGCCAGATCAGCCGTTCGGCGTCGCCGTGATATCCGGTGTACTGAACCATGTGGCCAAACTGCTCCGACCAGAAGTACGGCACCGGGTCGTAGACCTCATCGCCGCCCAGCACGTTGGCCGCGACCACCTCAGGAGCGTGCAGGGCCACATCCCAGTGTTCGAACCGCAGCCGCCGGCCGAACCGCCGCGACTCGAACGCCGCGCAGTCGCCCACCGCGTAGACGCCGGGCAGCGACGCCCGCAGGCCGGCGTCGACGGCCACGCCGTTCTCCAGCCACAGGCCAGACCCGTCCAGCCAGCCGGTGGCCGGGCGGACCCCGACCGCGGTAACGACCTCGTCCGCGGCCAGCCAGCCGCCGCCGGCCAGGGCCAGGCCGTCGGGCTGCACGGACTCCACCGCTACCCCGGTCCGCAGCTGCACCCCCGCGGCCGCATACCAGCGGGAGGTCTGGGCGCCGACCGGCGCGCCCAGGGCCGAGGTGAGCGGAGCGGGTCCGGCTTCCACCACGGTGACCTCGCAACCGTGCGCCGCCGCCGCGGTGGCCAGCTCGGCGCCGATCCAGCCGGCCCCCACGATGACCAGCCGGAACCCGGGTCGCAGCAGCGCCCGCAGGGCCAAAGCGTCGTCGTAGCTGCGCAGGAACCGCTGCCGCCCGGGCCCGGGCAGGGCCACCGGCAGCGCCCCGGTGGCCAGGATCAGCTGGTCGTAGGGGTACTTGTCCCGGTCGGTGGCCAGCGCCTGCATGTCCAGCCCGGTCGCGGCCTCGCCGCGCCGGAAATCCACCTCCAGCGCGCCGAAGTCGGCCTGCAGCGACGGGTCGATCCCGTCGTCGGTCAGGACCTTCTTCGACAATGGCGGGCGGTCGTACGGCGGGCGCGACTCGGCGCCGATCATGGTGATCTGGCCGGTAAAGCCGCGCTCGCGCAGCTCAGTAACGGCGCGGAACCCGGCCAGGCCCGCGCCGGTCACCACGACTCGGCCGCCATTGGTCACAGTGACCCAGGCTACGCGGCCAGCGGACCCGGTGATTGGCAACGCCCAGCGGCCAAACAACCGTAAAATCGTCGCGATGGACGATACGCTGGCCGATCCTCTCGCCGGGCGCCTGCTGGACGGGCGCTACGCGGTGACGGCACGCATTGCCCAAGGCGGGATGGCCACCGTCTACCTGGCCCTGGACACCAGGCTGGACCGCCAGGTGGCACTCAAGGTCATGCACGCCGAGCTGGCCAGGGACGAGGAGTTCGTCCGTCGGTTCATCGGCGAGGCCAAGTCGGTCGCGCGGCTGTCGCACCAGAACGTGGTGGCGGTCTTCGACCAGGGCTCCGACGGGCCGTTCCTGTACCTGGCCATGGAGTACGTGCCCGGGCGCACGCTCAAGGAAGTGCTCCGCGAACGCGGCCGGTTCAGCCCGGCGGCGGCGCTGGACATCATGGCCGGCGTGCTCGACGGCCTGGCCGCCGCGCATGCGTCGGGCATCGTGCACCGCGACGTCAAACCGGAGAACGTCCTGGTGACCACGGACGGGCGGCTCAAGGTAGCGGACTTCGGCCTGGCCCGGGCGCAGGCGGCCGCCGCGCACACCCGGGCGGGCCTGCTCATCGGGACCGTGGCCTACCTGCCGCCCGAGCAGGTGACCGGCGACAGCACGGGACCGCGCTCGGACGTCTACTCGGCGGGTGTGGTGCTCTTCGAGCTGCTCACTGGCCGCCAGCCGTTCACCGGCGATACCCCGATCGCGATCGCCTACCAGCACGTCAACCAGGACGTCCCGGCTCCTTCCGCGCTGGTGCCTGGCGTGCCGCCCGCGGTCGACCAGCTCGTGCTCGCGGCCACCAGCCGGGATCCCGCGCAGCGCCCGGCCGACGCCGGCGAGTTCGCGCGTGCGGTACGGCGGGTCAGGGAGGGCATCGCCGAACCGAGCGGCCCGGCCGAAATGACAGGGGCCGGCGTGATGGGGGCCGGCGTGCAGGGCCTGAACGAAGCGCCCTGGCTCGACCTGGACACCCCGGCCGCCACCAACGGCTGGTGGGCGCGCGGCACCGGCGAGCGGCAGCAGCACGACAGCACGGTGCCGCCGGCCGGCGGCGGCCCCGGCACTGGGCCGTCCGGCGTCTGGCCCGCCGGGCCGCCGGGCCCGGGTGGCGGCAACTCGCACACGTTGGTGGTCCACCGCGAGGACAGCGGACGGTACGCGCGGCATCGCGAGCCGTTCCTGCAGCGCTGGCTGTTCAGCGCGCGGCTGCTGATCGTCGCGCTGGTGGTGGCGCTCGGCGTCGGGCTCGGGCTCGGCGGCTGGTATCTCACCTCCGGCCGGTACGCGTCGGTGCCAGTGGTGGCCGGCGACTCGGTGAACACGGCGACCACGGCGCTGACCACGCACGGCTTCAAGGTGGCCAAGGTGTCGCCCGAGCCCAGCAACGACGTAGCGAAGGGGACGGTGATCGGCACCACCCCGTCGGGGCGGACCGCCAAAGGCGCGGCGGTCACGATCCTGGTCTCGTCCGGGCCGTTCACCTCCGTCGTGCCGAAGGTGAGCGGAGACAAGCTCAGCGCCGCCGAAGCCGCCCTGCGGGGCGCGCACCTGACCTTCACGGTCCAGAAGGTCGGCTCCGACTCTCCGGCCGGCACCGTGGTGGGCACCAAACCGGCCGCGGGCACGACCTGGCCGCAGACCAAACCGGTCACCATTCAGGTGTCCGGCGGCCCGGTGATCCCGGACTTCTCAGGGCAGAACGTGCAGGTGGCTCAGCAGTGGGCAGCGGCCCACGGCGCCCACCTGCAAACCCAGCAGAACCAGAACAGCCAGCAGCCAAACGGCACGATCATCGGCCAGGAACCTGCGGCCGGCTCGCTGTACCAGCCGGGCGAGACCGTGGTCGTGACCGTGTCCAGCGGTCCCGCCGTGGTCAACGTCCCGGACGTGATCGGGATGCCGGTCCAGCAGGCTGAGCAGACGCTCCAGGCCGCGGGGTTCAAGACCCAGGTGGAGTCGTTCGGACTCGGCAACGGCAACAGCGGCCGGGTGTGGGACTACAGCCCGGTCGGCCAGGCGCCGCGCGGCAGCGTCATCCTTCTCGACGTCCTGCCCCGCGGCGGCTTCTAGAGGGGATATAGTTCTGCCATGCGTCAGCAGTTCTGGTTTTGGTTTGGCTACCGGCCCGGTTCCCGGACGGTCGCCTGCCAGACCTTGCGCTGACAGAAGCGACCTAGCGAGAGCCCCGGGCCAACGGCCCGGGGTTTTTTGTTTATCTGGAGGCGGACGACATGGTGGTAGTGATGGCGGCGGATGCCGGTGAGACTGACGTCGACGGGGTAGTCGACCTGGTCCGCGGGGCGGGCGGCGACGCGTTCGTCAGCCGCGGCGTGTCGCGGACGATCGTCGGGCTGGTCGGGGACATCGATCAGCTGGACACGCTGAACCTGCGCGGCATGCCCGGAGTGAGCGACGTGGTGCGCATCACCGCGCCGTACAAGCTGGTGAGCCGGGAGCACCGCCGCGAGCGTTCGGTGATCAGGGTGGCGGGCGTGCCGATCGGGCCGGACACGCTGACCGTGATCGCCGGCCCCTGCGCGGTGGAGACCGCCGAGCAGACGCTGGCCTCGGCGTTGATGGCCAAAGCGGCCGGGGCGTCGCTGCTGCGCGGCGGGGCCTACAAGCCGCGCAGCTCGCCGTACGCGTTCCAGGGGCTGGGCGAGGCGGGGCTCAAGATCCTGGCCGACGTGCGCGCCGAGACCGGCCTGCCGATCGTGACCGAGGTCGTCGACCCGGCCGACGTGGACCTGGTGGCCAGCTACGCGGACATGCTGCAGGTCGGCACGCGCAACATGCAGAACTTCCCGCTGCTGCAGGCGGTGGGCGGGGTGGGCAAGCCGGTCATGCTCAAGCGCGGCATGAACGCCACCATCGAGGAGTGGCTGATGGCCGCCGAGTACATCGCCCAGCGCGGCAACCTGGACATCGTGCTGTGCGAACGCGGCATCCGCACCTTCGAGAAGGCGACCCGGAACACCCTGGACATCAGCGCGGTCCCGGTCGCGCAGCGGCTGTCGCACCTGCCGGTGATCGTGGACCCGTCGCACTCCGGCGGCCGCCGGGACCTGGTGGTCCCGCTGTCCCGGGCCGCGATCGCGGTCGGCGCCGACGGCATCATCGTCGACGTGCACCCGCACCCGGAAAGCGCGCTGTGCGACGGTCCGCAGGCGCTGGTCGAATCCGACCTGCGCGAGCTGGCCAGCGTGGCCGCCCACTTGTCCCCGCTGGTCGGCCGGACTCTGACCCCGGCGCTTGACCCGCCACGGGAGGCGGTACCGGCCTGAGCTGATACCCGTACCCGGCGGGCGCACCACGGCCCGTTCGGTATCAAGGGTTTAGTGCCGGTACTCCTGCGCGCTGTGGGCAAGTTCCTCGGCCAGGTCGGCGGCGTCCAGCCGGCTCTCGATCCGGTGCAGGTCATCGATCCGGGCTTTGGTTTCCACGCGACGCGGGGTGAGCAGGGTGCAGCAGTCCTGGTCGGGCAGCTCGGAGATGGACAGGGTGCGGATGCGGCGGGCTTCGGCCATGATCTCGCTTTTGTCCCAGCCGATCAGCGGGCGCAGGATCGGCAGTCTTACCGCGTCGTCCAGGGCGGTGAGGTTGGCCAGCGTCTGGCTGCTCACCTGGCCCAGCGAGTCGCCGGTGATCAGCGTAGTGGCGTCGAGCCGCCGGGCGAGCGCCTCGCCGGTCTTGAGCATCAGCCTCCGCTGGGCCACGATCTGCAGGCGGTCCGCGCCGGAGGTGGCCAGCGCCTGCTGAGCCTTGCCGAACGGCACCACGAACAGCCGCGACCCGCCCTGGAACCGGTCCAGCCCGCGGACCAGGGCGTAGGCCTTGTAGACCGATTCGGGGCCGGTCAGCGGCATGCCGGAGAAATGCAGGAAGAAGCAGCGCAGGCCGCGGCGCATCATCCGGTACGCGGCCACCGGGGAGTCGATGCCGCCCGACATGAGCGCGATGCCGCGGCCGCTCATGCCGACCGGCAGGCCACCTTGGCCAGGCAGGCCTTCGGTGAAGACGAACACCTCGTCCTGATCGACCTCGATGAAGACCTTCGTATCCGGGCGCGACAGGTTGACGGCCAGCCCGTGCGCGTCCTGGACCGCCCGGCCGACCAGCACGGCCAGCTCGGCGGAGGTGAGCGGGAAGCGCTTGTCCCGGCGGCGGGCGCGGACGGCGAACGTGCCGGGCCGGTTCGCGGTCGCGGCCACCGCGGCGGCCACGACCGCCTCGGGCGTCTTGGCCACCCGCAGCGGCTGGACGACCGTGACGATGCCGGGGACGTCCCGGACCCGCTCGGCGAGCTGACTTGCGGCCGAGGTCCAGCCGTCCGGACCGCGCTGCTCGCCGTCGGCGACGCGCAGCAGGATGACGCCCTCCCGCTGCCGGACGTCGACCGGGATGCCGGTCTCCCGCAGCGCGGCGCGGATGTTGCCGTGCAGGATGCGCTCGAACTGCTGGCGGTTCCGCCCCTTGAGCACGATCTCGCCCAGCTTGAGCAGCACGCATGGCTCGTCGTGGGGCTGTGGCACCCCCCTAGTGTGCCAGCCTTCTGGGGTCAGCCGGAGCCCGTAATCGGGTGCTAGCCCCAGTGCGTTCGGCGCGGCGCCGCGGTTACCGTGACGCCATGAGCATCAGGGATGAGGTCCGGGCCTCGGCGGCCGCGCACCATGATCTGGGTCCGGGCTACGACACGGCGGTAGCCGAAGGCCTCGTCGAACGGATCGGCGAGGAAATCGACCGGCGGGTGGACGCACGGTTGTTCGGCCATCTGCAGGCTCCGGCTCCAGTGCCGGCGCCGCGCCGGGTCCGCCAGCCGGGCCGAATGGGGCCCGGGGCGGTGCTGCTGGGCCTGGGCTCGATGGGGCTGGCCATCGGCGCAACGGTGGCCGTGCTGCACCCCGGTGACAATCCGCCGGGCACCGTCAGCGCCGGTCAGAGCTGGCTCGTGGCCTTGATCTGGGTCATCATCGGCCTGGTGAACATCGCCTACGCCCGCCGCCCCTGAGTGCTCTTGTAGCGGCCCCCCGCAGGTTGTACCGTGCGCACATGTTCGAGCGTTTTACCGACCGGGCCCGGCGGGTGGTCGTCGGCGCCCAGGAAGAGGCCAGGAGCCTCAACCACAACTGGATCGGCACCGAGCACCTCCTGCTCGCCCTGCTCACCGAGGGCCACGGAGTGGCCGCCAAGGCGCTCGAATCGATGCAGATCAGCCTGGACGGGGCCCGGCAGCAGGTCGAGGCGATCATCGGGCACGGCCAGTCTCGCCCGGCCGGGCACATCCCGTTTACGCCCCGGGCCAAGAAGGTGCTCGAGCTGTCGCTGCGCGAGGCGCTGCAGCTCGGCCACAACTACATCGGCACCGAGCACATCATGCTCGGCCTCATCCGTGAGGGCGACGGCGTGGCCGCGCAGGTGCTGGTCAAGCTGGGCGCCGACCTGAACCGGGTGCGCCAGCAGGTGATCCAGCTACTGCAGGGCCATCAGGCCGAGGAGCCGGCGGCGGTCCTCAGCGAGGAACTCAGGGATCGGCTGACCGCGGTGGCCGCCCGGCTGACCGAGATCGAGCGCCGGCTCGGCGACGGTTAGCGGTCGGCGGGCAGGACGGCGCACAGCAGGCGGTTGTCGCCGCGCTGCCAGAGCGTGCCGATCTCGGCGAAGCCGGCCTGGGCCAGCGCCTCGACGTGGGTGGCGAGCTGCGTCGATTCGCTGTCGTGGTGCCCGGCTTCGACGCGGCGGCGGGCGCGTTCGGCCACCTGTGCGGACAGTACCGGATCGGCGGCGGCCTCCTCCCACCAGGCGTGCCAGCTCACCGAGTGCCCGGCCGGGAAACGCCGCTGGTCTTCGCGCCGCCGCAGGGCCAGGTCCAGGCGGGCCAGCGTGGGTGACTCCTTCTCGTCGAGGCCGAAGTGATCGCCGTTGAGCAGCAGGCCCTGCGGACCGAGCACCGTGGCCAGCTCGGCGTACATGGCCCGCAGGTCGTGCTCGGACAGCCAATGCAGGGCGGTGGTACTGACCGCCGCGTCGGCTGAGCGGCCTAGATTTAGCCGAACGGACCAGCCGGGTTCGCGCAGATCCAGGTCGACCAGGTGCAGTCCGGGGCGGCCGCCGTAGGCGGCCTGGCCCAGCGCCAGCGAGACCGGGTTGGCATCGATGCCGATCACGGTGGCGCGCGGCAGCCGGTCCAGCAGCCGGACGGACAGCGATCCGGGGCCGCAGCCGAGGTCGAGCACCAGCGGGTCGGGGCGCCCGGTGCCTTCCTGCACCGCGTCGATCAGGGCCGTGAACCGGTCCTCGCGGTCGGGCAGGCTCTCCTCCTGCTGGCGATCCCAGCGCTCGATCCAGTCCAGTGCGGTGTCGCGGTCAAGCTCCGGCACGTTTGCCTCCCTGCTGCTGCGGGCTGCTGTTACTGGCTAAGCTTCTTTCAACAGTAACGTAAGTGCCGGGGATGTAACTGGTCAAGTGAATTTCAACAGTCACACAGATGTGGTGATCCGGCTCGCGGTGGCCCTGGTCAACCTGCTCACGCCGGGCGAGGACCGCGGCCGCGGGTACCAGCCGCCCGAGGAAGACGAGCGGACGGCGGCGGTGGGGGCGGTGTTGCGCGCCGGCGGCGGGCGCGAGGCGACCTGGGAGGAGGCGGCCGAGCTGTGCTTCGTCGCGGCGGAGCTGCGCGGCGTCTTCGAGGCGGTCAGCGCGGGGACCATCGACGACGCCGCTGGGCGCGTCAACGCCCTGCTGATCCGCACCGGCGCCCGGCCCGAACTGGAACGGCACGACGGGCAGTCCTGGCACCTGCACTTCCACGCGGCCGACAACTCGCTGCCGAACGGCTGGGCGGCCGGCTGCGCCACGGGTCTGGCCGTGGTGCTGGGCGGCTCCGGAGCCGACCGGCTCGGGGTCTGCACGGCGCCCGGCTGCGACCGGGTCTACGTCGACACCTCGCGCAACGGTACCCGGCGGTACTGTTCTACGGCCTGCCAGAACCGGGTCAAGACGGCCGCGTTCCGAGCCCGGCTGAGCTGACCCCCGGCGGGTGCACACTAGAGGGGCTGGGCGCTGCTTTGTTATCCGGCGTTATTGAATTCGGCGGGGCCCGGCGCCGGGGGGCCGGCCTGAATCGGAGACAGTCATGTTCGAGCGGTTCACCAACCAGTCGCGGCGCGTCGTCGTCCTCTCCCAAGAGGAAGCGCGCATGCTCGACCACAACTACATCGGCACGGAACATCTGCTGCTCGGCCTGGTGCACGAGGGCCGGGGTTCGGCCGCCCGGGCGCTGGCGGCGATGGACGTCACCTTGAACGCGGTCCGGGATCAGGTCGTCGCGATCATCGGCCGAGGCCAGGTTCAGCCATCGGGGCACATCCCGTTCACGCCCCGGGCCAAGAAGTCCCTGGAACTGTCGCTGCGCGAGGCCCTGCAGCTCGGCGAGGCGTACATCAGCACCGGGCACCTGCTGCTGGGCCTGATTCATCACGGCGACAACGTGGCGGTCCAGATCCTGGGCAACCTGGGTACGGACCTGAACGAACTGCGGACCCGGGTGACCCAGGAACTGCACGATCATCCGGAGGAAGGCCAGGACCAGCCGCCGGCTGAGCGGGAGGGCCAGCAGCTCAAGTCGTTCCTGCGCACCGAGGTACAGGGATTGCTGGACACGATCGAGAACCGGCTGAGCGCGATCGAGGGGCGCCTGGGCATCACCCGGCCGGTCTCGGTGGCACTGCGCGCCCTGGAGGAGCGGATCGCGCAGGTGCGGCGGGACAAGGAGGCGGCCATCGACGTCCAGGACTTCGGTAAGGCGGCGGCGCTGCGCGATACGGAGAAGCAGCTGCTCGAGGAGCGCGTGCGGGTCGAGCAGGAGGCGGCCGTGGCCGGCGGGAACACGGAGGCCGGCGCAGGTGCGAGCGCCGCGGCCGGCGGGAGCGCGGGCGCCGGCGCGGCCGCCGGCGCGGGTGCGGGTTCGGGTTCCGAGGGGGACGGAGAGGTCGGACAACTGCGGGCCAGGGTGGTTGAGCTGGAGGCGCGGCTGCGTGAGCATGGCATCGATCCCGGGGAGCCTTCGGCTGCGGCTGGGACCTGAATTTGGGTGTACGTCAGATTTGTAGGTAACCAAGATCATCTTCGGAGACCGAGGCTCTGACCAGCCATGATCTAAAAGACCTACATCTTTGACGCACATCCGCCGGGAGGCCGGGCCGCGTCGAATGCCAGACCTCCTGCCGATACTGGACCTCATGGAACAACGACAGCCTTCGGAAACCGAAGCCATCATCCGCGGCGCGATCCTGGCCGAAAGCCTTAACCCCGGCACGGGGTTCGACGGCCACGGCATGCGGATCATCCGCTGCGCAAGGTTCGAGGTCACCGGCGCCGCCGATTATCAGCCACCCATCTGGACCTTGATCGAATTCGAGGCGCCCGCGAGCAGCAGCGACGCGCTGGCCAGCGAACTGGCCGACATCCTGCTGAGCCCGGGCTGGTATGCGAACTGGAACAGCGACACCGAAGCGACCGTGGTCTTCCCCGGCAAGATATTCCGTTACCCGCGCGGCGACCGGGCCGGGCGTGAGGAAGCCGCGGCACACGGCCGTTCCGTTGGCGTGCCCGAGCCGCAACTCGACTGGACCGACTGACGCCCGTAGCGTTTGCCCTGGCCAGTGGATACCAGCCGTCCCGCGCTGGCCAGGCCGGGCGAGATGGCCGCTGGCCAGGGCCGGTGCGGAGACTTGGCACGCACGGCGAGACCCGAGTGTTTTCGACACCCAGACCGAGGCTCTGACCAGCCATGATCTAAAAGACCCACATTTTTGACGCACACCAGTGGTGATCAGGGTATGCGTCGCTTATGCAGGTGCTCAAGATCGTTTTGGGGCTGTGGCTGGTCAGGCGGGTCGCGTCTGAGTGTGCGGGGTGTTGCAGATGGCTTCCCACTGGCTGCTGGCCTCGCGGCAGCGCAGGGCGATGATGGCGTCGGCGCCACCGGTGCTCCAGTGCATTCCTGCTTGCTTGAGTCTTTGGCCGATGACCGATTTGCAGCCGGCCGCGGCGGCATCGGAGCCGGTGAACAGGCCGGCGTCCCCGCAGCCCAGCGATCGGGCGGCTTCCGCGGCCAGCCGCGTGATCTCGGCGGCTCGCTCGTCCGCGAGCGCCGCCCTCAAGAGCCCCTTTTTTCCCCTCCCGTCCCGGAGGGGTCCTCATCGCCGGCGCTGCCCGGCGTCACCGGGCGCGCGTCGCAGATCGCCTCGTTCACCTCCGTGACCTGCCCGACCAGGTCCCGGAACCGCTGGTACTCCGCGACCTCCCGCCGGATCTTCTCCAGCTCCGGGCCCGGCCTCAGGTGCCGGGCACGGGTCCGGCCGTCCGCCTTCCGCGTCAGGTTGTACTGCGGGCCGTGACCCGGATGATCCGGGGCCGCGCACGCGCAGTTCGGCTTCCCGCACTTGCGGCGCACCTCGTTCAGCGACCCGGGCCGGAAGTCCCCGACCTGGCTCAGCTCCCGGTACAGCCCGGCCCGCCGGCGTTCCAGTTCCGGCAGCTCATCGGGTCCTTCCGGCACTACAGCCGCCAACCTGAGTGTCTTCAACACTCAGGTTGAGCCCATAACCAGCCAGAACCAAGGCCCCCTAAGAATGTGTCGCACACCCCCTGAATTTGGCCCCCCGAAAAATGTCGTACCCCCCTCGTAACGTGAGGGCATGAACCCTCCACGGAGACGCCGCGCCAACCCGCCGGAGCAACGGTGCCGGTGCGCGGAATGCGATGCGGTGGCCGAGGGAATTGACCTCGACCCGGAGGCCTGCATGCGGGCAGTCGCCGACGACATCGGCACCGTCGGCTGGTCGGTGTCGGCCGTGCTCGGCGACGAGATCGCGCCGCCCTGGGCTTACACCGTCGGTCTGTGGCTCAGTCACCAGGGCCCGGAGCTGACCATGTTCGGGCTGCCGGTCGAGCACATGACGATCATCTTGAACGCGATCGCCGAGCGGATCGCGGACGGCATGGTGATCGGAGCCGGGGATGAGCTGGACGGGATCTGTCCCTGCTCGCTGGCCATCCGGCCGGTCCGCTCGAGCTGGCGGTCGACCACCATGTTCGCCGTGTCCGACCGGTACTACGGCTACGTCAGGCCGGCCTGCCTGCAGGTGGTCTGGCCGGACCGCCGGGGCCGCTACCCGGGAGACCCGGGCTTCCAGCCTCGGTACGAGGGCAGGCAGCCGATGCTGTGGCTACCCCGGGAGGACCACCCGCCGGGCGTGTGGACGCGGATCGACCAGCTGTGCTGACCGGCGTGCTTAGCTGGGAAAACAAATTGCCGCTCGGATGTGTTGCTAGCTAGCGTCACTAGAGCTAGGAACGCCGGCCGTAACGGCCGGCTGCCGTTTGGAAGGATCAATCTGATGTCGCGCGGTGGGCTTGTCCGCCGGTTCCCCGTGCTGGCGATCCGGGATTTCCGCCTGCTGATGGCTGAGCGGCTGATCGCGCCGGCCTCGGTAGGGTTCTCGCTGGTGGGCGTCTCGTTCGCCGTCCTGCGGCTCACCAACTCAGCCACCGACCTGTCCTACGTGCTCGCGGCCCAGATCGCGCCAGCGCTGATATTCGCGCTCGTCGGCGGGGTGGCCGCCGACCGGTTCCGGCCACAGCGAGTGATCCTCGCGGCCAACGTGCTCATGGCGCTCGGCGAGGGGACGTTCGGCGTGCTGGTGCTGACCGGCCGTCCGCCGCTGTGGGCGATGATCGGGCTGGAGGCGGTAACCGGCAGCGGGATGGCCGTGTTCTACCCGGCCTCCCAGGCGCTGCTCCCCCGGGTGGTACCCCTGGGGATGCTGCAGGAGGCCAGCGCGATCAGCCGGATGGCCATGAACACCGGCCAGATGTCCGGCGCGGCCGCGGGCGGCCTGCTGGTGGCGGCGGCCGGCCCGGGCTGGGCGCTGGTGCTGTGCGGGATCGGCATGGCGGCGACCGTGCCCATGCTGATGTCGATCCGCAGCTCGGCCGTCGGATCCGGCGCGGCCGCACAGGAGGCCGCCGAGCGCGCGGCGGCCGGGCTGTTCCGCGAGCTGCGAGAGGGCTGGTCGGAGTTCCGGTCGCACACCTGGCTGTGGGTCATCGTGGCCCAGTTCTGCGTCGTGCTGATGGCCTGGTACGGGGCCTTCTCGGTGCTCGGCCCGGTGGTGGCCAGGGAGCACTTGGGCGGCCCGGCGGCCTGGGGAGCGATCACCGCCGCCGATGCGCTCGGCCTGATCGCCGGCGGCGTGGTGTCGCTGCGGGTCACGCCGCGCCGGCCAATGCTGTTCGTGGTGCTCACCGGGGCGGCCATTGCGATTTCCCCGCTCTCGCTGGCCATGGTCCTGCCGTTGCCGGCGGTGTGCATCGCGTCGTTCGCCCTGGGTGTGTTCGTCGAGATGATGATGGTGCAGTGGACCGTAGCGCTGGCCCGGAACATCCCGCCGGACAAGCTGGCCCGGGTCTCGTCCTACGACGTGCTCGGCTCGGTGATGGCGATGCCCGCCGGAGCGCTGATCGCGGGGCCGGTGGGCAGCGCGATCGGAATCTCGACGGCGCAGTACGCGGCAGCCGCGGCGATCGTGGCGGCGTCCGCGCTGGCCCTGGTCCCCCGGGACATCCGGACCATACGCAGCGGCGATGCCGAACGGCCCGCGGTTTCCCCGGTGGCCGGCGAGCCAGCCGCCGACCTCGAAGCCGCGGTCAGCTTACGGCCGGAACACGCCGGTACGGCGGGAGCCCCCGTGGCCCCGCCGTACCGGCGGTCCTGACCGAAACGGCTCAGACGTTCTTCTGGTACGAACGGAACGTCACCACCGAGACGGCCACGCAGGCCACCGCGAGAATCAGCAGGCCGCCGCTGCGGACTCCGATCGCGCCCCAGTCTGGGTGGGCCGAAACCGCCGAGCGCCCGATCTGCACCACCCAGTTGAGCGGGTTGCGCGACGCGATGGCCTGCATCCAGCCGGGCATCAGCCGGGTCTGCATGAATGCCGAGGACAGGAACATCAGCGGGAGCATGAAGAACGTGTAGACGCCGATGATCGCCTCGCGCGAGCGCAGCAGCATGCCGACCGCGTTGGACAGGGCCCCGAACACCACGCCGACCAGGATGGAGGCCGCGACGAGCACGGCCACGCCCGCGACCCCGCCGTGATAACGCGCTCCGCCCGCCAGGCCGAGACCGAGGATGATCAGCGTCTGGACCGTCGTGCTGACCGACTGCTCGACCACGCTGGCGTTCATGATCCCGACCCGGCTGGCCGGCGCGGCCAGGAACCGGTTCAGCGTGCCCCGGTCGATCTCCTCGATCATGGTCATGCCCGCCCACATGTTGTTGGACATGGCGTTCATCGCGATCAGGCCCGGCACCAGGTAGTCCAGGTACGTGCCGCCGAAGGCGAAGCCGGGGATGTCGATCACCCGGCGGAACAGCTGGCCGAACAGGAACAGCCAGATCACCGGCTGGACCACGCTGAACGCGAGCACCCAGGGCTGGCGCACCAGGGCGTGCAGCTTGCGGCCGGTCAGATACCAGGTGTGCATCAGGGCGGTGCCGAGCGGGACCGTGTTGGGCGACGCGGCCGGGATCGGCGTGTCCGACGGCCCGGTCTGAAGCTGCGCGGTAGCCATCACTTGCTCGCCTCCACCAGTTCGCGCTGGTCGCGGGATTCGTTATCGTCCGGGGTCTGGGATTCGCTGTAGCGACGTCCGGTGTGCCGCAGGTACACGTCGTCCAGCGACGGCCGGGCCACGGCGACCGAGGCGGCGTTGATCCCGGCGCGCTGCAGCGCCCCGAGCACGACCGGGACGGCGGCCGCGCCGTCGTCGCTGCGGGCCGACACGTTACGCCCGGCGATGACCACGTCCCGCACCTCCGGCAGGCTGGCCAGCACGGAAGAGACCAGGCTGGCATCGGTGTCGGCGGGCAGTTCCACTTGTACCGCGTCGCCGCGCAGCTGGCCCTTGAGCCCGTCGGGGCTCCCGGTCGCCACCACCCGGCCGCGGTCCACGATCGCGAGCTGGCTGGCCAGCCGGTCAGCCTCCTCCAGGTAGTGGGTGGTGAGCAGGACGGTCATGCCTTCGGCTCCGGCCAGGCGCGCGATCTCCTGCCACATCGCGGTCCGGGACTCGGGGTCCAGGCCGGTGGTCGGCTCGTCGAGGAACAGCACGGCGGGCCGGTGGATCAGGCCCAGGGCAACGTCGAGCCGGCGCTGCATGCCGCCGGAATACGTCTTGACCAGGCGCCCGGCCGCCTCGCTCAGCCCGAAGTGATCGAGCAGCTCATCGGCGCGGGCCCGTACCAAGCCACCGCGCAGGCCGTACAGCCGGCCCTGCAGCATCAGGTTCTCCCGGCCGGTCGCGGTCGGGTCGGCGCCCGAGCGCTGGGCCACTACGCCGATCACGTGGCGCACCCGCCCCGGCTGGGCCAGCACGTCGATGCCGTCTACCCGAGCCGAGCCCGTGTCGGGCCGGGCCAGCGAGGTCAAGATCTTGACCGTGGTGCTCTTGCCGGCGCCGTTCGGGCCGAGCAGGCCGTAGATGATGCCCCGGGGGACGCTGAGGTCGAGCCCGTCCAGGGCCCGGATGCCGTGCTTACCGCCGTGCTTGCTGCCGTGCACGGCGTAGGTCTTGACTAGCTGACGCGCCTCGATGGCGCTGTCGGTCGAACTCACTGGTTTCTCCTACGGTTACGGATCGCGACGATCCAGCCCCGCGAGGAGAAACCCGGCTACTCTTGATACTGGGACCTCGGGTTTCCGCGTACTCGCGGGATCGACTTGAGGTTTGACGGCCCCGGCCGCAGGTGTTGCCGCACCAGGCCGGGGTCGTTTGATCAGCTACCTGGTAGCGCGCCTCCTTCCAGGATGGCGAGCGCCTGAATCTCGTCCGGAACCTCGCCGGTAGCGTGGAAGTGCCGCCAGGCCTCCAGGCCGGGGAACGTGCCGCTGGTGAACTCCTTCAGTAGCTCGCGCACCCACTCTTCCTCGGCCTGGCGCTGGGCCAGGTAGTACTCCAATTCGATGAGGAACAGCCGGGGCAGCTGAGTCATGAGGTGGGCCAGCTCGGCCTGCATACGGCCGTTCGATTCCTCGAGCGCGGCCAGGCGCTGCTGCAGCAGGTCGATCAGCTCGTCGGGCGGCACCACGCCGGACTCACTGAGGGCGGCTTCGAAGCTGGTGTGCTCTCGTTCGGGCACGCTGAGCAGCTCGCGCAGCCAGTCCATCAGCTCGGCGCGGCCCGCGTCGGTGATCTGATACGTGGTCCGTTCCGGCTGGCGGCCCTCGCGGACGACCTCGACCGCCTCGATGAACCCGTGTTTCTCCAGGTTCTGCACCACCGTGTAGAACGAGCCCCAGTTGATCTTGATGGCCTGATCCTTGCCGCGCTGGCGCAGCTTGGTCGCCATCTCGTAGGGGTACATCGGACGTTCGGTGAGCAGCGTGAGCAGGGACAGCGCCAGCAGGTTGCTGACCTTGCGCCGCCTGGCCATCTCACACCACCTCGTCTCCGAGTCTTCGTTTACGAGGACTCTGTTTCAAGTACTCGTAGGCGAGTATAGGCACGTGCGGGTTCCGGCCGCAAGGGCTGGCGGCCTCGGCGGCGGGCGAGAGGGCTGCGGTATTGGTCCGGACGGGCTGAGATAGCCACTTGGCCGGCGTAGCGGGCCGCGGTCGGCGCGAGCGGGGTGAAACTGGCGATCCACCACACCCAAGGGTGGTGAAACCGGGTTCCACCACCTTGGGCTTCGCGGGAGCGGCGCATCCACGAAGCACGCTGTGCTCCCTGGCAACGCCAACACCACCGGTAACCCAGCCGCGGCGCGAACCCGTGCGACCCGCCACAAGCAGCCGCCGACGACACCGCATTCCTCAGCCACTCCGCTCAACCGCATACCCCGCAGGTGGGTTTCACTACCTCCGGACCGCGGCCTTGCGAACGCATCGTGATGGGGTCGCTTCGGCGGGTTGGCGTGGCTGCGGGCGAGGTTTCATGAGAACGTCCTGGTGAGGAGCACTGAGAACGGGCTGGCACGACCGCGTACGGGAGCTTACGCGGACTTACGGGGGATATCGCCGCGTGGACGTGACGGTGGGGCGACGCGGGTTCTTGCGCGCGGTGGCAGGCGGGACGGCCGGGCTGGCGGCTCTGGGGGTGCCGCGGGCCGCGACCGGCAGCGCCGGGGGTCCCGCGGGGGCCGCGACCGGGAACGCGCGGGGTACGGCGGGGGCCGGAACCGGCAGTGCTCGGGGTCCGGCGGGTGCCGTTATCCCGTGCAACACGGGCTGGCTGTTCGGGCCGGCGTCGGCGGACAGCAGCCTGCCCGGTTTCGACGACAGCGCGTTCGCCACGGTGACGCTGCCGCACACCGTAGCCGCCCTGTCCTGGCAGAACTGGGATCCTGCGACCTGGGAGCAGGTGTGGACGTACCGCAAGCACTTCGACGCGCCGCCCGGCACGGGGGCCATGCGGGTGTTCCTGGACGTGGGGGCGGCGCTGACCCGCGCGACGGTGACACTGAACGGGGTCCAGGTGGCGGACCACCTGGGCGGGTACCTGCCGTTCAGTTGTGAGCTGACCGGCTTGCTCCAGCCGGCCGGAAACGTGCTGGCCGTGCGGCTGGACTCGGGATTCAACCTGAACGTGCCCCCGGACCGGCCCGCACCCGCGGTCAGCACCTCGGTGGACTTCTGGCAGCCCGGCGGCCTGTACCGGGACGCACGGCTACGGGTAGTCCCGCAGGTGTTCCTGGCCGACGTGTTCGCCAAGCCGGTCAACGTGCTCGACCCCGCCACCCGGCAGGTAGTGGTGCAGGCCACGGTGGACGCGGCCGGGCCGTCACCGGGAAACGTGCAGGTCGCGGTCGTGCTGCTGGACGGTACACGGGCGATGGCCCGCGGCCAGGCTCCGGTGACGATCACCGGTCCGGGTCCGGCGACGGCCGCCGTGACGCTGACCGGGCTGGACGGCATCACGCTGTGGGACACCGGAAACCCGAAGCTGTACGACGTGGTGGCCATGCTGTTGGTGGACGGCGGTCTGGCACACGAGTACCGGGTGCGGATCGGGTTCCGTGAGGCGACCTTCGGGCCCGGCGGGTTCTACCTCAACGGGCGCCAGATCACGTTGTTCGGAGTGAACCGGCACCAGTTCTTCCCGTTCGCCGGGGCCGCGATGCCCGCCCGGGTGCAGGCCCGGGACGCCGAGATCATCCGGCGGGAACTGAACTGCACCATGGTCCGCTGCTCGCACTACCCGCAAGCGGAGGCCTTCCTGGACGCCTGCGACGAGCTCGGGCTGCTGGCCTGGGAGGAGGCCCCGGGCTGGGGCTACCTCGGCGACCAGGAGTGGCTCGCGCTGGCCTACCGCGACGTCGCGGACATGATCGTCCGGGACCGTAACCATCCGTCGGTCATCATCTGGGGTGCGCGGCTCAACGAGACGCCGAACAACACCGAGTTCTACACCAGCACGAACGAGCTAGCGCACGCGCTGGACGACTCCCGGCCGACGGCCGGGGCGATGGCCGGGCACTGCATGACCACCGACTACCAGCAGGACGTCTTCGCCGAGAATGACTACTCCTCGATCATCCACCCGACCGGGAACCGGCAGCCGGTCCTGCAGCCGCCGGTGGACGGGGTTGGCCAGCCGTACCTGGTCACCGAGGCGGTCGGCACGCTGTCCGGACCGACCATCTACTACCGCCGCACTGACATCCAGGTGATCCAGCAGGGCCAGGCGGTGGCGCACGGTCAGGTGCACAATCTGGCCGCGGGCGACGACCGGTACTGCGGCCTGCTCGCCTGGTCGGGATTCGACTATCCGTCCGGCAACGGGAACCAGTACCAGGGCGTGAAGTACACCGGCGTGGTCGATGAGTTCCGGGTCCTAAAACCGGGCGCCGCCCTCTACCAGGCCCAGGTCGATCCGCGGGTCGCCCCGGTCATCGCGCCCGCGTTCCACTGGGATTTCGGCCCGGTGTCGCCGGTCACCAGCTTGTCTGGCGCGATGATCTGCAGCAATCTGGACCGGCTCGAGGTATACGTGAGCGGCCAGCACTTCGCGACCGCCATGCCCGACGCCACCGACTACCCGCACCTTCGGTACCCGCCGTCGTTCGTGGACTTCGGTACGGTGGACGGCTCGGCCCGGCCTGAGCTGCGTATCGACGGGTACCTCGGCGCGGTCAAGGTCGCCTCCCGCTCCTGCTCGGCCGACCGGTCGAGCGACCGGCTGGTGCTGACGGCCGACGACGCCGAGATCGACGGAGATGGCGTGGATACCACCCGGCTGGCCTTCCGCGCCGTCGACCGGTACGGCGCGCCTCGTCCCTACCTCGAGGGCCAGGTCACCTTCGAGCTGGCCGGGCCGGCCATGCTGATCGGCGACAATCCGTTCGACTTCGCCGCCGCGGGCGGCGTCGGCGCCATCTGGATCCGCTCGCTGCCGGGCTCGCCCGGCACGGTCACGGTCACCGCCAGCCACCCGGTCCTGGGCAGCGCCGCCGCGCGCGTCCAGGTTCGCCAGGCGGCGCAGGCGGGCCGGCCGGTCCCGTACGGCACGCTGCGCCTGCGGGCCGTGCCCGGGCTGGTCACGCCGGGCGGTACGACCACAGTGACCGCGACCTTCGCCAACAACGGCATCCTGACCCTGGACCAGGTTGCGTTCTCGGTCACCGTGCCGGACGGCTGGAGCGTGACCGCGGTGGCGCCAGCCAGCCCCGGCCGGGTGCGCAGCGGGGAGATCCGGCAGGCCAGCTGGCAGGTCGCGGTGCCGCCAGACGCCAATCTGGGCCAGGCGCCGGTCACCGTGCAGGCCGCGTACAGCGCGGGAACTCAGCGTGGCGTCAGCTACGGCAGCGCCGGCGTCCTGGGCGCCTACGCCACCTTGGCCGACGCGTTCAACAACACCGGGATCAGCGCCGACGGTGACGTCGCCGCCGCTGACTTCGACGGCACGGGTATGAGCTACTCCGCGCTGGCGCTGACCGGCGCCGGGTTCGGGCCGGGCGCCGTGATCACCCGTGACGGGATCACGTTCATCTGGCCGGATGTCCCGGCTGGCCAGCCGGACAACGTGGTCGCGGCGGGCCAGAGAGTCCTGGTCTCCGGCTCAGGGACCACGCTGGGGTTCCTGGGCGCGGCCGGCGGTGCCGGCCAGGACGGCTCGGGGACCGTCTACTACACCGACGGCAGCACGAGCACCTTCCAGCTCGCGCTGGCCAGTTACCTCGGCCCCACCGGCCCGGGCAACGACGTCGTCGCCGTCCTGCCCTACGTCAACGACGCGGATCCTGGCACCAACGGCGGCACTGCCGGGCGGCGTGAGCAGTCCGCGTACGTGTTCTACGCCGGGGTGCCGATCACGCCGGCCAAGACGGTCCAGGCGGTGACCCTGCCGGGGCCGGGTTCGGCCGCGCCCGGCGGCCTGCACATCTTCGCGATCAGCGTGGGGCCGCTGCTCTGGCCCGGAGTGCCGTTCCCAGCCTCCGACTGAGCCGTGGCCGATCAGCCGAAGAAGACCTCGGCCTCGGCGTAACGCTGGGGCGGAACCAGCTTGAGCTGGCTGGTGGCCTCGGCCAGCGGCACGCGAATGATATCGGTGCCGCGCAGCGCCACCATCATCCCGAACGCCTCCTCGTGCACGGCCTGGACCGCGTGCACGCCGAACCTGGTGGCCAGCACCCGGTCGAAAGCGGTCGGCGTACCGCCGCGCTGGATGTGGCCGAGCACGGTGCAGCGGGCTTCCTTACCGGTCCGCTTCTCGATCTCATCGGCCAGCAGTTGCCCCACCCCGCCCAGCCGCACGTGCCCGAACGAGTCGAGTTGCTCGGTGGAGGTGGCCAGGTCCTCGCTCACCGGGTGCGCACCCTCGGCCACGACCACGATGGGCGCGAACCGGGTCTGGAACCGGTGCTGCACGTAGGCGCAGACCCGTTCGATGTCGAACGGCCGCTCGGGGATGAGGATCACATTCGCACCGCCGGCCAGCCCCGCGTGCAGCGCGATCCAGCCGGCGTGCCGGCCCATGACCTCCACGATCAGCGCGCGGTGATGGCTTTCCGCCGTGGTGTGCAGCCGGTCGATGGCCTCCATGGCGATGTTCACGGCCGTGTCGAAGCCGAAGGTGTAGTCGGTGGCGCCGAGATCGTTGTCGATCGTCTTGGGCACCCCGACCACCGGCACCCCCTGCTCGCCGAGCCGGGCCGCCACGCCGAGGGTATCCTCGCCGCCGATCGCGATCAGCGCGTCGACGCCGAGGCCGGCCAGGTTGTCCTTGATCCGCTCGACGCCGTTGCGGCCGCTGGTAGTGGTGCTCTTCAGCGGGTTGGTCCGGGACGAGCCCAGGATGGTCCCGCCGCGCGGCAAGATTCCGCGCACGGCCTGGACGTCCAGCGGCATGGTGTCGCCCTCGAGCGGACCCCGCCACCCGTCGCGGAAGCCGACGAACTCAAGGCCGTACTCCTGGACACCCTTGCGCACCACGGCACGGATGACTGCGTTCAAGCCGGGGCAGTCGCCGCCGCCGGTAAGGACTCCCACTCGCATGGCACCAACCTTAGTCGGCGAGAAAGCCCCGTGCGGATGCATGCGGCACGAGCCGAGGTAAAACTCGGCCGGCCGGCCATCAGGCCGTGCCGTTATCGCCCGGCTGGTCGGCCTCGCCCTGATCTGCGTCGTCGTCCTGCTGACCGCGAGCCGCCGCGGCCAGCTCGCCCTTGGCCCGGCGGGCGTCGATGTCGACGTATTCCTGGCCGGAGAGCTTGGCGATGGCCTGCATGATCTCGTCGGTCACGGTCCGCAGCAGCATGGCGTCGGCCTGGCCGCGGTAGCGCGAGAAGTCGAGCGGCTCGCCGAACTTGACGCCCGGCCGGATCCGGAAGTTCGGCCAGATCGTGGACGGCGGCTGGAACTCGAAGGTATCGATCATCGCGGTGGGGACGACCGGGGCGCCGGACTCGATAGCCAGCCGGGCCACGCCGGTCTTGCCGCGATACAGGCGGCCGTCCGGGCTGCGAGTGCCCTCCGGGTAGATACCGAGCACGTGGCCGGCCGCAAGGACCTGCAGGCCGGTCCGGATGGCCTGCTCGCCCGCCGCTCCCCCGGCCCGGTCGACCGGGATCTGGCCGACGCCGGCGAAGAAGGCCTTGCTGATCAGGCCCTTCAGCCCGCGCCCGGTGAAGTATTCCGACTTGGCCAGGAAGATCACCTTCCGCGGTACCGGCAGCGGCCCGAAGAAGTGGTCGGAAAACGACAAGTGGTTGCTGGCCAGGATGACCGGTCCGCGCCGGGGCACGTTCTTGACCCCCCACGCCCGGGGCCGGAAGACAATCTTCAGCAGCAGCCCCAGCGTGTACTTCGTCACCCAGTAGCCCACCCCCACATCGTCCCACGTCCAGGGGCCGCGCCAAAGCGCGCGACGCGGGCCGGACTCCCCCGCAGGCGAGAAATCGTGCGACGATTCCTCCATGTCATCATCGCTTCCCGGCACCGAACCGTTCGAGCACGCCGGCGGTCCGGTGGGCGTCCTGCTGTGTCATGGCTTCACGGGCAGCCCGCAGACGCTGCGGCCGTGGGCGGACTACCTGGCCCAGCAGGGCTACACGGTCAGCCTGCCCCGGCTTCCCGGGCACGGAACGACCTGGCCGGACCTGGCCCAGACCGGCTGGCGGGACTGGTACGGCGAGGTCGACCGGGCCTTTGGCGCGCTGGCGGGCCGGTGTGAGCAGACCTTCGTCTTCGGGCTCTCGATGGGCGGCTGCCTGGCGCTGCGCCTGGCCGAGGTCCACGGACCGGCGGTGCGCGGTGTGGTGGTGGTCAACCCGTCGCTGGCCCCGGACACCAAGCTGTTCCTGCTCGCTCCGGCGCTCAAGCACGTGCTGCGGTCACTGCCCGGGATCGCGAGCGACATCAAGAAGCAAGGCGGGCACGAGATCGGTTACGACCGGGTACCGGTCCGCGCGGCGGCCACGCTGCCCCAGCTGTGGAGCCTTACCACCCAGCACCTCGGCGAGGTCACCCAGCCGGTCTTGGTGTTCCGCAGCACGGTCGACCACGTGGTGGGGCCGGCCAGCATGAAGGTGCTGCTCGCCGGGGTGCCCAAGGACCAGGTCACGGTGCGGGAATGCGCGGATAGCTATCACGTCGCGACCCTCGACAACGACGCTGAGGCGATCTTCGAGGGCAGCGCGAAATTCGTGGCGGATCACGCCGGATAGCGCCCGGATAGGTGGCCCGATGCCGCGATTTATCCTCCCGGCATCCGGCCTTGGGCGGCTATCGTGGAGAGCAGGCTTCGATACGCAGCGGTGGGGACGTGCCGGACTGGGATAACACGGAAAGCAGAGAGAGCGACGAGGACGCGGCATGGCGTGACCTTGTGGCTCGGTTCGATGCGCCCCTGACCCAGCAGCAACCGGTGCCGTGGCCGGCCCGGGAGGATATGTCCGACGCGCCCGCGCCCGAGGCCGATGGTGACGGCGGGCCTGATGGAGCGAACGGGGCTGACGGGAAGCACCGGGGGCCCGAGGCCGACGGCGTGGACGCCGAGCCTGGCCGGCACGCGGCCGGCGGCGAGCAAGGGCGGCACGCCGCGGACCCCGACCATGGGCGGCATGCGGCCGGCGGCGCCCGCGAGCGCTACGAAGCGAACGGAAAGCGCGCGCCCGACGGCCAGCCCGTCGAGCCGGACGGGATCAGCGGGGCGGCCGGGAGCCATGGGCGACTGGGCGCCGACGAGACCTACGATCCCGAGGTGATCCAGGTACCGCGGCGGATCCGGGGGCCGGTGGCGCGCGGCGTCCCGACCAACGGGACGCCTGCCGAGGACGAGGAGCACTTCGTCCCGCCGGCTCCGCCGCCGCTGCCCAAGCTGGACCCGATGGCCAAGGGCGCCTGGGTGGCGCTGTTCGGCGGGCCGGGTTACCTGATGGTGGCCACGGCCGCGGGCTGGTCGGTGTCGGGACTGGCGGCGTTCTGCGCGGTCGCCGCGTTCGTGGCCGGGTTCGCCATCCTCGTGCTGCGCATGCACGATCCGGGCCCGGGCGGGCCGGACGACGGAGACGACGGCGCTGTGGTTTAGGAGATTCTGCGAGACAGCAGGGGCCGGCGGAACCTCGGTTTGCGGATCACCTCGGATGCGGTGACGTCCGGAACGGGAACCCGGATAGCTTCGCGGGCCAGGTCGGCGGCGCCTACGATGCCGGCGTTCTCGCCGAGCTGCGCGACGGCGATCTCCGCGAAGGGCCGGTGACCGCGGCCGGTCAGGGCCCGCTCGAAGGCGGCCCGGGCCGGATCGAGCAGCAGCTCACCCGCCTCGGAGACGCCCCCGCCGATCACGAAGCAGGCCGGGTCGAGCACCGTGGCCAGGTCGGCCAGGCCCTGGCCTAGCCAGCTGCCCACGATCTGGAAGCAGCGCAGCGCGGCCGGGTCGCCTTCGGTCGCGGCCTGGGTGATCTCCGGTCCGGAGATGCCTTCCGGCATCCCCCCGCCCAGCTGGAGCAGCCTCATCGCTCCCTTCGGCGTACGGCGGGCGAACTCGCGCGCCTCGGCGACCAGGGCGTTGCCACTGGCGTACTGCTCCCAGCAGCCCCGGTTTCCGCAGCCGCACAGGCGCCCGTCGGGCACCACCCGGACGTGCCCGGGCTCACCGGCGATGCCCCAGCGGCCGCGGTACAGCTCGCCGCCGATGATGATGGCGGCACCGATTCCGGTCCCGACCGCCACCAGCATCACGTCGCGGTAGCCGCGGGCGGCACCGAACCGCGCCTCGGCCCAGGCCGAGGCGTTCGCGTCGTTCTCCACCAGCACCGGGCGGCCGAGGCGCTCCTCAACCCGCTGTTTGAGCGGCTCGTCGCGCCAGGCCAGGTTCGGCGCGAACATTATGGTGGCGCGCTCGTTGTCGACGAAGCCGGCGGCGCCCAAGCCGATGGCGGTGACCCGGTGGCCGTCCAGTAGTTCGGTCACCACGTCGGCGATGGCTTGTTCGGTCAGCGGCGGGCTGGCCGCGGGCGTGGAGCGTTTCAGCCGGGCGATGATCTGGCCGTGTTCACCGACCACCCCGGCTGCGACCTTAGTGCCACCGACATCGACGCCGATGGCCAGGCTCACTGGGCGGGATCCTCGTTATCTGACTTGATCGGGGGCGGTGTCACCACGGGCCGTTCGGCTGAACGGTTTTGATTTTGGTTTTTCATGATCTGGTCGAAGGCGGAGAACGCGTCCTGGGCCATGGAAGCCAGCGCCCCGCCGGCGTCGGCCAGGCTGGACATCAGGCTGCCGGAGCCACCCACCCGGGCCGCTCGGGCCGCCTGGCAGATCGGGCACCACTGACACTCGGGCGATTCTCCGGGCGGCGGCTCGTTGGTCGCGGTATCCCACACGTCACCGCGGTCGCGCCGCTCCTGGCCGATCGTCCGGCGGACTTGATCGGCAACCTGGTTCGCCATGCTGCGCGCGCCCGCGCGCATCAGCCAGCGCTGCGCGTCGGCCAGGGGATCGTTGCCCCGGCGCGACTGGCCGTTGGTCCTGGACTGACCACCGTTGCTGGACTGATCATTGGTTCTGGGCTGGCCGCTGCCGCCAGGCTGGCCATCATCCCGCGATTCCGACACGTAATGCCTCCTACCGACGATCCTACCGCTACCACTGCAGGACAAAGGGGGCGCCGGTGGCGCGGAAGTGCCCCACGTTCAGGCATTCGGTGACGCCGATCCTCGTCCTGCGCGCCAGCGGCTGATGCACGTGCCCGAATATCGAGTACCTCGGACGGATCGCCTTAATCGTCTCCAGCAGGGCCGCGCTGCCTTTCTCCAGGCGCCGGGCCACGGTGTCGTACAGGAGCTCGGGAACGGCGGGCGGGATGTGCGTACACAGGACGTCGACCTCACCGACCGCCTCGAGCTTGGTCCGGAACTCCTCTTCGGTCATCTCGTTCGGCGTCCGGTAGGCCGACTTCAGCCCGCCGCCGACGAAACCGAACCGCCAGCCGTCCAGGTCGACCGTGCCGCCGTCCAGGATGTGGTGCCCGGGCTTGGCGTAGGTCGGCCACATCCGGGGCACGTCCACGTTGCCGTAGGTCAGGTAGGCGGGCTCGGGGATGGCACCGAACAGCTCGGCGTACTGCCTGGCCATCGCGGCCTCGAACAGGCGGGCGGGAGTCTCGCCCTGTTCGGCGAGCAGCCGGGCCGACAGTTCCCGGGCCTGGTCAAACTTCCCGGCGGTGCGCAGCTCCACATAGGCCCGGGTGGCATCGGCCCCGAACAGGTCGGCGAAGATGCCCCGTCCGTAGTCGGCGTAGTCCAGGAACAGCAGCAGGTCGCCCAGGCAGATCAGCGCGTCGGCGCCACGGCCCGCGCCCGCCAGCGCGTCCGCCCGCCCGTGCACGTCGCTTACCACGTGAACTCGCATGCCACCACGGTAAGGCTCGCCGGATTCCGGGTGACCAGCGTGTGCTGGTCCGGCGGAGGAGGCCGGCCAGCGCTTTAAGCTTGTCCTGCCTAGTACCGATCGCGATGGAGGCGCCGTGCGCGAGTTCAGCATTCCGGCCCTGGCCGAGATCCCCGCCTCCGCGAACCTCGCCAAGGTCGTCTTCCGCCGGGCGGCGGAGCAGCCGCAGGCGGCGATGCTGCGCCGGCCGGGATCCGGTGGCCTGGCCGGGGAGTGGACGGACGTGACCGCCAGCACGTTCCGGGACGAGGTTACGGCGCTGGCCAAGGGCCTGGTCGCGGCGGGCATCAAGGCCGGAGACCGGGTCGCGCTCATGTCGCACACCCGGTACGAGTGGACCCTGATCGACTACGCGATCTGGACCGCGGGTGCCACCGTGGTGCCGGTCTACGAGACATCCTCGGCCGAGCAGGCCGAATGGATCCTCAGCAACTCGGGGGCGCGAGCCTGCTTCGTCGAGTCGGCCGCCTTCGAGCAGGTCATCGACGGGTTCCGGGACCGGGTTCCGGCGCTTGAGCACATCTGGCGGATCGAGCCCGGCGGCCCAGCGTCGCTGCAGTCGCTGACCGAAGCCGGTACGGCGGTCGAGGATCAGGTCATCGCCGCGCGGGCCGCCACGGCCACGGCGTCTGACCTGGCCACCGTCATCTACACCTCGGGCACGACCGGCCTGCCCAAGGGCTGTGAGCTCACCCACGAGAACCTACTGGCGGCCGTGCGTAACGCGTTCCTGGGTCCGCTGTCCGACTTCACCGGCACCGACGACGCGGGCACGCTGCTGTTCCTGCCGCTGGCCCACGTCTTCGGCCGGATCATCGAGGTGGGCTGCATCGAGGCCGGGATCGTGCTCGGGCACTGCGGCGATATCAATGCGCTGCTGCCCGCCCTGGGCGCCTTCCGGCCCACGTTCATCCTGGCCGTGCCCCGGGTGTTCGAGAAGGTGTACAACAGCGCCGAGCAGCGGGCGGTCAGCGAGAAGAAGGGCGCGATCTTCGGCCGGGCCGCCAGTACCGCGATCGCCTACAGCCAGGCGCTGGACACGCCGAGCGGGCCGGGGTTCGGCCTGCGGACCCAGCACGCACTGTTCGACCGCCTGGTCTACGCCAAGCTGCGGGCCGCGCTGGGCGGCCGGACCAGGTACGCGCTCTCCGGCGGGGCCGCGCTGACCGAGCGGCTGTGCCATTTCTTCCGCGGCGTGGGGGTGACCGTCCTGCAGGGCTACGGCCTCACCGAGACCACGGCCGCGGCCACGGTCAACCGGCCGGACCGGAACAAGACCGGCACGGTGGGCCAGCCGCTGCCCGGCGCCGGGATCAAGATCGCGGAGGACGGCGAGATCTTGATCCACGGCAAGCTGGTGTTCCCCGGCTACTGGCACAACGAGGCGGCCACCAAGGAGACCTTCGCCGAGGAGGGCTGGTTCCGCACCGGCGACCTGGGCGAGCTTGACGACGAGGGATTCCTGACCATCACCGGGCGCAAGAAGGAGATCATCGTCACGGCCGGCGGCAAGAACGTCGCGCCGGCCGTGCTCGAAGACCGGCTGCGCAGCCACGCCCTGATCAGCCAGACCATGGTGGTGGGCGACGGCCGGCCGTATGTTGCCGCGCTGATCACGCTGGACCCTGAGGCCCTGGACCCGTGGAAGGCCAGGCACGGCAAGCCGGCCGACGCGACGATCGCGTCGCTGCGCGACGACCCGGATCTGCTCAAGGACCTGCAGAGCGCGGTGGACGACGCCAACCAGGCGGCGTCCCGGGCCGAGTCGATCCGGCGCTTCCGCGTCCTGGACGGCGACTTCACGGTCGAGAGCGGCCAGCTCAGCGCGAAGATGGGCATCCGCAGGAGCGTGCTGGCCAAGGACTTCGCGGCCGACATCGACATGCTGTACTCCTGAGCTGGCCTACCGATGTGGCCTCGGCTGGGTGTGGAGCGGCAGCGTCCCGCGTGACGCACCTCGCGTCCCATCCGCATCAAGATCCGGGAGCATATGGGCTTCCGGGAGGATCGGGTGTACCGGGATGCCCCTTTTCCTCCCGTAAGCCTGGATCCTCCCAGTAAATGAGCCGTGGGTGCACTGGCGGGCGGGAGGTGCCGCTGGGGACAGTGCGAGCAATCAAGGGCTCGCCGTGGCTTCGATGGTCAACCGGCGGGCAGGCTGGAGGGCGGCAGAGTTGCCATGTTCCCCGCTGCGGGTCAGACGTGCCCCGCCGTGTCCCTTTCGGGCACGGATGCGGTGCTGGCGTGATGTCACTCCATGGAGGTGGATTCCGGGTTTCCCCCCCCGGACAGCCTGGCCTGCGGGGGGTGAGGGTCTAGCCGACTTGCCGGCCGTCGCCGCGGTCGGTCGCGGCGGGCTCGCGCAGGAGCGGGCTCGAGGTCCGGAACAGGAACTCGGCGTAGTCGCCGGGCGCCTCATCCCGGTCGGCCATGAACGCGTCCGGGGCGGTCAGCAGCGCGAACGAGCGGCGCTGAGCGTAGTTGCACTCAGCCATCACGGCGGCCACGCGCCGGCCGAACCGGCCCATGGCATGAGTCCGCCTGGCCATGATCATGCGCCTCGCACCAGCCGGCGCCCAGCTCGCCGGGCGTGGCTGCCGAACCGGCGTCGCGCACCACGCAGTGCGCTGGCCTGGCGGGCCGCGGCAGCCTGCTGACGTGACTCCCTGATGTGGTCCGAGATGAGGCTCTGGGGCAGGTAGCTGTTCATACCATTGAGTTTCGCGCTAAGACCCCGGGCTCCGCGTCGGAGGAAATGCCTATTTTGCCTGCTGAGAGGGGCCTTAGCCGGCCCTGAGCCGGGCTTAGGCGGGCTTAGGCGGGCGTTGGGGCTCGGCATCGTCTTAACCAGCCAAGATCGCCGCGAGGCGGTCGGCGGCGAGTTCCCAGCGCCACTCCCGCTCCACCCAGGCCAGGCCCTTCTCCCCCATGGCCCGGGCCTTGGCCGGATCGGTGAGCAGTTCGATCACCCGGGCGGCCGTCCCGGCCGCGTCGCTGACCACGTAACCGGATTCGCCCTCGAGGATGGCGTCGGGGGCACCGCCCGAGTCGCCGCCGATCACCGGCAGGCCGGTGGCCGACGCTTCCAGGTAGACGATGCCGAGACCCTCGACGTCCAGCCCGCCGCGCCGGGTCCGGCACGGCATGGCGAACACGTCGCCGGCGGCGTAGTAGCCCGGAAGCTCGGGCCAGGGAACCGCTCCGGTAAACCGGACGGCGCCGCTGACCCCGAGCCGGTCGGCCAGCCGGCGCAGGTGCCGGTCGTAGGGGCCGTGCCCAACGAGCAGGAGCACCGCGTCACTTACCTCGGAGCGGACCCGGGGCCAGGCCCGGATCAAGGTGTCCTGGCCCTTGCGCCGGACCAGCCGGGACACGCAGACGACCACCGGCCGGCCGGCCAGGCCCAGCCGCTCGCGAACCGCCGCGCCATCTGCCCCGGGGCGGAAAAACGTCATGTCCACCCCGGGCGCCAGCCGCACCATGCGCTCGGCCGCGGCCGGGGACAGTGCCCGGGCCAGCCGGACCCTGAAGTATTCGCCCAGGTAGGTCACCACGTCGACCTCGTCGCCGATGCGGCGGAGCAGGCCACGGGCGACGGGCAGGGCCGCCCAGCCGGCCTCGTGACCGTGGGTCAGCGCGACCGCCCGCCGGACGCCCGCCCGGCGCAGCGCGGGAGTGATCAGGCCCAGCGGTGCCGCCGCGCCGAACAGCACCGTGTCACAGCCGTGCTCGCGGGCGATGGCGGCGGCCCGGCGGGACACCGACGGTACCGGCAGCATGAGCGAGGTCGGATGCCGGATCACCGGGAACGGCTGCTGGGCGTCGAACTGCGCCGCGCCATCCCAGGCCGGCGCGTACACGATCACCGTGCCCGGCGGCAGCCGGGCGGCCAGCGCGTGCACGAACGACTGGATACCGCCCTGCCGGGGCGGGAAGTCGTTGGTGACGATCAGCGTCCGGGGCACCGAACGAGTGTATCGGCCCCGGCGATCAGGGCTCGGGCCTCACCGCTCGGGCTCGGCTCCGACGGCGGCCGGGGTTCCGGAGTCATCGGCGGCCGCGGCCAGCCGCTCCGCCTTCTGCTTCTCGTGCTCGCCGTAGGCCAGCGTCCACAGCGACAGGGCGAAGGCGAAGAAGTAGGGCACCAGCTTGGAGAACAGCAGCGCGATCCCGGTGGAGGTGAGCTCCACGACCACCAGGCGCGCCGCGACCTCGATCAGGTACGCCACGCCCCAGGCCGCGGTGATGACCCGGAACGCCCGCCGGAATCCCGGATACCGCCAGGCATCGACGATCTCGCGGCCTTTGGGGCTGTCCGGGCCGAGCAACTCGACCGCGAACCGGTAGATCAGCGGCTTGCGGCCGCGTAGCGAGATCAGGCAGGCCAGCGCGAACACCAGTGAGGGGACCGCCCCCTCGACCAGGTACAGGCGCGCGTTGTTGCTGACCAGGCCGGCCACGGTGCCGACGAGCAGCCCGGCCAGGACGACCACGCCAATAATGTCGAGCCGCCGGTCGACCAGCGCGCCGATGAGGATGCCCAGGGCCGGGAAGACCCCGCTGATGATCAGCGCGGCCACGGTGCTCAACCCGGCCGACCGCAGCAGGGTGTAGGCCAGCAGCGGGCCGCCGAGGTCGAAGACGAGAATCATCGCGATCTGGCGGACCCGGCTTAGTGGCCTATGGGGCCGATGGGATCCATGGGGATAGGTGGGCGGTGGCGGCCGGCCTGCCGTCCCGGCGGTGTTCATCTGCGGCGCCGGGGCTGAGGCGGCGGGGCGGGCGACGGAGTGGGCGACGGCAGGCGCACCTCCGGACTCCAGGCCATCGTCCACGCGTCAAGGCTAGGCCAACCTCGCCACCGCAGGCCAGGGCGATTTGACCGGCCTCCGGCGGGCCCGGGCGGGCCGGTAGCCGGACCCTGGCGGGTGGCCGGACTCGGGCGGGCCAGAGCCAGGGCGGTGCCCGCCAGCAGGGCCAGTCCGCACAGCACGTACAGGTCACCGGCCAGCAGCAGGGCCGGGCTGGGCGGCAGGCCGGGCCAGGGCAGCGGGACCAGCCCGGAGAAGGCGACGGCCATCGCCACGGTGGCCGCGGCGTAGGCGCGCGAGCGGTATCGCCAGGCGGTCGCGGCCAGCCCGGTCAGCATCGGGACGACCCAGACCCAGTGGTGGGTCCAGGAAAACGGCGAGACCAGCAGGCCGGTGACGGCACAGCACACCACCCCGGCCAGCCGGCGCCCGCGCCGGTGCGCCCACGTGGCCACCGCGATCCCGGCCAGCCCGGTCAGCACCGCCGCCGCGAGCCACCAGGCCCGAACCTGGTCCAGGCCACCGGCGAGCCGGGCGATCGCTCCGGCCAATGACTGATCGGACGGATTGGCCGGGTTACCGACCCGGCTCGGGTCACCGAATGCGCCGCCCAGCCAGAACACGCGGGACGGGGCGGGCAGCAGGATCAGGCCCACCACGACCGTGGCGGCGAAGGTCGCGACGGCGGTCAGGCCGGCCCGGATGCGGCGGGTCAGCAGCAGGTAGGCGACAAAGATCAGCGGGGTAAGCTTGATTCCCGCGGCCAGCCCGGTGGCGATGCCCTGCCACCGGCCGCCGTCCCGCTGGGCCAGCAGGTCCGCTCCCACCAGGGCGGCCACGATGAGGTCGATCTCGCCCAGGTGCAGCGTGTAGTCGACCGGCCAGGTCAGCAAGGCCAGCGCGGCGACCGCGAACATGGTGTCCGGCCGACGGCGGAGGCCGGCCGCGCCCAGCGACTGCCAGCACAGCGCGACCAGGGCGGCGATGCTCCCGGCGGTGATGACGGCGGCCAGCCAGCCTTCCGGCGCGGCCGCGCCGAGCCGGAACACCGAGGCCGCAAACGGCGGATAGGTGAAGTTATACGGCCCGCCGGAGGCGTACAGCGCCGCGCCCCGGGCCGCCTGCTGCCCGGCCCACCAGTACACCCGGACGTCCCATAGCGGCCACCGCGTGCCCGGATGGGAGAGCCCGGGCGACAGGTAGCCGACCAGCACGGCCGAGCCGACCAGCACGGCGGCCGCGGGCTGCCGCCAGGCCCCGCCCCGTCTCATACCGCTAAGGGTGCCGCACGACCGGCCGCCGCGCATCGGCCGTGAGGCTAGTCCGGCATCCTCCGAACGGCTTACGGGCGGACCACTCCGTCGAGGTTGTCGGCGTACCAGGGCGTGCTCATCGGGATCCGCTCCACGTCCATGCCGGTTTGCGGTGCGTCGATGATGAAGCCGCCGCCCACGTAGATGGCGACGTGTCCCTCGCCGTTGTAGATCAGCAGGTCGCCGGGCTCGAGGTCGGATACCGACACGTGCGGCAACTCAGCCCACTGTTCGTAGCTGTCGCGCGGGATGGCCACGCCCGCCGCGGCCCACGCGGCCTGGGCCAGCCCGGAGCAGTCGAAGCCCTGCGGGCATGGTCCGGTGCCACCGTAGACGTAGGGGCAGCCAACCTGGGCGAAGGCGAACGCCACGGCCTTGCCCGCCTGCGAGGCGGTCGACCCGGTGTAGGCGATCTTGTGGGTGCTGCCGTTCGCGCCGATCGTGTTGCTCTTGACCGTCTGCTGCTGGGGCACGGTCAGGCTGTCCAGGGTGGCCTGCTCGGTGGCGATGAGCTTGCCCAAGGTGTTCTTGTGGTCGGCGAGCTGGGTCCTGAGCGCCGCGATCCCGCTCTCGGTGCGCTGCAGTTCCTGCTCCACGCCGGTCAGCTGGCTGGCGTCGGTGAGCAGCTGCGTAGTTTCCGCGTTGCGATTGCCGGACAGTTCCAGCAGCAGCGAGCCCTGTTGCAGGATGACCGAGGCATCACCGGAAGTCAGCAGGCCCGCGATCGAGGTCGCGCCAGTGTCTTCGAAAGTGGCGGCGGCGATCTGGGCCACGGTGGTCTGCGCCGCGTGGAACTGCGCGTTGGCGTGGTTCACAGCCGTGCGGGCCTGAGCCAGCCTGGTCTGCGCGGCGGAAAGCTGCTCGCCGGCCTGGTCGAGCTGCTCGGTGACCTGGTCGTACTGCGACGTGAGCTGGTTTACCTTGGCCTGGACCTGGGCCACGGTCGGCTGGGGAGAGGCGCCGGCCACGGAGGCGAAGACGGCCAGCCCGCCGATCGTCACCAGCCCGGTCGCCATCGCGATACGACGGCGGAACCGGGGCGGTATGCCCGCTGGCCGCGTACCCACGTGCCTACCACGCTCCTTGTCGCGCCATTGCGCGTTTGTCCCTGTCTACCCAGGTCTGTGAGCAGGGCACATTCGGGGCCAGCGTAGTGAAGGTAAATGGGCGATTCAACCGGTTCCCATAATTCCAGCCGCTCCATTACGATGCCGCGATTCACTGGCCAGTACCCGGGCCAGCGGCGGGACCAGGCCCGCGTCCGCCAGAACGCGGAGCGCGCGCAGCTCGGCGCGGCCGAGGTGAGCCGTCACGTTTTGTGTTTCTGTGACCGCAATTACGCAATCACGGCAGCGCGGCTCCCCCATCGCACAACGTCCGCAATCAATCATTGTGCTGCTTCCTTCGCATTCGGCGAATTGGACATCCACACGTTAAAGGCGCCCTCTGACATTTCCCGGGGCACCGGCACCAGGAAGGGACGGGGCGGCATGGACGGGGCGGCCAGGGGCGCGCCTGCGGCGGAAATGTCGGTGGGCGGATCTACCGTGGTGTTCGTGACGAGGCCGAGCGTGACCGCGCGGGTGGCGGATGAGCACCAGTACGGCCCGGAGCCGCTCGCCCGGCCGGAGCTGACCCTGGTGACGCCGCTGCCGCAGCCACGGTTCCCGGAGGCGGGTCTGGCCTTCGCGGAGCTGGAGTTCGCGGTGATCGACCTGGAGACCACGGGATGGTCGCCGGGGGTGGCGGCGATCACCGAGATCGCGGCGGTGCGGGTGCGCGACGGACGACGGCAGGGGGAGTTCGCCTCGCTGGTCAACCCGGGCGTCCCGGTGCCGCCGGGCATCGAGGACCTGACCGGCATCAGCGACTGGATGCTGGCCGCGGCGCCCCGGCTGGCCACGGTACTGCCCGGCCTGCTCGACTTCGCCGACGGCTGCGTCCTGGTCGCGCACAACGCGCCCTTCGACGTGGGCTTCCTGCGGGCCGCGTGCGCCGAGTGCGGCCTGGCCTGGCCGCGCTTCACCGTGCTGGACACGGTCATGCTGGCCCGGCAGCTGATGGACCCGGACGAGGTGCCGGACTGCAAGCTGGGCACGCTGGCCGGATTCTTCCGGGCCCGCACGGCCCCCTCGCACCGCGCGCTGGCCGACGCGCGCGCCACCGCCGACGTGCTGGGCTGGCTGATCCGGCGGCTGACCCACCACGGTTTCCGGACCTTGGATGAGCTCCGGTCCTGGCCCGACGTAGTAGCCTAAGCGCCAGCCGAGAGAACCCGGCGCCGAGAAGTCTGGGAGGCATCCAGTGGTCACCGCGATCGTCCTGGTGCGGGCCGAGATCCAGCGCATTCCCGAGGTGGCCGAGATGATCGCCCAGATCCCTGAGGTCAGCGAGGTGTACTCGGTCACCGGGGAGTTCGACCTGGTGGCCATGGTGCGGGTCCGCAGCCACGAGGAACTGGCCGACGTCATCCCCGGCGGGCTGAACAAGGTGCCCGGCGTGTCGCACACCGAGACGCACATCGCGTTCCGCACCTACTCACGGCACGACCTGGAAGCAGCGTTCTCCCTGGGCCTGGACGCCGACCTCTGACCCGCGGTCAGCGGCCCTTGGGGTCCAGCAGGTGGCTGGCCTGGATCCAGCGGTCCAGCAGGGCGCTCGCGGCGCCTGAGTCGACGGCCTGCGCCGCGCGGGCGTAGCCGTCGGCCAGTGCCGGGGTGACCGCCTCCGGTCCGGGCACGCCGGCCGCCGCGGCCAGCGCGGCGGCCGCGTTGAGCAGCACGATGTCGCGCACCGGGCCCGGCTCGCCGGCCAGCACCGCCCGGGCCACGGCCGCGTTGTGCGCGGCGTCACCGCCGCGCAGGTCGGCCAGGGACGCTGGAGCCAGCCCGAGCGCCGCGGGCGAGAACTCGGTCCTGGCCACCTCGCCGTCGTGCACGACCCACATGGTCGACGGGCCGGTGGTGGTCAGCTCGTCCAGCCCGTCTGAGCCGTGGAAAACCAGGGCCGAACATCCGCGCCCGGCCAGCACGCCGGCGATGACCCCGCCCATCATCGGGTCGAATACCCCCACCGCCTGGGCCGACGGGCGGGCCGGGTTGGCCACCGGGCCGAGGAAGTTGAACACGGTGGGCACGCCGAGCTCACTGCGGGTCGGGCCCGCGTGGCGCAGCGCCGGGTGGTACAGCGGCGCGAACAAGAACGCCACTCCCACCTGGTCGGCCAGTTCGGCGGTCGCGGCGGGCGGCAGGTCGATGACCACGCCCAGCGCCTGGAGCACGTCGGCGGCCCCGCAGGCGGACGACGCGGCCCGGTTGCCGTGCTTGACCATCCGGACCCCGGCCGCGGCGGCCACGATCGTGCCCATGGTGGATACGTTGACCGTGCGCGCCCCGTCCCCGCCGGTACCCACCAGGTCGGTCAGGTGACCGCTCACGTGGATCGGCGTGGCGTGGGCCAGCATGGCCCGGGCCAGCCCGGTCATCTCGGCCACCGACGTGCCCTTGATCCGCAGCGCGACCCCGAACCCCGCGATCTGGGAAGGCGTCGCCGCGCCCTCCATGATCTCGTTCATGGCCCATTCGCTCTCGTCCGCGCTCAGCGAGTCACCGCGGATCAGCGCGCCGAGCAGCGCGGGCCACGTGGTGCGGGCGTCCATGGCAGCTCCCTAAGCAGGTCGCGGAATGACGAACCCCGGTCCGTTCGGTAAAAAGGACCAGGTTACGCGGGGTCAGCTGATTACGGCGCGTTCGCGCATCAGGCCGGCCAGTTCGTGAGCCAGCACGATCGGGTCGATCGGATGGCTGATCACGGCGTCGGCGCGGGACCAGGTGGCGAGCCAGCCATCGTCGGCGCGGGCGACCACCAGCAGCACCGGCGGACAGTTGTAGATCTCGTCCTTGGCCTGGCGGCACACGCCCATCCCGCCCGCTGGCTGGGCTTCGCCATCCAGCACCATCACGTCGGCGCCACCGGCGTCGAGCAGCCGGAACAGGGCAGGCTCGGTGGCGACCTCGATTATCTCCGCGTCCGGCACGTCCATCGCGGGGCGACGCCCGATGGCGAGCCTGATCTGGGCCCGGACATCCGCGTCGTGGCTGTACACAACGACCTTCATGACTGGCATCGTATCGAGCCGAATGGCAAGCGGGGCCACCGATGCGGGGGGGTCGCGTAGCCATCGCCTACAGGTTGTCGTAATAATGGGGCCGTGACGACTGCAACCGTCCAGACGAGCCCTCGCACGCCGGCGAGCAGACCAAACCTGGTCAGCGTGGGCACGATCATCTGGCTCTCCTCCGAGTTGATGTTTTTCGCGGCTCTGTTCGCGATGTACTTCACCATCAGGTCGGTCGACAAGGGCCAAGGGCTGGCCTGGCCGGGTGCGCACCTGGACATCGCGCTGGGGTCGGTCAACACCACGGTGCTGTTGCTGTCCAGCGTCACCTGCCAGATGGGCGTGTTCGCGGTCGAGCGCGGCCAGATCAAGCGCACCCGAGGCCTGTTGCACCCGATGAGCTGGGGCCTGCGCGAGTGGTACGTGCTCTCGCTGCTGATGGGCACCTACTTCGTCCTGGGGCAGGGCTATGAGTACCTGGACCTGATCAGGAAGCAGGGCCTCACCCTCTCGTCCAGCAACTACGGCTCGGTGTTCTACCTGACCACCGGGTTCCACGGGCTGCACGTGACCGGCGGCCTGATCGCCTTCATCTTCCTGCTCGGCCGTACCTACGCGGCCAAGAGGTTCACACACGAACAGCAGGTCAGCGCGATCGTCGTGTCGTACTACTGGCACTTCGTCGACGTCGTGTGGATCGGCCTGTTCACCACCATCTACCTCATCCACTAGTCAGGGGACAGCGAGTGGGCTGGATCAACGCCAGGCGCAGGCGCCCGGTCGCCGGCTACGCGGTACTGCTGCTGGGGCTCGTCGTCGTCGGGGTCCTATACGGAGTCCTGACCCGCACCGGCAGCGGCGCGCAGGCGGCGCTGACCTCGCAGACGCAGGACATCGGAGCGGGCAAGGCGCTATTCCAGGCCAGCTGCTCGAGCTGCCACGGTCTGGACGCGCAGGGCTCCGACCAGGCGCCGAGCCTGATCGGCGCGGGCGCGGCGGCGGTGGACTTCCAGGTGTCCACCGGCCGCATGCCGGCCAAGGAGGTCGGCGCGGAGAACGAGCGCAAGCCGCCCGAGTTCACCCAGCAGCAGATCTACGACATCGCGGACTACATCGCCTCGCTGGGCGGCGGGCCGGCGATTCCGGACGCGCAGCAGGTCTCGACGGCCGGCGCGGACACCGGGCTGGGATCTCAGCTGTTCAGCGCCAACTGCGCGCAGTGCCACGGCTTCGCCGGGGCCGGCGGCGCGCTGACCTACGGCAAGGACGCGCCGGCGCTGACCCAGGCCACGCCGACCCAGATCTACGAGGCCATGCTGACCGGGCCCGAGGCGATGCCGGTGTTCTCCGACGGCGCGATCGGCCCGCAGGCCAAGCGCGACATCATCGCCTTTGTCATCAAGACGCGGACCGAACCCAACCCGGGCGGGTTCTCCCTCGGCCGGACCGGGCCTATCACCGAAGGCCTGGTCCTCTTCCTGGGCGGCATGGGTGTCCTGGTGCTGATCGCGATGTGGATCACGACCAAGCGGCGTGAACCATGGGATGTGGCGCAAGAGGAAAACGCGCGGGCGTCGCAAAACGCGGGGACGCCGGGGAGTGAGCACTGATGAGCGACACGGACGAGACCGAGGGCCCGGAAGGCCCGGTTCCCCCGCACCGGGTGATCGGGACTCCCCCGCCGACTCCGCGGCTGCTCGGCTCCGGCGACGGGGCCGGGGACGGCCGCCCGGACAAGGCGCGGGAGTACGACGCCCACGGCCAAGAGGTCGAGCAGTTCGACGAGCCGCTGCCGGACGAGCCGGACTACCCGGCGCACGCCAAGAACGCCGAGAAGGTCGTCGCGTTCTGCTTCCTGCTCGCGTTCATCGCGGGCTGCGGGTTCATCGCGGCGTACATCGGCCTCGAGGTCGGTTCGGTCGACAGCGTCTTCCGGTCCAACCTGGCGCTGGGGCTCTCGCTGTCGGTGGCGCTGCTCGGACTGGGCTTCGGCGCGCTGATCTGGGTCCGGCACATCATGCCGGACTTCGAGATGACCGAGGAACGGCACGTACTGCGCTCGACCGACGCCGAACGAGCCGCCTTCGCCGAGTACTTCGCCGAAGGCACGGGAGCGAGCCAGTTCGTCAAGCGGCCGATCGTGCGGCGCACACTGATGCTGGCCACGCTGCCGCTGGCCGCCATCCCGATCGTGGTCCTGCGCGACATGGGTCCGCTGCCCGGGACCAGCCTGCGGCACACGGTGTGGAGCCCGGGCCGGCGGCTGCTGGTCTACGGCACCAACGCGCCGATCACCCCGGCCGAGTTCAGCGCGCCGGGCGGCATGATCACCATCGTGCCCGAGGGCTACACCGACAATCCGGACGAGCTGGCCAAGGCGGCGATCATCATGATCAAGTTCCGGCCCGGTGAGCTGAACATCCCGACCAGGTACCAGGGCAGTACGCTGGTAGGCACGATGAACTGGACCGTCGACAACATCGTCGCCTATTCCAAGATCTGCACGCACGTGGGTTGCCCGGTGGCGCTGTACGAACAGACCACGCATCACATCTTGTGCCCGTGCCACCAGTCCACGTTCGACGCCACGACCGGCGCGACGGTGATCTTCGGCCCGGCGGCGCGGCCGCTGCCGCAGCTGCCGCTGACCACCGACGCGCAGGGCTACCTGGTGTCCAAGAGCGACTTCACCCAGCCCGTCGGCCCGAGTTTCTGGGAGCGCGGATGAGCGACACCCTTGACGTCCCGAAGGCACTGAGCGGCACCGGATCGTGGCTGGACGACCGGTTCCACGGGGCCCGCGGGCTGCGCGTGTTCATGCGCAAGGTCTTTCCCGATCACTGGACGTTCATGCTGGGCGAGATCGCGCTGTGGTCGTTCGTCATCCTGCTGCTGACGGGCACCTTCCTCGCGCTGTTCTTCGTCCCCTCCTCTGCTCCCGTGGTGTACCACGGCTCCTACGTCAAGCTCGACGGCATCATGATGAGCCAGGCCTACCAGTCCACGCTGAACATCAGCTTCGACGTCCGGGCCGGGATGCTGATGCGGGAGATCCACCACTGGGCTGCCGACCTGTTCATGGCCGCGCTCACCATCCACATGCTGCGGGTGTTTTTCACCGGCGCGTACCGCAAGCCGCGCGAGATCAACTGGCTGATCGGGATCGTGCTGTTCTCGCTGGGCCTGATCGAGGGGCTGTTCGGCTACTCGCTGCCGGACGACCAGCTATCCGGGGCGGGCCTGCGGATCTTCGAGGGCGTGCTGCAGGGCATCCCGATCGTGGGGACGTACCTGGCGTTCTTCCTGTTCGGCGGGCAGTTCCCAGGCGACTCGATCGTGCCGCGGATGTACATCATCCACGTACTGCTGATCCCGGGCATCCTGCTGGCGCTGATCACTGCGCACCTGTTCATCATGGTGCACCAGAAGCACACCCAGTGGCCGGGCAAGGGGAAGACCGAGAAGAATGTGGTCGGCGCGCCGTTCTTCCCGTACTTCATGGCCAAGGGCGGCGCGTGGTTCTTCTTCATCTTCGCCGTGCTGGCGGTGCTGGCCACCTTCGCCCAGATCAACCCGATCTGGCTGTACGGGCCCTACACCCCGGTGGCCATCTCGTCGGCCTCGCAGCCCGACTTCTACATGGGCATCCTGGAGGGCTCGCTGCGCATGATGCCTGCCTGGGAGTGGAACTTCCTCGGGCATACGGTCACGTTCAGCGTGCTGATCCCGTTCGCTCTGCCGCTGGGCCTGGTGCTGGGCGGGGCGGCGTTCTGGCCGTTCTTCGAACAGTGGGCGACCGGGGACCGGTCCTACCACAACCTCCTCGACCGGCCCCGGAACGCGCCGATCCGGACCGCTACGGGTATGGCGGCGGTGGTGTTCTACGGCGTGCTGTGGGCCGAGGGGGCGAACGACGTCATCGCCGATAAGCTGCAGATCCCGCTGTACACGGTCACCTGGATCGCGCGGGTCGTGGTGTTCGTGGGTCCGGCGATCGCGTTTTACGTCACCCGGCGTATCTGCCTGGGCCTGCAGCGTAAGGACAAGGAGCTGCTCGAGCACGGGCTGGAGACCGGCATCATCCGGCAGCTGCCCAACGGCGAGTTCGTCGAGGTCCACCGGCAGCTGGACGAGGAGGAACGCGCGCCGCTGGAGGCCAAGAAGGTGCCCGCGCTGATGCCCGCGGCCGGGGCCGAGGACGAGAACGGCGTGCCCGCGCCGCAGGTAAGCGGCCTGCTTGGCCGGCCCCGGGCCATCGCCAACCGCGCCTTCGCCGAGACCGTCGTGGTCGAGACGAACGGTCACGGGAACGGTCATGGCAACGGGCACGGACCCGGTGACGAGCACGCTGCGGTGGGCGCCGGAGACGCCGAGCTGACCAGTGGCCACGGTGACGGCTCAGACGGGGAGTCTGGCGAGTCATAGCGAGCCCAGGCCGGTCGAGGCCCAGGTGAGCGCTGCGGCGCCGCTAGACGGGCTGACGGTCCTGGAGGTCTCGAGCTTTGTCGCGGCTCCGCTCGGCGGCATGACCTTGGCCCAGCTGGGCGCCGACGTGATCCGGATCGACCCGGTGGGCGGCGGCGCGGACCTGCACCGCTGGCCGCTGGCCCATCGGGGGTGAGCCTGTACTGGACCGCCCTGAACAAGGGCAAGCGGTCGGTCACGCTCAACTTCCGGGACGCCGAGGGCCGGCGTCTGCTCCGTGAGCTGCTGGCCGCCTCGGGGCTCGGCGGCGGGATCGTGCTGACCAACGCGGGCCAGGACTGGCTGGGCCACTCGGCGCTGTCCCGGATCCGCTCGGACCTGATCCACCTGCAGATCCAGGGTCACCGCGATGGGCGGCCCGCCGTCGACTACACGGTCAACGCCGAGACCGGGTTCCCGCTCCTTACCGGCCCTTCGGACGTGGCGGGGCCAGTGAACCACGTGCTGCCCGCCTGGGACGTGGCGTGCGGGCTGTACGCGGCGGTCGGATTGCTGGCCGCGGAGCGGCGCCGGCATCGTACCGGGGCAGGCAGCGCGATCACCCTGGCGCTGGCCGACGTGGCCCTGGCCGTGGCCGGGCACCTGGGCTTCCTGGCCGAGGCGCAGGTCACCGGGACCGAACGCCCGCGGATTGGCAACCATCTGTACGGCGGCCTGGCCCGGGACTTCGGCACCGCCGACGGCGAGCGGGTCATGGTGGTCGCGCTGACCGGCCGGCACTTCGCCGATCTCGGGACCGCGACCGGGCTGGCCGGGACGTTCGGCGAACTGGAGCGGCTGCTCGGGGCGGACTTCGCCCAGGACGGCGACCGCTACCGGCACCGGGAGGTGATCGTCGCCCTGCTGGAGCCGTGGTTCGCGGGCCGGACCCTGGCCGAGGTCTCGCGGGACCTGGCCGGCACGTCGGTCCTGTGGTCGCGGTACCAGCGCTTCACCGATCTGGTGCTAGCCGGGAACCCGTTGCTGGCCGAGATCGATCAGCCCGGGGTGGGACCGCTGCTGGCCCCCGGCTCGCCGCTAGCCATGGAAGGCACGGTCGCGCCGCTGGCGGCGCCCGCGCTCGGCGCGGACACGGCCGGGGTGCTGACCGGGCTGCTCGGCCGGTCCGCGGCCGAGGTCGCGGCGCTGGCCGAGCGCGGGATCATCTGATCAGGAGGGAATCCATGCCTGCCATGCCTGCCTTGCCCGCCTTGACGGAGACCGACGGCCTGACCGAGGTGCAGCGGGACATTCTCGGCGCGGTCCGCGAGTTCGTGGCGGCCGAGATCCTCCCGGTGGCCAGCGAACTGGACCATACCGACACCTACCCGGAGCAGATCGTGGCCGGGCTGCGGGAACTGGGAGTGTTCGGGCTGACCATCGACCCGTCCTACGGTGGCCTGGGCGAGTCCCTGCTGACCTACGCACTGGTGGCGAAGGAGATCGCCCGGGGCTGGATGAGCATCTCCGGGATCATCAACACGCACTTCATCGTGGCCTACCTGATCGGCCGGCACGGCACCGCCGAGCAGCAGGCCGCGTTCTTGCCGAAGATGGCGACGGGTGAGATCCGGGCCGCCTTCTCCATGTCCGAGCCCGGCCTCGGGTCTGACGTCGCCGCGATCCGGACCGCGGCCCGGCGCGACGGGGACGACTACGTGATCAGCGGGCAGAAGATGTGGCTCACCAACGGCGCGACGGCCAACCTGGTCGCCCTGCTGGCCCGGACGCCCGCCACGGACGGCGCCTCGAGCCGGTCTCATCGCGACCTGACCACGTTCCTGATCGAGAAGCAGAGCGGATTCGGCCAGACCCGGCCGGGGCTGACCATTCCCGGGAAGATCGCCAAGATGGGCTACAAGGGAGTCGACACCACCGAGCTCATCCTGGACCAGTGCCGGGTCCCGGCGGCCCGGGTGCTCGGCGAGCGTCCCGGCCAGGGCTTCTATCAGATGATGGACGGGATCGAGGTGGGCCGGGTCAACGTGGCCGCGCGGGCCTGCGGCGTGGCGCAGCGGGCCTTCGAGCTGGCCATCGGCTACGCCCAGCAGCGGCAGACGTTCGGCAAGCCCATCGCGCGGCACCAGGCGATTGAGTTCAAGCTGGCCGAGATGGGGACCAAGGTGGTGGCCGCGCACCAGATGATGGTGATGGCGGCGCGCCGCAAGGACTCCGGCGACCAGGCCGATCTCGAGGCTGGCATGGCCAAGTACCTGGCCAGCGAGTACGCCAAGGAGGTCGTGGAGGACGCACTGCGCATCCACGGCGGTTACGGCTACTCCCAGGAATACGAGATCGAACGCCTATACCGCGACGTCCCCATGCTGCTCATCGGCGAGGGCACGGCCGAAATCCAGAAGATGATCATTGGTCGCCGCCTCCTCGAACGCTTCGCCCTCCCGTCAAGCTGAGAGCCATCCGGGTTCATGGTCTGCGCTGGGAAGCGGGACGGGTCAGGGGACGGATTTGATCTGCCAGACGCCGATGGCGCCGGCGACGGCCACTATGGCGGTCGCGGCGAACAGGGCGGGGTAGCCGGCCAGCGAGACGAGCGGGGCGGCGATGGCCGGGCCGATCGCGTACGGGCAGACGATGGCGATGTTGATGATGCCGAGATCCTTGGCCCGGTTGTGGGCCTTCGGCAGCACCTGGGTGATCAGCGCCTGGTCGACCGCGATGTAGGCACCGAAGCCGACGCCGAACAGCACCGCCGCGATGAGCGCGGACGGCCAGGTCTCCCAGAACGTCAGGAACAGCGCGGCGACCGCCATCAGCAGGCCGGACACGGTGACCAGCACCTTGCGGCGGCCGCGGCGATCGGAGATGATCCCGCCGATGATCGCGGTGAGCACCACGCCGACGGTGTAGATCACGATCAGGATGAGCAGGCCGTCCGCGGCGTCCTGGCCGGGGTGCGACTGCGCGTAGTGCACCTTGTCGCGCAGGAAGTACAGCAGGTACAAGGTGCCCATGGCGATAGCCAGGGTGGTCAGGAAGCGGGTCAGCCAGGCCCAGCCGAAATCGGGGTACTCGCGCGGGCTGATCCAGTAGGACGAGGCTACCCGGCGCCAGGAGAACGGCTCGCGGTGCTCGGGCGCGAGCGGATGGTCCGGGGTGAACAGCACGAACGGCAGCGCCAGCACCACCATCAGCACGCCCAGCGCGATGTAGCTGGTGAGCAGATCCTGGTTGAGGACGTCGACGGTCACGACCGTGCCCAGGACCAGGCCGAGCGCGATCGGCATGCCGACCCAGCCGGACACGGTGGCGCGCTGCCGGACCGGCACGTGGTCCGGGACGGCCGCGCTCAAGGTGGCGTACTCGCCGTTCTGGAAGGCGCCGAACAAGAACCACAGCACGGCCACGGCCACCACCGAACCCGCCTTGGCCAGCAGCCCCACGCTGACCCCGGCCAGCAGGACCATGACCAGCGTCCACCGGTGCCGTCGGCCGCTGAACCGGCCCAGCCGGCGGCCGTGCGCGGTCCGGTCGGACAGCGCGCCGACGATCGGGGTGGCCAGGGCGGAGGACACGGCGTTGATCGCGGTCACCACCCCGAGGGCCACGATCTTGTGGCGCGGGGTGATGTCCTGCAGCTGGAGCGCGAGCAGGACCTGCGATGGCGTCTGATTCGCCATCCACATGCCCAAGCTGGCCAGGGTGAGGGTGACGATCCAGCGGGTCCGGACGTGCTGGGTAGGTTCGGCCAGCGCGAGCGACTGGACGTCCGGCCGACTGATCGCCTGATCTGCCATGGCTGGATCATGACGCATTTCGGCTACCCGGCGGTAGTGGACCGGGTGCAGGGTTTCCCGAGCTTCGGTACCCGGAGAGGAAGATGGGACCGTGGGCGGTCCGTCGGAGATAACGTTTCAGCTGCTGGACGGGAGGAAGGCGGAGGCGGCCACGGACGAGCTGCGGGGCATGCGGGCCGAATCGTGCCCGGACGACTCCTTCCCCGGCCGGTTCCGGGTGGCGCGCCGCCAGCCGGGCTTCAGCCTGGCCGAAGCCCGCCACGGCGGCTACCTGGTGGGCTACGCCTTCGGGATGCCGCTGCGGCCGTCGACCTCCTGGTGGCGGCAGCTGACCACCCCGCTGCCCGAGGAAGTGACCACCGAGCATTCGGGCCGGACCTTCGCGCTGGTCGAGCTGCTGGTCCGCGCCTCCTGGCGGCGCCAGGGCATCGGCGAAACCCTGCACGACCTGATCATGAGCCACCGGACCGAGGAGCGGGTCACGCTGATCGTGCCGCCGACGGCCGCCCCGGCCCAGCACGCCTTCCAGAAGTGGGGCTACCGCAAGGTGGCCCGGACCCGCGACGACGGACCCGGCTCACCGGTATCCGACGTGCTCGTGGCCACGCTTCCGGCCGGCCCGCGGCGCTAAGCCGGCCCGAGGGTAGTAGGCGGCAGGTCTCCCTTATCGCCCTGCTGGTGGCTGAAACTATATCGAGATACGATATGAGTTCCCCGCATACTGCATAGCGCGCATTCGGAGGCGGGAGCGAGCATGAAGCGATACAAATTCCAGGCGCTGGTCACGATGCACGGAGAAGACGACGGCGGGCTGTGTGCAGCACCGTGCCGGATGGTGCTGCGCGGCCATAACGACGAGTCTGGGCGCAGCCAGCTATTCAATGCCTTGGTCAGCTGTGACGACGAGGCTCCGTTCCGGCCGGGCAGCCCGACGAGGCTAGTCACGCTGCGGCTGGCCGGTGACGACGTCGCCGACTACTTCGACATCGACGGTCACTTCGATCTTTGGCTCGGCCATCGCGTCGGGCGGGGCGTGGTCACCCGCCGGCTGTTCGTCTGACGGCGGGCGTGGAACCACGGCCCGTTCGGCATAAGAATTGATCGATCCCGAACGGGCCGTGGCGTTACGGTCCGGGCCTGGTGTTAGGCAGGCTCGCCCTTGAGTGTGTAGGAGGACAGCAGGCGGACGGCCAGGGCCAGTGCCGCCACGGTGACGATGACGCCCATGACGATCGACACCCCGACGGTCAGGCCCGCGTCCAGCGTGGTGTCGTGCGCGAACCCGTTGGCGATGCCCAGGGAGTAGTGGCCGACCGACAGCAGGCGCGCCCCGCTGACGAAGTTGGACAGCAGCGCCTCCCAGATCAGCACGTAGAGCAGGCCGACGGCGATGGCCCGGGTGGTCGCGGCCGAGACCATGATGAAGATCGCGTTGTAGACCACCGCGCCGACCAGGGCCCCGACGAACAGGCCGACCGCGAAGCCGGTGTTGCTGATGACGGCGGCGGGGGTGACGACGACCGGGCCGTTCGGAGTGATCTTCATGACCGCTTCGCTGCTGCCGCCGCCGGAGATCAGCGCCGCGATGAACTCGGGTACCGCGGCGAAGATCATGGTCAGCACGGTGGCCACGGCGAACTTGGTCAAGATCACCGACGACCGGCGGGCCGGGGTGGCCAGCAGGTGGATGACGCTTCCGTCGTCGATCTCGGCGCCCAGCACGCTGGAGCCGATGATCAGCGCGGTCAGCGGCAGCAGCACCGAGAAGCCGAACGTGCCCAGCACGTGCGACGGCCAGGGCCGGTCCGGCGGCAGGCCGGCCTTGAGCGCCACCGTGACCACGATGAGGATCAGCGCCGGGATGGCGAACAGCAGCGCCCGCCGGCGGCCCAGGGTGGCGCGGGTCGTGATCCAGGCGACCGTGGGGTTGAACAAGCCAGTCACAACTGCTCCTTAGTCCGCAACGAGGTAAGCGAAGACGCTTTCCAGGGACTCGTCGGTGGGCTGCACCTCGCGCAGCCGGATGCCATGGTCCCGGGCCAGCACCGCGATGTCCCGGCAGAACGCGCCGTAGTCCGAGGTCCGGACCTGCAGGCCGGCGCCGCTCAGCTCGACCGCGGTGACCGCGGGCCGGGCGATGAGCGAGCCGCCGAGCAGGCGGTCGTCGGAGGACCGCACGGTGAACACGTGCGGCCGGCTGGTCATCAGCCGCCGGATGGCGCGGAAGTCGCCGGAGGCGGCCAGCCGGCCGGCCACCACCACCTGGATGGTGCCGGACAGCCGCTCGACCTCTTCCAGGATGTGCGAGCTGAACAAGATGGTCCGGCCCTCGCTGCCCAGCTTGTCCAGCAGGTCCATCATGTGCAGCCGCTGCCGCGGGTCCATCCCGTTGAACGGCTCGTCGAGGACCAGGATCTCCGGGTCGTGCACCAGCGCGGCGGCCACCTTGATGCGCTGCCGCATGCCCTTGGAGTAGGTGGCGATCTTGCGGTCCGCGGCGTCGGCCATGTCGAGCAAGGCGATGGACCTGGTGGCCGCGGCGGTCGGATCGGGAAGCTGGTGCAGCTTGGCGGTCGCGACGACGAACTGCTCGCCGGTCAGGAACGCGTAGACCGAGTCCCGCTCGGGGACCAGGCCGAGGGTTCGGTAGATATCGGGGTTGTGCCAGCTGTGGGCGCCGCCGACGGCGAGCTCCCCCCGGGAGGGGGGCAGGAAGCCGGCGATCATGTGCATGATCGTCGACTTGCCCGCCCCGTTCGGGCCGAGCAGCCCGGTCACGCCGGGACCGATCGACATCGTGACGTCATTGACCGCTACCACGTTGCCGTACCAGCGGGAGACGTTCTTCAGCTCGATGGTCATGCTCGGCTCACCTTCCGGTATCTCGCGGCCAGGCCCCCGAGGCAGGCCGCGAGCAGGAGGACCCCCACGACCCCGTACAGCGGGCCGAAGTGGCCTGGGTTGGCGTCTTCGCCCGGCGAGGTGCCGCCGAGCCAGATCCGGATCCCGTCCATGATGTTGAACGGGCTGAACAGGCCGGCGATCCGCGCGCCGGTAGTGGTGGAGGTCGTGCCGCCTTCGGCCTGGATCAGCACTTCGGACACGGTCCAGGTCAGGAAGCAGGAGATGGCGACGACCCCGGTGGCGTACGCGCGCCGGCCGGTGAGCGAAGCCAGGACCAGGCCGACCGCGGCCATCAGCACGGCCCACATCAGGCCCACGCCCAGGCCCGGGATCAGCGCCTTGGTCTCGCTCCACACGCCGCTGCCGCCCTTAGCCGACGCGATCGTGCCCACGTACGTGATGAGCAGCGGCACCTCGATCAGCAGCAGGAGCGTCGCGGTCAGCGCGACATACTTGGCCAGCGGGTAGTCGCCGCGGCGGATCGGACGGGAGAAGTACAGCGGCAGCACGTGGCTGCGCAGGTCCCGAGAGACCAGTTCGGGCGCCTGAGCGGCCAGGAAGATGGTCACCACGATGACCCGCAGCTGGGGCACGTAGACGTCGTAGCCGAACAGCCGCGGGTTGCCGCGGGCCACCGCGAACGCGTTGGCGAACGCGGGCAGGCAGATCGCGATCGCGGCCAGGATCGGGACGATCTTGGCCTTCACGCCCCGCCCGATACCCCACGAGGAACGGAAGCTGTGCCAGATCAGGGCCCGGATGATCTGCGGACGGCCCAGCCGGGGGCCGTCGTAGCGGCGGTAGCCGAGGTCATGGATGACCCCGGTCGCCTGGGTGGTCTCAGACATGTGCTGCTTCTTCCTCGTCGCGGAACAGCTCCTCGACCTGGTGCCGGCGCTGCTCCAGCCGGCACAGCGGCAGGGCCAGGTCGGCCACCGCGTCCCGCACCGCGTCGTAGGTGTCGTCGCTGGTCAACGGGACCAGCAGGGTCCGCTGGGCGGTCGTGACGGCCAGGCCGCGGGCTTGCAGCTCGTGGAGCAGCTGGGCCACGCCTTCGTCGACCTCGACGGCCAGCACCTGGCTGGCCCGGGTGAAGCTGGTGATGCTGTCGGCCCGCAGCAGCCGCCCGGCCTCGATCGCGACCAGGTGGTCGCAGATCTGCTCGATCTCGCCGAGCAGGTGGCTGGCCACGACGATGGAGATGCCGAACTCCGCTCCGATCCGGGCGATGAGGTCGAGCATGGCGGTGCGCCCGGCCGGGTCGAGCCCGTTGGTCGGCTCGTCGAGCAGCAGCAGCCGCGGGTCCCCGACCAGCGCCTGAGCCAGCTTGACCCGCTGCTTCATGCCGGTGGAGTAGGTCCCGATCAGGCGGTACCGCTCCTCGTGCAATCCGACGTGGCGCAGCGACTCGGCGGCCCGTTCCTTGGCCACGGTGGGCGGCAGCCCGGACATCCGGCCCAGGTGGGTGACGAACTCGGTGGCGGTCACATCGGGGGGCAGGCAATCGTGCTCGGGCATGTAGCCGAGCAGGGTCCTGATCGTCTCGCCGCTGGTCGCGCAGTCATGGCCGAGCACCTTGGCCTGGCCTTCGGTCGGCGGGATGAGGCCGAGCAAGATCTTGATCAAGGTCGACTTGCCCGCGCCGTTCGCGCCGACCAGCCCGGTGACGCCGGGCGCGACATCAACGGTGAGGCCGCCCAGCGCGGTCACGTCCCCCGGATAGACCTTAGTCAGCGACCTGGTCTCGATGACGGCCCCGGTAGTGGCCTCAGGTGGGCCCGCGAGGCCCTGGGTGGATGGCATGGTGCTACCGTGCCAGCACACGGGTGGGCGCGTCATCATCCGCCAGGGTGAAACTCACGTGGCGCGCGAGATACCTCATCGCCCCGGCCTACACCTGCAGGATGACGCTCCGGACGGCCCTGGCGGTTACGGTAGGTATGTGCGCACCACCTCGGACGATCCCGCTATACGTCAGCGCCCGCCGCTGACCAAGCGGCTGCAACCCAAGCACTGGGCAGCGCTGGACTACGTGGCCGGCGGCCTTACCGCATTGGTCCTGTTCGTGCAGGTCAGGCGCGGCCTAGCGGCCGAATCCTTCGCGGGCGAGTTCGGTATGGCCCGATACTGGCCGACCTCGACGGAGGCCCCGCTCGGCGTGCTCCTGGTCATGGCCGCGGGCTTGGCGGTGGCCCTGCGCCGCCGCCGGCCGGTATTCATGCTCGGGCTCCTGCTCGTCGGGGCCTTCGTGGTCAGCACGCTGACCGTGCCCGACAACAGCGCCCTGCTCTACTTCCTGCCCGTGGCCTACGTGCTGTACCTGGTGGCGGCCACCTACGAGACCAGGCGGGACGCGGTGCGGGTCCTGGTCGCGGTGTACGTCACGCTGGTCGCGGTGACCAGCGTGCTGGTCTACGGCGAGCACGGCACGTTCAACGGCAGCGGGATGATCCCGGTCGCGCTGTGCGTGATCATCGCCTGGGGCAGCGGGTACAGCGTGCGCCAGCGCCGGCGGTACGCGGTCCGGCTGCAGGACGAGGCGTCCCGCAAGGCGGTCGCCCAGGAGCGGCTGCGGATCGCCCGGGAGCTGCACGACGTGGTGGCGCACAGCATGAGCGTGATCGCGGTCCAGGCGGGCTACGGCCAGTACGTGATCGACAGCCAGCCCGGTGACGCCCGGGCTGCGCTGGGCGCCATCCAGACCACCAGCCGCGAGGCCCTGGATGAGATGCGCCGGATGCTGGGCGCGCTGCGCCAGGCCGACGACGCCGAGTCCCGTGGCGACGGCACGGTCCCGGTCATGAGTCAGGACCCGGCGCTGACCCAGAGCGGGCCGGCGTCGAGTGGGCCGGCGCCCAGTGCTCCCTTGTTCCCCGCGCCCGGGCTGGCTGACCTGGACCGGCTGGTGGCGCGGACCGCGGGCGCCGGGGTCCGGGTCGACGTGACGCGCTTCGGCCAGCCTCGCGACCTGCCGCCGAGCATCGACCTGTCGGCCTACCGGATCGTGCAGGAGGCGCTGACCAACGTGGTCAAGCACGCCCGGACGAGCTCGTGCCGGGTGCTGCTCGGCTACCGGGACGACGAGCTGACCATCGAGGTCACCGACAACGGCGCCGGGATGGCCCTGCCGTCGTCTGGGCCGTCGGCTGGCCCGTCGTCCGGCCCGGAGCTGGCGGGCGCCGGGCTGTCCCGGGCCGGGTCCGGAGCGCCGAACGGCACCGCCCTGATGGCACGCGCCGCGCACGGCGTGGGCGTGCTGGAGGGCGCCACCGCCCCGGCTCCGGCCCCAGCGGTGACCCTGCCTGGTGCCGGGCACGGGATCATCGGCATGCGCGAGCGGGTGACGCTGCTCGGCGGGGTGTTCAGCGCCGGGCCGCTGCCCGGCTACGGGTTCCGGGTCAGCGCCCGCATCCCGCTGCCGCCGGGCGTGGCGTCCTGATCCCGGCGCCGGGCGAACCGGATATGCCGCTGCGAGTGGTGGTCGCCGACGATCAGGCCCTGGTCCGGGTGGGCTTTTGCGGGATCATCGCGGCCACGCCGGGTTTCACCGTCGTCGCCGAGGCCGGCAACGGCGCCGAGGCGGTCCAGGCCGCGCAGCGGACCAGGCCCGATGTCGTGCTGATGGACGTCCGGATGCCGGTCATGAACGGAATCGAGGCGACCAGGCAGATCACTGAGAGCACAGACGTTCGGACCATCATCTTGACCACCTTCGACCTGGATGAGTACGTTTTCGCCGCGCTGCGCGCCGGGGCTAGCGGCTTCTTGCTCAAGGACACGCTGCCGGCTGACCTGCTGACCGCCATCCGGGTGGTGGCCGCCGGCGACGCCCTGCTCGCGCCCAGCGTCACGCGCCGCCTGATCGGCGAGTTCGCGCGCAACCAGAGCGGCGCGGCGCTGGCCGGAGCGGTGCTGGCCGGAGCGGGCGAGGACACCCGCGAGCCCGGCATGACGCAGGACAAGCTGCAGCGCACCCTCACCGAGCGCGAACTCGAGGTGCTCCGGATGGTCGCCCGCGGCATGTCCAACGGAGAGATCGCCGAGGAGCTGTGCATCAGCCCGGCCACGGCCAAGACCCATGTGGCGCACCTGCTGACCAAGCTCGACGCCCGGGACCGCATCCAGCTGGTCATCATAGCCTACCAGTCGGGCCTGGTCACCACCGTTCAGTAGGCCCCAGGTCCGGCGCCCCCAGGTCTCGGCCACAATGGGGGGCATGGTTTCTGAGCTCTTCGACCCCGAGCAGTGGCGTCCCGTGGACGGGTTCTCCTTCACCGACATCACCTACCACCGAGCCGTGGGGTCGGGTACGGTCCGCGTCGCCTTCGACCGGCCCGAGGTCAGGAACGCCTTCCGGCCGCATACGGTCGATGAGCTGTACACCGCGCTGGACCACGCGCGGATGTCCGGCGACGTGGGCTGCGTGCTGCTCACCGGCAACGGCCCGTCGCTCAAGGACGGCGGATGGGCCTTCTGCTCCGGGGGCGACCAGCGCATCCGCGGCCGTGACGGATACCGCTACGCCGACGGCGAGACCGCCCAGAGCATCGACCCGGCCCGGGCCGGGCGGTTGCACGTCATGGAGGTACACCGGCTGATCCGGTTCATGCCCAAGGTGGTCATCTGCGTGGTGCCCGGCTGGGCCGCGGGCGGCGGGCACAGCCTGCACGTGGTCTGCGACCTGACCCTGGCCAGCCGCGAGCAGGCCCGGTTCAAGCAGACCGACGCGGACGTGGGCAGCTTCGACGGGGGCTTCGGCTCGGCCTACCTGGCCCGCCAGGTGGGCCAGAAGTTCGCCCGGGAGATCTTCTTCCTGGGCGAGACCTACGACGCCGAGGCCGCGCACCGGATGGGCATGGTCAACGCGGTGGTGCCGCACGCCGACCTGGAGCGGGTCGCGCTGGAGTGGGCGGTCAAGATCAACGGCAAGAGCCCGACCTCACAGCGCATGCTGAAGTACGCGTTCAACCTGATCGACGACGGGCTGGTCGGCCAGCAGGTGTTCGCGGCCGAAGCCACCCGGCTGGCCTACATGACCGACGAGGCGGTGGAGGGCCGGGACGCGTTCCTGGAAAAGCGCCGCCCCGACTGGGCGCGGTTCCCGTACTACTACTGAGCCCGCCTAGTGGCTGAAGTGGCCCCGGTAGTACTCGAAGACGAAGCCGACCGTGGCCAACACGGTGAACAGCATCCCGATCAGGAACAGCCACCAGCCGACCGCGAGGCCGAGGGCGGCGGTGGCCGCGCCGAGGCCGAGGAACAGCGGCCACCAGCTGTGCGGGCTGAAGAACCCGATCTCGCCGGTGCCCTGCGCGATCTCGCCCTGGTTGTCGTCTTCGGGCCGCAGCGGGAGGCGGCGGCCGGTGAACAGCACGTAGAAGCCGATGAGTATGGCCAAGCCCACGGCCAGCGCGAGCGCGGTGGTCCCGGTCGGGTCCTTCGAGGTGTACCAGTACACGATGTCGGAACCGGCGAAGAAAATCCCGCAGCCGAGGAACAGCCAGCCTTCGACCTTCACGCTCCGATCCCCTTTCCGGGGGTATTGGAGATGGCCGGGAGCTCCTGCTCGAGTCCGTGCGAGTCCCGGCCCCACTTGATGTCCGGGTAGTGCGCCTCGAACGCGGGCCGCTCGGAGCGGATCCGCGGGATCCGGTAGAAGTTGTGCCGCGGCGGCGGGCAGGACGTGGCCCATTCCAGCGAGCTGGCGAACCCCCACGGGTCCTCTTCGGTCACCTGCTCCCCGTACCGCCAGGTCACGTACATGTTCCAGAAGAACACGAGCACGGACAGGGCCAGAATCCACGACCCGACCGAGGAGATCACGTTGAGCGTGGTCACGTTTCCGGGCAGGTCCGGATAGTTGGCGATGCGCCGGGGCATGCCCTCGACACCCATCCAGTGCTGGACCAGGAAGGTCAGGTTGAAGCCGATGAACATGAGCCAGAACTGGATCTTGCCGATCCGGCTGTTCAGCATCTTGCCGGTCATCTTCGGCCACCAGAAGTAGAAGCCGGCGAAGATCTCGAACAGCACCGTGCCGGCCAGCACATAGTGGAAGTGGGCCACCACGAAGTAGGAGTCGGAGACCGCGAAGTCCAGCGGCGGGGAGGCCAGGATGATGCCGGTGATCCCGCCGAACAGGAACACGACCAGGAACCCGATGGTGAACAGCATGGGCGGTTCGAAGCTGAGCTGCCCCTTCCACATGGTGCCGATCCAGTTGAAGAACTTCACCCCGGTCGGCACCGCGATCAGGAACGTCATGAACGAGAAGAACGGCAGCAGCACCGCCCCGGTGGTGAACATGTGGTGCGCCCACACGGTCATGGACAGGCCGGCGATCGAGATCGTGGCCGCGATCAGGGTCTTGTAGCCGAACAGCGGCTTGCGGCTGAACACCGGGATGATCTCGGTCGCGATGCCGAAGAAGGGCAACGCGAGGATATAGACCTCTGGATGGCCGAAGAACCAGAACAGGTTCTGCCACAAGATGGCGCCGCCGCTGACGGCGTCGAATACGTGGGCGCCGAGCCGCCGGTCGATCTCCAGGACCAGCAGGGCCGCGGCCAGCACCGGGAAGGCCAGCAGGACCAGGATGGAGGTCAGCAGCGCGTTCCAGGTGAACATCGGCATCCGGAACATGGTCATGCCCGGGGCCCGCATGCAGAAGATCGTGGTGACGAAGTTGACCCCGCCCAAGATGGTGCCGAACCCGGACAGCACCAAGCCCATGATCCACATGTCGGCGCCGATGCCGGGTGAGTAGACCGCGCTGGTCAGCGGGGAGTACGCGTACCAGCCGAACGACGCGGAGCCGCCCGGGGACAGGAAGCTGGCCAGCAGGATCAGCCCGCCGAAGGTGAACAGGTAGTAGCTGAGCAGGTTGAGCCGCGGGAAGGCCACGTCGGGCGAGCCGATCTGCAGCGGGATCAGCTCGTTGGAGAACCCGATGAACATCGGGGTGGCGAACAGCAGCAGCATGAGCGTGCCGTGCATGGTGAACAGCTCGTTGTACTGCTGGTCGGACACGAAGTGCTGGTCCGGGCCGAGCAGCTGGATCCGCATCAGCATCGCCATGACCCCGGCGCACAGGAAGAAGAAGAACGAGGTGATCAGGTACAGGTGCCCGATGATCTTGTGGTCGGTCGAGGACAGCCAGGACGCGAGGATCGAACCCTTGCGTTCGGTCTTGCTCTGCGGAATGGCGCCGATGACCGGTTGCTCGATGGTGCTCACTGCGTGCTCCCGGAAGACTGCGCGGCCTGCTGGGCAGCCATGTAGGCCTGGAATTGCTGCGGGGTCACGACCTTCACAGTAAACAGCATGCGACTGTGGTACAAGCCGCACAACTCACTGCAGTGGCCGATAAAGGTCCCGGTTTGCGTCGCGGTGACCTGGAAGTGGTTCGGGTGATCGGGGATGACGTCCCGCTTGAACAGGAACTCCGGGATCCAGAACGCGTGCACGACGTCGGCGGAGGTCAGGTTGAACTCGACCGTCTCACCGGTCGGGATCTCCAGGACCGGCAGCGGGCCCTCGCCCCACATGTCGCCGACATCGGTGACGTGATACTGCGGGTAGTTGAACTGCCAGCTCCACTGGAAGCCCAGCACGTTCACGACGACCTGTGGCTTGGACGAGACGTGGTCGACGTAGTTCTCGTCCTTGGCCGTGTAGTAGAAGAAGATCCCGATCAGGACGAACGGCACGGCCGTGTACATAATCTCGATCGGCATGTTGTAGCGCGCCTGCGGGGGCAGCTTGTCGCCCCGCTTGCGGTGGAAGACCACCGCCCACAGGATCAAGCCCCAGACCAGGGCACCGACGGCCAGCCCGGCGATCCAGGACCCCTGCCACAACGTGAGCACGGTCTTGCCCTGCTCGGTGATCGGGTTGGGGAAGCCCAACCGGGTGAACGTGTCGTTCGTGCAGCCGGTCAGGCCGAGCACCGCCGCAGCAACGGCGACGGTCAGCCCCATCGCGCGAGCGACGCGCACCCGGCGGGGACCAGGCGACCTCGTGCGCCCGGGTCTTGCCTCGGGTCCTGGCTCGGGTCCTTGCGGGCCCGGTCCGGCGTGATCGGTAGTCAAGGCGAGGGCCTTCCTCGGTTCTGCTACAGCGTGTCGTGCAAACAGTATCGCGCGTCGACCCCCGGTCTTCGGCGACCCCCGCATGTTTCTGTCATCTTTGCGGCTCCAAGCGCGTACCGCAGGCGGCGCCGGGCATGATGGGACCGTGAGGGTGTGCTCATGACCGGACGCCGGCTTCGCTTGTTCGGGCGTGCTCCTGCGGCCCACCGCACGGATCCCCCGGACGCCGCCGCCGGGTCCGGCCTGTTTCCCGAGTCCGAACGGGCCGTGGCGCCACCTCCCGGCCTGGCTCCCACGCTGACCATCGACGCGCTCGGCCGCAAGTGCCCGATCCCCATCATCATGCTCGCCGACCAGATCCGGGACGTCCCGCTGGGCGCGATCGTCTCGGTCCTGGCCGACGATCCGGCGGCCTATACCGACATCCCGTCCTGGTGCGCGATGAAGGCCCAGGACTTCGTCTTCGCCCAGGACCTGCCCCGCGGCTGGGCTCTGTTCATCCGCCGCGCCGTCTGAAAGCTCAGCTCGTGGGCTTGAAGCGGCTGGTGAAACGGGGGTCGTTTTCCCACCACAGCTGTGGCTCTTGGGGCTCGCGGGTCTCGGTTGAGGCATCGTTAGCGTCTGGGGCGACGGGTGCGCTCGGGGCGGTGACCGCGCTGGAGGCGGTGACCGCGCTGGGGGCGGTGACCGCGCTGGGAGCCTCGAGCTGGGCTTGCTGGGCTTGCTGGGCTTCTTGGGCGTCTAGTTCGGCGTCGATGGCGGCCGCGGTCGACTCGTCTTCGCGCATCATGTGGATCAGCTGGGCGGCCAGGAACGGGAGGCCGACCAGGTTGCCGAGGATCCACAGCACTCCCCCGGCGATGACCTGGTCGGTGGCCAGCGTGGGGCCCCAGGGGCGAGCCAGCGCGTGGAAGTAGGTGGCACCGATCAGGTTCTGGTCGGCGATGACCGCGATCCCGAAGAACGCGTCCCCGATCACCTCCGCGCCGGTAATCCACATGGAGACGGCGTAGGGATACTCCTTCGGCACCGGGTCGACGCGCAGCAGCGTCCAGAAGAACACGTAGCCGGGCAGCATCAGCACCAGGTAGGTCAGTTCTCGCACCGGGCCGCCGTGGAAGGCCGCAGCCCGGTACCAGGACGTGAAGTACATCACGAACGGCACCGCGACCAGCGCGAGCGTGGTGATCGCGGGGAAGGTCAGGATCCGGGCCGGGCGGCTGCGGATGATCGCCTCGAGGCGCGCGCCCGCGCGCGGGAACACGGCCGCGAACAGTGAGAACGGGCGGCCCAAGGCCAGGAACAGCGGGACCACCAGGACCAGCAGGACCGTCTGCACCGCCCGGGGATAGAGCAGGACGGACTGGTAGACCGCCGCCCACGACATCGTCGCGATGGCCAGGAATCCCAGGCCGAGGCCGCAGAACCAGATCGGGCGGGCCGTCGGCCAGGCTGACTTGTCCCCCCGGGCCCGGGCCCGGCGGACCCCGGCCAGGTAGCCGCCGCCGAGCAGCACGATGAGGACCAGCATCCACGGGTCGAGCGTCCACTCGGTCAGGGCCCGGGTCACGGTCAGCTCGGGAGGTCCGTGATAGCCGGCCGCGAGGGTACGGCTCAGTCCGGGTGCGCCCGCGACCCCGAGGGCGGTTCTCATGCCGCCACGCTACCGCGCTCCCCCGCGACCGGATCCCGGCGGGCTAAGGCGCTCAGCGGCCTGGTAGCCGGGCCGCGGCCGGGTTACCGGTGGTGCTGTCGTTGCCAGGGAGTACAGCGTGCTTTGTGGTGCGCTGTTCCCGCGGAGCCCAGGGTGGTGAAACCCGGCTTCCACCACCCTTGGGTGTGGTGGATTGCCAGTTTCACTCCGCTCGGGCCGGCCGCGGGCGGCTGCGACTGGCTCAGCGGATATCCCAGACCGGGGTTTCATCTGGTTGCGGTTGGGGGCGACACGCGGGCGGGCTGCGGGGTGGAGGGGTGGTTACGGGCTACGGTTCGATCGGAATACTTTTGCGTAACTGCGCGACTCGAGGCTTGTCGCATCGGGCATTGGACGGAAGCTGGCTGCAGGGGGCTCAGCGGGGCCAGCGGGACCAGCGCGAGATCGGTTCACGGATCGAAGGGGCGGAACGAGTGCCACACGTAAGCAGGGGAATGCGCGCTGCCGTGACGGGGGCGGCCGCGGCGGCACTGGCGGTCGGCGTGCTGACTCCGACGGCGGCGGCGCAGGCCAGTACCGCACGGGCCGGGATCGCCGGAACGCATCCGCTGTGGGCGACCGCGGCCGAGCGCATGTCCTCGCGGACGGTGACCTCCGGGACGGTCAGCGCACGGGTGTACCTGGCCGGGCGGGATCCGGCGGGCCTGGCCGCCTTCGCCATGGCCGTGTCGACCCCGGGCAACGCGCGGTACGGGGCCTATCTCAGCCCGGCCCAGGTGATGGCCCGGTACGGACCCACGCGGGCGCAGGTGAGGGCGGTGCGCAGCTGGCTGAGCAAGGCGGGCCTGACCGTGACGACGGTCAAGGACGAGCCGGGCGGCTACGTGGCGGTGCGGGGATCGGTCCGGGCCGCGGCGCGCGCGTTCAGCGTGACGTTCGGCACCTTCCGGGGGCCGGACGGCCGGGCCGACCGGGCGCCGGAACAGACCGCGAGCGCGCCGGCCGCTGGCCGGCGACGTGCTGACCGTCACCGGGCTCGATACCGCCACCCACGACATGACCCCCAGTGATCAGCTGCCGCCGCCCGGCTCGAACTACTGGGTCGCCCCGCCGTGCTCGAAGTACTACGGCCAGAAGATCGCGAAGGGCGAGCCGTCCGCGTACGGCGCCAAGCAGCCGTGGACGAACTGCGGTTACACGCCGCGCCAGATCCGGGGTGCCTACGGAGTGAGCCAGTCCGGGATGACCGGCAAGGGCGTGACGGTCGCGATCGTCGACGCCTACGCCTCGCCGACCATGCCGGGCGACGCCAACCGGTACGCGCGGGCGACCGGGGACAAGCCGTTCGCGGCCGGGCAGTATCACCAGGACCTGGCGGCCAACTTCACCAACACCGCGGCCGGCCAGTGTGACGCGGCCGGCTGGTACGGCGAGCAGACCGCCGACATCGAGGCGGTGCACGGCATGGCGCCGGCCGCCCGCGTGACCTACGTCGGCGCGGCCAGCTGCACCGACCAGGACCTGGGCGACGCGCTTTCGCTGATCGTCGACAAGCATCTGGCCAGTGTGGTCGGCGACTCGTGGGGTGAGCCCGCCGACGACTCCAGCGAGGTCCCGGTCTACGAGGAGATCTTCCAGGCCGGCGCGGCCGAGGGCATCGGCTTCTTCTTCTCCTCCGGGGACGACGGTTACGAATCCCCGAGCGAGGACCCGGGCTCGGACATGCAGCAGACCGACTTCCCGGCCGAGAGCCCGTACGTCACCTCGGTAGGCGGCACCAGCTTGGCCATCGGCCGGCCCGACAACTACGAGTTCGAGACCTCCTGGGGCACCCTGATCGACCCGCTGGCTGGCAGCCACCGGTCGTGGAAGTCCACCCCGCCCGGCCCGTGGCCCGGCGGTTACGACGGGTCAAGCGGTGGCGGGGTGAGCTACGACTTCGCCCAGCCGGCGTACCAGAAGGGCGTCGTCCCGGCCAGCCTGGCCACCAGGCTGGCCAACGGCTCCACCGCCACCCAGCCGATGCGGGTGGAACCGGACGTGTCGGCCATGGCGGACCCGAGCACGGGCATCTTGACCGGCCAGACGACGCTGCAGCCCAACGGCACCACGCTGGCGTTCTCGCTGAGCCGGACCGGCGGGACCAGCGTCTCGGTCCAGATCTTCGCCGGCATCGAGGCCGACGCTCAGCAGGCCGCGGGCCACCCGCTGGGGTTCGCCAACCCGGCGATCTACCAGCGGTACGGCACTTCGGCGTTCCATGACGTCACCGACCACCCGTTCGGCCGCCGCCACCTGGCCGAGGTGCGCAGCAACTACACCAACCCGAGCACCAGGCAGGACCCGCTGATCACGTACCTGCGCACGCTCGGCATCGACGGCGAAGGTGCCGCCGCGCTGCCGGCCGTCCGGGGTTACGACGACGCCACCGGCGTCGGCTCGCCCTACCGGTACATCCAGTCCTTCTAGGGCGTCAGGAGTTGGCCCCCGAACCGGCCTGGACCGCGCTGATGAACAGGGTCTGGACCGGCTGGGAGCACGTCTGGGACGTATCAGCCAGATAGACCGGGGCGGTCTGGTTGGGCGGGAACACGCGCAGGAAGGCCGCCTTGGTCGGGCTGCACGTCGAGCTGCCAAAGTTCAGCGCGTCGACGACCCGCAGGTCGGCACTGGCGGTCGCCCCGGTAGCCAGCGTGACCTGCTGGACCGGTGTGGTGTTGCTGCGCTGGGCGGCCAGGCCGATCTGCGTGTACGGCGGGGCGGAAACCAGTGAGACGCCCGGGTAGCCGTACAGGGTGCACGTGGAGCCGGAGGTGTTGGTGAACACGATGGTCACCTCCACGCTGCCGGCGGCACCGTTTGAGGGTCCCAGGGTCACGTTCAGGTCGCTGGTCGCGCAGGCCGGCGTCCCGGTCACGGCCGGAGACAAGGACCCGGCCGGCGCCGAGGCCGGCGTGGAGCTACCGCCCGCGGCCGGCGTCGTGCTGGACGAGGTCGGCGGGGTCGACGATGTGGACGACGAACTGGAGGACGACGAGCAGCCGGCCACCGCCGCGAGGACGATCAGCGTCGCGGCCGCGCCGCCGATCCCGCGACCTGAACGTTCGACCCTGGGAAACACTCCCGTGCTCCTATCTGATGGCGCCACCTGCGCCTTTCCGCAAATTATGACTTCCGGGTCAGGCCGGCAGTGAGGTGGGCAGCGAGACGGTCTCCGGCTGGCCCACGCCCGCCTCGTTTGCAGGTGAGACGGGCATGCAGAGACCACCGGTTGGCCTGCCCGCGATCACGTTTCGATGACAGGGGCACGCACCACGGCCCGTTCGGCAGAAAAGAAAAACAATCAGGCCGACAGGTGCGCGCTGACCTCAGCCGCCGCGGCGGATCCGTAGGCCACGGCGAAGCGCTCGGCCAAGGGCCCGGGCTTGAGGTTGTACTCCTGCGGGCCGGTCGCTTCCAGCGCGTGCACGGCCATCAGGTTGCCGAGCTGGGCGCAACGCTCCAGGGACAGGCCCCACGCGACGCCGGCCAGGAAGCCGGAGCGGAACGCGTCGCCTGAGCCAGTCGGGTCGACCGGCTGGGCATCCGGTACGGCCGGGACGTGGACCGACGGCTGCCCGGACTGGTCGACCCGCGCGCCGCCCGGGCCCAAAGTGGTGATCCGGACCTTGACCCGGGCCAGGATTTCCGCGCCGGTCCAGCCGGACTTGCGCTCGATCAGCGCTTCCTCGTACTCGTTGCCGAACAGGTACTCGGCGCCGTCGACCAGCGTGCGGACCTGTTCGTCGTCCAGGATCCGGGCCAGTTGCTGAGACGGGTCGGCGGCGAACTTCAGGCCGGCCTCGCGGCACTCCGCGGTGTGCACGACCATGGCCCCGGGGTCACCGGCCCCGATCAGCACGAGGTCGATGCCGCCGTGTTCGGCGGCCAGCGGCGCGACGTCGATCTGCGCGTCCTCGGCCATCGCGCCGGCGTAGAACGAGCCGATCTGGTTCCCGTCCGCGTCGGTGGTGCAGACGAAGCGCGCGGTGTGCCGCAGCAGCGACTCGCGAACCCCCGCGGTGCGGACCCCGTGTTCTTCCAGCCAGTGCCGGTATTCCTCGAAGTCGGCCCCGACCGCTCCGATCAGCAGTGGCTGCAGGCCGAGCACGCCCAGACCGAAGGCGATGTTGGCCGCCACGCCACCGCGACGGATAGCCAGCTCGTCAACCAGGAACGACAGCGAGACCTTGTCCAGCTTGTCGGCGATGAGCTGGTCGGTGAACTTGCCGGGAAACGTCATCAGGTGGTCGGTGGCAATCGACCCCGTCACGGCGATACGCACGGCGTTACCTTATCCCCCCGCCGGGGTCAGTGGAACGAGTCGCCGCAGGCGCAAGAACCCGTTGCGTTCGGGTTGTCGATGGTGAAGCCCTGCTTCTCGATCGTGTCGACGAAGTTGATCGTCGCGCCCATCAGGTACGGCGCGCTCATCTTGTCCGTCACCACCTGCACGCCGCCGAACTTGGCCACGATGTCGCCATCGATCTCGCGCTCGTCGAAGTAAAGCTGGTAGCGAAGCCCCGAGCAGCCGCCCGGCTGGACCGCGATGCGCAGCCGCAGGTCATCCCGGCCCTCTTGCGCAAGCAGGTTGCTCACCTTCTCGGCCGCGCCATCGGTCAGGATGATGCCCTGTGTGGCCTCTTGCTGAACAGTCACCTTAGCTCCCGCCTGGTTCGTGTGCCGCATGTCCGCGGCATGGGGGCACCCCCACGTGCAATGCCAACGATAAGTGCTGCGAGCGCATTCCAGCCACTCGCGGGGTCTTACATGCCCGGGGCGCCCCAGACGGGGAACCAGCGGGCCAGGTCCGGCTCGAACTTCAGGTCCGACCCGATGACCCCCTTGACCTGCAGCTCCAGCGCGTTGTCGCGGTTCTCGCCGTCCAGCGGGGCGAAGGGGTAGAACGTGCCCCGCTTATACAGGTAGATCAGGCCGAGGCGGCGCTCCTGGTCGTCGCGGAAGGCGACCAGGGTGCACAGCAGCTGCGGGCCGAAGCCGGCGTCGACCAGCGAGGAGTTGACCGCATGCAGGTCGGTGACCAGCGCGTCGAGCTGGTCGGACATCCGCGAGCTGACCAGCCAGGTGAAGCCGTAGGAGTCCTTGGTCACCTCGATCGGCAGGCCGCCCTCCTGGCCCGCGCTCATGTCCAGCAGTTCCTGCACTTCCTTCTGCACGTCGGCGAAGGACCGGCCCTCGACCGGGCGGAAGCACACCGAGCCGGAACCGGTGGGCTTGAAACCGGTTCCGGCGTCGAGCGTGATCGCCGCCGAGGGCAGCGCGAACAGGTCATCCAGCTTGGGCGGGACCGGCTTGGTCCGGCCCAGCAGGGTGTCCAGGAAGCCCACTAGCTATGTCCTTACCGGGCCTGGTTGAGCTGCTGCTGAACCTTGTCCAGCTCGGCCAGCCTGCGCTCCAGGCTCGGGTGGGTGGAGAAAATGGTGGACAGACTCTGGCCCCGGGTGAGATGGGCGGCCGGCGCGAAGAAGAACGCGTTCAGCGGCTCGGCGCTGCGCAGGTCCTTGGTCGGGATCCGGTTGATGCCCTCGCTGACCTTGACCAGTGCGCTCTTCAGCGCGCTGGGCTGGCCGGTGAGCAGCGCGCCGCTGCGATCCGCGGCCAGCTCACGGTACCGGGACAGCATCCGGATGAGCAGGAAGCTGATCGCGTAGACGGCGATGCTGACACCCATGATGATAAACAAGATGTAGGCCCCGCCGCCGTTGTTGTTGTTGCCGCCCCGGCCGCGACCGCCGCCGCCGAACAGCTCGCCGTAGAAGGAGAACCTGATCAGCAGCGCGGCGACGATACCCAGGAACGACGCGATGGTCATGACCTGGACGTCCTTGTGTGCCACGTGTGACATCTCGTGCGCGATGACGCCCTCGAGTTCCTCGGGCGTGAACCTGCTGCTCATCATTTCGGTGGTCACGCAGAGGACGGCCTTGTCGGCATTGCGGCCGGTCGCGAAGGCGTTCGGCAAGGGCGACCTGGCGATGGCGATCCGCGGCTTGGGCATGTCGGCCAGCGCACACACCCGGTCCACGATGCCGTGCAGGTATCTGGCCTGCTCCCCGTCGTTCGGACCGACGATGACCGCGCGCGCCGTGCTAAGCGCGATCTTGTCGGAGTAGAACAGCGACCCGATGGCGAAGCCACCCGCGAGAACGACCGCGAACAGCACGATCACGGCGTCGGACGCGTGGGTCGCAGCTCCGATACCGATGATCGCGGCGACAAAACCGACGAACACTAGCCCGAGCAGGAACATCGTCGCGGTCATCCGCGCCGTTAGCCCCCGGTCAGGCGCATACCTGGTCCGCGCCGCCATGGCGCCACCTCCGTTCGGCCCCGACGGGTGCTGCCCGCCGGGTGCCACCAGCATTACCTAGCTGAAATGTATCCGACGGATGCTGAGCCTTAGCTGAGCGATGTCCGCAAGTCTGCTTGAGGCCGATCCGGCTGGCGAGAATCCCCGTATGCCTTCCTGTATGCCTTCGGTCAACCTGGGATCAGGCCCTCGTCGGTGAGCAGCTTGCGGACCTCATCCATGCTCGAGTCCTCGTGAGGAAGGATCAGATCCGATGATTCAAGGATATCCGGGGGCAACGGTGATCCATGCGCACGAACCTGGGCCAACAGGTTGGCCAGCGCGGCGGTGAAGGCGGCCTCGTCGCCCCGCTCGACCGCGGTCTCCAGGGCGGCGTCCAGCTGGTTGAGCTCGTCGGCGGCCGCGTCGTCGATCTGGAACTGACCGCCGCCAAGAATCCTGACGATCACGGTCTGTCACCATCCTGCGGCTCATCCTGCAGACCGGGCAGGTCAGAGACGGGCAGCCCGGCGGGCTGGGTCTGCTGAGTCTGCTGGTCCTGCGGGGTGTGGTCCTGCGGGGCGTGGTCCTGGGGCGGGTTGTACTGCGGCGGCGCAGGCGGCGCGTACGGTCCCTGCTGCTGTGACTGCTGAGGCGCCTGATACGCCTGGCCATTGCCGTTGGGCCCGGCTCCCTCGAGCTGCTTGGGCGCGCCCGCGGTCAGCTCGCCCTTGAGCATGGCCAGTTCCCGCTCGACGTCGCTGCTGGCGCTCATCGTGTCCAGCTCGGACTGGATGTCGTCGCGCTTACCGCCCACGGCGTCGTCGAGCGCACCGGAGGCCATCAGCTCGTCGATGGCGCCCGCGCGGGCCTGCATCTGGGCCGTCTTGTCCTCGGCCCGCTGGATGGCCATCCCGACGTCGCCCATCTCCTCGGAAATGCCGGAGAAGGCCTCGTTGATCCGGGTCTGCGCTTCGGCCGCGGTGTAGGTGGCCTTGATGGTCTCCTTCCGGGTCCGGAAGGCGTCCACCTTGGCTTGCAACCGCTGGGAGGCGACGGTCAGCTTCTCCTCTTCGGCCTGCAGCTGGGCGTACTGCGTCTGCAGTTCGTCGAGCTGGCTCTGCGCCGAGGACTTACGCCCGAGGGCCTCTCGAGCGAGGTCCTCACGGCCCATGGACAGGGCCTTACGCGCCTGGTCCTGAAGCTTGTTCGCCTGCTGCTGTAGCTGGTTCATCTGCAGCTCGACGCGCTTGCGCGACGTGGCGACGTCCGCTACCCCGCGGCGGACCTTCGTCAGCAGTTCGAGCTGCCGCTGATAGGAGTAGTCCAGGGTCTCACGCGGGTCTTCCATCCGGTCCAGGGCCTTGTTGGCCTTGGCCTTGAAGACAAGTGAGACTCGCTTCATCACGCCCATACGCGCGGCCGTCCCCTTCATTACATTTCACGCCGCCGACGTATGCCGCGCGACCGGGCCGAGATGGCCGGGCGCCCGGCTAGACGGCGGACGAGCCCGTGCGACTAGTCGCATTCCACCCTACGCGGTCGCCAGCATTGCCAGCTACCGTTGTGCGCGCTACACGGGACTAAGAGACCGCGAGCCGAGGGCGCGGCGCCAACTGGACTGAGGAGCGAGGAACGAGCGACGAGGGGAAGGAGACGCCTAACGGCGCCCGAAGGCGAGCGGGCTAATAAGCTGAGCGCGTGTTCCGACGCCGTAGCGCCGGGGCGACGGACGGCACGGCCCAGGATTCCCCGGGCGCGCAGAGCCCGGACGGCCCGGCCGAAGAAAAGCAGCCCCGCTCCGCCGCAGAGGCGGCCAAGGGCCGACCCACGCCTAAGCGCAGTGTGGCTGAACGCAACCGTCGCCAGCCGATTACCGGCACCCGGCCCTCGGCCGGGCCGCGCACGCCCGAGGACAAGGTCAAGGCCAGAACCGGCCGAGCGCGCAAGTACGAGGCGATGAAGCAGGGCGAGGCGTGGGCGCTCAACCCGCGCGACCGCGGCCCGACCCGCGCGCTGGCCCGCGACTACATCGACTCCAAGCGCCGGATCAGCGAGTACTACATGTACATCCTGATCCTGTTGCTCGCCGCGATTTTCGTGCGCAACAAGACCGAGCAGGAGTATGTCTCCCCGCTGGTCCTGGTGCTGGTCCTGATCATCGTCATCGACGCCCAGTTCATCCGGCGCCGGCTGCGCCAGCTGATCAGCGAGCGGCTGCCCGGCGAGTCCACCCGAGGCCTGACCATCTACGCGGTGATGCGCGCGCTGCAGATCCGCCGGTTCCGGGTCCCGGCCCCGCGGGTCCGGCCGGGAGACAAAATCTAAGCTTTCTAAGATCGGAGATCATGGACTACCGGCACCTGGGCCGCAGCGGCCTGAAGATCAGCGAGATCGCCTACGGAAACTGGATCACCCACGGCTCGCAGGTCGAGGAGCAGGCCGCCGTCGCATGCGTGCGCGCCGCCCTGGACGAGGGCATCACCACGTTCGACACCGCTGATGTCTACGCGCGCGGCCGGGCCGAGGAAGTGCTCGGGCGGGCCCTGCAGGGGGTCCGCCGCGAGTCCCTCGAGATCTTTACCAAGGTGTACTGGCCCATGGGCGACGGGCCGAACGACCGGGGCCTGTCGCGCAAGCACATCACCGAGTCGCTGCACGCCTCGCTGCGCAGGCTGGGCACGGACTACCTCGACCTGTACCAGGCGCACCGGTACGACCACGAGACGCCGATCGAAGAGACCATGCGGGCCTTCGACGACCTGGTCCGGGCGGGCAAGGTGCTCTACGTGGGCGTGTCGGAGTGGCGCGCCGAGGAGATCTCGGCCGCGCTGCGGGTGGCCGATGAGCTCGGCCTGGACCGGATCGTGTCGAACCAGCCGCAGTACAACATGCTGTGGCGGGTGATCGAGCCCGAGGTCGTGCCGCTGTGCGAGAAGGAGGGCCTGGGCCAGATCGTCTGGTCACCGATCGCGCAAGGCGTGCTGACCGGCAAGTACTCCCCCGGTGACGCGCCGCCGTCGGGCTCCCGGGCCACCGACTCGGTGGGTTCGAGGTTCATGACGGACCTGCTCACGGACGACGTGCTCACGGCGGTGCAGCGGCTGAAGCCGATCGCGGCCGAGGCTGGCCTGTCCATGGCCCAACTGGCGGTGGCCTGGACGCTGCAGAACCCGAACGTGTCAGCGGCCATCATCGGCGCCACCCGGCCGGAACAGGTCCGGGAAAACGTCAAGGCGGCTGGCGTCCGGCTGGGCGCGGACGTCATGAGCAGGATCGACGAGGCGCTGGCCGGGGTGGTCGTGCGTGACCCCTCGTTCACCGAGAGCCCGCGCGGCCGGGACTAGCCCGGGTCGCGGTTTCAGTCTTCGGTCATACCTCTTCGGTCTTCAGTCTTCGGGGTGCAGGCTCATCGGGCCGTATTCGGTCCGGGAGTCTTCCATCAGCGTGACCTGATCCACGCCGACGGCGAGCAGCGCGCGCCAGTTCTCGCCCAGCCAGCTCTCCGCGTCGCCTTGGCTGACGAAAATCGCCTCTTGCAGGTCATCGGCGGCGACCGGGGTGCCGTCCGTCTTCTCGTACCGCCACGTCCACGGCATCGGTGCCACGCCCCTCTCGCCCGTCTGCATGCGTGCGTCCGGCCCGTCCGGGCGTCCGGGCCTTTCGGCCTTTCGGCCTTTCGGCCCCCAAGGTTAACGCGTGACAGCGGTGCCGGACGTGGTTGCCGCGCGGGCCTGGGGTATCAGGCGCAGAAGAGAATGGCCCAGACGGCCTTGCCGCGGCCGGTCACCGGGCTCCAGCCCCAGACGTCGCTCAGCGCGTCCACCATCTGCAGGCCACGCCCGGACTCTTCATTGCGGTCGGGCATCCGCAGGACGGGCGCGCTGTCGGAGGGATCGAGCACCGCGCACATGACCTCGCCGGTACGGCGGAGCAAGCGCAGGCCCAAGGGCTGGCCGGGCAGCGACACCCGGGCGGCATGCGAGATCGCGTTGGCCACGAACTCGCCGACGATCGCTTCGGCGTCGTCGATCAGCGCGGTCAAGCCCCATTCGCGCAGGGTGCTGCGGGTAAAGCGGCGCGCGGTCCGGCCTGACTGAGCGCTGAGGCCGAGCGCGCAGGCGGCTACGGCGGGCGAATCCCACCAGTCTGACGGCATCCGGACGACCCGCGGGCGGCCCGGCGCGCACTGCAATCTGGCACTGAGGTCCAAGGGCCGACGGAAGGCAGGATCGACCTTCGTACGTGTCGGCAACCCTACGTGGCTCATGCCCATTCGCGACCCCGCGAAGCCTAATGCGCCAACCCCGGCTGATCGACGCATTTGACATCTTGCCCGAGATTCGGCACTTCATGCAAGACCGTTTGCACGTTCATTTGTATCGTGCACATGCATTGGCTTTCTGGTGAGGACACTACAAGTAGAGTGCGGACCCTGGGGAGACCCAAAGCCGATCTCGCTTGGCAGGGAGCCGCTGATGCTGGTCGCAGGCGTCGACTCGTCCACTCAGTCCACCAAGGTGCTGCTCTGCGAGGCCGCGGACGGGACCGTGGTGGGGCAGGCCAGCGCCCCGCATCCAGACGGGACCGAGGCCGACCCGGAGCAGTGGTGGCAGGCCCTGGGGGAAGCCGGACGCGGGCTGCTGGACCGGGCCGACGGGATCGGGGTGGCAGCCCAGCAGCACGGTATGGTCGTGCTGGACCAAGCCGGTCAGGTGATCCGGCCCGCCCTGCTGTGGAACGACATGCGATCCGCGCCGCAGGCGGCGGCCCTCATCGCCGAACTCGGCGGCCCGGCCGAATGGGCCCGGCGGACCGGAAGCGTCCCGACCGCGTTGTTCACGGTGACCAAGCTGCGCTGGCTGGCCGAACGCGAACCGGCGTCCGCCGAGCGCACCGCGCACGTCCTGCTGCCGCACGACTGGCTGACCTGGCGGCTGACGGGCGCTGCCGATGAACCTGGCGGAAGTGGCGGTCCTGGCGGGGGTGGCGGGCTGGGCGGGCTGGTCGCGGCGGCCACCGACCGTGGTGACGCGTCCGGCACGGGCTACTTCTCCCCCGCCGACGGCCGCTGGCTGCCGGAGATCGCCGCGGCGGCGCTCGGTCATCCCGTGGGCCTGCCGAGGCTGGCCGCTCCGGCCGAGATCGTGGGGCGGACCCCGGGCGGCGCGGCGCTGTCCGCGGGCACCGGCGACAACATGGGCGCCGCGCTCGGCCTGGGCGTGGGCTTGGGCGAAGTGGTGGTCTCCATCGGCACCTCGGGCACCGCGTACGCGGTCGCGGCCGAGCCGGCGGCCGACGAATCGGGCCTGGTGGCCGGGTTCGCGGACGCCACCGGGCGCTTCCTGCCGCTGGTGGCCACGGTCAACGCGGCGCGGATCCTGACCGTGGCGGCGCGCATGCTCGGCACGGACGTGGCCGGCCTGGACCGGCTGGCGCTGACCGCTCCGGCCGGGGCGGGCGGCCTGACCCTGCTGCCCTACCTGGACGGCGAGCGCTCCCCCAACCGGCCTCGCGCCAGTGGCGTGCTACAGGGCCTGACCAGCACCAACACCACTCCGGAGAACCTCGCGCGGGCCGCGGTCGAGGCCCTGCTCTGCTCGCTCGCGGACGCCATCGGCAACCTGGCCGACTGCGGGATCGCCGCGCAGCGGGTCATCCTCATCGGCGGTGCCGCCCAGTCGCAGGCCGTGCGGCAGATCGCTCCGGTCATCTTCGGGGTGCCGGTGAGCGTGCCCCCGGCGGCGGAGTACGTGGCGCTGGGCGCGGCCCGGCAGGCAGCGTGGGCGCTGTCCGGGGCGGCTTCGCCGCCGGATTGGCCGCTGCCCGGTTCGAGTGCTGAGTACACCGCCCAGCCGGCCCCGCAGGTCCGCGAGCGCTACGCGGCCCTCCGTGACGCCACGGTCAGCTGGGACGCTTGAGGCTAGTGGGCGGCCATTGGTGCGACTCTTGCCGTGCAGGCCGCGGTTCGGGTGGCCCAGGGTCAGGGATCGCCTGTATTCCATGATCACGAAGACTTTTCTGTGCTATGCCATATAAAAGCCTTCGTGATCATGGTGGTACCGCTTCAGTGTTCGCTTTGCTGCCTGGGATGGGAGACCAGGCCGGGATGCGGTACTGGCCGGGCTGGCGCCGCGGGTGCGGCCGGGGCCGGACGGCCCGTCGCTGCGGCCGGCCGGTCTCCGCAGGCCGCAGCGGTGCTTACCGCATTCGGCAGGGCCATCTCCCACATCAGCGTGTTAATGCAAGACGCGCTCGGTGCGCGTCGTTGTGGCAACGACGTCGTTAGGTTGACGCGGGTCAGATGGTGACATTGAGGCAGGGTGGACAGGAGCGGCCCTGGGGTTGGCGGCGAAACATTCCCCCGCTTGTGGGGGCTGGCCCAGGCTGGTGAAAGCATGGAGGAATCGGCGGCAGCACGGGAAAGGAATGCCGGATGAGTGCGGATTACGTTCCCACACGTGAGGACCGGTTCTCGTTCGGGATCTGGACGGTCGGATGGCAGGGGGTGGACGTGTTCGGGTCGGCGGTGCGGCCGCCGATGCCGGCTGAGCGGGCGGTGTACAAGCTGGCCGAGCTCGGCGCGTACGGGGCGAACTTCCACGACAACGACGTGTTCCCGTTCGACGCCACGCCCGCCGAGCGGGACGAGCGGATCGGCGCGTTCCGGAAGGCGCTGGCCGAGACCGGGCTGGTGGTGACGACGGCCACCACGAACCTGTTCGGCCACCCGATGTTCAAGGACGGGGCGTTCACCGCCAACGAGCGGGAGATCAGGCGCTTCGCGCTGGCCAAGGTGATGCGGAACCTGGACCTGGCCGCGGAGCTGGGCGCCCGCACCTACGTCTTCTGGGGGGGCCGCGAGGGTGCGGAGTCCGGCGCGTCCAAGGACATCCGCGCCGCCCTGGACCGGTACGCGGAGGGGCTGGACCTGCTATGCGCGTACGTGCGGGAGCAGGGGTACGACATCCGGTTCGCGATCGAGCCGAAGCCCAACGAGCCCCGGGGTGACATCCTGCTGCCCAGCGTGGGGCACGCGCTGGCGTTCATCGGCCGACTGGCCGACCCGGAGATGGTGGGGATCAACCCCGAGATCGGGCACGAGGAAATGGCCGGGCTGAACTATGCCCACGGGATCGCTCAGGCGATGTGGCACGGCAAGCTGTTCCACATCGACCTGAACGGCCAGCATGGCCCGCGCTACGACCAGGACCTGCGGTTTGGCGCCGGGAACTCGCGCGGGGCGTTCTGGGTGGTGGACACCCTAGAGGCCGGCGGGTACGAGGGGCCGTTCCACTTCGACTACAAGCCGCCGCGGACCGAGGATGACGAGGGCGTGTGGGCTTCGGCGGCCGCGTGCATGCGGAACTACCTGATCTTGCGGGCCAAGGTGCGCGCGTTCCGGGCCGACCCGGAGGTGGCCGGGGCGCTGGCCGCCTCCGGGGTGGACCAGCTCCGCTCGCCGACGCTCGCTCCGGGCGAGACCTGGCGCGACGTTCGCGAGGCCAGCGCCGACGCCGACGCGCTCGGTCGCCGCGGGCTGGCCTACGAGCACCTGGACCAGCTCGCGCTGGAGTACCTCTACGGGGTGCGCTGAGTCAGGCGCCGGCGCGGGGAATCCAGACCCGCATCGGGCCGCGGTCGCGGTTATCCCACTGGAAGTACGGGATCGCGACCGCCGCGGCGGACGGGCGCGGGGTGACCCGGGGCGGCGGCGGCAGGTGCACGACCTCCGTGGTCACCTCGATCGTCGGCCCGATGCCGGGCAGGGTGACGGGCTGTTCGGCCAGCCCGGCGTCGGGCCGGACGGCCAGGTCTTCCAGCCGGATGCCGTCGGCCTGATCGGCCTGCTCGAAGCAGTACACCAGGGGTCCGCGCTCGACCGCCAGGCAGCCGCGTATCGCGTCGACGCGCCGGTCCGGATGGGTCCAGCGCGGCGCCAGGTCCAGGCGCAAGATGATCTCGTCGCCCGGTCGCCACACGCGGCGAAGGCGATGATGGGCGGGGAGAACCACCGTCCGTTCGGGATCATGGTTTTCGTTGTTCACCAGGACGCGGGTGTCATGGCTCCAGGCCGGGACCCGGAGCGCGATCCCGCGTTCGGCCCCGGGGGCGGCCAGCACCCGCAGGTGGACGGCGCCGGACCACGGGTATTCCGTGGTCACCTCCAGGTCGAGGTCGGCACCGGACAGGCGCGACCCGGTGTACTGGTGGACGTACAGGGTGTCGCCGGAGGTCGTGGCCAGGTAGTGCTCGAGGGAGGCGAGCAGGCGCATGATGTTCGGCGGGCAGCAGGCGCAGCTGAACCAGGTCCGGCGCCGGCCGGGGTCGTCCTTCTCGAAGTGATCCTCGCGTCGCTGCAGCGGGTTGACGTAGAAGAAGCGCCGACCGTCGGTGGCTACCGCGGCGCCGAACCCGTTGAAGAGCACGCGTTCCATGTGGTCGGCGTACTTCGCCTCGCCAGTGGCGAGCAGCAGCCGCCAGGCCCAGTGGAAGCTGGCGATCGCGGCGCAGGTTTCGTTGTACGCCCGGTCGGGCGGCAGCTCGAACCGGTCGCCGAAGCCCTCGTCCACGTGCCGCGAGCCGTTACCGCCGGTCAGGTACGTCTTGGCGGCGGCCATGTCGTCCCAGCGGCGCAGCGAGGAATCCAGCAGCGGGCGGTCGCCCAGCTCGACGGCGACGTCGGCCACCCCGGCTTCGAGGTAGAGCGCTCGCACCACATGGCCCACCGTGGTGTCCATGGACCGCACCGGCACCTGGTCCTGCAGGTAGCGGCGGCCCAGCCCGGAGTCCCCGACCAGCCCATGGCCGCGCTGGTCGACGAACTGGCGGGCGAGTTCAAGGTAGTCACGACGGCCGGTCTCGCGGTACAGCTCGACGAGCGCGGTCTCGATGATCGGGTGCCCGTCGAGGCCCGTTTCCTGGCCCGCGAACGTGCGCACCAGGTGGTCGGCCAGCCGGACGGCGACGGCCAGCAGGCGGTCGTCGCCGGCGCCGCGGCGGTGCGCGACCGCGGCCTGGATCAGGTGCCCGGCGCAGTACATCTCATGGCTGCTAGCCAGCCTCGAGTATCGCGGCTCGCCGCTGACCTGGAAGTAGGAGTTCAGGTAACCGTCCGGCCGTTGGGCCTGTTCGAGCAGCGTCATGACCTCGGCGGCGAAGGAGGACAGGTCCGGGCGGTCGCCGTGAGCGAGTTCCCAGCCGATCGCCTCGAGGGTCTTGTAGATGTCGGAGTCCATGAACACCGGGCCGCGGTACCCGGTGCTGGCAGGCGCGGGGGCGGCGGGTCCGGTGCGGGCAGGCGCGGTGGCTCCGTCCAGGGCGGGGTCCGGGGTTCGCGCGGCCAGGCGCATGTTGTCCAGGTTGCCCGCGTCCTCGAGCTGGCGCAGCGCCAGCGGCAGGCTAGCGGTCCGGCTGCGATGCTGCCACTGGCGCAGCAGTCCGTCGGTCAGGCGGGTCCCGGCGACCGGCCGGTGCGGCCCGGCCGCGGCGGCGGTGGGAGCGGCTGGCCCGGTCCCGGAGCAAAGGAATAGGTTTTCCCTGTGTCCCACGAAAACGTAGGCTAGAGGCTGGTCTGGGAGACGTCAACCGCGTCGACGCGTCGGGTGCCGGGCGGCCTCCCGGTGCTCGGCGCCGATGGCGGGCATCAGGGCTGGGAGCGAGCGCTGGAGGGTTGCGCGATGAGGCGGGTCACCATCCGTGACGTGGCCGCGGAGGCCGGCGTGTCCATCGGCACCGCCTCCAAGGCGCTCAACGGGCAGGGCAAGCTCCGGGCCGAGACGCGGGAGCGCGTCGCCGAGGCGGCGCAGCGGCTCGGCTTCGCGCCGAACACGCTGGCCCAGGCCCTGCTGGCGGGCCGGTCGTTCACCGTGGCCCTGATCACCACCGACAGCTTCGGCCGGTTCAGCATCCCGGTCATGCTGGGCGCCGAGGACGCGCTCGGCACCGGTCAGGTCTCGGTCTTCATGTGCGACACCCGCGACGATCCCGACCGGGAGCGCCGGTACATCGAGACGCTGTCCGCCCGGCGGGTGGACGGCCTGATCGTCACCGGTCGCCGCGTCGAGCCCCGCCCGCCGGTGCTGACCGGGACCGGCATCCCGGTCGTCTACGCGATGACCCAGCCGCTCGGCCAGGACGGCCCCGCCGTGCTGCCCGACGACGCGGGCGGCGGCCGGAGCGCCGCCGAGCACCTGCTGGCCGCGGGCCGGCGCCGGATCGGGCACATCACCGGCCCGGAGCGCTTCCTGGCCGCCCGCGAGCGCGCCGACGGGTTCTGCGCCGCGCTCGCGGCGCAGGGTGCGGAGCCGCACGGGGGCGTGCGGTTCGGCGAGTGGAGCGAACGGTGGGGCCGGGAGGCAGCCAGCCGGCTGCTCGCCGATCAGCCTGGCCTGGACGCGATCTTCTGCGGCAGCGACCAGATCGCCCGTGGCGTCGGGGACACGCTCCGCACCGCAGGCCGGCGGATCCCGGACGACGTGGCGCTGGTCGGGTTCGACAACTGGGAACCCATGGCACTCGGCGCGCAGCCACCGCTGACCAGCGTCGACATGTGCCTGGAGGAGGTCGGCCGGGCGGCCGCGGAACTGCTGCTGGCCGCGATCGCCGAGGAGCCGGCCCACGGGGTGCAGACCGTGCCCAGCCGCCTGGTAGTCCGACAGTCCAGCCTCTGACCGGTCCGCTGGGTTAGCGCGGCTAGCTGCGCAGCAAATCCCTTAGCGGGGTGGCGGAGGCGCCGCCGGCCAGCCTCCTCGTCCGCACCAGATTCGATCTCACGTCCCTTCAGTAACCCACACGCAAGCCACCGAACCAGCGGACCAGGCCCTGAAGCCGGTCGTAGGCAGCTGCCCCGCAGCCGGTCGTAGGCACCTCCCCCGCAGCCGGTCGTAGGCAGCACCCGCGCGTGGCGGGTTGCGGCGGCGCACCCGCTCTCGCATGGCGGGTTGCGGCGGCGCACCCGCTCTCGCGTGGCGGGTCGCGAGGGCACATCCAGCCGTCGACGGGAGCCGGCCCGGCCGGGTTGGGCATGGGTCCGCGGCGCGATTTGGGGGGTTGACGAGCTTCGCCCGAGTTCCATAACTTGGTGAGGCAAAGGATTTCCTTGGGATAAAGACCGTCAGACGGCTACATAGTGAACACCCTCCGCTAACTTCGGGCGAGCGTGGGCCGCAGGCGCCGTGGTTCCCGCCGCACGCAGCTTTTGCCATGGCTCGCGCCCCGCCCGCGGGGTAACCGGGCCGTTCCGGCACGCGCTGCGCCTTCGCGCCGACGATGTTTCGAAGGAACCGGCACCCATGAAACGAAGAACACTCGCGCTCTTGTCCGCCGCCGCACTGGCCACCGCCGCCGTCGCGGGCTGCTCCTCCTCGGGTTCCTCCCCAGCGGCGTCGTCATCGGCGTCACCGGGATCGGCGAACTTCGGCGTCAACGCCACGGGCACCGTGCAGTTCTGGGCCCGGACCGTGTCCAAGTCCCTGGCTCAGAAGCTCGTCAGCGAATTCAACGCCACGCACACCAAACTCAAGGTCAAGCTCACCCTCACGTCGATCAACGATGACACCACGTCGCTGGCCACCTCGATCCGGGCCGGCGACCCGCCCGACGTGGTCGGGCTCAACGACATCGACATGCCCACGTTCACCCGCAACGGCTCGTTCATGAACCTGACCAAGGCGATCGCCCGGCTGTCGTACGCGAGCTCGCTGAGCCCCGGGCACCTTGGCCTGGCGACCTACCAGGGCCAGGAGTACGGGCTTCCGTACTGGGCTGACCTGTCGGTGCTCTGGTACAACAAGAAGCTGTTCACCGAGGCGGGCCTGAATCCGAACGACCCGCCGACCACGTACGCCCAGATCCTGTCCGACGCCCAGGCGGTCAACAAGCTCGGCCACGGGATCCACGGGTTCACCTTCGCCGGCGACTGCGAGGGCTGCCTCGGCTTCACCGTGCAGCCGGGCATCTGGGCCTCCGGGAGCCACCTGACCTCGGGCTCGATCACCAACCAGACCGCGACCATCAGCAACAACCAGGCCCTGGTCCAGGCCCTGACCCTGTACCGGGAGCTGTGGACCCAGAAGCTGGTGCCGGACAACGACCGCACGGACGACGGGCCGACCTGGGGCCAGGACTTCGCGGCGGGCAAGATCGGGCTGATGCCGGGCGGTTACGGGCAGGTCGAGGACATCGCCACCCCCAGTGAGCTGGCCAACTTCGGCGACACCCCGCTGCCGGGCGAGACCGGCGGGTACAGCACGTTCGACGGCGGCGACGACTTCGCGATCCCCACGGCGGCCAAGAACCCGTCGGGGGCCTGGGAGTTCATCGCCTGGGTCCTGCAGCAGCAACAGCAGGAGCAGTATCCGAACCTCGGCGCCACGCCGGTCCGGACCGACCTGCTCACTCCGGCGTACTCGGCCGCGCACTCGCTCGACGCGGTGGCGCTGAAGGCGCTCGGGCACGGCTACGCGCCGGTCGGGCTGATCTACAACCAGGCGTTCAACGTGGCCTCGGGGCCGTGGTTCCAGATGTTCACCACGGCCGTCTACGACGGCAACATGAGCCTGGCTCTGCAACAAGGCCAATCCGGCTTCACCCAGCTCATCCAGCAGGCGGCTTCCTAGCACATGATCGTCGACGAATCCGGCCCGCGGGATCACACCGTCCCGCGGGTCCGGCCTGCCCGGCCCCGCCGCGGCCTGGTGCGAGGCGGCACCCTGCGGGCCCGGCGGGCGCGGACCGGGATCATCCTGGTCTCCCCCGCGTTCGCCCTGATCTCCGTCTTCGTGTTGTTTCCGCTGGGCTTCGCCATCTACATCTCGCTGACCGACTGGCCGCTGATCGGCCCGTACCACTTCATCGGCGGCCGTAACTACTCCGAGCTGATCCACGATCCGGTGTTCATCCACTCGGTGCTGTTCACCCTGCTCTACACGGCCATCGTGACCGGCCCGATCCTGATCCTCGGCTACGCCATGGCGGCCTTCGTCCGGGCGAACCGCCCCGCCTCGGTGGTGTTCCGGACCGCGTTCTTCCTGCCCTTCATCGTCGGGCTGGCCACCGAAAGCTTCATGCTGCTGCTGGAACTGCAGCCCGACTCCGGCGCGGTCGACGCCGTGCTGGGCAAGCTGGGCCTGGCCAGTTCGTCGACCGCGTGGACCGTCCACTACGGGCTAGCGCTGGGGGCGATCTGCGTGTTCGTGGTCTGGTTCGCCTCGGGCCTGACCATGATGATCCTGATGGGCGGGATGCAGGGCATCCCTGGTGACCTCTACGAGGCCGCCGACGTGGACGGGGCCACGTGGTGGCAGAAAGAGCGGCGCATCACGATCCCGATGCTGCGCCGCAACATCGCGCTGAGCCTGATCATCTCGGTGATCGGCTCGTTCCTGGCCTTCAACCAGTTCTTCATCCTGACCGAGGGCGGCCCGGGCACGAGCACCGAGCCGATCGTCATGTGGCTCTACCAGGAGGCGTTCGTGGCCTACCACCTGGGCTACGCCACGGCGGGCGCGATCGCCCTGGTCATCGTCGTCGGCATCATCAGCGCCGCGCAGTTCTACCTGCTCCGCGACGACACCGACGGGCGAACGCCGAGACGACGGGCCGGGAGGCGCCGATGACCGCCGCAAGCACCGCGCTGCCGGCCGTGGGCCGCCGACGGGGCGCCGGACGGCGCCGGGCGGGACTGGCCGTGTACCTGACCGTCGGCACGGTGGCGAGCATCTTGTTCGTGCTGCCGCTGGCCTGGGCGGTATTCCGGTCTCTGCTCCCGGACAGCCTGGTGACCGCCGCCCCGGGCACCACCGACCTGCACCACCTGACGTTCGGCAACTACAGCGGGCTCATCCGGGGCCAGGACATCCTGCACTACGCGCTGAACAGCCTGCAGGTCGCGGTGATGACCGCCGCGGCTACGGCGGTGGTGGCCACGATGGCCGGCTACGGGTTCGCCCGGTTCCGCTTCCGCGGCTCCGGCATCGTGTTCGCGCTGGTCCTGGCCACCTTGATGGTGCCGTTTCAGGCCCTGCTGACCCCGCTGTTCCTGGAGATGCACACGCTCGGCCTGACCAACAGCCTGGTCGGCCTGGCGCTGTTCTACACCACGTTCAACCTGCCGTTCGGCGTGTTCGTGATGCGCAACACGTTCCTGCAGATCCCGTGGGAGCTCAGCGAGCAGGCCGCGGTCGACGGCGCGTCGTCCGCGCGCACGCTGGTCTCGGTGCTGCGCCCGCTGGTGGTCCCGGGCATCGCCACCACGGTCCTGTACGCCTTCCTGTTCTCCTGGACCGAGTTCGTCGGCGCCCTGACGTTCCTGACCAGCAATGACCTCTACACGCTGCCGCTGGCGCTGCTCAACATGGAGTACGGCAGCGTCGGCCAGGTCAACTTCGGCTGGCTGGAGGCGGGAGCGATAATCGCCATGATCCCGTGCGTCGTGCTGTACGTGGCCCTGCAGCGCTACTACATCCGCGGTCTGACCTCGGGCGTGGTCAAGGGCTAGAGGTATTGCCCGCCTCGTCGCCCCGCTTAGTCTGCGCGGCCATCCGGGCCTGCGCGGTCGTGCGCATCATGCGGCGCTGCGAGCGGACCTGGAAGAACACGATCACGACGATCAGCCCGATGGAGATCCACAGGCCGTAGTGCGAGATGGCCTGCGCGACCACGACCGCATGGTGGCCCAGCGCGTAGCCCAGGCCGGCCAGCAGGCCCGCCCACAGCAGGGTCCCGACGGCGTCCAGCAGGAGGAAGGTGATCAGTCTCATCCCGGCCCAGCCGGCCACCACGTAGATGATCGCGGTCGGGATGGGCAGGAACGGGGCGACGATCACCGCGGGCCAGGTGAACTTCCAGCCCCAGCGCTGCACGCGGTTCATGTACTTGCCGCCGCGGTTGCGCCGCCCGGACAAGATGGCGATGAGCCGCTCGCCCCACAGCGCCAGGCCCACCAGTACAGCACGTCGAACTTCATCAGCCCGGGAATCGCGGCCAGCAGCACGATGACCAGCGAGCCGTGACCGACCTTGGCGAAGGCCGCGGCGGAGATGATCGCCGCGGTGTTGCCGTTCAGCACCTCCAGCAACACCGGATGGGTGCCGACCAGCGGAGCCACGAACGGCAGCAGGGCCCAGTAGTAGATGCCGCTGAGCACGATCCCGGCCCAGCACAAGATGTCGACCCGGCGCGGCTTGCCGGACCACGGCACCCGCGGGTCATCCCACGTGCCGCGCGGGCCGCCCCCGGCCTGCTCCGACGCCTCCGCTGACTCGGTCTGCGCCGTCTGCGTCTGCGGATCGGCCCCCGGGGCGCCCCCGACTTCTCGGGTCACCGCCTCCTCGTCCACCCCGTCACGGTATACCGAATCGCGGGTAATTCCATCTTCGGCCGAACGGCCCGTGGCGATACGCGATGATGGCGCACGTGAGCGAAGATCCCTACGTCGTGGCGGAGGCGAGCGCCGCCCGCCTCACCGACCTGGCCGGGCAGCCCGATGTCGCCGTGGTGCTCGGCTCGGGCTGGGCGCCCGCCGCCGACGCGATCGGCCCGGCCGAGGCCGAGGTGCCACTGACCGAGCTGGGCGGGTTTCCCGAGCCCACCGTGGCCGGGCACACACCCACGGTTCGTTCGGTCCGTGCCGGGCCGCTGCGGGTGGCGGTGTTCCTCGGCCGGGTGCACCTGTACGAAGGGCTGTCGCCCGCCACCGTGGTGCACGGCGTGCGTACCGCGGTGACGGCCGGGGCCCGGGTGGTGGTGCTCACCAACGCGGCGGGCGGCATCCGGGCGGGCCTGGAGGTCGGGGAGCCGGTGCTGATCCGCGACCACCTCAACCTGACCGGCAAGTCCCCGCTGACCGGACCCGCGCCCTCGGTCGGCCAGCGGTTCGTCGACCTGACCGAGCTGTACTCGGCGCGGCTGCGGGCGCTGGGCCGCCAGGCCGATCCGAGCCTGACCGAAGGCGTCTACGCGATGATGCCCGGCCCGCACTACGAGACCCCGGCCGAGATCACCATGCTGGGACGCCTCGGCGCGGACCTGGTCGGGATGTCGACCGGCCTGGAGGCGATCGCGGCCCGCCAGCTCGGAGCCGAGGTGCTCGCCGTCTCGCTGGTCACCAACCTGGCCGCGGGACTGGCGGAGCAGGGCCTGAGCCACGTCGACGTGGTGGAGGCCGGCCGGGCTTCGGCCAGCCGGATGGGGACGCTGCTGGCCGGGATCCTGCCGCGCGTTTAAGGTTCGCGTCCTCAGGCCGCGACGTGGTCGGCCAGCAGCGCGTGGTGGTCGGCGCCGTCGAGCGGGTCCGCGTGCACCACGACGGCGGCCAGGTGGGGCAGGGCGTGGATGAGGCGATGCTCCGCGCTGACCGCGACGGCGTGGGCCTCGACCACCGAACAGTGCGGGTCGACCAGGATCGCGCATTCGGCGCGGAGCCGGCGCCCGACCCAGCGCAGCCGGACCGGCCCGGCGCCCAGCACCCCGGGAGTGGCCCGCAGGGTCGCCTCGGCCGTATCGGTCAGCGCCGGGTCCACGCTGTCCATCAGCCGGGCGCCGACGTCGCGGGCCGCCTGCCAGCCCACGGCCAAGATGGCCGCGGTGATGGCCAGGCCGATCACCGGGTCGGCCCAGGTCCAGCCGAGAGTCACCCCGCCCGCTCCGGCCAGCACGGCCAGCGAGGTGAACCCGTCGGCGCGGGCGTGCCGGCCGTCGGCGACCAGCGCCGCGGAGCCGATCCGGCGGCCGGTCCGGATCCGGTAGCGGGCGACCAGTTCGTTCCCGGCGAAGCCGAGGGCCGCCGCGATGGCCACGGCGGCCAAGTGGGTGACCGGTCGCGGGTGGGCCAGGCGCTGGGCGGCCGTCACCACGGTCACCAGGCAGGACAGCGCGATCAGGGTCACGATGGCGATGCCGGCCAGGTCTTCGGCGCGGCCGTAGCCGTAGGTGTAGCGGCGGGTGGGCCGACGCCGGGCCAGCATGAAGGCCACCCCGAGCGGCACCGCGGTCAGCGCGTCGGCCGCGTTGTGCAGCGTGTCGCCGAGCAGCGCGACCGAGCCGGACAGCGCGACCACCACCGCCTGCGCGCCCGCCGTGGCGGCCAGCCCGGCCAGCGAGATCCACAGCGTCCGCCAGCCGTCGGCCGAGTCCTCCAGGGCCGCGTCGGTCTGCCGGTCGTGCGAGTGCGGCCGGATCGCGTGCCCGAGGCGGTGCCCGAAGGCGCGCATGCGCCCGGGGCTTGGGTGGCCGTGGTGCGGGTGCTCGTGGTGCGGGTGCTCGTGGTGGTGTCCGGGGCCGTGCTCGTCGCTCATGGTCCCAGGATGGGCGAAAAGTCCCATTGCCGCACCTCGACACCAGCCACCGCGTCGCTGTTGCGAATGCTAGGCAGGGGCGGGGGGCACGCACCACGGCCCGTTCGGTAGAAAAAGACTCATGACGATGGGTGAGGTCGATCGCCTGCCGGTACCACAGACGGCGGGCCGGATGGCGGCGGCCGCGGGGGCGTTCGTGGCCGCGCTGACCGCCGGGCAGCGGCGGCGGGCGTGTCTTCCGTTCGGCGAGGAGCGGCGCGACTGGTCGTTCCTGCCGTCGCTGGACCGCGACGGCCTGCCGCTCGGCGCGCTGGACGACGCGCAGCGGCGGCGGGCCCACGAGCTGATCGCGGCCGGGACCAGCCTGCCGGGGTACGCCAAGGTCGTCTCGGTGATGGCCATGGAGCACGTGCTGCGGATGCTGGCGCCCGCGCATGCCGACCTGTTCGATCCGGAGCGGTACAGCTTCAAGGTGTTCGGGTCGCCGGGCGACCAGGCGTGGGGCTGGCAGGTGGCCGGGCATCACGTGTCACTGAACTTCACGATCGTGGACGGCCGGTGGGTCTCCCCCACCCCGTGCCTGCTCGGCGCCGAGCCCGCGTCCTACGGGCTGCTGGCCCCGCTGGCCGACGACGAGGAACTCGGCTTCCAGTTCGTCACCTCGCTGACCGCCGAGCAGCGGCGGACGGCGATCATCTACCACCGGTCACCACCGGACCTGGCCACCCGGATGGTGCCCAGGATCGGCGAGGTCGAACGGCCCGATCCGGTGTTCGGTCCCGAGCCGGACTATGTCCTCAGCGAGCACGAGCGCGACGTGCTGAGCTACGTGCGCACCGGGCCGAAGGGCATCACGGGTTCCGCGCTGACCCGGATCCAGCTCGACGACCTGGCCGCGCTGGTCGGGTCGTTCGCGCGGCGGCTGCCCGACGAGGTGGCCGGGGCGCAACTGCATGCGCTGGAGCAGGCCGGGCTGGACAACCTGTGGTTCGCCTGGGCGGGCGGCACGCTGCCCGGGGAACGGCACTACTTCCGGGTCCAGGGGCCCACGCTGCTCATCGAGCACGACAACACCCAGAGCAACGGCAACCACATCCACTCGGCCTGGCGGAACCCGGCCGACGACTTCGGCGACGACGTGCTCGCCGAGCATTACCGGCGGCACCACGCCGGGTAATACGGCGGTCCCGGGTCGCCCGGCGGCCGCGGTAGGGCACGATAAGGGCCGTGATAGCTCTCCTGGTGCGCATGTTCGGCCAACCGAGCCGAAAGCACATCGCCGCGCTGCTGGCCAGCGCCGTGGCCTGCGTGCTGCTGGGTGCCGGGTTGTTCTCGCTATCCCAGAGCATTCCGTTCAGCACCGGGCTGTACTGGGCGGTCACCACCGGGACGACGGTCGGTTACGGCGACGTGACCCCGAAAAACGGCATCGGGCGGCTGATCGCCTCGGCGGTCATGCTGACCACCATCCCGCTGCTGGCCGCGGTGTTCGCGCTGGCCACGGGCGGCGCCGCCGTAGCCGGAATCCGGAGGATACTCAGCATGGAAAGCCAGTTCCCGCAGGGCACCTACCGGCTCGTGGTCGGGATGAACCCCGCCGTGCCCGCGATCCTGGAGGTGCTGGAGGAGGCCGGGATCCCGGTGGTGCTAGCCGCCGACGTGGAACCGGCCAAGGTCCGCCACGGCGTGCACCTGGTCCGCGGCGACCCGACCGAGCCGGCCACGATCCGCAAGGCCAAACCCGAGGGCGCCCAGCAGGCCCTGCTGACCGGCAGCAGCGACGGCGAGGTCCTGGTCAGCGCCGTGATCCTGCGCAAGCAGGCGCCCGACCTGCCCATCACCGCGCTGGTCAGCTCGGCGGCGGTGCGGGAGGCGCTGTGCGAACTCGGCGTACAGCACGCCGTGTCGACGCAGGACCTGGTGGCCCGCACGCTGGCCACCTCGCTCGAGACGCCGCACGCTGGTGAGCTGATCGCCCAGCTCGTCGAGTCGGGCCGGGACATCCTGGCCGAGATCGACGCGGAGCCGGCCATGGTCGGCCGGGCGCTGAGCGCGATCCGGGACGAGCGCGCCGGGCTGGTGCTCGGGCTGGTCCACGAGGGCAGCTTCTCCCTCGGCATCACCGAGGACCCGGTCATCGGCGCCGGTGACCGGCTGCTGATCGCCGAGGCGACACCGACGGGCCGCCGGCGCTAAGCCGGCGGCCCGTGACTAGCCGTTCAGCTCAGCGGGCGGCAGCGGAGAGGGCGCGTGCGGGGGTGGCGGCCGTCGCGGCGGCTGCGGCTGCGGCTGCGGCCTCGGCCTCGGCCTCGGCGGCTTCGGCGGCGAGGCGCTCGCCCTGACGCCGGGCGTGGCGGCCCTGAAGAACCATCCAGCCGGACAGGAGGCCGGCGACGGCGTACGGCATCACCTTGGAGATGGCCAGCGCGGTGCCGGTCGAGGTGGTCTCGACGATGACGATCCTGGCCGCGGCTTCGGCGAGGTAGGTTACGCCCCAGACCAGGGTGAAAAGCCGGAAGAGGTTACGGAACCCGGCGTACTGCCACAGGCTGCCGAACTCCCGGCCGCGCGGGCTGTCCGCGCCCATGAACTCCAGGGCGAACCGGAACATCAGCGGCCGGGACGTCCGCAGTGAGCCCAGGCACAGCAGCCCGAACACTGCCGTGGGCACCGAGCCCTCCATCAGCATCAGGCGGGCGCTGCCGCTGACCAGGCCCAGGATCGAGCCGACGGCAATTCCGGCCAGCACCAAGATGCCGACGGCATCTAGGCGCCGGCGCCGGATGAGGGCGCCCAGCACGGCGAAACCGGGCAGCACGCCGCTCAGGATCAGAGCCGACACGGCGCTCAGCCCTTCCGAGCGCAGCAGCTGGTAGGCCACCAGCGGGCCGGCGATGTCGAAGATCACGATCTTCGCGGCCGACCGCAGGCGGCTGTGATCGCGGGCTTGGCTTGCGGATTCGGTGCTCGTCGTCATGTCCTCAACGCTAGGCAGGCGGCCGCCGCTGGCCCAGTGCGACAGCTCCTGTCCTGGCCATGAGAGATGTCATAGCCAGGCCCGTGATGATGGCCGGCGAGAGAGAAACCTGAGCAGGCAGGATGAGTCATGGGTGCGACCCGCTCCTGGTGCGCCACCACCCAGCGACGTCGTTGCCACAAGGGTGCGTCTTTTGGAGTGAGGCTCGGCCCGGACGGGCTGAGGTGGCGCAGGCAGAGCGGGGACGATGGCCCGCTGTGCCGGTCCTGGCCCAGTGCTGGGGACTTGAGCCGACTAGCGGCTGGTCATGATCGTGGCCAGAAACGGGCAGTCAGCGGGCGGAACTGGCCACGATCATGGTTTCGCGCGTCCTGGCCGGTGGCGGGGATCCGCGGCGCGGTGAATGAGCGGCTGGTGTTTATCGCGGGACCGGTGAGGTGGGACGCGCGCAGACGCTATCCGCGACCGGACATCATGCCCCGCGCCGCCGATGGCGCCCCACTCACTCCAGAAGAGCCACACCCGTGCCACAACGACGCGCACCCAACGACATGGCTGCCACAACGACGCTGTTGAGGCCAGACACCGGCTGGCTCCTGCCGAGAGAAACACAGCCATGTGAATCGACACGCTGGATAGTGCGTGCGGGGTGGTGGCTGGCGTGGTGCTAGATGCCGGAGGGGTGCCAGACGGTCTTGGTTTCCAGGTAGGTGAGCATGCGCTTGAGGCTGGGGGGCTGGGTCCAGTCCTCATCGCGGGGGCGCAGGACGCGTTTGAGGTTCTCGGCGGCGGCGACGGCGAGTTCCTCGGCCAGTTCGGCCGGGGCGCCGGTCAGGTCGATCGCGTTGACATCCATGTGCGAAGCCAGCCAGGGGGCGACCTCGGCGGTGCGGCCGGTCAGCACGTTGATGACGCCGCCGGGCACGTCCGAGGTGGCCAGCACCTCGGTCAGGGACACCGCGGGCAGCGGGGCGCGCTCGCTGGCCAGCGCCACCACCGTGTTGCCGGTCACGACGGCGGGCGCGACGACCGATATGAAGCCGAGCAGGCTGGAGGCCTCGGGAGCGATCACCGCGACCACGCCGGCGGGCTCGGGCAGGGAGAAGTTGAAGAAGGGCCCGGCCACCGGGTTGGAGGCCCCGCGCACCTGGGCGATCTTGTCGGACCAGCCGGCGTACCAGACCCAGCGGTCGATGGCCGCGTCGACCACGGCTTCGGCCTGCCGGGCGCCCAGGCCCTCGGCCGCGCGGACTTCGGCGACGAACTGGGCGCGGCGGCCCTCGAGCAGCTCGGCGACCCGGTAGAGAACCTGGCCCCGGTTGTAGGCGGTCGCCGCGGACCAGCCGGCGAACGCCTTGCGCGCGGCGACCACCGCGTCCCGGGCGTCCTTGCGGGAGGCCAGGGCCGCGTTGGCCGCGAAGCCGCCCTTGTGGTCGGTCACCACGTAGGATCTTCCGCTCTCTGAGCGGGGGAAGGCCCCGCCGATGTACAGCTTGTACGTCTTGCGCACGGCCAGGCGGGCGGTCGCGGGGTCAGACATCGAGGTAGGCCTCCAGGCCGTGCCGGCCGCCTTCGCGGCCGTAGCCGGATTCCTTGTAGCCGCCGAACGGCGAGGTCGGGTCGAACTTGTTGAACGTGTTGGCCCACACCACGCCGGCCCGCAGCTTGGAGGCCATCCACAAGATCCGCGAACCCTTGTCGGTCCACACTCCGGCGGACAGCCCGTACGGGGTGTTGTTGGCCTTCTCCACCGCCTCGGCCGGGGTGCGGAAGGTCAGCACGGACAGCACCGGGCCGAAGATCTCCTCGCGGGCGATCCGGTGCGCCTGCGAAACCCCGGTGAACACGGTGGGCGGGAACCAGAAGCCCTTGACCGGCAGCTCGCACGGCGGCGACCAGCGCTGGGCGCCCTCGGCCTCGCCGATCTCGGACAGCTCGCGGATCTTGGCCAGCTGGGCGGCCGAGTTGATGGCGCCCACGTCGGTGTTCTTGTCCAGCGGATCGCCCAGCCGCAGCGTCTTGAGGCGGTTCTGGAGCGAGGCCAGCACCTGGTCATAGACGGACTCCTGGACCAGCAGCCGGGAGCCCGCGCAGCAGACGTGCCCCTGGTTGAAGAAGATGCCGTTCACGATGCCCTCGACGGCCTGGTCGACCGGGGCGTCCTCGAACACGATGTTGGCGGCCTTGCCGCCCAGTTCCAGGGTCAGCTTCTGGTGCGGGTCTTTCGCGCAGCTCCGGGCGATCTCCTTGCCGACCTCGGTGGAGCCGGTGAACGCCACCTTGTCGACGCCGGGGTGGGTGACCAGGGCCCTTCCGGTGTCACCGGCGCCGGTCAGGATGTTGACCACGCCGGGCGGAAGGTCGGCCTGCTGGCAGATCTCGGCGAAGGTCAGCGCGGTCAGCGGCGTGGTCTCGGCCGGCTTGAGCACCACGGTGTTGCCGCAGGCCAGCGCGGGGGCGATCTTCCAGGCCAGCATCAGCAGCGGGAAGTTCCACGGGATGACCTGGCCGGCCACGCCGAGGGGTCTGGGCGCCGGGCCGTAGCCCGCGTACTCCAGCTTGTCGGCCCAGCCGGCGTGGTAGAAGAAGTGCGCGGCGACCAGCGGGATGTCCACGTCGCGCGACTCGCGGATCGGCTTGCCGTTGTCCAGCGACTCGAGTACGGCCAGTTCGCGGGACCGCTCCTGGATAATCCGGGCGATGCGGAACAGGTACTTGCCGCGCTCCTGGGCGGGCAGCGTCGACCAGGTTCGCTCGTAGGCGGTGCGGGCGGCGCTCACCGCACGGTCCACGTCGGCCGGGCCCGCCTCGGCCACCTCGGCCAGGACCTCCTCGGTGGCGGGCGAGATGGTCTTGAACGCGTTGCCGTCCGCGCTGGGCACGAACTCCCCGTTGATGAAGAGCCCGTAGGACTCCTTGATGCTCGCGATCGCGCGCGACTCCGGCGCGGGGGCGTATTCGAACTTGGGCATGTCAGTCCAGGGTGAAGTAGTCGGGGCCCGAGTAGCGGCCGGTGGCCAGCTTGGTCCGCTGCATGAGCAGGTCGTTCAGCAGGCTGGAGGCGCCGAAGCGGAACCAGTTGGGATCGAGCCAGTCCTCCCCCGCGGTCTCGTTGACCAGGACCAGGTACCGGATGGCGTCCTTGGCGGTGCGGATGCCGCCGGCGGCCTTGACCCCGACCTGGCGGTCGTGGGTAGCCCGGAAGTCTCGGACCGCCTCCAGCATGACCAGGGTGACCGGAAGCGTGGCGGCCGGGCTGACCTTGCCGGTCGAGGTCTTGATGAAGTGGGCGCCGGCCAGCATGGCCAGCCACGAGGCGCGGCGCACGTTGTCCAGCGTGACCAGCTCGCCGGTCTCCAGGATGACCTTGAGATGGGCCTGGTCCCCGCAGACCTCCCGGACGGCGGCGATCTCGTCGTAGACCAGCTGGTAGTCCCCGGCCAGGAAGGCGCCGCGGTCGATCACCATGTCCACCTCATCGGCGCCGGCCTCGATGGCGTACCGGGCGTCGGCCAGCTTGACGGCCAGGCTGGTCCGGCCGCTGGGGAACGCGGTGGCCACGCTGGCCACGTGAATGCCGGTGCCCTTGACCTCGGCCGCCGCGAGATGGGCCAGGTCCGGGTAGACGCAAACCGCCGCGACCTGCGGCGCGGTCGGGTCGGCCGGATCGGGGCGCTTGGCCTTGGCGCACAGGGCGCGCACCTTGCCCGGCGTGTCCTGACCCTCCAGGGTGGTCAGGTCGATCATGGAGATGGCCATGTCCAGAGCCCACTGCTTGGCCGTGGTCTTGATCGACCGGCTGGCCAGCATGGCGGCCCGGGCCTCCGCACCGACCTGGTCCACTCCGGGCAGCCCGTGCAGGAACTCCCGCAGCGAGGAGCCCGGTATGGCCCGGGTATCAGCTGGCGCGCTCATGTGGCGACTCCTTCCTGCGACCATTCTCACCTACCGTGGCGACTCGCTAATCACCGCGGCGGCTCCCGCGTAGTAGTGAGTGTGAAGCTCAAAACATGGCTGCGCGTGCCCGCGGCCCTCCGGCTCCGGACCGCGCTCGGTCCGATCCGCCTTTGGCACTGGCTCCTCCGATGCCGCATTGGCTACTCTCGGTCCCAAGCCATGGCTAGGGGAGGGCAATGGATCACGGTTTCCCGGACGGCGATTTCCGCAGTGGCGATTTCCCGGGCGGGGATTTCCCGAGCGGGGCGCCGACCACATTGCAACGGCGGATCGCCGCGGGCGAAGAGCCGCGCACGATCCTGGAGGAGCTTTGGCGAACCACGCAGGCGCGGCTTTATGGCTATGGCCGCAAACGCCTGTGGGACAGCAGCCAGGCCGAGGATTTCGTTCAGCGGGTGTTCTTGAAGATGACGCTGAACTTCACCACCATGATCGCGCGCGAACCGGTGCAGGCGTGGATTTACACGGTGGCCAGGAACGAGATCGTGGACATGTACCGGGAGCGGGCCAGGACCGATGTGCCCGCCGAGGCAGAGCTCCTGGACCGCGACGCGACGGAGGAATCGTGGCACATTCCGTTCGAGGAGCAGATCGAGACGTGGGTCGGGGCCATCACGCCGATGCATTCCTATCTGCGCGCCATTGTCGCGCGGGGCTGGCTGCGCGATGAGGATCTGCGCGCCTACTGGCAGGGAATCGTCGACGAAGTGCCTCAGCGGAAACTAGCCGAGGAACTCGGAGTGACCCAGGGACGCATCTCCCAGCTGAAATCGGAGGTCGGGCAGAAGGTGCGGATCGCCCTGTACCTGTCCGAGATCCTCGGCCTGGTCAGAGCACCGCACCGGGAGGCCGCGATCCGCTCGCACCTGGAGCTGCTGGACCTGGCCGCCGCGCTGACCGGCACCGACCGCACGCTGCTGCGGCGGGCCGGCGGGGCGGTCCGGCGCGATCCCCTCGGCCAGCCCTATCTGCTGCCCAAGGACGCGGAGCAGGCCATCGCGGGCCGATCGGCGAGCCTGCGCGATCTGCACAGCGCCGAGGCCACGTATGCCGCGGCCATCCCCAACCCCACCCCGCATTGCATCGAAAGCCCGTGTGCGGTCCATACGGCTTCGGCTGACCAGGGCGGAAGACCATGAGTGAACCTGCCGAGCCCGACGAGATCAGCCGTGAGCTGGACGCGATCTTCGCCGAATTCTTCGGCCCGCCGACCGAGATGGACCTGCGGGGCGTCGACCCGGCCACGTTCGCGCTGGGCCTGTCCTACGGATTCGACAACTGGCAGCACGCCCGGGTGGCGGCGAACAACCGGCGCCACGTCGCGACCGCGGCCCGGCACTGGGCCGAGCAGCACCCCAGCCCGGAGTTCCTGAGCCACGCGGTCGGCACGGACGAGAGCGCGGTCCGGCACCGGGAACTGCTCGACCGGGCGCACCCCGGTTGCACCACGTGCCAGGAGCGGCTGCACGGCCTGGCCGGGTCCGTCCGGGTCGACCTCGCCCCGACCGATTTGGACAGGGTCGACCCGGATGCCGTACCCGACGACATCGACCTGGCCTGGCTGGCCTTCCAGCCGATCGAGGTGGTCCGGCGGCTGGACACCGGGACAGGGGCGGCCCGGCCGCTGCACATCCGCGGCCGGGCCCAGGACCGGTCCATCACCGCCGAACCCTACGGCGGGCGTGACTGGCGGATCACCGTGCGGGACCCGCGGGCGCGGCACGCCACGGTGTGGATCGGCTGGACGGGCCGGCAGATCACCCAGCACGAGGCGATCTTCGAGAACGACCTGGCCGAGATCGACGCCGAGGCGCCCGACGAGGGAGCCCGGCCGCAGCGGGTGCGGATCCGGATCACCGACCCGCCGGATCCCCCGTAGCCACCGGATGCCCCGTAGCCAAAGGCTTTCGCGGCCCCGGAGCGCCCACCGGTCAGCCGCGGTGGCTTACGATTGAGCTGGCCCCGGTTGCGATCGGATATCCCTCTTGTACATCTACGTCGAGTTCAAAGTAGAGATCCGTCGCGGTCGCGAGAGCCGGTTCGGCCACCGGGTGACGGTCGAGTGCGAGAAGCCCGATGGCGGCCGGGTCGGCCCTACCGACGCCCAGCCGAGCACGTTGTCGGTCACCAGGCTGATGCCCGCGACCAGCGCCGAGCAACGGATCGATCTGGGCGAGGAACTCGGGCAGTGCATGTTCCCGCCGCGGGTGCGGGCGGCCCTGCTTGAGAGCCTGCGCGAGCTCGAGGCCGGCACCGGGATCCGGGTCCGGCTGCGGTGCGTGGACGAGGAGATGGCGCGCTGGCCGTGGGAGCTGGCGCGCGTGGCGGTACCGGCCCAGCCCCGGCCCCGGTACCTGTTCCGGGACGAGCGCTTCTCGCTGGTCCGGACGGTCATCGACCACCGGCCGGCCGCCCAGCCCAAGAAGCGGCGCAAGCTGGTGGTGCTCACGGTGGACGCGACCAAGGTGCTGGACGGCCAGGAGCTGGAGCCCGACTTCCCCGGGCAGCTCACCTCCGCCGCGCCGCTGGAGCGGCTCGACCTGCCGCGTCCGACCCGGCGGACCATCGACGAGCTCATCGACCAGGTGGTCGACGGCGAGGATCCCCTGGACATCTTCCACTTCACCGGGCACGGCCGGCCACCGCGCGACGGGCAGGCCGGCGCGCTGGTGCTGTACCGCGACCAGGACACCGGCAGCGAGCACTACCGGGGCGACGAGCTGGCCAAACAGCTGCAGCGGGCCGGGACGTCGCTGGCCTTCGTCAACGCGTGCTATACCGACCAGGCGGCCAGCGGCGCCGGGCCGGGGGTGGCCCAGGCCCTGACCGGCATCGTGCCGGTGGTGATCGCCATGCGGGACGCGGTGCGGGACCGGGACGCCAAGGACTTCGCCGAGACCTTCTACCGGTGGCTGCTGGACGGCAGCACCGTTGACGAGGCGGTGGCCCGGGGCCGGGTCGGCCTGGACGAGTCGCTGCCCGGCTGGAGCTCGGTGGTGCTCTACAGCCGGGCCAGCAGCGGCCGGTTCCTGGACCCGATGCCGGCCGCGGCCGCGTCGATCATGCGGGCGCCGGCCCAGCGGCCCGCTGGTGACGGCATCCGGCGGTGGGCCATGATGAGCGGCGCCCAGGGGTACTGGCAGCTCATCCCGGGCGAGACCGGCCCGGAGCTGCGGCGGGTGGAGGACGGCATCAAGGCCGACATCAGCCACCTGCGGCTGGTGCATGCCTCGCTGGCGCTCAGCGGCGACGCCCGGGTGGCGGCCCAGGTCAACCGAGGCCGGCTGGCCCTGGCCTGGGTGGACCGCGTGCGGCCGCGGCTGGACCGGTGGCCCGAATCGTTCGAGCTGGCCCTGGAGGCACAGGAAATACGCCTGCTCGCGGTGACCGTGGACTACGGTGACGAGGTGGTATGCGTACTAAGCACAGATCAGGCCACCTACCGGGTCGACGTGGCGCCCGAGGCCCCGCCGGTGGTGACCGCGATCTTCGACTCCCCGACCCGCGCCGCGACGATCCTGGCCGGCCAGATTGACACGGTCGACCCCGCCGGCCGGCTCCGCGGCTGGCAGGTCAACCAGGACCGATACGGCATCGCCGAGGTCAGCTCGCTGGACGGGGCCCGCTCCGCGGGGCGCTCGGTCTACGCACTGGCCGGCCGGGACGAGAACGGACAGCCGATCGTCGCCGACACCGGCCCCAACGGCACGCTGGTGACCCGGCCCGGTGCCACGGCCGACGAGGTGGTGGTCGTCCGGCCGCTGTCCGGGACCCAGGAGCCGGCCGAGATCCTGCTGAGTGCCGACGGGCGCATCGAGCGGATCGACGCGGCAGGCGGATCGTGAACCGCGCCACGCTGCTGCGGGAGGTGTCGGCCGGGCTTGGCCATCGGCGCCTGGTCTGGGCCGGGATCCGGGGCGACGACGCCGAACCGCTGGCTGACCTGCCACAGTTCGAGGGCGCCTATACGATCATCAACGCCTACTCCAGGCGGCTGTCGGTGGACGGCCAGGCCTACGAGGACCTGACCGGCGTCCGGGTCGACCTGGAGACCTGGGACATCGACGATCACCTCGGCGCGCCGGAGACGGCCACCTTCCGCCGGGTGATGCTGCAGGCCCTGTCGGCGCCCAGCGCGCTGCTGCCCTACCGCCCGTCCAGCTTCTTGTCCGCGATCTACTTCGCCCGTCGTAACCGCTGCCTCAACCTCGGCCTGTTCGGCGGGCACCAGGCCGCGTTCGAGCACAAGCCGTGGGTGGAGACGTCGGTGTCCGAACTCGGGGTGCCCACCATCCCGTGGACCTACGTGGCCGACGAGGAGCAGCTGCGGACCGACGAGATGCTGCGCAGCGGGTCGGTGATCCTGCGTCGCAGCCGGACCTCCGGCGGCGAGGGGATCGTCCAGGTGGCCGACGCCGGGCAGCTGCGGCTGCAGTGGCCGCGGGCGGCCGAGGCGTTCGTCGGCGTGGCGCCGTACCTGTCCGGCGGCGTGCCGGTCAACGTGGGCGCCACGGCGTGGCACGACGGGGTGACCGTTCATTACCCGTCGGTCCAGCTGATCGGGATACCGGACTGCGTCACCCGCCGGTTCGGCTACTGCGGCAACGACTACGGCCGGGTCAGGGATCTCGACCGCGCCATCCTCGACCAGATCGACACGGCCACGGTCACGATCGGGAACTGGCTGCGCAGCTACGGTTATCGCGGCACGTTCGGCGTCGACTTCCTGGTGCACCACGGCGTTCCGCTGTTCACCGAGGTCAACCCGCGCTTTCAGGGCTCGACCCACGCCTCGTGCAAGCTGGCCATCGGCGCGGGCGAGAGCTGCCTGATGCTCGAGCACCTGGCGGCGATCATGGGCATGGACGCGCCGCCCCGGCGCTCGGTGGCCGAGCTGGCCGCCGAGGCGCCCGCGCTGGCGCACTTCGTGGTGCACTGGGTCGGGCAGGAGGCGGCGCGGCTGGATCCCTCGCCGCTGGTCCGGCTGGCCATGGCCACCGGGCGGTCGATCCGGGCCGAGGTCCTGACCCGGCCCGCGCTGTCGACCCAGCGAGGCGCCGCGGTGGCTCGGATCGTCTGCCGGGAGTCGGTGACGCGGACCGGGTTCGAGCTTTCCGAGCCGTGGGCCGGGGTAGTTTCCACGTGGAAGGCGGGTCTGGCCGGGACGGCCGGTGCCGCCCCGAGCCGCCCGCCGCACGGTGCGGAGCAAGTCATGACGCCAGGATCCCTGGGGGGTTAGATGAGGCAGTTCAAGGCCCGCCGAGAGCCGCGTTCCGGGACCAAGACCTTCTTCGAGCACGGACGGGACGAGTACCTGGCGGCCAAGGTGCCGGCGTATGTGGAACCGCGCCGGTTCTGCAACGCGCTGGAGGAGATCCACGCGCCGCTCGGCCCGCTCTACAAGCGCAGCGGATATCCGTGGATCACCTTGGTGCTGGGCAGCGGCTGCCTGGAAGCGGGGCACGACATCAGCGGCACCCGGGTCCACGACGTGCCGGCCATCGTGCAGCGACTGCTGGCCGACACCGATCCGCTGCCCGACGGGACCAACGCCGCGAAGCTGGCCGGCGCGTTCGCGGCTTCGCTCATCGCGGACCGGCTGGGCCGCCCGCGGCCGGGGGTGACGGCGACCCCGTGGCTGAGCCGGACGACGCGCGTCCGCCGGCCGCGAACCCGTTCGACACCAGCACGGACCTGAAGACGGCCAAGCTACTGCTCTGCGCCGCCCTGCTGACCCGGCTGTACCACCTGGCCAGCGCGATGGCCCCGGACGCGCTCAGCCGCAGCGGCCACGACCGGGTCAGCCTGCCGATCGGCAGGGCCGGGTCGGCCGAACTGGAGACCGACGCGCTACAGCCGGTCCTGGCGCTGCTCGAGGAGCTGATCGGCTCGGCCGAGGAGAACGACCACGACTCCGGGGACGCGGTCCTGCACCAGGCGCTGACCACGATCGACGGCTCGCTCAGCCCGCGTGGTCACCAGCCCTCCCTGCGGGTGGCCGACATCCAGCTGCTGACCGAGCTGTGCTGGTACTCCCTGACCCAGGGAACCTCGGTGTACCCGGGCTGGAACGACCTGCTGCTGCACCTGAGCACCCGGACCTCCCCCGCGTTGTTCGACCGGTGGCTGCCCCGGCCCGCCTTCGACGACATCGACGCCGCCTGCCAGTTCGTGGAGCAGCGCTTTGCGGCCACCACCCGGCTGTCGTGGAACGAGCTCGAGGATGACGATCAGACCGACCGGGAGCGGTTCTACGCGACGGTGGCCACGATCTTGCGCCAGCAAGCCGCCCTGCGCCAGGGCTTCCTGCGGTCCTCGCCGCTGCAGCCGCCGATCGCGTCGGCCTTCGTGACGTCGTTCGACCTGGAGCTGGAGATGGCCATGTGGCGCTCCAGCACCGAGCCGTTCGTGGTCGCGGTGCCGATGAACCTGCTCCAGGACGTGGCCGAACCGGCCTCGTGCCTGGCCTCGGTGTGCTGGCTGGGCTGCCTGATCCGGCCCGACCACGACCTCCCGCTCGAGGAGCAGCTGGAACGGCTGCGCAGCCCGGCCGAGGCGGACTGGTTCCTGCTCAACGGCGACACGGCCTACGAGCTGACCTACGGCAACTACCCGGTGGTGGTCCGGCTCAGCGGATCACCGCTGATGCGGGCGCCGCGGCTGTGGACCGAGGACGGCAGCGACTGGAACGACCTGTGCCGACGGCTGCTGAAGGACTACCACATCGAGCTGCCCAGCGAGCCGCCCGACCTTAACGAGCCCGAGCTGCGGATGGCGCACGTGGCCCTGCTCGATGAGTACTCGGCCATGCAGCACGCGGCGTCGGAATTCCTGGTCTACCAGCCCGACCGAAGCAACGAGCGGGTCCGCCAAGGGCTGCCCGCCGCGCTGTTCGGGACGCGCGGCTCGGCCTTCGCCAGGTTCTGGATGATGATGGGCGTCCAGGTCAGCGACAGCAGCATCCGATACCGGTTCGCCTCGCAGATGACGGTGCCGACCAGCATCGACGGCGAATCGGTCAAGAAGGCGCCGACCCCCAGCCGAGCCGGGCTGGTGGTCAACTGGCGCACCGACGACACCGTGCGCGACCTGCTCGGCTGGTACAACTTCGACGTCGTGACCGACCGCTGCGAGAACTTCCAGGTCGATCTCCAGCACTATCTGCGGCACCTGCAGAGCACGACCCACCGGCCCGCCGCGCGCAAGAGATGCGAGCTGACATGATCACCCTGGAGCAGTGGAAGAAGAACTTCCTCGACAAGGACACCTGCCCGTGGCGCGGACCCAAACCCATGGAGCCCGGCGACGATGACCTGCTCATCGGCAGGCAGGACGACCGCGACCGCTTCGCGCACGAGGTGCTCACCCATCAGCTGGTGATCCTGCACGGCGAGTCCGGGGTCGGCAAGTCGTCCCTGCTCAACGTGGGCCTGGTCCGCGACCTCACCGACCGCGGCTTCCAGCCGATCGTGTGCCGCGACTGGACCAGGGAAGCGGACAGCCCGGAGCGGCCCGAGGACTTCGTGGCGGCCAAGGTCGCCACCGAGCTGCGGGCCCTGGGCATCAGCGTGGACGACGCCGCGCCGCAGTCCATGGTGGAGCAGCTCAACACGAACTACGGCGAGCTCGCAGTGCTGGTCCTGGACCAGTTCGAGGAGCTGATCCGGCACCAGCGGCCGTTCTTCAAGCGGGCCATGGACTGGGTGGTCGAGCTCAACAGCAGGTACGACATCCACGTGGTGATCTCGCTGCGCTCGGAATACGTGCACCGGCTCAAGGCGCTCAACGCGCAGATCAGGCCGTTCTCCATGTCGACCTTCGAGCTGGAGGCGCTGACCGCGACCGACTACATCCGTGACATCACGGCCAGCGGCAACCCTGGTCACTTCGGCAGCACGGCCTCGCTGCTCGCGCGGGACGCCGTCCCCGATCCGGCGGCGCTGGCCATCACCCTCGAGGCGATCGAGCTGGTACTCGGCGAGTGGAACACGATTCAGGAGACCGAGTTCCGGTCCGCGGACGTCGGCCTGCTGCACCTGCAAGGTGCGCTGTACGCGCTGCACGCCCGGGCCAAGCCCAGCGGCAGCGCCATCCGGGCCGAGCACGTCCGGCAGATGATCGCGGCCGCCGGCGAGCGGCACCGGGACATCTTTACCCTTGGCCTGGTCGAGTCGGTGGCCCGCAAGCTCGACCTGTGCGAGGAGGCGTGCCTGGACGAAGACCCGGTTGGCAGCCTGGATGAGTTCTTGATCGCCGGGACCCGCGAGGCGGTGCGGCGGACCGTCGCGCACCTGTCCAGCGGCGGGTTCAAGCTCGACCGCGAGGCATGGGACCTGGCTCAGCTGGCACTCGAGCGCGAACTGCGGATCCTCAGCACCATCGCACCGACCGCGGCCGAGCGCGCCTTCCGGAACATCTACGGGCTCAACACGGGCGCCGCTGCGCATGCCGCGGGCTCGGTCGACCTGCTCAGCGTGCCGCGTACGGTGGTGGCGGCCGCGGCCGGCCTGCGCGCGCCGGCCGACACGGCCGAGGGCTCACCACTAGACGAGCTGGGCATCGCGGTGTCGCCCTGGGAGGCCGACCCCGAGGGCCTGTCGGCCGGCCCGATGTTCGGCTATCCGGCCCACGAGGTGGTCATCGAAGAGCTGCGGCGGTTCGCCTTCGCGCTGGAATGGCTCACCACCTCCTCGCTGATCAGGCCGACGTCCCCGGCGGTGAACTGCACCATGTTGTCGCTGATCCACGACGGGTTCGGCGAGGCGCTGGAGGACTGGGCCGCGTCGGAGCGGACCGGGCCCACCCCGGCGCTGGTCCTGCTGACCGGCGCCCAGGGCGACGTCTTCGACTGGGTCCGGCCGGATCCCGATGAGTACTGGCCGCAGTTCGACGGCGTGGGCCGCGCCCGGACCGTCGTCAACCTGCGCTGGTACAACTGCCGGGTCACCGCGCGGTTCCGGCACATCGTGTTCGCCAACTGCGACTTTCGCGGCACCCGCTTCGAGAACTGCTCGTTCGAGGGCACGGTGTTCATCAACTGCGTGCTGGACGGGGTGATGTTCGGCGACTGCGACATCGTTGGGCCGGTGGTCAGCGCGTCGACCGCCGTGTACGACCAGGAGGGCATGCCGTCGTTCCGGCTGACCGGACTGGGCGCCTCGACCCGCGCGGCGCTGAGCCACTACCGCGGGGAGGATTTCTCCGGCGCGGTCTACTCGGTCACTTCGGGCATCGCGGTCACCAACAACCTGGGTGACCGCGCGAAACTGCTCGACTGGGCGCCGCAGCACGGCGGCCTGACCATGTACGGGGGCCGGCTGAGCTCGCTGATGGTGCGCAGCGGGCGGTTCCGGGACGGCGGCGAGCTCGCGCTGCGGCACATCGCCGGATCCTCGCTCGACATCACCGAGCAGGGAGCGGCGAAGATCCAGATCTTCGGCAGCTCGATCCGCGGGCTGTCGATCAGCCGCCGCATCGGCGCCGAACAGGAACACGGCGAGATCGAGCTCACCGTCCGGGGCTCGGTGCTGGCCAACACGTGGTTCGACGAGGGCCTGACCGGCACGGCGCTCATCGAGCACAGCGTGGTGTGGCAGCTGCTGAACGTCAGCGATCGCCGCCGCTACCGGGTCACCCTGGAAGACTGCACCCGGTACGGGGCGGTCAACATCGAGGAAAACGCCGATAGCGGGCCGGTAGCCGACTTCGCCGAGCACGGCATCGGCGATCGCGCGGACCTGGTCCACCAGGCCCGGCTGATGGCCTATCGCCGGGAGCCCGCCATGGTCGAGCTAGAGGAGATGCGGGGACAGTAGCGCCTCGATCAGCGCCATCCGGACGAACAGCGCGTCGTCGCTCTGCTCGAGCATCCGGATGCGCGGATCGCCGCGTACGGTGCTGGCGATCTCGTCGATGACCGGCATCGGCGACAGCACGACCGCGTTCGGGGCGCAGCGCGGCCAGCGCCTGGCGATCCACCCGCAGCCGGGCCCGGCCCGGCTCATCCAGGGCGCCGTGCGGGATGCCGGCCACATACAGCACGTCCACGTCGTCGACGTCCCACGGTTTGCGCTGCTCGTCGCCTGCTTGGCCGGCCCCGTCGGGCCCGTCGGCCAAGTGCGGGTCTGAGATGGTGACCAGCCGCCGCGGCGGGAACCGGGCGAACAGCCGGACCAGGCTGCGTACCGCGCGCATCCGCAGGTCACCGCAGATCGCGACGGTCAGCTCCGAAACCGGCCCCCGGGCCTGTTCGATCGCGTACAGGTCGATCAGCGACTGGGACGGGTGCTCACCGCGCGGGCCCGTGTCGCCGCCGTTCAGGAAGCTGCTGACCAGCAGCGGGCCCAGCTCGGAGACGTCCAGCGGGCGGCCGGGCCGGGCCACGACCAGATCGGCATAGCCGCTCACCACGCGCAGCGTGTCGGCCCATCCCTCAGGCACCGCGAGCGCGTTCCCGCGGCGCTCGACGACATCGATGAACTGCCCGCCCAGCCGGGCCGCGGCCGCCGCGAAGCCCACCCGCGTGCGCAGGGACGTCTCCAGGAACAACAGCGCGACCAGCGGCGGCCGGGCCAGCTCGCTGGCCGCTCCGGTCCGCAGGCCGCTGGCGCGGGAGAGGATGTGCCGGATCTCCGCGGTACCCAGATCGTCGACGCCGACGATCACCCGGCTCGGCGCGGGCTTCAGACCATCACCGGCCGCTGGTGGCGGTACGCCGACCCGGGATCGACGAAGCTCAGCGTGTTGTGCGTGCACGGCGGGCAGTCCGGGCCGAGCGCGGCGCCGTGGCGGGCCGCGACGTCGGCCGCCCGCAGGTAGATCTGCTCGAGCTCGGCAGCGCTGGAGGGCTTGCGGTCCCGCAGCGGCGTGGCCGGATCGGGCCGGAACGGGCTGAGCACCGGAACCCCGCCCCGCTCGGCGATGGCCGCCACCCCGGCCAGCGTCATCTCCATCGGCTCCAGGCCGACCATCAGCATCGACCGGACCCGGCCCCGGCCGAGCACCTCGGCCGCGTGCTCGATGAAGTCCAGGTAGAAGGTCAAGCCTTGGTTGTACTTGTTACGCATGACCTGTTTGGCGCTCGCCTCGCTGAACACCTCGATGTTGATCGAGATCTCGTTCAGGCCGAGCTTGTCCAGCAAGGGCAGGTCGAACAGGCCAGGTAGCGGCACCATCATGATGTCGACCGGGATACCGGGGAACTCCAGCAGCACCCGCCGGTAGAGCTCTTGCATGAAGTCGAAGTCGGGCCGCTTCGGCGTGCCGCCGGAGATCAGCATGTGGTGGGCGGGCTGCCGCTCGTCGCTGACCGCGATGCGGGCCGCCTCGAGCAGGGCGTCGATCGGCTTGGTGCCGTACACGTCGATCGGATCGTCGTACGGGATGTTGCAGAACGTACAGGTCATGGCGCAGCCGCGCACCGGTGACAACCGGGCCCGGTCGCCGTGGGTGACCACGAAGTTGTTCAGCGGGCCGAACCGTTCCGCGTGACCGTGATAGCGCGGCGGCGGCCAGAACCTGGCCAGGCTGGACAGCCCGGCACCGTGCACGCACAGCCCGTCCGCGCCGTGGTCCAGGACAAAGCGCGAACCGGAGACGAAGTTCGGGTTGTAGTCGTTGATCGGGGCGTTGACCCACACGTCGTCATCGAGCTGGAGGATCAACCCGGTCGTCGAGGCGTAATCAGCCGGGGTGAGATCGCTGTGGCGGGTGGCTTCACGCAGGGCCTGCCGGGCTGGCCGCGAGATCTCGATACCCTCGGCCAGCAGCTGGAACTTCAGCCGCTGAGCCACGCTCAGTGTCGTTGCCATGTGCCTCGATCCGACCATGCCGTCACTACTATGGAAAATCACCGCATCGCACTTGTCTACCGCGCTCGTCCATGGCCACGCGGGAAGGAACACCCATGCCGCAGCCGGGCCCTCCGCTCGATGACGAGGTGCGGCCGCAGATCATCACCGCGATGCTCGCCCGGCGCAGCATCAGGGAAGGGTTCGACCGTCAGCCTATCCCCGGCCCGGTTCTGCGGGAGATCGTTCGCTGCGGCCTGGCCGCGCCTTCGTCGAAGAACGCCCAGCCGTGGCGGATGCACATCGTGACCGACCGCGCGGCGCTAGGCACGCTGGCCAACGCGGTCGAGCAGGCCAAGGGCGGGGACGAGTACGTGCCGCACGACCCGGCTACCGGCCGGCCCCGCCCGGCCTACGTCTCGACCGTGCGCGAGTCGGCACAGGTCCTGCGCGAGGTGTCGGCGGCGATCTTCATCGAGAACCGCGGCCTATTCAGCAGCGGCCGCACCGGGCTGATCGAGGCGACCCGCCCGGCGCTGGCCGGATCGCTGGTGGGCTTCGGCCTGGAGATGATCGGCATCGGGGCGGCGATCGAGAACATGTGGCTGGCCGCTGAGGCGCTCGGGGTGCGGGTCGCGTTCATGGGCGACGTGGTCATCGCCGAGGCCGACATCGGCGCCGCGCTCGGCATCACCGGCGACCTGGCCGGCGTGCTGGCGCTCGGGTTCAGCGACGCGCCGTTGCCGCCGCGCCGGCAGCGGCTGGACGAGCACGACACCCAGCACGTCGTGTGGCACGAGCCGCCCGGCTAGTACCGCGGGTCGGCCACGACTTCGGCGGTACCTGTTGCCTCAAATGAGGCATGACCCAGCGCTAATCGGCGGGGCGCGGATTGCGTGTACTGAGCAACCGCATCCGCTGGTGAGAAGAGGGACATCATGGCCGGAACCTACCTGACCGCCGCAGTAGCGCTCGTGATCGCCGGTGTCGTGATCGGCGTCCTGATCGTGATCTGCCTCGGCATTCACCGCGAAGAGCGCCGGGCGAGCCTGACCAAGCAGAGCGACAGCCGCATCGACCGCGGGGTCCGCCGGCTCAACGGCGCGGGCTCTCGAGGCTACTGGCTGCAGGTCGTCCCCAACGACGAGTCGGACTACGACGACCACGCTTACGACGAGGCCGCGTAATGGCCGGCCAGCACGGGCCGTGGCCGACCCGCCCCGCCCGCATCGCCCCAGCCGACGTGCTGGCCCAGCCGATGCCCCTGCCTTATCCACCGGAGCTGCCGGCCGGGCTGCCCGCCCGGCCGCGGGTCCTCCTGCTCACCGACGCCGATGCCGTCTCCCACGGCCTGGCCGAGGGCACGCACCACGATCGCGCCGCCAACCAGGAGATGCGGTCGTGCCTGGAGCTCGTGCAGGCCACCGCCCGGGCCATCGACCCGGGGGCCAGGATCGTGTGCGCGGCGTCGAGCGCCACCGCGACCCGCCACCTGAACGTCATGGCCGCGGGCGGCGAGAACACCTGGCTGGTCCGCCGGGGCCTGGACGGGGCCGACCGGGCGCTGCTCGAGGAACTCGATCACCTGGCCGACCTGCACCAGGCTTCGCACCAGTCGGGACGCAAGCGGCCGGGCGGCCCGGCCGAACTGGTCCTGCTCGTGGCCCAGGACCACATCTTCGCCAGGTCCGTCCGGCGGCTGCGGCTGCTGGGCGTGCCGACCTGGCTGCTCGTCCCCGGCCGCCTGGTATCGCACGACCTGTACACCGCGGCCTGCGCGGTCACCTTTATCGGGCCGCGACAGCGGTCTCGATGACGCGGCCCAGAGCCAGCAACTGCTCCTCACTGCCGGGCGGACCCACCAGCTGCAGGGATGCGGACAGGCCGGCGCCCGCCGGGCACGGGCAGGGCCAGCGCGGGCAGGCCGGCCAGGTTCGCGGGCATGGTCAGCAACGTGAACGACATGCGTCCCCGCTCGCCGATCAGCGGCGGAGCACCGACCAGGGTAGGCAAGGCCAGGAACGGATGGCGCCCCTGCCGGGCGGCGAACCACTCGCGCACCTGCGCTCGGGTCTGGTTGGCCTCGGCCACCTGGGCGGCGGTCACCGCCGCCGCTTCGGGCAGGTTGCGCTGGTTGTACGAACTCAGCCGGGCCAGGTCGGGCAGCAGATACTGATTCACCTGATAGCCCTCGACGTCGATGAGCAGGCTGCACGCCTGATTGGCGGCGGCGAAGTCCAGGCCCGGGATCTCGGTGGTGGCGATGCCCGCGGCGGCCAGCGCGGCGTCGATCGCGGCGTCGACGGCCGGGTCGACGGCGGGATCGGTGTCCGGCCGCACCCGGGCCACCCTTAGTTCGGGCGCGGCCGACCCGGCCGCGAAGCCCGGTTCGATCAGGCGCATGCCCACTTCGACCGCGGCCACGTCGGCGCCCAGCGGCCCCACCGTGTCGAAGGACTGCGCCAGCGGGTACACGCCGTCGACCGGCACCCGGCCCCAGGTCGTCTTCAGGCCCGCCACACCGCAGCAGGCGGCGGGGATCCGGACCGAACCGCCGGTATCGGTGCCCAGCGCCACATCCGCCTCGCCGGCCCCGACCGCGGCCGCCGAGCCGCTGGAGGAACCGCCGGGCACGCGCCGCGGATCGGCCGGGTTGACCGGCATCCCGGACCAGGCGTTCGTGCCCAGCGCCGACCAGCACAGCTCGGCCAGATTGGTCTTGCCCACGATCTGGGCCCCGGACCGGCGGGCCGCGGCCACCACGGCCGCGTCGCGCTCGGCCGGCCGGGTCCGCTCGGCGATCACCGGGCAGCCGACCGTGGTGGGCAGGCCCGCGACGTCGATGCAGTCCTTGACGGCCAGCCGCACGCCCGGGCCGACCGGGGCCAGACGGACGATCCAGGTTGGGTTGTCGCCGTCGTGATCCATGACAGTCATTGTCGCCCGGGAGGTCCGGGGGTGTCCCCCCGGGTGGGCGCCGCTAAGAAGTCACGGACTCTTCGCTTGGAAGTCATGGCGGCTGCGGCACTTCGATCCGCACGTATCGCACCTTGTGAGCATGAGGGTCGCGATCATCACCGAATCGTTCCCGCCCGACGTCAACGGCGTCGCCCACTGCGTGGTGCGGGTGGCAGAAGTCCTCGCCGCCCGCGGCCATCAGCCACTTGTCATCGCGCCGAAGCCCCCGCGGACCACGCGGGGCCGGCCCGGCGACCAGGATCCCGGACCGTTTCCCTACCCCGTGGTGCGCGTCCCCGCGGTACCGCTGCCGGGCTACCCGAGCTTGCGGCTCGGCCTGCCCAGCCGCCGGCTGCGTCACGCGCTGATCAAGCACCGGACCGAGGTCGTTCACCTGGCCAGTCCCGTGGTCCTCGGGGCGCACGGCGCCGCGGTGGCCAAGCGACTAGGGCTGCCCACGGTCGCTGTGTTCCAGACCGACCTGCCCTCCTACGCCCACGCCTACCGGCTCGGCCGGCCCGGCGAGGCGGTCGCCTGGCGCTGGCTGCGCGGCATCCACAACCGGGCCGCGCGGACGCTGGCCCCGTCCACGGTCACCGCCACCGGCCTGCTCGGCCGGGGGATCGCCAACGTGTGGCTATGGGGCCGCGGAGTGGACACGGCCCGCTTCGACCCGGCCCGGCGCAGCGCCCAGATCCGGGCCCAGCTCGCGCCGGACGGCGAGCTGATCGTCGGCTACGTGGGCCGCCTGGCCCCCGAAAAGCACGTCGAGCTGCTGGCCGGGATCACCGCCCTGCGCGAAGTTCGGCTGGTCATCGTCGGCGCCGGGCCGACCGAGGCCGCGCTGCGCCAGCAGATGCCCACGGCGGTGTTCCTGGGCGAGCGCCGCGGCGACGAACTGGCCGCCATCTACGCCAGCCTGGACGTGTTCGCGCACAGCGGGCCGTACGAGACGTTCGGGCAGACGCTGCAGGAGGCGGCCGCGAGCGGGCTCCCGGTCGTGGCGCCGGCCGCGGGCGGACCGCTGGACCTGGTGGAGGACGGCGTGACCGGGTACCTGGTGCCCCCCGGCGACGCGAACGGCTTTACCGCCGCGGTCGCGCGACTGGCCGCCGACCCGGCGAGCCGCGCGGCGTTCGGCGCGGCCGGACGGCGGAAGGTGCTCAGCCGCGGCTGGCCGGCCCTGACCGAGGAGCTGATCGGGCACTACGCGGCGGTCCTGGGCCGCAAGCGCCCGGCGAAGGTCACGATATGAGGATCGTGCGGGTCGCGAACTACGTAGCCCCCCACTCCGGGGGGCTGCGTACGTCACTGCGCGAACTCGGCGCCGGCTACCTGGCCGCGGGCCACGACCCGGTGCTGATCGTCCCCGGCGAAGCGGACAGCGACGAGCAGACCCCGCAGGGCCGGGTCATCACGCTGAGCGGGCCGCGGCTGCCGTTCACCGGCGGATACCGGGCGCTGCTGGGCCAGCGGCGGGTGGCCGACTTGCTCGGCGAACTGCGACCGGACACGCTGGAGGTGTCGGACCGGACCACGCTGCGCTGGACCGGGCGCTGGGCGCGCGAGCACGGCGTGCCGGCCGTGATGATCTCGCACGAAAGCCTGACCGCGCTGATGCGACTGGCGGTGCCCGGGCTGGACCTGCCCGCGCTGTCCCGGTGGCGTCCGGCGCTGGCCCTGGCCAACGCGGTCAACCGGCGCACGGCCCGGGCCTACCAGCGGGTGATCTGCACCACCGCGTGGGCGGCCGCGGAGTTCGAACGGATCAGCGCGGCCAACCTGGTGCGCGCCCCGCTCGGGGTCGACCTGGCCACCTTCACCGCGGCGCGGTCGGAGCCGCTGGACACCCGGGTCCGGGACGCATACGCCGCGCCGGGCGAGACGCTGCTCGTGCACGCCGGGCGGCGACTCCATCACGGTGGGCATGGGCGACCCGGACCCCAATGCCCCCGAAGGCGGCTGGCGGGGCTGGGCCGCACTGCTGGCCGGCAGCATGCACCAGCCGGTCATGCACAACCTGGCCGCGCTCGGCGCGTTGGCGGCCGACGTGGAGCGCCTGCAGCTGCCGGCCGCGGCCGCGCTCAAGCCCGACGTGGCCAGCGTGGTGGTCGGCATCAACGACACCCTGCGCGGCAACTTCGACCCGCAGCGCACGGGTTCGGCGGTGGCCCGCACGGTGGCGGGCCTGCGCGCCGCGGGAGCCCAGGTGCTCACCATGCGACTGCCCGACCCGGGTCAGATGTTCGGTCTGCCCAAGTCACTGGCCAAGCCGCTGGGCCGGCGCATGCGCGCGGTGAACGAAGCAGTGGACGAGATAGCGCTCCGCTACGACACCGTGCATCTGGACGCGGCCCGTGACCCGACCATCTACGAGCGGCGCTACTGGAGCGTGGACCGGCTGCACCCGAACGAGCGCGGACACCGCTTCGTGGCCTGCCAGTTCCATGCCATGCTGGCCGCGGCGGGCTATCCGGTCGGGCCCGGTCCCGACCCGGAGCCGTCCACCCCGCCACCGTCGCGGATGGCCGAAGTCCGGTGGATGGCCACCAAGGGCACCACCTGGCTGGCGCGGCGGTCCCGGGACCTGGTTCCCGCGCTGCTGGCCCTGGCCATCCGCGAATGGCTGACCACCGAGGACGAGGTCACCGAGCGGGAGCTGGTGCCGCTTTCCGAGCATCCCTCAACCTGAACGGATTCAGACGACGTTCAGGAAACTTAGAGCATGACCATGGGTTGCCCTTGGCTGGGCTCAAGGTCCGCGGCCGAATATCAAGGTGTAGATGAGGGACAAAGCCGCGAATTGAGGGACAGGACCATGAGCCAGACGTTTGACCCCGAGAACCCGGAGCAGAACGGCGGCGGGCACGAGGGCCAGGCACACCACGCGCCAGGCTCGGCCGCGGGACACGGACAGGGTTACGCCTATGGCTACCCGGCCGCGCCGGGCTACCCGGTGGCCCCGGGATACGGTGGCGGATCCTGGTACGCGGGCGGCGCTGGTTACGGCAGCGTGCCGCCCATGCCGCCGCGGCGCAGCCGCAAGCGCGGGCTGATCGCGACCGGCGCGGTGGCGCTAGCCGCCGGAGCCGCGCTGGGCGGATTGATCGGCAGCATGGACCACACGGTGGCGGGCACCGTCACGGCCTCGTCCAAGACCGTGTTGACCGCCCAGGAGATCGCCTCCCGGGTGGACCCGGCGCTGGTCGACGTGGTGTCCGCCGACGGGTACCAGGGGGCGACCTCGGAGGGCACCGGCATCGTGCTGACCTCCAACGGCGAGGTGCTGACCAACAACCACGTGATCGAGGGCGCCACCTCGGTCAAGGTCATCGACATCGGCAACGGGAAGACCTACACGGCCACGGTGACGGGTTACGACGCCAGCCACGACGTGGCGGTCATCCAGCTCCAGAACGCCTCCGGGCTGACCACCGCCAACCTGGGCGACTCTTCCACCGTCCAGACCGGGGACGCCGTGACCGCGCTGGGCAACGCCGAGGGCAAGGAGGGTACCCCGGCGGTGGCCAGCGGCACGGTGACCGCCCTGAACCAGTCGATCACCGCGTCGGACGAGCTGTCCAGCGTGAGCGAGCAGCTGACCGGGCTGATCGAGACCAACGCGCCCATCGAGCCCGGCGATTCGGGCGGCCCGCTGGTCAACTCCTACGGCCAGGTGATCGGCATGGACACCGCCGCATCCTCCAACTACCAGTTCCAGAACCAGTCCTCGGCGGCCACCCAGGCCTACTCGATCCCGATCAACGACGCGCTCTCCATCGCCAAGCAGATCGAGGCGGGCACCACCTCGGCTGACGTGCACATCGGCGCCACCGCGTTCCTCGGCGTGGAGATCGGCTCGTCGAGCAGCGGCTCGAGCGGCTTCGGCGGGTTCGGCGGCTTCGGCGGACAGAACAGCCAGAGCGGCACGACCGGCGTCAGCGTGGCCGGGACCATCTCCGGCTCCCCCGCGGCCAGCGCGGGGCTCGCTGAAGGCGACACGATCACCGCGATCGCCGGCCAGTCGGTCACCTCGGCCGAGGACGTGGCGCACGCCCTGGTCAAGTACCACCCCGGCGACTCGATCTCGGTCAGCTGGACCGACAGCTCAGGCCAGACCCACTCCAGCACGCTGACCCTGACCAGCGGCCCGGCCGCCTAACCGCTCAACCGCCCGCACACCCCGTACCAGTGATCCCCGCCTCCCTGCGGCGGGGATCACTGGTTTCATGGTTCCGGGGGGCAGGCACCACGGTCCGTTCGGGATAAATAAAGAAGGAGGTCCGGTGCGAGCGGCGAGACTTTACGCGGCCGGTGACCTGCGAGTGGGTGAGGAGCCGGAGCCCGCGGCCGGCGCCGGGATGAGCCTGGTGCGGGTCACCGCGGTCGGGATCTGCGGGTCTGACCTGCATTGGTGGGACGAGGGCGCGATCGGGGACGCCACCATCGGGCAACCGCTGGTACTCGGCCACGAGGGGGCCGGGGTGATCGCTGACGGGCCGCGGCGCGGCGAGCGGGTGGCCATCGATCCCGCCATCACCTGCGGCACCTGCCGGGCCTGCCGGGACGGTTACGCGAACTTGTGCTACCGGATCCGGTTCGCCGGCCACGGCGAGACGGACGGCATGATGCGCGAGGTCATGGCCTGGCCCACCGAGTTCCTGCACCCGTTGCCCGACAGCCTTTCGGATGCGGACGGGGCGCTGCTCGAACCGCTCGGGGTGGCGGTGCACAGCGTGGACCTCGGGCACCTTCGGTTCGGCGGCACCGCGTCGGTGGTCGGGTGCGGGCCGATCGGGCTGCTGCTGGTCAGCGTGCTGAAGGCGGCGGGCGCCAGTTCGGTGCTGGCCGTCGAGCCGCTGGCCCACCGGCGCGAGGCGGCGGCGCGGTACGGCGCCGGCCTGGTGGTCGAGCCGGGCGCGGCGGACCTGACCGGCGCCGGGGTGGACGTGGCGTTCGAGGTGGCGGGCACCGACGAGGCGGTCCGGCTGGCGCTGGATTCGGTCCGGCCCGGCGGGCGGCTGGTGCTGGCCGGTATCCCGAACGACGACGCGATCAGCTTCCCGGCCTCGGTGGCGCGCCGCAAGGGGCTGACCATCGCCATGGTGCGGCGGATGAACCACGTGTACCCGCGGGCGATCAGCCTGGCCGAGCGCGGCGTGGTGGATCTGGGCTCGCTGGTCAGCGCGCGGGCCGGGCTGGGCTCGGCTAAAGGTGCGTTCGACGACGCGGCGGGGCGCGGCGGCCTGAAGGTGGTCATCGAGCCGCAGCGCTAGCCTGTGGTCTGTGCGTACGACGTGGGTGGCGGGCCTGGTCGACTGCTGCTGCGTGCTGGCGTTCGTGATCATCGGGCGGGATCGTCATGCGGACGGCCTCGGGCTGAGCGGCATGGCGTCCACGGCCTGGCCGTTCCTGGCCGGGCTAGGGGGCGGATGGCTGGCGGTGCGGGCCTGGCGGCGGCCGTTGGCCTTGCGGCCCGCTGGCGTGGGGGCGTGGCTGGGGGCGGCGGGACTGGGCATGGTGCTGCGGGTGGTGGCGGGCCAGGGCACGGCGGCGGCGTTCGTCGGCGTGGCGCTGGCCTTCCTGGGGTTGTTCCTGCTGGGCTGGCGGCTGGTACTGCGCTTGGTCAGGCGGTGACCGGGACCGCGGCCAGGGTGAAACCCGCGCTGATGCTCTGGATCTGGGCCAGGCGGTAGGCGGCCAGCACCTCAAGCGACAGGTCGTGCAGGACCAGCAACGCACGGTTCATGGATCCACGGTAAGCGGCGCATAGCTCGCCCGGTCATGGGCAGGGCAGTGTACTTCTGATGCCTAGTCGAAGGGATTCCTGATGGCCAGCGAACTGAAGGGCCGGCGAGTGGCCTTCCTGACCTCGAACGAGGGAGTCGAGCAGGTCGAGCTGACCGCACCGTGGCAGGCGGTCAAGGACGCCGGCGGCACGCCGGAACTGCTGGCGCCGGACGAGGGAAGCGTCCAGGGGTTCAACCATCTGGACCGGGCCGACACGTTCGCGGTGCACCGGACCGTCCGGGAAGCCGATCCGCTCGACTACGACGCGCTGGTCGTGCCGGGCGGGGTGGCCAACGCCGACACGCTGCGAACGGTGCCGGCCGCGGTGACGTTCGCGCAGCGGATGTTCGAGATGGGCAAGCCGGCCGCGATCATCTGCCATGGGCCGTGGCTGCTGGTGGAGGCAGATCTGGTCCGGGCCAGGACCCTGACCTCGTGGCCGAGCCTGCAGACCGACGTCCGCAACGCCGGGGGCAACTGGGTGGACGCCGAGGTGCACGTGTGCGACAACGGCCCGAACACCATCGTGACCAGTCGCAAGCCCGATGACCTGCCCGCCTTCTGCAAGCAGCTGGTAGCGGTCATCCAAGAGCAGCCGCAGCTGGCGTGAGCCCGCCTTGCGGGCTCGGCCCAGGGCGCCCCAACCCGTAACGATGGCCCGCTGTGCCGGTTATAACCGGTTATAACCGGCACGATGGGCCATGGGTGCGTTTCCTCGGGGGGCGAGCGGCTGCCTTCTGGAGTCAGCGTCAGCTAGGCCCGGGGGCGGTCGAAGGGGCGCAGTTCGAGGGCGCCGATCAGGGCGGTCGGATGCTGCGCGGCGATCTCGGCCGCCTCGGCCAGGGTCGGGCAGGTCAGTATGTTGAGGCCGGCCACCTGCTCCTTGGTCTCGGCGAACGGGCCGTCGGTGACCAGCAGCTCCCCGTCGCGGACGCGGACCGTCCGGGCCTCGTCGGGCGACTCCAGCCGGCCGCCGGCCAGCTTCACGCCGCGGGCGGAGGTCTCATCGTCCCAGGCGCGCAGGGCCCGGAAGGCCGGCGTGCCCGGCATCGTGCAGTTCTCGGCCGGGGTCATGGGAGTGGTCGCGTCCACGCGGTGGATCATCAGGTATTCGGGGGCATCGGCCGGCCCGCGGTGATCGGCCGACCGCCACCAGCCGCCGGGCCCGAACGGCCGGACCTCGATGGCGCCGAACGAGGCGACCGGATGCCGGGCCGCCGCCTGGACCGCCTCGTCCAGCGTCGAGCACTCGAGTACGTCGTATCCGGCGATCTGCTCCTTGGTCTCGGCGAACGGCCCGTCGCTGACCATTACCTCGCCATCGCGCCGCCGCACCACGGCGGACTCGCGGGCCGGACCGAGCGGCCCGCCTTCGGTCCGGACGCCCTCCATCTCGGCCACCCAGGAGTCGGTCGCGGGGCCGATGGCGGCACTTTGCTCGCGGGTGAGCTCGACGTCGTCAGGGACGCAGATCAGCATCAGGTAGGTCATGGTCTTCCTCCGGAGTCCTCAGGCTAGCGTCGGCCCGGTCCGTCCGGGTCACCCACACGACGAATGCCCGCGGTCGCCATGGACAGCGTCACAGATTCTTCTTGAGCAGCCCGAAGATGCCGCGCATAACCTGCTTCTCGAGCTTCTTACCCTCCTTGGACTGCAGGCCGAGATCGGCGGCGCGCTTGGCCGCGTCGCCGGGCTCGGCTACGCCGGACAGGTCGCCCTTGACGTCGGCCACGAACACCGGCACGCCGGCGCTGGATAGCTGCTCGGCGATCCCCTGCAGGGTCTTGGTCTTGCCGGTGCCGGTGGCGCCCGCGATCAGGCCGTGCCGGTGCACCATACGCAGCGGGAGCTTGACCATGGCCCCGGGGACGACCGCGCCATCGTGCACGCCTTGCCCCAGGTCGAGGGCGGCCCCGTCGACGGCATACGCGGTCGCGATGGTCTGTGCGAAATCGGCCATCCGGCCCCCTGAGCTCGGGAAAGTAAACGCCCCGTAGATCGCGCAGCCTACGCCCGGGCGGGCGGCCTGCCAAGGCAGCGTGATCAAACACAGCGTGATCAAACACGGGCCGTCTGGCGGGTGTTATCGTGGATTCATGATGCGCGCGGCCATGACGACGACGCCGGAACCGGTCCCGGCGCGCTGACTGCTGCTTTAATCAAGCCCCGGGGCGAGTGCTCCGGGGCTTTCGCGTTCCCTGGTCACTTGCCCGCCCTATCGCGAGGAGATGACCATGTACGACCATCGCAAGCTCGGCCGTGAGCTCGAGCTGTTCGATACCGACCCGTTGATCGGCGCCGGGCTGCCGTACTGGCTGCCGGCCGGCGCCGCGGTGCGGCACGCGCTGGAGGAGTACGTCAGGCAGGTCGAGCAGCGAGCTGGCTACCAGCACGTCTACTCCCCGGTGCTGGCCAAGCGCGAGCTGTATGAGATCTCCGGGCACTGGTGGCATTACCGGGATGGCATGTACCCGCCGATGGACATCGGCGGCGAGCAGGTCGTGCTGCGTCCTAGCCTGTGCCCGCACCACGCGCTGATCTACCGGTCCCGGGGGCGCAGTTACCGTGACCTGCCGTTGCGGATGGCCGAGCTGGGCGGCATGTACCGGTCCGAGCTGTCCGGCGTCCTGGGCGGGCTGACCCGGGTACGGGCCATCCAGCTGAACGACGCGCACATCTTCTGCGCCCCGGACCAGGTCGCGGACGAGGTGGCGGCCGCCCTGGAGCTGATCAGGCAGGCCTACCGGGCGCTGGGCATCGAGCCAGCCCGGTACCGGCTGTCGCTGCCCAGCCGGGACGGCAAGTACGTCGGCGATCCGGCGATGTGGAGCCGGGCCGTCGACCTGTTCGAGCAGGTTCTGGAGCGGGCCGGGGTGCCGTATGAGGCCGAGGAGGGCGAAGCCGCGTTCTACGGACCGAAGATCGACGTGCAGGTCGCCGACCGCGCCGAACGAGAGGCCAGCTTGTCCACCATCCAGGTCGACTTCTACCTGCCGGAGCGGTTCGGCCTGTCGTATGTCGGCGCCGGCGGGGCGCGGCACCGGCCGGTGCTGGTGCACCGGAGCATCATCGGCAGCGCCGAGCGGGCCGTGGCCCAGCTCATCGAGGTGCACGGCGGCGCCTTCCCGGCCTGGCTGGCGCCGGTTCAGCTCGTGGTGCTGCCGGTCGCCGAGGCACAGCTGGCGGCGGCCGAGGCGCTCGCCGGTCAGGCGGTCGAGCGCGGGCTACGGGCGGCGGTGGCCCGGCCGGAGGACGGCAGCCTGGGCGCACGGATCCGCGACCACCGGCTGGTGCCGTACCAGGCGGTGATCGGCGGCCGCGAGGCGGCCGCGGACGAGGTGGCATTGCGGTTGCGGGACGGCCGGCAGCTTCCGGCCCGGCCCGACGGCCAGGTGCTGGCCGGTATCGGCGCGCGGATCGCCGCCCGCGACCCCGCCCTGTGGGACGAGGACGCTATGGCTGTCTAGCGACCGGGACGGTCCAGACCGCGAGGTGGGCGGGCTCGACCGTGGTGTTGACCACGGCCAGCAGGTCGGACCGGACCGCGTTGAGGTCGACGGCGTCCCGGAGCCGGGCGGCGAAGGCGGCGATGGTCTGGTCGGCGTCGTAGCGGACCCGGTTGAACCGGCGGTCCACCACCCGCTGCACGCGCCGGCGCAGCGGGGTGAACAGCGCCGCCGCGGCGAGCGTGGACGCGGCCACGGCCACCGGTGAGGTGATGGTCAGCACCTGGGTGGCCAGCAGGACCAGCCCGGCGTACACGCCGACCAGCAGGCCGGTCACGATCGCGTAGGCCAGGGTGCGGCTGATCAGCCGGTCGATGTCGTACAGCCGGTACTTCAGGATCGCGATGGCAATGGCGGCCGGGATCAGCGGGAAGACGATCTCGAATTCGACCAGCGGATTGTTGGTCAGGTCGCTGGCGACGAACACCACGACCCCCGCGACCGCCGAGGCGTACAGGAACCACTTGAGCTGGAGCCGCTGTTCGGTGTCCGAGCGCCGGAACCGGACGATCATTGAGACCACGCCGGCGACCAGCACGAGCAGCCCCAGTTCCTGAGACAGGTTGTAGGCCGTGCCCAGCGGGGCGACGACCGTCACCGGGTCCCGCAGGCCGGGGAAGTCGTTGGAGAACTGAACGTCGGACAATGCCGCGCACAGCGAAGCGCCGAGCCCGGCCACAGCGGCCGCCCACACCGCGGGACGCCACCGTGAGGACGGCGGCCGGCCATCAGGGAACAGCAGCGGAGTCAGCCAGAACAACGGCCCGGTAATGCCCAGCAGCACGCCGAAGATCCAGGCCACCCAGGCCGCACCGGGCAGATTGCCGGCCGGCGCCGGTCCGGCGTAGGCGGAGGCCAGCACCGTGGCCGCGCTGACCGTGGCCGCGGCCAGCAACAGCCAGCCCAGGCGGTTCGCGGTCCGCGCGGCGACCAGCGCGCCCACCACGGCGAACGAGGCCGAGACCGGGATGAAGGCGAACTTCTCGTTCCAGCTCTGACCGCGCAGCGAGCCGATCACCACCGCGCAGACGATCAGCGCCGCGGTGAGGCCGAGCAGCGCCCAGGCCAGGCGGGGCCGCTGCGTGTGCATGCCAGCGAGCATACGCAGGCAGCGATACGAGACCGTTACGGTCGGCCGAGTTGACGGCAGCGCATCAGCGACCTAGTGTCTTAGGTAACTAAGACACTGGAGCACGCACGACATGATCAGCTTCCGCATTGACGGCCGTTCGGTGGTGCCGCCGTACCTGCAGATCGTCCAGCAGGTCAGGCAGGCCCTGCGGATGGGCGTGCTGGACGTCGGGGACCAGCTGCCCACCGTGCGAGAGGTTGTCTCGGCCACGGCGATCAACCCCAACACCGTGCTGAAGGCCTATCGCGACCTGGAGCGTGACGGCCTGGTCGAGGCCCGGGTGGGACATGGCACGTTCGTGCGCAGCCGCCCGCCCGGGCCGCCGCCGGGCATCCACTCGCGGCTGAGCCGCGGGCTGACCCGATGGGTAGCCGAAGCCCGCGACGCCGGGCTGGACGACGAAACGATCGAGGAACTGCTGCGCGTCACGTTGCGGGCGGCGGACGAGGAGGAGATCGCATGACTCTCGCGATCCAGACCAGCGGGCTGACCAAGCGATACCGTAAGGTCACGGCCCTGAACGACGGCACGATCAGCGTGCCGGAGGGCCGGATTTCCGGGCTCATCGGGCCGAACGGAGCGGGCAAGACCACGCTGCTGCGCCTGCTGGCCGGGCTGTCCAAGCCGAGCGCCGGCCAGGCCACGGTGAACGGCGGCACCCCGCGCCAGGATCCGGCCTTCCTGGCCGACGTCGGCTACCTGGGCCAGGAGATCCCGCTGTACCGGCGGCTGTCGGCCGAGGATCACATCCAGGCCGGCGCGCACCTGAACCCGCGCTGGGACAGCGCGCTGGTGCGCGAGCGGCTGACGGGGCTGAAGATCCCGCTGGACCGGGCGGTGGGCAAGCTGTCCGGCGGGCAGCGAGCCCAGGTGGCCCTGGCTCTGGTCCTGGCCAAGCAGCCCCGGCTGCTGCTGCTCGACGAGCCGGTCGCCGCGCTCGACCCGCTGGCCCGGCGGAACTTCCTGGGCGTGCTGGCCGACGCGGTAGCCATGGGCAGCCTGACCGTGCTGCTGTCCTCGCACCTGATCGCGGACCTGGAACGGGTCTGCGACCACCTGATCATGCTGGCCGCGTCCCGGGTCCAGCTGTGCGGCGACATCGAGGACCTGCTGGCCGAGCACCGGATCCTGACCGGCCCGAACAAGGACACCACGGCCATCGAACGCGACCAGCGTGTGGTGCAGGTCACCCGCACGCCGCGGCAGACCACCATGCTGGTCCGGCTGAACGGCCCGGTCATCGACCCGGCGTTCGGCGTCAGCGAGGTCAGCCTGGAAGAGCTCGCGCTGGCCTACCTGGGCGAGGAAGTCCCCCCAACCCCAGCCCCGACCCCGACCCCGACCCACCATCTCACCGCGGTTGGAGATGACCAATGACCTGGCTTGTCTGGCGCCAGCATCGCGTCCAGTACCTAGTCGGCGCCGCGCTGCTGGCCGCGTTCGCCGTCATGATCGTGGTCACCGGCGAGCAGGTGTCGAACCAGTTTCACTCGGCCCAGGGCTGTATCCCGGGCCACGGCTGCCGGCAGCTCGGCGGGCTATTCATGGGCAGCAAGGTGGTGGGCTTCCTGGTCATCGCCACGCTGGGCACACCGGTACTGGTCGGGCTGTTCTGGGGCGCGCCGCTGGTGGCCGCCGAGGCCGAGGCCGGCACCACTCAGTTCGCGTGGATGCAGAGCGTCACCCGCAAGCGCTGGCTGGCGGTCAAGATCGGCTGGATGCTGCTGGCCGCGGCGGTCTGGGGCGGGGTCATCTCGGCCCTGGTGACCTGGTGGGCCAGCCCGACCAACGCCGAGCAGCTCAACCAGTTCGATCCCGGGCGGTTCGACATCATGGGCCTGGTCCCGGTGGGCTACTCACTGTTCGCGGTGGCGCTGGGGGTCACGGCGGGGGCCCTCCTGCGCCGGACGCTGCCGGCCATCGCCGTCACGCTGGCCGGGTTCGTCGCGGTGCGCGTGGCGATCACGCTGTGGCTGCGCTCGCACTACATCAGCCCGGTCACGGTGACCTCCAACGTGGTGAGCGGCTTCACCCCGAAGGGCGCCTACTGGCAGCTCGGGTCGGGGGTCCTCGGCCCGAACGGCCAGCTGCTCGCCCAGCCGAACAACACGCCCTACTTGGACGGCGTCCCGCTGACCGACCTGCCCAGTGCCTGCTCGGTGATGAACGGCCCCAACGCTCCCAACGATCCCCCGGCGGCCTGCGTGCAGGCGCTGTCGCACTACCACGCGTACCTGACCTACCAGCCCGGCGACCGCTTCTGGGCGTTCCAGGGCATCGAGACCGGCATCTTCGTGGTCCTAGCCGCCGCCCTCATCGCGGTCACCGCGGTGACGCTGCTCCGCCGCGACGCCTGAGCATTTGGAGACCAAGACATGACCTGGCTGGTCTGGCGGCAGTACCGCCTTCAGTTCTACCTGGGCGCCGCGCTGCTGGCCGCGTTCGCCGTGCTGATCGTGATCACCGGGGTGCAGGCGGCGGACCAGTGGCACGCCGCGCGGGCCGCCTGCGCCGCCAGTCACGGTTGCCAGAACCTGTTCCTGGGCAGTCACGCGGTCGGCTTCCTGGTCATCTCGACGCTGGCCGCGCCGCTGCTGGTCGGGCTCTTCTGGGGGGCGCCGCTGGTGGCCGCGGAGTCCGAGGCGGGCACCACCCACTTCGCGTGGATGCAGAGCATCACGCGCAGGCGCTGGCTGGCGGTCAAGGTCGGCTGGATGGTGCTGGCCGCGGCGGTCTGGGGCGGCGTGATCTCGGCCCTGGTGACGTGGTGGGAAGGGGCGAACAACGCGCTGCAGCTCGACGCGTTCGACTCCGGCCGGTTCGACATCATGGGCATCGTCCCGGTGGCCTACGCGCTGTTCGCCTGCGCCGGCAGTACCTGAACCCGGTCACCGTGTACTACCCCGTGACCAGGAGCGTCACGCCGCCGGGGTCGTACTGGAGCCTCGCGTCGGGCGTCCTGGGCCCGAACGGCCTGCCGATCGATCAGGGCAGCAACGGGAACGTGCTCAACGGCATTCCGGTCACCTACCTCCCGGCATCCTGTAATCAGACGATCAGGAGTCCCTTCACTCCCCCGCCGTCGTGCACGCAGGCGCTGGCCCACTTCCGCGGATTCCTCACCTACCAGCCCGCCGACCGCTACTGGACGTTCCAGGGCATCGAGGCCGGGATCTTCCTGGTCCTGGCGGCCGCCCTGATCGCGGTTACCGCGGTGACGCTGCTGCGCCGCGACGCCTAGGGGCGGCTGGAGCGTGTCCGGCCGCACGCCTGGTGGTCCGTTCGGCAGAAAATAAGTTGCCCCGGCCGGGGCGGTGGGGCACGGTACAGGTGACGTCGGTCTAACCAGGGAGCGGAAATGCGAGCGGCCTTCATATCCATCGACAAGGGCTTTTTCACCTGTCCGGAGGGTATGAAGCGTGGTTCACGGAACGCTGAACCTGGGGATCTTGGCGCATGTAGACGCCGGTAAGACCACCCTGACCGAACGGCTGCTGTACGCGGCCGGGGTCATCGACGAGGTTGGCAGCGTCGATGACGGCACCACCCAGACCGACTCGCTGGCGCTGGAACGGCAGCGCGGCATCACGATCAAGTCCGCCGTGGTCTCGTTCAGGATCGGCGCCCTGACCGTGAACCTGATCGACACGCCGGGCCACCCCGACTTCATCGCCGAGGTGGAACGGGCCTTGAGCGTGCTGGACGGGGCGGTGCTGGTCATCTCGGCCGTCGAGGGCGTGCAGCCGCAGACCCGGATCCTGATGCGCGCGCTGCGGCGGCTGGGGGTCCCGGCCGTGCTGTTCGTGAACAAGGTCGACCGGCGCGGCGCGGATGACCGGCGGGTCCTCCGGGAGGTTGCCGAGCGGCTGAGCCCGGCGGTGGTGGCGATGGGCCGGGTACGCGAGCCGGGCACCCGAGCGGCCGAGGTTGAGTTGTGCGGTGGCGCGGCCTTCTCCGCCCGGCTGACCGAAGTGCTGGCCGAGCACGACGAGGCGATGATGGCCGCCTACGTCGCGGGCCAGCCGCGGGTTCCGTACCGGCGGCTGCGGCGGGGCCTCGCGGCACAGACCGCGCGGGGTCAGGTGCACCCGGTGTACTTCGGGTCGGCGCTGACCGGGGCCGGGGTGGACGCGCTGATGGACGGCGTGGCCGAACTGCTGCCCCGGGCGGCCCGGAACGCCGCAGGCCCGGTGTCGGGCCGGGTGTTCAAGGTCGAACGCGGGCCGGCGGGCGAGAAGATCGCCTACGTGCGGATGTTCTCCGGTACGGTACGCACCCGCGATCAGGTCCGGGCCGGCCAGGGCCGCGAGCGGAAGGTGACCGCGGTCAGTGTGTTCGCGGGGGGTCCAGCGACCCCGAGCGAGTCGGTGTCGGCCGGGCAGATCGGCAAGCTGTGGGGCCTGGCTGGGGTCCAGGTCGGCGACGCGGTGGGCACGTCACTGGGCACGTCACTGGGCACGTCACTGGGGCCGGCCGGGCGGCGCCAGTTCGCCCCGCCGACGCTGGAGACGGTGGTCACGCCGCGCGATCCGTCCGAACGTGGCGCGCTGCACGCGGCGCTGGCCCAGCTCGCCGAGCAGGACCCGCTGATCAACGTGCGGCAGGACGATGTCCGGCAGGAGGTCTTCGTCTCGCTGTTCGGTGAGGTCCAGAAGGAGGTCATCGAGGCGACGCTGGCCGCGGAGTTCGGGGTTTCGGTCAGCTTCCGGGCGACGACCACGATCTGCATCGAGCGGCTGGCCGGACCGGGTGCCGCGGTGGAGCGGCTGCACCAGCCGCCCAATCCGTTCCTGGCCACGATCGGGCTGCGGGTTTCGCCGGCTCCGGCGGGATCGGGCGTGACGTTCGGCCTGGAGGTGGAGCTGGGTTCGATGCCGCTGGCGTTCTTCCGGGCGGTGGAGGACACGGTGCGCGAGACGCTGCGGCAAGGCCTGTACGGCTGGGAGGTCCCGGACTGCGCGGTGGTGATGACGGACTCCGGCTACCTGGGCAAGCACAGCCTCGGTCACCAGCGGTTCAACAAGAGCCTGTCCAGCACGGGCGAGGACTACCGCAAGCTGACCCCGCTGGTGCTGACTTCGGCCCTGCAGCGGGCGGGAACCGTGGTGTGCGAGCCGGTCCACCGGTTCCGGCTGGACGCGCCGGCCGACTGCCTCGGGCCGCTGCTGGCGTCGCTGGCCCGCCTGCGCGCGGTGCCGTTGTCTTCGCGCGAGGTGCCGCTGGCTTCGGCGGTGCACGGCCGGGCGCTGGTCCTGGAGGGCGAGGTCCCGGCGGCGCGGGTGCACGAGCTGCGGGCCTCGCTACCGGCGCTGACCAGCGGCGAGGGTGTGCTGGAGGGTGTCTTTGACCGATATTCACCGGTGCGCGGCGCGGTGCCGACCCGGGCGCGGTGGGGCGCCGACCCGCTGAACCGTGAGGAGTACCTGCAGCAGGTCACCCGGCGGGCGAGCTTGACCGCCGGGTGAAAGGCTAGTGCGGGTAACCGCGACGGGAAAGGAACGGGATGGCACAGCGGATCTGCGTGACGGGAGCGGCCGGCCAGGCGGGCCGGGCGGTGGTACGGGACCTGAGCGAGCACGGCTACGAGGTGGCGGCGACCGACATCGCGGTCTCGGAGGCCGATCGCTTCGAAGGCATGCTCCGGGCCGACCTGACCGATTACGGCCAGGCGCTCGAGGCGCTGCGGGGCGCCGATGCCGTCGTGCACCTGGCCAACATCCCGGCTCCGGGCCTGGCCACCCCGCCGGTCACGTTCAACACGAACGTGACCATGAACTTCAACGTGTTCCAGGCCGCGGTCAACCTGAGCCTGGGCCGTGTGGTCTGGGCGTCGAGCGAGACCACGCTAGGCCTGCCCTTCGATCTGCCGCCGCGGTACGCGCCGGTGGATGAGGACCACTTCCCGCTGCCGACCTCGACCTACGCGCTGTCCAAGGTGGCCACCGAGACGATCGCCGGACACTTCGCCCAGTGGTCGGGTATCCCGTTCATCGCGCTGCGTTTCTCCAACATCTGGCGGGCGGAGGACTACCACGAGTTCTCTGAGTTCTGGACCAACGCGCGGGACCGTAAGTGGAATCTGTGGGGATACATCGACGAACGGGACGTGGCTTTGTCGTGCCGGCTTGCCTTGGAAGCGCCCGGTGAGGCCGTGGCCGGGCATCCAGCCTTTATCATCGCGGCCGCGGACACGGTGATGAACCGCCCCTCGGCGGAGCTGCTGGCCGAGATGTTCCCGGGGGTGGCGCTGCGGCGTGAAGTCGGGGAGTTCGGCACGCTGCTGGCGATCGACCGGGCTCGGGAGGTGCTGGGATTTGAGCCGCAGCACTCCTGGCGCGACTATGTGTCCGTGTCTGTGGGTGACGCGTCTTAGGGCGGCGCGGACCGGCCAGAGGGGGGCGGATTGGATCTGCCGCCTGGCTTTGGGACGGCCTAGACTCGGGGGCTATGCCACGGCAGTTCCGTCAGGTCGACGTGTTCACCGACACCCCCTACTTTGGCAACCCGCTCGCGGTCGTGCTCGGCGCCGAGGGCCTGAGCGACGAGCAGATGCGCCAGGTCGCGAACTGGACGAACCTGTCCGAGACCACGTTCGTCCTGCCGCCGCAAGCCAGCGGGGCGGACTACCTGGTCCGGATCTTCACGCCGAGCAGCGAGCTGCCGTTCGCCGGTCACCCGACGCTGGGCACCTGCCACGCCTGGCTGGAGGCGGGCGGCCGCCCGGCCCAGGCCGGGCTCGTGGTGCAGCAGTGCGGGGCCGGACTGGTCGCGATCAAGCAGACCGATACGGGCCTGGCCTTTGCCGCGCCGCCGCTGGTGCGCTCGGGACCGGTCGAGGATGAGGTGGCCGACCGGGTGGCTGCCGAGCTGAACATCGGCCGGGACGAGATGGTCGACATCCAGTGGGCCGACAACGGCCCGGGCTGGGTGGCCGTGCTGCTGGACAGCGCGGAGGCGGCGCTCGCGATCCGGCCTGGGACGGTATCCATGGACATCGGCGTGGCCGGGCTCCATCCGCCCGGGTCGGCGGTGGCGCTGGAGGTCCGGGCGTTCAGCGGACAGGTCAGCACGGTCGAGGACCCGGTCACGGGCAGCCTGAACGCGTCGCTGGCCCAGTGGCTGCTGGGTACCGGCCGGCTCCAGGCCCCCTACCTGGCCAGCCAGGGCACGGCCCTGGGCCGTCGTGGCCGGATACAGATCTCCCAGGACGAGAACGGCCAGGTCTGGGTCGGCGGCAGCACCGTCACCTGCATCAGCGGCACGGTGGAGATCTAGCGCTGCTGGGCACGCCCGCCCGAACCTGGTCGATGGGCCGCCGTGCCAGCATGAGCCGGTATAACGGCCCATCAACCAGGTAACCGCCGCTTTGGGCCTTGACAGAGGTGGCGCGCTGTGGTTACGTAAGCGCTTAACCAACGTAAGCGCTTAACTAGAGCAACCGCTTACCTGCGACGAGGCAGAGGTCCGGGAAGTGCCTGACAGGTCGACGATTTATGAGGTCGCGCAGCGCAGCGGCGTGTCGACGGCGACCGTGTTGCGGGTGATGGCGGACGGCAAGGGCTTCTCGGCAGTGACGCGGGAGCGGGTCCGCGCTACGGCGGCCGAGCTGGGCTGGGTGCCGAGCGGGCCGGCCCGGGGACTGGCCTCCAAGCGGGCCGGGGTGGTCGGGCTGCTGTTCCCCGATCTCGGGCAGTCAGGCGAGGCCGAGGAAGAGTCGCCGCTGTACGTGGACCAGGTGATCCGGGGCGCGGAGCGGGCGGCGACCTTGGCCGGGGACGCGGTGATGATCGCGGCGACCCGGACCGCGTTGGGACGCGATCTGGCGTTCTCGGTGGCGGGCAAGACCGACGGCCTGGTGGTGATGGCGCGCAGCCTGTCCGAGGCGGACATCGCGGCGCTGTCGCGCAGCGTGCCGGTGGTGGTGCTGGCCGGGCGGTCCGCCGGGGAGGGCCCCGACTTCGTGGGCGTCGACAACCGCAGTGGCAGCCGGGAGATCACCGCGCACCTGATCGAGGTGCACGGCCATACCGACCTGGCCTTCCTGGCCGGTCCGCCGGACTCGCCGGACTCTGGCGAGCGGTTCGACGGCTTCTGCGAGGCGTTGCGCCAGGCGGGCCTGCTGGTACCCGGTGCGCCCGCCGCGAGCGGCGGGTTCACCGAGGAGGCCGGCCGGCAGGCGGTCGCGGGCATGCTGGCCCAGGGCCTCGCGCCGCGCGCCATCGTGTGCGGCAACGACGAGATGGCGATCGGGGCGCTGAGCGCGCTGAGCGCCAGGCGGCTGCGCGTCCCGGCGGACGTGGCGGTGACCGGGTTCGACGACATCTCCGCGGCGCATCACGTCCGGCCCGGGCTGACCACGGTCCGCCAGCCCATGCGTGAGCTGGGCGAGCAGTCGGTGCGGGTGCTGCTGGACCGGATCGCGCACCCGACCGCATCGCGCCAGTCGGTGATGCTGGCGACCCGGGCCGTGATCCGCCGCAGCTGCGGGTGCCGGACCCGGGCCACGGACAAGGGCCAGCCTAGGAAGGCATGAGGAGCCGGGCCGATACCCGAAGCGCTGGCGGGGCCAGCGTCAGTACCGGCAGCGCGAACACATCAGGTTTTGTGGGGCAGCCGGGGCAGATGATGCTCCGCGGGCGGCCGAGGCTGGCGACGGGGGGACATGGGGCGCGGCCGGTGACGGGACGGCCGAAGGGCGGGTTCAGGCCCGTGACGGGGCGACGGGGGACACGGACGTTCTGGGGCGGCGAGCCCCTTCCCTATCCAGGCCGGGCTTGGGCCCGGATCCGTTGCCTGCCGGGCGAGGTACCGAACGATGCCGCCCGGCACTGTCGAGGAGAAACACATGAAACCCCTGTTCCATGCCAGATCCGTCGCGGTATGCATCGGCGCCGCGGCCCTGCTGGCGACCACCGCTAGCGCATGCTCGTCGCATAACTCGGCCGGAAACTCCGGCAGCGCGGCCGGCGGCGGCGTCCTGACCATCCAGGGTGACGTCGGCAACCCGACGCTGGTGGAGGACTTCAACCCGCTCAACCCCACCGGGGAGTTGGGCGGCTCCCGCCTGATCTACGCGCCGCTGGAGACGGTCAGCACGGTCAACGGCAGCTACACGCCGTTCCTGGCCACCGGGTACAAGTTCACCAACCCCACGACGTTGGTGTACGCCATCCGGCCGGGCGTGAAGTGGAGTGACGGCACCCCCTTCACCGCCGCCGACGTGGTGTTCACGTTCGACCTGCTGAAGAAGTACCCGGCGCTGGACACCAACGGGATCTGGTCGCAGATCAGCGGCGTCTCCGCCGCGGGCAGCAACGTCACGTTCACCTTCAAGGCGCCCAACGTCCCGTTCGCCGCCACGATCGCGCAGACCCCGATCGTGCCCGAGCACATCTGGTCCAAGATCTCCGACCCGGTCAAGTTCACCAACACCGACCCGGTGGGTACCGGGCCGTTCAAGCTGAGCAGCTTCTCGCCGACTCAGTACACGCTGACCAAGAACCCGCTGTACTGGGGCGCCTCGAGTATCGCGCCGAGCTCAGTGGTGTTCCCGGCTCAGTCCAGCAACCAGAGCACCAACCAGCTGGAAGTCAGCAGCGGCCAGTACGACTGGGCGTACCAGTACCTGCCTGATGTCCAGGCCACCTACGTGAGCCGTGACCCGGCCACGAACAAATACTGGTTCCCGCCCGGCGGCACCATCGGCCTGTTCCTTAACCTGACCCAGGCGCCGTACAACAACGTCAACTTCCGCCAGGGCGTCTCGCTGTCGCTAAATCGCGCCACGATCGCCAAGAAGGCCGTCAACGGCTACATGGCGGCGGCCAGCACCAGCGGGATCATCCTGCCGAATGAGCAGCAGTGGCTGAGCCCGGGCCTGCCCAACCAGGGCATGGTCAGCCAGAACACGTCGGCTGCCATGGCCGCGTTCGCCAAGGCCGGTTACACCCTGCGCGGCGGCAAGCTGGTCGGTGCGAACGGCACCCAGGCCAGCATGACCATCACGCTGCCGAACAGCTTCACCGACTGGGCCGCGGCCGCCACTGAGATCAGCAGCGAACTCGGGAAGGTCGGCATCAAGGTCAACCTGGACGAGCCGCAGTACGCGCAGTACTCGCAGACGACCCAGGCCGGGACGTTCAATGCGGCGATCGGCGGCTTCGGTGGCACCGGCATCCCGTACAACGATTACAACCTGGCGCTGAACAGCGCCTACGCGACCCCGGTGCACACGCCCACGGTGAACAACTTCGAGCGGTACAGCAACCCCGGGATCAACCACGCCCTGTCCGTGCTAGCCGCGACGACCAGCCCCGCCGCGCAGAAGCAGGCGACCGACCAGCTCGAGACGATGGTGTACAACAACGTTCCGGTCGTGCTCCTGTACTACGGCGGCAGCTGGGGCGTGTTCTCCACCAAGCACTTCACCGGCTGGCCGTCGGCCAGCGACCCGTACACCCTGCCGACCCCCTACACCGACGCGCTGCTCACCGTGGTGACTCACCTGGTCAGTGCCAAATGACCGGGGCGTGACATGCCTTACGTCCTACGCAAGGTGACGCTGTTCGTGGTCACGCTGTGGGCAGCCATCACACTGAATTTCCTGTTGCCCAGGCTCATGCCTGGCTCACCGGTCGACGCGGCGCTGGGCAAGCTCGCGTCGGCCGGGGTCCCGATCACCAACGCGGAACGCGCCGCCATCGAGGCCCAGCTCGGCGCGCCGCACGCCAGCCTGTTCGTGCAGTACTGGGACTACCTGAAGGACATCTTCACCTTCAACTTCGGTACCTCGTACTCGTTCCCCAGCCAGACCGTGGCGCAGACCATCGGCAAAGCTCTGCCGTGGACGCTGGCGCTGGTGGGCGTGACGACCGTCGTCGCGTTCATCGTGGGCACGCTGCTGGGGATCTACGCGGGCTGGCACCGCGGCCGGTCATCCGACACCGCGATCACGGTAGGTGCGACGTTCTTCGGAGCGTTCCCGCCGTTCTGGCTCGGCCTGCTGCTGCTGTACCTGCTGGCCTTCAAGTACGGCTGGTTCCCGATCAAGGGCGGCTTCAGTCCGGGCACGGCACCGAACTGGAGCCTGTCCTTCCTGGGTGACGCGCTGCAGCACAGCGTGCTGCCCGGGGTCACGCTGGCCGTTACCACGCTGTCGGGCTGGGTGTTCGGCATGCGTAACAACATGATCAACACCCTGGGCGAGGACTACATCACGTTCGCCGAGGCCAACGGCCTGCGCTCGCGCACGGTGGCGACACTGTACGCGGCGCGCAACGCGCTGCTGCCCAACATCACCGCGTTCGGCCTGGTGCTGGGCGCGGTGGTCGGCGGGTCGGTGCTGGTCGAGGGCGTGTTCAGCTATCCGGGCGTGGGCGGGCTGCTGTTCACCGCGGTGACCAACCACGACTACCCGCTGATGCAGGCGCTGTTCCTGATCATCACGCTCGCCATGCTGGTCGCGATCTTCGTCGTCGACCTGTTCTACGTCCGCCTCGACCCCAGAGTCCGGAGTGCAACATGACTATCATCACCGCGGTGCCGCCGCCGGAAGCACCCGGCGCGGCGGCGGTGCCGGGCGGCACCGCGCAGGCGGTACCCGGGCCGCTGCGGTTCGTCGGGCGGGCGCTGCGCACGCTGTGGAGCAACGGCAAGGCGCGGACCGGGCTGATCATCCTCGGGCTGATCATCCTGGTGGCGATCTTCGCGCCGCTGCTGGCGCCGCACTCCCCCACCGCCACCTCGTTCACGCCGTACAAGGGCCCCAGCGGCACCAACCTGCTCGGCACCACTGGTAACGGCCAGGACGTGTTCTCGCAGCTCATCTACGGCTCGCGGATCTCGCTGATCGTCGGCCTGATAGCTGGGGCGGCAGCCACCTTCGTGGCCGTCACGCTCGGCCTGATCGCCGGGTACCGGCCCGGCGTGATCGACGAGGTGATCGGGTTCGTCACCAACCTCGCGCTGGTGATCCCGGCCATCCCGCTGATGATCATCCTGGCCGCGTACCTGCAGGGCCATTCGGTGTGGACGATCGTGCTGGTGGTGGCGTTCACCGGCTGGGCCACCGGGGCGCGGGTGATCCGCAGCCAGACCGCGACCCTGCGCACCCGTGAGTTCGTCACCTCGGCGGTGTTCTCCGGGGAACGGCTGCTGCGGGTGGTGTTCCGGGAGATCCTGCCCAACATGACCTCGCTGGTGGCGGCCAGCTTCTTCGCCGCCGCGACCGCGGCGGTGCTGGCCGAGGCCAGCCTGGAGTTCCTCGGGCTGGGCAACCCGGCCACGGTCAGCTGGGGCACCATCTTGTACGCCGCCCAGCAGCAGAACGCGCTGCTGACCGGCCAGTGGCTGATGGTGCTCGCGCCCGGTCTGGCCATCGTCTTGCTGATGGTGTCGTTCACGCTGATCAACTTCGGCGTCGACGCGCTGTCCAACCCCCGGCTCAGGGAGAAGTGATGGCCCTACTGGAAGCACGCGGCGTCAACGTCGCCTACGAGCCCAAGCGCGGCGCGCGGATCTGGTCGGTCCGTGACGTGGAGCTGACCCTGGAGCAGGGTGAGTTCGTCGGGCTGGTCGGCGAGTCCGGATGCGGCAAGACGACCCTGGGCTACGCGCTGACCCGGATGCTGCGCCCGCCGGCCCGGCTGACCGGCGGCACCATCCGCTTCGACGGCACCGACATCGCCGGCCTGAGCGGGGAACAGCTACGCCGGCAGCGGCGCAACGGCTTCGCGCTGGTCCTGCAGAGCGGGATGAACGCGCTGAACCCGGTGCGCAGCATCGGCAAGCAGTTCGGCGACGTGCTCAAGGCGCACGCCCGGCCGGGCGACGACCTGTCGGCCGCGGGCATCCGGCGGCGCGGCGCGGAGCTGCTGGACAGCGTGCGGCTGGACGCCGCGGTGCTCGGCCGCTTCCCGCACGAGCTGTCCGGCGGCATGCGGCAGCGGGTCTCGATCGCGCTGGCCCTGTCCCTGCAGCCGCGCCTGATCGTGTTCGATGAGCCGACCACCGCGCTGGACGTGATCGTGCAGCAGGCGGTCATGAAGATGATCAAGGACCTGCAGCGCGAGCGTGGCTTCACCGCCATCTTGATCAGCCACGACCTGGGCGTGGTGCTGGAGGCCACGGACCGGGTGATGGTCATGTACGCGGGCCGGATCGTTGAGGACCAGCCGGCCCGGGTCATGGCGCACGGCCGGCACCATCCCTACACCGAGGCGCTGCTGAACTGCTACGGCGACCCGCGGGCCGACGTGGTGGAGATCGGCGGCATCCCGGGTTCGCCGCCGGACCTGTCGCAGCCGAACACCGGGTGCTCGTTCGCCCCGCGCTGTCCGCTCGCGGAGGACATCTGCCGCCGCGAAGATCCCCGGCTGACCCCGCTGCTGCCCGGCTGGGCGGCCTGCCACGTGCGGACCCGGGACCGGCAGGTAGAAATGGAGGCTAGCCATGCCGGCTAACGGCACCAAGGACGTCCCGGCCCTGACGGTCAGCGGCGTCTCGAAGACGTACCGGGTCCGCGGCCGGGACCGCAAGACGGTCACCGCGGTGGACGACGTCTCGTTCGCCATCGCGCCCGGCGCGGCGGTCGGCCTGGTCGGGGCGAGCGGCAGCGGCAAGAGCACGCTGGCCAAGATGATCACCGGTTCGGAACGGCCGACGGCCGGCGACATCACCTTCGGCGAGGTGGCCGTGGGCCGACTGCGGTCCGGCGGCCTGCGCCGCTATCACCACCAGGTGCAGATGGTGTTCCAGGATCCCTACGGGGCGCTCAACCCGCTGCACACGGTGGAGTACACGGTGATGCGCCCGGTCCAGAACTTCCTGGGCCTGTCCGCGGCGCAGGCCCGGCGGCGGGTCACGGAACTGCTGGAGACCGTGGGCCTGGTCCCGGCCAGCCAGTTCACGGCCAAGCTGCCCCATCAGCTGTCCGGCGGCCAGCGGCAGCGGGTGCTGATCGCCCGCGCGCTGGGCAGCGATCCGGAGCTGATCGTGGCCGACGAACCGGTGTCCATGCTCGACGTCTCGCTGCGGGCCGGCGTGCTCAAATTGCTGGCCGAACTGCGCCGCGAGCGCGGGCTGAGCTTGCTCTACATCACCCACGACCTGCTGTCCGCGCGGCTCGTCACCGACGAGATCCTCGTCCTCAACTCCGGCCGGATCGTCGAGCGCGGCCCGACCAAGCAGGTCCTGCAGCACCCCCAGCACGACTACACGATCCAGCTACTCGACGCGGTGGCTAATCCGTTCGCCGCATAGGCAGGGACAGACAATGAACAGGATGAGGTTTTGGCTGATCATCGCGGCGGCGGCCGTCGTCGCGCTGCTAGCGCCGATGGCGCAGGCCCGGGCCCAAGGGGTCCAGCGGGGTCAGGGAACCGGCGCCGCGGGTAATGGAGGAGTTCAGCGGTACAGCGGGCTGAGCTCGGCGCAGCGGGCCAACCTGCTGTCCATCGCCCGGGACACCTGGAAGTTCTACGGGGTGGACATCGACTCGGCGACCAACCTGCCGATGGACAATCTCACCTTCGCGGGCGGCTCGGCCACGCCCACCTCGGAAGGCCATTACACCTCGGCGGCCAACATCGGGGTCTACCTGTGGGCGGTGGTCTCGGCCCGGGACCTCGGCCTGATCAACGAGGAGCAGGCCAAGGACCGCGTGCAGGCCACGCTGACCGAGGTCTCGCACCTGCAGCGGTACGACGGCTTCTTGTACCAGTGGTACGACACCACCAACGGCGACGTGCTGACCAACCCAGGCCAGGGGGACTGCCCGGCCGGGGCGGCACCGACGAACAACAACTGCTTCTTCGTGTCCAACGTCGACAACGGCTGGTACGCCTCGGGGCTGATCGTGGTCCGGCAGGCCATGCCGGAGCTGGCCCACCTGGCGGACAGCTTGATCGCGCCGATGAACTTCGGGATCTTCTACGACAACCGGGCCGAGACGCACTGCAACACCAACCCGGCGATCCCGGGGAACCAGCCGACCGGCCAGATGTTCGGCGGGTACTACGTCGGGCTGCCGCCGTATGTGGGCAACAACGCGGAGCAGTACTACTACCACAACGGCGCGTTGTACTCCGACCCGCGGATCTCGGCCTACATCGGCATGGGCCTGCACCAGATGCCGGGCAACGTGTGGTGGCGCAGCTGGCGCGAACTGCCGCCCAAGGCGCCGTTCGCGGACTGCCAGAGCACCGACCCGGACTTCTCCTGGCAGGGCCAGTGGCCGATGGGCGGCAGCTGGCAGACCTACACCGACCCGCAGTCCGGTCAGCAGTTCCCGGTGTGGGAAGGGCACTACACCTACCCCGGCAGCAACCTGACCTTCATCCCGACCTACTCGGGCGGGATGTTCGAGGCCATGATGCCGAACCTGGTGGTCCCGGAGACCAGCTGGGGCACCAGCAGCTTCGGCCTGGCCGACGAGCGCACCGTGCAGATGCAGATCAAGTACGCCACCCAGCAGCTGCACGACAAGGTGTGGGGCATGTCGCCGTCCAGCACGGCCGATGACACCGGCGGCTACTCCGGCTACGGCGTCGAAGGGCTGGCCTTCCCGTACTACGGCACCGGCGCCGACGCGAGCCACCCGAACGAGGGGCTCTCGCAGTGCCATGGCTGCGCCACCGAGGACGTGGTGACCCCGCACGCGTCGTTTATCGCGCTGGACGTGGCGCCGCAGCAGGCCTACGACAACATCCAGGCCCTGCGCGCCGACTATCCCGGCTTGTACGGCGCGGACGGCTTCTTCGACGCGGTCAACCCGACTACCGGCGCGGTCGGACACCGCAACCTGGTCCTCGACCAGTCGATGATCATGGCGGCGCTGGACAACGCGCTGAACAACCGGGCTATCCAGCGCGACTTCGCGAGCGACCCGGTGTCCTGGGCCGCGAAGACTTACCTGTCGCTGGAGAAGATGTCGCTATGACGGACGAGGCGCGCGCCGACTGGGAGGAGCGCATCGGGCGGCGCGGGATACCCGGCCAGAACGGGCACCAGGGCGCGGCGGACGGCCTGGCGCGGCCGACGGGGCTGCGGGCGGTGCCCGGTCAGGGGCACGTCACGCTGGACTGGGATCCGGTGGCTGGCGCGGCCGGCTACCTGGTCTACCGGGCCGCGGGCGAGCCGTACGAGCCGCTGGATCACGGCGGCGGGGACGTGCTCGCGGTGCCGGCCGGGCCCTACGCGGACACCTCGGGCGAGCCGGGCCGGGTCAGGCATTACGCGGTGGCGGCGGTGGTCGACGGGGCATCGGCGGGGCCGCTGTCGGAGCCGGTAGCGATGGCGTCCAGAGCGGCCAACGGCGGGCGGCCGACGGTCACGATCGAGGTCGGCGATCAGGGCACCGGCGAGCTGCAGCGCCCGTGGGAACCGATGATCGGCTCGGAGCACCTCAGCTACATGCTGAGCCAGGACCGGACCGGCGGCCGGGTGATCGGCCCGGAGGTGCGCGAGGCGCTGCGGCTCGTGCACGACGAGATCGGCGTGCGGGCCGTCCGCGCACACGCCATCTTGGGTGATGACCTCGGGGTATACACCGAATCGGGCGGCCGGGCGGTGCACGACTTCAGCGGCGTGGACCAGGTGTACGACCAGCTCATGGAGATCGGCCTGCGGCCGGTCGTCGAGCTGTCGTTCATGCCGCGCGACCTGGCCAGCGACCCGGGTAAGACCGTGTTCAGCTACGGGGCGATCATCTCCCCGCCCAGGGACTGGGACCGCTGGGCCGACCTGGTCCACGATCTGGCCGCGCACCTGACCGAACGGTACGGCCGGGACGAGGTGGTGTCCCGGTGGGCATTCGAGGTATGGAACGAGCCCAACCTGGAGGTGTTCTGGTCCGGGACGCCGCAAGAGTACTTCAGGCTCTACGACGTCTCGGCGCGCGCGGTTAAGTCCGTGCATCCGGACCTGCGGGTGGGCGGGCCGTCCTCGGCGGCGGCGGGCTGGATCGGCGAGCTGCTCGGTCACTTGGAGGGTTCGGACCTGCCGCTGGACTTCCTGTCCACGCACGTCTACGGCAACGTGCCCCTGGACCTGCGGCCGGCGCTGGCGTCGTTCGGCCGACCGGGCGCACCGATCTGGTGGACCGAGTGGGGCACCACGCCCACCCACTTCCACCACGTCGGGGACACGGTGTTCGCGGCGGCGTTCCTGCTGCGCGGGATGGCCTCGGCGCTGGGCCGGATCGAGGCGCTGTCGCACTGGGTGGCCTCGGACCACTTCGAGGAGCTGGGCCGGCCGCCGGAGCTGTTTCACGGCGGGTTCGGCCTGCTGTCGGTGGGCAACCTGCGCAAGCCCCGGTACTGGGCCATGGCCCTGCTGCGCCGGCTCGGGCGGTCTCGGCTGCCGGTGTCGCTGCACGGCGACGGAGCCGGAGGCCTGGTCGAGGCGCTGGCCGCGCGGCACGACGACGGGCGGATCGGGGTCCTGGCCTGGAACGTCACGCTGGACCAGAGCAAGATCGGTGGCGCGCCAGCGCTGGACCGCCAGGTGCGGCTGCGGGTCGGTGTCCCGGCCGGGACGGCGTATGAAGTCCGGCACTACCGGATCGACGCCCGACATTCGAACATCGTCACGGCCTGGGAACTGATGCGCGAGGGTGCCCCGTGGCCGTCGCCCGAGCAGTGGGCGGCGTTGGGCCGCCGGAACACGCTCGACGAGCTGGACCCGCCGGAGCGGGCCGCGCCGGATGGCGACGGGGTGCTGGAGGTGGGCTTCGACCTGCCCATGCCGGCGGTGTCGTACCTGGAGCTGACGCAGCAGGCCTAGCGGTCGGTCCCGGGCCAGTAGCTGGTGGTGACCTGGCCACCGGTGACGACGGCAGCGGCGGCCGGGCCGGACCGCGTTCAAGAGCTGCCTGAGCCAGAACGGCGTCAAGGTCACCGGGACCACCGCGGCCGCCGTCCTGGGCCAGCTCCGCAAGGCCGCCGCAAGACCGCCAAGGCGGTCTCGACCTGCCGGGTGCTCCTGCAGCCGACCGCGCCCAGCCCGAGCCCGAGCACCTAATCCGGCCCCGTCCCGGTGCGGCTGCGTCATTATGGAGTGCCCCGCTAGTCGCAGGAGTTACCCTAGGATTAGCGAGTATTCCGATAAGAATAGCCGAGAAGGGGGCTCCTCTGATGCTGTTGCCGTCGCCAGAGTGTGGTGCGGTCGCCGTTCGAGCGCCGGGAACCGGGCCCGGGTACTGGGCCGGGGCGCCGTGCGCGGTGGCGGGCGACGGGGAGATCTTCCTGGCCTACCGGCTGCGGCGGCCGGTCGGGAAGGGCCGCGGATACGCGGTGGCGGTGGCGCGGTCCGCGGACGGGGAGCGGTTCGAGACGCTGCTGACCATCGCCAAGGAGCAGATGGACACCGAGTCGCTGGAGCGGCCCGCCCTGGTCCGCACGCCGAGCGGGCGCTGGCGGCTGTACCTGAGCTGCGCGACCACCGGGACCAAGCACTGGCGGGTGGAGATGACCGAGGCCGCGCACCCGGGCGAGTTCGAGGTCGCGCGGCGCGAGGTGATCCTGCCGGGCGACACCAAGACGGGCGTGAAAGACCCGGTGATCCGCTACCACGACGGCCGGTGGCACCTGTGGGCGTCCTGTCATCCGCTGGCCGACCCGTTGCAGACCGACCAGATGAGCACCGAGTACGCGACCAGCGCCGACGGCCTGGCCTGGACCTGGCACGGCACCGCGCTGGTCGGGACGCCCGGCGGGTGGGACGCACGCGGCGCGCGGGTGACCGCGGTGGACTTCGGCCCGGAGGTGGTGACCGCCTACTACGACGGGCGGGCCAGTGCCGCGGAGAATTTTGAGGAACGGACCGGGGTGGCCACCGGCATGGACCCGTCCGTGCTCACCACCGTGGGCGACGGTCCGGTGGCCTGCTCGCCCTATGTGGGCGGCGGCCTGCGGTACCTGGACATGGTGCCGCTGCCCGACGGGCGGCACCGGCTGTACTACGAGCTGACCGGGCCGGACGGCTCCCACGCCCTGCTCACCGAGCTTCGCTGAGATCCTCGTGGTTCGGGCAGGCCGCGGCGGCCGGCCCCGCGAGCGGGCGGCCGTTCTTGGCCTGGCTCTGGCCGACCGGACGCGCGCCGACCATCCCGCCAGAGCGCTCCCGCGGTCGGACCCAGTCACTGAAGTCCTCGCCGAGGACCTGCCCCAGCAGGGCGATGTCCGGCTCGAAGTGCGGGATGAGCGCCTGGCGCTGTTCCCAGCTCAACGGCTGGCGCTCCCGGCTGTGGCGCTGCAGGAACCGTTCTAGCGGGCCGGTCAGGGTGGCGGCGGTCAGACCGGGAACCCGGGCGCCGATCGTGCTGCCCGCGCGCTGGGCCAGCGACACGGCCCGGTGGGCCAGCGTCGATTCGGGGTGCGAGGTGACGTTGTGCCGCTGCATTTCGGTCAGCAAGCCGGTCTGGACGCCGAGGAACGCGCAGATCTGGTCCAGGGTCTGCGCGGGCTCGTCGACCAGCCGCCGGTAACGCAGGACCAGCACCTGCTCGCGCGGAAACAGCGTGAACAGGTACTGCAACTGCTCGCCATAGCGGCCGAGCCCGACGTAGTGCCAGAAGCTGGCCCAGCCCGCCGCGATCCGGCGCTCCTCCTCAGCGCAGGCCCGGACGAAGTTGGCGGCCGGCTCCAGGCCCGCCGACCACAGATGGGTCCAGTTGGAGTGGGCGCGCTCGATGGGGTCGCGGACGATCACGATCAGCTTGGCCGCCGGGAGCGTGTCCCGGATCCGGCGCATCGCGGCCTGGTCGTACAGGTACAGCGGCGTCGACTCACCCCGCAGCGTCCCGGCCGGAGCCGCGGCGAACAGCGCCTCGTAGTCCGGGCGGCGCCAGATGTGCTCCCGGTAGGTCAGCGCGTCCCCCGGTCCGCCCTTGGTCGGCGGCGGGCCGTCGGTCAGGAAGAACTTCGGCTCCTTGACCGGCGACAGGTACAGTCCGGGGTGTTCGGCCAGGGTGACGTGCAGGGCCGTGGTACCGGCTTTAGGGGCGCCGATGACCAGGAAATCGGGCATCGCCACGGGGCCTCCCGGAAGCGTGTCGTATCTATAATTTCGACCAGGATAGTGGGATACGCCAGTCATGGCTACTCCTACCCGGGCGGCCGGCCTCTATACCGGCCGCCCTCTATACCGGCCGCCCTCTATACCGGCCGCCCTCTATACCGGCCGCCCTCTATACCGGCCGCCCTCTATACCGGCCGCCCTCTATACCGGCCGGCCGCGGACCGCGGGTGCGGCGGACCGCGGTGGCAACGACACCGATGCTCCACCGGTGTCGCTATAACGGCAGCAAGGTTCCATCGGTGCCGCTGTGCTCGGGTGCATGGGCAGCGGTGGCGGCGCGCAGGAGGGGGAGGGCGGCCAGGGCGGACAGGGCGCACAGCAGGCCAGCCACCACGTAGGGGGCGCGCAGGCCCGCGGCGTGGGCCACGAAGCCGCCGGCCAGGGCGCCGAGCGGCATCAGGCCCCAGCCCAGCATGCGGTAGACGCTGTTGACCCGGCCGAGCAGGTGACCAGGAATGACACGCTGGCGCAGGCTGACCGTGACCACGTTCCACAGGGCCACCGAGAAACCCTGGACGGCCAGTAGGGCCGCCACCACGACCGGGTTCGGCGCGAGCCCGATGCCGACGAACGCGGCGGCGTCGGCCAGCGCCGGGAGGACCAGCGCGGGCAGCAGGCCGAGCCTGCGGCTCAGCACCGGGTTGACCAGGCCGCCGACCACGCTGCCCACGGCACTGGCGGCCAGCAGCAAGCCGTAGCCCCGGGCGCTGACATGCAGGGTCTGGGTGGCCAGCAGGACCAAGATGGCCTGGCCCATCTGGTTGGCGAAGTTATAGATGCCGAGCAGCACGGCGATCACGCGCAGCAGGCGGTGGCGGGCCAGCCAGCGCAGGCCTTCGGCGATCTGGGCGCGGATCCTGGGTTTTGCCTGCCCCGGCTCTTCGTCGGGGCCGGGGGCCACACGGGTCTTGGGCAGACCGGAGAGCAGAGCGGCCGAGCCGGCGAACGAGAGGGCATCGAGCCCGAACGGCAGCGCCGCGGCCGCGGCGAACAGCAGGCTGCCGGCAGGCGGACCGAGGAACGACTCGCCGACGGTCAGGCTGACCTGCTGGCTGCCGTTGGCCTTGGCCAGCAGGTCGGACGGGACCAGGGCGGGCAGCACCGACTGGGCGGCGTTGCTGAAGATGACCTCGGCGGTGCCCAGCAGCAGGCCGGCCGCGGCCAGCATCTCGATGGTCGCCGCGCGGGCCACGATGAGGAGCACCACGCCGACGACGACAGCCGCCTGAACCACCTGGGCGCGCCACATGAGCGTGGTGCGGTCGTAGCGATCCACGACGGCGCCGGCCGGCAGCGAGAACAGCAGCCAGGGCAGGTAGGTCGCGGCGGTCACCACCGAGACCAGCCGGGGATCGCGGGTGATGGTCACGGCCAGCAGTGGCAGCGCGGCCACGAACGCGCCGTCACCGGTGCTGCTGATCGCGTTGGCCCACCACAGCCGCCAGTAGGGCAGGCCCAGCCGGGCCGGTGAGCTGGTCGTGGTCTGCGTCATGCCGCCAGCGTGGCCGGGCTCCCGCGCGCGCTCTACTATTAAGCCCAGGACTAAACTCTGGTGCGCTGGCCATCAACCGGGGGATGCTGAGGGTATGCAGCTGGTGCTCGAGCTGGACGTGGCGGACCTGGCCGCGACCAGATTCGCTATCTCGGCGCTGTGCGAGACGAGCAGGGCGATGCTGCTGCTCGCCAACCCGGACCGGTCCGCGGTGAACCGGCCCTGGGTGCGCTGGGCCCGGGCGGAGCTGGACCGGCGGCCGCTGGCGCTGCCCCGGGTGTGGCCGCTGGTAGTGAACGGCCTGTCCGTCTATCCGGAATTCCTGGCCCCGGCGCCGGCCGTGCGGGCCCCGGCGTTCGACGACGAGCTGGACCGGCTGCGCGCGACGCCCGACGAGGCGGTCCGGGCCAGCCTGCGCCGGGTGTTCGGTGATCGGCGATGGCCGGATGCCGCGACGGAGCTTTTCGAGCGGCCGGCCGAATCACTGGCCGAGATAGCGGCCGAACTCGCCGCATGTCATGAGCGGCTGGTCAGACCGCACTGGGAACGGATCTTCCCGGTGCTCGACGCCGACATCGGCTACCGTTCCCAGCTGCTGGCCGGCGGTGGCGCCCGGTCGCTGTTCAGCGACCTGCACCCGGATCTGCGCTGGTCGGACGGCACGCTCACGATGGAGGACACCGACGAGGGACCGTCCGACTTCAAGGTCATGCTCGGCCCCGACGGGGTGGTGCTCATGCCCAGCGTGTTCAACTGGCCGCTGGTATCGCTGAGCAAGGCCACCAGTTCCCAGACCACACTGCTGTACCCGGCCCGCGGGGCCGCGACCGTGTGGGAAAGCGACGCCGTCGCCTCGGGTTCTCTGGAGGACCTGCTGGGTGCGGCGCGGGCCCGGCTGCTGACCGCGCTGCGCTCCCCCGCGACGACCACCGCGCTGGCCGTGAGGTTCGGCGTCACGCCGAGTGCCGTCTCCCAGCACCTGGCCGTGCTGTACCGCACCGGCCTGGCCGACCGGGAGCGCAGCGGCCGGCGGGTCCTGTACCAGGCCTCCGAGCTGGGGCTGGCCCTGCTCGACCGGGCGCTGCTGCGGTCGGCCTCGTGAGGGCGGCGGTCTATCCCGGCTACGGGATCAGGCCGGAGGTGACGCAGGTCGCGGACCCCGCCTGCCCGGCCGACGGGGTGATCATCGCGGTCGGCGCCAGCGGTGTGTGCCGGTCGGACTGGCACGCCTGGCGGGGACACGATCCGGTGGTGCTGCCGCACATCGGCGGGCACGAGTTCGCCGGCGTCGTGGCGCAGACCGGGCCGCAGGTGACCCGCTGGCGGACCGGAGACCGGGTGACCGTGCCCTTCGTGTGCGGCTGCGGGCACTGCGAGTACTGCCGGTCCGGCAACGCCCAGGTGTGTCCGCGGCAGACCCAGCCGGGATTCACCGGACCGGGATCGTTCGCCGAACTGGTGGCGGTCCACGCGGCGGACGTGAACCTGGTCGCGGTGCCCGATGCGGTCGACGCCGTGGCGGCCGCCTGCCTGGGCTGCCGGTTCGCGACGGCGTTCCGCGCGCTGACCGCGCACGGCCGGGTCGCGGCCGGTGACTGGCTGGCCGTGCACGGCTGCGGCGGGGTGGGGCTGTCGGCGGTGATGATCGGCGCGGCGCTCGGAGCGCGAGTGGTGGCGGTCGACGTGTCCGCCGAGGCGCTGGACCGGGCCCGGGAGCTCGGCGCTTCGGCCAGCGTGAATGCGGGCGTGGCCGATCCGGCGGTCGTGGCCGGTGAGCTCGCCGAGATCACCGGGGGCGGAGCGCACGTCTCGGTCGACGCGCTCGGATCCCCGCAGACGGCGGCCAGTTCGGTGCGCGGCCTGCGCCGGCGCGGCCGGCACGTCCAGGTCGGGCTGCTGCTCGGCGAACCGACGCCGGTGCCGATGGACCTGGTGGTGGCGCGGGAACTGGAGATCTACGGCTCGCACGGCATGGCCGCCGGCGACTACCCGGCGATGATGGCCATGGTCGCGGACGGCACGCTGCGGCCCGGGCGGCTGGTCGGCAGCGTGATCGGCCTGGCCGACGCCGGCCGGGCGCTAGCCGCCATGGACGGTCCTTCGGCCGGAGCCGGGATGACGGTGATCCGGCTTCCGTTACAGGTGAGCGGCGAGCCAGTCCGCCATCTTGGACCGGGACGCGAAGGCGTGGTTGGTCAGGCCGTGGCTGCCGTCCGGGTCCAAGTACAGCTCGGCGCCGGGCGCCTCGCGGGCCAGGCGTTCGGCATGGTAGGTCGGCACCAGGCGGTCCCGGCCGCCCGCCGCGACCAGCAGCGGGATGGTGATGCGCGCGGCGGCGGGCTCCAGGCTCAGTTCCGACAGCTTCTCGCGGGCCTGCCCCTGCGTGCTCGCGCCGGAGCGGCGCTGGAATGTGTACCGAGTCTGCGGCGGCAAGATGTCCCAGTCCAGCGACCACTGGTACGGTCCGGCCAGTGACACGGCGGCCTTGATCCGCGGCTCGAAGGCCGCCGCGCGGGCCGCGTAGTAGCCGCCCAGGCTCACCCCGAACGCGCCGATCCGGTCCGGGTCGATGTCGTCGCGGCCCGCCAGGTAGTCGGCGACCGCGGCGGCCACCCGCTCGTAGGCGGGCTCGATGGGCAGCTCGTACTCGGCCTCGCCCTGGCCCGGTCCGTCGACCGCGATGATGGCCAGCCCGCGGGCGAGCATGTACTCCGCGGTGGCCTGCAGTTCCTCCTTGACCGAGTCCAGGCCGGGCATCATGATCACCACCGGCGGCCTGCCGCTGGTCTGGGGCACCCGGAGGTAGGCGGCCAGCGTGGTGTTCGCGTAGGGGACGCGTACCAGCTCGGCGGGCGGGCCGAGCGTGGTGGCGCCGCGGCGGAAGCAGGCCACGGTGCGGTCGTGCGCCGCGCGCTGCTGGGCCAGGTCATCCACGAAGACGAACTTGCCCCAGTGCCAGCACAGCGCGGCGCGCCGCCAGGCCTCCCCGGCGGTCAGCGCCCAGCCGTTCGCCTCGGCGGCTTCGGCCAGCTGCTCGTAGTACCGGGCGGTCTGGCCCCATTCACGGCACCAGTCGTCCCAGGCTGTGATCCGGGCCATGGTGGCCTGGAAGTCGGAGTAGCTGGTGCCGTTGGCGATGAAGCGCGCCGCCCAGTGCGCGTTGGCCGCCGCGACGCGCTCGTCCTGGACTTTTTTGGTATAGAGCTCGGGGCGGCGGTCGGCGAGCAGGTCGTTGTCCCCGTCCAGGCGCTTGTCCCTGGCCGCGGGCAGGTCGCAGGCGGCGGTCAGCACCACCGGGCGATCCTCCAAGACCGGTCCGGCCCGCAGGAAGCCGTCGGGCCCGGCGATCAGCGAGCCGCTGATCCAGGACACGCCGCGCTCGTCCTGGCAACGGTCGGCCACCGCGACGAACACTCCGTTGGTGGCCGCCGCGGCCTGGGCTTTGACCACCTCGGCGGGCCGCTCCCCCACCGGGCGCGCCGCGTACGGCCAGTTCACCGGGGCGGCGATGAGGTCGGCGCCGTCCAGGGCGGCCAGCCGTACCCACTCGGGGAACTCCAGGTCGTAGCAGATCATCACGCCCACCCGCCCGATGGCGGTGTCGATCACGGGCGGCGAAGCGTCGCCGGGAGTGAAGACGAGCTTCTCCTTATCCCACAGGTGCGCCTTGCGGTAGACCGCCCGGATCCCGGACTCATCGACCAGGGCCGCGCTGTTGTACAGCTGGCCGTCGGCACCCCGCTCGCAGAACCCGCCCACGATGACCAGCTGGTGTTCGGCGGCCAGGGTGTGCCACTGGCGCAGGGTGTCGCTGTCGTCCGCGGGCGAGGCGAGCGCGCCGGCCTCGGCTCGTGCTCTGGCGGCCTCGGCCCCGAACACGTAACCGGAGTCGCACAGCTCGGGCAGGACGATGAGCCTCGCTTGCGCGGCCGCGGCCTCGGCCACCGCGGCCGCGGCGGCCTTGCGGTTGGCGTCGGGCTCGCCGATGGTGATGGCCAGCTGAGCGACGGCGATAACGGTGTTTTCCACGTGCGCGCGCTCCGTTCCTCCGGGAATAGGACTATCAAAGCAGTTCCGGTCGTCACGTACGGTCGGCGGGAGACGGTCTGCGGAAGGAAGGGCTGGCAGTGACGGTACACGCGGATGTCGTAGTGGTCGGCGGCGGGCACAACGGGCTGGTCGCGGCGGCGTACCTGGCCCGGGCCGGGCTGGCCACGGTGGTGTGCGAGCGGCGCGACGTGCCCGGCGGGGCGGCGGTCAGCGAGCATCCGTTCGGCCCGGACTACACGGTGACGTCACTGTCCTACGTGGTCTCCCTGATGCCGCCCGACGTGGTACGCGACCTGCGGCTGGACCAGCACGGGTACCACGTGTACCCGCAGGGACCCTATTTCGCGCCCCGGCGCGACGGCCGGTACCTGCGGCTGCCGGACAACCCGGCCCAGCGGCACGCCGAGATCGCGAAGTTCTCCGCGCCCGACGCCGACGCCTACGACGGCTACGAGGCGCACCTGACCGGGCTCGGCGAGGTGCTCGGACCGCTGTTGCACCAGATCCCGCCGCGGCTGGGCTCCAAGCGCCCGCCGGACCTGCTGCGGCAGGCGCGGCTGCTGGGCCAGCTGCGCTCAGTGGACGAACGCGCGGCGGTGGACGTGACCCGGCTGCTCACCGACAGCATCGCCGACCTGATCGAGGGGTACTTCGAGAGCGACGCGATGCTCGGCCTGCTGTCGGTCTCCGGGGTGATCGGGACGTGGGCCGGGCCGCGGTCGGCCGGGACCGCGTACGTGATGCTGCACCACCATATCGGCGAGACGGCCTGGGGATTCCCGCGGGGCGGGATGGGGGCGGTGAGCGGGGCGCTGGCGCAGGCGGCCCGGACGTTCGGGGCTCAGGTGCGCACCGGGGCCGAGGTGGCGAGCATCGACACCCGGAACGGACAGGTCACGGGCGTCACGCTGGCCAGCGGCGAGTCGATCGAGGCGCCGGTAGTCATCACCACCGCGCACCCGCAGATCTCGTTCCTGCGGCTGATGGACCCGGCCGAGCTGCCGGCCGGCTTCGTGGCCGACATCCGCGGCTGGCGCACCCGCAGCGGCACAGTGAAGATCAACCTGGCCCTGGACAAGCTGCCGGTGTTCACCGCTTTTCCGTCCCCCGATCCGTCGGTGTACGGCGGCACGATCGTGCTGGCCGAGTCGCTGGACGACATCGAGAACGCGTTCCAGCAGGCCGTGGCCGGACGGCCGGCCGAGCTGCCGTTCGCGGACATCTGCATCCCGAGCGTGTTCGACGACTCACTGGCGCCTGCTGGCCAGCACGTCATGTCGATGTTCACGCAGTGGGTGCCGTACGGCTACGCTTCCGCGCCTCATGCGGACGAGCTGGAGTCCTACGCCGACCGGGTGCTGGCCCGGGTCGAGGCGGTCGCGCCCGGGTTCACCGACTCGGTGCTGCACCGGCAGGTGATCGGGCCGCACCAGATGCAGGAGGAGTACGGCCTGATCGGCGGGAACATCTTCCACGGAGAGCTGTCACTGGGACAGATGTTCCACGCCCGGCCCGCGGCCGGCTACGCCGACCTGCGCACCCCGGTCCGCGGCCTGTATCAGGCCGGATCGGCCACCCACGGCGGCGGCGGGGTGACCGGCATCCCCGGCCGCAACGTGGTCCGGCAGGTCCTGGCCGACCAGCGCGCCGAACGCTGGCGGCGCCGCATCCCGCAGGCCAGGCGCGGGGCGAAGGCGTAACCGGCCCGCGCCGCATGTGCCGGGCCTCGTATCTGTCCGGTGGGGGCGCCCCGACCGGGACCGCGCCACCCGAACGGGGCGGAGAGGACACGAGACCTCGAAGGCATCGGCCCGGACGACCAGCTCCATCCAGCTAGAAGTCGCGGTCCACCACTCGCGGTTCGGCGTCATCTTGACGTAATCCAGCTCGGTCCGGAAGGTGACGTCTTGCGCCCGTACCTCACGGCGCAGCGGCGCATCCTGGTGGCGCCTGAGCCAGATCCGGCCAAAGCTAACTGCCACCCCGCAGCCACGACCACTGCCAGGACGAATTGCACCGGCCAAACCCTACCGCTCAGGTCGTCCGTCACCGTGCGGCAACGGACGGCGCGGGCCACAACGCGACACGGGTCCGATCGTGGACCCGTCCGACAGTCAAGATGTATCTTGCGGCCATGGACCAGGCAACCCGCAACGACATTTCCGCTGCCGCGGCGGCGCATCGCGAATTGGGTAACGCATACGACGATGCGGTGGCCGAGAGCTTGATCGACCGGATCGGCGCCGAGATTGACAAGCGGGTCGACGCCAAGCTTGGTGCTCGCCCGCATGGTGCCCGACCGCTCGCATACACGGCCCCGCCGGGTGGGCACCAGACCTTGATGCTGGGTACCGCGATCGGCGCCGGGATCACCGGCCTGGTGGCCATCATCGCCGAGCACGGCAATAAGGGCATGGTCGTCCCGGTCCTGGTGATATGGGTCATCGTCGCCGTCGCCGCCCTGGGCACGGCCGTGGTGAACCGGTACCGCAACATCCGGCACCAGTAGGTCACCCCGCATTAGCCCGGCGGAGGCGTTCGGCCGCCTGGGTCCGGAGCGCCTGGCCGGACAGCGGAGGGTCGCCGAGCAGAGCCTGCTCGCGGGCGTTGTACGCGGCCATCCACACGCTGGCCGCCCACGCGATCTCCAGCTCCACGGGCGTGAACACGCGTCCCCGGATGTCCTGATAGGCGGCAAGGAACGCCTGCGAGCTTTCGATCGACGCCAGCGTCGGCGGCCCGGCGCTGGCGAACGACCCGCTCGCCGCTCCGGCCAGCGCCGCCTCCGGCTGCCAGGCCAGGCTGTCCCAGTCGTGCACCGCCCACACCTGCTGACCTTGCCAGCGCAGGTTCTGCGCCTCGAAGTCGGCGTGGCCCAGCACGCACGGCAGGCCGGCGGCCAGTAGCCGCCCGCGAGCCCGCTCGGCCGCCTCAACGACGTACGCGGGTACGACGCGCTGGTCCCGGTTATCCAGCCAGCCGATCGCCGGCCACAGCCCGGAATCGGCGTGGTCCCAGCGCACCCAGGGCGGATTGGGGAGCGGCGGCGCGACGGCCACGTCGGCTAGTTCGGCCATGAGATCGGCGAACACCTGCGCGTAGCGCACGGCCACCTCCGGCCAGTCCCCGCCCAGCACCTGGCCACCGGGCCGGAACTCCTCGGCGTGCACCGCCAGCGCACCGGCACTGGTCGCCGGGGTGAGCGGCCGGGCGCACGGGAATCCGCGCTCGGCCAGCCGGGCCTGCGCCGTGACACACGAGACGGCCCGGCCGTCGTCCGCGCGGGCCTTGACCACCACGTCCCGGCCATCAGCCAGCCGCAGACCGAACACCGTCGAGACCTGCCGCAGCCGGAACAGCACGCTGGCGGGTTCAGCACCCAGGTGATCAAGGCACCAACCCGGCAACCAGTCCGGCAGATCGTCCAACGGCACACTCAGGACTGTGCCATAGACACCAAACCCTGACGTTGCGCAGCGGTACGCTCCCCTCATGGATGGCCAGGTGATCCTCCGGCCGGTGCTGCAAGACGATCTGTCATGGCTCGAGAGCCTGACGGGCGACCCGGACGCCCTAGGCCCTTACGAATGGCACGGCTGGGGCGATCCGCACCAGCTGCGGAAGTCCTGGACCGAGGCGGGGCTGCTCGACGAGGACAGCGGGGTACTGATCGTGCTGTACGGCACCGATCGCGTCGGCGTGGTGGACTGGCACAAGGCAGGACCGGATGAGCCTGAGCGACCTCGCCGAGACCGCGCGGGTCACGCTCGGCTCGATGAGTCAGACGGTCCGGCGGCTCGAGCAACTCGGCTACGTAACTAAGTCCCGTGGGACGCAGGACCGGCGCCAGGTCTTGTTCAGCCTGACCGAACCGGGTCGGGCAGCGGTCACGGCGTCGCGTCGGCACCGCCGGGACTGGCTGAACGGCCGGCTCGCCGAACTCACCGCCGCCGAACGCGACGACATCGCCCGGGTCGCCCCACTCCTCCTGCGCATCGCCGACTCTTGAACAGGAGCACCATGCATCCCGTAGAAGTTGTTCTCCTTCCCCTCGGCTGGGCACTGCGCAATCGGCGCCCGGACGAAGCCGCGAGCATCGCCAACACCCCCGAGCTCGCGACCGAGAACCGCATCGCGCTCAGCTCCCCCAGCTTCGGTGACGGGCAGGTCATCCCGGCCAAGCACGGCGGGAAGTTCATCGGCGAGGAGATCTCGCCCGCCCTCGCCTGGGGCGCCCTGCCCGCCGGAACGACGGACCTGGTCTTGCTGCTCGAGGACCTCGACAACCCAGCCGCCGTACCCGGCATCCACACGATCGCCGCATTCGCGTCGACCGGAGGCGGCCTACCCGAGGGCGCCTTGACGATGGACAACCCGGGCGTCCGATTCTCCCCACCCGCCGTGGCGCCAAGTACCTCGGACCGAGGCCGCCCGCAGCCGGGGGGACCCGGCTCAGGCGCGGCGGCGGACGGGAATGACGGTCTGCAGGACGCTGCGGGCCATGGCGTTGTGCCACACGTTGCCCGCGCGGCGCCACTGGCGCTTGGGGTCCATCACGACGGACCTGGCCTGGACGGCCGGATCGGTCACGCCCAGCCGCTCGGCCAGCGCGGTCATGGTCTGGACCCAGAAGCGGTCTTCCATCCGGTGCATGACCGGCATGCCCAGCTCGTAAAGGGGGTCACCGGCCCGGAGCAGGACCTGGGTCTGCACGACGGTGGCCGCGCCGGAGCGCTCAGCCGAGAACGTGATCCAGCCCGCGAACTGGTGGCCCTGCGGGGTGGCGAAGGTGAACGACTCGGCGTCGGCGTACAGCACGAACACGCCGGTGGACATCTTCATCCCGCCGCCCACGGCGATGTCGAGCAGGGCCACGTCGCCCGGGCTGATGCCGGTCAGAGCGCCCGCGAAGCGGTTCCCGCGGGGCCAGAACTCCGGGAAGTGCGCCTTCCACACCGCGATCGCGTCCTGGGGTGAGGTTTCGGGGCCGATGTCGACGGAGTAGGTCTTCTGCCACAGCTTGCCGAACCCCTGGACCGGGCCGGTGACGCGCTTGCCCGCCACGTTGGTCCCCCGCACGCCAGCACGCGCCTGCACCTGCAGCCGGTCGACCTTGGCCGCCCAGTGGCTGGCATCGCGCGGTTGCTGGGTGGCCGCGGTCTTGGATCCGGTCTGCTCGGTCATGGCGTCCTCCTGGCGCTGACGGTCTGTTCAACTGATCACGAGCCTAGGAAGCCAACGATATGAAAGCGTTACGGCGCGTTTTATCTTGGTGCCTCTTTTAACGAATGAACGTTACGGACAGCCCGGGCCGGCCTGAATCAGGCCGGGGGGCATGCTGGAAGCGACAACCAGACCTCAGTGGCGTGGAGGACCGTGATGGCAGGCTCGGCCAAAGGGCAGCGCGTGGTGGTCGTGGGAGCGGGATTCGCCGGATTCAACGCGGCGCGGGAGCTGTCCCGGCTGGCCAGCGCCACGACCGAGATCGTGGTGATCAACTCGACCGACTATTTCCTGTACCTGCCGCTGATGCCGCAGGTAGCGAGCGGGTTGATTGACTCGGAGCATATCCGGGCGGCGCTGCCCCGCCGACTGCGCAAGACGCGGTTCGTGCTCGGCAAGGTCAACCATATCGACGCCAAGCAGAAGGTGGTGGAGTGGCAAGGGCCGGAAGGCACGTCGGGCCAGGTCAGTTACGACCGACTGATCCTGACCGCGGGCAGCGTGAACAAGCTGCTGCCGATTCCCGGCGTGGCGGACTACGCGCACGGATTCCGCACCATCACCGAAGCCGTGTACCTGCACGACCACATGGTCCGCCAGCTTGAGCTGGCCTCGGTCGCGACCGATCCGGAGGAACGCCGGGCGCGCTGCACCTTCGTCGTGGTCGGCGCCGGTTACACCGGTACCGAGGTCACGGCGAACGGCCAGCTGATGACGAGGCAGCTGGCCAAGACGATGCCCGGGCTGGCGGGCCAGGAGGTCCGGTGGATGCTGCTGGACACTGCGCCGCGGCTGCTGCCCCAGCTGGACCCGCGGCTATCCAAGACCGCCGACCGGGTGCTGCGGCACCGCGGCGTGGAGGTCCGCATGGGCCAGTCGGTGTCGGACGCGCTGGACGGCTACGTGCAGCTGTCCACCGGGGAGAAGGTGCCCACCCGGTCGCTGATCTGGTGCGTCGGCGTGCGCGCCGACCCGCTCATGGAGGGCCTGAGCCTGCCGACCGACCATGGCCGGCTGGTGGTCGACGAGTTCATGAAGGTGCCCGACGCTCCGGACATCTACGCCTGCGGCGACTGCGCCGCGGTCCCCGACCTGACCCGGCCCGGCGAGGTGTGCGGCATGACCGCACAGCACGCCCAGCGGCAGGGCAAGCTGGTGGCGCGGAACGTCGTGGCCTCGCTCACCAGCGGCACGGCCCGCGCCTACAAGCATCACGACCTGGGCTTCCTGGTCGACCTGGGCGGGCTGGCGGCCGCGGCGAACCCGCTGAACGTGCCGCTGTCCGGGCTGCCCGCCAACGTCGTGACCCGGACCTACCATCTGGGAGTAATGCCGGGGAACCGGTTGCGGGTGCTGACCGACTGGACGCTGAACGCGTTCACGCACCCGGAAATGACCTCGCTCGACGTGATTACCGCTCAGGCGGTCCCGCTTGACCCGAATACGCCGCGTCCGTGACCCGGGCCAGGCCGGCGACCAGCTCGAAGGAACGCAGCCGGTCGGCCGGGGCGAAGACCATGGTGGTGAGCATCAGCTCGTCGGCGTCGGTGGCCGTCAGCAGCTCGGTCAGGCCGCGGCGGACCGTGTCGGGCGCGCCGATGATCTGGGTGGCCTGCCGGTCCAGGATGTACGCCCGATCGAGGTCGGTGTACGGGTAAGCCTCGGCCTCCTGCGGAGAGGGCAGCGGCCCGGGGCGGCCGGAGCGCAGCTTCAGGAATGCCAGCGACCCCGATCCGGCCAGGAAGCGAGCCCGGTCGTCGGTGTCGGCGCAGACCACGGCGGCCGCGACCATGGCGTAGGGCCGGTCGAGCACCTCGCCCGGGCGGAAGTGCTCTCGGTACAGAGCCAGCGCGGGCAGGGTGTTGGCCGGGCTGAAGTGATGCGCGAAGGCGAACGGGAGTCCGAGCAGCCCGGCCACCTGGGCGCTGTATCCGCTCGAGCCGAGCAGCCACATGGCGGGCTGATTACCCCGGCCGGGGACCGCGGTGATCTGGGCGAACGGGTGGCCTTCGGGCCAGCGCCCGGTGAAGTACCCGAGCAGGTCCATGAGCTGGTCGGGGAAGTCGTCGGCCGACAGCGCCTCGGGCGAGCGGCGCAGCGCGGCCGCCGTGACCTGGTCGGTACCCGGCGCGCGGCCGATACCCAGGTCGATCCGGCCGGGATGGAGCGCCTCGAGCATGCCGAACTGTTCGGCGACCACCAACGAGACATGGTTGGGCAGCATGACGCCGCCGGACCCGATGCGCATGGTGGTGGTCGCGTCGGCCAGGTGACCGATCAGCACCGGCGGCGCCGAGCTGGCGATGCCGGGCATGTTGTGGTGCTCCGCGACCCAGAACCGGTGGAACCCGAGCCGCTCGGCGTGCCGGGCCAGGTCGATGGTGGCGCGCAGCGCGTCGCCGGCGGTCCCGCCCTCCGGTACCGGGGCCAGGTCGAGAATCGAGAGCGGCACCTGTTCCGGGCCGAAGGTGAGGGCATTGTCCACGTCTGGGTCCACGTCTGGGTCCACGTCTGGTCCGAACAGCGCGCATCGCGCGGATCTTCCATAGGGCCGCCGCGGTCCCGGCTGGCGGAGTCAGGGCTTGCGGGCGATGGCGCCCCACATCTGGGCGCGGACGGCGGACTCGCTGACCGAGGCGGGGCGCCATTCGGGGACCCGGACCAGGCCGGGCTCGAGCAGGTCGAGACCGGCGAAGAAGGCGGCGACCTCGCGGTGGGTGCGGGGCACCGCCTGCTGGGCCATGAGCTCGTTGAGCCGGTTGGCCATGCTGATCATGGCCCCGGTGTCGATGTCGCTGGCCGCGTGGCTGATCACCACGTAGCTGCCCGGGACCACCGCGTTGACTAGCTGGCTGACCAGGTTGTATGGGTCGTCGCGGTCCAGGATGAGGTGCAGGATGGAGATCAGCATGATGGCCACCGGCTGGCTGAAGTCCAGCGTCCGCGCGGCCCCGGCCAAGATCTTGGCCGGGTCGCGCAGGTCGGCCTCGAGGTAGTCGGTGGCGCCCTGAGGGACGCTGGTCAGCAGGGCCCGGGCGTGGGTCGAGACGATCGGATCGTGATCCACGTAGACGATGCGGGCCTCGGGCGAGATGGACTGGGCCACCTCGTGGATGTTGTTGTTGGTCGGCATGCCGGTGCCGATGTCCAGGAACTGGCGGATGCCGACCTGGCTGACCAGGTAGCTCGTGGTGCGGATCAGGAAGGCCCGGTTGGCCCGGGCGGTGGACACGATGTCCGGGTTGATCCGCATGGCTTGCTCGGCGGCCTCGCGGTCCGCGGCGAAGTTGTCCTTGCCGCCTAGCAGGTAGTCGTAGACCCGGGCGACGTGCGCGATGGAGGCGTAGGTCGCGAGCGGGCGCTCCGGGCCCGAAGCGGCGCTACCCGGCGTCTGCGACGGCATGGGTCCCCTCCCTCTGGACCCAGAATGCCACGGCTATGTCTCAGTTATGGAGACGAGCCTGGTGGGCCGGCCAGCGGGCGGCGCATGACCACGCGGGTCCGGCCGCTGCCCGCGTAGTCCTCATCCAGGGTCAGCTGCGTGAAACCCATCCGCCGGTGAAACGCGATCGACTGCTCGTTACCGGGACTGGTCAGGGCCTTCAGGCCGGTCGCCCCGCGATCGAGGGCCGTGGCGGTGAACCTTTCGTACAGCCGCCGGGCCAAGCCCAGGCCGCGGCGGTCCTCACGCACCGCGATGAAGTGGATGTATCCGTCCCCGGTGGGCGCGACGAAGCCGAGCAGGTAGGCGGCGATCTGGCCGTCGGCGTCCCGGGCCACGAAGGCGGTGTCGGCGAACTCGCGGAAAAAGATCGGATGATGGAAGTGGCGCAGCATCTCGAGGTTCGGGTGGTCACCCCAGAACCGCCGGAGGTTGTGCATGATCTCGGCCAGGTCCCCATCGCGGACCGGCTCGATCGCGGGCTCGGTCACGGGCGCTCCCCGCGTCCGTCGCGCGGCGCCATGGCCGCGAGGGCGTCGGCGTCGCTGGCCCGGGCGTGCAGGAAGTAGTCGGCCCATTCGGCCACATCGGGATAGGACGATTGTTCCTTGACCAGCTCGCAGGCCTGATCGGGGTCGTAGGCGGTGCGCCGCATGGTGACCCCGCCGCCGGCCAGCAGGGCCCAGTGCGCGCCCTGGCGGCCGTACGGCATGCCGACACTGCCCGGGTTGACGATCTGCCGCCGGTGCGCGAGCCGGGTGAACGGCATGTGCGTGTGCCCGCAGACCACGGTCATCACCTCGGCGGGCAGCCCGGACAGGACTTCGGCCCAGCGTTCCAGGCGCGAGTCCACGACCACGACCTCCTGGTCGTCGCGCGGCGTGGCGTGGCAGAAGAGCACCGCGCCGAAGCCGTCGACGTCCAGCGTCACCGGGTAGGGCAGCCGCGCCAGCCAGTCCACGTGGCCGGCGGTGAGCTGCCGGGCCGCCCAGGGCGCGATCGGGTCGCCGACGTCATCGGTCTGGCCGCGGGCCAGTTCGACCAGTTCCCGGTCGGCGTTGCCCCGTACCCAGGTGACCCGGTTGCCCAGCGCGAGCAGCCGGTCCAGGACCGGCACCGGCTGCGGTCCGGCGGCGATATCTCCGGTGAGCACGATGCGCTCGGCCCGCTGGACGTCGGGCTCGGCCAGCACCGCGTCCAGGGCGGGAAGGACGCCGTGGACGTCGGACAGGACGGCGACGGAGGCAACCATCCTCCTCATCCTAACGGCGCCGCCGGCGCTGCCTGATCTTGATGTAGCCGAACAGCGGGTGGCCGGTGACGAGTACGGTCGGCGCGCCGAGGTCGGCCGTGTAGGCGGCCCGGTTGCTGATGTGCCCGGTGTAGGTGCTCAGCGGGCCGACGCGAGCCGCCCAGCCTTCGGGCAGGATCAGCTGGATCCAGCCGGTGTGGGTGACCACCTCCACGGTGACCTCGCGGTAGGCGCACGAAGCCTGGGTGAAGTCGATCGTGATCCATCCGGTGGTGGACTCGGCGGTGATCCGCCGCGGGACGATCCACCGGCCGGCCTGCTTGATGTTCGGCGTCGTGGTCCGCAGGACCAGCGTGCCCGGCTCGAAGCCGATGCCCGGGTAGGACACGAACGGCGGCTGCGCGGGCAGGTCCGCGACCAGGGTCGCGAGCTCACCATAGGTCTTGGCCTGGTAGGTCCGGCCGAGCCGGTCGTCGAGCTCCCACAGCTCGAGCCGGCCCTCCCGGGCCGCGATCCGCAGGCGCTCGGCGATGGCGTCCCGGTCCGCATCGGCCGCCCGCTGCGCCGCGATGTCGTTCGGCGCAGGTCCCGGCCGATCCGCATCGGTCATACGCCGATACTAGGGGCAGCCATCTTAGGGGGCCGGGCCTAGTGGTGGACGGCGGCGAGCAGGGCGGCGTAGGAACGGACCAGCGCGGCGTGCTCCAGCGGAAGCAGCCGACTGTCCGGCTGGCAGCCCTCGCGGATCCACTCATCGGACAGGTCCATGGCCCGGGCCCGGTGCGCCGCGGCCGGCCGCAGGACCGCCTCGGGTTCGCCGTACAGGTAGCAGTACAGCCGGGTGAGCGACTCCACCAGTTCCTCGGCCGGCTCGGAGTCGTCCACCACTCGTGACCCATTCCGGTACTGGCCCTCACGGTGCACGCGCCACCAGTCGACCTCGAGCTCGGCGGCTTTGGCCGGGTTGCCGGGTTCGCCATAGGTGAGCCGGACCAGGGCGTAGAAGCGCCGCATGCAGGCCTGGGCCCGCTGGGGGTGATTGTCGGGATACGGGGCCCACAGCTGGTTGGCCCGCAGGACCAGCCAGGCGCCGTGCAGGGTCCGGAACCAGTCCATGCCGAAGCCCACCCGGACCAGGCCGACCGAGGCGAGCAGCACTCGCGGCCACTTACGCAGGTAGTACCCGACCCAGGCCCGGTACTCCAGATCGGCGAGCCGCACCGGATCGAAGGACCTCAGCCGGGTCGGCGTGCCGACGCTGACCTTGCCGCTGCTGCTCATACGCGCCCCCTCCTGCGCCGGGACGCTCTCCGCCCTGGCCTGGGGCAGGTACCACGGCCCGTTCGGTATAAAGATCTTGAAGCAGTTATTCGTCGAGGGCGGCAGCGTCGGCGGGGACGTCGACGGAGTACTGCCTGAGCACGTCGAGCGGGACGATCTCCAGCGCGCGCTCGTGGGTCGAGGCCAGAACCACGGGGGCGGCGGCGCCGTCGCGGTGCGCGCGCAGCCAGTTCGCCGCGGTCACGCACCACCTGTCCCCCGGGACCAGTCCGGGGAAGCTGAATTGCGGCATCGGCGTGGACAGGTCATTGCCGATGCCGCGCTGGTGCGCAAGAAACTCCGCGGTCACCACCGCGCAAATCGTGTGACTACCGAGGTCTTCGGGGCCAGTGGTGCAGCACCCGTCCCGATAGAACCCGGTGAGAGGATCGGTTCCGCATGGCTCGAGTTCCCCGCCGAGTACATTTCGGTCGCCCATGCTTGCAGTATCCGTACCACGGCAGTACGCACGCAAGATCAACGATCGAGGCGTCTAGCTGCGTTATAGCCGCGAAATAAGCACCAAACGCGGGGCGCGGAACAGGACTGGGCGGCCGGGCGCCGGCACAATGGGTCCCGTGAAGCACTCCAGACCTCTGGTCGCTGGCGGCATATCGCTCCTGGCTGCGGCCGCGACGGCGGCCGCCGTGGGGGCGCCCTCCCGGGCGGTGGCGGACGCCGGGACGGCTCCGCACGTGCCGGTCACGCACGTCATCGAGATCATGATCGAGAACCACTCCTTCGACAACCTGTTCGGGTCGTTCGCGGGGGCCGACGGCATCCCGGCGAACACCTCACTGCTGAACCCGAACGCCTGCTTCGACTCGGCGCCCAACGTGCCGCCGGTCTGGGCCACGGGTAACGAGGGCGACGTGACCGGTTCGATCAACAACAGCACCGTCGCGGAGCAGATGGCCATGGACTATCAGCCGGGCCGTGGCTACCTGATGGACCACTACACGGTTTTCCCGCAAGACGGCATGGCCGCGATTACCGAATTCGGCCCGCAATTCGACCCCGATGAGCAGTACCTGGCGTCGGCCTACGAACTGGCCGACCACAACTTCCAGCCGGTGATCGCCCCGACCCAGCCCAACGTGATGACCGCGCTGAACGGTACCGATCACGGCTGGGTCTACAACAACCTGGAGCCGGGCCCGACCCAGCCCTGGAACTCCATCTTCGACGAGCTGACTGCGCACAAACGCAGCTGGAAGATCTACTACGCGCTGCCGCCGTCGGCGCTGACCGGGACGATCTGGCCGTTGCTGCTGCCGCCGGGGCATGCGGCCGGCCTGACCACGGGATCGGCGTTCTTCGCCGACCTGGCCGCTGGGTCGTTGCCGGCGTTCTCCTTTGTCCGGCCCGGCGTGGGCTACAGCACCGAGCCGCCCGAGGACATCTCGGAGGGTGATGCGTGGGTCGGGCAACTGGTCAACGCGGTCGCGCACAGCAAGTACTGGGACTCGACGGCCATCTTCGTCACCTACGACGAGAGCGGCGGCTTGTGGGACCACGTGGCTCCCGCGGCCAGCACCGGCTACGGGGCCCGGACCCCGATGATCATCATCAGCCCGTACGCCCGGCGCGGGGTGTACCACCAGCAGTCCACCAACGTCTCGACCCTGTCATTCATGCAGAAACTGTGGGGCCTGCCTGCGCTGACGCCGCTCAACGCCAGGCAGAACGACCTGTTCTCCGCGTTCGACTTCGGTCAGTCGCCGCTGGCGCCGCCCGCGGTGCCGCGCGCGCCTTCGGACACCATCGGGTTCCATGGCCCGGGCGGGATCCTGACGGATGTGAGGGTGACGAGCCCGGGGCGTTCGGTGACGATCAACCTGGAGGCGGAGACCGGGGGGCTGGTGCTCGATTCCGCGGTGAACGGACCGGTCGCGCTATCGGTGGCGGCGCCGCCGGGGGCGTCGGTGCCGTCGTCGTTCCCGGCCTCGGTGTCGCTGGCCGCCGGCCAGGCCTCGATGACGGTCTCGTTCCCGGCCGCCGGGTACTGGCGGATCGCGGCCAGCGGGCCCGGCGGAAGCAAGGGCTGGGTGACCGTGGACGTGGGCGTCACCTCCGATACCGCGCCGTAAGCCGTTGCGTCGGTGTCCGGCGGCTTCGCGGGTGGACAGGGCTCGGGGCGGCAGTTTAGGCTTGACTGTATGGTCAGTCAAGATGTGGGTTACCGACGCGAGCTGGCTCCGCTGGACCGGGCCGAGGTGCAGCAGGCACTGCGTCCGTTCGGGGAGAGCCGGATGTTGCCGCGGGCCGCGTACGTGGACCCGGCGGTGTTCGAGTGGGAGCAGCAGCACTTCTTCGGCGGCGACTGGATGTGCGTGGCGCGTAGCGAGCAGCTGCCCTCGGCGGGCGACCAGCGGGCCGAGGCGACCGGGTTGGGCAGCGTGCTGCTGGTCCGGGGCGAGGACGGCGAGCTGCGGGCGTTCGCGAACACCTGCCGTCACCGCGGGCACGAGCTGCTGCCGTGCGGTGATTCCGCGCAGGCCCGGATGATCATCTGCCCGTACCACGCCTGGACCTACACCCTGGGCGGAGACCTGCGGGCGGCCGGGAGCTTCAAGAAGGTACCTGGCTTTGACTTCGGGTCGTGGGGCCTGGCGTCGCTGCCGGTGACCGAATGGCACGGGCTGGTGTTCGTGGACGCGTCGGGCGGCGCTGCGCCTGCTTTGGATGAGTCGCTGGCCAAGCTGGACGAGATCATCGCGCCCTACGAGCCGGAGCGGCTGGTGACGGCCGGACGGCACAGCTACGACGCCGCGGCCAACTGGAAGATCCTGACCGAGAACTACCACGAGTGCTACCACTGCCCGTCCATCCACCCCGAGCTGTGCCGGGTCAGCCCGCCCAAGAGCGGCGAGAACTACGCCGCGGACGGCCCCTGGGTAGGCGGCTGGATGGACCTGCGGGACGGCATGGCCACCATGTCGCTGTCCGGGTCGAGCGACGGCGTGCCGCTGCGCGGGCTGGACGCGCAGGGCCTGCGCACCGTCATCTACGTCAACATCTTGCCGAACGTCCTGCTCAGCCTGCATCCGGACTACGTGATGACGCACCGGCTGGTCCCGGTGGCCGCGGACCGGACCCGGATCGAGTGCACCTGGGCGTTCGCGCCCGAGGCGGTTTCGGAGCCCGGCTTCGACCCGGCGTACGCGGTGGACTTCTGGGACATCACCAACCGGCAGGACTGGGGGGCGTGCGAGTCGGTACAGCGCGGGCTTTCCTCGCTGCACGCATCACCGGGGCCGCTGGCGCCCGACGAGGACGCGGTGTACTCGTTCGTCACTACCATCGCTCGAGGCTACCTGGGCGAGGTCGGCTGGGCGGCGGGTAACTTTGCAGGGTGACCATCCTTGACATCCTGGTAAAGACCCTGACCGGGCAGGACTCCTCGCTCGGCTCCGCCGCGCCCGGATCGGCGCTGCTGATCGTGAACGTGGCCTCCAAGTGCGGGCTCACGCCGCAGTACACCGCGCTGGAGCAGCTCCACGAGCAGTTCGCCGCGCGCGGGCTCGCGGTGGTGGGCTTCCCGTGCAACCAGTTCGGCGGCCAGGAACCGGGCAGCTCGGAAGAGATCGCCGAGTTCTGCTCGGCGACCTACGGGGTCACGTTCCCGATGTTCGAGAAGGTCGAGGTGAACGGGGCCGGACGGCATCCCATCTACGACGTCTTGACCGCGGTGCCGGACGCGAACGGCGAGGCCGGCGACATCATGTGGAACTTCGAGAAGTTCCTGGTCCGGCCGGACGGCACGGTGGCGGCCCGGTTCCGGCCGCGGACGGTGCCCGATGACCCGGCCGTGATGGCCGCCATCGAGGCCAGCCTGCCGGCGGGCTACTTCCTCGGCTAGGTTCGTACGGTGAACGCCCGGCCTGCGCGCGCGTCAAGCTCGTCTTTGCTCAGCCGACCGTCCGCGAAGGCGGTCTTGAGGGTGTCGATCACGTGCTCGCGGTCGGCGTGAGCCGCCCTGAAATGGCCGCGGCCCGCCTCTGCTCCTTCTTCCGGTCCTGTGGTCACCGGTACCTCGCCAGCAGCGCGATGCACGCAAATCGTAGCGAGGCTGGTGCTACGCGAGGTTGGCGGGGCCGCGTTTGGTCATCTGGCGGGCGATGATCATGCGCTGGATCTCGCTGGTGCCTTCCCAGATGCGCTCGACGCGCAGCTCGCGGAAGAAGCGTTCGGCCACGTTCTCGCGCATGTAACCGCGGCCGCCGAAGACCTGGACGGCGCGGTCGGCGACCCGGCCTGCCATCTCGGAGCAGTAGAGCTTGGCCATGGAGCACTGGGCGTGCGAGATCTTGGTGTCGATACCGCGGTCGATGCCGCGCGCGGTCTCGTAGGCCAGGGCCCGGGCAGCGAACAGCTCGGTCAGGCTGTCGGCGAGCATGCCGGCCACCAGTCCGTGCTCGCTGATCGCGCCGCCGCCCGACCGCCGGGTGGCGGCGAACGAGGTCATCTCCGCCGTGAGCCTTTCCGCGGCTCCGAGGCAGCGGGCCGCGACCATCAGCCGCTCGAAGCGGAACCACTCGTAGGCGAAGGCCATCCCGTCGCCTTCGGCGCCGACCAGGTTCGCGGCCGGAACGTGCACGTCCTCGAACGCGACGACCGGGTGATGGTGGCTGATCGTGTGGGTGTAGGCCGGGGTGCGGACGACCCGGACCCCGGGGCTGGGCAGGTCGACCAGGAACATGGCGTGCTCGCCATCGTGCGCACCGCCGCGCAGCCGGGCCTGGAAGAAGGCGAAGTCGGCGGTGTTGTACGAGGTCACATGCCACTTGACCCCGTTGAGCAGGTAGTGGTCGCCGTCGCGGCGGGCGGTGGCCTCGATGGCATCGACGTCGGAACCCGCGCGTTCCTCGGTGATCGCGTAACACTCTTCCCGCTCGCCGCTGATCGCGGGCCGCACGTAGCGCTCGATCTGGTCCGCGGTGGCCACCTCGGGCAACCAGGACGGCGGGGTGGCCGCCACCCAGCCCAGCGCGTTGGTCACCCTGCCCACCTGCTCCTGGACCAGCACCTGCTGCAACGTGGTGCAGCCGCCGCCACCGAGCTCAACCGGCATGTTGGTCGAGTGCAGGCCCAGTTCGCGGGCGCGCTTGGCGTGGCCCGCGGTCACGTCGGCGGGCAGCTCTCCGCCGGAGGCTTCGGCCTGCTCCTCGAAGGGGATGAGCTCGTCCGCGAAAGCGCGGGCCCGGGCCTGGATGGCCAGGTCTTCGGTCGACAAGCCGTACATCCGGCGGGTCCTCTCTCGGGCGTGCAGCTGTATTGACTGAATGTTCAGTCTATGCCAGCATCGATTGTGTGCCAATGAGGACCGCTGGGGTGGTGAGCTGTGAAGATCGCTGACGCGGTGGTGGTGGGCGGCGGGACGGTCGGCGCGTGGTGTGCCTACTTCCTGCGCCAGGCCGGGCTGGACCGGGTGGTGCTAGTCGAGAAGGACCAACTCGGGCAGGGTGCGAGCAGCCGGGCGGCGGGCGTGGTCCGGATGCAGGGCGGGACGCCCGAGGCGGTCCGGCTGGGGGTCTGGTCGCGCCAGTTTTACCTGCGCCAGCGGGACGAGATCGGTACCGACTCGGGGTTCACCGAGCAGGGCTACCTGATCCCCTGCTTCACCGAGGCCGACATCGTGGCGGCCCGCGAGCGGCTGGCCATGCAGACCGCGCTGGGCGTGCCGGTGCGCTGGCTCGATCCGGACGAGGTGGACCGGGCCAACCCGACGCTGGCGCCCGGACAGACGCTGGGCGGCACGTTCTGCGCCCAGGACGGGTTCATCACGCCGCCCCGGAACGTGGCCGCCTATACGGTGGCGCTGCTGCGCAGCGGGGTCGAGGTGGCCGAACACGTGGCGTTCAGCGGGCTGACCCGAAGCGGCATCCAGACCAGCCAGGGGCGCATCGACGCAGGCCTGGTGGTGCTCACCGGCGGACCGAAGCTCGGCGCGGTCGGCCGGCTGGCTGGCCTGCGTATCCCGGCGGGCGGCGTCCGGCACCAGGTCGCGGTGACCGAGCGGCACCCGGATCTGGATCGCTCGCGGGTACCGATGGTCTTCGACCTGGCCGCGGGGCTGTACTGGCGGCCGGAAGAGGGCGGGCTGCTGTTCGGGATGAGCAACCCGGACGAAGCCCCTGGCGAGAACCGCGAGGTGGACGAGGACTACCTGGCCACGATGCGGGCCCGGCTGGCCACGCTGGTCCCCGTCACGGCCGGCCTCGGGCTGCGCCGGATCTGGGCCGCGACCATCGACTACACCCCGGACCACCTGCCTATCATCGGCCGCGCGCCCGGGCTGGAGCACGTCACCGTGGCCAGCGCCGGCGGGGCGGGCATGATGTGGGGCCCCGCGGTGGCGAGGGCGGCCGCCGACGTGGCGCTCACCGGCAAGACCGACGTGCTCGACGTGACCCCGCTCGGCCTGGACCGCTTCGACGAGGCCGGGCGCAGCCGCCTGGCCACCGACCCCATTGCCCTGCCCTTCCCGGAAAGGATCTCCGCTCCATGATTACTGTCACCCCGTTCCTGGCCGATGCCGCCGAGGCCAAACTCGAGGACTGGGGGCCGCTGGACGAGGCGACTGGCGCGCCGATGCAGACTTCCGGGACCACGCTGTGGACCGGCGAGGGCGACCAGGAAGCGGGCGTCTGGGAGTGCACGGCGGGCCCGTCCCGGTGGAGCCTGGAGACCAACGAGGTCGTGCACATCGTGTCCGGCCGGATGACGGTGACGCCAGATGGCGGCGAGCCGACCGACGTCGGCGCGGGCGACATCGCGGTGTTCCCCCGCAGCTGGACCGGGACCTGGCAGATCCACGAGACTATCCGGAAGGTGTACGTCATCTTCTAGGTGGTGCGTTTGCGTGTCCCTGGCTGACTTCCCGCGCTATCCGCTGCTGTTCGGGCCGAGCCCGGTCCACCCGCTGGAACGGCTGACCGCTCACCTGGGCGGCGCGGCCATCTGGGCCAAGCGGGAGGACTGCAACTCCGGGCTGGCCTACGGCGGGAACAAGACCCGCAAGCTGGAGTACCTGGTCCCGGACGCCCTGGCCCAGGGCGCGGACACCCTGGTCTCGATCGGCGGCGTGCAGTCCAACCACACCCGCCAGGTCGCCGCGGTCGCGGCCAAGCTGGGGCTGAAGGCGCTGCTGGTCCAGGAGAGCTGGGTCGACTGGCCGGACTCGGTCAATGACCGGGTCGGCAACATCCTGCTCTCCCGGATCATGGGCGCGGATGTTCGGCTGGTCGACGAGGGCTTCGGCATCGGCATCAAGAGCAGCTGGGAACAGGCGCTGGCCGACGTCCGCGCCGCGGGCGGGACACCCTACCCGATCCCGGCCGGCGCGTCCGACCACCGCCTGGGCGGCCTCGGCTTCGCGAACTGGGCCTACGAGGTCCGCCAGCAAGAGGCCGAACTCGGGGTGTTCTTCGACACGATCATCGTGTGCAGCGTGACCGGCTCCACCCATGCCGGGATGATCGCCGGCTTCGCCGCGGCCGACGACCCGGACCGGCCGCGCCAGGTGATCGGCATCGACGCGTCGGCCAAGATCGACGAGACCCGCGCCCAGGTCGAGAAGATCGCCCGGAACACCGCCGAGCTCATCGGGCTGGACCGGGACCTGCGAGACGACGAGATCACGGTGCTGGCGGGCTGGGCCGGCGATTACTACGGCATCCCGGTCCGGTCCACGCTGGACGCGATCCGGCTGACCGGCCGGCTGGAAGGCATGATCATCGACCCGGTGTACGAGGGCAAGTCGATGGCCGGGTTGATCGACCTGGTCCGCGACGGCCGGATCGGCCCCGACTCGACCGTGCTCTACGCCCACCTGGGCGGACAGCCCGCCCTCAACGCCTACAGCGCGCTGTTCCGCTCGTAACCTTCTCGGAACGCTCCGGGCGTACGGTCGCGGCATGCGGGAGGGAACGGCGAGACCGCGATGGCGGCTGGCCTCGCCGATGACGGCGAACATCCTGGGCGGCACCACCGTGGCCGTAGTGGCCGCGGTGCTCTGGCTGGACATCCTGAGCGACCAGGTGAACCTGGCGCAGACCGTCCCGAACCTGGTCATCATGATTACCACCGGAGCGGTCGGCGTGGTGGTGGCCCGGGCCCAGCCACGCAACCCGCTGGGCTGGCTGCTGCTCGGCAGCGCGCTGGGCCTGGCCCTCAGTAACGTGGGCGGGTCATACGCGGTCCTGGTCTACCGGCTCGGCCATCACAGCCTGCCGCTCGGTCCGGCGGCGGTCCTGCTCGACCTGCTGTGGGCGCCGACGATCGTGGCGTTCGGATCGACCCTGCTGTTGTTTCCCGACGGTCGGCTGACCCGCGCATGGCGCCGGGTGCTGTGGGCCTACCTGGCGGTCGCGGGGACCTGGCCGGCCAGCATCTACGCGGTCGCGGTGGCCACCATCGCCGGGCACCGGATCGCGGTGAGCAGCGGCGGCGACCTGACCGTGATCGACAGCCCGGCGGGCAGCGGCGCCTGGCTGGCCACGGCCCAGCAGCTGATCCTCCCGCTCCTGGTGGCGTTCTGGGTGCTGATCCTGGGCCGCCAGGCGGTTCGCTACCGCCGTGCTCCGGGAGAGCAGCGCGCCCAGCTGAAGTGGCTGCTGTGGGGCGCGATGGTGTCCGGGCTGGGCGGCACGATCATCATCTTGGGCGGCACCTTGGACCAGCACCCGTCGGACGCGGTCCAGGCGGCCGAGGGCCTGGCCATCCTGGCGGTGAACGCGTTCCCGCTGAGCATCGGGCTCGCCATCACCAGGTACCGGCTGTACGACATCGACCGGATCATCTCCCGGACGCTGGCCTACGCGGTCGTGACCGGGCTGCTGGTCGGCTGCTACATCGGCGTGGTGGCCCTGGGCGACAACCTGTTGCCGGTCAAGGGCTCGGTCGCGGTGGCGGTGTCGACCCTGGCGGTGGCGGCGCTGTTCAACCCGGTCCGGCGCCGGGTGCAGCGGATCGTGGACCGTCGGTTCAACCGGGCAGGCTACGACACCGAACTAACCGTCCGGGCCTTCGCCGCGCGCCTGCAGGATGAGGTGGACCCGGTGGCGGTGCAGGCGGATCTCCTGGGCGCGGTCCAGCGCTCACTGGAGCCCGCGCACGCCTCGGTGTGGCTCAAGCGCGACTAAGCGACTGGCTCAAGCGCGATTAAGCGATCGGCGGGCGGGTCGGCGGGAGGCGGGGCCGGCGGGGCGCCGCGCGACATCTGCTGGATCTTGATGTAGCGCACGATGTCCCGCCACTGGCTGGCCACCACCGCCGCCACGGATACGGGAAGCAGCCAGAGGGCCTTTCGGGTCATGGTCATCGCTGTTCCCCCAGGCCGGGCGGGCAAACCCGGAGATTGACCGATTACCCGGCGGTGGGCCACCCTGAGTGTCATGGTCTGGCGGATCCATTTCACGGCCGATGATCTCGAGCAGATCCAGGTCAGGCCGCCTCTCGGCCCGCTGGCCGACCTGCCTATGCTGACCGGCACGGCGGCGACCCTGGAACAGGGCATCGCGGCCCTGCTGGCCGCGCTGGTGGGCCGGAACCGCGCCGCGGTCCTGGGCACCATCGCCGAAGGCTGTACCACCACCGAGCTCGCCGACCGGGTGGGCATCTCGCTCGCGGCGGCCAGCCAGCACGCATCGATCCTGCGCGACGCGGGCCTGATCACCACACACCGGAAGGGCAGCGCGGTGCTGCACATACTCACGCCGCTGGGCGTGGGGGTGCTGCGCGCCGGATAACGGTCAGCCCTGACGCACGGTCAGCCCCTGACGCCTGGCCCGGCCCCGGTGCGGGCCGGCGGTGGGCTGGCCATGATCGGCCGGATCATGGCCAGCTCGGACCACCGGCTGTGGTTTCCATCTCCAGGATCACCGCCGGCTCCCGGGCACGCCAATCCTTTCGGCTGTGGCCGAAAGGGTCACGTCAGCAGCGGCAGGGCCGTCGCCGCCCTCCCGCCGCCCTCCCCTGGTGCTAGCCGGGCCCTGACGCGGCCGGGACGATAGCGGTCAGGCGCGGCACGAATAGGCAGGCCAGGACGGCGGCGGCCAGGGTGACCAAGCTGGCGGCGGCGGCCAAGCCGGCCAGATGCGCGACCTGGGCCAGGAAGGGCCCGGCGACGGAACCGAGCAGCCCGACGGCCGCCTCGCCGGTCAGGAACACGGCGCTTATCCGGCCGAGGCCGGCGTTGGGGATCACGCGCTGCATCGCGGTCTGCGGGATCACCTCGGACATCGAGCCGAACATACCGATCGCGGCCGCGGCGGGCAGCGCGGTGGCGAGCGAGGAGGAGGTGAACAGGGCAAATTGCCCTACGGCGGTAGCGGTCAAGGTGGCGGCCAGCAGGGTGCGCGGCTGGAACCGGTCCAGCAGCGTCCGCAGCACCGGGGCGGCGAGCAGGAACCCTACGCCGAGCGCGGATAGTACGAATCCGGTGTTTTCGGCGCCGCCCAGCCGGCGAACCCCGAGCGGGATGAGCATCGCGCTGAGCGCCGCGTTCGCGGCCAGGAAGATGACCGTGACCAGCAGCAGCGCCCGGGCTATCGGTTCGCCGCGCAGCACGCGGGCGCCTTCGGCCAAGTCGCGCGCCACGGCCTTGATGGCGGCGCGACGGCGCGCGGGCTTGGCGGGGCGGCCGGCTGCGGCGGAGCGGCCGGCTGCGGCGCAGTCAGTTGCGGTCGGGCGGGTTTCGGCGGGCCGTCGGGAGGTCAGGGTCAGGGCGACGGCGGCGGCCAGGTAGCTGAGAGCATCGGCGGCGATCAGCCACCGGACGCCGACGATGGCGAGCAGGATGCCGCCGAGCGGGCCGCCGATCAGGCGCACCGCCCCGTCGGCCAGCGCGTTGAGCGAGTTGGCGCTGCTCAACAGCCTGCCGGTGCCTACGATGGCCGGCGTGCGGGCCTGCCAGGCCGGGATGTACAGCACGCCGCCGCTGCTCTCGGCGATCAGCGCGGCATAGAGTACCCAATAGCGATCGGGCGAGGTACCGAGCAGCATCGCGGCCACCGCGCCCGCCCGGAATACGGTGGTCGCGATCATCAGCCGACGCCGGTCCCAGCGGTCGGTGACCACCCCGGCCACCGGGCCGAGGATCAGGACCGGCAGGTATTGTGCGGCGAGCGTGAGCCCGGTGTCACGCAGCGAGCCGGTGACTAGGAGGACGTGAGCGGGAATGGCGAGCACCAGTAGCCAGGTGCCGAGCGCGCTGATCACGCTGCCGCCCCACAGCAGCCGGAAGTCCCGTATCCGCAGGGCCTGGAACATGAGCACCGCCCCTCCATCAGCTATTCTGACAGAATAGCTTTACTCATTAGTGTCTTGTCAAGACTGGAGGGGTGTGGAGGATTCAGCGATCGGCCATCAGCTGCGGGCCAGACGGACCGCGGCCGGCCGCACCGTGGCTTCGGTGGCCGCGGATGCCGGACTGTCCGTGCCCTACATCGCCAACCTGGAAAACGGCCGGGGTAACCCGACCACCGCTGCCCTGCGCCGGCTGGCCGAAGCCCTGGACCTGCGGCTGGTGGTCACACTGGCCCCGCCCGAGGGGCCTGGCTCCGGAGCGGCACCCGAGATCCCGGCTTCGCTCGTCCGGTTGGGCCGGACGCAGCGGTTCCGGCGTTCGGCGACGGCCATGGCCACGGCGCTGGAGCGGGACGCCGACGAGCTGTCCGCTCAGCTGGTGGGGGCGCTGGCGGCGCTGGCGCAGGCGCTAGGCCGGGAACTGGCCGAAGCGGACTGGTGGCGGCTGCTGGACGCGCTGCTGCTGATCGCCGCTCACCCGGCGTCTGCATCTGAACAAGGTCCAACGCGAGCGGAGTGAAACTGGCAATCCACTACGACCTAGCGCAGTGAAACTCGGGTTTCATCACACTAGGCTTCGCGGGAGCAGCGCATCACGAAGCACGCTGTGCTCCCTGGCAATGGCAGCATTACCGGTAATCCGGCCGCGGCGCGAACCCGCGCGACCTGCCCAAAGCAGCCGCTGACGACACCGCTTCCTCAGTCACTCCGCTCAACTGCATACCCCTAATCCGGTTTCATCGCGTTACGAGCGGCTTGACTAGCTACTACGTCTTGCGTAGCTACGCAGGGCGTAGTAGAAAAGGAACATGGCAACCAGCGGGCTGCGGCGGGCGAATGATCCGCCGCTGCTCATCCTGGTCAGCCTGGCCGAAGGGCCGAAGCACGGGCACGCGCTGGCCAAGGACATCGAAGACTTTGCCGGGGTGAAGCTCGGCCCGGGCGCGCTGTACGGGGCGATCACCCGGCTGGTGGAACGCGGCTTGATCGAGCCGCTGGGCAGTGACGACCGGCGTCGCCCGTACCGGATCACTCCCCCAGGCTCGGCCGCCCTGGCCGAGGCGCTGGCCGAGCAGCGGCGGGTAACCCGCACGGGGCTGACCCGGCTCGGGCTGGACCCGGCATGAAGCCCGCGAGCCTGCTGCGCTGGTATCCCCGGGCCTGGCGGGAACGGTACGGCGAGGAACTGCTGGCCCTGATCCAGGACACCATGGAAGAGGGGCGGCCGGCCTGGCGGCTGCGGCTCGGCGTGATCTGGGGCGGCCTGGGCGAGCGAGGCCACCAGGCGCGACGGGCCGGGGCGGCGGCCGTGCAGCGTGGGCCATACCGGGGCGGATGGGGGAGCCTGTTCATCACCGGGGTGGTCCTGGCCAACCTCCCGGAGGCCCTCGCGGAACCGGCGCCGCGGGCCAGAGGATGGCAGACGGCGGCGGTCGACGGGCTGCTGGCCACGGTCGCCTTGGCGGGCGCGGTGGTCCTGGCTAGCGGCCTAGTGGCCGTTCCGGCGCTGGTCAGGTTCTGGCGGGCGGGCGGCTGGCCGAAGATCCGGCGTCGGGTGGTGCGGGCTACGGGAGCAACCGTGGTTGCAGGGGCCATCCTGGCTTGGGTGATCGTCGTCTCGGGGTCACGGTCATGGGACGAGCTGAACATCTCATGGGCGGTGTTCTTCGGCCTGCTGGCGGCCGGAGTGGCGATAGGGGTGGCCATCGGGCTGTGGACCGCCGCGGCGGTCGGCACGGCCAGGCACCTTACGCTCGCCCCCAGGGTCCGAGCCGCACAGCTGGTGCTGGGCGCGGTAACGCTGACCATGGTCACGGTCATGTTCGTTTCCCTGACCCTGTGGTGGTCAGCCGTTCAGCCCTCGGTCTTCTTGCTGGTCATGAGCCTGGTCAACCTTGGCCTCGGGAGCGTGTTCATACCGGCCAGATTCGGCCGGGCCATCCGCAAGGGCCGGCGGCTGCGGGCCGCGGCCAGCGGGGCCACGATCGTCAACCCGTCCGCTCAGCGGACGCACGGCCGCCACCGGGCTTGACCACCTGCGGGACGGCCTGGCAGATGGCCCAGTCGGCGCTGATCGCGCCCGCGGTCTGCAGCAGCAGCGGCAGGTACTCCCCGGTCAGCACCTCAATCGGGGTCTCGGCGGCGTGCACCGTGACGTTCAGCGCCGCGATCACCTGACCGTCGCCGTCGCGCAGCGGCGCGGCCACCGAGCGGATGCCCGGCGCCAGCTGCTCGTCGGTGAGGGCCCAGCCCCGGGCCCGCACCTCGCGCAGGGCCGCGGCACGCTCGTCCGGACCCGGCTGCCAGCGGGCGGTGACGCCCGAGCGGCTGGGGTCGGCCAGGACCTGTTCGGCCTGGCCGGGCGGCAGCGCGGCCAGCAGAACCTTGCCGAGCGAGGTCTGCATCGCGGGGAAACGAGTGCCGATGGTCACGGCCAGGGTGACGATCTTCGGCACGGCGACCCGGGCCACGTACACGATGTCCGCGCCGTCGAGCTGCGCGACCGAGGAAGATTCGCGGGTCCGGGCGACCAGCTGTTCCATATGCGGGCGCGCCACCTCCCACAGGCCCCGGGACAGAACGTAGGACATGCCCAGGTCGAGCACGCGCGGGGTGAGCTCGAAGCCGCCGCCGGCCGTGCGGACGTAGCCCAGCTCCGCCAGGGTGAGCAGGATGCGCCGGGCCGTGGGGCGGGGCAGGCTCGCCGCGGTGGCCACCGCGGCCAGGGACATGACCGGCTGGCGGGGCCCGAAGGCCCGGATCACGTCGAGGCCGCGTGCGATGGCCTCGACGAAGTTGGGGCTGCTGTCACGGCGTGCCACGGTCGTCCTCCCGCCGGGTCGCTTGCAGGCACTGTACGCGTGCCCACCTGGCGGACACAACGGGCTGGTCCGACTATTGACAGCCGCCGGGAGGAGGGGCAAGGCTTCCGATCAGGCCACTGGTGACCGGTTCACGGACACTCGTCCGTCGGCGCGGCCGCGCAGCAGCATGCGACGTCCCACAGGGGAGGTTTTCCATGACGACGGCAGCGGATCTGGAAGCGGGCCGACCGCTGGTTTTCCGCAACGCGACGGTGCTCACCATGGACGACGGGCACCGAGTGCTGGCCGGCGCCGACGTGCTGATCACCGGGGAGCGGATCGCGGCGGTCGGCCCGAACCTGCCGGTGCCCGAGGGCACCGCCGAGATCGACGCCACCGGCGGCATCGTCATGCCCGGCATGATCGACACTCACCGGCACATGTGGCAGACGGCCATGCGGGCCTACGGGGCCGACTGGACCCTGACCCAGTACTTCGTCTGGTACTACCTGAACTGGGGTAAGAAGTTCCGGCCGCAGGACGTGTACGCCGGGAACCTGCTGGCGGCCACCGAGTCGGTCGACGCCGGGGTGACGACCACGGTGGACTGGTCGCACGGGCTGCAGACCACCGAGCACGCCGATGCCGCCACCGACGCCCTGGAGGAGGCACGCGGGCGGTTCGTCCTGGCCTACGGGAACATCCAGCAGGGCTCGTGGGAATGGAGTACCACGCCCGAATTCCGGGACTTCTACGTCCGCCGGTTCGACGGCAAGGGTGACATGCACGGGTTCGCGATCGCCTTCGACATCCCCGGTGACGACCCCGCCTTCCCGGAGAAGGCCACCTTCGAGGTGGCCCGGGAGATGGGCGTGCCGGTGACCACCCACGCCGGGGTGTACGGCATCACCCTCGATGCGGGCGTGCGACGGATGTACGAGAACGGCTTTTGCACCCCGTCGACGGTTTACGTACACTCCGCGTCGCTGTCACCGGACTCGTACCACATGATCGCCGCCACCGGAGGCTCGGTATCGGTCTCGACCGAGAGCGAGTGCAGCGCCGGGCAGGGCTACCCGCCCACCTGGAAGCTGCGCAAGTACGGCATCCCGGTCTCGCTGTCCCAGGACACCAGCGTCTGGTGGAGCGGCGACATCTTCTCGGCCATGCGGGCCACGCTGAGCGCGGACCGGGCCATGGACCACTTCGAGAACCACAACGAGGGCCGTGCGGTGACCAACCATCACCTGCGCGCCGAGCAGGTCGTCGACTGGGCGACCCGCGGCGGGGCCAAGGCGATCGGCCTGGACTCGGTCATCGGCAGCATCGAGGAGGGCAAGAAGGCTGACGTGGTGCTGATCAAGAACGACGACTCACCGGTCAGCTTCCCGATCCTGCACCCGTACGGCCACGTGGTCTACCAGGCCCAGCGCGGGGACGTGCACACCGTGCTGGTCAACGGGCAGGTGGTCAAGTTCGACCACAAGCTGGTCGGCGCGGACCTGGCCAAGGCCCGGCGGGCGATCGACGAGACCACCCGGTACCTGCGCAGCGAACTGGGCGAGCAGGCCTGGGCCGAGGGCATGAACCCCGAGGTCCCCGAGCACGAGCAGCTGGCCAATCCGTACACCTACACCGGCGAGGCCGCCTGGAAGGAAGACCAGTAAGGTCACACCGTTCCGGCCTGGGCCTTGCGGCCGCTGCGGCCGCCCTGCAGCATGGTCTGGTCCACGAACGCTCCGTTCCCGCATGGAGATCATCCGGTCGGCGGTGGCCGCGATCCGGGCATCGTGGGTGACGATGACCAGCGTCTGCCCGGCCCGGTGCAGCTGATCGAACAGGCGCAGCACCAGGCCGGCCGCCGCGGCCGCGACCAGCTTGAGGTGGAACTCGGCCAGGTCGGGCTTGGGCCAGCTCACCTCGGCCAGCCAATCCGCGACCCGCCGCTGGCCGGCGGTGGTCAGCGCGTACACCTTGCGGTCGGGCCGGTCCGGCAGGCCGGGCTCCTGCTCTGCGGTGACCAGCCCGGCCTTTTCCAGCCGGGTCAGCGTGACGTAGATCTGCCCGTCGTTCATGCCGTCGCCGGCCGGACCCAGCGCTTGCCGTAGCCGAGCCCGCAGCTGGTATCCGTGAGCCGGCTCCTTGGCCAGCATGGCCAGCACCGCACCCTGCTGCATCGTGCCTCTCTAACGGGATGTCCAGGCTGAAAGCATCTGCGGAGGGCCTGGTGGAGAGCGGCCGAGTGCGGCTAGCGGGGCCGGTTGAGAATGACCCAGATGGCCCGGGCGGCCCCGGTTCCGGCGTTCCAGAACCGGTGCGGGGTCGCGGAATCGAACGTGAGCGAGTCGCCCTCGTCCAGGACGTACCGCTCGAAGCCGATCTGGGCGGACAGGGCGCCCTCGACGATGACCGCGTACTCCTGCCCGGTGTGCTGGATGGCGTGCTCGGCCTCGGGCACGCTCTGCCCGACCGGATAGCAGACCTCGAGGAACTCAAGGTCCTTCTCAGCCCCCGCGGTGAGCCGCTCCCACATCACTCCGCGCTCCAGGATGATCCGTGGCCGGGCGTTCCGCTGCAGCACCGGGCCGTCGGGCGCGGGCGCGGCGGCCGGGGTGGCGTCCTCCGCGGCCCCGGCCGGGCCGGCCGGGGCCGGGTCGAAGAGCCGGTCCATCGAGATCCGCAGCGCGGTGACCAGTGCCCACAGCGTGCTCACCGACGGAACCGCCCGGCCCCGCTCCACCTGGGAGATGAGGCTGGGCGAACAGTCCACCCGGCGAGCCAGCTCGCGAGCGGTCATGCCGAGCTCCAGCCGACGGTGCCGCAGCCTGGTCCCGATGAGCGCACCGCGATCCAGGGAATCGGCAGGCGCGTCGTCGTCGGTGAACATGCGTGGAGCCACGGCAGCCATCCTACGTTTGCGGCTGCTAGCCCCCGGCGCGGTGAACCCGGAACGGGGCGAAGCTCTGGCTGACCGGCATCAGCTCGATGACGTTGACGTTCACGTGCGGCGGCTGGCTGGTCGCCCACTCGATCGCGGCGGCGATGTCCTCGGCGGTCAGCGGCAGGGCACCGGTGTAGACGGCCTCGGCCCGGTCGCGGTCGCCGCCGAAGCGGACCTGCGAGAACTCGGTGCCGCCGGACAGCCCCGGTTCGATCGAGGTCACCCGGACTCCGGTACCGTGCAGGTCGGAGCGCAGGTTGAGGCTGAACTGGTGCACGAACGCCTTGGTCGCGCCGTAGACGTTGCCGCCCGGATACGGGTAGGTGCCGGCGATCGAGCCGAGGTTGACCACGTGGCCCCGGCCGCGCGCGACCATCTGCGGCAGGAACGCGCGGGTCACGTAGACCAGCCCCGTGCAGTTGGTGTCGATCATCTGCTCCCACTGGCCGACGTCGGCCTCCTGGGCTGGTTCCAGCCCGAGGGCCAGGCCCGCGTTATTGACCAGGATGTCGATGTCGGCGAAGTCCGCCGGGAGTTCGGCCGGGAGCCGCTCGACGTGGGCACGGTCGCGCACGTCGAGGGTAACCGGGAACAGCACGTCGGGGCCTAGTTCCTTGGCCAGCTCGGTGAGCCGGTCGGTGCGCCGCGCCGCGGCGACGACCCGGTCCCCCAGGGCCGCGAACCGGCGGGCGGCCGCGGTCCCGAAACCGCTGCTCGCGCCGGTGATAAGTACAGTCCGCACCCCACGACCCTATCGGTGGGCGCAGGTTGGGACGCTGGCAGGAGACGCCGGGGACGGACCACGGCCCGTTCGGCATAAATGATTTTGATTTATCGTTGGGTCCCTGTGACCCTCATCGACCTCCTGCCGGAAACGGCCGAGCCGGACGCGGTCTTCGACGCGTTTGCCGGGTGGTCGAAGCGGCGCGGGCTGGCGCTATACCCGCATCAAGAGGAAGCGCTCATCGAGATCGTGTCGGGCGCGAACGTCATCTTGTCCACTCCCACCGGGTCGGGCAAGTCGCTGGTGGCCGCGGGCGCCCACTTCGCCGCGCTGGCCGACGGCCGGCGGACGTTCTATACCGCGCCGATCAAGGCGCTGGTCTCGGAGAAGTTCTTCGACCTGTGCGCGGCGTTCGGCCCGGCCGAGGTCGGGATGATGACCGGGGACGCCAGCGTCAACGCGGAGGCGCCGATCATCTGCTGCACGGCCGAGGTGCTGGCCAGCATCGCGCTGCGCGACGGCGGCCGTGCTCCTGGGGCTGGGGCCGACGTGGGCCAGGTGGTGATGGATGAGTTCCACTTCTACGCCGATCCCGAGCGCGGCTGGGCCTGGCAGGTGCCGCTGATCGAACTGCCGCACGCGCAGTTCCTGCTGATGTCGGCCACGCTGGGCGACGTCTCGCGGTTCGAGGCCGACCTGACCCGGCGGACCGGGCGGCCGACCGCGGTGGTCGCCTCGGCAGAGCGTCCGGTACCGCTGGTGTTCTCCTTCTCGATCGAGCCGTTGCACGAGACCCTTGGCGAGCTGCTGTCTACCGGGCAGGCTCCGGTCTACGTGGTGCACTTCACCCAGGCCGCGGCGCTGGAACAGGCCCAGGCGCTGATGAGCGTCAACGTCTGCAGCCGGGCCGAAAAGGACGCCATTGCCGACCTGATCGGCGACTTCCGGTTCTCGGCCGGCTTCGGCAAGACCCTGTCCCGGCTGGTCCGGCACGGCATCGGCGTGCACCACGCCGGGATGCTGCCGCGGTACCGGCGGCTGGTGGAGACTTTGACCCAGGCCGGGTTGCTCAAGGTCATCTGCGGCACCGACACCCTGGGCGTGGGCATCAACGTGCCGATCCGCACCGTGCTGTTCACCGCCTTGTCGAAGTACGACGGGAGCAAGACCCGGCTGCTGCAGGCTCGCGAGTTCCACCAGATCGCCGGACGGGCGGGGCGAGCAGGGTTCGATACCTCCGGCCGGGTCGTCGTGCAGGCCCCGGAGCACGTGGTGGAGAACGAGCGGATGCTGGCCAAAGCGGGCGATGACCCGAAGGCCCGGCGGCGCGTGGTGCGGAAGAAGCCGCCGGCCGGCTTCGTGTCCTGGGGCCAGCCGACCTTCGAGCGGCTGGTTGCCGCCGACCCCGAGCCGCTGACCTCGAGCTTCAAGGTCACGCACGCGATGGTGCTGAACGTCATCGCCCGGCCGGGCGACGCGTTCGCGGCGATGAAGCATTTGCTGACCGAGAACGACGAGGACCGCACGGCGCAGCGCAAGCACATCCACCAGGCCATCGCGATCTACCGGGCGCTGCTGGCCGGCGGCGTGGTGGAGCGGTTGGCTGACCCCGACGCCGAGGGTCGTTTCGTGCGCCTCATGGTGGACCTGCAGTACGACTTCGCGCTCAACCAGCCGTTGTCACCGTTCGCGCTGGCCGCTATTTCGCTGCTGGATAATACGGATCCGGGATATCCGCTGGACGTGCTGTCGGTGATCGAGGCCACGCTGGACGATCCGCGCCAGGTGCTGTCCGCCCAGTTGTTCCGGGCTCGCGGCGAAGCGGTGGCCCAGATGAAGGCGGACGGCGTTGAGTACGAGGAACGGATGGAACTGCTCGACGGCGTGACCTACCCGCGGCCGCTGGCCGACACGCTGGAGGCCGCGTACGACATCTACCGGCGCGGCCATCCGTGGGTCCTGGACTATGCGCTTTCGCCTAAGTCGGTGGTCCGGGATATGTACGAGCGGGCGCTGACCTTCACCGAGTACGTCAGCTTCTACGGGCTGTCCCGTTCGGAAGGGCTGGTCCTGCGCTACCTGGCCGACGCCTACAAGGCGCTGCGCCAGACGGTGCCGGACGAGGCCAAGACCGAGGAACTGACCGATCTCATCGAGTGGCTGGGCGAGATCGTGCGCCAGGTCGACTCCAGCCTGCTGGACGAGTGGGAGCGGCTGCGCAACCCGTCCGAGGAGGGTCCCGGTGCGCGGGCCGATCAGGGGCCGCCGCTGGTTACGGCGAACCTGCGGGCGTTCCGCGTGCTGGTCCGCAACGCGTTGTTCTACCGGGTCAGGCTGGCGGCGCTTGGTGATTACGATGCGCTCGCGGAGCTGGATGCGGACAGCGGCTGGGACGCCGACGCGTGGGCTGACGCGGTCGAGCCGTACTTCGAGATGCACGACGAGATCGGCACCGGTCCGGACGCGCGCGGGCCGAGCTTGCTGATCATCGATCAGAAGCCCGACAGCTGGGCGGTCCGGCAGATCTTCGCCGACCCGGCCGGCGACCACGACTGGGGCATCAGCGCCGAAGTCGACCTGGCCGCCTCCGACGAGGCAGGCACGGCCGTGCTGCGCATCACCGACGTGGGTCAGCTGTAGCGGCGCGCCCGACCCGCATCGCGAGCAGCATTCCCGGCCATTCCCCGGCCGGCAGCGCGACGGTGAACTCCTTGACCCGCGCGAAGCCGTATGCCTCGTAGACGCGGACCAGCGAACCGTCCTGGCCAGCCCAGCAGTCGACGCGGATCAGCCCGATGCCGCGCTCGGCGGCCTCCTGCTTGGCGCGCTCGATCAGGGCCGCGCCGATGCCCCGGCCGCTGGACCGACGCGAGACAAGCAGCAGGTTGACGTACAGTTCCCGCTCCGCGGCCGCGGGAACGTAGGTCGCAGGGGTCTCGGTGATCACCAGCACGCCGAGCACCCTGCCGTCCCGGTCCTCCGCGATCCGCATCCCGCCGCCGTGCGCCTGGGAGCTGACGAACGGTTCGCGCTGCTGATTGCCCGTCCACGGCCCGGTACCCCACTGCTGGGTATTTCCCCGCGCGTTCATCCACGTCACGGCCTCATCGCCAAGCGCCAGCACGGCGGCGACATCGCCCGGACCACCAGGACGGATTCTCATGACCCCTTTCCTAGCAAACACGTCATTGCCTGGTCGTCCCGGTAATGGTGCAATCAGAGGGACTTCTGGTTGCGTGGCCGGTGGAAGCCTGGGGTGGAACTGGTGGGTGGCAACTCAGCCGGCCGCGGCCAACGCGCCTTCCGGTCGCTGGCCGCCAACCGGGCCCTGCCGCGCGTGCTGGCGGCATACCTGCTGTTCATCCTGGCCGAGGACGCGGTATGGATCGCCATGCTGGTCTTCGCCTACAGCCGAGGCGGCGCGGCTATCGCGGGGCTGGTGGCGGTGGCGCAGCTGGTACCGGCCGTGATCGCGGCGCCGGTGGCGGCGTCCCTGGCTGACCGGCACTCACCAGTGATTTTGCTGACCGGGGGGTACCTGACGCAGACGGCGGCGATGGCGGGCACCGCCGCGGCGGTCATCGCGGGAGCGCCGCTGGCCGCTTACGCCGCCGCCGTGGTCGCCGCCACCGCCGTGACCACGACCCGGCCCGCGCAGTCCACGCTCATCCCGTCGGTGGCGGCGACCGCCGATCAGCTGACCGCGGCCAACGTGGTCTCCGGGTGGATGGAAGCCGCCGGTATCGCCGCGGCAGGGTTGCTGGCCGGTGTGCTGATCTCCCTGGCGGGCGTGGGCAGCGTATTCGTGGTGTGCGCCGGCCTCGGCCTGGTGGCGGCGCTGCTCGTCGCCGGGCTGCGGGTGGCCGCGCTGACCCCAGCGGAGCCGGACGCTCCCGCGGCGCTGGCGGGTATCGGGGAGGGCATACGGCTGGCGGCCAGCCAGCCCCGGCTGCGCCTCATGCTGGCCCTGCTTACCGCCGACGCGGTCGTCCTCGGTGCGCTGGACCTGCTGTTCGTCATCCTGGCCATCAGCGTGCTCGGCCGCTCCCAGGGCTGGGCCGGCTATCTCGCGTGTGCCTTCGGCGTGGGAGCGGTGCTGGCCGCCACCGGGAGCGCGGTCCTGGTCGGACGGCGGCTGGGCGGGCCTATCCTCGGTGCGGCGCTGATGTTCAGCGGCGCGCTGGCGGTCATGGCGTCCGATGCTGGCCTGGCCGGGACCGTGGCCCTGCTGGCGCTGGCCGGGGCGAGCCATTCCGTGCTGACGGTCGCCACCCGCGCCCTGCTGCAGCGCTCGGTTCCGCCGCAGCTCATCGGCCGGGTCTTCGGAGTCCTCGAAGGGCTCACGATGGCCGGGTTCGCCGTGGGCGCGCTGCTCGTTCCCGCGCTGATGCACCTGGGCGGCAGCCGGCTGGCGCTGCTGGGTGTCGCGGCCGGGCTGCTGCTGGCGACCGTGGGCGGCGGACGCGCGGTGTTCCGCCTCGATGCGGGGACTGCGGTGCCGGTGGTGGAGATCGCGCTGCTGCGCTCGCTCCCGTTGTTCGCCGAACTGCCCGCACCCGTGATCGAGGGCCTGGCGGGGTCCCTGACGCTTATCCACCTGCCCGCCGGTGCCGTCTTGATCCGGCAGGGTGAGTCGGGGGACGCCTACTACGCGATCGCGGACGGTGAGCTTGACGCCCGGCAAGACGGGCGGTTTCTGCGCCGCTGCGGCCGCGGCGAAGGGGTCGGGGAGATCGCCTTGCTGCGAGACATTCCGCGCACGGCCACCGTGGTCGCTCACACGGCCGCGACCGTGTACGAGCTCCACCGGGAGGCTTTCCTGACCGCGGTACTGGGCCATGCTCCTACCCTTCGGCAGGCCGATCGCATCGCCGATGCGCGACTGGCCGCCAAGCCCGCTGTGCCGTAGCGCCTCCGTAGTATATCGTTGTTATGCTACGTCCTGACTGGCTGGGACGCGAGACGTAAAGAAGGCGCTATGACCGCGTCGGTCACTGACCAGCAGTGGGATGCCGTCCGCGAGTCGGTGCGCGTGACGGCGGGGCGGTTCTGCGAACTGGTGTCCTCGATACCGGACCCCGGTACCAGGGTGACCGCGAAGTGGTCACTGGCCGATACGACGGCCCATGTGACCAGCATCGCGTTCCTGAACACGACGCTGCTGCAGGCCGCGGAGGCTCCGTTCGACATGCCGGGCCTGACCGAGGCGATCGCCGCCACCACGGTGGAGGGCGTCCACGGCCTCAACGACCAGGTGATGAGCTCCTTCACCGAGCGCGATACGGGCCGGCTCACGGGGATGCTGCGCGACCAGGTTGACCTGATGCTGACGGCGAGCCAGAGCCACGACCGGGCCGAGACCTTCTCCTGGCTCGGCGCGGCCCGGCTGCCGCTGGCTGGGATGTTCGCGCATATGGTGAACGAACTGCTCATTCACGGCGACGACATTGCCCGCGCGGTCAAGGTGCCGTGGGCCGTGCCGCCCGAGGATGCCGCGCTGTTCTTCGGCCTGTTCTACGTGAGCCTGGTGAACGGGGATTACGGCCGGCTGCTGGACGGCAGCAAACGGCCGCTGAAGCGGCGCATCGCGGTGGAGTTCCGCTCCCGCTACACGGTGCCGGTCACGTTTGTGGTCCGCAATGGGAAGGTCACCAGCGAGCCCGCCAGCCTCGGCGTTGAGGCCAAGGTGCGTTTCGATCCGGCGACGCTCAACATGATGATGTTCGGCCGGATCAGCAAGTCGCGAGCGGTCATGACCAGGAAAGTCGTCATCGGCGGCCGTCGCCCTTGGCTCATGCCGGCTTTCCTGCGCACGGTCCGCCTGCCGTCGTGATCCCTCTGCTTACAGCTCGCCGAGGGCGATGACCGGGGACTCCAGGCAGTCGGCGATGTAACGCAGGTACCCGCCGGCCGTGCCGCCGTCGCACACCCGGTGGTCGAAGGCCAGCGTCAGCTCGGTGACCTGGCGCACGGCGAGCTGGCCGTCGACCACCCAGGGCCGGTCGATGATCCGGCCCAGGCCCAGGATCGCGACCTGCGGGTGGTTGATGATGGCCGCGGAGCCGTCCACCCCGAAGACGCCGTAGTTGTTCACCGTGATCGTCCCGCCGGTCAGGTCGGCCGGGGCCAGGCGCCCGCCCCGGGCGGCGTCGGTCTGCCGGGCGAGCGCCGCGGCCAGGTCGCGCAGCGACATCAGGTGCGCGTCCCGGATGACCGGGACGAGCAGGCCGCGCTCGGTCTGCGCCGCGAAGCCCAGGTGCACGTGAGCGGGAATGACGATCTCGTCGTCCTCCAGGTGCGCGTTGAGCTCCGGCCAGCGGCGCAGGCCGGCTACGGCGAACCGGGCCAGCAGGGCGAGCAGGCTGACCGGGTGGTCCGGATCCCGGGCGTTGAGCGCGGCCCGCGCGGCCAGCAGGCCGGTGGCATCGGCGTCGACCCAGACCGTCGCCTCGGGGATTTCGCGCCGCGAGCGGGTCAGGTTCTCGGCGATCGTCTTGCGGACGCCGCGCAGCGGGATGCGGATCTCGCCGGCCGGCGGCTGGTTCCGCGCGGCGATGGCCTGGTTCATTGCGGCGATGGCCTGGTTCACGTCGGCCCGCCGGACCAGGCCGTCAGGACCGGTCCCGGTGACCTGGGCCAGGTCAAGCCCAGCGTCGCGGGCCAGCTTGCGCACGATCGGCGAGATGACCGGTACCCGTCCGGGCCGAGCAGGAGCCGCTGGCGCCGGGGCGGGCGGCCTGGTGGCAGCGGCGGGCGGCCTGGTGGCAGCGGCGCCGTTCCGGCGCGGGCCACGCGCGCGTCGGGGCGACGGGCGGGTGCCGTAGCCGACCAGCACGTTGCCGCTGGCGCTGTTGGCCCCGCTGGCGCTGTTGGCCCCGCTGGCGCTGTTGGCCCCGCTGGCGCTGTTGGCCCCGCTGGCGCCGGGCGCCTCGGCGGTCACCGTGATCAGCGGGGCGCCGACCGGCAGCGTCACGCCGGGCTGGGCGTGCACGGCGGCCACCGTGCCCGCGAACGGAATCGGCACCTCCACGGCGGCCTTGGCCGTTTCCACCTCGGCGACGATCTGGTCGACGGCCACGTGGTCGCCGACCTGGACGTGCCAGGCGAGGAGTTCGGCCTCCTCGAGGCCTTCGCCGAGGTCGGGCAGCAGGAAGTCAGGCATGGTCGTCCCACTGCAGGCGGGCGATGGTGTCCAGGATCCGGTCCACGCTGGGCAGGTGGTGGCCTTCCAGCATGGGCGGCGGATAGGGGATGTCGAAGCCGGTCACGCGCAGGATCGGCGCCTCCAGGTAGTGGAAGCACTGCTCGGTCAGGCGGGCGGCCACCTCGGCCCCGAAGCCGGCGAAACCGGCCGCCTCGTGCACGACCACGGCCCGGCCGGTGCGGCGGACCGAGGCGGCCACGGTCGCGTCGTCGAACGGCGACAGGCTGCGCAAGTCCACCACCTCGACGTCCCAGCCCTCGTCGGCGGCGGCCGTGGCCGCCTCCAGCGCGGTACCCACCATGCCGCCGTAGGCGATCACCGTGACGTCCTGCCCGGGCCGCCGGATCACGGCCCGGTCGATGGCCGCGGCCGGGCCGGCCGGGATCGGCTCCTTGGACCAGTACCGCAGCTTGGGCTCGAGGAAGATGACCGGGTCGGGGCTGTGAATCGACTGGCGCAGCAGGTGGTAGGCGTCCGCCGGGCTGCCGGGGCTGACCACCCGCAGGCCGGGCGTGTGCACGTAGTACGCCTCGGACGCGTCGCTGTGGTGCTCGACGCCGCCGATGCCGCCGCCGTACGGGATGCGCACCACGACCGGCAGGCCCAACTGGCCGCGGGTGCGGTTGCGCAGCTTGGCCAGGTGGCTGGTGATCTGCTCGAAGGCCGGGTAGGCGAACGCGTCGAACTGCATCTCGACCACGGGCACCAGCCCGTTCATGGCCATGCCGATCGCGGTGCCGATGATGCCGGCTTCGGCCAGCGGCGTGTCGAAGACGCGGTCCTCGCCGAACCGGGCGGCCAGGCCGTCGGTCACCCGGAACACGCCGCCCAGCGTCCCGACGTCCTCGCCGAAGACCAGCACGCGCGGATCGGCGGCCAAGGCGTCGGCCAGGGCCGCGTTCAGCGCGCCCACCATGGTGACCGGGCCCGCGTCGGCCCCGACCGTGACCGTGGTCCGGGTGTCTTCCAGGGTTCCGGTCACGGCCTGTCCCCTTCCGTATCGGCTTGCGTATCGGCGATCTCGGCGAGCAGGAAGTCGCGCTGCGCGGCCAGGGCCGCGGTGGGCTCGGCGTATACGTGGGCGAACAACTCCGCCGGGTCCTGGTCGGCCGGGCCGCTCATGGCCTCGCGCAGCGCGGCAGCGCGTTGCTCGGCGTCCGCGGAAATCGCGGCCAGGCCGGCATCATCGAGCAGACCCTGGTCGCGCAGGTAGGTCTCCAGCCGGCGGATCGGATCGCGGGCCAGCCAGGCCCGCACCTCGGCCTCGGACCGGTAGCGCGCCGCGTCGTCGGCGTTGGTGTGCGCCTCGACCCGGTAGGTGATCGCCTCGATGAGCGTGGGCCCGTGGCCGGTCGCGGCCTGCGCGAGCGCGGCGCGGACGGCGGCGAAGACGGCGGCGGCGTCGTTTCCGTCGATCAGCATCGAGCGCACGCCGACCCCGACGCCCCGGTAGGCCAGCGCGGGCGCCGCGGTCTGCTTGGCCAGCGGCACGCTGATCGCGTAGCCGTTGTTCTGGACCAGGAACACCACCGGGGCCCGCCACACGCCCGCGAAGTTCAGCGCTTCGTGGGCGTCGCCCTCGCTGGTCGCACCGTCGCCGACCAGCACCAGCGCGGCTTGGTCCTGGTGTTTGAGCTGGGCGGCCCGGGCGAAGCCGACCGCGTGCAGGGTGCTGGTGGCCAGCGGCGTGCACTGCGGCGCCACCCGGTACTGGTAGGGGTCGTAGCCGCAGTGCCACTCCCCGCGCAGCAGCGACAGCGCCTGGTCGGGCGGGACGTTCCGGGTCAGCACGGCCACCGTGTCCCGGTAGGTGGGGAACAGCCAGTCCTGCTCACGCAGCGCCAGGACCGCTGCGACCTGGCAGGCTTCCTGGCCGCGGGAGGACGGGTAGACCGCCAGGCGGCCCTGCCTGGTCAGCGCGGTGGCCTGGGTGTCCAGGCGGCGGCCGATGACCATCTGACGGTGCAGTTCGCGCAGGACTTCTTCGGGCGGCAGGTCCAGTGGGGTCGTCCGGCCCAGGTGCCCGCGCTGGTCGATCAGGCCGAGCGGGTCGGCGCTCGGCGGCATGGCGGCATCGACGCGATCCTGGATCGAGGATGGTGTGGTCACGAGGGCGCCTCCGGCGAGCTTGTAGCTAATTTTGGCTCTGGTCATGGCCATATGTACAGACGTGGCCGCCGATCCGAGACATATGGCTTAGGTAGGCGCTACCCTGAAGCAGGATGACTATTCATAGCGCTGCGCCGCCCGGGCCTGACGGACAAATGGTCGTGCTCGACGACCTCGACCGTCAGATCGTGGCCGCCATGCGGGCGAACGGCCGGTTGTCCATGCGCGCGCTAGCCGCTGACCTGCACATCTCCCGGGCCAACGCGTACGCCCGGCTGGACCGGCTGGAGCGGGCCGGGGTGATCATCGGGTACAGCGCGATCGTCGACCCGCAGAAGTACGGTTACGGCCTTTCGTGTTACGTGTTCCTCAAGATCACCCAGCAGTCTTGGAAAAAGGTCCGTAACCAGGTGCTGAGCATCCCCGAGGTCGACCACGCCGCGCTGGTGTCCGGCGAGCACGACATCATGCTGCTGGTTCGGACCCGGGACGCCGCCTCCCTGCGCGACCTCGTGCTGACCAGGCTGCAGGGCATGCCGGAGGTGTCCGGCACCCAGACGGTGCTGATCTTCGACGAGCTGTCCCCGCGCGACCGCCAGGCCGACGACTAGACGGCCTGGCCATCGTAACGATGGGCCAGCGTTACGGTCAGGACCGGCACAGCGGGCCATCGTTCCGGTTCTGCCTCGGCCCGGCTGCTATGGAGCGGCGACTTCGTAGTGGCGGACGGTCAGGTCACGCTCGATCAGGTACCGGTCGTCCTCAGGGTAGAAGACGGCCTGGTCGATGTCCTGGCCGGCGAAGGCTTCGATCGCGGACCGGGACTCCCACAAGCTAACCGTGACGATCTCGGCCCGGTCGCCATCCAGCCGCCACAGGGCCCACGCCCCGCGGTTGCCGGGGGTGCGCTGGTAGCCCGCGATACCGGTTTCCTGCACATAGGCCGCGTAGGCGGTGGCGTCTTGCGCCCGGACCGCGCCGCGCCAGATTCTCGCGATCATGCTCCGATACTGGCACAGGGGCGGCCGGGAACGGTCAGGTGAGGGGCTTACGGAAGAAGACCCGGCGGAAGCCGCCCTGCTCGGCTCGGTGCGTCTGGGTGTACCCGCGCCGCGGGTCGTAGTCGGCGCTCATCGGCGCCGGCGGCCGCCCGATCCGCGCCGTGTAGTGCTGGTAGGCGGCGGTGGCGATGCGACGCAGCGCGTCCACGTCGCCCTGGTCAGCCTGCCGTACGGTCACCGGGTCGGCGGGGGTGCGGCAGGTGACCGCCCACACGGTGGCGTCGATGTCGACCGGGGCGGCGGGCAGCAGGCGGCGGCCGGGTCCAGGCCACGGACGGCGGACCAGAACGCGCACCGGGTCGGCCATGAAGTGGACGACCGATTGAGCCAGCGCGACGTCGAAGGCGTCATCGGGGAACGGCAGCCGCTCGGCCGTGGCCTGGCGGACATCGACCCCGGGCAGCCGATCGCGCACCGCGCGGGCGAAGGACGCGGACGGTTCGGCCCCGCTGACCGCGTCCGCGCCGGTCCGGCGGACCAGTTCGGCGGTCAGCGCGCCGGGTCCGGAGCCCACGTCCAGCACGCGTTGCCCGGGACCGACGCCGGCCAGGTCGGCGAACCGCACCGCGAGCGGCTCGGAGTACTGGCCCATGAAGCGCAGATAGGCGTCCGCACTGACCTCGAAGCTCACCCAGGTGAACTTACTCCGCGGTGAGCGGTTCGAGCAGGTCGATGAGCGGCTGCTGGCCGAAGTAGCGGGCCCAGCCGAGCGGGGTCGAATCGAACCGGTGGTCCCGGATCTGCGGATCGGCGCCCAGCCGCAGCAGGGTGCGGGCCAGCTCCAGGTGGCCGTCCTCGGCCGCCTTGTGCAGAGCGGTCTGCCAGGGCTGGTCGCTCGGCATGTCGGTGCGGCCCCGGGCGTTGACGTCGAAGCCCAGCCCGGCCAAGATCTCGACCGCCTCCGGTCTCCCGCAGGCCGCGGCCCAGGTGATCAGCGCGGGGCGGTCCGAGCGCACCCGCCCGGCGAGGTCGGGGTGATCGCGGAGCAGCCGGTCGAGGCGCGGCCGGTCCGCGGCCAGGGCCGCCGCGACGAACGCCTCGGCCGGATCCAGGGCCAGCGGCGGGGCGCCGTGCGCGACCAGGTAGTCGACCAGGTTGGCGTGGCCGGTGGTGGCCGCCATCGAGGTCGCGGTGGCGCCGTCCTCGAAGGGAGTGCGCACGTCGACACCGTGGCTGACCAGCAGGCGGACCCGTTCGGCCATACCGTGGGTGATGGCCCAGGCGAGGTCGCCGCGCAGCATCGCGGCCGGGGTGTCCACGGCGTCGCCGAGCCGGCGGCGCCACGGTCCGCCGTCGCCGGTACCCAGGCCGAACTCGAAGAGCAGCTCCAGATGGTCATTGCCCGGCTCGAACATCCGGTTGTAGAGCGCCTGGCCGTCGTTGGGGTCGGCGCCGGCTTGGAGCAGCAGCCGGCCCAGGGCCAGCGAGTGCGGGTGCCGGGGCTGGCGGACCGGTCCCAGCTCTCCCTCGCCGAACACCCCGGTCAGCACGGTGAACGGGGTGGTCAGGCCGTGCCACAGATAGCCGGCGTTCGGATCGGCCCCGGCCTCCAGCAGGAGCCGGGCCGCGGTCAGTACCGAATCCTGGGCGATCTGCGGGTCGACGCGGGAGTAGGCCAGGTACATCAGCGGCGGCCACCGGAACGGTCCGCCCTCGTGGCGGGCGGCGCCCGGATCGGCGGCCAGGATGCGCCGCAGCGCCTGGGTGTCGGCCGCCGCGGCGGCCGCGTGGACGCTGTGCCGGGTGAGCTCGGGGTGTTCGGCGAGCAGCCGGCGCCCTTGCACCCAGCGCTCGGGCTGGTCGTCGGCGTAGTACAGGGTGACCAGGCGGAGGAACTCGTCGGCCAGGCTGGCGGGCGGCCCCGCGGTCATGCGGTCGGGGAACCGGCTGTACTGCTCGATGACCTCGACGTGGCGCTTGAGGCGGGCCCAGCTGAGGAACTCGTAGCGGCGCGCCACGACCAGCTGAGCGGCATGCAGCGCAAACGGGCGGGGCGCGTCGGGGAAGTGCTCGGCGACCTCGGCCAGCGCGCCGGGCTCACCGGCCAGGACGGCGCGCTGCAGGTCTTTGGCCTGGTTGCGAAGCTGCTCGAGACTGGGCTCGTCGGGAAGGCAGGCCACGGAGGGCTCCTTTCGCGTGCCTGCGGTCCGCGTCGAAAGGAGGGGTATAGCGGCCAGCTGCTCATGACGATCTCAGGCGGGCTCTGCCCTTTCCGCGGACCGGAGGCCGCCTGCGGGCCGGTTACCAGGTTAACGCAGGGGGGCCCCGAGGATCCTCAGTAGCTGGCCGGGGTGTTCCGGATCACGATGAGAGTGACGATCTTGCCGTCGCGGACGGTGAAGTAGTTGGTCAAGGTGAGCTCGTCCGGCAGGTTGGCCTGGTCGAAGTCTCCGTCGTAGCGACCGCGGACGACGGTCTGACCGTGACGGTCAATGACCTCGGTCACCGCGATCGTGACCCGGTCGCCGACCATTTCCCTGGCCACCCAGCGGCGGATCGCCGCGGTGCCCCAGAACTCCCGGTGCGCGTCGTTGACCAGGGCGTCATCGGCGAACGTGGCCACGATGGCGTCCTCATCGAACGCGTTGACGGCGGCGATGTGCTCGGCTAGGACGGGAGCGAGGGTAGCGGTGTCGGTCATGTCAGCTCCTTGGTCGGTGTGATTCTCGCTGATGACCTCACCCTCGGTGCTCCCGTCACCGGAAGGTCAAGAGCGAGTCCGGCGATTGACTCTCCGGTAACGGGAGGGTCGACAATGGCCAGATGGCAGCCGGACTCACCGTGGGCGACTTCTCCCGCGCGACTCACCTCAGCATCAAGACGTTGCGCCACTACCACCAGGTCGGGCTGCTCGAGCCGGTCACGGTGAACCCGGACACCGGCTACCGGTACTACGCGGCCGGGCAGATCCCGACCGCCCAGGTCATCCGCAGGCTGCGCGACCTGGAGATGCCGGTCGCGGACGTCAAGGCGGTGCTGGCCGCGCCGGACGCGTCGGCCCGCAACGACCTGATCGCGGCGCACCTGACCCGGCTGGAAGCCGAGCTGGCCCAGACCCGGACCGCGGTCGAGTCGCTGCGCAACCTGCTGCAGCCACCCGGCGGCGCGGCGGCGATCGAGCACCGCAGCGTGCCGGCCACCGCGGCGGCCGCCATCGAGGCCGAAGTCGACCGGGCCGACGTCCTAGCCTGGTGGGAGGGCGCCCTGGGCGAACTGCGCGCCACCGTCCGGGCTCAAGGCTTGGCCGCCGCCGGTCCCTGCGGTGGGGTGTTCGCCAGCGAGCTGTTCCAGCGCGACCGCGGGCGGGCCACGGTGTTCGTCCCGGTCCAGGGCCAGGTGCGGCCCATCGGCCGGGTTGCGCCGCTGGTGGTCCCGGCGGCCGAGCTGGCTGTCATCAGCCACCACGGCTCGCTGGCCGACGCGGATCTGAGCTACGCCAAGCTCGGCTCGTACGCCACCGCGCACGAAATCAGCATCGACGGTCCGCTACGCGAGTACTATCTGCGCGGCGCCGGCGACACGGCGGACGAGGCGGAATGGAGGACCGAGATTGGCTGGCCCATCTTCCGTGCCGACCGCCCGGCCTGACCCGCCGCTGAGCGCCCGGACGCGCCGGGTCACGCGGCGCTTCGCCGAGGTGGTCTGCCCTCCCGGGATGCGGGCGCACCACCGGACCGACCGGGTGCTGGCCGAGTTCGAGCTCATGCTGGCCGCCTTGGCCCCCACGGCCCGCAAGGCGCTGGCCGCGGCGTTCGTGGTGCTCGACCACGGCGCCCGGCTGTACCCGCGGGCGCACGGACGGCGGTTCAGCCGGCTGGACGACCAGGCCGCCGAGGCATATATCCGGGCGCTGCTGGCCCGCGGCGGCGTCCCGGCGCAGCTCGTCCAGCGGCTGCGCGGCCTGGTGGCGATGTGCTACTACGAACTGCCCCCGGTCCAGCGCGAGATCGGCTACCACCCGGCGCCCTACATCGCGGCGGTGGCCCGGCGCCGCCTGGAGTCCTACGGCCCGGAGATCGCCCGGGCCGAGGCCGCGGTCACCGCCGCACCGGAGCGGGAGCCGTCGTGACGCCCACGGGGGGGCTGGTCACGGGGGCCGACGTGACGGGGGATGTCAGCCTGGACTGCGACGTGGTGATCGTGGGGTCGGGGGCGGGGGGCGCCACGATGGCGGCCGAGCTGGCCGGGGCCGGCGTGGACGTGGTGGTGATCGAGGAGGGCGGCTATCACCCGACCGAGTTGTTCAGCGCGGACAGCATGCGGGCGCTGCGCACGCTGTACCGGGACGGGGGCGGCGGGATGGCAGTGGGCCGGCCGTCGGTGCTGTTCGCCGAGGGCCGGTGCGTGGGGGGGTCCACCGTGGTCAACGGGGGGATGTCCTGGCGGACCCCAGCGCAGGTGCTGGAACGCTGGTCGGCGGCGGGAGTGCTGGCCCTGGGCGAGCAGGAGATGGAGCCGTTCTTCGCCAAGGCCGAGGCCCGGCACTCGGTGGGGCGGCAGGATCCGGAGACGATCGGGCGGGACTCGGAGCTGATGCGGGCCGGGGCGGCGGCCCAGGGCTGGGCGGTGGTCCCCAACCTGCGGGCCCAGCTGCACTGCGCGGGCACCAACAACTGCACCAGCGGCTGCCCGACCGGCGCCAAGCGCTCGATGCTGGTGACCAGCGTGCCGCGGGCGCTAGCCCTGGGGGCCCGGCTGTACGCCGACTGCCGGGTGGACCGGGTGACCCGCGGCGGGGCGGGAGCGACCGGGCTGACCGGACACTTCGTCCGGCCCGGAGGACGCCGGGGGCCGAAGCTGACCGTCCGGGCCCGGCGCGTGGTCGTGGCGGCGGGGGCGGTGCAGACGCCCGCGCTGCTGGCCCGGTCCGGCGTGCGGTCCGGGCCGCTCGGCCGGAACCTGTCCCTGCACCCGAACACCACGGTGGTGGCGTTCTTCGACGCCGAGGTCACCGGGTGGCACGGCGTGCACCAGGCCTTCCAGGTGCGCGAGTTCATGAGCGAGGGCCTGGTGCTCACCGCGCAGAACCTGCCGCCGCCCATGCTGGCCGGGATCGGTGCCGGCCTACGGCCGGGAGCTGGGCGAGCTGATGGCGGACTACAACCGCATCGTGACCGCCGGACCGCTGGTCACCGACACCGGGACCGGGCGGGTGCGGAACATCCCGGGCCTGGGCACGCAGGTCTTCTACCGGCTCACCGACGCCGACGCGGCCCGGCTGATCCGGGGGGTCGAGCTGACCGGGCAGGCGCTGTTCGCGGCGGGCGCCCGCCGGATGCTGCTGCCCTTCGACGGCGCGCCGGAGGTCGGCAGCCCGGAACAGCTGCGCGCCCTGCTGGCCCGCCCGGTGCCCAAGGCCGCGATGCAGGTCTACTCGATCCACCTGATGGGCACGGCGCGGATGAGCGAGGACCCGCGGCGCGGCGTCACCGACAGCTTCGGCGCGGTGCACGGCGTGCCCGGGCTGTTCGTCGCCGACGCCAGCCTGTTCCCCGGGCCGCTGGGCATCAACCCGATGGAGACCGTGGTCGCGCTGGCCATGCGCAACGCGCGGCGGCTCCTGGGGGAGTTACCGCCAGATGGCAGTGCTCATTGCCAGATGGCTATGGGGCTGCCCGGCGCGTAGACGTAGCCGGCGGCGCTCTGGTTGGCGTTCGGGTCCTGGGCCAGCTTGGAGTAGTCGATGCCGAACGTGAACATCGCGCCGGGCGCGACCTTGTGGTAGGTCGGGTCGGTGCCCTGGATGACGCCGGGATCGGTGAACGATCCGTCCTGGAAGAAGAACTGCTTAGGGTTGATCACGAACCCCTGGGCGCCGCCGATGATCACCCAGGCGATGACCGCGCCCCCGGTCTGGTCGCCCTGGGTGTCGATCTCGGCGATGCGCGAGCCTTCGGGCGTGGTGTACCAGGAAAAATCGTTCGGGTCCTGGCTGTCGGTGCCCTTGAGCTTGGCCTCGGGCGCGGTGACGTTCTTGACCGCGTCCAGGCGGGCGGTGCTCTCGTCCAGCAAGCAGGCCGCGATGCTGATCCCGTCGATGGTTCCGCCGCCGTTGAAGGCGGCCTGGCACACCGGCCCGCGCGCGGCCAGCCACGCGCTGTCCTGAGCCAGGATGGTGGCCTGGGCCGAAGCAGACGCGCTGGCGTAGGCGCCCTGCTGGACGGTGTTGATCTGGGCGTCGATGGTCTCGGTCTGGGCCTGGTAGCACTGCTCGATGGCCAGCGTGCTCGGCTGGCTCCCGCAGTCGGCGGGGCCGGATGTGGCCTGGGCCGGATGGCCCGGGGCCCACGGCTCGACGATGGCCTGGAACGGCGCCGCCGTGGTGGCCGCGGGAGCGGACGGCTTGCCGACCGCGGAGCCGGACGCCGCCGGGCTCGTGCTGCCGCCACCTGAGGACGCGGAGCTACTGCTGTTGCTGGCGCAGCCGGCCGCCGCCAAGCCGATCAGGGCGGCGAACACCGCTGCCCGCGCCACGTACCGACCCATCCCTGGCCACCTCCGCGATCCCGCCCGTGCTGGCGATGATCGTAGCGGGTAGCGGGGTCCGGGCCTAGGCCGCCGCGGCGGCATGGGGCGACTCACGCCGCCGCGGCGGAGCTGAAGGGACCGCAATTTCCTATCGCGGGCAGCACATAATGGCCCGATAATTGAGCCGAGATCGAAATATCGATGAGTCAGCAGTCAAGCACGAGCTGCGGTTTGTTATCAATTCATCGGCCAATTGTTGTGGTCCCGTAACCCCCGTGATCTTTGGCTTTATAGATGCTTGGAGTGGACTGTTGGATATATAGGGAAATCTGTTTTTACGCTCCAGACAATCAATTCGGGTCCACCCGAAGGCTCGCCTGGAGTGAAACCGGGGGCACGGGAGGCACTGGTGGTACGGGTCAACTTCTCCGCCGACGATCTCGCCCGGACCAGATTCAGCGCGGAGCCGGCACCGCTCATCGAAACGGAACTGGCTTGGCTGGAGCTGCGGCGCGCGGGCCTGGCCCGCGGGCGGTCCCGCACTCGTCCCTGGCTGCGTGAGGGACGCCAGATCCTTCCCCCGGCCGCGCGGCCGCTGCTCGACCTGCTCGGCCCGCACCCGCCGTGGCCGACCCTGCTCGATTCGCCCGTACCGGACCTGGACGAAGCCCTCGATTGGGTGCGCTCCACACCTCGCTCGCTGCTGCGTACGGAGCTACCCTGCGCCTGGGCCAACCGTCCCGGGCGACCGCCGGGGTGGCTTCGCAACCTGGCCGACGGCGACCGCGAGGAGCTGGAGGTGGTGGTACGCGCGGTCCGGGCCTTCCACGACGCCGTGGTGGCACCGCAGTGGGACCGCGTGGTCAGCGCGTTCCATGCCGACGTCGCGCGGCGGATGCCGGTGCTCGCGACGGGCGGCCACCAGGAGTTGTTCGACACGCTGCACGAGAAGCTGCGGTGGCGGGACGACGGGCTGGACCGGCAAGGTGTGGACCACGAGTACACGCTGGGCGGGAGCGGCCTGCTGCTGGTTCCGTCCGCGTTCTGGACCGGGCCTCCGGTGTTCGCGATCGGCGACGGCCGCCGCCAGCGGGACGTCCTGATCTACGCGGCGCAGCCCAACGGCAACTCGTCCGAAGCTGGAGCCGACTACCTGGCCGCCCTGCTCGGCCCGACCCGGGCCGCGGTGCTGCGCGCGCTAGCCGTCCCGCGCAGCACGGCGGAACTGGCCGACACGGTGGACGTCAGCCCCGCTTCGGCGTCCGAGCACGCCAAGGTGCTGCGGGACGCGAACCTGATCGAGACCCACCGCCAGGGACGCTCGGTGCGGCACTCGCTGACCCCGCTGGGCCGCAACATCGTGGGCCAGCTACCGGTGGACCTCACCGGATGACGGCCAGCACGTCGGCGGCTACCGCACCGGACGGGCCGCAGATGAGCGGGTTGATGTCCAGGGCGTCCAGCAGGTCCCCCAGGTCGGCCGCGAGCTGGGACAGGCCGGTGACCGCGTTGGCGATGGCGTCGAGGTCGGCGGGCGGCTGACCGCGGGCCCCGGCCAGTACGGCGGCCAGCCGGAGGCGGCTCAACGCCACGCGGGCGCTGGAACGAGTAACCGGCGGAAGTACCACGGCCCGTTCGGAAAAAATCTCGATCAAGACCCCGCCCGCGCCGACGACCAGGAGGGGACCGAGCGCGGCGTCCCGGACCAGGCCCAGGGCCAGCTCGGTACCGGGGGCGGCAGTCTGGCAGACCAGGACGCGGGGGCCGAGGCGTTCGGCCAGGTCGTCGTAGGCGGCGCCGACGGCATCCGGACTAGCCAGTCCGAGCCGCACTCCCCCGACCTCGGACTTGTGCGCGATGCCCTCGGTTTTGAGCACGACCGGATAGCCGATCTCGGCCGCGGCGGCCAGGGCCCCGGCCCGAGTGTCCGCGGCCCGGGCCCGGACGGCCGCGATGCCGTAGTCGCGCAGCAGGTCGAACAGGACGGCGCTGTCCGGCGGCCCGGCCGAGAGCACCGGCGCCCACCGCTGGCGCCGGGGCCCGGGTTCCGCGCGGGGCGGGGGCTCGGGGCGTTCGGCGTGGTCCAGCAGGTGGCGCAGGGCGAGCAGGCCGCTGCGGGTGCCCTCCAGGACCGGCACGTTGCTGCGGCGGAGCCAGGTGGCCGCGACCGGGTTGACCGCCCCGGGCAGGCCGGCCAGCACGGCGAGCGGCTTGAGCGTGCGATCCGCGACGGTGAGCATGGCTCGCGGGTAAGCCTCGTCGCCGTCGAGTTCCGGCACCAGGTCCACGGCCAGCGCGACCGCCGCCACCTGCGGGTCGGCGGCCAGCGCGGCCAGGCACTCGGCGAACAGCGGCTCGGTGTCCCGGCCGGTCCCCCACACGTCCAGCGGGTTGCCGGGTTGGAGGCCGGGGTCGATCGTCTGCGCGAGCCGGTCCGTGGTGGCCGGGCTGATCGAGGCGAACGGCACGCCGAGCTCGGCGGCCAGGTCCGCGACGTGCGCGCGTTCCAGGCCGGAGTCGTGCACGGTGGCGATGCCTGGTGTGCCGCTGCTTGTGCCGGGTGCACAGCTTTTGCTGGGCGCGCAGCGGCGGCCGGCCGCGAACAGTTCCAGGGTGTCGGCCAGTTCGGCCAGGTCACGGACCCGGTGCAGGCCGTACGCGGTGGTCAGGGCCTCCCAGGCGCCGTCGGCCGCGGCCAGCGCGCCGGAGTGCGCGTCGACCAGGGTCTGGCCCTGCGGCGACAGGCCCACGCTGAGCAGGACGATGGGCACGTCCTGGTGCAGCGCGGCGTCCAGCGCGGTCCGCAGGCCGGCCGGGTCGCGGATCGTCTCCAGGACCAGGGCCAGCACCTTGGTCTCGGTCAGCCGCAGCGCGTACCGCGCGTAGGCGGCGGCCGGGGTGACGAGCTCCTGGCCGGAGGAGACGACCAGGCTGAAGCCGAACCCGCGGCGGGACCGCAGCAGCGTGGAGAACACCGAGCCCGAGTGCGTGATCGCCGCGACCGGCCCGGCCGGCACCGGGTCCGGCTCCGCGTACCCGACGGCGCGCAGCCCGCGGGCCACGTTGACGAACCCCATGCACGCCGCGCCGCACAGAGCCATGCCCGCGTCGGTGGCGATCGCGGCCAGCCGGTCCCGCAGCCCGGTGGAGCCGTCCGCGCCGAAGGCGTTTCCGAAGATGACCGCCGAACGGGCCTGGCTGCGTGCGGCCAGGACCAGCTGATCGCCCAGCGCGGCGTCGGGCACCGCGAGCACGGCCAGGTCGACCGGTTCGGGCACCTCGGCCAGGCTGGGCAGGCAGGGCGTGCCGTCGATCTCGGCGTAGCGGGGGTTGACCAGGTAAGTGCGCGGCCGGGACGGGCTGCGGGCCAGCTGGTCGATCATCCGTGCGCCGAGGCTGTCGGGGCGCGCGCTCGCGCCGACCAGAGCGACGCTGCGCGCCTCCAGCATGGCGGTGACCGCGTCCGGCGCTTTGGTCACCTCCGGCGCTTTGGTCACTTCCGGCGCAGGCGGGCCCGGCCGGCCTTGCGGTCGGCGATCGCGGCGCGGGCGGCCTGCATGCCGGGGATGCCGCACACGCCGCCGCCGGCGTGGGTGGCCGAGCTCGCGTAGTACAGGCCGGGCACCGGCGTGCGGTAGTCGGCGAAGCCCGGCGCCGGGCGCATGTGGAACAGCTGCTCCAGGGACAGCTCGCCGTGGAAGATGTTCCCGCCGACCAGGCCGTAGTCGTGCTCCATCTCATACGGGCCGACGATGTCGCGGTGCACGATCGAGCTCTTGAAGTTCGGCGCCACCTCGTTGTAGCAGTCGATCATGCGGTCGGCGTAGGCCTGGAGCTCTTCGGCGTGCGGCTGCTCGTTCCAGTCCGACGGGACCCACTGGGTGAACAGCGACATGATGTGGTAGCCGTCCGGGCACAGGGTCTTGTCGAAGGCGGTCGGGATGACGCCGTTCGAGAACGGCCGGGTGGCCGGCTTGCCGTCCCGGGCCTCGATGAACGCCTGCTCGATGTAGGGCATGGTGGGGGCCATCTCCACCGAACCCGTGTGATGTTCTTGCAGGCTGGTGCCGGGGTCGGCGGTGAAGTCGGGGAGTTCGGCCAGGGCCAGGTTGATCTTGACCACGCCGCTGCGCGTCTTCCAGTGCTCGATGTCGGTCACGAAGTCGTCCGGGAGGTTGGCCCGGCCGACGTGGCCCAGGAACGCGGTGCGCGGGTGCAGGCTGGTGACCACGACTTTGGCCGTGAGCTGCTTCCCGTTGGCCAGTTCCACGCCGGCCGCGCGGCCGTTCTTGAGCAGGACCTTGGCCACCTTCGCGTCCGTGCGGACCTCGGCGCCGAGCTCGCGGGCGGCTTTGGCGATGGTGTCGGCCACCGCGCCCATGCCACCTTCCTGAAAGCCCCAGTTGCCCAGGTGCCCGTCGCCGACGTCGCCGATCGAGTGGTGCGCCATCACGTAGGCGGTGCCCGGCTCGTACGGGCCGGCCAGGTGCCGATCACGCCGTTGACCGCGAGCGCCCCCTTGACCTGCGGCGACTCGAACCAGTCGTCGAGCAGGTCGGCGATCGACATGGTCATCAGCCGGGTCACGTCGGCGATCGTGCGGACGTTGAGGTTCTTGTGGCGCCAGGCCAGCCTCAGGGTTTCCTTGAGGTCGTTCGGCTTGTGCGAGCCGAGGTTCGGCGGGACGGTGAGCAGCAGCGGGCCGAGGACTTCGGCCAGGCCGGCCAGCCAGGCGTCCCAGCGCGGCATCGCGTCGGCGTCTTGCCTAGACCATTTTGAGACTTCGGCGTGGTTGCGCTGGGCGTCGTCGGCGTACAGCTTGATCGACCCGCCCTCGGGAAAGGCCTGGTAGTACGGGCCCATCGGGAAGATCTTGTACCCGTGTCGTTCGAGCTGGAGATCGTTGATGATGGTGGGCGGCATCAGCGACATTACGTAGGACAGGCGGGTGACCTTGAAGTCGGGGGCGTCCGGCCACGGGGCTTCGGTGGTCGCGGCGCCGCCGGGCTTGTTTCTCGCCTCGAGCACCAGGGTGCGGGCTCCGCTCCGCGCCAGGTACGCCGCCGCGACCAGCCCGTTGTGGCCGCCGCCGACGATAATGGCGTCGTAGTCCGTGGCCTGCGTCCCGGTCGTCCTGGTTGCCTTCGTAGCCATGAAACTGGCCCTCCAAAAGATTGACTGAACATTCAGTCTAGAAGCTGCTACGATAATTTCTCAAGACCGGGTTTGCGGTGAGGAGACAGGGACAGGGCATGAACGAGCGTGCGGGGGGTTCGCGGGACGCGGCCGGTGAGCAGCGGCGGGAGCAGATGTTGCGCGCCGCGCTCGAGGTCATCGTCGAGCGGGGATACGCCGAGACCAGGATCGCCGACGTCGCCGAGCGGACCGGGACGAGCCCGGCGCTGGTCATCTACTACTTCAAGACGCGCGATCAGCTGCTCACCGAGGCGATCAGGTACTCCGAGGACACCTGGTACGCCGAGTACCTGCGGCGGATGGCGGAGATCTCGACCGCGGCCGGGCAACTGAGCGAGCTGATCGCCATGAACTGCCTGCCCGGCACCGACCCGGAGCCCGGCAGCTATTGGCTGCTGTGGCTGGACCTGTGGGCACTGTCGCCGCGGAACCCGGGAGTGGCCGCGGTCCGGCAGAAGTCCGACGAGCGGTGGCGCGAGGCCATCCGCTCGATCGTGCAGGCGGGCCAGGAGGCGGGCGAGTTCGAGACCGTGGACGCGGACGACTTCACGATCATGCTGTCGGCCCTGCTGGACGGGCTGGCCGTGCAGATCGCGCTGGAGGACCCGGAGGTGCCGCCGCAGCGGACGTACGAGCTGGCCATGCGGTTCGCGGCAGGACAGCTGGGATTTGACTGGACACCCGCACCCGCTTCCGGGCGGGCGCGCAGACGCAGTAGATAACTTTCGGAGGTAGCGCGGTGGCCGGAGGAAGCATCGAGCTGGTCGCACTGACCAAGAGGTTCGGCGAGATCGCGGTCGACAACATCGACCTGACCGTGGCCAGCGGTGAGTTCTTCTCCCTGCTCGGCCCCTCGGGCTGCGGCAAGACGACCACCTTGCGCCTGATCGCCGGGTTCGAGCAGCCGACCTCGGGCAAGATCCTGCTCGACGGGACCGATGTGTCGGACGTTCCGCCGCACCGGCGCAACGTCAATACCGTGTTCCAGAGCTACGCGCTGTTCCCGTTCCTGACCGTGTTCGACAACGTGGCGTTCGGCCTGCGGCACCGCTCGGTAGCCAAGCCGGATTTGCGGCGCCGGGTTGGTGAGGCCCTGGAACTGGTGCGGATGACGTCGTTCGCCAAACGCCGGCCGGGCCAGCTGTCCGGCGGCCAGCAGCAGCGCGTCGCCCTGGCCCGGGCGCTGGTGCTCAACCCGGCCGTGCTGCTGCTGGACGAGCCGCTCGGCGCGCTGGACGCCAAGCTGCGGCGCTCGCTCAAGGTCGAGCTGAAGGCACTGCAGGAACGGGTCGGCATCACCTTCCTCTACGTCACGCACGACCAGGAGGAGGCGCTGACCATGTCCGACCGGCTGGCCGTGATGAACGCCGGCCAGATCGTGCAGATCGGCACGCCCCGGGACGTGTATGAGGAGCCGGCCGACACCTACGTGGCCGACTTCCTGGGCGCGGCCAACCTGATGGAGATCTCGGTCGAGTCGGCAGGCGTGCTTCGGCTCGGGGACTTCGCGCTGGCCTCGTCGCGGTGCTCTGCTTCTTCGGGCGACGCGCACGCGGTGATCCGACCGGAACGGGTCCTGATCGAGGCGCACGGGTCTGCTGGGGAGAACCGGGTACCGGCCATGGTCGAGCGGGTGGTGTTCCTGGGCGCGGCGACGCAGGTCATGCTGCGGCTGGCCCCCGGGGTGCCGCTACAGGCGCTGATCCAGAACGACGGGTCACGTCCTGACCTGGCCCAGGGCACACCCGTGCACGCGTACCTGCCGCCGGACGCGCTGCGCGTGCTGGCCGGGGCGCGCGGCGTGGTCCCGGTGCCTGAAGAGGAGCCGCTGGTCGCGAGTTAAGGCTCTGGCGTGGTCGGCTGCTGCCTCGTGGCCGGCTGCTGCCTCGTGGCCGGCTGCTGCCTCGTGGCCGGCTGCAGCTCGTCACGGGTGCCTCACTGGTCGGTCGCCTCACTTCCGTTGCGATTATCCGGGAGGATTCGGGCTTGTGGGAGGATTTTGTGCACCATAATGCCCCGGATCCTCCCTTAAGCCCGAATGCTCCCCGATAATTGTTCGAGAAGCGGCCAGGGCATGGACTGGGGTGGGAACCTTGGCTCATGCGTGCACTGGTGATCACCGGTCCGGGAGCGGCTGAGGTCTGTGAGGTGGAAGGCCCATCGGCCGGGTCGGGGCAGGTGGTGGTCGATGTCCGGCGGGCGGGGATCTGCGGGACGGATGTGGAGCTGTTCACTGGGCAGCTGGCCTACTTCGGGCAGGGCAAGACGCGGTTTCCGGTGCGGCCAGGGCACGAATGGTGCGGCGTGGTGTCGGCCGTCGGAGCCGACGTTCCGGCCTCGTGGCTGGGGGTGCGGGTCACCGGGGACACGATGCTGGGCTGCGGGCACTGCGCGCGCTGCCTAGCCGGGCGGCGGCACGTGTGCGCGGACCGGTACGAGGTGGGGATCATGGGCGGCTGGCCGGGGGCGCTGGCCGAACGGGTGCTAGTGCCGGCGTGGAGCCTGCACCGGCTGCCGGATGCGTTGGATGACGTGTCGGGGGCTCTGGTCGAGCCGGGCGGCAGCGCGTGGCGGGCCGCGACGGCCGCGCAAGCTGGTCCGGGGCGGCGGATCCTGGTCAGCGGGCCGGGTACGATCGGGCTGCTGACCACGGCGTTCTGCGCGGCGGCGGGCGCTTCGGTGCACGTTCTGGGGCTCGATGACAGTCGGCGGTCGCTGGCCTTGTCGTTCGGGGCGGCCGGGTACTTCTCCGCTGATGAGCCGCCGTCGGTGACGTACGACGCGGTGGTGGACTGCACGGACGATCACCGGATGCCCGCGGCGGCGCTGGCGCTGGTCGAGCCGGCGGGCCGGGTGGTGTTCATCGGGGTGTCGGGCGGGCCGAGCCTGATCGACAGCCGCGAGCTGGTGCTGGGCGACCTGACCGCGGTCGGCATCTTGGGCGCGTCGGCCGGGCTCGGGCCCGCGATCTCGCACTATGCGTCCGGCCGGGTGGATGCGTCCGGCCTGGTCTCGGTGACCGTAGGGCTGTCGCAGGCGGCCAACGCGCTGGCCGGGCGGATCGGCCCCGGGTCAGGGACCAAAATTCTTATCGACCCGAGCCTTTAGCGGTGAAGGCCGGGAACCCGCCAGCCGTATCCAAGAGTTGGGAGCGGCGGGAAGGTGAGTGGTCTGTGGCAGGCGAGGCAATCCGTGTCGCTTCCGGCAAGCACACCCGCCGGGCGGGACTGGAATCGGTACGCCAGGGATCCCTGGCCGCGCTGGTCATGCTGGTGGTCCAGTACGGCCTGGGCATCATCTTGAACCTGTACATCGCGGTCCCGGCCGCCGACGCCCACGCCGGGCTGGCGCAGGAGATCGCGAACGGCCCGTTAATGCTGACGCTGCACGCGGTGCCCGGCCTGGCGCTGATCGGGGCCGCACTGGTGACGCTGCTCAGAGCGGTGCGCATGGAGGACCGGCCGGTCGCGGTGCGGGCCGCGTCCGGGCTGACCGCCATCGGCGGTGCGTTCGCCTCGGGTGAGATCTTCGTGCGCAATGGGCAGAACCGCGCGTCGCTGGCCATGGCTCTGCTGACCGGGGTGGCGCTGCTGTGCCACATCGGCGCGCTGACCCGGGTAAGCGCGGCGCTGCGCCGGAACTAGCCCGGGGCGTTTCACCCGGCGCGGGCCGGGGGTCCGTGGCTGTGCAGGACCTTGGTGCGGTCGGGGTTCCACGCGGTGGTGGTGCCGTCGGGGTCGAGCCTTAGGGTCCAGCCCCAGCGGTGGATGACGACCTGATGGTGGAACGAGCAGAGCAGGACGCAGTCTGTGGTGCTGGTCTTGCCGCCGTTGGCTTTGTGCTTGACGTGGTGGACTTCGCAGCTTGAGGCGGCCTGGTTGCAGCCGCCGGCCCACCGGCATTTCTTGTCCCGGAGGATGACCGCGTTGCGGATGCCGGCCGGAATAGTGGCTGAATAGCCGATGTCCAGGGGCAGGCTGGGGCCGGCCAGCCGGGCGCCGAGCTGCCGGGTACGCAGGCAGCTCGCTAGGCCGCCCGGGCCGGACATCAGGTCGGCGGCCTTGCCGATGATGGCTTGGCGGATGGCTTCCCGGGACATGCCGGACAGCAGCGCCAGGCCGACTGGCGGCTGGTCGGGCTCGTCGGCTGGGGTCGGGGCCGGGGCGGCCTGGGCCTCGCAGCGCGGGCCATGGCCGGCTAGCTGCAGGCACAAGTTGACCAGGTCGTCCAGGACGGCGGTGTTCACGTCGCCGGTGACGATGGGGATGACGGAGGTGTCGCAGGCTACGGCGCGGGCAGCGTCGCCGTCCAGCCAGGCCCCGCCGTCACTGCCGCTGCCCTCCGCGGCCTGCGCACGGTGGGCGGCCCACCGGATCCGCATCTCCGCGCTCCACTCGGTCTCCAGCACCGACCCGTCGTCCATCGCGCGCAGCTCGGCCAGCGAAATGTGAATCCAGGCCTTGACCGGCTGGCCGGCCCGCTCGGGCAGCAGGTCACTGGCGGCCAGCCGCCGCATGGCTTCTTGAAGCGCGTCGTGATGCCGCTGCTCCCGGGTCCTGGTGTCCTCGGCGCCTACCGGAGCGGACAGCGATTCCAGGACAGCCGTGACGACCGCGGCGCACTCGGGGGTCAGGTCACCCGAGATGACGCCCGCACCGGCGAACGTAGTCTCGATCCGGAGCTGGCGGTCCTCGAAGTCCGGTTCTGGATCATCATCGTTGGCCGGGAGGGAACGGGCATAAATCTCCGCGGCGAGGGCGGCCAGGTCTTCCTTACGCGCTCCGGCGCGAGCGGCGGTGATCAAGATCTCGTCGGCCGCGTCGCGGCACTCCCTCGGGAGCTTATCGGTCCACCCGCAGATGATCCGGGCCATCGACTCGGACAGCAACGTCCCCTCGGCCAGGGCCGCCGCCACCTGCGGATGCGCGAGGACGCGGCGGGCCCAGCCCAGGTGGCCGCAGGCGGCGCGCTTGGTCACCCGGGTCCGGTGAACCAGCCACGACGTCGGGCTGTAGTCAGCGTCGGCCGAGTATCCCTGCCCGTTGGTAAAGGCACCCAGGATTCCGGCTCGGGCGGCGGTCTCGACCGCGTCCAGCTGTTCCAGGGCCTGAAGACACTCGGCCTGGACCTCGGAGGCCATGGCGGTGGGGTCGGCGGCGACCAGGTAGCTCATTCCGGCGCGCAGCATGCCCAGTGCCTCGGCGGTACTGGCCGGCGTGGATGCGGTCACCTGGTCCTCACCTCCGTCCCGGGATGATCATGTTTCGCTTTCTAGTTCGATATTACCGGCCACCTACGACATTTCCGGGCGCCGACACGCTGCAAACGGGGATAAATTCGGCTGATCGGCCGGCCGCGGGCACGCGCCGGGCGGGCCCCGGTACATCAGGTCGCGGCCTGGCATGTGAGGTGACTACGGGTCGCACGTTCCGAACTGGAGCGCGGCCCGGTAGGAAGCCTGCTCGGCCGTGGTCCGGACCTGGAGCGCGATGCAGCGCGGGCCAGCGACGACGCCGATGTAGTACTCGGTGAGCCCCTGGCCGAACAGCGCGGTTCCTGCCGCGCAGCCCGTGAACGTCGCGGTGGGCAGGCCATCGCGCAGGGTGTACTCATCGGTGCTGCCCAGGCTGGGCAGGAACCTGATGGAGCCCTGGCCCGGCGCGGTGGGCCCGACCGACACGGTGGCGTTATCGGGCACCAGCACGATCAGCGGGACGGCCTTCAGCGTGCCGTCGGGGTTGCGGAAGTCGAAATTGGGCGCGATGGCGCGATTGATGATCCATAGCGGGCCCGCGTGGATGGCGGAGTTGCGCCAGTCGGACGCCAGGGCGCCGTAAGTCTGCTGGTCACAGCCGTAGATCTGGCCTGGCGGCAGCGCGGCTGGTGCCGCGGGACGGGGCGTCGCGTGCTTGAGCAGGGCGGACCAGGCCGGGGGAACCGCGACCGCGCCAGCGATCACGGCCGCGACCCCGACGGCGGCCAGCCGGGCCAGGTGCCGGCGGTGCCGGCGCCGGATCCGGGCGACCAGGTTGCGCCGGCGGTTGCTCGGCGGCGACGGAGGATTCCATGGCCGCCCGCAGCCGGTTCTCGAAGCCTGTCATGGCGGTCAGCGCCTCCCGGTGCGTTCGGCGGGTGGTTCGGCGGCCGCGCGCAGCCGGGCCAGACCACGTGAGGCCTGGCTCTTGACGGTGCCCACGCTGCAGCCGAGCACGTCGGCGATTTCCGGCTCGGACAGGTCGCTGTAGTAGCGCAGCACCAGGACCGTGCGCTGCCGCTTGGGCAGTGCGGCCAGCGCGCGGATCAGGAAGTCGCGGTCCGCGACGGTCCCGGCATGGTCGTCGGCCACCCGGACGACGTTGCCGCCGGGCACGACGCGCTCGGGTCGGCGTGCGGCCCGGCGCCAGCGGTCATTCGCGGCGTTGGCCAGGATGCGCCGGACGTGTCGTTCAGGCTCGTCGCAGCGGCAGATCCGCGCCCAGTGCCGGTAGGCCCGCTCCAGCGCGACCTGGAGCAGGTCCTCGGCGGCCGCCCGATCGTGCCCGGTCAGCAGCAGCGCGGTCCGGAACAAGCGAGCCGAGGAGCCCTGCACGAACTCCTCGAACGACACGCTCGCCTCCATGCTGGCCCGGGCCTTTACTCACCTAACGCCGGCGCGGGCCGGTTAGGTTGAGTCACGGTGGAATGTCGGACCGCGGAGGTACGGTGAGCGGGTGCTGGACTCGTTCCATCCCGCGGTGCGCGCCTGGTTCGGACGCCGATTCCCCGCGGGACCGACCAAACCGCAGGCGGCCGGATGGCAGGAGATCGCGGCGGGCCGACACACGCTGATCGCGGCGCCGACCGGGTCGGGCAAGACGCTGGCCGCCTTCCTGGTGTGTATCAACCGGCTCTATATCGCGGCGGAGAAACCGCCCGGGCCGCAGGTGGTGTACGTGTCGCCGCTGAAGGCGCTGGCCACCGACATCCAGCAGAACCTCGAGGCGCCACTGCGGGAGATCGCGGCGGTGGCGGCCGAGCTCGGGCTGCCCGCGCCGGCCATCCGGGTGGCGGTCCGGACCGGCGACACGGCGGCGGCCGAGCGGACCGCCATGCTCAAGAACCCGCCCGACATCCTCATCACCACCCCCGAATCCCTGTTCCTGCTGGTCACCGCCGAACGATCACGGACCATGCTGCGCGGCACCCGGACGGTGATCGTGGATGAGATCCACTCCGTGGCCGGCAACAAGCGCGGCTCGCACCTGGCCCTGACCCTGGAGCGGCTGACCCACGTCGCCGAGGAGCCGGTGCAGCGGGTGGGGCTGTCGGCCACGGTCCGGCCGATCGAGACCGTGGCGCGGCTGCTGGTCGGGGCGGGCGAGGACCGCGACCACCCGGACGGGACGCCGCGGTGCGCGATCGTGGACTCCGGACACCGCAGGCAGCTGGACCTGGCCCTGGAGCTGCCGGAGGACGAGCTGGGCGCGGTGCCGACCGGCGAGCAGATGGCGCAGATCCTGAACCGGATCGCGGAGCACGTGAGTGAGCACCGGACCACGCTGGTGTTCGTCAATACCCGGAGCATGGCCGAGCGGATCGCCCACCAGCTCGGCGAACTGCTCGGTTCGGCTCTGCCAGGCCGGGGGGGCGGCCCCCCGGAACCCCCCGCGGTGGGCGCGTTCGTCGCCGCGCATCACGGGTCGCTGTCCAGGGAGCGCCGGCAGCGGGTCGAGGCCCGGCTGCGGGCCGGGGACCTGCGGGCCCTGGTGGCCACGGCCTCGCTCGAGCTCGGCATCGACATCGGCCCGGTCGAGCTGGTGTGCCAGATCGGCTCGCCGCGCAGCATCGCCACCTTCCTGCAGCGGGTCGGCCGGTCCAACCACACGCGTTCGGGGACGCCACGCGGCGTTTTGTATCCGACGACCCGGGACGAGCTGGTGGAGTGCGCCGCCCTGCTGCGCGGTGTGCGGTCCGGGCGGCTGGACGCGATCGTCGTCCCGCAGCGGCCGCTGGACATCTTGGCCCAGCAGATGGTGGCCGAATCCGCGGCCGAGCAGTGGACCGAAGAGGCGCTGCTGGCGCTGGCCCGGCGGGCGGCGCCGTTCCGGGACCTGTCCCGCGAGGACTTCGACGACGTCACCGAGCTGCTGGCCGAGGGGATTCGTACCGGCCGCGGCCGACGCGCCTATTACCTGCACCGCGATCAGGTCAACGGAACGGTCAAGGGCCGTCGCGGGGCCCGGCTGGCCGCGCTGACCTCCGGCGGGGCCATCCCTGAGCTGGGTGACTTCCGGGTCGTCGCCGAGCCCGATGAGATGCCGGTCGGGTCGGTGCACGAGGAGTGGGCGGTGGAGAGCCGCCCGGGCGACGTGTTCCTGCTCGGCACGCACTCCTGGCGGATCCGCCGGGTGGAACCTGGGACGGTCCGAGTGGTGGACGCGCACGGCGCCCCGCCCTCGGTGCCGCACTGGCAGGGCGAGGCGCCCGGCCGGACCAGGGAGTTGTCCGAGGAGGTCTCCGCGCTGCGCCAGGCCGTCGCGGACCGCTCCCCCGCCGACGCGGTTTCCTGGCTGCGGTCCGAGTGCGCGGTCGACCGGGCCGCCGCCGAGATAATCGTCGCGTACCTGCGGGCCGGCCTGGCCGCGCTCGGGGCGCTGCCCACGATGAACGCGATCATCCTGGAGCGGTTCTTCGACGAGGCGGGCGGGATGCAGCTCATCGGGCACGCGCCGTTCGGGGCGCGGGTGAACCGGGCGTTCGGCCTGGCCCTGCGCAAGCGGTTCTGCGTGACGTTCGACTTCGAGCTGCAGGCGGCGGCCAGCGACAACGCGATCCTGCTGTCGCTGGGGCCCCAGCACAGCTTCCCGCTGGACCGCGTGCCGAAGTTCCTGGCCTCCCCCACGGTGGAGCAGGTGGTCCGGCAGGCAGTGCTTACCGCCCCGCTGTTCGCGGCCCGCTGGCGGTGGAACCTCAACACCTCGCTGACCGTGCTGCGAAGGCGCGGCGGCCGGAAGAACCCGCCCGCTATCCAGCGGATGGAGGCCGACGACCTGATGGCGGCGGTGTTCCCCACGCTGGCCGCCTGCCAGGAGAACGTGGCCCCGGGCCCGATCGAGATCCCCGACCACCCGCTGGTGCGCCAGACGCTGGAGGACTGCCTGCGCGAGGCGATGGACATCGACGGGCTGCGGGAACTGGTGGCCGGGATCGAAGCCGGCCAGATCACCGTCATCACCAGGGACACCACCGAGCCGTCGGTGCTCGCCCACGAGATCTTGAACGGGGCGCCGTATACCTACCTGGACGACGAGACCGAGGCCGGGAACCGGCGGAGCCGGCAGGTTCAGCTCCCGCGCGGGCTGCCGGTGGATGCCCGCGACCTGGCCCGGCTGGATCCGGCGGCCATCGAGCGGGTGACCGAGCAGGTCCGGCCGCAGCCCCGGGACGCCGACGAGCTGCACGACCTGCTGATGACGCTGTTCGTCATGCGGCCGGCCGCGTCGTGGCAGGGGTGGTTCACGGAGCTGACCGCCGCGGGCCGGGCCACGGAAATCTGCGGGCCGCACGGTGTTCTGTGGTGTGCTACCGAACGGTCCGTGGTGCTCGCTCCCCTGTTCCCCGACTGGGCGGCCATGGCTTCGGCGGTTCGGGCGTCGAAGCCGATGGAGCCGGAGCTGGTGGCGGCGGAGATGCTCCGCGGACAGCTGGAGGTCTCCGGGCCGTGTACCCCTGCTGACCTGGCGCGGGCTACTGCGGTGGGCGAGTCCGACGTGTCTTTGGCGCTGATCCGGCTCGAGACCGAAGGGTTCGCGCTGCGAGGGCGGTTCAGCGACCCGGAAGGAGCGGAGCAGTGGTGTGCGCGGCGGGTGCTGACCCGCATCCATGCCTACTCCCGGCAGCGCAAACGGCGCGAGGTCGAGCCGGTGACGGCCCAGGACTTCATGCGGTTCCTGCTGCGCTGGCAGCACGTCACCCCGGACACCCGGCGTGAGGGCAGCCGTGGCGTGCTGGCCGTGGTCGAGCAGCTCCAGGGCTTCGAGCTCGCGGCGGGTGCTTGGGAGAAGGCCATCCTCCCGGCCCGGGTCACCGGCTACCGCAAGGAATGGCTGGACGAGGTGTGCCTGGACGGCGGGGCGGCCTGGGGGCGGTTGTCGGTTCGGCCCGATCCGTCGGAGGCGACGGAGGCGACCGAGGTGCCCAGCCGGGGCTTGACGCCGTCCCGGGCGACACCGATCACGTTGATGATCCGGGACGACCTGGCCTGGCTGCTGGCGGCGGCCCGGGGTGACGCGGGCCCGGCGGTACCGGGGCCGGGGCGGACCCGGGACGTACTCGACGCGCTGGCCACCCGCGGGGCGCTGTTCCAGACCGACCTGACCGTCGCGACGGGGCGACTGCCGGGTGAGATCGAGGACGCGCTGTGGGATGGCGTGGCCCGCGGGCTGCTCACCGCGGACGGCTTCCGGGCCGTGCGGTCCCTGTTCGCGCAGCGATCGCTGGCCCAGACCTCGCTCGGCCGGCACCGGCTGCGCCGCGGCGCCCAGCTCGCCTCGCGGACGGCCGGGCGCTGGTCGCTGCTGCCCGTGCCGATGGAGGACTACGACCCGGACGAGCTGGCCGAAGCGATCGCGGAGCAACTGGCCGTCCGGTGGGGCGTGGTGTTCCGGGACCTGCTGGTCCGGGAGAACATCGCGGTGCCCTGGCGCGAGGTGCTGTGGGCGTTCCGGCGGATGGAGGCGCGCGGCACGATCAGCGGCGGGCGGTTCGTCAACGGGTTCAGCGGCGAGCAGTACGCGCATCCGGACGCGGTGGCCATGCTGCGCGAGATCAAGAAGCGGCCGCGGGACGGCGAGACGGTGCGGCTGTCGGCCGCGGACCCGCTGAACCTGGTCGGCGTGGTGCTGCCCGGTCCGCGGGTCCCGGCCGTGGCGACCAATTCGGTCAGCTACACCGATGGCGCGGTGACCGGTGCCCCCGCCGGCCTGACGGCCTAGGGCGGGGGCGGCGCGGTCAGCTGAAGTAGTGACCCTTGTCCATGTCTTCGATGAGCCCGGGCTGGACCGGCCGCCACCCGAGCAGCTCGCGGGTCAGCTCGGCGGAGGCGGGCTGGTCGATGGCGAGGATCATCCCGAGGAAGCCGAAGTCATCGGCCGGGACCGACCCGGTTGGCACGTTCAGGTGGCGGCCGATCACCTCGGCGATCTCGCGAGTCGGTATGCCTTCGTCGCCGACCGCGTGCAGCCTCGATCCGGGCGGCGCCTGCTCCACAGCCAGCCGGAACAGGTGCGCGGCGTCCAGCACGTGCACCGCGGGCCAGCGGCTGGACCCGTCGCCGACGTAGCCGGAGACGCCCTCGTCGCGGGCCAGGCCGATCATGCGGGCGATGAAGCCGTGACGGTCGCCGTCGCCGTGCACCGTCCGGGGCAGCCCCACCACGGACGAACGGACGCCCCGGGCGGCCATGTCCAGCGCCGCCTTGGCGGTCTCGCCCCGGCCCGCCACAAACGAACCGGGCGCGAAGTCGTCGCGCTCGGTCGCCACGCGTCCGTTCAGGGCGGGCGTCCCGGACGCGATGACCAGGGGCTTGCCGGAATCCTCGAGCGCGGCACCCATGGTTTCGATGGCGCGCCGGTCGGCGCGGATCGCGGCCTCGAAGTCGGTGAAGTCGTGGATGAACGCGAGATGGATGACTCCGTCGGAGCTGGCCGCCCCGGCGTGCAGCGCGTCCAGGTCGTCCAGGTCAGCGCGGAGCGCCTCCGCTCCGGCGGCGATGATGGCAGCGGCCGAAGCGTCCGACCGGGCCAGCCCCAGAACCTGATGGCCCGCGCCGAGCAGCTCAGGGACCACGGCCGAGCCGATCCAGCCGGACGCGCCGGTAACGAAGACCCGCATGAGAACCTCCTGATGTCAGTTACTGCCATCAGCATAGCACAGACGATGCCAGTCACTGTCATAACGTACGATCATGCCATGGGTCGATGGGCGCCGGATGCGCGCGGCCGGCTGGCGAAGGCGGCCATGGAGCTCTACGCCGAACAAGGCTTCGAGCAGACCACGGTGGCCGAGATCGCCGCGCGGGCCGGGCTGACCGAGCGCACCTTCTTCCGGCATTTCGCCGACAAGCGTGAGGTCTTGTTCTACGGCATGGAGATGATGCGGGGCCTGCTGGTGCAGGCCGTCGCCGACGCGCCGGCCTCGGCGACGGCGATCGAAGCGGTGGGCGCGGCCTTCCAGGCAGCAGGCGCGGTGATGCAGGAGAACCCGGAACGGGTCAGGCTACGGGACGCCATCGTGTCGGCGAATGCGGAACTACGGGAACGCGAGCTGATCAAGCTCGCGACGCTCGCTGGTGTGGTGGCCGGCGCGCTGCGCGACCGCGGTGTGCCGGAGCCGACCGCGAGCCTGACTGCCGAGACGGGGGCCGCCGTGTTCAAAGTGGCCTTCGCGCGCTGGGTCAGCGAGCCGGGGCAGCCAGACCTGCCGGAAATTATTCGCGAGTCGATGGCAGAACTGAGGGGCGCGGTCGCGGACCGCGCCCCTCAGTGACCCCCCTCAGTGACCCCCTCAGTGACCCCCCCAGTGACCCCCGCAGCGACCACCGCCTGCGGCGGCGGTCAGTTCAGCGCGATGGCGGCGATGGCCAGCGCGCACAGGCCCAGGCCGGCCCGCTGGGCGGGGCTGAACCGCTCGTGCAGGATGACCCGGGCGAGCAGGACGGTGACGCCCGGGTACAGCGAGACCAGCACGGCCGCGACGGCCAGCATGCTGAAGTGGGTGGCGTAGAAGTAGGCCAAGGTGGCGGCCATCCCGCTGACGCCGGTCAGCACGGGAATGGTCAGGTCGCGGACCGGGATCCGCAGCGGCTGCCGGGACTTGACCGCGACGCCCAGGGTGACCAGCAGGGCACCGGTCTGCTCGGACGCGACCGGCCATAGGCCCGCGTGCCCGGCCTGGGCCAGGCCGATGAACAAGATGCCGAAGGCCAGGCCGGCCGCCAGCCCGTCGACCAGGCCGCCACCCAGCTTGCCGCGCACCGAGCCGCTGGCCGCGACCAGCACGATGGCAGGCAGCGCGACCAGGACGCCACCCACGGCCAGCAGGCTCGGGCGCTCACCCAGCGCGACACCGGCCAGGACCGGGACCACGACCGCGCCCACCGCGGACAGGGGTCCGACCACGCTCATCTGCCCGCGAGCCAGCCCGCGGTACAGCACCAGGGTGCCGGCCCCGCCGGCCAGGCCGGCGGCCAGCCCCCAGGCCACCGCGCGCAGCGTCGGGCCAGGGCCGCCGACCATGATCAGCACGGCCCAGGCCAGCACGGTGGCGACGGCCGAGCCGACCACCGAAACCCGGAGCGACCCGAAGCGCCGGGCGGCCAGCCCGCCGCCGAAGTCCGAACTGCCGTACAGCAGGGCCGCGGTCAGGCCGAGCAGGATTCCCATGATCACTCCTCATTCAGCTGGTTGCTATACCTCGACCCTGACAGAAATCGGTACTGGTGATAAGGTCCAGTTCAATGGCTGAAACTAGGACCAATTCTGAGCTGCTGGTGGTGCTCCAGCCGGACGAGCCCGCCCCGCTGCACCGGCAGATCGAGGCGTCGATCCGAGGCGCGATCCGCGACGGACGGCTGGCCCGCGGGTCGTCGCTGCCGCCCTCCCGCGTGCTGGCCGCTGACCTGGGCGTCTCCCGCGGCGTGGTGGTGGAGGCCTACCAGCAGCTGACCGCCGAGGGCTACCTGAGCAGCCGGGCGGGCGGGTACACGCAGGTGGCGGCCGGGCCGGCGGCGCCCGCCGCGGCGGTGCGGGCGGCCGGCCAGCCCAAGCCGGAGATCGACCTGAGCTACGGCCGGGCCGACGTGTCCAGCTTTCCCCGGGCCGCCTGGCTGCGGGCCATCCGCGGCGCGCTGGCCGACGCCCCGAACGAGGTATTCGGGTACCTGACCGGCCGGGGTGTGCCGCAGCTGCGCACGTCGCTGGCCGACTACCTGAACCGGGTGCGGGGCACCGTGGCCGATCCTGAGCAGATGGTCATCTGCACCGGCTACGCGCAGGGCGTCACGCTGCTCATCGGGGTGCTGGCCGCGGCGGGGGCCAGGCGGCTGGCGCTGGAGGACCCGTCTTCGCGTGACGATGCCCTGCTGGCCGCGCGGGCGGCCGGGCTGGACGTAGTTGGGATCCCGGTCGATGGCGACGGGATCCGGGTCGACCTGCTGCGCGACAGCGGAGCCGACGCCGTCATCTTGACCCCCTCGCACCAGTGGCCAACCGGGTCGGTGTTGTCCGCGCGAAACCGGGCCGCGGTCATCCGCTGGGCGGCCGAGCGCGGCGCGGTCATCGTCGAGGACGACTACGACGCCGAGTACCGGTACGACCGCACCCCGGTCGGCGCGCTGCAGGGGCTGGCGCCCGACCATGTCGTCTACGCCGGATCAGCGAGCAAGACCCTCGCCCCGGGGATCCGGCTGGGCTGGTTCGTCCTGCCGGGGCACCTGACCGAGCCGCTGGCCGCGGCCAAGATCGCGGCGGACCGCGGCTCCCCGGCCCTGGAACAGCTGGCGCTGGCCGACTTCGTGGCCCGGGGCGAGTTCGACCGGCACCTGCGGCGGATGCGCCCGATCTACCGGCGCCGCCGCGACGCGCTGCTGGCCGCCCTGGAACGGCACCTGCCCTGGCTCGAGCCGGCCGCGTCTCCGCCGGGCTGCACCTGGTCACCTGGCTGCCGTCGCACCTGGGCGAGGCGCCCGTGGTGGAGGCAGCCGTGGTGGACGCGGCGCGGGGAGTCGGGGTCGCGGTCGAGGCGGTCGGGCCGTACCGGATCACCAACCCGGGGCCGGGCGGTCTGATCTTCGGCTACGCGACGGTCAACGAGCGGGCCATCGCCGAGGGCGTGGCCCGGCTGGCCCGGGTTATTTCCGGGCTCTGACGCGACCTGGCCCAACGCCGCCGGAAATGTCAGTGGTCTCGCACACAATATCGGGAGGAGCAAGACAGGTAAGGAGGTCTGCTGATGGCAGCAGGCGACACCGCGATCACGATCGCGGGCAATCTCGTGGATGACCCGGAGTTGCGGTTTACTCCGGCTGGTCAGCCAGTGGCGAAGTTCCGGGTGGCGTCGACGCCGCGGTTCCGGGATAACGCGACGGGTGAGTGGAAGGACGGGGATTCGCTGTTCTTGACGTGTAATGTGTGGCGGCAGGCGGCGGAGAACGTGGCGGAGTCGCTGACCCGGGGGATGCGGGTGATCGTGTCCGGGCGGTTGCGGCAGCGCTCGTATGAGACCAAGGAGGGCGAGAAGCGCACCGTGTACGAGGTGGAGGTCGATGACGTCGGCCCGAGCCTGCGCAACGCCTCGGCCAAGGTCAACAAGGTGGCCAGGTCCAACGGAAGCGGAGCCGGGAATGGGCCGGGCTCCGGCGGCTCGGGCGGCGGCCGGGTGCCGGCCGGGAGCGGGCAGGGCCAAGGCGGCTCGGGTCCGGACAGCGATCCGTGGGCGTCCGACAGCGGTGGCAACTACTCCGACGAGCCGCCGTTCTAGGGTCAGGTCTCGCCGAGGTCTTGGAGGGCGGCGCGGAACTCATCCATGGCTTGGTCCTGATCGGTGCCGAGATCATCGAGCACCACCATGTCGGTGCCGGTCCAGTAGGCGCCGGCGAACTGGTCGCCGTCGGCGGCAGGAGGCATCAGGAGCGGGTGATGGGCGATCTTGATGTGGTCGCGGACCTTGGCCCAGGACGTACCGGGCGGGACCAGGGCGATCGCGGGCGAGTCGCTGTCGTCGATCTCCAGGTCGTACAGCACGCGTCTCCTCTGGCCGGCGCTTAGGGTTCATGCTGGGGCACGCACCAGGTTCGTTCGGAACTTGGGTTCTCTCGCGGTCCCTGGCGCCGAGATCCGTTGCCAGCAAGGCTTTCGCAGTTCAGGGCCATCGAATCGAACACTGAATGTGATCGGCCGGTTGCCCCGGTGCCCCCGGTATCCCCTGTGATCACGTGTTGAACCGGGGGTGAACCTGACCTTTGAGCCGGTGATATGTCCAGTTCGTCGCGGGGCTGTGCGACGCTTACGCCTGCTTCCACATCTGGCTAGGAGCACCAGCAGCGTGGTGCAGGTCGACCACGCCATGGCCGCCGGCAATACCGGCAGTCAGCGACTCCTCCTGATGACCCTGGCGTACGGTCAGCGAGTCGAAGCCGAAGCCGTTGCTGCCCGAGACCGTGAGCTGCGTCGCGTGCCGTTCGCTGCCGAGCGTGGCACCGTGGATCGTCACGTCCAGATACTGGCCGCGCGTGCCGGTGCCGTCGTACTTGATCAGCACCCTGCCGCCGGACGTCCGCACCTCAGAGAAATTCTCGTCAGCCGGAATGCGAGGCCGGTTCTGGTACAGCGCCCACAAGACCGACGTGACGCCGTGGTGCGTCGACCCAAGTTCCAGCGCGTCACCCTGAACGTCGTAGACTGCGGTAACCGAGTGGTGGCTACCGGCCTGCGAGGCTGAGGCTGAGCTGGCCAGTCCCACAGACAGGCCGGCGGCTAGGGCGAGTACTCCGATGGCGGCAATGCTCATGCGGATCTTCATATGAAATTTTCCCCCTCTGCCCCTAGGCTAAATCCCAGGGGATACTCCACTTTACTCGTGATATTGGGGGCATCACGCTGCTATTAGCTGGGGTTGACCGTCAGAGCGGCTCGAGCTGCGCCTTGGTCGGCACCGGCCGCGACCGGTGGTCGTGATATTCATCGGCATCACGCAGCCGTTTCGGCTGGAACGCGATGACCGCGCCCCAGTCGGTCGCGTCGTCGGCGATGACCGGGACGCCTGCGCCACGACTCGCCAGCTCGGTCTCGACCGTCTCACGGGCTGCGCGGGCCGAGGGCCTATTTCATCCATGGCTGGCCGCCATGATCTCCGGCTGCTCGTCGGTGGCGAACGTGAACACGGCACGCTTGTTCTTATCGGCCGGAACCGTCAGCCCGCGCAGCCGGCGGGAACTGATCCGGCCCGCTTTCAGCGCCTCGTTGAGGGGCCTAGGATCACCGTCTGCGCCTTGTGGCCGGTAGGTGCCGGGGATCTCGTCGATCATCTTCTGCGCGCCCTCGCGGTCGTCGGCGACCTGGCGGAGGGTGCGTCCCGACAGCGCCGGGCGGAGGTGTGCCAGCGTGGCCAGGTAGGTCGTCTGAGTGCGGGGCCGCTGAGCGATCCAGGCCTCCGCGTACTCGATGAACGGGATGTTGCGCGCCTTGGTGTCCGCGAAACTGACGTCGCCCGCCCGCTTGGCGGCGTACAGCTTGGCCTGGACTGACCTGGGAAATGACTGTCACAACGAAGTTCGTTCGGGATAAAAATGAGACGATCGGCCGGTGGGTCTGGCGCAGGACCGCGGCCTGGGCCCGGGCCAGCACCGCGCTGGGCGCGATGCCGAGCTCGGCGTCCAGCAGGGTGCGTAGCTGGGTGAACACCTGGAGGGCGGCCGCCTGCTGGCCGGCCGCGGCGAGGACGACCATCAGCCGGGCGTGCGCGTGCTCGTCCAGCGGATCAGCCGCGCACAGGCGGCGCAGGTGCGGCAGGACCCGGGCGGGCATCCCGGCGAGCATGGCCACTTCGGCGTACTCGAGCACCGTCTCGGCGTGCTGGCGGCTCACCTCGACCGCGGCCGGGAGACCGCGCAGCAGGTCGACATCGGCCAGCAGGTCGCCGCGCCACGTCCCGAGGGCCTGCTCGTACAGGTCGCACGCGCGAGGCGGATCTGGCCGGGCGCCCTGGGCTGCGCGGGTCGCCTGCCGGAACATCGCCAGGTCGAGCTGGACGTGGCCGGCGGCGGCGTTCAGGCGATAGCAGCAGCCGCCGACCGTGGTGATCCCGGCCTCGGCGGATCCGTCGTCCAGCAGCCTGCGCAACCGGGAGACGTAACCCTGGACCACCGGGACCGCGCTGGCGGGCGGATCCTGCCTCCACAGCAGGTCGATGATCTCGTTGCGGTGCAGGCCCTCGGGGTAACGCACGGCCAGCAGGGCCAGCACCGCGCGCTGCCGTCTGGAGCCCAAGTCGAGCGGCGTTCCGTCCCGCCACGCGGCCAGCGGGCCGAGGATCTGGATGCGCAGTCCGCGGCAGCGCTGGGCCGGCTGGCGGGCCGTGTCCCCGTCGACGGCCCGCCAGGCCTGGATCAGCTCGGCTCGCTGGACGTGGCCGAGGGCCAGCACCGCGGCCAGCCGCTCCACCATGCCCCAGCGCGGAAAACGGGTCCGGCCCTGCTCGAGGTCGCGCAGCGTGCCGATGCTCAGGTCGGCCGCGGCGGCCAGTTCTCGCTGGGTCACGCCATGCGCCTGGCGGTACCGCTTGATCAGCGAGCCCATGCCCAGGCGGCCTCTCCCATTGATTTCTCCGGCCACTCGCATCCTCACCCCAGGTTTCCGCGGTTCGCCTCAGCCAGCTCCCGACGAACATCCCGGGTTCGTTATATGCACTGGCTGGTTGTCAGGACATGGTTGGTAATCCGGACAATCAAATCGGGGACAACAAGGTCCGTACGGACCGGCAGGAGCGGGAAATGGGGCGTCCCGAGCGGCCAATCGATCCCGGGGACGGGCCTATCGCGGAGCTGGCCAGCGAGCTGCGAAAACTCCGGGACAAGGCGGGCCGGCCGAGCTACCGCGAGCTGGCCCGGCGGGCCAGTTTCTCGGTCACCGTGCTGTCCGAAGCGGCGGGCGGGCGATCGTGGCCCACGCTGGCGGTGGTCAAGGGGTACGTACGGGCCTGCGGCGGCGACGAGCGCGAATGGGAAGAGCGCTGGCTGCGCGGGGCAGATCAGCTGCGGGAACAGGCCGAGGCCGCGGCCCAGCCGCCGCCCTACCGGGGACTGGCCAGCTACGGGGTGGAGCACGCGGGCCTGTTCTTCGGGCGCGACGCGCTGACCCGTGACCTGCTGAAACGGCTGACCACGGGGCGGTTCGTGGCGGTGTTCGGACCGTCGGGCAGCGGGAAGTCCTCGCTGCTGCGGGCCGGCCTGCTGGCCGCGGTGAGCCGGGGAGACCTGAACGCGGCCGAGAGCTGGGTGCCGATCCTGCTCACGCCGGGTGAACTGCCGGTCATGGCGCTGGCCGACCGGGTCGCTGTGCTGACCGGGACCACGGCGGCAGCGGTACGGGACGACCTGCTGGCCGATCCGGGCCGCCTGGCGGCCCTGCTCGCCGAGGCGCTGCCCGACTCAGGCGAGGCGCTGCTGGTGGTGGATCAGTTCGAGGAGCTGTTCACGGTGTGCCGCGACGAGCGGCAGCGAGATTGTTTCGTCCGGGTCCTGCTCACCGCGGCGGCCGCCGACGGTGCGCACATCCGCGTGGTGCTGGGGGTCCGCGCGGACTACTACGCGCAGTGCGCCACGTGGCCAGAGCTGGTCAGCGCCCTGCGCGACGCCCAGCTGCTGGTCGGGCCCATGGACGCCGGCGAGCTCCAGGACGCGATCCTCAAGCCGGCCGAGCACGCCGGGGCGACGGTGGAGCGCGCGCTGATCGCCACCGTACTGGCCGAGACCGGCACCGAACCCGGCGCCCTGGCGCTGGTGTCGCACGCGCTGCTGGAGACCTGGCGGCACAGCCCGCCCGGCCGCATGACGCTGTCCGGATATCAGGAGGCGGGCGGGGTGTCACGGGCCATCGCCAGCACCGCCGAACAGGTCTACGCCGGTTGCGACGAGGACCAGCGCCGGCTCCTGCGCCGGATGTTCCTGCGGATGATCGCGCTCGGGGAGGGCAGCCCGGACGCGCGGCGCCGGGTCACACCGGACGAACTCGTCCTGGGCACCGATCCGGGCACGGCGACCATGCTGGTCGACCGGCTGGCCCAGGCTCGGCTGGTCACCGCCGATGACGGCTCGGTGCAACTCGCGCACGAGGCACTGATCAGATACTGGCCCAGGCTGACCGACTGGATCGCGGAAAGCCGTGAGGACCTGCGCGTCCAGCGCAGGCTGGCCGACGCGGCCGCGGAATGGTCCGGCCAGGGACACGACCCGGCGGCGTTGTACCGGGGCACCCGCCTGGCGGTGGCCCGCTCGTGGGCCGAACGAGACGCCGACCTGACCGGGCTGACCCAGGGCGAGCAGCACTTCCTGGACGCGAGCCGGGCCGCGGAAGACGCCGACCGGGCCGCCGTGACCCGGGCCGCCCGGCGGCTCCGGCGGCTGGTCACCGCGCTGGTGGCGCTGCTCACCGCGGTCAGCGTGACCGCTGGCGTCGCCGTCTGGCAGCGGGAATCGACGTTGTCCGCCGAGCGCGGGGCGCTGTCCGGACAATTCGCCGCTAAGTCGGCCGAGATAGCTTCGGTCAATCCGGACGCGGGCGCCTTGGCCGCGCTGGCCGCGTACGACGCGAAGGCCACGGTCCCGGCCCGGTCGGCGCTGCTCAGCACCACGGCCTGCTGCGCGACGACCCAGGCCAGCCTGCGCGGAGACTCCGGCATCATTTACGCGGTGGCGCTGAGCCCGGACGGCAGCCTGCTGGCCGCGGGCGGCCAGGCCCACGCCGTCCACCTCTGGGACACCGCCGATGGCGCTCAGGTCGCGGTCTTGCGCGGCTTTGCCCGAGAGGTAAACACCGTGGTCTTCAGCCCGGGTGGCGACCTGCTGGCCGCGGGCTCCGCGGACCACACGATCCGGATCTGGAACGTGGCCACGCGCGCCATCATGCGGGTGCTGCCCGGCGGCACCGGGGCGATCGAGGATCTGGCCTTCGGCCGCGGGGATACGCTGCTCGCCTCGGTGTCACGAGACGGCCAGGTCCGGCTCTGGGACGCTCGTACCGGTCAGGTCCAGGGGAGCTTGGCGCTGGGGCGGGTTCTCCCGTCGGCCGGTCCGCGAGCGCACGCGGTGGGCGCGCCACGGGTACACGTACGGCCCGCCGACGGGCGGCTGTCGGTCGCGTTCAGCCCGGATGGCGGCACGCTGGCCGTCAGCGACGGCCCGGCCGTCACGCTGTGGGACATCACCGACCTCGCGCATCCGCAGTTGGCCGGCACGCTGACCGGGGCGACCCGGAACCTTACCGAGCTGGCCTACAGTCCGGACGGCACCATGATCGCCGGGCAACAGGCCGGCGGCGACGTGCTGCTGTGGAACCGGGCCCGGGGCACCCGGATGCTGCTGCCGGCCGAGGGCTCCGGATCGCGCGGGCTGGCGTTCAGCGCGGACGGGACCGTCCTGCTCACGGCCGGCTTTGACCAGGTGCGTCTCTGGGCGACCAGCGCGGGGCGGCTGGCGGGCGCGGTGACGCGGCGGGTGCTGGGCGCCAACGCCGCCATGGCTTACAGTGCCGGCAGCGGGACGCTGGCCTTGGGCGGATACGGGGGCTCCGTGCAACTGTGGCGGGCGCCGATCCCGCCGTTCGCCGGCAACACCGGCGGGATCACCGGCCTGACGGTCATCCCCGGCGGCACTTCGGTGCTGTCGGTCAGCGGCGATGACAGCGCGCGCCTGTGGCGGGCCGATGGCAGCTTGCGGACCAGCTGGAACCTGCCCGCCCGGCCGGATGCGCTCGCGGTCAGCCGCGACGGCAAGCTGGTCGCGATCGCAGGCGCCGACGGCACGGTCAGCATCCGGACGCTGCCCGGACTCGCGTCGGTGCGGGTCCTGCACGCGCCGGGCGCCGCGACCGGCGTCGCGTTCTCCCCGGACGGCGGTCTGGTGGCCGCTACGACCCGGGCGACTGTAACGGTATGGAACACCGCCACGGGCGCTGTCCTGCCATCGATGACGTTCACCGGTCGCAGCGTGAACGGGATCGCCTTCAGCCCCAGCGGCGCGGGCAACCTGGTCGCGATCAGCAGTCAGGGACTGATCATCGTCTGGGACGCCCTGACCGGCCACGTGATGGCCAAGAAGCGTCCCGGTATGGGGCGGCTCGGCGCCCTGGCGTTCAGTCCGGACGGCCGGGTGCTGGCCACGGCGGGCAGCGGCGGTATCGCGTTGTGGGATCCGGCGAATCTGCGCTTCCTGGGGGTGCTGGCCGGCTCGGTCGGGTCGGTCCGGAGCCTGGCGTTCTCGCCGGATGGCACGAGCCTGGCATCTGGCGAGAACAACGGCTCGATCCTGCTGTGGGACATGGCGACCCGGTCCGCCACCGCCACGCTGACCGGCAGCCCGGGCACGGTGACCGAGCTCGGCTTCACGGCGAATGGGCGGACCCTGCTGTCGGGCGGCAACGCCACCCGCATCATCGCCTGGAACCTCGACCCGGCGGCCGTGGAGCGCGCCGACTGCCTGACGCTTGCCCGAGACCCCGGCCTGCCCCAGGCCGAGGCGCTGGTGCCCGGCGCCTCCTACTCCCGGCTGTGCTGAGGCCGGGAGCAGGAGGCGCGGTGGGTTCGGCCGCTACGGAGTACCGGTGGTGGTGTTGACCAGGGTGATCGAGTAGGCAGGCAGCCGGAGCGTGGTCCCCGTGACCGTTCCGCTGGACAGCGGGCCGGCGGCGGTCTGGTGCGCGGTCGGCTGGCCGGTGACCTGCTGGTAGTGGGCACCGGCCGGGACATCCGTGCTGACCGGCACGTCTTGCGCGGAGCCGGTCAGGTTGACCAGCAGCGCGGTCGTGGCCCGGCCGGTCCCGGTGAAGGCCTGGCCGGTCACGGCCGGGTAACCGCCCGGCAGCGTGGGCGCGCCGGGGACGGTGATCGGGGCCGAGGACCCGGCCCCGCGCGCCGCCGCGCCGATCATCTCGACGGCCTGCCCGGCCGGGGTCAGCGTCGGGTCCGCGGGGTTGGCCCAGGCGCCGAATACCGTCCCCTCCTCCAGCGCCGTGAAGTAGTCGGCGATAGTGAGGTCCGGGATGCGCGGCAGCATGAGTGCGAACTCGGCCACGTACAGCTCACGGGCGTAGGTGTTCGTCACCGGGTTGGGCTGGCGCTTGGCGGGCGGGACGTACGGGCCGCGGAAGTTGTACTCGGTGAGCCACACCGGCTTGGAGTCCAGGGACTGCACCGCACTGGTCAGGCCGCTGATGCCGGCGTAGGCGTTGGCGAACAGCGGCGGGACGTCGGCACTGGTGAACGGGTTGTAGGTGACGCCCGGGTAGTCGTGCAGGATCAGTGCGTCCGGGGCGCCGGCCCCGGTCGCGGTGGCCAGCAAGTCGCTGTTCCAGCTCTGCTCGCGCGGGTCACCGGGCGCCGGATTCAGCACCGCGTCCGCGGCGACCTGCACGCCCTTGAACTGAGCGTGCAAGGCCTTCACGTACAGGGCCACGGTCTTGCCGTAGTCCGCACCGGTCGGGTAGGCCTGCGCGAACGCGCCGGTGGCGCCGCCCCCGTACAGTTCGTTGCCGATCTCCACGTACTTGATGGGCAGGCCCAGCTTCTGGGCGGCGGTGAGCATGGCCAGCTGGTCGCTGGTGTTCAGTTGGTTGGCCTTCGCCAAGACGTTGAGGTCGAAGATGGGCGGTGCGCCGGTGGCCTGGTAGGCGCTTTCCAGGTCGCTGAGCGTGAACGAATAGCTCGAGGTGCCGTTGGTCGGCTTGCCCGTGTGCCAGTCGAAGTAGTCGGCCTCGGTGCCGCCCGGGTAGCGCAGCGTCTGCGGGTCGAGCGCCTTGAGCAGCGGGCCGACGTTCACGGCAGCGAACGACGCCGTGCCGTCATAGTCGTAATTCACCCCGTACGACGGCACCGGAAACTGCGCCTGCTGCGCCGTCCCGGTCGCCGCGGTGCTCGCCGCGGCACTGCCAGCCAGCAATCCGCCGCTGGCCACCAGCGCCGCGATCAGACCGCCCGCCCGCCTTTTCGATGAAAGCCGCATCTGTCGTCCTTTCTGGTAAAGGGCAGATAAGCCCTGCTGACTCTTATATGCAGCGGACAGTTGTCCGGACATGGTTAATCGGCCGGACAACCAATTTCCGGACAACGCAGGGATCTCCCGTACTACGGGCGTCCCGGTACATCCGGTGCGCCGAATTACCTGATTCAGCAGGTAGAGAGGCTTTCGTGCTGATAGCCAGACGATAACCAATCGCCGGGCGGCCCGGCGAGCATGGATCCGACGGCCAATCAGCAGCCGAAAAGGAGAAACACGAATGCGCAAACTAGCAATGGGACTCTCCGTCGCTTTCCTGGCGGCGACGGCGGGCCTGGGCCTATCCGGCGCCACGGCCTTGGCGGCCGGCGCCAGCACGGCCTCGACGCCGCAGCCGACGGCTACGTCCACGGCCGGGCAGGACCCGGTCGCTCAGGTGGTCACCACTTCGGGCTTCGGTCCCATCACTCCCGCTCCGGACGGAACCTACTGCAGGACCGGGTGGGAGCAGAAGAACGCCGAGGACGTCTTCGGCATCATCCTGGTCTGGTACAAGATGACCACGTACTTCTGCTACAACTACGTGACCGTCACGTCCCACTCGACAAACGTGAACGGGGGCACCACGGGGACCGGAGCCGCGGCCGGCTGGTCTTATGAGGGCACGCCGGACGGCATCAATTTCCACTGCTATGTCGCGGCCGGCAGCACCCGGCAGTGCTCGGGCAACCAGGAAGAGGCTCAGGGGCAGTTCCATGCCTGCCAAGGCGGTTACTGCTACGCCAACTGGTCCCCCACCATCACCGAGTCGGAGAACTACCACGGGGTGTTCTACGGCTGAGATCCCGCGATGACGGTGCCCCGGGTCAGCGTGGTGCTGGCCCGGGGCACGCGCCACGGACCGTTCGGCACAAAATTTAAAGGTACGGCGGGTCAGGCTTCGCTGCCCGCGATGGTGGTCAGGGCCTCCAGGCCGCTGCCGCGCTCGCCGCGGGTCAGCCAGCGGTATCCGATGTAGCCGAGGATGGCGATGATGAACGACATGGCCAGGCTGATCGTGCCGAGCGCGTTGAGCGCGGGGCCGCCGGCGCCGCCGTGCTGGGTGGAGTAGATGACCACCGACATCGGGGTGTTGCTGGCGTTGGAGGACAGCAGGTCGACGATGACGAAGTTGTCGATGACTCCGGAGAAGACCAGCACCGCGCTGGCGAAGATGGCCGGGCCGAGCAGCGGCAAAATGACCCGGCGCAGGGTCTGCCAGCGGTTGGCACCCAGGTCGGCGGCGGCCTCCTCGTACTGCGGGCCGAGGGTGACCAGCCGGGCCTGGACGATGATCGCGGGCCAGCTCACGTTCCAGGTGACCAGGCCCAGCACCTCGGCCCAGGTGCCCAGGGGCACGGCGGTGAACAGCACCGTGAACACGAAGAACATGGCCACGCCGAAGATCAGCTCGGGGATGACGAAGGACAAGATCATCACGAAGTTGAACGTGGAAGCGGTGTAGCCGCGCCAGCGGTTGATGCCCAGCGCGAACGACACGCCGAGCGGGACGGCGATGACCGTGGTCAGCACGGACAGCCGGACGGTCTGGATGACCGCGGCGTGCAGGGCCGGGTCGTGCAGCACCGAGTTGACCGGGTCCTTGAAGTACCAGCGCCAGGAGAAACCCTGCCAGCTGGCCTGCGACTTGCCCTTGTTGAACGAGAACAGCACGGCGATGACGATCGGCACCAGCGACCAGATCAGGTACAGCCAGGTGAAGCCCTCCAGGAACCAGGCGTGACCCCAGGGGTTGCGGCGCAGGATCCGGCGGCGGCGCTGGGGGGCGTCCGGCTGGGCGGCCGCGAGCGGCCGGTGTCTGGTGCGTGGTCGCGGTCATGATGCCACCTGGGAGGTGCGGTTGGTCGCGATGACGTAGTAGATCATCGGCACGAGCAGGACCAGCAGGAGCAGCACCGACAGGACCGCGCCCTGGCCCTCCAGGCCGGGCGTGCCGAGCTGGCCGTCGATCAGGTTGCCGATCATCGAGGTGGAGGCCGCGCCGGACAGCAGCTGGTTGGTGTAGTAGTCGCCGAGCATCGGCAGCACGGTGATGAGCAGGCCGGTGAGGATCGGCTGCCGGGACATCGGCAGCGTGATCCGGGCGAAGGTCCGGGACCGGCTCAGCCCGAGGTCGCGGCCGGCCTTGATCAGGGAGGAATCGATCCGGTCCAGGCCCGCGTACAGGACCAGGATCAGGTAGGGGATGTAGCCGTAGACCAAGCCGAGGATCACCGTGACCGGCCTGCCGCCGAGCCAGTTGACCGGGGAGATGCCGACCCAGCCCAGCACCTTGTTGAGGTAGCCGCCGGTCTGCAGCAGGTCGACCCAGGCCAGCATGCGCATCATGTAGCTGATCCAGAACGGGGCGATGAGCAGGACCAGGAACAGGCCCTTGCGGCGCCCGGCGAACCGGGCCACGAAGTACGCGGCCGGATAGCCGATGAGCAGGCAGAGCAGGCTGGCGATGGCCACGTAGACGATGGTCCGGACGATGATCGGCCCGGCGAACGCGTTGGCCCCGAAGATGTCGTGCCAGACGTTGATGAGGTTCTCTGAACTCCAGGCGAACGGGTTCCAGATGGCGACCGGTGACTCGAACAGCGCGTTCAGCTTGCCCATGGCGATGGCCAGGACCGCGTAGAACGGCACGATGAACAGCAGCGCCAGCCACAAGATCCCGGGCGCGGCCAGGGCGATGAAGAACCCGTTCCTCTTCTGGCGTCTCATTTTTCGGCGGCCCCTTTGGTCAGATGCCGTTGCTGACGACGAGCCAGGCCTGCTGCCACAGCGCGTCCACGTCGACAGGAAGCTGGAGTTCGGCCACGCCGCGGCGGAAATACGACGGCAGGACGATGGTAGACAGCAGCGACGGCGGCAGGATCTGCTCCTTGACCAGGATCTGCGGGGTCACGCCGGTCAGCGGCTGCATGTAACCGTTGAAGCTGATGTTCTCGATGACGTTCGGCAGGTCGAGGAAGTAGTTCAGGTACTCATGGGCGAGCACCGGGTTGGCGGCCGCGCTGAGCACCACGTTGGTGTCGTTGGCGACCGGCCCCTGGCCGTCGGTGGGGAACCAGTAGCCGACGACGTTGACGTTCACGCCCTTGGGCATATAGGACGCCGCGGCGGCCATGTCGCCGGACCAGGCGTGATGAATCCAGGTGTCGGCGTCCGGGACCTCGGTGTAGTCGTTATTGTCGATCCGCACGTTGACCAGGCTGGACAGGTCTTCCAGCGCCTTGCGGGCCAGGTTGATCTGGCGGTAGTCGGTGGTGTTGAGGTCGAAGATGCCGTTCTTCATCAGGCCTAGGCTGATGCCTTCCCGGTAGTCGTCCAGGATGGCCACCCGGCCCTTGTACTTGCTCTGCCACGGCATGGCCCACGGGTTGGCCATCGTGTACGGGTTCTCGTTAACCAGGTCCTTGCGCCAGGACATCCCGGTGGTGTAGATCGTGTACGGCACCGTGTACTGCCAGTCCTGGTCGTAGAACGGGTTGGTGAAGTCGGACCAGGCCTGGGTGATGTTCGGGATGTAGGAGTGGTTCAGCGGCTGGACCAGCTTGGACTCGATGAGCTGGCCGAGCACGTCGACGGTGACGCCCATCATCACGTCGAACTTCAGGCCTTCGCGCAGCTTGGCCATGGCCTCGTCCGTGGTGTTGAACGTGGTGACCTGGACCTTGCACTTGTACTTCTTGGCGAAGCTGTTGACCACCGCCTGGTTGACGTAGGCCACCCAGTTGTAGACCTGCAGGGTGGCGCCTTCCTCGGGGGCCTGGTTGCTGGCAATGGCCTGGTTCCCGGTGAAGACGGGCCACTTGACCGGGTTGTTCGGGCGCGGCAGCGGGACCGTGCCGGTACCGGCCAGGGCGGAGGCGCACGCGTCGAGCAGCGGGACGGCGCCGAGGGCGAGCGCGGCGCCGGCGCTGCGGCCGAGGAAGGACCGACGGGTCAGTTTGCGCGGGGCGCCGTGGCCCTGCCAGCCTTCTCGCGGGTGCGCCATCTGGTTAACCTCCTACGTCGGCGGCTCTGCCGCTCACCGCTCGGGCGAAAACGCCGAAGTTCTCGATCAGCCGGTCGATGTCGGCCTCGTCGTGCTGGACCGAGATCAGCCACTGCTCGGTCTTGCCCCAGGGCGGGAGGAAGACCCCGCCGTTGTGCTGGTAGAGCCAGTGGGCGTGACTGTACCGGTCGTCCACGCCGAGGAAGTCGCGGTAGTTGGTGACGGGTTCTTGCGCGAAGACGACGCAGCCCTTAGCCCCGGCGGTGACCACGTGCGCGGTCAGGTGTGCGGCGGCGATGGCCTGCTCGATGCCGCTGCGCGCTTGATCGGAGAGCTTGCTGATTTTCTCGTACGCCGCGTCGGTGACGACCTCGGTGAGCATGGCGCGGGTGGCGGCCATGGCCAGCGGGTTGCCGTTGAAGGTGCCCACCATTTCGTAACCGCCGCTGGCCACGTGGTCCATGACCGCTTCGGTACCGCCGATCGCGGCCACCGAGACGCCGCCGCCTACCGACTTGGCCAGCGTGATGAGGTCCGGCTGCACTTGTTGCTGTTTTGTGGCGCCTCCCGGCCCGACGGTGAGGCCGGTCTTGACCTCGTCGAAGGTGAGCAGGGCGTGGTTTTGGTGCAGGAGGGTCTTCAGGCCTTCGAGGTAGCCGGGCTCGGGCTTGATGATCCCGGCGTTCATCATGATCGGCTCGATGATCATGCCGGCGACCTGGCCCGGGTGCTCGTGGAGGAGTCGCTCGACGCTGCCGAGGTCGTTGAACGTGGCGATCAGGGTCAGGTCGGTGATGGCCTTGGGGATGCCGGTGGAACTCGGCGCGCTGTACGGCTTGTTCCTTGGGCCGGCGTCCTCGGGGTCGGGCATGACGCTTACCTGGACCGAGTTGTGGTGGCCGTGGTAGCAGCCCTCGATCTTGATGATCAGGTCCCGGCCGGTGATCGAGCGCATCAGGTGGACGGCGTCCATGGTGGCTTCGGTGCCTGAGTTGGCGAACCGCCAGCGGGGCAGGCCGAAGCGGCGTGCCAGTTCGCGGGCGACCGCCACGGCGTTCGGGGTCGGCTGGGCGAAGTGGGTGCCCTTGCCGACCTGAGTTGTGATCGCTTCTTGGATGGCGGGATGGGCGTGGCCGGCCAGGGCGGCGCCGTAGCCGCCGTGCAGGTCCACGTACTCGTTGCCGTCCACGTCGTAGACCTTGGAGCCGTGGCCGTGGCTCAGCCAGACCGGCTGGGGCACGGTGATCTGCCAGCTGGAGGTCACGCCGCCGGCCAGGTGCTGCTGAGCGGCCTGCGCTAGGTGCGCGGAGTTCGGCTGGCGACGGACGAAGATTTCCTCCTGGGCGGCGATGATCTCGGCGAGCTTGGCGTCAGCGGCCATGCCGCCGAGGCGCTCGGCCCGGTGCTTAGGACGCCCGGGGACGGGCGGTTCGGTTTGTACGGTCTGTTCGGCTGACTGGTGGGGGGTCACCATGGCTTCCCAGGGCTCCTCATCTTGACTGAACGTTCAGTCTAGACCGCGGGATCCGGCCGGAGCAAGGGGATCGCCGACGGCGGCACCGGTAGTAATCATCCCGAGATGAGGCGCCCTTGCGCGCGTCCGCGGGTGCGCGCTCAGGGTCGATGTCACGTTGTAGGTGCTCTTGGGAGTGCTCTTGGGAGTGCTCTTGGGAGTGCTCTTGGGAGGCGGCTGGCAATAACGCGCTGATTTGGGAGATGGCCCTGCCGAATGTGATACGCACCGCTGCGGCCTGCGGAAACCGGCCGGCCGCTCGCAGCGGGCTATCCGGCCCGGGCCGCGACCCGGCCGCACCCGCTGCACCAGCCCAGCCAGTACCGCATTCCCGGCCCGGCTTCCCACCCCGCAGGCATCAATACGAACCCCAGATCGGTACCACCATGATCACGAAGACTTTTATATGGTATAGCACCGAAAAGTCTTCGTGATCATGGAAATCAGGCGATTCGCTTGGCCAGCCGGCCTGGTCGGGCATGCGCTGGGCGTAGCACATCCGAACTGGGACGAACCTATCTATCAGTGGGGCGCGCGCCCGGATTACAGCTCCGGTCGTACTGGCACGTCCGCCTCATGGCCTCCGTGCGCGGTGTTGGGCACGTCGCTGCTGCGGTGCTCAATTTTCGTCTCGCCTCCCTCTTGACCTCTCGGTGCGCCGGAGTTAGCTTATCTGGTATTCGGAAATATGTTTTCACGATACGGAAAACATAGAGCTGACCAACTGGAGCTCGTATGTCGCTGACCAACGCCCCCGAAACCGTCCCGCCTCCTGAAGTGCGGGTCCATCCCGTGGACGAGGTGCTGCCCGCACCCAGGCTGTTCATCCTGGGCCTGCAGCACCTGTTCATCATGTACGCCGGGGCCGTGGCGGTACCGCTCATCGTGGGCGGGGCGCTGGGGCTGCCGGCGACCACGATCGGGCTGCTGGTCAACGCCGACCTGTTCGTCTCCGGCGTGGCCACGGTGATCCAGAGCGTCGGGATCGGCAAGATCTTCGGGGTCCGGATGCCGGTGGTGGCCGGGGCGACATTCACCGTGCTCAGCCCGATGATCGTCATCGCGCAGCAGTACGGGCTAACCGCCGTGTACGGGGCGATGCTCTGCTCGGGGGTGTTCGGCCTGATCATCGCTAAGCCGTTCTCGATGATGGTGCGGTTCTTCCCGCCCCTGGTGGCCGGGACCGTCATCTGCGTGATCGGCCTGTCGCTGATCGGCGCGGACGTCAGCCTCATCGCCGGAGACAACCCGGCGGCCAAGAACTACGGGCAGGTCTCGCACATCGCGCTGGCGGGCCTGGTCATGCTGCTCATCGTGGTCATCACCCGGGTGTTCCGCGGGTTCGTCAGCCAGATCGCGGTGCTGTTGTCGATCGTGATCGGCTGCCTGGTCGCGTGGCCGATGCACCTGTTGAACTTCACCAGCGTGCACGGGGCCAAGTGGGTCGGCTTCAGCGGGTTCTTCCGCTTCGGGCACCCGAAGTTCGAGGCGGCGGCGATCATCTCGATGTGCATCGTCATGCTGGTCACCTACACCGAGTCCACGGCTGACATGCTGGCCGTGGCCGAGATGGTGGACAAGAAGCTGGCCCCGGCCGACCTGGCCCGCGGCCTGGCCACCGATGGCCTGTCGGCGGTGCTGGCCGGATTCCTGAACTCCTTCCCGGACACCGCGTTCGCCGAGAACGTGGGGCTGGTCGGGCTGACCAAGGTCCGCAGCCGCTGGGTAGTCGCCTCCTGCGGCACGATGCTGGTCCTGCTGGGCCTGCTGCCCAAGATCGGCCAGGTGGTGGCCAACGTGCCCGGCCCGGTGATCGGCGGCGCGGCGACCGTAATGTTCGCCATGGTGACCGCGGTCGGCATCCAGACCCTGCACAAGACGTCCTTCGACGGCAACCACAACCTGCTGATCGTGGCGGTGTCGCTGGCCGCGGGGTTGCTCCCGGCCGTGCAGCCGAACTTCTACGAGCACTTCCCCAACGACTTCCAGGTCATCTTCGGGTCCAGCATTACCTCGACGGTGATCGTGGTGTTCACCTTGAACCTGGTGTTCAACCACTGGACGCGCCGGCCCAAGGGCGAATCCGCGGTGTCGCTCGCGGTGCGCGAGGGCGCGGTCGCGGTCGACGTCCCCGACGACGGCGCGCCCGTCCGGCACGCGACTTAAGCCGACCTCGCCGGTCCGGGCCGGGTCACCGTTCGCGGTGGCCCGGCCAGCGGCTTGCTAAATTGGCGCCTTGGCTCAGTCCGCGCCTTTGCTCAGTCCGCGCCTTGGCTCAGTCCGCGCCTTGGATCAGTTGGCGCCTTGGCTCAGTTGGCGCCTTCGGCGGCGATGGTGGCGCCTTTGCTTAATTGGCGCCTTCGGCGGCGATGGTGGCGGAGATCTGGAGCGCGATCTGCTTGAGCGCGGGCACAATACGCGCGGCGGCCTCGTCGCTCATCCGGGCCTGCGGGCCGGAGGTGGAGATGGCCAGGGACGCAGGCGCATTCGGCACGGCTACCGCGAAGCAGCGCACCCCGACCTCCTGTTCGCCCTCGTCGATGGCGTAACCCTGCTTGCGGATCACCTCAAGGTGGGCCAGCAGCAGGTCCGGGTCGGTGATGGTGGTCGGGGTGTAGGCCGGCATACCGCTCCGCTCCAGCAGTGCGCGCGCCTGCTCGGGCGGAAGCTGCGCGAGCAGGGCCTTGCCCACCGCGGTGCAGTGCGGGAGCACCCGCCGACCCGGCTCGGTGAACATCCGCATCGAGTGGGCGCTGGGCACCTGCGCGATGTAGACGACGTTGTTGCCGTCGAGCATGGCCATGTTGGCGGTCTCCTCGGTCTCCCGGACCAGTTGGGCCAGGAACGGCCGCAGCCAGGTGCCGAGCGTCCGGCTGGAGGTCTCGCCGAGCCTGATCAGCCGCGAGCCCAGCGTGTAGCGCCGCGAGCTCTCCTGGCGGACGTAGCCCCGGTTGACCAGCGTGCGCATCAGCCGATGAACGGTGGGCAGCGGGAGGCCGGAGTCGGCGGCGAGCTCGGACAGACCCAGCGCGCCGCCCGCGTCGGCCAGCATCTCGAGCAGGTCGAAGGCTCGCTCGATGGACTGCACCCCGCCCGCGGCTCGGCCGTTCGCGCCCTGGGAATCGATCACGTTTCCATGATACAGAATCCGTAATCCGGATAACAAAATTTTTGGAGCTCTGGCGAACGGAGGGCGGTGCTGCGAGCGGGGTGAAACTAGGCATCCACCACACTAGAGCGTAGTGGATCCCGGGTTTCACTCCGCTCGGGGCGCGGGCCGCGGGCGGGGACGCGGCTCGGGCCGCTCGGGCTGGGGGGCGGAGCGGGGTGGGCGGCTCGGGGGTGAGCGGGGCGGGGCAGGCGGGCGGTTGACGGGGAGGTTGGGAGCGGGTTAGGCTTATCCGAGAAACGGAAAATAAATTTCAGGATACGGAAAATGACTGATCATTCGCTGCCTTATCTGGTCAACTGTTCGCTGATGTTTACCGAGGAGCCGCTGCTGGGACGGGCGCGGGCGGCCCGGGCGGCGGGGTTCTCGGCGGTGGAGTTCTGGTGGCCGTTCGCGACGCCCGTGCCGTCGGACCGGGAGGTGGACGGGTTCGTCGCGGCGGTGGACGAGGCGGGCGTGGCGCTGGTGGGGCTGAACTTCTTCGCCGGGGACCTGGCCGGGCCGGATTGCGGGGTACTGTCGATCCCTTCGCGCAGCAGCGAGTTCCGCGACAACATCGACGTGGCGGTGGGCATCGGCGAGCGGCTCGGCGTGCGCGGGTTCAACGCGCTGTACGGCAACCGGGTCGACGGGGTCGATCCGGCCGCTCAGGACGAGCTGGCCACTGAGAACATCGCGCTGGCGGCGAAGGCCGCGGCGGGGATCGGCGCCGGGGTGTTCATCGAGCCGGTCAGCGGGCCCAAACCCTATCCGCTGCGCACGGCCGGGGACGCGGTGGCCGTGGTGCGGCGGGCCCGGGCGGCGGGTGCCGCCAACGTGGGGCTGCTGTTCGACGTGTACCACCTGACCAGCAACGGTGACGACGTGGACGCGGCGATCGCGGCGCACACCGAGGTAACCGCGCACGTGCAGATCGCCGACGCGCCGGGCCGGGGCGAGCCAGGCAGCGGGCAACTGGATCTGGACCGCTACCTCGCCGCGCTGGAAGATCACGGGTATCGGGGTTGGGTCAGCCTGGAGTACAAGCCGACCACGACGACCGAGGCCAGCCTGCGCTGGCTGCCCCGGGATCGCCGGGCCGGACCGGCTGGACCTGGCCGCGACGCCGGAGCGACGAGGGAAGGAGGCGCGTCATGAGTACGCGGATCGCGTTTATCGGGCTGGGGATCATGGGGGCGCCGATGGCGGCGAACCTGCTCAAGGCGGGGTTCGACCTTACTGGGTACAACCGGAGCCCGGCGCGGACGGAGCAGCTGGTGGCGGCCGGCGGCCGCGGGGCCACGGACATCGCCGAGGCGGTGCGGGACGCGGACATGGTGGCCACCATGGTGCCGGACTCGCCGGACGTGCAGGCGGTCCTGGCCGGGGAGGGCGGCGTGTTCGAGTCGGCCCGGCCCGGGACGCTGATCATCGACTTCTCGAGCATCCGGCCCGACGTGGCGGCGGCGCTGGCCGCACAGGCCGCCGAGCGAGGCTTCCGGATGCTCGACGCGCCGGTGTCCGGCGGCGAACAGGGCGCCATCGAGGGCGTGCTGTCGATCATGGTCGGCGGGGACGCGGCCGACTTCGAGGCCGCGGGGCCGGTGTTCGACGCGGTGGGCAAGACCGTCGTGCACGTCGGGCCGTCCGGCTCGGGGCAGACGGTCAAGGCCGCCAACCAGCTCATGGTGGCCGGGCACCTGGAGCTGCTGGCCGAGGCGATCGTCTTCCTGGAGGCCTACGGGGTCGACACCGAGGCGGCGCTGCGCGTGCTGGGCGGGGGACTGGCCGGCAGCACGGTGATCCAGCGCAAGGGGGCCTCGATGCTGGCCCGCAACTTCACCCCCGGCTTCCGCATCGCACTGCACGACAAGGACATGGGCATCGTCACCGCTGCCGCGCGCGAGGCCGGAGTGGTGATCCCGCTCGGCGCGGTCGCCGCGCAGCTGGTCGGATCGCTCAAGGCCCAGGGAGACGGCGGCCTTGATCATTCTGCGCTGCTCAAGCTGGTCGCGCAGCTGTCTGGACGCCAGTAGGACGACAGGAGTAAGGACATGGCACGGATGACTACCGCGGACGCGGCGGTCGCGATCTTGCGACGCGAGGGGGTCCGATGCGTGTTCGGGCTGCCCGGCGCGGCGATCAACCCGTTCTACGCGGCGATGCGCCGCGACGGGGGGATCACCCACACGCTGGCCCGGCACGTCGAGGGCGCCTCGCACATGGCCGAGGGCTATACGCGGGCCCAGGCGGGCAACATCGGCGTGTGCGTGGGCACGTCCGGGCCGGCCGGCACCGACATGCTGACCGGGCTGTACTCGGCCGCGGCCGACTCGATCCCGATCTTGTGCATCACCGGGCAGGCGCCGGTGGCCAAGCTGCACAAGGAGGACTTCCAGGCGGTGAACATCTCGGCCATCGCCGCCCCGCTGACCAAGATGGCGATGACCGTGCTGGAGCCGGCCCAGGTCCCGGGCGCGTTTGCGCAGGCCTTCCACCTGATGCGCTCGGGACGCCCCGGGCCGGTGCTCATCGACCTGCCGTTCGACGTGCAGCTGGCTGAGATCGACTTCGACATCGAGACCTACGAGCCACTGCCGGTGTACAAGCCGGCCGCGACCCGGGCCCAGATCGCCAAGGCGCTGGACATGCTGGCCGCCGCGGAACGTCCGCTCATCGTGGCGGGCGGCGGGATCGTCAACGCCGACGCCGCCGGCCTGCTGGTGGAGTTCGCCGAGCTGGTCGACGTGCCGGTGGTGCCGACGCTGATGGGCTGGGGCGTCCTGCCCGACGACCATCGGCTGATGGCCGGGATGGTGGGCCTGCAGACCTCGCACCGCTACGGCAACGCCACCTTGCTGGCCTCGGACTTCGTGCTCGGCATCGGCAACCGGTGGGCCAACCGGCACACCGGCGGGCTGGCCACCTACACCAAGGGCCGGACGTTCGTCCACGTGGACATCGAGCCGACCCAGATCGGCCGGGTGTTCGCGCCCGATTACGGGATCGTCTCCGACGCCGGGGCGGCCCTGCGGCTGTTCGTCGAGGTGGCCCGGGAGCGCAAGGCGGCGGCCGGCCTGGTCGAGCGGCCCGAGTGGGTCGAGCAGTGCCGGCACCGGCGGTCGACCATGCTGCGGCGGACGCACTACGACAACGTGCCGGTCAAGCCGCAGCGGGTGTACGAGGAGATGAACCGGGCGTTCGGCCCGGAGACCCGCTACGTGAGCACGATCGGCCTGTCCCAGATCGCGGCGGCCCAGTTCCTGCACGTGTACCGGCCGCGGCACTGGATCAACGCGGGCCAGGCGGGCCCGTTGGGCTGGACCGTGCCGGCCGCGCTGGGCGTGTGCGTCGCGGACCCGGACGCCACCGTGGTCGCGCTGTCCGGCGACTACGACTTCCAGTTCATGATCGAGGAGCTCGCGGTGGGCGCGCAGTTCAACCTGCCGTACATCCACGTGCTGGTGAACAACGCCTACCTGGGCCTGATCCGGCAGTCGCAGCGCGGCTTCGACATGGACTACTGCGTCCAGCTGTCCTTCGACAACGTCAACGGGCCCGAGCTGGGCGGGTACGGCGTCGACCACGTCAAGGTGGCCGAAGGCCTGGGCTGCAAGGCGCTGCGGGTCAGGGCGCCAGAGGAGATCGGGCCCGCGTTCGAAGCGGCCAGGAAGCTGATGGCCGAATACCGGGTGCCGGTCGTGGTCGAGATCATCCTGGAGCGGGTGACCAACATCTCGATGGGCACCGAGCTGGACAACGTGACCGAGTTCGAGGACCTGGCCGAGCGCCACGAGGACGCGCCTACTGCCGTCGTGGCGATGCTGGATTAGCAGGGTTGGATTGATCCGATGAAGGTCGTCATCGCGCCGGACAAGTTCAAGGGATCGCTGCCGGCCGCCGAGGTGGCCGCGGCGATCGCCGCCGGGCTGCGGGCCGAGTGGCCCGAGGCCGAGCTGGTCGCCGTGCCGGTGGCCGACGGCGGCGAGGGGACGATCGACGCGGCCGTGGCGGCCGGCTTCGAGCGGATGCCGGTGACGGTGGACGGCCCGACCGGCGAACCCGGGCCCGCGAGCTACGCCCGCCGTGATGCGGTGGCGGTCGTCGAGCTGGCCGGGGCCTGCGGCCTGGCCCGGCTGCCCGGCGGGCGGCTCGCGCCGTTGTCGGCGTCGAGCTTCGGCGCGGGGCAGGTGCTGGCCGCCGCGCTGGCGGCGGGCGCGAAGCGGATCATCTTTGGCGTCGGCGGCAGCGCCAGCACCGATGGCGGCACCGGCCTGCTCCAGGCGCTCGGCGCGCGGGTGCTGGACGCCAAGGGCGAGCCGCTCGAGCGAGGCGGGGCCGCGTTGGGCGACGTGGCCTCGCTGGAGCTGGCCGGGCTGGAGTCGCCTGGGCTGGCCGCGGTACTGGGGGCCGGTTCGGTGATCCTGGCTACCGACGTGGTCAACCCGCTGATCGGTCCGGACGGCGCGGCCCAGGTGTACGGGCCGCAGAAGGGCGCCTCGCCGGCGCAGGTCATCGAGCTGGACCGCGGGCTGCGGCGCTGGGCGGCGGTGGTAGCGGAGGCGACCGGGGCTGACCGGTCGGGTGAGCCCGGCGCCGGGGCGGCCGGCGGGGTCGGCTTCGCGGCCCTGGCCGTGCTGGGCGCCGAGCGGTGCCTGGGCATCGAAGTGATGCTGGACCTAGCGGACTTCGGCACCGCGCTGGACGGCGCGTCCCTGGTCATCACCGGCGAAGGCTCGCTGGACACCCAGACCCTGTCGGGCAAGGCGCCCGCCGGGGTGGCGCAGGCCGCTGCCCGGCGCGGTATCCCGGTGGTGGCGGTGGCCGGGCGCAGCACGCTGTTGCCGGACCAGCTGGCCGCGGCCGGGATCGCGGCGGTGTACCCGCTGAGCGACCTGGAACCCGACCCGGCACGGTCCAACGCCGAGGCCCGCGCGCTGCTGGAGCGGGTGGGCCGGATCCTGGCCCGGGACCAGCTGAGGAGGAACGAGTCATGACCAGCGACAAGACGCAGTGGGTGGACCTGGCCTCCCGGTCGTTCGGGGCGGGCGTGGTGTACGCCAACGACGAGCTGTTCGCCGACCGGGAGAACCTGATCAAGGCCGAGGAACCGGTGTTCCAGCCGCACACGTTCGGCAACAAGGGCCAGATCATGGACGGCTGGGAGACCCGACGGCGGCGGGAAGCCGGGCAGGACAGCGCGATCGTGCGGCTGGGCGGGGCGGGCGTGGTGCGCCGCGTGGTGGTCGACACCTCGTACTTCACCGGCAACTACCCGCCCGAGGTGGGCGTCGAGGGGTGCGGCGCGGAGGGCTACCCCTCCCCCGCCGACCTGGCCACGGCCTCCTGGACGACGTTGGTGCCGCGCACCGGGGTGGCCGGCGACGCCCGCAACGAATTCGACGTCGCGGTCGAGCAGCGCTTCACCCACGTGCGGCTGGCCATCTTCCCGGACGGCGGGGTGGCCCGGCTGCGGGTCTATGGCGAGCCGGTCCCGGATCCGCGGCTGCTGCCCGAGACCATTGACCTGGCCGCGGTGGAGAACGGCGCGGTCGTCACCGGGTGCAGCAACATGTTCTACTCCTCCCCCGCCAACCTGCTCATGCCGGGCCTGGCGCGGGTCATGGGCGACGGGTGGGAGACCGCCCGGCGCCGCGACCAGAGCAACGACTGGGTGGCGGTCCGGCTGGCCTGCGCCGGGTCGGTCGAGGTGGTCGAGCTGGACACCTCGCACTTCGTGGGCAACGCACCGGGCTGGGCGGCGCTGGGCTCCGACGGCGGGGACCTGGTCGCCCGCACCGCGCTGCAACCAGACACCCGGCACCGGTTCGCCGTGGACGGCGGGCCGGTGGCCGCCCAGGTCCGGATGGATGTCTACCCGGACGGAGGGATGGCGCGGCTGCGGGTGTTCGGCAGGCCGACGCCCGAGGCGCGGGAGGCCCTGGCTGACCGGTTTCTCCGGTTGCTGCCCGAAGCGCAGCTCACCGCACTCCTGGGCGCAGGAGCGCGGGGCGGCGTCGCGGACTTGTCGCCCCAGATGCACGAACAATTCCGGCTCGTTCGGAAAAATTCATAAGACGAAACAGAAGTTCCGCATCACGACAGATCGTGGAGTTAACCATGGCCATCACCCTCGGCGACAACCAGTACGGCAAGGCGGAGGTCCGCCTGGTCCACGTCACGCGCGACGGCGACCGGCACCAGATCAAGGATCTCAACGTCTCCAGCGCGCTGCGCGGCGACTTCAGCGCCGCGCATGTGACCGGCGACAACTCCCTCGTCGTGGCCACCGACACGCAGAAGAACACCGTCTACGCCTTCGCCCAGCAGTACGGAGTGGGCGAGATCGAGGACTTCGCGCTGCGCCTGGGGCGGCACTTCGTCGATGACTTCGACTGGCTGACCGGGGCCAAGATCAGCATCCAGGAATACGGCTGGGACCGGATCACGGTGGACGGCAGCGAGCACGGCCACGCGTTCTTCCGGGCCGGGGGCGGCACCCGGACCACGGACGTCACCATCGACGGCGCTTCGGCGTGGGCGGTGTCCGGGCTGACCGACCTGGTGGTGCTCAAGTCGACCGGGTTGGAGTTCTGGGGCTTCCCGCGCGACCAGTACACCTCGCTGGTAGAGACTACGGACCGCATCCTGGCCACCGCGGTCACCGCGCGCTGGCGGTACGGATCCCTCGACGTGGACTGGGGCAAGGCCTATGCCGACGTGCGGCGGATCTTGATCGAATCGTTCGCGGTCAAGCACAGCCTGGCCCTGCAGCAGACGTTGTATTACATGGGCGAGCAGGTGCTCCAGGCCCATCCCGAGGTGGCCGAGATCCGGATGTCGATGCCGAACAAGCACCACTTCCTGGTCGACCTGAGCCCGTTCGGCCTGCCCAACGACAACGAGGTGTACTACGCCGCGGACCGCCCGTACGGGCTGATCGAGGGCTCCGTGACCCGCGACGACGGCCCCGACCCGGGGCGCGCGTGGCAGGGGATCCTGGGCTTCTGAGGCAGAGCGCGCGGCGGGGCCGCGACAGATATCCATTATACGGAAAAGAAATTTCATTTTGAGGTGGCGTTTCGGGTCGGCGAAGAGTTATCGTCGATAAGAGATATTTTGGGTCGGCGTACGCCCGGTGGGTGACAGGGCGCGGCCAGGGTAGGAGCGTGTGTGGTGAATGCGCAGCTAGTGGTCAATGGCCGGGCTCGGGAGCTGGGCGAGGTCGGCGGTCACGTCACGCTCTTGGAATGGCTGCGCGGCGACGGGCTGACCGGGTGCAAGGAGGGCTGCGCGGAGGGCGAGTGCGGCGCGTGCGCGGTGCTGGTCGCCCGCCCGGACGGACCGGACCGCACGCGCTGGGTCGCGATCAACGCCTGCCTGGTGCCGGCCGCGGCGTTCGACCAGCAGGAGGTGGTCACGGCCGAGGGCCTGGGCTGTGCGGGCGCGTTGCATCCGGTGCAGCGCGAGATGGCCGAGCGCGGCGGCTCACAGTGCGGGTACTGCACGCCCGGGTTCATCTGCTCGATGGCCGCCGAGTACTACCGGCCGGACCGCGGCACGATGAACGGGCACCATGACGATGAGCACGGGCCGAACGGGTTTGACCTGCATGCGCTGTCCGGAAATTTGTGCCGGTGTACGGGGTACCGGCCGATCCGTGACGCGGCTTACGCGCTGGGGCAACCGGAGGAGGGCGATCCGTTCGCGAGCCGCCTGGCCGAGCCCGCGCCGGCGCCCGCGGCCACCACGACCTCGAGCACGCAGGGGCGTTATGTGCGGCCGGCCGGACCTGGCCGGGGCCCTGGAGCTGCTGGCCGTGCATCCGGACGCGCGGCTGGTGGCTGGTTCCACCGACTGGGGGGTGGAGCTGAACATCCGGCACGCCCGGGCCGCGCTGACCATCGGGATCGACCGGCTCGAGGAACTGCGGGAGTTCTCGGTCGGGGCGGACCGGATCGACCTCGGCGCGGCGCTGAGCCTGTCGGAGATCGAAACCCGGCTGGCGGGGCGGGTGCCGCTGCTGGCCGAGCTGTTCCCGCAGTTCGCGTCGCGGCTGATCCGCAACGGGGCCACGCTGGGCGGCAACCTCGGCACCGCCTCGCCGATCGGCGACACCCCGCCGGTGCTGCTGGCCTTGGACGCCTCGCTCGTGCTGGCTTCGGCCGAAGGCGAGCGGGAGGTGCTGCTGGCCGACTACTTCACCGGCTACCGGCAAACCGTCAAACGGCCCGACGAGCTGATCAAGACCATCCGGCTGCCGCTGCCGCTGGCGCCGGTCACCGCCTTCCACAAGATCGCCAAGCGCCGGTTCGACGACATCTCCAGCGTGGCCGTGGCCTACGCGCTGACGCTGGACGGGCCGGGCCGGGTGGCCTCGGTCCGGATCGGGCTGGGCGGGGCGGCGGCCACCCCGTTGCGCGCCACGGCGGCCGAGGAGGCGCTGCGGGGCCAGCCGTGGACCCGGGAGACGGTGGCCGCGGCGGCCGAGGAGCTGGCCCGGGCCGGCACGCCGATGAGCGATCACCGGGCCAGCGACCGCTACCGGACCGCGATGCTGCGCAACTCACTGCTGAAGTTCTACGCCGAGGAGGCCGGCCATGAGTAAGGGATACGGGCCGCTGGCGGACCGGCCGGACCGGCCCGTGGTGGGCGTGGAGGTGTCGCACGAGAGCGCCGATCTGCACGTGACCGGGACCGCGCTGTATACCCAGGACCTGACCGGGCGGACGTTCGGCACGCTGCACGCATGGCCGGTCCAGGCCCCGCACGCGCACGCCCGGGTGACCGGGCTCCGGGTGCAGGACGCCTATGAGGTGCCCGGGGTGGTCCGGGTGCTGACCGCGCAGGACGTGCCGGGCGTGAACGACGCCGGCGAGAAGCATGACGAGCCGCTGTTCCCCAGCGAGGTCATGTTCTACGGGCACGCGGTCTGCTGGGTGCTGGGCCAGACCCTGGAGGCGGCCCGGCAGGGGGCGGACCGGGTGGAGGTCGACTACGAGCCGCTGCCCGCGCTGGTCAGCGTGCACGACGCGATCGCGGCCGGCAGCTTCCAGGGGCACCAGCGGACGGTCAGCCGCGGCGACGCGGCGGCCGCGCTGGCGCGCGCCGCCTACCGGTTCAGCGGCGAGCTCGAGATCGGCGGCCAGGAGCACTTCTACCTGGAGACCCAGGCGGCGCTGGCGCTGGTCGACGAGAACGGGCAGATCTTCGTGCAGTCCAGCACGCAGCACCCGAGCGAGACCCAGGACATCGTGGCCCACGTGCTCGGCCTGCCCGCCCACCAGGTCACCGTGCAGTGCCTGCGGATGGGCGGCGGCTTCGGCGGCAAGGAGTTCCAGCCGCACGGGCTGGCCGCCATCGCGGCGCTCGGGGCCACGCTGACCGGGCACCCGGTGAGCCTGCGGCTCAACCGGACGCAGGACATCACCATGAGCGGCAAGCGGCACCCGTTCTTCGCGACCTGGGAGGCGGGCTTCGACGCCGATCGGCGGCTGTGCGCGCTGCGCGCCACGCTGACCAGCAACGGCGGCTGGAGCCTGGACCTGTCCGAGCCGGTGCTGGCCCGGGCGCTGTGCCACATCGACAACGCGTACTGGATTCCCGACATCGAGGTGCACGGGCGGATCGCCAAGACCAACCGGCAGTCGAACACCGCGTTCCGCGGCTTCGGCGGCCCGCAGGGCATGATCGTGATCGAGGACATCCTGGGCCGGTGCGCGCCGTTGCTGGGGGTGGCCCCGGATGAGCTGCGGCGGCGGAACTTCTACGCGCCCGGCCAGGCGACACCGTACGGCCAGCCCGTCCGCCACGCCGAGCGGCTGGAGGCGGTCTGGTCGCTGTGCCTGGACCGCAGCGACTTCGCGCGCCGGACGGCCGAAGTGGCGGCGTTCAACGCGGTCCACCCGGACACCAAGCGCGGCCTGGCCATCACCCCGGTCAAGTTCGGCATCTCGTTCAACCTGACCGCGTTCAACCAGGCCGGCGCGCTGGTGCACGTCTACAAGGACGGCTCGGTGCTGATCAACCACGGCGGCACCGAGATGGGCCAGGGCCTGCACACCAAGATGATCCAGGTCGCGGCGACCGCGCTGGGCGTGCCGATGGGGTCGGTGCGGCTCGCGCCGACGCGCACCGACAAGGTGCCGAACACCTCGGCCACCGCGGCTTCGTCGGGGGCGGACCTGAACGGCGGCGCGATCAAGGACGCCTGCGACCAGATCCGCGGGCGCCTGGCGGTGGTGGCCGCGGGACAGCTCGGCGTCAACGCCAACGACGTCAGGTTCTGCGACGGCGTGGTCACCGGCATCGGTTTCCACGACCGGCAGATCGCCTGGGCCGACCTGGTGCATGACGCGTACTTCCAGCGGGTGCAGCTGTGGGCGGCCGGGTTCTACCGGACCGAAGGGCTGCACTGGGACTCCGAGCGGATGCAGGGCGAGCCGTTCAAGTACTTCGCCTACGGCGCCGCGGCGGCCGAGGTCGAGGTGGACGGGTTCAGCGGCGCGTACCGGCTGCGCCGGGCCGACATCGTGCACGACGTGGGCGACAGCTTGTCCCCGCTGATCGACCTGGGCCAGATCGAGGGCGGGTTCGTGCAGGGCGTCGGCTGGCTGACGCTGGAGGAACTGCTCTGGGACGAGTCTGCCGGCCCGCACCGGGGCCGGCTGAACACCCAGGCCGCGTCGACCTACAAGATCCCCAGCTTCTCGGAAATGCCGCCGCAGTTCAACGTGCACCTGTTCGAGCGGGCCACCGAATCGGGCGTGGTGTACGGCTCCAAGGCGGTCGGCGAGCCGCCGCTGATGGAGGCGTTCAGCGTGCGCGAGGCGCTGCGGCAGGCGGTGGGGGCGTTCGGCCCGGCCGGCTGGAGTGCCGAGCTCGGCTGCCCGTCCACCCCCGAGGCGGTGTTCTGGGCGGTTCAGGCGGCCCGCGACGCGGCCCAGGTCCCGGTGTACGCGGAGGTCTGAGCGATGGACTGGCTGAGGGCCGTGCAGCAGCTACGGCACGACGGGCAGCCCGGCGTGCTGGTCACCGTCATCGAGGTGCGCGGGCACGCGCCGCGCGAAGCGGGCACCAAGATGGTGGTCAGCCGGGAGTACAGCTGGGGCAGCGTGGGCGGCGGAAACCTGGAGGCCACGGCCATCGTCCGGGCCCGGGAGATGATCTCGTCGGGGGCCAGCGCGCCCGAGGTTTGTGAGCTAAAGCTCAACCCGCACGAGCGCACCGAGCACGGCCGCCAGTGCTGCGGCGGGGTGGTCCGGCTGCTGCTGGAACCGCTCGCGGTCCGGCCCGTGGTGGCCCTGTTCGGGGTCGGGCACGTCGGCTACGAGCTGGCCCGGATCTTGTCCCGGCTGCCGATCCAGCTGCTGCTGGTCGACTCGCGCGCCGAGCAGCTGGACCGGGTCCGGCTGGCCGACGTGATCGACGGCACCGCCGAGGTGAGCATCTTCCACACGGTGCTCGGCGAGCAGGTGCTCGAGCAGCTACCGCGCGGCGCGCACGTGGTGATCATGACCCACGATCACGCCGAGGACTACGCGTTGTGCGACGCGGCGCTGCGGCTGAACCAGCCGCTGGGCGGGATCGGGCTGATCGGGTCGGCGGTCAAGTGGACCCGGTTCCAGGCGCAGCTGGCCGAGGCGGGGCACAGCCCGGCGGCGATCGCCCGGATCACCTGCCCGATCGGCCAGCCCGGCATCACCGGCAAGGATCCGGCGGTGATCGCGGTGGCCGTCGCGGCGGCGCTGCTGCCGGTGCTGTCGGCACAGCCCCAGGCGGCGGTGACCGCATGACGCTCTACGTCGGCACGATCGTCGATACGCCGGGTGACCCGTTCGACGGCGACCCGGCGGACGCGCTGAGCGCGGCCGGGGCGCTGCTGGTGCGCGACGGCGTCATCGCGGCGCGAGGCGGTTCGGCCGCGCTGCGGGCCGAGTACCCGGACGAACCGGTGACGCGGCTCGAGGGCGGCGTGCTGGTGCCGGGCTTCATCGACACCCACGTGCACTACCCGCAGATCCGCGCGATCGGCGGCCTGGGCATGCCGCTGCTGGACTGGCTCGAGCGGTGCGCCCTGCCCGAGGAGAGCAGGCTGGCCGACCAGGCCTACGCGCGGGCGGTGGCCGGGGAGTTCGTCGACGGGCTGCTGGCGGCGGGCACGACCAGCGCCCTGGTGTTCGGGTCGCACTTCGCCCCGGCCATGGACGAGCTGTTCGCCGTGGCCGAGCGGCGCGGCCTGAACATCACCTCGGGACTGGTGCTCAGCGACCGGATCCTGCGCCCGGAGCTGCTCAACTCGCCGGAGGCGGCGCTGGCCGACAGCGCGGACCTGATCCTGCGCTGGCACGACCGCGGGCGGCTGCGCTACGCGGTCACGCCGCGGTTCTCGCTGTCCGCGTCGGATGAGATGCTCGACGTCTGCGCGCAGCTGCTCGGCAAGGGCGTGTGGTTCACCTCGCACATCAACGAGAACCTGGCCGAGATCGCGCAGGTGGCCGGGCTGTTCCCGGGCGCGCGGCACTACCTGGACACCTACCGCCGGCACGGCCTGGTCACCGAGCGCAGCGTGCTGGCCCATAACGTGCACCCGGACGACGCTGAGCTCGCGGTCCTGGCCGAGCACAGCGCCTCGGTCTCGCACTGCCCGACCAGTAACTGCGCGCTGGGCAGCGGGCTGTTCCCGCTGCGGCGGCACGTCGAGTACGGCGTGCGGGTCGCGCTCGGCTCCGACGTGGGCGCGGGCGCCGGGCCGTTCCTGCCCAAGGAGGCCTTGCAGGCCTACTTCATCCAGCAGCTGCTGGGCGCGGACGGACTACCGCTGACGCCGGTGCACCTGCTGTACCTGGCCACCCGGGCCGGCGCGCGAGCGCTGGGCCTGGATGACCGGGTGGGCGACTTCGCGGTGGGCAAGGACTTCGATGCGGTCTGGCTGCGTCCGGTGCCGGGCAGCACGCTGGCGGTCAACTTCGAGCACGCCAGCGACACGACGGACGCACTGGCCAGGATCTTCGCCCTGGCGACTCCGGCCGACGTGGCGGCCGTCTGGGTCAGAGGCGCCTGCGATCGGGCTCTTCGCTGAGCTCTTCGGATCGGTAGGCGCGCCAGCCGCCGTAGCTGGTGATGTCCTTGTGGATGCCGCGGGCGTGCTCGGCGTCGCGCAGCACCATGGCGAAGGACAGTTCGCCGTCCTCGAGCTCGATGATGGATAGCTCGAGCTCTTCCGGCTCGGTGGCCAGCAGCGCGCTCAGCGGGCCCATCGGCACGTCGTACAGCTCGCCGAGGATGGGCTGGCCGCCTTCGGCCATCGGGTAGAGGGCGGGGAACTCGTCGCGGACCGAGTAGAACCGGTACAGCGGCGCGGTGCGGCGCTCCCCCACCAGCGCCGCCGCACCCTCGATGGTGTAGTGCGCCCTTCCCCCGCGCATTCCGTCCCCGTTCAGAAACATCAGGGCCATTCGCGCCTCCGCGGTCGAATCTGCGATCGTGGATCGTTACTACCCGTCGGAGGGGGGTGATGATCCTCGATGAGCGAGCCGTCGTTCTCGGGGCGGACGGTCTGGCACAAGCGGACCGCGCTGCGGGAGTTCCTGCGCACCGAGACGGGCAGCGCCTTGGTGCTGGGCACCGCCACGGTGGCCGCCCTGGTCTGGGCCAACATCAGCGTGACCTCCTACGACCAGGTGTGGGGCACCCGGATCTCGGTGCTGATCGGCGGGACGGGCGTGACCGCCAGCGCGCATGAGTTCGTGAACTCCGGGCTGATGGCGTTCTTCTTCCTGGTCGTGGGGCTGGAGGCGCGGCGCGAGTTCGACGTGGGCGAACTGCGGGTGCGCAGCAGGCTGGCCCTGCCGGCCGCGATCGGGCTGGGCGGCATGGTGGTGCCGATCGCCATCTACCTGGCCGTGAACGCCGGACGGCCCTCGGCGCACGCCTGGGGCGCGTCGATGTCGACCGACACCGCGTTCGCGCTCGGCGCGCTGGCCCTGGTCGGCCGGCGGCTGCCCGATCGGGTCCGCACCTACCTGCTGACCTTCTCGGTGGTCGACGACCTGGTCGGCCTGGCCATCATCGCGATCTTCTACAGCGACCGGATCGAGGTGGTGCCGCTGCTGGTCGGGATCGGGATCCTGGCCGTCGTGGCGGCGATCAGGGCGCGCGGCGTGCGGTACGGACCCGCGTACCTGGTGGCCGGGATCGCCGCGTGGGTGGCGTTCTTCAAGTCGGGCGTGGATCCGGTGGTGGTCGGCCTGGTGCTGGGCCTGCTGTCGTATGCGTACCCGGCCACCCGGGCCTCGCTGGAGCAGGCCTCCGAGGCGTTCCGGAACTTCCGCGAGCAGCCCACCGCGGAGCTGGCCCAGTCGGCGCGCGACGTGGTGCGGACCGCGATCTCACCGAACGACCGGCTGGCGCTGCTGTTCCACCCGTGGTCGAGCTACCTCATCGTGCCGCTGTTCGCGCTGGCCAACGCGGGGATCGTGCTCAACGCCTCGTTCCTGGCCCGGGCGTACACCTCGCCGGTCACGCTGGGCATCATCGTCGGCTACCTGGCCGGCAAGCCACTCGGCACGGCGGGCGGCGCGTGGCTAGTCACCCGGCTCAGCCACGGCAAGCTGCGGCCGCCGGTCGGCTGGGGCGCGGTCATCGGGGCCGGCGCGGTGGCCGGGATCGGGTTCACCGTCTCGCTGCTGATCGCGTCGCTGGCCCTGCAGGGCACCGACCTGGCCGAGGCCAAGCTCGGCATCTTGACCGCCGGGGTGTGCGCGACCGGCCTGACCTGGGCCATCTTCCGGGCCGTGAACAAACTGCCGGTGCGGCCGCGGCTGCGCGCGCTGCTGGGCACGGCCGAGACCCTCATCGACCTGGCGGTGCCGGTCGACGAAGAGCGCGACCACATCCGCGGGCCGCAGCAGGCACCGGTCACGCTGGTCGAATACGGAGACTTCGAGTGCCCGTACTGCGGCATGGCCGAGCCTTCGGTGCGGGAACTGCTCCGCGACTTCGGGGACGTGCGGTACGTGTGGCGGCACCTGCCGCTGACCGACGTCCACCCGCACGCGCAGCTGGCCGCCGAGGCCAGCGAGGCGGCCGCCAAGCAGGGGGCGTTCTGGGAGCTGCACGACCAGCTGCTCGAGCATCAGGGCGCGCTCACCATCCGGGACCTGATCGGGTACGCCGGCGCGCTGGGGCTGGATATCGAGCGGTTCACCGCGGACCTGCGCAAGCACGCCGGGGCGGCGCACGTGGCCGAAGATACCGATTCCGCCGACCTTTCCGGCGTATCGGGAACTCCCACCTTTTTCGTCAATGGCATGCGGCATTATGGCGCCTATGACATAGAAAGCCTGTCAAAGGCCGTTAAATTGGCCCTGGCGCGGGCGAAAATCAGCGCCTGATTTTGCGACACGACTGGTTCTAAGGCTGCTGCCTGCGAGCATCTCCACACTAATTGTGCCAGCCTGGGGTCGCAGTGATCTTTCGCTCAACCGGGGGAAATAGTGCTGAGCGGAATTGTTGGCGCGGCGCATTTTGCTCTGCGCGGCGGTCCGCGTGGCATATTCGCGGCGTTTGCGCTATTTCCCCCGGTGGCGGCGGAGGTTTGTCATGATCTCCCCCCGCTACGGAGGCGCGGGGGGAGATCATGAGAGGCTGTCGCTGACGACGAGCATGAGGAGGTACGGCGTGAGCACGCAGCCAACCGCGGCGGCCGCGGGGACCATCGACGTCGGCGGCGACCTGACCGTCCACCGGATGGGCTTCGGCGCGATGCGGATCACCGGATCCGGGATCTGGGGCGAGCCGCCGAGCCGCGAGCAGGCCATCGCGACGCTGCGGCGGGTGGTCGAGCTAGGGGTCAACTTCATCGACACGGCCGACTCCTACGGGCCTTCGGTCAGCGAGGAGCTGATCGCCGAGGCGCTGCACCCGTATCCCGACGACCTGGTCATCGCGACCAAGGGCGGCCTGGTGCGGCCCGGTCCGAACCGGTGGGACGCCGACGGGCGCCCGTCGCACCTGCGCGAGGCGTGCGAGGGAAGCCTGCGGCGGCTCAAGCTGGAGCAGATCCCGCTGTACCAGCTGCACCGGGTCGACCCGAAGGTCCCGCTGGCCGAGTCGCTGGGCACGATCGTCGAGCTGAAGAACGAGGGCAAGATCCGCCACGTCGGCATCTCCAACGTGACCGAGGACCAGCTCCGCGAGGCCCAGCAGATCGTCCCGATCGTGTCGGTGCAGAACCGGTACAACGTCACCGACCGGAAGTCCCAGCCGCTCATCGACCTGTGCGAGCAGGACGACCTGGCCTTCCTGCCCTGGGCACCGATCCAGCAGACCGACCGCCGGGTCGCGCTGGAGGTGGCCGCCGAGAAGCACGGCGTCAGCGTCCGCCAGGTGGTGCTGGCCTGGCTGCTGGCCAGCTCGCCTGCCATGTTGCCGATCCCGGGGACCGGCTCGCCCGAGCACGCCGAGGAGAACATCGCGGCGGTGGCCATCGAGCTGAGCCCCGAGGAGATCCGGGCCATCAACCAGGGCGGGTGAGCGTCGTGGAGACGGTGAAATCTGCGGACGGCACGGTCATCGCGTACGAGCGGGCCGGGGACGGCCCGGCGCTGATCGTGGCGGTCGGGGCGTTCTGCGACCGCCGGACGTTCGTCCCGCCGGCCGCGTTGACGTCGCGGTTCACCGTGTACACCTACGACCGGCGCGGCCGGGGGGACAGCGGCGACACCCCGCCCTACTCCCCCGACCGCGAGATCGAGGACCTGGCCGCGGTGGTGTCGGCTTCGTCGGCGTCCCGCGTTTTTGCCTACGGGCATTCGTCGGGCGGCGCGCTGGTGCTGCGGGCGGCCGCGGCCGGAGTGCCGCTGGCGGCGGTCGCGTCCTACGAGGCGCCGTTCGTGGTGCCGGGGCGACGCGGTCCGGTACTGGATGACCGAGGTGGTCAACGTGCCGCCTGCGCGGCTCGCCATGATGGAGGGCTCCCCGGCCTGGCCGAAGCTGGCGGCGCTGACCCACACACTGCCCTACGACATCGCCCTGACCAGCGAGCCGGGGATCCCGCCGTGGGTGTCCGCCATCGCGGTACCGGTCCTGGTGCTGGGCGGCGGCACGAGCCCGGACTGGTTCGGTCGCACCGTGCGGGACACCGCGGCTGCCATCCCGGGAGCCTCGCTGGTCTTGGCCGATGGCTACGACCACAACGTGCCGTCCGAGGTGCTTGCGCCGATACTGACCGAGTTCTTCCTCGGTTAGCCGGCTAAGATTGGCCGGGTGACTTCGACCACTGCGATTACTGGCGGCCGGGTCGTCCCGGTCGAGGGTGAGCCGATCGAGGGCGGAACCGTCCTGGTCCGGGACGGGAAGATCACCGCGGTCGAGGGACCCGGCTTCACGGCGCCGCCCGATGCCACCATGATCGACGCGACCGGGAAATGGGTGCTGCCCGGCTTCATCGACGCACACGCCCACGTCGGCGTGGCCGAGGAGGCCGAGGGCTGGGCGGGCCAGGACACCAACGAGCGGACCGACCCGAACACCGCGCACGTCCGCGCGCTGGACGCGATCAACCCGGCCGACCTGGGCTTCCGCGACGCGATCATGGGCGGGGTGCTGGCCGTCAACGTCAACCCCGGCTCGGCCAACCCGATCGGCGGGCAGACCGTGGCCATCAAGTGCTGGGGCCGCACGGTCGACGAGATGGTGCTACGTTCCCCGGCTGGGCTGAAATCGGCGCTCGGCGAGAACCCCAAGCGGGTCTACGGCGAACGGCACGAGACCCCGTCGACCCGGCTCGGCACCGCCGCGGTGATCCGCGGCGCGTTCGTGGCCGCCCAGAACTATCAGGCCAAGCTGGCCGCCGCGGCGGCTACAGACTCTTCTGCCGAACGGACCGTGGTCGATCGCGACCTGAAGCTGGAGGCGCTCAGCCTGGTGCTGCGCCGGGAGATCCCGTGGCGCCAGCACTGCCACCGGGCCGACGACATCGCGACCGCGATGCGGATGGCCAGGGAGTTCGGCTACGAGCTGGTCATCGACCATGGCACCGAGGCGTACCTGCTGGCCGACCAGATCGCCGCCGCGTCGATCCCGGTCATCATCGGGCCGCTGTTCACCAGCCGGTCCAAGGTCGAGCTGCGCAACCGGTCGCTGGCTAACCCGGGTCGGCTGGCGGCCGCCGGGGTGCGGATCTCCATCACCACCGACCACCCGGTGGTGCCGATCCACTTCCTTATCCACCAGGCCACGCTGGCGGTCAAGGAGGGCCTGGACCCGGTGACAGCGCTGGAAGCGGTGACGACCAACCCGGCCCGGATCATCGGGGCGGAGGCCCGTCTGGGGTCGCTTTCGGCCGGCAAGGACGCGGACCTGGTGATCTGGTCCGGCGACCCGCTGGACGTGATGAGCCGGGCCGAGCGGGCGTTCGTGGACGGCCAGGAGATCTACCATTACGACTACGACCGCCACGACGGCGTGTTCGCGCCGTTCTAGGTGAGCGTTCTAGGTCAGGATGAAGCGGCTGCGGGAGCGCAGGGCGTCGACGATGGCGGCCGGGGCGCGGTCCGGAGAACCCGCGTCGTAGGGCGGCTGCGGGTCGTACTCGATGCCGAGCTGGATGGCCTGGGCGGTCTGGTCGCCCGCGATCCGGCCGGCCAGGGTCAGGGCCATGTCGATGCCTGAGGACACGCCGGCCGCGCTCACGTACTTGCCGTCGAACACCACCCGCTCGGCCACGGGAGTCGCGCCGTACGGCCCGAGCTGGTCCAGAGCCATCCAGTACGACGTGGCGCGGCGGCCTTTTAGCAGGCCGGCGGCGGCCAGGATGAGCGAGCCGGTGCAGACCGACGTGGTCCACGCGGTGGTATCGTCGGCGGCTCGCAGCCACTGATGGAGCGGGCCATCGTGCATCTGGTCGTTCTGGCCGGGGCCGCCCGGGACGAGGACGATGTCCGGGTGCGGGACGTCGCCGAGCGCGGCCTCGGCGGTGAGGTGCAGCCGGCCCACGTCGTCGACGATGGAACCGGGCCGTTCGGCGGCGAAGACGACATCGGCACCGGGCAGGCTGGTGAGCACCTGGTACGGGCCGACCGCGTCCAGCGCGGTGAACCGGTCGTAGAGCACGATCGCGATCTGCATGACTCTCCTTAGTGGACGGGACGGAAGCGGCGGCGGTACTCGGCGGGGCTGACGCCCAGGGCCCGGACGAAGGCGCGCCGCATGGCCTCCGGCGTGCCGTACCCGCACCGGCGGGCGGTCTCCGCCACGCCGTCGGCGGTGTCCTCCATCCGGCGCCGGGCGGCCTCGAGCCGGACCCGGTCGACGTAGCGGCCGGGCGGCATCCCGACCTGCGCGGCGAACGCGCGCGCGAACTGGCGCGGGGACAGGCTGGCCAGCTCGGCCAGCGTCTCCACGGACAGGTCCGCGGCCGGATGGTCGGCGATCCAGCGCTGCACCTCGCGCAGCGGTTCGCGTTGGGCCAGCTGGGCGGCGAGCTGGGTGCTGAACTGGGCCTGGTTGGCCGGGCGCCGCAGGAACACCACCAGGTGGCGGGCGATGTCCAGGGCCGCGTCGCGGCCCAGGTCGTCTTCGACCAGGGCCAGCGCCAGGTCGATCCCGGCCGTGACCCCGGCCGAGGTGGTGACGTTCCCGTCGCGGACGAAGATCGGCTCCGGGTCGACGGTGACCTCGGGGAACCGGGCGGCGAGCGTGCCGCAGTAGGCCCAGTGGGTGGTGACGTGGCGACGGTCCAGCAGGCCCGCTTCGGCGAGCAGGAACGCGCCCGTGCAGACCGAGACCAGCCGCCGCGCGCGCGGTCCGTGTACCTGCAGCCAGGCGACGAGGTCCGGATTTGCCTGCCGGGTGCCCTCGCCGCCCGGCACGATCAGCAGGTCAGGATCGGCGGTGTCCGCGAGGTCCGCATCCGGGGCCAGGCGCAGCCCGCTGGTGGTGCGGACCGGGCCGCCACCCAGGGTGGCGGTGCGGATCCGGTACGCGGGCCCGTCCGGGCCGCGGGCGCCGGCCGGGTCATGGTCCCGGTTGTGGTCCCGGTTGTGGTCCCGCCGGGACTGCCAGTGGTTGGCCCCGGCGAAGACCTCCAGCGGGCCGGTTACGTCCAGGCTCTGCACCCGGTCGAACAAGACGATCAACACCGTGCGCATGCATGTCAGTGTGTCGCCCGCGACCTGGTGTCAGCAATGACGAATATTCCACCTTTCCTGCCGCTTCCGAGGGGCGGCCCGGGAGCGGCAGGAGTGGTTCAGGGGGTGGTAGCGGGCTGGTCCGTCCCGCAGTACTTGCACTTGGAGGCGGCGGCGGGCAGGTCGCTGGACAGGCACGCGGGGCAGGTCTTGACCGGAGCCGGGTCACCGAAGACCACTTGCCCGCGCCGGGCCTGGACCATCTTGTACGGCATCACGATGAGGAAGTACACCACGGCCATGAAGATGATGAAGTAGATGATGGCGGAGATGAAGGCGCCGAAATCCACGAGCGTCTTGGAGTTGCCGGTCCGGATCTCTACGCCGAGCCCGTTCTTACCGCCCGTGAAGCTGTTGATGAGCGGGTCGATGATGTCGGTGGTGAAGGCGGCGATCAGCATGCTGAACGCGAGGGCTACGACTAGGCCCACGGCGACGACGATCACGTCGCCGCGCATTAGAAAGTTCTTGAATCCCCTCATGCCCTGTTCTCCGATCCGCGGAATCTACCCAGGCGGGTGATGTTCACTAGTGCACAAGCCCTCCGACTATTTCGGTTAGTCAGCCGCGCCGTCAAGCATTTCTGCTGTTCCGACCACATTCGTGTCGGTGCTGATTAGCGGCTGAAGGCCCAGTTCAGCATCTGGGTGGCGGCGGCGCCGTTGACCGTGGTGCCAACGCCGGGGCTGTCCAGGTTGACCCCGATGAACGAACGCCCGTTCCGGGTGACCTCGAACAGCAGGCAGTGCCCGGCGGCCGGGGTATAGCCGGTCTTGATCCCGATCGCGCCCCGGTACACGCCGAGCAGCGGGTTGAGGTTCACCCAGAAGTAGGCGTGATGCCCCGAGCCGGACCCGAGCCGGTAGGTGCGCCGGTCCACGACCGAGCGGAACACGGCCGAGGTCATCGCGACGCGGCCCAGCTTGAGCAGGTTGGCCGGGGTGGAGTAGGTCGAGTATCCGGTCGGATAGGGCAGCCCGTCGAAGTTGCTGAAGTGAGTCCGGGTCATGCCGAGCAGCTTGGCCGTGGTGTTCATCTTGGCGATGAACGCCGACAGGCCCGGCCCGTAGGCCTCGGCCAGGGTATAGGCGGCATCGGCACCGGACGGGAGCAGCAGCGCCTCGAGCAGCTGGCTGGCGGTCAGCCTGTCCCCCGGCTGCAGGCCGGCGCTGCTGGCGTCGTGTTCGGCGACGTAGCCGACCACGGCGGCTGGAACGCTGATCCGCCGGCTCAGATGGCCCGCCCTGATCACCACCAGCGCGGTCATCACCTTGGTGATGCTGGCCATCGGGACTTCGGTATTCAGGTCCCGGCTCCATAGCACCCGGCCGGTCGACGCGTCCGCGATCGCGGCCGCCCGGGCCTGCACGCCGGCCTGCCCGCTGCTCGCTTCGGCCCGGCCGGCCGCGGCGTGGGTCGCCGCGGAGGCGGGCGCGGTGCCGGTGAGGATCAGGCCGACGGCCAGGACCGCGGCGCCGGCCCAGCGGGCTGCGTGGGCTGGCCGCCGAGCAAGCGCCACCATGGGCCAACTCCCGTCACTGGGCTACCGACAACAGGCGAAAGCCTGTCAGTTCCGCTATCTCAAGGCAAACATCCCTCGCGCACGGGGTAGCGGTACTTACACGATCGTGGTGGAGCCCGACCAGGACGGCGGCTACTTCGTTACCGTCCCGGCCCGGCCCGGCTGCTTTACCCGAGGCAGCACGATCGAGCAGTGCCGCGAGCGGGCCGCAGAGGCCATCGAGGTTCACATCTCAGGTCTTCGAGCCGGCGGCGAGCCCGTCCCTGAAGAAGCAGGACCGCCGCAACTTCTGGCCGTCACCGTCGCAGCCTGACGTCAAGACGCCGACCCGGCCGCGTGGCGCTGATGTCATTGGCCCAGTGGGGGCTGCACGGCCGGTCCTGAGCTGAACGGGCCTTCGGGCTGTTCCTTTTCTGCCCGGCGGGGGCCGGGGCACCATCGGCGCTGAACCATAAGTGACCCGAAGGAGCGCTCAGATGTCACTGTTTTCCCGCCGCCGACCCCGGACGGGCCGGACGGCTTCGCCGGACCGGCTGGCCCGGGCGATGCGCTGGCTGCGGTGGCCGGTGGTCGGCCTGTGGCTGATCGTCATCGTCCTCATCCACCCGCTGGCCAGCACGTTGTCCCAGGTCACCAACGACAGCGCGGCCGCCAACCTGCCGTCTTCGGCGACCTCGACCAAGGTCATCCAGCTGCAGCAAGGCGGCACTGGGCCGAACCAAAACCGGCCGCAAAGCGACCAGGTTGTCGTGGTCTTCGCGAACCGCCACGGGCTGACGGCGGCGGACGCCATAGCCATCGTGCGGGCGCACGCCGCCGTGGGCGCGATGACCGGCCAGACAGCGGGCCTGGGCACGCCGGGTCAGCTCCTACCGTCGTCGGACCACCAAGCGGCCGAGTTCTCGGCGAACATCACCGCGGCCGAGAACAATCTGACCGAGGCCGACTCGGCCGCGGTGACGGCCATCCGGCGCGCGGTCGCGGGGCCGGCGCGCGCGGCCGCTGACGGGCTGACCGTGGCGGTGACCGGGTCAGCCGCGGTTACCGCCGACAGCGGCTCGGAAAGCCAGAACGCGCTGCTGCTCACGGCGGTCGTGATCGTGGCGCTCATCCTGCTCATCGTGTACCGCAGTCCGGTGATTTGGACCTTGCCGCTGCTCAGCGCGCTGGCCGCGATCGTGGTGGCCCAGGCCGCCGCCCATGGGCTGGGCTCAGCCGGCCTGACCGTCAGCACGCTGTCCACCTCGATCCTCATCGTGCTTGTCTTCGGCGCAGCCTGTGACTATGCCCTGCTGCTCACCCACCGCTACCGGGAAGAGCTGCAGCAGCATGAACGGACCGAGGACGCGATGGCGGCCGCGCTGCGCCGGACGCTACCGACCCTGCTCGCCTCGGGCGGCACGGTCATCTGCGCCATGCTCTGCCTGCTGTCCGCGCAGTCGGCCGCGCTGCACGGGCTCGGTCCCGTCGGCGCCCTCGGCATCATGGCGGCCCTGTTCGCGCAGATCACATTCCTGCCCGCGCTGCTGCTCGTCCTGGGGCGGGCGGCGTTCTGGCCGCGAGCGCCGCGGGCGGGCCAGCCGGACCGGGGGGAATCGCGCATCTGGACGGGCATCGGCCAGCGCGTGGCGCGGCACCCGATCCGGGTCACGGTGGCCGCGGTGTTCCTGCTCGGCGCGGCTTGCCTCGGCCTGGCCGCCCTGCACACCGACAGCAACCCGATCGGTCAGGTCAAGGGCCAGCCGGGCAGCGTAGCCGGCGCGCAGATGATCACCGCGCACTACCCGGCCGGAATCTACGCGCCGCTGGTGCTGCTGGCTCCGCCCAGCCAGGCCGGCGCGGCCCAGGCGGCGGCACGGGCCACCGCGGACGTGCAGCAGGTGGCGTCGGCCGCCCCGGTCGCGGGCTACGACAGCTTCACGGTCATCCTGGCCTCGCGTCCGTTCGGGGCCACCGCGGCCCGAGCCATCGGCCAGCTGCGCAGCAACCTGGCCCGGACCGCGCCGGGAGCGCTGGTAGGCGGGCAGCCCGCCGTCCAGTACGACGTCGCCCAGGCCGCGGCGCGCGATACCGCCGTACTCGTTCCGCTGGTGCTGGTCGTCATCACAGTGATCATCGCACTGCTGCTGCGGGCCATCGTCGCGCCGGTTGTGCTGGTGGTGACCACGGCGCTGAGCTTCGCCGCCTCGTTCGGGCTGTCTACCCTGCTGTGGCGGTACGGCCTGCACGAATCGGGCGTCGAACCGCAGCTGCCGCTGTACATTTTCATCTTCCTGGTCGCGTTGGGCGTCGATTACAACATCTTCCTGAGCGCGCGCATCCGGGAGGAGTCACGCAGGCTGGGGCTGCGGCGCGGGACCCTGCGCGGGCTCGGCGTCACCGGCGGTGTCATCACCGCCGCGGGCATCGTCCTGGGCGCTACCTTCGCCGCCCTGGCCGAACTCCCGTCGGTGCCGGTCACCCAGGTCGGGACGGCGGTCGCCATCGGCGTTCTGCTCGACACTCTGCTGGTGCGCACGGTGCTGGTGCCGGCCAGCCTGCTCAGCGTCGGGAACCGGGTCTGGTGGCCGGGCCGGACGGACGGCGAGGTGGCCCGGTCCCGGGCCGTACTCAACTGCCGCGATTCCGCGATTGAACGGCCTGCGGTCGGCGTCCCGCCGTCTTGATGCGCGGCGGTTTGCCGCGCCGCGAGTGGGATACAAGGCTCCTAGCGTCACGCTGAGCCGGAAACTCCGGCGCATGTGATGCATGGAGCTCACGGTGAAGTTCATGGTTCTCGGCCCGCTGGAGATGGTGGCCGGGTCGGAACGCGTGGAGCTCAGCGGTAACCGCCAGCACGTGGTCGCCGCGATGCTGCTGCTGAACGCCAATCGGGTGGTCAGCATAGGCCGCCTGGTCGAGGCGATCTACGGCACCGATCCCCCGCCCACGGCCCGCTCCCAGGCGCAGATCGCCGTCTCGGCGCTGCGGCGCCTGTTCGTCTCCCGCGCCGGCGGCCCGGTCATCAGCACGCGCGGGCAGGGCTACCTCATCGAGACCGGCGCCGCCGGGCTCGACTCACTGTGCTTCGCGCAGCTGGTGACGCAGGCCCGGCACGCGACCCGGGCCGAGCAGGCCGTGGCGGCTTACCGCGATGCCCTGCGGCTGTGGCGGGGACCGGCGCTGGACGGCATCGACAGCCAGCTGGTGCGCGCGGCGGCCAGCCGCCTGGACGAGGAGCGTATCTGTGTGCACGAGGACCGCATCAGCGTGGAGCTCCAGCTGGGGCGGCAGCATGAGCTGATCGGCGAGCTCACCGAGCTGATCGAGGAGTACCCGCTCCGGGAACAGCTGCGCGGCCAGCTGATGCTGGCCCTGTACCGGTGCGGCCGGACCGCAGAAGCGCTGCAGGTCTACCGGGTCGCCCGCCGCACCATGATCGGCGAGCTCGGGATCGAGCCCGGCGATGAGCTGAAGCGGCTCGAGCACGCCGTCCTGACCGGTGATCCCGGCCTGGACCTACCTGGCGCTCGTGCCCGCGCGGCGGTGGCGCGACCACAGGTGCCGAGCCTGCTGCCCACCGACATCGCCGACTTCACCGGCCGCGCCGAACAGCTTGGCCAGCTGGCCGGGCACCTAGCCGGCGAAGCGCGCCGCGCGGTGCCCATCATCGTGCTGGCGGGCAAGGGCGGCGTGGGCAAGACGAGTCTCGCCGTGCACACGGCCCATCAGCTGGCTGGGGCATTCCCAGATGGGCGGCTGTTCGCCGACCTGCACGGCCAGTCATCCCACCCGGTCAGCCCGACGCAAGCCCTGGAACGGTTCCTGCGGGCACTGGGCCTGCCGGGATCGGACATCCCGGAAGGCCTGGACGAACGAGCCGAGGTTTACCGCAACCAGATGGCCGGCCGGAGGATCCTGGTTGTGCTGGACGACGCCAGCGACGAAGGCCAGGTCACACCCCTGCTGCCCGGGGACGGCGCGGCCGGGGTGATCGTCACCAGCCGCCGCAGGCTGGCCGGGCTGGCCGGAGCACGGCACATCGAGGTGAACGTCTTCGACGCCGACCAGTCGCTGGAGCTGCTGGCGCAGATCGCCGGGGCCGGGCGCGTGCAAGCCCAGCATCAGGCGGCGGTGACGGTGGCCGAGCGCTGCGGCCACCTGCCGCTGGCCCTGCGCATCGCCGGCGCGCGGCTGTCCGCCCGGCCGCACTGGCGCATCCACAAGCTGGTGGAGCGACTGGACGACGAGCGGAACCGACTGGACGAGCTCAGCCACGCCGGCCTGGGCATCCGGGCCAGCATCTCGCTCAGCTACCAGAGCACCAGCGAGCCGGCCAGGACGCTGTTCCGCCGGCTGGCCCTGCTGGACCTGCCGCACTTTTCCAGCTGGCTGAGCGCCCCGCTGCTGGACCTGCCCGCCGCCCAAGCCGAGGATCTGCTCGACGACCTGGTCAGCGCCCAGCTGGTCGAGACCTGGGAGCCAGAGCCGGGGACGCACCGCCAGTACCGCTTCCACGATCTGATCCGGGTCTTCGCCCGGGAGCAGCTGACCGCCGAGGAGCCTGCCGCCGAGCAGCGGGAAGCCCTCGAGCGTGCCCTCGGGGCCATGCTTTACCTCACCGAGCAGGCTGACCGGCGTTACTTCGGGGGGGCCTACGTCGGGCTACGCACCGGCAGCCGGCAGTGGCCGCTGCCCGAGCGGCTGGTGGCGGCCCTGGTCGCGGACCCCCTGTCGTGGTACGAGCACGAGCGGGGCACGCTGGTGGCCGGCGTCCGGCAGGCCGCTCAGGCCGGTTTGACCGAGCTGTGCTGGCAGCTGGCCATCAGCGGGGTCACGCTGTTCGAGCCGCGGGTCTATCTCGATGACTGGCAGGAAACTCACGCTACCGCGCTGGCGGCGGCCCGCCAGGCGGGCGACGTCCGGGGCCACGCGGCGATGCTCTACTCCACCGGGGCGCTCTACACCGCACAGCAGCGGTTTGCCGCCGCCCGTGACGTGCTCGGCGAGGCGGACCGGCTTTTCACGAGCATCCACGATGACCTGGGCATCGCGCTGGTGGGCGACCATATCGCCTTCCTCGACCGGCTGAGCGGCCAGCTCGGTGAGGCGGCGCGGCGGTACGAACAGGTCCTGGCGATCCTCGAACGGACCGGCGACAAGATCGACGCCGCGCACGTACTGCACGGGCTGGCCCGGGTCAAGCTCGAGCTGGACCAGGTGGACAGCGCGCAGGAGCTCCTGGCCGAGGCGCTGCGGCTGATGCGCGCTTCGCCGTGTCTGCGGATCGAAGCCCAGGTTCTGCACCGGATGGGGGAAGCCAACCTGCTGGCCCAGGACCTGGACGCCGCGGCGGAGGCGTTCGGCCGGTCCCTGGCCAAGAGTCAGGACATCGGCGACCCGGTGGGAGAGGCGTACGCCTGGCTGGGACTGGGCCTGACCTGGGGACGCCAGCACCAGCTCAGCCGGGCGAGCCAGGCGCTGGAACGCGCTCTGTCCCTGGGCGCCGCGGCTGGCGAACGGCTGGTCCAGGCCCGGGCCATGGCCGCGCTGGGGGAAGTGGCCCTGCTCAGCGGGAATCCGGCTCAGGCCGCCGCCGCAGGGCAGCAGGCGGCCCAGCTGTTCCGCAGTATCGGGGCCACACTGGATGAGGCGAAGGCGCTCACCCTGGTGAGCCACGCCGGCGCCGCGGCGGAGATATCCGCGCCGTTCAGCCGTTATCCCGGCGCGAAAGCCAATCGATAACCGCGGTCGAGACAGTGGGGACATGAGTTTCCAGCCGACCTTGACCGCGGATCCGGTCCCGATGAGCGTGATCGAACGGCTGCCCGAGACCAGCGTCCCGGTCAGCTGCCTGCGGGCCGGGTTCCAGCTGCGGCAAGGCGGGACCGACGCCGCGCACGTCCGGCTGCTGGCCGACGCGGCCGAGGCGGCCCCGCTACCGCCAGTCCTGGTACATCGAGACAGCGGGCGCGTCATCGACGGCATGCATCGCGTGCAGGCCGCACGGCAACGAGGGGAACGGGCCGTGTGCGCGCGGATCATCGAGTGCACCGAGGCCGAAGCGCTGGTGCTCGCCGTCCGGCTGAACACCCGGCACGGCCTGCCGTTGTCCCGCACCGACCGGATCGGCGGCGCCAGGCGGATCCTGGCCACGCATCCGGACTGGTCCGACCGGGCCATCGCGCATATCGCGGGCCTGAGCGGAAAGACGATCGCCTCGCTGCGCACCGTCTCGGCCGGCGCGCCAGCGGCCGGCCCGCGGGTGGGCCGGGACGGCAGGCGGCGCCCGGTGCGGGCAGGTGAGGGACGGCGACGCGCCACCGAGTACATCACCGCCCATCCCGGGGCCTCGCTGCGTCAGGTGGCCCGGGAAACCGGCGTCTCCCTGGGCACTGCGCATGGGGCGCGGGAACGGCTCCGCGGTTCGACGGGGCCCGGTCCGGCCGGTTCCGGTCCGGCCGGTTCCGGCTTGCTGTCGGCTCCGGCGGTCCTCGTCAGGCACGACGGTCGCGGCCGAGGCGTCATGTGGGCGGCCATCTCGGCCAAGCTCGCCGGGGACCCGGCGCTGCGCTACACCGAGGGCGGCCGCGCGTTCTTGCGCTGGATGACCGGACACTGCGACCAGGCCGACGACTGGCGTGCGGTCATCGATGCCATCCCGGCTTACTGGCTGGCCGACGTCAGCCGGGTCGCCCTGGGGATGAGCGAGGAGTGGCGGCAGCTCGCCGCACAGCTCGACAGCAAGATCGAGCAGCTGGTAGCGGCGAGCTGAAGGGGCGGCTCGCGGCTCGCGCCACCTGCGGTTGTGGCGCCCTGCCCAATAGAGCCGCCCGCATGCTGAGCTCGCCGTCTGGCGATCGAGGCCACGTTCGCGATGTGATGTGGCGCTGTGATTACGCGCCAGGGTGTCCGAGCTTAGCGATGCGGTTCGGTGCCCTCCGAGGCTCCGCGCATCCCGGGGTATTAGTCCGTTTTGAGGGTTTCGTCCGAAGGGGTGCGGTGCCGTACCCGCCTGGTCGACGCATCGACCAGGTCCGGGCAGGCGATCCGGAGGCAGGAAAACGGCTGCCAACCCGGACGAGCGGTCTTGGCTAAGTCCCCCAGCCGTCCGGCCAGTTCGGGATGCCGTCTGATGATCGAAGCCACCACATCGCTCACCCCAGGATCACCAGCACCAGTTACGGGGAGGATTCAGGCTTCGGGGAGGAGCGGGTGCATCCCAGTGCCCCGGATCCTCCCCGGAACCCGGATCCTCCCCGGAGATGCTGCAGCAGGGGCGGGCGGGACTCGGGAGCACCCAGCCCGCGCGCTCGGCAAGCTGGGGTGGGTAGTCGTGACCCAGAAAGGATCTCATGCTCAACTCAAGCATCCCGCTCGTGGCGGTCGCGTGACTGTACCGCTGCATGCCGGTGAGACGATCGGACCCGGCCTGCTACGGGCGATCCTGAGCCAGGCAGGCATTACCCTAGAGGAACTACGCGCGGTCTTGTGACAGGATGAACCTGATGCGTACTTACACGATCGCGGTGGAGCCCGACCAGGACGGCGTCTACTTCGTTACCGTCCCGGCCCGGCCCGGCTGCTTTACCCGAGGCAGCACGATCGAGCAGTGCTGCGAGCGGGCCGTAGAGGCCATCGAGGTTCACATCTCAGGTCTTCGAGCCGGCGGCGAGCCCGTCCCTGAAGAAGCAGGGCCGCCGCAACTTCTGGCCGTCACCGTCGCAGCCTGACGTCAAGACGCCGACCCGGCCGCGTGCTTGATCGCCTCCAGCTCAGCGAGCCTGGCGGAACCGCACAGCGCCTACTGGCCTGCATGCGCGAACGCCTCCGGCCCCTCCGCGGACCCGGACGTAGCCACCCGCATCATGACCTCACCTATCGCTGGCCGTCCTCACGGAGCAGATCACTCCGGCTCCACCCGTGACGCGCTTGCGGCACCTTCAGCCCGAAGACAGGCTCGCATGAGATTCGGGTGGGTATTGCTGGCCGGCCTGATCTGCCTGGTCATCTGGCTGGCGCGGAATGCGGGCGGAGAGATGCTGAAAGAGGAGATGCAAACCCGTCTCTCGCGGATCCCCAACGCGGTAATCCGCGGCTTGCCTCAGGTGCGCCGGCTGACCCATACCGATAGGTGGGCCGGTTCCAGCGTCTGATGGACGACACCGGCCAGGTCATCGCGGACCGAATCCAGGTCCACCGCGTCTTTCAGGCTGGCCGCGAACGCGGCCACCATCTGGTCCGTGTTATACCGGGCCCGGTTGAACCGCCGGTCCACCCGGAGCTGGACTCGCCGCCGCAGCGGGTTGAACAGCGCCGCCGCGGCCAGCGTGGCAGCCGCCACCGCCACCGTGCTATGGAACCCGAGCACCTGAGTCGCCAGCAGCACCAGGCCCGCATACACCCCGACCAGCAGGCCGGTCACGATCGCGTACGCCAGGGTGCGGGAGATGATCCGGTCGATGTCATACAGCCGGTACTTGAAGATGGCCACGCCCATGCTGGCCGGGAGCGCGAGCCCGATGACAGCGCCCGCGAGGTCGCTCAGGCCCGAGAGAGCCAGGCCGAGCCCGATCCCGGCGACCACACCCCCGGTCAGCAGCCACTTCAGCTGCTGGCGGCGCTCACCCGACGAACGGCGGTAGCTGGCCACCTGCGCGGCCAGCGACGCCAGCCAGCAGACCGCCAGCACCGGGAAGAACACGTCCTCTACCACGCCGAACCAGCCAGTGGCCGATCCCAGCCCCAGCAAGTTCCCGCCGGGATCCACGCGGACGTCATGGCCGGCGACAGCGCCGACCGAGACGGCCTCGGCACTAGCCATCCACAGCCCGGCCACGGCCAGGTAGACCCACAGCACCGGGCGCAAGCGCGGCGACGGCAAGGCACCGTCCGGGAACAGCAGCACGGCCAGCCCGAACAGCACGGTCGACGGCGCCCAGCCCGGCTGGGCGAGCACCGCCACCCAGCCCAGCGGCAGCCCGCCGTGATGGAGCCGGTAGTCGGCCACCGCATAAAAGCTGGCGTCCTCACTCAGCGTGAGGAAGACCGCCGCGACCAGGAACATCCAGCCCAGCGGGTTGCGGGGCCTGCGCCAGGCCAGCACGAAACCCAGCACGCCGATAACGCCGCTAGACCACACCGGCGCCGAGCCGCTGCTGGCGTTGATGCTCTGGTGCGCCAGACGGGCCAGCGGCGCGTCCACGGCGATCAGCACCAGCAGCACGCCGCTCAGGACCAGGGCGGACACCGGTGACGTCAGCCGGGAGCGCCCCGTGACCTGCCTCTGCCGGGCCTGCCCGGCGGCCGTGCCCTGCCTCACCCACGTCACGCTACGCCCGGACCGTTCCGGAAACGTTACCGCTCAGCCCCCGGGGGCAGACCTCGCCGCGCCAGGCACACCCTAGACGTACGAGAACCTCGTACCGGCGCCAGCCTCCGCCCGGGCCGCTACGGACATCACCCGCACGGAAGGCGCACACTAACCGGACAGCGACCTGCCTGCGCGTGCGGGCGCTGTGCACAGCGGTTCCGGCCCGGTACCCCTCCTACCTGGGGTGATGTGTCCCCAGGGCGACCCCGGACCATACGGCTGGCACCCTTACCCGCAAGAGGGGTCTTTGATAAATCCCACATCCATCAGGGCAGCTCAGCGCGTCGTCTCGTGATCGAGGCCGCCTACTCGCTCTGACGTAGGGTGACAGCATGGCGCTGCGGCTTGTTCAGATTGCGATGAATGCCGGGGATGACTCCGCGGTCGGCCGGTTCTGGGCGGAGGCGCTGGGCTGGAGTATTTCCAGCGAGGAACCCGGCGTGACCAACCTCGAACCCGCGGGCTTCACCTATCCCGGCCCCGTCGCCGTCTGCATCGACGTCATTGCCGTCCCCGAGCCCAAGACGGTGAAGAACCGCGTGCACCTTGACCTCGCCACCACCTCTGCGGTCCATCAGGCGGCCCTGGTCACGCGCCTGCGGGAGCTCGGCGCGACGCCCGCCGACGTGGGCCAGGGCGACGTCTCATGGACCGTCCTGGCCGACCCGGAGGGCAACGAGTTCTGCGTGCTGGCGCCCTGGCCTGACGGCCGGGACACCGGGCCAGTGGCCGCGGTGACAGTCGACTGCGCGGACCCGAGGGCCATGGCCCGGTTCTGGGACGAGGCGATGGACTGGACCCTGCACCAGGTGAGCGACGATCACGCGGTGCTGCGCTCCGCCCAGGGTGTCGGACCGTATCTCCAATTCCTCCGCACGCCCGACACCAAGACCGTGAAGAACCGCGTCCATCTCGACCTGCGGCCCTACCCAGGCGACGATCAAGCGGCGGAGGTGGCCCGGCTGCGAGCGCTCGGCGCCACCGACATCAACATCGGCCAAGGCGACGTTCCGTGGACGTGCCTGGCCGATCCGGAGGGAAACGAGTTCGATGTCCTCACCCCGTGCTGAAGCGCAGCCTCCCGACAGGGCCAACAGCCATAGGTTGCGTGGGGTCCACGTGGGGCGGGGTTAGTCGCGGGGCCAGGCGAAGACGGGGCCGCGGGCGCGGAGGGTGACCGGGGAACCGACGGGGAGGTGGCGGCCGCCGACGATGCGGACCACGATGGTGCGGTCATCGGGGACGTCGTTGGGCTGGACGCGCAGGACGGCGTTGTGGCCGTGGTAGCCGTAGGACGTTACGTGGCCGGTCAGGCCGTCGGAGGCGGCGGGCAGGGCTTCAGCGGGGGTTAGGTCGATCTGCTCGGGGCGGATCAGGACGGTGACCTGGCCGGGGCCGAGGGTGGTGGCGGCGGAGTCCAGGGGGAGGTTGCCGAGCAGGGTCTTGACGGCGGGGCCGCTGAGGACGCCTTCGAGCAGGTTCGCTTCGCCGACGAAGGTGGCCAGGTCGGCGTCGACCGGGCGGGAGTAGAGGTCTTCGGGCGCGGCGTACTGGGCGATCGTCCCGTTGCGCAGGGCCGCGACGCGGTTGGCGACGGACAGCGCCTCGTCCTGGTCGTGGGTGACCAGCACGGCGGTGGTGCCGGCCCGGCGGAAGATCTCCTGGACGTCGGCGCGGACGCTGGCCCGCAGGTGCGCGTCGAGGGAGGCGAACGGCTCGTCGAGCAGGACCACGGCCGGCTCAATGGCCAGGGCCCGGGCCAGCGCGACCCGCTGCTGCTGGCCGCCGGAGAGCTGGTGCGGGTACCGCGGGCCTAGCCCGCCTAGGCCCACCATCTCCAGCAGGCTGGCCACCCGGCCGGTCCGGCGATCGCGGGCGGCCAGGCCGAACCCGACGTTGGCCTCGACGGTCAGGTGCGGGAACAGGCTGCCTTCCTGGGGGACGTACCCGATCCGGCGGCGTTCCGGCGCGAGGTAGACCCCGGGGCCGTCGACCAGGGCGTCGCCGATGCTGATCGTGCCGGCGTCGGCGCGCTCGAAGCCGGCCAGCAGGCGCAGCAGGGTGGTCTTCCCGCTGCCGGACGGCCCGAGGATGGCGGTCAGGGATCCGGCCGGGATCTCCAGGTCCACGCCGGTCAGCACGGAGTGCGTTCCGAAGGCCTTGTGCAGGCCGGCCACCGCGACTTGCCGCATTCCCCTCAGCTTCTTCATTCTTTGCTGGCTTGCGCTTGAACGGGGCGGTTGAAGAACCGGCCCAGGACATAGCTTGGCACAGCCGCGACGATGATCATGACCAGGGCGAACGGCGCGGCTTGGCTGTAGGACAGGTTGGTCTCGTACGCCCAGAACTGTGTGGCCAGGGTCTGGGTGCCGGTGGGGATGAGCAGCAAGGTGGCGGTCAGCTCGGTGACGGCGGACAGGAAGACCAGGCAGAACGCGGCGACCAGGCCCGGCCCGGCCAGCCGCATGGTCACCCGGAGCAGCACCGCGAGCCGCCGTTGGCCCAGCGACCTGGCCACCTCGTCGAGGCTGACCGGCGCCCGGGCCAGCGACGCCTTGACACCGACCAGGGCCAGCGGGAAGAACATGATCGCGTAGCAGACGATGAGCAGCATTGAGGTCCCGTACCCGAACCCGGCCGCGTAACGCTCGGTGAAGTAGGACAGGGCGAACGCGATGACCACGCCGGGCATGCCCAGGACCAGGTAGGTGCTGCGTTCCAGGACGTGCCGCATGCGCCCGCTGTGCCGGATGGCCAGCAGGGCCACCGGGATGGCCATGACCGTGGCCAGGGCGGCCGCGACCCCGCCGTACAGGGCGGTATGCCCAGCGGCGTCCAGCAGCGAGACGTTGGCCCCGCCGGACAGGGCGGGCGGCAGACCGTCCGCCATCCAGTACAGGGCCGCTCCGACCGGGACGCCCAGCGCGAGCAGGACCAGCGCCGCGAACAGGGCTAGCGTGGGCCAGCGGACCCAGCCCAGGTGCAGCGGCGGGTTGCGGCGCTGCGCGCCGGGGCGGTTGACCCGCCCCCGACCACGGGCCATCCCCTCCCCGGCCAGGACGAGCAGGCTAAGCAGGACCAAGACCAGGGACAGCGCGCAGGAGGCGGCCAGGCTGTAGCCCTTGAACTCGGTGAAGATCTCGGTGGTGAAGGTCTGGTAGCCGACGATCTCGAACGCGCCGTACTCGGCCAGCAGGACCAGCGCGACCAGCAGGCAACCGCCCGCGATGGCGCCTTTGGCCTGGCCGAGCGTGATCCGGACGAAGGTCTTGACCCGGCCGGAACCCAGGCTCCGGGCCACCTCCTCCTGGCCCGGGTCGGCATTGCGCAAGCTGGCCGCCACCGGCAGGTAGACCAGCGGGTAGACGGCCAGGGTCATGACCAGGACCGCCCCGCGGAAGCCGTGCGCCCAGGTCCACAGGGAGCTCCAGCCGAAGCTGACCACGAAGTCGGGGATGGCCAGCGGCACCACGACCAGCACCGCCCACGCGCGGCGGCCCGGCAGGTCGGTCCGCTCGACGCACCACGCCGCGGCGGTCCCGATCACCGCGCAGGCCACGGTGACCACGACCGTGAGCCGCACGGTGTTCCACAGCAGGGTGCCGGTCAGCGGCCGGAAGATCAGGTGGGCCACGTCGGCGGTTCCGGCGCCATGGGCCTCGATGAGCAGGAAGACCAGCGGCAGGGCCAGGACGGCGGCGATCAGCCAGCTGACCGTGAGCAGGGCCAGCGGACGCTGGGTACGCCGAGTGGCGCCGGCGGCCTGCTCGCGCGGGCGCTCGGTCAGGGGGCCCGCGGTCATCGGCCGGAGGCCGGGGCGGGCCCGGCGGAGGCAGCGGGACGGCGGCTCACAGCAAGCCCGCCTTCTGCAGCAGGGCGATGGCCGCCGAGCCGTCACCGAGATCGGCGATCGTGATCGGGTTCGGCTGGAGCTGGCTGAACGGGGTCTCCGGCGCCGAGGTCGTCACCCCGTCCGCGAGCGGGTACTCATAGCTCTGCTCGTTACCCTGGGCCCGGGCGATGATGTCCTGGCCCTGCGTGCTGACCAGGAAGGCCACGAACTCCTGCGCCGCGCTCTGGTGCTTGCTGGACTTCAGCACCGCGGCGCCGGATACGTCGATCACGTACCCAGGATCGCGCGGAGCGAAGTAGGCGAGCTGGGAATGCATGCCCGACGCGCCGATCTCGGCCTTCAGGCGGTACCAGTAGTACTCGTTGATCAGGCCGAAGGCGACCTGACCGCGATTCACGTCGTTGACGATCGTCTCGTTGTCCGGGACCAGGTGGCTGGCGGCGTTGGACTTCAGGCCGGCCAGCCAGCGCACCGCGGCGGCCTGACCGTAGGTCTTGAGCACCGAGGTGACGATGGGCTGGACGTCGGTCTCCCCGGCCGCGAAGGCGAGCTTGCCCTGGTACTTCGGGTCGGCGAGCTGCAGGACCGAGGTCGGCAGCTGGCTCTTGGCGATCAGCGACGGGTTGTAGATGAGCACGCTGACCCGCGCGGAGACCCCCACCCAGTCCCCGGCTTGGGAGTTGTACTTGGCCGGCGTCTGGGCCAGGGTACTGGCCCGCACCGGCGCGAGCAGGCCCTTTTCCTGCAGGAAGGCCAGGGCCGGTGAGTTCTCGGTGTAGAAGACGTCGGCGGGTGAGTGCGAGCCTTGGATCGCGATGAAGTTGGCCAGCGTGTCCTCGTCGTCGTTGCGGACGTTGACCGTGATGCCGGTCTTTTGCTCGAACGCGGTCACCAGCCCGTTGACGGTCTGCTCGTGCTGACCGCTGTACAAGGTGATGGACTGCCCCGGGTCGCCCCCCGATGAGCCGCAGCCTGCGAGCCCCCCGCAGACCACCAGCGCCAAGACGACGATTGGCCAACGCCTCATATTGCGGTACCCTCTCCCCTGCTCAGCGTGGTGCGCCTGCGATCCGGCCGGATGCCAACTTAGCTTAGGCTAACCTTACAAATCCTGCCGGTCCGATCCTGAGACCGGAGGGCCGGGCCGGTGCGATAGCGTCGGAAGAGTGAACGACACGGGAGAGTTCGTCCGGGATACCCGGTACCTGGACGGGCGGATCACGGCCGACGGGCGGGACGGGACCTTCCCGGTGCAGCCCGGGCGGTACCGGCTGGTGGTGGCGCGGGCGTGCCCGTGGGCGAACCGGACGATGATCGTCCGGCGGCTGCTCGGCCTGGAGGACGCGCTGTCGATGGGCATCTGCGGGCCGGAGCATGACTGGCGGAGCTGGACCTTCGACCTGGACCCGGGCGGACTTGACCCGGTGCTGGGCATCCACTGGCTGCGCGAGGCCTACGAGAAGGCGGTGCCCGGGTACGAGCGGGGCGTGACCGTCCCGGCCATCGTGGACATCCCGGCCGGCGCGGTGGTGACCGCTGACTTCCGGCAGATCACGCTCGACCTGGAGCACGAGTGGACGGCGTACCACCGGGAGGGCGCGCCGGACCTGTATCCCGAGCGGCTCCGGGACGAGATCGAGGAGATCAGCGAGGGCGTCTACCAGGACCTGAACAACGGCGTGTACCGGTGCGGGTTCGCCAGCACGCAGGCCGCCTACGAGGAGGCCTACCGCGCGCTGTTCGCCCGGCTGGACCACCTGTCCGAACGGCTGGCCACCCGGCGGTACCTGGCCGGCGCCACGATCACCGAGGCCGACGTGCGGCTGTGGCCGACGCTGGTCAGGTTCGACGCGGTTTACCACGGCCACTTCAAGTGCAACCGGAACAAGCTCACCGAGATGCCGGTGCTGTGGGCGTACGCCCGGGACCTGTTCCAGACCCCGGGCTTCGGCGACACCATCGATTTCCAGCAGACCAAGGAGCACTACTACAAGGTGCACACCGGCCTGAACCCGTCGAAGATCGTGCCGGCCGGGCCCGACCTGTCCGGCTGGCTCACCCCGCACCACCGCGAAGAACTGGGCGGCCTGCCGTTCGGCGACGGGTCGCCGCCGGGCCCGCCGCCGCCCGAGGAGGTGGCGGCGGGCGGCCCCGGACGTCAGATCGCCGTCAGGAACTGACGCCGGAGCAGGCGCTCGGGGGCGTCACGCGGGCCAGGCCGGACTGCTGCGACGCGTCGGTCTGGTAGTAGGAGTAGGCCTGACCATTGGCTACCACCGGGCTGGCCAGGTACTGGGCGACGCCGCCATGGTCGGGCGGGATGTCCGCCTTGGCCAGCACCTGCCCGGTCATCGGGCTCGCGCAGACCAGGTTGCCCGAGCCGCCGACCCACACGACGCCGCCGCTGTAGCTGGGGTAGGAGCTCCAGCCGCCACCCGCGCCCAGACCGACCCGGACGGCATGGCCGAGGTTTCCGCTCGGGGCGAACCAGACCCACTCGCTGTGCCCGGATCCGGTCGTGCCCCAGACCCCGCCCGAGGTCGCGACCAGGTTCCCCCCGCCGCCGCTCAAGGTTGACTCGTTGATGATGGTGTCGCTGGACAGGTTGAAGACCACCAGCCGGAACGCGGTCGACGCGTTGATCCCGACGTACAGCTTGCTGCCGTCGGGTGAGACCGCCACCGAGCTGGCCTTGCCCGCGAGGACCTGGACGCGGTGGACCTCCTGACCGGTGGCCGGGTTCACCACCGCGATCGTTTCGCCCGCGGCCACGTACAGGTTCCCGTCGGGCCCGGCGGCGAGCACCCCCTGGCCTCCGGTGGAGACCCCGCCGATGGCCGGCACCGGCAACGAGGAGCTTCGCGCCAGCGTGCGCGCGTTGTAACCCTGCAGGACGACGCTGCCGCCGTTGTCGGACGACACCATCCAGACGGTGTTCCCGACCACGACCGGCGGGTTCCAGGCCGCCATGTTGGCCGGAGCCGAGGCCACGACAGCTCCGGTGGCCGGATCGATCCGGTCCAGCGTGCTGTTGTTTCCGATCGCGTACAGCGAGCCGTCCGCGCTGACCAGCGTGCCCTGGACCAGGTCCTGATGGTCGATCAGCGCCGCGCCCCAGGGCAAACCGCCGATGGTGGCGGCCGGGGCGGTCTGGGAGGACGTCGGGGTCGGTATGGCCGAGGACGAGCTGACCGATGAGGCCGGAGCACCGCCGGATGACGCGGGCGGGGTGTGGTGGGAGTTGGCCAGGACCGCAATGCCGGCGCTGGCGCCGGCGATGACGATCACGGCCGCCGCGGCCAGGGCGGGCGCCCAGGCGCGGCTCAGGCCCAGGCGCCGCGGGCGCGGCTCGCGGCCCCGGCTTTTACGACCGAGGCGCGGCTCGCTGACCAGGCGGTAGGCCACCTGCTCGACGGTCACCGGACGGGCCGGCTCGGGAGTGATCTGGTGCAGCAGGTCGGCTAGCCGCCGTTCCTCGTTGTTCACGACGCCACCTCTCCGGTGAGCAGCTCAGATAGGCCCGGCGCGGCCCTGAGCCGGGACAGCGCCTTGGCCGCGTGCGACTTCACGGCGCCCACCGAGCAGCCCATGGCCTCGGCGGTCTGCGATTCGGTCTGGTCGGCGAAGTAGCGGAGCACCACCACGGCCCGCTGCCGGGCGGGCAGCCGGTCCAGCGCCGCGATCAGCGCCTGGCGCGCATCCACCTGCGCGAACACGTCATAACCGGGCGACTCGGGAAGCCGGCCGGTCGCGATCTCGCCGTTCCAGCGCCGCTGCCGCCAGCGCAGGAACGTGTTCACCATGACCTTGCGCACGTACAACTCCGGCGCGTCCTGGCGCCGCAGGCTGGACCAGTGCGGCCAGGCCGCGGCCAGCGCCGTCTGGACCAGGTCCTCCGCGCTCGGCCAGTCCCCCGTCAGCAGCCAGCCCGACCGCAGCAGAGCCGAGGATCGCGCCTGGACAAAATCACGAAACCCATCTGGTTCAGCAAGATGTTCAACCCCGGTTAGCGTGTCCACCAATCCTCCGTTCGGGCTCAGGTGGCCCCACGTGTATAGAGACGTTGACCGCCCGGGATGGTTTACCCCTGGAGCCGACTCAGGGTCTCGCCCGCCCGCCGCTGCTGCGACTCGGCCCGGTAGGCCTGCCGCCGGGCGTCCGCGAGCTGCTGGCGGGCCTGGGCCAGCTCGGCTTCCAGCCGCCGGACCGCATCCACCAGTTCCTGCTCAGCCGCGTTGGCGGCATCCACGGCGCGGGTGGCTTCAGCCACGGCCCGTTCGGCATCCATGATCTTCTCGCGGTGACGGCGTTCCCGCTCGGCACTCGGCTCAGCCGGCGCGGGTTTCTTGGTTTTCCCAGCTGGCGGGGCCGGGGCCGACGCGCCGGCCGGGCCCAGGCCGAAGCCGGCCCAGTGCGCGGCGCGGACCAGGGTGCCCAGGTTGGCTGCCACCTCGGGATCGGCCAGGGCCGCGCCGAGGGTGGCGGTCACCTCCTCACGGACCGCCGCGGGCGGGGCCGGGAGGTCGTCGAGGGCCTGGCGGGTGAGCTCGTCGAGCAGCCGGGACCGGGCCGCGCCCAGCTCCCGGATCCGGGCGCCGTCCAGCCCGGGCTCGCGAAGCTCGGCGGCCAGCGCGGCCAGCCGGCCGGTGACCTCGGGGTCGGCGCGGACCAGGCGGTTCACCACCCAGGCCGACCGGGTTGGCTTACGCAGCGCGCCGATCTGCTTGGCCGCGGCCGTCTGGCCCGCCTCGCGGGCTTTGGTCACGAGTTCGGCGCGCCGGGCCATGAAGTCCTCCGGGTCGCCCCCGTACAGCTCGGCCTCGGCGTCGGCCAGCGGTTCGCTCACCCTGGGATGATAGGCAGCATGAGAGACATTGTTCCATCGGGGCAGGGGCGGTTGCTGACCGCGCGCGGGAACGTGATGGCGTTCAAGGCGGTGGCGGCGCAGACCGGCGGCGACTTCTCGCTGATGGAGCGGACCGTGCCGCCCGGGGCGCGGACCCCGCCGCCGCACCGCCACGTGAACTGCTCGGAGGCGTTCTTCGTGCTGGACGGCACGATCACCTTCTGGCTGGACGAGGCCGAGCTGACGGGTGGGCCCGGGGATTTCTTGCTGGTACCGCGCGGGGCGGGCCACACGTTCGGCAACCGCAGCGCCGAGCCGGCCCGGCTGCTGGTGCTGCACGCCCCGGCCATGGACGCCTATTTCGCCGAGCTGGACGCGCTGTGGGCCGGTCCCGAGCCGCCCACCCGGGAGGCCGAACGCGAGCTGATGAGCCGGTACGGGATGGCGCCCGCATAGCTCGCCGAGAATGTCGGCACGCTGGCGTAGGGTTCGAGTATGCCGTCAACCGCATCGGCCGAGGTAGGACCGGACCGGCTCGAGGAGTACCGGCGGGAGCTGACCGGGTACTGCTACCGCATGCTGGGCTCCGGCTTCGAGGCTGACGACGCCGTGCAGGAGACGATGCTGCGGGCCTGGCGCGCGGCCGACGGGTTCGAGGGGCGCTCGAGCGTGCGGTCCTGGCTTTACCGGATCGCGACCAACAACTGCCTGGACATCCTGCGCGGCCGGCAGCGCCGGGCGCTGCCCATGGACCTCGGGCTGGCCTCGCCGCCGGTCGAGGCGCTGTTTGGCGACTGGCGCGCGGACGAAGCGTGGATTTCGCCGATCGCCGACGATCGGGTACTGCCCGAGTACGGCGACCCGGCCGACGTCGCGGTGGCCCGGGACACGATCCGGCTGGCGTTCGTGACCGCGCTGCAGCACCTGCCGCCCCGGCAGCGGGCCGCGCTGATCTTGTGCGAGGTGCTGCGCATGCCGGCCACGGAGGCGGCCGCCACCTTGGGCACCAGCGTGCCCGCGGTGAACAGCGCGCTGCAGCGGGCCCGGACCACGCTGGCCGCGCTGCCCGAGGACCAGCGTCCGGTGACGGTCGAGGACGACCAGGCCGACCTGCTGGCCAGGTACGTGGACGCGTTCCAGCGCTACGACCTGGACGAGCTGGTCACGCTGCTGCACGACGACGCGGTGATGACCATGCCGCCGTACACGCTGTGGCTCAAGGGCGCGCCGGATATCGTCCGGTGGATGACCGAGCCCACGCCGAGCCAGTGCCGGGACTCGATCATGGTGCCGGTCGGCCCGGTCAACGGCGTGCAGGCGTGGGGCCAGTACAAGCCGGACCCGGCGGGCGGGCACATCCCGTGGGCGCTGCAGGTCCACCAGGCGTGGGGCGGACGGTTCGGCCGGCTGACCTACTTCCTGGATACCGAGCGCGTCTTCCCGGCCTTCGGCCTGCCACCGCGGCTGTCATGAGCGTCGATCCTTCCGGCGTAGGGCAGCCGGGGTTCGTCGGGCGGCACGGGCTGGCCTCGCCGGAGCGGGAGGCGCTGGTCCAGGAGGTCACGGCGTCGATCCGGTCGCTGGGGCTGCGCACCGTGCGGCTGGCCGTGGTCGACCAGCACGGCGTGCCGCGGGCCAAGATGCTGTCGCCGGAGGCGGCCATCGCGGCCCTGTCCGACGGGCTCGATTTCTCCGGCGCGATCTACAGCCTGGATACCGGCAACCAGGTGTTCGTCCCCGCGTTCGCGCGGGGCGGCGGCTTCGGCATCGAGGAGTTCACCGGGTTCCCCGACGTGATGCTGGTGCCCGATCCGTCGACCTTGCGCGTGCTGCCGTGGGCCGATCGCACCGGATGGATGCTGTGCGACGTGTACTTCGGCAACGGGCAGCCGATGCCGCTGGACGGGCGCGGGCTGCTGCGCCGGATGCTTGCCTCGCTGGGGGACGCGGGCTACGACTTCCTGGCCGGGATCGAGGTCGAGTTCTACGTCGTGGTCGTGACTCCCGGGCCGCTGGCGCCGTCAGATGCCGGGTTTACTCCGCCGCCGCCGCCGGTCAGCGCGTTCGAGCGCGGGTATCAGTACCTGTCGGAGGTTCGGCTGGACAGCATGGGGCCGGTCCTGGAGACGGTCCGCGACGCGCTGGACGCGGTCGGGCTGCTGCCGCGGTCGATCGAGGACGAGTGGGGTCCGGGGCAGCTGGAGGTCAGCTTCTCGCCGCTTAGCGGGATGGCGGCGGCCGACGCGGCGGTGCTGTTCCGGTCGGCGGTCAAGCAGGTGTGCCAGCGGCGCGGGCTGCTGGCCACGTTCATGTGCCGGCCCGCGCTGCCGAACTTCTTCTCTTCCGGGTGGCATCTGCACCAGTCGCTGCTGCGGCGGCCGGACCGGTCGAACGCGTTCGCCTCGTCTTCGGATGTGCTCTCGACCGTGGGGCGCCGGTACGTGGCCGGGCTGCTCGCCCATACGCTGCCCATGTCGGTATTCGCGGCGCCGACGGTCAACGGGTACAAGCGGTTCCGGCCCTATTCGTTCGCCCCGGACCGGGTGACCTGGGCGGTGGAGAACCGCGGCGCGCTGGTCCGGGTCCAGGGCGCGCCGGGCGACGACAGCAGCCACGTGGAGATGCGGCTCGGTGAGCCGGCCGCGAACCCGTACTTCTACCTGGCCTCGAACATCGCGGCCGGGCTGGACGGCATCCGGCGGAACCTGGATCCGCCGCCCCCGGTGTCGGCCGATCCGTACGCCGCCGAGGCGCCCGCGCTGCCCAGGTCGCTTCGCGAGGCGGTGGACGCGCTGGACGCGGACCAGTTCTACCGGTCGGTGTTCGGCGCCACGCTGGTGGACTACCTGGTCATGATGAAGCGGGCCGAGATCCGCCGGTACGAGGATGCGCGGGCGGCCGATGCGAGCGCGGGCGGGCCGGACGCGGACGTCAGCCCGTGGGAGATGCGCGAGTACTTCGAGTTCTTCTGATTCATCGGGTCGCGCCCCGCCAGTGGTCCAGGGGCAGCGGGCCACGGGACAAGACGGTGCGGATCGCGAACGTGCTCTGGGCCTCGATCACCGACGGGATGGCCAGGATCTGGCCGAGCAGTAGCTGCTCGTAGCCGGCCAGGTCGGGCACGGCCGCCTCGACCAGGAAGTCGCTGGTCCCGGAGACCAGGTAGCAGGCGACCACCGCGGGGATGGCGAGCAGGGCCTGCTCGATCTGGACCGAGGTCTCCAGGGAGTGCTTTTCGACCCGGATGCCGATGAAGACGGTCAGGCCGAGTCCGGCCCGGATCCGGCTGACCTCGGCACGGTAGCCGGCGATGATGCCGCTGGCCTCCAGCGCCTTCACCCGGCGTAGACAGGCCGAGGGCGACAGCGAGATCTCCTCGGCGAGATCGATGTTGGCCATCCGGCCGTCGCGCTGGAGGGTGGCGACGATGGCACGATCCACCCGGTCCGGGATATGTTCTGGCATGTAATTCAGCCTAATCTTTGCCTTGCGCAACTGTATTGCGGTTGATGCCCTTTATCGCGCAACGTTTGCCATCGCGTGCGAGGCCGTTTCGGCGATCGTGAGGGTATGGCCCAGAACCTGACCACCACGCGCGGCGCGGCCGTGTATATCGGGGCGATCCTCGGTCCGGGCCTGCTGCTGCTGCCGGGCCTGGCCGCGGCCCAGGCCGGTCCGGCCTCGATCCTGGCCTGGCTGGCCCTGCTGGGCCTGTCCGGCCTGTTCGCGGTGGTGTTCTCGGCCCTGGGCCGGCGCATGCCGTCGGCGGGCGGGGTGATGGGGTACGTCACCGCGGCGCTGGGGGCGCGGGCGGGCCGGGCGACCGGCTGGATGTTCCTGGCCGGGGTGGTGGGCGGCGCCCCGATCGTGTTCCTGATCGGCGCGAGCTACGTCACGGTAACCTTTCCCGGCCTGACCGGCGGCGGCCAGCTCACCCGCGCGGCGGTGGCCGCCGCGCTGCTGCTGACCGTCCTGGTGCTGGCCGCCGGCGGGCTGCGGGCCAGCACCACGGCGCAGCTCGTCCTGGTCAGCCTGCTGACCGTGGTGGTGGTCGTGGCGGTCGCCGGTTCGGCGGGCGCGGCGCGGGTGGCCAACTGGACGCCGTTCGCCCCGCACGGGTGGATGTCAATCGGCAGCGCGGCGACCACGCTGATGTTCTCCTTCGTCGGGTGGGAAGCGGTGGCCCCGCTGACCAACCGCTTCGCGGATTCGGCCCGGCAGCTGCCGCGCGTGGTCGCCATCGCCCTGGCCGTCACCACCGCGCTGTACCTGGGCCTGGCGGTGGCCACCATCGGCGTGCTGGGGCCGCGGGCCGCTACCGACCTGCCGCTGGCCGGGCTGCTGACCCACGCGGTCGGCGCGGCCGGCCCGGACATCGCCGCGGTGGCCGCCATCGTGCTGACCCTCGGCGCGACCAACGCCTACATCAGCGGAGCGGCGGCCACCGCCGGACAGCTGGTGCGCGGCGGCCGGGCCGCGCCGCTGCCCTGGCTGCTAGCCGCGATCGGCGGAGCGGGGCTGGTGCTGATCACCGGGTACGGGCTGGGTCTGGTCGGGACAACGGCGCTGGTGGCGGTGCCGACCGCGCTGTTCCTGGCGGTCTACCTGGGCGCGATGGCGGCGGCGCTGCGAATACTGCGGGGAGCGGCGCGGCTGGCCGCCTGGCCGGCCGCGGTGGCGGTGACCGTGATGCTCGGGTTCTGCGGCTGGGCGCTGGCGCTACCGGTCGCGGTCGCGCTGGCCGCCAGTATTTGGTCGGGCAGTATCCGGTCTGGCCAGATCCGGTCGGGCCAGGTTGACGGCGTACCAGGTGGTCGGGTCGGCCGGGATGGGCTGGAAGTCGTAGCGCAGGCCGCCGGCGCCGAGGGCCACCAGGCTGACCGAGGTGGTTCCGTAGAGCCGGCCGTCCGGCAGTTCATGGCGGACGACGATCGCGGCCGGGTCGGTCTCGGGCAGGCCGTCGCCGCCGGTCAGCGTCAGCCAGTCGGCCCAGGCGTCCTTGATGGTGGCGGCCGGGTCGCCGTCGGGACGGTGCGCGGCGAACCTGAGGCCGAAGTGCTCGCCTTTGGCATCGGTGTGCGGTCCGGGGTAGGTGTGGCCGGCGTTGGTGATGACGTGGGTGCCCGGGTCCAGGGGCTGCCGGGCGGACTGGGTGCCGTCCCAGCTCAGCATCGTGGCCCGGTCCTGGTCGGCGCAGATCAGGAAGAACGGGTCGTAGCGGGTCAGGGCGGGATGATCAGCGTGCAGCTGGGTCAGCGCGGCGTGGCCCTCGGCGGCCGCGCGCAGCGGTAGCTCGCCGCGGGAGTGGCGGGTGCGCGGCTCGGCCTGCGGGCCGCGCGCGTTCAGGATGCAGGCGACCCGCGGGATCTGCGGGTGGACGGCCAGCCACGTCCCGCCCGCCTGCTCGTCACGCCCGCCGACCAGCGGCGATCCCGGCCAGTAGCGGGCCGGCGGCCGCCACGGCCGGCTGGTCAGCTCGTCACGGAAGCCCAGGAGCAGCAGCGCCATCGGTTCGGCGGGCGCGAGACTGATCACGACGGTACACACGCACCGACGATAACCCTCCTGGAGGCGCTCGTGGACATCCCGTTCGGGACCGGCTGGCTGTTCGGGCCGGCATCGGCGGACAGCAGCCTGCCCGGCTTCGACGACAGTGCATTCGCGGCGGTGACGCTGCCGCATACGGTGACGCCGCTGTCCTGGCAGAACTGGAACCCAGCGGCCTGGGAACGGGTGTGGACGTACCGCAAGCACTTTGACGCTCCGTTCGATGCGCCTTTGGGGGTCGGCGGGCCGGGGTGGCGGGTGTTCTTGGCCGTGGGGGCGGCACTGGCCCGCGCGACGGTGACACTGAACGGGGTCCAGGTGGCGGACCACCTGGGCGGGTACCTGCCGTTCAGTTGTGAGCTGACCGGCTTGCTCCAGCCGACCGGAAACGTGCTGGCCGTGCGGCTGGACTCAGGGTTCAACCTGAACGTGCCACCGGACCGGCCCGCACCGGCGGTCAGCACCTCGGTGGACTTCTGGCAGCCGGGCGGCCTGTACCGGGACGTACGGCTGCGGATGGTGCCGCAGGTGTTCCTGGCCGACGTGTTCGCCAAGCCGGTCAACGTGCTGGACGCTGCAGCGCGACAGGTGGTGGTGCAGGCCACGGTGGACGCGGCGGCGGTCCCGGCGGGGCCCGCTGAGGTCGTCGTCTCGCTGCGCGATGACGACATCGTGATCGCGGACGGGCGGGCGCCGGTGGTTCTGACCGGGCCGGGCCAGGTGACGGCGACGGTGACGCTATCCGGGCTGGGCGAGATCACCCTGTGGGACACCGAACAGCCGAAGCTGTACCACGTGGTGACCACGCTGGTCGTGGACGGCGGCCGGGGGCACGAGCACCGGGTGCGGATCGGATTCCGCGAGGCCACGTTCGCGTCCGACGGGTTCTACCTCAACGGACGCCGGATCACGCTGCTCGGGGTCAACCGGCACCAGTTCTTCCCGTTCGCTGGAGGTGCGATGCCCGCCCGGGTGCAGGCCCGGGACGCCGAGATCATCCGGCGGGAGCTGAACTGCACCATGGTGCGCTGCTCGCACTACCCGCAAGCGGAGGCGTTCTTCGACGCCTGCGACGAGCTCGGGCTGCTGGCCTGGGAGGAGGCCGCGGGCTGGGGCTACCTGGGGGACGCGGCCTGGCTGGCGCTCGCCTGCCGCGACGTCGGGCAGATGATCGTCCGGGACCGCAACCACCCGTCGATCGTGATCTGGGGTGCGCGGCTCAACGAGACGCCCAACAACACGGCCTTCTACACCGATACCAACGAGCTGGCCCACGGCCTGGATGACTCGCGGCCGACGGCGGGCGCGATGGCCGGGATGCGGCTGACCACCGACTATCAGCAGGACGTGTTCGCCGAGAACGACTATTCGGCGGTGACCGGGCCGGACGGCGCCAAGCAGCCGTCCCTGGAACCGCCGGTGGACGGGGTTGCCGGCCGTACCTGGTCACCGAGGCGGTCGGCACGCTGTCCGGGCCGGCCCGGTTCTACCGGCGCACCGACCCCCAGGCCGTTCAGCAGGGCCAGGCCACCGCGCACGCGCGGGTGCACGCCATCGCGGCCGGCGACGACCGGTACTGCGGGCTGCTGGCCTGGTCGGGAATCGACTACCCGTCCGGCGCGGGCGGCAACGTGTACCGGGGCGTGAAGTACACCGGGGTGGTGGACCTGTTCCGGGAGACCAAGCCGGGCGCGGCGATCTACCGGGCGCAGGTCGACCCGCGGACCAGGCCGGTCATCGCGCCCGCGTTCTACTGGGACTTCGGGCCGGTCTCGCCGGTAACCAGCCTGCCGGCCGCGATGATCTGCGCCAACCTGGAGCGGCTGGAAATATACGTGGGCGGGGCGCACGTCGCTTCGGTCACGCCGGGTGACGGGGATTACGGGTCGCTGGCTTACCCGCCGTCGTTCGTGGATTTCCGGGAGGTCGATGGGTCTTCGAAGCCGGATTTGCGGATCGACGGGTACCTGGGATCCGAGCTGGTGGTGTCGCGGTCGTTCGCGTCGGATCCGTCCTTGGACTCGTTGTGGGCGGCGGCCGACGACGAGGAGATCGCGGGCGACGGGGTGGACGCGACCCGGGTGGCGTTCCGGGCGGTGGACGGGTACGGCGCGCCGCGGCCCTACGTGAGCGGGGAGGTCACGCTGGCGGTTTCCGGTCCCGCGGTGCTGATCGGAGAGAGCCCGTTCGACTTCGCGGCGGCGGGTGGGGTGGGCGCGGTCTGGATCCGGTCGCAGCCGGGGTCGGCGGGACACGTGGTAGTGACGGTCAGCCATCCGGCTCTCGGCCAGGCCGAGGCTCGCGTGCGGGTGCGCTGAGATCGGCCGACCTTCCGGTGACTGCGTCTAGGTAACCCGCAAGGCACCGTGGCTGCAGGGCACACCGGCCGTCATTACCGGCGCCGCTCGGACCGCAGCGATGAACTCTGGTTATGGCCGGTGACGGGCAGGTTGAGGATACGGGCCAGGAGCAGGATGAGACCGTCGGGCTCCCGCAGCACCTGGCTGCGCTTGTCGGCGCGCTGCACGGGCCGTCAGACCTTGGCCGTAATCATGACAAGTACCTGTCTGACCCTGACCGGGACGAGGCCAGCGGAGCATGGTCCGCGTGATCTTGTGCGATACGGGGCCGCTCGCCGGGCGGCAATGTACGGGTAGCGGCAGCCCGGGAGTTTGGCGCGCACGCGCCGCCTGGGCGACAATGCCGGGATGGCTCGTGATGACAGCAGGGCCCAGGTGCGGTGGGCGGCCGCGAGCGTGGCACCAAGGCGCCGGCTTCTCCCCGGACGGAAACACCCATGGCCCGCCGGATCGACTGGTTCTTCCGGGCCGTCCGGATCGACCTTGTTTCCCCGGTAGCGTGGATGGTCATCGACGTGCCGTGGCGCCAGGCTGACCTAGGCCATGCAGTGGATCGCCTACCGGTACCGGCTTGCGGCCACCTCGTAGACGACCTCTAGGCCGTCCTCCTGGTCCCACTGCTCACCGACTTCGGCAAAGCCGTACTGCGATGCCAGGGCGTAAGAGGCGACGTTGTCTGGGCGGATGGTCACCCGTACCGTCTTCACCCGTGGCTCATGAGCCGCACGCTGGAGCAGGATCTCCAGCGCCGCTCTGGCGTAGCCGCGCCGCCTGTACGCGGGATCGACTGCATAACCGATCTCGACCATCCCCGACTGATCGGGGAGGCCGTGATATCCGGCCCGGCCAACGGCCACCTGCTGCTGCTCATCCCAGATGACACCACTAACCCACGCCGCGCTGGCCGGGTCCTGCTCGACTTGCTCCCTGCGCATCCGCCACGTCCTTCTCCAGTCAGGGCTGACGAAGTATTCCGAGAGGGGCACAGGGCTCACCGCGTTTGCCGCCGCGAGGTCACCGCTGGCCAGCGCTCGGAACGCAGACGCCGGCAAATGCACGATGCGGACGTGCCGCGGGAAACGTCGGTCGGTCCTGCTCGTCGGCTCCGCTGGGATCACCGGGCAAGTCTGCCGCACGAGCGGCGCGCTGGAACAGCCAACGGACCAGCCCGCCGGACAACTCTCCAAGCCACAAAGTTGCCAAAACCATGCACATGCTGCCGGCCTGATGCGGCATGCCGATGGCCGGCAGGACGTCTTGTGCAGGGACCTCAGGTGTCCAGCTTGCTGGACCGGGAGGCATCAACTAGGTCAAGGAATCCCTCGGCTGCATCCCACAATTCGTTCTCCGGGTAGCGACCGTAGCCACGATGCTCGCGCCGCCAGTCATGATCCCAGTACCTGTCGCGGACCTCGCGCAGATGAATCAGCGCCGCGTCCAGGTCGTCACGGAGCTGCAGCCGCTCATCGACCGGGTCCGGGACCAGCCGGTTCAGCGAGCCGGAATCTCTCGCCTCAAGCGCTGCGAGCACCTGCTCATCGGGGCCGCCATCGACAGACCAGATGCGCACCGGGCCGCGGAGGTAGTGATTCCATGCCGGGTCCAGGTACGACCGCCAGAAATAAAGGAAGCCGCCCTTGCTGAGCCTCAGTTCGTCCGCCAGCCAGTCGGTGCCCTCCGGATTAGACTCCCAGGGGACTTCCTCCGGCGGCAGGTTGATTGCTACCGCGACCTGAACGGCATCAAGCCGCTGTTACACGACCAACCCCCGCCGACTTCACCGACCTGGCTGCCCTCATCCGCATCATCCCGGTGACCAGGCTGGCTGTCCCGCAGGAGCAGCTACCCTCGCTGACCCAGGCACGCGGGCCGTGGGCGGCAACGACGTCGTTGCGCGGACTGGCGGAGATGAGTCAGGTGGTGACGGACAGGCAGGCGGGGCAGGATACTGGATTTGCCCCGGCTTAGGCCTGCGCCGGATCGGGAGCCAGCTGAGCGACGGGCTTGTCGTTGAGCACCGGCACGGCCTCTCCCTGCACGAGCCAGGAGGCACTGAAGGCGACCAGCATGCTCGCGGCGATCAGGGACGCGCAGGCGATGTAGTTCTTCAGATTCGTCCGGACGCCATCGGGATTGGTCTGGGTAAACCGCAGCGCCATGATGGCCAGCATCGTGAACAGGAGCCCGGCACAAGCGAAATAACCCAGCGGTCGTCAGGTCGCGGCGGGTCAGCTCCGGAGCAGCGGCCTTGTCGTTGAGAACCGGCACGGCTGCGCCTTTCACCAGCCAGGAGGTGCTGAAGGCGACCACCGCGATGGCCTCGAACCAGAACAGCGAGGGCATGCTCGCCTTGATCGACGCGGGCAGGAAGTTCGTGATGAGGGCCACCAGCATGCTGGCCGCGATCAAGGCCGCGCAGGCTCGGTAGACGATATTCCGGCGTGACTTCTGACTGGTCTGCTGACTGTCGGTCTTCGTGAACCGCAAGGCCATGACGGCCAGCATCGCGAACAGGAGCGCGGCGAAAACAAAGTGGCCGTAGCCGAGTTCTTTCTGATGAGCGGACGCGGCCGCCGGGGCGGTCGGGAAGAAGGCTACGCCGATCGCGAAGAGGCCAGCGAAGTTAGTGATCCAGAAGTCGAGCTTGTCGTTATAGGCGTTGTAGCCGATGAACAGCGCGCCCAGGACGCACAAGGCGGCGACCAGGTAGTTCCGCATTCCGGTGTAGTAGTAGCCGCTTATGGAGCCCGGGAAGTTGGTACGGGAGAAGAACATCACGTAACCGGCGGGGAGGATAAATGGCAGGGAAAAGCCAAGCCACCCCACGACTTTGCGCATGGTCGCGTAGGAGATGCTGAAGTTGCTGTCCTGATTCATCGGCCACCCTCATTTCTAGCCCCCACCATTGCCGGAGCCAGGCGCAGCAATGGTCTTGCCTCCTCGGAGGCAGGAACCAGGCCGGTGATACACCCTTATGGCGAGCTGCTGGTCAGACCAGGCCCGCTTGCAGGGCGAGGCTGGTCAGGTCGGCGCGGCGGCGGGAGCCGGTCTTGTCGCGGATGTCATCCAGGCGCTCGCTGACGGTGCGCACGCTGACGGAGAGCTGGGCGGCGATCTGAGCGTCGGTGCGGCCCTGGGCGACCAGGGCGACCAGCTCTCGCTCCCGGGCATCGAGCTGCTCCGGGGCCGCCACAACGCGGGCCGGCGCGGTCAGCAGGAGCACGTACTCGGCGGCGGTGGCCGCGCTCATGGCAGCACCGCGCTGCTCGGCCACGGCGGCTTCGGCGGGTCCCAGCGTGGCCCGCAGTTCGCGTTCGGACGCCAGCCGGCGGTCGGTGTCGGGGCCGTCCAGGAATCCCTCGCGCCGGGCGAACGCGGCATGCGCGGCCCAGGAGGTCAGGGCCTGCGCCGGGCGCCCGGTCTGGGCGCACAGCTCCGCGCAGTGGTACAAGATGTTGATCAGCTCGAACCAGATGCTGGAACAGACGGACCGGCCGGTCCAGGTCCTTCAGCCGGTACTCACCGACGTCTACCAGCGTGAAGCCCTGCTCCTCCCCCTCCTCCTCGTCCTCGACCAGGGTCTGCGTGGCCTGGGAGAGCAGCACCTGACCGCCGCGGGCCGCGGCGCAGATCCGCGCCGCGCGATGCACCGCCAGGCCGGTATAGGCCTCGTCCGCCGGAACCGCGTGGCCGGTGTGAATGCCCATCCGCACCCGGACCCGGGCACCGTCGGGCCAGTCGTGGGCGGCGAGCGAGCGCTGCACCTCGAGCGCGCCCAGCACAGCCTGTCTGGCCTCGCCGAACGCGGCGAAGAACGCGTCGCCCTGGGTGTCGACCTCGTGCCCGCCATGACCGGCGATGGCCGCGCGGACCAGCCGCCGGTGCTCGGCCAGCACCTGCCCGTACCGGTCCCGCAGCGCCTTGACCAGCCGGGTTGAGCCCTCGATGTCGCTGAACAGGAAGGTCACCGCACCACTGGGAAGCTCGCTCAACCCGTCACCCCAACCCAGCGCGAATGTCAGCAAGCCCTTACTACCGTGGATTATCGCAGGACGACGTTGACGATCTTGCCGGGGACGATGACCAGGCGGGCGACGTCCTGGCCGGGAAAGTCGGGGTGGCGGGCCAGCAGGTCGGCGATCTCGGCCTGCCCGGCCCCGGCTGGCACCTCGATGGTGAACCGCCGTTTGCCGTTGACCTGGACCGGCAGGGTCACGGTGGCTGCGGCGGCCAGTGCGGGATCGCCCTGCGGGAACGGCTCGTAGGCCAGCGACCCGGCGTGCCCCAGCCGCTGCCACAGTTCCTCGGCGACGTGCGGGGCCAGCGGCGCCACCATCAGGACTAGCGGCTCGGCCAGCGCGCGCGGCATCGGGTCCAGCCGGGCAGCGTGCGCGGTCAGCTCGATGATGCGCGCGATCGCGGTGTTGAACCGCAGCGCGGCGAAGTCCTCCCGGACCGCGATGATCGTCTGGTGCAGCAGCCGGGTGGTGGTCTCTTGCAGCGGCGGCCCGGCCGAGGGCGGCAGCGTCTCCCCCGCCGTCTCGTCGACGATCAGGCGCCACAGCCGCTGCAGGAACCGGTGCATGCCCACGATGTCGTCGGTGCGCCAGGGCCGATCACCGTCCAGCGGGCCCATGACCATCTCGTACAGGCGCAGCGTGTCGGCACCGTAGGCGGTGTAGATCTCGTCCGGGCTGACCCCGTTCTTCAGGCTCTTGCCCATCTTCCCGGCCCGCCGGGTGACCGGCTGACCGTGGTAGGCCCAGCCGTTGTTCCCGTGGGTCACCTCGGCCGCGGGCACGTACAGGCCGCGCGCGTCGGTGAACGCGTCGGCCAGGATGTAGCCCTGGTTGAACAGCCGCCCAAACGGCTCGGGAGTGCTCGCCACGCCGATGTCGTACAGCACTTGGTGCCAGAACCTGGCGTACAGCAGGTGCAGCACGGCATGCTCGACGCCGCCCACGTACAGGTCGACGCCGTTCGGCACCATCCAGTAGCGCTCGGCGTCCGGTCCGGTCAGGGCCGCCTCGTTGGACGGATCCAGGTAGCGCAGGTAGTACCAGCACGAGCCGGCCCACTGCGGCATGACGTTCAGCTCGCGCCGGTAGCGCCGGGGACCGTCACCCAGGTCCAGGGTGACGTGCGTCCATCGGGCGGCCCGGGCCAGGGCGGGCACCGGGTCACTGGCGTCGTCCTGCGGCACGGGCCGGAAGTCGATCATCTCCGGCAGGGTGACCGGCAGCATCTGCTCGGGCAGCGCGATCGGCCGGGACGGGTCGGCCTCGTCGTACACGATCGGGAACGGCTCGCCCCAGTACCGCTGCCGGGAGAACAGCCAGTCCCGCAGCTGGTAGGGGCCGCCGCTCGGACCGATCCAGTTCCGCTGCAGGCGCTTGACGTTCTCCGGCCAGTCCACCTGGTCCAGGCCGGCCAGCAGCCGCTCGGCGAAGGCGGTGATGCGCAGCAGCCACTGGTGCAGCGGCCTGCGGTACACGGGATAGTTGCCGACCGCGCTGCGGCCCTCGTCGGTCACCTCCTCGTCGGCCAGGACGGTGCCCAGCCCGGGGCACCAGTTGACGACCACTTCGCCCAGGTAGGCCAGGCGGTGGCGGTCGACGACGTCCCGCTGCTCGGCGTCGGTCAGGCCGGCCCAGGCCCGGCCGTCCGGCGTGCGGCGCTGCCCGGAGGCGAACTCGGCGATCAGCTCGCCGATCGGCCGGGCGCGGCCCATCGGCCCGGCGTCAGGGTCAAACCAGCTGTTGAAGATCTGCAGGAAGATCCACTGCGTCCAGCGGTAGAAGGACGGGTCGCTGGTCAGGATCTCGCGGCGCCGGTCGTGGGCCAGGCCCAGCCGCCGCAGTTGCCGGCGCATGACCGCCGCGTTGTGCCGCACGGTGACGGCCGGGTGCTGGCCGGTGTCGATCGCGTACTGCTCGGCGGGCAGGCCGAAGGTGTCGAAGCCGAACGGGTGCAGCACGTGATGCCCGGTCATGCGCAGGTAGCGGCCGAACACGTCGGTGCCGATGTAGCCCAGCGGATGCCCCACGTGCAGGCCGATGCCGCTGGGATAGGGGAAGAAGTCCAGCAGGTAGAACTTGGGCCGTTCGGCGACCTGGGCAAAGCCCTGGGCCAGCGGGCCATCCGGGTTCGCGGCGTGGAAGGTGCCATCGCGCTCCCAGCGGTCCTGCCAGCGCACTTCGATCTCGTTGGCCAGCCGCGCGCCGTACCGGAAGGGCGGCGTTCCCTCGTCCATTTCATGCTCCTCGTTCCGGAACTCACCTGGGAAATGGAAAAGCCCCTCACGCGTGAGGGGCTGCCGCACTGACCGCTCGCGTCAGTGCGGCATTACGAGGAGCAGGAACGCCATCGAGGGCATGGCGCGAGTGTAATCCGTCACGGCGGCGGGCTTCCAGTCATTTCCGGTCGAGCGAGGCCGACGTCCGGCCGGCGGACGAGGCCGACGAGCTTGCCGTCCGAGGTGGTGACCGGCGAGCTGTCCAGGTTGCGGTCGATCATGACGGCGCGCATGTCCGCCACGCTCAGGAACGGGCGGTAGGTGCTGGGCCCGGGACGCATGGCCTGCTCGATCTTAAGATCCGGATCGGCGCGGAGTTCGGAGGCCCGGAGCAGGCCGAGCACCACGCGTTCGCGGCTGACCACCACGCAGGCGTCCCAGCCTGCGGCGGCGACCCGGCTAGCGACGTCGCCGAGTCGCTCGCCGAGCGAGCACGTCGGCACGTCCCGCCGGACCACGTCGACCAGGCGCGGGCGCTCGGTGTTGGTTCCTTCGGTGGGCAGGCCCGCTCCCATCCAGTCCCGGATGCCCGCCCGGTAGTCGTACACCTCGGTGAACCCGAGAGTCTCGAGCCGGCACGCGGCTCGCGGACTCAGGTCTCAAGCGTAATCGGCGCAGTACACGACGATCGGCCGACGAGGATCGAGCACTCGAGCCGCCTCGGCCTCGATCTTGCGCAACGGAAGATTGACCGCTCCCGGCAGGTGGTCCTGGCCGTACTCCGCGGCCGGCAGCACGTCGATGATCTGGGCGCCCTGCGCCATGAGGCGCCGAACCCCGTCCCGGCCAACCTCCTGCACCATGCGACCTCCTCGAGCGTGCTGGCAAACTCAGCTCCGGGATATGCAGTTAGCTGGAGTAGCGGCCCGCGGCCCGCGTGAGCGGAGTGGAACCGGCAATCCACCACACCCTATGGTGGTGGAACCCGGGTTTCACCACCCTTGGCTTCGCGGGAGTGGTGCACCGCTAAGCACTCTGGGCTCCCTGGCGACGCCAGCACCACCGGTAACCTGGCCGCGGCGCGAAGCTGCGCGACCTGCCGACAGCAGCCGCTGACGACACCGCATTTCTCAGTCACTCCGCCTTACTACATACCCCGACTCAGCTTACGGTGCGCGGCGCATCGGTTACAGGACGGCCAGCAGCGCCCGGGTCCAGTCGCGATAGCCGTCCTGGCTGGGATGGAAGCAGTCGGACGCGAACTTGCCGGCCCAGGGCGGCAGGAAGTGGGTCGACACTTTGGCCACCGGCAACCCGCGGGCCGCGGCCACCTCGTGCAGGGTCCGGTTGATCCGGGTCAGGTAGGGCCGGCTGGCCCGGCCGAGCAGGCCGGCGTATCCGGCCGGCACCGGCAGGTCGAGCATGACGGTCTGGTCGGGCACGACCGCGAGCAGCGACCGCAGGTCGGCGAACACCTTGCCCGGTCCGCTGTACAAGATGTCGTTCATGCCGATCCCGCAGGTCACCAGGTCGGGCGCGGCGGGCAGCCGGGGAAGCTGCCGGTGCAGTACGTCGCGGATGAGCGAGCCGGACGCGGACAGGTTCAGCACCTGCCACGGCTGGCCGGAGCGGTCCCGTAGCACGTCCAGGGCCTGGCCGACGTACCCGCCGTACGGGCTGGGCGCACCGAGTCCCTGCGCCGTCGAGTCCCCCAGCACGACCCACAGCGGCCCGGCGCCGGCGGCCCGCAGGACCTGCTCGTTGTGCGTCTGCCAGTGATCGGCGAAGGCCACGCAGTCCGCGCGCATCGCGGTGACCCCGTCGGCCCACCGCCCGAACGGCCCGGCGCGCAGCCCGGAGACCTCGGCGACGTGGGTGCGGGTCAGATAGGTGCCCATGGTGGCCACGACCTCGACCGGCGAGCGCCGTCCGCCGTCCCCGGTCCCGGCGGCGGGGCTGCGCAGGGCCACACCCGAAACCGCAGGCGTCCGCAGCATGCTCGGCCCCCATCCGGTGTTACGCGGGACAAACGACGCTAAACGAATGGGTGGACAACTGTCAAAGCTCAGATGTCTTCGCAGGTCAACGACTCACCGTAGACCGTAATGTCCGATTTGACGGAACGGGCCGTGGTTTAGCCGCGCGGCCAGGCCGGATGGTGCGCGTGATGGCCGCGCGGCCGCGGCGGGCGGGACTGGCGCCCGGCTAAGAAGGATCGATGGACCACGCCTGCTCGGGCGCGGCCAGCAGCTTGGCCGGCACCGGGTCGGGCGCGGTGCGGTGCGACGTCATCGGCGGCAGTGGCGGGGGGGCCGGGGCCATGCTGGCCGGCGTGGGCGCGATGTGCGGGTGCCGGGGCAGGCTCGCCGTCCAGCGTTCGGTGCAAGTCTTGGCGTCCTTGCAGTACCAGCGGATGTCGGCGCAGGCCTGTCCGCCGTCGGGCACCATCAGGCCGGTCGGGAGCGCGATACCGCACAGTGAGCACTGTGCGGACGGCAGCGGACGGTTCCGGTCATCACGCTGCGTAGCCATCGACGCGTCCCCCCACGTGAACTGGCGGCTCATCGGGCCACCTTGGACGAGGCAGATGCGGCCATTGTTCCTCCCAAACCGGTCGCGGCGACCTCCGGAGTACGACAGAGCGAGGTCGGCGCGCAGGGTCCCTATCCAAGTTAGCCACTCTGGCACGGACGACTCAGGCAAAGTCGCAAAGTTCTTCACTTCTCTACCGAAAGCTACGCAAACACGCTCTCGATTCAGAAGGTGTCTGATACGAGCTGTGTGGCTGCTGATGACTACTCCGGGTCAGGTCCGCGGAGGCGGGCCGGGCCGGGCCAATGCAGCCGGGCGGGGACAATGTAACGGTGCCAGCCGACTATCGCGGGATCCGCGAGGAGAACGTCGCCCGGTACGGCTGGGACACGGCCGTGCTGGACCTGCTCGGGCAGCTGTACAGCGAGCGGACGCACTTCATCTTCGAGCTGATCCAGAACGCCGAGGACGCGGGGGCGACCGAGGTGGCCTTCGAGCTGTTCACCGACCGGCTGGAGCTGCGGCACGACGGACGGCCGTTCACCGAGGCCGATGTGCGCGGCGTCTGCGGGGTAGGCCAGAGCGGCAAGACGGCGGAACTGACCGCGATCGGCAAGTTCGGCATCGGCTTCAAGTCGGTGTACGCCTACACCCGGACGCCGCGCATCCACAGCGGGGACGAGCACTTCAGGATCGAGAACTTCGTCCGGCCGGCGGCCGAGCCGCCGGTCGCGCTGGCGCCGTCGCAGACGCTGTTCGTGTTCCCGTTCGACCATGACGGGGTCCCCGCCGGGGTCGCGGCGGCCGAGATCGCGGTGGCGCTGGGCGCGCTGCAGCCCCGGATCCTGCTGTTCCTGCGGAACATCCAGCGGCTGAGCGCGGGCGGCCCCGAGGCGCTGACCACGGTCATCGAGCGCACTGTTGCCGAGCACACGGGCGCCGAGCACACCGGCGCGCACCGTCCCGTCGCCACGGCCGCCACGGCGTCCCGGCGAGTCACCGTGTCCAGGAACCAGCGGCGGGAGGAATGGCTGGTCTGGCACCGGCCGGTGGCCGACCACCCGGGTGAACGGGTAGAGATCGCGTTCCGGCTGGCGGGCGGACAGGTCTCGCCGGTGACCTCGGCGCCGCTGACCGTGTTCTTCCCGACCGAGAAGGAGACGTTCCTCGGCTTCTTGATTCAGGGGCCGTACCGGACCACGCCGGCCCGGGACAACATCCCCGGCGATGACCCGTCGAACCAGGCGCTGGTGGATCAGACCGCCGCGCTGCTGGCCGAGGTGCTACCGGACCTGCGCGACGACGGGCTGCTCACCGCCGACGCGCTGCAGGCGCTGCCGCTGGACGAGACGCGGTTCGGGGTCGATTCGATGTTCCGGCCGCTGTTCGACGCGACCGGTGACGCGCTGACCAGCCAGCCGCTGATCCCGGTGGCCGGCGGCGGCCACGCGGTGGCCGTCGACCTGCTGCTGGCCGACGGCCCCGAGGTGCTCGGCCTGCTCGACCCCGGCCAGCTCGGCGCCTTGTGCGGCGCGGACCGGCCGGTATGGTTCGCCGACGCAGCGATCAGCGAGCGGGACACGCCGGTGCTGTGGCGGTACCTGCGGGACGAGATCGGCCTGGACGAGATCACGCCCGAGGCCGTGGTGACGCGGGTGACCGGAGAGTTCCTAGCCGAACAGGACGACCGGTGGCTGGCGCGCCTGTATCACTTCCTGGCCGGATATCCGTCGCTGTGGCCGACGGCCGGGGCCCGGCCGGTCATCCGGCTTGAGGATGACCGCCAGGTCGCCGCGCTGGATGCCGAGGGACGCCCGGCCGTGTACCTGCCCGGCCCGGCGCCGAGCAGCCTGCCCACGGTCAAGCGGGCGATCGCGGACTCCCCCGCGGCCCGGCTGTTCCTGACCGGACTGCGGCTCACCGGACCCGACGTGGTGGCCGAGGTGCTCCAGATCGTGCTGCCCCGGTACGACGAGCTGGACCTGGCGGCCCGGCCGGCGGCCCGGCACGACGCCGACGTGGAACTGGTGGCCCGGGCGCTGGACGAGGCGGCGGCCGGGCGGCGGGCTGAACTGCTGGACCGGGTGCGGGCCACGGCGTTCCTGATCGGCGAGAACGCGGCCACCGGCGAGCAGGCGCTGTTGCCGCCGCCCCGGCTGTACCAGCGCAGCAAGGAACTCGAGGCCTACTTCGAGGGCAATCCCGAGGCGTGGTTCGCCCGTGACGGGTACGGGCCGTGGCTGGTCCAGCTGCGGGCGATGGGCGTCCGGCAGGCGGTCGAGATCCGCGCCCGCCAGCCCAACGCCGCCGGGTACGTGAGCATCACCGTCGACTTCGGGCGCAACGAGCGCGGCCTGGACGGGTTCGACCCCGACGCCGAGGTCGACGGCCTGGACTTCGCGCTGGCCCACCCGAGCCACGCCCGGTCCGAGTACGTGTGGAACGTGCTGCTCGCGCCCAGCCGGCGGCTGGTGGCCGGGGTGGTAGAGCGGTCCGTGCTCACCACGTTCGCCGACTCCAGCCTGGCCGAGGCCCGGTCGGCGATGGGCGAGGCCGCGGTGCGGGCGGCCTGGCTGCCCGGCCGGGACGGCGCCTTCCGCCCGCCCGGCGAGCTCTCGCTGGACGACCTGCCGCCGACCTACACCCGGGACGAAGGACTGGCCCAGGCGCTGGGCATGCTCCGGCCGGTGGTCAGCGAGGCCGCGCGCCAGCTCGGCGTGCCCGCCGAGGTGCTGTGGGGGCTGAGCGAACGGCCGAGACCTGGTCGCGCTAGTCGAGAGTGAACTGGGCCGGCGGCCGTAACGTATGTGGAGTGGAGCTGAACTTTCGGGAGGATGACGGCAGATGATCCGCAGCACCATGCAGGACGGCCCGCTCACCATCGGCGCGATCATGCGGCACGGCACCCGGGTATACGGCCGCAGTGAGTGCGTGACCTGGACCGGAGCGGGCACCCGCCGGGCGTCGTACGCCACCGTGGCGCAGAACGCCGGACGGCTGGCCAATGCGCTGGCCCGGCTGGGGATCGGCGCGGGCGACCCGGTGGCCACGTTCTGCTGGAACAACCAGGAGCACCTGGAGGCCTACTTCGGGGTGCCCGCGATGGGCGCGGTGCTGCACACGCTGAACATCCGGCTGCCCGGCGCGCAGGTGGCCCAGATCGTCAACCACGCCGGGGACCGGATCATCATCGTGGACGACAACCTGGTCCCGCTGCTGGCCAGGATCGCCGATCAGCTGCCCACGGTCGAGGCGTTCATCGTCAACGGGCCGGGCGACGCCACCGCGCTGGGCGACCGCGTGCCCGTGCTGCGCTACGCGGATCTGCTGGCCGCCCAGGAGCCCGGGCACGACTGGCCGGAGCTGGACGAACGCGCCGCGGCGATCATGTGCTACACCAGCGGGACCACCGGCGATCCGAAGGGCGTGGTGTACTCGCACCGGTCCACCTACCTGCACGCGATGGCGGTCATGGCCGCACCACTGGGCATCAGCGAGAAGGACCGGGCGCTGGCCATCGTGCCGATGTTCCACGCGAACGCGTGGGGCCTGCCCTACTCGGCGTTCCTGTCCGGCGGGACGCTGCACATGCCCGGCCCGTTCCTGCAGCCCGAGCACCTGACCGCGTTCATCGCCGCCGAGCGGTCGACGGTCACCTCGGGCGTGCCGACCATCTGGAACGCGATCCTGGACTACGGCCAGGATCACGACATCGACCTGTCCTCGCTGCGGCTGGGCAACTCGGGCGGTTCGGCCGCGCCCCGGGTCATGCTGGGGCGGTTCCAGGATCGGTACGGCCTGCGGATCATCCAGGGCTGGGGCATGACCGAGATGAGCCCGGTGGGCGGCATGGCGATACCGCCCGCGGAGGTCGAGGAGGGCACCACCGAGGACCTGGACTGGCGGATGCGCGCGGGCCGGATCATCCACGGGGTCGAGATGCGGCTGGTCGGCAAGGACGGCCAGGAGCTGCCCTGGGACGGGGCGAGCGAGGGCGAGATCGAGGTCCGGGGCCCGTGGGTGACCGGGTCGTACCACAACGACCCGGCCCCGGAGAAATTCCGCGACGGCTGGCTGCGCACCGGCGACGTCGGCACCATCGACGACCGCGGCTTCTTCACCATCACCGACCGGATCAAGGACGTGATCAAGTCCGGCGGCGAGTGGATCTCCTCGGTCGACCTGGAGAACCAGCTCATGGCGCACCCGGCGGTGCAGGAGGCCGCGGTGATCGGCATGCCCGACCCTCGCTGGGGCGAGCGGCCGCTGGCCAGCGTGGTGCTCCGGCCGGGGATGACGGCCAAGCCCCGCGAGCTGGCTGATTTCCTGGGCGGCAAGGTGGCCCGCTGGCAGGTCCCGGAGAACTGGACGTTCGTGGCCGAGATCCCCAAGACCGCGGTCGGCAAGTTCGACAAGAAGGTGCTGCGCGCCCGGCTGGCCGACGGCGACCTGGAGGTCGAGCGGATCAGCTGACCGCCGGACCGATGCGGTGCCGACTGCGCCGGCGGGGCCGCGCCGACCGGTCCAGCCGGTAGACCAGGAAGGCAGCCAGGGCCAGGCCCACCGTCGCGGCGATCACCGCCGCGACGGTGCTGTACCCGTCATGGAGCAGCCGGAGCGCGACGTCGACCCCGAGCGGGACCGGGAAGGCGGCGAGCACGTAGCAGGCGGCCAGCAGCGGGCCCCAATGCCGGTCAGCGAAGGCGCGCTCGCGTGGGGTGGGACCGCTGGTCGGCAGCATGGCGGGCGGCCGGGCATGCAGCCGGGCCACATGCGCGCTGATGAACGCGGCCAGCAAGACGACGGCCACGATGACCAGCCCGGTCGAACCGCCCACTGCGAATCCGATGAAACCGGCCAGGGACAGCACGCCGGTCAGCACCTGCAGGGCCGTCACGGCCCGCAGCCACCGCACCACGTGAACCCGCCAGATGGCGGTGCGGATGGCCAGCACCACGTAGCCGCCGGCGAACAGGGCCAGCAGCACGACCAGGTACAGGCCGCCGATCAGGTCAGCCACGATGTCCAGGACGGATACCCCGGGCGCATCCTGCGTGGTGATTGTGCCGGCTGGGGCGGTGATGGTCATCACCCGGCCGTCGCCGGCGGTGATGCGGACCGGTTCCGGATAGCGCAGCCGACCCGCGACATCGCCGGCCACCGGGACGTAGTCGATGCAGGCGGCGCCAAAGCACTCGTCACGCTGGTCCGTGTCGGCCAGGAACGAGGAGTGCAACACGACCGTCACGTTGCTGGAGTCCGATGACGCCAGCTGCTGCTCGGCCGTGGCCGGATAGCTGGCCACGCAGCCAGGGCCCGCGACCGCGCTGCAGGCCGGGACGCCCTGCGCGGTGTCGACCAGGTTGGCCAGCGTGCGCCCGGTGGCGATCGAGGAGGCGATCAGGCCGCCCGTCACGATGACCGCGCCGATCAGGTACTTCAGCACGAAGCCCGGCGATAGGCCACCCGTGACCGGCGGCTGGCTGGAAGGCATCGTTCATTATGTTCCGCTGGTCACCGCCAGCCGGACATAACTGGGTAAAGCCAAAGCATGACCGACTCGTCCCGGCCCGATCTGGCGTCCGTGCTCGCGGCCCGCCAGCGTATTGCGCCGTATCTCCGCCCGACCCCGCTGTACCGCTACCCGGCGCTGGACACGCTGACCGGGGCACGGGTGTGGGTCAAGCACGAGAACCATCAGCCGGTGGGCGCGTTCAAGGTGCGCGGCGGGGTCAACCTGGTCAGCCAGCTCACCGCCGACGAGCGCAGCCGGGGGGTCATCTCGGCCTCGACCGGCAATCACGGGCAGTCGGTGGCATACGCCGCGGACCTGTTCGGCGTGCGGGCGGTGATCTGCATGCCGGAGCAGGCCAACCCGGTGAAGGTGGAGTCGATGCGGGCCCTGGGCGCGGAGGTGGTGTTCCGGGGCCGGGACTTCGACGAGGCGCGCGAGTACTGCGAGAAGCTGGCGGCTGAGCAGCGGTACCGGTACATCCACTCCGGGAACGAGCCGGCGCTGGTCGCGGGGGTGGCCACCTACACGCTGGAGATCCTGGAAGACCGGCCGGACACCGACGTGATCGTGGTCCCGATCGGCGGCGGCAGCGGCGCGGCCGGGGCCTGCGTGGTGGCCAAGGCGGTGCGTCCGTCGATCGAGGTGATCGGCGTGCAGTCCGAGGCAGCCCCGGCCGCCTACCGCTCGTGGCGGGCGGGGACCCTGGTCCCGGACACGATGGGCACCTTCGCCGAAGGGCTGGCCACCCGGACCGCGTTCGAGTTGCCGCAGGAGATCCTGCGGGAGTTGCTGGATGACTTCGTGCTGGTCTCCGAGGAGGCGTTGCGGTCCGCGACCCGGCTGATGATCGAGAAGACCCGCAACCTGGTCGAGCCGGCCGGGGCGGCCGCGCTGGCCGCCGTGCTGAGCGAGCCGGAGCGGTTCGCCGGCCGGACGGTGGCGATCGTGTGCAGCGGCGGCAACATCAGCCCGGCCCAGCTGACCGGGCTGTGGGCCTGACGCCCGCGGATAAGATCACCCCGCGCAGTCCCATCAGGGCGGCCGCCACCGTGCGCAGCTTGCCGTCGTCCCACAGCTGAGGCTGCTGCTTGCCATTCACGGCGATGTCGTAGGCGTGCGGGCAGGGGCCGAGGGTCACGACCGCGGCGGGGCCCCCGCCCGCCGCCCCCTGGGGCGCGGGAATGCCCGCGTTGATGATGGCCGTCAGCCGACCGATATCGGCCTGGGCGGTAAACGTGCGCGTCCCCGGGCGCTTGGAGAAACGATGAGGATCGTCTGGCGGGACAGCCCGACCAGCGAGATGCCGAATTCGGCTACGTCGAGGCCGGGTTCCGGGGCGGGCAGGACGGCGCTGGCGCTGCCGATCAAACCAGGGTTGAAGTTGGCCGGGGTGGACTGCCTGAGCGGCGTGCGGGCGAGCAGTGCGGCCCAGGCGGACTCGGGCTGCGCCGGGGCCTCAAGGGTCCGCTGGACTTGGACCCAGCCGGCCGGCACAGGTGGCGGCGGGCTGGTCAGCGGCGGTGGCAGCTTGGTCAGGTGCACCGTGCGGGTGCCCGGTGGCGGGCGTAGCTCATCGACCAGCCGCCAGACGAGCGCCAGCGCTTTGTCGCGCAATCCACTGACCGAAGCGGTGACCGTGGCCGGATGCGTGAAGGTGACCGCGTCGGTGGCGGGCGCCGCCGCCGAGCCGCAGCCCGCGAGCAACACGAACGCGGCCGTCGCGGCGGCCGCAGGCCAGGTTCGCATGGTTGCCTCCAGCATCCCTGACCAACCAGACGCGGGCGGGGACGGTCCGGTTCCACTGAAGCGCGCGCGCTAGAGTCGCGCTATGCGACTGGCCACTATCCGGACTGAGTACGGGACGACCGCGGCGCAACTGGACGGGGACGTGCTGGTCCCGCTGGACGCCGCCGATGTGGGCGAGGTGCTCGCCGCGGGTGGGCTCGGGCGGCCGCGGGCCGACGCGGCGCCGGTACCCGCGGCGCAGGCGGACTTCGCGCCGGTCGTGCCGCGGCCGGGCAAGATCATCTGCGTGGGGCTGAACTACCGGGCGCACATCCTGGAGACCGGGCGGGAGCTGCCGCGGTACCCGACGCTGTTCGCCAAGTTCGCTGACACCCTGACCGGCGCGCGAGATGACCTGGTGCTGCCCTCGGTGAGCGAGAAGGTGGACTGGGAGGTCGAGCTGGGCGTGGTCATCGGGCGCCCGGTGTACCGGGCCACTGCGGCCGAGGCCGAGGCGGCCATCGCCGGGTACACGGTGGTCAACGACGTGTCGATGCGCGACTGGCAGGAGCGCACCCTGCAGTGGCTGCAGGGCAAGGTGTTCGAGCGGACCACGCCAGCCGGTCCCTACCTGGTCACCGCGGACGAGGTCGGGAGCGCACCGGACCTGGAGGTCAGGTGCGAGGTCGACGGCGTGGTCATGCAGCAGTCACGGACTTCGGACCTGTTGTTCGGCGCGGCGGAGATCGTCGCCTACGCCAGCCAGGCGGTCACGTTGCGGCCAGGCGACCTGATCGCCACCGGCACGCCCGGCGGGGTGGGCAACGCTCGCAAGCCGCCGGTCTACCTGCGGCCCGGCAACGTGCTGCGGACCTGGATCGAGGGCCTGGGCGAGTGCGTCAACCAGTGTGTCGCGGAAAAGGCCGGCTAGCGGTTCATCAGGGCATAGACACCCCAGCCGAGATATTCGCGCCGGTACCTGACGTGTCGTGCGGGCGCGGTGTCGAGTTCGGCGCACAGCTGGCCCAGCAGCCGCGCCTGCCGCAGCAGGTCCGGCAGGGGCCGGAAGTCGGCACTGCCGATGGCGTCGCAGCCCTGCACGGCGGCCTGATCGGGAGGCTCCCGGCGCCGATGAACACCGTGCTGATGTCGACCCCGGTCCCGGTCAGCTGGTGGTCACGGGCCCAGGTGCACAGCATCTCACCGGTCCCGCAGGCCAGGTCGAGCATCCGCGTCTCCGGCGCGATACGTAGCGCCTGGCCCAAGGTGGCCAGCTTGTCGCTGGTGAACGGGTTATGGATGCGGTGGCTGCTCTCGCGGATGGTAAAACCGCGGGGAAGGTCCACGTCGGGTCTCCTCGGGCGAGACGGGTCGCACGCACCACGGTCCGTTCGGCAGAAAATAACTCCCCGGCCTGGCCGGTGGCGAGCTCGACGACGACGTCCAGGTGGCCGACGTGCCGGGCGTACTCCTGGAGCAGGTGGAACAGGATCCGTTCCAGGGTGGCCGGATCGGCGCCGTCCCAGCGATCGCCGGGCAGGCCGGCCTCGTCCAGGTCGCGGGCGCCGACGATGGCGCGGGTCCGGGCGGCCTGTTCGGTCAGGCCGGCCAGCAGGCTGGCCAGGGTCTCGTCGGGCCCGACGTGCCAGCGGCCGTCCTGGTGGTCGGCCCACGGGTCCTCGAAGGCACGGCCCTCGAAGCCCCACTCCAGCCAGCGCAGCTCGACATAGCGCAGGTGCTTGAGCAGCTCCAGCGGGGTCCAGCCGGACGGCAGCCTGCTGCGGCGCAGGTCGTCTTCGGGCAGCGACTCCAGCTTGACGATCAGGCGGGACCGGAAGAAGTCCAGGTAGCGCAGGAACACCTCGGCGCGCGAGCCGGCCGGGGTGGTCGGCTCGGGGAATGGCACGGAAATGGCTGACCCTCCTCGGGTGGGGTCAGGCCATTATCCCGTGATGGGCACGTCGTGCCACAGGCCGCCGTTCAGGTTGATGTTGTTGCCGCTAGCCGTGCCCGGAGCGTGGTCGCCGATGTAGGTGTACAGCGGGTGCCCGTCGTAGGTGGCCTGCTTGGTGCCGTCGGTCCGGCTGATGGTGCCGAGGGTGCCGGTGACGCCGGGCCCGGCGGACGGGGTTCCGGTCACCGGGGGCCAGTAGGCGGCGCAGCTGCCGTAGCACGCCGACTTGCCCGCGCTGTCCGGGGCGAACCAGTACAGCGTGAGGCCGTTGGCGTTGGTGAGCAGGTTCACGCCGCCGATGGTCCGGGACTTCAGGACGTCCGCGCCGGTCACCGCCGGCTGGGTCTTGGGCGTGGCCACGGCCGCGAACAGCAGCGCGAGGGCAACGATCGAGGCGGCGCCGATCGCGGGCAGCAGCCGGGCGGCCGAGGTTCAGCGTGCGCGGCAGGCCGGGCGCGGCGGCCGCGGCCAGGGCCGCGAAGGCGGCGACGTCGAGGATCCCGGCCACGATCCCGGCCGTGGTCCGTACCTCGGTAAAACCGAACAGGCCCACCCACAGCGACAGCAGGTAGCCGCCCAGCGTGCTCACCGCGAACAGGGCTCCGGCCGCGGCGACCAGCCAGCTGCCGGTGAGCGGGATCGCGACGGCCAGCACGAACGCGGCGATCACCTGGAGCAGGAACAGCGGTCCGATAGTAGGTATAGTCCGGTAACCGGTCAGGTACAGGTCCAGGTGAATGGCGCCCGAGGCGATCAGCAGTGCTGCCCCGGCGATCCCGGACCAGGACCGCCGGGGCAGTGACGTCCCCTTCATGCTCCCCATACCCGTCACCACGTAGCGTGAGGACCGGCGGTTCAACGGCCTTGGTAACGGATCAGTCCCGGACGGGGTACTGGTCGTGGCGGGCCCACAGCTCGAGCCGCTCCTCGTCGGTCAGAACCCGGCCGGACGCGCGGATTTCGGCCAGTTCGGTGAAGTACTTCTCGCGGGGCGGGCCGGGTGCGAACAGGATCAGCATCGAGGCCGGTGCGCCGCTCGCATTGTTGAACGCGTGAATGCCGCGGGCCGGAACGAAGACGAACTCGCCCTGGGTCGCGTCGATCCAGCGCTGCCCGTCGTACAGGCGCACGGTGCCGGAGGTGATGTAGAAGGATTCGGAGAACGTGGTGTGGAAGTGCGGGTCGGCACCGCCGGGCGGGCCCGACATGTTCCACTCGAACAGGCCGTACTGGCCGTCGGTGGCCGACCCGGGGGCGACGAAGCGGATGTGGGTGCCCGATGGATAGGTAAGCTCCGGCACCCCGCCGACCGGACGGTAACGGGCGCTGATTTCACCGGTGAGCTTGGGCCAGGACATGATCTGATCCTCTCGTGAGGGTGCGGACCGACGGGGGAACCGGGATGCCCGCGCGCAGGTCGGGGGCGGGCAGCGGGTCGCCGTACTGGATGCGGAAGGGAACGACGCCGGCCCAGGTGTCGCCCGCGACGTCCTTGGGGGGGTCGGTGGGCCAGTCGCCGGAGATCTTCAGCGACCAGTCCTGGATCGGCATGGCCAGCACCATAGTGGCCGCCTGCTCGCGCCGGCGCGTGGCGCGGATCTCGGCGCGCCGGCCGGGCAGCAGGTGGTCGATGATGACGTCGAGGGCTGACGGGAGTTCGGCGTCTGGGAGTCGGGTGAACGTGCCGAACAGCACCGCGCTGCGGTAGCGGAACGAACTCTCGAAGCTGGACCGGGCGACGATGACGCCGTTCAGGTCGGTGACGGTCACGCACACCTGAGCACCCGCGGCGGCCCGGCGCATCCAGCCCGACCCGGTCGAGCCGTGGACCAGGATGCGGTCGCCGTCGCGGGCGATGGCGGTGGGGATCACCACGGCGCTGCCGGTGTCGTCCACCATGCCGATGTGGCACAGGACCGTGTTGTCGAGCAGGCGGTCCAGTTCGGCCCGGTCGGTGAACGCGCGGTCATGCATGCGGGTCAGGGTGGTGTTCGTCATGTCAGCGACGCTACCGGTCTTAGCGGCTCGTTCCGAGAGCCAGAATCGGCTTTCTTCCCGAACCAGTATGGTGCGTCGTATGACTCGCCATGCTCACCCGGTTTCACTGCCGCTTTCTTTGGCGGCCTCTGGGGCGCCGCTGCGGCACCGCGTGGCGGACGCGCTGATCGACCTGCTGCGCAATGGGCACCTGCGGCCGGGTGACACGCTCCCCGCTACCCGGGCGCTCGCGGCCGAGCTGGGCATCTCGCGGACCGCGGTGCTGGCCGCGTACGACGAACTGGCCGCGGCCGGGTTCGTGCACGCGGTGGGCGGCTCGTCCACCGTGGTGTCGCCGGGCGCCGATCTGGCCGCCCGGGCCGGGGTGTCCTCGCACGTCTTGCCGTCGCGTTCCGTGGTTGGCTCGCTGTTTACGGCTCCGGCTGGGCCGCGGTGGGACCTGCTGCCGGGGTATCCGGATACCGGGCTGATCGCGGCCGATCACTGGCGGGCGGCGTGGCGGGCGGCGGCGGGGCAACTGCCACCGCCTACCGGGCTTTTGTCTGGTCCGTTGGCTGGGCCTTTGCCGCATGGGGCGCTGCGGGAGGCACTGGCCGTGCATGTGCGGCGGGCGCGGGGCGTCGCCGTCGATCCGGCGGACATCATCTTGGTGCCGGGAGTGTCGGCGGGGCTGCGCGCGCTGACGGTGGCGGCCGGGCTGGGCGGGCGCTCGGTGGCCTTCGAGCAGCCGGGGTACGTGGAAGGGCGGCGCGCGCTGGAGTCGGCGGGCGCCCGTATCCGGCCGGTCCCGGTCGACGAGGACGGCCTGGATCCGGGTGCACTGGCCGCGGGTGACGCGGCCGTGTACACCACGCCAGCCCATCAGTTCCCGCTCGGCGCGCGGCTGTCCGCGGCCCGGCGTGCGGCCCTGATCGGCTGGGCCCGCCGGGCAGGCGCGGTGGTGATCGAGGACGACTATGACGGGGAGTTCCGCTACGACGTGCGCGGGTTGCCCGCGCTGCACAGCATGACCGGCGGCCCCGAGGTGGTGGCCTATCTGGGCACCGCGTCGAAGATGCTGTCCCCGGGGCTCCGGGTGGCCTGGCTGATCGTGCCGCCGGATCTGCGCCAACCGGTCCGAGATGCGCTAATGGCCACCGACGAGCGGATCAGCGCGCCGAGCGGGGATGCGCTGGCCCACTTCATCGCGTCCGGGCACCTGGCCACTCACCTGGCCCGGGCGGCGCGGACCTACGCGGCACGGCGCCACGCGCTCATCGCCGGGCTTTTTGAGCGCGCGCCACAGCTGCGGATCTCGGGCGTCGACGCCGGGCTGCACCTGGTTGCCGGCCTGCCGCGCGGGGTCGACGAGGTTGCTGTGCAGCAGCGTTTGGCGGCGGCGGGACTGGCCGTGGACGTGCTGAGCCAGTTCAGCACGTCGCCGCTGGACCGGCGGGCGCTGGTCTGCGGTTACGCGCTGCTGCCCGAGACCCAGGCGGCGGGCGCGGCCGCCGCCATCGCCGCCGCGGTGGCGGGGTGAGTGGCGCGGGTGAGTGGCGCGGGCCGGTCAGCGTGCCGCGGTCGGTTGGGGGTGGCGGGTGCGCGGATTGTGATTTTGGGGCGGGAAGTGGGACGTGGGCTCAGTAGCCGAGGTCGGGGTCGAGCAGGCCGATGAGGTCTTGGCCGGCGGCTAGGCGGCGGACGTTCTCTGCGATGCGGCCGGCCAGGAGAGGCTGGGTCATCTCCTCGGTGTCCGCGGTATGCGGGGTGATGAGGCAGTTGTCCAGGTCCCACAGGGGGTGGCCGTCCGGCAGCGGCTCGGGGTCGGTCACGTCCAGGGCCGCGCCGCCGATCTGGCCCGCTCGCAGGGCGGCGGTGAGGGCGGCCGTGTCGATCACGCCGCCACGGGCCACGTTGACCAGCCAGGCGTCCGGCGCCATGGCGGCCAGCTCGGCCGGGCCGATCAGGCCCCGGGTCTGCGGGGTGAGGGCGACGGTGAGCACGACCGCCCGCGCGCCGGGCAGGGCTTCGGTCAGCCGGTCCACGCTCAGGGTCCGGGCGGCCCCGGGCACCGGCCCGGGCTGGCGGCGGACGACGGTCACCGGGGTGCGGAACGGCTCGAGCAGGCGCATCAGCACGGTGGCGATGCCGCCCGCGCCGACCACGGTGACCGGCTGGCCGAACAGGCTCTCGCCGGCCGGCTGACCCCAGGACCGGGCGCGGGCCCGGATCTTCAGCAGGCGCAATCCGGCCAGGATCAGCGCGAGGGCGTGCTCGGCGACCGGGTTGGCGTAGGCGCCCTTGGCCGAGGTCCACCGCCGCCCAGGGTCGACGACCCCGGCCTGGAAGGCACGCTCCACCCCGGCCTGCGGGAGCTGAACCCAGGAGATCTTCGGCCGGGTGGCCAGCGCCGCGCCCAGGGCCTCCATGGCCCCGCCGTCGGTCCAGACCAGGCCGGCCGGATCTTGATCCAGCGGGACGGGCTGCCCGCCGCCGCGGCGGATCGCCTCGGCGGCCCAGGCCGCGGGCTCGGGTCCGACCGCGATGCGGGGCCCGCTCATCGCATCACTCATATCGCTATTCACGTCACCGCTCATGTCGCTGCTCACTGGTGCACCATCCTTATGTCAGTGGTTCGAGATGGACCACTGATGCACCCGAGGTGCCAGGCCACCGCCCTGCTCGCATGACGCTGTGGACGTCCGTCGTGAGTTATGCGGGGCCTGGCGGTTTCCGGGGCGTGCCGGCCGTCGACAGGGCTGTGCGCCGCCGAGCGCCGATCAGTGAGCGATGCGGCAGTCACGTCCCGGCACCCAGACAAGGGTGCCTCCCCACTGGGATCAGCAGCGAGGAGGCTGTCATGAAGTCTGCCCCATCTGCCTTGCCGGAGGAACCGCCGAACGGGCTGACCTGCGGTATCGACTGGGCGCGTGATGATCACGCGGTCGCGGTCGTCGATGCCCGCGGCCGTGAGGTCCACCGGTGCGTGATCGAGCACAGCGCTGCGGGCCTGCGTGCCCTGACCGGCATGCCCGGCACGCGCGGCGTCTGCGAGGCCGCGATCGAGCGCCCGGACGGCCCGGTCGTCGAGACGCTGCTCGAAGCCGGGATCACCGTGGTGGTGATCAGCCCGAACCAGGTCAAGAACCTGCGCGGCCGCTACGGCTCGGCCGGCAACAAGGACGACCGGTTCGACGCCTTCGTCCTGGCCGGCACGCTGCGCACCGGCCGCGCCCGGCTCCGCCCCCTCATCCCGGACCAGCCGGCGACCCTCGCCCTGCGCCGCGCCTGCCGGGCCCGCAAGGACCTCGTCGGCCACCGCGTCGGCGTCGCCAACCAGCTCCGCGAGCACCTCAAGCGGGTCTACCCCGGCGTTGCCGGGCTCTTCGCCGACCTCGACTCCCCGGTCAGCCTGGCGTTCCTGGCCCGCTTCGACTGCCAGGACCGGGCCGGCTGGCTCTCGCCTAAGCGCATGGCCGCCTGGCTGGCCAGCGCCGGCTACAGCGGCAGAGCCGACCCCGCCGTGCTGCACGCCCGCCTCACCGCCGCCCCGCGCGGTGCGGCCGGGGAGCACGGCACCGCCGAGGCGCACGTCACCCGCGCCCTGCTGGCCGTCCTGGTCACCCTCAACGAGCAGATCAAGGCACTGACCGCCCAGATCAGCGAGCAGCTCGCCCTGCACGCCGACCAGCACATCTTCACCAGCCTGCCCCGCTCCGGCCGCGTCCGCGCCGCCCGCCTGCTCGCCGAGATCAGCGACTGCCGCGCCCGCTTCCCGACCCCCGAGCCGCTGGCCTGCCTGGCCGGGGTCGCCCCGTCCACCCGCCAGTCCGGCAAGATCCGCGCCGTCGGGTTCCGCTGGTCCTGCGACAAGCAGCTCCGCGACGCCGTCACCGACTTCGCCGGCGACACCCGCCACGCCAGCCCCTGGGCCGCCCAGCTCTACGACCAGGCCATCGCCCGCGGCCACGACCACCCGCACGCCGTCCGCATCCTCGCCCGCGCCTGGCTGTACGTCATCCGGCACTGCCGGCAAAACGGAGTCGCCTACGACCCAGCCCGCCACAAGGCCCTCCAACGGGTTCTCGCCGACCCAAAACCGGAGGCGGCTTGACACAGGGCTACTCATGACACCCCGATGATGATCAGGTCGTTGGTGTTGGTCAGCGTGGGGCCGGTCAGCACGGCATCCCCGCAGGCTTCCAGGAGCGCCGTCGTGGCATGATCCACCAGCCCCTTCCGCAAGCTCAAACCCTGTTCCCTGGCCCGCCCGGCGGTGGACCAGTCCACCAGGCCGCCCGCCACCGAGGTCCCGCCGTCCGAGCCGTCCGTATCGGCGAACAAGGCCACGATCCCGGGTACGCCGTCGAGGGTCAGCGCGGCCCCGACCGCGGCTTCCTGGCTCGGCCCGCCCCGGCCGAACACAGCGTCCGCGTCCGGGCCCAAGCTGACCGTGCACTCGCCGCCGCACGCCACCACGACCGTACCGCGCGGCCACGGCGAGCCGGTGATCCGGGACTCCCGGGCCAGCGTGGCCAGGACGCGCCCGGCGGTGGCGGCCTCCCCTTCCAGGGCGCCGCCCAGCCGGACTCCGGAGAACCCGCGGGTTTCGGCGGCCCGCAGGACCGCCTGGCTGCCGTTCTCGCCGCGGGCCAGCAGGACGCTGTGAATGTCCGCGCCGCTGAGGTCGGGCGAGGTTGCTTCCGCGCATTTGACCAGGTACTCACGTATCGAGTCGGGTACCCGGTCCAGCAACTCCCACTCCCGGAGCACGGACAGGGCATCGGCTACGGTCGAGGTGTCCTGGACGGTGGGATCGGTGATGCAGTCCAGCGGGTCGCCGACCACATCGGACACGGTCAGGTTGAGGATCCGGGCCGGGGCGATGGCCTGAGCCAGCCGGCCGCCCTTGATCAGCGACACGTGCTTGCGCACCGTGTTGATCTCCATCACGGACATGCCCGAGGACAGCATGAGCCGGTGCAGCCGGGCCTTCTCGGCCGGCGAGATGCCCGGCGGCGGGATGCTGGCCAGCGCCGAGCTGCCCCCGGTGAAGACACAGATGGCCAGGTCTCGCTCGCCCAGGCGGCCGGCCTGATTGAGCAGTGCGCGGGCTCCGGCCACGCTGGCCGGGCCGGGGACGGGATGCTCCCCGGGCAGTACGGACACCCGGTTCAGGGACGGCCCGGCCGGGCCGGGGACGACCACCACCCCGCCGTCGAGCCGGGGCCCGAGCAGTTCGGCCAGGGCGGCGGCCACCTCCCGGGTGGCCTTGCCCGCGCCCAGCAGGACCAGCCGGTCCACCGCGGACAGGTCGTAACCGCGGCCGCCCGCGATCAGGTCCTTCCCGTCCAGCGCCACCAGGCGCCGCAGGCCGGCCGAGGGGCTCAGCGCGGCCAGGGCCACCTCGGCCAGGTCGAGCACGGTGGCGCGCAGCGCCTGGTCGCCGTGATCGGCCAGGCGCGCACGATTGCCGATGCGAGCCACCGTCGGAGCCGCCCGGGCGCGATCAGCGCGGATGCCGGTAGGACCGTCCGGCGTAGACCGCCGCGGAGCCAAGTTCCTCCTCGATCTGGAGCAGCCGGTTGTACTTGGCGGTGCGCTCGCCGCGCACCGGGGCACCGGTCTTGATCTGGCCGGCGTTCAGGGCCACCACCAGGTCGGCGATCAGCGGGTCTTCGGTCTCACCGGACCGCTCGGAGACGACGACGCCCCATCCGCCGCCGGTGGCCTGCCGGGCCGCGTCCAGCGCTTCGGACAGCGTCCCGGCCTGGTTAACCTTGAGCAGCAGGGCGTTGGCCGCGCCGAGCCGCTGGGCCTGGACGACCCGTTCGGTGTTGGTGACCAGCAGGTCGTCCCCGACCACCTGAACGTCGAGCCGGCAGGTCAGCTCCGCGAAGGCCGCGAAGTCGTCTTCGTGGAACGGGTCCTCGAACGACACCACGCCCCAGTCCCGGGCGAAGCCTTCGTACAGGGCCAGCATCTCCTCCCGGCTGCGCGGCTTGCCGGCCAGGACGTAGACGCCCTGCTCGAGGTCGAAGAAGTGGCTGGCGGCGCAGTCCAGGCCGTAGACGACCTGGTCTTCGTAGCCGGCCCGGGCGACCGCGAGGTGGAGTTGCTCGAGCGCCTCGGCGGGCTCGCTGATCGGCGGGGCGAAGCCGCCCTCATCGCCGGTGTTCACCGCGGCCTTGCCGTACCGGGTGGCCAGGATTTCGGCCAGGACCAGGTTGACCTCGGTGGCCATGGCCATCGCGTCGGTGAAGGTCGAGACGCCCACCGGCATCACGATGATCTCCTGGATGTCCAGGTCGTTCGAGGCGTGCTGGCCGCCGTTGATCAGGTTGACCTGGGGCACCGGCAGGACGTGGGCGTCGGCGTTCAGGTGCCGGTACAGCGGCTGGCCCGCGGCCGCCGCCGCCGCGCGGGCCGCGGCCAGGGACACGCCGAGCAGGGCGTTGGCGCCCAGGCGGCTGCGGTCGGGGGTACCGTCCAGGTCCACCAGGCGCTGGTCGAGCTGGCGCTGCGGCACGACCGGGACGCCGAGCAGCGCCGGAGCCAGCACGTCCTGGACGTTGCTGACCGCCTGCCGGACGCCGTAGCCGCCGAAGCGGCGGCCGCCGTCGCGGATTTCTACTGGTTCGTGACGGCCGCGGGACCGGCCGGCGGGCACGTCGGCCCGGCCTAGAAACGTGTCGGCCACGACGACGTCAACCTGGACCGTGGGCAGGCCACGGCAGTCCAGGACCTCGCGGGCTCGGATCGCGCTGATCTGCAGTTTGCTGGGCACCTTCAACTCCGTCTGGCGCATCGGGGGCATGGTTGTGCATGCGGGCGGCCCGCTTGACAGGCTATTCCGCGATTCGTCAGAATGTCAACAGTATGACAACCGAACGGGCTGCCATGAATCGGGCCGGGGAGCTGGCGATATGAGTACGATCGGCAGATGAACATGGGCGGTGTGCTTGAGCCACTGCGCCGGGACTCCACGCCCGAGCGCATCGCCGAGCAGTTGCGTTCGGGGATCGTTAGCGGGCGGCTGGCGCCGGGTCAGCCCCTGCGCGAGGTCGAGATCGCCCGCCAGCTCGGGGTCAGCCGGGGCCCGGTCCGCGAGGCCTTCCAGCGGCTGATCCAGGAGGGACTGCTGGAGGCACACCCGGCCCGCGGCGTGTTCGTCCCGCAGTTGGCGGCGGACGACATCGCCGACCTGTACCTGGCCCGGGGCGCGGTGGAGATCGCCGCCGCCCAACTGCTGGCCCGCTCGGGAACGCCCGAGACGTTCACCGACCTGGCCGCGGCGCTGGAGGAGCTGCGGGCCGCGCCGGCCGACGACTGGAACGAGCTGGCCCGCCTCGACCTGCACCTGCACGAGGTTCTGGTGCGCAGTACGGGGAGCAAGCGGCTGGTCCGGATGTTCGGCACGCTGGCGGCCGAGACCAGGCTGTGCATGGTGGCGCTGGAGTCGTTCTACCCGCAGCGGGCCGATCTGGTCATCGAGCACGCGGAGATCGTGGAGGCGATCCAGAAGGGGGACGCGGCGACCGCGACCCGGCTGCTCGAGCGGCACATGAGCAACTCGGTCCAGCGGCTGGCCGGATCGGTCCGCGCGACCTGAGCCCGGTCCGGTTACACGTGACATAGCAGGCCGCCGTCGACGAGCAGGGTCTGGCCGGTGATGTAGGAGGCATCGGCCGAGGCCAGGAACGCGACCGCGGCGGCCATCTCCTCCGGCAGGCCCTGCCGCCCCATCGGCACGGTCCGGTCGATGAGCTCGGCGATGTCCTGCGCCGTCAGCCCGTCGTGCTCGAACTGCGGGTCGTTGAAGCCGGTGTCGACCCAGCCGGGGCACACGCAGTTGACCCGGATGCCGTCGCGGGCGAAGTCAATGGCCATCTGCCTGGTCAGGTTGACCACGGCGGCCTTGGAGGCGGTGTAGGCGGCCAGCGCCGGCTCGCCGAACATCCCGCTGATCGAGCCGGTAGTGACGATCGCACCGCCGTGGGCGGACGCTCGCATGACCGGGATCACCGCCCGGGCGAACAGGAACATCCCGGTCACGTTGACGGCGAAGCTGCGCTGCCACTCGGCCAGTGCCACCTCCAGCACGCTGCCCGCGCTGCAGCCGGCCCGCGTTGAGGTGGACCACGTGGATGGCGCCCAGATCGGCGGTGATCCGCTCGGCCGTGGCCGCAACCTGGTCCGGGTCGGAGACGTCGGCCGCGTACGCGCGGCCGGAACCGCCGGCGGCCTGGCATTCGGCCGCGACCTGCTCGGCCTGCTCGCCGCGCAGGTCGACCACGGCGACCCGCGCGCCCTCCGACGCGAACCGCAGCGCGCTGGCCCGTCCGATGCCGTGCCCGCCGCCGGTGACCACGGCGACCTGACCGCTGAACCGGCCCATCCTCTCCTCCCTTCCTCCTCCTCCGGCCTACCGGGGCTCCGCCGCGCTGTCCGGCGCGCGCTGGCTGCCCCGGTCCGCGCGGGGGGCCACGAACCAGACCACGACACCCAGGATGTAGACCAGCGCGACCCCGGCCACCGACACCCAGGCCACGGCCGGGGCCTGGGTGGTCAGGCCGTAGAAGAAGATCACGCCCATGAACAGGCCGCCGATCAGCGGCAGGACGCCCCGGACCAGGGCGATACCGAGGCTGCGGCGCAGTTCAGCGCGGTAGAACCAGACGCTGCTCAGCGCGATGACGAAGTACATGAACAGCCCGAGCATGCCCGATGCGCTGATCACGTAGCCGATGGCCTTGGTGGCCGAGCTGCTGGCCAGGTACGGGATCAGGAGCAGCGGCGGGATAGCGGCCAGCAGGGCCAGTCCCGCCCAGGGCGTCTGGTGCTTGCGGCTGAGAAACCCGAAGAACCGCGGGATCAGCCGGTCCCGGGCCATGGCGTACAGCACCCGGCTCGGCTCCACCATCTGGATCTGGCTGGTGCCGAGCACGGCGATCAGCACCGCGAGCGGCAGCGCGCGGCCGAGGAACCCGGGTACCAGCAGCTGGCCGGCGTAGGCCAGGACGTCGGTGCCGTGGGCCAGGACGTCCTGCTGGCTCGACACGCCCTGGAAGACCAGGATCAGGAACGTGTACCACAAGGTCAGGAACGCGGTGCCCATCATCATGGCCCGGCCCGGGTTGACGTTCGCCTTGGTCGACTCCTCCCCCAGGTTGGCCGTCGCTTCCCAGCCGAGGTAGAGGAAACCGCAGACCACGGCCGCCTCGGCCAGGCCCTTGAACCCGCCCACGCCGCCGACCACGCCGGACAGGCTGAAGTTCGACCAGGACGGGAGCGTCGCCCCGCCGGCATGGGTGGACTCATGGATCAGAGCCAGGATCACGAATGAGATGATCGAGGCGTACTCGACGAAGATGAACGTGAGCTGCAGCCAGACGGTGGGCCGGATTCCGCTGATGGCCAGCCAGAGCAGGACGGCCATGATCACGGCGGCCACGATCCAGGTGACCGGCTTGCTGAACGTGTTAGTCGGGGAGATGACGAACAGCAGGTACCCGCCGGCCAGCGTGATGTTCCCGACGTTGGCCAAAGTGGAGGTCAGGGCGTTGAGGAAGCCCGTGCCGTAGCCGACGGCGGGGGTGATGGCCTCGCCCACCCACACGTAGGGCGCTCCGGCGCTGGCCTTCCATTTGTTCAAGCTGGCGTAGCCCATGGACGCCAGGAACATGGCGAACCCGACGATCAGCACAGCCAGCGGCGAGGCCGACCCGGTGAAGCCGATGAGCAGGGCCAGGGTGAAGGCGACGCTGCTGGACGGCGCCACGTTGGCGATCGAGACGACGAAGTCGCCCCACAGGTTGACCGCGTTGGCCTTCAGGCCCACCGACTCGTTCGACTCGCTGACCGAAACCACAGTCGTCCTCCGCCCGCGCTGGCAGGAATGTCCGATCGTCAGATTGGATACGTGTCAACAATTGTCAGGAGCCGGTCATCGGGTGTCAAGATCGCGGGAGGCGAGCTAGGCGGGGTCGAGGAGGTGGTGAGCGGAGACCACTTCGGTGGCCAGCTCGCGGTAGCCGTAGTCGTCGAACAGGACGGTGAGCCGATCGGCTTTGGCCTCCAGGACCAGGCCCGGGCCCCACTGGTGGTGGGTGACCCGCTCGCCGGGCGAGAACTGGCTGGCCGGGACGACCGGGCGGGACCGGCCCGCGTCGCAGTTGTCGCAGTTCTGACAGGCCTGCGACACCGCCTCGCCGAAGTACCGGAGCAGGAACCGGCGCCGGCAGTCGGTCATCTCGGCGAACCGCCGCATCATCTCCACCCGGGATCGTTCGACCGAGCGGTGGTGCTGGGCCAGTTCCATGGCCCGGGCCGCGGCCTGGGCCGGGGCCGGACCGCCGGGGACCGGCTCGACCTGGCGGCGCAGCCGGACCGCACCGACCGCCTCCAAGACGTTGAGCAGTTCGGCGACCCGGCCCGGCGGCAGCTTGGTCCGGGCGGCGAGGTCGCGCCGGGTCAACGGGCGGTCCACCGCGCTCGCCACCGTGACCAGGTCGTCTTGATCGGGCAGCCCGGCGGCGAAGAACCGGATCAAGCCCAGGTCTTCGGCCCGGTAACAGCAGATCGCCGCGGCCGGCCGGCCATCGCGCCCGCAGCGCCCGATCTCCTGGTAGTACTCATCCAGCGAGCCGGGCACCGCGGCGTGCACCACGAAGCGCACGTCGGCTCGGTCCATGCCCATGCCGAAGGCACTGGTGGCCACGATGGTGGCGCCGCCTTCGAAGACCCGCTGGGCGGCCAGCCGGTCGGCCCGGGCCAGACCCCCGTGGTAGTAACGGACGCCGAGCAGCGCGGCGTACTCCTCGGCCTGGCTCCGGGTCACGGTGTAGACCAGCCCCGAGCCGGCCCGCTCGCGTACCGCGGCCAGCACCGCCGCCCGCTGGTCGTCGGCGCGGTGGAAGGAGCGCACGGCCAGGTGGATCCCGGGCCGGTCGAAGTCGCGGATGACCTGGCACGGATCGCGCAGGCCGAGCCGGCCGGCGATCTCCTGGCGGACCGGCGGGGCGGCGGTCGCGGTCAGCGCGGCGACCGCGGGCCGCGCCGGGAACGCCTCGATGACCCCGCCCAGCCGCAGGTAATCAGGGCGGAAGTCGTGGCCCCAGGAGGCGATGCAGTGCGCCTCGTCCACCACGAACAGCCGCACCGGGGCTTGGGCCAGCCGGTCGCGCACGTCCTCGCGAGCCAGTTGCTCCGGCCCCAGGAAGATGAAGCCGGTCCCGCCGCTGGCCAGCAGGGCGTCGGCGTCCCGACGCGCGCTCGCGCCGGACAGCGCGTTGACCGTGACCGCGGTCAGGCCCCTGGCCCGCAGGGTATCGGCCTGCTCCCGCTGCAGGGCCAGCAGCGGGCAGACCACCACGGCCGGGCCGCCCAGGGCGACCGCCGCGATCTGGTAGATAGCCGACTTGCCCGCGCCGCTGGGCAAGATGGCCAGGCAGTCTCGGCCCCCGGCGAGCGCACCGGCCGCGTCCAGCTGTCCGGGTCGCAGCTCGGCGTAGCCGAGGACCTCACGGGCGATCTGCTGGATCCGGGCGGCAGTTTCCATGGGACCATCCTGCCCGTCACGGATGGTCCGGTGACCATTCGCCGAAGAGCAGGCTGAGCATCACGCCGTCGGCGAAGCCGCCGTCGAGCCAGGCGGTGCCGCGCATGGTGCCCTCCAGGACGAAGCCGACCCGGGCCGCGGCGGCGATCATCGCCTGGTTGTCGGCCAGGGTGGTGATCTGGATCCGGTGCAGGCCGCGTATCGAGAAGCCGTAGTGGCACAGCGTACGGACCACGTTGGTGCCCAGGTGCCGGCCCGCCAGGCCGGGCGCAGCGCGAGGCCGATCTCCGCCCGGCGGTTGTGCAGGTCGATCCCGGACATCACGGCCTCCCCGGCCAGGTCCCCGGTGGCCAGCTCGACCACGGAGAAGCGGACCACGGCCTCGCGGTCCAGGGGCTGCCGGTACGGCGAGTCGGCGGCTCCGGGCGTCACCGGCAGCCACGGGCGGCCGGTGGCGCGCACCCGGGTCTCGACGTCATTCAGCAGTTCGGTCTCGAAGATCTCGATATCGCGGTCGATGAGGGCGCGCAGCCCGATCAGTTCGCCTCGTAGCACTCGCCGTTCATACCCGGCGTCAGGGAGTATGGCAAGGGCTAGGGTAAGACTGTGGATAGGCGCCGGCCATGATAATCCAGTGGTTTTTGCGGGGGGTCGCCGACGGCGAGGAAATCCTGGACGACGACTGGGCTAAGAAGGTCCTGAACGTTTTCGGACTGCGCAGCGCCTGGCTGCGCTGGAATTCCGCGTCGGATCCGGCTCAATGGGATGAGGCGGTCAATCACCCGGACGCCCTGCTATGGCATATCACGCGGTTCGACGACACAAACTTTCCGCTCTGGCCGGATAAAAGGTATAGCGAGCGGTCGCCATTTCTGTCGCTATCGTCGGGAACGGTGGAGCCGGACCACCGCGCGGGGCTGAACCGGAAGTACCCGGCGTGGTACACAGCGCTCTCGTTCGCGACCGCCAACTGGCGGCGCGACGGGTGGGTCTTTCACGGGTACGCGAGCGTGCTCGGCCGTCCGGCGCTGCCCCTGCTCGAGTTCTCCGAAGAGGTCCGCGATCTGCACCAGCACGACTTCTACAGCCGGTATCACCCCGAGGGCGAGGTGGTGGCCAAGGTGCTGGTCCCGCCGGTGCGGCTGAAGCAGGCCTTCCGGGTGAGTGTAAACCTGGTGTGGGACTGGTTCGACGCCTTGGAGAACAGCCCGGACTGGGGCTCGGAGACCGAGTTGCTGGAGTTCCTGGCCCAGGTATCTGACCTGGTGATCTCCGGTGACGCGTACCGGGCGCCCGAGCAATTCTCCAACGTCCGGGACCTGATATGAGGCCGCAGACGCTGGCCGACCTGGATCTGGCCGAATACCTGGACGACGTGGTGGGGACCGCGATGGCGGCCCGGGCCGCGGCCATGCAGGTCCGCCGTACGGAGGGCGCGACGGCGCGGATGCAGGACCTGGCCGCCCTGGCCCTGGGCAGCCTGGCCCTGCTCGACGTCGAGGTGACCGCTCAGGCCGCGGCGGGCCTGGCCGTGGCGCTCTCGGACGTGCCGTCGGCCCTGCCGGTCATCGCCGCGGGCCTGGCCACGGCCGGAGACGCGGTGCACCCGTACTGGCGGGAACGGCTCATGCAGCCCGGCCGGCCGAGGTGGTCACGGTCGACTGGGCGGTGTTCACGCTGATCCGGCAGGTCCTGATCGGTCCGGAATCCGGCGAACACGCCGACCGGACCTGGCTGACGGACGTCGTCGCGCAAGACGAGAGCCGACGAGTAGGCCGGCTCGGGATCGCGGCCCACCGCTGGCTGCGCCTGGTCTACGCCGTCCCCGGATCGGAGCGGTCAGCCGCGGCCGGTGAATTCCTCGACCAGGGGACCACAGAAGTCAGGCACGCCATGCGGGACTCCTCCTTCCACTGGCACAAGCTCGCGTCGCCCGCACCGCCTCCTTCCACTGGCACAAGCTCGCGTCGCCCGCACCGCCGCTAACGCGACCGCCCGGATCAGGTTCTACACCGCGGCCGGCAACCCGGCCGACGCCGCCGACGCCGCGTACGCCGCCTCCGATGCACTGCACACAGCCGCCGCCGCGCTCGGCAGCCGCACCCTGCGGCAGGCTGCCGACGCATTCGACCGCGCCGCCCGCCAGCCCTACGGTCGCATACCCAGCCCGACCCCGGCCGGGAACCAGCTCCGCCACGCCGCCCGGCTGATTTCCGCCTACGCCTACCTCACCGGAGATCCCGCCCTCACCCCGGTCGTGCTGCTGGTACGCCTCGCCGCCCTGGCCGAGGCCGTCGCGGAACTCCGCGACTCCCAGCAGCGCGCCGCCCAGGCCGCCGCCGCGCTCCGCGCCGCCCGGCACATCCGCACCGCCGCCAGGCCCGCGCCGCCCACCCGGCCGCCAGGCAGGCCCGCGACGGCTACGACCCCGTCCGCGTCGAAATCCGCCCAGCCCCGGTCGGGCACCGCCACTGGCCTGGCCCAACTCAGCTTCCCCGCTGCGCCCCGTCCTCGCCCGCCCGCAACAGAGCATCCCGGACCCGGCTCCGGCGATCCACCCCGCTACGCAGGCAACCACCACCTCGGCCACGCGGCCCCACCCGCTAAGCCCGGACGGCCCGGCATCACGCTTCACTGGCCCTGATGTCGGCTGCCTCAGAACCGGTCTGTACGGCCGTGCCTGCAAGTTGCTTGTCCAGGCGGCTGAGAGCTGCCCGCGCCTGCTGCTGTACCGCTTGCCCGGCCGGGACGCCGGGCTCGCTGACCAGGCGGATGACCCGCTGGACCTGATGCGGCAGGCGGAGAGTTTCGGCGTCGCTGATGGCGGCGGTCAGCATGCTCTCGGCGGTGCGCTCGTCTCCGGCCCTGGCGAGCACTTCAGCGGTAGTGATCCGCTCGATGACCCGCCAGTGCGGGGACGGCGGCCCGCTGCCGGCCGGGTAGCGTCCGGCCAGGTCGGTGGCCTGAGCAGTACGTCCGGTCGCCAGCAGCCCGCGCAGGCGGACCTCCCGGACGGTGAACGGGCTGAACAGCACATCGTGCTCTGGTGCTTTCTCTACCGCCTGGACGCACTGGCTGGCGGTGGCGTCGAACAGGTCGGCCTGCCCGGACTCGGCTGCCGCGCGGGCCAGGAGGACCAGCCCGGCGCCCTGCCGCACCGGGTGATCGTGGACCTGGAGGGCCTGCCGGAGCCGGATGATCCCGGCCGCGGGATGCCCGGCCTTGCGCAGCTCGTTGCCGTGCATCCGCAGTACCAGCCCGAGCAGCGGCCGGTCCTGCAGGTGCCAGGCGATGCGCAGCGCCCGGCCGGTCCACCGGGCGGCGGTGGCCAGCCGCTCATCGGGCAGCAGGTGCCCCAGCGCGACCCCGAGCGACATCCGCGCCTGGGCCAGCAGGCTCATCGCCTCCTGCTCGGCATACCCGCCCGCGACGCGGGCTTCCAGCCGGGTGATCAGCGGCCACAGCTCGCTGACCGCCTCGGCCGCCCGGCCGCTTTGCCGGGCGATCTGGGCCAGCCGGATGACCGAGGTGCCGAACGCGAGCATGGCGGTGAAGTCCGCGTCGTCCGGGCCGGCGATCCCGAGCATGTGCGGCGGGATGGCCAGCGTGCGCGCGATGTGCGCCAGCGTGCCCCGGTCGGTGATGTTACGGCGGCCGGACTCGATCAGCGAGATGTAGGTGCGGTCATAGCCGAGTATGCCCGCGAGCTGCTGCTGGGTCAGGGAACTGGCTTGCCGGTACCCGCGCAAGATCGCCCCCAGATCCCCGCCGACCCCGGCCCGCTCTGCTGCTGGCAGCCACGCCGCCGCTCCGGCCGGACCCGCGCCCGGTATCGCCAGCGGCGCGGGGCGCTGGCACGCCGCGCAGCACGCCGCCAGACCCGAGGGTGAGCCCGGCGCTCCGCACTGACCGCAGCGTCCGCTCATCCCAGCCCTCCCGTTAGGGGACTGCCTGTCCGTTCAGGCGGGTGAACCAGGCCGCGATCGACCGCTTGTAGCCGTCAGGCATGACCAGGTCGGGCACCTCGCCGGGACCGAACAGCCCAGCCCGCTTGTGCTCATGGCTGACGACAGGGGGGTCGGTGCTAATGACGTGGCAGCCGTACGTGACCACCACCACGTCGCGGCCCTGACTGATGTGATACTGCCAGCAGTCCAGCAGCGGCCCGGCCGTCACCTTCCAGCCGGCCTCCTCACCGATCTCGCGCACCACGCAATCGACAGGGTCTTCCCCGAGTTCGAGCTTGCCGCCGGGCAGCTCCCACTCGCCCCGCTCGTTCTCCAGCAGCAGCACCTTCCCGGCCTGGACACTCACTCCCTTGACCGACACCGGGAACGTGCGCCCGGCCTCACCGCCCCGCACGGGCGCGCTCGCGCTCACCTGCCTGCTCAACTCCTTCGGCCGCCGCACCTCACCCGACCCTACACGGCAACCTAGTGCACCCGGCGGACGGGCGTGACAGATTGTCACTAGCCATCGCCGCCAGCTAGCCCCACCCTTTCGGTAACAGCAACGTGAAACGCCGCAGGAGCAGCGATGGACACCTTCTACGCCCACCACGCCGACATCCTTGACCCGGACCAGCAGCCGCGCGTCATCGCGCTGCTGCGCGAGCACGGCCTGGTGACCTTCACCGGGATCACCGACCGCACCACGCTGGCCAACGCGGCACGCGCGCTGGTGAGCATCCGGCCGCACCGTGACGCCGGGCCGGACGGGGTGACCGTGATTACCGACACCCGGACCAGGGACCCCGGCTACGCCGCGTTCACCGACGCCGAGCTGATCCCGCATACCGACGGAACCAGCCTGCCCGACCCGCCCGGCCTGCTCCTGCTGGCCTGCCAACAGCCCGCCAGCCAGGGCGGGACCACGCTGCTGGCCGACGCCGCCCGGATCACCGCGACCCTCGCCGGACAGCACCCCGCCGCCCTGCAAGCGCTATCCGCGCCACGAGCCGCCTACTTCGGCACCGCAGGCGGATACCTCGGCCCCGTCTGCGAGCCGGCCGGCCCGGGCCGGGCACGCATCCGGCTCCGCCTCGATGACCTGGCCATGTTCTCCGCCGACGCCACCCCGGTCATCCCGCTGCTCCGTGCCGCGATCACCCAGCACCTGCATGCTGTCCAGCTCCGCGCCGGGCAAGGCCTGCTGGTCAGCAACACCCGCTGGCTGCACGGCCGCGACCGCTACACCGGCCCACGCATCATGCTCCGCATCCTGGGCGATCCGCTCCCCGGCACTGGTATCCAGCCCGGATTTTCCGCGCCGACGCCCGGTACGCAGACGGCACGAGCAGCGTGACAATGGCTCCGGTGCCGCGCCACGCAGCGGACCAGCACCCCGGCTATGGCTGGTCAGATAAGCTGGCCCGGCCGCCACCGCGCGCTTCTCATCCTTACTGCCTGTCCGCTGATCCGTGAACGGGCACACGAACCGCAGCGGCGGAGCCACCGACGCGGGGATGAGAAGAACCCCCGCGCAACCTGCGCACGCGGGTCTCCTTGGTTCCTGGCCCCGTTACTTCGGTTCGCGTCCCCGCTTTATCGCCTCGGTGAACGCGCGCCACCCGGAGGCCGGGACGGTCAGCCTTGGTCCTCCGGGGTTCTTGGAGTCGCGGACCAGCCGCGTGGAGTCGGGCAGGGTGGCTACTTCGACGCAGTTCCCGGAACCTCACCCGCCGCGATCATGTCAACGCGCTGGCCACCGCTTCGAAGGTGCCGCCGGCTGAGATAGCACCGAGCATGATCGCCGGATCTGACGAGTGGGCACCAGCGCCCGCGTCGGCGTGCGCGTTCCCGCCGGCCGGCGATGACATCACCATGGCCCGGCACCGGAACCTAGCCGGACGGTTCATCGGCCACGTAATCAGCGGTGACACCTGCGCGGCCGGGGCGTGGCTGCGCCGCATGGCGCGCGACCCGGACGTGAACCCCTGGCTGCTGCTAGATCAGCTCACCACCGCAGAGCACGCTGTGCTCGGCCTGAGTGTGCGCCCGTCCGGGGGAACTGGGCGCGCGTGATATCCGCCGACAGTACCGGGCGGGGGCGGGCGGGCTGAATCCGATAGGAAGATCACCATGTGCGGCATCATCGGTACTGCCAGGCAGACAGGCGGCACGCCCGTCATGACGACCGCCCGGCCGGTACTGCGGCGCGGATTCCGCCGCTTGCGGACCCGCAGGGCAACGACATTACTGCCGGCTGGCCGCTGCGGAGCTACCTTGAGCTGGGCGCACTCCCCAGCGCTGTGCCGTGCGCCCGCCTGCATACCCGGCACCTGCTCTGGGAATGGCAGGTCGCAGACCTGACCGACAGCGCCGAACTGCTTGTCTCGGAGATCGTGACGAATGCGGTACAGATAACGCAGGCCGACGGGCGCACCGCCCCGGTGCGGCTCTGGCTGCTGGCCGACCAGGCGCGGCTCCTGATCTTGGTGTGGGACGCGAATCCTCTCCCTCCGGTGCGCGTGAGTACCAGCGCCGACACCGAGAACGGGCGCGGCCTGCTATTGGTGGAAACCCTCAGCGCACGATGGGATCACTTCCCGCACCACAGCGGCGGGAAGGTGGTGTGGGCACTACTAGGGGCTCTATTGCAACCAGTACAACCGAGTACCCGCAGGTAGACACTAAGACAGAGACCGCTAGCGCGCCTGCCAGTCAGGTGCCGGGTCAAGTCCTGCGGCGTGGTGTTTCGCGGTTAGCGCGTGATTCTTTTGGGTTGGGTTAGGCGCTGAGCGCGGGGATGTCGTTGTCGGGGGTTACCTCCGTGGCGGTGGGTGCGAGGGTGATGCGGGATCGGGTCAGGATGTCCAGGCCGAGGTAGCGCCGTCCTTCGGTCCATTCGTCGTGCTGTTCGGCCAGGACGGCGCCGACGAGGCGGATCAGGGCGTCGCGGCCGGGGAAGATCCCGACGATGTCGGTCCGCCGGCGGATCTCGCGGTTCAGCCGTTCCTGGGGATTATTGGACCAGATCTGGCGCCACAGTTCCTTGGGGAAGGCGGTGAAGGCCAGGACATCGGCGCGGGCGGCGTCCAGGTGGGCGGCGACCTTGGGGAGCTTGGCGGCGATCGCGTCGGTGAGCCGGTCGTACTGGTCGTGGACGCTGGCGGCGTCGGGCTGGTCATAGACCGAGTGCAGCAGGGTCTTGACCCAGGGCCAGGACGCTTTCGGGGTGACGGACATCAAGTTGGCGGCGTAGTGGGTGCGGCATCTTTGCCAGCTGGCGCCGGGCAGGGTCGCGCCGATGGCGTCGGTCAGGCCGCGGTGGGCGTCGGAGGTGACGAGCCGGACTCCGGTCAGGCCGCGGGCGGTCAGGTCCCGGAAGAACCCGAGCCATCCGGCGCCGTCCTCAGCCGAGGTGACCTGCAGGCCCAGGATCTCCCGGTGCCCGTCGCTGTTCACCCCGGCTGCCAGCAGGGCGTGGACGTTGACGACCCGGCCGCCCTCGCGGACCTTGAGCACCAGCGCGTCCGCGGCGACAAAGGTGTAGGGCCCGGCGTCCAGCGGCCGGGTCCGGAACGCTTCCACCTGCCCGTCCAGGTCCCGAGCCATCTCGCTGACCTGCGACTTGCTCAGCCGGGTGATCCCGAGAGTCTCCGCCAGCTTCTCCATCCGCCGGGTGGAGACCCCGAGCAGGTAGCAGGTCGCCACCACCGAAGTCAGGGCCGCCTCGGCGCGGCGCCGGCGTTCCAGCAGCCAGTCCGGGAAATAGGAGCCCGAGCGCAGCTTCGGGATGGCCACGTCCAGGGTCCCGGCGCGGGTGTCGAAGTCCCGGTGCCGGTAGCCGTTGCGGACGTTGACCCGGTCCGGGCCCGGCATCCCGTACGGGGCGCCGCACATCGCGTCGGCCTCCGCCGACATCAGCGCGTTGATGAAGGTGGCCAGCATCGAGCGCAGCAGGTCCGGCGACGCGGACTCCAGCTGGTCGTGCAGGAAGCGGGCAGGGTCGATACTGCTGGGAGCGGTCACCGTCGTGTCTCCTTCAGAAGCACTGTGAGAGGTCTTCCAAAGAATCACGCGGTGGCCGCCTTACACGCCTGCGCCACGCCCATCAACGGGGCCGGTCAGTACACCACCTTGCCGGACGCAACTAGGTGCCGGACTGTTATAGGCCGCGTGTGACCCGCTACCCATGCTTATGCTTATGGAACAGCCTACCCAGCGCATCACGCTGCCGCTGGCTCAGCGGGCCAAGGCTATCCACGACCCGCGCTATCCACTCTCGGTCATCATCCGAGAGCTGATACCTGGGATCAGCGCAGGCAGAGCAGCATTCCGGCGGGTCCTCGCCCGAACGGCAGGCCGGCTGCCGACTCGTCTGCGGTGTGCCGGAAGTCCCCTGCCACGCCTCACCCGGACGGGCGTAGGGTCGTTCTTGCTGGGGGCGTGGCAGGGAATCGGGCCATATGGTTGTCACAATCCCGTAACGGACTTGCCGGCACCGCTGCGCATCCTATGCCTCCTGAGCAGGGAAGGCTGACAGCCGTACCCGCAGCGGTCTACCGCGTGCTCGACGCCCCAGGCGGCTACGTCCGTGTCCACGGCTTTGAGCCGCTACAGCAGGATGAAGCCCAAGGAAGCCCAAGGAAACCAGCCCCTGCAGCCTAGCTCAATAGGACAGTTAGTTAGCCTTGAGACGGCCGTTTCGTTAACCTAACGTGACCGGGCAGTGCTCGGTTCGCGCGCAGTCCCCGCCGTTCGGCGCGTTTGTTGGCCGGGCCTGGCCGGGCGCTGCCGCCACCATCGTGGTTCACTACATCGCAGCGGCCAGTCTCACCAGCGGACAAGGCTCGCTGCCTATGGGCGCATGCGGGGCGCAGCAACCGATGGTGGCTTGCCTGCTGTCATGGCCGGGCGCGGGCGTAGGCGGCGGCGAGCGCTCCGAAGACCTGCTTTGGCTCCCAGGCCATGTCCGGGTAGGTGGTGCCGCGTCCATGCTGCAGGACGGCTACGACTCCGTAGGAGGCCAGATCAAGATCGCGGTGCGGGTCGGTGTGGTGCCGGGGCTGTCCGTATCCGGCGAAGGTGAACCAGAACGCGGAGTCGATGTCTTCGGCTTCGTAGATCGCGAGCATGTCGTGCAGGTGCCTGACCTGTTCCTCCTCGTCGCGCTGGTAGGTCCCGGGGATGACGGGCGGGTCGGATTTTTCGTCGGTGATCATCCAGCCCAGGCCGCCGCGTTCGGCCGCGCCGCGGTAGGTGCAGCAGCCGAACTCGGTGACCGCCACGGGCTTGCCGAAGCGCCGGCAGGCGCGCAGTGCGTCCCGGTAGCCGGCGGCATTGCCCGCGTCGCGGTAGGCATCGACGGAGACCAGGTCGAACAGCTCCCAGTCGACGGTTTCCCACGGTGCGGCCGCGTAGGTGACTGGCCCGGCGAACCTTTCCCCGGCGGCACGCACGACGTCCCGGAGCGTATGCCTGACCCGCTCCAGCCCGCTGCCCAGCGCTGCCATCACGTCCGGCTTGCGCCGCAGGTCCGGGTCGGTCACCGCGGCGATGCGGCCGAGCACACTGTCGCCGCCGGGGAAGAACCCGGCACACCACAGCGATATCTCGCAGCCGAGCACGAGCACCACCCGGCCCTCATGCGCCCGCCGGAGCCGTTCGGCCTCGCGTGCGCAGCGGGCAAAGTACCCGGGCAGCGCACCGGGTTCCAGGTTTACCGGGACTGGCGAGAACCACAGCTCCAGCCCGGCGGCAAGCGCATGCTGGCCGGCCCGCGCCAGCCGCCGCGGGTCATCGCCGGATACCCGCACCGCGGTCGCGTGCAGGTCGCTGGCGATGATCTGCAATTCCCGCCGCACCACCGCGTCGTCGAAGCGCTTGCGGGTGCAGTCCCCATCGGCGGTAATTCCGGTGTCGTAGTTGATCCCGTAGTTCCGCATGACAGCCACCCTAACCTAAAATCCATACTGGGTATGTTTTCTTACCTGGTATGGTCAGCGCATGGCTGCTGAAGGCCGTCACGGCGTCACGGCGGGCGCGCACCCTGGGCGCCGGGAACGCAAGAAGGCGGAGGCCCGCCAGCGCATCTCCGACGCGGCGACGGCGCTGTTCCTGCGCCGCGGGTTCGACCAGGTTTCCGTTTCAGAGATCGCCGAGGCCGCCGACGTGGCCCGGCCAACGGTCTTCGCTCACTTCCCGCGCAAGGAAGACCTGTTCTTCGACCGCTACCCCGAGGTCGCCGGCCAGATCACTCGGGCCATCCGGGACCGCCCAGCCGGGACATCAGCGGTCAGCGCGCTCCGCGACACCCTCATAGCCGCCGCCCGGGCGGGCCGGGCACCCTACGGCATGCAGGCCGACATGATCCCGTGGTGGCGGACGGTGGCGACCTCACGCGCGCTGCAGGCACGGGCCCGGGAGCTTGCCGACCAGCTGTCAACCGAGCTGGCGCAGGCCATGGCCGCCACCGGCACAGCCGAACCCGAGCTTGCCGCGGCACTCGCTGTCGCCGCCTACCGCACCGTCCACCTCGAGGCCATCCGAGCCATCCTCGCCGGCGAAGACGCCGCAACGGTCGCGGCACGGCACCCAGGCCGGATCCGCTCGGCGCTCAGCGCAGTCGACCAGATGATCGCATCAACCGCGCCGGAGATCTCGTCTTTCACCTGACCGGCGACCACGGCTCACGGTTCAGCGTCCAGCCGCAGGCGCGCAGATCCGGTGCCACTGCGCGTGGCCGGCTCCCATGCCGAGCCAGTCCCGATCGCGTTAAATCGCCGTTCTGCTCGGCTGTGGCATCCGGATCGAACGTCTTGGAGTGCTGCGACTGATCTGCGCGCTGGTGTCCTGCCTTCTCAGGGTGGGAGGCTCCTAGCGACCTTCGCGAGAGCGCGGATCCGCTCGTTCTCGTGGAGGGTGCGCCAGATGAGCCCGAGCGGCACCGGGGGCATGTCGCGGATCGGTATGAGCACGATCTGGTCGTTTGGGAAGTGCTGTGTCGTCACGGTGGGGACCACGACCTGGCCGCGGGCGATGAGGCTGGCCGCTTCACCAACGGTTCGGACGGCTGAATGGTGCACTTGGACGGGGCGTCCGGACGGGGTCTGCGACGCCACCATCGCTTCCCGGACGCGGTCGGCCAGGCCGTGGTAGTCCCAGTTCGGGACTGGGTAGTCGGCGAGTACCTCGACCGACACGCTCTGCTCGCGGGCCAGCGGGTGATCGATGGCGACGGCCAGCGCCCGCGGGTACCGGGCGATCTCGGGGCCGATGGTGAGGCCGGGATTGTCGAGGACGAGCCAGCACACCAGCACGTCGATCTCGCCCGACTGCAGCGGACCGTACGAATCGGCGAGTGCCACCTCCTGCAGCGACACGGCGCAATCGGGGTGTGCGCGCTCGAAGGCCATGACCAGGCGGTCGAGGGCTGGGCCGGCTGTCGTCGCGGCGAACCCGAGGCGCAGCAGCCCCGCCGGGGAACGGGCGGCCGTGCGAGCCTCGGCCAGCACCGCCGTCAGTTGCTCGTAGGCCGGAGCGAGGCGGTCGCGCAGCTGCACGCCGAGCGGAGTCAGTGCGACGCGTCGGCTGGTGCGCTCGAAAAGCACCCCTCCGATATCGTTTTCCAGGTCTGCGATGAGGCGGCTGACCCTCGGCTGGGACACGTACAGGCGCTCCGCCGTATGCCCGAAGTGCAATTCCTCGCAGAGGATCAAGAACGCCTCGATCTGGGTGAAGTCCAACGCGGCCGCCTCCTCCCGGTCCGGACATTCCCTAGGCATCGATGCGCCCAGGTTATCGATCGTTGCGGATTGCCCCGTTGATTTTGCCCCGAGCGCTGGACATCCTTGGCTGAGTGCCCACCAGCCCAAGAGGAGAACGATGGCAGAGACGATGACGTCGCGGGGAGACTTCACTTCCGAAGACAACGACGTGGGCGGATCCGGGCCGGGCCTGTCGCTCGGCGCGTACCGGTTGCTTGGGCGGTCCGGGCTGCGCGTCTCGCCGCTGGCGCTGGGGACGATGACCTTCGGCTCCGACTGGGGCTGGGGCGCTGACCGGAACGAAACCAGGAAGATCTTCGATGCCTACGTCGAGCGCGGCGGGAACTTCATCGACACGGCCAACGCCTACACGAACGGGACCGCGGAGCAGATGGTCGGGGAGTTCGCCCGCTCGCGCCGCGACCAGCTGGTGATCGCCACCAAGTACACGATGGCGACCCGCCCGGGTGATCCCAACTCGGGCGGCACGTCCCGCAAGAGCATGGTCAGGTCCGTCGAGGGCAGCCTGTCCCGCCTCCAGACCGACTACGTCGACCTGCTGTACCTGCACATGTGGGACGGCCTCGCCCCCGTCGAGGAGGTGCTGCGGGCGATGGACGACCTGGTCCGGGCCGGCAAGGTCCTCTACATCGGCATGTCCGATGTCCCCGCGTGGCAGGTGTCGCGGATGCAGGCCATCGCGGACCTGCGCGGCTGGGCACCGCTCATCGCGCTGGAGATCCCGTACAACCTCATCGAGCGGACTGTCGAGCGTGACCTCATCCCGATGGCGGCGACGATGGGGCTCGGGGTCATCTGCTGGTCTCCGCTGGCCAGCGGGGTCCTCACCGGCAAGTACAGCCGTTCCGACCTGGCGCCCGGCCCGGAAGGCGCGGCATCCAGCCGCAAAGAGGTCGCGGCGGGAAACGGGTTCCTGACCCCGCGCGGACTGGACATCGCCGAGACCGTGAAAGACATCGCCGCGGAACTCGGCACCACGCCCTCACGAGTCGCGCTCGCCTGGACGCTGCTCACCCCAGCCGTCACCGCGCCCATCGTCGGGGCTCGCAGCCTCGCCCAGCTAGAGGACAACCTCGGGGCGCTAGATACCCGCCTCGATCCCGCGCAGCAGGCCCGGCTCGACGAAGTGAGCGCCATCGAACTCGGCTTCCCCCACAGCGCCCTGCGCCGCCTCGGCCTCGCCACATAGCAGGCGAGCAGCCACAAAGGCGTTCAGGCACGCTCGCGTAACGCACGATGCGCCGGGCCACCAGGAGGGTGTCATGCCGCATGTCGTCATCATTGCCCGCGTTACCGTCAAAGAAGGCAGGGCCGACGAGTACGTTGCCGCGTTCGCGCCCTTGCTCCAGCTAGCGGAGGGGAACCTGGCACCGTCATCTATGCAGTCAACCGGTCCAAGGACGACCCGCACGTGTTCTTCACCATCGAGGTCTACGCCGACAATGCTGCCTTCACGGCCCACACCTCAAGCGAAGTGCACGCCGCCGCCTTACCCGTGTTCACCGAACTGATCGCGGCATCCGACGTCATGGTCGGCGAGACGCTGATGGCCCAGGGCTTGGATAGCTAACCGCACCTGACCTCCCGATCGATCCGCTGAATGCCCGCGACGATGAGCGTCTCAATCCCGTTACGGGGTTGTCGGCGCCGTTGCGCATTATGTGCCGCCTGACCAGCGGAAAGCGTGTCGCCCGGTAGGCGAAAGGCCCGCTGTTGGCGCCTCGCCGACCCTGGCGGATCGGATGCCTTCTCCAGTCGCGGGCGAGACCGCGGGCTGAGGTGACGTTCTTGCGGTCGTCGGCGGTGACGGGTTCAAGCCGGGCTCGCGGGCGCCGATATCGGCCGCATGGCCGGACTCATGGAAACGTCTCCTGATCTTCCGCCTGGCATCGTCGATGCGCCGTGGCGGCCGTTGCCACTGTCGCGGCACGTCGACGGTAAATTCGGATAGTAGGAAAATCCGAACCGATCTGGAGATGTGAGTTCATGGCTGTGCCCGCCGCCAAGGCTGAGCCGGAGCCCCGGATGACCGCCCGCGTCAAGGTCGCCCGAAGGCACAGCTCACCGTGCCAGAGGAGATCCGGCGCGCACTGCACATCGGGGAAGGCGATGAGGTGGAGTTCGCCGTCCAGGAGGACGGGACGGTCACTATCCGGGGCTATGTATCGAGCCCGACCGTGCACTATAATTCTGTACATGACGACTGTTCCTCTTGCCGAGGCCCGGCAGAACTTCTCGGCGCTCGTCGATGAGGCTGTCGCTACCCACCAGCGGGTCCTGGTGACCCGCAACGGAGTCCCGGTGGTCTGGATGATCTCCGACGAGGACTTCGAGTCGATCATGGAAACGCTTGACGTGCTCGCCGACGCGGCCGCGATGCAGGATGTCGCGCAGTCGAAGGCGGACTCCGCGGCAGGCCGCTATGTCACGGCCGGCGAGATGGAGAAGATCATGGCCGCCCGGGCGCAGGGTATCGATATCGGCGACGACGCGGACGTGGTAGCCGACATGCACGCCCGCGGCCTGCCGGACCCCGTCTGCATGGCGACGCTGGACGCCCTCATCGCGGCACGCGGGAAGCGGGCGCGGTGAGCTACGGGGTCGTGCTGCGCCCAGCGGCGGTCCGGGCGCTGCAGCGGATGCCCGAGAAGATCTCGGCCGCGTGCTGGGAATTCATCCACGGCCCGCTGGCGGAAAACCCGCACCGGGTCGGCAAGCCACTCCTTGAGCCGCTCGCGCCGCAGTACTCGGCGCGCAGAGGCGAGTACCGGGTGCTGTACCTAATCGAGGACGAGCAGGTTACGATCGTCATCACCTCCGTCACGCACCGCGCCGACGCCTACCGCACGCGATAGGAGCGCGGCCCGCGACGGGCCGCAATGAAAGCCACTGGGCAATGCCGGGGCGAGGACGTCGGGGGCGAGCTGTCCGGTCGGCTCCGCCGCGAGCGGACAGGCCGTGCCCGTGAGGGATCAGCCTGCGAATCCTCTGTCGATGCTGATTGCGGTGCCGGTGATATAGCGGCCGTCGCCGGCGAGGTAGGCGACGGCGATGTCGTCGACCGTGCCGAAGCGGCCCAGCGCGGTGAGGTTGCGGACGAAATCGGAGCCTGGCCCGTCGGCGGGTGGGCGTCGGTGTCGATGGGGCCGGGCTGCACGACCGCGGCAGTGATCCCGCGCGGCCCCAGGTCGCGGGCCAGTCCTTTGGTGAGCCCGGTCAATGCGGACTTGCTCATCGCGAACAGGGTCATGCCCGGGCCGGGCACGCGCTCGGTCAGGCACGTGCCGACGTTAATGATGCGGCCACCCCGGCTCATGTGCCGGACCGCCGCCTGGCAGGCCAGGAACACCGCGCGCACGTTGACCGCCAGCGCCCGGTCCACCTCCTGGAGGGTCACGTGCCCCAGGTCGCCCTGCCCGGGCGAGCTCGCCGCGGTAGCGGCGGGTCAGCCCGGTCACCGAGATCGCTGGGGTCATAGTGTCGTGCCTCCCTGCGGATAGCTGGCCTCGCGGATCAGCGCGACCAGCTCGTTAGCGTCAATCCCGAGCCTGCCGGCCTCCGCGACCAGCGGCTCCACGTAGCGTTCGGCGAATCGCTTGCGGCGCTCGCCCAGCAGGCGGGTCTGAGGCGAGGATGCCGTCAAGCGGGTGGCGGACCGGGCGGGGTGGGCGGCGGCTAGATTTGCGGCTAGGAGCTGGACGGTCACCGTCGACTAAGGAGCACATCGACATGGCAACTCTTTACCAACGGGCTCGGGATATTCTCAACGCCAAGGCCAACCGGGCGCTGGACGCCGCGGAAAAGCCCGACGAGATGCTCGACCTGTCCTACGAGCAGATGCTCGATCAGCTCACCAAGGTGCGCCAGGCGCTGGTGTCGGTGGCGGCCTCGCGCAAGCAGCTCGAGCTGCAGGAACAGCAGTTGCAGCACTCGGTGGACCACCTGCAGGACCAGGCCAAGCGAGCGCTGGCCATCGGGCGGGAGGACCTGGCCCGGGAGGCGCTGTCGCGCAAGGCCGCGGCCCAGGCCCAGATCGAACCCATGGAAGCGCAGCACCAGCAGCTCGCCGAGCAGGAGCAGAAGCTGGAGCAGACCCTGGCCGCGCTGCAGCAGCGGGTCAACTCGTTCCGGACCCAGAAGGAGACGCTGAAGGCCCAGTACACCGCGGCCAGCGCGGTGAGCTCGGTGAACGAGAGCGTGGCGGGGATCTCGGGCACGCTGTCGGACTCGGGGGCGGAGCTAGCCCGGGCGCAGGACAAGATTTCCCAGATGCAGGCGCGGGCCGGCGCCCTGGACGAGCTGCTGCAGTCCGGCGTGCTCGAGGACGTGGGCGGCAGCACCGACGACATCCAGAAGGAACTCGATCAAGCTGGCACAGATGCCGACGTGGAAAGCGAGCTGAGCGCGCTCAAGGCGCAGCTCGGACCGGCCAGCACGCCGCACGAGCTGACCAGCGGCGAAACCGGCGGCGCCAGCGGAGAAACCGGCGGGACCAGCAGCTAACGGGCGCGCGGGTGTCGGGCTGAGCATGGCCCGAATCGGACTGACCTGGATGTTCGGGTATTTGGGGCTGGTTCTTCAAGAATCAACCAAGTCGGCCAAATTCGCTTTATAGGCCTTCCTTTCCCCCGCTCTGGTGGGTTACTCTCACCGAGAGTCAACTCGTGGCGACCCCCAGCTAGCCCGACAGAAGGCGACGCAATCCATCACGAGCAAGACCTGCTCTCGCGTCCTCGCATCGGGCCCGGCTACCGACACCCAAAGGAGTCTGCATGCTACGACGATGGTCCATGGTCCTGGCCCTGGCGTTTTTGACCGTCGGGACAGCCCTCACCGCGACTAGCGCCTCGGCCGCGCCAACCGCGCCCGCCGCGGCGCACTTCTCCCCCGGCGGACTGGATCACCTGATGGGCGTGAGCGCCGCCCACACGCGCGGTCTCAGTTACGAGGCGGAGAGCACCAACTGGTCTGGCTATGCGGGGACCACGGGCAGGTACACCAGCGTCTCGGCGAGCTGGGTCCAGCCGGCCGGCACTTGCAGCCGGGGCGACCAGTACGCCGCGTTCTGGGTCGGGCTGGACGGCTACACCAGCAGCACGGTGGAGCAGACCGGTAGCGAGGTGGACTGCGTCGGGCGCACCGCCGAGTACTACGCCTGGTACGAGATGTATCCGGGTCCGTCGGAGAACTACTCCAATACGGTCCGGGCCGGCGACCACTTCACCGCCACCGTGACCTACGTGAGCGGCGACACCTTCAAGCTGTACATCGCGGACGCCACGCAGGGCTGGAGCCACACCACGACGGCGTCCCTGACCTCGACGCCGGCCCTGTCCTCGGCGGAGGTCATCGTCGAGGCACCGTGCTGCACGGCGGGCGGCGGCATCTTGCCGCTGGCCGACTTCGGCACGATGAGCTTCAGCGGCTCGACGGCCAACGGGTCGGCCATCGGCAACGCGGGCGGGCTGACCGAGATCATCATGATCGACAACTCGGGCCGCGACAAGGACACCATCTCCAACCTCAGCGGCGGAGAGGCGTTCAGCGCGACCTGGCTGCGTAGCAACTAGTCAGACACCAGGAACCTCGGCCCGGCTGCCTTCTGGCGGCCGGGCCGACGGCTGTCATGCGCGGGGCGTTTGCGCGGAAACGCCGGGGGTGCGGAGCCAGACGGCGGTGTCGGGAGGCAGGAGGCCGTCGGTAAGGGGGCCGCTGGCCAGGAGGACGGCGGTGTGAGCGGGCAGCGGGACCGGGACCGGCGAGAGGTTGGCCAGGCAGGTCAGGTCGCCGCGGTCGAAGGCGAGTACCCCGGCAGGCGCGGGCCGCCAGTTCATGAGCCCGTCGCCGAGGGCGAGCTCGGCGCGGCGCAGCCGCAGCGCGGCGCGGTGCAGCTCGAGCATCGAGCCCCGATCGCCGTCCTCGATCTCGACGGTCAGCTCGCGCCACTCCTTGGGCTGGGGCAGCCAGGGCGGCGTGCTGGCCTCAGGTGGCGAGAAGTCGAACGGGGGTTCCAGGCCGGCCCAGGGCAGCGGGACCCGGCAGCCGTCCCGGCCGGGGTCGGCGCCCGCGGTGCGGAACCAGATCGGGTCCTGGCGGCGCTCATCCGGGATGTCCTCGACCTCCCACAGGCCCAGCTCCTCGCCCTGGTAGAGGTAGACCGAGCCGGGCAGGGCCATGGTGAGCAGCGCCGCGGCCCGGGCCCGGCGGGTGCCCAGCTCCAGGTCGACCGGCTGGCTATGATCGCGCCGGTCCAGGCCGAAGGAGGTGTCGGCGCGGCCGTAACGGGACACGTGCCGGTCCACGTCGTGGTTGGACAGCACCCAGGTGGGCGGCGCGCCGGCGGCGGCGTGGAAGGCCAGCGTGCTCTCGATGACCTCACGCAGCCGCTTGGCGTCCCACGGACAGCACAGGTAGGGGAAGTTGAACACGCTGTGCAGCTCGTCGGGGCTCAGGTACCTGGCCAGCCGGGCGGCGTCGGCCAGCCAGATCTCGCCGATCAATATCCGGCCGGGGTATTGATCGGCGACTGCGCGCCAGGCCCGGTAGATGTCGTGCACGTCGTCGCGGTCGGTGTAGGACGACGGGTCGCCGGCTTCGATGTCGGGCAGGCGGGGGTCCTTGGTCAGCAGTGCGGCCGAGTCGATCCGGATGCCGTCCGCGCCGCGGTCGAACCAGAACCGCAGCACCGCCTCGAATTCGGCCCGGACTTCGGGGTTGGCCCAGTTGAAGTCGGGCTGCTGCGGGTCGAACAGGTGCAGGTACCACTGACCGGGCGTGCCGTCTGGCGCGCTGACCCGGGTCCAGGCGGGGCCGCCGAAGATAGAGCGCCAGTTGTTGGGCGGGAGGTCCCCGCCCGGCCCCCGCCCGGGCCGGAACCAGAACCTGGCGCGTTCGGCGGACCCGGGCGCGGCGGCCAGCGCGGCCTGGAACCACGGATGCTGGTCCGAGCAGTGGTTCGGGACGATGTTGATGATCGTCTTGATGCCGTGCGCGTGACCGTCGGCGATCAGCGCGTCGGCGTCGGCCAGGGTGCCGAAGGCGGGGTCGATGGAGCGGTAGTCCGCGACGTCGTATCCGGCGTCGGACTTCGGGGACGGGTACCAGGGCGTGAACCAGATCGCGTCGATGCCGAGCGCGGCCAGGTAGGGCAGCCGGGCCCGGACGCCGGCCAGGTCGCCCAGCCCGTCGCCGTTGCCGTCGGCGAAGCTCTGGACGTACAGCTCGTAGATCGCGGCACCGCGCCACCAGGCGCCGTCCCTGATATCAGGCAAGGAAAACCTGCTTTCTTGGTGATGAGAAGGTCGCCTCAGCCCCTGATGCCGCCGGCGGTCAGGCCGGCCAGGATGTTGCGCTGGAAGATCAGGAAGAAGATGATCGTGGGCACGGCGGCTATCGCGGACGCGGCCAGCACCATGTTCTCCGGCGCGGTCTGGGACGCCGTCCAGATGCCGACGTTCAGCGTCTCCCTGGGCGGGTTAAACCCGCCCTCGACCAGCAACGGCCACAGGAAGTCTTTCCATACCGCGACCAGCGAGAAGATCGACACCACGGCGAGAATCGGCCTCGAGATCGGGATGATGATCGACCGCAGGATGCGCATGGGGGACGCGCCGTCGATGGTGGCGGCCTCGGTGAGCTCGGCCGGGATCGAGTCGAAGAACCGCTTGAGCAGGAAGATGTTGAACCCGTTGGCCACGCTCGGCAGCCAGATCGCGGCCGGCGAGCCGATCAGGCTGATGTTCACGATCGGCAGGTGCGCCACCGTTATATAGAGCGGGACGATCAGCACCATGGCCGGGATCATCAGCGTGGCGACCATCAGCGCGAGGATGACGTTGCCGAGCACGGGACGGAGCCTGGACAGCGAGTAGGCCGCCGCCACGTCGAAAACCAGCTGGAAGGCGAGCGCGCCGAACGCGTAGTACAGGGTGTTCAGCAGCAGCCGCCCCAGGCTGAACTCACCCCACGCCCGCGAGTACGAGCTCGGATGCAGCGCGTGCGGGTAGAGCGTCGGGGGGGTCGCGATCGCCTCCTGCGTCGACTTCAGCCCGTCGGTGAACAGGAAGTACAGCGGGCCGATGAAGACGAGGGTGAAGATCACGATCACCAGGGTCAGCACGATCCGGTAGATGATCTTGCCGCGCGCCCGGTTCAGCTGGACGCTGGAGATCAGCGATCGCGCGTACGAGTCAGCCACACGTAACCTCCGGAGAACGTGGCGAGCACGACTAGGAGCACCACGCCGAGTGCTGCCGCGCTGTTGAAGTTGCTCGCGCTGCTCATCGCGAACGCGTACTGGTAGATCAGGTAGACCACGGACTCGGTGTTGTTGTTCACACCCTGGCCCCCGTCCAGGATGAACGCCTCGACGAACATCTGCATGGTGGCGATGATCTGCAGCAGCAGCAGCATGGACAGGACCAGCTTGGTCTGCGGGATCGTGACGTGCCGGATCTTCCTGACGATCCCGGCACCGTCCAGCTCCGCTGCCTCATACAGCTCGCCGGGGATGTTCTGCAGCGCGGCCAGGTAGACCAGCGTGGCGCCGCCCATGTTCATCCACGTGGCGGCGATCACCACCGAGATCATCGCCGCCGTCGGCCACCTGGTGCCCGGCGACAGCACCCACTGCGAGGTCGGCAGGTGCAGCGTGTGCAGGATGTCGTTGAACAGGCCATAGGTCGGGTCGTAGAAGTAGGCGAACAGCAGCAGCGCACTCGCTGGCGGCAGCATGACCGGCAGGTACACCAGGCAGCGCAGGTATCCCTGGGCGTGCCGCAGCTCGTTCAGCAAGATCGCGACGAAGAACGGCACCGCGAAGCCGAGGAGCAGCGCGAGGAGGGTGAACTCCACGGTGTTCCGCCAGGCCGTCCAGAACGTCGGGTCGTTGAAGATGCGCCGGTAGTTGGCCAGGCCGGCCCAGCTGGTCACGCCCAGCTGGGTCTTCTGGAAGCTCATAATGATCTCCCGGGCCATCGGGTACCAGGAGAACAGGGCGAAGCACACCACGCCGCCGATCAGGAACCCGTACGCCGAGAGGTTGCGCCTGGCCGCGGGGGCGAGTTTGCGGGCCGCCCGGCCCGCGGCCGCCCTGCCCCCGGCGGCACTGCGCGCCGGGGGCAGGTTGTCCGCTTTCGGCGCGGTGACGAGGTCAGCCACCGCTGCTGTTCGCCAGGATCTGGTTCACTGTGCTCGTCGCACCCTTGAGCAACTGCGGGATATTGGCGTTCGGGTTGGTGAGCACGGAGAGCATGACCGGGTCAAGGGACTTGTAGAGCGCCTGGTCGTCCGTCGGCTGGCCGTCGGGCTGCTCGTTCGCGTGGATGAACGTCGTGTAGTAGGACTCGTTGATCGTCGTGTACTTGTTCAGCAGGGCCGTGTAGGCGGTGCCGGTGGCGCCCTGGAACAGCTGCGGCTCGTAGAAGCCGACCGGCTCGCCGTCGGCCTTGAGCCGCGCGAAGTTGAACTGTCCCGAGCCCAGGGTCAGGTCCTCGAAATTGATCCACTTGATGCCCGCCTCGATCTGGGCGGGGGTGTCCCGCTTGGCGAACAGGTACGCGTCGCCACCGGACAGCGTGCCGGCCGGGGTGCCGCTGACGCTGGGCAGCGGGCCCATTCCGTAGTCGTTGACGTTACCGCCGTCGATCGGAACGATCACGTCGTATATGTCGTCAGGTGCGGCGATGTACATGCCCAGCTTGCCGGCCGCCATCTGCTTCTGCAGCGTGCCCCAGCCGAGGGCCTCCGACGGGCTCATGGCCTGGTCGGTAAACCGCAGGGTGTGCAGCGCCTGGAGCACCTGCATGCCCTGCGTGGTGTCGAAGCTGGCGGTGGTGCCCGCGGCGTTGGTCATCGCACCGCCGTTGGCGTCCAGCTCAGAGGTGAAGTGCCAGCCGCCGTTGTTGTCGGCGCTGTAGTCACCGTAGCCGTAGATGCCGTTGCCGAGCTTGGTGATCGCGGCCGCGTCGGTCTCCACCTGAGCCCAGGTAGTGGGCGGGGTGTTCGGGTTCAGGCCGGCCTTGGAGAACAGCTTCCGGTTGATGACCAGGCCCTGGGTGTAGTTGAAGATCGGTATCCCGTAGAGCGTCTTGCCCGCGGTGACCGGTGCTATCGCGCTCGGCACGATGTCGTTCCAGACCGGTACCGTTTTCGAGTTCACGTACTGGGTGATGTCGGCGGCCTGGCCAGCGTCGAGCGCCTGGTTGAGGTCCCCGAAGTAGGTCTCGTAGACGTCCGGTTCGGTGCCGGCGGCCAGCTGGGCGGTGAGCGTCGCGGGGACGTCGCACTGAGCGGAGTAGATGCTCTGGATGGTGATGGTGGGGTTGGCCTTCTCGAACGCAGCCACGTCCTCGTTCCACTCCTTGTACGGAACGGGCGAGGATGACGGTGGAGCACAGAAACCGCCCACCGTGACGTGGCCTGAGGCGGAGGCGCTGGACCCTGAGGTGCTGCTGCTGCTCGAGCACGCTGCGACGGCGGCGAGACCGAGAGCCGCGGTGACGGTGACCCCGGCTACCTTTCGGTAACCGGCCCGTCCGTGGAGCCGTCTGTGCATCGACGATCCTTCCTGCTACCCAGCGGGGCATGCGATACATGCGGTGGAAAATATCGATGGCTTAACATACTTTTGAAGACTTTTCTTTGCAATATCTAAACGAGAAATTGCAAAGCCACAACTTGATTACGAAACCGCGAATCAGCGGTCTGGCCTGCGGATTCGCGGTTTAGCCGACATTGATTGCGTCGCTCTTGCGGAAATGAGCGCAAGCACGATGGTCCGTTCGGTCAAAAATTGCCGAATGGGGGGAGTCAGATTTTGCAAACCTTGCGTGATGATGCCGTACATTTGCAGGCATGACGCGTACCCCTAGCAGGCGGCTGTCCGAGGTGGCCACGAAGGTGGGAGTCAGCGAGGCCACGGTCAGCCGCGTGCTCAACGGCAAGGCCGGCGTATCCGACAGCACTCGAGAGGCCGTGCTGACCGCGCTCGACGTGCTCGGCTACGAGCGGCCGACTCAGCTGCGCGGCGAACGCGCGCGGCTCATCGGGTTGGTGCTGCCCGAACTGCAGAACCCGATCTTCCCGGCGTTGGCCGAGGTGGTGGGCGGGGCGCTGGCCCAGCGCGGGTTCACGCCGGTGCTGTGCACTCGCACGGCGGGTGGCCTGTCGGAGGCCGACTACGTGGCCATGCTCCTGGACCAGCAGGTCTCCGGGGTGGTGTTCGCCGGCTGCCACCACGCCGAGCAGGCCGCGCCGCACGACCACTACCGGCTGCTGCGCTCCCGCGGGATCCCGGCCGTCCTGTTCAACGCGTCGATCGACGGGCTGGACTTCCCGTGCGTGTCCACCGACGACATGACCGCGGCCGGGCAGGCCTTCACTCACCTGGCCTCGCTCGGCCACCAGCGGATCGGCCTGGTCGCCGGGCCGGCCGATCACATGCCGTCGCGCCGCAAGCTGGCCGCGTTCACCGATCGCGCCGGGGCGGGAGGGCCGGTCGAGCACGCGCTGTTCTCGGTGGAGGGGGGCCAGGCCGCGACCACGCGGCTGCTGCGGCACGGCGTCACCGGCGTGATCTGCGCCAGCGACGTGCTGGCGCTCGGCGCGATCCGGGCCGTGCGGCGGGCAGGCCTGTCGGTCCCCGGCGACGTGTCGGTGGTGGGATTCGATGACTCGGCGTTCATGAACTGCACCGATCCGCCGCTGACCACGGTCAGGCAGCCGATCGAATCGATGGGCAAAGCCGCGGTGGCGCTACTGGTGAACCAGATGGAGAACGTCTCGGTCTTTCCCGAGGAGTTGCTCTTCGAGCCCGAGCTGGTGGTCCGGGGCTCCACCGGGCCGGCTCCGGTACGACGGGCGGACACCGCAGCCTCCGCAGGTCCGGGCCATCGGGCCGATCGCCGCTTAACCCCCCATATGCCCGTAAACCGCACTACTGTAGGACCTGGCTTGCGGCAGGCCGCCATTTGAGCTTGCGGTCTGGATCGCCGAGCACATCCGTGGGTATGGGTAATTCCTGCTGGCGCGTGGTCGGGCAGCGGGTTGGGGGTGACCATTTTGGCTGCGTTGCAGGCCGACGATCCGGAGCGGGTGGGGCCGTACGTGCTGCTGGGGCGGCTGGGCAGCGGCGGGATGGGCCGGGTCTACCTGGCCCGGTCACCGGGCGGGCGGCAGGTCGCGGTCAAGCTGATCCGGCCGCAGCTGGCCGAGGACTCCGCCTTCCGGGCCCGGTTCGCGCGCGAGGTGGCCGCGGCGCGCAAGGTGGGCGGGCTGTTCACCGCGCAGGTGGTCGACGCCGACCTGGACAGCCCGGTGCCCTGGCTGGTCACTGCCTACGTGCCGGGCACGTCGCTGGCCGAGGCGGTGGACCAGCAGGGGCCGCTGCCGGTCCCGACGCTGCTGGCGCTAGCCGCGGGGCTGGCCGAAGGGCTGAACGCGATCCACGCGGCCGGGGTCATCCACCGGGACCTCAAGCCGTCCAACGTACTGCTGGCCCCGGACGGGCCGCGGATCATCGACTTCGGGATCTCCTCGGCGCTGGACGCGCCGTCGCTGACCGGCACCGGGCTGATGATCGGCTCGCCCGGGTTCATGTCGCCCGAGCAGGCCGAGGGGATGCCGGTCGGCCCGTCCAGCGACATCTTCAGCCTGGGCGGCGTGCTGATATTCGCGATGCGGGGGGAAGGGCCGTTCGGGAGCGGGGACACCGCGGCCTTGCTGTACCGCGTGGTGCACGGCGCGCCCAACCTGGACCAGGTCCCGGACAAGATCCGGCCGCTGATCAGCCGGTGCCTGTCCCGCAGCGCCGCGGCCCGGCCCACGGCTTCGGAGTTCCTGGCCGAGCTGACCGCGGCCTACCCGACGGCGGCGGACCTGACCGACTGGCTGCCGGCCGGGCTCGTGGAGTTGGCCGAACGGCAGGTGGCGAACGCAAATCCGGATGCTGTCGTCGGCGCCTCGCGTGAGGCGGACGCGCCTGCGGCGGAGGAGCCTGCGGCGGAGGCGGTGCGGTCCGCGGGGGCGGTTGCGGGGCTCGCTATGGCGGCGGCTCCGGGTCCGGCTCCGGGTCCGGCGGTTGCCGCTCCGGGTCCGGCTCCCGGTCCGGCGGTTCCCGCTCCGGGTCCGGCTCCCGGTCCGGGTCCGGCGGTTCCCGCTCCGGGCGGCCCGGGAGCGGCGTGGCCGCACGATACGCCGGGGTGGCCGGCGGCGCAGCAGGCGCCGTACCCGGGTCAGATGGGCCCGCAGTGGTACTCGCCGCTCATGCAGCCGGCGCCGCGACGGCGGCGGCGCTGGCCGTGGGCGGTCGGCGCGGTGGCGGCGGTGTGCGCGGTGATCGTGGCGGCGGTGGTTCTGTCGCTCGGTTCCGGTCACCCCGCGGCTTCGCCCGCCACGTCTTCGCGGCCGGGTCCGACCGCGGCCAGCCCCACGGCCACGCCGACCGTGGGGAGCCTGCCGCTGTTTCAGTTGCGCGCCGGTGACTGCCTGGCCGGGGCCAACATGGCCCTGAACACCAGCAACCCGTGGCCCAAGCTGACCCTGGCCGTGCCGTGCAACCAGCCGCACACCGCCGAGGTGTTCCTGGCCGACAACAACTTCTGGCCGCAGAACAGCCCGTTCCCGGGGACCAGTGCGATCAGCAAGGACGGCAACGCGGCGTGCAACAGCGCCTTCCGGTCCTATATCGGGATCGCGTACGCCAAGTCGATCTACACCTGGACCAACATCATCCCGGACGCCTCGACCTGGCCGTCAGGGGACCGCGCGCTGCACTGCGTGGCCTATTACTCCACCTCGCAGCGGCGGGCCGGGGTCACCCTGACCCACTCCCTCAAGGGGACCCGGAAGTAGGGGGGCGGGATCAGGAGGTCTTGACGGCGGGGCGGAGGTGGGCGGGGCTGATGTCGGGGGGGTGGCGGATGCCGAACATGTCGCGCAGGGCGGTCAGGGCGGCGAGTTCGCCGCAGCGGCCGTGCACGCCGGGGACCGGCGGGGTGGCCGAGGAGCACAGGTAGACGCCGCGCAGCGGGGTGCGGTACGGGTTCCACTTGACGGTCGGACGGAAGACGGTCTGCCACATGGTCTGCATGCCGACCGCGATGTCGCCGCCGACGTAGTTCGGGTTGTGGGCTTCCTCGTCGGCGGCGGTGCGGACGGCGCGGGCCAGGACCAGGTCCCGGAAGCCAGGTGCGAACCGCTCGATCTGCGCTTCGATACGGTCGGTCACGTCCACGTCGGAACCGGCCGGGACGTGGGTGTAAGTCCACAGCGTGTCTCGGCCGGCCGGGGCGCGGGACGGGTCGGCGACGCCGGGCTGCACGACGAGCACGTAGGGGTTCTCGGGGTGCTTGCCCGCGACGACCTCGGCTTCGGCCCGGGCCATCTCCTCGAAGGTGCCGCCCAGGTGCAGCGTGCCGGCCCGGCGGCAGTCCTGGTTGGCCCAGGGCACCGGCCCGGACAGGGCGAAGTCCACCTTGCAGACCCCAGGGTTGTAGCGGTACCGGTTCAGCGCGGCACGGTACCGGGCGGGCAGCCGGTCGCCGGCTAGTTCGGCCAGGCCGCGGGGCGAGACGTCGAGCAGGACGGCCGCCTTGGGCGGCAGCTCGGCCAGGGAGCGGACCCAGTGGCCGGTCTCGATGCTGCCGCCCGCGGTGAGCACCGCGTCGGCCATGGCGTCGGTGATCCGGGCGCTGCCGCCGGTGATCACCGGCCAGCCCACCCCGTGGGCGAGCACCATCAGCATCAGGCCGATGCCGCCGGTCGGGACGGCGGTCAGGGGCAGCATGGAGTGGGAGGCGGCGCCGCCCACGATGGCGCGGGCCTCGGGGGTGTGCCAGCGCCGGACCAGAGCGGAGGCGGGCAGGATGGCGCGGCTGCCGTAGCCGGCCATGACCAGCGGGTGCGCGGGCGGGCGGCGCAGCGGCTGGAGCAACTCCGCGCAGATGGCGTCCATGTGGCGGGCCATCGGGCCGAGCAGGCGCCGGTAGGAACGGGCGTCGGGGCCGAGCCGCGCGGCGGTCTCGGCCACCGAGCGGGTCACGATCGCGGCCCGGCCGTCGTCCAGGGGGTTCGCGAACTCGACCTCGGGCCGGCCAAAGCGGACGCCGCGGGCGGCCAGGTCGAAACGCTGGAAGAACGAGGAGGCCAGGGCCAGCGGGTGCGCGGCGGAGCAGACGTCGTGCCGGAAGCCGGGCAGGGTGAGCTCCTGGGTCCGGCAGCCGCCGCCGATCTCCGGTGCGCCCTCGATGACCTGGACGTTCAGCCCGGCCGCAGCCAAGGTCACGGCAGCGGCCAGCCCGTTCGGGCCGCTGCCGACGATCACCGCGTCAGGATTCCCCCGCATGACTCCTCTATCTAAGTGGACTTCTTGTTGCGACGGAACGTCAGGGTCTGCAACACGCTGCGGATCATCGAGTTGTGCCAGACATTGTTGGCGTGGCGCCACTGGCGCTTGCTGTCCACGCAAGTGGTCTTGGCGTCCACCTGCGGGTCGGGCAAACCGAGCCGCTCCCCCAGCGCGGTCAGCGTGGCGGCCCAGAACTTGTCCTCCTTGCGGTGGCCGCCGAAGGTCATCCCGATCTCGTAGAGCGGGTCATTGGCGCGCATCAGGACGAGCGCCTGCACCACGGTTTCGTCGCCTTCGCGTTCGGCGGAGAAGGTGATCCAGCCGGCGAACATGTGCCCTTGCGGAGTCATCAGCGTGAACGACTCGGTGTCGGCGTACAGGACGAAGACGCCGGTGGACAGTTTCACGCCACCGCCGATGGCCAGGTCGAGCAGCGCCACGTCGCCGGGGTTGATCCCGGTCAGCGCGCCGGCGAACCGGTTGCCCTTAGGCCAGAACTCCGGGAAGTGCTCTTTCCAGGTGGCGATCGCCCGTTCCGGCTCGATCGCCGCCCCGGCCTTCATCCGGTAGCTCTTCTGCCACATCTTGCCGAAGCCCTGGACCGGGCCGGTGAGTCGCCGGCCCGCCACGTTGGTCCCGCGCACACCATCGCGCGGGTTGACCTCAAGCCGTTCGACCTTCTTAGCCCAGCTGTCCGCGTCGCGCCGCGGGGCGTTGCCGGTGGCCCCGGCCGGGGGCGACGCGGCGGCTTCACGGGCACTCAGCCCGATCTGCTCAGCCGATCTCACCCGGTCTGGACCTGCAGTTTCGGTCATGGCCTCCCCCTCTTACTGACGACGCCGTTGAGCGCCGATTCTTCGTTGTCGTAGATCGTGATGGCCTCGTCCAGCCGGGTGAGCTCGAAGATCTCCCGATAGTGCTCGGACAGGCCGTAAGCGGCGAGTTCCTGGCGCTGCCGGTTGGCCCGCACCAGCAGGGTGACCAGCATCCCGATGCCGCCGCTGTTCATGTACTCAAGGCCGACAAAGTTCAGTACCAGCCGACTGGTCCGGCCGTCGCTGGCGGCCTCGTAGGCCGACATCAGCACGGGTTCGCACGCCGCGGTGACCTCACCCTTGATATCGACGACAGCCACCTGGTCGCCGATCCGCCGGACATCCATCGTGATCGCCGGTGCACTCATCTGAGTTCCTCCCCTTAATGACCCTTGCATGACCTGAAGTGTGGATCGGAGGCCGCTACGCGGCCGGTCCGGTTAGCTGGCTGACGGCGCGGTCGAGATCCGGGAAGAGCTCGATGAAGTCCGAGAGCCTGGTGATATCGAAGATCTCGCGGTAGTGCGGGGACAGCCCGCTGGCGACGACCTTGCGGCGTTCGGCCCGGGCACGGGCCAGCACGCTGACGATCAGCGCGATGCCGGTGGAGTTGATGTAGTCCACCGAGGCGAAGTCCAGCACGACCGTGCCGAGGTCCGCGTTGCTGCCCACTGCGCTGACGTACGCGCTGGTCAGTACGTCGGCGGCGGACCCGTCGACCTCGCCGGAAAGCTCAATGACGGCGGCACCAGGCAGTACCCGGGTCGTGGCCTCACACATGCTCGCCATGTGCAGCACCTCCAGTTCGCATGGTCAGCCAGATGGTGTGCCGCTGGCCATTGGTTGTTATGTCCATGGCGTCGACCATGTTGCGGATGAGGAACAGCCCCCAGCCGCGCGGGCTCTGCCCGCCGTCCAGCTTCTGGAGCAGGTCCGGTTCCTCCGTGGGGCCGCCCGGGGCGGCCCCGTCGCCACCCTGGTCGCTGATGGCCACGATGATGTCCTCGCCGTCCTGGGTGACCTCGACCTCGACCGGGATCTCGGCCCGGTTCTTGTTGCCGTGCTCGATCGCGTTCATGGTGGCCTCGGCCACCGCGGTCTTGAGCTTCTCCAGACGGCCGTCGGGCAGGCCCAGGCCTTGCACGCTCTCCGCGACCCGGGCCAGCGCGAGGCGCTCGTTGCCGGGTTGGCTCGGCAACTCGAACGCGTCGAGCCGACGAGGTGCGGGGCGGGCTACCTGAGTCATCGCGTTTGCTCCTGCAACGGTGCGTCCTGGTGTGGTGAATCCTGGAGCCAAGCCAATGGGGAGCGCTGCAGGGAGACCAGCGTGATGTCGTCCTCCTGCTCGTGCTCGGCGCCGGTGAAGTTCCCGAGTTCGGTCAGGCACAGGTCGATCAGCGCCTCGCCCGACGGGCCCTTGCCCACCAGTGCCGACACCCGCGGGAAGCCGAACATCTCGCGGTCCGGAGCGTGCGCCTCGGCCAGGCCGTCACTGTGCAGCAGGGCGCAGTCGCCGGGCTCGAACTGGAAGCGCATCTCCTCGTACGGGCTGCCCTGCATCAGGCCGAGCGGCATGCCGCGGGCGCGCAGTTCCTGCACGCCGCTTTGGGTCCGCACGTAGGGCACGTCGTGCCCGGCGTTGGCGAACTCCACCTCGCCGCTGTCCGGGTCCAAGACCAGAGCCAGGCAGGTGACGAACATGTGGGCCGGGATGTCCACGCAGAGCATGTCGTTGACGTGGCCCAGGACCGCGCCCGGCGAGATCAGCCGCGGCGCGGCATCCCGCAGCAGCGAGTGCGTGCTGGCCATGACCAGCGCTGCGGGCACGCCCTTGTCGGTCACGTCGCCGACCACGAACATGACCCGGCCGTCCGGCAGCGGGATGAAGTCGTAGAAGTCCCCGCCGACGGTGCGGGCCGGGCGGTAGAACGCGGCCACGTGCCAGCTCGGCAGGTCGGGCAGCTCCTTGGGCAGGAACTGCTGCTGGATCAGCTGCGCGATCTTCAGTTCCTGATCGAGCCGCTCACGCTGCCGGGCTTCGGCCTGCTGCTGGCGGACCAGCTGGCCGACCCGCATGGCGGGGGCCGCGTAGCCGGCCAGCGAGTTCAGCAGGCGCAGGTCGTCGGTCGAGTACCCGCGCTCGGACCGTCGCGGGCCCAGGCTGAGCAGGCCGACCAGGCTGCCCGAGGAGATGAGCGGGACGACCAGCACCACCCCGGCCTCCTGCAGGGCCTTCAGCGCCGGGGACTGGAGCTGCAGGCCGGTGATGTCCACCGCGCTGGCCGCGCTGAGCAGGTATCCGATCAGCGGGTCGTTGGAGGCCAGGTCCAGCTCGGGCCCGGCGGCCACCACGCTGGGCGCGATCGGCACCACGTCGGTGGCGGTCGGCGCCGTACGGCGCAGCCAGTTCCGCCGGCGGCCGGCCTTGCCGTCCGCGCTGCCATCCCCCGTACTGGCCAGGTCCGTGTTTTCCAGATCGGTGTTTTCCAGATCCGTACTTTCCAGATCCGTACTGGCCAGATCCGTGTTTTCCAGATCCGTACTGGCCAGCTCGGGCCGGTCAGCCTCGGTCACCCCGGACGTCCCCCCGGACGTCACCTCCACCTCACGGGCTGCTGGTGCAGTCCCGCTGGTATTCCCCACCTGTTGCGTCATGTCACACTCCGGGTTCGCGGCTCGTCTTGCGACGCACCTTCACACTAGAAAGATTGCGATACGGGATCGTTACGGCCGTCAAGTCTTCTGGCGTGTTTTTTTACGGCCATGCGTTACGGTGAGCGCGTGGGAGGATCCCGATGACCGAATTGCGGCTCGCGCTGCTCGGGCCGCCGGTCGTGCTGCGCGGCGGCCTCCCGGTCACCTTCGACACCAGGAAGGCCACCGCGCTGCTGGCGCTGCTGGCCGTAACCGGCCGCGAGCACAGCCGCGAGCAGCTCGCCGACCTGCTGTGGCCGGAGGCCGACAGCGCCAAGGGCCGGGCCTCGCTGCGGCGGACCCTGTCGGTCACCGCGGCGGCCATGGGCGCGGGCCTGACCATCAGCCGGGCCGCGGTCACCCTCGAGCTGAGCGCGGTCGAGGTGGACGTGCGCGAGTTCGAGGCGCTGATCGCGCGGTCGGACGCGCCCTCGCTGGAGCGGGCGGTCCAGCTGTACCGGGACGACTTCCTGTCCGGGTTCGTGCTGCGCGGCTGCCCGGACTTCGAGGAGTGGCAGGCCTCGGTGAGCGAGGGCCTGCGCCAGTCGCTGGCCCGCGGGCTGCAGCGGCTGGTGACGGCGTGCATCGAGCAGGGCGACCCGGAGCGCGCCACCGAGCACGCCCGGAGCTGGCTGCAGCTCGATCCGCTGCACGAACCCGCCCACCAGGCGATCATCCGGCTGCACGGCTGGGCCGGCCAGCGCTCGGCGGCCATGCGCCAGTACCGGACGCTGGTCCGCGTGCTGGACCGGGACCTGGCCGTCCGGCCGCTACCCGAGACGACCCGGCTGTACGACGACGTGCGGGCCGGACGGCTGGGGCCGCCGCCGGCGCCTTCGGTGGTCCGGACCGCGGAGCCCGTGACGGCGGAGCCCGTGACGGGGGCTGCGCCGGGGACGGATGGGACCGGTGCTGGGGCTGGGGCGGTGATCGGGACTGCTGAGGTGCCTGGTGCTTCGGGGATCTGGCCGCTGGTGGGGCGGGAGGCCGAGCTGGCCACGCTGCGGGCGGCCTGGCGGGCGACCGGCACGGCGGGCCGGGTGGTGGCCATCGCCGGGCAGGCGGGCAGCGGCAAGACCCGGCTGATCACCGAGTTCCGGACCGAAGCCACGCAGGGACCGCGGCCGGCCGCGGTGCTGGCCGCGCGCTGCCACGACGGCGAGACCGGGCTGCCGTTCGTGCTGGCCGCGGACTTGCTGCGGACCGCGCTGGCGGTCCGGCCCGACCTGCCCGAGGTGCTGCCCGCGCAGACCGCCGCGATGGCCGGGCGGCTGGTGCCGGCCCTGGCCGCGGCCCACCCGGATTCGGTGGCGCCCGCCCTGGACAGCCCGGTGGCGGTGACCAGGCTATACGCGGCCATCGCCGATACGCTGCGGGCCGCGGCCGAGGGCGCCAGTCCGGGCCAGGGGGCGGCCGGGGTGGTCGTGGTGGAGGACGTGCAGTGGGCGGACAGCTCATCGCTCGGGCTGCTCGCCTACCTGGTGCGGCGGCTGGCCGACTGGCCGTTGCTGCTGGTGCTGAGCTGGCAGGATGAGCAGGCCGGGCGGCTGCGGGTGTTGCGCGCCGCGCTTAACGAGGCCGAAGAACGGTCGGTGGGCGAGATGATCGAGCCGGGGCTGCTCGGACCGGAGGCGATCGCGGCGCTGCTCGACCTGGACGGAATGCCGCAGGTCGAGGTGGACCAGCTGATGGCCGAGACGCGCGGGCTGCCCATGCTGGTCCGCGAGTACATCGAGGCGCTGCGGTCGGCCGGCGACGCCGCCGACGGGCCGGAGCAGGCCGACTGGTGGCCGCCGGCCAGCGTCCGGGACCTGCTGCGTGGCCGGCTGCAGGTGGTCAGCGAGCCGACCCGGCAGATGCTGACCGCGGCCGCAGTGCTCGGCAGCGACAACGACGCCGACCTGCTGCGCGCGGTCAGCGGCCGAGGTGAGGACGAGATCGTCGAGGCGATCGACGAGGCGCTGGCCCGGTCGCTGCTGACCGAGATCCCGCCGCCGGCCGCGGGCGAGGCGCCGTCCTACGGATTCCCGTACGAGGCGCTGCGCCGGACCGCGTACGAATCGGCCACGCTGGCCCGGCGCCGCCTGCTGCACAGCCGGGCGGCGGATATCTTGACCCGGCGGCACGAGCGGGATCCGGCCAAGACCCGGGCCGCGACCATCGCCGATCACCTGCAGCTGGCGGGCCGGGACGCGGTGGCCGCGCAGTGGTGGTGGCGGGCCGCGCAGGTGGCCCGGGAGCTGTACGCGCACACCGAGGCCTATTCGCACCTGGTGCGGGCGCTGGCCCTGGGCTATCCGCAGCTGCCCGGGCGGATCGCCCTGGGCGAGGTGCTGGTGGTGCTCGGCCGCTACCGCGAGGCGCTGGCCGAGTTCGAGACCGCGGCGGCCCTGGCCGGGGCGGGTGAAGGCACCGGAGCCGAGGACGCCGCGGACGGGGCGCAAGAGCCGGGCGCCGACGAGGCCGGCCGCCGGGCCATGCAGGCCAGCATCGAGCACAAGCTGGCCGACGTGCACCACCGGCTGGGCGACTGGGAGCTGGCCGAGGCGCACCTGGCCGTGGTCACCGAGCTGGTCGCGGCGGCCGAGCCCGGCCGACTGGCCCGGGCCGAGGCCGACCGGGCGGTGGTGGCGTACCGGCGAGGTGACACCGAGCAGGCGGCCGCCTTCGGCCGGGCCGCGCTATCCTGCGCCCGGGCCGCCGCGGACCGGGGCGCCACCGCGCAGGCGCTCAACGTGCTCGGCATGCTGGCCGCCCGGGCCGGGGACGGCGCCGCGGCCGAGACGTATCTGCGGGACAGCCTGGCCGAAGCACGCCAGCTGCCCGAGCTCGGCGCCGCGGTGGCCGCGCTGAACAACCTGGCCCGGCTGCTGGCCGAGACCGGCCGGATCCCGGAGGCGCTCCAGATCGCGGGCGAGGCGCTGGAGCTGGGCAGCGAGCTCGGCGACCAGCACCGGGTGGCGGCGCTGCACACTAACATGGCCGATCTGCTGCACGCCGACGCCCAGGGTGACGCCGCGATGACCCACCTGAAGGAGGCGGCCCGCCGGTTCGCTTCGGTGGACGTGGGCGACGCGCCCCGCCCGGAGATCTGGACCCTGGTGGAGTGGTAGCGGGCCGCTCCACCCGTGGTTAGAGGCGCGGTTCTACCCGCAGGGCGATTCGCGGGCCAGCTCCAGTCGCGACGATGGTTGCGCAGGCCAGTTCCGTAACAGGAGGAGGCGCGGGCCATGAACGGCGACGTGATGGAGATGCGGGCTTCGGACCAGGACCGGGAGCAGGTGGTGGGCCGGCTGCGGGCGGGGCTGGAAGACGGCCGACTGCAGATGGAGGAGTACGTCGAGCGGATGGGCCGTGCGTACCAGGCGCTGACCTACGCGGATCTCGCTCCGCTGCAGGCCGATCTGCCCGGGCAGGCCCAGCACGGGCAGGCCCAGCTCGGGCAGGCCCAGCTCGGGCAGGCACAGCGCGGGCCGCAGGGGCCGGCGGTGGGGCGGGGCCGGCCGGCGGTGGCGGTGCGGCGGGGCCTGCCGACGGCGCTGCGGGTGCTGTGGACGATCTGGCTGACCGTGGTGTCGATCAACGTGGTGGTCTGGGCGCTGGTCAGCGTGACCCATGATCACCTGGCCTATCCGTGGCCGCTGTGGGTGGCCGGTCCGTACGGAGCGCTGCTGGCGGCCGTGTCGGCGGGCGTCATCGCGATCCGGCGCGCCGCCTGAGCCGACGGGCTCACGTCATGCGGTCGTCCAGCCAGATCGAGACGTGGGTCGGTTCGAAGACCTGATCGACGGCGGCGGCCAGCTCGTGCTGGACGGACGCCAGCTCGACGGACTCGCGCAGCCGTCCGGCGAAGGCGGCCACGGTCGCCTCGGCGTCGTACTGGGCGCGGTTGAAGCGCCGGTCCACGACCCGCTGGACCTGTTTGCGCAGCGGGTTGAACAGAGCGGCCGCGGCCAGGGTGGCGGCCGCCACGGCGACCGTGCTGTGCAGCCCCAGGACCTGAGTGGCCAGCAGGACCAGCCCGGCGTACACCCCGACCAGCAGGCCGGAGAGGATGGCGTAGGCCAGGGTGCGGGAGATGATCCGGTCGATGTCGTACAGCCGGTACTTCAAGATCCCGATGCCCAGCGCGACCGGCAGGGCGGCCACGCCCACCGCGATCGCGGCGCCGACCACCGCCCCCGCGCCGCTCGCCGTGTTGGACTCGAACAGCCCGCTGCCCAGGCAGACGATGAACACCGCGGCCCCGCTGTACAGCCACTTGAGCTGCTGGCGACGCTCGCCGGCGGACCGGCGGTACTTGGGCACCTGCACGATCAGCCAGATCACCCAGCTGACCAGCAGGGCGAAGAACCCGATGTTCTCGACCACCACCCAGACGAGCAGTCGGCCCGCCGGGTGCGCGACCGTCGAGGGCGCGCCGTCGGAATCCACCTGCAGAGTCCGCGAGGCGGCCGCGATCACCGACGGCACGAACGTCACCGCCGCGTACACCACGCCGATGGCGAACAACGTGCCGCCGACGCGCCGGCGCCGCCCGGACGGCAGGTGACCGTCGGGGAACAGCCACAGGCAGCCCGCGATCAACAGCAGGCCGGACGCCCACGAGGGCTGAAGGGCCAGGCTGAGCCGCCCGAGCGGCAGCGTGCCGTGATGGAGCCCGTAATCCAGGACCGAATAGGCGGTGGCGCCGGTGGTCACGGCGAAACAGGCCGCGGCGCTCAGCATGAACCAGCCGATCGGGTTGCCCGGACGGCGGACCGCGATCAGCGTGCCCACCGCGACCGTCGGCAACAGCCCCGCGAGCCGGACGACCTCCGGCGCGGAATCGTGCACCGCCGCGACCAGCACCAGCGCGGCGATGTTGAGCAGCAGGGCGAGCACGCCCAGGGCGATGGCCAGCCGGACCGACAGCAGCCGCCGGGCCAGGTGCACGCCGCGCCTCTCCCCCACCATGGCCGCCACACTACTGGCCGACCGTTCCGGCATCGTTACGGGCAAGACATTTATGCCGAACGGGCCGTGGTGCCCGCTACAAGGAAACGCTCAGCACCACCGTGACCGTGTAGCCGCCGGGGTTGACGGTGAGCTGCTCGTCCAGGGCGATCAGGCTGGACGAGGTCACGGTGATGGTGGCGCTGGCCCCGGCGGCCAGCGTGCCCGACGCGGGCGACACGCTGAGGTCGGCCGCGGCCGAGATGGAGTAGCTGACCGGGCCGCCCTGGGCGGTGATGGTGAACGTCCCGGTCCCGTGGCCGTTGACCGCCACCAGCACCAGCCGGCCCAGCGACACGGCCAGCGTGCCCGCAGGCGCGGGCGCCGAGGACGAAGCCGGCGCCGGAGCCGAAGAGGACGAGGAGGACGCCGGCGCGGTAGACCCCGACGATGACCCGGAGGACCCGGACGACGACCCGGACGTCGCGCCCGTCGAGCCGGAGGTGGCCGGCGCCGTACGAGAGCCCGGACCGGTGACCAGCACGGCGGGCGCGGTGCTACCGCCCGGTCCGGCCGACGGCGGCCGGCCGCTACGGCCGGCGCCCGGCGGGGCACCCGGACCCTGGGCGGGGCCGCCCCGGCTGTTCGCGATCACGCCGCCCGGGCCCGCGCTGCCGCGGGCTCCGGCGCCGGGTGCGTGAGACGGCGCCGCGCCGCCGCCGATGATCAGCACGGCGCTGATCCCGGCCGCCGCGGCCGCGGTGGCGACGGTCGCGGTCAGGGCGTGGGAATGGCGCAGGACCCGGTGCCAGCCGGACGCGCCCGGCGGACTGACCGGCCGGGGGAAGCCCGCCGGGCCGAACTGGCCCGCCAGTTCGGTCACCTCGGCGCGGTGCGCCAGCCCGGCGGGCGAACGATCGGCGCACTGCTTGAGCACATGCTCGCGGAACCCGGGCAGCAGCGCGACCAGCGGAAGCACCCCGGCGAACAGGGCCGGGCTCAGCTCGCGGCGCTTGACGTCACCGCAGGTCTGGCACTGCTCGACGTGCCTGCTGATCCGCTTGCGCAGGAGCACGGTGAGCTGCCCGTCCCATCCGGTCAGCAGCCCGTCGAGCGCGGGGCAGGCGTCCCGGCCGGTCCGCGCGACCAGCAGCGCGCCGAGCGATCGCTCCAGCTGACCGCGGGCCCGGGACTGCAGCGCGTGCGCGTGGTTACGGGACACCCCGAGCGCGTCGGCCAGTTCGTCGACGTCCAGGCCCTGGACCAGGCCGAGCTCGATGACGTCCCGTTCGCCGGGGTTGAGCCCGGCGAGCGCGTCCCGGACCAGCTGGCGCAGCTCGGCCTGTTCGACCGCGCCGGCGACGTCTACCCCCTGGGCGGTCAGGTCGGCCGCCTCGTCGAGGGCGGCCGTGGCCGGTCCGGCGCGCAGCTTGCGATGGCACTCGTTCCGCGCGACCGCGTACAACCAGGGCCGGAGCTTGCCCGGGTCGCGCAGGTCGCCGAGCTTGGCCGTGGCGACCAGGAAGGTGTCCTGCACCGCGTCGGCGGCGTCGGCCGGCTCGCGCAGCAGGGACCGGCAGTAGGAGTACAGCGGCATGGCGTACCGGTCGTAGGCCGCGGCGATCCCGTCCGGGTCGCCCGCCACGACGGCAGCGACTACGTCCCGGTCCTGCATGAAAGTCACCGTAGTTGCCCTACCGCCCAGCGGGCGGCGTAAACGGCATATCTCTTTTGCCGGATAACGCAGACGTTTTTTTTTACAGGCGTCCCGCGTCCACGATGCGGCGCAGGAACCGCTGGGTGCGTTCGTCCGACGGCTGGCTGAACAGCTGGGCGGGCGGCGCCTGCTCGACGATCTGCCCGTCGGCCAGGAAGCACACCCGGCTGGCGACCTCCCGCGCGAAGCCCATCTCGTGCGTGGCGATCAGCATGGTCATCCCGCCGTGGGCCAGTTCCCTGATGACGTCGAGCACGTCGGCCACCAGCTCCGGATCCAGTGCGCTGGTCACCTCGTCGAGCAGCATCAGCCGCGGCCGCATGGCCAGGGCGCGGATGATCGCGACCCGCTGCTGCTGCCCGCCGGACAACCGGTCCGGGTAGTCCAGCCGCTTTTCGGCCAGGCCGAACCGCTCCAGCAACTCCGCGGCCCGGCCCACCGCCTCCGCGCGGGACAGGCCGAGCACCTTGACCGGGGCCAGGGTGATGTTCCGCTCCACGGTCATGTGCGGGAACAGGTTGAACGACTGGAACACGATGCCGATGTGGCGCCGGACCAGGTTCTGGTCCACCCCGGGCCCGGAAATCAGCTGGCCGCCCAGCCAGATCGTCCCGGCGTCGATCCGCTCCAGCAGGTTCACGCAGCGCAGCAGCGTCGACTTGCCCGATCCGGACGCCCCGATCAGGCAGATCACCTCGTGCGGAGCGACGGTCAGGTCGATGCCGCGCAGCACCTCCTCGGCGCCGAACGACTTGTGCAGCCCGTCGATCCGCAGCGCGTCGGCCGCGTCGCCCGGCTCCACTACCGGGCTCCGGCGAGACGGCGGCCCTGGTCCCGGGCGATCAGGTGGTCGGTGAACCGGGCCAGCGGGATGGTCAGCACCAGGAACAAGATCGCGGCCACGGTGTAGCTGGAGTAGTTGAACACGGTATCGCTGTACAGTTCGGCCGCCTTGTTGGCCTCGATCGCGCCCAGCAAGCCGACCAGCGCGGTGTCCTTCTGCAGGCTGATGAAGTCGTTGAGCAGCGGCGGGATGATGGTGCGGATTGCCTGCGGCAAGATCACGTAGCGCATGGAGGCCGCGCTGGACATGCCCAGCGAGCGAGCCGCCGCGCCCTGGCTGCGGTGCACCGAGCTCAGGCCGGCCCGGTACACCTCGGACACGTAGGCCGAATAGGACAAGACCAGCGCGGCCACGCCATAGACCGCCGCCGACTGGGACGATATGACCCTGATCTGCAGCGCCGGGACGCCGAACCCGATCGCGAAGATGATCAGGATCAGCGGCACGCCCCGGGCCAGGTCTACGTACACCGTGCCGACCAGCCGCAGCGGCAGCAGCACCGGCCCGGTGGACTGCCGGAGTACCGCGACGACCAGGGCCAGGACCAGGATGAGGATCTCGGCCACCACGAACATCCGGATGTTCAGCCAGAGGGCCTCGCCGATCGAGTAGTAGCCGGCCTTCGGGTCGCCGACGAACGCTCGCCACATGTCGGTGGGGTTGAAGAACGTGTGCCTGACCTGGCGGCTGCCCGGCGCGAGCAGGAAGATGGCCGCCAGCGCGGCCAGCACCACCACGGTACTGGCGGTGGACAGCAGCAACCCGCGGCGGTCACTGGGGCCCAGCAGCCGCGACCGCCGGGCCGACAGGTCGGGCAGCCCCTGGTACTCCGCCACCGGCTAGGGCTGAATGGTCGGGACGCTGGTGTAGATCTGCAGGTACTTGGCGCTCAGCTGGTTCACCGTGCCGTTGCTCTTCAGCGTGGCCAGCGCCTGGTTCACGCAGCCGACCAGCGGGTCGCCCTTGGCGAACAGCAGCCCGTAGTGCTCGCCGGTGGACGGGAACTGGGCCACCATGACCGAGCCGGGGATCTCCGAGGACGAGATGTACTGCGCGGTCGGCGTGTCGGTGACCAGCGCCGCGATCTGCTTGGTCTGCAGGGCCTGCTTGACGTCGTTGAGCGTCTCGAAGACCTTCGGCGTCTGGGTCGGCTGAATGTCGCTGTTGATGAAGGCCAGGCTGGTGGTGCCCACCTGGTCGCCGTAGATGTACGACTTCAGCTCGGCCGGGGTGTGCTTGGTCACGATCGGGCTGTTCTTCAGGGCCACCAGCGCCTGCTGGACGTCGTAGTAGCTGTTGGAGAACGTCACGACCTGGGCCCGGGCCGCGCTGTAGGAGATCTCGTTGATGTCGAAGTCGAACTTCTTCGGGCCCGGGGCGTAGGAGCTGTCGAACGGCTCGTAGACCCACTTGACCTGCGCGGCCTTGAAGCCGAGCTGGGCGGCGACGGCATAGGCGACGGCGCTCTCGTAGCCCTGGCCGTTGCTCGGCTTGTTGTTTTCGAACCACGGCGGGTAGGCCGGCTGGTCGGTGGCCACGGTGAGCACGCCCTTGGTGTACAGGTCGCTCTGGATGCCGGCGAACGAGCAGGACGCGCCGGCGGCGCTCGAACTGGCGCCGGCACTCGCGGCCGAACTGGTGCTGCTGCTCGTGCTGCTGGCGCAGCCGGCCAGCACAGCGCTCGCGGCCATCATGGTGATCGCGGCCAGGGCCGCCACAGTGGTCTGTCGCATCGGAGTAACCCCTAGGCCATTGTCGAGTGCTTTAGTCGGATTTCGGGTCAGCATACTCGGACCGGGGACCGCCAGCAGCGGGATATCGGGCAGGTCAGCCAGGACCGGCTAGGCCGGCGAGCCGCGAGGTCCGGGAGCGCCGGTCCTGGCTGAATCCTCCCCCCAGCGGTCACCTTAGGCCCCGAGCGTTCCGAGAACGTTACCGCTGGGGACGGCCGCGACGATCCGGGCCCGGCGGGCGCGGGCGGCCAGGGTACCGGTGCGGGCCAGCAGCATGGCCAGCGAGAGGAAGATCAGGCTGTCGGTCAGTGCGGCCAGCGTGATCTGGTAGGTGATCCCGAAGTGGACCAGCTGCGCGGTGAACAGGTGGTTCGAGCCGTAGTCGAAGAACAGCCGGGCCCCGGAGACCAGGATCCAGATCGCGGCGTAGGCCAGGCCCGCGTGCGAAGTGACGGTGCCGGAGCGCTGGTCGCGGGGGACCCGCATACACGCGGCGGCCACGATGCCCGCGACCGCGCCGGCCAGCGCGCCGGCGATCTCGAGCAGCAGGCCGTGGCCCGAGGTGACGACCGCCTTGGCGAAGAACGGGATCACCACCGCGGCCGCGATGAACGGGCGGAGCAGGCGCAGGGTGGTGACCTTGCGGGTGCCGAGATCGGAGATCAGCACCGTGGTGAGGATGACGAGGGTGACGATCAGGACGCTGGTGTCCACTTCGGGCTCCCTATGAGGTGAGTTTCGATGACGTCACTCACGTTAGGAACCGGGGCCCTTCCGGCGCGTCGGCCTGCGGCTTGATCCCAGGTGGACCGGTGTGGGTGGAGGGTGGAGCCGCTAGCTCCACCCGGCCCAGTCGGCGATGACGGTGACCAGCGGGGCCAGCCGCTCGATGGCCGACACGGCCGAGGTGTCCTGGCGGTAGGAGGACCGGCCCAGGTCGTCGCGGGCGGCGCGGGTGGCCATGGCCGGGCCGAACCAGCTGTACTTGGCGGCGCCGCAGGCGCGGATGGCGGCCCGGACCGCGTCGGCGGAGCCGGTCCAGCCGCCGTCGCGCAGGCCGTGCAGGTAGCCCTCGACGGCGGCTTCGGTCAGTTCGGGCAGCAGGTCGGTGTCCATGAGGCCGTCGGTGAAGCTATCCAGGATGAGGTTGGCGATGTCCTCGCCGACCGTGCCCTCGCCGGTGAACGCCCAGTCGAGCAGGACCGGGGACCCGGCGGCGCCGGCCAGGTTGGCGGGCCAGACGTCCAGGTGGCACAGGGTGTGTTCGGCGGCCTCGGCGGCGGCCAGCACCCGGTCCCGGCCGGCCCACAGCTCGCGCAGCCGGTTCCGGACCGGTGCGGGCCAGGGGGCCACGTTCGGGTGGTCCCAGGCCGCCGGGTCGAGCGGGGCGGTCCAGACCGGAGCCCGGGCCAGGTACTGGGCGAGCCAGCGCCGGGACAGCCAGCCGGTGTCCGGGACGCGGCCGGCCCAGCGGGCCTGCCCGGTGCCGAGTTGGTGCGCGAAGCGGGCCAGGCGGGCGACCGGCCAGTCGAAGCCGCTGGTCCCGCCCAGGTCGGCCAGCCACAGCTCGACGCGGCCGTCGGGCCGGGCGGCGGACCCGAGCAGGGCGGGGGCGGTGAGTCCGGCGTCGGCGTAGGCGGTGGCGGCCAGGCCGCTCTGATAGGCCAGCGATTCGCGCCGCCAGTAGTTCCAGTGGGTCGGTTCGTCGCTGGTCGGCCAGGCCTTGGCCGAGTCGGCTCCGGCCGGCGGCTGCGCCATCTTGAGGATGGCGGTGCCAGCCGGCCCGCGGACCCGCCAGATGCCGGCGGTGGCGGCGTTGGCCTGCCCGTGGCGCAAGACTTCAGCGGTCAGGATCTGTGGTCCGACGGCGGCCAGGCAGCTGGACCGGGCTGAGCTGGGCGTCGTTGCTCGGCATCCGCTCACGGTAACGGAGCGGCGAGCCGGAAAAATCGGCCCGCGGGCGGCAGACATGGCGCCCGCGGGCCTGAGATACTGAAATCAGCTACGTCGAGAGCACCTTGTCGGGGTCGTGCAGGACCACCGTGCCGGCCACCAGGTCGTGCAGCGTCTTGCGGTCGGGCCTGGTCAGCATGAAGATCAACGAGATCAGCTCGGTGATGATGCTCAAGATGCCGTCGGCGATGCGGCCGACCACCTCGCGCAGCGCCATCCACCAAAAGCCGGCCACCCGGTTGTCCTCGGGCCGGTAGACGCGCATGCCCAGCACCTGCAGGGCCGGGGTCTGGCCGTTGCCCCAGATGAGGAGACCCCAGATCAGGTAGCCGATGAACAGGGTGACGATGGCCAGCGGGATGGCCAGGAAGAACGCGCCGATCCGGCGACCCGAGCCGGCCAGGACGGTGCCCTGCGGCAGCATCAGGCCGGACTGCTGGTCCAGGTACATCCCGGCCGCGACGGGCTGGCCGCCCGGCTGACCGTAGCCGTACTCGGCCGGCACCGGCGGGGCCTGGGGAAAGCCGGGCGGCGGCTGCTGGCCGTATTGCGGCTGCTGGCCGTATTGCGGGGGCTGCTGGCCGTACTGCGGGGGCTGCTGGCCCTGCCACGTCGGAGGGTTGATTTGCTGACTGAATTGCGTCGGCGCCGGCGACGGGTACGGCTGTCCGGGCGGCGGCGCAATGGCGTCCTGCTCCCCCGGGCCGGGATAGTCGCTCATGACAACCCTCACTTTCTGTGCGGTTAGCTGCGAGCCGGACTCTATGCCACGTCCGTGGTCAGGCCGTATGCAGACCTGCGATTGTGCACGAACCGTTATCGATCCGGAAACGGAATTGCGCACAATAATTCGATTCACTGCTAAACCGGGGATAACGGGGTCAGCGTGGCGTAAAACGTGTCCGTGATGCGGGTACCACGGACCGTTCGGCTAAAAATAGGGGCTACGGCGGGAACGGTGGTCAGGACGGGGGCTGCAGCAGGCCGAGGGGGCTCGGCGCGCTGAACTCGACGCTCAGCACGCCCTGGGTCAGGCCCGATCCGGCGGCCAGGTAGGGCGGGCGCTGGGCGCGGACGAAGGCCAGCATGGCCTGCGCCGTCGCGGCCGGGGCGGCCAGTTCGGCGGTGCGCAGCGGCGTGCCGGGACCGGCTCCCGGCCCGTCACCGCCGAAGGCCAGGATGTGCACCGGCTCGGTGTGGGCCATCGCGGCCAAGGTGATCAGCAGCCGGGCGTCCACGCGGCCCGCGGCCAGGTCGGCCCGGGCCGACGTCGATCCGGTGACCTGCGGGTCGGCGAGCAACTGGAGGCCGGCCGCCCGGCGGCCCTGCAGGTCGGCGGCCAGCGCGGTCCGGTAGGCGGCCGAACCGTCCGGGGCCACGACCCGCATGTCGATCCGGGCCGGGCCGGTGCCGAAGCTGGCCACGATCTGCGGCGCGTACACGGTGGCCAGGCGGCTGCCGAACATGTCGCGGACCGCGCCGGTGGCCACGACCAGGGCCGAGCCCAGCGGGTCCGGCGCGCCGGGGCCCAGCACCAGCAGGTTCGCGGCCGGGAAGCCGTGCCGGACCAGCAACGAGCACATGGCCGGGTCGCAGGCCACGATGGCCCCGGTGCTGACCTGGCTGGCCACCCAGGCCGCGGCCTGGCCGCGCACCGCGTCGGCCTGGGTCAGCGGAGCCGGCGTGGCGGAGTGGTCCGGGCGGTCGGCGGCGGTCAGGTGGGAGGCGGTCAGGCCGTTGGCCGCCTCGACGGCCAGGAACACGGCCGCGACGCCGGCCGCCGAGGCCAGGCCGAGACGGCGCAGACGGCGGCGGTCGGGGCTGGCGTGCGCCGCGGCCGCCCTCAGGGTGAGCGACGGGCGATCGGGGTGCACAGGCGGCGCGGGCGCGGCGGCTGCGGCGGCCAGCTCGCCCGCCTGGCGCAGGTGGAACGCGGCCTCCAGCTGGGCACGCGGGCCGAGCTGGGGAGTAGCGGTCCGGGCGTGCCAGTATCCGGCGGCCTGGCGGTGTGCGGCGGCCAGCTGCGCGGTCTGGCCCGCCCGGGTCAGGCGCTCGTGCAATCCGGCAGCGGTCCAGCGGTGCACGGTCAGCTCGCGGCCCGGTCGCGGGGTCAGCAGCCCGGCGGCCTCACACTCGGCGACGTGGGCCGGGCGGGCGGCCAGTACCCCCGGCACGACCGGCGTGCGGAACACCGAGGCCCGGACGAGCAGATCCTGCGCGCCGTCGCTGAGCCGGTCGAACAGCTCGCCGACCAGTTGCTGGCCCGCGGCCGAGGCGATGAGGTCGGCGGTGGCTTCGGACAGCTCGGTGGGCTCAGTGCGGATGGGCGACTGCGTGGTCCGGACCTGGATGGCCGCGGTCATGCGCAAGGTTAGCTCAGCGAAGTTGAGCCCGGCGACGAGCAGCGCGTCCAGGTACTCCATGGTGCGGGGGTGGCCGGCGGTCAGGCGCCAGGCCAGGTCGCGCTGGCGTTCGTCCAGCAGCCGCAGCGCGGGCAGCGACAGCGCGAGCTCGGCCGCGCCGGAGCGGGTGAGCGGGCCGAGGCGCCGGAACACGAACCGGTCCCGGTGCGCCGGGGGCAGGCTGAACGCGGTGCCGCAGGCGATCAGGAGCTTGCCGGTCCAGCCGGCCAGCAGGTCGGCCAGCGCCGGGTCGCGCAGCGTGCGCACGCCCGACTCGCAGGCCAGGTTGTCGTCGAAGTTGTCCAGGACGACCAGGTCGGTCTCGGCGGGCGCGGCGACCAGGCTGGCCGCGGAGATCTCGCCGCTCACGACGGTGATGGCCCGCTCGGGGGTCAGCCGGCTCAGCCGCGCCGCGATCTGGGCGGCCAGCGTCGACTTGCCGATTCCGCCCAGCCCGTGCACGACCAGCGCGGTCACCTCGGGCCGGGCCAGGTCAGCGGACCAGCGCCGTCGCTCGGCGGACCGGATGGACAGCGAGGTGCGCTGCGGGGCGGGCGGCCCGGAGGTTCGGGCGTGGCGGCCCGCGTGCTTGGCCCGGGGCGGTTTTGGATCGGGTGCTTCGGCGCCATCCGAAGCGGCCTTGCGGGCCGCCGGGACGTCATGCGACAGTACCCCGCGCGTCAACGCGGCGTTGTCATGCCGAATACGCACTAATCTCGCCACCATTACCCCCCTTTTCCGTTCTCGGCACACGGGACAAGCCGCCATTCCCCGATATATAGCACAGTGCGCGACAGATCGAGTGCTTTTAGTGATTTCCGCCAGGGCTAGCGGCATGCGAAATTGCGCTTAAATCCTGATATTTCGCAAAAGGGAAGGACAGCTTGATCGTCATCTGCTTCGGGCCGGCGGCCGGCGGGCACAATGGCGGGATGAGCGAGGCCAGCGAACGCGCCGTCATGGATTACGCGGACCGGATCGATCCGCGGAACCGGCCGCTGTTCGAGCGGGTGCACGCGCTGATCCTGGCCGCCTGCCCGCGGGCGACGGTGGGCATCTCCTATCAGATGCCCACCTACCGGGTCGGGCGGCGCCGGCTGTACCTCGGGGTGTGGCAGCACGGGATATCGCTGTACGGCTGGCCGCAGGGGGCCGACGGCGGGTTCGTGGAGCGTCATCCCGGACTGCGCAGCGGCAAGGGCACCATCCGGATCCGGCCGCAGGACGCGACGGCGCTCAGCGATGAGGAGCTCAGCGCGCTGATCCGGGCGGCGCTGGAAGGTTAGAGCACGATCCGCTGGCGGTTTGGGGCGGCCAGCGCGGCGGTCGCCGGGCCGGACGGGGCGGGCAGGCCAAGCGCCAGGCAGGCGAACCCGGCGGCCAGCCCGTGCCACAGCGGCGCGCGCCACAGCATAGTGTGCTCGCCGCCGCGCACCTCGATCTCGGTGACGTCGGCCACCAGGCGAGCCCGCGCGGCGTAAGCCCAGGTGTCGGCGGCGCTGGTGACCGCGTCCGAGGTGCCGTGGGCGAGCAGCACCCGCCGGCCGGCCAGCTGGTCGACCGGCTCGCCCGCGGGCAGCCAGGGGGCCAGGCCCGCGACCGCGGTCACCGACGGATGCCCGGCGGCGCGCATCACCGCGCGGCCGCCCATCGAATGCCCGACCAGGACGACCGGGACCGAACCGTGCTGGCCGCGGACCTGGTCCAGCAGGCGGTTCAGGTCGCGCACCGGGGAGGCCTGGGTGTCGTTCCAGCCGCGCACCGCGAACCGGGGCCGCAGGACCTCGATCGACCGGCCGCGCACCGCGCGCCGGATCGCGGTGGCCACCGGGATCAGCCGCACCACGGCCAGCTGGGTCGCGCTGGTGGGTTCAATGTTCTTGGACTGGCCGCCGTGCGCCACCACGACCACGCCCCGGACTGAGCTCACGAGGCACCTTACACTTGGGTCGCCGGAAGGAGCGCCGCGGTGGGCGGATGGGACATCGTGCTGCGCGGCGGCCGGGTGATCGATCCGGAATCCGGGTTCGACGCGGTCGCCGACGTGGCCCTGGCCGACGGGCAGGTCGCCGCGGTCGGCACCGGGCTGCCCGCGGCCCGGTACGAGGTGCACGTGGCCGGCCTGGTGGTCACGGCGGGCTTCGTGGACCTGCACAGTCACGTCATCGACCTGGCCGGGCTGCGCCTGCAGGCGCTAGATGGAGTGACGACCGCGCTGGAGCTGGAGGCGGGTGCCGCGCCGGTGGCGGATGCGTACCGAGCGGTGGCGGCCGAGGGAAGGCCGATCAACTACGGGTTCGCCGCCTCCTGGGCGCTGGCCCGGATGACCGAACTGGCCGGCTATCCGGCGGGCGGCTCCGCGTCCGAGATCCTGCGCCGGCTGGGCGGCGCCGCCTGGCAGCGTCCGGCCGGGGCCGCGCAGCTGACCGCGCTCCTGTCCCGGCTGGCCACCGACCTGGCCGACGGGGCGCTGGGCATCGGCGTGCTGCTGGGTTACGCGCCGGGCGTGGCGCCGGCCGAGTACCTGCGGGTCGCGGAGCTGGCCGCCGAGGCGGGGGTGCCGACCTTCACCCACGCGCGCGACCTGACCGAGATGGTCCCGAACCTGGCCATCGACGGCGCGCAGGAGATCGTGCGCGCGGCGGTCCAGACCGGTGCGCACATGCACTACTGCCACGTGAACAGCACCTCCCAGCGCCATATCGACCGGGTGCTGGACCTGGTTGGCCGCGCGCAGACGGCCGGGGCGAGGATCAGCGTCGAGGCTTATCCCTACGGGTCGGGCATGACGGCCATCGGCGCGGCGTTCCTGGCTCCCGAACGGCTGGGCGAGCGCGGGTTGAGCCCGTCGTCGCTGACCTACGCGCCGACCGGCGAGCGCGTCGCCGATCAGGCGCGGCTGCGTGAGCTGCGGGAGGCCGATCCTGGCGGGCTGGCCATCATCGAGCAACTCCACGAGGACGACCCGGGGGACCGCGCGCTGCTGATGCGCTCGCTGACCTTTCCCGGAGCCGTGGTGGCCAGCGACGCCATGCCGCTGACCTGGACCGGGCCCGGCCCCGCGGACCCGCTGGCCTGGCCACCGGCCGCGACGGCCATCACCCATCCGCGGACGGCTGGGACGTTCTGCCGGGCGGTACGCCTGCTGACCAGCGGCTCGTCGGCGATGGGCCTGGCCGAGGCGCTGAGCAAGTGCAGCCTGCGGCCCGCACGGCTGCTGGAGGACGCGGTGCCGGCCATGCGGCGCAAGGGACGGCTGCGGGCCGGGGCTGACGCGGACGTCGTGGTATTCCACCCGGATGCGCTCACGGATCGGGCGACCTATGCCGATAGCACTCGACCGTCGGCGGGTATCCGGCACGTGTTGGTCAACGGGACGTTCGTGGTCCGCGGCGGCGCGATCGTGACCGAGGCCCGGCCCGGGCGGCCGGTGCGGGCCTCGCCGCGCTGACGGGAAGCTGGCCTCGCCGTGCTGGCGCCGCCCGATGCTCGTCCAGGCCTACCGCTCACCTGGGGTCGAGCCATTCGAACAAATCTTATTTCGATTAATTGGCCTTCCGTATCGATCGCTCGTATGTTCTAATAGGCATATGGGAGTAACCGGCGAGGAGCGGCCCCGCGGCCGGGCCGGCATTCGGCCGGCGCTTGACCGCTCTGCCTGCCGGTGGCTCACCGGCCCCCGGGCCTGAGTACCCAGTTCAGGACGCATCTTACGAGGTGAGTACCACGAGCGCCGAATTCGAAAACTTTAGCGATGATGACGAGCTCTGGCTCTCCGATCTCGAAACCAGAGCCATAGATCTGGAGAACGAACTGTCCGTCTGGCGCGAGTCGCGGCAGCGCGCGGCCGCTGACCAAGATTATGACCCCGAGCCCCTACCCAGCCCGCCTCACGAGTCGTTCCGCCGGGTAGCGGGCCGGGGCGCCCCGACGGGCGCGCGGACGCCGGTGCACACGGCGGCGCGGCGGGCAGCGGCCCGGACCGAGGAACGCGTCAGCAGCCCGAGCCGCGGCGCGGAGGAGCGGACCAGGGCGCTGATCGATCACGGCCGGCGCAGCGTCGGGCGCGGCAAATCCGGCCGCAAGGGCAAGATCACGCTCGGCGTGGCAGTGCTCGCGGTCGGGGTGACCGTACTGATCATCACGGTGTTCCGGCCGAGCGCTTCGTGGCCGTCGAGCGTCGCGGTGGTGCAGAACGAGATCACCACGGCGTGCCAGAACCCGAACGTGGTGTCCGAGCCCAACCAGGTCAACTTCGCCTGCGACAAGTCCACCAGCCAGATCCTGTGGGTGTTCTCGCTAATGACCAGCGGCGACAACCCGAACTTCGCCGACGCCAAGACCGGTCGCGAGGGCCTGGAACCCATTTCGGCCGCGCAGGGCGGCGAGGTGGCCTGGTCGCTGAACCTGCACCATCCGTACAACCCGCTGGACGCGATCGACAGCCTGCAGGTGGCGGCGCGGGCGATCAACAACATCATCGGCGGCGCGAGCCTGGTGGGCAGCAACGGCAAGGCCACCGTGCAGCCCGGGCTGGAAAGCAGCCCGGCCAACTGCGCCCGGTACACCGGGTCGGCCGCGGTGGTTACCCGGGCGGGGTACCCGGCCATCTGTGCCACGCCGGTGACCACGTTGAACGGCCAGGCGGCGCTGGTGGCTGACGTGTACCAGAAGTGGTTCGTCGGCTCCTCGGCCACGTACGCCCAGTACGCCAGCGTGCTGTACCAGAACTCGAACGACCCGGGCAACGCGGAGGTGCAGGCCATCCTCAAGACCTTGTTCGGCTCGGCGGCGTAAGGCCCGACCGGGCCGGTCTCCGCGATCGACAGCGAAGGGAGGTAGTCCGGATGCAGTCCACCAGGAAGACGCGGTGGCAGCAGGCCACGGCGCTGGTCAGCCTGTCCACGTGCGGCACGATGACCGGGCTGTCCTTCGCGCACGGCACGGCCGCCGACCTGACCTCGCCGAGCAACGTCCCGGTCAAGCTCATGGCGCTGACCAAGCCGGCCAAGCCGGCCGCGGCCAGCGACGGCGAATTGCGGGCGGCGATCGTCAAGGCGGCTCGGTACTACCTGAGCCTGGCGCACAGCCGGTCGCCGTCGGCGATGGAGTCGCTGATCTGGCAGAACGACAGCACCGACGGCGCCGACCACGGCGAGTCGTGTGCGGCGTTCGCCAGCCTGACGCTGGAGTCCGGTGCTCAGGCCACCGGCCAGCAGAGCTGGGTGAGCGGCGGCACCAGCTATCCCTGGCCGGTGCACACGTGGGTCGACTCGCGGGTCGACCCCAATCCCGACTCGCCGGGCGTCATCTCGATCCTGCAGGACGCGCAGGCCCATGGCCGCTGGCAGCCCATCGGCGACGGCTACACCCCACAGGCCGGCGACTGGGTGCTGTTCGACCAGCACGTGGAGGTGGTGACCACGTACGCGGGCGGCGTGCTGTCCACCATCGGCGGCGACTCGATGCCGAACCTTTCGGTCAACGCACACCAGTACGCCGGACCGCTGGGCGCCCAGGGGGTGACCGGGTTCGTCAACAACGGGGTCCTGGTCAGCGCGGCCAGCCGGAGCTCGAGCGGTGCTGCGGCGGGCGGTGCCGCGTCGAGCGGAGCTGTGTCGGGCGGCGCGGCTTCGGCGGGCACGGCGCTGGCCGAGTCGGACCAGGGGCAGGCCGACATTCCGGGCATGATGACGCCGGCGCTGGCGGCCGGCGGGGCGGCGCAGTCTGGCGGCGGCCTTGGACAGTCCGGCGGGCTGGGGCAGGCGGCGGGCCAGGGCCAGGGACAGGCGGTCACGGCGGCCGATGCCGCGCTGACCGCGACGGCCAGCATTCCCGGGGCGGCGCCGATCTCGGGGAGCGTGACTAGCTACTCGTCCTATCCGCCGCCTTCGGGTTCGGTTTCGGCTTCGTCGGCTGCGGGCGCGCGGTACAGCCGCAGCCAGGTGGATGCGTCGGGAGCCTCGGCGCCTGATTCATCGGCGCAGCAGGCGTTTATCGCCAAGGTGGCGCCGGGCGCGCTGGCCGCGCAGCGGCAGTACGGGATCCCGGCGTCGGTGACCATCGCCCAGGCCATCGACGAGTCAGGGTGGGGCCAGAGCTTGCTGGCCACGCAGGACAACAACCTGTTCGGCATCAAGGGCACCGGGCCCGCGGGTTCGGTCCTGCGCTCGACACAGGAGTTCCAGAACGGCCAGGACGTGACGATCAACGCGCCGTTCCGGGTGTACGACAGCGTCGCGCAGAGCATCACCGATCACAGCCTGCTGCTGGCCACCGGATCGAGCTACAAGCAGGCGATGTCCGACCGGCGTTCCCCCGATGCGTTTGCCAACGATCTGACCGGCGTATACGCCACCGATCCGAACTACGGCAGCAGCCTGATCACGATCATGCGGCAGTACAACCTGTATCGCTTTGACGCCCAGAGCACGGCGGGCCAGAGCACGGCGGCCCAGAGCACGGCGGGCCAGAGCACGGCGGGCCAGAGCACGGCGGGCCAGAGTGCGGCGGTGGCGAGCGGCGGGAGCGGTGGGGCGGTAGCGGCCGCGGCGAACACGGCGGGCGGTGCGGCGGCGCCGGGAGGTCAAGGGGCCACGGGTTCGCTGGGGCAGAGCGGGTTGGCCGAGATTCCGGGAACGGTCGCGATGAGCGCGGCCGGGACGGGGCAGGCGACGACCGGACGCGCGACGAGCGGGCATGCGACGCGGAGCGCTGCGAAGCAGCGGCCGGTCCTGCAGCAGCGGCCGGCGGTGCAGCAGCGTCCGGCGGTGCAGCAGCGTCCGGTCGTCCGGCAGAGCGCGGGCGTTCAGGATGGGCCGGGCGCGGAGGGGTCGGGCGGGGCTAGTATTCCGGGGCTCGACGAGTATGCGGGGACAACGGCTCCGGCGTCCGCGGTTGACGCTTCGACGAGCGCGCATGTGCGGCCGATGGGCGAGCAGGCGCTGCGAGCCGGGCCTCGCAACCTGCACGTGAGCACTCGGCGCTACGTAGCGCAGATGCCGCGGGTGGTGCTCACCGACTTCGTGACCACGGCGAAGATCCCGCTGTTGCGGGCCAAGCCCGTCTACCAGCAGGTGGCCGAGGAGCACCACATCGGCTGGCAGTTGCTGGCCGCGTGCGACTGGATGCAGTGCCAGGCCCAGCCGGGTTCCTCGCCGGTCTATGGCGAGCCGCTGGGCACCAAGAACCCGGACGGCTCGATCTACCGGACCAAGGCCGCGGCCCTGGATCAGTGCGCGGCCGACCTGATCGAGCTGGCCGCCTTGGTGTACGGCATCAACCTGCGGCACCGGCGGCTGCTGTCGGTGCGGGACCTGGCCAACGTGTTCGCGGCGTTCCGGTGGGGCGGCCTGCTCAAAGCGCACCGGATTTCGGCCATGGAGTTCCCCTATTCGGTCGAGGGCCTGAGCGCGGAGCACATGAAGATGCGGTGGCCCGATATCGGGCAGGACGCGCCGGACAAGCCGGGCACGCGCTTTCGTATGTCGTTCGGGGCGGTGCCGGTAGCGCTGCGGCTCGACTATCCGGCGGTCGCGTGAGGACCAAGCGCTAGCACAGGAAGGGCAGGCCTCATGTTTCGCATGCTGACCACGAGGGCCGCGAAGTCGGATCGGGACGACTGGGACGAGGCGGAGCCCTGGCTCGACGGCCCGCGCTTCGCCTCGGATGAGGACTGGATCGTGGCCCGTGAACCGGGACCGCCCGCGCGGCGGCGCGAATGGGCGGGCGCTCCGCCGCGCCGGCCGGTGCGGCGGCGGCTGGTTCCGCGGTGGGTCAAGTTTGCGGCGCTGCTCGCGCTGGCGGGCCTGATCTTTCGCAAGGCGATCGCGTTCGCGGTCATCGCGACGCTGTCCGGCGCACTGCACCTGATCGGGCTCAACGTGCATCTGCCGAACATCAAGCTGGCCTGGCCGTGGACGGCGATCGCGGCGGGTACGACGACCAACGTCGATATCGGCCCGTGGGTCCTGCAGAAGATCGAGGGCATCTCGCGGCCCGCGCTGGGCACCGAGAACTTCAACTTCGTGTTCACCCACAAGGTCAGCAAGAGCATCGGCTTTTGGCCGTGCTGGTACGCCAGCACGTTCTACGCGGTGGGCCGGGCCTCGGCGACCGTCGACCTGAATCCCGGACCGGGCTGGTGGGCGCCGGGCTCGGGCCACTATCAGCTGACCGTGTTGAGCCGCCCAGCCGAGGGCCGCGCGGGCCGGGTCGCGGTCAGCGTGGTCCTGCCGCCGCCGCAGCTCCCCCAGTCGGTGCACGACATCACCGTCGATAACACCTTGTCGCACGTGGTCAGCACCCAGCACAGCTGGACCTACCCGGGCTTCGGCTGCGGCGCGCTGCTGAAGCCGCAGTTCTCCGAGGCGATCCTGTATGGCCAGGCGCAGAACCTCGCCTTCGCCCAGGCCACGCACAACCCGAACGTCACCCGGCCGCTGATCAGCGCGGCGGAGAGCGAGGCGACGCAGATCATCCGGGACAACTTCGTCCAGCCGACGGTGAACGCCCTGGGTTACACGCTGGCCGGCTTTACGCTGCGCTGGTCCGGTTCGTCGTAGGCCGGCGCCTGGAGCCGGAAGCTGGTGCCGACCGAGTTCGGGATGAAGGCACCCGGGAACTTCGCGGCCAGCGCGTGCTGGGCCCGCCAGCCGGTGCAGTGGGCCGGGACCAGCACGCCGGGGTTGATCGTGGCCAGCTCGGCCAGGACCCGCGGAAGGAGTGGCTCGAAGGTCGGCCCGGACAGGTGGTAGCCGCCGATCAGGGCGTAGAGCTGCTCGTCGCGGCACAGCCGCTGGGCGTAGCGGGCGATGTTGATGATGCCGGCGTGCCCGCACCCGGTGATCACGACCAGGCCCCGGCCGCTGAGGTTGACGATCATCGCCTGGTCGTCGAGCACCAGCGGATCGGGCTGCCAGCCGCCGTCCAGCAGGGCCTGCTGCGGCGGAAAGCCCGGCTCGTAGCCGGTGGTCCGCGCCACCTCGCCGGTGATCAGCACCGACCGGCCGAACAGGAAGCTCGGCTGCCGCTCCTCGATGATGTCGAATCCCGCGCCTTCCAGCGCGTGGCGGCTGGTGGTGGGAATCTCGATCGGGTCCCGGCCGGGTATGACCAGGCGCCGCCGCCGCCAGAAGTGCGGATGGATCAGCACCGGCATGTTCGCCTGGCCCAGCGAGCGGACCAGCCCGTCGAGCCCGGCGGTGTGGTCGAAGTGGCCATGGCTGCACACCACGGCCTCGATGCTGCTCGGATCAACGTCCAGGAAGCGCATGTTCCGCATGATCCCGTCGGGGCTGGCGCCGGTGTCGAACAAGAAGCGGTGCTCGACTCCGCCCTTGGCCACCGTGACCAGGACGGAAAAGCCATGCTCGGCGATCAGCGGGCTCGCGACCTGACCGCCGACCATCGTGGTGGACGGCACGCGGGGACCGGTGCCCAGGGTGACCCGCCGGGCCGGGCCTAGGTCCGGCATCAGCATGTCGCTGACGTTGTCCATCAGCGTGGTCACCACCACCGAGTCGACCGGCTCCAGGTCGATCTCGATGGCCGGTTCCACGTCGTGCAGGACCGGGGCGGGCAACTGGGCCGTGCTGTGGTCGGTGCACATGGGGCGGCCCGCTAGGAAGCGCCGGGCGAGGTGGACGGGGCGGGTCCGGCTGGTTCGGGCGGCGGTACGGGCCTGGTGGTGGCCGCGATCTCCAGGGCCTTGTCCACGTAGACGCGGTAGCCGAGGTCGGGGCGGTAACCGTGCACCTCGGGGGTGTCCAGGCTGCGCATGAAGGCCAGGATCTGCGGGCTGAACACCTGGCCTGGCACCAGCACCGGGAAACCCGGCGGGTAGGGCGTCACATAGGTGGTGGACACGACCTGATCGCCCGCCTCGACCCGCTGCTCGAGCTCGTCGGGCATGAGGTACTCGCAGTAGCTGTCGTTGTAGGACAGGTAGAAGGCCCGGCGGACGTCGCCCTCGCGGGTGGGCAGGCCGCGGCCGTCGGTGAAGCTGGGATGAAAGCCGCTGAAGTCGGGGAGCGGCGCGGACGGCGCGGTCAGCCGCAGCACGGCGCGCTCGTGGCTGGCGCGCTCGGCCGGGCTCATGTCGCCCAGCTGGGCCTCGAGCTCGCGGGCGATGGTGACCAGCACCTCGATCAGGTACGCCACCGAGCTGCGCGTGGTGCCGATGGTGGTCATGAACAAGACTGTGTTCCGGGAGGTCTTGTTGATCTGCACGCCGTAGCGGTCCATCAGGTGGCTGCGCTTGAAGGCGTCGCCCTCGATGCCGGTGTTGCCGATGTAGATGGTGACCCGGGACGGGTCAAGCACGAACTCGTCCTGGTCCCAGACGGTGATCATATTCGGCAGGCCGGATCGCAGCGGCTGGTCGATGCCGGAGGGACGGTACTCGGGCGGGATCAGGTCGGCGGTGGTCAGGCAGTGCATGTACTTGGACAGCAGCGGATGGTGATCGACGGCGTCGCGCAGCCGCATGGCGTTCTCGATCTGCTTTTGGACCAGCTCGAAGCCCTCCAGCGCGGCCTGGCGGCGGCCCAGGTCCAAGGAGGCGAGGATCTGGTAGTTCGGCGAGGTCGAGGTGTGCGTCATGTAGGCCTCGTGGAAGGTCTCCTCGACCTTCTGGCTGAAGTCCTGGTCCCATACATGGATCATCGAGCCCTGCCGCAGCGAGGTCAGGGTCTTGTGGGTGGACTGGGTGGAGTACACCCGGACCCGAGCGCGGGCGGGATCGGGGATCAGCCGCCGGCTGAGCAGGACCTCGTTGTCGGCCGCGTCGACCGGGCCGATCTCCTCGAACTGGGCGTGGTGGCTGGCTTTGAAGTCGGGCTGGCGGAGGATCTCGGCCAGGGTGCGGGCGGCCCGCATGCCGGTACGCGGCCGGTAGACCGGATGGCACCGGGCGAACGCGAACCAGGCCTCGTCCCATAGGAAGATGAGGTCCGGCTTGATGGCCAGGCACTCTTGCATGACCCGCTGGACGTCGTAGACGACCCCGTTGAACGTGCAGTTGGTCAGCAGCAGCATCTTGACCCGGTCCAGCTTGCCCGCCCGCCGGAGGGCCAGCAGCTGGCTCTTGATCTCGGTGATCGGGACGGCGCCGTACATCGAGTACTGGTTGAGGCGGTACGCGTCCAGGTAGGTGACCATGGCCCCGGCCAGCATCAGCCCGTAGTGGTGGGACTGGTGGCAGTTGCGGTCGACCAGCACGATGTCACCCGGCTGGACCAGCGCCTGGACCACGATCTTGTTCGCGGTCGAGGTGCCGTTGGTGACGAAGTAGGTCTGCCGGGATCCGAACGTCTTGGCCGCGAGCTGCTGGGCCTCGCGCAACGGCCCGGTGGGTTCCAGCAGCGAATCCAGCCCGCCGCAGGTGGCTGATGTCTCGGCCAGGAAGATGTCCAGGCCGTAGAAGTCCACCATGTCGCGGATCCAGTGCGAGGTCACGATCGACTTGCCGTGCGAGATCGGCAGCGCGTGAAACACGCCGGTCGGCCGGTGGCTGTAGCTGCGCAGGGCGCTGAAGAACGGCGCGCGATACCGGGAGGCGATGCCGTCCAGGATGGACAGGTGGAGCTCGAGGGAGCCTTCGCGGGTATGGAAGATGCGCCGGAAATGGTGGCTGAGCCGGCCCGCCAGTTCCTCGACCGCGATCTCGGTCATCAGGTACAGGTCAAGCTCGGGCCTGATCCGAGCGAGTGACCGGGCCAGGACCTGGGCGCGCTCGTCCGGGGAGCGGTCCATCAGGTCCTCGCACTCGGCCAGGCTCACGAACTGGGCCAGCGACGAGCAGTCGTGCCGGGACCGGTGGGTGAAGCGGCGGCGGACCACGCACGCCTGCAGCTTGAAGTTCAGCCGCGCGGCCATCACCGCTTCGTCGAAACTCGGGACCACGACGAGCTCGTAGAGGAACTGGTCGTCCGGGCGGCGCCACCGGCGCAGGTCCTCGCGCAGCGCGCGCTCCTGGTCTTCGGTCATGTCCTCGACGACCAGCACCTCGAAGTACGGCCGGTGCTGACGGCCTTGTTCGGTCGGGTGCACTTCGTGGTCGTAGGCCTCGTCGTCGACGTCGGCATCCCAGCTGTGGTTGCCGCGATAGGAGTCAGTGGCCAGCGTGCGGTTGATGCGGGCCACGATGGTCGCGCAGCGGTCGTACTTGCCGCTCGCGAACAGCCGGCGCACCTTGTAGAAGGCCTGCATGCCGGGAAAGGCCCAGAACCGCTCGATGGGCCCGAGGACGTCAAGCGCCTCGGCGACCGTGTTGGTCAGCTGCTCGACCGGCCGCTGCTGGGCGCCGGCCAGCGCCAGCTGTGCGGTTGACTCTTCCAGGGCGGACCAGGCATCGGTCCGGACCTGCCACAGACTGTTATAGGCGTTCGAGCTGGCGGGCACGGCATCCACCTCCGCGACGGTTGCTTCGGCAACCTGGCCCTGCGCACCAGGCGTCTCAACGCCACCATCTACCCGGCGGGGCCGGGTGACAAGCGCACGACGAAACTTCTGACCGCCAGACGGTGGTCCGGGTCAGGTCGCCACCGGCCGGCCGTAGGTCACGGCCTCGCGCACCGGCGCGGGCAGGGACTGGGGCCAGTTGCGCGTCGGGCTGAGCGCCCAGGGAGTCGTTGATGGTGGAGAAGGCCAGGCGAAGGGCGACGAAGGAGGTGATGGCGAAGATCTGCCCGTCGTCGAGCCCGCAGTCGCGGAGCGCCTGGATGTCGGCGGGCGTGGTCGCGTTCGGGTCCTTGGCCACCTTCCTGGCCCAGGCGGCGATGGCCTGTTCCTGGTCGGTCAGCCCGGCGTCGGTGCCGGTCAGGACCCCCGCTGCGACGCTGGCGTCCGACGCGTGGCCCAGCTTTCCGCCCCAGGCCAGCGAGCAGTACGAGTCACCGAGCGTCGAGGCGGCCGCGGTGACCAGGATGCCGCGCTGGCGGAAGGTCAGGCCGGCGGGCGCGAAGGCCTGCGACATCAGCTCGAACAGCCGCTTGAGGGTGTCCGGCTGGTGCGCCCACAACCGGGACACGTTCCATACGTAACCGCCGTCCGCGAGGTCTTCGTCGTACAGCCCCTGCACCTGGGCGGACGCGGGAGGTTCTTGGAGAAAGCTGCCGGTCATGACGTAGACGTTACTCCGCGGACGGCAATCGACCGATTGGTTGATCACGACCCCCGCGGTCGCGATGGGATACTTGGGGCACAAACGGAGGTAGCGCCGTGGACGGCCAGGGCGATGTCCCAGCACTCGACTTTACGGGGCTGTACAAACGGTTCGGCGACAACGTTGCCGTCGACCACATCGATCTGCGGGTACCGAGCGGATCGTTCTTCGGGCTGGTGGGCCCGAACGGGGCGGGCAAGACCACTTCGCTGTCGATGGCGGTCGGATTGCTGCGGCCCGACGGCGGCACGGCGCGCATCTTCGGCCACGATGTCTGGGCCGATCCGGTGGGGGCCAAGGCGCTGATCGGCGTGCTGCCCGACGGCATGGCGTTGCCCGACCGGCTGACCGGCCGCGAGATCTTGTTGTACCTGGGCCTGCTGCGCTCGATGCCGCGTGAGGTGATCGTCGAGCGATCCGACGAACTGCTGCGGGTGCTGGAGCTCGACTCGGCCGAGGGCACCGCGGTGGTGGACTACTCCACCGGCATGCGCAAGAAGATCACGCTGGCCACGGCGCTGCTGCATAACCCGAGGCTGCTCGTGCTCGACGAGCCGTTCGAGGCGGTCGACCCGGTGTCGGCCGCGACCATCCGGACCATCTTGCAGCGGTTCGTGGCCGGCGGGGGTTCGGTGGTGTTCTCCAGCCACGTCATGGCGCTGGTGGAGCAGTTGTGCGACCACGTCGCGGTCATCGCCAAGGGCACGGTGGTGGCCAGCGGGACGCTGGACCAGGTGCGCGGTGGCCAGTCACTGGAGGACGCCTTCGTGCACATCGTGGGCGCGCGCACCAGCGGCGCGGAAGGGCTGTCGTGGTTGGCGTCCTGATCGAGATGCGCGCGGCGATCCTGCGCCGCAGCACGACGGGCAAGCGCATGATCGGCGCCGTGGCGCTGGCCGCGTTCGTCACACTGCTCGCGGTCGGCACGCTGGTGACCGGCCTGGTGCGGTACCGCTACCCGGGCGCGGGCGCCGACGTGGTGGCCACGGTCAGCCTCGGCTGGCTGATCGGCTGGATTTCCGGCCCGCTGCTGACCGGCGACGACGCCACGCTGCGAATGGATTACTTCAAGCTGCTGCCGATCCCGACGCGCAAGCTCGCTTACGCCATCATGGGCGCCGCGTTCGCCAACGTCTCGCTGGTCTTCAGCCTGATCGCGTTCGGCGCGCTGATCGCGCTCGGCGCTCAGTCCGGTGCGGCCGCCGTGCTGACGGGCGTGGCCGCCGTGCTGCTCGATCTGACGCTGGCCGTGGTCGCCTCGACGGTCGCGATCGCCTGGTTCGGCCCGGCCATCTCCTCGCGGCGCGGCCGGGACTTCGGCACCGTAGTGCTCGCGCTGGTCATCACGCTGCTGTCGCTGGCCTCGGGGCTGGTGCCGTTCGCGGCCAAGCGGCTGACCGACGGGCATTCGCCCGGGCTCGCCGATACGGTGCGGATCCTGCCCTCGGGCTGGGGCGCGGTCGCCGTCGACGCGGCGCGCCGGGCCGACTGGGGTCTGGTGGCGCTGACGCTGGGCGGCCTGGCGTTGCTGATCGGCGCGCTGGTCCTGGCCTGGCCGCCGCTGCTGGCGCGCAGGCTGGCCATGACGCCGCGCGGTCGAGCCAGGGCGCACCGCGCCGAGACCGACCGCCGGCCGGTGCTGCCGCTCACTCCGCTCGGCGCGGTGGTCGGCAAGGAACTTCGGCTGTACTCCCGGTCGGTGCTGCGCAGCGTGATGCTGATGATCGCTTTCCTGGTCGGCGTGCTCGTCGCGGTGGTCCCCGCGTTCAGCGGTAAGACCTCCTCGCTGCCGTTCGGCGGGCTGCTTTTCACGGTGATCGCGGCCGCCTGCTTCACCAACATGTACGGCGACGACGGCAGCGCGCTGTGGCTGACCCTGGTGGTGCCCGGAGCCGAACACGCCGACCTGCGGGGCCGGCAATGGGCCTGGTTCCTGGTGGTCGGCCCGGCGGGCCTGCTGCTGACCCTGGTGCTCACCGCGGTCAGCGGCCAGACGTGGGCCTGGCCCTGGGTGCTGGCCACCGAGCCCGCCCTGGTCATCGGGTCGGCGGGCGTGCTGGGCTGGATCTCGGTGACGTCCGTGCAGGGGCCGGCCCCCGACGGCGGCCCGAGTCCGCAGCGGGTGCTCAAGACCCACCTGGCCCTGATCGGGGTGCCGCTGATCACGCTGCTCCCGGCGCTGGCGCTGCTGATCGCCGGTACCGCGGCCCACGTCACGGCGCTGAAATGGCTTGCCGTCCCGGTCGGCCTGGCCTGGACGATCGGGTTGTGCTGGCAGTCCTCCCGGGCCGCGCAGCGGCGGCTGCTCGCCAACGGTCCCGAGATCTTCGCACGGGCCCGGAGCGTGGTGCCGGCCGGCTGAACGCGTGCACGGGTCCAGGCGGGTCGCGCGGGCCGGGTGGAACCGGGACGATGGCCCTCCGTGACGGTTATAACCGGCACAGCGGGCCATCGTTACGGTCGGACATAGGGCCGGATGTGGTGCGCGAGTGGCTGGTATTAATGATGGGTACATCGATGCGGCACTGCTGAGCACAGGCCGCAGAGGCAGCCCGAGTCTCTGGGAAGGAATGCACCCATGGCTCATGGGTGCGTTTCCTCGGGGGTGAGTGGCTGCCTTCTGGAGTCAGCGTCAGCCAACGACGTCGTGCCACAACGACGCTGTTGAGGTCAGACCACCGGCTGGCTCCTGCCGAGAGAAACACACCCATGGCTCATCGGATACCGGGCTGGGAGCTCGCGCTCGGCCATTCGCCGGGACGCGTTCGAGTCTGGTCTGGCGGGTGGAAGCGTCGTACCATAATTTTGTCAGAGACCACGCTGGTCGGGCACCCAATCATGCGGAGGCCACATGATCCAGCAGGCTGCGGACGTGCCCCGGTCCGTCCAGATCATCAGTCGATACCGGACGCTGATCGGCTTCGCGGCCATCGTGGGTCTGGCCGTCGGCGCGCTGTTCGCCGTGCTCAACCCGCCGCGATCCACGAGCCAGGCGTTCGTGGCGTTCACGGCGCCATCGTGCCCGGCCGGAGCGATCTGCGGCGGACCGATGTTCTCGCCCGGTTACATCGAGGGCGCGGTGCTCAAGGCGTCTCCCCAGGGGGTCCAGATCGCGCCCGTATCGGGGAGCGTGGTAGAAATCACCGGCGTCGCCGGGAGCCCCGTGCAGGCCGCGGCCGCCGCCGATACGGCCGCCAATACCTATGTCGCCGATGCCGGGACGCTGACCTTCCTGGGCGAACAGCCGACGGCCAAGATCCTTTCGACGGCTACGGTGGCCGGGGTGACGCCGCTCAAGCAGGTGCTGGACGACGCGCTGCTCGGCGCGGTCGCGGGCTTGCTGATCGGAGCCATCGCGGCGCTGGCGGGCGGGCAGTCGACCATTGACCCGCCGGGCCTACCCGCGGGATATGACATCGGCGGACCCGGAGGCGGAGCTGGTCGCAGGTCTGAGTACGGGATGCCGCTCGACCAACTGGCCCGCAACTTCGCCGATCGGAAGACCGCGCTCGACGATTGACCCCGCCGGGCTCGGGCGGACGCTGCGGGAGCAGGCCGGGCTCGACGTCGTGACCCTGCGGGCGGCCAGCGGCGGGGAGTCGGGGACCGCCTTCTGGGCGACCGACCGGGCCGGTTCGATCACCGTGGTCAAGGTCATGGCGGATACGCCGGACGTGGCCGATGGCCTGCGGGTGCTGCCCGGCGTGGTGACCCGGCTCCGGGATCTCGGTTATCCGGCGGCGCGGATCTACGCGGCGGGACGGATCCCCGGGCTGGTGTTCTGGGTCCAGGAGCGGCTGCCGGGTACGGCGCTGGACCCCGGACCGGGAACCGCCGCGGTGGCCCGGCTGCTCCCGGAGCTGATCGGGCTCAACGACGCCCAGGCGGGCCTGGGCACCGGGACGGACGGCTGGCCGGGCCTGGTGACCCGGACGCTGATCACGGGTGGCGACGGGTACTGCGTGCACTCGACGCTGGCGGCCCGAGCTGACACTCGGGAACTGCTGGCGGCGGTGCGCCGGATCGGCGAGCGCTGCGGGCCGGATATTCCAGCCGGCACGGACTTCGTGCACTACGACTTCACCCCGGCCAACCTGCTGTCCGACGGCACCGCGATCACCGGCGTGATCGACGTCAATCCGCCGGCACTGACCGGAGACCGCGCCTTTGACCTGGCCACCCTGCTGTACTACTGCTACGACCACGACGGCATCCGCGAGGGGCTGCGAGCCCGGGTGCTCGAACTGACCGATCCGCGGGCGGCGCGTGCCTACCTCGCGCACCTGGTGCTGCGGCAGGTCGACTGGTCGCTGCGCTACCCGGGCTCGAGGCTCGTCACATTGTGGCCGTCCGCCTGGTCAGACGGGTTGGGAGACAGTCAACTTACGAGGGAGACAATCATGGCTTTGCAGGTAACCACCATCATGCTCGGGGTCAGCGACCTGGCTAGGTCGAAGAAGTTCTACAGCGAGCTAGGCGCCACGGTAGACAAGGACTTCCCGGTGTTCGTGTCGCTCAGCCTGGGCGACGGATCCTCGTCGCTGGCCCTGTACGAGCGGGCGGCCGCGGCCGAGGACGCGGGCGTTTCCGCCGAGGGCTCCGGGTTCACCGGCGTCTCGTTCCATTACATCGTCACCTCCCGGGAGACGGTGGACGAGGTCATCGCCAGCGCGGTGGCGGCGGGCGGTGCGGTAGTCAAGGAGGCGGCCGGCGGCCACTGGGGCGGGTATTCCGGGTACTTCAGCGACCCGGACGGCTACCTGTGGAAGGTTGCCACGCCGGCCTAACTGTCGTCGGTGAGGCGGGCGCGGGGCCCGCGGATGGTGAACAGGAGCAGGCTGACCGCGAAGACCGCGCTGGCCCAGAGCCAGGCGCCGCGGTCGGCCGGCGGGCGGACCGGCCAGGTCCACGGGGCGGTCCAGGACTGGAGCAGCGCATACTGGCAGAACAGCATGTATCCCATCGGGAGCGTCCAGGCGAGCAGAGCGCCGGTGACCAGCGAGCACAGCAACCCGATGCCGGTGAACCCGACGACGTTCCTGGCCAGGACCACAATGCCCTGGTTGAGACTCTCCCCGGCGGCACCCAGCTGAAGCAGCGCGATGGCCAGCCCGCACATCCCGGCGACGGTGAGCAGGCGCAGGTACGGCAGCCAGTGCCCGGCGGACCGTTCGGTCTCGCCGAACGGGCTGTGCGCCGTCACCGCGATCACCGTCGCCGCGCCCGCCTCGATGATCATCGGGACCTGTTGTGCATAGGCGCCGGAGTTGAACGCCCAGTGCCAGTACAGCGCCGCGTGCAGTAGGGCGCCGCAGACGGCGAGCACGAGGAGCGCGGCTGGGACACGCCGGCTGCGCAGGTGCAGCCACCCCAGGCGCGCGGCCGCCGGGCCACGCCCGGCCGCCCCGGCGGGGGCGGCCGACGGCTTCAGGACCTCGGCGGCGGTCACGGGATCTGCGCCAACGTGATCGTGCCGGCCCGGCAGGGCGGCCAGGTGCCCGGCCAGCCAGGCGTGCCGCGCTCCGGCCGACAGCGCAGCGAACCGCTGAGCGGCGGAGCGGACGGCGGGCGACCCGGCGACGGTCTGCCCGTTCTCGAGCATCTGCCCGATGGTCGCGGACACGTTGGTGCCGGCCGCGGTCAGCAGCGCGTCCTCGACCGCCTGCTGCGCCGGCCCGAGTAGAGCCTGGGGAAGACCTTCGTGAGACGGCCGCTCCGTGAGAAACGCGTCAAGCACGCCCTGCTGGAACCCCTCGCGCCAGCCCACCGGATCGGGGATGCCGAGGAACTGACCGAACAGCATGCCCACGTGCTCCGCGGTGAACTCGAACGCCGGCGGGTTTCCCGAGATGCCACTCTGGACGTCCTGTCCCCCGCTCGTGCTCGCCACCTCCTTGGCCCCGACCGGCGCGCCGGGCAGACCCGCGATCTCGGCGACCACCGGCCGGAGCGCCGCGGCCACATCGTTCAGGTAGAAGCTGAACGCTGGGTGGACGCAAACCTGAAGCCGGATGAGGACGTGCAGTCCGGGGTGGCAGGTATCGGCCGATCACTGCCCGCGGAGTGCAGAGCCGGGATCTGCCAGCCGCCCACCGCGTCCGGCTTCGCGGTCCCGGCCAGCGCGAACGCGGTCCAGGACGCGGCGACGCCGCAGGCGACCAGGATGACCGCGACCGCCCGAAGCAGCCAGCCGTCGCCGCGGGCGAACGCGGCGCCTGCCGACGCCAGCCCGCGCGCCGCCGCCAGCTCGCGCAGGGTGGTCGCGAGGCCGAGGACGCCGAACAGCGCGACCGCGATCCCGGCCATGAACATGACCTGCACGATCGGCAGGTCCGGGGCCACGCGATAGTAGACGCCCGTATCGACGACCGGCGGGCTGCTGGCCGGCGACAGCAGCGCATAGGTGCCCGACGAGCCTGAGACACCAAGGGCCTCGCGGAACCCGGTCTGGAACAGGACGAGCACGACAATCGCGACCAGCGGCGCGGCGAACCGGCCGGGGAAGAAAGTACCGCAAGCGAACCCGATCACGGCCACCACGGTCAGGCCAGCCGCGCCGACGAACACCGGCCACAGCGCCGGGCCGCCCCAATTGGTCTGCAACGCGATCTGTATGTACAGCACCGCGACCCCGGCCAGGAACGCCAGCAGCAGCCAGCACAGCGTCCCGGCCAGCGCCAGGCTCCTGGGGCGTCCCCTGTGGCCGGTAGCCGCGAGCGCCCTTCCACACGGCCAGGAACGTCTCCTGGAGCACATCCTCGACATCCGGCGGCGCCAGCGCGGACCGCAGGCGCGCGGCCAGCCACGGCGCGTGCCGCATGAACAGCTCGCGCAGGGCCGCGTCGTCGCCTGCCGCCAGGGCCGCGATCAGCTCGTCGTCGTCCATCACCACATCTATTGCACTCAAGGCCGGTCCGGTTCACCACAGGATGGCGGCGATGATGTGGCAGGAGGCGTAACCGCCCGGCGACCTCGGCCGCGAGCAGGGCACCCAGCTCCCAGCAGGCCTCGAGGTCTGGTTTGCCCGGTGGCCCGGTAACGCTGACCGGCGGGCGGATCGCGCGCCAGCTCAGGCCGGTGGCGATCGATTCCACGGCGCGCACGGCGCCGACGGTGTCCGAGCCGCCGTGCACGTACAGGCCGTACGGCCGACGCCGGGTGGCCTCCAGGCACGGATAGTAGATGCCGTCGAAGAAGTGCTTGAGGGCACCGGACATGTAGCCGATGTTGGCCGGCGTGCCGAGCAGGTAACCGTCGGCTTCCAGCACGTCGATCGGGGCCGCGGTCAGGGCCGGGCGGACGACGACCTCGACACCGTTGATCTCGTCGGTCCGTGAGCCGCTGACCGCAGCCTCCAACATGGCCTGCAGCGCAGGCGAGGGAGTGTGATGGACGACCAGCAGCCTGCGCATGTGCGCTGAGCTTAGACGACCTCAGGTTGCTGGCCGCTGGGGCCTGGATCAGACCGTGATGGCCACGTCCTGGCCTTGGGGCGCGACGACAGTGTCGTCATCGAACCATCTTCCGTCCTCACCGAGGTAACGGAAGTGCAGCGTGCTGCCGGCCGGAACCGTCACCGCGACGCTGCGGGTACGGTTCGCGCGCCGCCGCAGCGGGTGGGCGAACGGGTTCCAGTCGTTGAAGCTGCCGACTACCGACACTGCGCCGCCCGGCTCGTCGGCGGACAGCGCGAAGGTGACGCGGACGGTGCCGTCCCGCCCTGGTCCGGTTGTCTTGATCAACTGCTTTCTCCACTCAGGCGCTCAACTACGGTTACGCGCGTTCGATTATCCCGGAACGGCGGGAACGGTTACGGGATTTAACGTAATGGCAACCCGGCGTGTCGGAACCGGACGGTTCCACATCGTCACCACAACGGCTTCACCGGGCCGGCATCGCGGCCGGCTGTGCTGACGGGATGACGATGCCGGCGCGCGGGTGAGCGCGCTTACCAGCCTGCAGGTCGGGTCCGTCCTGTCGTACGTGATCGCAATCGCGATCCCGGCCCTGGACGCGGTCATTCCGGTGCTGCCCAGCGAGAGCGTGATCATCGCGCTGGGCGTCGCGACCGCGGGCAGCAGCGATCCGCGCATCGGGCTGCTGGTGGCCTGCGCGGCGGTGGGCGCCTTCCTCGGCGACAACCTGTCCTACCTGCTCGGGCGGCGCTTCGGTCCGCGGGTGGAACGTCGCTTCTTCCGAGGCGAGAACGGCGCACGGCGGCGGGCCTGGGCGCAGCGGTCGCTCGAGCGGTTCGGAATGCAGCTCATCGTGGTGTGCCGGTTCATTCCCGGCGGACGGACGGCGGTCACGCTGTGCTGCGGCATTATCGAATACTCGCGCCGCCGCTTCGTCATCGCCACCGCCGTGGCGGGCCTGATCTGGGCCAGCTACTCGTTCTTCATCGGCCGCCTGGGCGGCAAGGCGTTCCAGGACTCACCGTGGGCCGGGCTGGCGGTGGCGTTCGGCATCACGATCGTGGTCAGCGGGCTGGTCGAGCTGATCCGGCGGATCATGGCCCGCCGCCGGCCCGCCCAGCCGGAGCGGCGGGGTTCTCCACCGGTTCACCACACCGATGACAACTCCCCTGCACGCCTGGGCGGTTAGCTGAGCACCCCGCCGGCGAGCGCGGCACCAGGCGCGGGTGCTGGCTCGCCGGCGGTTCCGCCACGGGACGACGTTCCAGCCAGTGCTCGGGGCGCGCATGATGGTCCGTTCGGCCAAATAAAGAGACTAGCCACGACGCAACGGATCGAAGGGCGCCAGTTCCGGGGGCGGCTGGCCGGTCACGATGGTCCGGGCCAGCAGGCGGCCGGTGGCGGGGCCGAGCGTGACGCCCCACATGCCGTGGCCGCCGGCCACGAAGATGCGTGGGGATCGGGTCGGGCCGATGACCGGCAGGCCGTCCGGCGTGCACGGCCGCGCGCCCACCCATTCCTCGCTGCGCCCGGCGGTGTCCACGCCGGTCAGCAGCTGGTCCAGTTCGCCGGCCATCCGGGCCAGCCGGCCGCGGTCCGGCGGCGATTGCGGGGCCTGGAATTCCATGACGCCCGCCACGCGCAGCGTGCCGCCCGGCATCGGCGTGCAGGCCAGCCGCTGCCCGGGCAGGTAGACCGGTCCCGCCGGAAGCCGCCGGACGGGCACGCGGAAGCTGTACCCGCGACCGGACTGGACCCGCACCCGCACGCCGGCCGGGCGGGCCAGGCCCGGCAGCCAGGCGCCGGTGGCCAGCACCACGGCGTCGGCCCTGGTCCGGTCGGCATCGGTGGTGATTGTGACCCCGCGACCGTCGTCGCGGAGCGAGGTCACCGGGGCGTGTTCGCCGATCGTGCCGCCGCGCCGCCGGACGCTGTTGGCCAGGGCGTGGACGAAGGATCCGGGGTCGAGGTAGCGCTGGCCGTGGATCCGGACGGCCGCGCGCAGGGTATCGCTGAGTACCGGCTCGGCGTCCTGGACGGCCGCACCGTCCAAGGTGTCGAAGGCGACGGCGTGGCCGGTGGCCCGGCTAACGTGGGCCAGTTCGGTCACCATGGGGGTCCGCTGGGCCGGGCTGGCGAAAGCGGCGAGGACCGGCGAGCCGGCCAGCACGCGGGCCTGGACACCGCCGTCGGCCAGCGCGTCGTAGGCGCTGAGCGCGTAGGCGCTAAGCGGAGCCAGGGCGGCCAGGCCCGCCGCCCAGCGCCGCGGGGTGCAGTGCCAGGCGAACCGGGCCAGGAAGGCCAGCACGTCCGGCGCGGGCGGGAACGGGATGTGGATGGCGGACGAGCGTTTGGTCAACGCGGCCAGCCCAGCGCGCAGGATGACCGGATCGGGCAGCGGGGCGACCAGGGCGGGGGTGATCCAGCCGGCGTTTCCCCAGGACGCGCCCGCGGCCACGGCGGCGCGCTCCAGCACGGTCACCTCCAGCCCGTCCTGCTGCAGGAACCAGGCCGTGCACAGGCCGACCAGGCCCGCGCCGACCACGGTGACCCGGCGCGAGGCCGGTCGGGTCACCGGACTGCGCCGACGGCTTCGCCGGGCATGATCCCGCTCTCCCGGGCCCGTCTGACCACCAGCTCGCCCAGCGCCCAGTCCTGCGCGGCGATGCCGACCGACTTGAACACCGTCAGCCCGCCGGGGGGCCTGACCGGCTCGGCTAGCAGCCGGCCGATCTCGACCAGGCTGTCCTGGCGGAGCTGGCCGGCCGCGATGGCCTGGATCAGGTCGCCCGCCTCGGTCAGCACCGCCTCCAGATTGTCGATGGTGACCAGGGTGGCCCGGGCCAGCGCGGCGGCCGGTATCTCGCACATCTCGGCGCGGTAGGCGCCGATGGCGTTGATGTGGACCTCGGCGGCCAGGTCCTCGACCTCGAACAGCGGTGCTTCGGAACGGGTCGCGGTGCAGATGACCTGGGCACCGCGGACCGCTTCGCGCGAGCTGGCCGCGGGCCGGACCGTGCCGCCGGGGTACCGGGCGGCCAGGTGGGCGCACAGCCGCTCGCGCCGCTCGAGGTTGCGGCTGAACACCCGGACCTCGGTGATCGGCCGCACCGCGCAAACCGCCGCGACCTGGTCCGCGGCCTGCCCGCCCGCGCCGATCAGGGCCAGGACGTGGCTGTCCGCCGGGGCCAGCAGCGAGGTGGCCAGCCCGCTCGCCGCCCCGGTGCGCAGGGCGGTGAGGGCGGCCGCGTCCAGCAGGGCGGTGATCTGCCCGGAGGCGGCGTCGATCCAGATCACGGTGCCGCCCAGACTAGGCAGTCCAGGGCGCGGGCCGTCCTGCTGCGGGTTGATGACCTTGACCAGCGCGCTGCCCGAGGCGTGCTCGACGGGCATGACCAGGACCCGGTTCCGGGACAGGGACGAGCGCAGCGACCCGGTGAGCTCGCCGCTCAGCGCGGCGGTGAACGCCCGGCGGCTGGCCTCGATCGCGTCCGGCATCGGCACCAGCGACCGCAGCAGGTCCCCGTCGATCAGGACGGGCTGGGTGGAGGCTGACGTCATCTGCGGTTATTCCGCCTCTCCGGCCCAGATGCCGCGGGTGTGCTTGAGGTGGTGGGCCATGATCGCGGCGGCGGCCGCGGCGTCCTGCCGGGCAATGGCGTCCAGTAGTTCGCGGTGCTCGTGGGCGGACTCGCGCAGCTCACCGCGCGCGGCCAGCAACGGCAGCCCGTACAGCCGGGCCTGGTAGCGGAGCCGGGACACGATGTCGGTCAGCCGGCCGTTGTCCAGGGTGGCCAGCAGGCCCAGGTGGAACTCCCGGTCGGCCTCCAGGAAGGCCGGGACGTCGCCTTCCTCGGCGCGCCGCTCGATCTCGTCGACCAGGTCCTGGAACTGGTCCATGTCCGGCGCGGCGGTGCCGCGCCTGGCCACCTCGCCGATGGCGGGTACCTCCAGCATGTGCCGGACCTCGAGGATCTCGTCGAGGTCGTGCTGGGACAGTTCGACGACCCGGTAGCCCTTGTTGGGGACGGCCTCGACCAGGCCCGCGGACGCGAGCTCCAGCAAGGCCTCCCGGACCGGGGTCACCGACACGCCCAGCAGCCCGGCCAGGACCGGCGCGGAGTAGATCTGGCCGACCGCGATCTCGCCGGCCACAATGCGCACCAAAATGGCTTCTTTGGCCAGTGAACCCAGGGTGCTCGGCCGGACCAGATCGGGCGCATTCAGGGAAGGCTTTTCGCCGCTTATAGGCACGCGTGTCATCATCCCGGAATTTCGGGCAGCGTGAGGTGCGACGGGTAAGCACGGGTATGCCAGACCGAGTTGACCGCGGTGATCATTTCCGTACCGGTGGCCAGCGGCGCGCCGGTATTGAGATTGCGGTCGTATTTGGGAAACGCGCTGGAACTGACCTCGAGCCGGATACGGTGCCCGGCCAGGAACACGTGCGACGTGCTCCACATGTCGATCTCGAATTCAGTCACCTGGCCCGGGGTGAGCCGTGATTCCGGCCGCCGGTAGCCCTCCCGGAACCTGGCCCGCACCATGCTGTCGCACAGCCGCTGGCTGAACCCGTCGGGGTGGACGTCGAGCAGCTTGGCGGTGAAGTCGGTATCGACCGCGTCCGAGGACGCGTACAGGACCAGCTTGACGGGGCCGGTGAGCTCGGTATCGGTCTCGAGCGCGTCGGTGGAGTAGACCAGGACGTCGGGCCGCTCCTCGATGGCGGCGTAGTCGTCCGGGCCGCCGATCTGTGACGACGACTCGTGGCCGCTGATGAACGGCACCGGGTCGGCCGGATCGTAGGAGAAGGTATCCGGCGGCGCATCGTCGGCGGGCTCCTGTGCCCGGCGCAGGCGGCCGCCGCCGTGGCGGGTGTTGGCGTGGCCGTCGCTGGCCAGGTAGTACCGGGTCCACTGGGTGCGGGCCAGCGGCCACTCCTGCTCGTCGCGCCATTCGTTGCGACCCATCACGAACAGGCGGACCGGGGCGGGTGGCCTGCCCTGGCCGCGGAGCACCGCGGCCAGCCACTGGCGTTCGAGGTCCGGCAGGTCGACCTCGGCGCCGGGCCCGAAGTCGATCGGACCCAGCCGCTGCTCACGGGTGTTGGTGCACTGGTGATCCCAGGGGCCGACGATCAGCCACTGCTTGTTTTTGGTTTCGGGTGGTGCGTCGGGCGCGGTCAGCAGGGTGAAGTTGCGTATCGAGCCGGGCTGGACGTCGTCGTACCAGCCGGTGATGGCCAGCACCGGGACACCGACTTCGGTGATCCGCGGCTGGTACCGGACCGGGTCCCAGAACTCCCGGTCGGTGATCGGGTTGGTCAGGAACATCCGCCAGTTGTCGCTGCGGAAGCCCGCGTGCGTGTCCATGGTGATCAGCGGCAGATGCCAGGCGAACGACGGCCAGTCCACCCGCTCGACGTGCTGCTGGACCTTGCCGTCGAGCATGCGCATCCAGCAGATCTCCCACGGGATGGGCACGCCGGTGGGATTGTCCTCGAACGGGTCCGAGGGCGCGACGTAGACGATCATGGCGCGCAGGTGGGGCGGCTGTTCCAGGGCGGTCATCCACTGGATGCCGCCGAGGTAGGACTGGCCCCAGGTCACGACGTCGCCGTTGGACCAGGGCTGGGCGGCGATCCACTCGATGGTGTCGTAGCCGTCGCGGCCTTCGTTGCGGTACGGCACGAAGCGGCCGTCGGAGTCGCCCCGGCCCCGGACGTCCATCCAGACGAAGTTGTACCCGTCCTTGGCGTAGGCCTTGGCGCGGGCTTGCTGCAGGGCAGTGTTCTTGTTGTAGGGGGTGCGGGCGAGGAGCGTGGTGCGCGACGGCTCGTCGTGGGGGTGGTGGGCGCCTTGGGCGTGGGCGCCTTGGGCGTGGGCGCCTTGGGCGTGCCAGATGTCGGCGGACAGCTCGGTGCCGTCCCGCATGGGTACCCGGGTGTTCCAGTCGATCCTCATGAGCTGATCGTGACGTGGTTGTTGACCGCGAGCCTGGTCAGCGAGATCGAGCTGGTGGCCAGGTCCATGACGTAGTTGGTGACGTCGGGAGCGGTGATCACGATGTTGCGGCCCCAGACGTAGGGCACCCAGGCCATGACCGAGGTCATCATCTGCTTGTCCATCTGCTCCCAGCAGGTGTTGCGCGGCGCGCCGGTCATGGCCTCGCACTGGTTGATGAGGGTGTCGATGCTCGGGACGCCGACGCCGGGGTAGGCGACCTTGTACGACGTGGCCTGCTGCTTGGTCAGTCCGACCAGCGAGTAGTTACAGCAGGAAACCGGGCCGCTGATGGCCTCGGAACCGAAGTTCGGCTGGGCGAAGCTGTAGGTGAAGGTGTAGTCGGCGTAGCCGCCGCCCAGCGCCGACATCGGCTCGAGGTCCTTGACCGTGAACAGGGCGGTGAACGCGGTGGTCACCGACAGGTCTCGCGGGACGATCTGGATCCCGATCTTGGCCAGGTCGGTCTGCACCACCGTGTCGACCCCGGAGAACTGGCCGATGTTGATGAAGGCCAGGTTCCTGCACGCCGCGACGTCGCACTTGCCGTCGTGCAGCGGATCGAAGGCGGACTGCTTCATCTCGGCCTGCGCCGCGGCCAGGTTGCCTGATTCGCTGGGGGTGCTGTACGGGTCGTAGGAGACCGGCAGGCCGCCGGGCAGGCTGGGCGGAATGATGTGGGTGGCGATTTCGTAGTGCGAGCTGCCGCCCAGGGCGCGCAGCATGGCGCTCTTGTCCAGGATCCAGGCCACGGCCTTGCGCACGTGGATGTCGGTGAACGGCGCCACCAGCAGGTTCATGGTGACCGCCTCGACCTGGTTGATCAGGTCGGAGTGGAACTCGTTTTTTAGCTGCGGGCTGAGCAGGTACTGCTGGGTCACGGTGGCGGGCGGCGGGTCGATCATCGAGCCGTCGAGCTGGCCCTTCTGGACCCGGGCGAAGATGTCCGCGATGTTCGGGTCGACGGAGATCTCGACCCCGTTGAGGTAGCTCGGCCGGGTGCCGTCGGTCGACTTCACGTAGTTGGGGTTGCGCACCAGGTTGAGCGTGCTGGTCGGGTCGAAGCCGGACATCGCCTTGATCGTGGCGCAGCTGCTGATGTTGACCGCCGCCGAGCCCTGGATCATGTACGGGCCGGAGGAGATGAGGTCACGGCCGTAGGTGCCCGGCTGGGTGAAGCACTTGCCGACCTCCGGCGGCACCGGCGCGGCCGCGGGCTCGGCCAGGCGGTTCAGGAAGTCACCGGTCGGCTGGGTCAGGTGGAAGATGATCGTGGTGGCGTTGGGCGTCACGATTCCGGAGATGTGGTTGTTCGGGGTCTTCGCGGTGCCGGTCAGGCCCTGGATGATGCCGGTGTAGTAGTAGCCGTACTGCGGGACCAGGGTGGCGTCGTTGAGTCGCTGGAACGCGTAGGCGATGTCGTAGGAGGTGATCTCCCGGTTCACCGGCGGAGCGAACTTGATGTCGGACTTGAGGTGGAAGGTATAGGTCAGGCCGTTGTCGGTCGGGGTGGGGACGCTGGTGGCCAGGTCCGGCACGATCTGCTCGCCCGCGGCCCCGTTCTCATGGCGGAAGCCGACCAGGGTGCGCAGCGTGGCGTCGTAGATGGCGAACGCGAAGCCGATCTGGTCCTCCCCCACCGGGTCCAGGTTGTCGGTCAGTCCGAAGGACGACACGGCCGTCCGGTAGACGCCGCCGTAGGTGATCTTCGCGGTGTTCGTGCTGTTCTGACCGCTGCTGCTGCCGCTGCCGCCTGTGCAAGCGGCCAGGGCCAGCACCGGGAGGCAGGCGGCGGCCAGGGCCAGGAGACGTCTGGTGTTCATGTTGGTTCCTCCTGTTGACCAGAGCGGTCAGTCATAGCGGACCCGGGGGTCGACGTAGGCGTAGAGGACGTCCACGATGAGGTTGGCGACCATGACCGCCAGGGCGGCCAGGACGGTGACGGCCAGTACCGACGGGATGTCGTCGGAGAGCACGGACTGCTCGACCCACTGGCCCAGGCCGTTCAGGTTGAAGACCACCTCGACGATGACCGTTCCGCTGACCAGCGCGGCCAGGTCCATTCCGAACATGGTCAAGATGGGGGTAATGCAGGCCCGCAGCACGTGCCTGATGAGGATGCGCACCTCACCGAGGCCCTTGCCGCGCGCGGTCCGGATGTAGTCCTGCCGGATCGTGTCCAGGACCGCGGCGCGGGTCATCCGGGCGTACCACCCGGCGTACAGCAGAGCCAGGGTCAGCCAGGGCAAGATCATGTGGTTCAGCCAGGTCAGCAGGCCATACTGGCCGGGCGGGTAGTACCCGGTGCCCGCCGCCACGCCGAGCTTGTACCAGAACACCCACAGCAGGACCAGCCCGAGCCAGAACACCGGCGCGGAGATGAAGAAGATGGCGAAACCGAGGAACAGCCGGTCCCAGATCCGGTGCTGCATGACGGCCGAGATCACCCCGATGGTGACGCCCATGGCCAGCCAGATGATGGCCGCGCCCACGGCCAGGGTCAGGGTGACCACGATCCGCCCGGCGATCAGCGAGCGCACCGAGGAGTGGTTGACGTAGGAGAAGCCCAGCCCCGGCCAGCCGTAGCTGTCGCCCAGGACCAGATGCTTGAGGAACAGCAGGTACTGCAGCCAGACCGGATGGTTCAGGCCCAGGTTCTGCTGCACGGTGGCGATGAGCTGCGGGGTCGCCTCCTTGCCCGCGAACAGCACGGCCGGGCTGACCGGCGGGAGCACGAAGTAGATCACGAACGTGATCGCGGTGATCACCAGCAGGGTGACCACCAGCCACAGCAGGCGCCGGATCAGGTACGTCACCATCAGGCGCCGCCGCTGATGGCGTCGCGGACGCCGTCCCCGAAGATGTTGAACGAGAAGGTGATGAGCAGCAGGAGCACACCGGGGAAGAGCATCATCCACCAGGCGTAGGTGAACAGGTTGCCGTTGGTCGCGTCCGCGATCATCCGGCCCAGCGAGGGCGTGGTCTGCGGGATGCCGACGCCCAGGAAGCTCAGCGCGGCTTCGAACAAGATGTTGCTCGGGATGATCAGGGTCATGTACACGATGACCTGCGCGGTCAGGTTGGGCAAGATCTCCACGAACATCACGTGCAGATGCGAGGCGCCGAAGCCGCGGGCGGCGTTGACGAACTCTTGCTGACGCAGCAGCAGGGTCTGGCCGCGGACCAGGCGCGCGATGTACGGCCAGGTGAACAGGGACAAGATGGCGACCACCAGGCCGATGCCGGGCTGCACGGTGCCGTCCACGCAGCCTCGGGCGGTGATCGAGCAGACCGAGGAGATGCTGATCGCGAACAAGATCACCGGCAGGGCCAGGAAGATGTCGGCGGTCCGCGAGATCAGCGTGTCCAGCCACCCGCCGAAGTACCCGGCCGCGATGCCGACCGTCACGCCGATCGCGGTGGCGATCGCGGCCGACAGCAGGGAGACGATCAGCGAGGTCCGCAGCCCGTAGAAGCACCGGACGAACACGTCGCGCCCTTCCTGGTCGACCCCGAACAGGAAGTGGCTGCTGGGCCCGGTGGGCAGGCCCAGTTCGCTGTTCAGCTGGCCGGGAAACAGCGCGTTGGGGCCGTGCCCGACGATGGTGGCGATCAGCGGCGCGCAGACGGCCGCCACACCGAGCACCACGATCGTGACCAGGGCGGCCATGGCCGGCTTGTCGGCGCGGAGCCGGCGGCCGATCTGCTGCCACTGGGTCCGGCTCTGGATGACCGGGCCGCCCGGGTCCGGGATCGTGGGAGTGATCGTGGCGGGGATGCTCATGGGCTGGCTTTTTGCGCTGCTGGGTTGGCCTTTTGCGCTGCTGCTGTGGAGCCGATTGACTCGTTGAGCAGGCGGCGCAGGTTGCCGCCCATGACCGCGGTGACGTCGGCCGGGCCGAAGCCGCGGTCGGTCAGGGCGACGGCCAGCGCCGGGAGGTCGGCCGGGCCGGCCAGGCCGGGAACTACGGCGGCCATCTCGCAGCCTTCGATGACGTGGCCGCCGCCGTAGAGGACCTCGGCGATCTCCCGGGTGAAGTCCGGGCCGAGGCCAACGTGGTCCACGCCGGCCACGCTCACGGCGTGTTCGATGTGGTCGACGACGTCGCCGATGGTGGCCGGCCCGGCCGAGACGAACAGCGGGAAGAAGTTGATCCCGATGACGCCGCCGGCGGCCGCGATGGCGCGCAGTTCCTCATCCGGCAGGTTCCGGTGATGCTCACGCAGGGCGCGGCACGACGAGTGCGTGGCCAGCACCGGCGCCCGGGTGACGTCGAGCACGTGCCGCGTGCCGGCCAGCGACAGGTGTGAGACGTCCACCAGCATCCCGATGTCCTGCATCAGGCGGACCGCGCTGATCCCGGCCCGGGTCAGCCGCCCGCCGGTGTCGTCTTCGGCGCTGCCGTCGGCCAGGGAGTTGCGGCCGAAGTGGGTGAGCGAGGCGACCCGCACGCCCAGCCGGAAGAACGTCCGCAGCAGGGCCGGATCGGGCCCGACGGCCGGACAGCCCTCCAGGGCCAAGACGATGCCGATCCGCCCGTCGGCCAGGGCTTGGGCCGCATCGCCGGGCTCGAGGCACAGGACCAGTTCCGGGCAGGACTCGACGGTGGTCAGGGCGGTCTCGATCAGACGCAGCGTCTGGCGCAGCGCCAGTTCGGGGAGCCATTGCTCGTCGATGAAAACCGGCAGCACCTGGGTGGCGACTTGGCCGTCCTGGAGCTGGGGTAGCCAGTCGCGGCGGAAGTAATCACGATCCTCGCTGAAGTGCTGGACCAGCATCAGCAGGTCGTTGTGCGCGTCAGTGATGTACGGCGTCGACTCCGCTGTGATACGTGCCACATCCCACATGATGTGTGACATATTACTGATTGTCAACAACTTTCACTGACCCTGGGGCGGGTCGGGTCCGGCCGGCACCGGAGCCGGCCGGCAGGGCTTTTCGGGGTCCTGGCGGCCGTCCTGGCGCCCGTCCTGGCGCCGTCCTTGCGTCGTCCTTGGCGGGCAGATGCGTAACCGTGGCGTAAGACATTTCGCTACGGAGAGAATCGTTATAAATACTCTGTGCTTATCCCGGGGCCCGATCGGAGCCGGCGCAGGCGTGCTGGCCTGGTCACGGGGCGATCCCGGGCCAATCTCGGGCCCATTACCTGCGGCGTAAGGACTTGGTAAGGAATTGCCGTGAATTAGGCCGCGCCCGGGCCTTTAAAACGGACAAAGTGCGAATCTTCCAAAGTTGGCATCCCAGGCATCGTGGCTGGTCTACCGTGTCGCCCGGAGCTTTACCGCGGCAAGGAAACACAGGAGGAGCCAAATGCTCAGCGGCCATCGATCCGCACGGAGCCGGCGCGGCAGGAAAAATCGTGCGGCACGCATCGCGGTCCCCGTTGCCGCGGTAATGGCACTGGGCGTGACCGTCGGAGTCATGGTGGCCGGGACCGGACATCACGCCCCGACGCTGCACGCGACCGGCGACTCGGGCGGGAACGTGGTGTCGTCCACGGCGGTCGAGGACACCTGCGACATCATCGTCCCGGCCAACCCGCTGAGCGCCAAGGGTCTGGCCACGCCGTACCAGCTCACCGGGCAGGCCGGCGGTTCGCCCGCGGCCACCGGGTGCCAGATGGTCAACTCGGTCAACCTGGGGGCGTTCGTCCAGGCCACGATCTTGAACACGCAGACCGGGGCGCTGTCCATATACAACCCGCTGGTTATCACCCAGGGCACCACGCCGGCCGTCAAGCCGGTCGTGCCGAAGCTGCCCAAGCACGCGATCGTCACCATCGACTTCGGGTTCAACGGCACGTTCCTGCTCCAGAAGGGCGCGACGCCCAACGCGCTCAGCCAGGGCGACTGCATCGACGGCATGCCCGGATCGCCGTTCGGGCAGGTGTCGTTCTGCAACGGCGCCAACTTCTTCAATACCGCCTTCCGCATGGAGCGGAGCGGGCGGCTACGGATCCCGTCGGCGGGCATAGCCAGGAACCTGGTGGCGTCCGCGGGCTCGCTGGGCACCGGCCGCGAGTGCCCGACGACGCGTAACTTCGACATGATCGACCAGGACCCCAGCGACAACGTGACCACCAAGTACCTGATCAATCCGGCGACCGGCCAGACCGCGCAGGACAATACGACCAACGCGGCCCGTATGACCGACGCCAAGGTGCTGGTCAACGGCAGTGACAACGCCCTCATCGATGACTTCCTGGACCCGGCGCTGGGCTGCACTCCGCTTATGGCACCCGACCTGGGCAACCACGGCGCGATGGCCTCCTCGCAGGCTCTGGACGAACTGCTCGCGGCCGCGAACCAGCCCAAGGCCGTGGCGCTGATCCCGGAGAACGACGAGATGGTGCTGGACAACGGCGGCGAGTGGGACACGGCCAAGACCGACCTGTACCGGGCGCAGATCGGGCAGGCGCCGGTGGACAGCCAGACCAACGCGAGCAGCAGTCCGCAGATGTTCTGCCAGAACATGGTCAACATCCAGACGCCGTTCATCGCGGCCAACGAGAAGGTCTTCTCTCAGTGGCCCTCGCCGGTACCCACGGTGGGCGACACTTTGTACACCTTCCTGGCCGCCCGGCTGGCCTCGTCCTTCGACAACCTCAACTGCGCGAACTTCGGCCTGCACACGACGGTTCAGCAGGTGAATAACGGAGCGGGCGCGGCGACCCAGGTCACGCTGAACGACGACCCGGAGACCGCCGGGTTCTAGCGCACCGGGTTACCCCGGCTTACCCCAGCAGCGTGGGGCAGGGCTTCGGCCCTGCCCCATGTTTGCGTTTCCGGGAGGCTGCACGCCCAGCTGGCCGGGAGGTCCGGATCGATGACTCATCGGGCCAGCTCTTAGTGCGTGTCATGCAGTAAACACCCTATCCCGCAGGCATCACGCGAACTCCGGAGCGGTACCATCATGATCACGAAGGCTTTTATATGGCATAGCACCGAAAAACCTTCATGATCATGGGAATCTGCCCGTTCCCTGCCGCCAAGCCTCAGCTGACTGCGGCCGCCGGCTTCCCGGACACAGCACACAGCACGGCGCAGCCGCGACCAGTCCGTAACCGCGTGTTAATGACCGGCGCGTCCCAAGAGCTTGTACGACGATTCATCGACACGGAAAACCGGCGGGCTTAGGCGTCCTCGGGCGATGGCTGGCGCAAGAAGATCGGTCAGCTGACCGATGTCTCTCACTGCAAGTTGCAGCAATATTTTTTTCGCAACCGGCGTGGGCGCCTTTTTACTGGTCGCGGCCTGTCCCGGGAGCAGCGCGCAGTGACGAGCGCCTATCCGGATCAGCTCCAGCCCGCACGTGGTTGGCGGGCTCAACTGCGCCACTGATGTCTGTGTCGACTCCTGAGAAAGGGAGGAACCGACGATGGCGCGTAGATTCACACGGGTCGTTCGCGGTGCCGAGATCGTGGGCGCCGTGGTGGCGGTCGCAGTGCTGGCCATCTTGTTCGTGCCCAAGTTCACCGGTGGCGGGGACGCTGCCCAGTCGGTCATGGAGGACCCGGACCTGAACGTGGCGGTCGTACCGGCGGTCGACTCGGCCGGCTTTTTCGTGGCCCTGCACCAGGGCCTGTTCGCGGCGCACGGCCTGCACGTCACGTTCATCCCGGCGGTCAGTTCCGAGACGGTGATCAACGCCCAGGCGCTCAACCAGCCGCTGGACCGGATCGACATCTCCTGCGGCAACTACGTCAGCTACATCCAGGCGCAGGAGAACTACGACCTGGGCATGCGATCTTCTTCGGCCAAGAGCGCCACGGTCGCCGCCAACCTGGACATCTTCGCCGAAGGCTCGGTGATGGAAACCGGCGCCCAGGGCCTGTACGTGATGCCCGGCTCGCACATCCAGACTCTGGCCCAGCTGGAAGGCAAGATCATCGGGGTCAACGCGCCAGGCAACATCTTGTACCTGCTGGCCGCGTCGATGCTGGCCGACAACGGGCTGAGCGTGTCCGGCGTGCATTTCGCGTATTACCCGCTGCCGCAGATGGCCGCCATGCTCAAGGCCGGGAAGATCGCCGCCGCGGTGCTGCCCGAGCCGTTCGCCAGCCAGGCCGAGCTGTCGATGGGCGTCCGCCTGCTGGCCGACCTGGATCAGAGCACCACGGTCGCCTTCCCGGTCCAGGGCTGCGCCGTGACCCGGCAGTGGGCCGCGCAGCACCCGGCGGAGCTGGCCGCGTTCCGTGCCGCGTTCGAGCAGGGCCAGGAGATCGCGGACACCGACCGGTCTGCCGTGGACCAGGCCATGGAGACGCTGCCCACCCCGCTGGGCGTCTCGCGGGTGACCGCGGCGGTGATGGCGCTGGACAGCTACCCGACCGGACCGGTCGACGTGGTACGGATCCAGCGGGTCGCCGACGTGATGCGCCAGTTCCTCGGCTTCCCCTCCTTTAATGTGGGGTCCATGATCAGCGGCTGAAAGGGCGCGGACATGGCCGAGGTAGTGCTGTTCCACCATTCGCAGGGGTTGACTCCGGGCGTCGTCGCGTTCGCCGGCGAGCTGCGCGGCGCCGGGCATACGGTCCACACACCTGACCTGTATGACGGCCGGACGTTCGGCAGCCTCGAGGAGGGGATGGGCTACGCGCAGGAGATCGGGTTTCCCGATGAGGTGATCGGCCGCGGCGTGCGGGCCGTGGACGGGCTGCCCGCGGAGGTGGTGTACGCGGGCTTCTCGCTGGGCGTGCTCCCGGCGCAGATGCTGGCCCAGACGCGGCCGGGCGCGCGGGGGGCGGTGCTGTGTTACTCGTGCGTGCCGACCTCGGCGTTCGGCTCCGGCTGGCCTGAGGGGGTACCGGCGCAGATCCACGGGATGGACGCCGACCCGATCTTCGTCGGCGAGGGCGACATCGACGCTGCCCGCGAGCTGGTCGAACAGGCGCCGGACGCCGAGCTCTTCTTGTACCCCGGCGACCAGCATTACTTCGCCGACAGCTCGCTGCCGTCCTACGACCCCGACGCCACCGCCCTGCTGGTCCGGCGCGTGCTGGACTTCCTGGCCACGCGGTAGGAGATGGCCGCGACGTTCGAGCAAGTGGTCCGGGTCCGCTGGCGGGACACGGACGCCCAAGGGCACGTCAACACCGCCGTCTTCCTGACCTACCTCGAGGAGGGCCGGGACGCGTTCTACGCGCAGGTCCTGGGGACCGATCCCCACTACGTGGTGGCCAGGGTGGAACTCGACCTGCGCGCCGAGGTCCGTCACGCGGACGGGCAGGTGACGGTGCGGATAGCAGCCGAACGGCTCGGCACGACCAGCCTGACCACGCGCGAGACGATCCTGACCATGTTCCGGGGACGTGGCGGCCGAGGCGCGCGTGGTCACGGTCCGGTGGGATCCCGGCCGACGTCAGCGCATCCCGTTCAGCGATGCCGAACGCACGCGACTGACCGCTGACGGCTAGCGATCTTCAATGGCGGGGGTTACCCGGGCCGGGCCTGCTGTTACTGGAGGGGTTCAGCCGATGCCGCCCGGAGCCGGGCTAGCGATCCGGCGGCGAACAGGGCTCGGCCGGCGGCGATCTTCGGCCTGCGCCGCTGCACGGCCCGGGCCGCCAGCAGGACATAGGTCACGGTGCTGAAGGTTTCGCTGGCGATCACGCGCGCTGTCAGCTGCCGCGGGTGGCGCAGGCCCGACCGCACGCCGAAGACGACCTGTGCGGCGATCTGTGCGGACCCCAGGGCGGCCAGGGCGTTCTGCGACCGCTGGCTGAGATGTGTGTGCGTCCCGGCGGTAGCCGGCGCCTCCGGGGGCAGGCGTTCGCCGGGCTTGCGCAGCACGTCCCTGTGCCGCTGGGTGTTCTTGACCATCTCGGCCCGGGTCGGCGCTTCGGTGCCCAGGCCCCACACCGCCAGCGCGGAGCCGGCGGCGCTGGCCCACGCGGCCAGGGCCCGCTGCCGGCGGCTGGCGGCCCAGTGCCCGGCCCCGACGGCGGCCTGGGTCACCACCGGGGCGGCAGCGGACACCCATGCGAGGGTCCCGGCGGGCCTGATCCCGTCCAGGGCCAAAAGAACCAGCTCTAGCTGCAACCGGGCTTTGCTGTTATCGCGAGCCATCCCGGCATTGTCGCCCCGGCGGCGGGAGTCCGCAAAGTGATCCGCAGTCCCCCGAAAACCCGGAAGACGGCCGCCGCCATCACCTGCCCGCATCGCGGGCAGATCAGCTGCTTACTCACACCGGCCATGACGGCACCCCGTCACGACACTAGGACTCCGCGGTCGCCGGTGGCGGCGCGGTCGCCGCGGACAGCGGGGCGGTGGCGGGCAGGGCCTGGCCGGCGGGGAAGGTCGGCTGGGCCTGGGAGGCGGCCACGCCGTGCTCGTAGTCCAGCCGGGCGGCGAACTTGGCGATCTCGTAGGAGCTCACGTACACGGCCAGCGTGTTGTTCTGCGCCTTGAAGCCGGGCGCCTGCTTGGCCGCGTTGAGGCTGATGCCGGTTCCCTCACCCGAGGATGACCAGTTCGTCGAGCCTTCGAACGCCACGATGCCGTCCAGGACGCCGCCCTTGGTGTGGCTGATCTGGTCGGTGGCCGAGTTGCCGACGGCGAAATCGTTGGCGAAGCCCGCCGCGTCCTGCCCGACATCGGAGGCGAGGATGGCCTTCTCGGTCGGCCCGGTGGCCTCGGACTTGTCCAGCGTGACCTGAACCATGACCGACGGGTTCCGGACCAGGTTCATGAGCTCGTTATTGAGATCCTGGTCGTCGTAGCCGAACATGTTCATTTTCACGCTGAGGCTCACCCGGGTGAACAGGTGCATGAGGATGCCGTGCACGTCGTCGCGGCCCACGTAGAAAACCCGGAAGTCGGGACTGGCGGTCGGGCCGAAGGCCCCCTCGGCGGTGTACTGAGCGAGTTCGTCAAGGGAGAAGTTCTGCAGCGACAGGTGGATGGGCGCCGCGGCTCCGGGATCAGTGGACATGCGCGTCTCCGAGCGAACTGATGGCGGTCAGCCCGGCCTGGGCTACCGCCGCTTCGATCATGGCTCTGGCCAGCGCTGTGGTCACGCTGGGCCGCTCAAATGTGGCCGCCATCCCTGCCTCCGCTCTCCGCCGCCGGCGCGTCCTGGACCGCATAACGCTGTTCGGCCTCGCGCACCTGGGGCAACCCGATGAAATCCACGAACTCCGCGAACGTGGGCAACTCTCGCAACGCCGCGGCGGGCGTGCCCGCCTGGGCGATTTCCTGAAGTATCCGCCGCATGGCCGCGGTCGCGGCCAGCAACACGCTGATCGGGAAGATGACGATCCGGTATCCCAGCTCCTGGAGGCGCGCCAGGCTGATCGGCGGGGTCTTGCCTCCTTCGGCCCAGTTGAACAGCAGCGGCACGCCGGGAAAGGCCTGGACCGCCGCCTCGGCTTCCGCCTCACTGGTCAGCGCCTCGATGAACAGCGCGTCGGCGCCGGCCTCGCGGTACAGCCGGCCGCGCTCGAGCGCCGCCTCGAGACCCTCGACGGCCCGTGCGTCGGTGCGGGCGATGATCACGAACTCGGGCTGGCCACGGGCCTCCACGGCCGCGCGGACCTTCTCGGCCATCTCCTGCGCCGGGATGACCAGCTTGCCCTCCATGTGCCCGCACTTCTTCGGAGCCACCTGATCCTCGATATGGATCCCGGCCACGCCCGCCGCCTCGTAGGCGCCGACGGTGCGGATCACGTTCAGCGGGTTGCCGTAGCCGGTGTCCGCGTCGGCGATGACCGGGATGTCCACGCAGGCCGCGATGCGGCCGGCGTTGCCGACCATCTCGGTCATGGTCAGCAGGCCCACGTCCGGCCGCCCGATGAGGGCCGCCGAGGTGCCGAAGCCGGTCATGTACACGGCCGGGAAACCGGCCTCCTCCACCAGCCGGGCCGACAGCGGATCGAACGCCCCGGGCGCCACGATGATCTGGCCGCCGTCCAGCAAGGCACGCAGCCGGGCCGGGCCGCCCGGCCGCCGGCTGAGCCGGGCCGTCACCGTCTGACCTGGCGGGTAGCGGGCTGCGCGGGTGTGACCACGGCTGCACTCTAAGCCTTGGCGGGCAGGCACAGCTAGAGCCTCAAGGACCGGCCAATGCCACCCGTGTCCCGCGCGGTACCGGCTACAGTCGGGTCGATGATTCAGCTGGGTCAGCGTCAGCTCGGTCAGCGTCAGCTCGGCCAGCGTCAGCTCGGCCAGGGTCAGCTAGGCCAGGGGCGGCGGGCCGATGTGGCGGCCCTGGTGGCGCTCATCGCGCTGCCGGCCGTTCGCTTTCGGCGTGCCCGCGCTGCTCGGGCACGCCGTGTGGCCCGGTGACGACCTGACCCAGAACCTGCCGTTGCGGATGCTGGCCGGGCGCCAGATCCGGGCCGGGCACCTGCCCCTGCTCGATCCGTACATCTGGAGCGGCGCACCGCTGCTGGGAGGCTGGAACGCGGCCGCCGCCTACCCGCTCACCTGGCTGTTCGCCATCTTGCCCGGCACCGCGGCGTGGACGCTGAACATGATCGCCACCTGGGCGGTGGCCGGGCTGGGGATGTTCTGCTTCCTGCGGGCCCTGCAGCTGGCCAGCCTGGCCAGCTTCCTGGGGGCGTTCTCGTTCGCGTTCGCCGGCGGCATGTCGGCGCAGGTGACCCACTTCGGCCTGGTGGCCGGGCTGAGCTGGGTACCGCTGGCGCTGCTGAGCATCCTGCGGCTGTCGCGGGACCGTTCTTTTACCGGCCGGCTCGGCTGGATGGCGGTCCTGGCCATGGCCATGGCGTTGGTGATCCTGGCGGGCGAGCCGCGGGCCATCGACGACGCCTGCGTGATCGTGCTGATCTACGCGGTGTGGCAGGTCACCCGGCTGGGCCGCCGCGCGGGCCGCGCGGCGGTCTCGATCACGGCGGGCCTGGCTCTGGGCGCGTGCCTGGGAGCGATTCAGTGGCTGCCGGGCCTGGCCACGATCAGCAGTTCCCAGCGCGGGGCCGATTCCATGGCCCTGTACAGTTCGGGTTCGCTTCCGGTCCGGTGGGTGCTACTGACCCTGGTCCCGGACCTGCTCGGCGGGTCGGGCTCGCTGGGCCAGCCGAGCTTCTTCGGGTTCTACAACCTGACCGAGGTGACCAGCTACGTCGGCATCTTCCCACTGGCCGCCGCGTTCGCCCTGCTCGGGCGGGTCAGGTGGCGGGAACGGCTGCCGGACTGGCTGATCTGGCACATCATGGCGCTCGCGGGGCTGGCACTGGCGCTGGGCGGCAACACGCCGCTGGGCAACGTGCTGTACCACCTGCCGTTGTTCGGTGATCAGCGGTTGCAGAGCCGCAACATCCTGGTCCTGGACCTGGCGCTGGCCGTGCTGCTGGCCTACTGGGCCGATCGGCCGTTCGTGCGAGCGCGGGCCCGCCGCCTCACCCGGGAGGCGGTGCTGGGCCTGCTGCCGCCGCTGGTCGCGGTGGCGGCCGTGGTGCTCGGCTTCGCCTGGGGAACGGGGTGGATCCGCTGGGTGGGGATGACCATCGACCCGAGCCCCGGCGTGGTCAGTCACCTGAAGCCGTACCTGGTTCCGTACGCGGTGCTGGGCGCGGCCGCGGCCGCGCTGGTGGCCTTCGGCGCGCGGCTCAGGGGGCGGCTCGCCTCGCGCCTGATCGCCGGCTTCGTGGTGGCCGACGTGGTCGTGTTCACCATCTTGGCCGTGGTGGACGTCGCGCCCGGAGCGTTCGTTCACTCCCCCTCCCCCACTGGCTCGTCGGCGCCTTCCACTGGCTCGGCCGCCGCGCCCGCTGCGCTGCGCCCGGTGGCGGCGCTCGGCTACCCGGGCCGCTTCGCGATCTACGATCCCGATCTGCTCGATCCGGCTCAGCTGTCCGGCCTGGACCCGCCGGACAACAACGCGGTCGGCGCCGGCGCGATGCCGTCCATCCAGGGCTACTCCTCCACCGTGGACGGCCGCTACGCGTCGGTGACCGGATCGCACCAGGCCATCGGGGACGGGCAGAACACCCTCGCGCCGCAGGCGGTCGCGGACGGGACACTCGACCAACTCGACACTACGGTCCTGCTGACCCCGGCCGCCTACCTGGTCACCAGCGCCGACGGGACCGGGCCCGCGGCCGGGCCGGCGGGCACCGGGCGCCGCGATCTGGCCGCGGATCAGCGGGCCACCTGGTACCTCGGCGCCGTGACCGAGGTGTCCAAGGTGGAGGTCCCGGACGCCGACGCGCGGCAGGCCGCGGCGGCCGGTACCCAGCTCGGGCTCACCGCACCGGGCGGGGCCATCCGCTGGTTCCGCGCGCGAGCGGCCACCCCGTCGACGCTGGCGGTCACGGTTCGAGCGCCGGTGGCGAGCGTCGCGGTGGTGGCCCAGGCGCACGCCAAGGTGGGCGTACTCGGCCCGCCGTCGGTCGTCGCGACGGGCGGAAGCGTGCTGGTAGCCGACGGCCAGCTGCAAAACGCCCTGGTCCCGCCGCGGTGGGTGCTCGCGGGTGCCGACGGCCCGTTCGCGGTCTTCGCCAACCACCTGGCCCAGGCGCCGCTCCGGCTGGAGACCGCCGGAGGCCGCCCGGCGTCCGGCGCGTGGGTGACCGACATCAGCGGCGCACCCGCCGAGCCAACCAGGGCCACCGTATTCTCCCCGGACGGGGTCCGGGTCGTGCGCTCGGTGGCCGCCATCGCCGGCTGGACCACGACCTGGCAACCACGGAACGGCCGGGCGATCTCGCTGCCGGTCCAGCGTGACGGCCTAGTCCAGGCGGTCGACGTTCCGCCAGGGCTGGGCACCTTGACTTGGAGCTACTCACCACCGGGCGTGCGGGTCGGCCTGGTCCTGTCGCTGGTGGCGGGGGTGCTGGTGGCTGGCTTGTTCGTGGTCGCGCTGCGCGGCCGTAAGCGGGCGGGCCCGGGATCGGTGACGCCCACCGCCGCGTTGAGCACGTCCAACGCCGAACCCTGCCGCACCGCGTCAGCCCGGTCGAAGGGCCCGGTCCAGGCCAGCCCGACCTGATCGCGCTGGTTCCTGCTGTGCTGCCACAGCGAGGCCGCGTTGGCCAGGATGAAATCGCGGTATTCGGGTCGCGGGCGGCGCAGGTACAGCTCGTACAGGTGCCGGACGAAGATGCCCTTGAACTGGGGCCGGTCCCGGTCGCGGCGATCGGTCCCCGCCTCGTCCGGCTCGACCAGGATGCCCGGCGGCGCGGTAAGGTCGCGCAGCGCGGCCGCCGCGATGGCGTCGGCCTGGTCCAAGTAGGCGTCCTCGCCAGTGATCTCGTTGAGCACGGATAGCCCCCCGATGATCACGCCCTGGTTGTAGGTCCAGGTCGTTTGGCCATTATTAAGGCAGTCGGGGGATTCGAGGCTCAGGCCGTCGTTGACCAGGCCAGCCCGGCCGATCATGCCGCTGGCCAGGAACCAGCGCCACTCGCGCAGGGCCCAATCGAGGTAGTCGCCGACCGTGCGCTGGTGGAGCCGGCCGGCGATGAGCAGGAACAACTCGTTCGGTATCGCGTTCTTGTAGGTCTTGCGCCGGGTCCACCACAGGCCACCGCCGCAGGTGTCATCCCAGCCGGCCGCCATCCCGGCGAACAGCCCGCGGGCCATATCCAGGTACCGTTCCTCGCCGGTCAGGTCGAACGCCGCGATCCAGGCCAGCGCCCACCAGCCGTCATCGTCGTAGTACTCATTGGTGAAACCAGGGTGGCTTCGGCCGGCCCGGGTGAAGGTGGTCTCGATGACGTGGGTGTAGCGGTCCTCGCCGGTGCGCTGGCTGTAGTGGATCACCGCGGTCAGCGCGTTGGCGCAGTTCCACCAGCCCGCCGTGCGCCACAGACCGGTCCTCGGCGCGTACCAGCGCTGCAGCGCGTCGACGGCCTGGCCGGCCCGGGCTTGGGGGCTCATGGGGTGGGTGCCGGGCCGCCCGGGTGGTTGTCCGGCTGCCCGGCGCTGAAGTGCAGCAGTGCGGGTACGAAGGTAGCCAGCGTGAGCCAGCGGGTCAGCGAGTTGCGCGGCAGCAGGGCCAGCGTCACCCAGGCCACGGCGGTGTACCAGGGCAGCGACCACGGGGCCACCAAGACCCAGGCGAAGGTCAGCGCGCAGGTGGCCGCGAGCACCGCGGGCACGTCCGGGGACAGCCGGTTGTACAGGTACCAGGCCAGAGCGAGCAGGGCCAGGGGCCACAGGAAGGAGATCAGCGTGTTGATGGTCGCCGCGCTGGCGACGTGGTTGCCGACGATCTGGAACAGCCGCCAGAATGACGGCGAGATGACCCGGCTCGACGCGTTGGGCAGGGGCTTGAGCGCGTTCACGCCGTAGGTGAAGAAGTACAAGGCGAAGGTGACCACGGCCGAGGCGGCGGCGATCCGGAGCAGGCGGCCCCAGTCGCGCTCGCGGATCAGCGGTACCGCGATGCCCAGGGCGACGAACGCCGCGTTGATCTTGATGCCGAGGGCGACGCCGATCAGCGCGCTGGTGGCCAGGTCATGCCAGATGGTGCTGCCGCGGCGCGAGATCAAGATGGCCGCGATCCCGGCCAGCGCGACAAAGGCATCCAGCTGGCCGCCCATGACCAGTACGTAGATCAGCAGCGGGTTGGCGGCCCAGATCAGGCCGGCCCGTACCGGATTGGCCGCCGAACGTAGCAGCAGGTATCCGGCGGCCAGGTACGCGGCCCCGGTCATGATCATCAGGACCCAGATGGTCAGCCACGGCTTGGCCCCCCCGGCCAGGGCGGCGACCAGGTGAGTCCAGGTGGCTACCGGGCCGTACACCGACGGGGCGGTCCGCCACCGGGGGTCGACCAAGGTCACGTAGGGGTTGTGCGCGCCGCCGGGCAGGCTGATGGGCAGGAACGTGTACGGGTCGTGCCCGAGCGCGGCGATACGCCCGTAGGCGGCCAGGCTGGCCGGATCCGAACTGCCGACCGGGGTGATGTTCACCACCACCGCGACCACCGCGACCGCGGTCCAGAAGACCCCCCGGGGGTTCGGCTGCCAGCCGCGGCTGTTCGCCCACAGCATCCCGGCCAGGCCCAGGGCACAGAAGGTGATGGCGGGATACATGATGACGTTGGTCACGTCGGCGTTCAGGACCGGCGCGCCGAGCTGGCGGGCTAGCGCGGTGAGCGGCAGGTAAACCGGCAGCGCGGCCGCGCTCGAGTTGGGCGCGGTCGCGCACAACCCGACGAACGCCAGCAGCCCGAGCCCGAGCGCGGACAGCGAGACCGCGGGCAGCGGGCGGGACAGCGGGCTGGACTTCATCGTCCGGATGAGCATGCCCATCAGCGCCTCGACCCGGCCGCCCGGGATGGGCGGCTCGGCGAGCTTGGCGGACTGGGCGGCAGCCGGATCTGACGCCTTGGTCACCGGGCCCTGGGTCATCACATCACCCCGGGCGAGAGCAGCCCAGGCCGTACCTGGGCCGCCCCATCGCCACGGATTCCATGCCCTGCATGGTAGGCGACCGGGCGCAGGTGGACAGCACGCTCCGCGAGAAGATTAGTGGCCGTGTCCGGCGTGCGGGCCACGATCAGGCTGGTGGGCTGCGGCGCGGCGCGCTCGCGCGGGCCGCTGCGTCACCGCAAACTGGCTTTCCAGGTGGCGCGGATGCGGTTAGCTGATGACCATGTTCCCGTCGCCCGGATCTGGCCGGATGCTCGCCACGTCCTGGCGCCGGGTGCGCGAGCACTGGTTGTTCGCGGTCGTGGCGACGTGCGCCACCGGGCTGCGGGTCGTGGTCCTGCTGGCCTACCAGCAGGCGCTGATCTTCCCGGACAGCGAGCGGTACCTGCAGTACGCGCACAGCTTCGCCAACGGGCAATGGGCCCCGGACTGGCTGCGGACCAGCGGCTACTCGGTGCTGCTCATCCCCTCGGTGCTAGGCCGCAACCTCACCGTGATGGTCGCGGTGCAGCACCTGCTCGGGCTGGTCACCGGCGTACTGATCTACGCCACCTTGATCCGCTTCGGCGCCCGGCGCTGGCTGGCCGCGCTGGCCACCATCCCGGTGCTGTTCGACCCGCTCCAGCTGGATATCGAGCAATACATCCTCACCGACGTCAGCGCGACGTTCCTGGTGGTGGTGGCGCTGGTCGTGCTGGCCTGGAAGCGGGACGCGATCGGGCCGAAGGCGGCCCTGACGGCCGGACTGCTGATCGCCGGGGCGACGGTGATCCGGGAGTCCGACCTGCTGGTGATCATTCCCGTGCTGGTCTACCTGGCGATCCTGATCCGGCCCGGGCGGCGCCTGGCCGCCCGCGCCGGGATGCTGCTGGCCGGCTGCCTGGTGCCGGTGGCCGGGTACCTGATCTGGGTCCACGTGTGGTTCGGGGTGTTCAACTTCATCAACTACAGCCCCGAGTTCATGTACGGGCGGATCGCGCAGTTCGCCGAGTGCACGGGGCTGTCGCTGCCGTCCTACGAGCAGCATCTGTGCCCGCGGCAGCCGCCCGCGCAGCGCGATCCGGACTTTTACATGTGGGCGCCGCAGTCGCCGCAGGTGACCCTGAAGCCGCCCCCCGGGATGACCAAAAGCCAGGTGGTCAACGACTTCGACGGGCGGATCCTCGAGCATCAGCCGCTGACCTACCTGGAGGTCGTCGGCAACGACATCTGGTACAGCTTCTCGCCGGTGCGCGGGGCCGGGCCGGAGGGATACCCGACCAGGTATCACGACTTCCACCCGTTCTTCCCGGGCGACAAGGACGAACTGGCGGCGCTGCGCACCTACAGCGGCAGCGGCCCGCGGGTCCAGCCCGCGCTGGCCGATTTCCTGACCGGCTACGGCCACGACTTCTACGTGCCCGGCCCGGTGCTGGCCGCCGGGCTGGTGCTGGGCCTGGCGGGCGTGGCCGGGATCGGGCGGGCCCGGCGCAGCAGGCTGCGCGCTGACGGCCTGCTGTTCACCTTCGGCGCCACCTTCTTGATCGTGCCGCCGTTCGTCATCGCCACCTTCGACTGGCGGTACGAGCTGCCACAGTTCTCCTTGATTCCGGTGGCCGCGGTGCTGGGCTGGATGGCGATGACCGGCCGGACTCGAGACGCTGGGCCGGCCGACGCGCTGAGCACCGCAGAAGAAAGTGGAGGGACCCCGGCCGGGGCCCCTCCACTGGGTACTGCTAGTTCGTTACCTGGTTACCGCGTTGCCTGGTTAGGACGCCAGGCTGGTGTAGTTCGTCCAGGTGTAGTTGGAACCACCCCACGGCGTGGCCGTGGTGCCGCCGCGCAGCTGCGCGCCGGTGCCGTTCGGGTTGACGTACAGGCCGGTGGCCACGTTCTTCAGCGTGCCGTTGGACTGCGGGATGAACTGCTGCCAGGGCCCGCTGTTGCAGTGCGCGAGGATCAGGCCATCACGCAGCGGGTCAGATGACCAGCCGCCGCCGGGGTCGGACACGCAGAGCCCGGTACCCGAGCCGCTCGGCGCGTACTCGAACTGGAAGGCACCCGCGTGCGTGCCCGTGTTCTGCAGGAAGTGCGTCGCCGGGTCGTTTTTGGTGGCCGGCCAGCTGGCGATGATCGCGCCGGCGTACTGGTGCTGCCGGAAGGAGTCGAAGCCGTTGCCGAACTTGTTGACCTCGTTGCCGTAAGGACTGGTGCCGCCGACCGCGTTGGCCTGGACCGTCAGGGTGAAGCTGCCCTTCAACGCGGCGCCATCGGCGTCGGTGGCGGTGACCACTACTCCGTCGTAGCTGCCCGGAGCAGCGGTGCCGCCGACGTAGGTCAGCGTGTTCCCCGAGCTCAGCCCGGTCGGCAGGTTCGACTCGCCGAAGGTGACGGAATCGCCGTTCTCGGTGCTGGTCACGCTGAAGTCCACGTTGCCGGAGACGTTCTCATCCTTCAGGCCGGACAAAGACACAATCGTGATAGCGGGGCCTTGGGTCGTTATCGCGTTCTGCAGCAGAGAGATGGGGATCTCCAGCGCGTCGGCGTTCCCGTTGGAATCCGTCGCGTCGACCACAATGGGGTTTGGGCTCTGGACCGGCGCACCTGAGTAGCTGAGCACGGTCCCGGACAACGTCACGCCGCTCGGCACCGAGCCGTGCAGCGAGAAGGTCACGTTCTTGCCGGACAGGTCGATGTGCTGCTGGTTTTGGCTCGTGACGGCCCCGAGGCCGGAGCCGGCGAACGTGCTGTCCGATACCGCGCCGCCGGACAGCGCCGTGTCCTGGTATGTCTGGGCACTCGCGGGGAGCGCTGCCGCACCCACCACGAGGGCAGTCGCGAGCAACCCGGGTACCGCTACCCCGACAGCTCTCCTGAGTTTCAAATGCAAGGCTTCACCCCGTTCGGTGTTCGCTCTTCTTTAGGCGTAGCCAGACCATCTGGCAGGGAACGCTACCGACACAAGATGTGCGCTGACGCTCTGGTCGGCAGCCCGGCCAGCCAGATGGTTCACGGGACACCATAGCCCTCCACCTCCTTCGGGCAGCCGTAATGGCACAACAAGATCTCCAATTGTTAAGCGAGATAGTATGGCTGTGCGTTACCGCCGCCTTTCGCAGACCCGGAAATATGGCCCAGACCAGGCGTTTCTTGGTTAGGCGACGGTTATCTGGCCGGTAGTGGCAACGGCAGGGCGGGCAGCCCGTCGAGGCTGAGCGCATTGTGCGGCTTGGCGGCGCAGTAGGCAGCGAACTGCTCGTCGGTCTTGCGGCCGAAGAAGTCCGCGTGCAAGGTGCGCTCCCCCTGGTAGGCCATGAACGGCACGGCGAATCCGCAGGTGTCGCTGATCAGCGTGGCGGTCACCCGGATGACGGCGCGCACGCCGGGGGCATCCGCGTCACCGAAGCGGCCGATCAGGTCCGCGAAGCGCGGGTCGTCGCGGAAGATCGCCTCACCGTGGCCGTGGACGCGCACGATGTTCGGCGGCCCGGTGAACGCGCACCACATCAGCGTGATGCGGCCGTTCTCGCGCAGGTGGGCCAGGGTCTCGGCGTGACTTCCGCCGAAGTCCAGATAGGCCACGGTATGCGGGTCGAGCACGGTCAGCGAACCGGAACGGCCCTTCGGAGACAGGTTGACGTGGCCGTCCTCGGCCAGCGGCGCCGTGGCCACGAAGAAGACCACCTGCTCCTCGATGAAGGACCGCAGCCGCGTGTCGATCTGCTCGTACACCTTTCCCATGCCCGCGCCTCTCGTCTCATAATTTGAGACCATCTGTCTCGTTATTCAGAAACGAGGCTAACACGGGCTAGCCGACCTGGGCCGTGCGGCCGGCCCAGTAGGGGGCCCGAAGCTGGCGCTTGAGGAGCTTGCCCGAACCGGTGCGAGGCAGCTCATCGGTGAAGTGAACCGACCGCGGCACCTTGTAGCTGGCCAGGTGATCGCGCGCGAAGGCCATGATCTCCGGCGCGGTCAGCGACGAGCCGGGCGACGGCACCACCGTCGCGTGCACGGCCTCGCCCCACTCATCCGACGGGATCCCGAACACGGCCACGTCGTAGATCCCGGGATGCTGCTCCAGCGCGGCCTCGATCTCCGCGGGGTAGATGTTCATGCCGCCAGAGATGATCATGTCGGTCTTGCGGTCACAGATGTACAGGTAACCCTCGTCGTCCCAGTACGCGATGTCGCCGACCGTGTGGAAGTCGCCGCGGGTGTTGGACTCATAGCTGTCGCGGTTCTTGTAATAGGTGTCGAACGCCACCTTGGACCGCACGAATACCTCGCCAGCGTGGGCCGGCCCGGTGCCGGTGACCTGGTTGCCGTCCGCGCCGACCAGCATGATCTCGATGCCGGGAGCCGGCCTGCCGCATGATCCCGGCTTGCGCAGCTGGTCCTCGGGCAGCAGCACGGTATCCACGCCGAGCTCGGTCGACCCGTAGACCTCGAACAGCGATCCGGGCGGGAAGTCCGCCACGTACTGCTGCTTGAGCGCATAGCTCCACGGCGCCGCGTTGGCCACCATGATGCGCATCCCGGACCGGTCATAGCGGTCCTTGACCTCGGCGGGTAGTGCGCAGATCATCCGGACCAGGGCAGGCGCGGAGAAGGTCGAGGTCACGTGGTACTTGTCCACCAGCCGCAGCCAGTCCTCCGCGTCGAACCTGCGCTGCACGACGATCGTCTGGCCGAACAGCATACTGGCGCTCATGAACGCGCTGGGACCGCTGTGGTACAGCGGCCCGGAGGTCAGGTACACGTCGTCTGGCTGGTACCCGAACAGGTTCAGCAGGGCACCGAGGGTTTCCGGATCGGGAGCGCCGGGCCGGACCGCACCCTTGGGCTTGCCGGTCGTGCCGGAGGTGTAGATCATCGTCCCGCCCGCGCCGGCCGCGTCCCCCACATCGGGCGCCTCGGCCGACGCGGCCGCGATGTCGGCGTCGGTCAGCATCGGTTCGCGGCCCAGGTCGTCCAGCGGCCCGCCGACCGCGATGATGTGCCGGACCGTACCCAGCTGGTCGCGCAGCTGCGCGAACATCGGCGCGTATTCGTGGTCGACGTAGGCGATCTCGGCGTCACTGTGGTTGATGACGTACAGCGCCTCTTGCGGGGTCAGCCGGTAATTCAGCGGCACCGAGACCGCGCCGATCTTCCTGATGGCATTCATGACCGCGACGATGTTGGCCGAGTTCGGGCCGCACCACAGCACCTTCGTACCGGGACCGGCGCCTAGCGACAGAAGCAAGTTCCCGACGCGGTTCGCCTGGGCCTCGAGCTCAGCGTAGGTCCAGGCGACGATGGTCCCGCCCGGGCGGTCGTCGATGACACCCAGCTTGTCCGGCTGGCTCTGCGCGTACATCGAAAGAATGTCGTCCGGCATCGCACCTGTCCCTTACGAGTCCAGCGGCAAGTACCGGCGGCCGTTCGGAAAAATCCACCGCCTACGGCCAAATGTACGGAATGACCACCTCGGCCGCTAGCGGCGAGACGCCGCGATCAGTGGCCGCGGTCGATCCATTCCTGCAGGTGGGGCCGTTCGGCGCCGATGGTGGTGTCGGACCCGTGGCCGGTGTGGACGACCGTGTGCGGGTCGAGGACCAGCAGTCGGTCGCGGATCGAGTCGATGATCGTGCCGAAATCGGAAAAGGAACGTCCCGTCGCGCCCGGGCCGCCGGCGAACAGCGTGTCGCCGCTGAACAGCCAGCCCCGGTCGGCCAGGTGGAAGCACACGGCGCCGCGCGAGTGCCCGGGCGTGTACAGCACGGTCAGCTCGGCGCCGGCCACGGTGATCGTCTGCCCGTCGCTCAGGTCCTGGTCGGGAGCCCGGCCAGGGTAGGTCTGGTCCCAGAGCTCGCGGTCGGCGGGATGCAGCCAGACCGGCGCCCGGGTGGCCTCGGCCAGGGCGGCGGCGGCGCCGACATGATCGTCGTGGGCGTGGGTGCACAAGATGGCGGTCAGCCGCCGCGGCCCGACGGCGGCCAGGATCGCGTTCGCGTCGTGCGGGGCGTCGATGACCACGCATTCGGCGTCGTCGCCGAGCAGCCAGACGTTGTTGTCCACGTCCCAGGTGCCGCCGTCCAGCGAGAACGTGCCCGACGTGACGAGATGGTTCAAGGTAAGCATCGAGCCTGATCTTAGCCAGCCGAACTACCGATCTGCGGGCGCGGTGGGCATGGCCCGTGGCCCAAGTGCTGTGTTTCTGGTTAAGTCTTCGGCATGACCCCGGGCGTATCACCTATGGTGACTTTTGGGCCATTGTTGTGACTTTCTGTAAACGTCGGGATACTTAACGGAGGATTTGGAGCATGAAGACGTGCCGGGTTCCGGCTGTGATCATGGCGGTCATCGTCGGCGGAGTAGGACTGGCCGCGTGCGGGGGCGCGTCGACGCCTTCATCCAGCGCGACGTCGGTGGTGGCTCAGGGCGGATCGCCGAGCGCTTCGGCCGGGGGGTCGCCCACGTCCGCGGTGACTGATACGCCCTCGTCGTCCCCGACGCCATCGCCTTCGCCGACCCATGTGCATTCCGCGGAGCCTAAGCGGTCGGCGACCACTACCGTGCACGCGACCAGCACGCCGCGCTCGACCAGTTCCTCGAGCACAAGCTCGGGCGGGACGCACAGTTTCACGGTGCCCGCCATACCTGGCGACAACGTGGTCAGCGCCTACGGTTCGTACGAGAAGATCGGCACCGCGCGGGTCAAGGTGACCATGTGCGCGAAGCAGACCGGGGCCGCGTTCTCGGTGGGGGCGATCGCGCTGGTCTACAGCGCCAGCGGCTCCAGCCAGAACATCGGCGCGACCATCTTGACCGGGCCCGGCAACTCCACGTGCGTCTCCAACACGTTCATCTTGTACACCGCGCACCTGAAGGTCCACGCGTTCATCGGCGGCAGCAACGGCGTGATCGCCAAGACGGGGCCGGTCCTGACCATCTACTGACCTTTTAGTCAGCCGGCGGCGCGCGGCGTTTGCGGGGAGCGGCGGAGCGGGGCGGCTGAGCGCGCATGTGGTCGCGGACGCGGGTCATGATGTCGCGGAGGCGGTCCAGATCCTCGCCGGACAGCGAGTCGACCAGCATCCGGCGGGTGACCTCGACGTGGCCGGGCATGACGTGACTCAGCAGGGCCAGCCCGCGGTCGGTGATGGTGACCAGGGTGGCTCGGTCGTCGTCGGGGCTGGGGTGGCGGGTGATGAGGCCGGCCTGCTCCAGGAGGCCGGCCTGGTAGGTCAGGCCGCTGCGGCTGTAGACCACGCCGTCGGCCAGCTGCGTCATGGTCAGCGGGCCGCGCGCGCCGGCCAGGCGGGCCAGGAGCTGGAACTGGACGTAGCTCAGGTCGCCCTCGGCGCGTAGCTGCTGCTCGACTTGATGCTGGAGCAGGCTGGCGGCTTCGGTGAGCACGAAGTAGGCGCCTAGCTGCTCGGGTTCGAGCGCTTGGAGGTCGGCGGCACTGTCGGCTCCCGCGGCCTGGGCGCCGTCGGGAACTGGGTCGAGATGGCCTGAGCTCACCGCGACATCGTACATGCTGCGAATTCAAAGCATGTGACAAGCATCACTCGCATGCCGGGTATTGCTTCGAAGTCGAAGCACGTTACTCCGTCCATGCTTCAACTTCGAAGCACATCAGTGAGGAGCGATCATGAAGGCAGTGCGTTACCACTCCTACGGCAGCAGCGACGTCCTGGTTTATGAGGACGCCGAACGGCCGGTGGCGGGAGCGGATCAGGTAGTGGTCAAGGTGGCCGGGGCGGCGTTCAACCCGGTGGATGTCGCGATCCGGGCCGGTTTCCTGCAGCAGGTGTTCCCCGTCGCCTTCCCGCACGTCCCGAACTTCGACATGGCTGGGATCATCACCGAGGTTGGCGAAAAGGTCAGCAGCTGGAGCGTGGGGGCGCCGGTGGTGGCGTTCCTGCCCATGGCCGGGCCCGGCGCGGCCGCTGAGTACGTCGCCGTGCCCGCCGAACTGCTGGCCGCCGCTCCCCGCACGGTCGAGCTGGCCGACGCGGCGGCCCTGCCGTCGTCCGGCCTGACGGCGTGGCAGGCACTGTTCGAGCACGCCGAGCTGAAGCCGGGGCAGAGCGTCCTGATCAACGGCGCGGGCGGCGCGGTCGGCGGGTACGCCGTCCAGCTGGCCAAGCAGGCCGGGGCCACGGTAACCGCGACCGCCAGCGCGCGCAGCGCCAGCCGGCTGCGCTCCTACGGTGCGGACCGGATCATCGACTACACCGCCACCCCGCTCCGGCAGGCGGTGGCCGGGCAACGGTTCGATGCGGTGCTCAACCTGGCGCCTACCAGCCCGGAAGAGACCGCTGCCCTGGCCGACCTGGTCACCGACGGCGGCATCTTGATCAGTTCGACGACCGCGGGGCCCGACGAGGCCGGGCGCGGGGTGCGGACGGTGCGGATGTTCGTCCGCAGTGACGCTGCCCAGCTCGCCGGGCTGGTCGCCCGCGTCGACGCCGGAGAGCTGCGGATCGATGTCGCCCAGCGGCGCCCGCTGGCCGATCTGGCCGCCGTTCACGATCAGGCCGCTAGCGGACAGCTAGCCGGCAAGACCATCGTGACCCCTGAGCCCTAGCGGGACGAGGCCGACGAGGCCATCGACGGTCCGTTCGGCGCCCTCTCGGCCAGTGTTCCGCCGTCGCGTGCGGGCCGGTGCAAGCAGTACTGAAAGCCGGTATGCTGTTCCGGTCCGCCGCGACAGGCGGATGTGGCTTCAAGGGGCTGTAGCGCAGCTGGTAGCGCACCTCCATGGCATGGAGGGGGTCAGGGGTTCGAATCCCCTCAGCTCCACCGACGAAATTGCAGGTCAGAGGCTCACTTACAGCTCTCATCCTACCCGGAGGATGAGAGCTTTCGCCGTATTGGGAGGAATCTGGGAGATCGTGTCGTCCCGGGCTGGTTCGGTGCGGAATGGCGGCGCGAGAGCTGGAGGAATACCTTCAGCGGCGGCCAGTGCAGCTTCGATGCCAAGCGCACCCTGCTCACGCTGGAGGCCACAGCGTGAGCAGGGCCAGCACGAAGCCTGGCACTGCGAAGGCCGACGGGCCAGGCAGAATCCCGGACGGCGCAACCGGCGATCCGCAGCCTCGAAAGTTACACTGGCGGCCCCGGAGTGGGTTCGGAGCCATCGACAGGAAGGCTGCCCTAATGCCGAACTGGGCCGAGCAGGTCACTGCCATTGCGACCGCGGTAAGCGCCCTCGGACTGCTAAGCGCGATCGGTGCAGTGATCTTCGCAGGTCAGCAAGCCCGTGAAGCCCGTATCAACCGTCAGGCTGAGATGGCGGCCGAGTTCTTCAGGCGCTGGAGCGAAAGCCCGATGGTGGAGACGCGTCGTCTCGTCGCTCAGTTCGAGACGCCAGAGGCGCTGCGGGACGCGATGATGCGGTTCATTGCCGAGAACTCGGCCGAGGCATACGTCCTGTACCGGGAGCTGGACTACTTCGAGCAGCTCGGTGCGCTCGAGAAACACGGTGGCTTCGATTTCGAGCTGATCAGAACTCTGCTCGGCCGACGCCTGACCGACCGGTGGGAGATGTGGCAGCCGTCGATTGATGCAATCGGCGGAAGTGCTGCCTACCCGATGTTCGAAAGGCTCGCGGCAAAGATGCGTGCCCAGGTGTGATCTCCCAGCACTCGACCCCGTTGACGTTCGGACGGCCGGTCTGCCGCGCGCTGCAGACAAGGCTGCCGTTCTTCTCCCGATTCACTTCATTTTGCGGTCCCTGGATGTTGTCCATGACCGGACAATATGTGCGGGACCGAACCGTACCGCCCGTAACCTCGACTGTGGAAAATATCCGGCAGGGAGGCGCGCCGAGGCCGGGGCAGTTCTCGTCGCGCTGTGTAATCAGACTTGCTCGAAGCAGCGCGCCCATTGCCTGCCTGACCGTATTTATAGCGAATTTTGATGTGCGCCGAACTGGCCGAGCCTGCTGTCAGTACGGCCGGGCATGTCAGCCTCAGCTGGCGGGCGCATGGCCGACGGCCGCCACGGCCCTGGCGATCACCGCGATGTCTGCGGGCCGGACCCGGCAGCACCCGCCCGCGATTCTCGCGCCCGCCGCTATCCACTGCCGCGGCTGCCCGGCGGAGTACCGGGACTGCCCCGTCCAGGCGCGCCGCCGGGCATCCCAGTCCTCGCCGCTGTTGGGGTACACGATCACCGGCTTGCCCGCCACCTCCCGGGCGGCGGTGATGGCGGTGAGCACGTCAGCTGGCTCGCAGCAGTTGACCCCCACCGACACGACTTCTGGCACACTGGCGGCGACCGCGAACGCCTCGGCCAGCGACTGCCCGGCGCGGGTGCGCTCGCCGGCGATGCTGTAGCTCAGCCAGGCCGGGATCCCCAGCCCGGTTACCGCGGTCATCAGCGCCTCAGCCTCGTCGATATCAGGCACCGTCTCCAGGGCGAGCACGTCAGGGCCAGCCTCGGCCAGCACCTCCAGCCGAGGCCGGTGCCACGCCGCCAGTTCCCGCACGCTCAGCCCGTAACGCCCCCGGTACTCAGACCCGTCGGCCAGTGCCGCGCCATACGGTCCGACTGAGGCCGCCACCCACCGCGCCTGCCCGTCCCCGGCCATCTCGGCGCGCGCGGCCCGCGCCAGATCGACGCTGCGCCGCATCAGCCCGGCCGCGTCGCGGCGGTCAAGGCCCCGGCGCGCGAACCCCTCGAACGAGGCCTGATAGCTCGCCGACGTCGCGATCATGGCCCCCGCCCGGAAGAACGCCAGGTGCGCGTCCCTGATCTGTTCAGGCGCGTCCATCAGCAACCGCGCCGACCATAGCGGGTCCGGCAAGTCATTCCCCCGCGCCTCGAGCTCGGTCGCCAGGCCGCCATCGGCCACCAGCACAGCGTCATGGGGCACGGCGAAGCTCACCACGCCACTCTACGGCGATCCCGCGGGACGGCGCCGTGCCGATGCCCGTCCCGTCGTACGGCGCCGGGACGGGCATCGGCACGGCAACGACAGCGACAACGCCGGGAGTAATTGGCATCCGGCACCGCGCAATCCCAGCGAATCACGTACCTCACAAAAGGCGGAAACAACTAACTGCGCGTGAACCGCCTGATGGTCGGTCCCGTAGTGCAAAAGCTCGGCGTTTGTGCGCGCGCGAACAGGCGTTCTGTAACACCAGTGTCTGCATCGGGCTCGGCGTAATTATCTGGCCAATATCGATGTTGACGGGTTGGAGTCATGATTCGTGGGCGGTCGGGCCGGTCCCGGCGAGGCCGTCCAGTTCGGCCGCGATGGTGGTGGCCTCGGCTGCGCCGATCCGGTCGAAGATTTCCCGCGCCTGGCGCAGGCCCGCGGCCGCGTCGACCGTGCGGCCAGCGGCCAGGGCACAGCGGCCCAGGCCGGCCAGAGCCTGAGCTTCGTCCCAGGGGCTAGCGATCTCGCGGGCCAGGTCCAGGGCTTGCCGGTGACACCGTCCGGCCTGGCCGAGGTCACCGCGGATCCGGGACACCGTCCCCAGTTCGTTGAGCGTCTCAACCTCGCCGCCCCGGTCACCGATGTTGCGGTAGATGCTCAGCGCCTCCTTCTGGACAGCGGCCGCGCCTAGGGAGTCTCCCGTCATCCGCCGTACGCCGCCCAGTCGGTTGAGCGTGTCGGCCTCGCCGCGGCGGTCACCGAGATCCCGGAAGATGCCCAGGGCCTCACGCTGGGCGTCCGCGGCGCCCGGATAGTCGCCGGTCAGCCACCGCACGATCCCCAGTACGTTGAGCGCGTCGGCCTCGCCGCGGCGGTCACCGAGGTCGCGATAGATGCCCAGGGCCTCGCGCTGGGCGTCCGCGGCGCCCGGATAGTCGCCGGTCAGCCAGTACACGACCCCGAGTCGGTTGAGGGCGTCGGCCTCGCCGCGGCGGTCACCGAGATCCCGGAAGATGCCCAGGGCCTCACGCTGGGCGTCCGCGGCGCCCGGATAGTCGCCGGTCAGCCACCGCACGGCCCCCAGGTCGAGGAGGGCGTTGGCCTGGCCCAGCCGGTCACCCAGGTCGCGGAAGATGCTCAGCGCCTCCGCCAGGGCGCTGGCCGCGTCCGCATAATCCGCCGTCAGCCACCGCACGACCCCCAGATCGGTCAGGGCGTTGGCCTGACCGATCTGGTCACCGAGGTCGCGGGAGATGCCCAGGGCCTCCGCCAGCGCACCGGCCGCGCCTGGGTAATCGCCGCTCAGCCACCGTACAGGCCCTAGGTCGAGGAGGGCGTTGGCCTGGCCCAGCCGGTCGCCGAGTTGAAATGCGGCCTCGACGGCGGTGGCGTGGCGGGCCTGGGCGTCGGCCCAGGGACCGTCCTGCCGCAGCAGGGTAGCCAGAGCAGCGGTCACGGCCACGACCCGGGCATGCTGGCCGGTGCCGGTAGCCAGGTCAAGGCAGGCGAGCAAGTTGGGGCGTTCGGCTCGTGCCCACGCCAGCGCCCGGTCGGCCCCGGCCAGGGCGGGAACCGCGGCCGGCGGTGGCGGCGGGTCCGGGGCGGGGCTGGCGCGGGCCCGGCGGGCCAGCTGGGCCTCGGCAAGGGCGGCGGTGTGCTGGTAGTAGTTCAGCAGCCGATCTAGCGCCTGCTCGCGCCCGGGGGCGGGGTCGGCGGCGGCGTGGTCGCGGGCGTAGCGGCGGATGAGGTCGTGCATGCCATAGCGGCGGTACCCGGCCTCGGTCAGCAGGCCCTCGCCATGCAGGGCGTCCAGGTACCGGGCCGCCTCCCGCAGGCCGGCGCTGGCCAGGGCGGCAGCGGCATAGCTGTCGATGGTGGTACCCGGGTGCAGGCCGAGGCGCCGGAAGAAGTCACGCTGGCCCGCGTCCAGGTACCGGAAAGACACCTCGAACGCGGCGGCCACGCTATCTTTTTCCGCCGCCAGGGTGAGCATGGTTTCCCTGGTCTCGCCGGCCAGGTCAGCCAGCGTCCAGGATGGGTGCCGGGCGTACACGCGGGCCAGCAGCGAGATCGCCAGCGGCAGGAATCCGGCCAGCCGTACCAGCTCATCCACGGCCGCGTCCGGCCCGACGGCCCGGGGGACCAGCCGCGCGAACATCTCCCGTGCCTCTTGTGGTGCTAGGACCGGCAGCAAGACCGGGACGGCGGTCCCGGGCAGGTCGCCCAGATAGCGGCGGCTGGTGACCAGCACCAGACAGCCCCCGTCTCCGGGCAACAGCGGGGCGACCTGGTCGCTGCCAGCAGCGTTGTCCAGCACGAGCACGGCCCGCTGCCCGGCCATCCGATCCCGCCACAGGCCTGCCCTGCCCTGCAGATCACCGGGGAGGTTGCGGGCCTCGACACCGGTGGCCGTCAGCAGCCCGGCCAATGCCGCCTCCGGGGTCAGCGGGTCCTGCCCGGGAGTGTGCGCGTGCAGGTTGATGAAGAGCTGCCGGTCCGGGAACCGGTGCCGTAGCAGATGGGCGGCGTGCACGGCCAGGGTGGTCTTCCCCACGCCCGGCATCCCGTCGATCGCGTGAATCGCCACCACCCCGCCGGCTCCGGCAGCGTCAGTTACCGAAGCCGTGATGCGGCCTAGTTCCTCCTCCCGGCCGGTGAACGCCGCCGCATCCGGTGGCAGCGAGTACCTCACCCCAGGCGAGGAAGGCGGCAGTGACTGGCCGACCTGGGTCAGGTGAGACAAGGCAATCGGCGGCGCCTGCCCGGGATCGTGCCGGGCAGGCGCTTCCCCGGGCTCCAGAACACGGACCCAGGCTGTCATCTCGGTTTCCTTCATGACCACGGGTACCTGCCGGAAACATGAAGGCGCGGCGGCCGGGTGGTGCCGTACCACCTCGTCGTAAAACCAGTCTGAGACGATGAGCGCGACCACTCCGGATGAATGACGCAGGGCTGTTCGTGACGCCGGTGCCTCGATCAGGCGGAAGGCCCGGTTGATACAAGTGCCAGCGAACCCGTGCGCGTCCTGGTGAACCTCCCCGGCATGCAGCGCCATCCGCAGCCGGATCCGCGCCTGGGCCGGGCAGGCAGCGTTATGCCGGACCAGCACTTCCGCCAGATGGGCCGGCAGCCTGGTGACCAGCCAGTTCTTCGGCACCGTCGGCGGGACAAGGACGAGGGCGCCGTCCCCGCGGTCTTCGGTCACGCACTCGGCCCAGCTGATGCGGGCCCTCGCGAAGGACTGCCGCAGTGCTTTGTACACCATGTCTCGCACGGCCAACTGGTCGGTGTTGGTCCGCGCTGGGTCGCCGAAGTTTTCCACATCAACGATCAAGATGGCGCGGTGGATGGCTGGCTGGAACATCCCACCTGCCTCACCTCGTGCAAGAACCGGCTGTGGCAACGCGTCCCGATAGCGGTGGGGAGACCCGGGCGGCCGCCCCGGAAGGGCCGCCGGAACCTGCCACCGCTTCCCACTGGGTAATCCATACCCGGCTTAACCGGGACAGTCACCGGATGTCCCGTAGCGCGCGCACACAACGGACGATACGCGGAAGGAATGGACACAGAACACATGACGATCTGCGCGTATCTGCCAGCGCAGCCGGACAGACCTCGAGCCGCGCCGAGCCGGCAGGACGCTCGCGCTCTGGAACACCAGTCGCGCTGCGTGAGGATCGCTGGCCGCGGCCGCCGTGCAGGATCCGCCGATCTGGTCGGCCCGGCGCTCTTTCTTATCGATTTAACTGCCGGTCCGGATCCGGACGTTCTGTACGGGCTGATGCGGTGGAGACGGTGTCCCGGATAGGGCACCCCTCAAGGAATCTTCACCGGGGCGGGGTATACGGGACGCTCCTACGTGAGCATGGCCTCGCATCTGCAAGATTCCCGTTGAGGGTTCGGCTTACGAAACAGCGACGGTGGCTGGGCTGTCGAGACACTTTGCGTGTGGATGTGGATACCGTCACGGGCGGTCGGGATCGTGCAGGGCCGCAGCGATCGCTTCGGCTCGGGCCCGGTGCGCATGGCAGCGTGTGATCGACTGTTGTACCGTCATGCGTTCGTGCGCGACCGACCATAGATCGAGAGCCAGCGGCCGGGTGATCAGCATCCCCGGCAGGCGGCGCAGTTCTTCCTCGGACAGCGAGATCGAGCGGGTGTAGCGGTCGAGACCGCGGCGAGCACCTCGCGGCCCCGCCGCGAACAGCAGGAAGGCCAGCGGCCACACCCGCGGGCCACGGCCCACCCCGATCCAGTCGATGATCACCGGGGGTTGGTCGCCACGCGGGACGGCGTTCGGCGGTGTCAGGTCGGCGTGGATCAGCGCCTCGGGCAGACCGGTGCCGTCGTCGGCGTCGGCCAGGGTGTCGACGAGCTCGCCGACGGAAGGACCGATCTGGCCGCCGAGGCGAAGCGCCTCGGCGATTTCGCGCGACGGGGTGGCGCCGAGCCGGTGCCAGCCGCCGCCGGACGGTAGGTCTCGTGCGGATCGGGTCGCCAGCCGAGCGAGCAGCCCGACGCACCAGGCCAAGATGAAGCCTGGACCGGGAGCCGGTGCCGGCTCGACGTACTCGGTGACGAGCAGGTGCCGGCCGCCCCTGAGCGGCAGCACCGGAGAGTCGCTCGCGCAGCGCTCGGCAGGGAACGGCGTGCCCGCCAAACCGGTCAGAACGCGAGCGGCAGCATTCACCGTCGCGGCCTCAACACCAGCGCCGAAGGCTCGCGCAACGAGGCCGGGACCGCCATCCGTTGGACGCAGCCGGTACACGTCGACGTCCAGCACACTGTCCAAAGACAGCGGCTGGCACAGCGACTCGGCGACCGCGTGAACGACGGTCGCGGCGTTCTTCACCACCGGCCGAACGCGCACACACGAACGATCCCGCGCACCCTTACCGGGATTACCGGGGTTGCGCGCGGGCCGGCGGCCCGAGACTCGTCGGGACGCAGATCGCGCGGTTACCGATCCAGCCGGCCGAGATCGTCCGAACGCCCACGCCACCATCAGCGGGAACTCTTGTCGCCAGAACTCGTCGCCGTGCGATCCGACGCGCTCGCTCATGACGACGTCCGCACCTGCATCACCTAGCGCGGCCGCCCACCTCGCCGCGTTCTCAAGGAAAAACGGCTCCAGTGTGCCGGCCACGAGGTACGCACGCGGAAGCGAACTCGGCATCAGCGCAGGCGGTCGATAACCCGCTCCTGGCGAGGCGCAGAAGACCGCACCGTAGATGTCTGGATGCCGAAGCCCAATGGCGAGCGCCAGCTCTCCGCCCGCCGAGACTCCGCACACCGCGGTGCGGCCAGCGGGCAGCGCTACTCCAAACCGCGACCCCGTCCATCGGCGGACGTCCCCGACGAAGAACCTCGCGTGTGCCGCGAACCGTTCCGGGGCAAAAGCCGGTGAGTACTCGTGAAGCCGCAGCGTCTCATCGGCCAGCCCGTGAACACCGACGATCATCGTGGACGGTACATCGGCTGTTTCAAGGACCTCACCCCACCGCGAGATGAACTGACCGTCACCGGCGAACACGACTGCCTCGGGAAAGTCCGGCGGGACGTACACCGTGACCTGCCGTCCACCGTCGTACTCGAACGTCTCGGTAACGAACTCCCCCGAGACCGCGCCGACGATTGTCTGGTCCTCCATAGTCGCGCCCGATCGTTGAGAGCTTCGCAGGTTCGTACGTAGAGTAAAGCGCCGGCATCTTCCGGGTCGACCTGCCAGTACCGACCGGCTGGCATGTATGGGCCGGCATCGCAGTTCCCGCTGCTTGGCGCGCTCCCTCTCGCACCCGGCACCCACCGGGCACAGTACCGGCACCGCCTTCCCGCGTTCCATGCGAAAGCCGCAGACCGGGCTCGCGCCGCCTCCATGCCGGGCACCGCCTGGCCAGTAAACGGGTATCCGCCAGGCTTATCCCGGAGCTACTGGGATGCCCCGGTTCCGATGCCATCTTCCTGGTCTCGACACTTCATCAGCGGTTCGCTCTCGCTCGCCTTCCCGGTCCCCGCCTGACCCGTAACCCGGGCCTTTTCCTCATCGCTCACCACGACGGTCTTCAGCCAACGCAGCATGAGGCGGCTTGACGCCTCCCCCCGCAGGGCGACGCCAGGGAGCCAGCAATTCCCCATCTTCGGCACAGCACCGCGAATCAATCACCCTGCTACCTCAGGCGACCTCCTCGCGTTCGCGGCACACCCCAATTCCCCAGCGTGCCCTCGTTGATGCCCAGGTCCTTGACGATCTGCGCGATCGGGCGGCCGGTCTCCCGGACAAGCCGGACCGCGCCCTCCTTGAAATCCGCGTCGAACTTCCTGCGTGTCTCCGCCGATGTGTCCACGCTACGAGGGGAAACCCAGCGTCCTCGCCGGCCAGGAAAGAGATGGCGTGCGCGACATCGTTGTGGGCATCGTCGGCCCTAACCTGCTACTGATGGGTGAATGAACGTGGACGTTGCCACCACCGCGGCAGACCGGACGGTGCGGCGGGCGGCCGTGCTTGGGTCCCCGATCGAGCATTCGCTCTCCCCTGTGCTGCACGGAGCGGCCTACCAGGCGCTTGACCTGCATGGCTGGCGCTACGACAAGATCGAGTGCGACGAGCCCGGCCTGTCGCGCCTGGTCGACAGCATGGGACCCGAGTGGGCGGGCCTGTCGCTGACGATGCCGCTCAAGCGGGTGGCCCTGACCGTCGCCGACGAGATATCGCCGCTGGCCGAGGCGGTCGGGGCCGCGAACACACTGGTGTTCTCCGCGACCGGGCCGGCCGGAGGCAGGCGGGCGGGCAATACCGATGTGGCCGGCATGGTGTCGGCGCTGCGGGAGGCCGGCGTAGCCCGGGTCGAGCAGGCGGTCATTCTCGGCGCAGGCGGCACGGCGCAGAGCGCTCTCGCCGCGGTGCGCGAGCTGGGTCACCAGTCGCCGACTGTCCTGGTCCGCAACCTGGCCCGTACCAGCGGGCTGCGCGAGACCGCCGATCGACTCGGAATGCGGCCGGCGATCTCGGACGGCCTGTTCACCGAACCGCTGCCCGCCGCCGACCTGGTCATCTCTACGCTGCCGGGCGGTGCGGCGGATTCGCTGAGTGCTACCCGCTGGAAACCAGAGACCATGGTGCTTGACGTGGTGTACGCGCCGTGGCCCACCTCCTTCGCCGGGTCGGCCCTGGCCGCCGGCTGCCCGGTGGTCAGCGGTCTGACGGTACTGCTGTACCAGGCGGTCGCGCAGGTCGAGCTGATGACTGGTCGACCTAGCCCGGTAGAGGCGATGCGAACCGCTCTGGTCGCCGCGGTCGCGGCCCGGCAGGGCTGAGCCGTCAGGGCTGAGTCAGCCGTTGATCAGCCGGCCTGTGACAGCTGGTGCAGGCCGTGGATGGCCAGGACGTAGCCATAGATGCCGAAGCCGACGATGATGCCCGAGACGACCGAGGAGATGAAGGAGTGATGGCGGAACGCCTCGCGCTTGTGGACGTTGGAGATGTGAGACTCGATCACCGGCAAGCTGGCGCCCTCGATGGCGTCGTGCAGAACGGCTGATGTGTGCGTGAACGCCCCGGGATTGAACACCGCGCCGATCGACTCCCCGGCTTTGACTGCCGCTCCCGCGTCAGTACACAACTTCTCGACATCAGCCAGCGTGGTCGTCCCGTACACATCCGGCTTGCGGTCCCCAGGAGATGGAGATTGGGTCCATTCAGGATGAGTACCGACGCCATGACGCGCTCCCTCCAGTACCAGGCAACTCTCGCGGGCACCGCCGTAATGCTGGCTGGCTCGGCGATGCGCTGGTTCGCTCCCGGCTTGGCCGACCATGAGCCGAAGGTCGCGGACGCGCTGCTGACTTCGCTCTCCGAAGCGGACCAGGAGTCCTATGCCATGGCCTGCGAGGCTCTCACGTCGTTCGACCTCCGGGACCGCGTGGGGGCCAGGAAGGTGCCGCTGCTCGTCGTGGCGCCCCAGCACGATCCGGTAGTGCCGCCCAAGCAGGCCCGGGCCGGGGCGCCCGCTGAGTTCGCGGTGCTCCTGGGCTGTGGTCATCTGCCGCCGGCCGAGGACCCAGCCGCTGTTGCGGACCTGTTGACCGGGTTCTTCAGATCGGGCGGATGAGACGAGCGCCATCACGTCATGGCGGCGCTGGCCATCACGAGGGCGGGGACCGGGACACGCTTGGCTGGCTCGGCCGGGACCGACCAGGGCTCGCCGAGGATGGCCGCGTGGTCCGTGGGCCGCCGTCGGTGCGAGCGACCGGGCATCAGCCGCCGAAGGTCCGGCGACCCGTACGGAAACGACCCAGCCGGTCGGGGCTGATCGGCCAGCCGGTCGATCGCGTCCAGCACCGCGCGCATACCCTGCGGGTCATCGAGGGAACGCGGCCGCCTGATTGACTGCCCGTTCGTCGTAGTCGACCCGCAGGCTCACCGGGACATACCCAGCCGGCGCCTTGCTTCGCTGGCGGGCACGAACGTCGTCTGGCCGGAGGCGTCCCTAGCCTTCCACTCCAGCACTGCCGCGGTGTCCGCGTCCTCGAGATCTTCGGGGGTGGCTGCCTGCTCCAAGACCCGCAGGCGCGGGAAGTCGGTCACTGGTACCACGACCGCGACCTGGCCGCCCAGGTGGATCACCTCATAAGAACCGGTGTCCGGACCGGGCGTATCGGGCTGAGCAGTCATCCCGTTGCCTGCTGAACTAGTCGGCGAGGGCCTGCTACCTATACTCGCAGGCTTCCGGGCCGGCGCCTACGGTCGACATGGGCGGGATCATCGATTCACGGACCATATGGGTGTTCATGAGCGATGCCGGGTGCACGCAGTTCACGATTATTCCGCTGCCGGCGAGCTCTTCTGCGAGGTCGAAGGTGAACGCCGCGAGGGCGAACTTACTGCCGTAATAGGCCTCGGCGCCGGTGTAATGGTTGTCCATCCGCAGGTAGGTGAGGTCGACGGGCGCCTGCCCCGCCGAGCCCGACATTGACGATCCAGGCGGGCGCTCCGTTCTTGAGCAGCGGGATCAGCCGACAGGCAAGCAGTGCCGGGGCGAGGTAGTTGACGGCCAGGCGAAGTTCGTGACCGTCAGCGCTGAGTTGCCACTTGCGGTAGGGCGGCCTTCCGGCACCGACCGCACGAACTCCTCCACGCTGGTATCGGCGATCAGCTGGCCCTTGCCGATCACCAGCAGGTGGTCGGCGGTCAGGGCCATCTCGCTCATCAGGTGGCTGGAGACCAGCACGGTGCGGCCCTTGGCGGCGAGCTCCCGCATGAGGGTCCGGACCCAGGTGGATGCCGTCGGGGTCCAGGCCGTTCACCGGTTCGTCGAAGATGAGCACGGCCGGGTCCCCCAGGAGTGCCGAGGCGATGCCGAGCCGCTGGCTCATGCCCAGCGACAAGCCCTTCGCCCGGCGCCTGGCCACGCTCTCCAGACCGACGATGCGGAGCACCCCGTCCACCCGGCGGCGGGGGATGCCGTTGCTGCGGCCCAGGCAGAGCAGGTGGTCGAAGGCCCGTCGGCCGCCGTGCACCGCCTTGGCGTCGAGCAGGGCGCCCACCTCGCGCATGGGTGCCGGCAGGTCGCGGTAGCTGCGCCCGCCGACGGTGACCGAGCCCTGCGTCGGCGCGTCCAGGCCCAGGATCATCCGCATGGTGGTGGTCTTCGCGGCGCCGTTCGGGCCGAGGAAGCCGGTGACCAGGCCGGGCCGGATGGAGAAGGACAGGTCGTCGACGGCCATGGTGGAGCCATAGCGCTTGACCAGGCCGTGAGCTTCGATCATGGCTCGGCAGCCGTGGCCGCAACGCGGACCTCACACGGCGTTTACGCGTCGGCCACAGATGGTATCTAGGTTGGATCCGTGGGTGAAAAGTCATGAGCGCATCTCGTATCTCTGCACAGGGGCTGGCGCGCCAGCCGGCCTACTACGAGCACGCCCGGTCCTACGACCGCGATACCGGCGTGTTTCAGCCGTACCGCCGTGCGGTCGTCGAGGCGCTCTCGCTGCGGCCGGGGCAGGTCGTCCTGGACGTGGGCTGCGGGACCGGACTGTGCTGCGGCCTGCTGCGGGACAAGGTCGGCCCGGGCGGGACGGTCATCGGCATCGAGGAGTCGCCGGAGATGGCGGCGGTGGCCCGGGACTACATCGACCGCGAAGGCTGGCACAACGTGACGGTGATGGTGTCGGCGGCTGAAGAGGCCCAGCTGGAGGCCACGGCCGATGCCGCGCTGTTCTGCGCGGTTCACGACATCATGCAGTCCCCGGACGCGTTGCGGAACGTGCTGGGCGCGCTGGGCCCCGGGGCGTCGGTGGCGGCCGGCGGGGGCAAGTGGGCCTGCCCGCTGATGCTGGCGGTCAACTCGATGGTCCAGGCCCTGCACGCCCCGTACGTGCGGGATTTCAGCGGCTTCGACCGGCCCTGGGAACATCTGGAACACCTGGTCGAGGACGTTCAGGTCCGGGAGACGGCGTTCGGCACCGGATACGTCATGACCGGCCGGACGCCGGCCTGACCAGACGTTCTCACCAGTACGGTTAGTCAATCCGCGCGCATATTTCACCATCAGTACGGGAAGATCAGATAGTAGCCAGGACTTTCAGCTCCTGGCGGCGTCGGCTCGTGGTGACGGCATCGCGGGAGTGTGAAGCAGTGCTGCAGCTGCCCCAGGAGGTGCCGGCTCCGCAGACCCGGCTGGTGGAACTGCCGGGCCGGGGGGTGACCCGGGTGTGGGAGTGCGCGGGCCCGCCCGACGCGCCGGTACTCATGCTCCTGCACGGGGTGACGGTCACTGCGGAGCTGAACTGGGGAAAGGTCTTCGTCCCGTTGTCGCGCCACTTCCGGGTCATCGCCATGGACCTGCGCGGCCACGGCGACGGGATTCCGGTAGGCTGGCGGTTCCGGCTCGAGGATTGCGCGGACGACGTGGCCGCGCTGGCCAAGGTCCTGGGCATCGGCAGCTTCGTCGCCGTCGGCTACTCCATGGGCGGCATGATCGCCCAGCTGGTCTGGCGGCGGCACGGCGCGATGGTGTCCGGCCTGGTGCTGTGCGCCACCGCCCGCAACGTCCTCGGATCGCCGGCCGAGAAACTGGCCGCGCTCACGTTGCCGTCGGCAGCCGCCGCCATCCGGTGGAACCCGCTGCTGCAGCCGGTCAGCGCCGAGATCCTGGGCCTGACCCTGCTGGGCCCCGTCGGCGACCCGGCCACCGCCGCGTGGGCCCGCGCCCAGCTGCGCCGGACCCCGCTCGGCACCGCCCTGTCGGCCGTTCAGGCAGTCAACGACTTCAGCTCGCACAGCTGGATCAGCCAGGTCGACGTCCCGGCCGCGGTGGTGGTCACGACCCGGGACCACATCCTGCCGCTCAGCCGGCAACGCAAACTGGCCGCCGCGATACCGGGCGCTTCGGTCCACGAGGTGAACGCCGATCACGCGGTCTGCATCACCGCACCACAGGTGTTCGCCCAGGTGCTGCTCCAGGCGTGCTGGTCGGTGACCGCGGGGCCGCTGGCCCAGCCACAGTCAGCCGGATAGCCAGGAACTCCTCCAGCGTTCTCCTTGACCTAGCTAGAGCCATACCTGGATATAACGGACTGCAAGGGTCGGACACATTCCGATCACGGCATAGCGTCAAGTTCGCAATAACTGCGCACCGGGTGCCGTTCTCCCGTTTCCTGTAGCGGGAGAGCGCGGCCGTTGGTGCCGCGCTGGGGAGGGATGATCATGGCTGGGTTAGAAACAAGCATGCCCGCGGGCCCGCCGCCGGGGCGGCGCACCAGGAAGAAACTGCTCAAGGCCGGGCCGGTCGGCGTGGTCACGATGATCGTCGGCGTGGTCGCCATGATCATCGTCGCGAATTTCGCCGGTCCCGCGGAGGCCCCGCCTGCTACGGGGATACTGGCCGCCGCTGAGGCCCCCGACGCGGGAGCCTACGGCGGTAGCGACTGCGCGCCGGTCATGTTCCTGGCCGCCCGCGGATCCGGGGAGGCGCCGCAGAGTAACTGGTATTCCCTTTCCGCGTATAACACCAATGACGGGTACCACGGCCTCGGCCCTGAACTCTGGTCCCTGTACAGCCAGCTTCTCCAGCGGTCCCCGGGGTACATCCCGTACTACCCCGTGATGTACCCCGCAGCGAAGGTGATCCCCAATATCGTCACCGAAGTCCAGTACTACTTGGCCTCGGTCGCGTCAGGGGCCAGCGCGGTCGTGTCCGATATCCAGCTCCTCGACCACGCCTGCCACGGCACGCCACACCACTACGTGCTCGCCGGGTACTCGCAGGGTGCCTGGGTGATCCACGACGCCCTCCAAACCCTAGCTGCGGAGGGTTCCTCCAAGCTCGCAGAGATCTCCGGCGTCGCCTTGTTCGGCGACCCTGATTTCCTGCCGTTCAAGCCATGGGTGCGGGACTTCAAGTGGATCGACTTCGCCCGCGGGTCCGCCGCAGTGGCCGGGCAGGGCTCCACGGAGATCCCCGCTCAGGTGGCACCGCGTACCGCCTCGTACTGTTTCCCGAACGACCCCGTGTGCCAGACGACAAGGATCAACATGAGCTACCTGGCGGCGTGCTCGGTGCCTTATAACCTGCTGTGTCCCCACTTCGACTACGTGCACTTCGGCGAGGTAACCGAGGCCGCGGAATTCCTAGCCCCGCTCCTGCCCCGGTAAGCAGGCGCGTGCTGGGAATTTCAGATCGCCGGGCCAGTGGTAGGGTTCGGGCACATCGATAACGCCGACGTAACGGAAGGCGTTTCGTTTGGTGTTTCCTCGGCGCCGCCGGTCCCAGGCGGCTGGACTGCTCCGCGAGCTGTTTCCTGAGCCCGCAGAGCCGCTGTCCCGCCGCGTGCCCCGCGGCCCGCCGGTCCTGCTCATGGCCGCCGCTGTGCCCCTCGGGGTGCTGGTGATGCTGGTGCGCGTCGCGGGCGCGGTCCCGGTCTGGGACAGTATCTATGCCGAGGACCTCAATGTCTTCCTGGTCCAGGCGCTGCAGGACCCGTGGCCCTTAATGACCTCGTACGCGGGGTACCTTCAGCTGGTCCCGCGGCTGATCGGCCAGTTCGCGGTCTATCTGCCGCTGCGCGACGCCTCGGCCGCCTTCGCGGTCACCGGGGCGCTGGTCACGACCGGATGTGCGCTGTTCATCTTCCACGCCAGCGCGGGGCATGTCCGCTCCGCGGGGCTGCGGTTCGTGCTCGCGGCCGCCGTGGTGCTGCTGCCCGTCGCGCAGCTGGAGATCGCCGACAGCGGCGTCAACAGCCCCTGGTACCTGCTGATGGCACTGTTCTGGGCCGTGCTGTGGCGCCCGGGGACGCGCGCGGGGATGGCCGGCGCGGCGGCCATCGGCTTCCTCACGGCCGCTTCCACCACGATGAGCGTGGTCTTCGCGCCGTTGCTGCTGGCCCGGGTCATCGCGTTGCCCCGGCTGCGCGAGCACGCGGTGACCGCGGGCTGGGCAGCCGGCGTCCTGCTGGAGCTTCCCTACGTGGTGAGCAACTTGGGCAGCGCCCAATCCCGGGCGGCTCACCCGGCCTCACCAGGGCCGGTGCTGGCCTTTTACGGGCACGAAGTGGTGCTGCCCGCCCTCGGCTGGCACCTGGCCTGGTGGCTGCAGGCGTTCGCCGGGCGCAACGGCGCGACGCTGATCATCGGCGCCATCCTCGTGGTCTTCTTCGGATGGGCCCTGCTCACCCAGCGCGGGCAGGCCCGGGTGTTCGTGGTCGCCGCCCTGATTACCGGTTTCCTGGCCGCCACGTTCGGCGCGACCCTGAAGCCGGGAGTGATTACCACTCCGGTCTCGGAGAACTTCGAATCCGGTTCCCGGTATACCGCGCTGCCCATCTTCCTCATCGAGGCCGCCGCGATCGTCGCGGTCAGCTCGTTCATCGGCCACAGCCAGCACCGGCTGCGGACCGTCGCCGCGGTCACGGCGCTGGTCGCGGTCCTGTCGGTCGGCTGGGTCACCGACTTTCGCTACCCGGGCATACGCGGAGGCACGGTCAGCTGGCCATCGACGGCGACCGTATGGCTGCACGCTTGCCAGCACAGGCCGGACGGCGTCATCCGCGAATGGACCGGGGCCCCGGTCAGGAAGGCCATCCCGTGTGCGAGCCTGCGCCGCTTATGCCCGGCTTACCGCCAGCCGAGCGCGGGTGCGACTTGGGTGAGGATCGTTTCGATGACGTGGGCGTTATAGTCGACGCCGAGCTGGTTGGGCACGGTGAGCAGCAGCGTGTCGGCGGCGGCGATCGCCTCGTCCTCCTTGAGCTGCTGGATCAGCACGTCCGGCTCGGCCGCGTAGCTACGGCCGAAGATCGCCTGAGTCTGCGCGTCGATGAACCCGATCTCGTCGCGGTCCTGATTGCGGGAGCCGAAGTAGGCCCGGTCCCGGTCATCGACCAGGGCGAAGATGCTCCGGCTGACCGACACCCGCGGTTCCCGCTGGTGGCCAGCCTTGGCCCACGCGTCACGGTAGGCCTGGATCTGCTCAGCTTGCTGCAGGTGAAAGGGCTTGTCCGACTCGTTGGTGATCAGCGTCGAACTTTGCAGGTTCACGCCCAGCTCGGCCGCCCACACCGCGGTCTGCTGGGACGCGGCGCCCCACCAGATGCGCTCCCGCAGCCCGGGCGAGTGCGGTTCGACGCGTAGCAGGCCGGGCGGGTTCGGGAACATGGGCCGCGGATTGGGCTCGGCGAAGCCCTCACCGCCCAGGACCTGCAGCAGCACCTGTGCGTGCCCGCGGGCCAGGTCGGCATCGGTCTGACCCGCCTGCGGCTGGTAGCCGAAGTAGCGCCAGCCGTCGATCACCTGCTCGGGCGAGCCACGGCTGATCCCCAGCTGCAGGCGGCCGCCGGAGATCAGGTCGGCCGCGCCGGCGTCCTCGGCCATGTACGGCGGGTTCTCATAGCGCATGTCGATGACCGCCGTGCCGATCTCGATCCGTTTGGTCCGCGCGCCGACCGCGGCCAGCAGTGGGAACGGAGACCCTAGCTGCCTGGCGAAATGGTGCACCCGGAAGTACGCGCCGTCGGCGCCGAGCTCTTCGGCGGCCACGGCCAGGTCGATCGACTGCAGCAGCGCATCCGAGGCCGACCGCGTCTGTGAGCCGGGCGACGACGACCAGTGGCCGAACGACAAGAAACCAATCTTCTTCACCAGCGCATCAACCTCCGCCGCCCGGACAGCATTCCTCGTCGCGGAGGTGCGGCCCATTGGCGAAGTGTCTCAGCTGCCGAGATAAGGAGGGCGCGCGGAGTGTTTCGACGCGACATCGCGGCCCGGGGGCGCGGGCCAGCCGCCCGTCGCCGGTGAGCAGGGTTACGTCTAGGGCTTCGGCGAGGGCGACGTACGAGGCATCGTAGATGGTGAGATTGTCGCGGAGCTCCCAGCAGCGGGCCAGTAGGGGCCGGTGCGCTGCCCGCCGGAGCGGCATGGCAGCCAGGTCGGCCAGCGCAAGAGCTGCGCGTCGGATATCGACCTCGCCTGCTGACACTTGCCAGGCGCAGGACGGAGGCGACCTCAAGGTCCACTAGTTCTGGCGCACTCAGCCGCTCTCCGCGCAGGCGGGCACGGGCTCGGTCACCGTCCGGGCCGTCATCGCCCAGGGCCGTGGCCAGGACGCTGGCATCAACGACGATCACGATCGGCGCGCAATGTCTCTACCGCTGTCCGCAGCGGTACCGAACCGCCCGAGCGGCCACCCGCCCGGTCAAGGACCTCCTCAAGGGTCGGTTCGCTGGCCTCCTCGATGAGCCGAGTCCTCAGATACTCCTGAAGAGACTGGTGCGCGGCAGCCGCACGCTGGCGCAGGATGGCATGGGTCTGCTCGGGCACATCCTTGATCTGAACACTAGGCATAGCGCCATTATGGCGCTATTAGCGCCAATTCACAAGCGCATGTCATGGTCGGCAGCTGTGAAGAAGGAGGCTGTCGCGGTGAAACATACGATCTGTCGTAACAAGGCCTGCCCGGTCCCAGCGATTGAGGGAGTGGCTGATGACCAGCAAGCGGATCACGACGGTGCTCGGGCAGCTGGGGCTGGTCCAGGTCCGGTACGTGTCACCGGTCCGGCGCGGCGGGGCGCAGGGGCTGACCGGCCGGGTCTACGGGCAGATCGAGCGGGAGTTCGGCGTGCTGGCCCCGTCGATCGCCCTGTTCTCCCCCGCACCGCAGGTGCTCGCCGCGAGCTGGCTGATGCTGCGTGAGACGTTGCTGGTTTCCCGCACGGTCGACCGGGCCGCCAAGGAGGCCGTGGCCACGACGGTCTCGCTGGGCAATGCCTGTCCTTGGTGCGTCACGGTGCACAAGACCATGGTCTCCGGGCTGGCCGACGGCCTGGCCCTCGCGGACCAGCCTGCCGCGTCGATCGCCGATCCCCGGCTGCGGGCGGTCACGACGTGGGCGCGGGACTGCGGGACCGAACAAGGCGCGCTGCGGCATGAACCGGCGTGCCCCGCCCAGGAGGCGCCGGAACTGATCGGGACCGCGGTCCTGTTCCACTACTACAACCGCATGGTGAACGTGTTTCTCACCGAGGTCCCGCTGCCGCCGGGAGCTCCGCGGATGGCGCTGGGCCCGGTCATGTGGATCCTCGACCGCAGGCTGCGGCCGGCCGCCGAACGCTCGCACCAGGCCGGCACGTCGCTGGATCTGCTGCCCGCGGCGTCGCTACCAGGCGACCTAGCCTGGGCGAGCGGTGACCGCGTGACGGAGGATGCCTTGGCCCGCGGCTGTGCCGCCATCGACGCGGGCGGCGCCCGGTCCGTGCCGCCCGCGGTCCGCGACCTGGTCACCTCGGAACTCGATAACTGGCACGGCGAGCGGCGCGGCCCGAGCCGGGGCTGGGTGGAGCGGGCCGTGTCCGGCCTGCCGGACACGGACCGGGCCGCTGGGCGCCTCGCGCTGCTGACCGCGCTCGCCTCCGCTCAGGTCGACCGTTCGGTGGTCAAGTTGTACCGGGCCAGCCAACCCGGGGACGCCGCGCTGGTCGAACTGACCGCGTGGGCCAGCCTCGCGGCGGCGCGGCGCATCGGCGCTTGGATTCCCCGCGGCGCGACCGAAGCAGACCGCGGTAGCGGCACCACCTTGACGGCGTGATAGTCGTGGTGGCAGCCGGTGCAGCATCCGATCATGTGAAGGAGCACGCCATGTTCACGTACGCCGAGGCATTCAGCGGGTTCTCCGTCAGCGACATCGATGAGGCCAGGAAGTTCTACGCCGAGACGCTCGGCCTGCGGGTAACCGAACAGTACGGCCTGCTCACGTTGCATCTGGCCGGCGACCGGGACACGCTGGCTTACCCGAAGGCCGATCACACGCCGGCCGACTTCACCATCCTTAACTTCCGGGTCGAGGACATCGACGCGGCCGTGGACGAGCTGACCAGCCGAGGCGTGAGCTTCCTGCGTTACCAGGGGATGGACCAGGACGCCAAGGGCATCGCCCGGGGCGGCGGCCCGTTCATCGCCTGGTTCACCGATCCGGCGGGCAACATCCTGTCCGTTCTGCAGAACCGCTAACCACCGCCGAGGCTGGACCGGATGGCCTGTTTCTGGAGCTTGCCGGAGGTGACCTCGACCGGGAGTTCCTTGAACTGGCCGGTTACGTCGTCCGGGCTGCGGACACCCGCGTAGATGTTGCGCGCCCCGCGCGCGGCGAGTTCGGTGACGAAGGCCAGGCCGATACCGCGGTTCGCGCCCGTGACGAGCGCCACCGATCCGGCGGCCTTGCTGGTGCGCGGCATAGGTACCTCCGCAACGTCGACGCAGCACAGCAGTTATAAGAGCGACTATGCCAGGGAACGAGGTCGCGGTGCGAAGCAGCGTAGGCAGGTGAGCGCAGCGACACCGATGGAACATTGGTGCCGCCATAGCAGCACCGATGGAACATTGGTGTCGTTACGTAGGCGCGGGTTACGAGTCGGGCTCGGCGGGCTGGGAGGGGGCGGTCTGGGGCGGGTCGCCGCCCACCTGGATCTGCGATCCGTGCAGCTCCAGGCCGCAAACCGAGCAGTGCAGGACCGGCGTGAACTCACCGCCGCAGGTAGTGTGGGTAAGCAGGGTGGCCGGGCCTTCCGGGGCGCGGAACCACTTGTCGCCCCAGTTCAGCATGACCATGACGTGCGGGAAGAAGGCCCGGCCCTTGTCGGTCAGCCGGTACTCCACCCGTCCGGAGTTGGCACTGGTCAGCCGGGTCTCAAGCACGCCCATCCGGCAGAAGGTACGCAGCCGGTCCGAGACGATGGCGGGCGGCGCGCCCATCATGGTCAGCATGTCGGTGAACCGACGGGCGCCGAGGAACGCGGCGGCCATGGCCGAGGCCGACCAGCGGTTGCCGATCAGCTCGATGGTCTGCTCCACCAGCCCCGGACCGGGCGAGCCGCCCGTCGAGCGCCGGCGGGTGGTGGCCTGCGGCACCGACCGGGCGAAGCCGCCGCTCGGCCCGAACGTGCCGCGCACATCGTGGGTCCCGGCCGGCTTCCCGCAGGCTCGGCAGTGCATGACCGGCGAGAACTCCTCACCGCAGGCCGTGTGGTACATGGCCGGCAGCGGCTCGATGTGCTCGGTGACCCAGGTCGCCTCCCACGACCAGATGGTCAGCAGCACCTGCCACAGGTCCCGGCCGCGCTCGGTGAGCACGTACTCGTAGCGGCGTGGCGCGTCGGAGTACTGCCGTATGGTGAACACGCCCGCCTCGGTCAGCCGGCGCAGCCGCACGGTCAGCACCGAGTTGGCGATGCCGAGCATGTCGCGGAAGTCCTTGTACCGGCGCACCCCGGACATGAGGGCCAGCTTGACGATGGTCAGGTTCCACTCATCGCCCAGCAGGCCCAGGGCGATGGCGTTGGAGTTCTCAGTTACCGGGACGTTCTCCGGATCAGCGGTCATCTTCCGACTCGGTTCGGGGGCGCCTTACCAGCCCGCGACGGACTCGCCCGGCGCCCAGCAGCTATGTGTGCCACTGGCGATCCGTTCGGGAAGCTGAGCACGCGCGCTCGGGCCGTGGCCCACGTCGTTGGCCCGGAACACGACAACCTCGGACAGATCACGGTTCATGTCGACCGTGAGCGCCACCAGGTACGCGTCGTCCTCCTCGGTCCCGCCGACGCGCGGGGCCACGCCGACTTCGCTGCAGAACACCTCCGGCTCGAACTGGTACCGCTCCGCCCGGCCGGTCAGCGTGTCGTGCTTGACCAGCCCGTTGAACACGAACCAGCCCGGTTCGTTAGTAGCTGCGTAATTATACCGATACGGTCGGCCGCCGAACCCGTTGTGGATGACACCGAACTCGGTGTACAGGTCCGACAGGTCCTCTTCGCGGGTGGCCCCGGTGACCAGGTTCATCCGCCAGCGGTGCAGCAGGGTCTGCATGATGTCCTGGGCCAGGAAGCGGAACATCCGGTCCTTCGGCCCGTTGAGCCCGGCGCTGGCCGGCTCGGGGCAGCCCTGGAAGAAGCCCTCGACGAGGATCTCGTCGCCCGACTCGTACGCGTTCGTCCAGTGCAGCACGTAGGTCGGCTCGAAGTCGAATCAGCGGATGTCGCCGGTGCCACCGCGGCGCGGGATGACCCCCAGCCGGGACGGGAGTTCCCGGTGCAGCCGGGCGGCGTACAGGCCGCGCTCGATCAGCTCGGGCCCCAGCCGTCCGGGGCGGATCGCGACGTCCGGGTTCTCGGCGATACCGGCCCACAGCGAGCGCCCGGCCTCCTGCTCGGCCGCCAGCCCATCGGTCCGGACGAAGCGGTTCCGGTAGGAGACATGCGCGACGAAGGCCGGACATGAACGACGCCGATCGGGGCCGCCTTGTATTCGCCCGCATAAGGGCGGGAATAGCCGCCTACGGACGGAGATTCAGGCGTTACCCGGTTAGCGAAAGAAAAAACCAAAAAACAGGCATAGATTTTGCCATATCCGCCGTATTATATTGTGCCCAGCCGTTCAATCGTGTGCTTATACGGGGCGTGCCGGCAAGGCATTAGGGAGCGCATATGCGACGTAGCTGGGGGATGATTTTCGCGAGCGGGATGCTGCTCTGCGGCGGGGTGCTCGCGGCCGGGCCGGCCGCCGCGGCCGGCCCGGCAGCCGCGGCCGGGCCGCAGGGCGCGGCGGTACAGCCGGGCGGGGTGATCAGCCGGTCGGCGACCAGCCCGATCACCTCGACCGGTCCGGCCAGTCCGACGGAGGGGCCCGCCGCCTTGGCCATGCAGGCCGTGGTGAGCAGCACGAACTGGGCCGGATACGCGGCCACCGGGGCCACCGGCCAGTTCAACAGCATCTCGTCGAGCTGGGTGGAGCCGACCGCCCGCTGCACCGGATTCGCGAACCAGTACAGCGCGTTCTGGGTCGGCCTGGACGGCTACTCCAGCAGCACCGTGGAACAGACCGGCAGCGAGGCCGACTGCGCCGGGCGCACCCCGGAATACTCGGCCTGGTATGAGTTTTATCCCGCCTACCCGGTGTACACCAATAACCGGGTCCGGCCGGGTGATCATTTCACGGGTTCGGTCGTTTACCAGGCCGGCATATTCCAGGTTACGCTGAAAGACATCACGCAGAACTGGACGCTGACCGCGAGCCAGGCGGTATCCGGGGCGGTCCGGAACTCGGCCGAGGTTATCGCCGAGGCGCCCAGTTCGGGCGCCACCGGTAACGTCCTGCCGCTGACCAATTTCGGCCTGGTGAGCTTCTCCGGGGCGACGGTGAACAGCACGCAGCTATGCCAGGCCAACCCGGCCGAGATCGTCATGCCCGACGTGAGCGTGTCAGCGATCAGCGGGTGCACGAGCTTCAGCGTCAGCTACACCGGCGGCACCGGCGGCGGGTGGGCGCCATGGCCGTTCTTCTGACCGTCATCCTCGGGGATGAGCTGGCCGCAGGCGGCTAGGAGCAGGACAACGGCGGCGTAGAAAACGTAAGCGCTGCCGATGGCCTGCTGCCAGGGCGCCCAGCTCAGGGCCGGGCCTGCGAACTTGCCGAGCCACCATTGCGGGGCGGCGGCAAACAGGACCAGGCCGCCGCCAGCGGCCGCCATCGCCATCCGGCGACGGTGGCGGCGGCCCAGGTCGGCGAGGGCAAGCAGGCCCGGCACGCACCAGACCCAGTGGTGCGACCAGGACACCGGTGAGATGAGCAGGGCGGCGAAGGCGTTGAGCGACAGCGCGAGACCGGGCAGTGAGGCCGCGAGCGCACGCCGCATGCCGCGCCAGGCCGCCACGACCACCACGGCCGACAGCACCAGCCAGGCGATCACGCCGGGCAGGGTGTGCGGGTCGAGCCCGGCGCGGGCCAGGACCGCCTGGATGCACTGGTTGGTGGCGCTGGCCGGGCTGCCGGGCCGGCCGGTCTGGTAGACGATCGCGGTCCAGTACCGCACCGAGTCGCGCCCGGCCAGCACGAACCCGGCCGCGGTGGCGGCGGCGAAGGACAGGCCGGCCACGGCCGCGGCCCGGTAGTCGCGGCGGAGCAGGAAGAACAGCACGAACGCCGCCGGGGTCAGCTTCACCGCGGCGGCCAGGCCGGTCAGCGCGCCGCGCGGCCAGCGCGGCTCAACGGTCAGGCAGTCCAGGGCGACCAGGGCCATCAGCACGATGTTGATCTGGCCGTAGGCCAGGGTGCTGCGGACCGGCTCGAGCAGCAGCGCGACCGGCAGCAGCCAGGCCACCGCCCAGACCGAGGCTGGCCTGGCCAGGCGGCGCAGGAACACCCAAAGCACCATCGCGACCAGCGCGATGCTACCCGTGGTGAGCATCGGGCCGGCCACGGTCACCGGTACCAGTGCCAGCGGCGCCAGGACGACCGCCGCGGCCGGCGGATAGGTGAACGGCAGCCGCAACCCGCCGGTCACCAGAACCTGCCCGTACAGATTCCCGCCGCGCAGCCACGTCCAGCTGCCCATCCGGTAGACGCTCAGATCGATCCGGTACGGACCGAAGCCCACCCCGTGCCGCGAGTACGACAGCAGGAACGCCCCCGCCACGGCCAGGTTCACCGCTACCAGCGCGACCCGGGCCCACCGCGCCGCCGGACGCCGGAAGATCTCCGCGAGACCCGTTGCGCCCGGCCGCCGAACCGGCGCCGCGACCAGATCGCGGGTTTCTACTAGCACCGGCACTCGTTCGCCGTCGGACCAGGCCGACAATCTGCTACCGGGCGGCCGGCCCGGCCCCGTATCCCCGTTCGCACAAGTTCGAACCTAGGCTGCTGCCGCTTAGCGCCGACAGGAGGCTGGCCAGTGTCTTCGCAGGGGGGCTAGCCCCACCGTAGGCCGGGATTAAGCGGGGCAGTGCGGTGACGGCGGCGGGACGTCCAGCGTGGGGTTGCGGTCGAAGAAGCCGGTCGGCTTCAGCATGAACCCGCAGCGCGCGACCGGCATGACCGGCCAGTCCTCGGGACGCGGCACGTGGGTGGGGCCGAACGTGTGCCAGACCACGATGTCCTGGCCGTCGATGTCCTGGTCGCCGGCCACGAAGGCCGGGAGGCCCGCTCCGCCGGGGTTCTGGTTCACGAAGTCGCCGGCCGGCCAGCGGTGGTCCGGATCGTACCGGGTGACCCACAGGTGGTTGGTGGCGAAGCCGGCCCGCGCGGTCAGCGGGGCGGCGGGGTCGGCCAGCAGCACCGGCGCGGACTCCGGGTAGAGGGTGTAGCTGGTGGGGTGGCCGAAACGGTTGGCGCGTTCGGTGCTGATGACCCGCCAGACCCGGCCGCGGGAACCATCGGCGCGGCGGCCGGCCTGCGACTCGCGGGTGAGCCGGGTCACCTGCTGCACGATGGCGTTGCCGTAGGGGTTGTCCGGCCCGATCGGCAGCCCCGCGACGTCGACCTCCTCGACCGCGTTGGCCAGCCCGTCCACGGTCATGTCCAGCCGGGCGCTGAACAGGTGCTGGTGGAACGGGGCGGCCAGACCCGGCGCGACCTGGGTGGAGTAGGGATGGCCGGCGCCCGGCGAGGCCGAGGTGAACAGGACGCCGGTCGCCTTGATCTCGTGCTCAATGGTGCCGTCCAGGTAGAAGTACCAGTAGAAGCCGTAGTCATAGTTGCCGACCGTGGTGAAGTAGGAGACCACGAGCCGGCGCTGGCGGCGGGACTGGGCCGAGCCGTTGAAGATGTCGGTGTGCTTCCACAAGATGCCGAAGTCCTCTTCGTGGACGCAGATCGCGTTGGCGATGGTGCGCGGCTGCCCGGTGTCGTCGGTGACGGTGGCGTCCAGGTAGGCGATCTCGCCCAGGCAGTCACAGCCGAGTTCGAGCGAGTTGGCCCACTTCCCGACCAGGTACTCCCCCGTGTCGAAGTAGGCCTGCCAGTGACGGAAGCGGGGATCGCCGTAGGGCACGACCATCTCGGGGATGGAGGCGCGATACAGCACCGGGCGTTCGGCCAGGCTGACCTGGTGCAAGATCAGGCCCTCGCGGGCGTCGAACCCGATCCGCATGGACCAGTCCTGCCACTGCAACCACGGACCGTTCAGCAAAAATGAAGGCCCCGCCGGCTGGGTGATTTCGATCGGGCGCAGAGAGGTGCGGTGCGGGCCGCGGACCGCCTCGTCGTCGTAGTCGCCGGATTCGGCCGGGACCGGCAGTTCGAACTCGTCGACGATCTTGAAGACGTTCTTGTCGATCAGGTCGACGTAGGCCGTGATGCCGTCCACCGGGTGGGCCCAGGCCAGGTCGTGCTCGCGGGCCTGGACGAAGGCCAGCACGCGCACCATCCGGCGGCGGTCGTCCTCGGGCGGGCCGAACGCGCCGGCGGTGATCGGGCAGGTGCGGATCTGGCTGAGGTCGTGCAGGCCGCGCCGGGCCATGGCCTCGCGCCAGCCGGGGTCGGCCTTGCAGATCTCGTCCACCAGCGCGAAGTCGCTGTCCAGGATCGGCATCTGGCCGTCGGCGGACGGGTCCAGCGTGCGGGTGCTGATGACCTTGGTGTCGGTCAGCGAGACCACCACGTCGGTCGACTCACCGGTCGCGGTGTCGACCAGGTACGCGCGCAGCCGGCGGTCGGTGGGCTGGTGGTTGAGCACGTCCTGCTTAGGGGGCTCCTCGAGTCCGTAGTAGGCGAACCTTACTGGCTCGGCAAGCAGCCCGGCGGCCGCCATGATCTCCCGTCCGGCCAGGAACTCGGCGGCGCTGACCGGGTCCAGCGGGTGGGCGCTGGCGGTCTGGCCGGGGCGGACGGCGGTGTCGGTCATGGCAAGTCTCCCCGTGGAGTTGAAACGGAGCCCGGTGGCGGCCTTTCGCGGCCCGCCACCGGGCTTAACGGGTTATTCGTCGGCGACGATCGAGCCGACCCGCTCACCTAGGCCCGGGTCACGCCGGACCAGCCAGACGGAGTAGATGACGGAGACCACGATCACGCCTAGGGCGGCGAACGGGAACCAGTCGTAGGGCTGGGGCTGCGGCGGCTTGCACAGGTAGTAGATGGGCACAGCGATGGCGACCATGCCGAGGACCGGCAGCACGATGTGCTTGATGATGCTGAACTCGGCCGGCCGGTACTTCCGGTAGAAGAACGGCAGGGCCAGGTTGGCCAGGAAGTACACGACCAGGATCAAGATCGTGCCCATCGTGCTGGACTCGAAGAAGAAGTTCAGCGCGCTCAGGCTGCCGGTGTGGCCGCCGATCAAGTGACCCAGGGCCCACACCGCGGTGATCGCGCTGGCTACGGCGACGAAGATGATGATGGCGTTGACCGGGGTGCGGCGGACCGGGTGCACGTAGCCGATCCAGCGCGGCAGCAGGCCCTCGCGGCCGGCATTGAAGATCAGCCGGCACTGCGAGTTCACCGCGGCGATGAGCACGCCCAGGGTCGAGGTCAGCCCGGCCAGGTACGCGACGAAGGTGAGCCAGGTGGCTACGTCGTGGGAGACGCTGATAAACGGGATGCCCGCGCTGGTCAGGGCGTTCTCGTTGTAGCCGAAGCCGGACACGGTGGCGTAGGCCACCAGCAGGTAGGTGAACGCCATCAGAGCGACCGATATGAACACGGCCCGGGGCACGTTACGCCGCGGGTTGTTCGTCTCCTCGGCCAGCGCCGCCGAGTTCTCCCAGCCGATGAACAGGTACACACCCAGCGGGAAAGCGGCGGCCAGGCCGCTGAAGCCGTGAGTGATCTTACTGGGCTCGAACGGCACACCGGACAGGTGACCGCCGTGCTTGATCAGCGTGGCGATCGATACCACCAGCAGCACCAGCAGTTCGAAGCCGAAGAAGAAGCCGGCCAGCTTGGTCGACACGGCCACGCCGCGGAACATCATGAACATGGCGGCGGCGGTGAAGATGGCGGAGAAGATGACCCAGGGGATGTTCGTCCCGGTGTAGTAACTGATCATGATCGACAGGAAGCCGCCGGAGATGACCAGCACCGACGAGATCGCGATGATGTATCCCACCCCGCACAGCAGCGCCGTGGTCACCGCGCTGGTGCCGCCGAACGTCTTACCGACGAAGGTGATGAAGCCGCCCGTGCTGGGGTGCGCCCGGGAGAACTGGGCCAGCGTGTTGCCGAGCAACGCGATCGCGATGATGGCGGCCACGAGGACCAGCGGCGAGCCGAGGCCGGCCATGATGACGATGCCGGCGAAGCCGAAGTAGAAGCTGTAGGCCGGCCCGATGTTGGCCATCGTCGACGCGGCGATGTCGACCAGGCCAAGGGCGCCCTTGTGCAGCCGCTCGGGAGATTCAGGCGCCTTCGTTTCGGTGAACGGGACGTGTGCCGCTTCGCTCATCTGCTCAACTCCCTCAAGAAGGCGGTTTTGCACCAATTAGTAGGGATAATGCGCGGGGCCAGGGTTAACGGTCAACCAGCGACGCTCGGTGAATTCCTCGATGTTGGAATCACCGCCTGACCTGCCGCCCAAACCAGATTGTCCGATCCCGCCGAACGGGGCCAGCGCCTCATCCTGCGGAGTTGCGTCGTTCACGTGCACCATCCCGGCCCGCAGCCGCCGGGCGATCTGCATTCCGGCGGCTGCGGGCGGGCGGAACTCGCGGCGGTGAAATCGCGTCCTGCCACTGCTTTTCCTGCACCGGCTGCTCCCTGACTGCCCCTGTGCTTGCCCACGTTGCCGCGCCGGAGGCTGGCAAGCGCTTTCCAATTGTTGCGAAACGTACCTGATGGGCGGCGGGTCCCGCAAGGGGGAGCTTGTCGGAGTGAAACCCGGGATCCACCACGCTGGAGCGTGGTGGATGTGGACATTCACCACGTTTGCGGGATGAGCTGGGCGGATGGGAGGTGCTGGCGCGAAGGATGAGGTTAGCGGGATGAGCTGGGCGGGATGGGGAGGGTGCTGTCGCGCAGGATTACTTCGCCTGGGACGGGAATGACGCGTGGGGGGCCCGGGGCGGCGTCGGCGGCTGGGGCGGCGCCGGCGGCTGGGGCGGCGCCGGCGGCTGGGGAGAGGACGAGGCTGGCGGCCATCTCCCCCATCCGCTTGAGCGGCAGCCGCACCGTGGTCAGGGGTGGGTCGACGTCGCGCAGGGTGGCGATGTCGTCGAACCCGGCCAGGGCGATGTCGGCCGGCACGCGCAGGCCGCCCGCCCGCAGCCGGGCCAGGGCGCCCAGGGCCATGACGTCGGTCACCGCGAATACGCAGTCGGGCCGGGGCTGGCCCGCGGCCAGGATGGCGCTCATGGCCTCGTAACCGCCGTCGCGGCTGAACGGGCCGTGAATGACCTGCGTGGCGGCCAGCGGCACCGACCAGGCGGCCAGCCCGGCCCGGAAGCCGTCCAGCCGCTCGCGCGCGGTCAGCAGGCCGGGCGGCCCGGCCAGCACGGCGAACCGGCGGTGGCCGAGCGCGACCATGGCCTGGGCCAGGGCTTGCGCGCCCGCGGCGTTCTCCGGACGGACGGTGTCCACGCCCAGCAGGTCCTGACCGACGCACACGGCCCGGCCGCCGGACCGGGTGAAGGCGGCGATCTCGGCTCGTAGCGCCTCGATGCCCGGCGCGTCGTCGGTCCGGCTGCCGATCAGGATCACCGCGCGGGCCCGCTGGGCGCGCATCAGCGCGACGTACTCGCGCTCGGCCGTCTCGGTGGCCGGGGTGCTGGACATGCAGACCAGCAGCCGCTGGGCGTCGGCGACCTCGATGAGCCCGGAGGCGATCGAGGAGAAGTACGGGTCGGCGATGTCGTGGACGACCACGCCCACCATCGTGCTCTGCCCGGTAGCGACCGCCCTGGCCTGCAGGTTCGCGGTGTATCCGAGTTCGGCGACGGCCTGGTGGACCCGGTCGGCCAGGCGCGGGGCGACCTGGCGCGGGCCGTCGGACAGAACCCGGGACGCGGTGCTCAGCGAGACCCCGGCGCGGTTGGCGACGTCCTGCAGCGTCGCCCTGGACCCCGGCACTGGATCGCCCTCCGCTCCGCTTGACCCGGTCTTTGGGGTCAGCCTAATCTGGGAAAGCACTTTCCCCGGACGTTCAGGTTAGAGGGCGGGTTCATGGCGCGCAAGGTCATCCAGATCGCCGTCAACGGCGTCACCGGGCGGATGGGATACCGGCAGCACCTGGTCCGGTCGCTGCTCAGCATCCGGGAGCAGGGCGGCGTCGAATTGTCCGACGGCACGCTGGTGTATCCCGAGCCGATCCTGGTCGGGCGGAGCGAGGAGCGGCTGCGGGCGATCGCCGAGCGGCACGGGCTGGACCGGTGGACCACCCGGGTGGACGAGGTGCTCGCCGATCCCTCGGTCGAGGTGTACTTCGATACCCAGGCGACCAGCCTGCGCGAGGCTAGCTTGCTGGCCGCCCTTTCGGCTGGCAAGCACGTGTACACGGAGAAGCCGGTGGCCGAGTCGCTGGCCGGGGCGGTGCGGCTGGCGCGCGCGGCGAAGACGGCGGGCGTCACCCACGGCGTGGTGCACGACAAGCTCTTCCTGCCGGGGGTGATCAAGCTGCGGCGGCTGGTCGAGTCGGGCTTTTTCGGCCGGGTGCTGTCGGTGCGGCTGGAGTTCGGCTACTGGGTGTTCGAGGGCGACCAGATCGCGGCCCAGCGGCCGTCGTGGAACTACCGCGAGGAGGCGGGCGGCGGAATCGTGCTGGACATGTTCCCGCACTGGCAGTACCTGCTGACCGATCTGTTCGGCCCGGTCTCGGCGCTGTACGCGCGGGCCGTGACCGGGGTGCCTCGGCGGTGGGACGAGTCGGGGGTTGCTTATGACGCCACGGCGGACGACGCCGCGTACGCGGTGCTGGAGTTCGCCAGCGGCGCGGTGGCCTCGGTGAACTCGTCGTGGACGGTCCGGGTCAACCGGCGCGAGCTGCTCGAGCTGCAGGTCGACGGGACGCTGGGCAGCGCGGTGGCGGGCCTGCGGCACTGCGCGATCCAGCACCGGGTCTCCACGCCCATGCCGGTGTGGAACCCGGACCTGCCCGATCCGCAGGACTACCCGTCGCAGTGGACCGACGTGCCGGACAACATGAGCTTCGACAACGGGTTCAAGGCCGAGTGGGAGCTGTTTCTGGCCTGCGTGGCCGAGGGCCGGCCGTTCGCCTGGGACCTGAGCGAAGGAGCCAAGGGCGTCCAGCTGGCCGGGCTGGCGCTGCAGTCCTCGGCGGAGGGCCGGCGGGTCGACGTGCCGCCGCTGGAGGTGTGAGGGTGGCGGCTTCGATCCAGCTGCCCGGGCGGGACGAGCCGACGGTGGTTCCCGTCCCGGGGTGGGCTTGCGGGTATCCGCCGCCGGCTGCCCGGCGGGTGTATGCGGCGGCCCACGTCGCCGCGCTGGACGGTGAGCGCATCGACTGGGAGTCGACGCTGCGGTTCCGGGAGCATCTGTGGGCACACGGATTCGGCGTGGCCGAGGCGATGGATACCGCACAGCGGGGCATGGGCTTGTCGTGGCACCTGGCCCGGGAGCTGATCGCCCGGTCCGCCGCACGGCCGGGGCGCGGGGCGCTGGCCTGCGGGGCGGGCACCGATCAGCTGGCGGATGGCTCGAGTTATCTGCTGCCGCGGATCGTGGACGCGTACCTGTCGCAGATGGCCTTCGTGCAGTCGGCCGGGGCGGACGTGATCTTGATGGCGAGCCGGGCGCTGACCGCTGCTGCTCGCGGGCCCGGTGACTACCTGTCGGTCTACGGCTCGCTGCTGGAGCAGGCCGACCGGCCGGTGATCCTGCACTGGCTGGGCGAGGCCTTCGACCCGGCGCTGCGCGGGTACTGGGGCGGCACGGATTTCGACACCGCGGCTCATACCGTGCTGTCGCTGCTGGACCGGTACGGCGACAAGGTGGACGGGATCAAGCTGTCGGTGCTGGACGCGGACCGGGAGGTGGCGCTGCGGCGGCGCCTGCCGGCGGGCGTTCGGCTGTACACGGGGGACGATTTCGGGTACGCGTCGCTGATCCGGGGCGATGAGTCCGGGCACAGCGACGCGCTGCTCGGGGCGTTCGCCGCGATCACGGCGCCGGCCGCGGCGGCGCTGGCCGCGCTGGACCGCGGCGATCTGGCCGGCTACGACGCGGCGATGGCGCCCACGGTGCCGCTCAGCAGGCTGATCTTCGAATCGCCAACCTTTAACTACAAGGTCGGGGTGGCCTTCCTGGCCTGGCTGAACGGGTTCCAGCGGCGCTTTGTGATGCTGGACGGGCTGCAGCGGCGCCGGCCGGGCCGGCACCTGCTCCGGGTGTTCGAGCTGGCCGCGGCGGCGCGAGCCCTGATCGACCCGGAGCTGGCCGTCGAGCGGATGAACGAGGTGCTGGCCAGGCTGGCCGGGCCGGAGCGGGTATGAGCACGGACCATGGCGCCCCGCGGGCGGGTGCGCCGGCCATCGGGCTGGAGCGGCTCTCGCTGAATCAGGCGACGGTCAAGTACGCCGGGCTGGCGGACGCGGTCAAGCTGTGCGTGCGGCACGAGATCCCGGCGATCGGATTGTGGCGGGATCGGGTGGCGGAGGTGGGCCTTGCTTCGGCGGCGGCCTTGGTCCGGCGGGCCGGGCTGCACGTCTCCAGCCTGTGCCGGGGCGGGTTTTTCACGGCGGCTGACGCCGAGGGCCGGGCGGCGGCGCGGGCCGACAACGTGGCGGCGGTGCGGGAGGCGGCCGAGCTGGGGGCGGATGCGCTGGTCCTGGTGTGCGGCGGGCTGGTACCGGGGAGCCGGAATCTCGGGCTGGCCCGGCGCCTGGTGGCCGACGCGATCGGCGAGCTGGTACCTGTTGCGGAGGGCCTGGGGGTCCGGCTGGGGATCGAGGCGCTGCATCCGATGTTCTGCGCCGACCGGTGCGTGATCGCGTCGCTGGGCGAGGCGGTGGACCTGGCCCTGGCGTTTCCCGCCGAGACGGTGGGCGTGGTGGTGGACACCTACCACGTGTGGTGGGATGCGCGGCTTCCGGCGGAGATCGCGCGAGCGGCGGGGCGGATCGTCAGCTACCAGGTGTGCGACTGGGTGGTGCCGCTGCCCGCGGACGTGCTGCTCGGGCGGGGGCATCTGGGTGACGGGGTGATCGACTTCGGGCCGATGACGGCGGCCGTAGCGACGGCGGGCTACCGGGGGTACGTCGAGGTGGAGATCTTCAACGCCGACGTGTGGTCGGCTCCGGCAGAGGAGACCGTCGCGACGGTGCGGGAGCGGTTCGCGGCGGTGCTGGGCGGAGCAGAAACCCACCAGCACCATCCGTGTTCGTTAGCCACTGTGGCCGCGGGTCCGGGCCATGATGGACGCAGGAGCGATGGGCCGCGCTGAGCATCGAGCACTCGTGGGTCCTGTTCTTCCTCTTCCTGGCGGCCTCGTGGTTCTTGGACGACCAGACGCTGAGCGGCCACTCGGTCGTGGCACAGTGGGGCGGATGGATGAGGTGACGGGCGAAGTGCGGGAGCCGGAGGAGGACGGCCAGGTGCCGGGGTTCTGGCGGGAGCTGGGGCTGCCGGGGCTGGCCGACATCCATACGCACTTCCTGCCGCCGCGGATGCTGCGGCGGGTGTGGGAGTACTTCGACGCGGCCGGGCCGCTGCTGGGGCGGTCGTGGCCGATCCGGTACAAGGGGAGCGACGAGGAGCGGGTGGGGCATCTGGGTGAGCTGGGGGTGCGGATGTTCAGCGCGCTAGCCTACGCGCACCGGCCGGACATGGCCGCCGACCTGAACGCGTGGACGATGGCGTTCGCCAAGGCCACGCCCGGATGCCTGCCGTCGGCGACGTTCTACCCGGAGCCCGGGGTGGGCGGGTACGTGCGCGACGCGCTGGACGCGGGGGCGCGGATCTTCAAGGTGCACCTGCAGGTGGGCGGGTTCGCCCCGGCAGACCCGCGGCTGGACGAGGTGTGGAGCCTGCTGACCGAGGCGGGGGTGCCGGTGGTGGTGCACGCCGGGCACGCGCCGGTGGGGACCGAGCACACGGGGCCGGGGCCGTTCGGGGCGGTGCTGGCGCGCCATCCGGGGCTGACCGCGATCATCGCGCACATGGGGGCGCCGGACTACGAGGCGTTCGGCCAGCTGGCGGCGGACTACGAGCGGGTGTTCCTGGACACCACGATGATCTTCACCGACTTCTTCAACCAGCTGGCCCCGTTCCCGGCCGCGACCCTGCCGCTGGTCCGCGAGCTCGGGCTGGCGGGCAAGGTCTTGCTGGGCAGCGACTACCCGAACATCCCCTACCCCTACGCTCGGCAGCTGGCCGGGCTGGCCCGGCTGGGCTTCGGCCCGGACTGGCTGCGCGCGGTCTGCTGGGACAATCCGGTGGCGCTGTTCGGCGCACCCGGCTAGCGGATACGGCCGGCGGCGGTGAGGAGGTCGACGACCTGGTCGCGGGGTAGGGCCGGGGTCCGGTGGCCGTCGCGGCCGGTCATGTCATGGTTGGCGACCAGCGCGTTGACCACGGCCTCTTCGGTGGCCTGGACCACGGCCTCGAAGAACGGGTCGAGGTCCTCCCAGGGCACGAAGTCCAGGCGCCGCAGGGCCTGGGCGTCGGGGCGGAAGGCACCGGGGTTGGCGGTGGACAGGGCCAGGAACAGGTCACCGGAGAAGTGCGAGCCGCTGGTGCCGGTGCGGGCCAGCCCGGAGGTGACCCGGCGGGCGAAGGCCTGGCACTGGTGCGGGAACAAGGGCGCGTCGGTGGCCACTACGGCGATGACCGATCCGGCGCCCGGCGGCGCGGCGGCGTGATCCGCCATCGGGTTGTCGGCGGCCAGGGCCTCGCCGAGCGGGATCCCGGCCAGGACCAGCTCGTGGCGGCGGCCGAAGTTGGCCTGGACGAACACGCCGACGGTGTACGCCTGGCCGGCGAACGAGACCAGGCGAGACGCGGTGCCCGAGCCGCCCTTGAACTGGTAGCAGTTCATCCCGGTGCCGCCACCGACCGAGCCCTCCTCGACCGGGCCGGCGCTGGTGGCGTCGAGCGCGGCGATCACGGTCTCCTCGGTGACGTGGTGGCCGTTGATGTCGTTCAGGTAGCCGTCCCAGGTCTCGGCGGCCACCGGGAGCAGCCAGGCGTCCGCCACTTCGGGGTAATGCCGGATGGTCCAGGCCACGATGCCGGCGTGCGCGACCCCGACGGCGTGGGTGTTGGTGATCGCGACCGGGCCGGTGAACGTGCCCGACTCGTTGATCCAGGAGACCCCGGTCATCTCGCCGTTGCCGTTCTGGGAGTGAAAGCCGGCCGCCACCGGGTCGCCGGTACCGGCCGGGCCGCGGGGGTGGATGGCGGTGACTCCGGTGCGCACGTGGTCGCCCTCGATCAAGGTGACGTAGCCGACCTGCAGACCCGCCACGTCGGTGATGGCGTTCCACGGGCCGGGTTGCCCGGCGAATGGCAGCCCGAGGGCGCGGGCGCGCGGCTGGCCGGCCGGGGTGGCGAGGTACTCGGCGGGCGGCGGTCCAACGGCCATCACAGTGGCTCCCTTCTGCGAGCCGACCTCGAGCATGCCAGTGCTGGGCCTAGGCGGTTTGGGGTGCTGGGACTCAAGAGTACGGCCGCGGCGCAGGCCGCGATGGCCAGGCCGGGGCCGGCCAGCGCCCAGCGCGTCCCGGCGGTCGAGGCGACGGCGGCCACCACGAAGGCTCCGGCGGGCACGAAGCCGATGAAGCCAGAGTTGTAGGCGCTGAGCGCGTGCCCGCGCTGGGCGGCCGGGGTGGCCTGCTGGACGTAGACAGTAGCGCTGACCGTGAACAGCTGGGTGGCGGCACCGAGCACCACCATCGCTACGTCATAGGTCCACGGCGCGGGCGCGGCGGCGGCCGCGGCTTCGACCAGGCCGAAGGCGAGAGACCAGGCCAGGAACTCGCGCGGGCCGGGATCGCGGCGGCGGGAAGAGTAGTAGCTCCCGGCGATCCCGCCCGCTGCCATGCACGTACCGAACAGGCCGAAGCCCACCGAGCCGAGGTGGAAGACCCGCCCCCGCCATCAACGGGTTGGCCCCGGCGCGGCGGGCTCAGGCTCGGCGGCGGTGATCTGCCGGGACAGCCAGGCCAGCATGGCGATCACGCCCAGGAACGAGGCGGCGTCGACGAAGAACACGGCGGTCTCGCCGGTCGCGGCGATCACGATCCCGGCCACGCCGGGCCCGGCGATCTTGGCCAGGCCGGTGACGGTGGCGTAGAGCGACGTGCCGCGGCGCAGGTCGCCCGGACCCACCAGTTCGAGCATGAACGCCTGACGGGCCGGGAGGTCGACGCATTGCACGCAGCCGGTCACGAAGGCCACCGGAATGAGGTACCCGATCGACATCCGCCCGGCCAGCAGCGGAACGCCGATAGCCAGTGCGGACGCGGCCAGCAGGGCCCCGGTGACCATGACCACGCGGGCCGTCTGGTAGCGGGTCACGATGGTCCCGGCCCGCCGGCTGAACAGCAGCATCGGCAAGCATTGCGCCGCGTCCACGGCGGCCAGGCCCGGAGCGCCGCCGAGCCGCAGGTGCAGGACCAGCCAGAACAGGGCCGTATAGCCCATCATCGTGCCGGCCAGCGAGACCACCTGTGCGGCCAGATACCAGCGGTACCCCGTACTGCCTACCCCGGTGACACGGGCCACCGGGATACGGTAATTGCTTAGTAATCGCAATTGCAACTACATTGCAGATGCCGCGGCTAGGGCTAGGGCAGGGCCAGGGTGAGGGGGCGGGCGCGGGGCGGGACGACGACGGTGGCGGCTCCGCCGGAGCGGTGGACCATGCCGGTGAAGTGGCCGGGGTCCCCGGTATTGCCTTCGATCGCGTCGTAGTGCATGGGGATGACGTACGAGGCACCGACCTGGGCGCAGAGCCAGGCGGCCTCGGTCTCGTTCATGTTGCCGACGATGCCGGCCGATTCGCGCATGTGGTCGCGGCCGTTGATGGGCAGCATCAGCACGTCGGGGGCCAGCGCGGCCAAGGCGGCGGGCAGCTCCGGGTAGACCAGGCCGTCGCCGGCGTGGTAAAAGCGGATCCCGCCGATCTCCACCACGTAGCCGAGAAACCGGACCGGGCCGCCCGCGGAGGCGAACTCGTAGACCACGGGCTGGTCGCCGCCGATCCCGTGCAGGGCGGGTATCGGGTGCACGGTCACGTCCGCGTCGCGCAGTTCCTCCCCTGGCGCGGCGGCCGTGAGGCGGTCTCGGTCGATGCCGGCGCTGGCCGCGATCTCGACCACCGGCGCTGGCACCACGATCTTGGCCTGCGAGTTGACCGCGCAGAACTCGCGCAGGAACGGCAGGTCCAGGTGATCCACGTGCTCGTGGGTGCTGAGGAGCAGCGTGATGTCGGTAAAGTCCGCCGCCGAGGCGGGCGGCGGGTACCGCCGGTCATCGCGATTGCTGAGGAAGGGGTCGATGAGGATCCGGCTGTCGCCGGCCGCGAAGCGAAAGCCCGACTGGCCGTACCAGGTGATCAAGGTGGAATACATTGGCCGTTCCGTCTAAAGAGATTTGAAAGCCGGTAGCGGTATTTACCTATCGTCGCTGAGGACCGGCTCGGGCAGCGTGCCGGCGTTGTGCTCCTGCAGGCGCCAGCGGCCGTAGCGGACGCCGAGCACCGACCAGGAGCAATTGGACAGCGGGCCGAGCACGCCGGACAGGTCATCGGGTATGCCCAGCAGGCGCGACATGCCCAGGCGCAGCGCGGCCCCGTGACTGACCACCACGGCCAGGCCATCGCGGCCGCTCACCTGCTCGGCGACGGCCGCGGCGGTGCGCTGCAGGGCGGTCGCGACCCGGTCGGCGACCGCGGCCGACGGCTCGCCATCCGGCGGCGTCCAGGTGGCGTGCTCCTCGGGGTACCGCTCGCGGATCTGCGTGTCGGTCAGGCCCTCCCAGCAGCCGCCATGCCGTTCGCGCAGGTCCTTGTCGAGGATGACCTCCAGCCCGGTCAGCCGGGCCAGCGGCGCGGCGGTGGCGGCCGCGCGGATCAGGTCGGAGGAGACGATCAGGTCCGGACCGAGCGCGGCGAGCAGGCGCGCGGCCCGCTCGGCCTGAGCCTGGCCGGTTTCATCGAGCGGGATGTCGCTTTGGCCCTGGAAGCGGCGCTCGGCATTCCACATGGTCTGCCCGTGCCGCCACAGAACTAGCCGGACCCGATCGCTCAGCGGGCCCTCCCTGGGTTGACGACCAGCTCGGGCAGGGGGATCTGGGGGCAGTCCTTCCAGATCCGCTCCAGCGCGTAGTAGGTGCGCTCCTCGGAATGCTGCACGTGGACCACGACCTCGAGGTAGTCGAGCAGTACCCAGCGGCCCTCACGCTCGCCCTCGCGGCGGATCAGCTGGGCGCCGGCCTGGCGCATCCGGAGCTCGACCTCGTCGACGATGGACCGGACCTGCCGGTCGTTGGACGCCGAACACAGCACGAAGGCGTCCGTGATCACGAGCTGCTCGCTCACGTCGTAGGCGATTATGCCGTCGGCCAGCTTGTCCGCGGCCGCCAGCGCGGCGGTCTCCACAAGCTCGACGGCCCTCGGTGTGGCAGTCACGAGTGCTTGCCGGCCTCCTCGGTCGGGTTCGTTGTCCTTACTAGCGTCTCATAGCGGGCGGTCATTTCGGCTTCGCGTAAAGCTTGCGCTTGGCGATGTACTGCACGACCCCGTCCGGCACCAGGTACCAGACCGGCTCGCCCGCCTCGACCCGGGCGCGGCACTCGGTGGACGAGATGGCCAGCGCCGGGATCTCGACCAGGCTGACCTTTCCGTCCGGCAGGCCCGCCACCGACAGCCGGTGCCCCGGTCGAGTACAGCCTACGAAATGTGCGAGAGTGAATAGTTCATCTGCGTCGTGCCAGGTCAAGATCTCAGCCAGCGCGTCAGCGCCGGTGATGAAGTACAGCTCGTCGATGGCCTGGTTTTGCGCGTGGAGTTCGCGCAGCGTGTCGATGGTGTAGGTGGGGCCCGGCCGGTCGATGTCGACCCGGCTGACGCTGAACCGGGGGTTGGACGCGGTGGCGACCACCGTCATCAGGTAGCGGTCTTCGGCCGCCGATACCTGGCGGTTTTCCTTCTGGTAGGGCTGGCCGGTGGGCACGAAGATGACCTCGTCCAGCGCGAAGATGTGCGCCACCTCGCTGGCGGCGACCAGGTGACCATGATGGATGGGGTCGAAGGTCCCGCCCATCACGCCGATGCGCCGCATGACCTCGTATGGTACCGGTTTACTTGCGGGTTCATCGGCTCGATGTTCGGGCTATGATCGAGATATGACTTCAGTGCCTGATCGCGCGCGGGTCCGGCTCACCGGCATCTCATCGCGCGCCTATGAGCATCCCGCAGACCGTTCGGCGCTGGTCGCGCTGCGCAAGCTCAGCGGTTTCGACACGCTGCTGCGCAAGCTGTTCGGCCTGTTCAACGAGCGGGCCTTCCGGCTGACCTACCTGGCCGGTGCCGTCAAGGTCTCCGAGCGGCAGTTCCCGCACGTCTACGAGCTGGTCCGGGACGGTGCCTACATCCTGGACCTGCCCGAGGTGCCGGACGTCTTCGTGACCCAGAACCCGCTGGTGAACGCGATGGCGCTGGGCCGGGACAAGCCCTTCGTGGTCATCACCACCGGCATGATCAACCTGTACGACCCCGAAGAGCTGCGCTGGGTGATCGGCCACGAGCTGGGCCACATCCTGTCCGGGCACGCGGTGTACCGGACCATGCTGCTGTGGCTGCTCCAGCTGGCGTCGCGGATCGCGTGGACGCCGATCGGGCTGGGACTGTCGGCCATCATCTGGGGCCTGGAAGAGTGGTTCCGCAAGTCCGAGCTGTCCTGTGACCGGGCCGGGCTGCTGGCCGGCCAGGACGTGGACGCGGCCCGGCGGGCACTGATGAAGCTCAGCCGGCGGCGCGCAGCTGTCCGAGCTGAACCCGGACGCGTTCCGCGAGCAGGCGCACGAGTACGACGCCGTGCCTGACCTGCGGGACAGCATCCTGAAGATCATGCAGCTGCAGGGCACCACCCACCCGTTCGCGGTAGTCAGGTTCGCCGAGCTCGACTACTGGGCCACGCACGGCGACTACGAGCGGATCCTGGGCGGCGACTACCCGCGCCGGGACGCCGACGGCACCGCCTCGGTCGGCGACGAGGTCCGGAACGCGGCCAAGGCGTACCAGGACTCGTGGAGCCGGTCGCAGGACCCGCTGATCGGGATCTTCCGCGGCGTGGCGGAGAGCGCGGCGCGGGCCGGCGGCGGGATTTTCGACCGGATCACCAACCGCGGCAGCGGCGGAGACGACGACAACTAGCTGTTCAAGGCTCCTCGTGCCCTGACCCGTTTGGGTGGGGGCACGAGGAGCTTTTTTCGTGGCTTAGAGGAGGACCAGGTCGTCTCGGTGCACTACTTCGCGTTCGTATTCGGGGCCTAGTTTGCTGGCCAGCCATCTGGTGGAGCGGCCCATCAGGCCGGGGATCTCGGTCGCGTCGTAGTTGACCAGGCCGCGGGCGACGATGGCGTCGTGCTCGTCGCGCAGGTTGACCGGATCGCCGGCGTCGAAGGTGCCCTCGACGCCGATGATGCCGGCCGGCAGCAGGCTGGCGTGCTGGTTAACCACGGCCTCGACGGCGCCCTTATCGAGGCGCAGGCTGCCCCGGGCGACCGCAGCGTGCCGGAGCCACAGCAGCCTGGTGGCGGGCCTTCGGCCGTGGGCCGCGAAGTAGGTGCCGACCGGGTCGCCATTGAGCGCCGCGGGAGCGCTGGCCGCGTCGGCGACCACGGTGGGGATGCCCGCCGCGGAGGCGATCAGGGCCGCTTCCACCTTGGTGGCCATGCCGCCGATGCCGCTGGGTCCGGCCGGGCCGGTCTGGCCCATCTGGCTGGCCTGGGCTGCCTGGCTGGCCTGGCCGGCCTTCAGGCCGCGGCCGAGGCGGACGCCCGCCAGATCGGCCTGGTCGCGTACCTCGGCGATCCGCTGGGCCTGGCCGCGGCGCGGGTCGCCGTCGTACAGGCCGTCGACGTCAGAGAGCAGGACGAGCGCCTTGGCCCGCGTGACGTGGGCGACGAGCGCGGCCAGCCGGTCGTTGTCGCCGAACCGGATCTCATCGGTGGCGACCGTGTCATTCTCGTTGACCACCGGCAGCACGCCCAGCTCGAGCAGCCGGTCCAGGGTCCGCTGGGCGTTGCGGTAGTGGGTCCGGCGCATCAGGTCGTCGGCGCTGAGCAGGACCTGGCCGGTGCGGATGCCGTGCTGGGCGAAGGCCGTGGTGTAGCGCGCGATGAGCAGGCCCTGGCCGACGCTCGCGGCGGCCTGCTGGGTGGCCAGGTCGCTGGGCAGGCGGGTCAGTCCCAGCGGGACCAGGCCGGACACGATGGCCCCGGACGAGACGAGCACGACCTGGATCCCGGCGCCGTGCCGGGCGGCCAGGGCGGTGGCCAGCGCCGCGATCCGGTCGGCGTCGACTTCGCCCGCCGTCGTGGTGAGCGAGGAGGAGCCGACCTTGACCACCACCCGGGCCGCAGACGCGATGTCTGCGCGCGGGCCGGTGGTCTGCGGGTTCACTGTGATAGCCGGGGATCGGTGCCGCGCGGGCCCCGGTGCGGCCGGGCACCTCGGGCCCGGGATCCACTGCTCATCGGGGCGGCCGGGTCCCAGTCGAAGACCACCGCGTCGTCCGGCTCACCGATCAGGACCTCCGCGCCGGGCTCGGCGCCCGCCTCGGCGAGGGCCTCCTCCACGCCCAGGCGGGCCAGCCGGTCGGCCAGGTAGCCGACCGCCTCGTCGTTGCTGAAGTCGGTCTGCTGGACCCAGCGGCGTGGCTTGTCACCCCGGATCAGGAAGGTGTCCTCGCCTAGGCGCATGATCTCGAAGCCCGGCTCGTCCACGGTCTTGACCGCGACCGCGACCCGGACGCGCTCGGCGGGCACTTCGGCCGGACGGGCGGCACGGTCGGCGGCGACCAGTGCGGCCATGGCAAAACCCAGCGGGCGCAGGCCCTCCCCGGTGGCGGCGGAGATCTCGAAGACCTGATAGCCGCGTTTTTCGAGATCTGGCTTGACCTGGTCGGCGCGCTCGCGGGCGGCCGGGACGTCGATCTTGTTCAGCACGATGAGCCGGGGCCTGGCGATCAGGTCTATCCCGGTCGCCTCGCCGTAGGCGGCCAGCTCGTATTCGATTGCGGCCAGGTCGGCCTCGGGGCTGCGGCCGGGCTCCTCGGTGGCGCAGTCGAGCACGTGAACCAGGATGGAACAGCGCTCGACGTGGCGCAGGAAGTCATGGCCGAGGCCCTTGCCCTGGCTGGCCCCGGGGATCAGTCCCGGCACGTCGGCCAGCACGAACTGCACGTCGCCCGCCTCCACCACGCCCAGATTGGGGATCAAGGTGGTGAACGGGTAGTCGGCGATCTTGGGCCGGGCCGCGGACATGGCGGCGATGATGGAGGACTTGCCGGCGTTGGGGAAGCCGACCAGCCCGACGTCGGCCACCGTCTTGAGCTCCAGGATGAGGTCGCGCGCCTGCCCCGGTTCGCCCTTGAGGGCGAACCCCGGCGCCTTGCGGCGCGGGCTGGCCAGCGCCGCGTTGCCCAGGCCGGGGCGCCCGCCGGCCGCGGCCACGAACGTGGTGCCCACGCCGACCAGGTTGGCGAGGACCTCGCCGTCGGCCGTCTTGACCTCGGTCCCGTTCGGCACCGGGATGATCAGGTCGGCGCCGTTCGCGCCGGTCCGGTTCGAGCCCTCACCCTGGCGGCCGTTGCCGGCCTTGCGCACCGGACGCCGGTGGAAGTCGAGCAGCGTCGCCGAGCTCGCGTCGACCTGAAGGATCACGTCACCGCCGCGGCCGCCGTTGCCGCCGTCGGGGCCGCCGAGCGGCTTGAACTTCTCCCGGTGGATGGAGGCGCAGCCGTTTCCCCCGTGGCCAGCCTGCACCCGCAGCGTGACCCGGTCGGCGAACTCCGCCACAGTCGTTTCCTTCGTTCTCGCATGGCAAAGGCGGGCCAGGTTTCCCGGCCCGCCTTCGTGGTTGTGTTGCTTGCGGCGAGCCCTACGCCGGCGGCTCGGCCGGGACGATGCTCACGGCCCGGCGGCCGTGGAATTTGCCGAACTCCACCGTACCGCCGACCAGCGCGAACAGCGTGTCGTCGCCGCCGCGCCCCACACCCTGGCCGGGGTGGAAGTGCGTGCCGCGCTGGCGGACGAGGATCTCGCCCGCGTTCACCAGCTGGCCGCCGTAGCGCTTGACCCCGAGACGCTGGGCCTTAGAGTCACGGCCGTTGCGGCTAGATGACGCGCCCTTCTTGTGTGCCATCTCAGTCCTCCTCCGCCTTCGCCTGGGCCCGGGCCTTGGCCTTGGTCTGCGGCTTGGCGCTGGCCTTGGCGCTGGCCTTGGCGCCTGCCTTGGCCTCGGTGCCGATGCCGGTGATCCGCACCTGGGTGTACTTCTGCCGGTGGCCCAGACGGCGCCGGTAACCGGTCTTGTTCCGGTACTGGATCATGTTGATCTTGGGGCCCGCCGCGTCACCAACGATGTCCGCCGTGACCTGGTAGCGGCCGACCTCGGCGGGGTCGCTGATCACGCGGTCTCCGTCGACGACCAGCAGGGCGGTCAGCGTGATGCTCGACCCGGCCTTGCCGTCCAGCTTGTCGACGGTGACGACGTCATCCAGCGCGACCTTTTCCTGCCTGCCGCCGCAGCGCACAATCGCGTACACCCGAGAACTCTCTTTCGTTGCGCTTTCCTTGCGTGCCCCGGCGCGCCGGTGGTCACCACGGCGGCTCGCATGCACATCGGGGCCCGCCGAGCGGGCAGCTCCCGACCGCCAAGGCTACCAGACCACGGCGTGTTCACGAACCCGTCCTAGGCTTGTGGGGGGTCGACCGGGGCGGCTGGTGTTTCGGCGGGCGCCGGGTCCGGGGTGGCCGTGGCGCCGTTGGACGATGAGCGGCGGCGGCGACGGCGCCCGCTGCCGGAGCGGGGCGCGTCGCCGGGCCCGTCATGGGCCGCCTCGGCGGCGGGCTGCGCGGCCTCCCCCGGCTGGCCGTCCGCGGGCGCAGCGTCCGCCGGGGAGCCGTCCGCGGGGCTCGCCTCCGCCGGGGCGTCCGTGCGGATGCGGGCCGCGACGGTGGCCGGGCTGGCCCCGGAGCCCCGGGACCCGTTGCCGCCGCCATTGCCGCCGTTGTGGCCGCCGTTGTTCCCGCCGCGCTGGTGCACGTGATGCGCGGCCTGCGAGTCGGCCTCGGGGTCGAACGTGGTGATCACCCCGCGGCCGTTGCAGCACTCGCACGGCACCGAGAACGCCTCGAGCAGGCCCGCGCCGACTCGCTTCCTGGTCATCTGGACCAGGCCCAGCGAGGTGACCTCGGCCACCTGATGCTTGGTCCGGTCCCGGGCCAGGCACTCCAGCAGCCTGCGGAGCACCAGCTCGCGGTTGCTCTCCAGCACCATGTCGATGAAGTCGATGACCACGATGCCGCCCACGTCACGCAGCCGGAGCTGGCGGACGATCTCCTCGGCGGCCTCGAGGTTGTTCCGGGTGACGGTCTCCTCCAGGTTCCCGCCCTGCCCGGTGAACTTGCCGGTGTTGACGTCGATGACCGTCATGGCTTCGCTCTTGTCGATGACCAGCGAGCCGCCGCTGGGCAGCCAGACCTTGCGCTCCAGCGCCTTGGACAGCTGCTCGTCGATGCGGTAGGCGGCGAACGCGTCCCGGTCGCCCTCCCAGCGGGCGACCCGGTCGGCCAGGTGCGGGGCGACGTACCTGACGTACTCGTCGACCACGTCCCAGGCCTCGTCGCCGGACACGACCAGCTTGGCGAAGTCCTCGTTGAACACGTCCCTGATGACCCGGACGGTCAGGTCCGGCTCGCCGTAGAGCAGCGCGGGCGCGCTGGCCGTCTTGGCCTTCTTCTCGATCGCCTCCCACTGGGCGGCGAGCCGGGACACGTCGCGGGCCAGCTCTTCCTCGGCCGCGCCCTCGGCCGCGGTGCGCACGATGACGCCGCCGTCCTCGGGCATGACCTTCTTCAGGATCTGCTTGAGCCGGTTCCGTTCGGTGTCGGGCAGCTTGCGGCTGATGCCGGTCATGGACGCGCCTGGCACGTAGACCAGGTACCGGCCGGGCAGGCTGATCTGGCTGGTCAGTCGGGCTCCCTTGTGCCCGACCGGATCCTTGGTGACCTGCACGATCAGCGACTGGCCGCCCTTGAGCGCGGACTCGATCCGCTTAGGCTGGCCCTCCAGGCCGCTGACATCGAAGTTCACCTCGCCGGCGTAGAGCACGGCGTTGCGGCCCTTGCCCACGTCGACGAAGGCCGCCTCCATGGACGGCAGGACGTTCTGCACCTTGCCCAGGTAGACATTGCCCACGTAGGACTGGTGGCTGGACCGGTTCACGTAGTGCTCGACCAGCACCCCGTCTTCCAGCACGGCGATCTGGATCCGGTCCTTGCGCTGGCGGACCACCATGGTGCGCTCGACCGATTCGCGGCGGGCCAGGAACTCCGACTCGGTGATGACCGGGGGCCGGCGGCGGCCGGTTTCCCGGCCTTCGCGGCGCCGCTGCTTCTTGGCCTCGAGCCTGGTCGATCCCTTGACCGACCGCACGTCGTCATTACCGGTCGACCCGCGGACGTGGACCACGGTGTCCGGCGGGTCATCGGCACTGGACTCGGATCCGGGCACGCCTTCGGCCGAGCCACGGCGCCGCTTGCGCCGACGCCGGCGACCCGTGCCTGCTTCCCCGTCCTGGCCGTCGGCACCGTCGGCGTCATCGTCGGCGTCCTCCGGCCCGGCGTCGGTGGCCGGCCCGGCGTCGGTGGCCGGCTCGGCGGCCTGCGGGTCGGCGGAGTCCTGGGCCGCGCCCGCCCGCCGGCTGCGCGTGCGCGATGATCTCGACCGCGACCGCGGAGCCTCCGGCTGGTCTGGCGCCGCCTCGGCCGGCGCGCCGGAATGGGCGTTGTCGGCGTCCTGGGCCGCCGGGGTGTCCCCGGCCTCGGCCACGGCATCCTCGGCGGCCCGGGACTGGGCCCGGCTGGGCCTGCGCCTACGCCGCCGGGCGGATCCCGTCCCGTCGTCATCGGCGCTGCCGTCGGCGGCCGCGTCGCCGTTCGCCGGCGTCCCGGCCGAACGCGCGGGCGCACTCGGCTGGGCGGCGGCCGGCGCGGGCTCAGCCCGGATGGCCGGCGGCTGGAACACCACCGGCGGCGGCTGGAACACAGCCGCCGGCACACTGGGTGGTGCGGGCGGGTTCAGCTCCTCGGCTGAGCGTCCGCCCCCGGCGTGGTCATTGTTTTCTCTGTCGTACAGCTCGCTGTCGAGCATTCGGGCAATCTCCAGTCAGGCTCCCGGGCGCGCGGGTCCGCGGCGTGCCGTCTGGCGACGGCATACCACGGCACACCCGCACACCACACGGGAGCACATTGTCAGCACAGGCGCAGGCGGAGCCGCGACGGCGGCTCTGGTCTGGCGCGGTACACGCGCGAGACCGGCAGCGCTGAGCCTGATTTCCTGTCATTTCGTGACGGCTCCCCGGCACCACAGCAACGCCCTCATAACACGCTCGTCCCGGTTAGCAGGGCCAGCGAACCCTGCGCCAGCCGGGTGGTTATGGGCGGCGAGGACGGGACGAGGCCGTACTGCTCGCGGAGCGCGGTCAGTACGTCATCGGGCCGTACAGCGGGAGCCAAATGTAGAACAACCATTCGAAGAATGGCACAACCTTGTGCACCTGCCACGGCGGCGCGCGGTCCGCCGCCAGGATCGGCCGGTTCGTGCACGTCGAGCGTGACCACGGCCGCGCGGGCGTCCAGGCGACGGACACCCTTGTCCGTGAGGCGCTCCACCGGCGCCTCGCTGAGGGCGAGGAAACCGGCCACGGCCCGCTCAGCCGCCGCTGGGTCCACGCCCGGCAGAACTACTCGCCACTCGGATGCTTCCAGAGACTGCGGCCCCTGCGCATCGTCCGTGACGTCGATCACATCTATCCCATCAGGCAAAGTCGCGTTCAGCCGCTCGCGTACCTGCGTCGCGGCCTCGCGGGAAGTCAGCGCCAGGTGAAGGTACTCGGCCTCGCTCGCCACCCCGGTCGGAGCTCCGCCCGCATAGGAGATCCTCGGGTGCGGCGTGAACCCGGCAGAGTAAGCGATCGGCAGCCCAGCCCGGCGCACTCCCCGCTCAAAGACGCGCGCCAGGTCCCTGTGGCTGGCAAATCGCATCTTTCCGCGCTTAGCATACCGGACCACCAGATGCTGCACCGCAGGCTTCTGGGCCGCCGGCTGCGCCACGCTACCTCCCGCTCACCACGGGAAGCAGGCGCCTCCCGTCGAGCCGCTCCCCGGTCGGACCCACCTGGATCTCGGTACCCATAGCGGAGCAGACCCCGCATTCATAACACGGAGTCCAACGGCAATCTTCCACCTCGGCCGCTCCCTCGGGGGCGATGGAGTCCTGCCAGTCCTGCCAGAGCCAGTCGCGGTCAAGGCCCGCATCCAGGTGATCCCAGGGGAGCACCTCACTGTAATCACGTTCGCGCGTAGTGTACCATGCGAGGTCCACCGGCTCGGTGGCCAGGGCAGACTCCGTACAGCGGGCCCACCGCTCGAACGAGAAGTACTCGCTCCACCCATCGAACCGCGCGCCGTCCCGCCAGGCGGCCAGGATCACCGCGCCGAGCCGTCGGTCGCCCCGCGACAGCAGCCCTTCGATGATGCCCGGCTCCCCGTCGTGGTACCGGTACCCGATGGACTTGGCGTAGGCGCGATCGGCCCGCAGCGCTCCGCCCAGGGCCCGCAGCCGCGCGTCGACCACCTCCGGAGCGCACTGCGCGGCCCACTGAAACGGCGTGTGCGGCTTGGGCACGAAGCCGCCGATCGATACCGTGCACCGGATGTCGCGCCGCCCGGAAGCCTCCCGGCCCGCGGCGATGACCCGGCGGGCCAGCCGGGCGATGGCCATGACGTCGGCGTCGGTCTCGGTCGGCAGGCCGCACATGAAGTACAGCTTGACCTGCCGCCACCCGCTGGCGTAGGCGGTGCTCACGGTGCGGATCAGGTCGTCCTCGGTGACCATCTTGTTGATCACCTTGCGCAGCCGCTCGGACCCGCCCTCGGGGGCGAAGGTCAGCCCGGACCGGCGGCCGTTGCGGCTCAGCTCGTTGGCCAGGGTCACGTTGAACGCGTCCACCCGGGTCGACGGGAGCGAGAGCCCGACGTTGGTGCCCTGATAGCAGTCGGCCAGGTCGACGGCGATCTCGTTGATCTCGCTGTGGTCCGCGCTGGACAGCGAGAGCAGCCCGACCTCGTCGAACCCGCTGGCCTTCACGCCGTTGGCGACCATCGAGCCGACCGTGGTGATGGACCGCTCCCGGACCGGCCGGGTGATCATCCCGGCCTGGCAGAACCGGCAGCCCCGGGTGCAGCCGCGGAAGATCTCCACGCTGTAGCGCTCGTGCACGGTCTCGGCCACCGGGACGATGGGCTGGCGCGGGTACGGCCAGGCATCCAGATCCATCACCGTGTGTTTCGAAACTGTGGGCGGAACGCCTTGACGGTTCGGCAATAGGTTCGATATTCTGCCGTCAGGGAGATACGAGACATCGTAGAAGCGCGGCACGTAGGCGACGGTGGCCAGCCGGGTCAGCAGGCCGTCCCGGCCGCCGGGCTGCCCGGCGCGCTTCCAGTCGCGGATCAGGTCGGTGATCGCGAGCACCGCCTGCTCACCGTCACCGAGCACCACCGCGTCCAGGAAGTCGGCGATGGGTTCCGGGTTGAACGCCGCGTGGCCCCCGGCAATGACCACCGGGTGAGCCACGGTCCGTTCGGCAGAAAAAAGAGGGATCCCCGCGAGGTCGATCACGGAGAGGAGGTTGGTGTAGGCCATCTCGGTCGCGAAGCTGACGCCGAGCGCGTCAAAGGCTGCCACCGGACGGTGCGCGTCCACCGTGAACTGGGGCACGCCATGTTCCCGCATGAGCGCCTCGAGGTCAGGCCATACGGTGTAGGTACGTTCGGCCAGGACGCCCTCGCGCTCGTTGAGCACCTCATAGAGAATCTGCACGCCCTGGTTGGGCAGCCCGACCTCGTAGGCGTCCGGGTAGCACAGCGCCCACCGGACGTCAGCGGCGTCCCAGTCCTTGGTCACCGAGCCCACTTCACCGCCGACATACTGGATCGGCTTGCGCACGCGTGGCAGCAGCGGCTCAAGCGCCGGGTACAGCGAGTCAACGGGCATCTAAGTAGGTTATCCGAACGGGCCGTGGTAACAACGCCGCGCAACGGCTTGCTGGCTCGCCGGGGGTTCGGCCTGGCGGCGAAAGCGGGCCCGTCTGGTCTGGCGGGCGTTTAGGGTGGTCACCTATGAGTTCTGGACCGAGTGAAGGAAAGCGATGACTAAGTACCGCTCTGCCACGCTGGCCCTGGCCGCCGGCGCGGCGATCCTGGCCGTGACAGCGTGCTCGTCCGCAACCTCGTCGGCCAGTTCATCCAGCACGCCCACGGCGTCGGCCTCGGCCAGTTCGAGCAAGCCCCCCGTGGTGTCCTCGCCGGTGCCGACGACCGGCCCGTCGATCGCGGCCAGCACGGTTACGGTCAAGGGGAAGATCGGCAGCTTCCCGATCCCGGCCGCGGCCAAGGTCGGCGAGAACCTGTCGGGCGGCTCGTCGCTCATCCTCATCTTCGGCTTGGTCACCCCCGCGGACGTGGCGCGTTTCTACGCCACGGCGCTGCCCCAGGCCGGCTATACGATCACGAGCAACGCGCTGGTCAGCCAGGGCGGCCAGCACGGGGCGCTGGTTCAGTTCACGGGCAAGGGCTACAAGGGCAACATCGAATCGGTGGCGCAGTTCCCGGGGGCCAGCATCGCCGGGCTCGGCGCCACGAACGTGACCACGGTCGAAATATCCGCGACCAGTTAGGACGCCGGTCCGTCGCGCGCTACTCGGCGAAAACGCTGTGGTGGCGGCGAACGGACTGGAGCATGCCGATAGCGATCATATCGGCGAAGACCGCGGAGCCACCATAGGAAACGAACGGCAGCGGCAAGCCGGTGATGGGCATGATGCCGATCGTCATGCCGATGTTCACGAACGACTGGAACGCGAACCAGATCGCCACGCCTGAGGCGATCAGCACGCCGAACAGATCGTCGGCCCGGGAGCCGATGCGGATCGCGCGGATGATCACGATGGCGAGCAGGACGACGATGGTGATCGTGCCGACGAAGCCGAGTTCCTCGCCGGCCACGGTGAAGATGAAGTCGGTCTGCTGGGAAGGCACGAAGTTGCCCGCCACCAGCTGGCCGTGGAACAGCCCTTCGCCGAACATGCCGCCCGAGCCGACCGCGATCTTGGCCTGAGCCGCGTTGTCGCCGGCTCCGGCCAGGTTGGCCGCGGGATGCAGGAACGAGGTGAAGCGGGTCAGCTGGTAGGACTTCAGCAGGTGCATGCCGCCCGCCAGGGCCACGGCCGCGCCAACCACGCCGACCAGGCCGGCGATGATGCGCAGCTTGGTCCCGGACAGCACGATCATGGTGGCGGTCGCCGCGACCAGGACCATGGCCACGCCGAGCGCGGGTTCGACCACCACCAGGGCGATCAGCGGCGCCGCGACGAGCAGGGCCAGGAGCACCGAGCGCAGGCCGGGGGTGGTACCCCGGGCCCGGCTGAACATGGTGGCCACGCCCAGGACGAGCGCGACCTTGGCGAACTCCGAGGGCTCGATCTGGAAGCCGCCGGGCAACGAGATCCACGCCTTGGCGCCGTTGATGCTCGAGCCGAGCGGGGTCAGCACGGCCAGCAGGCCGAGCAGGGTCGCCGCGTAGACCGCCGGGGCCCATGATCGGAGCCGACGGCTGTCGACGAAGCTCACCGCGAACATCAAGATCAGCCCGATGACCACCCACAGCAGCTGCTTCTTCAGGTAGGTGCGCGGATCCTGGCCCGCAGCCAGCAACGAGGGCTGGGTCGCCGACCAGACCAGCAGGGTGCCGATCGCGCTCAGGCCGCTGACCACCACGACCAGCACCCAGTCCATCTGGCGCAGGACCGAGTTCCGGGCGAAGGCCCGGGACAGCAGGGACCGCGGGCGGCCCGCGAACGCGCCGGGTCGCGGCGCGGTGTAGCCCCGGACGGTGTAGCTCGGGCTGGACCGGCCCAGCATCATGGCTCCCTGGTGTAGCCGGCCGGCGCGACGATCGTGCCGGTGGAGGTGACCTGCGGTAGTGAGGTCGGCACGTGGCCGCCGGGCACCGCGGCCTTTTGGCCCTGGAGGCCGTAGATGCCGTCCCAGATCTGGCGGACCGCAGGTGCGGCCACGTCGGCGCCGTAACCGGAGTCGGGGACCATGACCAGGACCACGTACTTCGGGTTGTTACACGGCGCGAACGAGGCGAACACCGAGGTCGCGTTCTTGCCGAACAGCTGGGCGGTACCGGTCTTGCCCGCCACGCAGACCTGGTTGAGCGGGAACCCGCCGAAGGCGCTGGCCGCGGTGCCCTGGGTGACCACCCCGGCCAGTGCGTTGCGGATATAGGCCAGCGTGTTACCAGACACCGGCAGGTGCCGGATGACCGGCGGGTTGATCTTCTGGACCACCTGCCCGGTGCTCGGCGAGATGAGCGCCTCGCCGATCCGCGGGCTGTACAGGGTCCCGCCGTTGGCCAGCGCCACATAGGCGTTGGCCAGCTGGAGCGGGGTCACGGTCACGTAGCCCTGGCCGATCGCGGCGATCGCGGCCTGCCCGGGCTCCCACTGCCAGCCGTTCTGGCAGTCCTGGTGCTCGATCTGCTGCAGGTAGGTGTAGTTGGGACTGGCGTTCTTGTACCGGCACCAGTCCTGACCGGTGTAGGCGTTGTCCTTCCACAGGTAGTACAGCCACTGCCGGGTGGGGATGGAACCGTCCGACTCGGCGGGCAGGTCGATATTGGTGGGCTCCCCGAAACCCCAGGCCAGCTCCATCTTCTGCGTCTTCTGAAGCGGGGCGTTCGGCCCGGTGCTGTTGTTGGCCTTCGGGTCGTCGTTGAGGTACATGTCGTAGCCAAGCTGGTAGTACACGGTGTCGCAGGACTGGATGAGCGCTTCGGCGAACGACATCTCGCCCAGGCTCGGCTCGCCGTCGTTCTTGTACGTCCCGCTGCCGATGTTGATCGAGGCGGGGCAGTTGTACAGGCCGTCCAGCGGGTACCCGTCGGCCACGGCGGCGGCGGTCGAGGTGACCTTGAACGTCGATCCGGGCGCGTACTGGCCCTGGGCGGCCCAGTTGATGATCGGCGCGCCGTCCTTGGCGCCGAACAGCGCGTTGAACTCCTGCTGCGTGATACCGCCGGTCCACACGCTGGGGTTGTAGTCCGGGTAGCTGGCCATGGCCACGACGCGGCCGGTGGTGGTCATCACCACCGCGGCGCCCTGGTTGACGGCGTTCCCGGAGGCCCGCGACCGGTTGATCGCACCCATCAGGGCGCTCTGGGCGTCGGCCTGAATCTGGGCGTTGATGCTGGTCACCAGGTCGTCACCGGTGGTGGGCGCGGTCTGGCTGACGGTCCCGGTGACGTCTCCGGCGGCGTTGACCGATACCACCTGGGTACCGGCCTTGCCGCGGAGCTGGCTGTCGTACTGGGCCTCCAGGCCGGCCTGGCCGACCAGGTCGACACCGGAGAAGCCGGTCACCGGCAGGTGCCGGCTGGCGATCTCCTGCGGGGTGATGGGCTGCAGGTAGCCCAGGACCTGCGCCGGGTTGGCCCCGGCGGGCTCGGGGTAGTCGATGACCGGCTGGGCCAGCGCGGTGACGCCGGGGAACTGGCTCTGCTCCTCCATGACCTGCAGCGCCACCTGGTCCGAGACGTGCTGATCCACCGGGATGGGCTGGTAAGGCGAGCCGGCCCAGCACGGCTGCGGCACGCCCTTGGTGCACAGCCGGGTCTGTTCGCTCAGCTTGGTGTAGGACGTGCCGAGCAGCGGGGCCAGCCGCTTCAGGACGGGCGCGGCGCCCCCCGGCTGCTGGTTCAGGGTCATCATGTCCACCGAGACGACCAGGGCGGTCTTGTTGGTGACCAGCTGGTTGCCCACGTCGTCGAGGATCTGGCCACGGACGGCGGGCACGATCACGTCCCGGGTCTGGTTCTGCTGGGCCAGCTTGGTGAACGAGGTGTTGTTCATCACTTGCAGGTAGTACAGCCGTCCACCGAGCGAGACGAGCATCGCGGCGGCGAGCACGTAGAGCACCACGAGACGGCGGCGCGACGACACGTTCATCGGTAACCTCCTGTCCGCCATCTCTTCCTGGACCGCGGCCGGGGCATGTGCAGCCGGCCGGGACCACCGCCCAGCCGCGGCGCCCGCCCGCCGGCCCAGCCGCGTCCGGTCCAGCCGCGCCCAGTCCGGCCGCGCCCGGTCCGGCCGGCCAGCGACGAGCCCCGCAGCCAGCCGTGCCCGGGCGACTTCATCCGCTTGGCCTGAAGCGGCTGACGGAAGGTGCCCTGATGAGATCGCAGCCGGGGCTGGTGCGTGCGGCGCAGGGCGCCGGTCAGCCGGGCTAGCGTACCGGGCCGCGAGAGCCGGGGCCCGTAACCGGCGGCCGAGCCGCCGGGCGCCGAGCGCAGCCGGCAGGCGGTTCGGCGGGTGGTGAACACGGATGTCCTGCGCCGGGTGCTGCCGCCGCCGAGAGCGGGTGTGCGGAGTCCGGTCAGGAACGGGGTCTTACGGCCGCCGAGAAAGGAAGATCCGCCGATCGAGGCGGCCCTGCGGGCCGGAGCTGAGGCGCGCAGCGCGGACGGCGAATGGCTGAACACCGAGCCGCCCAGCAGGGACCGGCCCATCCGCGACCGGCCGAACCGTGAGCTGTTCAGGCTGGAACGGCCCAGATTGGAGTTCAGGGCCGTGGCCCCGCCGAGCATGCCCCCGCCGCGGCGGGTCGCGAACCTGACCTTGGCCGCACCGCCGAGCGCGCCCGCCATCGTGCCGCTGGCCAGCCCGGTACCCCGGCGTGCGCTGCCGCTGAGCATGGCCGTGCCTGCGACGTGCCCGAGCTTGAGCCGCGGCTCGCGCTTGCCGGGGGCCGGGCCGCGCAGTCCGGCGCCCAGGCCCTCGCCCTTGCCGCGTTCGGCCAGCCGCAGCCGTGGCGTGCCGCCCCCGTTGACCTGCCGGACCGCGCCCTGAGCGGCGCTGGCCGCGTTGCGCGGCAGGGGGCTGGCCCAGGCCGCGCGGCTGCGGTCCCCGCGCGGCGCTCTGGCCAGCCGCAGGGCGGCGGCGGCCGCGTACAGCACGAAGGGGCACAACACCACGTCATAGGCCGCGGCCACGGGCAGCACGTGCTGGATGGCGGGCCAGGACACCCGCGGGTCGCTGAGCATGGCGCCCAGCAGGGAGGCCAGCGCCTCCCCCAGGACGGTACCGATGGCGGTGACCACGATCTCGAACAGCGCGGTGCGTCCCTGCTCGGGCACCCCTTCGCTGTTCGGGACGTCCGCGGCCAGCCCGCACAGGTAGCCGATCAGGCAGAACACCAGTGCATCTTGGCCAACGAAGTGGCTGCCGGGCGGAGCGACGTCCAGGGCCAGGCCGGCGAAGAACCCGATCAGCACGCCGGTCATCGGGCCGCCGGCCAGGGCCAGCGCGGCCACCGCGATCAGCACCAGGTCCGGCCCCGATCCGCCCGGGAAGGCGATCCGGTTGACGATGGTGAGCTGGATGATGACCGCGATCGCGACGGTCACGAAGGAGATGAGCCCGCGCACCATCAGCGATGGCCGCCCGTGCCCGACGGGGTGGCCGACGGTACTCCGGCCGGCGCTCCCCCGGTTGACCCTCCCCCGGTTGACGCACCGCCGCCCGTTTGCGGCACGGTACCCGAGGAGGACGAGGACGGGCTGGGCGTGACGGTGATGGTCACCGTGGGTGCGGGACGCGGCAGGATGGAGACCCTCGGGTTGTGCTTGGGCACCTGGACCACGACGCCGACCACGCCGAGCGCGGTGAACTGGACGAACGGGCGGACCAGCGCCGTCTCGGTAAGCGCTCCGGCGCTGGCGTGCACCGAAATGATGGTGCCCACCGGCACGCCGGGAACCTCAGGCTGGTCGCCCACCGAGGCATAGGTGTCGACCTGCTGTCCGGGCTGCAGGACGGCGTTCGCGTCGAACAGGGTGAGGCGCAGCATGGCCGACCCGGACATTGACTTGCCGGTTCCGGTGACGGCGCCGATCTCGCCGCTACCCTGCAGTTGCACGCCGACCACCGACGTCGCGTCGTCGGCCAGCAGGACGGTCGAGGTGTCCTCGCCGACCTGGGTGACCGTACCGACGAACCCGGAGCCGTTGAGCACGGTCTCGTTCGGCTGGATCCCGTCGTTGCGCCCGACGTCCAGCGTGACCGTATCGGAGTAGTCACCGCCGGCCGCGATCACGGTCGCGGCCATGATCCGGTAACCGCCCGCGTCCATCTGCAGCAGCTGGGACAGCTGCTGTCGCGCGGTCTTGCTCAGCTGAGCCTCGCTGAGCTGAGCACGCAGCGCGGCGTTCTCCTGCTGCAGGTTCGCGATCGTGCCCTGCGCCGAAGGACCGCCGGTAATGGAGTCGAACAGGCTGGACACGGGATCGGTCACATCGTGGGTAACCCGCTCGATGGGGCCGAAGACATCCGCGCCCACGTTGCGGACCGGCGACGCGCCACCGTCCCGGAAATCCAGCGTGATCAGGGCGATCGCGATGATCAGGAGCAGGCCAAGAACCAGGCGGGTACGCCGGCTGTCGTGCACTGCGGCTCCTCGTCAGTTCCCGCTCGGCCGATGCGACGGGTCCTCGGGCCGCGTCAGGTCAGCGCCTGGAGTCGGGCACCAGCACCTGACGCAACGTCTCGAAGTCCTCGACACACTTGCCCGTGCCGAGCACCACGGAGTCCAGCGGGTTGTCCGCCACCTGCACGGGCATCCCGGTTTCCTCCCGGATTCGTGACTCTAGTCCGCGCAGCAGAGCGCCGCCGCCGGTCAGGGCAATACCCCGGTCCATGACGTCGCCAGCCAGTTCGGGCGGACACTTGTCCAGAGTGTTCTTGACCGCGTCGATGATCAGGTTGACCGGTTCCTCGATGGCGCGGCGCACCTCTGCCGCGGAGATCACCACGGTCTTGGGCAGGCCGCTGACCAGGTCCCGGCCACGGATCTCGGCGTGCGGCTCGTCCTCGGTGGGGAACGCCGAGCCCAGGGCCACCTTGATCTCCTCGGCGGTCCGCTCGCCGAGCATGAGCGAGTACTCCTTCTTGCCGAAGGTGATGATGGCCTGGTCCATCTCGTCGCCGCCGATCCTGATGGACTGGGAGGTGACGATGCCGCCCAGCGAGATCACCGCGACCTCCGTGGTGCCGCCGCCGATGTCGACCACCATGTTGCCGGTCGGCTCGTTGATGGGCAGGCCCGCACCGATGGCCGCGGCCATCGGTTCCTCGATGATGTACACCCGGCGGGCGCCGGCCTGGTGGCCGGCTTCCTTGACCGCGCTTTGCTCCACGCCGGTGATCCCGCTCGGTACGGCCACCACGAGTCGGGGTTTGGCCAGGTGGGTACGCCGGTGCACCTTCTGGATGAAGTATCTGAGCATCCGCTCGGTCACGTCGAAGTCGGCGATCACGCCGTCCTTGAGCGGACGCACGGCCACGATGTTGCCCGGGGTGCGGCCGATCATGCGTTTAGCATCGGCGCCCACGGCGACGATCTGGCCGTTGTTGGTATTGAGCGCGACCACCGACGGCTCGTTCAGCACGATGCCACGTCCACGCACGTAGACCAGCGTGTTCGCAGTGCCGAGATCGACCGCCATATCACGGCCGAGGAACGTCAGCGCGTTGCTCATCGGGAACGGGAACCTTCCGATCCGGGCTGGAAATCTGAACCTGTGAGCGTGGATCTTGCGGTCCACGCCATGAAATGGCCTGGGGATTCTTACTTGGACAACGGAGACGCCGACTCACCGGGTTCCAGGAAGATGATCTTCCCGGTCGTGAGCGAGCCCGCCGCCGGATGCTGATGATTCGCCACTACCATCAGCTTACCCACGATCGGGCGTGGCACCCTCCGCCGGACCGGCGGCGCGCCGGATTACCTGGCCGACCCGGGCTTGCGCGGCCCCGGTGAAGTGGCCATGATCAGCGCGACCACGGCAGTGACCACGGCGGCGACGAGCATCCAGTGCCCGGTGCTGGAAACCAGTGCCGCGTTTGCCTTGGCCGTGGTGTGTACGTCCTGGAGGGCTTGCAACTGCAGGACGCCCGCCGCCAGGTAGCCGGCAACCACGCCAGCCAGCAGCAAGACGACCCCGCACAGCGCGCTGCCCGGGCCTGCGCCGCGCAGGGTCGCGGTCAGGGCGGCGGCCAGGCCGCCCGCCAGCGGCACGCACAGCACCGCGAGTACTTGTGGATGAGCGACTGCGGAGCCGCCCTGGGACGCGACGGCGAAGGCCGCGGCGGCCGCGAACAGTCCGATTGCGGGAGCCTTGGCCCGGGCGGACGCTGACTTAGCAGCGCGGCGGCCCAGGGCCAGCGCGGCGCCGCAAGCCGCCGCGGCCAGGACTGCGGCGCCGACCTGCCACCCGGGCTGGCCCGGCGGGGTCAGCGCGGTCACCGCCGCGGCGGTCGGGGCCACGGTGAACCCGGTCACCGCGCAGACCGCGACCAGGCGGCCGGCGGAGCTGGCTCGTACGGCCGTGGCGGCCACGCCCGCCAGGGCGATCGCGTCGGCGATGGCGGCCGCGACCACCGCGTGGTTGCCCCGGTAGGTCACGGCTACCGTGATCGCGCACATGCCCGCCACCGGCGCCGCGAGCAGCGCGAGGAGCGCTCGTTCGGTGGCGGGGAAGGCGGTGCGCACGGCGGTCCGCCTGGCGCGTTCGGTCAAGATCGCGTAGATCGCGGCTAGGGCCAGGGCCGCACCGACCAGCCACGGGTAGGGCTGCAGCGCCGCCCGCCAGCCGCCGTCGCCGACCCGGTGCCGCAGCAACACGGGCGCCGCGGCCAGCGCGCACACCACGGCGCAGGCCCACCAGCCGGCCAGCGCTCGGGTGCTCGGGCGGCGCTCGGCGGCGATCGAGGTGACCGCGGCCAGCGCGACCCCGGCGCCGAGGCCGTGCAGCGAGCGGTCCACGCCGATCAGCAGGACGGTGTGCACGCTCTCGCCCAGCGCGTCCGCGGCGCCAATGGCCAGCAGCCCGGCCAGCAGGACCGGCGCGGCCCGGAATCGCCGGCTAGCCAGCGCGCCGAACGGCGCCGCGACCGCCATCGCGGGCAGCGCGAGGCCTGCCGCGCGGAGCAAGCTGCCCAGGGTGTTCGGCCCGGCGGCGGCGAGTGGCACCGGGAGCGACCAGGCGATGCCGTCCGGGATCTGCAGGATGGCGAGCGGGACGACCACGGCCACCAGGGCTAGCGCGCACAGGTTCACGGCGGTCGTCCGGCCCGGGGTGCGGGCCGGCGTGCGGGCCGGCGTGCGGGCCGGGGTGCGGGCCAGGTTTCCGGCGGCGGCTGGGACGCTGGTTGCGGCGGCCAGAGGCGGGGTGCTGGTGCGGGGCGGGGTGCTGGTGCGGGGCGGAGTGCCGGAGTGAGCGGGGCGGGTTGGGGTGGCGGGGTCCGAGGTTAGGGTGGTGGGCCGAGGGGCTGGGGCCGGGGTTGGAGCTGGGGCGGGCTCGGGACGGGACAGGGCGTGCAGGGCCTGCAGGCCGTCCGCGGTTTGCCGGGAGGCGGCTGGGGCCGGCCGAGGGTTGGGCGCCATGGTCGGCCGGGAGTTGGGGGCCATGGTCGGCCGGGAGTTGGGGGCCATGGTCGGCCGGGAGTTGGGGGCTGCGGCTGATGGTCCGGAAGCAGCGGCCGGGCGGGATGCCGGCGGGGGCTGCGAGGCGGTACCGCGGCGGAACAGCCCGGTCTTGGCGGCCGCGTGGGCGCCGCGGGGACGCGATGCGCGTTCTCCTGGTCCTGCCGACGTATTGCCCAGGTCCGTGGCCACGTCCAGCTCTCCCAATGGTGACTATAAGCATTCTTGAGATTACTTAATGCTATCGGGAGCGTAGCGTCTCGGTCCATGATCATGTGCGCGAAGCCGACAGAATCGTCGTGTTGGTGCGACGTCTGGCGATGTGTCGGGCCCCCCGGAGCGGGTCGATGACTCAGCGTGCCAATGGATCGCCTGATTTCCATGATCACGAAGGCTTTTCGGTGTTATGCCATATAAAAGTCTTCGTGATCATGATGGTATCGCTCTGGAGTTCCCGTTGATGTCTGCGAGGTGGGAAGGCGGGCCGGGGATGCGGTACTGGCCGGGCTGGTGCAGCGGGCGCGGCCGGGACGCGGCCCGGGCCGGGTAGCCCGTCGCCGCGGCTGGGCGGGGCGGAGGCGGGTGGGCGGCTGGGGCGCTGCGGGGGCGGGACGCTGGCGCGGGGGGCTAGGTGGTGGGGGTGTCGGAGGGGTGCGGGGCGGGGGGCGGGTTCTGGAGGCGGCGGGCTAGCCAGATGCCGGTGACCCACAGGGCGGCGAAGATCACGCCGAGGATGTACATGGCCGGGATGACCACGCCGGCGGCGATGATCACGGCCTGCAGGGCGGTGCCGGCCCACAGCGCCCAGCCCATGCCGGGGCGGCCGACCAGGCCGCCGAGGACCAGGGCGCATACGGCCATGGCACCGCCGACCCCGCCGGCCACGCCGTGGCGCAGGTGCTCCAGGACGATGGCGACCGGGATGGCGAGGCCGATGACCACGGCTTCCATGATCAGGACGGTGCCGCACAGCTGGCGTAGCTGCTTCATGACCGGTCCTTCACGACAGCTCCGCGGCGGTGAACGAGTGACGCGAGGGCACGCTGGCGGACGGCTCGGCGGGCAGTTCGCCGCCGGCCGGGGCGAGCAGCCGGCGGGCGTCGCCCGCGGTGATGACCGAGCCGGTGATGAGCACGCCGCCGCTGCCCGGGCCGGTTTCGGCCACGGCCTCGTCGGCGAGCGTCACCGCGGCCTCGATCGCGTCGTCGAGGTGCTCGGCGGACTCGACCCGGTCCTCGCCGAAGATCTCGGCCGCCAGTTCCGCGGTTTCCTCGGGTTCCATGGAACGGTCCGAGGAGTTGCGGGTCACCACGATGTCGGTGAGCAGCGGCTCGAGCTCGGCCAGCATGCCCGCCACGTCCTTGTCGCCGCTGGCCGCGAAGACGCCCGTCAGGCGGGCGAAGGTAAACGACTCCTCGACGGCGGCCACGGTGGCGGCCATCCCGGCCGGGTTGTGCGCCGCGTCGATGATGATGGTGGGGCTGCGCCGGACGATCTCCATCCGGCCGGGCGAGGTGACCTTGGCGAACGACTCCCGAACCAGGTCCGCGTCCAGGGGCGCATCCGCTCCGTCCGACACGCCGGCGAACGCCTCGACCGCGGCCAGCGCGCACGCCGCGTTGCCCGCCTGGTGCAGGCCGAACAGGGGCAGGTAGATGTCCTCGTAGGTGCCGCGCAGGCCGCGGAGCACCAGCTGCTGGCCGCCGACCGCCTGCTCGCGGCTCAGCACGCCGAACTCGACGCCTTCCCGGGCCACCGTCGCGCCCACCTCGACCGCGTAGCGCAGCAGTACTTCGGCGGCGCCGACCGGCTGCTGGGCGAGCACCGCGACCGCGCCGGGCTTGATAATGCCCGCTTTCTCGGCGGCGATCTCTTCGACCGTGTTGCCCAGCAGCCGGGTGTGGTCGATGGAGATCGGGGTGATGACCGCGACCAGGCCGTCCGCGACGTTGGTGCAGTCCAGCCTGCCGCCCACGCCGACCTCGAGCACCACTACGTCCACCGGGGTGTCGGCGAAGACGGCGAAGGCCATGCCGGTCAAGACCTCGAAGAAGGACATGGGCACCGGGTGCCGCTCGTCGACCAGGCGGACGTACGGGATGACCTCGTCGTAGGTCTCGACGAACCGTTCCGGGCTGATCGGCGCGCCGTCGATGACGATCCGCTCCCGGATCGAGACCAGGTGCGGGCTGGTGAACCGGCCGGTGCGCAGGCCGCGGCCGCGCAGCAGCGCGTCGGTCATCCGGGCGGTCGACGTTTTGCCGTTGGTGCCGGTGATGTGGATGACCGGGCAGGCCCGCTGCGGATCGCCGAGCAGGCTGACCAACTCGGCCATCCGGTCCAGGGCGAGGTCCACGGAATGCTCGGGCCGGCGGGAGATGATCTCCTGCTCGACCTCGCGCATCCGGGTCTCGATGTCCATCTGGCTAGCCTACGTGAGCGCGGCCAGGCGCTGCTCGAGGCGGGTGATGTCGGACTGGGCGCCGGCCAGGCGCTGGCGGGTCTTGTCCACCACCGCGGCGGGCGCCTTGGCGGTGAAGTCGGCGTTGGCCAGCTTGCGTTCGGCTTGCTCGGCCTCGCCGCGGGCCGCGGCGAGATCCTTTTCCAGCCGGCGGCGCTCGGCGGCGACGTCCACCGCGCCGGCCACGTCCAGCTCGACCGTGATGTCCTCGGCGGCCAGCGACGCCGAGGCGGTGAAGCCGTCGCCAGGCGGGGTGAGCCGCAGCAGGGACCGGATCGACTCCTCGTGGCGGCCCAGCGGGGTGGCCTCGAAGCCGACCAGCCGGGCCGCGACCCGCTGCCCAGGACGCAGGCCCTGATCCGAGCGGAACCGCCGGACCTCGGTGACCAGTCGCATCAGCGAGGAGATCTCCGCCTCGGCGGCCGGGTCGGCGAAGGAGAAGGCCGGCCACGGTGCCACCACGACCGAGTCCTCATTGGTCAGGGCTGTCCAGAGCTCGTCGGTCACGAACGGCATGACCGGGTGCAGCAGGCGCATGAGCTGGTCGAGCACGAACCCGAGCACCTGCCGGGTGGTCTCGGCGGCCTGCGGATCCTCGCCGGTGAGCGGGACCTTGGCCAGCTCCAGGTACCAGTCGCAGACCTCGTCCCAGGCAAAGTGGTACAGCAGGTCGCAGATCTTGGCGAACTCGAACTGCTCGAACAGCTGGTCCACCTCGGCGATCACGGCCGAGAGCCGGGACAGGATCCAGCGATTCGGGACAGAACATGAAATGTCGGATTTGTCCAGGGGTTGCGCGGCGGTGATGGGGAGGGCGGGCGCCGGAGGGACAGCGGGCACGTGCGCGGCGGTGATGGGGAGGGCGGGCGCCGGAGGGACAGCGGGCACGTGCGCGCCGTTGAGCAGGGCGAACCGGACGGCGTTCCATAGCTTGTTGCAGAAGTTGCGCGAGCCGGCCGCCCACTCCTCGCTGATCGCCAGGTCGCTGCCCGGGTTGGCCCCGCGGGCCAGGGTGAACCGGGTCGCGTCGGCGCCGAACCGGTCCATCCAGTCCAGCGGGTCGACGGTGTTCCCGCGGGACTTGGACATCTTCTTGCCGAACTGGTCGCGGACCAGGCCGTGCAGGGCCACGACCCGGAACGGGACCGCGTCGGCGGGCGCCTTGTCCCGCATGGCGTACAGGCCGAACAGCATCATCCGGGCGACCCAGAAGAACAAGATGTCGTAGCCGGTGACCAGCACGCTGGTCGGGTAGAACGTGCGGAGGTCTTGCGTGTCGTCTGGCCAGCCGAGCGTGGAAAACGGCCACAGCGCCGAGGAGAACCAGGTGTCGAGGACGTCCGGGTCTTGCGTCCAGCCCGCCGGGGCTTGCTCGTCTGGACCGAGGCAGACCGTCTGGCCGTTCGGTCCATAAAAAACTGGAATACGGTGGCCCCACCACAGCTGACGGGAGATGCACCAGTCGTGCATGTCGTCGACCCAGCCGAAGTACCGGGCGCCCATCTCCGGCGGGGAGAGCCGGACGCGGCCGTGGCGGACGGCGTCGCCAGCCGCCTTGGCCAGCGGGGCGACGCGGACGAACCACTGCAGGGACTGGCGCGGCTCCACCGTGGTGCCGCAGCGGCTGCAGTGGCCGACGGCGTGCACGTACGGGCGGACTTCGGCCACGATGCGGCCCTGCTCGCGCAGCGCGCGGACCACCGCGGGCCGGGCCTCGAACCGGTCCAGGCCCTGGAACGGGCCGTGGGCGGTGATCACGCCGTGCTCGTCCATAACGGTCAGGCTGGGCAGGTCGTGCCGGCGGCCGATCTCGAAGTCGTTGGGGTCGTGGGCCGGGGTGACCTTGACCGCGCCGGTGCCGAACGCCGGATCGACGTGGTCGTCGGCGATGACCGGGATGCTCCGGCCGGTGAGCGGCAGGTCGACGGTCTTGCCGATGAGGTGGGTGTAGCGGGGGTCGTCGGGGTGCACCGCGACGGCGGTGTCGCCGAGCATGGTCTCGGGCCGGGTGGTGGCGACCACGATGGAGTCGTCACCGTCGCCGTAACGGATCGAGGTGAGCTCGCCCTCGTCGTCACTGTGGTCGACCTCGATGTCGGACAGCGCGGTCAGGCAGCGCGGGCACCAGTTGATGATGCGCTCGGCGCGGTAGATCAGGCCGTCCTCATACAGCTGCTTGAAGATGGTCTGCACGGCGCGGGACAGGCCCGCGTCCATGGTGAACCGCTCGCGGGACCAGTCCACGCTGTCGCCCAGGCGGCGCATCTGGCCCAGGATCTTGCCGCCCGATTCGGCCTTCCACTGCCAGACCCGCTCGACGAACGCCTCGCGGCCCAGGTCGTGGCGGCTCAAGCCCTCCTTGGCCAGTTCTCGCTCGACCACGTTCTGGGTGGCGATCCCGGCGTGGTCCATGCCGGGCAGCCACAGCGTCTTGTAGCCCTGCATGCGGCGGCGCCGGATCAGCGCGTCCATCAGGGTGTGGTCGAGGGCGTGACCGATGTGCAGGGAGCCGGTGACGTTCGGCGGGGGGATGACGATGCAGTACGCGGGCGCGGTGGAGTCGGCATCCGCGGTGAAGTAACCTGCCTTCTCCCAGCGTTCGTAGCGCGGCCCCTCCACCTCGGCGGGCGCGTACTGGGAGGGCAGCTCGATCGGCTCTGCTCTGCTCACGACAGGTGAGTCTACGGCCCCGCGCCGCGCGGTGCGGCCGGGCTAGCGGGGGCTCTCAGCCGACAGCGCGTCAGCTGACCGGGTTCTCTACCGCGTCCCGGATCGTCAAGGCGATGTTGGCGGCGCCCTGCTGCTTCACCTGCGTGGTGCCCTTGAGGAACTCGACCTGGCCGAACGTGGTGGGGGTGACCCACACGCACTCGCTGGCTTCGGGGGTGACCGAGCGGTCGTAGCCGCACATCATCTCCCCGCCGTGCGGTCCGGCGTTGACCATGCGGGTCGAGGAGAGATGGGCCTGCTCGTTCTTGATGACCGCGGCCGGGTGGAACGTGCCGTCGTAACCGAAGAACGCCGCGGCCCTGAAGTCGCTGGCCCCGGGGGTGGTGACCGACCCCAGGTTGTAGATGGCTACCACATCCCTGGTAGGCGTGCCCGCGCCCGCGGATTTCATCGAGGCGGCGATCGGAGCGGCCTGGCTCTGGGCCAGCCGGGTGTAGGACCTGGTCGCGGCCGCGTTCAGCTTGTACGGGCCGGCCTTGGTCGCCGCGATGAACTCATACTTCGAGGCGGGCCCGGCCCCGGCGGTGCCGGTGGTGCCGGTCGAGGCGCCGGAACTCGGGTTGCTCGAGCCGGCCTTGGTCAGGTGGACGACCAGCAGCACGATCAAGACCACGCCGACCACGGAGGACAGCAGGTACAGGACCATCCGGATGCCGCCCAGCCGCTGCGGGGGTCGCTGGCCCGATCGAGAGCCAGAGCGCGGCGGCGCGCCAGGCGAGCCGAAGTCGTCGTTGCCGTAGGGCGCCCCGGCCGGGTTCTCGTAAGCCGGCTGCTGGGCGTAGGCGTCCGGCACGTAGCCGCCGGTCCCGTAGGCGTCCTGACGGTAGGTGTCCTGGGCGGCCCCGGCTGGGCCGTGCTCGGCCTGGCCGTAACCGTCCTGGGTGTAGGTGGCCTGGGTGCCGTTGTGGCCGTAGGGATCTTGGGCGTAATGGTCCTGGCCGTAATGATTCTGGGCGTACTGGTCTGGGGTTGGCGAGCCCTGCGGGTGCGCGCCCGGGGTGGGCGAGCCCTGGGTGGGCGAGCCCGGGCCGAAGCCGTCCGGCTGGTAGCCGGTGCCGCTGGGGCTGGGACTGACGGGCTGGCCGAGGGCATTCAGGCCGTAGCCGCCTGGACTGGAGCTGGCTGGGCCGGGGCTTTGGCCCGCGTAGCCGTTCTGGGCGTAACCATTCTGGCCGTAACCGTTCTGAGCGTAGCCGTTCTGGTCGGAGTAGCCGTTCTGGTCGGAGTAGCCGTTCTGGCCGTAGCCGGACCGGTCAAGGCCCGGCTGGGAGTAGGCCTCGGTCCCATTACCGGAACCGAACTGGCCGTAATCCTGGTGGCCGTAGTCCTGCTGGCCATAGTCCCGTTGCTCGTAGCCGCGCTGGTCGTAGCCGGGCTGGCTATAGCCCTGCTGACCATAATTCTGCTGGCCATAGCCGTGCTGGTCATAGCCCTGCTGGTCATAGCCCTGCTGGCCGTAGCCTGGCTGGTCATAGCCCTGCTGGCCGTAGCCTGGCTGGTCATAGCCCTGCTGGCCGTAGCCTGGCTGGTCATAACCTTGCTGGCCGTAACCTGGCTGATCGTCGACGCCCGGCCAGGGCGGCTGGCTGGCGCTGGCCGAGTCGTGGCTGGGGTACGAACCGCTGGCACCCTGGTCGTAGCCGGATGAGGACTGCGGGCCGGAGTCTACGGCGCTCTGCGGACCTGAGCTGATCGCGCGGCGGGCCACGGGCAGGCCCGGCGAGGCCGGCGTCGCCGGCTCCTCGCCCGAAGGCTGGCCGTAGCGCACTACCGGCGCGGGCATGGTCCCGGGCTGCTGGCCGTAGCCGGGCTGCTGGCCGTAGCCCTGATCCTGCCCGTAGCCGGGCTGCGGGCCGTAACCGGAATCCTGGCCATGGCCGGGGTTTTGGCCATAGCCGGAGTTCTGACCGTAGTGCTGGGTCTGGTCGTAACCGGGCTGCTGACCGTAGCCCGATCCCTGGCCGTAGCTCGCCCCCTGGTCGTAGCCGGAGGACTGGTTGTGGTTCTGGGCCTGGTCGTAACCGGGCAGAGCTCTTCGCCCGGTCCGCAGGACACCCTCTCCGCCGCGGATAGCGCGGTGGCCGCCGGTCGGCTGGCTCTGCTGATAGCCCTGATCGTCCGATTCGGAGCCCTCGGGTTCGGGAGCTGAGTCCCAGTTCCCCGTCGGGGAGTCCCAACCACTCATCTGTGCTCAATTCCCCGTCGCTGTTGGAAGACGGCTGCTGGTCAGCGTCCGAGATCCTGGCGTGGCGGGAACCGCGCCAGAGGCCGCAATACGTTGGAGGCTACACAGGAATAACGCTGATCATGGGCAATACCCCCAAAGTCGACAACCGTCGGTAAATGTCGGTTCGGGGTAGATCCGCAGGTCAGAGCGGTCCTGCCCGCCCGCGTCGCGACCGCGGTAGGCGCCCCGGAGGCGGGCTCAGGCGGACTTCTCGCGCGGTGTGCGGCGGCTGATGTCCCTGGGCACGATCGTCGGGTTGACGTTCTCCAGTACCGCCTCGCGGGTGATCACGACCCGCTCCACGTCCTTACGGCTCGGCACCTCGTACATGACCGAGAGCAGGACTTCTTCCAGGATGGCGCGCAGGCCGCGGGCGCCGGTGCCGCGCAGGTTGGCCTGGTCGGCGATGGCCTCGAGCGAGTCGGGGGTGAACTCCAGGTCCACGCCGTCCAGCTCGAACAGGCGGCGGTACTGCTTGACCAGTGCGTTGCGCGGCTCGGTCAGGATCTGGATGAGCGCGTCCCGGTCCAGGTTGTGGACGCTGGTAATGACCGGCAGGCGGCCGACGAACTCGGGGATCATGCCGAACTTCAGCAGGTCCTCGGGCATCACGTCGGCGAACTGGTCGGTGGTGGCCTGGGCGTTCCGGACCCGGAGCTTGGCGTTGAAGCCCATCCCGTTGTGGCCGGACCGCTGCTCGATGATCTTCTCCAGCCCGGCGAACGCGCCGCCGCAGATGAACAGGACGTTGGTCGTGTCGATCTGGATGAACTCCTGGTGCGGGTGCTTGCGGCCGCCCTGCGGGGGCACGCTCGCGGTGGTCCCTTCCAGGATCTTCAGCAGCGCCTGCTGGACGCCCTCACCGGAGACGTCACGGGTGATGGAGGGGTTCTCGCTCTTGCGCGCGATCTTGTCGATCTCATCGATGTAGATGATGCCGGTCTCGGCCTTCTTGACGTCGTAGTCAGCGGCCTGGATCAGCTTGAGCAAGATGTTCTCGACGTCCTCGCCGACGTAGCCGGCCTCGGTCAGGGCGGTCGCGTCGGCGATGGCGAACGGCACGTTGAGCAGCCGGGCCAGGGTCTGGGCCAGCAGCGTCTTGCCCGAACCGGTCGGGCCCAGCAGCAAGATGTTGGACTTGGCCAGCTCGACGCCCTCGTCGCCGGGACGGTCGTCGCCGGACTGGACCCGCTTGTAGTGGTTGTAGACGGCGACCGAGAGCGCCTTCTTGGCCTTGTCCTGGCCGATGACGTAGGCGTCGAGGAACTCGTAGATCTCCCTCGGCTTGGGCAGGCTGTCCCACTTGAACTCGGCGGGCTCGGCGAGCTCTTCCTCGATGATCTCGTTGCAGAGGTCGATGCACTCGTCGCATATGTACACGCCAGGGCCGGCGATGAGCTTCTTAACCTGCTTTTGGCTCTTTCCGCAGAACGAGCACTTCAGCAGGTCCCCACCGTCACCGATGCGTGCCACCCAGATACTCCTTTACATGGGGCCGCCGTGAGGGCCGGCAGTTCAGGGCCGACCGTACCCGGCGGGCATGTCCCGCGAGGCCGTCATGTGTTGCATATCGACGGTACCGCCTCCTGGGTTCGATGCACACCATCAAAACCCTCTTGGCCGCCCGAGAGGAAGGTTTGATTCTTCCCGGTTAGGACGACATTACCTCGACGGCGCGCTCGCTGCCCCGTTTGATCATGGTCAGGACCTCATCGAGGATGCCGTAGTCCTTGGCCTCCTCGGCGGTGAGGAACTTGTCGCGCTCGATATCGTGACGGACGTCCTCCTCGTCCTTGCCGGTGTGGCGGGAAAGAATGACCTCCATCGCGGACCGCATGCGCAGGATCTCGCGAGCCTGGATCTCCATGTCGGTGGACTGGCCGTAGCCGCCCTCGGTGGCGGGCTGGTGGATGAGAATCCGCGAGTTCGGCAGGGCCATCCGCTTGCCCTTGGTCCCGGCGGCCAGTATCACCGCGGCCGCCGAGGCGGCCTGGCCGATGCAGCACGTGGTGATGTCGGGCTGGATGAACTGCATGGTGTCGTAGATCGCCATCATCGAGGTCATCGACCCGCCGGGCGAGTTGATGTACATGGTGATGTCACGATCGGGGTCGATGGCCTCCAGCGTGAGCAGCTGGGCCATGACGTCGTTCGCGGAGGCGTCGTCGATCTGGACGCCGAGGAAGATGATCCGCTCCTCGAACAGCTTGTTGTACGGGTTCATCTCCTTGATCCCGTACGACGTGCGCTCCACGAAGGACGGCAGCACGTACCTGGACTGCGGGGTCAGCACGGTGGGCTCCTTTGGCTGGGTCATGACAAAACGCCTTCGGTCGGAACCTCGATGGCGCTGCGGATCACCTGGTCGACGAAGCCGTAATCCTTGGCCTCCTCGGCGGTGAACCACCGGTCGCGGTCGGCGTCCTTCTCGATCTGCTCGACGGGCTGACCGGTGTGGTAGGCGGTGCGCTCGAACAGCGTGCGCTTGACGTAGAGCATCTGCTCGGCCTGGATCCGGATGTCAGAGGCGGTGCCGCCGATCCCGCCCGAGGGCTGGTGCATGAGGATCTGGGCGTGCGGCAGCGCGTACCGCTTACCCGCCGCGCCCGCGGTCAGCAGGAACTGGCCCATCGACGCGGCCATGCCCATCGCGTAGGTCGCGACGTCGTTCGGCACGTACTGCATGACGTCGTAGATGGCCATGCCGGCGTAGACCGAGCCGCCCGGGGAGTTGATGTACAGGCTGATGTCGCGCTTGTCGTCCTCGGAGGCGAGCAGCACGATCTCGCCACAGATGCGGTTGGCGATGTCGTCGTCCACCTGCTGACCGAGGAAGATGATGCGGTGCCGCAGCAGCCGCTGGAACAACGGGTCGCCGAACGGCTGAACCGGCGGTTCCGACGCGGCCACAATCGATGGCGGCGAGGGGGTCCACAGGGGCTGAGTCACGCTTATTCACCTGCTCCGGTGATGAGTAATTCTGGTGTCGTTGTCTGGACCATAACGCCGGCACGGAGCCCGATCGTCCCGTGCGACGGGGTGTTCGCTACTGGCGCACGCAACCGGCGCGACCATGATCGCGAAGGATTCAATACTCCATAGAGTAGTAAACCCTTCACGATCATGAATGGACCCGCTCGCGCGGCAGGGTGGGGAGCTACGCGTCCTCGGCGTCGGGATCGTCCGCGGCGTCCGCGGCGTCCTCGTCGTCCTCGGTGCTGGGCGCGCCGGGCGGGGCGTTGAGGGCGGCCTTGACGTCGACCCCGTGGCCCGCGGGGTCGGTCACCTTGACCCGTTCGGCGATCAGGTTCATCGCCTTGGCCCGCAGCACCTCGGCGGCTACCGAGGGGAGGCGGCCGTCGTCGGCGAGCTGCTGGGCCAGGCGCTCGGGCGCGACGCCCATCTGCTCGGCCTGGCGTGTGACGTAGGCGCCCAGCTCGGCCTGGTCCACGTTGAGCTCTTCCTCGCGGGCCAGCTGATCCAGGACCAGGCTGACCTTGACCGCGCGACGGGCCCGCTGCTCCAGGTCGGCATCGAACTGATCCTGGGTCTGGTTGGACATCTCCCGGTAGCTGTCCAGGGTGGCACCGGCCCGCTCGAGCTGCTGGACCAGGGAGTCGCGGTTGTGCTCGGCTTCCTCGGTGACCACGCTCTCGGGCAGCGGGATGTCGACCTTATCGATCAGCGCGTCCAGGGCGCGATCGCGCGCCTGGACGATCTGCTGAGTGGACTTCATCCGCTCCAGCTGAGCCCGGGTGTCGGCCCGCAGCTCGCCGAGGGTGTCGAACTCGCTGGCCAGCTGGGCGAAGTCGTCGTCCAGGCCGGGCACTTCCTTGACCTTGACGCTGATCACGGTCACCGTCACGTCGGCCTGCTGGCCCGCGAACTCGCCGCCCGCTAGCTCGGTGGTGAACGTCTTGGACTCCCCCGCCGACATGCCGACCAGGGCGTCGTCCAGCCCGTCCAGCAGCGACTGGCTGCCGACCTGGTAGGACAGCCCGCTGGCCTGCGCGTCCTCGACCGGCTGGCCGTCCACCGAGGCGGACAGGTCGATCGAGAACGTAGTCGTCGTTCTCCACCGGCCGCTGTACGCCCTTGAGCGAGGCGAACCGCTCCTGCAGGTTGCCCAGGTACTCGGCCACCTCGTCCGGGGTGACCCGGGTGTCGTCCACCGTGACGGCCAGGCTGGCCAGGTCGGGGAGCTCGAACTTGGGCCGGATGTCCACCTCGACGGTGAAGGTCAGCTCCTTGCCGTCATCGAGGCTGGTGATCTCCACTTCGGGCTGGCCGAGGGCGTAGATGTCGCCCTCGGCGACCGCCTTGGCGTACAGGTCGGGCATGGCGTCGTTCACGGCCTGGCTAAGCACCACGTCGCGGCCGACCCGGCGGTCGATCACCGGCGGCGGAACGCGGCCCGGGCGGAACCCCGGGATGCGGACCTGACGGCCGACCTCGCGGTAGGCCTTGTCGAGGCTGGGCTTCAGCTCGTCGAATGGCACCTCGACGCTGAGCCGTACACGGGTCGGGCTCAGCTCTTCGACGTCAGTCTTCACGTCCGCGTCACTCCGGGATCGGGGATGGTAACTCAGCGGTGGATCGCTGAGAAGTCTAAGCCGCCAGTCTAGGGGCTAACGAACGCGAACCACGCGCACTGGCGGAGGCTCGTCCTTACCATCCTTGCGACGGCGGTTGTCGCCGATCAGCAGATTCAGCAGCCAGCTCACCAGGCCGACCACGATGGCCCCCCAGAAGGCGGGCCAGAACCCGGTCACGTGGAACGGCAGGGTCAGGTCGCCCGCGATGACGCTGGTCAGCCAGAGCAGCAAGCCGTTGACCACGAGCGCGGCCAGGCCCAGCGTGAGGACGTAGAACGCGCAGCCGATGACCTTGATCAGCGGCTTGAGCGTGGCATTGATGAGGCCGAAGATCAGGGCCACCGCGACCAGTGTGCCGACCCTCGTCCAGCCGCTCCCAGCGAGCAGCTCAATCCCGGAAACCGCCCAGGTCGCGACGCCCAGCGCCGCGGCCGAGACCAGCACCCGAAGCACGAATCTCATAAACCAGATATTACTCGACTTTGGCGGTGACTGGGATAGTCAATTTGAGGTGCGGGGCGGCGGATGGCGAGGTCCGGGGGACGCGGGGTTGAGACGGGGGGTCGCCGCGGAAGAGGCGGCGGTAGGCGTTGGGGGTGGTGCCGCGCCAGATCCGGAAGTGGTGGCGCAGGGCGGTGGCGTTGCCGAAGCCGGCCCGGTCGGCGATGGCGTCGACGGTCTCGTCGGTCTCCTCGAGCAGCTGCTGGGCCAGCAGGATGCGCTGCCCGGTCAGCCAGCGCTGGGGCGTGGTCCCGGTGTCGGTGACGAAGCGGCGGGCGAAGGTCCGCTCGGACATGTTCGCGCGGGCGGCCAGATGGCGGACGGTGAGCGGCTGCTCCAGGTGGGCGCGCAGCCACTCCAGCAGGTCGCGCAGGGAACCGTCGCAGGACGGGGCGATGGGCTGCACCACGTACTGGGCCTGGCCGCCGTCGCGGTGCGGCGGGACGACCATGCGGCGCGCGATGCCGTTGGCCACGCGGGAGCCCTGTGCCTTGCGGACCAGGTACAGGCAGGCGTCGATGCCGGCCGCGGTGCCCGCGCTGGTGATGACGGGATCGTCGTCGACGTACAGCACGTCGGGATCGACCTTGGCGTTGGGGTACCGCCGGGCCAGCTCGGCCGCGTTGCGCCAGTGCGTGGTGCACCGGCGATCATCGAGCAGGCCGGCGTCGCCCAAGATGAAGGCGCCGCTGCACACGCTCAGCACGCGCGCACCCCGGTCGACGGCCCGGCGCAGCGCTTCGAGCAGGTCCTCGGGAAACTGGCGGGCCGGGCTCGGCGCGCAGGCGTCCGGATCGCCAGCGCTCAGGTCGCCAGCCAGCCGCAGCCGCGCGTCGCTGACCGCCGGCAGGGCGATCAGGTCGGCCTGCTCCAGCCGCTCCAGGCCGTGACTGGGCGCGATGGTGAAGTCGAGCGTACGCAGCGGCGGCGGCTCGCCAGCCACCACCGCGAAGTCATAGCGCGGCAACCCGTCGTCGGACCGGTCGACCCCGAACACCTCGCACACGGTGCCGAACTCGAACGGCAGGAAACCGTTGACCACCACCACGGCGATGTTCCGGAGCATGGTTCGAGTATGTCAGAGGGTTTGGCAGGATGTCAGCCAACCAGGGCCTTACTGCCACTGGCTGGCTGGCTGGCTGCCGCTAGCGCCCTACTGGGTGGTGGCGGCCAGCAGGCGCCGCAGGTAGGCGGCCCAGTCCGCGTCGCCGGTGACCCGTACGGCGTCGTGGCCTCCTCTCCCCCACAGCCAGCGCAGCATCGGCTCGGGCGCGGCCTGGACCTCGACCCGCGGGTCATCGCTCGCGCCGTCGTCAACGGCCACCCGGTGCGGTGACGGACGCACCGTCCACGCGGTTTGGCCCGCCCGCACGGTGATCGTGTCCCGGCCGCCGTCCCGGGCCAGATGACCGCCCGGTACCCGGTCGAGCGCCTCGGTGTGGTAGCCGAGGAACCGCTTGAGCACCTCGTCGACGCCGTCCAGGGCCAGGTCGCCGGGTACCGGGGTCACCGGCAGGCCGGCGGCCAGTTCGGCGTCGATGCGGTGCACCACCGTTTCCTGGGCCATCCGGCGGATCCAGAAGGCGACCGTCTCGTCTGGGTCGTACCAGGTCGGGACGGGATCGGTGGGCTGGCGGGCGCGGAACTCGGCGATCAGCGCGCCGTATCCCCGGGCCAGCAGGGCCAGCTCCGGCTGGTGCGGCGTGCCCGGCGCCGGCCACTGGTCCGGCCACTGTCCGGTGCGCATCACGTGCACCTTGTGCAGGTACACCTGCGCGACGTGCGATACCAGGTCGCCCATGGTCCAGCCCGGACAGGCCGGCACCGGCACGGTGAGCTCCACGGCCGCGGCCGCGTCGCGCAGGTCGTGGTAGTCCGCCGCCAGGCAGGCCAGATACCGGGACTCGTCCATGCGGGCTACTCTGCCACGGCGGGCATGGTGGGGCCGGCGGCTGTGGCCCCGGACCGTTCGGTAGAAAAAGGCTACGGCGAGGAGGTGCGCGGACGAGCAGCGACGAGCGGCACCTGGACCAGATCAGGAACCGGGCGGCGGCGATGCGGGCCGCGATCGTCCCGGACTGGCTGGCCGAGCTGGTGCGGCCGAAGCCGGCGCCGCTGCCGTGGCCGGACATGATCCGGTCGGTGCTGGCCATCTGCGTGCCGCTGGGGACGGCGATTGCGGTGGGCAAGACCTCGCTCGGCCTGCTGCCCGCGGTCGGCGGGCTGCTCGGCACGATGGTCGACCGGGGCGGCTCGTACCTGAACCGGGTCAAGCGGGTCAGCGCGGTCGGGGTGTTCGGCGGGGCGGTGGGCCTGACCATCGGGTCGGCGATCCACGGGCGCGGCTGGATCGCGGTCATCGCGCTGGTCGTGGTGGCCGGCGCGTCCGCGGTGCTGAGCACGACCGGCGACATCGGCTCGCAGGTCGGCTTGCAGCTACTGGTTTACGCGGCGCTGGGCATCGGGCCGTTCGGCGCGCTGCGACCGGTCTGGCACACCGCGGTCGGCTTCCTGGCCGGCGTGCTGTGGGCGGTGGTGCTGATCCTGCCTGGGTGGCTGATGTCACCGCATGGCCAGGACCAGCGGTACGTGGCCGCCGTGTACCAGGCGCTGGCCGACCAGCTCGCCGCGATCGGCACCGGCTCCCTGACCCAACGGCGGCAGGCCGTGACCACCGCGGTCAACACCGCGTACGACGAACTGCTCAGCGCCCGGGCCATCGCGGCGGGCCGGAACCGGACCACCATGCGCCTGATCGCGGCGCTGAACGCGAGCAACCCGATGGCCCAGGCGGCCACCACCCTGGGCGTGACCGGGCACCGGCCGCCGCCGCTGGTCATCGAGACGGTCCGGCGGCTGGCCGAGGCGATCCGGACCCGCGGTCAGCCCCCGATGATCCCGCCGGTCTGGGACACCAGCCCGGGAGCGGTGGCGCTGCGCGACGCGATGGCCACGGTGGCGCGGGTGCTGTCCCGGGACTGGTCGCCCGGGGACCGGACGCGGGCCGCGCTGCGTGCGGAGGCGCGTGCGCGCCCCGCCGGATTCGCGGACCGGATCCTGCGGGTGGTGGGCGGCGGCCAGGTCAGCCGGACGTTCGTGCTGCGACTGATGGCGTGCATGGGGGTGGCCGGCGTGGTGAGCGAGGTGCTGCCGTTGCAGCGCTCGTACTGGGTGACACTGACCGTGGCGATCGTGCTCAAGCCCGACTACGGCTCGGTGTTCGCGCGGGCCCTGCAGCGGGGCATCGGCACGATCGTGGGCGCGGTTCTGGGTGCGGTACTGCTCGAGGTGTTTCACGGTGCGTGGCTGCTGATCCCGTTCGGCGTGCTGGCGGCGCTGTTGCCTTACGGGCGCAACCGGAACTACGGGCTGCTGGCCACGTTCCTCACCCCGCTGGTGGTGGTGCTGGTCGACCTGCTCAAGCCGGTCGGCTGGCAATTGGCCGAGGACCGGCTGGTCGACACGCTGATCGGCTGCGCGATCGTACTGGTGGTGGGATTCGCCCCGTGGCCGATGAGCTGGTATGCGCATCTGCCCGGGAAGTTCGGCCAGGCGGCGCTTGATGTGTGTGACTACATGGGAGATGTGCTTTCTGGGCCGGCGCCTTCCGGTCCGGTGCCCTCCGGGGCGGCTTTGGTGGCGGAGCGGTCGCGGCGGCTGCGGTCGACGTACCGGGCGCTGGGCGACCTGCGGGCCGAGTTCCAGCGGACGATGTCCGAACCGCCGTCGATCAGCCGCAGCGCGACGGCCTGGTGGCCGGCGGTGGTGGCGCTGGAACAGGTACTGGACGCGGTCACGTCGGTGGGCCTGGAGGTCAGCCGGGGCGCCAGCGTGCCGGCTGCGGGGGTCGAGCAGCTGTGCCGGGCGCTGGACGCGGTGAGCCAGGCGGCTTCGGGCGGGACGGCGCTGCCGGGCGGCCTGGACCTGCCCGAGGACGAGACGCTGAATCCGGTGACCGAGGCGATGCGGTCGCTGCTCGGGGTGCTGGCCAGCGGAGAGCAGCTGGGCAGTGCGGTTTAAGGCTCTCGTTTGTCGGGCTGGGCTCGTGGGGCTGGGCTCGTGGGGCTGGGCTCGTGGGGCTGGGCTCGTCGGGCTGGCCGGATTTGAACCGGCGACCTCCGCGACCCAAACGCGGCGCGCTAGCCAAGCTGCGCTACAGCCCGTCTTGAGGCGAGTGTAGCGGGTCGCCCGCGCGAGCAGGCCGGGGTTAACGGAGCGGGGCTAGGCTCGGCGGCGTGCAGCCGTCCTTTGACATCCGTGCGGCGACGCCGGACGATGCGGAGGCGATCGGGTTGGTCCAGGGCATGACCTGGCTGGCCACATACCCGAACGCGAAGCTCGGGATCACGCGCGAGGGGCTGATTCGGCACCTGGCGGGCCAGAACGGCGAACGGCTCGCCGAACGGATCGCCAAGACCCGGCAGCGGATCCTGGCGCACGCCGTCGAGCCGGCCGGGGGATGCGACTTCGTGGCGGCGCTGTCGGGCCGGGTGGTGGTCGGATTCACCGCACCGTTCGTCGAGGCGGCGGGGCGCAGCCGGGTCGGGGCGCTGTACGTGCAGCCGTCCGCCCAGGGATTGGGCATCGGCCACGCACTGCTGGAGCGGAACCTGGCCTGGCATGGTGATGACCGGGACGTCTACCTCACGGTCGTGGCGTACAACGAGCGGGGCCGGCGGTTCTACGCGCGGCATGGCTTCGTGGCGAGCGGGTCTTCGGTCGCGGACCTCCTGGTCATCGACGGGGTGGCGATGCCCGAGCTGGAAATGGTGCGGCGGGCTGCTGTGGCCTGCGGCTGAGCCGGGAAACGGGGCCCCGCCAGGCGCTAGCGTCACAAAGGTAAAGGTCAGGCAACCGATGAGCGCGGCACTCTACCGGCTCTTGCCAGCAGGTTGCCACAGCCATGGGTTCCGGCGCGGCTCGAGAGACGGTCACGATTTCCGTCATCAGCGCGGCAGCGCAGGCAGGAGGAAACAGATGGAAACGCCGCGCACAGCGCCCGCACGGCGTTTTCGCTGTGCGGCCAGTGAGCCTGCGCTGGGTCAGCCCGCAGTCCAGGCGTAGCGGTGACGTGGTTCCATGAGCCCGGGGCGATACGGTGGAGGTCATGATGTCGGAACCTCGAAGCGAGGAACACGCCCTGCGGAGCAAGTACATGTTGATCTTTCGCGGGGGCGCTGTCACGCGGCCCGATCTGTCGCCCTCGGAGCTTCAGGCCCACGTCGAGAAGTGGTATCGCTGGTCCGATGAGCTGGCCAGGCAGGACCGGGCGCGTAACAGTGGAACCGCACTGGACAACCCGGGGGCCACGGTCCGAGGCCACGAGCGCGTGGTCACCGACGGCCCCTACGCCGAGTCGAAGGATCTGGTGACCGGCAACTTGATCGTCGAAGCCGCTTCCCTGGAAGACGCCATCGACGTGGCGCGCACGTGCCCGACATACGAGTTCGGCGGGTCGGTCGAGGTGCGGCCGGTCCAGGACTTATCGGATCTGACGCTCGTGGACGAAACGCTCGCCGCCGTTTCATCTACGGAGCTGGTTGAGGACCTTTTCAGGAAGGAGTACGCGCACCTGATCAGCGCGCTGACCAGGGTTCTGGGCCCGTCGAACGTCCCGCTGGCCGAGGACGTCGTGCACGACGCGCTCGTGAGTGCCATGCACGCCTGGCGTTTCGGGTTGCCGCAGGATCCTAAGGCGTGGATTATTCGGGCCGCGCACAACCGGGCGATCGACATCATCCGCCGGGAACAGCGCCGCCGCTCGTTCCTGCCCGAGCTGGCGACGACGACGGCACTGACCGACACGATCGAGGCGGCACTGGCCCCGGCCGCCGAGGGCGCCAGCCAGCTGGCGATGATGTTCGCGGTGTGCGATCCCGGCCTGAACCGCGAGACGCATGTGACACTGATCCTGCGGTGGTTGTGTGGTTTGTCCGCCAAAGAGATCGGTCAGGCGTTCCTGGTCGATACCCAGACCATCGACCGACGCCTGCACCGGGGTCGCGGTCGGCTGCGTGAGCTAGGCCGGTTGCCCGACGTGGAAAACCTGCCTGACATTGACACCCGACGAGATTCCGTCCTGCGAGCGCTTTATCTGCTGTTCAGCGAGGGCTACCACGGCAGCAACCCGCAGGATCCGGTACGTCCGTTCATGTGCGCGGACGCGCTGCGTCTCACCGAGCTGCTGCTGGGCATCAAGGCGACGGCGCATCCGGACGCGCATGCTCTGGCCGCCTTGTTCTGCTTCGACTCCGCCCGCCTGTCCACCCGCCGTGACGAGCACGGTGTGTTCGTTCCCCTCCAGGACCAGGACCGGAGCCGCTGGGATCGGGCGCGCATTGAGCGCGGTCTGATGCACCTCGCCCGCTCGGCCACCGGGGATCACATGTCCCGCTGGCATCTCGAGGCCGGCATCGCCTGCGAGCACGCGATAGCGCCGTCGATCCAGAAGACCGACTGGGACCGGATCGTCGGCTTCTACCAGGTCCTCGCCCAGCAGTCCTGGAGCCCGATCGTGGCGCTGAACCGCGCGCTGGCCCTGGCCGAACGGGACGGCCTCGACGAGGGCCGCCGCGAGCTCATCGCCTTGGCCGACGAGCGGAAGCTGTCCCGGTACCCCTTCTACTGGGCGGCCCGGGCCGACCTGGAACGGCGGGCCGGCCGCCACGCCGCGGCCCGGGACAACTATGAGCGCGCCATTGCGCTGGCCCGGAGCCCGGCCGAGCGTGTGTCCTACGAGCGGCGGATCGAGAGCCTGAAAATCTCCTAGAGCGTGTCCGGTCCCGGCACCCGCCATTCGTCATCCTCCTGAAAGACGCGATCAGATCAGGAGAGGAACAGACATGATCATCACAGAAAAGACAATCCTGGTGACCGGAGCCAATCGCGGCATCGGCCAGGCGCTGGTCGAAGAAGCGCTCAGCAGGGACGCGAAGCGGGTGTATGCCGGCACGCGTGTGCCGCTGACCCATCCAGACGAGCGCGTCACGCCGCTGACCCTAGACGTGACCAGCGCGGCGCAGATTCAGGAAGCTGCCGGGATAGTCGGCTCTCTCGACATCCTCATCAACAACGCTGGCATCGCGCTCTACGACGACCTGAGCGACCGTGCCGTGCTCGAACGCACCCTCGCCGTCAACCTCTTCGGTACCCTCGGCGTGACCCAGGCCTTCCTGCCGCACCTGACTCGTTCCGGCGGAGCCATCGTCAACAATCTGTCGACCAACGCCCTCGCCGCGTTCCCGCTGATCCCGGCCTACTCGATCTCGAAGGCAGCCGCGTTCAACCTGACCCAATCGCTGCGCGCCCTGCTGGCCGGACGGGGCGTGCGGGTCCACGCCGTCCTGACCGGGTTCGTGGACACCGATATGACCCGCAGCGTCGACATGCCCAAGGCCTCCCCGCAGTCCGTCGCGCGAGCCATCTTCGACGCCATCGAAAAAGAAGAGGAAGACATCTTCCCCGATCCCATGTCCCAGTCCGTGGCCGAGGGCTGGCGCAACAGCGCGGCCAAGGCGCTCGAGCGCCAGCTGGCGGAGCTCGCGCAAGGCATAAGCAACGCAAGGGACTGAATCCGGACATCGGGCCCACGCCCTGGGCCGGACGCTGGTGCGGCCACCATCGCCCGGCGGGGCACTCGGAGAAAGAGAACGACTATGCGCAGACTGATCGAATCGACCCTGGTCTCGCTCGATGGCGTCATCGAAGCGCCCGAACGGTGGGCCAGCTTCGACGCCGAGGACGCGGCGGTATCCATGGAGGAGCTGGGTAACTACGACGCCTTCGTCATGGGCCGGGTGACCTACGAGAACTTCTTCGCGAACTGGGGCCACCTCGCCGGCAACCCCTACATCGACCTCATCAACGCGATGCCCAAGTACGTCGCATCGCGCTCACTAGCCGAAGCCACATGGAATGCCACGCTTCTCGGGCCCGACCCATCCGGCGCGATCGCCCGGCTGAAGGACCAGCCCGGCAAGGACCTCATCAAGTACGGCACCAGCCGCTTCGATGACACGCTCGTGCGAGACCAGCTGATCGACGAGTTCCGCTTCTGGATCAGGCCCGTCGTGGCCGGCGCAGGCCAACGACTGTTCGAGCACGTGGACACCTCGGTGCTCCACTTCAGGCTCACCGATCAGCGAAGGCTGGAGAACGGGTCGGTGATCCTCACCTACGTGCCCAGTGACCTCAGTGCGTAACGGGCTGGTCGGGATACCGCACAATCAGCCTGAAGCTCGGGCTGCGTATGACATTCGTATTGGTTCCAACACAGAGACAGGAGTCAGTAGCCATGACGAGCGCAATGATCAGCGCGAGCATTACCATCAAGGCCCCGGCCGAGGCCATCTTCGCGGTCCTTATCGACCCCGCGAAACATGCCGCGATTGACGGCACGGGCTGGGTCCGCGATCCGCTGGACCGTCAGCCCCTGACGGCGTCGGGGCAGATTTTCCGCATGGGCATGTACCACGCCAACCATCCGAATGGGAACTACGAGATGGCCAACCGGGTCCAGGTGCTCGATCCGCCGCATGCCATCTCCTGGGAGCCAGGGCACGACCCAGGCGACGGCAACCTCCGCTTCGGTGGCTGGATCTGGCGCTACGACCTGGCTCCGCTCGGCCCGTTCGAGACCGAGGTCAGGCTCTCTTACGATTGGTCGGCGGTACCCGAGGTGGTTCGCCAACAGGGCCAGTTCCCGCCTTTCTCCCCCGATCACCTAGACATTTCGTTGACCCGCCTCGCCGAACTGGTGGTTGCCTGAGCGCGAGGCCGCCGATCTGGGGGATGTCGAACGAGGCCGCGATGGCCTCCCTCTACTCACAGCCCGGGCGGCCTGCGTGCCGGATCGGAGGCGGAAGTTCGTGGACAACACAGACCGAGGCAACCAGCCGGACCAGGCTGATGGCGACCCGCGCCCGGCGGTGGTCACGTTTGTGACCACGGAGCACTTCACGCTGCAGGGTGCTCGCTCGTCGACGATCTCGGAGTCGACCGGCCGGGCCAGCGTATTCCTTGGCGCGGTATCCGGCGGCCTGGTCGCCCTCGGGCTCGTCGCCACCGCCGCCAGGACCGGCGTGGCGTTCTACATGTTCGGGCTCATTCTCCTGCCCACGCTGGCCTTCGCGGGGCTCGCGACGTTCCACCGGGTGCTGCAGACAGGGATCGAGGACCTCGCCTACGCACGCCGTATCGCGCAGCTCCGTGACTATTACTTCGATCACGCTCCCGAACTGGCCGGCTACCTGCTCAACCCCGCGGAACGGCTGCCCACCCCGGGACTGGGGATCGGCCTGTGGCAGCAATTCCTGACCGTCGCCGGGATGGTCGCCGTGATCACCGCGGTACTGGCGGGCTCGGCCGGCGGGCTGCTCGCGGCCGTAGCTTCTGGCCACTCGCCGGCAGCGGCGCTTGTCGCCGGCCTGGTCGTCGCCGCTGCGGCACTGACCGGGCTGATGCGCTATCAGAATTCGGCCTGGATCCAGGGCAGCACGACATCGTTGTTCCCTGGTGGACAAGCAGGACCGAACTGAAACCCGCCTGGACAAAGCGCGCGATCTGCCGGGCTCCGCCGACGAGGCCCGAGGATCGTGTCAACGGCCAGATCGGGCGGGCCGCCACCTCAGGTCGCTGGCTTCCGTGTCCGGGATGGTGGCGGGACTCGGGGTTTATGGTGTAGTGACAGGCTGCGGTTACTTACCGCACAGCGGCGTGGGAGCAAGGGTGTCAGAGCTGGCACACAGCCTCGAGCACCAGGCGGCGTGCTGACCTGACCTGATGGTTGTGGGATTTATCAAAGACCTCTCTTGCCGTCAGAGAGTGGCACTCATGTGGTGCGGGATAGGGCCAGCGATCCGTTCGGCGGAGGCTAGCGGGTCGCGGAGGGCGGGCGGAAGTGGCGTGTGGGGTCTGTGGAGCGGAGATTGGCTACGGGGCGCGGAAGTGGTAGCCGGCGGCGAGGAGGCGGGGGATGACGATCTTGAGGGCGGCGACCGTCTGGGAGCGATCGCCGCCGCCGTCGTGCTCCAGGATGATCGAGCCGGTGTGGGTGTTGCGCATGATGTTGGAGACGATCGCGGGTACGCCGGGGCGGGACCAGTCGCGCGGGTCGACGGACCAGCCCAGCGGGGTCACGCCGGTCTTGGCGCACTGGGCCAGGACGAATGGCGACCACGCGCCGTAGGGGGCGCGGAATAGGTCGGGGACCCGGCCGGTGGCGGCGTGGATCGCGTCGGCGGCCCGGCTCATCTGCTCGGTGACCAGGGTGGGGGCCAGCCGGGCCAGGTTGGGGTGAGTCCAGGTGTGGTTGACGATCAGGTGTCCGGCGGCGGCCACGTCGCGGGCCACGGCCGGATAGGTCTGGGCCTGGATGCCGATCATGGAGAACGTCGCGGTGATGCGGTAGCGGGCCAGCAGCCGGAGCACCTGCGGGGTGTAGATCGGGCTGGGGCCGTCGTCGATGGTGAGGGCGATGGCCTTGGGCCCGTCGTCGAGGCTGAACATCGGGGCGGCCGGGCCGCGGCCGCCGCTGGCGTGGCGGGACGCGGCCAGCTGGGGCCGTTCGGTCCGGGGCGGGTCGGGCTGGCCGGTGGACGCGGCAGGCTGGCCGGTGGGCGCGGCAGGCTGGCCGGTGGGCGCGGCAGGCTGGCGGGTGGACGCGGCAGGCTGGCGGGCGTCGGAGGTGAGGCGGGCAGCCGGGCTGGGGGTGGGCGGCGCCACGGCGTTGGAGGGCGGGGTCGCCGTATCGTGGCGGAGCGGGTCGGCGGCGTAGATGCCGAGCAGGGTCAGACCGCCGGCGGTGAGCAGGACCCGCCGGGTCACGTTCGGCTGGGCTTTGTCCGCTCCCATAGGCCGCCACTCCCCCGAGGACGTTTGACGCTGGCGCCCGGTTTGGGCACCTAACATCAAGACTGTCCGCAGGCGTGCGCGGTTGTAACGATCCGCGGGCCGGTAAGACGCGCAGCGCGGTTAATCGGTTCGGGAGAGGCGGGACGGGATATCCACTCAGCCGGCGTTGTCGGCCGTGGCCGGCGCGAGCGGAGTGAAACTGGCAATCCACTACGCCCTAGTGGAGTGGATCTGGGGTTTCACTCCGTTTGGCTTCGCGGGAGCAGCGCACCGCGAGGCACGCTGTGCTCCCTGGCAGCGCCAGCACCACCGGTAACCCGGCCGCGGCGCGAACCCGCGCGACCTGCCGCAAGCAGCCGCAGACGACACCGCATTCCTCAGCCACTCCGCTCAACGGCATATCCCGGGAGGCGAGATTTCAGTCGTGGTCCCGGCCGCCGATGCGCCCGGGGCGCCAGCGCAGGCCCAGCGTGCCGGTGGCGGCCTGGGTGCCGCTGGCGCCGCCGCCCTGACCGCGGAGCACGTAGGAGATGGCGACCGCGACGGCTCCGCCCGCGATGGGCCCGATCAGGTAGGCCCACCAGGAATTCCAGTCGCCGAGCACCAGGGCGGGGCCGAGCGAGCGGGCCGGGTTCATCGAGGCGCCGCTGACCGGGGAGCCCCACAGCCCGGCCAGGGCGATGTAACTGCCGACCCCGAGGGCGGCTAGCGCCCCGAGCTGCTGGGCGCCGGAGGCCGTGCCCTGGATCACGCTGACCAGCCCGGTGGTCAGGACGATCTCCCAGGCCAGCGCGGTACCGGTGGAGATGCCGTGCCCGGGCAGGGTCAGGCCCGCGCTGCCCTGCTTGCCGAGCATCGCCCACAACAACAAGGTGGCCAGGATGGCCCCGCCGAACTGGGCCACGAGGTACATCGGCACCCGCTTCCAGGGAAAGTCGCCGCGCAGCGCGAAGGCGATGCTGACCGCCGGGTTGAGGTGGGCACCCGACACGGCGCCCATGAACAAGATGATGGCCATCACCATCAGCGCGGGGGCGACGACCCGCGCCTCGGGCGAGACGGCCTGGCCGCCGAACCGGGCGTTGACCATGCCCCCGCCCACGGCCACCAGCACCAGGAAGAACGTTCCCAGGAGCTCGGAGAACAGGCGCCGCCCCTCGTACCGGTCGTCCCAGAAGTCGGTCGCCCGGGCGATGGAGTTCGGGTGGCCCAGGGTCCGCAGGCTCACCGCGGCCCGGTGAGCCAGCTGCCGTTCGGTCTCTTCAGGCTGGCCGGTCATCGTTATCCTCCCCGTGTGCGGTCTTTAATCATGGTCCCGGCTGCGCCGTGCTCTCTACGTGGATGTCGACGAGTTGCGCCACGCCCTGGGCGGCGTGGTCCTGGAGGCGGCCTGCCTGGAGCGCACGCTGCGGACGGCGTTCAGCGCGCTGGTCGGCAGCAGGTACGCGGCCGTGGTCGCCGGCAGGCTGACGGCGCTGACCGGTTAGCCGAGCAGCCAGCCGCCGTCGACGTTGAGGCTGACGCCGTTGACCGCCGGGTTGCGGAGCAGGAACGCGGTCGCGTCCACGATGTCGGCCATCCGGGCCAGCTGCCCGCACGGCGTCCGCGCGAGCACGTGGCTGAGGTCCCGGTCGCGCCAGTACGGGCTGTCGCCCACGATGCCGGGGTGGATCGCGTTGACCCTGATCGGCGCGAGCTCGGTGACCAGCGTGTTCAGCAGCCCGGCGACCCCGCCGTTGACCGTGGAGACGGTGGTCGAGCCCGGATAGGGCCGCTCCTTGGCCAGCCCGCCGAACAGCACGATCGCGCCGTCCGCGGCGATCCGGGACCGCAGCGCGTGCACCACCTCGGTGTATCCGACCAGCTTGAGCGTGACCAGGCGCAGCGCCCGGTCGATGTCGTAGTCCGCCACCGTGTTCAGGTCGCGCTCGATCGCGGCCAGCACCAGGCCGTCCACCGACTCGATCCCGGCCAGGGCGGACGCTATCTCGCGCGGCTCGGCCAGGTCCAGGGCCAGGCCCGTGGTGTCGCCGCCGACCTCCTTGGCCGCGGCCGCGGCCCGGCCCGCGTCGCGGCCGGTCAGCACGACCCGGTCGCCTCGATCCGCGTAATAGCGGGCGATCTCCAAGCCCAGGCCCGACGTCCCGCCGATGACTACAACACTGCTCATGAACCGTGTGTCTCCTAATGCCGAGATCTCGCGCAGGTGGTCCCAGTCCCCGGCGAACCGGTAGGAATGCCGGGCCGGCGGCTGCGGCGCCTGGGTCTCGAGCCAGCGCACCGGTTCGCGGCCCGCGTTCCGGAACGAGTGCACGCACCCGGCGCCCGCCCAGGCGATGTCGCCGCGCGCCAGCCGGTAGGGCTGGCCGTCGAAGGTGGCGTCGGTCGCGCCGGACAGGATCAGGTACGTCTCCTCGAACGGATGATCATGCGGCCCGGCCTTCCCGGCCGCCTCGTACTGCACCATGAACATGGTCTGCAGGTGGGCCCCGAGGTCGGCGTCGACCATCATCTTGACCGTAATCCCGCTGTAGACCAGGCGGGCGGTCCGCATGCTGACCTCGTCCGGCGACGGACCGCTCATGCTGGCCGCCGCGATATGGCCGAACGACCGCGTCCGCGGATCCTTCAGATTCGGCCGAACGACCCGGCCCTCGTGCGGCAGGTCCACCCGCGTGGTGTCGCCGTGGTAGTGCTCCCGCGGCTGCGGCGCCAGCATGTCGGCCCAGCGCGCGGTGACGCCGCCCTCGTTCCGCCAGGCGTGCGGCACGCCGATCGGGACCAGCCCGTAGTCATCCGGGCCGAACAGGAACGAGCCTTCCGGCGTGGTGAGCACGACCTCGCCGGCGAGGACGAAGAAGGACTGCTCGAAGGAGTGCACGTGCCCGGGCAGGCTAGCGCCCGGCTCCAGCTCGCAGACGCCGAAGCCGGTGTGCACCGCGATGGTTTGGTCATCGACGGCGGACTGGCGCCGGAAGCCGGTGGCCTCGGGAGCCCACTCGGGCGGGCCGGCGTAGCGGGCTTCGTCGGCCCAGCGGACCAGGTGCCGCGAGGCGGTCACGCCCTTCCCTGCCCGGTCGCGGCCGGCAGGCAGCCGGGGCCGGGCCCGGGCAGGTGCGTGGTCCGCCGGGTCAAGGAAGTCATGCGTACACCGCCATCCTGTGGGGTCTAAGGGATCAACGACACAGTTAAGGACTCGCTCCCGTCGTGTCAAGCCGGGCCGGGCTGCGCTTGCTGGACGCCTGCGTTCCAGAGAAGCCTGGTACACCAGGGACATGGCACAACCACGACTGGCGGTTACCGGGACCAACATTGACGCGCCCGATGCGAACGCCCTCGCGGACTTTTACCGTCGGCTGCTGGACTGGACGACGCGGACCGAAGAGCCCGGCTGGGTGGTGATCCGGCCCCCGGACGGAGGTCAAAGCCTCAGCTTCCAGACTGAGTCGCGCTACGTCCGGCCGGTGTGGCCGGCCGGGCCAGGTGACCAGCAGATGATGATGCATCTAGAGATCAAGGTCGGCGACCTGGCCGCCGCGGTGGCCCACGCGGTCGCTCAGGGCGCGACGCTGGCCGACTTCCAGCCCCAAGGCGACGTGCGGGTCTGCCTGGATCCGGCTGGGCACCCGTTCTGCCTGTACCTGGGCTAGCGGGTCACTCGTCGGGGAGGTCGGCGGCGACCTGGGTGAGGAAGTCCAGGCTGTTGGGCTCGGGCAGGGCCGCGTCGCGCAGGCGCTGGTAGAGCTCTTCGTAGGGATGGACGTCGGCGGCGTCGGTGAGGATCAGGTCCGAGGTCACCGTGTCGACCGCCACCACGGCCGGGTCACCGGGATCGGGATAGGTGTAGGTCGAGAACGTGCAGCGCGGGACGGCGTAGTCGGCGATCCGGGCGTGGACCGGCAGCACGCGCAGGGACACCTTAGGCTCGCCGTTGACCGCGGTGGCCAGGTAGTACAGCTGCTTCTTGACCACCTCGGGCGGGGCCGCCAGCCGGCTGACCGCCACCTCGTCGATGATGACCTCGTAGGTCGGACCGCCGGGCCGCCGCAGCATCCGCTGACGCCCGGCCCGCCCGGCCAGGACGCCGTCGGCGTTGGGGCTGGCGGGCTTGAGCCGGATTTCGGCGTCGACCCGGACCCGGACGAACTCGGGGGTCTGCAGCAGCCCGGGGACGAAGGTCTGCTGGTACTCGCAGATGGACGCGGCGCCCGCCTCCAGGTTGGCGTACAGGGCCTGACGGTCGCCCATGGTCTTGTTGGACTCCCACCAACCCCGCTCCCCCGCCTCGCGGGCGATGGTGACGATCTGGGTCCACCGGTCGCCGTCCACGCCGACCGCGTCCAAGATGGCGATGATGTCGGCCTGATCGACGACGTGCCCGTTCTCCAGCCGCGAGATGTCGGCCCGGGACCGGCCGATCCGCCTGCCCAGCTGGTCCGCGGTCAGCCCCGCCTCGGCACGCAGCGCCCGTACCTCGGTGGCCAGGCGCAACCGACGCACGTAGGGGCTGATCATCCACGTCCTCCTGGGCCTGACGTCTGATCATGACCGGGTGCTGTACCAGATTGGCGAACGTCCCAATTATTGGTTCGCACACGGATGATCACAAGCCCGAGTCGGTATCATGTCGGTCGCGCGGCCGACCGCGCCCGACGCCCCGATCCGACGGCGCTAGATCGCGGTGTTCTTGACCCGGCCGAGGAACTCCTGCCACGCCTGCGCGCTGAACTCCAGGACCGGACCGCGGCCGTTCCGCTTGGTGTCACGCACCCCGACCGCGGCGTGGCGCGACCCGGGCCGGGTGGCGGCCAGTTCGACACAGCTATTGCCATCGCCGCTGAAGCTGGACTTACGCCAGCCAGCAAACTTGTCGTCGCTCATAGTGATCCCCGGGATTCGTGTTCTGTCTGAGATGCCCGAACAGAGATTTTCCTGAACAGTCCGAAACTTTGCACGTTCAGGTTACTCACGTTCATGCTCTTCATGTACTGGCTTTGAACTCTAGACTTCGGCCATTTCCGGCCAGCGGGCTCGCGCTGACCGGCCGGGCTCGCGTGTCGCGACCGGCCGGGCCCAGACGTCCCGCGTAAACTGCCCGCAGCCTGGCGCGCTTGCGACCCCGCCGCGCACGGCAAGATAATGAGAACGTTTGTTGATCTCGTACGGTACGGGGCGGGCGTGTGGTGTCAGGGAGGAAAGACGCTGTGACGAGCAACGGGGCCCCCGCCGGGAGCACTGAGCCGGCCGAGATCGATACCTCCAAGGCGCACGCGGCGCGCGTCTATGACTACCTGCTCGGCGGCCGGGCCAACTTCAAGGTGGACCGGGAGGCGGCGGAGATCACCTACGCGGCCTTCCCCGGCGGGATCGACGGGGTGCGGGCCGACGTGCGCGAGCACCGGGCGGCGCTGGGCCGGGTGGTGCGGTACTTCATCCAGGACGGGGTCACGCAGTTCCTCGACATCGGCACCGGCATTCCCAAGCAGAACAGTGTGCACGAGGTAGCGGTGGCCCAAGAGGCGGAACCGCGGATCGTGTACGTCGACTGGGACCCGATCGTGCTGGCCCACGCGCACCAGCTGCTGCGGGGCACGCGCGAAGGCACGGTCAGCTACATCTACGGTGACCTGCACGACCCGCAGCCCATCGTGCGCGAGGCGGCCAACACGCTGGACTTCTCCCGGCCCGTGGCGGTCATGCTGTTCGGCATCCTGCACTTCTTCAGCGACGCCGACAACCCGCGCGGGGTGATCGGCCAGCTCCTGGACGCGCTGCCGGCCGGCAGCGGCCTGGCGCTGTCGCAGCTGGCCAGCGACCTGCACCCGGAGGAGATGTCGGAGACGTTCAGCCGGCTGAACGCACGGCTGGCTGAGACCGTCACCCTGCGCAGCCACGATGAGGTGGCGGCGCTGCTCGGCGGGCTGGAACTGGTCGACCCGGGCGTGGTGCAGACCGCCCAGTGGCGCCCGGATCCGGGCGCCGCTACACCTGCCTCGCAGGTCTGGATCGGGGTCGGGCGCAAGACCGGGTGAACCGGGCGAATGCCGTCGAAACCATTGCGCGGCGCCTGTTACTGATAGATACTCAGGATGTTTCCAGATTCTGTGCTGTATCGGCGCGCGTGGCGAAGGATGGCGAATGCCCAGACCGCTTCCCGATGCCGCAGCCGGTCATCCCGTGCCGCGCCCGGGTGCGATCGCCGAGCTGGAGCCCTGGCACCGGCTGGTCGTCAGCGGCCGGCCCGAGCAGGTCAGCGCAGCCCGGGCGTTCATCAGGCAGGTGCTGCGGGTGGGCCATCCCGGCCTCGAGCGGGTCACCCTGCTGACCTCCGAACTGGTCACCAACAGCGTCAACCACAGCGACTCGCGGCTGGACGGCGGCACCATCACGGTCACGGTCCGGACCGCGGCCGGCCGGGTGCGCGTCGAGGTTCAGGACGACGGCGGTCCGACCGCGCCCACGCTGCGCGGCGAGGACGACCTGGCCGAGGCGGGCCGCGGTCTGCGGCTGATCGACGCCTACTCGCTCAGCTGGGACTACCACCAGAACGGGACGCGCATGGTCACGTGGTTCGAGTGCGTGGCCGAGCCGCTGGCATTAGGGTCCGTTCGGCATAAAAAAGGATTTAACGCGCTTCCTCGGTGCGGTCCTGGGCCCACAGGATGTGGAACACGCCGTCGCGGTCCGTACGGCGGTAGGTGTGCGCGCCGAAGTAGTCGCGCAGGCCCTGGATGAGGGCGGCGGGCAGGCGTTCGGCGCGCAGCGCGTCGTAGTAGGCCAGGGCGGCGGAAAAGCCGGGGACGGGCACGCCGAGGCGGGCGGCGGTGGCCACCACGTTGCGCCACGCGTCCTGAGCCTGCTCGATCTCCTTGACGAAGTTGGCGTCGGTCAGCAGCGTGGGCAGCTCGGCGTTGGCCTGGTAGGCGGCGCGGATGCGGTCCAGGAACTTGGCCCGGATGATGCAGCCGCCGCGCCAGATGGTAGCCATCTGTCCCAGGTCGATGTTCCAGTCGTACTCGCTGCTGCCCACGTCCATCATGTTCCAGCCCTGGGCGTAGGAGACCAGCTTGGAGGCGTACAGGGCCTGCTCGACCTGGTTGGCGAACTCGCTTTGCTGGCTGGGCGTGGGCCTGGGCCCCGGCAGGTCGCGAGCGGCCCTGCGGAGGTCGGCATGGCCGGACAGGGACCGGGCGAAGACCGCCTCGGCGATGCCGCTGACCGGGACGCCCAGGTCGAGGGCGTCCTGCACGGTCCAGCGGCCGGTGCCCTTCTGTTCGGCCTGGTCGAGCACGATGTCGACAAAGGGCTGTCCGGTGTTCTGGTCCGTGTGGGCCAGGACCTCGGCGGTGATCTCGATCAGATAGGAGTTCAGCCGGCCGGTGTTCCAGGTCTGGAACGTCTGCGCGGCCTGGGCGGGCGTGAGGCCGATGGCGTGGCGGAGCAGGTCGTAGGCTTCGGCGATGAGCTGCATGTCGGCGTACTCGATGCCGTTGTGCACCATCTTGACGAAGTGGCCGGCGCCGTCGGGGCCGATGTGCGTGCAGCAGGGCGTTCCGTCGACGTGGGCGCTGATGGTTTCGAGCATGGGGCCGAGACTTGCGTAGGATTCCTGGCTTCCGCCGGGCATGATGGACGGGCCGAGCAGCGCGCCCTCCTCGCCGCCGGACACGCCCATGCCGACGAAGTGCAGGTCCCTTTGTTTCAGGCCGGCTTCGCGGCGGCGGGTGTCGCGGAAGTGGGCGTTGCCGCCGTCGATGAGCATGTCCCCCGGCTCGAGCAGCGGGGCGAACTCGTCGATCACCGCGTCGGTGGCGGCTCCGGCGTTGACCATGATGACCAGGCGCCGTGGTTTCTGCAGGGCCTGGACGAACTCTTCCGCGGTTTGGCTGGGGACGAAGGTGCCCTCGTGGCCAAACTGGTCCACGATGTCGGTGACGCGGGAAGCGGTCCGGTTGTGCAGGGCGACGGTGTAGCCGTGGCGGGCGAAGTTGCGGGCCAGGTTGCGGCCCATCACGCCCAGTCCGGTGACGCCAATCTGCGCTTGCGCGGTTCCGGCCATGGTGCTCCTCGGGTGCTCCGGATCGGCTGTTTGGTTCACTATGTCATCCGCGGCGTCAGGCTGCCCGCGAGGCAGCCTGAGCTGCCGGTGATGTCCTCGCTGAGGGAGTCGCTGCCGACTTGATGCCGACGTCCGTGCCGCCGTCGATGCCGCCGTCGATGGCGGGAAGACGGTACGCTACGGGGTGACAGCCGCGCCGGATAGGGGCGGGTGCTGCGGGCGTAGCTCAATGGTAGAGCTCCAGCCTTCCAAGCTGGTCATGCGGGTTCGATTCCCGTCGCCCGCTCCGCGTTCTCCTAGCTCACCGACTAATTTTGAGTTTTAGTTCGATTTGCTGCTGCCCTGTGTCGTTTACTGGACTGTAGTCGCGTCTGGTGGGGTGTTTTCGCAGCTCAGATAATGTCTCTGGGTCGAGTTATGCTGGTATGAGGGACTGGGTGGAGGCCAGTCGTTCTACCCAAATTTCTACCAAAATCTGGGGCGTGACCATGGCCTACGCAGAACGCCGAAAGCGCAACAAGGGCGTCCGCTACCGCGGCATGTACAAGGCCGCGGACGGCACTTACCGGTCTGCTGGCACCTTCAGCACGGAGGAGCGGGCGCTGGAAGTGGCTAGGGAGGCAGAGCGGCACGCCCTGATCGCTGGCCCCGCGGCGGGCGGGGTGGATCCGACCACCCGCGCGACACGGACGATCAAGGAGTATGCGCCGCTGTTCCTCCGGCATCACCGGGTCGAGGGAAACACCAGGGAGAGGTATGCGGACACGCTGCGCCTGCACGTGATCCCGTTCCTCGGCGGCTGCCGACTAGCCGAGACCGACCGGACAGTGGCGCGTAACTACATCACGGTGCTGGAGGAAGAAGGACGGTCGGCGAACACGATCCGCCAGGCCAAGGTGGTGCTGTGCGCGATGTTCGGCATGGCCGTCGCGGACGGCTATGTGGACTACAACCCGTTCCACGACGTGCGGATCCCGAAGGTTCCCGGGCGGCGGGCCATCAAGGTGGCCACGCCGGAGCAGTACTTGACGGTGCGGGCATGCCTTCCGAATAAGCCCGCTCAGGTCTTTTCTACGCTGCTGGTGTCCAGCGGGATCCGGTTCTGTGAGGCCATCGGGCTGCAGCCTGATGATTTCGATTTCGACGCGGGCATCCTGGAAGTAGCCCGGTCGGTGGTCAAGGTGTCACGTGAGCATCATCCGCGGGGCAAGACCTTCCTGGTACGTGACTACACCAAGAACGGCCAGACTCGCAGGCTCAAGCTCGACGGTGCCGCGGTCGATCTGGTGCGCGGACACGTGGCCGAGCACGGCGTCGGTCAGAGGGAGGTGATGTTCCCGGCGGATCTAGTTGTGCCACCGCCGCGACGCATCAAGCCGCGGCTGACGGAGGAGCAACTGGCGGCGCTGGGTGACTGCGAGCCGGTGAACGGTCGGGTTTATGCGCACGGCACTCTGGGTGGTTATGTAACCGCGAAGTGCCGGTGCGAGGGGTGTCGGCAGTGGGCCCGGGATTATGAGCGCGAGCGGCTGACTGTGCGGCGGGCGGCTACCTCCGGCCCGGCCCGGCGGCGCTGGGAGAAGTCTCGTGATGCTGACGAGCCCTATCTGGACAAGCAACTCTGGGACCGGATCTGGGCGCGGGCGGTGGCGGATAGCGGGATTCCGTTCAAGCCGACGGCCTACCAGGTGCGGCACACACATGCCTCGTGGCTGATCGACGCCGGAGAGAACCCGAAGGCGGTGATGCACCGGCTCGGCCAGGCCGACCTGCGCACGACCGCGCGCTACGTGCACGTGCTCGACGAAACCGGCGAGTCAGCCGCCAGGCGGTTCGAAGGACTTCTGCCGCCGCTGTGACCTTCGGGTGGCAAGTTCAAAATGATTCTGCGGGCTCGTTCGGCCTACCGTACGAACCTTCCCTGGCCCGCCAAGATCCTTTGCGAGGAGTTTCTGGCCCACCCGGTGTTCCATTTCAGGCAAGCTGGCGCAGCCTCGTATAGTTGTGGTCCTGGGTGCCGGAGGTTCGTCCCCTCGCTCACCCCATTGAAAGTGCACGTCAGATGTCAGGTCTTCCGATTCTGCACGCCGTCGCCGATGATCTGGTCCCGTTCTCCGGTCATGGCCAGCGCTGCGTACCGCTACCGCACGGTTGGCTTATCCACCGGAACGCAACTGGTGCCCCATTCAGCAGTTCCGTGTTGACTGCGCGAACTTCACCTTGTCGATTCCCGCTGGCCCGTAGAACACGCCGCTGTTGACGATCCAGCTGGTCACGATTCCATACTTCAGGTATTCGCCTCGCGGGGTCCACACCGCCACGCGGAACTGCCCGCCGAAGGCTGGATGACCCGGCCAGGGCTCCGGCGTGGTGATCTTGAATAGCCGCAGCGGAATGCGGCGCCCGTCACTGCGCTGGACCGAGAACAAGATGTCCAGCCCGGCGCCGTTGTGCAGCGACTCCGAGTCCCACGCCGCGTCCACCTCCAGTGTGGCCCAGCTGCTGCCGCACGCGGTCCAGCCTGCGAAATCCGTTGAGGTCGTCCAGGCGATCAGCCCGACACCGGGGCCAGCCCAGGTCCAATGCGTGTGGTGGCCGGTGTAACCGGCGAAATACCGGACTGACCGCGCGTCGGCTGTCCCCGCGGACAGCGCCGCGACGATGGACGCCGCGATCATCAACGTCAGCACCCGGATTGCGATCCGCCACATGATGTGCCTCCTATCCGTGATGGTGTGCCTCCAGTTAGGCATTGCTTAGCCGCGGGCCAGGTGCCGACCCGCGGCCGGGCCGGGGATGGGCTCAAGCCGCTGGTTCGGGCTTATGACCCGGTTCCCGGCGCCGGCGCCCGATGCTGGTCCTGCAGATACGTCTGCTGGCGATGTCTGCGGGATTCTATGACTGATCCGCCGGGGTGAGCACGAAATCAGTAGCCTTGTCCCGGCCGACCAATCGTCTGGGCGGCGTCTCCACGATGGGCATTCCGGACATTGACCGCAAGTGCCCGTTGACCGTCAGGCCGCCGGTCAACGGGCACGGCGCCGCCGGTCAATCCGTGGCCTGCGGCCATGAACCGGGAGGGAGGCAGACATGTCTGGGGAAGAGACCGGCAAGTCATCTCGCGAGCCGGGAAGACCTCAGAAGCCAGTAGACCCCGATGGCGGCCCGCTCCCGCTTCTCGCGCAGAAATTGCGGAATCTGCGGGATGCCTGCGGCAATCCGACGTACGGGACCCTCGAAAAGTACGCGTGCATCCCTCGCGAGCGCCTGGCTGAGGCGGCGGCCCGGGGTGAGCGGCTACCCTCATGGCGCGTTGTCGACGGCTACGCGCATGTCCCTCGTCAGCGCCTGGCTGAGGCGTCCAGCGGTAAGCAGCTACCTTCCTGGCTGGTGGTCGAAGGCTACGTACGCGGGTGCTGGGCCTACCACCAGAACAGACGCAAGGATCAGCCGCCAATTGCCGCGGTAGACGACCTGGCTTGCTGGCAACAGCTTCATCTCGACGCCGGAACGAGCGTAACCACGGAGAATCAGCGTAGAGGTACGGGCGACAAGCAGGTGCTGACCGCGTTGCCGGCCGGGCCGTCCGCCAAGGGGGAAGCAGCGCCTGCCCGTCTCGGCCGGGCGCGCATCCTGCGGGCCCTCTTCGCGGGTGGCCGCTCTAAACGGAAGGGTCTCGCGGCAGCTGCAGGCGTAACCGGTGCCGCCCTGCTAACCGGCGGGATCATACTCGGCACGTCGGCAGGCTCCGGCCGCCTGTCCCCGGGTCCCGGCAGCACGACCGCGGACGCGCCGGAAAGCCCGGGCACCGGCATCTTCGTCGTACCAGCCGCAGCGGCCTGCGGCCGCCCCGCATCGGACGGATTCCGGTCCCCTGCCGCCACCGGCCTCGATCTCCTCCGCGCCCGACGGCTCCCGCAGCATCAACCCGCACCCCCGCCCCGACTTCACCCTGCGTTGCAAGCTATCACCGTTAGCGACAGCTTCTCACGGAGAGTGAATAAGAATCACCGGTGCGTGTCGGCAGGGCGGACGGGTCTGAAAGCCGTACGCTAGGCCCGATCGGGGCAGCAGGACGCTAGCGGCTAGCTGGTGAACTCACGCACTGTTGCGTACCCAGGACGTTCAGTCCGTAGCGTCGGCGGAGCCGGCCCGCGAAATACGTGCCGGTCATGGTGTACCGGCTGCCGAGCAGCCCGACGGTGGTGAAACCGGCCTGCTGGATCTGGCGCGCGGCCGGGTTGACGATATGCACGAAGGGCAGGCCGGCCAGCTTCTCGATGCGCTCGCTGGCGGTGTGGACGGTGTTGCACGCCAAGAGGGAAGAGTCCGCCCCGGCGGCCTTGAGATGACCGGCCTGGGCGGCGAGCAGATCCCCGACCAGGTCCCAGCGGCCCTCGCGCTGGTAACGCTCGACCTCTGCGAAGTCGGTTCGCGCCAGCACCAGCCTGGCACAGTGCAGGCCACCCAGGCGCCTGGCCACCAGCTCGTTGATGGTCCGGTAGTAGATGGCCGAGCTGGGCCACGCCAGGCCGCCCACGATCCCGATGGTCTTCACGGCGCCCTCCGATCTGACGCTGGCCACTGGCAAGGGCGGCATGCTCCCGGCAGCTTACAGTCCGGCATCAGCACGCAAATCCGTCCAGGACGAGCACAGAACCCGCAGGCCAGCGCGACCGGATCACCCCACAGTTCATGATCGTGAGCCGAATCAGGACGCAGGCGCGCACTCGTCTTATATCCGGGGCACATGGCCTGGCGCCGAGCCGCCGCGCCCGCCCCAGCGCCCGCGGTCTGCCGCTCATCTCACATGGGGCCGGGAGGTGGCGGACCGAGTCCGGCCGAGCTTATCCGGCCCTGGACCAGGTTGGCGGCGATCTTTCTGACCCGCTGATTGGTGTGCTGCGAATACCGGCTCAGAAGGCCGAACGCCTCATCCGGCGAGACGCCCAGCTCGGCGTGGACGATGCCCTTGGCCTGCTCGATAACCGCCCGGGACGCCAGCCCGGCATGCAGCTTGTCCGCCATGCGCCGGCACGCCGGTACAGCGCGGCATTGCGCACCGCGGTGCCGCCCTGCGCCGCGAACAGCAGCGCGATGTCATGCGCCGTACCGCGGAACACGTCCGGGCCCTCCCCGTACAGCGCGACCGCGCCGGCCGGGTGCCGGTCGGTCCGCAGCGGCAGCGCCAGGCAACTGCCGAACCCGGCCCGGGCGGCCGCGGCGCAGAATTCCGGCCAGCGGCGCTCGGTGCCGGTGTCATCGATCCGGCGCGGTTCGTTATGCCGCAGTGTCTCCGCGACCGGGCCGCCGGCGCCGTCGTGGAACTGCAGGCGGTGCAGCTCCTCCAGCCGCCGGTCGGACGCGCCGAAACTATGAGCGCCGCTGCCCGCGGCGATCGTCATCGCCGCCGCGGTGGCGCCGGGGACCAGCCCGGCCGCCATCTCCGTCAGCCGGCGCAGCGTCTGGTCCTGGACTTCGTTCTTCGTTCAGCAGCCGCGCGACCTCAGCGATATCGTCGGCGAAGTCCCGGGTAACGGTCACCATGGTCCCGTGCGCTACCCGCAAGCGCCGAGTTCATGTGTGCACGCACCCCGCAGTGGTGTCAGCGCCGCAGGGACAGGAGGTGGTTCCGACGGCCTAATCGCGGAACCGAAGCTGACGGTTCAGCAGAAGCCGATGATCTCGGCGCTACTGACATCTCGTGACGTCGCCACGAACATAGTCGTGACGTTTCCGCTGACATTTTGGTGACGCTCAACATCTGGGCCAGGAGCGTTTCCGCAGGCCTGGCCCAGGCCCCTTGATGACATTGGAACGGTCAGTGGCGTTAAGACGGCCCTGCGCGGCTCCTTAACGCCAACCACCGTTCCGTTGTCGCTTGTGACGCCAATTGCATCAGATGGGCATTCACGGCACTTTGCTATTCCGCTTCGTCGGGGGTGCCGGTAAGGGCGTGCGGCCTGGGCTGATACGACTGTCGCTGGGTTGCGGGGTGTGCCGCGTTCCAGGCCTGCGCGACACGCGGACGCCGGCGCCGGATCCGCCGTTGCCTGGGGTTATGCTGCTAGGGTCGCATCAGATGCGAGAGAGTCGCATTGGGTGCGACTCCTGTTCAGGGGGTTCTTGGTGGATTCGCGAGGGTCTGCGCCCGGGGTGGCGCGGCTGCATCTGGCCGGTGGGGTGCCGCTGCTGCGGCCGGAGGAGCAGGTGTTCACCGCCATGCTCGACGGATGGCGGAACCAGCAGCTGGCCCGGAACCTGGCGTTCAGCACGATCGAGGGCCGCGAGCGCGCGGTACGCGCGTTCGCCGTGCACGCGGAGGCGTTCCCGTGGCGGTGGACGCCGCTGCTGGTCGATGAGTGGTGCACCGACCTGCGGGCGGTCCGCGGCCTGCGCCGTTCGACGCTGCGGCATTATCAGGAGGCGGTCCGGCTGCTGTGTGATTACCTGACCGACCCGGAGTACGGGTGGGCGGAGCAGTGCACCGCGCGGTTCGGCACGCACCCGGTGCAGGTGTGCCATGAGTGGAACACCGCGGTGCACGCCCAAGACGCCGAGGGCGATCCGGTCAAGCGGGCGTTCACCGTCGATGAGCTGCAGGCGTTCTTCGATCACGCCGATGATCAGGTCGCCCGGATCCGCGCCGCGGGGCGCAAGGGGTGGCTGGCGGCGTTCCGGGACGCGGCCTTGTTCAAGGTCGCGTATGCCTACGGGCTCCGCCGCCGCGAGGTGCGGATGCTCGATGTCGCCGACTTCGGCCGTAACCCCAAGGCCGCCGAGTTCGGCGAGTTCGGCGTGTGCTATGTGCGCTATGGCAAGGCGAACAAGGGGTCGCCGCCTAAGCGGCGCAGCGTGTTGACGCTCTGGGGGTGGCTGCCGGAGATCCTGGCCCAGTGGGTTGCCGAGATCCGGCCGCTGATGGCGGCCGCGGGCAATCCGGCGCTGTGGCCCTCGGAGCGGGCACCGCGGGTCGGCCTGCAGCAGATCAACGCCCGGTTCGCCGCCTACCGGGACGCGCTCGGCCTGGATGGCGGGGTCGATTTTCATTCGCTGCGCCGCTCGTATGTCACGCATCTGATCGAGGCAGGCTGGGACGCGTTTTTCGTGCAGCAGCAGGCCGGCCACGCGCATGCCTCGACCACGTTGATTTACACGTGCGTGTCGTCGGATTACCGGACTCGCACCTTGCGGACCGCGCTGGACCAGACGATCACCAGCGCCCTGGACGCCGGAGGCCGGCAGTGAGGCAGCGGCGGCAGGTCAGCTACCAGTGGCGGCTGCGGGAGCTGATGGCGGCCCGCGGCATGTTCACCGCGACCGAGCTGGTGCCGCTGCTCGCCGAGCGGGGCATCGGGCTGTCATCCTCCCAGGTGCACCGGCTGGTCAGCGGCACCCCGGAACGGCTGTCGCTGGCGGTGCTGGCCGCGCTGTGCGACATCCTCGACGTCACGCCCGCCGAGCTGATCGCGACCAGGGCCGGCAACATGACACCACGCAAGGCCGCGGCCGCCGGCGCGCCGCAGATCACGGACCTGGCCGCCGTCCGGCCCAAGCGCGCCAGGGTGCGCCCGGAGTAGGCCATGCCCTACCGCACCCAAGAGCAGTACGAGCGGTGGCACATACGCGACTGCGCCCGCTGCGGCCGCCGCGGGAGCCTGGCGGCGAACTGGGAAGGCCCGGTCTGCCGGACCTGCCACGATAAGGCCGCCCGGACTTACGGGCGCTGCGCCGGCTGCGGTGCCGGCCGGATGCTGCCGGGCCGGCGCGGCGATGGCGCCGCCACCTGCCGCGACTGCGCCGGGATCACCCGCGACTTCACCTGCGCCCGCTGCGGCCGGGAGGTCCTGCTGCTGGGCGGGCGGCTATGCGAGCGGTGCAGCCTGGAGGAGCAGCTGGCGGCCATCCTCGACGACGGCACCGGGCAGGTCAGCCCGCCGATGCGCGCGCTGGCCGACCCCGTGCTCAGCACGGTCCGTGCCAAAAGCGGCCTGCAGTGGCTCCGGGACCCCAGGGTTCCCGGGCTGCTGGCCGGGCTGGCTACCGGGGCCATCCCGCTTACCCACGAGGCGCTGCACGGCCTGCCGGACTGGCGGATGGTCAACCACCTGCGGAGCCTGCTGATGGCCTGCGGCGCGCTCCCGGCACGCGACAAGCACCTGCTCTACGCCGAGGCATGGCTGCACCGCGAGCTCGCCGCCCTGGCCGGCGACCCGCACGAGCGGGTTCTCCGCCAGTACGGAACCTGGCGCCAGCTCCCGCGGCTCCGGAGCCGGGCCCGGCACAAGCCACTCACCCCGGCCGTCCGCCGGTTCACCGGCGAGCAGTTCACCACCGCCCGCAAGTTCCTCGGATGGCTCGCGGGCCGCGGCCGCGACCTGCGCGGCTGCACCCAGGCCGATCTGGACGCCTGGCACTCAGCCAGCACCGTCCACGCTTGCCAGGCTGCCCGCGACTTCTTCCTGTGGGCCATCACCGCCCGGCAGATGCCGAAGCTGACGGTCCCCGCCGCTGTCCCGAAGCGGGCCGCACCGATGACGCAGCACCGCCGCATCACCCTGCTCAGGGCGATCCTCACCGACCAGGGCCCGCCGCTGCAGGACCGGGTCGCGGGCTGCCTGATGCTGCTCTACGCCCAGCCCGCCAGCCGTCTGGTCCAGCTCACCGCCGACGACATCACCCGCGACGACCAGGGCCAGGTCTTCATCCGGCTCGGCGACCCGCCAGCCCCGGTTCCCGAGCCCTTCGCCGGCATGCTGCTGCGCCTGGCCGCCGAATCCCCGGATACCCAAGCAGGTGCAAGGTGGCTGTTCCCCGGCCGCTGGCCCAGGCACCCGGCCAACCCCACCTGCCTGCTGGACCGGATCCGCGACATGGGCATCCCCGGTGGCGCCGGCCGGGCCGCCGCGCTCCGCCAGCTCGTCCTGCAGGCACCCGCCCCGGTCATCGCGAAGGCCCTCGGCTACCACGACGGCACCACCACCAGGATCCTCGCCGAGGCAGGCGGCACATGGAACAGCTACCCCGCCCACGGGACGGCGGCCAGCGAAGGACACTCATGACAGGCGGCCTGCCGTCACAGAGCCCAGAACCCGCCGGTTGCCCGGAGGATGCCAGACCGGCCAGACTCATCCGGTGGACCTCCTGCCCGCCGGCGCGGCGGCTGCCGCGGCGCTCTGGACGGGACTGGATAAGCCGTGGCAGGAGGCATTCCGCCAGGCGTGGGAGGCGCTGCGAACCGGGAACATCGCAGTGGGTGCCTGCGCCTCCGCCCCGGACGGGAAGATCATCTACTCGGCCCGCAACCGGGTGAACGACAGCGGAGGGCCGCCCGGGGAGATATTCGGGTCGGCGCTGGCTCACGCCGAGACGAACGTGCTGGCACGGCTGCCGTTCCGCCGCCGCCGGGATCTGGTTCTCACCACCACGCTCCAGCCGTGCCTGCAATGCGCGGGCGCCATCCGGCTCGGCCCGATCACCACCGTGCGGTTCGCGGGACCGGACCGCTACTGGGACGGATGCCATGACTTCGCCAGGCTTTCCGCACGCGAGGCGCACCGGGCCCAGCCGGCCAGGATCGGCCCGCGCCGCGATGAGCTCGGCACCTTCGCCACGTTGATATCCCGGTTCGTTCACCTCACGCCCGCCTACGAGCAGGCGCTGCGGGCCCTGGGCGAAGGACCGGTGGTCGACCTGGTGCACGAACTGGAACGCGGCGGCGAGGTGGAACGCCTGGCCACCATGGACGTCGCCGAGGGGCTCAGATACCTGTGGCCCCGGCTCCAGGAACTGAGAAACGTCCTGTGTTAACCGCCACGTTCAGCGTGAGCGTGGCGGCGTCATTGGCGTGAGCGTGTGCGCGAAGCCCAACATCCCTGGCTGCCAGGCCGTCGGCCTCACAAAACGTTTCAGGACGAACCAGGCACCATCCGGCCGGGGAGAATACGCGTAAGTTGAATACGCGATCGTGCCAGTATCAAGAGCCGGCGCGCGCGGCATCGGCCACGCTGGCCGCGGCAGGATCCGTTTGATCCGGGCTCGGTACGCGTCGCCGTCAGGCGTGGCACCAGGGCCGGCAGTTGGGTCAAGCAGCAGCAGCAGCGCGGATTCCGGCAGCTCGGTCACAAGCTGCTCGATCTCCGTCGCCATCGGCTCCACGACCAGCCCGAGCGTTCCGATGTGCAGAGCCGAGATCCCGGCCGCCAGCGCCTGCTGCGCGGCTGGCCGGTCCAGCTGGAAGCCGGCCGTGCTGGCCAGGTGAAACCAGTATTCTGGCGCGCCGCATCCGCTGAGCGCCACGATCGCCAGCGCGGTGGGTTCCGGGACCGGGCTGGCGGAAGTTATCTTCACCTTGTCCTGGCGCAGCCGGTCGGCGAGGCGCACGCCGAACGGGTCAGCGGAAAACCGGCCGAGGAACCGTGTCGGCTGGTCGAGCCGGGACATCGTCCGGGCAGCATTGAACGGACCGCCGCCCGGACTGGGGTAAATGCTGCCGTCAGGCCTGATGATCAGATCCACCAGGCTCTCGCCGGCGACCAAGGATCATGAAGCGGTGCCGGAGTCAGTGCCGGTGTTTTCCGGCTGGTCGGCTCCGGCTCTGCCATCTCCGGCTCTGCCGCCTCCGCCGCTGGCCGCGGTGCTGTCCGCGGCTGCTCCGTCGAGGGTGGTCGCGCCGGTCATGATGGCCACGGCCTCCTCCATCGTGTGGCTGCGCGGGGTGATGACGCCGGCGGCGCGGCCGAGGCGCTGGATGTGGATCCGGTCGGCGACCTCGAAGACCTGCGGCATGTTGTGGCTGATCAAGATGACGGGCAGGCCCCTGTCGCGCAGCCGCTTGACCAGGGCCAGCACCTGGCCGGATTCGCGAACCCCGAGGGCGGCGGTCGGCTCGTCCAGGATGACGACCTTCGAGCCGAAGGCGGCCGCACGCGCGACCGCGACGGCCTGGCGCTGACCGCCCGACAGGGTTTCCACCTTCTGGGTCATGTCCTGGATCGTCCCGATCCCGAGATCCTGGAGCCGCTGTTTCGCCGCTGCCCGCATGCCGCGGGTATCGAGCATGCGGAAGACCGTGCCCAGCGGGCCCTTGGCCCGGATCTCCCGGCCGAGGTAGAGGTTGCTGGCGATATCCAGGGCGGGGGCGACCGCGAGGGTCTGGAACACCGTCTCGATGCCGGCCTGCCGGGCGTCGACCGGGCTCTTGAACTCGACCTTGGCCCCGTCCATCAAGATCTCGCCCTCGTCGGGGGTCAGTGCCCCGGACAGGCACTTGATCAGCGTCGACTTGCCGGCGCCGTTGTCGCCGATGATGGCGAGCACCTCGCCCGGATACAGCTTCAGGCTGACGCCGGCCAGTCCCACCACATGGCCGAACGTCTTCACCAGCCCGCGTGCTTCGAGCGTCGGCGTCCCCGACATGACAGGGCCTCCCGGGCGGCCCGCCTTGATACCGCTGGTGTCTACTTCCGTGCTCATCGGCGTACCTTTCTGATCCACTGGTCGAGGGCGACGGCGACGATGACGAGGATTCCCTCGGCTAGCACCTGGTAGAGGCTCTGCACTCCGGCCAGCGAGATGCCGCTCTGGAACACCTGCACGATGAGGGCGCCGAACAGCGTTCCGAGGACGGCGCCGCGGCCGCCGAACAGGCTGGTGCCGCCGATCACGACGGCGGTAATGCTGTCCAGGTTCGCGGTGGTCAGGTTGTTGGTGCTGGCCACCCCGACCCGGCCGATGAGGATCCAGGCCGCCAGCCCGAAGATCACCCCGGCGGCCAGGTAGACGCTCAGCAGCACCCGGCTGGTCTTGATGCCCGACAGCCTGGCGGCCTCGGGGTCGTCGCCGGTGGAGTACACGTGCCGGCCCCAAGAGGTGCGGGTGAGCGCGTAGCTCGTCACCGCGAACAGCACCAGCATCAAGATCACGCCGGTGGTCAGCTGGTACGGGCCGATGTCTACGTAGTTCCCGGTCCAGATCAAGATCTTCGGCATGGCGGTGGCGTAGACCGAGGCGCCATTGGAATACTTCAGGCCGATCGAGGTGTAGATGCTCAGCGTCCCCAGCGTCACGATGAACGGCGGGAGCTTGATCCTGGTGACGAGGAGGCCGTTGATGAGGCCGGTCAGCGCGCCGACGGCGATGCCCAGGAGCAGCGCCAGCGGTCCCGGGACGCCGTTATTGGCCGCGGTCTGGGCCATCACCATCTGGGCCAGGATCGCGGCCGCGCCGACCGACAGGTCAATGCCGGCGGTCAGGATGATCATGGTCTGGCCGATGGCCAGGGTGGCCAGCACGGCGACCTGCTGGACGAGCAGCGACAGGTTCGTAGGGTTCAGGAACCGGTGGTTGATGAGGGAGAAGACGATGACGGCCGCGACGAGCACGCTCGCCGGGCCGATCGCAGGATGCCGGTGCAGCGTGTGCTGGAGGCGGGCGACGAGCTCTTCGCTCTCGCGTACCTCGCCGGTGGGCTCGATGACTGCTGTCATGGTCCGGTGCTCAGTCCTTTCGCACTGAATGTCAGGATCCCGTGCCGCGCAATTCGGTGCTACGGGGGTGATCCGGGCGGGAGGTTGCCTCCCGCCCGGAGGTCAGCTGCCTGCCAGGATCATGCCTGCCAGCAGAGGCTGGTTTCCTGGGTGGTGGTGATGCTCGGCACGCCGGTGATCGGGCTATCGGTGTACAGCTTGGTGCCGGTGTTGTAGAAGCCGAGGCCCGGCGTCGCGGCTGGCTTCTTGCCGGTCCTGGCCAGCGTGTAGATCGCGTTCACGCCGTCGGCGGCCATCTTGCCGGGGAACTGGCCCGCGGTGACCGTCATCTCCCCGCTCTGCAGGTAGGGGACGTCAGCGCAACCGCCGTCGATCGCCGCCACGATGACGCCGGTCTTGTGCGCTGCCTTCAGCGCCGTCCCGGCGCCCTCCGCGGCCGGCTCGTTGATCGCGTAGACGACGTTGATGTTCGGGTCCTTGGTCAGGCACTGCTCCATCGCCGTCTGGCCGCCGGGCACCGCGCCCTGGGTGGTCAGCTGGCAGGCGATCTTGTAGCTGCCGCTGCCGCCCAGCTGGCCCTTGTAGGTGCCCGACTTGGGCTCGGCGCCGTTCAGGCCGGCGTTGCCGACCGCGATGCCCATGCCGGTGAGGAAGCCGTGGTCGCGGCTGATGTCCACCGAGATCACCTGGGTGTTGGACAGGTCAAGCATGGCGATGTCCGCGGGCTTGCCGTTGAGCCGCTTGGCGGTGTACTGGCCGATCAGCTGGCCGGCCTGGAAGTTGTTGGTGGCATAGGTCAGATCGGCGGTGCTCGGCGGCGTGGGCACGGTGTCGAGCGCGATCACCAGCAGGTGATGGGCCTTCGCCTGGTCCAGCGCGGGATTCACGGCGTTGCCGTTCGGGGTGATGATGATGCCCGAGTCGCCCGCGGCGATCGCATTGTCGATGGCGCTGATCTGGGTGGTGGTGTCACCGTCACTGGATCCGGCCGAGACGGTCAGCTTCACGCCGATCTTCGCCGCGTCTGCCTTGGCGCTGTTCTCCATCGAGATGAAGTACGGGTTGGTGAAGTCCTTGAGGATCAGCGCAACCTGCACCGGGCCGTTGGCCTTGGCCGTGCTGCCGGCGTTCGAGCCACCGCCGGTCGCCGCGTTGCCGCCGCCGCAGGCAGCCACGGTGACCGCCGCGGCAGCCCCCACGACGGCGTAACGAGCCCATCTGGGTACAGCCGCAAGACTTCTGCGGGGGACGTGATATCTCATCGATGCTCCCTCCGAAGCAGGATAGACTGGCTATGACAACGTTGTCTCATATTTGTACGCCCGCTATGTGCCGATGTCAAGGATCTGACTAATCTGCGATAACCTGCAGGTATGGGTGCACTATGACTAGTCTCTTCTCTCACTCGGTAGCTGAGGCATCGTTGTCTCAGCGGCGGCGGCCAACCATGCGCGACGTGGCCGCCCTGGCCGGGGTCAGCCTGAAGACGGTGTCCCGGGTAGTCAACGGCGAGCCGACTGTGGGCGCCGCTCTGACTGAGCGGGTGCGCGCCGCCGCGACACAGCTGAGCTATCAGCCAAACCACACCGCCAGCAGCCTTCGCCGCAGTGACGGGAGATCCTCGACGATCGGGCTGCTCGTCCAGGACATGTCCAACCCGTTCTCGGCGGCCATCTTCCGGGCCGTCGAAGACGTGGCCTCGGCGGCCGGGATAGGCGTGCTGGCCGGCAGCCTGAACGAGGACCCAGACCGGGAACGCGAGCTGGCACTGGACTTGATTGCCCGCCGCGTTGACGGCCTCATCATGGTCCCGGCCGGCCATGACCACCGCTATCTCCAGCTGGAGCAGCGGTCCGGCACGGCCCTGGTGTTCGCCGACCGGCCGCCCATGCTGCTGGCCGCCGACGCCGTAGTGGCGGATAACCGCGAGGGCGCCGCCGCCGGCGTGCGGTACCTGATCGGCCGGGGGCATCGCCGGATCGGTTACCTTGGCGACCTGCAGTCAATCGTGCCGGCCCAAGAACGCTATGCGGGCTACCTGGAGGCACTGTCGGAGGCCGGCGTCCCCGCCGACCCCTCGCTGGTCCGCCACGGCATTCACGCACCGGAGCAGGCCGCAGCTACCTGCCTGGAACTGCTGTCCGGGCCAACCCCGCCCACGGCACTGTTTACCGCCCAGAACATGATCACGATCGGGGCCGTGCGCGCGTTGCGTCAGCTCGGCCGCGAGCGCTCGATCGCACTGCTCGGCTTTGATGACTTCGAGCTCGCCGACCTGCTCCAGCCGGCCGTTACCGTGGTGGCCCAGGATCCGGCCGCCATAGGCAAGCTGAGCGCCGAGCTCCTGCTGCGGCGCATCGCCGGCGCCGACGAGCTGCCCCAGCTGCACGTGATACCAACGCGCCTGATGAGCCGGCAGTCAGCTGACATCTGGCCGGCAGCGCGGCCGACCTCGCGAACCAGCCCTCAATAGGGCAGCGCTCGCGGTGCAGGATGCCGCGGACGAACTCGGCCAGGGCGCCCTGCCGGAGATGCGGTACCGGTAAGGCCGCTGTCACAAGGTACATGGGAGCCATTAGCCCAGCTCGGTGACGCCCTTGGCGGATTGCAGGGTCTTTCCCGGTTTCTGGTTCGTGCCTGGTCGCGTGCGGCCAATATTAATCCGGGTTGGAGAGCGGAACAACCTAGCGTAGCCTCCCCCAGATTGTTCCGCTCTCGCCGCGCAGGGGGTCTACCAACAACGGAACGGTCAATGGCGTTAACAGGGCTGAGAACCGGCGGGTTACGCCGCTGGCCGTTCGGATGTGGCGGGGTGATGAGAGTTCCGGAGGCTAGTCATCGAGCAGCGTTCAGTGCCCGGCCACTTAGTCCAGGTCCCATCAACACTGCCACGGCGCCATCTGCCGCTCGCTGGGCAGCACGGCGAGACCCAGGACATAGGCCCCGGCAACGCTCATGGCTCATCTGGTCCGTAGGTCAGCGTGGTGCTGTGGCTTGCCGCGGGCGTGCCGGGTCATGACGGTCATCGTCAATGACCGTGATGATGAGGTCGGCGGCGTTCTGGCTGGCGCGTACGATGCCGGCGTTGGCCTGGTCGCTTCCGGTGGCCCAGCGGCGGGCGGCCTCGGGGTCTTTGCCGTGCTTCTGGTGTCTGAGTGTCAGACGGTGCTGGCGGATTTGATCAGGCAGGTCCAGGAACCAGACGTGGTCGAGTTGCCGGCGGGCGAGCCTCCATCCGTCGTCGTCGAGGAGCAGGTAGTTGCCTTCGGTGATGATGAGCGGCGTTGCGGGGTCGATGCGGAGGTAGCCGCTGACCGGCTCTTCGAGGTCGCGGCGGAACGCGGGTGCGTAGACGACTGGGTCGGTGTTGTCTTTGAGCCGTTTGAGGAGGGCGGCGTAGCCGAATGAGTCGAAGGTGTCGGGAGCTCCTTTGCGGTCCTGCCGCCCTAGTCGGGTGAGTTCATCCTGGGCGAGGTGGAAGCCGTCCATGCCGACCACAGCCACGGTTTCACTGAGTGCGTGCTGCAGTGCTTCGGCGACGGTGGACTTGCCGGCGCCCGGCGTGCCGGCGATCCCGAGTAGTATGCGCCGGCCGGGCCTGATCAGGCGGCGTGCTCGTGCTGCGAGCCCAGCCATGGTCAGGGTGACGTGGGGAGGGGGTTCCGCGGTTGATGCGGATGAGGGCCGCCGGATGGCGGGTTGCCGCTGCTGACCTGGCGGGGTGGCCGCGGAGGCCTGGTGGGCTGGTGGGCTGGGTTGCATGGGCCGTGGCTCCTTATCTGCGCGCGGCTAGCCGCGCGGACTGCGCCGGCCCCGGGGATCACCGCCGGGGCCGGCGCGCATCGCGGTCAGAACGGGAACTGGTTCACGTTCTTGGCGGTGACGATGTCAGCGTTCCCGAGCAGCACCACGCCGTTGGCGCCGACTTTGAACGTGCCGAGGCTCCCGGCGGTGAATGTCTGGCCCTGGGCGCCGGTGATCTTGCCCTCGGCCAGGGCCTGGGCGGCGTAGTAGGACAGCGTCCCGAGGTTGGTGACGTTCCACCACACGTCCTGGGCGTCGCCGGTCTGGATGTACTTCTTGATGAGCGTGCTGGGCGCCAGGCCGGTGAGCTTGATCCTGCCGACCGCCCCGATCTGGGACAGTGCCTGCGCGGCCGCCGGGTAGCCGATGCCGGCCGGGATGATCATGCCTTTGAGCTGCGGGTAGGCCTGTGCCAGGGCTACTGCCTGCTGGGCGTTGGTGTTGGCTTCCTCCTGGCCGTAGCCGACCGTTACCAGGTGCAGGTTCTTGTACGCGGGGTTGGTGGCCAGCTGGGTTTTCATGGCCGCGATCCACGCGTTCTGGTTAGTCGCGGTCGGCGTGGAGGACAAGATGGCGAACTGGCCTCCGGACGGGCCGAGCAGGTTGTTCATGCTCTGGAGCATGTAGGCGCCCAGCTGGGGGGTTGGTGCCTGGTCAACGAAGACCGAGCGGGAGGAGGCCGCGATATCGGAGTCCCAGGACATCACCTTGATGCCGGCCGCTTTGGCCCGCGCAAGCGCGGCGGCGGTGGAGTTCGCGTCGCTGCCGGAGATCGCGATGACGCACACCTTGTCGGAGATCAGCTGGTCGACGAACGGGATCTGAGCTGCTCCGGTGGCCTGGCTGGGGGAGGTGTAGATGACGCGGCCGCCGGTCGCCTGGGCCGCGGCGTCGGCCGCGTTGTGGACGGTGACCATGTAGGGGTCGGTGCCCAGCTTGGGGATGTAGCCGATGGTGCCCTTGCCGCTCTTGCAGGCTGAGTTCTGGCTGCTGGTGGCCGCGGTGCCGGCTGTGCTGGCTGCGCAGCCGGTCAGGGCCGCGGCGGCGATGACCGCGGCGGTAACGGTAATCCTGGAGCGTTTCATGAGTGTTTTCCTTGGCGTGAGAAGAGCGGTTGGGTTGTTGCCCGGCTTGACCGGGATCTGGTGCTGGCCGCAGGTAGCTCGCCGTTGCCGGCTGCCGGGCGGGTTCAGCTGGTCTGCAGGGCCTGCTGGCTGCGGCGGCGCTGCCGGCGGCTGCTTAGCCTGGCGGAGATTTCCCGGGCCATGTTCGACAGGAGCAGCGAGAAGATCAGCAGGATGCCGATGGCGGTGCCTTGCGCGTAGGAACTCACGTTGCGGAGCTCCAGCACGCTGGTAAGCGAGATGACGAGCACGAGGGCCAGTACGACGCCGCTTATCCGTCCCTTACCGCCGAGGAAGCTGATGCCGCCGAGGAACACGATGGTGAGTACCACGAGTTCGTTACCGAGCAAGGCATCGGGGGATGCCTGGCTGGTTAGCCCCATGTTGATAAGCCCGGCGATCGCGCTCATCAGACCGGACACCACGAACAGGCCGAACTTGATCCGGCCCACGCGGACGCCTGAATACTGGGCCGTGGGGGGATTCCCGCCGATGGCACAGATCCGGCGCCCGGTCGGCATCCGGTGCAGCGCGATGGCGAACAGCGGGGCGGCGACGAGGAACGGCAGGATATCGAGCGGGAGGACGGTGCCGAACAGGGTGGCGTTGCTGAAGCTGACCAGCCCGGCCGGGATGGCGGTGATCACGTTGCTGCCCAGCAGCACATAGCACAGGCCGCGGAACAGCGCCAGCGTTCCCAGGGTCACCACCAGGGACTGAACCTTGAGGACGGTGACACAGAAGCCGTTGAACGCACCGCAGGCCAGGCCCACCAGCAGCGCGACGGGGATGGCGATGGCGGGGGGACTGTGATGGCTGAGGGCCAGTCCTGCGCAGCTGGATGACAGCCCGGCGATGCTGGCCACGGAAATGTCGATCTCCCGGGCGATGATCAGCAGGGCCAGCGGCAAGGTCATCAGTGCCGTGTCCGACATGTTGGAAATGGAGGTCTGGATGTTAAGCGCGCCCAGGAAACCGGGCGTGGTCAGCGCGGAGAAGATGATGAGCATCACGACGCAGGCCGCGAGGATGGTTTCCCACCGGCCGAGCCGGTTCAGCAGTTTGGCGTGCATCAGATCACCGCCGTGTGCCGGGCGCCGCGGCGGGCGATCAGCATGTCGATGCTCACGGCCAGGATGATGGCCGCGCCGTACACGGCCTCCAGGTCGTCGGAGTTGACTTTGGCCAGTTCCATGACGTTCTGGATGGTGAACAGCACGAGCGTGCCGAGCGCCACGCCGAGGACGGTCCCGGAGCCTCCCCGCAGCGCCACGCCGCCGACCACGACGGCGGCGATCACGGTCAGTTCCAGGCCGTAGGCGCTCTGGCCGTCGATGATTCCGTAGTGCAGGGCCCACAGCGCGCCGGCCAGGCCCGGCGAGCAGGCCCGAAGCGGCGAAGGCGGTCAGGATCCGGCGGTTGATATGGACGCCGATCAGCCGGGCGCCGTCCGGGTTCGAGCCGATCTCGTGGATCTCCCGCCCGCGCAACGTCCAGCGGAGCGCGCTGCCTACCGCCGCGAACACCAGGACGCACAGCCACACCAGGACCGAGATCCCGAGGATCTGGCGGGACAGGACGTTCTGCATGGACTGCGGGATGTCGCCGGGGGCGATTTCCTTGCCGTTGGACAAGATGGCATCGATTCCCCGGTACACGTACAGCGTGCCGAGGGTCACCACGATCGACGGGACCTTCCCGTATCCGACGATCACGCCGTTGATCACGCCGCAGGCAAGGCCCACGGCCACGACGAGGGCCACCGGGACGATCAGCGGCGTGCCGGGGTGGGCCTTGACGAACGAGCCGAACAAGAACGCGCTGAGCCCGATCACGGATCCGACCGATATGTCGATGTTCCGGGTCAGCACCACCAGCAGCTCGCCCGCCGCGACGATGCCGACCAGCGCGGCGTCCGCGGACAGGCTCGACAGGTTGGCCGCGCTGAGGAAGCGCGGGTTGATCGCCACGATGGGGATCACCATCAGGACAAGCACGCCGAGGAGTCCCATTTCGCGGCGGCCGGCCAGATGCCGCAGCAGGGCGCCGCCGCCGCCCCTGACAGGCGCGGCCGTCTTCGCCGGCGCGACGGTGTCCGCAGCGGCTTGCGCGGCGGCCTGCGGCTGCGGCACGGCCGTGGCGGGCTCGCCGTCCATGGCCGCGCCTGTTGCCGCGGCGCCGACTGTTTCCTGAGTCGCCTCGGCTCCGGAGAACTCGCCGGCCAGGCGGCCGCGGCGCATTACCAGCACCCGGTCGGACATGCCCAGGACCTCCGGCATGTCCGATGAGATCAGCAGGATCGCCAGCCCTTGCGCGGCCAGCTCGGAGATGATCCGGTGCACCTCGGCCTTGGCGCCCACGTCGACTCCCTGCGTGGGCTCATCCAGGATGAGCAGACGCGGACGGGTGGCGAGCCACTTGGCCAGCACGACCTTCTGCTGATTGCCTCCCGACAGGGTGCCGACCGGCTGGTCGTAGCTGTGGAACCGGAGGTTCATCTGCTGGAGCGACCCGGAGACCAGGGCAATCTCCAGGCGTTTCAGCACGATTCCGAGGCGGGTGGCGTCCTTGATCACCGGGAGGGTGGCGTTGTCGAGGATGGTGAAGTCCTCGATGATGCTCTGGCCGCGCCGGTCTTCGGAGACGTAGGCGATGCCGCGCGCCATAGCGTCGGCCGGTGACCGGACTGTCACCTCACGGCCGGCCAGGCGGACCGACCCGGAGTTCTTCGGATCAGTGCCGAACAGCACCCGGGCCAGTTCGGTGCGTCCGCTGCCGACCAGGCCGGCCAGGCCGACGATCTCGCCAGCCCGGATGCTCAGGCTGATATCGTGCAGGCCGCTCGGCGCGGCCAGGCCGGTTACCTCGAGCATCACGTCGCCCGGTGCGGCATCCCGCTGAGGGTACAGGTTGGTCAGGGTCCGGCCGACCATCAGCCGGACCGTTTCGCTTTCGGTCATCTCAGCGGTGCGGCGGGTATCCACCAGCCGCCCGTCGCGAAGGATCGTCATCCGGTCAGAAATCCGGAATATCTCCTCCAGGCGGTGCCCGACGAACAACAGCGCCACGCCGTCCTCGCGGAGCTCGCCGATGACCTCGAACAACCTGTCGACCTCGCCGGTCGACAGCGCGGCCGTCGGCTCGTCGAGTATGACCACGGTGGCCTCCGCGGCCAGGGCCCGCGCGATTTCGACCATCTGCTGTTCGGATGTGCGCAGCGAGCCGGCCAGCGTACTGGGGTGCCGGCGCAGCCCGACCCGGTCCAGGGCGCGGGCCGCCTCACGGCGCATGCGGGCATGATCGATCAGCCCGGCCCGGGTGCGAGGCAGCCGCCCGGCGAAGATGTTCTCGGCAATGGACAGGTCGCCGAACAGGCCGGGCTGCTGGTTGACCACCGCGATACCCAGGCGCTGGGCGTCGAGCGGGCCGTGCAGGGGCGCCTCGCGGCCCGCTACCCGCACCTGGCCTGAGTCCGGCCGGTACAGCCCCCCCAGCACCTTCACGCAGGTGCTCTTCCCGGCACCGTTCTCACCGACTAGCGCCAGCACTTCGCCCGGCCGCAATGAGACCGACACATCCGACAGGGCCTGCGTCGGGCCGAACGCTTTCGACACCGATACCAGTTCTGCGGCGGCCACCGGCGAGGCCGCCTGAGCTTCTTTGCCCCCGGGCTGATCGTCGGCCGGGGCAACGGCCCCCCCGGATCCCGGGCCTGGCTGTAGCGGGTTCACACGGACTCCTTTCCGAGCGCCGGGGCGCCGGTGCGGCCCGGGCTCGTGCCCGGATCGCTCGCCGTCCCTGGAAGCAGCTGTTGCCTGGCAATCATGCGCCTGTAAAAAGGATTGCGCAATCCGTTGCGCAGCCGTTTGAGGTAACAGATTTGTTACAGATAGATATCAGGATGGTCGCTGACCGGGGCACGCTTGTGGCGGAAAGTAAATTACAAGTTTCTTACAGTTACTAAACCCTGATCAGGCGGTGAACCGGGGCTGGCGTCCGTCCCCACACGGGACCCGCGGTACCAGGGAGAGGCCGCCGCCGCACCGGAGGGGCGAGCAGGCGTCGCGGCGGCACCGATGGTGATGCAGCCGGCGGGCTGATGATCTCGCCGCAGCGCCCTGACGAGCGCCACCGGACGGGGGCCGGGCCGCATGCCAGGCAGTTGGCGCTGCCACCACGAGGCACCGGCGCTGTGCTGCCCGGTAACTGGCAACTGCCGGATTCTCACAGGAATCCATCATCGCCGGGATAGCCGGGATGCGCAGGCTCGCTCATCCGGGGCCAGGGCGGTAAGCCGGCTTTGCAACCGCACGATTCACGGTGGATGAATTCCGGCTGCAATACCAGCCGGCGGCCCGGCATGGACGGGTCAGCCAGCCTGGACAACACTAGCTCGACAGCCTGCTCCCCCAGCACGCGAGTGGGCTGGGCGATGACAGTCAGCCGCGGGTGGAACAGATCCGCCCACTCGAAATCGTCAAAGACCACGACAGCGACATCTCCGGGCACGCAGATCCCGGCGTCCCTCGCGGCCCGCATAACACCGATCGTCATCTGGTTATTGCCGACAACCAGCGCCGTCGGCGGCTCCGGCAATGCCAGCAGCCCGTGGAATGCCCTTTCCGCCGGCCCGACGCTGGATTCCCCGGACAGCACCAAGCCATCATCCAGCCGCAGGTTATTGCGGTGAAGGCCCAGCCGGAAGCCGGCGAGCCGCTCCTCAGTGGTGCTCAGCCCCGCCTTGCCGGTGATCATCCCGATCCGGCGATGACCCAGGCTGGCGAGATGACCGGCAAGGACCGCGGTGGCCTCGACGTTCTCGGTCCCGATCTGGTCGCCGCCCGCCCTGGTGAAGCGGTCAATCAGGACAACCGGAACGTCCCTCTGCCGGGCATACAGCAGCGCGCCATCCGGTTCCGCCGACGGTGCCAGCACAATCGCCTCGACCCTGCGTTCCAGAAGGTTGGACACCGCCCGCAGTTCCTCGCCCACCTCATCATGAGTATCAGCCAGCAGCAGCGAATAGCCGGCCCTGGCCGCAGCCCGCTCCATGCCATGCACCACATCGCCGAAATAGGGATTAGACATAGCCGACATCGCCAGTCCTATCGTCTGGCTGCCAACGGTCCGCATAGACCTGACCACGCTATCCGGCACGTAGCCTGTTTCGGCGATGGCCGACATCACCGCCCGCACCTTCTCCGGGCTCACCAGGCGGGTCCGGTTCACCACATGCGACACGGTCGTGACAGAAACCCCGGCTGCCTTCGCCACATCAGCCATCGTCACCGGGCGGCGCGCGCCAGTTCCAGCCATGCCTTTCACAGTAGCAAACCCATTGCGCATTACATTGCGCGGAACATCCGAGAGCCAGACAGATTGAGCCGCCCGCCTGGCCGGACTGGCCAACGACCAGATCAAACCACCGCGACCTTACCGAAGTCACATCCCCGCAAACCGTCCCGCCAGAGGGCAATCTGACCTGTGGAGAGCGATCTGGCCCTGTGGCCGGCCGGCCTGTTTCACAGGTGAGGACCTATGAAACAGCCCGTCTGGCAGGGCCGAGCAGGGCCGTCCGTGTTTCATGGGTTGTTGCATCGACTGGACAAGTGAAACACCCACATGAAACGATCCGGGGTGAGCGACGACGACTTCCTGCGCGTGGAGGCCAGCGACTGCCCGATGTCCTCCTGCGCCGCCCCTGCCGGGTCGCCGTGCCGGACCGGCAAGGGCCGGGTGGCCGCCCAGTACCACACCGCCCGGTTCCGGCTCGTGCCCCATCTGGCGAAGGCCCTCAGCGTCCCGGCCCCGCCGCTCCGCAGGCCGGGCTCGGCCTGGGCCGAGCTGCCCCGGCCGGCGGCGGCCGGCGCCGGGCAGGCCCAGCCCTTGCGGATCGGGTACGCCCGCGCCTCCACCGTCCGCCAGTCCCTGGACACCCAGACTGACTCGCTCAAGGCCGCGGGCGTCACCCGGATCTTCGCCGAGAAGATCTCCACCCGCGCCGTCACCCGGCCCGAGCTCGACAAGGCCGTCGCCCTCGCCCGGGAGATGCGCGCGTCCGGGGTCGCGGTCACGCTCGTCGTGCACGAGCACAAGCGGCTCGGCCGCGGCATCGAGCTGGCGGCGCTGGCCGAGCAGCGGATCGACGCGCCGCGCCGATGCCGGGACACAGAACTGCTGCGCGCGATGATAGTCAGCTGCCCAGAGCGTTACGGCGACGCTTATCAGCGACGAACGTCCGGAAAGTACCTGATGACTTTCTCTCCCGAGACGCTGCAGCGCATCAAGGAGCTGGTCGACGCCACTCCGGAACCAACCGAGGCGAAGCTGGCTGAGCTTTACCGGATCATCTGGGGCTTCCCACCTCAGAGCCGCGCTGACTAGTTACGATCCGGCATCAGGCGTACACCCTCTGCGACGCACGCACGTCTTCCCAGTGGAAACGCGGTCACCTCAGGATCGCGTACGGGGGAGGACCGTTGAAGAAGCTTCTGCTCGCCGCTATCCCGCTCGCCGCCCTGGCCGGGTGCGCCAGCTCCGGCGGCGGCAGCAATGCCGGTACCGCTGCGCAAGCCGCTGCAGTCGCCGCCCCGGTGTCACCATCATGCGGATCCCAGGGGATCTCCTGGAGGGGCAACGGCGGCAAGACAGATCTCAAGGCCCTGCTCGGCGACATGAACGACATCGAGAGCGCGGCGGGTGCCCTGGAAGATGCTGCAGACGCAGGCGATGACCTGTCCGGGCCCGAGGCCTCCCTGCAGTCCGCGTCGGCTTCGTTCGGCTCTGACGCCCAGTCAGGGGAAGCCGACCCGCCACCCTCGTGCATCCCTGGCGTGCGGATGGCCTACCTGCAAGCCATGACGGACTACTCCAAGGCGGCTGGGAACTACCAGGACGCGGTGTCGGAACTGAGCAGCGACAGCGACAGTGTCGCCCTGGGGGACATGCGGGCCGGGACAAAGGCGATGAACAACGGCAACACGGAGATCGACACGGTTGACGCCGAGGGTGACCAGATCGCAAATGCCGCTCTCGGACCCGCAGGAGGGCATGGCCCGGCGGACTTGCTACGCGCGGAGCTGGACCGTGTAGTGCGGCTTGTCTCCAGCTTCAGCGTCACCACGCCAGCCATTCCACCGGAAATCCTCATCAACAGCACGCCAGTCAGTGACATCCGGGGCAGCGGCTTGCGCCTTCTCCAGAGAACCGAAGGTGCCAGGCTCTTACCCGCGTTGTCTGTCAGCTCATAGAACATAGTTACGCCATTCTCGATTGCCGCCGGACTGGGTACATTCGGCTTGATTATGACTCACGGCTACATCCCGGACACCCAAGTCCTAGAAGCACTGGCGTCCGCAAACGGCGATTCACGGACACGCTCTGGCTCAGCCGCGTATCCGGCCCGGGACTCCTATAGCTGCGGCTGAGGGCAAGGTAACTCAGGGTAATAGAATCGTTATCGGGCAACTTTGCTTACAATGGCGAGATGCCACCTGCCCGAACATCGCTGCGGCGACGCCCAAGCGCGCCGCGGTCGCCTCGTTCTGCAGGTGGGCCGTCCGGCACGAGCTGCTGGACGCCAGCCCGGTGGACCGGATCGACGCCATCAAGGTACCCAGAACGCTGCGGAGGCCGGGCGGCCTCCGCCGACGTCGCGGCGGTGCTGGATGTGATCTGCTTCCGGCGGCCGCGCAAGGACGTGCCGGTCGACGTGCTGCGGGATCGGGTGCTGTTCGAGACGGCTTACGTCTGCGGCGCGCCTCGAAGGTGTGCGGGATGTACGTCGAGGACCTGGAACTGCGGCCGGACGACGAGCACGCCCGCCTCCACGGCAAGGGCAGCACTGTCCGCACCGTGCTGCTGGACGACCGGGGCTACGTGGCGCTGCTCAAGCTGTACCTGGCCCGGTCCGGGTACAACTCGGGCCCGCTGTTCCGCGCGTCCATCAACGGCCGGGGCGGCTCGCTGTCCTACGACGCGGCGCATAGCCGGTGGAAGAAGTACTGCGCCGCTGCCGGCGCCGGGATCGGCATCCACCAGCTCCGCCACGCGCACGCCACCGAGCTGATTAACAGCGGCGTGTCCATCGAGGTCGTGCGCCGCCGCCTCGGCCACGCCTCAACCGAGACCACCCAGGCCTACGCCCTGCTCGCCGACGAGGTCGCCGACACCGAGGTCCGCGCCGCACGCCGCAGACGCGAAACGAGACGAGGATGACAATGCGGCCAGAGGAATGTTCGTTGCCGAGCTTGGAGGCGCTGGTGGCTACCGAGCTTGCCGTGCAGGCGCGTGGGGTGGTAAAGCAGTTCGGCGCGGGCCTGGCGGTCGACAGCGACCCGCTCGTTTCGCCGGGGGCGGCCATGTTCGCCGACTGCCATTGGGTCGGCCGCAACCACGACGCTAAATGCCGGTGCCGGTGCCGCGATTGCCGCCAGGAATCGCTTGCTCTGGTTAGCGGCCAGAGCAAGCGCCCGGCTTGACATAAAGCGACAACCCGGGCATCCGTCCCAGCGCCTGGTTACGGTTCGGGGCTGCCTGGGCCCGGCGTCCGGGTCGGTGATCTCGATGATGTGCAGCGGGACGTCGGGGTCGGCGGGCAGGCCGTGCCATTTCGCGGCGTCCAGGGTGAGGATCGGGCAGATGGCCGCGCCGGCGACGGCGGTCCCGTGCGCGTCCCACGGGTTTAGGCCGGTCCGGGCGATAACGGCTGCGAGCCCGGCCGCCTGGTCGGCGTCCCGCAGCGACGCGGCCTCGGCGTTGGCTAGCTGTTCCAGGCCGCGCAGGGCGTCATCGGCGTCGCCGTCCGCGCGTCCAGCGAGGCGGCGGCCAGGGCCAGGGGCAGCGACGCGGCGGCGATGCCGGCCGCTTCGCCAGTGGAACCCGGCGATGCTGCGGATTCGAGTCCGTCGGCTACCGCACGGCCTTCTCGCCGATCTCCTCGAGGTAGTCCCGGGCCGCGGCCAGGTGCGCTGGCGAGAACACCTCGCTGGACAACTGGGCGAATTCTGGGTCGTGCGTCTGCGGAGCCGCGCCTCCCCCGTCTACTCCCTGGAAGTCGTGCTTCATCCGCGAGATCCTCCACTCGTCACCCTGGCGTGCGAAGGACACGTCGAACCAGCCGTACTGCCGGTTCGCGGAGAGCCCCGACTCCGCTGGCGTCCAGAGGCTGGAGATCATGTCGACCGTCGCCCAGGCTTGGTCACCGTCGATGGTGATCGCGAAGCTGCCCAGCAGGTGGTGACGCGGCGCGGTCGAGAGAAGCACCTTGGCGAAACGTGTCCAAAGTACGGGGCCGAGCCGGACCTCGCCGAGCCCGGTGAACTTCGAGAAGTCGATGTTGACGGGGTCTGTGAAGCAGGAGGAGTGCGCCGTCCAGTCCCCGATGTCGAGGCTATGCCCGAATCTCAGCATTGTTCGAGTGATCGCGCGCTTGTCCCACAGTGTCTGCAGCTTCTCTTCATCGCGCATGTGCTTCCGCCTTTCGCCGTTCAGCCGTTCTTCTGGTCATGAGTGGAATGCGCTGATGACGCCGTCAGCCTGCAGCCAGCACCCGGGCAGGAAGCAGAGAGACGACATCGAGTCGTCCTGAAACTCGATCACGTCTCTGACGAGCAGCGACAGGGGTTCGGGGACGTCGACGGCGCGGTGTTCGAGCGCGGGGAGCTCGCGGCCCGCACCCCGGAGAAGTTCGGTCAGCTCGTGACGCCCCGACGCTGACGGTGTGCGGTCGCAGCGGCGATCCACGGCTCGGGATCGGCGTAGAAGGGCGTGATCTCGCAGATCCGATCACCGCGGAACCGGAAGACCTCCGTGTTGAGGATCGGCGGTCCGTCGTACCCGGTGAACACGAACTCGGTGATCTCGACCGCGTACCCGTCCCCGACGGTCGTCGCGACTGATCGGATCCCGCTCACACCGATGGATTCCGCCACCCTGGGGATGAGGTCGCGGAACGCCGTCTTTCCCCGATAGACGCCGGCGAATGGCTGGAAGGGCGGGATGGCGATGAAGAAATCGTCGGTCAGCAGCTCCCCTGCCGCTTCCCAATCTCCGGCTGCGTTGAGTGCGTAGTGCTTCCGCACCACCTGCAACTGCTCCTCGGGGGTCATGAACTGCTCCGTTCCGTTCCAGCGAACGTACCCCAAATGCTCCGTCGGTGATATGTGCCAGCCTCAGGTAGCGACGGCGGTATGCCGATCGCAGGAGGCATGGTCGGCGACACCGGGTCCGGAGAACTGGGCGGTGTCGATGTGGTCGACGCCGAGTTCGGCCGCACGGCGGTACACGGCGATGGCCGCGTCGTGGTCACGGGGCGCCCCCATCGGCCCGTCTCGAT
>CAWBDS010000001.1:0-142193 GCA_963787645.1 uncultured Actinomycetes bacterium | reverse complement strand
CCAGGGATCGTGCATCCAGGCCCTTGTACCGGCCGAGCTGGCCGATGGTCCGAGCGTCGGCCGGCTGGGGTCGGCCAGTTGCCGGGCGAGCTGGCCGACGAGGTGCGGCTATTCCTGGTCCCTGTTGTCGTCGCAGGTGGCAAGCGAGCGCTTCCCGACGGCATCCGCTCAGATCTGGAGCTACTGATACGCAGCGGTTCGCCAGCGGTGCTGTCTACCTCAGGTACTGCCTCCAGTCAGCCTGAGCGATGGTGCCGATCTGGGCGACCCTGGCCTTGAACACCCGGCCCGCGCAGGCCGGCGTGACGTGCCCACGGGACTGGCGCGCGGCAGCGGGCTGGGAACAGCCACCGGTCCAGCGCCGGGGCACGCGCAGCCGGGCCGGTCAGACAGGAGGCTGACCCCGGCCTCTGGCAAGGGGCCGGGGTCTGCTTAAGGCCTTCGCGGGCCGTCAGGACGATCCCGGTGGCCTGGTAGTCGCAGCCCGGCCCTGAGGATCATGACGGTCAGCGTCACGGGCCTTCTGCGGAGCCGTGGTGGGCGTCGCCATGGTGCGCCGCGTGAGCTGCGAGGCTGCCCGGAGCGGGCGCTACGGGGTAGGTTGCGGCGGGGTCGTTGCCATGGCCGCGCGCGGACCGTTCGCGGAAGAGGCTAACGGCGATCAGGGCGAGGTTGCCTGCTGCGGCAGCTCCGATCGTGGTGGTGACGAGCGCGAACAGCCCGGATGCCGCGGTGAACCCGAGCCACCCTCCGAGCACGGCGCCGGCGGTTGCGGCCAGGAGCCCGAGTGACTTGGTGGCACGGTCCCAGTCGCGGTGAGTCCAGGCCAGGTAGAGGCCCAGCGCGATCAGCCCGCTGGGGGCGAGAATCCTGAGCAGTTCACTGGCCAGGGACAGCGCGGGCCACAGCGTCATGACGACTAGGGTTGCTCCGAAGAAGCCGCCGAGCCCGAGCACGACCGGGACGATGGTGCGGGCCAGGACGCTGGTCTTGCGCCCGGCGGAACCGTGCTTGCGTACCCGGCGCGCTATCCAGAGCAGCGACAGGCCAGCCAGGACGACGACGACGATCACTGTCCCAAGGATGTCCTTGGCCACCGCTGTCTGCCTGGACGATGTGGTGAAGCTGACCTTGTTCGGGGTGTAGCGGGACGTGTCGACCCGGCCGGTGGCGTAGAACGTGGTCAGCAGCTGCGTGCTGGCGCTCGGCTCGTAGGACCAGAAGTCTTCCGCGTGCCCGAGCCCGGACAGGATGACCTGATGCCCGATGGAAAGGTGCGGCAGCAGCTCCTTCGTGGCGTTCTGGGCCGGCGTTTGGAAGTCGAGCGTCCCGCCGATGAGCAGCGTCGGAACGTTCGAGTTCTGCACGCTGGTGTACTGGTTCTCACCCGGGTTGGCCGGCCAGTCGGCGAGGCCTCCTGCCCCCCACAAGAACTGCGTGAAGGGATTGCCGATGATCGAGCCCCGGTCCGCGCCGGAGCTGAAATAGCGCGCGGCGGGCTGCGCGTCGGCCAGCCCGATGCTGGCAAACTCGCCCCAGACGAACGACGTGGGGAGGATGAGCCCGGCCATCTCCGATAGCAGCCAAAAGCCGCTCGGGTCACCATGCGCGGCGGAGATCCACGAGTCGAGGGTGTTCGGCCCGGCCAGTACGCCACCGCCTCCCGAGGTCTCGTCGGGGAGCCCGAGGAGCGTCCCGACCAGCACGTTGCCCGGCTTGATCGGCAGGAAGTACCACCGGCTCGGCATGTGCGCCGCCGTGTGCTGCATGCTGGCGGCGAGGTTGGCGGTGCGGGCCCGGCAGGCAGGATCCTGCGCGCACAGCGCCGAGTAAAGCTCGATCCCCTGATCGGTCTCGGTACCGCTGTAGAGGAAGTTCCCGGGCGGGTTGACCCCGATCATCGCCGAGCGGTCGACACTGTCCGGGTACCGCCACTGGTAGATCATCGCGAGACGGGTCCCGGCGCTCTCGCTGACCAGGTCGATGCGCTGGTAGCCGAGCGCGACGCGAGCGGCCTCGATGTCGTCGGCCTGCTCCGCCAGCGTGTAGCCGGCGAGGTCTACGCCGGATCGCTCAAGCCGCTGTCCGCACGAGGCGAAGGCCTGGGAGTACGCGCTCAGCGACGCTTTGCCGAGGAAGTCGGCGGAGCTATTCAGCGCCGCCGTCACCTCGGGACAGTTCAGCACCGAAGAGCCGTCGACGCCGCGGTAGCCGACCATGACGACATCGTGCTGGGCGGCCAGGCGGCTCGCCTGGGGGAACGTCATGTTGGTCACGCCCGGGCCGCCGTTGAGCCGGAAGACTGGCGCCAGCGGGTGGGATGAGCGAGCCAGGATCCGGATCACCGGCAGCGCGATCAGGCGCGACCGGGGGTCTGCCCGGTTCTCGGGCACGACGAGCGTTCCGCAGTCGGCGCGGTAGGCGCCGTTCTCGGTGGGATAGGTGCACGGGTGCATGGTCAGCTGGCCGGCGTGCGCCCCCTGCGAGACCGAGACCGTTTCCGGGCTGGACGAGACTCCCAGGTAGGTAAGTCCGGTCAACAGGACGATGGTCACCAGCAGGGCAGCGATTCGTGCCCAGGTGAATGACCGGGATGGGGGGGATCTGAGCAGCTCGGCTCGCTGGAGCGCGGTCATGACTGCACGTCAGTGAGGGCGATGAATGCTTCTTCGAGCGAGCGCGTTCGGGGGGCCAGGCCGAGCACGGCCAGCTGCTCGTGGCCGGCGATTTCGCCGACCTCTTCCGGGGTGGCGCCGAGGACGTTCAGCACGTCACCGTCGCGGTCGGCGCGGTGACCGCGACGCTCGAGCGCGCCGGCCAACCGGACCGGGTCCTGTGCGCGGACCGTGGTCGCGGGGCCGAAGTGCTTGGAGAGACCGCGGATCTCGACGGCGGCCAGGCCCGGGCTCTTCGGCTTTCCGAGCGGGGGGAACTTCTTCAGTACGGCGTGTGGTGCGGTCATCACTGCTTCCTCAGGTCGGTGCGAGTTGCCTGGGGCTCAGTCTGGGTCCGCCGCCTGCGCCTGTCATCGCCCGCAGGGCGCGTCTGCGCTCCTCCTCAGCGCAGATCTTTGCCGCTCGCGCCTCTGTCGAAGGATAGAGGCGCGTCTACGCGCCGGGCGTGACCAGCCCGCTCTCGTAGGCGAGGACGACGGCCTGAACTCGGTCACGGAGCGCGAGCTTCGCGAGCAGGCTGGAGACGTGGGTCTTGATCGTGCCCTCGGTGACGAACAGCTCGGCGGCCAGCTCGGCGTTGCTCTTACCGCACGCCAGCATCGTCAGCACCTCGCGCTCGCGCTGTGTCAAGGCGTCCAGGCGCGTGCCGGGCTCCGGCCTGACCGGCCGGCGTGCGAACTGCTCGATGATGCGCCGCGTGACCGACGGGGCGAGCAGAGCCTCGCCGGCCGTCACGACGTGCACCGCGTGCAGGAGCTCCTCGGGTGGGGCGTTCTTGAGCAGGAAGCCGCTGGCGCCCGACCGCAGGGCCTCGAACATGTACTCGTCACGCTCGAACGTGGTGAGGATCACCACACGACTGTGCAGCTCGCCGTCTTCGGTAATCCGCCGCGTGGCCTCGAGTCCGTCACCGTCGGGCATCTGGATGTCCATCAGCACGATGTCGGGCCGCAGGCGCCGGGTGCTGGCCGTGGCCTGCTCGCCGTTCGCCGCCTCGCCGACAACCTCGATCTCGGGATCGGACTCGAGGATCATCCGGAAGCCGGCGCGGACCATCGCCTGGTCATCGGCCAGCAGCACACGGATGCTCACAGCGCGCCGTCCGAGGTGGCAGCGGCGTAGGCGAATGGGTGATAGAAGGCCTCTAGCGCGCGGTCGCGGGCGACGGCAAGGTCGAAGCGGTGGCCGCCCCGCGTGTCGTCGACCGAGACGGTCACCGCGTCCTGGCGGGGGTGCCAGAGCAGCAGGACGTGGATGCCGTCGTTCGCGCGGGCGGCGAGCTCGCGCGTCTGAAGCGTCACTGGAGTCATGGCTCCTGTCTCCGGTTCAAAGGTGGTGAGTGGTCGGGTGGTTGGGGCTTGCATGAGCGGTCCTTTCCGAGGTGATTCGATGCCACGAACCTTTGCGTGCGACGGTGGGATCGGCGTCGTCGGCAGGCTGGATTCGGGCTCATCCGAGGCGACGATTCCGGGCTCCTACCTGGGTAGGAGGCGGGACTCCAAAGTGCTGCTCGTCGGGCCGATGACGCGCGTCCGGTGAGGAGCCGCGCGTTCGGGCTTGACGCTGCCGGTCGCGATCGCGGCGGTCAAGCGCAAGTTCGGGGCGGCACGCGTTCAGACAGGCAGCGCTGAGCGGATCTGGCGAGAATGACGTGCGGCCGGCGTCATGTGTGAGTCCTGCTTTGGCTCCGGCGGGGGCGAAAGCGCCAGAGCTCATCGTGTCGCGACTCCCGCCTCGAGGGCGCTGCAGCAGAAGGGCTGGAGATCGACGCGAGCCCTCAAAAATTAGCGTCCGCCGATCGGGGGCGGTCCAGAAGTCCTGATCTTCTCTCGCGCCCCGATCGCCTCAACGGGCCGGGCGCGGAGCGCTCGTCTGGTTGGCAGCGCAAGGGCTAAAAGCGCCAGGAGCGCTGAGATGCCGAGGATCGCGGCGAATGATCTCGCGGGTATGTATGGGAGGCCGCCGTTGAGCGCCTGGCTGAGTGGTAGCAGCGCGGTGGCGGCGATCGCCAGGCCGATGCCAAGTCCGATACGGCGTGTGGCGCGGTCATCACTGCTCCTCAGGTCGGTGCAAGGTGCCTGGGGCTCAGTCTGGGTCCGCCGCCTGCGCCTGTCATCGCCCGCAGGGCGCGTCTGCGCTCCTCCTCAGCGCAGATCTTTGCCGCTCGCGCCTCTGTCGAAGGATAGAGGCGCGTCTACGCGCCGGGCGTGACCAGCCCGCTCTCGTACGCGAGGACGACGGCCTGAACTCGGTCACGGAGCGCGAGCTTCGCGAGCAGGCTGGAGACGTGGGTCTTGATCGTGCCCTCGGTGACGAACAGCTCGGCGGCCAGCTCGGCGTTGCTCTTACCGCACGCCAGCATCGTCAGCACCTCGCGCTCGCGCTGTGTCAAGGCGTCCAGGCGCGTGCCGGGCTCCGGCCTGACCGGCCGGCGTGCGAACTGCTCGATGATGCGCCGCGTGACCGACGGGGCGAGCAGAGCCTCGCCGGCCGTCACGACGTGCACCGCGTGCAGGAGCTCCTCGGGTGGGGCGTTCTTGAGCAGGAAGCCGCTGGCGCCCGACCGCAGGGCCTCGAACATGTACTCGTCACGCTCGAACGTGGTGAGGATCACCACACGACTGTGCAGCTCGCCGTCTTCGGTAATCCGCCGCGTGGCCTCGAGTCCGTCACCGTCGGGCATCTGGATGTCCATCAGCACGATGTCGGGCCGCAGGCGCCGGGTGCTGGCCGTGGCCTGCTCGCCGTTCGCCGCCTCGCCGACAACCTCGATCTCGGGATCGGACTCGAGGATCATCCGGAAGCCGGCGCGGACCATCGCCTGGTCATCGGCCAGCAGCACACGGATGCTCACAGCGCACCGTCCGAGGTGGGCAGCTTGACGCGCACGGCGAACCCGCCGCCGGATGCCGGCCCCGCCGTGAGTTGGCCGCCGTGCAGGGCGGCACGCTCGCGCATGCCGATCAACCCCAGGCCGCCCGGGCTCGTCCCTGATAGCGCCGTCGCGCCGCGGCCGTCGTCGATGATCTCGACCTCGAGCTCGTCGGGCCAGTACCGCACGCGCACGTCGGCGCGCGACGCCGCCGCGTGCTTGAGGGTGTTAGTCAGCGCTTCCTGCACGATGCGGTACGCCGACACGCCGATCATCGGCGGCAACGAGCGTTCCTCCCCTTCGATGCTGACCGCGACAGCGAGCTCGGACTCACTCATGCTCGCCGCCAGCCGCGGAAGCTGGCTCAGGCCAGGGCGCGGAGCCAGATCGTCCTGGTCGCCGGCCTGCCGCAGGAATCCGAGCAGGCGGTGCAGCTCCCCCACCGCCTGTCGGCTCGAGACCTCGATCGCGGTCAACGACTCCTTGGCCTTGATGCGGTCACGGTCGATCACGACGCGGGCAGCGCCGGCCTGGACGCCCATCATGCTCACGTGGTGGGCGACGACGTCATGCAGGTCCCGCGCGATCCGCACGCGCTCCTCGAACACGGCGTGCTCGGCCTGTGTCGCACGTGACTCCGCCACCTCGGCCTGCTCGGCCCGCGCGCGGACGGCAAGGCCTGCAACCCAGGCGACGGCGAAGTCGACGGGAATGAAGACGAGCTCGTCGACCGAGCGCCCGGGGATGTTGTAGACGAGGGTCGCCGCAGCGCCGACCACGATCGCCAGTCCGAGGCCAGCCCGCCGGACGTCCCGAAGGTTCCCGAGCAGGAATGCGGTCGCCAGCCCCATCAGGAAGACGGACTCGGGGTACGGGATCAGCAGCGGGTCGACGAACGAGATTCCCGCGGCCAAAAGCCAGTACGCCGCCGGTCCGGCAAACGGAAACCATCGCCGCGCGAACACGGGTAGCACCAGGATCGCGAGCGCGGGAAGGCAGAACCACAGCGTCGTTGTCGGAGCTCCGGACGAGCCGCGTCCGAGCACCACCTCCTGCATCGCCACGATCGCCAGCAGCGCGACCAGCAGGTCGAACCAGTACGTGCGGGCGAGATGTTCGATTCGGCTCACGCATCGAACGTACTCCACCTGAAAAGAAAGAGATGGGCCACTTCGTGACGCGATGCCTGGGATGAAATTGGGGCGGGGCTGGGGTCTGCGCGTAGGTTTGCGGTGGTTCAGGGCAGGCCGGTTGAGTGCGGAAGCCCTCGCCGCCACGGAGTGGACGGTCGGGGCTGTACCTGCATTGATCCTGGACTTTTCCGCATGGCCACGACTCAAGCAAGCCTCGTGCCATCCCACCGGAACGCACGTTCCAGCAGAGGCTGCCTCTTCAAACTGAACCGCTGAGCTTATTGCAGGCGATAGTGATCAATCTGTAGAGACAATTACGGCTATGGTGCGACCGCTCGCGGCGCGCAGAGTCGGCGATATGAAATTGTCCGAGCTAATTACTATGTAACTGGCGCCTTGCGGGGCGGCGGCCTTAGTCCGGTGCCCGCAGCCGCATTCCCGCTCGATCAGCTGATGCTCGGTGACCGTGACCTCCGCTAGCGGCAGGTCGAAGACCTGGCGGCGCTCCACCGCGGTGACCGGCCGCCCGGCTTGCGGCCGCTTTTCTTCCGCAGCGACCGCGGCCTCGGCGGCGGCTTGTCCAGCCCCGCACTGGACGGCGGCCTGGAGGAGTTCCGTGGGTTCTGCTTCAGCCGGGCCTCCAGCTCGGCGATCCGCTCCCGGGCCTGCACCAGCTCCGCCCTGGCCTGCTGCAGCGCGGCTGCCGCCTCAGCCAGCTCCCGGCGCAGCGATGCCACCAGCCCAGCGAGCACCTCATACGGCGGCGGCTGTTCATCACCGGGCACACCCGGGACCTTACGCGCCGCGAACGCTCACCGCACTACTGCCATCACCGAATGCGGCAGCGCGGCCGGCCGGGCCCGTTCAACGGGGAACTGTCATACGATCGCGAGCAGATGGTGCCGATCAGCCCGCTGATCGCTGCGGAGGCCCGATCATGACTGCACCGCAGGTCGCTGCGCCCCAGCTTGCCGGAACCGCGCTGGCCCCGGCCGGTTCCCAGCTCGTGCTGGCCGAGTGGACAGCGCAGGGCAGCGCCGGAGATGAGCCCCTCTACCAGGCGCCGCTACATAAGCACCCAGAAGACGAGGCCTGGTACGTGCTCGAGGGAACGCTGGCGATCCGCGCCGGCGAGCACGTCCACCAGATATCAGCCGGCGGCGCGGTGATCGTGCCCGGCGGGACCGCGCACACCTTCTGGAACCCGCGCCCCGCTCCGGCCCGCTACGTGCTCATCATGGGAGCGCGCACCTTCGCGCTCATCCAGGCCATCCACGCCACCGATGACCGCAGCCCCGCCCGCATGCGACAGCTATATGCTGCCCACGGCGCCACGCTCCTCGACTGAATCCCTGTCCATTCCCGCCGGCCCGGAAGCCCCGCGAAGGTAAGGCTCTATGCCGGACTACTAAAGAACCTGACCAGTTACAGTTCCGGGCAGACCTTCCTCCCAGAGCGTATGCCGTTCAGCGATCAGCACTCCGACGTTAAGAATTGGCGCGTCGCTCAAGTTTGAGATCCTGAACGCGCCTTCTTGGTCATCGTCTACGACGACTCGCCGGGCCTGCGCAGCCTCGCCGTCCTCGCGCTCGGCTGCTGCCTCACGCCAACCTCGTGAAGCGATGTAGAGGGCGGTGATGGTCGCGCCGATGGTGCCGACGGCAGTGGCCCAAGTTGCCGAATCACCCCACCGGTCCGTCATCGGAGCAACCTACCGCTCAGCCATCGGCATGGGGAGAAAACCAAGATCCGCTCCCAATCCGCTCCCAAAATCGGACATCAGACACGGGAGTGAGGTACACCGGGCATGCACACCACCCTGACCCGGAAGAACTCGGTGGAGCTGAGGGGATTTGAACCCCTGACCCCCTCGATGCGAACGAGGTGCGCTACCGGACTGCGCTACAGCCCCGAGAACCTGAGACAGCCTAGCAAACCCGCGGCCCAGTCCGCGCATCACTGCTTGCGCCCGAATCCCCGCCGGATGACACTATGGGCCTGCGGCACCCGCCCGCAAGCCGCCGAGGAGGTCCGCGAATGACATCGGCATGTCCCGTCGACGAGTCGTTCGACCCGCTCTCGCCGGAGTTCCTGGCCGACCCGTTCACCGTCATGGCCAAGGCCGAGGCCCCCGTCTTCTACGCTCCCTCGATCGGCTACTACGTGGTGACCCGGTACCAGGACGTCGAGGAGGTGTTCAAGGACCCGGCCACCTACTCCGCTGCGGTCGCCCAGGCCCCCCTGGCCCCGCTGGACCTCGAAGCCCAGCAGATCTTGCTGGCCGGCGGCCATAAGCCACAGCCGTCCATGTCCGCTCTGGACGAGCCCGCGCACGCCCGGCTGCGCAAGCCCGCTGCCCGCGCGTTCAGCATGAAGCGGGTCACCGCGATGATCCCGACCATCGAGGCCACCGCCGCGCAGCTGCTCGACGCGGTAGCAGGCCAGCCGGAGTTCAACCTGGTCGCCGCGCTGGCCTTCCCGCTGCCCGCCAACCTGGTGTTCTCCCTGATGGGCGTGCCCGGACAGGACTACGCCCAGCTGAAGCAGTGGTGCGGGTACCGCGCCGCGCTGAGCTGGGGCCGCCCGGCTCCCGAGGACCAGATCGAGATCGCGACCAGCATGGCCGCCTACCGCCGATACATGCGCAGCCTGGTTGACCTCAAGGTCGCCACGCCCGGTGACGACCTGGCCAGCGACCTGATCGCCATCCACGCCGAAGCCCCCGACCGCCTCACCCTGGACGAGATCGCCTCGATCCTGTTCTCGCTGTCGTTCGCCGGCCACGAGACGACCACCGGCCTGATCAGCAACACCGTCTACCGCCTGCTGGAAGACCCCCGCCGGTGGGACGAGATCGCCGCCGCTCCCGGTCTGATCCCCAGCGCGGTGGAGGAGACCCTGCGCTATGACCCGTCGGTGGCCGTGTGGCGCCGGGTCACCACCCGCCCGGTCACGCTGGCCGGGGTCGACCTGCCCGAGGGGGCCAAGCTCTACCTGTGGCTGGCCGCCGCGGGCCGCGACCAGGCCGCCTTCGCCGAACCGGACCGGTTCGACCTGCACCGTCCCGACGCCGAACGCCACCTGGCCTTCGGTAAGGGCCTGCACTTCTGTCTCGGCGCGAACTTCGGCCGCCTGGAAGCTCAGATCGCCATCGCCGAACTAGCCCGCCGCTACCCGGCCCTGCGCCTGGTCCCCGGCCAGCCGCTCACCTTCCACCCCAACATCTCGTTCCGGGGCCCCCAGACCCTCCGCGTCGGAAGAGATGAAAGTGGCAACCTAACGGATAGAGCCGTCAGGTTGCCACAACCATAGGTTGCGCCACCCCGCCCGCCCGGCCCCGCGGCCCGGCCGCCACGCGTCAGTCGCCGACGGCACGCAGCTTGGCGTCGGTGTACTGGTCATAGATCTGCTCCTCCGGCGGCGGCAGGAAAGCAATGATCTTCGCCGCCGGACCCGGAGCCGGACCCGAAGGCGGACCCGAAGCCGCCGAACCCGAACCCGAAGCCGCGGCCGGCCCCACGTGCGCCACCGGCTCCACGCGCCCCGCGATCGCCGGTCGCCGCGCCCCCGCCGGACGCCGTGCCTCCGCGGCCGCGCGATCCGCCCGGTAGCGCGCCACCTCGCGCCGTTCGGCGTCGGCCTTGGACGCCTCCCGCAGCATGAGCAGGTAGCCGAGCAGCATGACCGACGGCGGCACGATCACCCACCAGGCCGCCATCCGCGTCCCGGCCAGCACCCCAGACGCGACACTCAACCCCACCAGCATCAGCAGCAGCCGCCGCCGCGCGGACACCACCCGGCGATGCCCCAGGTCACCCTGAGCCCCGTAGTCCCCATCCGAAGCCGAAGCCGAAGCCGAAGCCGAATCAGCCGAATCCGACACCGATTCCGAGGCCAGACCCGGGCCCAAGTCCGGGCGCAGTTCCGAAGCCACCACCCGCGCCGGCCTCTCCCGGGACCGGGACCTCGACACCGGACCAGGCGACGCCGCACCAGGCGACGGCTCCTCACGCGGAGCCTCCTGCGAAGCCAGCTCAGCAGCCTCAGCCTCAGCCTCAGCCGCCGCGGTATCGGAGGAGTCACGCCGAAGCCAGCGGGGGATGAGCACGCCCGCCCAGATGACGACGATCGCGACGTACAAGATCGCGCTGCTCAACAATCCTCCCCTCGCTGAGCCAACAGCCAACAGCCAACAGCCAACGGCCAACAGCCCACGGCCGGGTAGCCGCGCACCCCGGGCGCCCAGGCATCCGGGTAGCCAGGCGTAGCGGCAAATGCGGGCACACTGCTCCCGCCGAACGTTCCTACGTAACGCAAAGTAATAGCTGACGCGGCCCCGCACGAGCACCCCACTCGGTGTGTCGCAACAAAGCAGCAAAGCAAGCAGCAAACGCAGCAACAAGCTCAGGCGCTACCCGTCCGCGACGCCAGTACCAGGCTGCGCCACCGGGGCATCAGCCCCTGCGGCACCTCCTCGGCCGTCAGCGCGTAACACACGTGGTCCCGCCAGGCCCCGTTGATGTGCAACTGGCGCACCCGGACGCCTTCCTCGCGGAACCCGAGCTTCTCCACCACCCGCCGCGACGCGTCGTTCTCCGGCCGGATGGACGCCTCGAGCCGGTGCAGGCCGATCACGCCGAAGCAGTGGTCCACGGCCATGGCCAGCGTGGTGGGGATGATGCCGCGCCCCGCGTAAGCCTCGTCGATCCAGTATCCGACCTGCCCCGACCGCGCCGAACCCCACGTGATCGACCCCACCGTCAGCTGGCCCACGAACTCCCCGCCGTAGGTCACCACCCACGGTATGGCCTGCCCCTGCCGGGCTTCGCGCCGCATGGCCCGCACCATCGCGATGTACGGTCCCAGGCTGGAGCGGTACAGCGGGGTCTCCGGGTTAGTCGGCTCCCAGGGCCGAAGCCACGGCGCGTTCCGCACCCGGATCTCACGCCAGGGGCGCGCGTCGCTCACCCGGACCGGGCGCAGCGCGACAGGCTCTCCGAGCAGATGTGGCTCGGTGAGGGTAACCGGCCAGCCGCGCATACGTCCCACGATCCCATCATTCCCTGCTCTGGCTCCAGGCGCCACGCGAGCGCCGGTTACCGTTCGGCAGCAGCCCGCGCATGATCGCCGCCGTTGATCTGCGACACCGCGTGGCCCAGCACGGGCGCCAGCACGGCCATCCCGTCCCGCACCCCGCCGGTGGAGCCGGGCAGGTTGACCACCAGCGTGCGCCCCGCCACCCCGGCCACACCCCGGGACAAGATCGCGGCGGGTACCCCGGCCGCGGCCCCGGCCGCGCGCAGCGCCTCGGCAATCCCCGGGATCTCCCGCTCGATGACCCGCCGCGTCATCTCCGGCGTCAGGTCCAGGGGCGTCAGCCCCGTCCCGCCCGTCGTCACCGCGACGTCAAAACCGGCCGCAACCGCATCCCGCAAAGCGGCCTCCACAGGCGAGCCGTCCGCCACCACCACCGGCCCGTCCACCGAACACCCGGCGGCCCGCAGCAGGTCCGCCAGCACCGGCCCCGACCGGTCCTCGTACACCCCGCTCGCCGCCCGGTTCGACACGGTGATCGCCACCGCCCTCATGGTGTCTCCCGCTCGCCTACAGACCAAGGCTCGCTCATCTCTGCCACCGCCCGGTTTTTCCGCCTTCCTTCCAGTCCACCCGCACGTCGGTGATCGTCGCCGCCGGGTCGATGGCCTTGACCATGTCGATCAGCGCCAGGCCCGCCACCGCGACCGCGGTCAGCGCCTCCATCTCGACCCCGGTCCGGTCCGCGGTCCGCGCCACCGCGGAGATATCGACCCCCGCGTCGGTGACGGTCAGCTCCACGCTGACCCCGTGCAGCCCGATCGGGTGGCACAACGGGATCAGGTCCGGTGTCCGCTTGGCCCCGGCGATGCCCGCGATCCGCGCCACGGCCAGCGCGTCACCCTTGGGCACGGTCCCGCCCCGCAGCGCCGCGACCGCCTCGCCCGACAGCCGCACCCGCCCGCTCGCCGCCGCCGACCGGGCCGTCACATCCTTGCCCGACACGTCCACCATCCGCGCATGGCCCGCGGCATCGACGTGGGTGAGGCCGGTTTCCGTCATGAATTCACCCTACTTTTCTTCTGCCGAACGGGCCGTTGATCCCCGCCTCCCCGTCAGGGCAGGACCAGCACGTCGGCCGTCTCGCCCGCGGCCATCTGGACCACCCATTCGGGCACCACGATCAGCGCGTTGGCCTTGCCCAGCGCCGCCACCTGATGTGACCCTTGCCCGGTCAGCGGGGCGACCGTGCCCGCCGCGCGGTCCAGCACGCCCCGCGCGAACGAGCGCCGGCCCGGCGGCGAGCGCAGCGGCCCGGTGATCTCGGCCCGGATCTTCTCCAGGCCCAGCCCGTCGTCGCCCTGCAGCGCCCCGATGGCGGGCCGGACGAAGACCTGGAACGACACGTACGCGCTGACCGGGTTGCCGGGCAGGGTGAAGATGGGCACCCGGTCGTGCTCGCCCGCCCGGACCGGCGTCTCGTGGACCTCGCCGCGGTCCGCGAGCCTGCTGAGCAGGCCCCCGCGGGCCTGGCCTTCGGGCGTCGCGCTGGCTGGCAGCGCCACCGTGCCGAACCCCTGCGGCATCCCCGGCTGCATCGCCACCTTGCGGAACTCGATGGTGCCCAGGGCCCGCAGCGCCGCCTTGACCACGTCGTGCTCGCCGCCCATGCTGACCCCGCCGGTGGTGATCATCAGGTCGGCGCGGGTCAGCTGGTCTTCGATCGCGGGCAGCACCCGCTCGGGGTTGTCGGGCACGATGTTCTGCCGGTAGGCCAGGCAGCCCGCCTCGCGGGCCGCCGCGGCGATCATGAAGCTGTTGGAGTCCCAGATCCGGCCGGGCACGATGGGGCTGCCGGGTTCGGCCAGCTCGCTGCCGGTGGACAGCACCACCACCCGCGGCCGCGGCCGGACCAGGACCGTGCCGCGCCCGGCCGCCGCGATGACCGCGATGTGCATCGGGCGCAGCCTGGTGCCCTGGGTCACCAGGACCTCGCCGGCCTTGGCGTCCCCGCCCGCCAGCCGTACCGAAGCCCCGGGCTCCGCCTTGGCCCGGATCGCCACCCGCGCCGTGCCGCCGTCGGTCCATTCCACCGGGACCACGGCCTCGGTCCCGTGCGGCAGCATCGCGCCGGTCATGATCCGGATGCTCGTGCCCGGCTGCAGCGCGTAGGCCCCGGTGTCGCCCGCCGCCACCTCGGCCACCACCGGCAGCGTGACCGGGTGCTCCTCGGTCGCGGCCGCGACGTCCGCGACCCGGACCGCGTAGCCGTCCATGGCCGAGTTGTCAAACGACGGCAGCGCGCTGGCCGCGGCCACGTCCTCGGCCAGCACCAGGCCGTGCGCGTCGTTGATGCCGAGTTCGGTGGCCACCAGCGGCCGGACGGTGGCCAGGATGCCGGCCAGGTGATCCTCGACCGAGGTCAGCTCCTCGCTCTGCAGCACCTCGCTCATGGCAAGCTATCCAGGTACTTGCGCAGCCAGGGCACGATCTCCTCGGCCAGGTCGGACCGCTCGCAGGCGAACTGGACCAGGGTCCGCAGGTAGTCCAGCTTGTTGCCGGTGTCGTAGCGCCGGCCGTGGAACAGCACGCCGTGCACCCGGCCGCCCTCGGCCGGGCTCATTTTGGCCAGGGTCAGCAGCGCGTCGGTGAGCTGGATTTCCCCGCCCCGCCCCGGCGGGGTGTTCCGCAGCACCTCGAACACCGCCGGGTCGCAGACGTAGCGCCCGATCAGGATCCAGTTGCTGGGCGCCGAGCCGGGGACCGGCTTTTCCACCAGGTCGGTGACGGTGACCACGTCCTGCTCGCCGGTGGGGGAGATGGCCGCGCAGCCGTACTGCGAGACCTGCTCCGGGTCGACCTCCATCAGCGCCACCACGCTGCCGCCGTAGCGCTTGCGCACCTCGACCATCCTGGTCAGCAGCTGGTCACGGCTGTCGATGAGGTCGTCGCCGAGCAGCACCGCGAACGGCTCGTCGCCGACGTGCCGGTCGGCGCACAGCACCGCGTGGCCGAGCCCCTTCGGGTCGCCCTGGCGTACGTAGTGCACGGTGGCCAGTTCGCTGGACTCGCGGACCTGGGCCAGCCGCTCGTACTCTTCCTTGGCGGCTAGCGCCTCCTCGAGCTCGTACGCCCGGTCGAAGTGGTTCTCGATGGAAACCTTGCTGCGGCCGGTGATCAGCAGGACATCGTCCAGGCCGGCCGCCACGGCCTCCTCGACGACGTACTGGATAGCCGGCTTGTCGACGACCGGCAGCATTTCCTTGGGCGTCGCCTTGGTCGCGGGCAGGAACCTGGTGCCCAGACCAGCCGCGGGAATAACGGCCTTGGTCACATCAGCCATGCCAAGAACACTAGCGAATCCCCAGGACAGCCCTAGCCACGGTACGGTGGCGACGTGCCCGGGGTACAGCAGGACAAGGTCCTCCTCCGCGCCCGCCTGAGCGCCGCCCGGTCGGCTATCAGCCCCGGTGAACGCCGCGAAGCCGGGCGCCTGATCCGGGACACGCTGCTGTCCCTGCCCGAGTTGCAGATGGCCGGCACGGTGGCCGCTTATTACTCCATCGGCACCGAGCCTGACACCCGCGGGCTGGTGTACGCGTTGTGGAAGCGCGGCACGTACGTCCTGCTGCCGCTGCTGCTCCCGGACGGCGACCTGGACTGGGCCTCCTACGAGGGCCCGGACTCGCTGGTGCCCGGCCCGCGCGGGCTGGCCGAACCGGGGGAGTCGCCCCGCGGGGTGCAGGCCGTGGCGCGGGCCGACGTGGTGCTGGCCCCGGCGCTGGCCGTGGACCATGCCGGGAACCGGCTCGGCCGCGGCGGGGGGAGCTATGACCGCGCGCTGGCCCGGGTCGCCCCGCTCATCCCGGTCATCGCGCTGCTGTACGACGGCGAACTCCTGGCCCAGGTGCCGTCCGAAGAGCACGACACGCCGGTCCGCGCGGTGGCCCGGCCCGGGCCGGGGATAACCCGGCTGCCCGCGTCAGGAATCTAGAAGGTCCCGGCGCGGTTGGTATGCTTAGCAGTCGCATACCGCGAGTGCTAACCTGAACCACCGAATTGTGCCCGCGCTGGAGGGTCCCGTGCCCACGTATCAGTACACCTGCACCGACTGTGGCGAGCCGGTTGAGGCTGTGCAGAAGTTCACCGACGAGCCGCTGACCGTGTGCGCCGCCTGCGGCGGCCGGCTCCGCAAGGTGTTCTCTCCGGTCGGGATCGTCTTCAAGGGATCGGGCTTCTACCGCACGGACAGCCGCAACGGCTCGGCGTCCGCCTCGGACGCCAAGCAGGACAAGCCGTCCGGCGAGTCCTCGGCCAAGTCCAGCGAGACCAGCTCGAGCAGCAACGGGTCCGCGGACAAGCCGCCGGGAATGGACAGGGCCAAGAAGTCCGAGTCCGCCGGCACCGCGGCCAAGTCCTCGAGCGAGAAGGTCGCCTGACCGGCATGGCCGATCTGGCCGATATCGCCGTCATCGGCGGCTCCGGCTTCTACGAGTTCCTGGAGAACGCCGAAGAGGTCAAGGCCGCCACCCCCTTCGGCCTGCCCAGCGACCCGATCACGATCGGCGAGGCGGGCGGCAAGCGGGTCGCGTTCCTGCCCCGGCACGGCCGTGATCACCGGTTCCCGCCGCACAAGATCCCGTACCGGGCCAACCTGTGGGCGCTGCGCGCGCTCGGCGTCCGGCGGGTCCTGGCCCCCAGCGCGGTCGGCTCGCTGACTCCCTCCTACGGCCCCGGCACCCTGGTCATCCCCGACCAGCTGGTCGACCGGACCCGGTCCCGCGAGCAGACCTACTTCGACGAGGGCGCCTGCCACGTGCCGTTCGCCGACCCCTACTGCCCGTCCCTGCGTCCGGCGGTCATCGCGACCGCCCGGGAGGCGGGCTGGATTCCCGCCGGCTCCGGGACGCTGGTCGTCATCGAGGGCCCGAGGTTCTCCACCCGCGCCGAGTCCTTGTGGTTCGCCGCCCAGGGCTGGACCCTGGTCGGCATGACCGGCCACCCGGAGGCGGTGCTAGCTCGCGAGCTCGCCCTGTGCTACGTGCCGCTGGCCCTGGTCACCGACACCGACGCCGGCGTCGAAGAGGGCGACGGCGTTACCCAGGCCGAGGTATTCGAGGTCTTCGCGGCCAACATCAAGCGCCTGCGCGACCTGGTCGCCCACGTCATCGCCGACCTTCCGGACGAACGCGAAGATGATCTGTGCGCGCACGCGGTGGACGGCCTGCCTCTCCCGTTCGACCTGCCCTGACCCGTAAGGTCAGCACCGTGACTGACCTCAACCTGACTCCGGGCGGCTCCGCCCGGGTCCACGTGCTGCACGACGGTTACGTCGGCCGTGACGGTGACGACGAGCGGGTGGCCGGCACGGTCACCCTGATCCTGGACGGCGACGCGGTAATCGTCGTCGACCCCGGCATGGTGGCCTCCCGGGACGCTCTGCTGGCCAGCCTGGCCGAGCACGGCCCGGCCGCCGGGGACGTGACCGATGTGGTGTTCAGCCACCACCATCCCGACCACACCGTCAACGCCGCCCTGTTCCCCGCGGCCCGGATCCACGACCACTGGGCCATGTACGTCGGAGACCGCTGGGTCGACCGCGACGCGGACGGACTGGTCCTCGCGCCCTCGGTCCGCCTGTGGTGCACCCCCGGCCACACCGCCGAAGACATCTCCACCGTCGCGTCCACCGCCGATGACATGGTGGTATGCACCCACGCCTGGTGGATGGCCGGCGGGCCGCCCGAAGACCCACTCGGCGCCGACGCCGCCCAGCTGCACGCCAGCCGCGCCACCCTGCTCACCTTCGTCACCCTGATCGTCCCAGGTCACGGCGCCGCATTCCGCCCAGACCAGAACACGCCGCGCTAGCGGCCAAAGGTCGGGGATCGCGTTCCCTCGGAGGGTCCGCGCGAATGAGGCTGCAGGGTTGCCTCATCGACGCGGACCCTCTCACGTCCTCCACGGTCTCGGCAGGGACGTCGACCGTGCGGAGCAAGGAACTCTGCTACAAATCATGCCCAACGAGTTACTAGGACCGACCCTCGAAGAAGTTCAGGTTTGACTAAGACTTGCGACCGCCCGGATCAGCCGAGGTGGCAAGCGGCTGTGGCCAAAGTTTCCCGCCGGTAAGCTGACTACCGGGCCCCGATAGCTCAGCGGATAGAGCGACTGCCTCCTAAGCAGTAGGTCCCGCGTTCGAGTCGCGGTCGGGGCGCAAGTCAGATCATTAACTCGATTACACTTTCAGCGTTACGAAAAGCCGCGGAGAGCCAAAGAGCAGTAACGGCAGCGCCTGAAGTAGGCGGAGACTCGTAAGGCCGCCTAGCAGTTGTGGCTGATGTGATGCTCGATTCGAGCATGCGTACGGAAGATTCGCATGTCGAGAACAGGCTCTCTTCTTGCGGACGACGCCTCACGGGGCCGCTCGGCACAGCTTCCAGAAACGTGTCACGTAGCGCGACAAGTGACGTGTCACGCGCAGCTCAAATAATGACAGTCTCCCTGCCGAATTTGTTGTCGGTCGCTGGATGGTGCGGAGGGTTCGGCTCCGCGCACCGAACGACCATTTCTGCGCGGCCGGTAATGTGGAGAAAACCCGGCGGGAGTGTGATCAGGGCGCGCAGTGCCCCGGCCGTGCTGAGGCGCGGGTTCGGGGTGCGGGTATGCACCTACAAGAGCCCGTACTCACCCGCGTAGCCGGGAAACTCGGCGCCGGTACAGGGCAGCCTGAGCCCGGTCGCCCGCAGCGCATCGATCAGGTTCCCCGCAGCAGGTACCGGTGGCTTGCCGTCTCGGCAGGCACCCGCGAGCAGCCATATCGTGCCATGCACGTCTAGGCCGTAGGTCCTGGCGACGCGGACAGCCTCTTGATCGTCGGTGATGGCCGTGCCCGAACGCAGCTCGGCCACCGCGAACACGCTGGCTTCCCCTAGATCACGCTCACCCGAACCTAGGCGATCCGCCCATAGCGCGAAATGCCTGATCTCGTTGAGGTGTCGAGTTGCGCGATCTTAAGCCAGTCAGCCGCGAGGGCATCGTTCAGCGCGGGGTGCGCGGCGGCTCCCCGGCTCACCTCCTCGAGGACGACCTGGGTTGTCCAGCATTCCTTGTCGACCAACAGGTCACGAAGGACGTCCAGCCGGTCCGCCCGGCCGAAATGACTCAAGCACATGGCATCGAGTGCCCAGACCTCATTGACGACAGCAGCCTGCTCAGTCACGGCTCGGCATCTGCCTCGATGCCGGCAGGCAGATCGGTCGCGGTAATTTGCCCGTGCATGAGTTCAACAGCCCTCGTGACGGTGATCGCGCCCTTCCTCCATGCTGCAATGACGGCATGCGCGTAACGGGAAGGCACCCGTACGGCTTCCAGATCCGGTTGCGGCGTCCACCCCAGGGCTTCCATGAACTCGCTCCGCGTGGGAGAGGATCGCCCCCAGTCACGGCCAGCCTGTCCGCTGAGAACCCCGGCCTGGGTGGCCTTCCTGATGGCTAGCGACCACGAAGTCCGGTAGCGGGCCGCGAGGGTGATGAGCTGATCCCGGCTTACGGCTTCTGCTGAGCCGCGCTCTTCGGCAACGACCGGTGAGGGGAGCAGCAGTTCCGCAACGAATGCGTCAAGCAGTGCCTCCCGGGCTCCGCGCGACGCGTGGACCCCAAGGTCGCTGGAGTACTCATCGCCGATCACGAAATGCCCGAGTTCGTGGGCCGCGGTAGCACGGCGACGCCCTGGTTCTCCCCGGAGGCTCACCACCGCGACCGCTAGATCGCCGTCGACCGCCGATGAGCCTTCTCCGGGAACATCAGTGACCAAGACGTACTGGCCAGCTCGCTCGCAAAACTCCACCAGCGAATCGATCGGCTCGATGCCCGCGCCCAGCTGTTGTCGAGCCCACAGGGCAAGATCCGAGCAGCTGCCTCAGCGTCAACCACCGTCTCGGCCTCCAAGGGAGGCTCCGGTTGCAGCACACCTAGCTCGACCATCTGCTGCACGTCATGCAGCCAGGCCACCAGAGCCAGGTCCAGGCGTCCGGACTCCTTTTCCGCTTCGGTGCCGGCGTCGTGGGCCGTGATGCTGGTGCGATGTGACAAGACGACGGGCGTGGGCCGGAGCAAGAAGTCCACGGGCACGTGGAGCGCAGACGATAGCCTGATCAGCTCCATGGCATCTATGCGGCGGTTCCCGGATTCGATCTTCACGATCATCGTCCGGTCCAGGTCTGCCCTGGTGCCAAGTTCCTCTTGAGTAAGGCCCGCGGCCAGTCGAGCTGCTCGCAAGCGCTCTCCGACGTCTGCCCACTCAACGCCATCACTCATAGTTCGATATCGCACATCGGGCCTGGGGACCCGAAATGATACCCACCGCAAGGGCTCTGATCGTCCCGAGATCCGCCCCTTTGACGCTTGGGCCAGCGGCCTGCCGAACAACCGATTATGTATTGACCGCGCCGCCGTGGCAGGTGACCAGCAACCATCCATAACGGCGGGGAGTGTGCGCTTCGCCCAGGTCGAGGACCAATCACTTTGGGTGAGCAAAGGCATAAGGGCGCCTATTTGCGACCGCCGGCCCGGCGCGCGGCTCGGAGTAGTGCCATGGGCGGCAGCAGCCGCGCACGGACGAGGTGATTCCTGGTTTACCTTTTCTGCCCTTTCAGTACATGAAGCGTTTGGCGCATGCCGGGCAGTTGCTGGCTTCGAGTGCCAGCGAGGGTGCCGAACTGGCCGGAGTCCGCCGCATAAAGGGACCGGTCACAGCGCGTGGTCTTCCACGAGGGCGCGCAGGTTGTCCGCGGCGGTCTCGAAGTGCTTTTTGGTCAGCCGGACCACGAGCGGCTCGGCCAGCTTGAAGAAGCCCCGGCTCTCGCCGCGGTAGAAGCTCGTCACCCGGGTGCCCGCCGCCACCGGTTCTACCGTGGTGTCGATCTCGATGTAGAGCGGCCCGGCGGTGCTCTTGGTCGCGAACTGCTTGTTCTCGCTCAGCGCAGTGCAGACCGCGGGTGTCTCGTAGCTCCGCCCCAGGAACGTGCCGCGGTAGACGAGCGTGGCGCCTGGCTCGAGCGGTCCTTCGCTGGTCTGGCGGGCCTCTGTGAGTCCCGGCGTCCATACCGGAGTCCGGGTCACGTCCCGGATGACGGCGAAGACCTCATCGACGGGACAGCCGATGGTGGTCACGATCGTGAACTCGTTCATAGCCTCACATGCCTCCTTGCCCGTATGTTCTCAAGGCCACGGTACGGACCAGCCGTTACCGCACCGTTACGGCACGCTGCATCGCCTCACTCGTCGTCCCAGGACCCGGGCCACGGCAGCGATGCATGCCGATCTGATCAGCGCCAGCCGGATCATCCCGGCGCCAGCCGCCTGCCGCCGTCCATGCCGCATCCCCCAGCACGGCTGCCGTTCACGCCATGTCAGGACCTATCCGGAACCCAGGGGGAGGTCCTGCCAGGCCCCGCGGCGCTCGGCCCTGTCAGCGGCAAGGTGACCAGCCCGCATTACGAGTTCCTGCCGGTAAGGCGACGCACGTTCTTCCGCATGGGCCCGGGCCATGCGTGGCCGGCCGCCGTTGTTCGTGTGGCGTGGCGCACGGGAACCTGACATAGGGCCGGCAAGCCGGATCGCGGCGATTGGCGGGCGGGGAAGCCGGGTACTGCTGGCCAGGTAGCCGACCACGGGACGGGAGCGAGGACAGGCCGATGGCGGAGGGAACTTTCCCCCGGGCGCCGGGAGATCTGACCGGACGGGTGGCAGTGATCACCGGGGCCGCCCGCGGCATCGGGCGTGCGGCCGCCGTGGCACTGGCCCGCCGGGGCGCGGCGGTCGCGGGCATCGACATAGCCGGACCTGTCAGCCCGATCCTTGACTTCCCCCCGGCTGAGCCCGGGGATCTGGACAAGACGGGACACGCGGTTCAGGACGCGGGCGGCCGCTGGCTGTCCATCACCGCGGACCAGCGGGACATCGGCGCGGTCAGGTCTGCGGCGGGCCGCATCGAGCGAGAATGGGGCGGTGCCAACATCGTCTTCGCGAACGCCGGCATCCAGGCGTTCAAGCCGATTCTGGAGATGGATGACCGGGACTGGCACGACCAGATCGACGTCAACCTCAATGGCACCGCCAACGTGCTGCGGGTTTTCGCTCCGCTGCTGGTGCGCCGGGGTGGTGGCCGCATCATCATCACCTCATCGACACAAGGCGAGCACGGGACCAAGTCCGGATCGTCGTATTCGGCGTCCAAGTGGGGCCTCATTGGCCTGATGAAGTCAGCGGCGCTCGAACTCGGCAGCTACGGCATCACGGTAAACGCCGTCATCCCCGGCCTCATCGACACCGCACTGACCCGGCACGAGGACCGGTACGCTCAGGCGATCAGCAGCAGCGGCCAGGAACCGGCCGGAGACCTCAGCCGGGACGAGGAAACCGCGAAGAAACTTCTGACCGCCAAAAGCCCGCTCGGAGTTCCCTGGATCGACCCGGCGGACGTCGCACCGGTCGTGGCTTTCCTCGCCTCAGACGAGGCCCGCATGATAAGCGGAGCCTCGTTCGCCGTCACCGCTGGAGACAGCGCCAATATCACGGCTTAACCGACCGCCGGCAAGCTGCCCGGCGAGCCGGCCCGCCGGGCCAGGTCCGGCGAAACCACCTAGCCATGCCACCCGAGGCACTCCAGACGGCGACGATCACCCCGATGATCAGCGCCGTCCCCACCCCACCCGACGAAGGGGCGGCGGCCGACTGGGCGGCCTGGGTGAAGACCGTGGACATACCCGGCGGCAGCGCACTGCACTCTTACGTCTGCCCTGCGCCAACCGCGGCCAGCGAACTCGGCCCGGCCATGCTGGCCGAACTGGGTCGGCTATCGCCGGAGATCCGCCGCCTGCGGCCCATCGGCCAGCACTGGCAGGTCGGTACCGACGCGGCCGGATTCTGTCGGCGGCCAGGCCATCCCGCGGCGGCCAGTGGCGGTTCAGCGCGCGCTATACGCTCGGCCTGCGGGTCGCGAGCCCCGTCGACCATCTCCGGCGTGCGCTGGCCGTGGGACATCCCGTCGAGACTCCGGCTTCGCGTTCGCGATGATCGCCGTGACCGTGGCCTGGTGGGAACGGGCGCTGCGCCGCGGCCGCGAAGCGCGGTCGTGACCGGCGCGCCGTTCGGCGCTGCTCGCCGCGCTGCGGCTGACGGTCCGCGGCGGCCGGCGCTTCTTATGAGGGTCAATCCCGTTGATTTTTGGTCCGGCGGGTTAGTTTCCGGGTGGCTGGGCAGTGGATGCCGCTTGAACGGACGACATGTCAGGGGAGGCAGGTTATGGGCGGGCCGGCAGCATGGGGTGCACTTGCGATCGGGCTGGTGATCGTGGTGCTGGCGGTGGGCATCCCGTACTTCCTGACCCACAGAAGCATGCCCGAGCCGCGCGATTCCGGTGACAGCCATGCCTATCTGCGCATGCGGCGCAGGGTGGTATCGCGGCGGCGGATGTCTGGCCCGGGGACACCGGGAGCGGCAGGGCCTGACCACCGGAGCTGACCATAACGGCAGCCGTCCCTACGGGTTAATAGCGACCAGGCGCGAACCGTACTTGTCGCTAACGCTATGCATGCCTGCCGAAGCGAAGGGCTCCCAGTGTCGGCGGGCCGGATGCCTTTGTTGAGCCCGGCATCCCCGGCGTTCGGTCAGCACCGACGCGCGATCCGGATCCCGCCGTGCACCCGGCCAGCTGCCCGGCCTCCTCGCTTGAAAAGAGCGCGCTGCCACAGCCGCCCGACCGTGAGTACTCTCAGTGATCAATATGAAACCGTCCGCACAGGCGGGCGGGGGCAGTACTGTCGTACCTAACGCGCCTCGCTGAGGCAGGATGACCCGTTCGCCGGTCCCCGTGGTGTCCTGATCCCCATGCTCTACTAGTCGCCACGGGGGCCGGCAGCGGCCGGCCGTATCCTCGGTTCCGTGAGATTGACACCCGGTCTCGGCTGATGCTTCCGAACCGGTCGCCAGTCGGTCGGCAGCCGCAGTACGGCCGATCCGCGGCACCCTGCTGGACGCCACCGCCCCTAAGTTCACAGCGGTCGCGAGGATGCGCACCCTCGGTGCCGCACCGGCTTGAGCGGCGCCAGCGGCGTCACGGTGGCTGCGTGGCTGGTTACCAGCGGTACCAGCGGCCCCGCGACGCGCCCTCGCCCGCGCGCAGGAGGAAGCCGAGCAGCCAGATCACCAGGACGGCGAGCGCGATCCACCACAGGATGTGGATCGCGAATCCGAGGCCGCCGAGAATGAGGGCGAGAAGCAGCACAAGCAGGATGATCAACATGAGCTGATCCTTTCTGTTCGCGATACCGGAACTCGCTTCGCGTACCCGGAGATCGGCGGGCCAACCCAGCCCGCCACCGGCCACTTGGTGACGCCGCCAGGCCTGGGCCGGTAGGAGGGAACTTCCACCATGATCTTGAGGAGGCAGCCTCCTGGGCCAAGCGTGACATCGACCCGGTACTCCAGCAGCTAGTCCGGGCCATCAACGAGTCCGGGCACGCCGCGGCGCCGATCATCGTCTCGGTTCGTGGCACCGTCTTGACCGGCACCCTGATGGGCCAGCAGGCCTTCGGCGTCCGGGGAGACGGTGAGGCAGCGAAGGCCTGTGGCGCCTGAGCCTGGAAACGGTCGGACGAGGGACAGCCCCTGGCCAGCCTGGCGGGCTTCTTGAGCTCGATAATGTCCGCGGTGTAGTGCGGCGGACCGGCGTGCAGCACGCGGAGTTCGGCGCTGCCGTCGTAAGTGATCAACAAGACTCGCAGGTAACGGTCGGGCGCCAGCTCCAAGGCCAGGTCACGCAAGCGGGCCGCGGACCGGGTCCTGCCCCGCTTCTTTCCTCCAGGCCGGGAGGCTTCGGATCGCCGCGCCGGCACCGGGTAAGCCGTCTAGAGCGCACAGTAGTCCTGCGGGTCCGGACCGTAACACGGCGCCCCGTTCGACATCGATTCGATCTCTTGTGCCGAACGGGCCATGGTGCCCCGCAGCCAAGCGGTACCAGCGCCTAGGGGCTGCCCGGCCGGGAGGGATCAGTCGCCGCGCCCGGTCACCACGTCGCGTGCCTTGTCCGCCGCGGCGACGGCGGGTCCGGCCGACTTCAGCACGCCCGGCGAGGGAGGCGTGTGCGGGTGCGGCCGGGTGGGCGCGGTCTTCTTGCCGTCCGCGATCTGCGTACCCAGCTCAGCCGCCCGCTCAGCGTTCAGGACCGCACGCAGCCCCGGCCACACCCGGGTCTCCTCGAACCCCGATATGCTCCCGGGCTGCCCCCGTGAACATGCCGAGCAGCTCCTCGAACTCTGCACTGTCGGCCTCGAGCTTGTCCAGCTTGGCCAGCACCTGCTTGGCTTCCTGTTCCTGCTCGGTGGCCTCGTCGGCCAGCGCGTCACCGTCCGGCAGATGATCACGCACGGCCGGCGGGCCAGCCATTAATATCGTGATACGATATAAATAGTCAACGAGATATCGAACGGTACCGGGACCTTCCGGGAGCAACGCGCGGCCCCGAACGGCCACAGGAGGTGGCGATAATGAGCATCAGCCCGCAAGAGCAGGAGACCCTGGACCTTATCGAGAAGGACCTCGCCAGCTCGGGTCCGAAGCTCGCGTCGATGCTGGCCACGTTCGCCCGCCTGACCGCCGGCGAGGACATACCCGTGCGCGAGAGAATCCGGCGCACGGCCAGCGTGCCGTCAGCTGCCCGCGCGCCGGACGGCGCCGGCCCGAGCGCTGGGCAGGCCAGTGCGCGCCCGACCCCGCCGTGGTGCCGCGCGCGGGTCCTGTGGCGGTGGCTGTGGCTGGTCCTCACGTTCGCCGTGATGGCGGCCCTGCTGGCCTTCGATCACGGCGGCGGGAAGGGCATCTGCACCGTGGCCCGGACGGCGGCGTGTGCGCAGATAGCCGGATACGCAAACGCACCGGCGCCGTCATCCGCGGGTCGGCCGTCGTCATCCGCGGGTCGGCCGTCGTGGCCGGCGGACTGGGCGTCGGTGACCAGGGGCGTCCCGGGACATAAGTCCGACCCGGCCGGGTAGCACGCACGCGGCGGCGGTGACGATGGCTATGGACGGTGGCGCGCTGACCGTTGCCGCCTCGCGGTCCGCAACGCCTCGCCGTACCGGGCCTGCCGCCGCATGGTCGACAACCTGCACGCCGAGTTCGGGGTCTTCCCGGCCGAGGCCTTCCGGCTGCTGAGCCGGCCAGCTCCACGGCTGGCTGCGCGCAGCCAGCCGTGGAGACCGCAGCACGCGCGGTGGAAGACCACGGGTGGCGGACCCTGGGCCAGCAGCCATCACCCATCCTTGGAGCTGAAGGAGCGGCCGAAATACTCCTCCATGCCGCATCAGGAGTGCCTGCTCAGTAGGTACATGTCACCCATCGCAGGCCGGGTGAATGTCTACCTCGTCGGCCGGCGGCATGCCGCCGGCCGCCTGGTTCACCAGCGCCGCGGTCATGGCCAGGAAGACCGCGGCCCATACCGCCAGGGCGCCCCAGGCCTCGTCGCGGCCGAGGGTCACCAGCCATGACACGTTCAGCGCGGTACCCAGCTCGTGGCTGCCCACGCCGTACATCGCGACGGGGAAGACGAGGCCCCACAGCCCCGGCTCGTAGGCCAGCGGCACGCGGCGCAGGAGGTGGCGCCAGATACCCAGCAGGACCAGCAGCGGGATCAGCCAGCTGCCGAACGCCCACAACAGCACCGACAAGCCGGCCACCACCGGGTGGACGGCGGTCGGCAGCGGACCCGTCGGCAGCCGAAGTATCTGCGCGCCGGCCAGCACACTGATCGCCGTCGCGCCCATAAATACCCAGTACGCCGGGGTCAGCTCCTCCGGGCGCACCGGGCGCGCGAGCAGCACCGCCGTCACCAGGCCCGCGACCAGGAAATACAGGACCACTCCCACTGCCCAGCAGGTCACCGCCAGCGCGGCCACCCCCGGCCCGGCCGGGCCGGGCAGGGAGGTGAGGCCCACCGCGACCGACTGGGTGGCGACGGCCCACAGGAACCACGTGCCATTGGCGGCGGCCAGCACGGGGCGCGCGGCGGTCCGGCCGCCCAGCGCCATCGGCAGGCCGTAGCCGAGCAGCACCCAGCTGATCCCGCCGACCACGAGCAGCACCGCCGCAACGGCAGTATGACCATCGCCGGCCAGCCGCGCCGAAAGCACGTCCGACCCGGCTGCCAGCGTGAAGAACCCGAACGCGCGGCGGGGGTCGGCCGCGTCGGCCAGCACCTGCGCGCGGTAGACCGCCAGCCGCCAGGCGTAGACCACGGCCAGCAGCGCGAAGGCTGCGATCGCCGCGCCCAGCAGGATCCCGGACAGCCAGTCCACGCCGTCGAGTTGCACCGCCCGGGACATGATGCCGGTGGCCATCACCACCGCGAAATACCCAGGATCGGCGTCCCGTACCGCCGCCCGCACCCCGGCCGCCCGTGTCGTCTGCACGCTGCCCAGTGTCGCCGGAGCCTCAGCGCCACGCTAGCCGGAGCAGCTGACGGACGAAAGTCGATGGTAATGACGCCGCGGTGCCGGAGCCCACCCGAGGCCTCCCGGTGAGATTCCCTCCGCCGATATGCATGACACGTCGAATGCGGGTATATTTATATCGTAGAACGATATAGAAAGGCGGAAGCCGATGAACATGAAAGCACGCTCGGTCGCCGGAATGGAAGGGCATCCGGACATCATGGAGCTGCGGGCACGGTACGAGCGGGCGGCGGCTACGCCGGTCGCCCAGCTCGCCGATGGCCTGGTCTTCCTGGCCGGCCTGTACCTGGCCATCTCACCGTGGGTGGTGGGCTTCAACGGGATGCACAGTCTCGCCGTCAACGACCTGATCACCGGAATCGCGCTGGCCCTGATCGGGGCCGGCCTGGCGTCGGCCTACGGCCGCACGCACGGCATGGCCTGGGTCGCGCCCGTCGTCGGCATCTGGACGATCATCACCCCGTGGGTGATCCTCGGCGGCGTCGCAGGAGCTGCCACGGCCGGGACGATCGCCAGCAACGTCGCCACGGGTGCCGTGGCAGTGGTGGTGGGGCTGGCGGCGATGTCCGTCGCCAGGATGTCCCGGCGCTGACCCGTGACCGGTCGGGGGCGGGCCGCGCGTGCGCGGTTCCGCCCCCGCGCTGCCCGGCGTCACTCCGAGGAGGTACGACATGCGAATCCCGTTCCGGCGGCAGTGGCTCCTGCGGCGCCTGAACCGGAGACTGTGCCGCTCAGATCCGCACCTGGCTGCGATGCTCGCGATCTTCGCCAGGCTCAATGCCGGCGAGGCGATCACCAGCCCGGAGCAGGCTGTTCGGCACCGGGCGGTCGCCTGGCACCGCCTGATCTGGCTGGGGAACGCGATAGCAGGGGTAGCCGCCGTCCTGATCGCCTGCGCCGCCCGGGTGTGGCGTCGCTCGGCGACGACATGCGCCGCAGCTTGCCGGCGGTTCAGCGCGGCGGCCCGGGCTGCGTTCAACATCCCGTCACCGGCCGGCTGAAACCGTCACCGGGAAAGCCGGACCCGGCTTCCGCCCCGGATCAGTTGCATCCGGATCGAGCTGGCACCAGCACCAGCGGGCCTCGTCCGTGCCGCAAGCAGTACTGGCCCGTCGAGCCGGCTGCCTGCGGGACCTTGTCCCGGGGGGCGCCCAGTACCAGCAGGCCCGTATCTCCGGCCTCGCCCAACAGGATCTATCCAGGACTGCCCTGGCGGTGGCACAGATAATGCGGTGCGGCTCGCCGCACCATTAAGGCCGTGCTGGCGCCGGCCTGGATCGGGTTCGACGGCGCCGCCCAGGTCGCGCAGCTGCGCCGCACGGTCACCAAGAAGGGCAAGAAGACCGTCGAGGTCGTGTACCTGATCACCAGCGACCGGGAAGCGCGCCTCGCGTGATGGCGACGCTGCGTGTTCTCTGAACTACGGGGACAACGTTGCAGTTCAGGAGGCTGTCCAGCTGCGGCGGCGGATTGCCGCCGTGTCCGGAAAGCCAACTTTTGCAGGTCCGTAACGGTGTGCCCGCGGCCCGAGCACTGCCGAAAGCGGACATGCGGTCCTGAACCGGCCGCCCAGATTCTCCTCGCTGCTGCCCGTTACGTAAGCCTCAGCGGACCTGCCAGCGTGTGCGCAACGGCCGTGACCTGTGACAACACCTGGACCTGCAACCCGACTTGGATGGTTCAGAGAATGCGCAGCCTGGCCATCAGCTTGCTGCGCCTGGATGGCCAGACCAACATCGCCGCCGCCAACCGCCACCACGCCCGCGACCCGCAGCGGACACGACAACTGCTTCAGGCCGCATGAGCGACTTTGCCGGGTCCCTGGGCCGCTGACAAGCCGGGATAAGCCAGCCGCTGCACGCAGAAACGGGATCTATCGTGGAGCGAAAGAAATTGTCTCATGGTGTTTAACGCTTATGGTCAGGGATAGCAGCAGCGACATGAAGCCTGCTGAGATCCTGTCCCTGCTCCGCGTGGCCAAGCCGCCGGCACCTACGGGGCGAGGAGGCTGGCGCGCTGCTACAGCGTCGAGGACGTGGCCAAGGTGGCCCGGCGCCGGCTCCCGCTGGGGTCGCGAGCTTACCTGGACGGCGGCGGCGAAGGCGAGTACACGCTGCGCCGTAACCGGGCCGCCTTCGACCTGCTGGAGTTCCTGCCCCGCGAGCCGCGCGACGTCAGCCAGGTCGACACCGCCACCACCGTGCTCGGCCAGCGCATCCCGCTGCCCTTCGCCCTGTCGCCGGTCGGCGCGCCGCGGATGTTCCATCACGAGGGCGAACTGGCGGTGGCCCGCGCCGCCCGGCACCACGGTATCCCTTACGGGATCTCCACCCTGGCCACTGCCCCGGTGGAGGACATCGCCGCGCAGACCGGCACGCCGCTGTGGTTCCAGCTGTACATCTGGGGCGACCGGGGCGAGATCAGGGAGGCGATCGCCCGCGCCAAGGCGGCCGGGTTCAGCGCGCTGCTGTTCAGCATCGACACCGTGGTGCGCTCCAAGCGCGAGCGGGAGAAGCGCGCCGGCCTGGAGCTGCCCACCCCCAACCTGCCGCTCACCACATTGCTCGAAGGGACGCTGCACCCGGACTGGGCCTGGCACTTCCTCACCTCCCCGACGGTCAGCTTCCCCAACATCGGCCCGCCGGACCAGCGCTCCCTTCAGAAGATCAAGGACATGTTCGACGGCACCGTCCGCTGGGAAGACCTGGACTGGATCCGCGACCTGTGGGACGGGCCGATCGTGGCGAAGGGCGTGATGCGCCCCGAGGAAGCGCTCCGGGCCGCCGACGCGGGCCTCGACGCGGTGATCGTGTCCAACCACGGCGGCCGCCAGCTTGACCACCTTCCGGCCACCATCGACGTGCTGCCGGAGATCGTCGACGCGGCCGGGGACCGGCTGGAGGTCATGATCGACTCGGGTTTCCGCCGCGGCAGCGACATCGCCGCCGCCCTCGCGCTCGGCGCCCGGGCCGTGCTAGTGGGACGCGCCCACCTGTACGGCCTCGCCGCCGCCGGCGAGGCCGGAGTCCGGCACTGCATCGACATCCTCGCCAGCGAGCTGCGCATGACCATGCAGCTGTGCGGCGCCCGCAGCATCGCCGAACTGGACCGCAGCCTGATCCGCCGCCGCCCGGCGCCGCCCCCGGCTCCGGCGGCCCCGGCTGTCAGGCCATCGCCTAGGTCGGCGACGGCAAGCCGCGCTCGGTGACCTTCCTGCGCTGGCCGCGGTCATGGTCTCACCGGCGCTCACGCGGGCCGACCGGACCCGAGCCGTCGCGGCCACCAGTAGCACGAGGAAGACGAGGAAGGTGTCCGCGAGCGCGTTGGCAGCCGCCGGGCTCAATGCTTGGGTGGATCCGCTGCCGCCTAGGCCACCTGCCTGCCGCCGGAGGACGCGGGGCCGCTGAAAACGTATTGCGACATGTAGCCGAACAGCGTCGGCCCAGCAGCTTCGGCGAGAGTCCGCAGCGCGGTCCGGACGGCTTCGGCGCGTCCCGCAGCTGAGCAGGCATGATATCCAGCCGGGCTGCGTCCAGCGGCGGCTGCGGCGCGCCGAGCAGGAACGCACCGGTGATCAGCAGCGGCAGTGCGATGGCCACCGAGGTGACCGCGGACGCCGGCCCGAGAAACGCCGAGATGACCAGGAGGCAGGCCATCGGGATCAGGATCCGGGCCCGGATGTGGCCGCGGCGCAGCAGCCGGTCCGCGAATCGACCCCTGGCGTACGCCCCGGCCAGGGCGCCGGCGCCCATGACGACCACCAGGAACGTCGCTTCGGGCCTCACGGACCCGGCCGGCCGACTGGTAACCGATGACCAGTCGGCCCTAGCCATCCGGAACTCGGCCGCAGGGGTCCGCCGCGCTCTCGCGGTCGGTCCCGCACCCGCCCGCGAGTAAGCCGTCCACCTGAAGCAACCCGTCTTCCGCCATAGGCTCGGGTCCGTCTTCCGCTGGGCGTCGGCCTTTGCCGGCTGAACTGTCAGCGCACGCATGATGCCGCGCGTACCCGGCATGGTGGGCTTATGTCGTTCTGCGACGAATTTGTCGAAGGCGTGCCGCGCCACGAGGCGGACGGTCAGTCCTGTCAGAAAATGTCGTGCCGCGATTTTTTTACCAGAGCGGTGGTTTGAGCATCAGCCCGTGCGGTACCAAAACTGAATCGTGGCACGATATGTTTTGGCGGGCATGATCCGGGAGGCAGCGTGAAAACCGATGACGCACTGGCCCAACTGCAGACCTCGCGGCACCCGGGTCTGGAGCGTAACCCGCCGCTGCCCGGTTACGCATCCAGGCTGGCCAGGGACCTGAGGCGGGCCGTGGCCGGGGAGGTGGACTTCGGCGCGCAGGCCCGGGCGCTGTACGCGTACGACGCGTCGCTCTTCCGGCAGGTCCCCATCGGGGTCGTGCTGCCGAGGGACGCCGCGGACGTGGAGGCGGCGCTGGCCTGCTGCCGGGAGCACGGGGCGCCGGTCCTGGGCCGCGGCACCGGGTCCAGCCTGGCCGGCCAGAGCGTCAATGAGGCGGTCGTCTTCGATTTCTCCAAGTACATGAACGTCATCGTGGAGCTGGACCCGGAGCGCCGCCACGCGCGGGTCCAGCCCGGCGTGATCTGCGATGAGCTGCGCGACGCCGCCGAGGCGCACCGGCTGACGTTCGGCCCGGACCCCGCCACCCACGACCACGCCACGCTGGGCGGGATGATCGGCAACAACTCCTGCGGCACCCACTCGGTGCTGTCCGCCATGTACGGCCAGGGCCCGCGGACCTCGGACAACGTCGACGAGCTCGAGATCGTCACCTACGACGGGCTGCGCATGCGGGTCGGGCCGACCGCCGAGGATGACCTGGGCCGCATCATCGGTGCGGGCGGCCGCCGGGCGGAGATCTACGCGGGCCTCAAACGCATCGCCGACACCTACGGCGACGCGATCCGCACGGGCCTGCCAGATATCCCGCGCCGGGTGTCGGGCTACAACCTGGACGACCTGCTGCCGGAGAAGGGCTTCAACGTCGCCCGGGCGCTGGTGGGTACCGAAGGCACCTGCGCGCTGGTGCTGGAGGCCACTACCGCCCTGGTGCATTCCCCGCCGGAACGCAGCCTGGTGGTGCTCGGCTACCCCGACATCCCGTCTTCCGGGTACGACGTGCCCTGGCTGATGGGGTTCGGCCCGATCGGCTGCGAGTTCACCAGCCGGCACGTGGTCGACAACCTGCACGCCAAGGGCTTCAACTTCGGCGGCGAGGAACGGCTGCCGCCCGGCAGCGCCTGGGTGCTGCTGGAGTTCGGCGGCGACACGAAGGAGGAGGCCGACGCCCAGGCCGAGGAGCTGATCCGCCAGCTGGACCGCAAGCCGGACGCGCCGAGCCACCGGCTGTACGAGAGCCCGGAAGACCAGACCGCGGTCTGGGAGATCCGCCGTCACTCGGCCGGGACCGCCCGGATGCCCGTCGGCCTCGGCGGCCACCCCGGCTGGCCGAACTGGGAGGACGCCGCGGTGCCGCCGGACCGGCTCGGCGACTACCTGCGCGACTTCACCGCCCAGCTGGACCGGTACGGCTACGACGGCGTCTTCTTCGGGCACTGGGGCCAGGGCTGCATTCACTGCCGGATCGACTGGGACCTGCGCACCACCGAGGGCGTGCGGAAGTTCCGGCGCTTCATGGAGGAGTCCGCCGACCTGGTCGCGGGCTACGGCGGCCTGGTGTCCGGGGAACACGGCGACGGGCACGGCCGGGCCGAGCTGTGGCGCAAGACGTTCAGCCCGGAGCTGATGCGCGCGTTCGCCGAGTTCAAGGCGGTGTGGGATCCCGGCAACCGGATGAACCCGCACAAGCTCGTCGACCCGTACCCGCTGGATGCCCACCTGCGGGAAGGCCCGGGCTACCGGCCGCTGCAGCTGGCCACGAAGTTCGCCTACCCGCAGGACGGCGGCAGCTTCGCCGAGGCCGCGGGACGCTGCTTCGGGGTCGGCAAATGCCGGCACACCGACGGGGGAGTGATGTGCCCCAGCTTCATGGTGACCAGACAGGAAAAGCACTCCACCCGCGGGCGGGCCCGGTTGCTGCAGGAGATGGCCGAAGCGTCCGGCCCGGTCAAGGACCGCTGGCGCAGCGAGGAGGTCAAGGACGCCCTGGACCTGTGCCTGGCCTGCAAGGGCTGCAAGGGCGACTGCCCGGTCAAGGTGGACATGGCCACCTATAAGGCGGAGTTCCTGTCCCACTACTACTCGGGCCGGCTGCGGCCCCGGCAGGCTTACGCGCTCGGCCTGATCCCGGTCTGGGCCCGGCTGGCCAGCCACGCGCCGGGGCTGGCCAATGCCGCCACGCACGCCCCGGTCCTCAGCCGGCTGGTCAAGCTGGCCGGCGGCGTCGCTCAGGGCCGTGAGGCCCCGCGGTTCGCGGACCGGACGTTCACCGCGTGGTTCACCGGGCATGCTCCGCGCGACCCTGACGCGCCGCCGGTCCTGCTGTGGCCGGACACCTTCACGAATTACTTCGAGCCGGACGTCGGCATCGCCGCCGTCCAGGTCCTGGAATCGGCCGGCTTCCGGGTGACGCTGCCCGGGCGGTGGGTGTGCTGCGGCCGCCCGCTGTACGACTACGGCATGCTTGACCTGGCCCGCCGTTACCTGAACCGCACCTTGGAGGTGCTGGGACCGCAGATCGAGGCCGGGATCCCGGTGATCGGGCTGGAGCCGAGCTGCCTGGCCACCTTCCGCGACGAGCTGGTGAACATGCTGCCCGGCAACCTGGACGCGCAGCGGCTGAAGTCCCAGAGCTACGTGCTGTCGGAGTTCCTGGCCAGCCACGTGCCTGACTACCAGCCGCCGCGGCTGCACCGCAAGGCACTGGTCCAGCCGCACTGCCACCACCATTCGGTCATGGGCTTCGACGCGGAGACGGACCTGCTCACCTCGATGGGCCTGGACGTCGAGATTCCCGACGCCGGATGCTGCGGCATGGCAGGCAGCTTCGGGTACGAGGCCGGGGAACGGTACCGGGTGTCCATGGCCGCGGGGGAGCGGAAACTGCTGCCGGCGGTCAGGGACGCGGCCGAACAGACCCTGGTCATCGCCGACGGGTTCAGCTGCCGCGGCCAGATCAAGGCCGGGACCTCGCGGCGCGGCCTGCACCTGGCCCAGGTCATGCAGCTGGCCTTCAGCGAAGGCCAGCACGGCCCGGCGGCCGGCCCGCCGGAGACGGTTTATGCCGACGGCGGCCCGCAGGGCCCGCGCCGCCGCATGCGCCGGAACATCCTGGCCGGCATCGGCGCGATCGCGGCGTGCGCCGGCCTCGCCGCCGCCATCCGCCGCGCTGCCCGCTGACCACCCGTCTACCCGTTGGGAGAAGCTCAATGTCAGAAGACCGAACCGCATCCGACGTCCTGGTCGAGCGGCTCATCGAGTGGGGCGCCGACACCATCTTCGGGCTGCCGGGTGACGGCATCAACGGCTTCATGGAAGCACTGCGCAAGCACCCGGACAAGATGCGGTACATCCACGTGCGGCACGAGGAAGTCGCCGCGATGGCCGCGGTCGGCTACGCCAAGTTCACCGGGAAGCTCGGCGTGTGTTTCTCCACCGCCGCCCCGGGCGCGGTGCACCTGATCAATGGCCTGCTGGACGCCAGGATCGAGCAGGCGCCGGTGCTGGCCATCACCGGAATGACCTACCACGACCTGATCGGCACGTCCTACCTGCAGGACGTCAACACCGACTACCTGCTCAACGACGTGGCGCTGTACAACCAGCGGATCATGGGACCGCAGCACGTGATCAACGTGGTCGACTACGCGGTCCGCACCTCGCTGACCCACCGCGGCCCCAGCCACCTCGCGTTCCCCATCGACTACCAGGCGGCCTCCGCCGAGGGCGGCACCCGCTTCCGGCGCAACGTGCCCGGCCATACGTCGACCACCTACCGGCCGCCGGTCCAGGTCCCGGTCCGCCAGGACCTGGAGGCCGCCGCCGCCGTGCTGCAGGGCAAGACCAAGATCGCCATCCTGGCCGGCGCCGGGGCCCGCGGCGCCGGCGCGGAGCTGGAGGCGGTCGCCGACAAGCTCGGCGCCCCGGTGATCAAGGCCCAGCTCGGCAAGGACTGCATCCCCGACGACTCGCCGTACACCACCGGCGCCATCGCCCTGGTCGGCACCCGGCCGTCCGAGGAGGCGCTCGAGCAGTGCGATGCCCTGCTCATCGTCGGCTCGACCATGCCCTACATCGAGTTCTACCCCAGCCCGGGCCAGGCGGCCTGCGTGCAGATCGACGACAAGCCCGAGCGCATCGGGCTGCGCTACCCGGTGGACGTCTCCCTGGTCGGCGACGCCCGGGCCACCCTGGCCGAACTGCTCCCGCTGCTGGCCCGCAACGACGACCGCGACTTCCTCACCCGCGCCCAGGACGGCATGACCGAATGGTGGGCGCTGATGAAAGAGCGCGGCACCAGCACCGACATGCCGATGAAGCCGCAGGTGCCGCCGTGGGCGCTCAACGACGTGCTGACCGACGACGCGATCATCTGCGGCGACTCCGGCACGGTCACGACCTGGGCGGCACGCCAGATCAAGATCCGCCGCGGCCAGCAGTTCTCGTTCTCCGGCACCAACTGCTCGATGGCCGCCGGCCTGCCGTACGCGATCGGCGCGGCCGCCGCCTATCCCGGCCGGCAAGTCGTGGTGTTCACCGGCGACGGGTCCCTGACCATGCAGCTCGGCGACTTCCTCACCGCGGTGCAGCACGACCTGCCGATCAAGATCGTGGTGATCAAGAACAACACGCTCGGGCTGATCAAGTGGGAGCAGATGGTCTTCCTCGGCAATCCCGAATACGGCGTCAACTTCGCGCCGTTCGATTTCGTGAAGTTCGCCGAGGCGGCCGGCGCGCGCGGCATGCACATCGAGGATCCGCGGACCTGCGCCGAGCAGATGCGCGAGGCCTTCTCCTGGGACGGCCCGGTGATCATCGAGTGCCTGGTCGACCAGCACGAGCCGCCGATGCCGGCCAAGGTCACCAAGAACCAGGTCACGATGATGGCCGAGGCTCTGCGGCAGGGCACGCCGAACCGTAACCGCATCGCCTTGCAGATGGTCAAGGACATGCTGGATGAGTCCAGCTTCGCCGCCAGCCCGGCCCATGTGATCCCGGGCAAGCTCGGCCAGGCCGTATCCGGGATCGCCGGCAAGCTCCGCGACCGCGCCGACGACGAGCATCCTGCCTAGGGGCCCGGACCGTAGCGCCACGTTCCGTTCTGAATCATAAAATTTTGGCCGAACGGACCGCGGTCAGCCACGGTGCGTGCCGCTGATCCGGCACTGCGGCAAAGCAGCGGCTGGTGTGTGATCGCGGCCCATATGGGCAGGTGCGTGGCTGGCTTGACCTAGCCGGGCCAGGTAAGGAAGGGGAACGAACATGCCAAGGGCGCAGATCAAGGACGAGAAGACCTACCGGAAGCTCCGCGACAAGGGTGAAAGCAAGGGCAGGCGGCCCGGATCGCTAACGCCGGAGGCGTGATTCATGACTGTCGCGTGGTGGCATAAGTTCTCGGCACCCACAGGATCTGAACAACCCCCTAGCCTGGTCGCGCACTCCAGCAGGAGGGCGTGCACGAACGCCTGCGGCAGGTTGCCGCGGAGCTGGTGCTGGACGACGTTGTATTCCTCGGACAGCAGCCCCGGCGGCCCGCACGCGGCGCGGTTGCGCTCGAAGTAGCGGATCGCCGCCAGCTCGTTGCCCTGCTGATGCTCGGCCAGGGCCATCATGAACCCGCACAGCAGGAACGCGCCTTCGGCATCGCCGAGCGGGCGCTCGTCGTGACGGAACCGGTAGACATACTCCTCCTCGACCAGCTGATCGCGGACCGCGCTCAGGGTGGCGAGAGTCCGCGGGTCGGAGGCGGGCAGGGCGCCGCGGACCGCGGGCAGCAGGAGGGCCGCGTCCGGCCGCGGGTCGTCCAGGCCGCGCTGCCAGTAGCCGTCCTGGTGGGTGGCTGACTTGGCCGTTTCCGCCAGGATAGTGTCGGCCAGTACGGCGCAGTCGCGGAGTGCGGTTCCCGCCGACGGCACCGCGGCGATGGCGCGCAGTCCTGCCACGCAGGCCAGCCGCGAATGGGTCCAGTACTTGTCCTCCAGTTCCCAGATGCCCGCGTCGGGCTTGGGCCAGCGTCTGGCGATGGCATCGACGGCGACGCGGGCGGCCTGCCAGCCGTCCGGGCCTAGCCGACCCAGCCGGGCGGCGGTGGCCAGCAACTGGAGAGCCTCCCCGAACGCGTCGAGCTGGAACTGATTGGTCACCGAGTTGCCGGTCTTGTCGGTGCAACCCGGGTAACCTGGCAGGTTCAGCGAGTGCTCGGGCGGCACCGGGTCGCCGGTGACAGTGTAGGCGGGCTTGAGCTCCGGCCCGTCGTCTAGCAGCCGCGCGGTGGCGAACTTGGCCGCAGCATCGAGCAACTCCGGCACGCCAGCGCTGGCCGCGGCGATCCCGGCGTAGGCCTGGTCGCGGATCCAGGCGTACCGGTAGTCGTAGTTGCGGCCGCCCTCGGCCCGTTCCGGCAGGCTCATCGTCGCGGCCGCGACCATGCCGCCGCCCGCGCCGGTCAAGCCGCGCAAGACCGCCCACGCGTGCTGGGCGTCCCGGGGGGCAATGGTCTGTTCCAGCGACGGGCGCCTCCGTGCCCAGGCGGACTCGGTGGCGTCCCAGGTCGCGGCCGGGTCCGGCGGGTCCCCGATGAGGGAACCCTCGCTGATCTCCAGGATCAGGTCGTGCCGGCCGCCGGCGGGCACGGTCAAGTCCAGCAGCAGCAGTTCGCCCCGCCCGTGGTTCACAGAGTGCGGACGGGACTGGCCGCCGCCCTGCCAGCGCCAGCGCAGCTTTCCGCTCGTACCGGACCAGATGTCCCCGTCGCGGGACAGGCCCGAGGTGCCGTGCCGGCCGAACCCGGCCCGCGGCTCGAGCACGACCCGCACTCTGGCGTTCCCCTGCACCGCGCAGATCTGCCGCAGCAGCACGGCACGGTCAGGGTCACCGGGAAACGCCAGGGCCTCCCGGCACTCGATCACCGCGTCTGTGGTAGTCCAGCGGCTGTGCCAGCTCATGCTTCCCGGTTCGTAGAACCCGCCCCACACATGCCGGCGATCGGCCGGGGTAACCGCGTAAACCCCGCTACCGCCGATCAGCGCCGAGAACACCCCATCGGAATGCCAGTGCGGCGCGCACATCCACGTGAGCTCGCCGTGCGGGCCGATCAGGCCGCCCCGTTCGCCGTCGGCCACTAGCGCGTACTCACGGAGCACGTGCGGGCTGAAGTCGGCCGGGTTACTTTCGCTGCTGGTCAAGGCTGGTTCCTCCTCAAGCTGAGGTGCCCCACCGTTCCCGGACAGGGATCCAATAGGATTCTCCTGGAAAGGAACGGGAACGAGTGCCGGAAAAAGCGAAACGATACACTCCTGAATTCAAGGAGCAGGCCGCAATGAAGGTGGTCGATAACTCCCTGCCGATCGCGCAGGTAGCGCGGGAACTCGGAGTAAACGACACCACTCTCGGCTTTTGGGTGAAAGCATACCGGAAGCAGTGCGCCGGGCAGCCTCTTCCGGCAGGAATGCCGGATGGCGAGCGGATGCGTGAGCTCGAGCGCCGCAACCGGGAGCTGGAAATGGAGGTGACTTTCCTCAGAAAAGCTGCGGCGTATTTCGCGAAGGAGCACCGGTGAGCACGAAATACGCGTTCATCGATGCGGAATGCGCCACCCTGGCCGGGGATGAGGCATGCGCTCCGACGATCACCCAGCTGTGCGAATGGCTGGAAGTATCAAAGTCCGGGTACTACGAATGGAAGTCGCGGCCGCAGAGCACGGCCGCGAAAAGGCGCGAGCTACTGAAAATCAAGGTAAAGGCGCTGTTCGAGGCGAATAACGAGGAGTACGGGTACCGGCGGATGCACGCCGTCCTGGTCCGCGGTGGCGAGCAGTGCTGCCCTGAGCTGGTCCGCGGCCTCATGCGCGAGCTGGGCCTTGAGCCTTGCCAGCCGAAGCCCTGGCGGCACTCGCTGACCGAGCAGGACGGCCAGGCCGGGCCGATCCCGGACCTGGTGAACCGTGATTTCACTGCGGATGAGCCCGGCCGGAAAATGGTCGGCGACATCACGTATATCGATACCTGGGAAGGCTGGGTCTATCTATCAGTTACGTGGAATCACCGTGGCGTGTCACTGCGTGAGTGCTTAACGTCCGCGATAGCGTCTCCGCAAGCTGACGGGGACGGGGGTCTTGCGGGGGATGGATGCGGCGTTGGCCGGCAAATGGCCGGTTCTGGGGCGGCACGAGCGGGCGGCTGAGTGGCTGGGGATCTGGGCTGACCTGGGGCGGGCACCGCGGACGATCGACGCGTATGCGCGCGGCCTTGCCGAGTACCTGGAGCTGTGCGAGCGCGACGGGATCGACCCGCTGACGGCGACCCGCGCTGATGTCGCCGGGTTCGTGCGGGGGCTGAGGACCCGGCCGGGCCGGCGCGGCGGGAACGTGGTCGTGCTGGACTCCGGAGCCGGGCTGTCGAACGCCACGTTGCAGCAGCGGCTGGTGCCGGTGCGGCTGTTTTACGACTTCCTCGTCGAGGAGGGCGTCCGCGACTCGAACCCGGTGGGGCGCGGTGCCTATACGCCCGGCCGCCGGTTCGGCGGCGGGACCTCCCGGCCGCTGGTGCCGCGGATGGAAAAGCTGCCGTGGATCCCGGGCGAGGCCGAGTGGCGGCAGGTTCTGGAGGTCTTCCGCGCCGAGCCGGTCCGCAACCGGGTGATGCTCGCGCTGGCCTATGACGCGGCGCTGCGCCGGGAGGAGCTGTGCTCGCTGCGCACCGATGACCTGGACCCGGCGCACCGCACGATCCGGGTGCGGGCCGAGACGACCAAGACCCGGCGGGAGCGGGTGGTACCGTACTCGGCGCCGACCGGGCTGCTGCTGTCGGAGTACCTGCGGCGCCGGTCGGCGATCAGCCGGGCACGCGGCCCGTTGTTCTTGTCGGAGTCGCGGCGCAACCTGGCCGAGCCGCTGACCTTGTGGACGTGGTCGAAGGTGGTCCGGCGGGCCGCGCTGGCGGCCGGGGTGCCCCGGTTCTCCACCCACACGACCCGGCACCTGTGCCTGACCGACCTGGCCCGGATGGGCTGGGAGGTACACGCGATCGCCACCTTCGCCGGGCACCGTTCGACGGACTCGACGCTGCGCTACATTCACCTGTCCGGCCGGGACCTGGCAGAGAAGCTGAACTCGTCGATGACGCACATCCATGCCTGGCGGGTCCAGATGCTCACCGGGTCGGCCGCCGGTGCCGGCGGGGGCGCAGCATGAACGCCAGGCCGTCGCCGGCCCGGGCGGGCGGCGGCCGTGCTGGCTGGAGCTTCGGCATCGAGGACCGGGGCTGGGACCGCAGGCGCGAGCTGCTCGGCGGCGAAGCCGCCGCCATCCTCGCCATCGGCCGCGCTGTTCATAACTGCTCCCCAAGAGCTCCTGTCAGCCTGCGCCGCAACCGGGCGACCGGGATCCCGCGGCGGACCGCGCGGCACTGGAACGCGATCTCGCGCCTGGTAGTGCCGCTCGATGCGGCCCGCGCGGCCCTGCATCACGACGATGACCCCAAGTTCCGGCGGGCCGGGGCGCAGGCGGTCGCCATCGTCCTGCAGCACTGCGCGGACACCGGCCGCTCGTACTGGGCATGGACGCCGTGGGAGTGGGCCCGGCTGGCCGGCTCCAGCAGCAAGGAGTTCCTCGACGCCAGGACGCTGCCGACGGAGACCACCGTGCGCCCGTTCCTGGTCGCTCTTGCCTACCTGCTCGGCGGGTTCACCGGCTTCCAGCAGCTGGGCAACTTCAACCGCCTGCACCTAGCCGGGCTGGTCTTCGGCGAGAACGCCGTCGAGTCCTGCGATCAGCCAGGTCGCGGGGATCCTCGATGAGTGGGGCTACCGGAACCCGCTGCGCACCCGGCACCGGCTGCGCGGCATCTTCAGCCAGGCCCTGCTGATCAACCGCAGCCCGCGGCTGGAAGACCTGACCACCGAGGCGTTCCAGGCGCTGCGCGACCACCCGGCCAGCACCGGCCGGTATACCGAGATGCTTTATGCGCTGCAGCGCGTGGCCGCCTCGCTCGGCTGCTGTGATCCGCCAGTGCGCCCTGGCTATAACCACGCGCCCGGCATCGAGGGAACCAGCCCTGCATGGGCCGGATGGGTCGAGCGGTGGCACGCCACCTCGGCGCTGACCCCGAGGGTCCGCGCCACGGTGCGCACCATCATGGCCAAAGCCGGACGGTGGCTGGCCGCCGAGCATCCGCAGATCACCGAACCCGGCCAGTGGACCCGGCAGACCTGCGCCGCCTGGGTCGCCGCCGTGGACCGCATGACAGTCGGCAACTACGTCCAGCGCCGCGACCACATCCACGCCCGCGCCGGGAAGCCGATCTCGCCGCGCACCAAGGCCCACGTGCTGATGGCCACCCGGATGTTCTTCCGCGACTGCCAGGAATGGGAATGGTTCCCCCGCCGGTTCGACCCGGCCCGGGCACTCGCGGTCCCGCGCAGCATCAACGCCCTGATCGGCACCGACCCGCGGGTCATCGCCGACGACATCTGGGCCAAGCTGCTGTGGGCCGGGCTCAACCTCGAAGCCGCCGACCTGCCGGGCTGCGCCGACTCCTACTACCCGATGGAACTCATCCGCGCCATCACCCTGACCTGGCTGTTCTCCGGGCTGCGCAGCGACGAGATCACCCGGCTGCGGGTGGGCTGCATCCGCTGGCAGCACGACGGCCAGCCCATTCCCGGCGACGCCCGCGACGTCCTGGCAGATGAGGCCGTCTGCCTGCTCGACGTGCCGGTCCACAAGACCGGCACCGCGTTCACCAAGCCCATCGACCCGCTCGTCGGGCAGGCCATCGAGGCCTGGCAGTCCGTCCGGCCCGCCCAGCCAGCCCGCCTGGACCGCAAGACCAGCGAGCATGCGCACGTGCTGTTCTCCGTCCGCGCCCAGCCCGTCGCCCGGGACTACATCAACCACACGATCATCCCGGCGCTATGCGCCAAGGCCGGCGTCCCGGCCGCGGACGTCCGCGGCAACATCACCAGCCACCGGGCCAGATCCACCATCGCCAGCCAGCTCTACAACGCCAAGGAACCGATGACGCTGTTCGAGCTGCAAGCCTGGCTCGGCCACAAGGACCCCGCCAGCACCCAGCACTACGCCAAGATCACGCCGAACACGCTGTCGAAGGCCTACACCGAGGCCGGGTACTTCGCCCGCAACATCCGCACCATCGAAGTCCTGCTCGACCGGGACGCCGTCGCCTCCGGCGCTGCCGGCGACGGCCAGCCGTGGCAGCACTACGACCTCGGCCACGGATACTGCTCCTACACCTTCTTCGAGCAGTGCCCGCACCGGATGGCATGCGCCCGCTGCGACTTCTACACGCCCAAGGACTCCGCCAAAGCGCAGCTTCTCGAAGCCCGCGCCAACCTGCAGCACATGATGGCCACGATCCCGCTCACCGATGACGAGCGCGCCGCCGTCGACGACGGGCACACCGCCCTGGGCTCTCTCCTGGAACGACTGGCCGACATCCCGACCCCGGCAGGACCGACCCCACGGCAGATCGGCATCCCGCAATCGGCCACCATGCTCCCGATTGCCGACGTCCGGCACGGCAAAACGGGCAATACGTTGTCAATCTGATTCCACATAATCGCGACAGTCATCGATTGCGCGACACGCAAGATCGTCGGGTGGGCCATGGACGACAACTACAAGACACCGCTTATTTCCCGTGCTATCGAGATGGCCGCCCGTAACCTGGACCTCCCGGAAGGCGCCGTATTCCATTCCGACCGCGGAAGCAACTACACCTCGGCGCAGTTCGCGAACGTGCTGAAGGAGAACGGGATAACGCAGTCCGTCGGCCGTACAGGGATCTGCTACGATAACGCCCTGTCGCAATGCCGTTGAATTAGGCTGCGGGATGGAGCAGGCGGATCGTCGGCGGCGAGTTGTGGGAAATGTTCTTCTGTTCTCGCCGCTTCATCAGGAAAGCCGTATGTTGCGTGCGTTTCACTGCGCGGGGACAGGTGCGCTCCCGACGAGCCGGGTTTGGCCTCTCGGTGATTTCCTCAATGGCCTCCTGGACTGCCTTCGCGAGTCTCAGAGGGGGAAAAAGCCGCCTGCCCGGAAACCTGGCGGCGGATAACGCGCAGCGTGCGGATGAACGACATTCTGTCCGGATCGAGTTCGGCCTGGTCGGCGGCTTCGCGCATGAGGTGCCGTATGCCGTAGTGGGCAAGGAGAAGCCCCCATATCTCCTGCTCAACCAATTCTGGCTTGCGGGAGCGCAAGATCATCCCCGCGCCGCGCTGGTGCGTCTTGAGCTCATCGAACACAAGCTCCGCCTCCCAGCGCTGATGATAAGCCACGGCAAGTTCGGTAGCCGAGATTTCATTCGGGTCTGTGATATTGGTGACCAGGGTTATGATCTCCTCGCCGTCTCCCCGGTCCGGGATCTCGTAATCGACGACCCGTACGTAGAACCCAGGAAGGTCGGTTATCTTCGCCATTCCGTGACGAAGCCGGTACGAGTTCTTGGCCTTCTCCTTCGAATCCGCGATGAACGAGAGATAAGAGCCGTCGGTAAACCATTCCAGGACGGGCAATTCGACATTCGCCCCCACCCTGAATAGGGCGTCGGCGCCGGCGTCAAGGACCATCTTGAAATTCGTGTAGCTGTACAGTCCTGCGTCGGCCATGACGAGCATCCCGGGCTCGACGGCCCCGCTCGACAGGATGCGGCGGGTCAGGGTCTCCTCGCCCTCTCCGTCTCTGCCTATTTCCGCGGCGACGATCGCGTGCGTGCCGCATTCCGCCAGTGCGCCCATCCGGACGAAGGGAAACGCGCTCCGTCCTTTCTTTCCCGCGTACCCGAAGTACCCGGCGTTCTCCTCGCTGTCCGGGGCTTCCATGCCGAATCCGTCGACCGCCATCAGGCGTCGCCCGGCCAGCCACGCGCCTTTAGTCGACCGCATCGCGCACGGTACTGCGACGCGCTCGTAAAGCTCCCGCATTACCTTCGCGCCGAGTCTCTGCCGGGCGTGGCATAGGCCTCCCGGACTGGGTGTTTCCCAGTCTTTCCGCCATGTGCCCATATAATCCAGCCCGTCGGCCAGCTTTCGCATGACCTCTTCGTAAGAGTCGCCGTAAAACAACGCCATGGCCATCACGAAATACACCATTACGCGCGCCGGGAGCTTATTCTTGCGGATCTCCTTACGGCCTTCGGATGCGACTACCTCGTCCACCAGCTCACGCGGCACCAGTCGGGTGAGCGTCCCTATCCCAATGGCGTCAGTCAAGAATGACGGCATGTCGGTGCTGCTGGTCACGATCTCCGGCATTCCGCCAATCTAAGGGAGATACCGTCATCCTGGCAACTATTAGCGCGTTGTCCACAGATTTCGGCGTGTCCGCCAGTGGATATGTGGAAACCCGGATCCGAGAGCCTTAATTCAACGGCATTGCGCCCTGTCGCAATGCCGTTGAATTAGGCTGCGGGATGGAGCAGGCGGATCGTCGGCGGCGAGTTGTGGGAAATGTTCTTCTGTTCTCGCCGCTTCATCAGGAAAGCCGTATGTTGCGTGCGTTTCACTGCGCGGGGACAGGTGCGCTCCCGACGAGCCGGGTTTGGCCTCTCGGTGATTTCCTCAATGGCCTCCTGGACTGCCTTCGCGAGTCTCAGAGGGGGAAAAAGCCGCCTGCCCGGAAACCTGGCGGCGGATAACGCGCAGCGTGCGGATGAACGACATTCTGTCCGGATCGAGTTCGGCCTGGTCGGCGGCTTCGCGCATGAGGTGCCGTATGCCGTAGTGGGCAAGGAGAAGCCCCCATATCTCCTGCTCAACCAATTCTGGCTTGCGGGAGCGCAAGATCATCCCCGCGCCGCGCTGGTGCGTCTTGAGCTCATCGAACACAAGCTCCGCCTCCCAGCGCTGATGATAAGCCACGGCAAGTTCGGTAGCCGAGATTTCATTCGGGTCTGTGATATTGGTGACCAGGGTTATGATCTCCTCGCCGTCTCCCCGGTCCGGGATCTCGTAATCGACGACCCGTACGTAGAACCCAGGAAGGTCGGTTATCTTCGCCATTCCGTGACGAAGCCGGTACGAGTTCTTGGCCTTCTCCTTCGAATCCGCGATGAACGAGAGATAAGAGCCGTCGGTAAACCATTCCAGGACGGGCAATTCGACATTCGCCCCCACCCTGAATAGGGCGTCGGCGCCGGCGTCAAGGACCATCTTGAAATTCGTGTAGCTGTACAGTCCTGCGTCGGCCATGACGAGCATCCCGGGCTCGACGGCCCCGCTCGACAGGATGCGGCGGGTCAGGGTCTCCTCGCCCTCTCCGTCTCTGCCTATTTCCGCGGCGACGATCGCGTGCGTGCCGCATTCCGCCAGTGCGCCCATCCGGACGAAGGGAAACGCGCTCCGTCCTTTCTTTCCCGCGTACCCGAAGTACCCGGCGTTCTCCTCGCTGTCCGGGGCTTCCATGCCGAATCCGTCGACCGCCATCAGGCGTCGCCCGGCCAGCCACGCGCCTTTAGTCGACCGCATCGCGCACGGTACTGCGACGCGCTCGTAAAGCTCCCGCATTACCTTCGCGCCGAGTCTCTGCCGGGCGTGGCATAGGCCTCCCGGACTGGGTGTTTCCCAGTCTTTCCGCCATGTGCCCATATAATCCAGCCCGTCGGCCAGCTTTCGCATGACCTCTTCGTAAGAGTCGCCGTAAAACAACGCCATGGCCATCACGAAATACACCATTACGCGCGCCGGGAGCTTATTCTTGCGGATCTCCTTACGGCCTTCGGATGCGACTACCTCGTCCACCAGCTCACGCGGCACCAGTCGGGTGAGCGTCCCTATCCCAATGGCGTCAGTCAAGAATGACGGCATGTCGGTGCTGCTGGTCACGATCTCCGGCATTCCGCCAATCTAAGGGAGATACCGTCATCCTGGCAACTATTAGCGCGTTGTCCACAGATTTCGGCGTGTCCGCCAGTGCATATGTGGAAACCCGGATCCGAGAGCCTTAATTCAACGGCATTGCGCCCTGTCGGAATCGGTGAACGGGACGCTGAAGAACGAACTCGTCTACCGGACGGCGTACATTACCCGTAAGGCCGCCATGGATGATATTGCGCGGTGGATCGAGCTCCGCTATAATAGGACTCGTCTCCACTCCACGCTCGGGTACCGCACACCGCAAGAAGTCATGGACGAGTATCTGAACGGGCAGGAAGCCGCGTAAATTAACCGCAATTCCCTGTCCGGAAAACGTGGGGCAGCTCAAGCGGCCCGGGTCGGGGCTGCGTCACCGCTGTCAGTCACGTCGCCGGGCCGGGCTCCCTCGCATGCATGGCCGGGACGGCGTACGGCGAATATCAGCAGCGCCGCCGCGAACAGGCACGCGGCGAGGAAAACGAACGGCACCGCGGATGTGCCGCCGCCGAGCGCGCCCACGATGTACGTGCCGACGAACCCGCCCAGGGCACCGAACGCGTTGATCATGCCGATTGCGGGGGCGGCGTCGGCGGCCGGAAATAGCTCGGGAATGTGGGCGAAGTATGGGCCATACGGCGCGTACATGCCAGCCGCGGCGATGATCAGCAGGATGAACGCGGTGGTAAACGTGCCGCCGCGGGTCAGGTACGAGACCGCGAAGCAGATCGCCGAGATGAGCAGCGGTATCCACGTGAACACCCGCCGGGACGCCAGATGATCGGAGGCGACGGACACCGCGATCATGGCGATCACCGCGGCCGCGTACGGGATCGCGGTGAGCGCTCCGGTCGAGCCGATCCCCTGCCCGGTGAGGTGCTTGACGATGGACGGCAGCCAGAACACCAGGCCGTAGACGCCGACGCTCCACAGCAGGTACTGCGCCGAGAGCACCAGGGCGTTCGGTGAGCGCGCCACCTCGCGGAATCCGCGTGGCGCAGGCAACTCTCGCTGCTCCGCGGCGATGGTCTGCTCGATGTCGTGGCGGGCGTCCGCGCTGAGCCAGGCGGCGTCCGCGGGCCGGTCGTCCACCAGGCGGCGGAAGCCGAACGCCCACGCGATGGCCGGGAGGCCCTCAATGACGAACATCCAGCGGTAGCCGACGGCCGCGACCAGGTAGCCGGACACCACCGACATCCACAGCAACGTGACCGGATTGCCGAGGATGAGAAAGGTGTCCGCGCGCCCGCGCTGGGATCGGGTGAACCAGTGGGCCAAGAACACCAGCATGGCAGGCAATACCACTGCTTCGACGACGCCGAGCAGGAAGCGGTCGACAAGCAGCAGCCAGTAGGTCGTGATGGCGCCCTGCAGCGCGGCAAACACGCCCCAGGCGCACAGCGACCAGAACAGCAGGGTCTTGACGCTGCGGCGCTCGGCGAAGTTTCCGGCCGGTACCTGGAACAGGAAGTAACCGATGAAGAACAGGCCGCCCAGCAGGCCAGTCTCCGCCGACGTCATGTGCAGCCGCTCGTCAGACCACCAGCGGCGCCGATCGAGTAGTTCGAGCGGTCCAGGTAGGCGAAGGAGTAGGTGATGAACGCGACCGGGATCAGCCGGCGCCAGCGCGAGGAGTCCAAGGCCGCTTGCCTCACCCGCATATCCGACCTCCTTGGTGCTTGCCCGGCTCAGTTACCCCCAATCGCGCTCTTAAACCGCTAAACTGCTGCGGCCGCTTCAGGAACTTACTTCGTGTTACGATATAGATCGTATCGTAAGCCGCCGCTCCGGCAGGCTCCGCGTTGATCCTGGCCCTTCGTTCTCGCGGCTGCATTCGCCCCGAAGACGGCCCAGAACACAGAGGTGAAACGAAGCAGCACGCATGACCTGCCTGGCCAGTCAGCTACGGAACCGCTCACGATCATCGCGCGAAGCCCGGCATCGGCTGTCATCCGGATCGTGGTCGGCGTGGACGGCCCGGCCGGCTCGGCGGCCACGCTGCACTGAGGGTGCAGAAGGCACTGGCTCGCGTGCTGTCGCAGCCAGATTTCCCGCGCCGCATTGCCGGTGCCACCCCGAAAGGTGCTCCGGGGGGCGGAGCCAGCAGGCGACGGCTGGCTGCCGCGTGGTCACCTCAGCGGCCAGGTCGGGATGAGGTCCCTTCCGAAGGTCGCGTTGGTGACGTGCGAGAAGGCGACGTACCACGCGCAGACGCCGCAGGTGATGCCGACGTAGCCGCCGATGTTCGTCAGCGAGGACGTCGCCACGCCGAGCTTGGCCAGGGTCAGCAGCAGGTAGGTCGCGGTCAGCGTGACGAAGACCGCCAGGACGGCAGCGTTGGTCTTCAGCGCGGCGATCGTCATGTAGGCGGTGAAGATCAGCCAGCCGAGCAGGTACAGGCCCACCGCGTCGCCCGCCACCGACGGGGCCAGGTGCGGGGCGATGAAGTAGACCAGGAAGAAGTACGACAGCCAGAAGCCGCCGCCGTAGGAGCAGAACGCCACGGCGACGAACGTCTCGCCCCGGCGGAAGGCCCACATGCCGGCCAGCAGCTGCACCAGCCCGCCGTAGAAGATGGCCAGGCCCAGGACCATCGGTGTGGCCGTGGCACCGCCGAAGAACCCGGCGTTGACGCAGGACAGGATGAAGGTGGTCATGGCGAAGCCCGCTATCCCGACCGGGACCGGGTCCGCGATGCTTTGGGTGACGGCCGGGGGCCGCGCAGGCCCGGCCGCTGTCCCTATGTTCTCCGAGACGTCGCTTGCGGACATCGGATGCTCCCTCCATGTAGCATCAAAGATGGTTACTATCGTATCACGATATAAAGCATCCGTGGCGAGCGCCGGACCTGGATGGTGATCCACTGGCCGTTCGGGCCGATCGGTTTTCCGAACGGACCATAGCGCGTGTTCGCCGGATCCTGCGTTCTGCGCCGCAGGCCTGTCGGCCGGCCAGAGGGTGCGCCGTCGGCAGCGGATGTAAAGGCGGATTGAGTAGCAAGCCCGCCGCCAGTGATATCTATATCGTAAGACGATATAGATGTACTCCACCCGCTTGATATGGAGAGGTGTGATGTGAGGATGCCATGCCGTCGGTGGTGGCGCCTGCGGTGCACGGACCGCGGCATGGATGGCGACGATGCCGAACTGTTCCTCTACCCCGGCCGCCTGCCGCCCAGGTCCAGATAACTTCGGTTCAGAGAGGCTGGGGTAGACCGGCAGCCGGCGATCCAGGCCGGTCAGCTCCGCCACCCGGCGCACGGAGGTGCCGGGCGGGATCGCCAGCCAGAGCTGCGCGTTGCGCAATGCAGCGCGTTCCTTGACGGCCAGCAAGCCGCGCAGGGACGAGCAATCGCAGAAGGTGGTGGCGGTGAAGTCCGCGATGACGACCGGCGCGCCTGCGGCGAAGGCCGCATAGAGCTGGTCGTAGACGCCTTCCTGGTTCGTCAGATCGATCTCGGCGGGCAGCGTCACGATGGCAGGCACGGATTGGACTTCATGGTCGAGCATGGGCCTTTGCCGCTCCTTTCGGCAGTAATGCGGGCCGCACCCGCGGCCGGCAGTACTTGAACCTAGTCCGCCCATCCGGCGAAATAGATCGTACTACGATCTAACTGTACCATCCTCACTTCGCATTGCCATGCTTCTGACCCTCAGAGCCGATCGCTCGGAAAGGAACCGAACGAGCCGGCAGTGACGCCTCTCGCGGCTGAGGCGACTGGCCGCTGGCCCGGGGCGCGGTGTCCAGCCGCCAGGCCGCGATGAACGCCCGCCACTGACGGCCGAGTTCGCGTCGGCGGGTGATGGTTACCGTAAGCGGGAACTCGGCCAGCACATCGGTTTCTTCACGGTCGATGTGGTCGATGCTGCTCGCGACGACGGCCCTGACCGCACGCCACCAGGGCACCGAGCCGACGCGTTGCAGGGCCGCTTCGCTGATCGCCTCCCGGATGTCCTCGTGGTCGGCGATAGCCTCCTGTCTGCATTCCGTAGCGTGCGGGAGGCGCCGGAGCACCGGCAGGTAGCAGATCTCCTCCTTGGCCCGGGTGTGCTCTTCCAGCAATCCGGCCAGCCGTTCCCAGACATGGCCTGGCATCCAGGCAGGATCGGGATCGCGGTTCCAGCGGGCCGCATCGTCTAGTGCGTGGCATAGCCGCCGAATCCGGCGATGATCAGCCATGATCAGCTCGATGACGTCAGTCGGCTGTCCGCTTGACGGCGGAACGGCAAGGGTCTGGCTGGACGGTCCGAAATGCTGCAGCTGCTTGGCCAAGGCTCGCTCCCGTTCCCGACCGGCGCGTAATCGGAGCACGCGTACTGATCATTTGGGTTGCGTCGACCCGGGGTTATACCCCGGGCCGCAGTCCAGGACTGAGAGTTCGGCACGCTACGACGCGCGGAGCTTCGCTCACTGCCTCGGGTCGGCTCCGCTGTTTTCGAGAGGCCGGACCGCACGCATCGGCTGCCGTTTTAATATTTACCATGCCCGGCTGGGTCCAAACCTGCCGACTGGCCGAATCCGTGCGCCGCTGGCGCACGGCTGCCCGCCTGCAGACAGCAGCTCCTCTGGTCAGCGCCGCGGCATGCACATGAATACTTTTTTGCCGGGTAGGACAGGCCGGCATGGTGTCCATTACCCGTGAGCTCGCCGACCGCGTGGCCGAGGTCGCTCAGCTGCTGACCGAGGATGAGGTGCCGGACGAGGCGCTGCGCCGGCTGACCGGTCTGGGGGTGGAGCTGGTCCCGGGCGGTACCGCGGCGGCGGTGACGATGGCGATGGACGGCGGCGCGCTGACCTTTGCCGTCTCCGACCATCGGCTGGATGAGCTGCACCGGCTCCAGTTCGACGGCGGCCAGGGACCGGTCGTGGAGGCATTGCGGCATAACGAGCCGCGGCGGGTCGATGACACTGCCGCGGAGCGCCGCTGGCCGGCGTTCTGCCGGTCCGCGGCCGCGGCGGGGTTCGGCAGCTGCCTGGTCCTGCCGCTGCGTACCGACCGGCAGCCGGCCGGCGCGGTCGCCCTTTACGGGCGGGACCCGGAGGTGTTCTGCGGCGCCGCGCATGACATCGCGCTGCTGTTCGCGGCGCAGGGCGGTACCGCGGTCCGCAACGCCTCGCTGTACCGGGCCTGCCGCCGCATGGTCGACAACCTGCACGCCGGGCTTGAGTCCCGGGCCGTGATCGAGCAGGCCAAGGGTATCTTGCACGCCGAGCTCGGGGTCTCCCCGGCCGAGGCCTTCCGGCTGCTGAGCCGCTACTCCCAGCACACCAACCAGCGGGTCCGGGTCATCTCCGCCCGGCTGGTCCAGGGTCGCCTCTCGGCTGCGGAGTTCGGACGGCCGGCGTCCGGCCGCTAACGAACTGGTCGCTAGGCACGACGCCACCGGCGGTCCGCCGGATCGCGCTATATTAGTTCGTTGTACGATATAATTATCGTGTGGTGGCGCCGTGTTATGCGCCAGGAGATGACGCCAATCGCGTACTCGTACTCGCGCTCGCACTCGTAGGGAAGGAGGTCTCGGCAATGAGCCTCAAGACAGGTGAGCAGCGCATGCTCGATAGAATCGAAGACGACCTCGCCAGCTCTGACCTGAAGCTGACCACGGAACTGGCCATGTTCAACCGGCTGGGCGCGGGCGAGGCGTTTCCCGGGCGGGAGCAGATCCGGTCTGGCCCGCACCCGTGCAGGCAACTGGCATGGCCGCTGATGTGGTTCGCCGTTTGCGTCGCATTGATCGCCGCCGCGCTTCTCGCCGCCCGCGCGGGCGGCACGGGCGCGGACGGTACGGGTATATGCCCGGGCTGGTCGGCCGTGTGCATCTAGCACGCGATGCCGGCCGTCCGGCAGACGGTCAGACGAACAGGCGGGTGACGACGCCCTGCCCGACGTCGCCAGTTCCGCGCTCGTCGCCGCGCTCGTGTGACGTGCTACCCAAACGTCGTGGCACGTCGCATATGTGCGCCGGGTTTGCGGAGATCGTGCGAGGTAAGAAGCAGTCCATGAACCGAAACATCGTCACACGATATGTTTGCCGTGCCTGAGGCGCGAGAGCCGGAGTTGCCGGTTTCGGCGCTGGAATACGACCGCGATGGCCCGTGCGCCGTCGTGTCGCTGACGGACCGTGCCCGTATCGCCGATTGCGGCTGGCTTCGCCTGCTTCTGGAATTGCAGGCGGCGCAGGGGCAGGGCCGCCTGGTTGTCGACCTGTCCCGGCTCTCCTCTATGGACTGGTGGGTAGCCCTCATCCTGACCTGGGCCGGTCGCGTGGTCAGCCGCCGCGGCGGTGAGCTGGTCCTCGCATGCCCGCAGCCTGCCGTGGCGCGACTGCTGGATGCCGTCGCCGCGTCGGGGTCGGCCGCCTTGGACGATAGTGCTAGCGGCAGCGCGGCGGAATACCCGCCCGTGTCCGCGTGGTGATCGGCTCCCGTGGGTCTCCGTTTGCCGCGTGCACGGCCAAAAGACTAATATCGTTCTACGATGTAAAGCGAGCCTGGTCGGCTGACGTGCGCAGAGAAGGCCGCCTAGGCATCTTCGGCCTGAATCCGTTCGTGCCGGTCCTGCACGTGCTGACGGGGGTAACCTGTGATAACCGGTCCGGGTCGATCCTGGCCACAGAATATTCGCTTCACGATAGAGTGTCCGGGGACTAAGTCCGGTAGCATCCGCGGCCTGCGCGCGGTGACACGCTATCCGTAGGGACATCGGCAGGCAACCGGGAAAGGTGACCATGACCGCACTGGCCCAGCAGGACTTCGAAAGGCTGCTGGAATTCCGCGTCGCCTTGCGGCGCTTCCAGCGCTGGAGCGAAGATCAGGCGCAGGCCGCCGGCCTGACCCAGGTCCAGCACCAGCTGCTGGTGGCGATCAAGGGACATCCGGGTGACGTGCCGCCCACCGTCGGCGACCTCGCAGGCTACCTGCTCCTGCGCTCACACAGCACGGTGGAGCTTATCGACCGTGCGGAGGCTGCAGGGCTGGTTGAGCGGATACCGGATGCCGACGACGGCCGGGTGGTCAGGGTTCGGCTGACGTCGGCCGCTGAGCTCATCCTGCAGGAGCTGACCTCGGCGCACCTGGACCGTCTGCGTGAGCTCGCTGCGGTCCTCGACGGCCTCGTGACCAAGCACGAAGCTGCCGGTTCCCGCTCCTAGCCGGAGGGCGCGTCAACGGGAGGCGCGGCGGCGAGGGCCCACCTTGCGGGCGCCTCGCGCCGAGACGAGGAGGACCGATACCATCGGGACGAAGGCGATCACCCACACCGCCCCGGCGAAACCTCCCAAGGCCAGGGCCGCCGACACCGCAAACAGGCAGAGCCACATTATCGGGGCCGCTGTGCGGCGAGTGACATCCCGCCTGGCCACGGCGTCCGCGGGAAGTCCGCCGGTCGGCGGTGCGGGAAGGTCGGCGGTGAGGTCCCGCAACTCGCCCCATGTCCGGGCCGAATACGCAGCTATGCTGCGCTCGTCGAACTCTTCGCGGCTCACCCGGCCTACCGCGTACGCGTCACAGAGCACGCCGATGACCCTCTCTCGATCCTGGTCTGAGGCGCGAATCCAGCGATCGGTGCTCATTCTGCTTCTCCCGATGACCCTTGACTTCTTCCCTGCCTACCCGGAGCGAGGAAAATTAGTCGTAGGACGATATAACTTGCCCTGGCGGGAAGTATCCGCGAGCAAGGGATGCACAGCGATGCGAGGAGATCGATGAGAACGAGGATTGTCGAGGACGCAGAGGTTGTCACCTATGTCGCGGTGTGCGACCCGGGCGATGAGGCGGTCGCCGAGCTCGGCGCGCTCGCGCGGGCTGAGGACCTGGAGGCGGCCCAGATCACCGCGGTAGGTGCGTTCGAGCGAGCAGTCGTAGGCTGGTTCGACCGGGCGGCCAAACAGTACCGCCGCATCCCGGTGGATGAACAGTGCGAGGTACTGTCGCTGATCGGTGACATCGCGGTGGGCCAGGATGGGCCGTCCGTACATGTCCACGTCGTCGTGGGCCTGGCCGACGGCACGACACGGGGAGGCCATCTGCTCGAAGGCCGGGTGTTCCCCACCCTAGAGGTGGTCGTGCGCGAAACACCGGCGGCGCTGCGTAAGGTGATGCGGCCCGACATAGGGATCGCTCTCATCGACCTTGAGCAGTCTGAGACGTAACCCGCTGGTCAGCAGCGCACCGTCCATACGGGGAGCTACGTCAAGTTCTCCTCGACGCGAGCGGTCGCGAGCATTCAACGGTCGTGCTGGATATGACCCGCACCCGGTTCTGCGACCCAGCTGACCGGTAAACACAACCTTGAGCAGGATGGACCGGGCGATGGCGGCCAGGGCCTTGCGCTTGCCCCGCCGTCTGGCGAGGCGGCGGTGGCCTTCTTGCCGGACTGGCGGGTCTGGGGGCAGAGCTTGGCCCAGGAGACGAGCCGTCCGGCGGTGCCGAAGACGGTCATGTCGAGGCCTATTTCCGCGATGATCGCCATGGCGGCGACGGGGCCGCAGCCGGTGATCTCGTCCAGCCGGGCGACGGCGGGCAGCGCGACCGCGTCCGGTTCCTGGCCGACGCCGGGCCCGGTGGCACCGCCGGCGTCGATGCCCCAGGCGGCGGGATCTGGGTGATCAGCTCGCCGGCGCGGGCGGTCAGGTCCTCGATGTCGCGGGTGAGGTCGTCGGTGTGGGGGTGAACTCCCGCAGCCGGCGGATGTCATAGTCCGGGATGAACGAGGGCTGGAGCATGCCCCGCTCGATGAGGTCGCTGGTCGACTCGATCGTGACGACCTCGATGCCCTGGCCGCGCAGGTGATCGCCCAGCGCCGTGACCTCGCTCATCGTCGCGGTCACCGTCCAGACCCGCGCCCTGCGCCTGCCCGGGCGGTTTTCGTCCGGGACCCGGGTGCAGACCACCCCGGACGCCTTGGCCACGTCGATTGCGGCGACCCGGTCCCAGGCCCGCTCGTGCTCCTCGTCCTCAATGACCTCCTGCGGCTGCTCCATGCAGCTCGCCTCCCTCGTGCTCTGACTGACGGGTAAGGGCGGGCTGCCCGCGGGGCCCCGGTCGGAAGTGAGAAGCTGACCGGCGCGCTCGCAGCTGCAATTCGCGACCCCTCGGGGTCGAGGCCCCGCGCCAGGCTGGGATACGGCATCAAGTGCCAAGAAGCGCCCGGATTCGGTTGCGGACAGCCCGCGCGCCCATCCTCCCGCTCTCAGCCACCTGCGCACCGGCCTTCACCGGGATCGCCCGCAGAACCACAGGGCGGCAGCGGCCCCGGCCACGCAGCCACCCGCACCAGGTCCAGTTTTCGCGCCCTCGCGGCGCCCGCACGGTCAAGATTGGCTGGGATGTCTTCCGTGTGATCTGCCCCGACTGGCGGAGGCACGCATGGTTGGCCCGGCCGGGTCCCGGCGGGGGAGTGCCGTAGTGACAGGCCGGCCTGTTCTTCGAGCAGCGCCATGGCCAGCAGTTCCCCGTCCGCCGGTCCGTACCGGCGCAGTGCCCGCAGGTAGATGTCGGCCACCGCCTCGGAGACTTGAAAGGGGACGTGATGGCCGCGAGCCAGCCCGGTCACGATCTGGAGTTCTTCGTAACAGCGGTCCAGGCCGAACGTCTGCATGAAGTCACCGGCGAACAAGGCCGGCAGATCATCACGGATGAACCGCGAGTCGGCCGCGCTGCCCGCCAGGGCGTCCCGCAGGACACCTAGGTCCAGTCCGGCTGCCCGGCCGAGCAGCAGAGCCTCGGCGACCGCGACCGCCTGCCCGAACCACAGCAGGTTGATCAGCAGCTTGACGATGTAACCGGCCCCGTATCCGCCGACATGGCGGACCCGGCCCACGCTTTCCAGCAGATCCCGGTGCTGCGCGACGACTCGTGCCTCACCGCCGACCAGAAGCTGCAGGGTGCCGCGACGCGCGGCGGCGACGCCCCCGCCGGCCTGGCGCTTCCAGCACCTGCACACCACGGTTCAGGAGCGTATCCCGGATCTCGGTCATGGCGCTCGGCGAGTTGCTGGTCATGTCGATCCACGTGGTCCCGCCACGCAGCGCCGCCGCGACGCCGCCAGCGCCGAGCATCAGCTCTCGGACCTCGCCGGGGCCGGGAAGGACGGTAACCAGCACATCGGCCTCCGCCCCGAGCCGGGCCAGCTCCGGTACCCAGCGCGCGCCGCACCTGGCAGCCTGTTCAGCGGCCTCGGGCCGCCGGTCGCCTGCCAGCATGCGGTAGCCGGCCCGGACCATGTTCGCGCAAACCGGAACGCCCATCCGGCCCAGCCCCACCAATCCGATTTCCGGCATCATCTCACCGTGTCATGTCGACCTCGGCGCCACAGCGGCCAGTGCAGGCGTGGCGCCACCGCCCGCAGTGATTGTACGAAACCGCCGAAGTTCACGTGTACCCGGTCAGTTCGACTCGGTCCTGACGGTGAGGTTTCGACGGCACATGATGGGTAGCGACAATGGTCCGCACGCAACAAAGGAGGCAGAAACCATGGCAACCGGAGAGACCGGCTTCGAGGACGTCACCTACGACCTCATCTCCGTCCAGTACCACGCCCTCAAGGCGGGCCACGACTACGGCCAGTACGTCAGGGACGCCGAGAACGCCGGGCTGAACGACATCGCGCAGTTCTTCCGCGACACCATGAAGGACGACAGCGCCCGCGCGGCGCGCGCCCACGACCTGCTCAAGAACATCAGCGGAACGAACCAGGCGGGGCCGGCGGCGCAGTAGGCGCACGCAACGGCGCCGGGGATCCTGGGTTCAGGCTGGCCGCGGCCAGTGCGGCCGGGCCTAGGATGCCGTTCCCCGAGCGGACCATCCAGAACGACATCACAGCTATCCAAGCCGAGCAGTCAGCGCTACCTGCCCCAGCAAGTAAGCGGCGACAGGTAAGCCGCTGCACGAAACGCCGGTACACAGGCTCAAGCAATCATCCAAGCCCTCGGCGCCATCGACTCAGCCCGGGGATAACTACCCGCCGCGAAAATCGGCGTTAGCGAGGCCAGCGCCACCGGCCGCGCCGCAACCGCCAGGATGCCCGGTCTGTCATTTCATGACGTCCAGGAGCTCCCGGCAGGCCTGCTCGCAGCGTTGGCATGCCTCCGCGCAGACCCGGCAGTGCTCGTGGTGCGGGGCATGCCGCTCGCACTCATCACCGCAGCTCTTACACATGGCCACGCAGGACTCCAGCAGCGGCCGGGCCACGCCCGCGTCGTATTCGGCCTGGCGGCTTACCATCCCGGCCGTGGCGGTGCAAACATCAGCGCAGTTCAGGCAGAGCCGGATGCACTTGACCAGCTCGGCCAAGTCCTGCTCGCTCAAGTCTGCGTCGACGTCGGCGGTGCAGGCCTGAGCGCAGTCAGTGAGTGCATCGATGGTGGCCGCCAGCACGCCGGCGTCGAGGCGAGGCACGTGGGTAGCTGTCCAGAACCTGCCTGGCGTAGCTCATGGCACTCTCCTTTTCAGGCGATGCGGCAACTGTATCGGGGTAGCAGATTGCCCTGCGGTGGTCTCAAACCGGCGGATCGAGGGAGCACTGGCGTTGACGCCATTCAGGTCATCATCGGGGGCGCGGCGTGCAGGCCCGGGGCCAGCCAGGGAAACCAGATCACGGCCACCGCGAGCGCCAGGGCGAGGATGCCGGCCAGCCGCCCGGCCGCCGGACCCCGTCTCCAGGTCTTCTCGACCAGCACGACGGTGGCCAGGCCCACCATCGCGGCAATATTCATCACGCCCACCGCGATAAGGATCACCATGAGCCCCCAGCAGCAGCCCAGGCAGTATCCGCCGTGATGAACGCCGGCCCGCAGGTCGCGGAACCTGCCGCGGTAAGAGCCGTAGTGCAGCAGCAGCGCGAGCGGCGAGCGGCAGTGCGCCAGGCACCGGTCCTTCAGCCGGCTCAGCTGATACCCGCCGCAGGCGGCGAAGACCGCCACGGCGAGAATGTGCGCCGCGCCGGGATGCCTTGAGGTCGTCCAGCCGCTGATCCAGGCCAGCCCGTAGGCGGGCAGGCCAGCCACCGCCCAGGCCGCGAGATACCCCGCCACCAGCCCGCTGATCCGGCCCGTCCGGTTAGCCTGCACCGTCCTGGCATACAGTGAGGCCATCGGCGTCACCGAGGGCAGCATCATCGCGGCCATCATCAGCGTCCACACCGGTACGAACAGCGCCAGGCCGAGCCCCATCGTGCCGGTCATCCCGGTCATCCCGCGAGCCAGGGCAACCGTCGCGACCCAGGCGCCCGCGGCCACGATCAACAGCAGGGCGGCCTGACGGGTGCCGAGGCCCGGCCGTGGCCGGGCCAGCTCAGCAGCGCCGTTCATCCCGACCATGAGAACGGCGCGGAAAAGCCGCTCTGTCCTTCGCGCCCCCAGTCGATCCCGAACGTCGACAGGTGCGCGGCATTCGCCGGAGCGACGGTCAGCGTCGTATTGGACGGGTGGAACACGTTCGTCAGCTGAACCGGGTCGTGATCCTCGATGGCCACGAAGTCCTCGACTCCGACATCAATGGCCTCGCCGATCCGGACATGATGGCCGCGGCCATCCTCGCTGTAGGTGATGCGCGCCTTCTCCACGCCGAGCATCTCGCCGATGAGCGGTCCCAGCATGGCCGGCGGCCCGCCCGCCTGCCCGGACAGGACCGCGCCGAGCCGCTCGGCCTGGCGGTCAGACGCGGCCTCATCCAGGTACACGCCCACCCGCCAGTTGCCCTCGCTCATCACCGGCGGCGTATCCAGGAACAGCGCGAAACTCAGGCCGCCGACATCCACGCCGTCGATCTGGCCCGACTCGACGTGATAGGCCAGTAGCGCCCGGCACCGGTCAAGCGTGGCCTTCGCCGTCAATCCCGACCAGGTACACGGACAGACCGCATCACACGAGCACGACTCGAAATACGTTCCTTCCAGTCGCCACGCCATGACCCCTCCCTCGCAGAGCAACCGTTTCCCACAAGGCTCCCGCGCGCCGCAATGACCGTCAATGTCCATTTGCGCCGCAGTAGGAAGTCCGGACCGGCACGGTACATGCTCCGTGAGCACGAGATCCGCCCCGCGCTCGCCCAAGATGCGGAAGTGATGGACAAGATTTTCGCCTAGAGCGCTAGCGCCGGCGTCACGGCCCAGGTGTGACAACCTCGACGCGGGTGAGGCCGGTCGGAGCGATCCAGGTGCCGACGACGTTAGCACCGATCAGCGTCCGGTCTTCCGGATCCCACAGCAAGATGACATCGGCCCGGGCCAGCGCCAGTAGCGCCGTGACCGCTGCCGGGCTCGGCGCGACGGTGTGCTTCTCCCCGTCCGCGGTCACGATCATGACCTCAAACCGGCCATCCTCCCCGTCCCCGCCGGCGGTCCAGTTGAGGTTGAGCACCTTCACCTGGCTGGTCTGCTCGCTTGCTCCTGGCATCGCCGTCGCCGCGCTCTCTTCTAGGTTCCGGTCAATACACGGGACCTGCGGCCGGGCCGCGCTTCAGGGTGAAGGCGCCCGGCCGGTCCGGCCCCGGGGTACATAGTTACGTTTCTCGGCAGGATCCGTCCTGTCCGACGCGCGATTTGCGTCACCCGCAGCACACGCCGGAGGCTTCGGTGTCCTCCTCGCTGGCGGCCTGGGGACCACCGCAGCACTGGGCGTCCTGCTGGTCCTGGCCGCTGTCGAGCTTGGCCTGGGCAGCATCCCAGCTCTCCTGGCCGCCTTCCGCCCAGAAGGTGGCGCTGTCCTGCAGGACGGTGTAGATCTCCCACCGCTCCCCGTTCGGGGCGCCGGTGACCCAGAACTTGTCCTGCCGGGCGTAGCAACAGGTGGTGTCGCGCTCGTCGATCGATGCCAGGCCGGCCTTGGCGAGCCGGGTCTGCTCGGTTTCCACAGCGCCGGTGTCGGCGACCTCGACGCCGAGGTGGTTGAGGCTGCCGCCCTGGCCGGGGTTCTCCAGCAGGACCAGCTTGAGCGGCGGCTCGGCGATGGCGAAGTTAGCGTAGCCGGGCCGGACCTTGGCGGGCTCGGTCCCGAACAGCTTGGTGTAGAAGGCGACGGACTCCGCCAGGTCGTTGACGTTGAGGGCGAGCTGGACGCGGCCGGTCATGGATACCTCCGTGATATCGATAAGCGTCTATATCTCTCGGTTGCCGAGTTTGCCACAGACATCGATATCTGTCAATATAGACGCATGCCGAAGTCTCTGGTGGTGCTGGATCCCGCTGACCCGGCGGTGTGCTGCCCGCCGCTGTCGGTCCAGCCGCTGTCCCAGGCCCAGGCCGAGCAGGTCGCCCCGCTGCTGAAGGCGCTCGCCGAGCCGGTGCGGCTGCGGCTGATGTCCCTGGTGGCTTCCCATCCTGGCGGTGAGGCCTGCGTCTGCGACCTTAACGACGCATTCGACCTGTCCCAGCCGACGATCAGCCATCACTTGAAGGTGCTGCACGAGGCGGGGCTGCTGGCCCGCGAGAAGCGCGGCGTGTGGGTCTACTACCGGGCCAGAACCGAAGCGCTGGCCAGCCTCGGCGCGCTCATCGGCAGCCCGGATGCGGCCGCGGCCATCCCCTGATCAGGCCAGGGCCCGCGGATCCTGGTTACCGGCCGGCCTGGAGAGCCGGGCGACAGTGCGGCTGGCGGGCTGGCATGGATGCTCCTGTCCGTCGAGGGTCCGGAGCGGGGTTAGCGGCGCTGGATGGCCCGGGTCCAGGCCTGAGTGCCGATCTGGACGGCGTCCCAGGGGCTGCCCAGCGGCGGGGTATAGGACAGGTCCAGGTCGCTGACCGCCTCGACGGTCATACCGTGGAAGATCGCAGTGGCGGCGATGTCGATGCGCTTGGCGATCTCGGCGTCCTTGTGGCCGAATAGCTGCAGGCCTAGCAGCCGCCCGGTGGCCCGGTCGCCGGTGACCCGCGTGGCGATGCGGTGGCTGCCGGGATAGTAGGCCTTGTGGTCATCGGCTTCGGATGCCACTGTGACCGCGTTGAACCCGGCCGCGGCGGCTTCGTGGTCGCGCAGCCCGGTGCGGGCGGCGGCCTGGTCGAAGATCTTCACCACCTGGGTGCCCAGGCTGCCGGCGAAGGCCCGGTTCCCGCCGAGCGCGTTCTCCCCGGCGACCCGGCCCTGCTTATGTGCGGTGGTGCCCAGCGGCAGATAGGTCACCCCGAGCAGCCGGTGGCGAGTGACCACGCAATCCCCAGCCGCGAACACATCGGGCAGACTTGTCCGCATCCCGGGGTCGACCGCGATCGCGCCCCGGACGCCGAGCTCGGCTCCGGCCTGAGCAGCCAGGATGGTCTCGGGCCGCACCCCGACGACCACCAGCACCATGTCCGCCGCCTGCGTCAGCGCCGATCCATCGGCCGCGGTGGCCGCCACCTCCAGCCGCCCGGCCCCGCCGCGTCGGGCCATGCTGATCGCCCGCACCGTGGTACCGGCCAGCACCTGCACGCCGTGGGCGGCCAGCTCGGCGTGGACCAGGCCGCCGAGTTCGGGGTCGACGGTGGGCAGCACCTCGGGCAGCTGCTCCATCTGGGTCACCTGGAGCCCGCGGACGGTCAGCGCGTCGGCCATTTCCAGGCCGATGTACCCGCCGCCGACGATGACCGCGCTGACCGGGGCGGACTGCTCCAGGTTCCGCATGACGGCGAAGGTGTCGCCCATCGAGTGCAGCAGGTGCACCCCGTCGCCGGGCCCGAGGGCTCCCGGTCCGGCTAGGCCGCCGATCGATGGCCGGACCGGCATCGCGCCCGTGCCGACGATGAGCTTGTCATAGCCGATCACCTCCTCGGCGCCGTCGGCGGAGGTGACCACCAGCTTGCGGTCGGCCGCGTCGATGCGCCGGGCGGTGGTGTCCAGCCGCAGACCCATCCCGGCGGCTTCCAGGTCGGCCAGCGTGCGGTGGGCCAGGTTCCGCCAGTGGGCGACCTCACCGGAGACGTAATAGGGGATGCCGCAGATAGAGAAGTTCGGGTAAGCGTCCTCCAAGATCACGGTGACGTCCACGGCCGGGTCGATTTCGCGGGCCCGCAGGGCCGCGCTGATCCCGGCGTCGCTGCCGCCGATCATCACCAGGTGCATGACAGGGCTCCCTCTGGTCGTGTCAGCCACGGGGCCGGACCGGCCCAGGCGGCCGGTCCGCGGACGGCGATGCGCCGTCAGACTCTGCGCGGGCCGGTGCGGCGGGTCCGTCGTGGGGGACGACGATCGCGGCCGCGTCAGCCGGGGTGATGGCGGGGTACAGCGTCTTGATGATCGCGACGGCCGCGATCCCGCCGACTATTTGCGCAGCAATGAACACCAGCACCGAGGATGGGGCGATACCCGCGAACGTGGCCGAGAACATCCGGCCGATGGTGATGGCCGGATTGGCGAAGCTGGTCGAGGAGGTGAACCAGTACGCCGCGCCGATGTATGCGCCCACCGCGGCAGGCGCGGACCGGGCCCGCCCGGACCGGGCCAGCGCGAAGATCACCAGCAGCAGCCCGGCCGTGGCGATGACCTCGGACAGGAAGTGCGCCCCGGTGGCTCGGTGCTTACCCGAGATGGTCACCGCGGGAAGCGCGAACATCAGGTTGGCCGTGACCGCCCCGGCGGTGCACCCGGCCACCTGTGCCGGGAGGTAGGCAGCGGCATCCCGCCAGGACAACCCGCTGAACGCGGCGTCGGCGAAGGACACCACCGGGTTGAAGTGGCCGCCGGAGACCGGGCCGAACATCAAGATGATTGCGAACAGCCCGGCTGCGGTCACCGCCGAGTTCTCCAGGAGCTCCAGCCCGGTCTGGCCGGGCGACAGGCGCTGCGCGGCGATCCCGGACCCGATCACCGCCACGGCCAGGAAGCCGCTGCCGAGAAACTCGGCCGTCAGGCGGCGCCACAGCGTGGCGGGTGCACTGCACACGCGGCCATCTTGACAGATCAATATAGCTCAGTCAAGATTGAGTCAATGAATACTGATCAATCATCTGACCTGGCCAGACGTGCTGCCGTGCACGCGGCGCTGGCCGACCCGGCCCGGCTGCTGATCACTGACACGCTGCTGGCCGGGGACGCCTCACCCTCGGAACTGGCCGCCCTGCTGGGCGTGCCATCCAACCTGCTCGCCCACCACCTGCACGTCCTGGAACAGGCCGGGGTCATCACCCGCCGCCGCTCCGAAGGCGACCGCCGCCGCACCTACCTGCAACTGGTCCCCGGCCCCCTGGACACCCTGGCCGCCCCGCCGGTCCGGGCCGCCAGGCGGGTGCTGTTCGTGTGCACCGCCAACTCGGCTCGCTCGCACCTGGCTGCCGCCCTGTGGCGCCGGGCCAGTACCGTCCCGGCGGCTTCGGCCGGGACCCATCCGGCGGCGGCGATCGAGCCCGGTGCGATCGCCGCCGCCACCCGGCACCGGCTGCCGCTGCCCCGGCTGCGGCCCCGGCATATCAGCGAGGTCCTGCACCACGACGACCTGGTCATCACCGTGTGCGACATGGCTCGCGAAGAACTCGGGCGCGCCGCCGCGCTGCACTGGTCGGTCCCCGACCCCGTCCCGGCCGGGGACCCCGGCAGCTTCGACGCGGCCCTGGCTCAGCTCGCCGACCGGGTCGGACGGCTGTCCCCGTGCCTGGCCGCCATCTCCTGACCAGGGCCGTGTTACACGATCTGGCTGCGGCGTTCGAGGAGCAGGGTGTCACGCCAGCGGCCGTGATGCCGGGCGATGCGTTCCCTGGTGCCCACGACGCGGAACCCGGCGCCCTGGTGCAGGGCCAAGGTGGCCGTGTTCTCCGGGAAGACGCTGCTCTGGATGGTCCAGATCCCGGCGGCCTCGGTGGAGGCGATCAGGGCGGCCAGCAACGCCCGGCCGGTGCCCCGGCCGCGGGCGGCAGGGTGGACGTAGACCGAATGCTCGACCACCCCGGCGTACACGCGGCGGCCAGACACCGGAGAGACGGCCACCCAGCCGGTAACCTGGCCCGCCGCGACCGCGACGAATCGATGCTCGGGCAGCCGAGCCGCGGCGAAGACGTCCCATTGCGGCGCGCAAGTCTCGAACGTGGCATCACCCTCGTCTATCCCGGCCTGGTAGATGGCCAGCACCGCCGCAGCGTGCACCTCGGTCATGGCCTCGATCCGCGCGCCTGTCTCGTCCCGGGCCGGCACGGATCACGGCCTCGCCGCGCGGATGATCGCCGCATGCACGCCCTCGGCGACCTGATGGGTCGGGGTGATCGCGATGGACGTGAAGCCCGCCGCAGCCAACCCCGCGCGATACTCGCCGAACGACGGGGCCCCGGCAATGCAGCCGACCTCGCCACCGCGCTCGAGCCGCTGCGCCGCGCTGAGATCGTCCTCGGCCAGGATGTCGGAGACGCCCAGGCGGCCGCCCGGCCGCAGCACCCGGAAAGTCTCAGCGAACACCGCGGTCCGGTCGGTGGACAGGTTGATCACGCAGTTGGAGATGACCACGTCGACAGAGCTGTCCGGCAGCGGGATCGCCTCGATCCGGCCCGGCAGGAACTCCACGTTGCCCACGCCGGCTTCACGCGCATGGGCCCTGGCCAGGTCCAGCATCTCCTCGGTCATGTCCAGGCCGTACGCCCTCCCGGACGCGCCGACCCGCCGGGCCGACAACAGCACGTCAATACCCCCGCCGCAGCCCAGGTCCAGCACCGTCTCCCCAGCACGCAGGTCCGCCACCGCGACCGGGTTGCCGCACCCCAGGCTGGCCCGTACCGCACCCTCCGGCAGGCCCGCGACATCCGGGTACCCGCCCGGCCCGAATCCTGCCGCGGCGAATTCGCCCGGCTCGCAGTCGGTCACCTGATGCCCAGCCCGAGCAGCCCGGGCCAGGCCCGCGTACCGGGTAGCGACCGCCGCCCGGACCTCATCCCGATCAGCTCCGTGCATGATCATCTCCCTACGCTGCTGGGACTGCGGACGGGACCGGTGAGGGCTTGCCCATCACCAGGTCGGCGGCCGTCGGGAAACACGACACGCAGTTGCCGTTGATCCGGTACAGCCGGGACGTGCCGCGCTCCTCAGCCAGCACGAACCCGACCAGGGCCAGCTGACGCAGATGCTCCGACACCGTTGACTGGCCCACCGGCACCGCCGCCACGATCTCCTTGACCGTCAGCGGCAGGCCCGCCCGGGCCAGCAGCGAGACCACCTGAACCCGGGTTCCGTCAGCCAGCGCCTTGAACCAGGCCGCGTACGTCTCAGCGGTCTGGCGGTCCAGCGGCTCCACATCATTCATCGTTAATCGACGATAGTCGATCGAAGGTCGCGATGGAAGCCCTTTGGCCCGATTCACCTGAGCTCCGCACTGGTCCCATGCCGTATCGCGGGCTGGTGCCTGCGCCGGGTGGATGGTGAAGGGCGCCGGGTGGATGGTGAAAGGGCGCCGGGCGACGGCAGCGATGAGTTCGCGATGCTGCCGAGGTCAGTACTGGCGACACAGCAACGACACCTGGAGGACGAGATGACACTGGATCTGTTCGCTGGCATCCCCGTCACCGACTACGCCGCGGCGCTGCCCTGGTACGAGCAGTTCTTCGGCGGGCAGCCCTCGTTCCTGCCCAACGACATCGAAGCGGTGTGGGAGATGGCTGAGCACCGGTACATCTATATCGTTCAGGTACCCGGACGGGCGGGGAACGCCGTGGTCTTCTCGTTCGTCGATGACCTCGACGACCGGGTTGCCGCGATCGCCCGGCGGGGCATCGAGCCCGCCAGGCGCGAGACGCCCACCAAGGGCGTTACCAAGGTGATCTACCAGGACGCGGACGGCAATGAGATCAGCTTCGGCGGCAACACGGACTGACACCGCAAGTAAGACTCAGGTGGGATTGCTGGGCGCCGGCCCGACGTCAGCGGCCAACGTTCCGGCTGACCCGGCCTTCGTTCCAGACCGGTTCGTTCGCCTCGCGGACGTGGCCGTCGGAACCGAAGACCAGGTAGCGGTCGAACGAGCGGGCGAACCAGCGGTCGTGGGTGACGGCGAGCACGGTGCCCGCGTAGGCCTCGAGGCCGGACTGGAGGGCTTCGGCGGACTCGAGGTCGAGGTTGTCGGTCGGCTCGTCGAGCAGGAGCGCCGTCGAGCCCTGCAGTTCCAGCAGCAGGATCTGGAACCTGGCCTGCTGTCCGCCGGACAGCTTGCCGAAGACCTGATCGCCCTGCCGTTCGAGCTCGTAGCGGCGCAGCACGCTCATGGCTGCGCCGCGGTCACGGGCGTGGCCCGCCCACAAGATTTCGGTCAGGGACCGGCCTTCGAGTTCGGGGTGCGCGTGGGTCTGTGCGAAATAGCCCGGGACCACGCGGGCGCCCAGTTTCCAGGCCCCGATGTGCGCGACTGCCTGCCCGGCGAGCAGCCGCAGGAAGTGGGACTTGCCGGAGCCGTTGGAGCCGAGGACCGCGACTCGCTCGCCGTAGAACACTTCCAGGCTGAACGGATGCATGAGCCCGGTCAGCTCTAGCTTCTCGCAGGTAACGGCGCGAACACCGGTTCTTCCGCCACGCAGCCGCATCTTGATGTCCTGCCCGCGCGGCGGCTCTGGCGGCGGCCCGGCCTCCTCGAACTTCTGCAGCCGGGTCTGGGCCGCGCGATACCGGCTGGCCATCGCGTCGCTGTTCGCCGCGTACTGGCGCATATCCTGCACCAACCGCTTGAGCTGGGCATGCTTCTCGTCCCAGCGGCGCCGAAGTTCCTCGAACCGCTCGAACCGCTCGGCCCGGGCCGGGCCGAAGGTATCGAAGCCTGCGCCGTGCACCCACACGTCGGAGCCGCCGGGCGCGGGTTCGACACTAACGATCTTCTTCGCCGTCCGGGCCAGGAGCTCACGGTCGTGGGAGACGAACAGGACGGTCTTCGGCGTCTCGTTCAGGCGCTCCTCGAGCCAGCGCTTGCCCGGCACGTCCAGGTAGTTGTCGGGCTCGTCCAGCAGCAGCACCTCGTCAGGGCCGCGCAGCAAGGCCTCCAGGACCAGGCGCTTTTGCTCCCCGCCGGACAGCGTGCTCACGTCCCGCCACTGGGCCTTCTCGTACGGGATGCCGATCGCGGCCATGCTGCACATGTCCCAGACCGTCTCGGCCTGGTAACCGCCAGCGTCGCCCCAGTCGGCCAGGGCCTGCGCGTACCGCATCTGGTCGGCCTCGGTGTCGCATTCCATGATCGCCAGCTCGGCGTCGTCCACGGCCTTGGCCGCGGCTTTGATCGCGGGCCGCGAGACGGACACGAGCAGGTCGCGGACGGTCCGGTCGTCCCGCACCGAGCCAACGAACTGCGGCATCACACCGAGGCCGCCGCTGGTGGTGATGGTACCCGCATCCGGTTTCAGCTCCCCGGCCAAGATCTTCAGCAGCGTGGTCTTGCCCGCGCCGTTGGCGCCCACCAGGGCCGCGTGATCCCCCTGTCCTACCCGGAAGCCGACGTCGGACAGCAGCAACCGCCCATCGGGCAGGTAGTAATCGACATGAGAGACTTCCAGATGGCCCATATGCCTCTATGATCCGGAGGCTCCGCCATCAGGACAACTGGATTGCCGTCGCGGAGGCCCAGTACCGAAGTACCCGGTCGGTGGTTGTATCGGTGCCATCGGCTACCGTGCGGGCATCGGTGAACCGGACGGAGCAGGCGATGACAGGACACGTGGCCGAGTTCGAGGTCCTGGGCCCGTGGTCGCTGCAGACCAGCCGGCAGTTCTGGGAGGGCTTCACCCCCGCAGCGCTAGACGGCGGGCCGCACGGCCCGGGGCTGCGCGCGGTGTTCTGTGCCGAGGGTGACTGGCGCCGCGCCGAAGCAGAGGTGACCCAGGCCGGGGACACCGCGCGCGTGGTGCTGGCGGGCGACGGTGACCTTGATGCCGCCGCGGCGCAGGTGCGCCGCTTCCTGGCGCTGGATGTTGACGGGCGCGGCTGGCCGGAAGCGGGCCGCCGCGACGCGGTGATCGCCGACGCGCAGGCGCGACTGCCGGGCCTGCGGCCGTGCGGTTTCTATTCCCCCTACGAGGCTGCGGCGTGGTCGGTGCTGTCGCAGCGGCTGCGCATCGTGCAGGCCGCCCGGCTGCGCGCTGAGCTGATCGCCCGCCACGGCCAGGACGGCGCGTTTCCCCCGCCGCATACCCTGGCCCGGCTCGACCTGGATCTTCCGGGCCGTAAGGGTGAGTACCTGCGCGCGGTCGCCGGGGCAGCTCTGGACGGGCTGCTGGACGGGGCGGCGCTGCGCGCCCTGGACCCCAGCCGGGCCGTCCAGGCCGTGCAGCAGGTCAGGGGACTCGGCCCGTTCGCGGCCGAGCTGGTCGTACTCCGCGGCGCGAACGCCCCCGATGGGCTGCCCCGCCACGAACGCCGGCTTGACGCCGAGATCGCCGAGCGGTACGGCCCCGCCCGCACCCTGGCTGAAGTCTCCGAAGCGTGGCGGCCCTACCGCACCTGGGCCGCCGTCCACCTGCGAGCGCTGCGCGAGCAGCGCACCGGCGAAATCGCCGGCCGCTGACCCACCCGCCCGGCCAGCGCCGGGCGTGGGGGCGTGCGGAGCAGGTCAAGCATCGTGCAGGCTCCGGATGAAGCGAACCCGGTCGCCGCCGCGGCCGTCATACCCGGAGGAAACCGGGATCCCGTCGACCTCTGCGTCTCCGGGCTCTAGCCGGAAGCCCATCTGCTGGTGGAAGACGACCGAGCCGCGGTTGACCGGAGATGTGACCGCGCGGACCAAGACGCAGCCGCGAGCCTTAACAGCCTGGAAGAACTCCTCATAGAGCAGGCGGCCGAGTCCGCTGCCTCGCTCCGCCGGATCCACGCCGACAAAGTGAATGTAGGCCTCGCCGGGCCTGGACTGGGAGATGAACCCGGCCAGGAAACCGGCCAGCTTGCCGTCACGTTCCGCCGCGAAACTGGTATCGGTGAAGTGCTCGAAGAATAGCCGCGGAAGCTTGTCCGCCATCTGGCGGCCGCCCCACCACTGGTCGATGACCGAGACCACAAATGGGTAGTCGGCCGTGCTGAGCTGGCGGATCCGGAACGTCATGGCGCACCAGCCTCCTCTCCTGCGGGCGGTCGGGGCGTAGCACGGTGAGCTGTACTGCGGTCAGAGGCACTGGGCTAGGCCCCGTTAAGGGCGTCGATTTCGGCGGCTACTTCCGCGGCCTCGGCCGCACCGATCCGCTGGAAGATATCTCGCGCCTGCCGAAGGCTGGCCTGCGCGTCGGCGGTGTGGCCGGCGGCCAGGGCGCAGCGGCCCAAGCCGGCCAGCGCATTGGCCTCATTTCGGGGGCTGCCGATCTCGCGGGCCAGGTCCAGCGCCTGCCGGTGACATGCAGCGGCCCGGTCGCAGTCGCCGCGCAGTCGGTGCAGCGTCCCGGTCTCGTTGAGGGCCTCCACTTCGCCGAACCGGTTGCCGATGTCGCGGTAGATGCCCAGCGCTTCGGTCAGGGCTTCGGCCGCGCCTGGATAGTCCCCGGTCAGCTGCCGCACGATCCCCAGCTCGCTGAGGGCGTCGGCCTGGCCCGACCGGCCGCCGATGTCACGGTAGATACCCAGTGCCTCCTCCTGGGCTTGCACCGCGCTCGGATAGTCCCCGGTCAGCTGCCGCACGATCCCTAGTTCGTTGAGGGCGTTGGCCTGACCCAGCCGGTCGCCGATGTCACGGTAGATGACTAGCGCCTCTTCCAGGATCCCGGCCGCGCCCGGACAGTCGCCGGTCATATACCGCACGACACCCAGATAAAGGAGCACGCTGGCCTGGCCCAGCCGGTCGCCGATGTCGCGGGAGATTTCCAGCGCTTCCTTCAGATCCTCGGCCGCGCCAGCATAGTCCCCGGTCAGCTGGCGTATGGTGCCCAGGTTTCTGAGCGCGTTGGCCTGGCCCTCCCGGTCGCCGAGGTCGCGGGAGATGCCCAGCGCCCCGGTGAGAACTTCGACCGCGCCCGGACGGTCCGCCGTCAGCCGCCGCACCACACCCAGGTTGCTGAGCGCGTTGGCCTGGCCCAGCCGGTCGCCGAGGTCGCGGGCGATGCCTAGCGCTTCGGTGAGGGCCTCGACCGCGCCCGGATAGTTCCCCGCCATCTGCCGTACGGCACCCAGGTTGCTGAGCGCGTTGGCTTGCCCTAGCCGGTCGCCGAGGTCGCGGGAGATGCCTAGCGCTTCGGTGAGGGCCTCGACCGCGCCGGGATAGTTCCCGGTCACCCGCTGAACGGTCCCCAGGTTGTTGAGCGCGCCGGCTTCGCCCAGCCGGTCGCCCAGGCGTTGTGCGGCCTGCGCGGCGGCGGCGTGGCAGGTGATGGCCGCGGCCCAGGGGCCGTCTTTACGCAGCAAGGAGGCGATGCCCGCGCTGAGGGCGACGATCCGGGCCCCCTGGCCGGCGCGGGTGACGTGGTCGAGGCAAGCAATCAGGTTGGCGCGCTCGGCGCGTGCCCACGCCAGCGCCTGCGTGCTGTCCGGCAGCTCGGGAATCGCGGCGGGCGGTGAAGCGAGGACGGCCGGGGCGGGCGTGGTCCGGGTCTGGCGGGCCAGGCGGGCCTCGGCGATGGCCGCGGTTTGCTGGTAGTAGTCCAGCAGGTGGCCAAGCCATTGATCACGGTGGGCGGCGGGCTCGCCGGCGGCGCGGTCCTGAGCGTAGCGGCGGATGAGGTCGTGCATGCCGTAACGGCGGTGACTGACCTCGGTCAGCAGGCCCTCGCCCTGCAAGGTGTCCAGATGATCGCCGGCCTCCCTCAGGCTGATGCCGGCCAGCGCGGCGGCGGCGTAGGCATCGATCGTGGTGCCGGGGTGCAGGCCGAGGCGGCGGAAGAGCCGTCGCTGGCCGGGGGTCAGGTACCGGTAGGACACGTCGAACGCGGCGGCGATGCTGTCTTTCTCTGCCGCGAGGGTGAGCATGCTCGCCTTGGTCTCGCCGATGAGGTCGGCCAGGGTCCAGGACGGATGCCGGGCGTACACCCGGGCCAGCAACGAGATCGCCAGCGGCAGGTACCCAGCCAGCCGGAGTAGCTCCGGTACCGTCGCGGCCGGCGCGTCGGCAGCGTGCGGAGCCAGCCGCAGGAACATGGCCTGCGCCTGGTCCGCGGGCAGGGCGTCCAGCGAAACCGATACGGCCGCCCCGGGCAGGTCCCCCACGTGCCGGCGGCTGGTTACCAGCACCAGGCAGTCATCCCCTCCAGGCAGCAGGGGCACGATCTGGGCGCTGCTGGCCGCGTTGTCCAGGACCAGCAGGGCTCGCTGGCCGGCCATCCGGTCCCGCCACAGGTTCGTCCGTCCTTCCAGGTCCTCCGGCAGGTAACGGGCGTCCACCCCGACGGCGGTCAGCAATCCGGCCAGCGCTACCTCCGGGGGCACCGGGTCTTGCCCCGGGGTATGCCCGTGCAGGTCGATGAACAACTGCCGGTCAGGGAACCGGCCTTGCAGCAAGTGAGCGACATGCACGGCCAGGGCGGTCTTTCCCACGCCGGGCATCCCGTCGATCGCATGGATCGCCACCAGGCCGCCAGCGCGGACGGCACCAGTCACCGCGGCGGTGATGCGGTCCAGTTCGCCGTCCCGGCCCGTGAACGCCGCCGTGTCCGGCGGCAGCGAGTACCGCACCGCCAGCCGGCGCGGCCGCGGGATGGCCGTCAGGGCGTGGAACATCTCAAGCTCAAGATCGGCGCCTGAGGTGAATGCCTTGACGATCAGCCCGGCATCGCACAACCGCTGCCGGAACGCTTCCACCAGCGCAGAATCGGCATCAGCGAAACCCGGCGGCAGACCCGCGGCCTCGTCCAGCAAGAACACCAGGCGAGGCCGCCCCGCGGTGCTGGCCGCCTCGAACTCCAGTTCTGTGTAGGACACCGTGCCGCCTGGCACCAGCGACCCGTACCGGAACCCGACCACCGCCACATAGATCTCGCAGCCGATCACGCGTTCCCGGCAGTAGTCCGCCGGCTTGCCGTCCCGCGCGGCGAAGTACCGCATATCGACCGGCACCATCCCGGCCCGGGCCACCGCGTCCAGAGCGGCCTGCACAAACGACCGATCCAGCGGAAAGCCAGCCATATCGGAGGTATGGCTCACGAACACCCGGCTCGTCTCCATCACACCCAACCCCCCCGCCACGCCCGCAAACATCTATCCCGGCGCGGCTCCAAGCTACCGAACGCGACACCCGTCACTGGTCTGCTAACCGTAAGCGTCGCTCCGACCTGGACGCCGTACCGCCTTTCCAGCGCGGTGGTTACTACAGACAAATTATGGCGTGCCGGGCGTGCCGGATCCGCCCGATCCGCACCACCTGACCGGTCAGCTCCGGGCCGTGGGGAGCCGTCCGCGGCATAAAATGGGCCGGTGCCGCTGGATTTGCATGAAGTTGCTTATCTGTGCGGCGGTCCGGAGCGAGTTGCCCTGACCGCGGTAGTAACTCTGCGGCGAGAAGGTGCGGTGCCCGAGGACCTGCGTATCGCGGTGCCAGGTCCCCGCGATGTCGACGACGAGCTACGTACAGCCCTCACCGAATCCCCGGGCGCTGGTGAGCTGACCGCCTGCCGGGCATCAGGGATCGGTGGCCGATCCAGGCTGCGGCAATCGAAGACGCAGCCCCGCCGGGAATTATGTGCTCTGGTACGCGTTAGGATTAGCGATACCCGGTAACCGAGCCGGTCGTCTGACGACGACTTTCCGCGCCGGAGCCACCAGTCGGCGGCTCGGGGTTCGGGTAGATAGATGGCCTGCCGAGGCCCGCTGCGTTGATCTTGGAGATCCGCACGTCGTCTCGGCATATGAAGCGCCAGGCCCGCTGCCGGGGCACCGGTCGCGGAACTGCGCGTCGTGCTGCCATGGCCGCCGTGCCCTGGCCACTCTGAGGAGGAGTCTTTGGCTCGACCAGGCCAGCGCCAGACGAGCGCTCGCCGTACCGCCCCGCGCAAGCAGCGACCTGTCCGCCATCGCGGTGACGTCGTCTGGGAGCTCGCCCGCACCGCCCGGGAGATCGAGGCGGCCGCCCGGCGCGGTGGCGTGACGCCTGCCGTGCGGACGAAGTTCCAGGCCGTTGCCCTGCTCCTGCGGGACGAGCGCGCCCGCGTCCGCGCCGCGGCCGGAAGCGAGAGTCACCGGACCGAACAGCTCAAGCGCCTGGACGGCATCGCGACCATCCTCGCGACGACCGCCGTCCAGGACTCCGGGCTCATGGCACTGCTCGCCGAGGATTCCGACGTCTCCGACGCGGCCCGGTCGCTCATGCGCCAGATGCAGCGGGACCTCGGCATCGAGCCGACGCCCGAACAGATCACGCCGGCCGAGACCGCTACCGCTTCCGCCGCCCCGCAGCGGCAGGTGGTACCGCAGTCGGTGATCTCCCGGCAGCTGGCCAACCCCTTCCTGGCCCCCGACTTCTCCGCCGTCCCGCAGCCCGCCTCCCGTCCGCGCCGCCTGACCAGCTGGGAACTGCTCGGCCCGCTGCTGAGCTCCTTTGAGCAGGCCGGCGCCGGAGCCCCGGCGTGCATGCCGCTCCCGGCGCCGACGGCCCGGTTCACTCCGGCGGCCCTGGACCTTATGCCGCACCAGGGGCAAGTGGTCGCCGCGGCCGCGGCCGGTCACCGGACGTTCCTGCTCGCCGATGAGCCGGGTCTGGGCAAGACGGCGGAGGCGCTGCTCGCCGCCGAAGCGGCGAACGCCTATCCGGTACTCGTCGTCGTGCCGAACGTCGTCAAGACCAACTGGGCCCGTGAGGCGGCCCGCTGGACGCCGCGCCGCCCGGCCACCGTGGTGCAAGGCGACGGCCACGCGGTCGACGGCTTCGCCGATATCGTCGTGCTCAACTACGAGGTGCTTGACCGCCACGTGGGCTGGCTGGGTGACTTCGGCTTCCGCGGCATGGTGGTGGACGAGGCGCACTTCATCAAGAACAAGGCCTCGCAGCGCTCGCAGCACGTCCTCGCGCTCGCCGACCGCATCCGGTCCCGTATCGACCGGCCCCTGCTGATGGCGCTGACCGGTACCCCGCTGATCAACGACATCGAGGACTTCCGGGCGATCTGGCAGTTCCTCGGCTGGATCGACGACACCAAGCCCCTCGCCGAGCTCATGGACGTCCTCGAGGACGCCGGCCTGACGCCCGCCGACCGCGGCTTCTCCGCCTCGGCGCGCCAGTGCGTGATCGACCTCGGCATCGTGCGCCGCCGCAAGCTCGACGTGGCCGCCGATATCCCCGCCCGCCGTATCGCTGACCTCCCCGTTGAGCTGGATGAGCGGGTCGGCCGGTCGATCCGGGCGGCAGAGCGGGCCCTGGCCGGCCGGATGGTGGCCAGGTACCGCACCGCACTGGCGAACCGGACCTCCGACACGGCCGTCGAGGGCATCGACCACGACCTGGTTCGGGTGGTGGCCCGGGCGGAGCTGAAGGAAGCGACGACCGCGAAGTCCGGCGAGAACGTGTTCACCATGATGCGGCGCATCGGCCAGGCCAAGGCCGAACTGGCCGCGGACTACGCGACTCAGCTGGCCCGCAGCGCTGGCAAGGTGGTCTTCTTCGCCAAGCACGTCGACGTGATGGACGCCGCCGAGGAGGTCTTCGCCCGGCAGGGGGTGCGCTTCTCCTCGATCCGCGGCGGCCAGACGTCTTCGGCGCGGCAGGCGAGCATCGACGCCTTCGTGAACGACCCGGACGTGGCGGTCGCGGTATGTTCGCTGACCGCGGCGGGCGTGGGTGTGAACCTGCAGGTCGCTTCCAACATCGTGCTGGCCGAACTGTCCTGGACCAACGCGGAGCAGACCCAGGCCATCGACCGCAGCCACCGCATCGGGCAGACCGAACCGGTCACCGCGTGGCGCATCATCGCCGCGCAGACCATCGACGCCCGGGTCGCCGAGCTGGTCGACAGCAAGGCGGGGCTGGCCGCCCGGGCGCTGGACGGGTCGGACGAAGAGGCCTCCTCGTCGGCTGATGTGCAGCTCGAGGCGCTGGTCGCATTGCTGACCGATGCGCTACGGGCCTCTTCCGGACAAAGCGACGCCCTGGCGTCCTGACCATGCGCGTTCTGGTTACCGGGGACCGGGGGGTCGTGGGGGTCCGGGTGGCGGCCTTCCTGGCCGGCTGCGGGTACGAGGTGTCCGGCTTCGACCTGGCCGGCGGCGCGGACGTCCTGGATCTGGCGGCGGTCCGCCGCGCGGCCCAGGGCTGCGCGGCGATCGTGCACCTGGCGGCGCTGGCCCATGACAACGCCGGAAGCCCCGAACGGATCATGGCGGTCAACGTCCTGGGTACCTGGCATGTGCTGCTCGCGGCCGAGGCCGCGGGCGCGGACCGGGTGATCTGCTTTTCCAGCGCCCAGGCGTTCGGGATCGCCGAGGGCGAGCGGCGGCCCGATTACTTCCCGGTCGATGACACTCATCCCCGCCGTGCGATGCGCCCGTACGGCCTGTCCAAGCGGCTGGCCGAGGACCTGTGCGAGGGTTTCACCGCGCGGACCGGGATGGCCACCGTATGCCTGCGCCCGGTCGCGGTCTGGGATGAGGCAAAGTACCGCCAGGTCCGGGATCAGTGGCGCACGCAGCCGGAATCCGAATGGGAGCCGTTCTGGGAGTACGGCGCGTTCGTGGACGTCCGGGACGTCGCCGCGGCGGTCCAGCGGGCGCTGATGGTTCCGCTCGCCGGGCACCACCGGGCCCTGCTGTGCGCTTCCGGCGTAGCCGGGACCGCACCCAGCCTCGAGCTGGCCAGGCTCGCTCCGGACGTACCGGTTACCAGCCCCGACCGCTACCGCGCCGATCCCTGGGCCGCCCTCATCGACTGCTCAGCCGCCGCCACCACGCTCGGCTGGCAACCCGCCCACCACTGGTCACGCTAGACCCGTCAGTCACCGGGGTCGAGGTAGGTCCAGCGTCGCGAGCCCGTCCATGCGGACATTATGGCCAGGCCCCGTCGATGCCCCCGGTCAACACGACGTGAATAATCGGCACAGGTGGTCAGCTGCTGCAGATAAGGAGGAGGCCAGATGATCAGGCACGTGGTGCTGATCTCCTGGGTCCCGGAGGCGACCGCGGACCAGGTCCGGCGGGTGGAGACCGAGCTCAACGCGCTCCAGCCGGTGATCAGCGAGTTGCGCGACTACCAGGTCGGGCCCGACGCGGGAATCGTCGAGGGAAACGCCGACTTCGCGGTCGTGGCCGACTTCGACGATCAGGAGAGCTACCTCATCTACCGCAATCACCCCGCGCATCGAAAGGTCATCGAGGAGGCCATCAACCCGATCGCCCGCCAGCGCGTCGCGGTCCAGTACCAGCTCGGCTCCTGACCGCCTCCCCGGCACCGTCATGACACGTGTCATGACATGCCCTTGACGCACGGCACTGCCCGGGTGGCCCCAGCCTCACTAGCGTGGCCTGGCAACAGGGCGAACCAGGAGGCTTTCATGCATCTCAAGGACGAGGAACTCGTTACCGGGCTGGCCGGCCAGGAGGGTGGCCTGGATCTGCTGGCCGCCACCTTTGCCCGGGTCCCTACCGCGGTGAGCTTCACCAGAATGCTGACTCCGCTAGGTAACTACTTCATCGCCCGTCCCGCGGCCCGGGCCGCGGCCGGCAAGATCACCGAGGAGACCGACGTGCCGCTCGACGCGGCCGTGGTGCTCGGGCTCTCGGCTGATGCTCTGCACGTGTGGAGCGCGGATCCGATGCTCAACCAGGTCCATGAGTACCTGGGCCACGTGCCGCTGGAGCGGATCACCGCCATGGTGGCCGTCCCGGGCCGGAGCTGGCAGAAGCTCACCATCACCATGCAAGGCGGTCACGAGATCGACCTGGAAGGCCGCGGCGCCACTCACCAGCTCGTGGCCGCCTTCGGCCAGCTCCAGGACACCCCCAGGTAAACCACCTCGAACTCCGGTTCCGTCGATGAGCCAGCGCAGGCAGGCAACGGCAAAATTCTTTTTCCCGAACGGCCGGCCTCCACGCTGCCCGCAATCGCCGCCCGCCGTCGACGCCGCCGGAGCCCGCCGGCACTGGCGGCAGGCGCTCGCCCGCTACGCCGAGCTGGACGTTTCCGCCGCGGCCGACCGCATCCGCGGGAAACTGGCCCTCACCGAGGGCCCAGCGCGGTTACGGCGCCCTATATGTGGAAGAATCTCCCTGGCCGAAAGGCGAGGCGCTGCCTCTCTTTCCGCCCACAGACAGGGGTCTCCCGGCCACCCCCCCGCCGGGGGACCCCGCCTGTCTGACGGTCACAAGCCGGGCGAGATCGTGCCGTACCAGTCGTACGCCCGCCTCTCGGCGGGCCGCCCCACCCTGGGTGCCCCGGGCCGGTAAACGGTCCGGGACACCCAAGCCCCCCAGAGCCGCAACATCGCGGGCTGACGCACAGCCAGCTTTCCCGATCGAGGGCGACCCTGTCATGACGCCCGATCGGGTGACACGGCCGCGGTTCCCGCCGCCTTGATAGCCTGGGGCCACGGCCAAGAGGGAGGGTTCCTGATGCCGAAGGGCTACGTGATCTTCACGAGGACATCCACGACATGCCGGGGTTGACCGCCTACGCGCAGCAGGCCGTGCCCACCATCGTCGCGGCTGGTGGCCGGATCATCGTGGCCGACGATGCCCCCGAGCCGGTCGAGGGGTCCTGGCATGGCCAGCGGACCGTGGTCGTTGAGTTCGACTCGGTAGCGGCCGCCCAGAACTGGTACCGGTCAGCTGACTACCAGGGGCTCATCGGTCTGCGCCAGGCCGCCGCGGACAGCAACGCCGCGATCGTCGCGGGCTTCGAGATGCCGGCCAGCTGATCCGTACCTCCGGTCTCAGTCGGCGCCGCTTCCTGCAGTACACGGGGCTCGGCGCGGCGGCCGCGGCGGCCGCGGCCGGCTGCGTATCGGCCGTCGGCGCGACCAGCACCACGGGGCCCGAGATGCTGCCCCAGGGCTGGACCGGCACCGTCGCCGACGTTAAGCACGTGGTGATCCTCATGCAGGAGAACCGGTCCTTCGACCACTACTTCGGGACGCTTCGCGGAGTGCGCGGGTTCGGCGATAAGCAGATCCTCACCTACCCGAACGGGTCCACCATCTTCCAGCAGCCCGATAAGGCTCGCACCGACCTGGGCTACCTGCTCCCGTACCACCTCACCGACCAGGTTGACGGTGACCTGGACCACAGCTGGGCCGGCGATCACCAGGCCCGCAACGGCGGGTTGTGGAACAACTGGGTGGCGGCCAAGACCGAACAGACGATGGGCTACTTCACCCGCGACGAGATCCCGTTCCAGTACGCGGTCGCCGACGCCTTCACCATCTGCGACGGCTATCACCAGGGGATCATGGCGCCCACCAGCCCCAACCGGATGTACTTCTGGACGGGAACCTCGAGCGGCTGGATCACCAACCCGGGCGACTACACCGTCGACTTCGGGTCCGACGCCGGGACGTCGCAGGTCACCACCTACCCCGAGCTGCTGCAGCGGGCCGGGATCAGCTGGCAGGTCTACACCAACGACCAGGTCGGCGACAGCGGCAGCTACCCCGACTACTTCCTGGGTGATTACGGCGACAACCCGCTCTGGTTCTACCAGCAGCACAACACCACCAACAGCCGCACTGGCGGGACCGGCCCGCTCGCCGTCCGCGGCGCGGTCACGCCCTGGCAGACCGACGCCGGGGCCCCGCCGCTGGGCAAGACCCACGCCGCGTACGTGCTGTCGTCGTTCATCAGCGACGTGCGGAGCGACAAGCTCCCGCAGGTGTCGTGGCTCGTGGCCCCGGCCGGTTACTGCGAGCACCCGTCTTACACTCCCGATTACGGCGCGCACTACGTGAACACCGTGCTCCAGACGCTGCTCTCCCACCCTGACCTGTGGCGGACCACGGCGTTGTTCGTCACCTACGACGAGCACGACGGGTTCTTCGACCACCAGCTCCCGCCGTTCCCCGAGGCGAGCGTCACCGGCGAGCACATCGCGGGCTTGCCGATCGGCCCCGGGACCCGGGTCCCGATGCTCATCTGCTCGCCCTGGACCCGCGGCGGCTACGTCGACTCCAACGTCTACGACCACACCTCGATGCTCCGGTTCCTGGCCACCTGGACCGGGGTGAAGCCGGCCAACGTCACGCCGTGGCGGGCGTCGGTGACCGGCGACCTGACCACCGCGTTCGACTTCGGGAACCCGGACTTCTCGATCCCGAAGAACATCCCCACGCTCGACCAGACCTGGGCGCTGACCCAGCTGACCGGCGGGTCGACGACGCCGCCGGCGCAGGGCGCCCAGCACATGCCGGCCCAGGAGCCCGGCACCCGGCCGCACCGCCCGACCAACTACCGGCTCCACGCCGACGTGACCGTGAACCGCGCCACCCGCCAGGTCACCGCGGCGCTGACCAACACCGGCACGGTCGGCGCCTCCCTGGCTGTCTATCCCGATGACTTCCTGATCTTCGGCGCCACGCCGTTTACCGTGCTCCCGTCCGCCCCGCGCTCCTACACCTGGGACGCGACGCTGGCCGCCGGAAAGTACGCCTTCTCGGTCTACGGCCCGGACGGGTTCTTGACCAGCTTCGCCGGCACGGTGGTGCCGGCCATCCAGAACAACGTCCCGGTCCCGGTGGTCACCGCGACCTTGGGCTCCGGCCCGCCGGCGACGGTCGAGCTCACCCTGGCCAACCAGGGCCAGGGCACGATCTTGTTCACCCTGACCCCGAACGACTACCAGGGCCGCACTCAGACCGTGACCGTGCACTCCGGCAGCTCCCAGACCGCGAGCTGGCCCGCCAGCCAGGACGGCTACTACGACGTGGTGATCACCGCCAGCACCGGCGACGGCTTCCGGCGCCGCTACGCGGGCCGCATCGCCTGACCCGCGCTACGCGGCGTCAACCTTCGGCATGATCTCCTCTTTCAGCCGCTTGAGGTCGTCGAGCGTCTTGGACACCGGCACGTCTGCGAACGGCGGCCACAGGAGCAGCAGGTTCAGCCCGGCCTCCTTCAGCCGCTTGAGGTTGTCGGTGATCTGCCCGGCCGTGCCGACCAGGATGTTGCTGCCCTTGCCGAGCGGCGTCTGATCCGTCTCGGCGTCGGTGATGGTGAACCAGATCATGCTGCCGATGTCGAGATCGTCGATCGAGCGCGAGTTCTCGAGCTTGTCGAGCTCGGTCTGGATGGCGCCGCGCCACTGCGCGAGCTCGTCCCAGGTGTCCTGGATCCCGATCCAGCCCGCGAGGTTGTACTTGGTGATCCGGCTCGCCGAACGAGCCGGATCCTTCAGCCCGCTGAAGTAGATCGGCGGGTGCGGCTTCTGCACCGGCTTCCAGCCGAACCCGCACCGGTCGAAGTCGGCGAACTCGCCGTGGTACTCGAACACGTCGTTGGTCCAGATGCCCTGCATGATCTCGATCGTCTCGCGCAGCTGCTTGTGCCGCTTGGGGAAGATGTGCGACGCGCTCGCGGCCGCGAACTCCTCGGGCATCCAGCCGGCCCGACGCCCACGTTGAGCCTGCCGTTCGACAGGTGGTCCACCGTGGCCAGCTCGGCGGCCAGCACACCGGGCGCCCGGTACGGCGTGTCGCAGATGCTCATGCCGATCCGCACCTTGGACGTCTTGGCGGCCAGCCACGGGATGAGCGGCCAGCCTTGGAACCACTCGCCGCGCGAGGACACCGGCAGGGCCTTCGGGAACACCTCTATCATGCCGAACGGGTACTGGAGCTCCACGCGATCGGAGGCCTCGGGAACGACGATCCGGTCGAGCGTCCAGACCGAGTTGAAGTCGAGCTCCTTGGCCAGGCTGGTGAGATCCTCGAGCTCCTTGACGGTCACCTTGTTACGGAAGTTCGGCAGGTAGAGAGCGAGCTTCATGAGACGGTCTCCTCACGGTGTGGATTCGGCATCCTTCATCAAGCTTGGCGGCCGCCCGCCCGGGTCGGGTCTCAAAGCGATCCGCCGTCCGCCGTTTCGGCCCGGAGCCGGTCCCGCAGCTCCCGCTTGACTACCTTGCCGTAGTTGTTGGTCGGCAGGGCCTCGACGAACCGGTAGTCCTTGGGCCTTTTGAACCGGGCGATGTGTTCCAGGCAGGTCTGGTCGAGATCGGGGACCGACGGCTGGGCGGCGCGGTCCGCGGCCACCACGAAGGCCACCACCGCCTCGCCCCACTTGGTGTCGGGCCGGCCGACGACGGCGGCGGCCTTGATCCCGGGGTGGCGGAGCAGCGCCTCCTCGACCTCCCGGGGGTAGATGTTCATCCCGCCGCTGATGATCAGGTCCTTGGACCGGTCCCGCAGCGTGAGGTAGCCCTCGTCGTCGAAGCTCCCGACGTCCCCGGTATACAGCCAGCCGTCCCGCAACGCCTCGGCGGTGGCCTCGGGCTGGTTCCAGTAGCCGGCCATGACCACGTCGCCCCGCACCACCACCTCACCGATCTCGCCGGCCGGGAGTTCGCGGCCGTCGTCGTCGACCACGCGGACCTCGGTATCGGTCCGGGGGACACCCGCGCTCTGCATGCGGTCCCGCCACCGGGGATGCTCGCGGTCGGCATGGTCGGCCTTGGATAGCCCGGTGATCGTCATCGGCGACTCGCCCTGCCCGTAGATCTGGGCCAGGCGCGGACCGAACACGGCCAGCGCGTCCTCGAGGTCGGCCAGGTACATCGGCGCGCCGCCGTAGATGATCGTGTTCAGGTGGGACAGGTCCGCGCTGGCCATGGCCCGGTCGCCGGCCAGCCGCTTGACCATGGTGGGCGCCGCGAAGAACGACATCCCCGGCCAGCGCGCCAGCAGGGCGGCGATCTCGTCGCCGTCGACGCCGCCGGACGGCGGCATGACGCTCACCGCCCCCTGGGCCACGGCAGGCAGCCCGTACAGGCCCGCCCCGTGCGACAGCGGCGCGGCGTGCAGGACGCAGTCCCGCGCCCGCACCGGTTCGATGTCCGCGAAGTAGCTCAGGGTCGCCATCAGCAGGCTGCGGTGCGTGAGCGTGGCTCCTTTGGGCCGGCCGGTGGTGCCGCTGGTGTAGAACAGCCAGGCCGGATCCTGCGGCCGCCGGTCAGCCAGCGGCGCCGGCCACGACGCCGTGAGCCGGTCCCAGTGCTCAGCGGGCGCGAGCACGGCCGCCTTGAGCGACGCGATGGCGCCGACCAGCGGCTCGACGTCACCGGCGTGCTCGGCATCGGTCACGGCCACGGCCGACCCGCTGTGGTCCAGGATGTAGGCGATCTCGTCGCGGTGCAGGCGGGCGTTGACCGGCACGGCCACCAGGCCGGCGTGCCAGATCCCGTAGAGCGCCTCCAGGTATTCCGGCCGGTTGCGCATCACGATCGCGACCCGGTCCCCGGGCGACAGGCCGAACGTGTCACGCAGGCTGGCCGCCGCGCCGGCCGTCCGGGCGGCGAACTCGCCCCACCGGGCGTGGATCCGATCGCCCTCGGCCAGCGCCGGGTCGTCGCGCCGCCGGCGGCCGTGCCGCTCGACCCACGCGGCCGGGTTCATCGCATGGTCCTACGCTCAAGGATGACGGCGAGATCCTCCAAGGGCAGGCCTCCCATAAAAAAGCAGGGTAACGGCGGTGGCACTGCTGCTCAATCCCAGAAAGAAGCAGCGCAGCGGCCATGACGAACTATCATCACACCGCACTGCCTACCCCCTCCGCGAAGGGATATGACTCAGGTCCCATGTCCAGGGCTGCTGACCTACCGCGATGAGGCTCGCCGATCACCAGGCCCGGGCCAGGCTCGAGTCGCACGACCACGGGATCTTGTGCACCGTGCACGCCGAGCGGGGCGTAGACGCCGTGCCGGTCGCGTACGCGGTGGACGACGGTTACCTGGGCGTGCCCATCGACCTGGTGAAGCCCAAGGCCTCGCTGCGACTTCAGCGGGAGCGCAACCTCGAGGCCGATCCGCGGGCCACGCTGCTGATCGAGCACTGGGACCCCGGCGACTGGTCACGGCTGTGGTGGGTCCGAGCCGAGCTGCGCTGGCCCGGCGATACCGGCGCCAGCCGCGCCGCGGGCCTGGCCGCCCGGCTGGCCGCGCGCTACCCGCAGTACCAGGACCAGCCCTTCGCCCGGATCCTGGTCCTGCGCATCACCGGCGTGACCGGCTGGGCCGCCAGCGGGCTCGATGCGGAGCGCTGAGGGCCGGAGCGCTGAGGGCCGGAGCGCTTAGGACCGGCGCGCGGCGGCCGCGGCGGTGGCCGCGGCGGCGTCGGCGACGTCCTGGCTGGCCGGCTCGCCCGCGATGAACAGCCGGAAGAAGATCAGGGCGGTCACGGTGCGGATCACCGCGGCGGCGTCGATGCCCGGCGGCACTTCGCCGCGCGCGGTGGCCCGGTCGATGATGACGGTCATGGTGGCCGTGCGGGCGGCCAGAAAGCGCGCGAGTACCTCCCGGGCCGACGGGTTCTGCACGGCGCCCGCGACCATGGCGCCGAAGGCCCCCCTGATGGCCGGATCGCGGACGCTGGCCACCACTCCGCGGGCCAGCGCGCGCAGGTCGGCGTCCAGGCTGCCCTCGTCGGGCACCGGGATATCCTGCGCGGCACGCTCGGCCATCAGGTCGGCCAGCAGCCCGTCCAGGCCGCCCCAGCGCCGGTAGATCGTGGTCTTGGCGATACCCGCCCGGGCCGCCACCCGCTCGATCGTGGTCCCCGCGTAGCCGTGGTCGGCCAGTTCCCCCACCACGGCCTGCATGACCGCGGCCCGGGTGCGCGCGGTCCGCCCTCCCGGCCTCAGGCTCCCCGGACGGTTCACCGTCAAAAAGAACTCCAGTTGCGTTTAGGGCGCGCTCTCGGGTAGCCTCAGCTTAACGCAACTCTCATCCTATTAGGAGCCGGATGTCATGCAGATCGCCAAGGGCCTGCACCGAGTGGGCGCGGACATCGTCAACAGCTACCTGATCGCTGACTCCGGCGGCGTCACGATCATCGACGCCGGGCTGCCCGGCTACTGGAAACTGGTCCAGGCCGAACTGGCCGCCATGGGCAAGAGCCTCGGCGACGTGCGGGCGCTCATCCTCACCCACGGAGACACCGACCACATCGGCTTTGCCGCCCGGCTGCACCGCGAGACCGGCATCGCCGCGCACATCCACGAGGCGGACGCCGACCGGGCCCGCCTGAAGGTCAAGAAGCCCAACTCGGGCTGGGGACCGGTCAAGATCGGCCCGCTGGCGGGTTTCCTGTGGTACTCCGCCCGGCGCGGCGGACTGCGGCCTCAGGCGGTCACCGACCTGCAGACCGTCGCCGACGGCGAGGTGCTCGACGCGCCCGGCTCACCCCGGATCATTCACCTGCCCGGGCACACCCCCGGCAGCGTGGCCGTGCACGTGCCCGCCGTGGACGCGCTGTTCCTGGGCGACGAAATGACCACCCGCAACGTCCTGACCGGGGTCACCGGTCCCAAGCCGGCGCCGTTCACGCTCGAGCCGGCGCAGGCGGTGACCTCCCTGGACCGGATCGAGGGCGTCGACGCCACCTGGGTGCTGCCCGGGCACGGGCCGGCCTGGAACGGCGGCGTGCCCGAGGCGGTCCGGCTGATCCGCGAGGCCGCGGCTACCCGGCCGGCTCGGTGAAGCGGCCGGGCCACCGGCGCATGTCTCATATTTAGCCTGGCCCGGCTCCGCGTTGACGCCCGCGCGGGATCCCACCACGATGGTGACCACTGGCACCTAACTGGAGGAAACCCATGATCTTGATCAACATCAAGATGCAGATCCGGCCCGAGAAGATGGACCAGTGGCTGGCCGTGGCCGACGCCTACGCCAAGGACGTCAACTCCGAGGCCGGCTGCTTGTTCTTCCAGTTCGCCCGGAGCCTCACCGACGACAACGAGTTCGTGTGCATCGAGGGCTTCACCGATGCCGACGCGGGCGCCACCCACGTCCAGCAGCCCTACGTGAAGCGGTTCTTCGACACCGCCCCCGACCTGGTGGCCACGCAGCCGCAGATCATCTACATCGACACCCCGCATGACGGGTTCGGCCCGATGGGCGAGATCCAGCCTCGCGGTTAGCCGTCCTGGCCCGCTTTGAAGACGCGGCGGAGGATCTTGCCCGTCGCTGACCTGGGGATCGTTCGAGTGCGCGCAGCTTCTTGTACGGTGCAACGCGGTCGGCGAGGCAGGACGAGATCTCCTCCAGTGGCACCGGGGCGGTCAGGGCGACGAAGCCCTTGGGTATCTCGCCGCGTCGGCTACCGCCGTCTTGCCGCCCAGCGCCGAGGCCCGGCGCAGCACATACCCCGCCAGCGTCCCGGGCGGATCACCACCTCACCCAGCCTGCTGGTGAACACCGGCGTCGCGGCAGGTCCAGATCCGGGCGGCGGCCGAGGTGGCGCGGAAACCGGGATCCTCATGATCACGAAGACTTTTTAGTGCTATTTCATATAAAACCCTTCGTGATCATGAAACTCTCGGCGCTGGGAATACAGCATCTGCGGGTCGCCGTGCGTACCGCGCCCGCTTAGCGGCATTGGGTCAGGTCGCCACGATCCCGGGGACCTGCCGATCCGTTACTACCCCCGCATCGTGTCCATTCAGGGGTTATCGGTCCATGGCAATGTGAGACGGAGGTGCGGGGCGGTCGCTGGCATCGGGCGTCGCGGACATAATGAGTGTTCGTGGCCGAGGCTCCCGATCGCTGGCACCGGTGGCTGCTTGATGTGCGGTTTGGCGGCGATCCTGCAGCGCGTGCGCAAGCCCTGAGCGAGCGGTTGTACCCGGTTCGTGACAAGGTGCTGGACAAGGCCCGGCTGCGGCCCGGTGACACCGTGCTGGATGTGGGTGCCGGTGACGGCCTGATTGCCTTCGGCGTGCTGGACCGGCTCAGTCCGGCGGGCCGGGTGATCTTCTGCGACATCTCCCAGGACCTGCTTGACCACTGCCAGGAGGCGGCCTGCGCCGAGGGGGTGCTGGAAAGGTGCGCTTTCGTCCGGGCCTCGGCTGATGCGCTGGATGGCATCGCGGATTCGTCGGTGGATGTTGTTACCACCAGGGCGGTGCTTGTTTACGTGAAGGACAAGGCAGCAGCGCTGGGGGAGTTCTACCGGGTGCTGAGACCCGGCGGGCGGATCAGCTTGGCCGAGCCGGTCAATGCGCTGATGGACGTCTTTAGCCCGGACCGGTTCATCGGTTACGACATCACCCCGGTCAAGGCACTGGCCGCCAAGGTGCAGGCGCTGTATGAGTCCATCCAGCCGCCAGGCACCGATCCGATGGTTGACTTCGACGAGCGTGACCTGCTGCGGCATGCCGAGCATGCCGGGTTCCCCGTGATCGATCTTGAATTGCGGCTGACCGTGAAGAAGGCCCGGCGGCCGCTCCCGTGGGAACGGTTCCTGCGCACATCGGGCAACCCGCTGATCCCGCCCGTGGGCAAGGCCCTTGACCGGACTCTCAGCCCGGCAGAGGTCACTGAGTTCGCCAGCTACCTCAAGCCGCTGGTGGAATCGGGGACCGGCATAGAACGCCGGGCGTTCGCCTACCTGACCGCCGCTAAGGAGTAGCCGTCCAGCGCACGACCCACGGTGGCGAGCCGGCTCTTACCGCGTGCAAGACAGGAGCGCCGGGGTGCCGGCCGCCGGGCAGGGCAAGAGAGGCCGCCTCATCGGCTCGGCGGTGGAGGCCCTGCATGCCGGCACCTTTGCGGCCGCGGCGCTGACCGCCGCGGGGGCACCTGCCGTCGCTGGTGACTGGCCTGCCCGCTGGAGCCTGGGCAGGGACAAGGATCTCCCCAGCCGCTGGAGGTGACACGCGGCGGGTGGTGGTTGAAGCTTTAGCCGGGGTTGACCATGATCGGGGCTTGTGTCTTGTGATGCGCCCGGCGTGCCCGCTGGCAGCGGAGATCAGCGTGCGCTGGTTGCCCGGCTGCGGGCTGTCATCGAGGCCAAGGACACCGAGATCGGCGTGCTGCGGGGCGAGCTGGAGGCCTCCCGGGAGCAGTCCCGGCGGCTGGAGCTGAGGGTGGCGGAGCTGGAACGCCGTCTTGGGCAGGACAGCACGACCTCGGGGACGCCGCCGTCGAAGGATCCGGTCGGGGCACGGGAGCGGCGCAAGGCCGAGCGCGCGAAGCAGCGGCAGTCCTCGGAGCGGGAACGCCGCAAGGACCGTAAGCGCGGCGGCCAGCTCGGGCATCCCGGCGCGGGGCTGCCGCGGGACCCGGATCCGGACGAGCGGGCAGAGATGCCGCCGCCGGCGGAATGCTCGCGGTGCGGGGCCGGCCTGGACGCCGTGCTGCACCGCTCGGGGACGTGGTGGTCGCAGGTCCGGGACGTGCGCATCGCCAGTTTCGTGACCGAGTACCTGCTGCCGTTGCTGACCTGCCCGTGCTGCGGGAAGGTCAGCGCCGCGGCGGCCCCGCCGTGGGCGTACCCGGGCAGCGTGTCCTACGGGCCGGGGATCAACACCGCCGCGGTGCTGCTGTCCTCCTACGGCAACGTGCCGGCCGAGCGGACCGCGAACCTGATCGGCATGCTGCTCGGGGTGCCGGTCTCGCCCGGGTTCGTGGATCTGGCCAGTGAGCGGCTCTCGGCCCGGCTGCAGGACGCCGGGTTCGATGACGCCATGCAAGCCGCCCTGGGCAACGAGCCGGCGCTGGCGGCCGATGAGACGCCCGTCAACCTGACCGACCCGCACGCCGGGCTGGCAGAGCAGGACGCAGGGGCGCCGCACGTGCTGGTGATCCGCACCCCGCACCAGGGGCTGACCTGGCTGCAGGCGCTGGGGTCGCGGCAGCACGCCGCGATCACCGCGGTCCTGGCGTTCTTCACCGGGTTCTTGATCAGCGACGGGTACGGCGCTTACCAGGATCTCCTCCCGAAGCTGGCCGGCGTGCAGCAATGCTGCCAGCACGTCATCCGCCGCTGCCGCGCGGTCACCAAACTCGGCCCCGGCGGCCTGCAGTCCTGGGCCGCCGACGTGATCGAGATCCTCCGTGAGGCGCACCAGGCCGTCCAGCACGCCCTGGCCAGGGGTGACCCCGTGCTCGATGAGCAGCTGCTGGCCAAGCTGCGCGAGCGCTACGACGAGGCCGTCGCCTTCGGCATCACGCACAACCGGCTGCGGGACTGGCACGAGGGTAACCATCCCGGCTACACCCTCGGCTGCTGGCTGCGCGACTACAAGGAACAGGTCTGGCTGTTCACCCGCGAGTTCTGCGTCGAGTGGACGAACAACTGCTCCGAGCAGGCCATCAAGGCCGCCAAACGGCACCAGGCCGTCTCCGGGTACTGGCACACCCCGCGCACCCTCGCCCGGTGGTGCCGCATCCGCAGCTACCTCGACTCCGCCGCCAGCTACGGCCTCACCGCGCTCGACGCCATCACCCGCGCCCTCGCCGGAGATCCGTGGCTTCCGGGTCAAGCAGCCTGAAACCACAGCCCATGCCCCACCCCTGAATGGACACCCCGCATCGGCAAGCAAAAGCGCCAGCCAGCGAGATCCAGCCCTCGGGGCAATTCGCCCGGCGAGCTAATTGCTGGGATGCCGCACGGTGCAATTAACGTGCGGGTCCACGCCGGTGTAATTAAGCGGGCCGGCCGCGATCGTCACCGCCGCGGTAGCCGTCCGGCCGCAGCTCGCGAGCCCTTGGTAGTCATGACGCTGCCCCGCGGCCAAGCCGCCAATGACCAGCCAGATGATAAGAATCACCGATCCGAAGCGCATCCGGGCCTCCTCGGGAAAAGCCTACCCAGACGTCGCCAGACCGCCGCCCGCCGCGAATGAATTCCAGGAATCTGGAAGTCCGGCCGCCCCGCTGAGCAGTTTCCAGATATCTGGAAACTGCCGGTGATTTGTTGACTGGCGGGCGCCCCGGTCACATCCTCGATCTCGAGGACTATCTCAACGTGCCATCAGACCGGGCAAGAACACCTCAAGGACGGTGCTGGATGACGGGTGGCAGGCAACCGGCGCGCGCTCCGCTGCGCCGGCGGAGCCGGCAGCGCTGGGCGATCGCGGGCGGCGTCGCGGCGGGCTGGCTGATCCTGGAGTTCGTGACCGGTTCCATCGTCTCGGCCACCGTGGTGCTCATGGTGATCGCGGTGCTGGCCGGCGCGGGCGTGGGCGGGCTGCGAGCCCTGGGCATCACCAGGGATCATCCGTGGCTGCGGCGGATGGCCTCCCGGCCGTGGCGTGACGGACACGACGTGCTGAAGGTCGCCATGCGGCACCTGGCCGACGTGTTCGTGATCACGCCCAGCGGGGCGCTGCTCGCGCCCAACCTCGTCGAACTGCGGCTGAACCCCGAAGACCTCGACACCCTGTGCGAGCGGATGGAACTCGGCGTGATCAGCTCGAGCATGACCGAGGTCTACCACGAGCAGGTCACCCAGTACCGGGCCCAGCTGGCCGGCCCCGGTCCGGTCCAGGTGTACGTCATCGCGGCCGGATCCGTCCCGCCCGGCCGCTACCGCCTCCGGCAAGGCGATGCGGTCGGCATCGACGCCCCGCCGGACCGCTACGCGGCCTCTCAGCCGGACCGCTACGCGACCCCCCAGCCGGACCCGTACCCGAACGCCATACCGCAATGGGCCTACGCCGGGAGCCCACCAGAGCAGCACGCCGAGTCCGGCCAGCCCCCGACCATCAGCACCATCAGCGGGGGCATGATCACGATCATGGAACCGAGCCTGGCCCCGGTCCCGGTGCTGCGGCTGGTCACCGGCTCCTCGGTCGCCGAAACCCGGACCTCCGGCGCCCGGGCCGGCCGCGGCGCCGTCGAGCTGGTCCTGCCCGACGTGCTGACCGTGTCCCGGGAGCACGCCACGTTCACGTTCAGCGACGGCCGCTGGTGGGTCACCAATCAGGGCCGCAACGGGCTGGCCCTCAACGGCGCCCCGGTCGCGGGGGAGCAGCCGCTCAGCGACGGCGACACGCTGCGCTGGGGCGCGAACCCCGACGCGCCGCTGTCCCGGGTCTCCATCGGCTGATGCCCGGTAGTGCGACAATAGTCATTCCAGACAGGGCACGACTGGGCGGTCCGGCCAGCGCCAGGCCGCCATTCGGGAGTGGCGACGCAGTGGCGGCGGGTCGGCTTTTCCTGTGGTCGGCGGCGTCCGGCGAGTGGGTGAGCTGCCGGCCCGACGAGATCACCTGGCTGGACCGCGGCCTGCTCAGCGGCGACCAGGACCTCACCTTGCACCGCGCCCCGCGCTGCGCGGGCCTGCGCTACCTCCATCACCGCTGGGAGCTGTTCAGCCGGGACACCACCTACCGGGTCTACCTGGCCCCGCAAAGCCCCGGGACAACGGACGCCGAAGCCGTGCGGCGCACGGCCAGCCACGTCCTGCCGGTCGCCCCGGCCCGCTACGAGGCGCTGCCGGTCACCCTGGCCGAGGGGCGATGGCTGGTCAGCGTCGGTGCCTGGGTGCTGCGCCTGCGCCTGGAGAGCTCAGCGCGCCCCAACCCGGATCCGGACCGAGAAAACCGGGACAACAGCCCGACCACCCGAGCCGGGACCATCGTGCGGCGCGTCGTCGAGCCCGACCAGGACGCGGTCGCCCGGGTGCGCGGCTACTTTGAGCGCAACACGACCGCGCGCCTGGCCATGGCTTTCTACTACCAGGAGTTCATCCTCGGCCTGGCCGCCCCGCAGACGGTACCGATGATGAATGTGGTCATCGCCCTGGACCTCAGCGGCGAGGGCGCGGTCTCGGACTACAAGAAGCTGCTTCAGGGCTTCATCTGGAAAGAACGCGGCCACGCCCGCGACCTGCCCGACTTCCTGCTGTCCAACGGCCTGCTGACGCCCGCCGACCTGGACGACGCCCGCCAGGCCGCCGCGGAAAACGAGCGCACCGGCGTCTGCGAACGGGCCCGCCAGCGCCTCCAGTACCGCCCGAAGGCCACGTAGCCGAGCCGCAAGCCCCAAAAGCCGCACGCACGAGGCCCGCAGCATAAGGATCAGGCCGCCCGACGCCGTACCAGCCAGATGGCCGCCGCGATGAGCAGCACCGACAGCCCGAACAGCCACCCGCCCTCGATCCACTGGAACGCCCAGAACCGGCTGCCCGGCTGGTAGCTCGTCCACTGCGTGTAACCATGGGCGGCCAGGCACTGCGCGATCGTGCCCGGCGCCTGCTTGTACGGCCCCGGCGCCGGGCAGATCTGCATGAGCAGGTTGTTCGAGGGATGACCGAACGCGAACCGGCCCCCCTTGGTCCACCACTGGCTCATGACCCACGCCGAACTGGGCACGTTCGAACTGCTGGTCAAGACCGGCGTCAGGTAGTGCCGGCGCAGGAACAGCCCGGTCACCAGGGCCAGCCCCGCCCACCCGGCCAGCGCGGCCGCGATGGCCGGAACCACCCGCCGGATCACCATACCGGCCAGCGCGCCGATCGCGAACGCCACCAGCGTCCAGGCCGCGAACGCCACCCCGCGCACGGGCGCTGCGCCAGCCGCCGGCCCCGGACCCGCTGGCCCCGCTGTCCCCGCGCGAACGCGACGTGCTGGCGCTGATCGCCCGCGGCCACAGCAACCGCCAGATCGCCCGCGACCTGGAGATCGGCGAGCAGACGGTCAAGACCCACGTCCGCGCCATCTTGGCCAAGCTCGGCCTGCAGGACCGCGTCCAGGCCGCCATCTTCGCCCTGCGCCACCAGGCCCGTCCGGACCCTGGCCCGTCCGCCGAGGTCCCTGACCTCTCTTTATCCCGAACGGCCGGTGCTGCTCGCGCTCGGCCAGGTACCCGCTGCTCAGCCTCGGCCGGGCCGTCCCGGCCTCACCGGGCGCCGGTGATGTACTCGGTCAGCGAGGTCCGCTCGGTCTCGAGTTCGTCGATCCGGATCTTCACCACGTCGCCGATGCTCACGATCCCCTGCAGCCGGCCGTCCACCACGACCGGCGCGTGCCGGATCCGGCGTTCGGTCATGATCCGCATGACCTCGTCGATCTGGGTCTGCGGCGTGACCGTGTGCACCTGAGCGGTGTAGATGTCGGTGACCGGTTCGGACAGCACCGCGGCGCCCCGGCGGGCCAGGGCCCGCACGATGTCCCGCTCGCTGGCGATGCCGTTGACCGCGACCCCGTCGGTCGACACGACCACCGCGCCAACCTGATGCTCGGCCAGCACAGCCAGCAGTTGCCGCACCGTGGTGTCCGGCGTGACCGTGACCACCCGGGTGCCCTTGACGCGAAGGACGTCACTGATACGCATCGGCTCTCCCAGCTACTAGGACGCGGCTGACCATGTGCCGTAGCGGTACCCCCCGGCCCCCTATTTCAATCCGTCGCCGGCGCGACCCAGCGCGGCACACGGGCGAGAAAAGTGACCGCCGCCCATCGGAGAACCGGCCGCCCGGACGACGATGAGGGTATGACGCACCCGCAGGTGCGGCCCGATCCGGCGTTCGGGCTGCTGGAGCTGTACGACGATGCGCTGCCGCACGTCTACGGCTACCTGCTGGCCCGCTGCGGCGACACCGGCCTGGCCGAAGAACTCACCGCCGAGTCGTTCCTGGCCGCCGTCCACGCGGTCCGCAAGCCAGGCGCGCCCGGTCCGTCGGTCCCGTGGCTGATCGGGGTGGCCCGGCACAAGCTGGCCGACCACTGGCGGCAGCTCGAGCGCGAGCAGCGCGGCCTGCGCGTGCTGGGCGGCGAGCCAGGCTCCGCCGAGGACCCGTGGGAGACGGTCGTCGACCGGATCCGGGCCCATGAGGTCCTCGACCGGCTCGGCGCGCACCACCGGGCCGCGCTCACCCTGCGCTACCTCGACGGACTGCCGGTGCCCGAGGTGGCCCGGCACCTGGACCGCACCCTGCACGCCACCGAGGCGCTGCTGGTCCGAGCCCGGGCCGCGTTCCGCCAGGTCTACCAGGCGCAGGAGGGCTCGCCATGACCGATCCGTTCGAAGCCCAGCTCTTCGAAGCGCTGCGCGAGCCCGTGACGCCGGCCGATCCCGACCCCCGCTTCGCCCGGCGGCTGCGCGCGCGGCTGACCCGGGAAGTCTTCGCATCTCCAGGAGGAACCATGTCCCAGCAGACCGTCAATACCTCCGTCGACCGCGAGCCCGCGTGGCCCGCGGCGCTGACCCCCTACATCGTCGTCTCCGACGCCCGGCGCGCCCTGGACTGGTACGTCGAGGTGTTCGGCGCGCAGCGCCGCGGCGAACTCCACGTCAACGCGGACGGCACCATCGGCCACGCCGAGGTCGGCCTCGGCGACGCGGTCCTGATGTTCTCCGAAGCGTCCGACCTGTGGCCCGACGTGCCCGTGCGCGCGCCGCAGGCCCCGGCGACGTTCAGTCACAGCCTGCACCTGGAGGTCGACGACGTCGACACCAGCACCGAACGGGCCCGCCGCGGCGGCGCCTCGGTGGAACGCGAGCCGGCCGACCAGCCCTACGGTCGCGCCGCGGTGATCGTCGACCCGTTCGGGCACCGCTGGATCCTGCTGCGGCGTCCGCCGCTGGTCACCCGGCTGCGCCAGGGCGACATCGCGAACGTGACCATGATGGCCCCCGACTCGGGCCGGGCCAAGGAGTTCTACCAGGCCGTGCTGGGGGTGCCGTTCTCCTCCGGTCACCCCGGTGCGTGGCGCAGCGAGCAGATCACGCCGCCGCTGGCCATCATGCCGTCGCCCGGCACGCAGCCCGAGGTGCAGCTGTCCTTCCGGGTCGATGACATCGCCGCCGCGGTGCGGCGCGTCCGGGCCGCGGGCGGCCACGCGAACGAGCCGATGCGCAGGCCGTTCGGACTGCTCGCCGAGTGCTCCGACGACCAGGGCACCACGTTCCGCCTCTGGCAGCCCGCCGGCTGAGCGCGGCGGCGTGGTGCTGCCGTTGCCAGGGAGCACAGCGTGGTTCCTGGTGCGCTGCCCCGCGCGGCCGAGGCCCGCTCCCGCGCGACCGAGGGCCGCTCCCGCGCGACCGAGGGTGGTGAAACCCGGGTTCCACCACCCTTGGGTGTGGTGGATTGCCGCTTTCACCCCGCTCTCGCCGGCCGCGACCCGGCATAACGGGCCCTACCGGTTACCCCACATCACCCGGTGCCACCACCGGCGGTCCAGCAGCAACTGCCAGTAGAACTGCCGTGGGTGTTTCTCGTTCCAGCCGTGGATGCATCTGCCGGTCTGGCCGATGAGGCACGTACCCGGGCAGTTCCCCAGGCAGTGACGGCAGTGCCGAGCCTCAGGCATGCGCCGCTCCTCAGCGATCTCGTTACACGCTGCGATTCTCAGCCTAACCGCCCCAGATGTGATGCAGTTGCGACTGGAAGGGGTACTGGCTGATAGAGGAGGAACAGCGATGCCGGGGCGGCGCAGCCGCGGTCCGGTCCGGGCCGCATGGCCATTCCTGGCTGCGCCGATTGCCGCGCTAGCCCTGCTGACCTCCGCGTGCACCTCGCCGGGCGCCCCGCCGGGCGCCCCGCCTGGCGCTTCGTCGGGCGCTCCGGCATCGCCCGGGTCGTCCGCCGCCGCGACCTCGACGCCACCCGCGGCCACCCCAGCCCAGCCAGCCCAGGCCGTTGCTCCGCCCGCCACCACGGCTGGTGCCCAGCTCCGCTGGCTGCTGACGGCCATGGCCCACCTGCCCCTGTCCGACGGGCAGGTACACGCCCACTTCGACGCGGCCCTGCTCAACCTGGTCAGCCCGGCCGCGCTCAACCAGACGCTGACCGCCGCGGCCGGCGCCAAGCTGCTGTCAGTCCAGGTCAGTGAGCTGAACACGGTGGTCGGCATGGTCTCGGCCGACGGTACCGTGCCCAACCAGCTCTCGCTCACCGTCGACCGCCACGGGCTGATCAGCGACCTGAGGATCAGTCCGGCCGCGGCCGGCCCGACCCCCGCCACCTGGGCCGGCGTGGACGCCGCGCTGCGCTCGGTGGCCCCGCGGGTCCGCCTGCTGGTCGCCGACGTGACCAGCGGCTCATGCCAGCCGGTGCACGGCATCGACCCCGGTATCGTGGCGCCGATCGGCGCGGCGTTCAAGCTTTACGTCCTGGACGCCCTGGGCCGGGCCGTGGCCTCGGGCGCGGTCCGCTGGAACCAGCCCCTGACCGTCACCGCGCAGCTCAAGAGCCTGCCCGCGGGCGAACTCCAGACCGAGCCGGACGGCACCCAGGTCCCGGTGCTGGACACCGCCGCGGCCATGATGTCGCTCAGCGACAACACGGCCACCGACATGCTGATCAACCTGGTCGGCCGGCCTGCGGTCGAGGCCGCGCTGACCACCACCGGGATGGCCAGCCCGGCGCTGGACCGGCCGCTGCTGACCACCCGCGAGATATTCGTGCTCAAGCTAAGCCAATGGCCGTCGCTGGCCGAACGCTACCTCTCGGCCGACGAACCCGCCCGCCGAGCCCTGCTCACCAGCACCGTGGACCAGGCGCCGCTGCCCGCCGTCGCCGCGACCGGATCATGGGTCGCGCCTCGCGACATCAACAGCCTGGAGTACTTCGCTTCAGCCACCGACCTGTGCCGGGCCTACACCTCGCTGGCCGCCCTCGCCCGCCGCCTGGCCTGACCCCGATCGGACAGGTGCTCTCGCTCAACGACGACAGCCTGGCCCTGGACCCGGCCCAGTGGAAGACCACCTGGTTCAAGGGCGGATCCGAGCCCGGCGTCCTGACCATGGCCTATCTGGCCGCTACCCGGACCGGCCACAGCTACGTCGTCACCGCGCTGGCCGAGAATCCGTCGCAGCCCATCGACGAGACCACCGCCATCCCCGCCATGCTCTCCGCGATCAAGGGCGCGTTCACGCTGGCGGCCCGCGGCTAAACCCGCGCCAGCCGCGGCTAAACCCGCGCCCCCCGCGGCTAAACCCGCGCCCTCCGCGGCTAGACCCGCGCTCTCCGCGGCTAAACCCCGCGCCCCCTGCGGCCAACGCGCGGGGCCCCGCGGCCAACGCGCGCCCCGCGCAACGCGCCCAGCGCCTAACGCGACTCCGGAAGCGCCAGCGCCTCCGCGGCCAGGGCCGCCCGCTGCAGCGTCTCGCGAGCCGCGAGCGCGGCCTGGGCGGCCTGCTCGGCCAGGCCGGTGATTTCCGCGATCGCCTTCTGGTCCGCCGCCGAGCGGGCCACCAGGTCGAGGTACTTGTCGTTGTTGGCCGCCATCTGGTGGGCCGTCTCCCAGTCCCGTCGTGCCGCCTCGGCCGTCGCCACCTGCTCGGCGAGCCGTTCGAGCGCCCGGACCCGGGCCGTGGTGGCGTCCCGGGCGATGGATATCGCGCGATTCTGGGCGACCAGGACGGTGGCGGTCATCGGCCCGGCCGTGCCCCCGCCGGCGCTCGACACCAGGTCCAGTAGCAGCTCGGTGATCTCGCGCAGCGCGACCGCGATCTCCCACTCGTGCTGCCGAAGCACCGGTTCGGTCACCGTCCCCCGCAGGTCGCCCGCGTACACGCTCGAGGTCACGATGGTGGCGATCGCGCGCTGGGCGCGCCGCAGCAGCGCGCGGCACTCGCGTTCCAGCGCGAGCGGCGAGACGACCTCGTCCCGGCGGCGGACCTGGCGGACCGGCCCGGTGCGGCCCGCGATCTGTTCCCTGGTCATGCGGATCAGCCGGGCACGCTTGGCGTCGCGCACACCGGGGTTCACCACGGGGTCGACGCGGAGCGCGTCGGCACGGCCGACCATACAGGCATCTTAGGTGCCTTGCCGCGAAGCCCTCGGCGCGAGCCGCGACCGCGCCAGCCGGCCCAGCCGAACCCGGACGGGCTTATGATTCGGTTGTGCTGCTGCTAGCTCGTGTGCTGCGCCGCCGCCGGGGTCGGCGGTCGGTGGCGGCCGGGGCGGCGGCGTTCCTGTGCGCCGTCGCGGTGGTGCTGTCGGGCTGCTACTCGGGTGCCGCCCAGGCCGCATCCGGATCAGATTCCAGCAGCACGTGGCGGACGCAGACCAGCGGAACCAGCCAGCGTCTGTACGACGTGGCCTGCCTGAGCACCCTGCGCTGCGAGGCGGTCGGCGCGGCCGGCACCATCCTGTCCACCACCAACGGCGGCCGGACCTGGCGGCCCCAGGCCAATCCGCTGCGCGGCTCGGCCACGCCGCTGTACGCGATCACCTGCGTGGCGCCGAGCTCGTGTTATGCCATCGGGCGGCCGAACACCATCCTGGTCACGCACAACGACGGCGCCTCCTGGCGCCGCCATGTCCTGTCGGGCGTGTCCGGAACCACCCTCATCGATCAGGGCTGCCTGCCCAACTACGCGCCGATCGCCGGGCGCGCCGCGCTGTGCCGCCTGGGCCTGCTGGACGTCTCCTGCGTCAGCGCCCGCGTCTGCGAGGCGGTCGCCACCGCGCCGCCGGCCTACGCCGCCACGCCGATACCCAAGACGCCCCACGCCGCGCCGAGCTCGATCTGGCTGACCCGCGACGGGGGAAACAAGTGGACCCGGCAGCCCATCCCGGCCGGGGTGCCCTGCAACGGCGACTGCTCGGGGTTGTACGGCTATCCGCTGGAGTGGATCACCTGCCTGAGCAGCGGCCTGTGCCGGGCCGGCGGCGGGACCCTGCTGGACTGCGGCCACTGCGGGTTCGCGTACGCCGTCCTGGTCGCCCACGCGCCGGGCCAGTCCTGGAAGTGCACGCAGTCGGGCTGCGGCGGCGGCGGCCCCGACGCGGCCGTCTGCCCCACCAGTACCATCTGCTACGGCGTCCAGGCCGACAACGCGTTCAGCGAAGGCTACGTCTCCGTGACCAGGTCCACCGACGGCGGCGGCAACTGGAACCAGCTTGGGCCCCCGGTGGGCTGGGGCAAGAGCGTGCTCAACGGCATCACCTGTCCGTCCGCCCTGACCTGCTACCTGGCCGGGACCGGCGGATCGATCGCCCGGATCACCCACGGGACCACCCTGGCCGCGCAGCGCACGCCCACCTCTCGTGACCTGTACGGCATCACCTGCACCGGCCCGGACACCTGCTACGCCGTAGGCGACCGGGGCACCATCCTGGCCCTCGGCTAAGCCGCCTAAGCCGGCTAAGCTCCGCGCCGCCGGCCGCCGCTAAGCTCCGCGCCGCCGGCCGCCGCTAAGCTCCGCGCCGCCGGCACCCGCACCAGCAGCCCGCCCGGCGCCAGCGCCACGGTCAGCGAGCCCGCCGCCCCGATCAGCTCCCCGTCGGCCTCACGCGGCAGCTTCGCGTCGGCCGCGATCTCCACCCGGCGGGCCTGGTAGCGCTCGAGGACCGCGTCGTCGTGATGGCTGCGGCTCACCACCCGCCAGCCCACCCGCAGCCAGCCGAACGGCCCGGCAGGCGCCAGGATGCCCACGTCCAGCAGGCCGTCGTCGGGCCTGGCCCCCGGGAGCATGACGAAGCCGCCCGGCAGCAGCCCGAAGTTCCCCACCACCACGCACCGCGCCTGACGGCTCATCGGCTCCCCGCCGTCCAGCCGGATCTCGAAGCGGGTCCGCGCCCCGGCCAGCCGCCTGACCCCGGTCGCGGCGTATCCCAGCCAGCCCGCCGCGCCCTTCAGCCCGGCCGCCGTGGCGGCGACCACCGCGGCGTCCAGCCCGATGCCCGCCATCGCGGCGAAGGTCGTGCCGTCGGCCTCGGCCAGGTCGATCCGCCGTTCGTGCTGGCCGAAGCCCACCGCCAGCGCGGCGCCCAGCGACGATGGAATGCCCAGCGCGGTCGCCACCAGGTTCGCCGTGCCGCGCGGCACGATGGCCAGCGGCACCGCCCGGCCGGCCAGAGCCTGCGCGCAGGCCCGCACCGTGCCATCCCCGCCGACCGCGAACACCAGCTGGGCCCCGGCCGCGATCGCCTGCCGCGTCGCGCCGTCGCCCGCGTCGGCCGACCGCGTCTCCGTCACCTCGATATCCCAGCCCCGGGCCGCCGCGGCCGCCGCGCATCTGCGGGTCAGCTGCGCGAAGTAGCGGATCCGGTTCCGGTTGACCACCAGCGCGGCGGTCGGCCTCATCGGCCCAGCCCCGGCGCGGCGGCGACGCTGTCAGGCATGGTCACGACAATCGTGGCACAGACCGCTCAGGCCGAGCCGGCCGCCTCCAGCGCGGTCCAGAACGCGCAGTTGTGCGCGGTCGCGAAGTCGGTCTCGAAGTGCGGCACCGGCGGCACCAGGGACTGCATCGGCTGGGTCACGCCGTTGAACAGCGGCCAGAACACCCCGGGGAACCCGCGCTTGGCAAAGTTCGTCCAGTAGCCCTTCATGATCGCCGCCAGTTGCTGCTGCGCCGCCGAGAGCACCGGCGGGAACGCCGCGGTGGGCAGGCCGAACAGGTACTGGATCTCCGACGCGTGGGCCGCGCCGTAGGGGAAGCCGACCGGCGGCAGGAAGTCCTGCGGCGCGTTCTCGTCGTTGAACTCATAGGCGAAGGTCGGCACGAACTTCGACACCGACTGATCGATGGTCAGCGCCGGGCAGGCGAAGATCGCGTCGGTGCCGACCGCGCCCAGGGCCACCGATGCGCTGGGGTACGCGGTCAGCGGGTACTTGGCCGCGATGACGGCCGCCGCGGCCGCCGGAACCCCGAGCGTCGAGGCGATCATGCTCTGGTAGTTCGCCGCCGTGACCGGGTTGCCCTCCAGCGCGCTCAGCGCGACGAACAGCCGCCACTCGTCGTGGTTCGTCCCGTTGATGATCGGCACCCGGTTGAAGTCGCCGGTGGCGAACGCGGTGCCCAGCGAGGTGGGCAGCACTTCGGTATTGATGTTCGGCGTGTAGCCGGCCGCGTCCTGATCGGCCAGGATGGTCGAGACCGGCAGCGCGCGCAGGCAGGCGGCGGTCTGGCTGGCGCACCCCGCCTTGGTCGCGAACGCCTCGCCGGCCGACTCGGCGCTGGCCAGCGAGGCCTGGCTGAGGTTGTACGAGCCGCTTTCCACGATCGCCTTCGCGAACAGTCCCTTGGCCTGCGGCGAGGCCACCTGCGACAGGGTGGACAGGCCGCCCGCGGACTCGCCGAAGATGGTCACGTTGCGCGGGTCCCCGCCGAAGCCGGCGATGTTGCGCTGCACCCAGCGCAGCGCCGCCTGCTGGTCCATCAGGCCGTAGTCGCCGGACTGGCCGTCCGCTCCGGCCAGCGCCGGATGGGCCAGGAAACCGAGCGCGCCGAGCCGGTAGTTGATGGTGACCACGGTCACCCCGTCCGCCACCAACTGGGTCGGGTCGTAGTCGTTGCTCTCGCCGCTGACCAGCGCCCCGCCGTGGATCCACACCATCACCGGGTGCCGGCCGCCCGTGCTGGGCGTGAACACGTTCAGGTACAGGCAGTTCTCCGACGTGCTGGCCTGGCCGAACGGCCCGGCTACCTGCGCGCAGTGCGGCGCGAACGCCGTCGCGTCGCGCACCCCGGACCAGCTGGCGGCCGGCTGTGGCGGCTGCCAGCGCAGCGCCCCGACCGGCGGCGCGGCGTACGGGATGCCGAGGAACTCATCGACCGCCCCCGCGGCCACCCCCTGGACCGCCCCGTTGGCCGTGCCCGCCACCGGGCCGCCCGCCGCGCTGGCCCGCACCACGGGCCCGGCCGCGACCAGGCCTCCCACGGTGAGGGCGGCGACCGCTACCCGTCCAGCCCAGGACCTCGCCATCACAGTCTCCCTTCACCGCCGTCATCGGCTTGGTGCTCGAGCAGCGCGCGCCGCAGCTCGTCTGGATCGTCGGTGACCACGGCGTACAGCCCGGGCGCTACCCCGTCCGCCTGCCGCCTGGCCACGATGGCCGTCCCGGCCCAGGTCTGCTGGGTGGTGAACTCATAACCAGGGAACTCGGCGGCCAGCCCGCTCAGGTCCGCCGCTGCCGCCATCGCCACTTTCCCACCGCCGCGCTTGAGATTCCTTTTTTCGGCCGAACGGTCCGTGGTGTCCCGCGCCAGGACAACTACCAGCAATCAAAAGTACGAATCGGTACTTTAGGGTTATCGCAGCCACTGTATGCCCGTGACCGCCCCCGGACAAGGGGGCGGGCAGGTCGCCCGGTGGGACCTGGCCATCACCAGCGCTCAGCCGCCCCCGCACCCGCTGCGCCCGGCCGCGCTGTACCGAGCCCCGCACCCGCGCGTCACCAGGCCGTTGCTGCCTGCGCCACGTGCCCTGGTCCAGGCGGCCGGTCCGCAGGAGTCACGTCGCCGATGCGGGCGGTTCAGTCAGTGCGGCGATGCATGCAGTGAGCAGACGCCGCATCTGATCTTGTTCGCTGACATCCAGATTGGCCAGCATGTCTTGCTCGACGCGGCGAACCACGGCGCTGGCCACCTTGAGCTGGCGGCGCCCGCGGGCGGTCAGCTCGGTCGGCAGGGCCCTGCCGACGGGTGCCTGTGCCGGGCGGACAACGAGTCCTTGGCGTTCGAGGGCCTGCAGGAGCACGTTCATCGACTGCCGGGTGACGAAGGCGCCGCGGGCCAGCTCGGAGTTCGACAGACCCGGTCGCTGGGCCAGCAGCTCCAGGCAGGCGTAGTGGGTGATCGTCATGCCCAGCGGCCTCAGCACGGCCTCCAGGGCAGAGTGCAGGGCGCTCGCGGCCGCCTTCAGCATGTATCCGAGCGATGTGTCCAGCTCGATTCCGGGCTCGCCTTGACTCATGTCAGTAGTCTGACATACATTGCTGTGTGTCAGAAGACTGACATACTTTGAGGAGGCCAGGGAATCGTGGCCGTCACCGGACCCGACTTCATTTCACTGCAGGTGCGCGACCTGGAGCGTTCCGCCGCTTTCTACGAGCAGTACCTGGGGCTGAAGCGCTCCGACGCAGGACCGCCGCACGCCGTCGTGTTCGCCACCAAGCCAATCGCGTTCGCCGTCCGCGACGTCGTCGCGGGCACCGGCCTGGACGCGATCACGCAGCCGGGCCAGGGAATGGCGCTGTGGCTGCACGCCCCCGACGCGCAGGACATCCACGACGCCCTCGCCGCCGCCGGCACGACGATCATCTCAGCGCCCGTCGACGGGCCGTTCGGCCGCACTTTCACGTTCGCGGACCCCGACGGCTACCAGGTGACCCTCCACGACCGCGGCTGAGCGTCCTGGCCTTCGGCGCGGCAGCGCCCTGAGCGGGCTTCTCACAGCGGCCGGCCGGCCGCCCGGGTGCGGCCGGGCCGCCTCCCAAGCAGCCGCACAGTTGCGTGTTTTCATCTGGGGGATCTAGCCAGGATGGCTCTACCGGAACAGGACACATTCGCTCCGGCGCCGGTAAGGCCGGACGTGTGCCTTACTCTGCCCTTTCGGCGATCAGCCAGAATCCGAGCGCCGGAAGCACCTGCGCGTCGATCACCGCCTGCTCGGCCGCCTCCAGGTCCGGCCGGTCTAGCATGCGGCCGAGATAAGGACGGCCGACCTCGACGAGCGGCTCGAAACCAGCGCCGAACGCCTCTTTGATCGCTTCTCCCCGGTGCAGGCCGCTGTGTTCGCGCCGCCAGCCAGCCACCGAGTTGTCGGTACCAGAAGGATCACGGGAAGCCAGCCAGGCGGCGGCGCGGTCGTCGTAGGCACTCCAGTCGAAGTCGTAGACGAACAGCCGGCCGCGCGGACGCAGCAGCCTGGTGATCGCTGAGGCGGCGGCCTCCAGCCTGGCGTGGTGGAACGCCATGACGGCGACGATCGCGTCAACCGTGCCGTGGCCTTTGACCTGCTCGACGGGTTCGCGGATCAGGCGCGGATGAGCCGGAGCAGCCGGGTCCACGCCAAGCGGGTCAAAGCCAAGTTCGCCTAGGCGGCTAACCAGGCCGCCGTCACCGCACCCGACATCGAGGACCCGTGAGCCCGCTGGCAGCGCTGCCGCGATGACCGCGTCGAAGTCCTTCCACCACCTGGAATCAGCCATACGCCCGAACCGTACCCTTTAGAAACGGTCGCATCCTCGCAGACGAACAGGAATGATCTTGCGGCCGCTAGCCAATCAGATCACCAAAGGCACAGGGTCCGTGGAGACGACGCGCTGGACCGGCTGGACGGTTGTGGGATTAATCCAGCACCGCTCTATTCGTTAGGTTGCCACAACCATCTGTTGCCGCCCCGCCCTAGCCCGAAAACCGGAGCGATTAAACGGTGGGCTCGCGACACTTGAGACGGCCGGAGCCGCGAACGTAGGCTGGCCAGCGTGACCGAGTATGACGATGGCCGGGTGACCTGTACCGACCAGGAGATCGTCGTCCGGCACTACTACCTGTTCGGCCCGAAGCGCATTCCTTACCGCGCGATACGCCGGGTGGTCCGCTCCCCGCTGGGCCGTGCGGGCCGGTGGCGCATTCACGGCAGCGGCGACCTGGTGCACTGGTTCAATTTCGATCCCGGCCGCGTGCACAAGAACACCGCGCTGGTCCTGTACCTGGACGGCCGCATCCGGCCGGTCCTGACCCCGGACGACCCCGACCGCGTCGCGGCCGAACTGGCCGTCCACGGCGTCCGCGTCACCGACGGCGTCGAATCCGGCCTCCGCTAGATCAGCCGGATACCCGTGCCGGGCGGGGCAGGCCCACGTGCTCGCGCAGCGTGGTACCCGCGTACTCGGTGCGGGCCAGGCCCCGCTGCTGCAGGATCGGGATTACCCGGTCGACGAACGCGTCCAGCTGACCCGGCAGGACGTTCGGCATGATCGTGAATCCGTCGCACCCGCCCGCCGCCCACCACTCGGCCATGAGCTGGGCCAGGCCTTCGGGCGTTCCGGTGAAATCGAGTCCGCCGGGCAGCGCGGACAGCCGCTGCGCGACGGCCCGGAAGGTGGCGCCCGGTTCCTGCGCGGCCATCGCGTAGATGGAGCCGCCGAAGCTGGTTTTGGGCGCGTCGGCCAGCAGCTCGGCCGGGAACGGCGCGTCCGGGTCGATGGTGGTGTAATCGAGCCCGGCCAGGTGAGCCGCGTTGCGCCAGCGGAACTCGCCGCTGGCCGCGGCCTCCAGGTCGCTCTTGAGCGCGGCCGCCTCGGCCTCGCTGCCCGCCAGCAGGAAGGACAGTCCGGGCAGCACCCGGATCTGGTCCGGGTCGCGGCCGTACCCGGCGGCTTGGGCGCGCAGGTCGCGGCGGAACCTGACCCCGGTGGCGATGTCGGCCTGCGGCGTGAACACCGCGTCGGCGTACCGGGCGGCCAGCGCCACGCCGGGCGGCGAGGAGCCGGCCTGGGTCAGGAACGGGTGACCCTGCGGTGAGCGCGGGAACGGCAGGTAGCCGTCCACGTCGAAGTACCGGCCGTGATGCCGCGGCGGGTGCAGCTTGGCCGGGTCGGCCCACTGGCCGGTGGCCCGGGACATGATCGCGGCGTCGTCTTCCCAGGCGTCCCACAGCTCGAGCACCACCTCGACGTACTCCCCGGCCCGCTCGTACCGGTCCGCGGTCGGCGGGTGCGGCTGGTCGCCGAAGTTGCCCGCGGCCGCGGGCTCGACGGTGGTGACGATGTTCCAGCCAGCTCGTCCATGGCTGACGAAGTCCAGCGTGGCCAGGCGCCGGGCCACGTCCCACGGATAGCTGTAGGTGGTGGACACGGTGGCGATCAGCCCGACCTGCTCGGTGGCGGTGGCCACCGCCGAGAGCAGCTGCACCGGGTCCAGCCCGGCGCCGGGCAGGAACTCGGAGCGCAGCGGCGCCACCCCGGGGCTGTCGGGCAGGAAGATCGAGTCGAGCACGCCGCGCTCGGCGGTCCGGGCCAAGCCGATGTAGTGGCGCGGGTCGAGCACGCTGGCCGGGTCCGCGGCCGAGACCTGCCACGCGGCCTCGTGGTAACCGGAGTTGCGCAGGTAAGCGTTCAGGTTCAGGTAGCGGCGTTCAGTGGTCATGACAGTGTTGTCTCGCATAGCCAGCACCAGGCCGGCCCGGCCGGGTCAGGTCAGCGTCTTTTCCAGGAAGGGCCTGATGTAGCCCGCGGTCTCGTGCAGGTGGCTTTCGAGCAGGAAGTGGCCGCCGTCGAGCAGGTGGATCTCGGCGCCCGGCGCGTCCTCGGCGAACGCGCGGGCGCCGTCGGGGCCGAAGATCTCGTCCCCGGCACCCCAGACTGCCAGCAGCGGCACCTGGCTGGTTCGCAGGTAAGCGTGCAGCTTCGGTACAGCGGGGGATTGGTCGCGTAGTCGGCGAACAGCCGGAGCTGGATCAGGTCATGGCGTGACGCGCGTCCCGGACCTCGCGGACGGCCAGATCGCCTGGGCCCTGCGGGTGGCGCCGGACCGCAGGCTCGCGATCCGCGCCATCCTGGCCTGGGACACCCTGGCCCAGCGAAACCCCGGACGGCTGCGCCCGTGCGCCAACGACGAATGCCGCCTGTTCCTCATCGACCGCACCAAGAACAACACCGCCCGGTGGTGCTCGATGGCCGTGTGCGGTAACCGGATGAAGGCCCGCCGCCACTACCGCCGGGCCCGCGAGCCCGGTGTCGGCTAGCTGACAGTTGTCCTGTCAGCTGGGTGACTGACCGCCGCGCCGCCGCCCGGCATGCTGGCGGCAGTGGGACATTCCGGCCCAGCAGCACAGGAAACGAGGGACGTCATGTACGCCAGCCCCGACCGCATCGGCCAGCTCGCCCGCGACCACCATGGCCAGATGCTCACCGCCGCCCGCCAGCGTCAGCTACGCCCGGAGCCCAGCCGCCCGGCGCCCCGGCTTCCCGCCCTCGCCCGCCGCCTGGCCGCGGCCTTCGCCCGGGCCGACGCTCGCTCTAGCGCCCCAGCCGCGCAACTCCCGGACGCCATCTAGCCGGGACCGGGATCCCGGCTGACATCCGCCGCCGGCCCGGTGAAGAGCGTGCCCGGCTGACACCATGTAAGGATGACCGCACCTGCTCCGCCGCCCCGGATAGCCGGCTTCTCCGGCCGGCGGATCGACGTGGACGGCGTCACCATCAACTGCGCCGTCGGCGGCTCGGGTCCGCCCCTGCTGCTGCTGCACGGGTACCCCGAGAACCACCTCATGTGGCGCCACGTCGCGCCCGCCCTGGCCGTAGATCACACGGTGGTGCTGGCCGACCTGCGCGGTTACGGGGACTCCGGCAAGCCGGCCCCGGACGCCGCCGCGCTGGCGTACGCCAAGCGGTCCATGGCCCGCGACCAGGTCGGGCTCATGCGCGAGCTCGGCTTCGGCCGGTTTGAACTGGTCGGCCACGACCGGGGCGCCCGGGTCGCCCACCGGCTGGTGCTGGACCATCCCGGCGCCGTGACCCGCCTGGCCGTGCTGGACATCGTGCCCACCCGGCACGTGTTCGGCCACGTGACGCGGGCCATGGCCACCGCGTACTACCACTGGTTCTTCCTGACCGCGCCGGACGGCATCCCCGAGCGCCTGATCGCCGCCGACCCGGGCTTCTGGGTCCGGTCCCTGATCGGTCCGCTGCTCGGCCCGGGCGCGAGCATCGAGCCGGACATCATGGAGGACTACGTCCGCTGCTTCGCCGCCCCGGGCACGGTCGCCGCCACGTGCGCCGACTACCGCGCGGCGGCCAGCACCGACCTGGTCCACGACGAGGAGAGCTTCGCCGCCGGGCATAAGATCCAGTGTCCGGTCCTGGTCCTGTGGGGCGCCGAAGCGTTCGTCGGCCGGGGCTACCAGCCGCTGGCCGTCTGGCGGGACTACGCCGACGACGTCCGCGGCACCGCCCTGCCCACCGGTCACTTCCTGCCCGAAGAAGGACCCGAGCTGGTCACCGCCGCGCTGCGCGAGTTCCTCAGCTAGCCCGAAGACGAGGTGCCATGGACAAGATCGGTCAGGTGCCGGACCGGTACCTCTCGGACGAGCAGCGCCTGATGCGCCAGACCTGCCGTCGCTACGTGGACAACGTGGTCCGGCCGTTCATCGCGGCCGACCGGGAACGTGAGTGGCTGTTCGACCCGGACCGGCGGCTGCCCGCCGAACTGCTCGATGAGGCCGACCGCACCGGGCTGCGCGGCCTGGGCGTCCCGGAGCAGTACGGCGGCGTCGGGCTCGACCCGGCTACCGAGGCGCAGACGTTCGCGGTCATCGCCACCGAGATCGCCCGGGGTGATTCCGGGCTGGCCGACAAGCTCGTCCAGAACTGGAAGATCTCCGTCCTGCTCCGCTCGCTCGCCCCGCCGCACCTGCAGGACCTGTGGTTTTCCCGTTACATGGCCGACCCGCAGTTCCTGATGGCCCACTGCCTGACCGAACCTCGCGGGGCCTCGGACCGCTGGCTGCCCTACAACGCGCCCGAGGCGAATATGGACACCACGGCCGTGCCCGCGGCCGGGCACTGGATCATCAACGGCCGCAAGCAGTTCATCAGCAACGGCTACGACGCCAGCTTGTACGTGGTGTACGCCAACACCGACCGCTCGGCCGGAATGCTGCAGGGCACCAGCAGCTTCCTGGTCCCGCGCGACACGCCGGGCCTGCAGGTCACCCGGTGCAACGAGACCATCGGCGGCCGGTTCATGAACAACGGCGAGATCCTGTTCGAGGACTGCCGGGTCCCCGAGGACCACCTGCTGGCCCACGGCGACGCGCTGGGGAAGGCGGGCGTCTACTTCCGGCCCGGCAAGATCATCCAGGCCGCCAAGAACCTGGGCATCGGCATCGCCGCCTTCGACGACACCGCGGCCTTCGTTCAGCAGCGCGTCCAGGGCGGCCGGATCCTGATCAAGCACCAGGCCGTCGCGGTCCGGGTGGCGGCCATGGCCACCAAGCTGGAGGCGGTCAGCACCCTGCTGCGCTACGCCGCCCTGGCCGTCGACGAGAACAGCCCCGACGCCGCCCGGCTGTGCGACATGGTCAAGGTGTTCGCCTCCCAGGAGATCCTGCAGGTCTGCCAGCACGCCGTCGAACTGCACGGCGGCTACGGCGCGATGCTGGAGGCCGGGATCGAGAAGTACTTCCGCGACGCCGCGGTCTACCTGCACATGGACGCCACCGTCGACGTGTCGAACTTCAAGATCGCCAAGGCGCTGTTCCCCGGCACCGCCGGCGCCTACGCCGGTCCCGAGTAACGGGCCGCCGGCCGTCCGGATGATCATGGACGGGCCGCATATGGGAGGCCGCATGCCGCTGGACCCGCAGTTCCGCGTCGTCCTTGACACCCTCGAGGCCAACGGCCTGGTCCCGCTGACCCGCGGCGATCCCGCCACGTCCCGCGCGCACTACCGGCGGCTGGCCCTGAGCCGCCGCGGCGCGGATTACGTGCCCGAGCAGGTGGCCTCGACGGCCGACCAGCGTTCCCCGGGCGGCGTGCCCGTCCGCGTCCACGAGCCGCTGCGCGCCCGCGGCAGCACGCTGATCTTCTTGCACGGCGGCGCCGGAGCACCCCTTCCCGGCCGGCCTCGATGACGCCGAGGATGTTCTGCGCTGGCTCCGGGCGCAGGATCCGGACCGGCCGCTCGGCGTGGCCGGTGATTCCGCCGGGGCCTCGCTGACCGCGGGCCTGGCCCTGCGGGCACGAGACCAGCAGATCCCGCTGGCCGCCCAGCTGCTGATGTATCCGGCCACCGACCCCACCATGACCAGCCCGTCCGTCGCGCAGAACGGCCAGAACTACTTCCTGACCGCCCGCGACATGGCCTGGTTCTACCAGCAGTACCTGCAGGCCGGCCCGGCCAGCACCCCCGAGGCCGACCTGGCCCACGCCGACGTGGCCGGGGTGGCCCCCGCGATCGTGGCCACCGCCGAGTTCGACCCGCTGCGCGACGAAGGCGCCGCCTACGCGCAGCGCCTCACCGCTGCGGGCGTCCCCACCCAGTACGTCCCCGGCCCCGGCCTAATCCACGGCTACGCCTCCTTCCTAGGCGTCGTCAACTCCGCCGACGCCACCCTCACCGACCTCCTGACCCGCCTTACCCACCTCCTCGCCCCAAACCCCGGTTAGCGCAAAGGCCGCGGATCGCTGACTCGCCGCCCCGCCCGGATCAAACCGCGGCCGCACCGCAACAGAGCCACGTCCATGGGCCATCGATCCTGTCAGAGCGGAGCACACCAACTCTGCTCACAGGCAGCCTGACCGCCGGCTGGCCATCGAGGCCACGGTGGATCTGTGATCGCTTTCGGGCCGTCCCCCCAGCGGCCCATCGTGCCCGCTAGTAACCTGAATCCCATTTACCGGGAGAATCGGGGCTTCCGGGAGAAAAATGGGCATTCCGGTACACCAGATCCTCCCGGAAGCCCGAATGCTCCCGGATCTTCATGCGGATGGGATGCGAGAGGCGTCATGCGGGACGCTACCGCCCCGCACCCAGCCGAGGGCCTACGGCCCGTCAGAGCAGGCACGATGTGCCATCGACCCGCGAACCAGCCCCGCTCACGAAGCGGATAACAGCCGTAAAGCCGACGCAGGGCGCCCGTACGGCCCGGGGCTCCTGGAACCCCCGGGCCGGACCCCAGGGAGTGGCTAGGGGTGCCGACCAGGGCCTTCCCGGGCGCGACCGGCTCGCCCCGCGCGCGACCGTAGAGAGGTGAACACCAGGGCGCGAGATGTGTGATCGGTGCGGACCGGCGGTCCTGGCCAGGTACCGCGCGGAGCGGCTGGGCGAGCTCTACCTGTGCGGGCACTGTGCCATGCGGCTGTGGCCGGCCCTGGCCGGTCAGGGCTGGAACCTAGGGCTCATCGACGATGCCGCCCTCGCCGTCCGCACCCCGAACCCGGCCCGCAGCCGAACCTGGGCCGCCGCCGCTAGCCACGCCACGCCACCCCACGCCACCCCACGCCCACCGCGCCGAATGACGCCCGGATAACCGCCAAATACCCTCAAAACAGGTCAGCCACCCCGGCAGTCAAGCCTTCCCCGCCCAAGCCGGCCGGGTTAGGCTCGTTTTCAGGCAATTGCGTGAGCTGGGAAACCCGCAAGCCACCAAAACCAGGCCTGGTCGAGTTCGGCGCCGGGGTGCGCTTCCGCCACCCGCTGCTGCGCTCGGCGGTCTACCGGGCCGCCTCGGTGACCGAACGCCGGGCCGTGCACGCCACCCTGGCCGAGGTCACCGACCCGCTGACCGAGCCGGACCGGCGCGCCTGGCACCGGGCCAAGGCCGCGCCGGGGCCGGACGAACAGGTCCCGGCCGAACTGGAGCGCTGCGCGGGCCGGGCCCAGGCCCGCGGCGGCATGGCCGCGTCCGCGGCGTTCCTGGAGCGCGCCGTGCTGCTGACCATCGACCCGGCCCGCCGGGCCGAGCGGACGCTGGCCGCGGCCCAGGCCAACCTGCAGGCCGGGGCGTTCGGCCACGCCCTGGAACTGCTGGCCACCGCGGAAATCGGCCCGCTGCACGAGCTGCAGAGCGACCGGGTCGATCTGCTGCGCGGGGAGGTCGCGTTCGCTTCGGGGCTGGGCAGCGACGCCCCGCCGCTGCTGCTCAAGGCGGCCAGCCGGCTCGAGCCGCTCGACCTGAACCTGGCCCGCGAGACGTACCTGACCGCGTGGATGGCCGCGCTGTTCGCCGGGCCGCTGGCCGGGTCCGGTGACCTGCTCGAGGTCTCCCGTGCCGCCCGGGCCCTGCCCGCCCCGACCGCGCCGCCGCGGCCGGCCGAACCTGGTCCTGGACGGCCTGGCCCGGTTCGTCACCGACGGCCCGGCCGCCGCGACCCCCTGCGTTGCGCGCGGCGGTCCGCGCCTTCACCAGTCCCCAGATCGGCGTCGACGACGAACTGCGGTGGGGCTGGCTGGCCCAGGGCGCGGCCAGCGCGCTGTGGGACCACGACACCTGGCGGCCCATGCTCGCCCGGAACTACCAGCTCGTCCGCGACCTGCACCCAGCTCCGGCCGGAACTGGCCCGCGCCCACCTGCTGTACGGCGAATGGCTGCGCCGCGAGCATCGCCGGGTGGAGTCCCGGGTCCCGCTGCGGGCCGCTTACGACCTCCTGGGCTCGCTCGGCATGCGCGCCTTCGCCGAACGCGCCCAGCGCGAGCTCGCCGCCACCGGGGAGACGGTCCGCAAGCGGGCGCCCGAGGAGGCCAGCGCGCTGACCGCGCAGGAGACGCACATCGCCCGGCTGGCCGTGCAGGGCCGCACCAACGCCGAGATCGGCGCTCAGCTGTTCATCAGCGCCCGCATCGTGGAGTGGCACCTGCGCAAGATCTTCACCAAGCTCGACGTCACCTCACGCGGGAACTGCGCCAGGCTCTGGGCCGCACCGAGAATCAGTGACCGGCGCTCTGGCCGCCGTCGATGTGCAGGATCTCACCGGTGATGTACGGCGCCGATTCCAGGAACAAGATGCCGTCCACCACGTCGGTGATCTGGCCGGCCCGGCCCATTGGCGGCGTCTGCGAGCCGAGGTCGGCGTAGCTCGCGTCCGGATGCGTCTGGATCACCCCCGGTGCGACCGCGTTGACCCGGATGCCGCGCGAGGCGTACTCGACGGCCAGCGACCGGGTGGCAGCGGCCAGCCCGCCCTTGGTCAGCGCGGTCAGCACCGCGGGCGTGCCGGCGTCGGAGACCTCGGCGATGGCCGCGCTGATGTTGACCACGTGGCCGCCGTCGCGCCCCAGCATCTCGGCGATCACCCGCTGGGTCAGCCAGAAGAACCCGGCCACGTTGACCCCGGTGACCAGCGCATAGTCGTGCGCGGTGTACTCGGTGAACGGCTTGGACAGGTACACCCCGGCGTTGTTGACCAGCGTGTCGATCCGCCCGAACCGCCCGAGCGCGGCGGTCACAATCTGCTCGGCGGTGCCCGGCAGCGACACGTCGCCCTCGACCGCCAGCACGTCCGGATCCCGCGCCGCCGCCATGGTCCGGGCGTTGGCCACCACCGCCCAGCCCCGCGCGCGGTACCCGGCCACCAGGGCCGCGCCGATGCCCTGGGACCCGCCGGTGATGATGGCCACCTTCTGGGTCACGGCTGGCTCCTCTGGACGTGGAAGGTGGACCACGGACCGTTCGGGAAATAAAGATTTTTATGCCGAACGGGCCGTGGTGTCACGGTCCGGACATGACCATCATGACCCGGGCAGGAGCTGCTGACCGCCGTCGATGTCGTAAGTCGCGCCGGTCACCGCGGTATTGATCATCAGGTGCACGGCCAGCGCGGCGATGTCGGCCGGACCGACCACGCGCCCGATCGGCAGCGTGGCGCGCAGCTGGGCGCGGCGCGCCTCCAGGTCCGCGCCGATGATCCCGGCGGACAGCGGCGTGTCGACGAAGCCCGCCGCGATCAGGTTGACCCGGACCGGGGCCACCTCGACGGCCAGGTTGGCGATCAGGGCGGGCTGCGCGGCGACCGTGGCCGCGCGCAGCGTCCCGCCGGCTTCCCGGCTGCGGCCGCCCGTACCGGCCATGAACAGCAGCGTGCCGCCCGGGCGCACCCGGCCGACGGACTGCCGGGCCACCTCGATGGGCAGCCACTGGTGGGCGTCCCAGTCCTGGTGCGCCCGCTCCAGGTCCAGGTCGGCCAGGGCCGCGTAGTACGGGCCGGGGCCGGTGACCATCACGTGGTCGACCGGCCCGGGCAGGTCCGCGAAGAACCGGCGCAGCGCGGCCCAGTCGGTCGCGTCGAACGCCGCGATCTCACCCGCGCCGATGTCGGCCACGGCCTGCTTCAGGTGCTCGGCGTGGCGGCCGGTCACGATCAGCTCCGCACCTTCGGCGTGGGCCCGGCGGGCGGTTTCCAGCCCGATGCCTGAGCTGCCGCCGATCACCACGACGGTCTGCCCGGCCAGTTCGGGTTCGCGGGTCATGCTGCCACCTCCTGGGTTTGCTTAGTTGCGGTCGGTACCGGCACGCACTGGGCGCAGCCGGCCTCCGGGGCCCGCGGCACCATGCGGTGGCCCGGCGCGCGCTTGTCGCTCACGAACCGCGCGGTGACCAGCGCGGCGGCCACGCACAGCGCGCCCATCACGATCATGGCCGGCTGGTAGCCGCCGGTCAGCGTCCGGGCGTAGCCGCGCCCGCCGGTCGCCCCGATCAGCAGCGGCACGATGGCGATCACCACCACCTCGCCGATCCGGGCCGCGGCGTCGTTGATGCCCGAGGCCTCACCCAGGTCGGTGTCGCCCACCGCGGCCAGCACCGCCGCGGTCAGCGGGGTCACGGCCACGCCGATCCCCAGGCCCCACAGCAAGATGCCGGGCAGCAGGCCCGCGGCGTAACTCTGCCCGGGATGCGCCGCCGACAGCCAGAACAACCCGCCCGCCACGGCCAGCGTCCCGGTCACCATCAGCCAGCGCGGGCCGACCCTGGCCACCAGCGCCCCGCTGAACGGCGACAGCACCAGGAAGACCACCGACTCGGGGATCAGCGCCGCCCCGGCCCGCGCCGCGGAGTAGCCCAGCCGCAGCTCGCACTGCAAGATGACCAGGTAGCTGGCCGCGCCCAGCGCGCCGTAGAGCAGCAGCGTCATCACGTTGATCGCGTCGAACTGGCGCGAGCGGAACAGCGATAGCCGCAGCAGGGGAGCGGCCCGCCGGCGCTCGGCCGGGACCAGGGCCAGCAGGCAGGCCACGCCCACGATCAAGGGGACCAGCACCGGGGCGCTCAGCCAGCCGTCATCCGCCCCGGAGTTGAGCGCGTAGATCACCCCGCCCAGCCCGACCACGGCCAGCACCGCGCCGCCGTAGTCCAGCCGCCCGGCCGCGGGCGCCAGCCGGTTCTCCGGGACGTACCACAGCGGGATCAGCGCGGCCACCATCAGCGGCACGTTGAGCCAGAACACCGCCCGCCACGAGAACTGGTCGACCAGCCAGCCGCCCACGTACGGGCCGACGGTGGTGAACAGCGTCTCCAGCCCGGCCCAGATGCCGATGCCCCGGGCCCGCTCTCGCCTGCCAAAATGACCAGATGGACCCATCCGGCGACCCACCCCCCGGCGCCCCGGCCCCCGCCGACGGTGACCCGCCCCCCGGCGCGTCACCCCCCGCCGACGGTGACCCGCCCTCCAACAGCGCCGCGCCCCCCGGCGACCCGCCCTCCGCCAGCGCCTTGATCCTCGACGGCATCCAGGCCCTGCACCGCCGCCTGGACGCCCTCGAACGTCACATCACCCCGAGCAGCCCCGCTCCCGGTTCCGTCCCCGCCCCCGGTTCCGTCCCCGCCCCCGGTTCCGTCCCCGCCCCCGGTTCCGTCCCCGCTTCCGCCGCCACCCCCACCCCCTCCGGCCCCATGTCCCCCGCCAGTCACATGGATCCTGCCCGCCTCGGCCTGCACTTCGGCTTTGGCGGGCTGACCTTCATCCCGGCCTGGCGCCGCCCCACCGAGGGCGAGAACCGCTGGTCCGCCGCGGTGGCCGTGGCCGCCGCGGCGGCCCTGCAGTACCCGCTGCCCGACCGGCTGGTCCTGCTGCATCCGGCCTGGATCCTGCCCACCCTGCAGATCATGCTGCTGCTCGGCCTGGTCATGGCCAACCCGCGGCGCATCAACATCGAATCGCGGGCCATCCGCCTGCTCAGCCTGGGCCTGGCCGCGCTGCTCAGCCTGGCCAACGCGTGGTCGGTGGTCCAGCTGGTCATCGGGCTGGTGAACGGCACCGAGGGCGGCAGCGCCGGGCCGCTGCTGGTCACCGGGGGCAGCATCTGGCTCACCAACATCATCGTCTTCGGCCTGTGGTACTGGGAGTTCGACCGCGGCGGGCCGGTGGCCCGGGCCCACGCCGACCGCATGTACCCGGACTTCCAGTTCGCCCAGATGGCCACCCCGCAGCTGGCCCCGCCGGACTGGGAGCCGGCCTTCGGCGACTACCTGTACCTGTCCTTCACCAACGCCGCAGCGTTCAGCCCCACCGACGTCCTGCCGCTGTCCCGCTGGGCCAAGATGGGCATGACCGCGCAGGCCACGGTCTCGATCGTGACCGTGGCGCTGGTAGTGGCCCGCGCGGTCAACATCCTCAAGTAGCGGCCCGCCGCCGGGCCGGCACGGTCGCGGTGATGAAGACGGCCACCGGCAGCGCGGCCAGCAGCAGCAGGTCCGCGCCCCAGGCCATGGCCACCGCGAACCCGTGCACGATGGCCACCTGGGCCCCGGCCGCCGCGTGCGCGGCCAGGTAGCCGCTGGTCGCCGCGGCCGCGATGGTGTTCAGCAGCGCGGCCCCGATCGACGCGCCGAACTGGGAGGCCGCACTGGTGGCCGCGCCCGCGGCCCCGGCGTCGGAGGCCAGCACTCCACGCAGCGCGAGGTTGAGCGAGGCGGGCCCGGCCAGCCCGGTGCCCAGCCCCTCGACCACGGTGGCGGCCAGGATCAGCGGCAGGTAGTGACTGGACGGGGTAAGCCAGATGAGCGGGACCAGCCCGGCCGCCTCGATCACGATGGCGCCCGAGACCAGCCAGCGCGGCGCCGTCCGGGCCATGAGCCAGGGCGCCCCGAACGCCGCAGCCAGCCCGGTGGCCAGCCCGAACGGCACGATGGCCAGCCCGGTGGCCAGCGCCGAGTAGTGCATGACCGACTGCAGCTGGTAGGTCAGGATGAGCATCATCCCGAACGTGCTCAGCCCGTTGACGATCAGCGCGATCATTCCCCAGCCGCGGTTGCGGTCCAGCACCACACGCAGCGGCAGCAGCCGGTCGGAGTGGCCCACCTGGCGGGCCGCGAACCCGCTCAGCAGCACCACCCCGGCGATCAGCGAGCCCGTCACCTGGCCCGAACCCCAGCCCGCCGCGGCCGCCTCGCCGAGCCCGTAGATCAGCGCCGCCATGCCCGCCGAAGCGAACACCGCGCTGATCACGTCGATCCTGATCTCCCGCCGCCCGGGCAGCGCGGGCAGCACCCGCGGCGCGCCCAAGATCGCCACCAGCGACAGCGGGATGTTCACGTACAGGCACCAGCGCCAGCTCAGCGTGCTGGTCAGCACCCCGCCCAGGACCAGTCCCACGGCCAGCCCGGCGGTGAGCGTGGCCGTGAAGATCCCGATCGCCCGGCCCCGCTCCGCCCCGTCGGTGTACACGTTGACCAGCAGCGACTTGGTCGAAGAGACCAGCATCGCGCCGAACGCCCCCTGCACCGCCCGGGCCGTGATCAGCATCGCGCCGTCCACCGAAGCGCCCCCCACCGCCGAGGCGCAGGCGAAGCCGATCACTCCGATCAGCAGCGTGTTCCGCGCCCCGAAGCGGTCCGCCAGCCGCCCGCCCAGCAGCAGCAGCCCGGCCAGGGCTAGCGTGTATGCGGTCACCACCCACTGCCGCCCGGACACGCTCATGCCCAGTCCCCGCTGCACCGACGGCAGCGCGACGAACATGACCGTGGTGTCCAGCACCGCCATCAGGTGCGCCGACGCGATCACCGCCAGCGGCCACCAGCCCGGCTTCACGACGTCCTGCGTCCCTACCGCTGAGCCGCTCGTCCCGGTGGCCATGACGACCTCACCCCGATCTCGCATAGGAGACGACCGTATCTAAGCTAAGATACGCCCGTATCTTAAACTTCTTCTGTGTTAAGATGCAAGCGTCTCTTAAGGAGGGCCATGACCGCGGTCCGGCACAGCGGCGGGAAGACCCGGCGGCGCGGCGATGCGCTGGAGCACGCGTTGCTCGAGGCGGCCTGGGACGAGCTGCAGGCCGTCGGCTACGCCGGGCTGACCATCGAGGCGGTGGCCGACCGGGCCGGGACCAGCCGGGCCGTCCTGTACCGCCGCTGGCGCAACCGGCCCGATCTGGTCTTGGCCGCCATGCGCCGCCACCGGCCGCTGCTGTCCGGCGAGATCCCGGACACCGGCAGCCTGCGCGGCGACGTGCTCGCCCTGCTGCGCCGGATGTCTAGCCGCCTGACCGAGATCGGTCCGGAAACCGTCTACGGCCTGCTCGGTGACTACCTCAGTGATGCGGACCTGTTCGCCAGCAGCCGCAACCAGCTGCTGGTCATCAGCGCCGATGTCATGCAGACCATCCTCAAGCGCGCCGCCGACCGGGGCGAGGCCCGGTCCGGGGTGGAGAACCGGATCGCCACCTTGCCCACCGCGCTGTTCCGCAACGAGCTGTTCCTGGCCCGTACCCCGCCGTCCGAAGGAACCCTGGTGGAAATCGTGGATGACGTCTTCCTGCCCCTGGTCCGGCCGTCGTGAGCCAGCCTGGCTGGCTCGACCCCGAGCTGGCCACCCTCACCTCGGACCGGTTCTCCGACTCCGCCTGGATCTACGAACGCAAGTTCGACGGCGAGCGCTGCCTGGCCTTCCGGGACGGCGCCCGGCTGCGCCTGATGACCCGTAATCAGCAGCAGGTCCCCGGCACCTACCCCGAGATCGCCGACGCGCTGGCCGCCCAGGACGACACCGACTTCATCGTCGACGGCGAGGTCGTGGCGTTCGACCGGGAGCAGACCAGCTTCGCCCGGCTGCAGCGCCGGCTGGGCGTGCGCGATCCAGGTCCGGCGCTGCGCGCCGAGATCCCGGTCTACGTCTACCTGTTCGACGTGCTGTGGGCGAACGGCCGCGACGTGCGCGCCCGGCCGCTGGCCGAGCGCAAGGATGTGCTGCGCGACCTGCTGGCCTTCGGCGGCCCGCTGCGCTACGCCGAGCACCGCGACCGGGACGGCGAGGCGTACTACCGCCAGGCATGCCAGCTGGGCTGGGAAGGGCTGATCGCCAAACGGGCCGACTCGCCCTACCGCCGGGCGCCAGCGGGACTGGCTGAAGTTCAAGTGCCTGAACGGCCAGGAGTTCGTCATCGGCGGCTACACCGACCCGCAGCGGTCCCGAGTGGGCTTCGGCGCCCTGCTGCTCGGCTACTACGACGCCGACGGCCGCCTCCGTTACGCCGGCAAGGTCGGTACCGGGTTTACCCAAAGCACCCTGACCAGCTTGCACGAGACGCTGGCCGCCGACGAGCGCCCGGACCCCGCCTTCGAGCCGGTCCGTGGCCTGCCCCGGACCCGGGTGCACTGGGTGCAGCCCCGGCTGGTGGCCCAGGTCGGGTTCAGCGAGTGGACCGCGGACGGCGAACTGCGCCACCCCCGGTACCAGGGCCTGCGCCGGGACAAGGCGCCCGCCGAGGTCGTCCGCGAGCTCCCCTGACCGGGAACACCTACCCTCGCCTCAGTGTTCTAATTCATGCCGCGACCCAGCCTGCGCGCTGGCCCGCGGGTGAAGACGAAAGAGAAGTACATGGCCCAGTGCATTACGTGCGGGAGCGAACTGCATCCCGACCGGGCGAAGAAATACGATTACTGCATGGCGCCGGAGTGCCAGGACAAGAACCTCAAGGGCCTGACCATGGTCGCCATCGGCGTGAACAAGTCGGCCGAGCAGTACCTGCTGCTTGACGACCAGACCAAGGACGAGATGGCCAGCGGCAAGTTCGCCGACCAGCGCCGCGGCTCATTCGGCACCTCGGTCCCCACCGCACAAGCCGGAACCGCGGCCGGAACCGCGACCGGAACCGCGGCCGGAACCGCGGCCGGCGCCGCGGCCGGAACCGCGGCCGGCGCCGCGGCCGGCGCCGGGGTCACCGCCACCCCTCGGCCCGCTGACCCGGCCCGTCCTGCGCCCGCCCGCCCCAAGCCCGCCTCACGTCGGCCCGCGCCGTCCCGTCCGGCCGCGCCCAAGCCGTGGACCAAGTCCCAGGAGCGGCTGGCGCTGCTGTACAACGAGCAGGGCCGACGCCCCGACGAGATCGCCAGCAAGCTCGGCCTGAGCAGCTACACCGTGACCCAGATCATCCTCGGCTCGCGTAACCGCGGCAAGCTCTGATCCTTGACCTCGAGTTAGGTTCAGGTCCTAGCCTGCGAAGCAAGAGCCGGAACGACCGGGGGAGCCCTCGATGATCGTGGTGACAGGTGGCACCGGCCGGGTCGGACGGCAGGTCGTGGCCCAGCTCCGGGACCGCGGCCTGCCGGTCCGGGTGGTCAGCCGCCACCCGGACCGATCGCAACCCGGTACGGCGGCCGCGGACCTGGCCGACCCCGCCTCCCTGGAGCCGCACCTGGCCGGCGCGGACGCGTTGTTCCTGCTCTGGCCGTTCACCTCGCCCGACGTGACCGCCGACCTGGCGCCCCAGGTGGCGGCGATCGCGGCCCGGCACGTCGCCCGGGTGGTCTACCTGTCCGCACAGCCCGCTGCGGACCGGCCCGGCTCCTTCTGGGCGTTGACCGAACGGGCCATCGAGGACTCCGGGGTCGCGTGGACCTTCCTGCGGCCCACCGGATTCGCGTCGAACACGCTCATGTGGGCCGATCAGATCCGGCCCGGTGACGTGGTGCGGTGGCCGTTCGGCGCCGCCGCCCGGGCGCTGATCGATGAGCGGGACATCGCCGCCGTCGCGGTGCGTGCCCTGACCCAGGACGGCCACGCCGGAGCGCGCTACCTGCTCAGCGGCCCCGCGGTGCTGACTCAGGCCGAGCAGCTGGCGGCCATCGGCCAGGCCCTCGGCCGGGACCTGACCTGGGCCGAGCTGCCCAGGCCGCAGGCCCTGCGCGAGCTGACCGCGGCCTGGGGCGACCCCGGGTTCGCCGCGTCCGCCCTGGACACCTGGGAGCGGTTCGTGACCGAACCGGAGGTCGTCACCACCACCGTCCGCGACATCACCAGCGTCCCGGCGCGCCCCTTCGCCGACTGGGCCGCGGCCAACGCCTCCGCGTTCCGGTAAGCAGCTCAGCTCAGCCGCGGGCGTAGTTGCTGGCGCCGAACCAGTCGACCACCACCACCGGCTCGTCGCCGACCACCCAGGCGTCGTGGCCCTGGGGGAGGGCGGTGACGTCGCCGGGCCGGGCGTCGAACTCCGAGCCGTCGCCCATGACCACGTGCAGCACGCCTTGCACGTGGTACTGGAAGTGCGGCGCCTCGCACAGATCGGTGCCCGCCAGCGGCTTGACGTGCTCGGACCAGCGCCAGCCGGGCTGCAGGGTGAGCCGGCCGATCTCGGCGCCGCCGATGCGCAGCAGGTCCAGCTGGCCGCGCTCGAACTCACGGGTCTCGTCGGACGTGGCGAAGCTCTTCTGCTCTGCCTTAGCGGTCATGGGATGTCTCCTTCGCGTGGGTTGGCCTGATCGACTACGGAACCAGCCTGATCCGCGCGGGTTGCAGCTTCCTTGCAGCGCGCGGCTGGCTCTTCCGGTCACCGGCCGGCTGCGGTTTGATGCGGCTATGAAGTCGCTGGCGCTGCGAGTGCTGAGCGACTTCGGCGTGGACGGCGTCGAACCGCAGGCGCTGGGCAGCCGCAAGGGCCGGCTGGCCCTGACCCTGCTGGCCCTGGCCGAAGGGCAGGTGGTCCCGGCCGACGTGCTGGTCGACGCGTTGTGGGCCGACACGCCGCCGGCCCAGCCCGAGGACCAGCTGGCCGTGCTGATCAGCCGGCTCCGGTCGGTGCTGGGCCGGGACCGGATCCAGCACCGCGACCGTGGTTACCTGCTGGTCTGCGACTGGCTCGACGCCGCCGAGCTCGCCGCGCTGACCCAGGAGATGGACCGCCGGCGCGCCGCGGGCAACGTGCTGGGCGCGGCGGCCGCGGCTCGCGTGGCGCTCTCGCTGCTGCGCGGCTACGGGCCGCCGACGGTACCTGGTGACTGGGCCCAGCTGCGGCTGGCCGAACTAGACCGGCGGGCGAGCCGGGCCCGCCGGGTAGCGGCCACCGCCCTGTTCGAGGCCGGAGACTGGATGGCCGCCGCCGATGCCGCCACCGCCGCCGTGGCCGTCGACGGCTACGATGAGGAGTCGCTGCGGATCCTGCTGCGAGCCTACGTCGCGGGCGGCCGGGTGGCCGCGGCGCTGGCCGCCTACGCCGAGGCCCGGGAGCGGCTGGCCACCGAGCTCGGCACCGACCCGTCCCCCGAGACCGTCGCGCTGTACACCGCCATCTTGCGCGGCCAGTTGCCCGCGCCGCCGGCGGTGCCCGTCCACGTCCCGGCCGGCCTGGTCGGCCGGGATGACGAACTGGCCTACCTCGACATCATCGCCACCCGGGCCCGCGACGGCGCGACCGAACTCGTCGTGGTCGACGGCGAAGCCGGGATCGGGAAGACCGCGCTGCTGCGGGCCTGGGCCACGCGCCGGGCCGCGGCCGCCCAGGAGGTACTGCTGGTCTCGTGCGGGCAGCTGGACCGGGCCATGCCCCTGGACGCCCTGCTCACCGCGCTGGCCGCGCTGCTGCGCCGGCTCGGGCCGGACGCCACCGCGGACCTGCTGGGTCGGGACGCGGCCACCCTCACCGTTCTGCTCGGCGTGACCGCGGCGCCGGCCGGACCCCAGAATCCGCAGCCGATCCTGGCCGACAGCATGCTCGGGCCCGCCGTGCTGTACGCCGCGCTGGTCCGGGTGGTGGCCCGGCTGGCCCGGCGCGGCCCGCTGGCGGTGGTGATCGACGACGCGCACCTGGGCGGGCAGGCGCTGGCCAACTGGCTCAGCTTCGCGCGGCGGGAGAACATGCCCGCCACGGTGGTGGCCGCGGTCCGTGCCGGCCAGGGGCCGCCGCTGCCCGCCACCGCGTCGGTCCACCTCGGCCTGCTCGGCCGCGAAGCCGCCACCGAGCTGGTCGGGCCGGCCCGCGCCGATGAGCTGTACGAGCGGTCCAAGGGCCATCCGCTGTTCTTGACCGAGCTGGCCCAGGCCAGCGCTCAGCAGAGCATCGGGGCCGAGCTGCCCGCCTCCCTGGTCGAGTCGGTGTCGGCGCGCTGTGACGAGCTGGGGCCGGCCGGAGCCTTGCTGCGGGCAGCCGCGGTGATCGGCCCGGAGCTGGACATCGAGCTGCTCGCCGCGCTGCTCGGCCGGCCCGCGGTGGACCTGCTCGACGACGCCGAACGCGCCTCGGCCCAGCAGCTGCTGGCCGCGGACGGCGGGACGTTCCGGTTCCGGCATGAACTGGTCCGCGAGGCGCTGGCCGCCAGCGCCACCGCCGGCCGGGCCGCCCTGCTGCACCGGCAGGCCGGCCGCGTGCTGGCCCGCCAGCCCTACGCCGACCCGGCCATGGTGGCCCACCACGCGAGGCTGGGCGGCGACCTGGTGCTGGCCGCCCGGTCGCTGCGCACCGCGGCCGAACGCGCCGCCGAGCGCTTCGACCACGCCGCGGCCGAAGCCCTGCTCGATGACGCGCTGTCCCTGCACCCGGAGCCGGAGACCTGGCTCGAACGGGCCCGGGTCCGGACCCGCCGGCGCCGGTACGCGCCAGCGCTGGCCGATGTCGAGCGGGCCGCGGACGCCGGTGCCGCCGCCCTGGAGGTCGGCGCCTGGGCCTGCTACTTCGACCGCCGGTTCGCCCAGGCCGCGCAGTTCGCCGCGGACGGGGCGCTGGCCGCGGCCGATCCGGCCACCCGGTCCCGGTGCCTGGCCGTCGGCGGTCGCACCCGGCACGCCGCCGGTGACCTGGCCCAGGCCGAGCTGCTGCTGGGCGAGGCGTTCGCGCTGGCCGAGGGGACCGACCGGGTGACCGCCGCGGCCTGGCTGGGGGTGCTGCGCGCCCATCAGAGCAAGACCGAGGAGGCGCTGGCCCTGCTGCGCCCCGCGGCGCGCGCCCGCGAGGGGGTGGCGCATACCGCGGCCACCTTGCACTCGCTGCTGTTCACCGGGCACGCGCACGCCGTGGCCGGCCTGCCCGCGCTGGCCCTGGACGCGTTCACCAGGTACACGGCCGAGGTCGACCGCCGCCAGGTGCCGCGGTTCGCGGGCCGGGCGGTGAACTTCGCCGGCTGGGTGCTGCGCAACCTCGGCGCCGCCGAGCCCGCCCACGAACGTCACCTGCAGGCCCTGGAACTGGGCCAGGTCGGCCAGGGCATCCCCGAGCTGGCCATCTCCGCCCTGCAGGACCTGGCCGAGGAGTACGTCCAGGCCGGCGACGCGGACGGCGCCCGGGACCGGCTGGCCCAGGCCCGGGCCATGTTCAGCGGGGACCTGGTGTTCGGCTGGCGCCTCGAGCTCCGGCACCAGCTGCTCACCGCCCGGCTGGCCCTGCTGCGTGATGACCCGGAGGCCGCCCTGGCCGCGGCGGTCGAGCTGGCGGCCCGGGCCGCTGCCCTCGGTGTGCCGCGCTACGTCAGCGTGGCCCGGGTCCTGGCCCACCGGGCCCGCCGGGCGCTGGGCCTGCCGGTCGACCTCGACACGGTTGCCGCCGACCTCGACCAGATCGAAACGGCCGTGGCCGTCGAGGCCTGGTGGTGGACCGGCGAGACGGCCGCCGAGTTCGCGGTCCCGGCCTGGCTCGACCTGGCCGCCGACCGGGCCGAGCGCCTGGCCCGCCAGGCCGGGGAGCACGCCAGCACCCTGCGCCGGGCCGCGGCCCACCGCCTGGACCGCTGGCGAACCTCGTGACCCGAATCAGCGCGCGGTGAGCACCAGCATGTCCACCACCAGCGGTCCGCTACCGGTCACGGCCGCGACGGCCGCCCGCCGGAGCGAGGCCCGCCGCTGCGCGGACAGCGACGCCACGAACGGGGCTACGTGCGCCATGCCCAGCCGCCACGCCGCGAGCTCGGCCGGGCTCGACCGCCCGGTGTCCACCGTGACCGTCCGCAGCCGGACGTCGGTGTAACCGGCCGCCGCCGTATCCCGCCCGACCATGGAGGGGTCACTGGCCCACGGTTCGGTGTCCCGTTTGAACCTGACGTACCACGGTGGGGGCCGGTAGCCGAACGTGCCGAGCACCTCGTCCACCGCCGCCTTGGCCGGGTGATCCCACCCGGCCGCGAACGAGCTGGCGGCCAGCGCCGCGGCCACCCGGCGGGTCTCCCGCAGGCCCGCGGCCGGCCGGTCCAGGTGCCCCAGGCAGAACGCCGCCAGCACCAGGTCGAAGCGGCCCTCACCGAACGGCAGCGCGGTCGCGTCGGCCGCCACCGGATGCAGGCCCGCGCCGCACCTGCGCAGCATGCCGGGTGCCGCGTCAACGCAGACCACCGACCCGGCCCCGGCCGCCAGCGCGGCCCGGCCCGCCACTCCGGTCCCCGCGCCCAGGTCGAGCACCCGTCCGCCAGCCAGCCACCCGTCCACCAGGCCGATCAGCGCGCGGGCCACGCTGGCGTAGACCGGCTCAGGCCCCTGCGCCCACAACCGGGCTCCAGCGTCATAGGCCGCCCTCAGCTCAGATACCGAACGGCCCCGACCGCCTGCCTCTCCCACCACTCGAGCTCCTCGTCGTATCCTCCGAGGGCCTTCTCCCAGCCGAACTGGACCAGCGCGCCCAGCAGGCACAACGCCAGCTGCCGGTCCCACCAGGCCTCGGTGCTGATCCCATGTGCTTCCAGCGCCTGGCGGTAGGCCGCGATCGCGTCGAGTTTGCCCTGCGGCAGGCGCCGGCAGTTGATGGCCAGGTACCAGGCCAGGTCGGACAGCGGCGCGCCGCGGCCCGGCTGCTCCCAGTCCAGCACCACGGTCCGGCCCTGGTCGTCGGTGCCCAGGTTGTCCAGCTTCCAGTTGCTGTGCACGAACGTCTGCGGGGTGGCCTCCAACGCCGCCACCAGCGGGCCCGGGTCGCGGGCCAGCGGGGCCACGATCTCGGCCGCGGCCGGGGCCACCTCGGCCAGCCGCGGCCAGCCCTCGCCGACCAGCCGCGGCACCAGGTGCTCCGAGCCGACAAACGCCTCGGCGCTGGCCAGCCACGGGGACAGCTCGAGGTAGCGGTGCATGACCGGGACGACTTCGCACTCGTTGCCGCACGCCCAGAATGCGGCGTGCAGCGCGGCCATGTGCGCTAGGAACCGCAGGTGCTGCTCCAGCCCGATCGGCTCGTCGCTCACCGGGACCAGCCACGCAGTCACGTCCCGCATGAGCAGGGCGCAGCCGCCCGACGGTGCCGGGCCGTGGCCGGCTTCCGGGCAGACTCCGACGATCGGCTGGTTGAAGCACCCGGGCAGCCGGGCCAGCAGGCCCCGCTCCCAGGCCACCAGCGGCGCCCCGGGCAGGCAGCCCGACGCCCGCATGGTCCAGTCCTGCGCCAGGTCCAGGTGCTTGAGCACGTACGGCCGGCCGCCGATCACCAGCCGCTCCAGCCGGGCCCCGGACTTCCCGGCCCCCTCGGTCAGTACCGTCCGCTCGGTCGCGCCCGCGATGAGCTCGGTCACGCTGCCGGCCACGCCGGCCGCCGAGACCGGGGCCTCAAGCATCGACGGCCTCCATCTCGGCCAGCAGCGAGGCCGGCCAGCGCCCGCCGCACATCACCGTGTCGGCCACGATGTGATCATCGCGCACGGTGAGCAGGTGCATGTGGTGGGCCGCGTGCGGCACGCCGTTCTCGGTCCAGCTGAGCGTGTACTCCACGATCTCGCTCGGGCCCCCGTCCGCCTGCACCGGGTAGCGGCGGAACTCGCCGAACTGCCCGGGATCGGCGAACCACCGCGCGTACTCGGCGCGGATCGCGTCGGCCCCCGACGCGTGCAGCCGCCAGTTGGGCACCGTCGCGTCCAGCGTCGCGTCGGTGCTCCACGCGTCGCACGCTTCGATGGTGGCGCTCTGGATGGCGGTCAGGAACTTGTCGATCGCTGCCGGCATGACGGCCTCCTGATGATCTACGGGTCTGCGACCATCGTGCGCCAGGCGCCTTGCAACCAGTTTGCAGCCATAGTCACCACGGGCCCAGTCACCACGGGCCCGGTCACCACGGACCCGGTCACCACAGGCGCGCGGTGGCCCGGCGCGCTCCCTCGGCCAGCGCCTCGAACTTGGCCCACACGACCGTCGGGTGGATCTCCGGGGCGTAGCTGGCCTGCGAGGAGAACCCGCAGTCGGCGCTGGCCACCACGTTCTCCCGCCCGACCAGCTCGGCGAACCGGACGATGCGGTCGGCGATCACCTCGGGGTGCTCGACGATGTTGGTGGCGTGGCTGATGACGCCGGGCATCAGCACCACCCCCGGCGGCAGCTTGACCGTCTCGAACACGTGGTAGGCGTGCTCGTGCCGCGGGTTGGCCGCCTCGAAGGCGAAGGCCCCGGCCTCGATGGTGAACAGCGTCTCGATCAGGTCGGCCAGCGGCGCGTCGTGCACCCGCGGCCCTTCGTTGATGCCGTAGCAGGTGTGCAGCCGCACCCGGTCGCGCGGGATGTCCTGCAGGCTCCGGTTGATCGCGTCCACGTACCGGCCCGCCTCGGCCGCCTTTTCCGCCGCGGAGCCGGTCCCGTAGCTGAACACGTCGGTCAGGAACGGATCGTCGATCTGCAGGGTGAAGCCCGCTGCGACGATGGCCGCGTACTCCTCGTGCAGCGCGTCGGCCACCGCGTTCAGGTAGTCGGCCTCCGATCGGTAGTACTCGTTGCCGCCGACCCCGCTGGGCGCCACCGCGCACACGAACGCCTGGTCGGGCCCGAGTTCCGGCCCGACCGCGTCCCGGAGCAGGTCCAGGTCGCGCCGCAGCCGCTCGTGCCCGACGTAGGAGACCGGGCCGGTACAGCGCAGCGGCACCACCGGGACGGCCATCCCGCCGGTCATCGCGGCCTTGAGGTACTGCTCGTAGTACTCGGGGAAGCTGTTGATCTCGGTCCGGAACCCGGCCAGCGGGTCACCCCCGGCGCGCGGCTCGAAGCCGGCCAGCCGCTGCCCGATGTAGGCGTAGAACCCGGTCTTGGTCTGCTCGCCGTCGCTGACCATGTCCAGCCCGGTCGCGCGCTGCCGGGCCACCACCTCCGCCACGGCCCGGCGTTCGGCCTCGGCGAGCTCGCCGGGATCGACCGGGCGGCCCTTCGGCCGCCGCCCGCATGAGGTCGAGCAGCGCGGGCGGGCGAGCCAGGCTGCCGACGTGGGTGGTGTAGATGCGATCGGTACTGTGCAGCATGAGGCCCTAGCCTGCCAGAGCCCGCCGCCCGCCTGCTCGCCAGAGCCCGTCGCCCGCCCAAACCGCGCGACCGCGCCGACGGCCGGACCGGCCGAACTGCGAGACTGGGCGCAATGGACGACGACTCGCTGTCTCGCCTGGTCGCGGTGACCGGCCCGGCGGGCAGCAGCAACGTCGCGCTGGCCGCGGCCGTGTCGTCGGTCCGCCACGCGGCGCCCGGATCGTGCGCGGTGATCCTGGTCGAGGGGGTCAGCGACCAGGCGGCGGTCCAGGCGCTGGCCGTGCGCCGCGGCCGGGACCTGAGCCGTGAGGGCGCGTTCGTGGTCCCGATGGGCGGCGCGACGAACATCGGGCACTTCCTGGACCTGTTCGGCCCGCGCGGGCTGCGCACCCGGCTGGCCGGCCTGTGCGACGAGCGCGAGGAGCCGGACTTCCGGCGCGGCCTGACCCGGTCCGGCCTCGGCCCCGTCCTGGCCCGCGACGACCTGGAACGCCTCGGCTTCTACGTGTGCGTCGTAGACCTGGAAGACGAGCTGATCCGAGCGCTGGGCACCGACCTGGTCGAAACCCTCATCGCCGCGCACGGCGACCTCGCGTCGTTCCGCATCCTGTGCCAGCAGCCCGCCCAGCGCGACCGGACCCGCGAGCAGCAGCTAAAGCGCTTCTTCGGCGCCAAGTCCGGCCGCAAGATCCGCTACGCCCAGCTCCTCACTGAAGCAGTCGCCCCCGCCCGCGTCCCCCGCCCCCTGGACCGCGTCCTGGCCCACGTGTAAGCGCTCCAGCGTTTCGGCGTAGGCCTGGAGCGCCATCAGCGTGCGGGTGCTCTCGCTCCGGAACTCCCGGATCAGCACCGGCCGCACCAATCTCAGCGACCACGGGATACCCGTCACCAACCGCCGCACGTGGGTGGCCCCATCCCGGGCGTGAGCGTGTAGCGCATCACCACGTCCACGGTCCCGGCGTGCGGCCGCATGGTCATCGGCTGGTGAAAAGTGATCGCCGTGGGCCGCTCGAACTCGGTAACCCGGCCATTGCGCACCCCGAACGGCCCGGGCTCCCGGTAGGTAGTGCCGAGCGTCACCGGATCAGAGGAGACCTCCAGCGTGCCGTGATACGCCGAGGAGGACGTCAGCCACCGATCCTGGCCCCGGAAGTCGACGATCACGTCAAAGATCTTCTCCGCCGCACACCGGATGTCGGCCGCCGCCGGAATCTCCGTCACCCCGGTGTGGCGCCAGGTAGCTCATGGTGAGGAAGCGATGCCGGGGACGCGGCCCGGACGCAGTCCGTATGTGGTGAATCCCGGGTTTCACCCCCTAATGTGGTGGATGCCGGGATTCACCACGTTGCGCGGAGCCGGAATCAGCGCCGCAGCGTGACTTCGATGGTCAGCCGACGGCCATGACGGGCGCTGGCACAGTTGATGTCTCCGCTCTACCGGAGTCAGATTCTGCGGGGGCGGTTGTGCCCTTTGCTGCAACCGCGTCGTTGCGGCACCCACGTCGTCCGGTGCGCGTCGTTGCGGCAACGACGTCGTTGGACCGGGCCCCCGCCCAAAGCGCCAAGCCCGGCTGCCAGCCGCTCAGTCCTCCACCGACAGCGCCAGCAGCTTGCCCGCCACCTCGGTCAGGTCGTCGCCGGTCACGTCCGGCCGCGCGAACGGCGCGCCGAAGCCACCGGACTTACGGCTCACCCACCCGGTGACCAGCCCGGCCCGCTTCGCGCCGTGACAGTCCCAGTCGTGCGCGGCCACCAGAGCCAACCGGTCGTTCGGCACGTCCATGACCGAAGCCGCGTACTGGTACACCACCCCGGCCGGCTTCCACCGGTACACCTCCTCGACCGAGATCACCCGGTCCACCAGCGACCCCAGCCCGGTGCGGTTGACGAACGAGGAAGCCAGGTACGCCGACCCGTTGGTCAGGCAGGCGATCCGCAGGCCCGCCTCAGCCAGCCGGGCAAGCGCGGGCGCCGCGTCCGGGAAGGCGGGCAGCTCGCCCCACCCCGCCATCACCGCCGCCACCTGTGCATCGCTGACCGTGTAGTTGGTCAGCCCGCGCAGCGCCGACTCGGCCACCTCGGTAAAGCCGACGTAGTCCCCGGTCGCGGACAGCGCCATGCCGTCTCGCAGCGTCCGGGTGTACCAGGCCTCGAGCAGGCCCGGCGGCTGGCCGATGTCGGTCAGCCGGGCGCGCAGCGGCTCCAGCGACATCAGCGTCTCGATCACGTCGAAGGCCACGACGGCCGGGCGCCGGCTCACTGGTGCACCATCCTTATGTCAGTGGTTCTAGATGGACCACTGATGCACCCGAGGTGCCGCCAGGCCACCGCCCTGCTCGCATGACGCTGTTGACGTCCTTCATGAGTTATGCGGGGCCTGGCGGTTTCCGGGGCGTGCCGACCGTCGACAGGGCTGTGCGCCGTAGAGCGCCGATCAGTGAGCGATGCGGCAGCCGCGCCCCGGCACCGAGACAAGGGTGCCTCCCCACTGGGATCAGCAGCGAGGAGGCTGTCATGAAGTCTGCCCCATCCACCCTGCCCGAGGAACCGCCGAACGGGCTGACCTGCGGTATCGACTGGGCGCGTGATGATCACGCGGTCGCGGTCGTCGATGCCCGCGGCCGGGAAGTCCACCGGTGCGTGGTCGAGCACAGCGCTGCGGGCCTGCGCGCCCTGGTGGCCATGCTGGACAAGCGCGGCGTCCGCGAGGCCGCGATCGAGCGTCCGGACGGCCCGGTCGTCGAGGCGCTGCTCCAGGCCGGGATCACCGTGGTGGTGATCAGCCCGAACCAGGTCAAGAACCTGCGCGGCCGCTACGGCTCGGCCGGCAACAAGGACGACCGGTTCGACGCCTTGGTCCTGGCCGACACGCTGCGCACCGGCCGTGCCCGGCTCCGCCCCCTCGTCCCGGACCAGCCGGCGACGATCGCCCTGCGCCGCGCCTGCCGGGCCCGCAAGGACCTCGCCGACCACCGGGCCGGTGTGGCCAATCAGCTGCGCGAGCACCTCAAGCGGGTCTTCCCCGGGGCCGTCGCCCTGTTCGCCGAGCTCGACTCTCCGGTCAGCCTGGCGTTCCTGGCCCGCTTCGACTGCCAGGACCGGGCCGGCTGGCTCTCGCCCAGGCGCATGGCCGCCTGGCTGGCCAGCGCCGGCTACAGCGGCAGAGCCGACCCCGCCGTGCTGCACGCCCGCCTCACCGCCGCCCCGCGCGGTGCGACCGGGGAGCACGGCACCGCCGAGGCGCACGTCACCCGCGCGCTGCTGGCCGTGCTGGTCACCCTGAACGAGCAGATCAAGGCACTGTCCGCCCAGATCAGCGAGCAGCTCGCCCTGCACGCCGACCAGCACATCTTCACCAGCCTGCCCCGCTCCGGACGCGTCCGCGCCGGGTTCCGGTGGTCCTTCGACAAGCAGCTCCGTGACGCCGTCACCGACTTCGCCGGCGACTCCCGCCGCGCCAGCCCCTGGGCCGCCCAGCTCTACGACCAGGCCATCGCCCGCGGCCACGACCACCCGCACGCCGTCCGCATCCTCGCCCGCGCCTGGCTGTACGTCATCTGGCACTGCTGGCAAGACGGAGTCGCCTACGACCCAGCCCGCCACAAGGCCCTCCAACGAGTTCTCGCCGACCCAAAACCGGAGGCGGCTTGACACAGGGCTACTCATGACAGCGCCTTCAGCGCGTCTTCGATGGCCCGGTGGAACGTGGGATAGGCGTAAGGCATATCCCGCAGCGTCGCCACCGGCACCGAAGCTCTGATGGCCACTTGCAGCGCGCTGAGCACCTCGCCGCCCCACGGCCCGGCCGACGTCGCGCCGACCAGCACCGACCGGTCGGCGTCCTCGATGACCTTGATGAACCCGTCGTTGCCGGCCTTGTGGATCCATCCCCGGGCCGAGTACGGCACCTGCGCCACGCCGGTCCGCACCCGCAGTCCCGCCTCCACGGCCGCCGCCAACGAAAGCCCGACGCTGCCGATCTCCGGGTCGGTGTAGGTGACCCGGGGCACGGCCCGGTAGTCGGCGGACGCCCCGCCCTGGTCGAGGATGTCGCGCACCACGATGTCGGCCTGGTACATGGACATGTGGGTGAACGCGCCCTTGCCGGTGATGTCGCCGATCGCCCACACCCCGTCCGCCGCCCGCATCCGCCCGTCGGTCGGCACGTACTTGGCCGACGGGTCCAGGCCGACCGCGGCCACCCCGACCCCGGCCAGGTCCGTACGCCGTCCGGTCGCGACCAGCAGGTGAGAAGCGGCCAGTACCGCCCCGCCCAGATGTACGCTGAAGCAGCCCTCCCGGTAGCTGACCCGTTCGGCCGGGGCGTCGGTGCACACCTTGATGCCCTCGCGGGTGAAGATGCGCTCGATAAGCTCGCTGGCCTCGGGTTCCTCGAACGACAGCAGCCGGGGCAGCGCCTCGACCACCGTGACCTCGGTGCCGAAGCGGTTGAACGCCTGGGCCAGCTCACAGCCGATGGCCCCGCCGCCGAGCACGATCATCGAGTCCGGGACCTCTTCGGTCTCGATGATCTCCCGGTTGGTCCAGAACGGCGTCCCGGCCAGCCCGTCGATGGGCGGGACGGCGGGTGTGGTCCCGCTGTTGATGACGATGCCGCGCCGAGCCCGGAATACCCGGCCGGAAGCAGAACCAGAAACGGAAACGGTCACCTCGCCCGGCCCGGTGATCGTGCCGCGCCCGCGCACCAGGTGCCCGCCCTGGCCGGTAAACCGGTCCGCGGCCACCTTGTCGTCCCAGTAGTCGGTGGCTTCTTCCCTGATCCGCCGGGCCACCGGCGACCAGTCGGGGGTCACGGTGGAGGTCCCGGCCATGCCCGGCACCCGCCTGGTCTCGGCGATCAGGTTGGCGGCCCGGACCATCATCTTGGAGGGGATGCATCCCCAGTACGGGCACTCGCCGCCCACCAGGCGATCTTCGATCGCGGTGACATGCAGCCCGGCCTTGGCCAGCGCGCCGGCCGCGTACTCACCGCCCGGCCCCATACCGATGACGACGACATCCGTATGCTCTGGCTCGTCCATGCAGCGTGGAAAAGTCGCGTTAGACAAGGACTCGCTGTCCGTGCGTGGTGCACCGGCCACTCGCGCAGGCCCAAGCGGCCTGCCCTGGCAACCGGTAACGCTCCGCGACTCCTGTGCCCTATGTGGGCACCAAACTTACATCAAGGACCCGCATGATCGTCGCCGTCTTCTAGGTCCGAGATGTCCAGTTCCGGCTGGCCGTGCACGAAAGCGTCCGGGTTCTCCAGGTCCTCGGTGGCGGGCAACAGGTCAGGATGAGACCATAGGGCGTCCCGGCCGTCGATCCCGCGGACGGCCGTCAGGCCCTGCCAGATGGCCGTCGCCTCGCGCAGCCGCCGCGGCCGCAGCTCCAGCCCGACCAGCGTCGCGAACGTCCGCTCGGCCGGGCCGCCGGTGGCCCGGCGCCGCCTGATCGCCTCGGCCAGCGCGTCGGCGTGGGTCAGCCGGCCGCCGCCGCGGCGTTGACCACGGTCGCCACCCACCCCTCGACCAGGGCCAGCGCGGTCTCCAGCCGGACCAGCGCCGCCTTCTGCGCGGGAGTGTCCTCCGGCTGGAACAGGCCCTCGCCCGCCAGCGCGTCACGCAGCGCCTCGGGGTTGCTGATGTCGATGTCCGGGATGGCTTCCTGCAGCCGGTTCATGTCCACCGTGATGCCGCTGGCGTACTGCTCCACCGCGCCGAGCAGGTGCGCGCGCAGCCACGGGACGTGCGCGAACAGCCGATGATGGGCCGCCTCACGCAACGCCAGGAACAGCCGGACCTCCCCGGCGTCGACCGAAAGCCCCTGCCCGAACTGGGCCACCCCCGCTGGCAGCAGGGCGGCCACGCCTTCCGGACCGAGCGGCAGCCCGATATCGGTGGAGCCAACCACCTCGCGGGCCAGCTCGCCGACCGCGGTGCCGGTCTGGCTGCCGATCATCGCCCCGCCGAGCTGCCGCATCATGCCCGACAGCCCGGCCAGCGCGCCCAGGCCGCCCGCGCCGCCGCCGAAGGCCCCCAGGGCCTGCCGCATCTCCTCGGGTACGTCCTCGCCGAGCTGCGTCGGGTCGATGTTGAGCATGCCGCCCATCGCCTCGACGCCCTTGGTCGCGATCGGATCGCACAGCTTGGCCCAGATCGGGAAGGTGGCCTCCAGCCACTCCGACCGGCTCCAGGCCTCGATCTTGCGGATCCCGGAGGGGAACGAGGTCGCCTCGTCCAGCCACAGGTCGGCCAGCCGGACCGCTTCGGTGATCTCCCGCCGCTGCGCGTCCAGCACGCTCGGGTCGCCCGCCGCGGCGATCGCGTGCCGGGCCACGTTCTTGGCCAGGTCCCAGTTGACCGGGCCGCCCTGCCAGGACAGCAGGTCGGCGAACTGGCGCAGCGCGTCCGCGAACTGGTTCGGGTCGCCCATCCCCCCGAACGGTCCCGGCGGGCCGCCGGGGCCGAAGAACCAGAAGAACCAGAAGAGCCAGAGGAACCAGAAGACCCCGAACCGCCCCGGTCTTCCGGCTTGTCGGGCATGCCGAAGCCGAACGGGCGGTCAGCCATCGTTGGCTCTGCGGCAGGATGGAAGGGTCATAACCGTCACGTTATCTCGGGAGAAGCACGCAGTGACAAACGCCCGGCGGCCGGTTCGCTCCGAGCGCACTGACCAGCCTATGCCCGTGGTCGCCGTCACCGGTGCGGCCGACGGCATCGGGCACGCCTTGACCGTCCGGCTCGCCGCGTCGCCGCAGGTCAAGAAGGTCATCGCGATCGACGGCCGGCGTGGCGACATCGGCGGGGTGACCTGGCGGGTGGCCGACGTGCGCGACCCGTCGCTGGCCGGCCGGCTGGCCGGGGTGGACGTGGTGGTGCACGCCGACCTGGACCTGACCCCCGACTCCGAGGGCCGCCAGCGCCGGGCGTTCAACGTGCGCGGCGCGCAGACCGTGCTCACCTCGGCCGCGGCGGGCCGCGTCGGCCGGGTCATCCTGCTGACCAGCGCCATGGTCTACGGGGCCCGGCCGGACAACCCGGTGCCGCTGCCCGAGGACGCCCCGTTGTCGGCCGACGCGGACGCCAGCGTGGCCGGGGACCTGCTGGAGATCGAGGCGCTGGCCCGGCGCTCGCCGCGGACCAATCCCGGCATGGCGGTGACCGTGGTGCGGCCCGCCGCGCTGGTCGGGGACGCCGTCGACACGCTGGTGACCAGGCATTTCGAGGCGCCGCGGCTGCTCACCGTGACGGGCTGCGCGCCGCGCTGGCAGTTCTGCCACATCGATGACCTGACCTCCGCGCTGGAGTTCGCGGTCGGCGGCGGCATCGACGGCCAGTTCACGGTCGGCTGCGACGGCTGGCTCGAGCAGGACGCGGTCGAGCAGATCAGCGGGCTGAAGAGCATCGAGCTGCCGGCCCGGCTGACCTTCGGAACCGCGCAGCGGCTGCACCGGCTGGGCGTGACCCCGGCCCCGGCCATGGACCTGCGTTACGTCGTGTATCCCTGGGTGACCGACGGCGCCGCGCTGCGGGCGGCCGGCTGGCGGCCTCGCCACGACAACGCCGAGGCGCTGCAGGTCCTGCTCGGCCAGCGCCAGGGCCACCACGCGGTGGCCGGCCGGCGCATCGCGCGCAAGGAGGCCACGATCACCGCCGCCGGGGCCACGGTCGCGGTGATCGGCACGGCCGCGATCGTCCGCCGGGCGCGGCGCCGCCACCGCCCGGACCCCTAACCGCCGCACACCTTTCATTTTTGGGCCGAACGGGCCAAACTGCCAGCTCATGGCCCTGGTCCCAGCTTTCCGCGGGCGCAGGCCAGGTACCCTTGCCAGGTGAACGTCGTGCGGCTGATCGCCATCCGGGAGACTGAGCTCTCCGTCGACGAGGTCCGGGCCGCCGTGGCGGGCCCCGGCGCGGGCGGCATCGCGTTGTTCGCCGGGGCGGTCCGGGACAACGACCACGCGCAGGGCGTCACCGGCTTGTCCTACAGCGCGCATCCGAGCGCCGAGGCCGAACTGCTCCGGGTGGCCGAGACGATCGCGGGGAAGTTCGACGTGCTGGGTATCGCGGCCGTGCACCGGGTCGGCGATCTGGCCGTGGGGGATCTGGCCGTGGTGGCCGCGGTGGCCTGCGCGCACCGGGGCGAGGCGTTCAACGCGTGCCGGGAGCTGATCGACGTGCTCAAGGCCTCGGTGCCGATCTGGAAGCACCAGCGCTTCACCGACGGCACCAGCGAATGGGTCGGCACTCCGTAATATTCAGTACACTCCCTCTTGTCCCGCCGCTCACTGACGCTGATCATCGCCACGCTCGGTGTAATCGCGGCGCTCGCCGTCGCCGTGCTGGTCCCGGTGCCCTACGTCATCCTCGGCCCGGGCCGACGCTGAACACGCTGGGTAAGGACTCTTCCGGGCAGCCGCTGATCACCATCAGCGGCCATTCGACGTATCCCACCACCGGCCACCTGAACATGGTCACGGTCGGCTACCAGGGCGGCCCCGGCGCCAACCTCAACATCTTCAGCGCGCTGACCGCCTGGCTGAACCCGCACGAGGCGGTGGTGCCCTCCTCCGAGCTGTTCTCGCCCGGCCAGAGCCAGCAGCAGGCCCAGCAGGCGGACACCCAGCAGATGACCGGCTCGCAGCAGGACGCGGTGGCCGCCGCGCTGACCCAGCTGCACATCGCCTACCAGACCCAGGTCGTGGTGGCGCAGGTCAAGGTCGGCTTCCCCGCGGCCGGGGTGCTCCGGGTCGGGGACGTGATCTCCGCCGTGGACGGCAAGGCGGTGACCGGCGAGACCAACCTGACCGCGCTGATCGGCGCGCATCCGGCGGGCAGCACGCTGACCCTGACCATCGTGCGCAACGGTAAGACGCAGACGGTCCGGGTCGGGACCAAGCAGTCCGGCGGCCGCCCGGTGATGGGGGTGGAGGTCGGCGGGCAGTACAAGTTCCCGTTCACGGTCAAGTTCAGCGTGGGCGATATCGGCGGGCCGAGCGCGGGCATGATGTTCGCCCTGGGCATCATCGACAAGCTGACCACGATGAACCTGACCGGCGGCAAGTTCATCGCTGGCACCGGCGAGATCGAGGCCAGCGGGACCGTGGACCCCATCGGCGGCATCCAGCAGAAGATGGTGGGCGCCCGGGACGCCGGCGCGACGGTGTTCCTGGCGCCCGCGTCCAACTGCTCGGACGTCAAGGGCGCGATCCCGGCCGGGCTGCAGGTGATCAAGGTCAGCACGCTCAGCCAGGCCGTCACCTACCTGCAGGACCTCAAATCCGGCCAGCCCGTCCCCTCCTGCTGAGCCCGCGCACTGCGGCACCGTGCTCGTGCGTGCTCGACGCCCGGCCCGCGGCACGGCCCGCGGGATGGGGTAAGTGCTCGTCGCGCTTTTGCGCAGGGCGTAGGCTTTATTCGCGACGGGACATCCATAACAGGCATGTAGGGCCGTGCATCGGCATGAGCTCCGCATGGCCTGCCGCTCGGATGGCCCAGGAAGGGAGTAAGGGCGGTCGTGGCACCTCGCGTACTTGTTGATGCGACCGACGTGCCAGCCGACCGAGGCGCGCTCGGCCGGTACGTTGACGGGCTGATCGGTGCGCTCGACGCCGCCGGCGCGGACCTGGCCGTGGTCTGCCAGCGCGCCGACGAGGAACGCTACGGACGCCTGGCGCCCAGCGCGCGCGTCGTCACCGGCCCCACCGCGCTCTCGCACCGCTCCGCCCGGCTGGCCTGGGAGCAAAGCGGCCTGCCGGTCGTGGCCCAGCAGGTCAACGCCGACGTCATCCACGTGCCGTACTACTCCATGCCGCTGCGCCCGGGCCGGCCCACCGTGGTCACCGTGCACGACGTCACGTTCTTCACCGAGCCCGAGCTGTACAGCCCGGTCAGCGCGATGTTCTTCAAGTCCGCGATCCGGACCGCGGCCCGCCGCGCGGCCCGGCTCATCGTGCCGTCCAAGGCCACCCGCGACGAGCTGGAGCGCGTCCTGGCCGCCGACCCGACCAAGATCGACGTTGCCTACCACGGCGTGGACCACCGGCTGTTCCACCGTCCGGACCCGCAGCAGACCACCCAGGTGTCCAACCGGCTGGGCCTGCACGGCAAGCCGTACATCGCGTTCCTCGGCATGCTCGAGCCGCGCAAGAACGTGGCCGCGCTGATCACCGGCTGGGCCGGCGCGGTGGCCGACCTGAACGACCCGCCCGCGCTGGTCCTGGGCGGCGGCGGCGGCTGGAGCGAGGAGGTGGACACCGCGGTGGCCACCGTGCCGCCCCACCTGCGCCTGATCCGCCCCGGCTACCTGCGCTTCTCCGACCTGCCCGGCTTCCTCGGCGGGGCCACGGTGGTGGCGTTCCCGAGCCGGGGCGAGGGCTTCGGGCTGCCGGTGCTGGAGGCTATGGCCTGCGGCGCGCCGGTGCTGACCACCCATTGCACCTCGCTGCCCGAGGTGGGCGGCGAGGCGGTGGCCTACACCGAGCCCGACGCCGACAGCATCCGCGACTCGCTGCGCGCCCTGCTCGACGACGGCGGCCGGCGCGAGACGCTGGGCGCCGCCGGCTACGCCCGGTCCCAGGAATTCAGCTGGGCCGCCTCGGCCGAAGCCCATCTGGCCTGCTACCGGCGCGCTGTTGAACAGCCCGCTGCGGACGTCAACGCGGTGTAACCTCTCCTTTCATGCCGCGTGAACCACTTGAGGCCATCGTCCTGGTCGGTGGCCAGGGCACCCGGCTCCGGCCGCTGACCCTATCCGCGCCCAAGCCCTTGCTGCCGACCGCGGGGGTGCCGTTCCTGGCCCACCTGCTGGCCCGCGCCGCGGCCGGCGGCGTCACCCACGTGGTGCTCGCCACCTGCTACAAGGCCGACATGTTCGCCGAGTCGTTCGGCGACGGCTCGGCGTTCGGGCTGTCCATCGACTACGTCCAGGAGGACGTTCCGCTGGACACCGGCGGCGGGATCCGCAACGCCGCCGCCTCGCTGCGCGGTGCCGGTCCCGGCGACCCGGTTGTGGTGTTCAACTCCGACGTGCTGTCCGGGCATGACCTGCGGGCCCAGATCGACCTGCACGACAAGACCGAAGCCGCCGTCACCTTGCACCTGGTCGAGGTCGACGATCCGTCCCGGTTCGGCGTGGTCCCGATCGACGAGACCGGCCGGGTGACCGCATTCCTGGAGAAGACGCCCAACCCGGTGACCAACCTGATCAACGCCGGCTGTTACGTGTTCCGGCGCGAGGTCATCGACCAGATCCCGGCCTGCCGCCGGGTCTCGGTCGAGCGGGACACGTTCCCCGGCCTGATCGAATCCGGCCAGCTGGTCATGGGTTACCCCGAGTCGGCCTACTGGATCGACGTCGGCACCCCCCAGACCTTCGTGCGCGGCTCGTGTGACCTGGTCCTCGGCGAACTGCCCGCCCCCGCGCTCCCCGGGCCGCACGGGCCCATGCTGCGCCTCGCGGGCGCCGAGATCGCCCCGGACGCGTCGGTGTCCGGCGGCACGACCATCGGTGCGGGCGCGTCGATCGGCGCCGGCGCCGTGGTGTCCGGCAGCGTCCTGTTCGACGACGCCCGGATCGGCGAGCACGCCACCGTCCGCGACTCGATCGTCGGCCGCGGCGCCGTCATCGCCCCCGGCGCCGTCCTCAACGACGCCGTGATCGGCGACGGCGCCTACATCGGCCCCGGCAACGAACTAGCCCACGGCATCCGCGTCTGGCCAGGCGTCCGCCTAGACCCCACCTCAATCCGCTTCTCCACCGACGCATAACCGCGACCCCCGCTGCCCGCCCCGTGACCGCCACCCACTCCACCCCCCCGGGCCCGGCCGCCGCTGCCCCCATGCCGGACCCGGGCCTGCGCCGCGAGTGGCAGGCCCCGTTCGCCGTCGACGTCCGGCTCACCCTGTCCCCGCACCGCCACGGCGGCCGCGACCCCACATATCACGTCGACCAAGCGGGCGCCGTCTGGCGCACCTCGCTGACCCCCGAAGGCCCCGGCACCCTCCGCGTCACCTGCCGCGGGTCCGGTAACCCCCTGGTCATCGGCCAGGCCTGGGGCCCGGGCGCCGCCTGGCTGCTGGACGCCCTGCCCGCTCAGCTCGGCGCGCACGACGACCCGTCCGGGTTCACCGCGCACCACGCCGTCATCGGCGAGCTGGTGCTGCGCTATCCCGGACTGCGCGTCGGCCGGACCGGCCCGCTGTTCGAGGCGCTGGTCCCCGCGGTCCTGGAGCAGAAGGTGGTCGGCCTGGAAGCCCACCGCGCCTGGAAGATCCTGCTGGCCAAGCACGGCACCCCGGCCCCCGGCCCCGCCCCGCAGGGCATGCGGGTCGTCCCGCCCCCGCGGGTCTGGGCCCGCGTCCCGTCCTGGGACTGGCACCGGGCCGGCGTTGAAGGCGTCCGGGCCCGCACCATCATCACCGCCGCCGATGTCGCCAGCCGCCTGGAAGAAGCCCTGGACCTCGACTCGGCCGAAGCCGACCGCCGCCTGCGTTCCCTGCCCGGCATCGGCGTCTGGACCTCGGCCGAGATCCGCCAGCGCGCCGCCGGTGACCCCGACGCGATCTCCGTCGGCGACTACCACCTGCCCAAGACCATCGGCTGGACCCTGGCCCGCCAGCTCACCGACGACGCCGGCATGCTCGAGCTGCTCGCCCCCTACGCCGGCCACCGCTACCGCGTCTCCCGCCTCGTCGAGCTAGGCGGCACCGCCCCCCCGCGCCGCGGCCCCCGAATGTCCGTCCGCGACTACCGCTCCTTCTAGCCGCGCCCGCACAAGACCCATTTGCGCGAATATCTGGCCGTTGGGTTGATCCGGACAGCCATGTGATGCCTTTGCGGAATGTCCGACCCCTTGGGATGTAATTCGGTGCCGTCCGGCCCGCGCGGGCGTGCTCGTTGAGTGCTCCACAGTCCCGCCCGTCCCTGCTGCCCCATTTCCAGGGAGGATCCGGGTTCCGGGGAGCATCCGGGGTACTGGGATGCACCGGATCCTCCCCGAAGCCCCTACGCTCCCCGCAAATGGTGCTGGTGATCACGGGGTGAGCGATGTGATCGTTGCGGGGAGGGGTCGGGCATCCGCGCACGTAGCGTAGGTCAGCCAGCGCGGCTGAGCCTGGCCCCGGGTCCCGGACAGTCTCCAGATCGACGAGTCCGGGCTAGCCTTCCAGCAGCCGGGCCGCCCGCTCCAGGACCTCGGCGCGACTACATCCGCCGTGCTCGGCGGCCAGGACAGGAAGTGGTTGCCGATCCACAGCGACAGGGCCAGCAGGCATCGCGCCTCCACGTCGGCCTGGTCGCTGCCCAGCACCCCGAACAGCCCGCGCAGATACGCCATCCGCCGGTTGTCCACCCGCAGCACCCGCCGCGCCACCGCCGGATCGCGCCGCGCCCACTCCCGGACCGCATCAACCCACCGCCCGCGGCGTCCGCGTCACCTAGCCCGAATCCCACCCGCGCACAAGCCCCGCACCAAACTCGCGCCGCAAGCCCGCACCCACGGCATCCAGCCAGCCCAAACCTCGACAATTAATACGTACTATGATAATACGTATACGTAGCATCGAGCCGAGGGGACGCCGGCCTGCCAGACGGCCAACTCGCCCCGCCAGCCGAGACCGGGGACGGCGGCCTGGGCTACCTGCTCGTCCAGGCCACGCAGGCCTGGCGCAACCGGGTCGCCGCCCGCCTGTCGGACCTCAGCGTCACCCCCGCGCAGTTCTTCGTCCTGGTCACCCTGCTGCGCCACGGCCGCCGTGCCGCCGCGCCGCTCAGCCAGCGCCAGGTCGCCGGCCGCACCCGGATGGACGTGAACACCACCTCGCAGGTGGTGCGGACCCTGGCCGCCCGCGGCCTGCTGGCCCGGACCCCGCACCCGCAGGACAGCCGCGCCGTCGCCCTCACCCTCACGGCCACCGGAACCGAGCTGACCAGGGCCTGCGCGGCCCGGGTCCGCGAGGTCAACGTCACGTTCTTCGCCGCCGTCGATCCCGGACCGCTGCGCACCGCGCTGCGCTCTCTGCTGCAGGAGGCAGATTCCCGATGACCAGCTTCACCATCACCCCGGATACCGTGTTCGACCTGGGTGCCGCGGCATCGTTCGGCTTCGGCCCGCACACCGGACGGGCGGTGCCGGACGGCGCGGAGCTACGCATGGCGTTCGTGGCCGACGACCTGCAGCACCAGGTCGCCGTCCGGCTGACCCAGGACCCCGACGGCATCCTGCACGCCGACCTGACCGGCGCCGACGCCAGCGACGTCCCAGTCGCGCAGGTCCAGGCCCAGGTCCGCCGCATCCTGTCGCTGGATCACGACGGCCCCGGCTGGCTCGCCGTCGGCCGGCGCGATCCGGTCCTGGGCGCCCTGCAGGCCCGCTTCGCCGGCCTGCGGCCGGTGCTGTTCCACTCCCCGTATGAGGCGGCCGCCTGGGGGATCTTGGCCCAGCGCCGTCACCGCACCCAGGCCGCCGCGCTCCGCCGCCGGCTCGCCGAGGCCCACGGCACGCTGTTCACCATGGATGGCTCGGAGCCGCTGGCCGCGTTCCCCACGCCCGCGCAACTCCTCGACGTGCGCACGTTCAGCGGTCTGGACCCGGTCCGGATCTCGCGGCTGCACGCGATCGCCGACGCCGCCCTGGCCGGGCAGCTGGACCCGGCCAGGCTGGCCAGCCTGGCACCCGACGCCGCCCTGGCCGACATCCAGACCCTGCCCGGCATGGGGCCCACCTACGCCGGCCTGGTCCTGCTGCGCGCGGTGGGCGTCGCTGACGTGCTCACCCGCGCCGAACCCAGGCTGCCCCACTACGCCGCGCACTACTACCGGGCTGGTCACGGCCCGCTGACCGGCACCGAGCTCGCCACCGTGGCCGAACGATGGCGCCCCTACCGAACCTGGCCGCGGTCCTGCTCCGCGTGGCGGGCGACCGCGACGGCCTGGCCGCCGGCGACCGCGACGGCCGCTCCGCCTGACCCGCCGGGGAAGAGGCGGGGAAGAGGCGGGGAGATCTGTGCACGGGAGCGGTTGGGTGCAGCATGAGCGATCTCGGCGGGACGATCACGACCTTGGCCATGCGCCGGACGCTAGCCCGGGCTCGGGACGGCAAACCGCTCGATGTGGACGAGGCCACGATCCTGCTGCACGCCCGCGGCGACGACCTGGACCGGCTCCTGGAGTACGCGTGCCGCCCCGCGACGCCGGCCTCGAAGCCGCCCAGCGCCCCGGGATCATCACCTACTCGCGCAAGGTCTTCATCCCGCTGACCCGGCTGTGCCGCGATCGCTGGGGTACTGCATGTTCGCGACCGTGCCGCACAAGCTGCACAGCCTGTACCTGGAGCCCGACGAGGTCGGCCATCGCCCGCCAGGGCGCGGAACTCGGCTGTAAGGAAGCCCTGTTCACCCTGGGCGACCGCCCGAGGATCGCCGGCAAAAAGCCCAGGACTGGCTCGACGCCCACGGCTACGACGACACGCTGTCCTACGTCCGGGCCATGGCCATCCGCGTCCTGGAGGAGACCGGCCTGCTGCCGCACCTCAACCCGGGCGTGCTGAGCTGGCAGGACTTCCAGCGCCTCAAGCCGGTCGCCCCCTCCATGGGCATGATGCTCGAGACCACCTCCACCCGGTTGTTCACCGAGAAGGGCCAGCCCCACTTCGGCAGTCCGGACAAGGATCCCGGTGTCCGGCTGCGCGTCCTGGAGG